>NZ_JAGYPD010000009.1 GCF_018343515.1 Bacillus sp. FJAT-50079 | reverse complement strand
TTTTTGTTGGCCTAGCTGCCAACAATATTCCTTAGAAAGGAGGTGATCCAGCCGCACCTTCCGATACGGCTACCTTGTTACGACTTCACCCCAATCATCTGTCCCACCTTCGGCGGCTGGCTCCCAAAAGGGTTACCCCACCGACTTCGGGTGTTACAAACTCTCGTGGTGTGACGGGCGGTGTGTACAAGACCCGGGAACGTATTCACCGTGGCATGCTGATCCACGATTACTAGCGATTCCGGCTTCATGCAGGCGAGTTGCAGCCTGCAATCCGAACTGAGAATGGTTTTATGGGATTGGCTAAACCTCGCGGTCTTGCAGCCCTTTGTACCATCCATTGTAGCACGTGTGTAGCCCAGGTCATAAGGGGCATGATGATTTGACGTCATCCCCACCTTCCTCCGGTTTGTCACCGGCAGTCACCTTAGAGTGCCCAACTAAATGCTGGCAACTAAGATCAAGGGTTGCGCTCGTTGCGGGACTTAACCCAACATCTCACGACACGAGCTGACGACAACCATGCACCACCTGTCACTCTGTCCCCCGAAGGGGAACGCCTTATCTCTAAGGTTGTCAGAGGATGTCAAGACCTGGTAAGGTTCTTCGCGTTGCTTCGAATTAAACCACATGCTCCACCGCTTGTGCGGGTCCCCGTCAATTCCTTTGAGTTTCAGCCTTGCGGCCGTACTCCCCAGGCGGAGTGCTTAATGCGTTTGCTGCAGCACTAAAGGGCGGAAACCCTCTAACACTTAGCACTCATCGTTTACGGCGTGGACTACCAGGGTATCTAATCCTGTTCGCTCCCCACGCTTTCGCGCCTCAGCGTCAGTTACAGACCAAAGAGCCGCCTTCGCCACTGGTGTTCCTCCACATCTCTACGCATTTCACCGCTACACGTGGAATTCCGCTCTTCTCTTCTGCACTCAAGTCTCCCAGTTTCCAATGACCCTCCACGGTTGAGCCGTGGGCTTTCACATCAGACTTAAGAGACCGCCTGCGCGCGCTTTACGCCCAATAATTCCGGACAACGCTTGCCACCTACGTATTACCGCGGCTGCTGGCACGTAGTTAGCCGTGGCTTTCTGGTCAGGTACCGTCAAGGTACCGGCAGTTACTCCGATACTTGTTCTTCCCTGATAACAGAGTTTTACGATCCGAAGACCTTCATCACTCACGCGGCGTTGCTCCGTCAGACTTTCGTCCATTGCGGAAGATTCCCTACTGCTGCCTCCCGTAGGAGTCTGGGCCGTGTCTCAGTCCCAGTGTGGCCGATCACCCTCTCAGGTCGGCTACGCATCGTTGCCTTGGTGAGCCGTTACCTCACCAACTAGCTAATGCGCCGCGGGCCCATCTGTAAGTGACAGCCGAAGCCGCCTTTCAACCTTTCCCCATGCGAGGAAAGAAATTATCCGGTATTAGCTCCGGTTTCCCGAAGTTATCCCAGTCTTACAGGCAGGTTGCCCACGTGTTACTCACCCGTCCGCCGCTAACTTCAGGGAGCAAGCTCCCATCCATTCGCTCGACTTGCATGTATTAGGCACGCCGCCAGCGTTCGTCCTGAGCCAGGATCAAACTCTCATAAAAGAAGTTTAGGCTCGCACGATGCGAGTCACAACGACGTTGTCACAGGATGTGACGTTCTTAGTCGTTGATCCTTACTCTTGCTGGCAATGGTTAAAACCATTGTTTAAAAATTAATTTGACGTTCGTTTCGTTCAGTTTTCAAAGATCAAACTTGTTCGTCGTCTTCTTGAGGCGACTTTTCTATCATAACTCACTAACAACCTTTTAGTCAAGAGTTATTTTTTTGTTTTTTTTACTTTTTTCAATCTTGTCTACTGCGTTCGCAGCGACGTTTATTAATATAACAAGTTCCCTCAAAAGTGTCAACACCTTTTTTAAAAGTTTTTTTAAATGACTCCATTACTGTTTGTCATGGAGCATATAGCCTATGCACTCATTATGGGAGGCAACACGCTTAAACAGCGTAAATAATGTTTTATAACGCTCCTTCATAGCCATTTTCACAACAGGATCTACGTTTACATCTTTTAAATCGTGGATTATTTCATCCATCTCTCTTTTAAGCAAATAAATAATTTCTTCTTTTTCTATATTACTAATTAATAGTCCGATCATGTGTTCACCCCGCATGTTCTCGTATAATTAGCTATTTCCACATTTTGAATGGCAAATTCAAAGAATGCAATGTTTTAATCATATATCGAAGATTGAGGGGCATAGAATAAAATGGACATGCTCAAAAAGGAGGGGGCGCATGAAGTTTTTCTTAACAGTGGATGGCCGTAAATTAAAACAAGCATCCTTTATCCTCTTCATTTCTTTTTTTACGGCTTTGTTCTTTTTTACTCAGGCATCTATTCATATACCTGTATTTGGAACATCTGATGGACCCAAGGCTGTTTTTAAAGGAGAAAAAGGGATTGCATTAACATTTAATATTGGTTGGGGTGATATTCAGGCTGATCCAATCCTTGATGTACTCGAAAAAGAAGAAGTACGATCCGCAACATTTTTCTTATCGGGAGCGTGGGCGGAAAGACATCCGGACACCGTGAAACGAATTAAAGAGATGGGTTTTGAAATAGGTAGCCTTGGCTATGCGTATGAAGATTATACGGAATTAGACGATGCACAAGTAAAACGCGATATCGTTCGAGGTATTGATGTACTAAAGAAACTCGATATTAAAGATGTGACATTGCTCCGTTCACCGACAGGACATTTTGATAAGCGTACACTCTCAATCGCAGAAAAATCCGACTTAACCGTTGTCCACTG
The DNA here is from genome assembly GCF_018343515.1 of Bacillus sp. FJAT-50079. GTDB lineage: Bacteria > Bacillota > Bacilli > Bacillales > Bacillaceae_C > Lederbergia. The sequence goes on along the minus strand of NZ_JAGYPD010000009.1, from coordinate 133,054 downwards.
GAGTATTAACTCGCAAGATTGGAAGAATCCAGGTGTAGAAGTCATTATCGATCATATAAAGAAGGCAAAAGAAGGAGACATTGTTTTAATGCATGCTTCGGATTCAGCTATACAAACAGTTGAAGCTTTACCAAAGGCGATTGCATTACTTGAGGAGAGAGCCGAGCTCATATCTGTTTCTACCCTGATTGCAAATGGGAAAGTAAAAACAACATTAATCCCATAAATTAAAGCGAGCCTATTAATGGCTCGCTTTTGCGTTTGCTTTTTTCCCTTTTCCAACTACTTTTTCCTTTTTAGCTCGTTGTTGGCGTTTTTCTATATCTTCTGCTGAAAGGCGATTGTACTTTTGCAACATTAAAATTTGATAAGCATTACATGCGATTAAAGGAAAAATCATTAAATAAATCCAGCTTTCTTCATTAGGGCGTAAAACCGGTAGCCATTCTAAGATCGTGACAACGACCATAAAAAAGAGAGCAGATATAAATGTTGTCCGATTTGTCCATTTTGCCTTGAAATAGGCAACAATTAAGCCTGCCACTAAGATGATTAAAGCTAGACTAATATATGGTAAGAGGCTTTCTCCTTCACCAGCAAAGTTTTGAAACCGAAAATATACTAGGTCAAATAAGACAACAACCACTAAGAGAAACTGCACAGCATTCCATAAAGAAATCGATCGAAACAACCCAAGCCCGAATTGGTGAATAAATAAATATGCAAAAAAGCCAACTTGACTAACAACTGCAAAAATAAAGCCGACACCGACAAGCCAAATAAACGTTGACAAAATTGCTCCAATTTTCACTTCCACAAAATAAGGCTGAAATTCATTCCAACGAATAATAAAGCCAAGAATCCCTGTTACGAGACCACCTAATACGAGGGAATTAAATAAAAACTTAATCAAATTTCGAATTGTCACTGCCTTTATTCCTCCAATAATACAAAGTCGTAACCATTATAATAGTAACAATGTTAAAACGAAAAAGCCATGCTTCGCTATATTGTGCATAAATTCTTCACAAAGTCCCATATTAATCATATGAACGATCGCTCAACGAAAGGAGCCTTTTTTATGAAAAAGGTAAGCATCTTACTCCTAATATGCGCTATTTTCTTGCTTTCTTCTTGTAATGCCAGTGGAGGAGGAAGTGAAAAGCTTGATTATGAACAAACAAAAAAGATGTTAGTCGATATTTTAAAGACGGATGAGGGGAAGAAAGCCATTCAAGATATTTTAGGTGATGAAAAATTTAAACAACAAATGGTAATGGATCAAGCAGTCGTAAAAGAAACGATCGAAAAGGAACTTACGTCCGAAAAAGGGCTTGAGTTTTGGAAAAAGGCGTTTCAGGATCCAAAGTTTGCTGAGTCTACGGCAAATAGCATGAAAACAGAGAATGAAAAGCTGCTCAAAGATTTAATGAAGGATCCCGAGTACCAGGGGATGATGATCGATATTTTGAAGGACCCTGAAGTACAGAAGGAATTTGCGCAAGCGTTGAAAAGTAAGGAATTTCGCGAGCAAATGCAGGAAGTCGTCACCGATACAATCGAAAGCCCGCTTTTTAAAGCAAAAATCCAAGATATTTTATTGAAGGCTGCTGAAGAAGTCGGGAGCGAGAAAAAGGAAAAAAACAATGAAAAAGATCAAGGTGGAGGGGGCGGAGAGAGTAATGAATAAACTGAAGGTGTCCCCTTCAGTTTCGAAGCATCAGATCTTAGTCCCCTCTCTATTTTTGCAAGGTCTTATGGAACCTCATAAATGTGATAAAAATGAAAGTGCCTAATATCGAATAACAAGGTATTAGGCACTTCCGATGTTATTTATTTAAAGTCGCAATGATTTTTTCTGATATTTCTTGATAAATTCTTCCTGTCGGGTGTTCTGCATCATATATGGAAGGCGCAAAATCATCTTCATTCCAATCTGGTTGTTGAAGTGGCAGCCTACCAAGCACTTCTGTTCTTAACTCTTCCGCAAGTTTATCGCCGCCGCCTTGTCCAAATACGAATTCCTTCTCGCCCGTTAAACGACTCTCGAAATAGGACATATTTTCCACAACACCAATAATGTCATGGTTCGTACGCAATGCCATTGCACCTGCCCGCGCAGCAACAAAGGCAGCCGTTGGATGTGGTGTCGTTACGATAATTTCTTTACAGCTCGGAAGCATTGTATGTACATCAAGGGCAACATCACCAGTTCCTGGCGGCAAATCAAGCAGTAAATAGTCCAATTCTCCCCAGTCTACTTCCGTAAAGAAATTATTAAGCATTTTTCCTAACATTGGACCACGCCAAATGACGGGTGAATTATCTTCTACGAAAAAGCCCATGGAAATCACTTTGACGTCAAATCGCTCAACAGGATTGATTTTCGTACCATTCACAACCGGCCTTGAAGTAATCCCCATCATATCTGGAACACTGAACCCATATATATCTGCGTCAATCAGCCCAACCTTTTTTCCTAAACGTGCAAGGGAAACAGCTAAATTAACGGAAACAGTTGATTTACCAACGCCTCCTTTTCCACTTGCAATCGCAATAAAGGTTGTTTTACTGTTCGGCGATAAAAGATTGCTACCATCCTCGGATAGATCGCCTGCTGCTCGGTGCTTTTCCAATTCTTCTTCCGGCAAATCCGCAAATCGAATCCCGACAGTTTTAGCACCTGCTTCCTTCAGCAGTTCTACGATTTTCATTTGCAATTGAAGTTGTTCAGGTGTACCTGTTTTTGCAAGAGCAATGCGAACACTAATATGTGACTTTTCCTCTTTTACTTTCACCTCAAGAACACCGTTTGTTTCCTCAAGCGTTTTATGTAAAATCGGATCTTGTAGTTTGTTCAACAATTCACGTGCTTGTTGTTCAGTAACCAATTACATGACACCGTCCTTATGTTGGTTTCGCTTTCTTTTCCAGTATACCATAATCTAAACTTTTTCATAAGAAAAGCACCCTTCAATGGATGCATAAAAAAATCACTTATTCCATCGTTTTCTCATCTGTAAAATAGCGAAGAATTCCTTTGTAAACCGATTCAGCTATTTTCTCTTGATATTCATCTTGTTTTAATTGATTGCGTTCCGTTGGATTCGACAAAAAGCCAACTTCAACGAGAACTCCCGGTTTGTTTGCATGCTTTAGCAAATAAACACGTTCGATCGTTTTCGCCTGCCTCGTCGTGTTTTCAAGGTTGCTAATTAACTCTGCCTGAATAAACTTAGCCGCCCGTTTATTTTCAATGAGATGCGGCGCATAAAAAGTTTGCGCACCACTCCAACGCGGTGATGGGATCGAGTTTAAATGTACACTAATAAAAAAGTCCGCTTCCGATTCATTAATGATTTTCAATCGCTTCTTTAAGTCAGCCGTTTTCCTTTTGCTATATCCGCGGACGTCCGGGCTAGCTAAATCCGTATCCGTTTCTCTTGTCATCAATACGAGAGCTCCCTGCCCTTGTAATAAATCGCGTAGTTTTTGCGACACATGCAAGGCAATATCTTTCTCCAGCGCCCCCTTATCCCCTGCTCCTCCATCTGGGCCACCATGCCCCGGGTCTATATAAATAATCTTTCCTGTTAATGGAAGATTCCACGTTTGAAATGAATCTTTTGGGTGAAATTGATATTGAAAAAGGAGGAACAACACTGCTACCCCGATTGAAAAAAATGTCCATTTCGCTTTTCTACCCATTCCATCTTCCCCTTTATGTTTCGCTCATGAAAACATATGGGACAAGATAAAATTTTAGAACATGTTTCATTATTAAAAAGTTTGTTCTAACCAATTTCTTCATTATAGTCGTTTTTTCGATACTGGCTCGGCGTTACGCCCATTACTTTTTTAAAACTATTGCTGAAATAAGCCAAATCAGCATATCCAAGCCGATCGGCAATTTCTGATATACGCAATGAAGTATGAACCAATAATCGCGAAGCTTCCTCCATCCTTATACTGATGACATAGTCGCTAAAGTTCGTACCCGTTTGCTTTTTAAATAGCTTACAAAAATAACTCGGACTAAGATGAGCCATATTAGCAGCAGTCGCTAAGGAAAAGTCCGCACTGATCGATGTTTTCATATATTGAATAACTTGTTCGATCGGGGAAAGCTCATCCACATTCATTGTTTGGTTTTCTTCTTGGATTCTCTCTTTTTGGGCCATCCATTTTTTTAACGTTTCATTTAACCCATCTAGTTCTACCGGTTTAAGCAAATAGTCAAAAGCACCTAAACGGATCGCTTGCTGTGTATAGGCAAAATCATCATGACCGCTAATAATAACAACATCCGTTTTCAACTCTAGACGCCGCACTTCTCCCATTAAAGCGATTCCATCCATTGCCGGCATTCGAATGTCGGTAAGCACGATATCCACATTATTTTGTGTAAGCCAATCATACGCATCCACGCCATTTTTCGATTCATGTACGACAGTAAAAGGCAGTCCTGTCTTTTCCACCGTTTTCCTAATTGCTGTGCGAACCCATCTTTCATCTTCCACTAATAAGATTTGATGCATATTCGCTCCCCCTAAACATAAGGCTTTTATAACGGCAGTTTAATTCCTACCGTCGTTCCTTTATTAAGGCTACTTTCGATATAAATTCCATAGTCTTCGCCGAAAAGGTGTTTGATTCGCTTGTGTACATTCATCATCCCAATATGGTTTACTTCATTTTTGGATATATCCCGCTTTAATTCCAATCGCATTTTTTCTAGTTGATCCACTTCAATCCCTGGTCCGGTATCAGATATAAGAAGAACAAAAGATTCTTCATCAAAAGTTTGTACAGAAATCGTAATGTTTGTCTGCCCAGTTTGTGGCTCGAGTCCATGAACGATGCAGTTTTCCAAAATAGGTTGAAGAGTAAATTTCGCTATTTTCTTCTCCAACGCCCACGTAGGAATATCAAATTGATACAAGAGTTTTTCTTCAAACCGATATTTTTGGATTTGCAAATACATCCGACCAATTTCTAGTTCTTGCTTAATCGTTACAATGGAAGACTCACCCTTAATGTTGTATCGCAATAATCTGGCAAGTGACTCAGCCATAATCGAAATATCATCCATCTCACGTTCAAGGGCCATGCCACGAATCGTATCCAATGAATTATATAAAAAATGAGGGTTAATTTGTGCTTGAAGCATTTTCAACTCTGTATCCTTTTGCCGTAAGTTCATTTCTACTTCATTTAATCTCGATGCGTATACTTCGTCCATTAACGTAGATAGTCTTTCCACCATGTGATTAAACCCATGCGTCAACATACCAATCTCATCCTTCGATTCAACAGGAACTTTTCCAGAGAAATCGCCTACTTCCACTTTTTTTATAAAGCGGTGCAGTCGTTTCACGGGATTGATCCAGCTCGCTGCTAGCCCTACTCCCATGACATACGCAATCACCATAAAAATAAGTGACGTAATAAAGATCATTTTTCTAATTGAATTCGCTCCTTGCATTAACTCACTATATGGAATGGACGTGATGAAATTCCATTTAAGAACATCACTTCTACTCCATGTGAGAAACTGCTTCGTGGACTCATTAAATGTTAGAAAACTGGCGTTTTGCTGTTTAAATGGAAGTATTGCTCCATCAGCTACACGACCAATTTTCTCGGCGTTTGGATGATAAATATATCGCCCTTCATCATTTACGATATATAAAAACCCCGTATTTCCAGGTCTCACTTTATTGGCTACATCGTCCAGCCGTTTATAATTGACATCAAGAACGAGCATACCAAATGGCTGCAACGTCTGTGGATTTATAATTCTTTTTACAATTGAAATAACCGGTTCCTCACGACCGCGCCGGAAAATATATCGACTAACAATGAGCGGATTACCATTTTTAGGAACATCTCTATACCAGTACTCCTTTTTAAGATGAATAATCGATTGTCTATCATCCGTTTCTGCTGAATCAATCACTCTAATGTCATCAAGAATAAGCGTATAGTTCACAATATCTGATCTTGAATAGGCAGCATTTTTCAATACCGTTCTAACATTTGCGATTGTACTTTCATCTATCTCTTCAGCTGTTCCCGCCTTAAGGAAAACGGTTACATTTGGATGGTTAATAATTTTAAGTGTTTCGATCTCAAAATCACGTACATAGCCTTCAACATAATGCTGAACTTGTTCGATGCTTTGCTGATTATATTGATGCGCCTCGCGCTGAAGAACGAGCGAAAATTGATTATATGATATAAAAGTAAAAATAATCATCGGAACAACGATTAATATCCCCGAAAAGACCGACAATTTTATCATCAAGGACCGATCCCTAAGAAGAACTATCCGATAAAAATAATCAGTTATTTTTTTCAATATAGCCTTCAATGGACCGCCCCGCAATCTCGTTCATAGTTATATGGAAAAGAAGAGACTCGATTGAGACTCTTCTAAACTTTTATCTTATTTTACCATATAAATACTTATTTGCGTGCTGCATCAATTGCGTCAAGGACATCTTTAAACTCTTCCCTATTCGCCTCAATCACCGGCTTTACTGCTTCCTGCCAAGGTGTTAGGTCTTCTACTTCTACAACTGTTGATCCACCTTCAATTACGGCGTCTAAAGACTCCTTCTCATATTTATCCCATTCTCCACGTTGATATTCAATAGAATCCATCGCTGCTTGCTTGATAATTTCTTGATCAGCTTCTGTTAATGTATCCCAGACTGTTTTTGATATTAATAAAACTTCAGGGACGCGCTGGTGACCATCAAGAATATAATGTGGTGCAACTTCAAAATGCTTACTAGAAAAATAGCTTGGGTGATTATTTTCAGCAGCATCGATTACACCTGTTTGCAAGGAGCTGTAAACTTCCCCATATGCCATTGGCGTTGCACTCGCTCCAAGCGCATCCATTAATTCAATATTTATTTTATTTTGCTGTACACGAATTTTCATTCCTTTTAAATCATCAATACCATTTAGTGGTTTTGATGAGTAAAAGTTCCTTGAACCGGAGCTATAATAGGCAAGCCCCTTCATTCTTGATTCTTCCAGGCTATCCAGCAATGACAATCCATGATCGCTTAATAAATAATCCCACACATGATCGTCATTATCAAAAATATACGGAAGACTGAAAACACCAAATTCCTTGTTAAACTCCGCCAATGGTCCGCTGCTCACCCGTGTAAATTCAATTGCTCCAAGCTGTACTTGCTCGATTGCCGCTTTCTCTTCTCCTAACTGAGCCGATGGAAATACTTCAATTTTTATTCGGCCATCGCTTCTTTCTTCAACAAGTTCGGCAAATTTAATATCTCCTTTTGTTGTTGGATAATCTGCCGGATGGGTTTCCGCTAATCGGAATGTATACGTTTTTCCTTCATCAGCAGGTTTTTTTGTCCCGCTATCTCCCGTCTCTGTTTTTCCTCCATCTCCATCATTGTTACAGGCACCCAGGGTCAAAATAGCGGCTAGCATGAGCAACATAAAACCTATGAATCTCTTTTTTCCCCACATTGTAAAATCCTCCCTTTAATTTTTTTAGATTTATAGTAGAAACGCGATCTATCCATGCATTTAACCATTGACTAAATTCGGCAACCACATGGAAATTGCTGGAACATACGTGAGCAATAATAAGACCGCCACCAACACAATGAAATAGGGGATTAATGCAATTGATGCCCTTTCTATACTCACTTTTCCAATGGCTGTACCAACAAAGAGAACCGTTCCGACTGGTGGTGTAATAAGACCAATACCGAGATTCACAATGAGGATAATACCAAAATGAATCGGATCTACTCCAAGTGAAGTTACGATTGGAAAGAGAATCGGTGTCATAATTAAAATCAATGGGGCCATATCTAACGGCGCACCCAATATTAATAGAAGAACATTAATGATGAGCAAAATAATAATTGGATTATCCGATATATTCATTAATGATTCCGCTAATAGATGAGGAATTTTTAAATACGTCAACACCCATGCAAATGCTGCTGATGATGCAATTAAGAATAAGACCATCGCTAGCGTTCTAAACGTCTTAATAAAAATAAATTTTGCTTCTCGAAACGGTACATCCTTATAGACAAAGAATGTTAGGATAAATGCATAAATACATGCTATTGCTCCTGATTCCGTTGCCGTAAACCATCCAGAGAAAATCCCCCCTAAAATAATCACACCTGTCATTAAAGATAGGAAACCATCAGCAATGATTTTTGGCACATCTCTTAATGGAACCCGCTCGCTTTTTTCATAGCCTCTTTTTCTAGCAATAAGCCAAGAAGTAAACATTAGTCCAACAAGCATAACGAGACACGGGATAATTCCAGCTAAAAATAAGCTAGAAATCGAAACACCACCAGCTGCAATCGCATATAAAATCATATTATGACTTGGTGGCATAACAACTCCTTGGATGGCTGCGGCTGAAGTAACTGCCACAGAAAAATCTGGATCATATCCTTTTTTATTCATTGCTGGAATCATGACAGATCCTACGGATGCAACGTCGGCTGCCGCCGATCCGCTAATGTTCCCAAATAACATACAAGCTACACAGTTTACCATAGCAAGGCCGCCCCTAATCGCACCAACAAATAATTGCGCAAAGTTGACAAGGCGTCTTGCTAATCCCCCTGTACTCATAATCTGTCCAGCTAACACAAAGAATGGAATAGCTAAGAGACCATAAGAATTCACACCTTGGACAATTTGCTGACCAATAACAGCAAGCGGAATACCTAAATAGATCGCTGTTAATAGGGAAGATACAGTTAAAACAACAGCAACAGGAAAGCGAAGAAGTAGCAAGCCAACAAAGCTAACAGAAAGAATGATCACGGCCATCGTCATTCTCCTTCCACCTCCTCATCCATAAATTGGTGCCTCACTGTATTAATCCCAAATAATTCAAATAGAGAATAAACACAAATTAGAACCCCTGTAATCGGCATAATCACATACATGGTGCTAGCAGGCCAACCTGTTGCTGGAAGGGTGCTTTCATGCATAATGGAAGAGAATCCCCATCCGTAAACAATGAAATATACTCCTAATGCAAAAATCGTTAATGCAATAATTTTGTCTAGCACTTTATTCCAAGATGCTGGAAATAAATTAGTGAATGCGCTCATTGCTAAATGGATTTTTTCTCGAAAGCCAATGGCGATCCCTAAAAAACAAAACCAAATTAATAGGAGCATCGTTACTTCTTCTGACCAAAAGAAAACATGGTGAAAGATTTTCCGCGTGGCAACTTGTATTGATACAATTAATGTCATGGCGATCATCGCAAAAATGGCGAAAGCTTCGATTGCGGAATCAATTTTTAATGCGATTCTTTTTACTTTCTCCACAATTAAGCCACATCCTCCCTAAAGTAAAATAAAGCATATATTAATTTTTGGATAGCGTTATGTTTACGCTTTCATTTTCGTTGTCATCCATTTGCACAATCAATTTTTCCACTTGAACGCTTGCCATTATGAACGTCCCGATTCCTTTAAAATCATTGGAAACAATCGGCTCACTAATGTAGTATTCAAATGAACCATCTCGATTGGCAGTAATCCCCAGCCCAGCCGTTTGGCATGTTTGATGAATATTTACAATCCCTCTCTCATCTTCATCAATAAACGTATTTAAGATTCCGTTATATCCTTGTTTCAATGCAGGTAAAAAATGCTGCGATACATAGCTTTGTCTTATCGCCTTAGCGAGCGCATACACATACATGCAAGACGAAGACGATTCTAAATAATTCCCCTCGCGACCGCCTTGATCAACCACCTGATACCATACGCCCGTTTCGGGTTCTTGATATGTAACAATTGCTGAAAGTAATCCGGATAAAACTTCAATTAATTTCTGTCTTTTTGCATGTTCTTCTGGTAAATAATCGAGAATATCTACAATCCCAACACAATACCAGCCGATTGCCCGTCCCCAAAAACTAGATGAACAACCCGTATCTGCATTTGCCCAAATTTGTTGTCTCTTCTCGTCATATCCTTGATAGAAAAGCCCCGTTTTCTCGTCTTTATTATGTTTTGCGAATAGAAGAATTTGGTTTGTCACATCATCAAATAGTGCTGGATCATTAAACACTTTGGCGAACTGGGCATAAAATACATCACCCATATAAACACCGTCTAGAAATCCTTGATACGGAAAAATTTGTTTATGCCAGAAGATCCCATCACTCGTTCTTGGATGTGTTTCAAGTTGTTGGCGCAATAGGAATGCTGCCTTCTTAAAACGTTCCTCCTTTGTTTCTTCAAATAAAGGAAAGAGCAATCTTCCCGAATTGATATGATCGACACTATAATCTTCCAATTCATATCCCGCAATCTCACCATTTTCTCCAATCCGGTTTCCGATATTGAATAACAAGTAATCAATATATTTACAATCACCTGTATGGTGCCAAACATCTTCAATCCCTTTAAAAACAATCCCATATTCATGATCCCATTTATCTGACAAATCTAGATAACGCCTTAACACGGTATCAGCCATTTTTATCGACCAGCTCATTTCTTTATCCTTCACCCTCTTTCTCCTCCATTCGATCTTTTAATTAATTATAATGATTATTCCGATTATTTTGTATATGGTCATTTTGTCCTTTATTTGTGTTATTTTGTTATTCACTTTATTAGCGTTCCAAGTTCTATCGCCAATCATTATTTGGGTTTTTTCGTGATAAATTGAGTAATATCATATCTAATTGGGCAAGAAGCAAAAATCCAGTTCAATTGAAATGAACTGGATTTAATGTAAACGGAGCTTATAAAGTCGTGCACCTTTTTTGTATCCTTCGATCCACCAATGATTTACAAACTTCTCACAAGATGAATAAATCGTCTCTTCATCCATTATCCCTTGTTCAAAATCAAGATAAAGCCAGAAATGATGCAATGTATCAATAAAATGACTCAGCTCTTCGCGACATCTCGCTTTCGTCGCCTCCATAGCTTCTCCAGATTGAATAAAGCGACTATATTCCCCTCCTGTTAAGTATGCTTCAATGGCAACATCCAGACATGCTTCCTCTACGCCATCGTCAAGCAAGCCTGAATGGATTCTTGCTGCGTAAAAATAAAGAATCACACTTTTCTTCAATGCATTGATTGGTAAATCACGCAAAAGCTTACGTTCGTTCTTAATTTGCTTTTCGCGTCTTTTTTCTTCAAAATTGCCTAATACATTCATACTTTCCCATCCTTCCTACATATAGCTTTTAACGAAGAAGGGAAAGTCATGCATATTGAACGGAAAAAAGGTAAAGCTTGTCCGAATTCCGAGACAAGCTTTACGTTCACTTATAATTTTACTTTTTGTAAACGCAAGGCATTCAAAACGACTGACACTGAGCTAAACGCCATCGCTGCCCCAGCAAGCCATGGAGCTAAAAATCCAAACGCTGCAACGGGTATACCAAGTGTGTTATAGGCAAATGCCCAGAACAGATTTTGTTTTATATTGCTGATTGTTTTCTTACTCATCAAGAGTGCATCAGCAATACTATTTAAGTCACCGCGAATCAACGTAATGTCGGCGGCTTCCATCGCGACGTCTGTCCCTGTTCCAATTGCCATGCCGATGTCGGCAACAGCAAGGGCCGGTGCATCATTAATTCCATCACCGACCATCGCCACTTTTTTACCTGCTTGCTGCAATTTTGTTACTTCATCCGCTTTTCCTTCCGGCAATACTTCAGCAATGACTTGGTCAATGCCCGCTTCCTTTGCAATCGCTAATGCGGTTTGCTTATTGTCTCCCGTCATCATAATGACTTCGAGGTTCATCTCACGTAATCTTTGAATCGCTTGTGCGGAAGTTTCCTTTATCGTATCAGCGACAGCAATCATCCCTGCGTACGTTCCATCAACAGCAACGAGCATCGCTGTTTTCCCTTGCTTTTCAAACGTACTCATTTGCTCCATTACTTCTTCGAAATCTACGTTTTGTTGCTTCATTAAACGCCTTGTTCCAATTAAAATCTTTCTACCACTGACAACTGCCTGAATGCCGAATCCTGGAATCGCCTCAAATGATGCAGCTTCGTGAAGAACAATATTTTTCTCATTGATCCCGGCAACGATCGCTTGTGCAAGCGGATGCTCCGAGCGGTTTTCTGCGGAGCCTACTAATGACAAAAATTCTCGTTCATGCATCGCAGCAACAACATCTGTTAACACTGGTTCACCATTCGTGATCGTTCCCGTTTTATCTAAAACGATCGTATCAATTTCATGCGTCGTTTCTAGATGTTCGCCACCTTTAAATAATATCCCGTGTTCCGCTGCACGTCCCGAACCTGCCATAATCGACGTTGGCGTTGCCAATCCTAGTGCACATGGGCATGCGATAACAAGAACAGCAATTAGTTTTTCTAACGCCGAGGCGAAATTCCCTGGATCTGCCCAAACATACCAAATCAGAAATGTCACAAGGGCAATACCAACAACAATCGGCACGAAAATTCCAGAAATCAAATCGGCCATGCGCTGAATTGGCGCCTTTGATCCTTGGGCATCTTCAACGACTTTAATAATTTGTGCCAATGCTGTATCCTTGCCAATCTTGATCGCTTCCATTTTTATAAAACCATTTTTATTAATCGTAGCTCCAATCAGGTTATCCCCAGCTTTTTTGTCAACGGGCACACTTTCTCCCGTAATCATTGATTCATCCAAAGCCGATTCACCCTCGATCATTACACCGTCGACAGGGATCTTTTCTCCTGGCTTAACGATCAACACATCTCCGACAACGACTTCTTCAAGTGGAATTTCTATTTCCATTCGATTGCGAATTGCCGTTGCTGTCTTTGCTTGTAAGCCAATTAGTTTTTTAATCGCCTCAGACGATCTCCCTTTCGCCTTCGCTTCAAATAGTTTTCCCAGAATAATCAATGTAATCAGCACGGCGCTCGTTTCAAAATATAAGTGAATAAAACTTGTTTCCTTGCCGATAGACATGATTGCCAAATACACACTATAAAAATAGGCGGCTGACGTTCCAAGGGCAACGAGGACATCCATATTGGCACTTTTATTTTTTAATGCTTTATATGCCCCGACATAAAATTGTTTCCCAATATAAAATTGCACAGGAGTTGCGAGTGCCATTTGCAGCCACGGATTCATTAATCCTTGCGGCACATAAATAAAGGACGTAAAACTAAAATGTGCAACCATTGTCCATAAAAGTGGGAAAGATAAAAGGAGGGAAAGTATAAATTTCCTTTTTTGCTTTTCTATTTCTTGAAGGCGATGATCGACGGTTTGACCTGATTCTTCATCATTTTTTACAATTGCTCCATAGCCGATCGCTTCTACCTTATCTGTCATATCCTTTGTAGATATAAGCGATGGATTGTATTCAATCGTCGCTTTTTCCAATGCAAGATTGACAGACGCAGCAGATACACCATCCATTTTATTAAGAACCTTTTCGATTCTTGTCGAACACGCCGCACATGTCATCCCAGCCAACATTAATTCTACTTTTTCCGTTACGACATCATAGCCAAGATCTTTTACTTTTTGTTCAATATCACCAATTTTAATTTTAGATTCATCAAATGTAACCGATGCTTGCTCAAGCGCTAAATTAACGGCAGCTTTCTCCACGCCTTCCATTCGACTTAATCCTTTTTCAACACGATTGGAGCAAGCTGCACATGTCATTCCTTTTATTTTAAATGTACTTTCGCTCATTTTAAAAACTCCTTATACAACATAGGGGTGTATCTATTTAAAAAGGAAAAGTGCAAATCAGCACATCTCTTTCATTTCACATCAAACCCTTGATCATCAATCGTCGCTTTAATCTTATTTAGATCAATTTTGTTTTGATCGCAATGAACATCTACTTTCCCGTTTGCTAAATCAACCTTTACATTAGAAATACCAGCAAGTTTACCGGCGCTTCCTTCTATTGATTGGACGCAATGCCACATGACATTCCTTCCACCGTTAGAGTCATTATTCCCATCTTTGTTCAGCTCCTTATTTTTTCATTAGCTTTTGGATTATCACTAATACTTCATCAAAGACTTCCATATCTCCTTCCTATACTCTATCTACAACACAATGCTTTAAATGTCCTTCAAGTAAATTCAAGCAACACTATTTAGAGCGGATTGAGTTGCTGTGATTTGCGTAATGACATCGTCACAATAAGTCACGTTCAATTAGTCCTTTAATACGTCGACTTCCCTCAATTCGGTTTAGTCGTGTAACTAAGTTATTCTTCACTTGATCGGAGGTTAGCGCACAGCTTGTCCCTTCCCCCGGAAACAGATATTGATCGATCTGCACTGTTATACGTCTCCCTCACTCATAATATACTATACCCCCACAATGTATATAAACCATTTTATTTTATAATTTCCATTGTCATTTATTTGCCATATTTTAATTATCCACACTTAAAATATGATGTTATACTAAAAGTAGATTATGTTCAACTTTTCACATAATCTTCTCATATTTTTTTACGTACGATTGCTCACGTTTTCACAAACTAAATCTTAGGAGGTTTTCAATAATGAAATCTTGGATTGGTTTTACAGAAGGTCGATGGCAAGAGGAAGTTGATGTACGGGATTTTATTTTGAAGAACTATACGCTCTATGAAGGCGATAACACATTTTTAGAATCAGCGACAAAGGCGACGGAATCGTTATGGGATCAGGTCATGCAATTATCCAAACAAGAACGCGAAAATGGCGGAGTACTAAATATGGATACGAAAATTGTGTCCACGATTACTTCCCACGGTCCAGCCTATTTGCAAAAAGAATTAGAAACGATTGTCGGTTTCCAAACAGATCAACCATTTAAACGATCTTTGCAGCCATTTGGCGGCATTCGAATGGCGGCAGGTGCTTTACAAGCATACGGCTATGAATTAGACAAAGAGGTAGAAGAAGTTTTTACTAAATATCGAAAAACACATAATCAAGGCGTATTTGATGCTTATACAGATGAAATGAAATTGGCACGAAAAGCTGGAATTATTACTGGTTTACCGGATGCATATGGGCGTGGGCGAATCATTGGCGATTATCGCAGGGTTGCTCTCTATGGACTTGATTTCCTTATAAAAGAAAAACAAGCAGAATTAAAATTAGTCGGTAATGGAACAATGTCTGAGGAAGTGATCCGCGATCGAGAAGAAATTGCCGAACAGATTAAAGCATTGCATGAATTAAAAGAACTTGCCAACGTATATGGCTATGATCTTTCACAGCCAGCTACAAATGCAAAAGAAGCTTTCCAATGGTTATATTTTGCTTATCTTGCAGCTATTAAAGAACAAAATGGGGCAGCAATGAGCTTAGGGCGCGTTTCAACATTCCTTGATATTTATATTGAAAGAGATTTAATAAATGGCGTTTTAACAGAAAGTGAAGCACAGGAGCTTGTGGATCATTTCGTCATGAAATTACGACTCGTAAAATTTGCACGAACACCGGACTACAATGAGTTGTTTAGCGGTGATCCGACATGGGTAACAGAATCTATCGGCGGCATTAGTCTTGATGGGAAACCGCTCGTAACGAAAAACTCATTCCGCTTTTTGCATACATTAGACAATTTAGGTCCTTCACCAGAGCCCAATTTAACTGTTCTTTGGTCACCGAAGCTTCCAGAATTGTTTAAACAATATTGCGCAAATATGTCGATCAAAACAAGCTCCATTCAGTATGAAAACGATGATTTAATGCGAGAAATATACGGAGATGATTATGGAATTGCTTGCTGTGTATCAGCAATGACAATCGGAAAGCAAATGCAATTTTTCGGAGCCCGCGCCAACCTCGCTAAAGCATTATTATATGCCATTAATGGCGGAAAAGATGAGATGATAAAAGCGCAAATTGGTCCGGCTTTTGCTCCAATTACATCCGAGTATTTACAATACGATGAAGTAGCGGAAAAATTCGATCATGTGATGGAATGGCTTGCAGGATTGTATATGAATACATTAAACGTCATCCACTATATGCACGATAAGTATAGCTATGAAAGAATTGAAATGGCATTGCATGATCGAGAAATTCTGCGTACAATGGCAACAGGAATCGCTGGATTATCTGTCGTAGCTGATTCACTAAGCGCGATCAAATATGCAAAAGTAAAACCAATTCGTGATGAAAATGGCATTGCTACTGATTTTGAAATCGAAGGTGATTTTCCTAAATACGGAAACAACGATGCGCGCGTTGATGATATCGCGGTCGGACTCGTTAAAACCTTTATGAACAAGTTGAAAAAGCACCGTGCTTATCGCGATGCAACACCAACCTTATCTGTATTAACAATTACATCAAATGTTGTTTACGGTAAAAAGACAGGAAACACTCCTGATGGGCGCCGTAAAGGTGAACCATTTGCTCCAGGAGCAAACCCATTGCATGGACGCGATCAAAAAGGAGCGATTGCTTCATTAAGTTCTGTCGCTAAGCTCCCTTATGAATATGCACTTGATGGAATTTCCAATACATTTTCCATCGTACCAAAAGCACTTGGCCGTGAAGAAGCAGATCGAATGAAGAATTTAGCGGCGATCCTTGATGGGTATATGATTAAAAAAGGGCATCATCTAAACATTAACGTCTTTGACCGCGAAACATTGCTTGATGCGATGGAGCGGCCTGAAGAATACCCACAATTAACAATTCGCGTTTCTGGATATGCAGTCAACTTTATTAAACTAACGCGCGAGCAACAAATTGATGTCATTAATCGGACATTCCATGAAACAATGTAAAGATCAAAAGTGGAAGCGCCCGTTTAGCGGCGTACAAACTGCGTCGACGTTGCCACAGAACGCGGCGACATTAGTCGACAATCCCTAAAGAAAACACGGCGAAGAATGAACCGATGTTGACTTATCATAGGAAGAAGAGTGAAGTTTGCTAGTCGTTCGGCGTCTGGAGATTATTACAATAGAAAGTGCCCGACAAGTAAATAGTCTATAATTTTGTAAGCAAGAAACATTGGAAGCAGCCAATCGCTGCTTCCTTCTTGAAAGGATGCGATACTATGAAACTAAAAACACGTATTCATTCCGTCGAATCTTGTGGTACTGTTGATGGTCCAGGCCTTCGCTACGTTATTTTTACTCAAGGCTGCCTACTCCGTTGTCAATTTTGCCACAATCCTGATACATGGGCATTTGGAAATGGTGAAGGGGAAGAAATATCTGTTGAATCACTAATGAAAGATATTAAGGATTATCTTCCATTCCTCCAAGCTTCTAATGGGGGTGTGACCGTTAGTGGCGGTGAACCGCTTTTACATGTCGACTTTCTAATCGAATTATTTACAGAATGTAAAAAGCTCGGTATTCATACAACAATCGACAGCTCCGGGGGCTGCTTTACTAGAAAAGGCCGCTTTATTCAATCACTTGATCGACTGATGGAGCTAACAGATCTCATCCTTCTCGATTTAAAACAAATCGATGAGCAAAAGCATAAAACATTAACCTCTGTATCCAATAAACATATTCTTGATTTTGCACAGTACCTAAAGGAAAAGCAAATTCCCGTATGGGTGCGCCACGTTCTCATTCCAGGCATTACAGATCAAGAAGATGATTTAAGAAACCTTTCCAAATTCATTAAAACATTACCTAACGTAGAAAAGGTTGAAATCCTTCCATACCATCGCTTAGGAGTGTATAAATGGGAGGCACTTGGCCTCGAATATCCACTAAAAGACGTTCAAACACCAACGGATGAAAAAGTAAAATGGGCACAGCAGATTTTAGCGATATGAATAGACAGGTTTATTCAGCAAAATATTAAAGCAGGTAAAGAAAAAACGTTATTTTTCCTTTACCTGCTTATTTATTTAATGGCTTTATAATTTAAATCGTCCAACTAATCCGTTCAGTTCTTCTGCTAAACTTGCAAGTTGCTCCGCACTTCCAGCCACTTCCTCCATGGAACTGCTCGTTTCCTGAGCAGCAGCAGATGTTTGTTCTACACCAGCAGCTGATTGCTCAGAGATAGCCGCAATCTCTTCAATCGATCCATTCATATTTTGGCTTTGGCCCGTCACTTCGGATAAATGGTCAGAAATTGTTTGGATATTCATTGTCATTTCTTTTATCGCCAAGCTGATCCCAGCAAATGTTTCACCTGTCGTTTTAATTTGCTCTGTTCCAAGTTCTACTTCTTTATATCCTTCATTCAATGAGCCTGTGACCATATTTGATTCACGTTGAATGCTATCAACAATACCCGTAATATCTGTTACAGAAACGGACACTTGCTCAGCAAGCTTTCTTACTTCATCAGCAACGACTGCAAAACCGCGACCGTGTTCTCCTGCTCTCGCTGCTTCGATCGCCGCATTCAGTGCTAATAAATTCGTTTGGTCGGATATATCTTGAATGACAGATACTAATTTGGAAATTTCTTGTGATTGTACATCCAATCCTTGTACTTTATTCACTGCATCTTTTACAATTCGATTTATTTGGACCATTTGTTTGTTCGACGTATCCATCAAATCGCTGCCCTTAGCCGTCATTTCAAGCACCCAACTAGAAAATTGACGAATCTTTTCGCCATTTTCATTCGCTTCTTCTACTCTTGTTGCAAAAGTTCCCATCATTTCAGAAAGGTTGCTTGCGCTAACAGCCTGTCTCTCCGAACCTGATGCCAATTCCTGCATTGTTGTAGCAACTTGTTGTGAAGCAGCATTCACTTCGTTTGTCGTTTGTGTTAACTCTTCACTATGGCTGCTTACAGATTCAGAAACAATATTCACTTGAGATAGTAACTCATGGATATTTTTCGTCATTTCATTTGTTGCGATCACAACTTGACCAATCTCATCGCTTGACTTCGTTTCTAGCTGCTCACCACTTAAATCTCCATTTGCAATTGCCTTCATACGCTCCATAACAATTTTCATTGGCCTAGAAATAACATTCGAAGTAATAAGGGCGATTGCCATTCCAAGGATGATAACTAAACTTGTAATAATGACAACGAGACGAAATGTAGCTTCACCGCCTGCTACGATGTCTTGCTCTATTTTAGTAATTCGAGCTGCATTATCTTGTGCCAATTGGTCATAGCTTGCCATCAGCTCACGAACCACTTCAGCGGCATCCTCCAGATTTTGTTGTGCTAGCTCTACATTTCCCTTATCATACTGATTGAACACATCTTTATAGATCGATTCACGCCATTTAATCGTTTTTTGTAGCAGTTCCTCAAATTCCCCTGTAACTCCAACCTCTTTAACAATGTCTTCATATTCCTTTGCCTGTGCTGTGTATTCATCAAAGCGTTCTTTATACTCGCCACCATACAATACATACCCACGAGCCGTTGAAATTCTGTTCGCCATTGTATATGAGAGCCCCTCAGTTGCAATCAATAATGGAAGCTCCCTGTTTGATATATTTTGCGCGTCTCTATTATTTGAATTAATAACCGAAATATTATAGACACCTAGTAAAATAACTAGAATAATAACGACAGAAAAACCCGTTATCATCCTTTGTTTCACCGTTTTAAAACTAAAAATTCCTTTCATTACCTTAATCCCTATCCCTTCATTTCTTTAGTATTTAAGATGATTAGCAGCAGCAAAGCTAATCATTTGTTCAACCAGTCACAATTATAATATCGGCATAATTTTTTACGATTAAAGGAAATTCGGCATAGACGGAATATTCCGTTCTGATAGGGCTTCCAATGATTTCACCGCTTCTAGCCGCATCCTAACGGAGGGATTGGAATAACGCTCGACATAATTGCTAATTACTAAAAGGCCTGCTTATCGAACGTCAAAAAAGGTCGTCCGACTGGTTCTCACCAATGGACGACCTCACATATCAGCCACACCTAAGCGTAATATTGTAGATTTTTTAGAACTCGCTCTAAAATCTTCTATAAAATCTATGATTTCCGCCGGTAGCTTAACTTTAATAACAGGTTAAAAGGCAATACGCATTCATCCCACCACTTTTAGAAGTGGTGTCTTCTGCTGGTTTAAACTTGATTTCTTCTTGCAAAGTCAACAAAGCGGAATTTATCAGGACGATGCCTCGATTCGGTATACTGGAATAAACTCGCATCATCAAGATATACATAGTTTTTAATGACGACAACATTATAGAATCCCTCTAAATCAAGCAGTTCCCGATCTTCTTCCGTAGGTTCCTCGACAATGATTTCCTTTTTTGCATAGCTAATCGCTAATTGAAGTTCATTTTCAAGATAATGATAAATGGAATGCTCACAAATTTCTTTTGTAATCGTAGGCACAAATTTTTTGTTTAAATAATCTTTATCTAAGATCACTTTTTCTCCGCCAAATTCTCTCACACGGCTAATTTTCCAAACTTCGTCCTTCATTTTTACATTCAACTGCTGACGAATGTATTCATCAGGCTTTGTTAGCACACACTCAGTCACGATCGTTTTAGGCTTTTTATTCATTTTTTGGGCAAGTTCATGAAAGCTTACTAGACCAGAAACAGGGAAATCCAACTTCGTGTTTTTAATTACAATCGAGCCCTTGCCTCTAATTTTTTGAATATACCCTTCTTGAGCTAATAAATTGAGCGCTTTTCGAATCGTTTCCCTCGACGTTTCATATTGATCTTTTAACTCATTTTCCGAGGGAAGAAGAGTGTTAGGCGCAATCTCTCCTAATTCAATTTGTTTCACAATCTCATTATGGATCATTAAGTACTTTCTTGACATACTCATATCCCCAATTATTTTTTAAAATAATACACAATTGACTCATACGGCCTTAAAACGAACTCGTTAAACATAGTCGATGAATCCGAATAATTGGAAAGTAAAATTTCACCCGAAAACTCCGATAGATCAACCTCTTCAGGAAGTGTAAAGCGTGTTTCTTTATCATAAAAATTATTAATGACAAGTAATTTTTCATTGCCATTGCTTCGAACATACGCAAAAATTTCCTCGTGATCTGGTAAAAGTAATTGAAAGTCTCCATCCGTGACAATCCCATAGTCTTTTCTAAGTTGAATTAATTTTTGATAATGGTAAAAAATCGAGTTTTGGTCGGCTACGGCATTTTTCGCATTAATCATTGGATAGTTTGTTGCCGTTCCAATCCAAGGTGTACCTGTCGTAAATCCGGCATTTGCGCTATCATCCCATTGGACAGGAGTACGGGAATTATCCCGGGACTTTTGCTTGAGAATGTCGATAATCTCTTCTTCAGGCAAACCTTCTTCTTTTTTAATTTGATGCATATTAAGTGACTCCACATCACGGTAATCCTCGATGCGCTCAAATTTAGGATCTGTCATACCAAACTCTTCACCTTGGTATATATACGGAGTTCCTCTCATCATATGGATTGTCGTCGCAAGCATTTTGGCCGATTCCTGATGATATTTTCCATCATCACCAAATCGTGAAACGACTCTAGGCTGGTCATGGTTACACCAAAACAGCGCGTTCCAACCTCCACCTTCTGTCATCTTTACTTGCCACTCAGATAAAATGTCCTTTAACTGAAGGAAATCAAAGTTCGCTTTCGTCCACTTTTCCCCATTTGGATAATCGACTTTTAAATGATGAAAATTAAATGTCATATCAAGTTCTTTTCGGTCTGGTCGTGTGTATTTAATACAATGATCAATTGTCGTTGAAGACATTTCACCAACCGTCATCATATCATATTTTGAAAAAACCTTCTCGTTCATTTCGTGCATATATTCATGAACCTTTGGTCCATCAGTATAAAACTTCCGGCCATCTCCTGGTGCAACGGAGCCGTCATCATTTGGGAAACGTTGATCTTTAGAAATTAGATTGATCACGTCTAACCGGAAGCCATCAACGCCTTTATCTAGCCAAAATTTCATCATTTCATAAACGGATTCTCTTACTTTGTCATTTTCCCAATTTAAATCTGCTTGGTTTACATCGAATAAATGTAAATAATGCTGTCCTGTTTGTTCGTCATACTTCCAAGCCGATCCTCCAAATTTTGACTGCCAATTCGTTGGTGCTTCATCCGGTTGTCCATCTTTCCAAATATAAAAATCACGGTATGGATTATCCTTCGATGATTTTGATTGCTGGAACCATTCATGTTCTGTTGAAGTATGATTCACAACAATATCCATAATAATTTTCATATTACGCTGGTGAGCTTCTTCAAGTAAACGTTCAAAGTCTTCCATCGTTCCATATTGTTCATAAATTTGATAGTAATCACTAATATCGTAGCCATTATCATGCTGTGGTGACTTATAAATTGGTGTCAACCATAAGACATCCACACCCAGTTCTTTTAAATAATCGAGCTTTTGAATAATGCCATTGATATCTCCTGTTCCATTGCCAGTCGTATCTTTAAAGCTTTTCGGATAAATTTGGTATACCACCGCTTTTTTCCACCATGGTTGAGTCATTATAAATCTCCTTCTTTCATTAAAGTATATCGAAAAAGAGGAACAATGAATTGTTCCTCTCCTTTATTAAAATGGATTAATTTCCACGAACTCTTTTAAACGATACTTTTCCCATATTCATTTTCGAAAACGTAACCGTTAAAAGGAACGGGATCACAATCGCAACAACCATCGTAATTGCAAACATCGCCCAATGTTGGGACTGGATTGAAAGAATTCCAGGAAGTCCTCCTACCCCAATCGAGTTAGCCATGACACCACTTCCTACTGAAATGACTGCCGCTACTAAAGAACCGATCATCGCTGCCAAAAATGGGAATCCATATTTCAAGTTAATTCCAAACATCGCTGGTTCCGTTACTCCCAAGTAACAAGAAATTGCCGCTGGGATGGAGACTTGTTTTTCTTCTTCATTTTTTCTGTTAATATAAATCATCGCAAGTACCGCAGAGCCTTGAGCAATATTTGATAATGCGATCATTGGCCATAGCATCGTGCCATGAAATTCACTCATTAATTGTAGATCAATCGCATTCGTCATATGGTGTAGACCTGTAATAACAAGCGGAGCATAAGCAAAACCAAAGATTGCTGCAAAGAGCCAACCAAAGGCTGATGTCAATCCAGAATAAACAACTGTTGAAATCACAGATCCAATTTTCCAACCGATCGGTCCAAGAATGATATGAGCGATCAATACTGTTGGAAGAAGTGCTAGAAATGGTACTACGATCATTGAAATCGCATTTGGAATGATTTTACGTAAGCGCAATTCTAAGAACGATAATAGTAAGCCTGCTAAGATCGCTGGAATTACTTGTGCTTGATAACCAATCATGTCTACCTTAGCAAATCCGAAATCCCAGAACGGAATGGAATCCGCCTCCGCTACTCCATACGCATTAAGAAGTTGTGGTGAAACGAGGGTGAGCCCGAGCACGATTCCCAGAATTGGTGTCGCTCCCATCTTCCTAGCAATCGCCCACGTAATTCCAACCGGCAAGAAGTGGAAGATCGCTTCCCCAATCAGCCATAAAAACGCATGGGTTCCCGCCCAAAATTGCGAAACTTCTACAAGCGTTTTTGTGCCATCTTCGAGCAATTTAATGTCGCCGATGACATTTCTAAATCCTAAAATTAGACCCCCAACAACAAGTGCAGGGATGAGTGGTGTAAAAATATCAGCAAGATGAGCAATCATTCTTTGTAGCCAGCTCATGTTTTGCTTTGCTGCTTCTTTCGCTTCATCCTTCGATGTATCACTGACACCGGCAATTTTAATAAATTCGTTGTAAAAAGTTGATACTTCATTTCCAACGATGACTTGGAACTGCCCTGCTTGCGTAAACGTTCCTTTTACAAGCTTAATGCCTTCTATTTTTTCTACGTCCGCTTGCTGCGGATCGTTTAAAACGAAGCGCATTCTTGTAACACAATGAGTAACAACTGAAATGTTTTCGCTTCCGCCAATATATTCGAGTAATTCTTTTGCAGGAGCTGTATATTTACTCATTTTATTTCCCCCTTATTATGTTAATCTTCAACTTGTATATACATATTTTGATTACGTTTTCATATTAACCTGTATATACATGTTTGTCAACCACTTACTTTGAATTAATAACTTTTTCCATTAGCCTAATTAATCTAAATATTCCTCCGAAACACTTTATTAAAAAGCAGGACTCTCGAATATAAGTATAGAAATAGATAAGAAAAGGACGGTGGTATAAATTAAAATCTCTCTAAAGATAATAGGTCTAGAGTTATTAATTATTTTCTTCTTCACAGTAAACGGAGCTTATGTAGCACTTGTGAATCCTTCACATACTTTCTTGCAATATATTGGGCTTGTACCTTTAACAGTAGGGATTTTCTTTTACCTATTAAAAACGAAGAAATGGCGAATTTACTTTTATAGAGATCAACCCATGTCCTTAAAAAAGACTGTTTTACTCTGTTCCCCATTATTTTTAGTTTTAGTCCTTTTGTTTATTGGAAACAATGGGATCGACATTTCCTCCATTAACCAATTACTTTTAATCTTAGGGATACAAATCATTATTGTTGCTTTCATAGAGGAGATGTTCTTTCGGGGATTTATGCTTAAAATTCTTTTGTCTTGGGGATTTAAATTGGCCGTTCTAACTTCAAGTTTGCTCTTTGCTCTCACTCACTCGTTACAACTTCTTGGCGGGCAGTCTCTTGAATCGACCATTTTGCAAATCATCTATGCTTTTTTTATTGGGATGGTATTTTCTTTACTGATTGTCAACCAACAGTCTATTCTTGTCACGATTGTATTTCATGGTCTAAATAATACACTTATTATGATGGGGCAAAATAACCATTCATCAATTTATAATTACATAATCATTTTACTTTTAATCATATATACAGTATTTTTATGGTTTCGTGCTTTGAAATCTAATGAATGTATATCTAACAAAAATAGCGAAATACCAATATAAAAAGGAAAGCTCCGAAGTCCAGGGCTTTCCTTTTTATGTGCTATTTACTATTGAGTATCAATTTAATCTGTTGTTTATTTTAATAACTGAACTACTTATTATTTAGGTAGTTTTCCTAAGATGACTTCCTATCTTTTAATAAAGTGCCTTTTTCAAAACATCTATATTTCTTTTCATAAGTGATAAGTAGTCGTCTTGATTTTTAATGTCATCTTCCGTTAAAACGGCTAAATTATGAATGTGCAATGCTTCTGCTCCAGTTTCTGCACGCACAACGTCCGCTAGTTTTGAATTGATATTTTGTTCGTATAAAATGTATGGAACTTGTTCTTCTTTGATGAGATCAATCATATTTTTCAATTTCTTTTGTGATGGCTCACTAGCAGATGAAATTCCTGAGATTGCCAATTGTTCAATCCCATATCTTTGCTCCCAATATCCATATGCTGCATGTGGAACAATAATTGTTTTTCGTTTTGCCTGTTCAACCACTTCCTGAAATTGTCCATCAAGTTCCTCCAGTTCCTTTGTAAGCACCTGATAGTTCTTTTCAAACGTTTGTTTCTGTTCCGGCATTTTCTCACTCAAAGCAACGAGCACATTGTTCGCTAATTCTTTCATGAGAACAGGATCAATCCACACATGAGGATCTATATCGCCATGGTCGTGATCGTGGTCATGCTCATCTTCGTGGTCAGCTTCGTTTTCATGATCATGATGATGTTCTTCAACAGAAGCATCTGCGTGGTCGGCATGATCATGGTGTTCTTCATCGGAGTCTTCTGCGTGATCATGATGTTCCACAATAGGAAGAGTATCACCCATTGACAACATAGATACATTTTCATTTTTTAATGTTTCTTCTGCTTTTCCTACAAAACTTTCAAGCCCCAGACCAATGTATAAAAATAAATCAGCATCTGCAAGCTTAATCATATCCCTTTGTGTTGGCTCATACGTATGTTCATCCGCTCCTGGAGGATAAACCGTTTTTACATCAACATACTCTCCACCAATTCGTTCCGTAATGAATTGAAGTGGATAAACCGTTGTATACACATCTAACGCTGTATCTTCACTTACTTTTGTCCCTTGGCTTGGTTCGCTCTTTTGGCATCCTGCCGCTATGACTAATATAAAAACAGCGAGTAATAAAAAAAGTTTTCTTTGCATGTTTTATATCCTTTCTTTTTTAAATAGGAATGATTACGATTTAAAATACAAACCTTAGATTACTAGACTTTTATAAAAAAAGCAATACTTTATTTTTAATTTTTTTCAGTTAAAGGGATTTTAGGAATTAAATATGTTTGAGATTTTCATCTGCCATTGAGGAGGGTAAAAGAAGTCTACATGCATTTCTAAATATAAATAAGGATGGCATATTTACTTACTACCATCCCATATTTGTTTCTTTATTCATTTTTTATTGCTGTCAATGCCAGCTGTTTAATCGTCACATCATCCATCGGTGGATTATGCAAGCCTGCTCGCACATCGCGATAGTATCGTTGAAGTGGATTGCTTCGCTGCAAACTTTTCGCCCCAACGACTCGCATTGCTTTATCGACAATCGTAATCGCCGCATTTGTGACCGCATGCTTGGCAACGCTAAGCTCATTCGTAAGATAACCCCTTCTTGAGTGATCATCGTACATTTCCGCAACACTATATAGGAGATGCCTCGCTTTGATTAATTCTAAGTCCATTTCACCGATGAGCAGCTGAACATTTGCTAATTGACTAATCGGCCCGCTGACACTATTCGGTGCATGCTCATTAGCAAATTCAATCGTATAATCTCTTGCTGCTTGTGCGATGCCAAGATAAACAGCAGGGATGTGAAGAATCCATCCATTGAGCGGGGCCTTTTCTCTCGCTCCCGGTCGTTCAACAAGCATTGATTCGCCTACCGTTACATTTTGTAAAACGAGATCATGGCTTCCCGTCCCTCTCATTGACATGACATCCCATGTTTCATCAATCGATAATCCCATCGCATCCTTATGAACAAGAAAAAAGCCAATTCCTTGCATTTCTTCAATCCATGCAGAAACGAGAAAATAAGTAAGGGCAGGAGCCATTGTTGTAAAGTTTTTTCTTCCAGTAATGACCCACGTGTTTCCCTGTTTGACTGCTGTTGTACTAGGGCGTCCTCCGCGACTCGGGCTTCCCGTTTGTGCTTCACTAACCGCGCGATTCACTAATGCTCCATTTAATATTTCCGATGCAAACATGTTTAAGATCTCGTTACTCCATTGCTTTTTTTCAAAGATCTCTCCGACCACCCCGAGATTCCATCCAGTCGAAAGGGCAGTAGCTCCGTCAAAACGAGCCAATGTTTCTTGGAGGAGAATCATATCATACACAGAAAATCCTGCACCACCATATGTCTTTGGCAATGTTGTACTCGTATAGCCAATCTCAATCAAATCTTGTATATTCTTATGTGGAAAAGCCGACAATTCATCGATCTCAGCCGGTTTATTTTCAAATGCTCCTGCTTTCTCTTGCAACGCTTTTAGCCAATGTTCTTGAGCTTCTGTCTTAACAAACAACTGAATCATTTTATCCCTCCACCTGTCACTAATTCCGATCTTCCGACTTGGTTTTAATGTTAACGAAGTGGGTGAAATCTGTCAATGAATAAAAAATGACCCCCAACCGCACCATCGGTTGAGAGCCATTCATTTATTTTACTAATACACTTGGTAAATATAGCGATAGACTTGGAATATACGTAACTAATAACAAGACGAGGATTAATATGCCGTAGAACGGAACCATTCCTCTTGTTGCTCGTTCGATCGACATCTTTCCAATCGCAGAACCGACGAATAGAACCGACCCAACTGGCGGAGTAACTAATCCAATCGCTAATGCTAACATTAATGTAACACCAAAATGAACTGGGTCCATTCCTGCACTTACTGCAACCGGTAATAAAATCGGTGTTGCAATTAAAATGAGTGGTGCCATATCCATGACCATTCCTAAAAGCAATAGAATAATAATGATCAGCAATAATGTAACCGCATCATTAGGTGAGATGCTTAATAGCGCATTTGATACCATTGCTGGTACTTTTAATACAGCTAATAACCAACCAAATGCAGATGATGCACCAATTAAGAATAGAACCATTGCTAATGTTTTAAATGTACGTACTAAAATAATACCCATTCTTGAGATTTTAATATCTTTATAGACAAAGAATGTAATAATGAACGCATAAAGAGCACCGATGGCAGCAGATTCAGTAGCCGTAAAAATACCACTTAAAATACCACCCATAATAATGACCGCCGTAAAGAGCCCTAAAAATCCTTCTCTAAGAATTCGAGGAACTTGATCTCTCGTAATTACCTCTCCCTTTGGATAATTTCGTTTGACCGCAAGGAAATACGTTAACGCCATAATGGCAGCACCAAGTAATAATCCAGGCAAAAGCCCACCCATAAAGAGCGCACCAACAGATACACCACCAGCAGCTGTTGCATAAATAATCATATTATGACTTGGCGGGATCATTACCCCTTGTGTTGCCGCTGAAACGGTTACAGCAACGGAATAATCATCGTCATATCCTTGTTTTTTCATCATCGGAATTAATACAGACCCTAGTGAAGAAGCATCAGCAAGTGCTGATCCTGAAATTCCGCCAAAAAATGTACTCGTCATTACGTTAACTAATGCAAGTCCGCCTCTGATTTTTCCAATTAATACGTTTGCAAGATCGATTAAGCGTCGTGAAATTCCACCTTCGTTCATAATCTCTCCCGCAAGTATAAAGAATGGAATGGCCAATAGGGAGAATGAGTTTAAGCCTCCAACCATTCGTTGGACAAGTGCTGCTGGGTCAATATCTAAATAAAATCCGGTAATTAAAGAAGATAATATTAACGAAAGCGCAATCGGAAAGCGCAAAATTAAAAATATAATAAAGCTTGCAAATAAAATGGTTATACCCATTTCCTCACCCCTAACTTACATTGCATCAAAATTTTGATGCAATCCTTTTTTAAATAATAATTCGATCCCATTAATTGTAATAAAGAAGCCTGTAATCGGAATAATTGCGTATAAATAGCTTGATGGCATTTTAAGACCTGGCAATGTAGAATAACCCATGATCACAGTAAATTTCCATCCGTAAACGAGCAAAACAAGCCCGTAAGCAACGATAATAAGCTTCGTAATAAAATCAATCGTATCTTGAATCTTTTCTGGCATTCGATCTACAACAAGCCCTACTGCGATATGTAATTTTTCTTTAAATCCGTAAGCAATGCCCAGGAAGCTTACCCAGACGAAAAGTACACGTGATAACTCTTCTGACCATGATGGCGTGTAGTGAAATACTTGTCTCGAAAATACTTGATAAATAATGATCAAAACCATCGCCGTCAACAGTGTTAACGAAAAAACTAATAGACATTTATCGATCGCAGATTTAATCTTTTTTAACGCTTCCATTTCGTATTCCCTCCCTCTTGAATGATGCTTACTTATTGCACCCCTATTTGTTTATGAATTCGATCAATCCACTCTTGATATTGCCCTGAATACTTTTCATATACAGGTTCAACCGCTTTTCTCCAAGCATCCATATCTTCAAGTTCAACTAATTCATTTCCATTTTCCGCTACTTCTTTTAATGACTCTTCAACCATTTCGTCCCAAGCAGCACGTTGAACGGCTACTGACTCTTGTGCGGCTTCTTTAAAAGCAATTTTGTCTTGTTCACTTAATGAATTCCATAATTTTTCCGAAGCTAATACGACTTCAGGAACACTCTGATATCCGCCAAGCGTGAATTGTTTCGCCACACCATAATGGTTAGATGAGTAATAACTTGGTAGGTTATTTTCCCCACCATCAATAACTCCAGTTTGAATTGAAGAATATACTTCTCCATAATCCATCGGAGTAGCTGAAGCCCCTAACGATTGCACGATTGAAATCGCTAGCTCAGAAGGTTGTACGCGAATCTTAAGCCCTTTCATATCCGCGGGTGTTCGAATCGGACGTTTAGAATTATAAAAGCTTCTTTCACCATTATCATAAAAAGCTAGACCGACAAATCGAGCCCCTTCGAAAGTATCCAAGATTTCTTGTCCAATCGGACCATTCCATACATCCCATTTTTGTTCAGCGCTTTCAAACAAGAATGGCAAAGATAAAACACCAATAACATCGGAAAACTCCGTTAAAGGTGTACCGTTTACACGCGCCAAATCAATCGATCCTAACTGTAAATGCTCAATCACACTTTTTTCATCGCCTAATTGCCCACCCGTATACACATCAACTTTATAACGTCCATCAGTTTTTTCCTCAATTAATCGAGCAAATTCTTTTACTCCGATCGCAGTTGGGAAATCAGCCGGTTGGTTCTCAGCAAGTCTTAAAGTAGTCACCCCATCAGATGTTCTTCCACAAGCTGCTAAAAGAAAAACGAACAGACAAAGGATAGCAACAAACGAAAACGTTTTCCTTTTCATCAAACATTCACCTCTTAGTAAAATTAATTATAGAATAATGCCTAAAATTTTTTCTTTTACTCCACCACCCACTTAATTTGTTTAATAGACAAACTTACAGTTTACTAGTATACCAAATGCAATTTATTAATCAAGCAAATTGGAGCCCCTTTCAGAAATCCCTTACAAAAGGGAGGGATAAATAATGACCAAATTACTGGAGAGCGGCAAATAAAAATAAATGAGGTGGAAAAACAAAACGTTTCTCCACCTCATTTTTTATAGCTAAATCAATTATTGATTTCCTTTTTTAACCCACTCTGCAACAGTAACTGTGCGTTTCGCTTGATGCTTCACCGCTGCTTGAACATCTTCGATCATTTTACCGTCTTGACCAACTGTTACACTTGTTCCGTATGGATTTCCGCCTGCTCCAAAAATGACAGGATCAGTGTAGCCAGGAGTGGCAATAATCGCACCCCAGTGCATCATGGAAGTGTACAACGATAATAATGTAGCTTCTTGACCACCATGTGGGTTTTGTGCAGAAGTCATAGCACTTACTACTTTATTGATTGTCTTGCCGCTAGCCCAAAGTCCACCTTGAGTATCAAGGAACTGCTTCATTTGTGATGGCATATTTCCGAAACGTGTTGGTACGCTAAAGATAATTGCATCTGCCCATTCAAGATCTTCTGATGTTGCAACTGGAACATCTTTTGTTGCTTCAACTGTCGCTTTCCAGCCTTCATTTCCTTCAATCACAGATTCTGGAGCTAATTCTTGTACTTTTAATACTCTAACCTCAGCACCTGCTTCTTTTGCCCCTTCTTCCGCCCATTTTGCTAATTCATAGTTTGTTCCACCCATGCTATAAAAAACGACTGCTAATTTAACGTTTGACATCTTTTCCATCTCCTCTGATTTTTTAAATAACTTGCTGAAAAATCCCATATTTCCACACCTACTTCTTTGTTTTTTTAAGAACCACCTCCATTGAAAAGATTACTTCCAATGTCTTACTGTTCTTATTATTCCTCAGATGAGAAATTTCATTTACTATATTAAATTCATATTTCCTGATTTCAGGATATTGGAGTCCGACTGACTAAAGTACATCAATATAGTCAGAAGACCAATCGTTCAAAACGATATTATTTCTTGTTTTTATCTCCAATTTAGATATTATCATTTAATGCATCCTTAATTCAAGATATATGCTTTTCTTTTCTAATATTTATCAAAAAATATATATTGATTCCTTCTTTCTTTCGCTTGATACAGTGCTTGATCTGCGCGATATATGAATGACTGGTAATCTAAGCCATCATCTTGAAAAATCGTTATGCCTATACTTGAGGTGACGTGAAGGGAAAAATCATCAATTTTATAAGCTTCTTGGAATACCAAAAGCATTCTTTCTGCAATATCAACAATTTCCTTCTCTTTACTTATATCCTTCAATAAAACAAGAAATTCATCTCCGCCAACGCGACATAGAACATCCTCTTTACGCACACTGGACTTTAATCTTTCAGCAAACTGTTGAAGTAATTGATCCCCTACATCGTGGCCATAAGTATCATTGATTGATTTAAACTCATCAATATCAATATACATCATTGCAATTTTTTCCAGGTTATTTTTAGCTGCTTCCATTGATTCCGTAACGATCTCTGTAAAGACTCGCCTGTTTTTTAAGCCTGTTAAAGGGTCATGGTATGCGAAATATTCCAGTTGTTGTTCATGTCTTTTCTGTTCCGTGACATCCTGAAAAACCATTTGAATATCCGGTTTTTCTTTGCTCCCAATCGGAATGATCTTTACTTCTGCATAAACCTCTTTATCATCACTCCTGTAAAATTTATCAACTAACGTTTCAGGTTCTTTCAAGTAATTACCATCATACAATGTTTCAATAATATGCTGAATGTTCCTTTTTCCAGCACTTGCTAGGAAATCCCACACGGAATTCCCTATCACCTCTTCAAGTGTATCCCTTCCAAATAATTTGATCGCTGATGAATTAGCAAATTCAATTTTATCGTTTCGCTGTTTGACAATTGCTTCTGGTAAATATTCTACAAGTGTTCGATAACAATATTCACTCTCTTCCAGCTTTCTTTGAATATGGATTTGTTCAGTAAAGTCTTTATACATCCCAATTGCAAGAATTCTTTCATTATTTACTGACCAGTAGGATGCTAAAATATCCAATAGCATACCATCTTTATGCTTTCTTTTCACAATTTGATAGGGAAAGCTCTGCCCCTTTTTCAATTGGCTTAAAAATGTTTGATGCTCTTCTTTTGTCATATGAACGATGAATGAGGGAAATGCAATTCGATTTAATTCTTCGGTCTGCCATCCAAGCATATTTTGAAAGGCCGGATTTGCATCAATGACGGCTCCGTGATAATCAATAGCAAAAATTGCATCTGTTGTATTGTTCCAAATAAGGTCCAATACATTGTCCATCATTGTAGGTTGATATATTGAATTCACTCTGACCACCCAATTCCTCATGCCAGTTTTACACTGAATTATAATCCTAAAACAAAACCTTTTGCTTTTAAACAACATCTTTAACTTGATTATTAGCTAGGTCATCCCCAAGCTCCCTTAAAAAGCATAACACCATTGACTAGCTACTTTAATTTACTCTATTTAGGTCGCTCTATTTCAAAAATCTCTCCGATTTTCGCATAATTAGCACCAGCCAATCGACTGACAGCTGCCAATTGTTTAGCATCGATTCTTCCGTTTTCATAAATATCATTATCGACATGAAACTGAATCACTTTTCCAATGATCAAGTCACAGCCAGGTGTATCTTTATCCCCTAATTCTAGCGACTGTTCTAGGACACATTCCATGCGGATTTTTGCTTCTTTCACGCCTGGAACTGCGATTTTTGTACTTTCAACTTGTGTTAATTGTGCCCGTTCTACTTCACTCTCATTAGGCGGGAGACTTGCAGCCGTTTCGTTGATTTTTTCTACATTTTGTTCATCAACTATATGGACGACAAATTCTTTTTTCTGCACAATGTTTCTCGCTGTATCTTTCTGTTTTCCTCCAGAACGTTGAATCGATAAGGAAATCATCGGAGGGTTCGAAGATACAATATTAAAATAGCTAAAAGGAGCACCGTTGATGATGCCATCCTCAGTTAAAGTTGTGACGAAAGCAATTGGCCTTGGAACAATGCTGCCAATTAACAATTTATAATTTTCTCTTTCTGAATTAGTCTTAGGATCAATAGAAAGCATCAAAATCATTCCTTTATGAAATTAATCTAATTCCTTCACTTTAATCGGAATCAAACTTTGTTCAAGTCGTTCTCTATATTGTTCATACTGTGCAGGCAACATTAGCTTTTCTCCCATTGTCTCATGTGATTCATCATGGGCAAATCCAGGAGGATCCGTAGCAATTTCAAATAAAATCTGGCCCTGTTCTCTAAAATAAATCGCATTAAAATAATTTCGATCTTGAACAGGTGTGACACCATAACCATGCTCAGCAACATGTTTTTGCCATTCTAGTTGGTCATAATCATCGATTGCTCTCCATGCGATATGATGAACCGTGCCAACACCCATTTGACCTACTCCAACAGGATTTACTTTTAAATCGATGATATTTCCAATGTCAGCTAAAGAACGAAAACGAATATATTCCCCTTCTTGGCCAATGAGTTCAAGCCCTATTACCTGTTCTAACAATTCAGCTGTTTTATTTGGCTGGCTGGAAAATAAAGTTGCACCGCCAAAGCCTTTGATTGCGACTACTGGGGTGATTTCTCCAAACGTCCAAGGATTAATCTCTCCCTCTTCTCGTTCAACTATTTCCAAATGAAGGCCATGTGGGTCATCAAATTGTAAATATAACTCCCCAAAGCGTTCATTTTTTGTAAAAGAAATTTGAAACTTCTCTAATCGATCCTCCCAAAATCCGAGCGCCCCTTGAGGAACAGCATAACTTGTTACTCCTACTTGACCGTCGCCAATTACCCCTTGATGTGCTCCTACCCATGGAAAGAATGTAATAATCGTCCCTGGATTACCACCTTCATCGCCAAAATAAAGATGGTACGTACCTGGATCATCAAAATTTACTGTTCTTTTCACTAAACGCAAACCTAGAACTCCGCTATAAAAGTCTACATTTTCTTGCGGATGACCTACAATTGCCGTAATGTGGTGAATTCCTAATGTTTTTTTATCCATCACGATTTCCTCCTATTTATAATATGATAATTCATTTATTCTTAATTAAAGATACTTGAGCAAAAAAATAGATTTAAAATTATCTTGAATTCAGAGTAATTGTATAACCAAAATTTTATCTTGTCAACTATTTTTCAAGAAATCCGTTTTAACCGTTTGTAATATATCAAAATTTTCTATCAATGGCGAGGTGAAATATTGTATAATACAGTTAGCTTTCTCGGTAAGATCATTAAATATGTAACAGGAGTTGATGTTAATCTATGCTAATGAAACCTCGTGTTTTGTCAGATGAATTAAGCATTTTAAGATGTTTGAATATACGGATGGATTTATCCTCAAAAGATAAAAGGCATTTATTGAAACTTGAAAAGGGGTATCAAGGAGAGGTAATGTTCGATCAATTAACAGAAAAGCTTCAGAGTAAAATCTATATATTAAATGATTTATGCCTCGAGTTTAATCGCTCTATTTTCCAAATTGATACATTAATTATTTCCGAAAGCGTCATTTTCCCGTTAGATGTAAAAAATTATGAAGGTGACTATATATACGGTGAAGAAGAATTTCAACGAGTGATGTCTGACCACAAAATGCCCAATCCATTGAATCAGTTAAAACGCAGTCATTTACTGCTCCGCTCTCTCCTTAAAAGCCTTAACATCCATTTAGACATTGACGGATCCATTATCTTTATAAACCCCAAGTTCACTTTGTATCAAGCCCCTGTGAACCCATCTTTTATATTTCCTACACAAATCAATCTTTTTTTAAAAACATTAAATGAGATCCCATCAAATTTAAACGATCATCACAAGAGGATAGCTGATCTTTTAATCTCAATGCATCAACCGGAATCTCCATTTATCCGACTGCCCCCTTATGAATATAATCAATTGCGAAAGGGGATCATCTGTGAGGCTTGCCATTCTTTTCATTTTAAAGTTAGCGAAAGGAAATTAGTGTGTAATCAATGTGGTCGCGTTGAAAATATTGATTCGGCAGTTCTAAGGAATGTCGAGGAATTCAGGCTCCTTTTTCCTAATAGAAAAATCAGGACAAATTGTATTCATGAATGGTGCAATATTATTTCTTCTAAAAAGAAGATTAGAAGAATTCTATCCCAAAATTTAAGGCCTATTGGAGAAAGGGAACATAGATATTTTGTATAGCATTTTACAAACATTTGGAATGATATATGTTGCCAAAATAGGGCTCTACTAATATATTCACTTCTCCCTATATCACTTTTTTGTAGAGCGAGAATTCGGGACAAGTTCGAGTTACCCTTTTCTCTCTTTTCACTGGCACAGGGGAAATCGAAGGAGGTTCGAATTACCTTTCTCTTTCTTTTCACTGGCACAAGGGAAATCGAAGGAAGTTCGAATTACCCTTTTCTCTATTTTCACTGGCACAGGGGCATTCGAAGGCGGTTCGAATTACCCTTTTCTCTTTTTTCACTATCACAAGGGCATTCGAAGGCAGCTCGAGTTACCCTTTTCTCTCTTTTCACTGGCACAGGGGAAATCGAAGGAGGTTCGAGTTACCCTTTTCTCTCTTTTCACTAACACAAGGGCATTCGAAGGCAGCTCGAGTTACCCTTTTCTCTCTTTTCACTGGCACAGGGGAAATCGAAGACGGTTCGAGTTACCCTTTTCTCTTTTTTTACTAACACAAGGGCATTCGAAGGCAGCTCGAGTTACCCTTTTCTCTTTTTTCACTATCACAAGGGCATGCGAAGGCAGCTCGAGTTACCCCTTTCTCTCTTTTCACTGGCACAGGGGAAATCGAAGGAGGTTCGAGTTACCCTTTTCTCTTTTTTCACTGGCACAGGGGAAATCGAAGGAGGTTCGAGTTACCCTTTTCTCTTTTTTCACTGGCACAGGGGAAATCGAAGGAAGTTCGAATTACCCTTTTCTCTTTTTTCACTGGCACAGGGGGAGTCGATATTATTAATCATTGCTCCGGCGTAATTGTGTCCAGATTTTTCGAGCTCACTAGAAAAGTTCTCCCAAAATCTGTACCATACGCCGGAGGCTTAAGTTGCCTAGACCTAGCTTTGCAAACTCCCTTTTAACCAGGCACGTGGTCGGTATGGACCTATCGGAATTTGAATCAAACAAGTTCTTCCTTTCGAATCAATCCTGTAAAGTTCATCACAATTGTTCACGTCAAATCCTAGCAGCGGATGCCCTCCCATCCCTAAAGCACATGATACCAAAAGCAGTCGTTGCACGAGAATGCCCGCTTCCATCTGCTGAATGCGATACCCTCTATATCCCAATTCTTCTCTAAGATAATCTCCTTCTCCAACGACATGTAAGCAAAGTGGAACTTGATACAGGTTCACATTAGGCATTGTTAAACCACTTTGTAATAATTCCCGGTAATCCCCTTTGTTTATCGTTCGGAGAGTATGGGTGTTATTGTCATACGAGTAGGCACCGTTTGGAACCCCCTCCACATTATAAAAACTTCCATATAAAGACATACGGCTCTCTATATTCCCATATGTTTCGTCAAGGTCATTCTGATACGAGTAAGAAAATGTCTCTTTTAACAAAGTAGATAGTTGTGTTTGGCTCACTTTTCCGATCATAAAATCGATATCAGGCGAATGTCTCTCCCTGCAAACAGAGGCAAGATCGTACGAAAAGCCTTCCTCAAACGGGAGCATAATCATTTCAGTACCTAACGAATGTTTCGCACGATGATTATTTTTTAGCTTCACAAATGACTTTGTTGTTTCAATCATCGACGCTTCATTCATTTTTTTCAGCAGCGGGTATGGAATAACTCTTTTTGAACGGTTATAAGAAACATGTTGCAATAATGGTAATTCCCCGCACAATTTAAGCGCTGAAGCATCTTCACTTCTGTTATGATCGTTTTCTACATAATCGGGAAATGCGTTTGTAGATAAGGAGATAGCCGCATATACACTTTCATCCTGTTCAGACAACCCAAGCAAATGATTGATCGCCCGATCAAGAAATTGGTAGCATACCCGTGAAGAGAACCCCATCTGATCGGCCACTTCTAACGATTGCCCAATTAACACGCCTGCATCTAGCCCTTGGAGCCTGTAAGAAAAGTTATTATATTTATAGAAGTTTTTCCAAAAAACCGTCGAAATAAAAACAGTGCAAAAACAGCTAGAAGTATGATTGCCATTTTTAAGACTTCTAGCTAAGTAGGAATCGTAATCTCCTTCTCGCACCAATACAAGGCGATGATGCGCCGCATCATAATGGTAAATGCCCTGTGGAGCTTCTTCAACATTTATATATACATATAGTTCATTAGGATACAGTGCCCCTCCAGATGGAACAAACCTGCGCTTAGATTGAATAAAGCTCACAGCTTCTTCATTCGTTTCCTCGATTAGAGCCGATTGAGTGTATTGAGTAAGCCCGAAAACATACCATAAAAAATGACCAAGCTCCACCAGACTAGGCTTTAGATGCGCCTCCCTTTTCTCAAATGTTAAAGGCACATCTGCGGTAAGTGGGACCATTGGTAAACCGCGATACAGTTTATAGGGGAGTGGGGCGTCTTCCCAATCCACCTCCCAATCCGGCGGAGTTACTTTTTCCGTGTCAAAATGCAGATAATGCAAAAATGTTTCCAGCTCCAATATTTAACCTCCTATTCTGCCATTATGGGAACGGATGGGGATGGGGATTTAGCTGATCATACGTTAACGGTCCCTTCGTAAATCCTAGCTCCATTGGTACTGTAAGTACCCTCCCCAACCCTTTCACACGGATAAGATGATGCCCGAATGTCATCGGTAACATTCCGGGAATCAATACTTTTACACAAAATAATCCGTTCCGTTTGGTGATAGGTGTTGTTTGATCTACCACTATAACCTCAAGATTTAACTGGCGGAATTTCTGAAGAATATCTTCAAGATCATCTTTCAAATCAATATTTGTTGGCGGTTGCTTAAATTCCTCGGCAAATGTACGTAATGGACGATCGCCATCCAATAAAAAGTTCAATCGTTCCTCCGCTTCTGGCAGACCGTAAAGCAGTCCATGGTCTTCCATCGTACGCACAGTGAACGGATCTTGTAGCATCCCTTCATATTTCTGGCGGTTTTCCTTCAGCTTTTCGTCTTGCCTAGCCATCGTTCCTGCAAGCTCATAGATCGTGTTTTTTACAGCGCTAATTGGATCAGGGTTGGCCCCGGCTGCGCAAATGAGGTTTAATCCCTTTGACCTTCTGTTTTTTGCTATACCCCAAACGCTCGGAATTCCATGTTCCATCGTTGAGTTATAAAAATAAAGGTCATACCCCGTCACTTCGTGTAACCGATCGACCATCAGCTGCAGTTCTTTGTCGTGGGCGGAACTAAGATCAAGGCGCGGAAGGGGAAGCTGAGCATACCAGGTTAACAAAAATGAGTCTCGCTCAACAACCTCCATAATGCCGTGAAAAATAGCCTCTTCTAAACTACCTCCCAGCGCACATCCATTTGAGGTTTCATAAACAAATCCCTCTCCATAGCCCAAACTGTAATAGGCGAGTAACTCCGGAACCAAAATAGGACGTTCAGATAAAAACGAATAGCCCCAGACCCAATTCATTGGCCGATCAGGATGAAACGGTATAAACGGAAAATGGGGCTTTTCATATTGCTCCTTTTCATGTAAGCCTACTCGTATAGGATTTAGTGCGTTATTCTCCAATTGACGATAACAATTACGAACGACTGTCCGTTTTCCACGGGGCCCAATTCCGCAATATCTCTCCAAGCCTTCCAAAATGGCCGTCTGCTCACTCATCTCATAAGAATTAGACCTTCCAGCTACTCCTTCATCCGCTCCAAACAACGGCATGTTGACTAATACATCCGCAAACGGCAACGTGAAATCCTGTACTTTCCCATTCATAATTCCAGTACGTTCATCGAGATAATCCTTGACTAACACTGCTTTAAATTCATCTATCGAACGGCAGCGATAACCATCACCGCTAATTTTCGGGCTAGATTCCAATTTAATTTGAGCTAGTTCTTCTGTATCATCTGGTATTTGACTGCATATTGGGCACGATGGATCCGGCAAGAAAAAATGACTTGAATTTGTTAATGTTCTCAGGTTCGTAATAAAAATTCTTTCTTCCAAATTACTTGGCTCTCCTTGAAGAAACCTCTGTACTTCGTTACATACCAAATTTGCCATGTACGATAATCCCGTTCGTGACGCCCACGCATCTTGCCACCGGCTTTCTTCTGCTGCCATTTTCATCTGAAACTCCCACATTTCCCGACTATCAGCTCCAGCTATTATGCGCCGTATGTCCGCACAGCGAGAACACCCCGGTGTATCAGGGCGTTTGAGCGGACCGATGATTCCTTCGCCAAACGAAGCAAAACCTCGAAACCAAGGAATACGTGCAGTTTGGAAACTTTCATCCGCTTTTTGATGAACAGATGGATACCAAGCATCATGCAGCACAAGAGCTAATTTTGTATCTTCAGGCACATCTTCTAACTTGCTTTGACGCTTGACGGGACAACTGCGGGACAATTGATCATAGACAAAATCTGCCAATACACCCTGTCCGTTAATTAGAATATGAGCAGTCATTAGGATTCACCCTCTCGTATCTGCACACCAAACACCCCGGCCATTTCCTCTTTCATAAAAGGTTCGAATGTAAGATCATAAACGAATAATCGTTTGCTATTTTGTCTTAATGTCTGAATAGCGGATTGTAATAGCTGCATTTGTGTCACTTCATCACAAGAGGGGACTTCAAGTTTGGTTTCCGTTTTATGAATAAAAACGATTGGATCCATTTCTTTCCTCAATATGGAATTTACTTGACCTTGCGTATCTAAAAGCGCTTGTTCCAATGCATTTCGCATGCCTAAGGTAATATTTAAACCTACACTAGAATACCAGCGTCCATTTGATCTTACCCCTATCACGGGGAAGCCTAGCAGATTCTCTTTCAGGCCGATTGTCGGTGAACCACTCAAATTAGTCAGGGCATTAAAAAAATATTTGCATCGCCTATCTTTATTTAATTCTAACGGCATATAAATCGTATTCAGTTGATCGCTCTTTCTTTTCGCCAATTCTTCATTTAAATAAACTTGCAGCCCCCGGCAAACAGCCTCTTCAATTGTTTCGCCTGCACCGATGCCAATAAATCCTCCAGCTATATGATTCCCATTTTTAAACTCCAAGGAATCGATCATTTGAGTAGCATACATTTCAATCCCAGTCAGTCCCGCCTCTCTTTTTGCATCCTCATGTGTGAAGCCCGCACAGACAACCTCTGGTAAAAGCTCTGCCGGTCCCTCAGAGATCGGATTAACCGCTTGAACATAACACTGAGCAAGTGGAAGCTGTGATAAACTTCGTTCCGTCCACGTATGGAAAATTCCCGTCTTTTCGGAAGTTAGTTGACTGAAATATTCCAAAAGGTCATTCGGTGGACGATCTCTGACCGCACCCTTTTTAAGCCTTGCATCAAGATCTTCAACAAGTTGGGGCGTAAAACTCTTAGATGTAATCAACGGATGTGTGATAAAAGACAACCATTCACCTTCCAGCGTTTCAAGATCAAGCAGGTAAATTTGATTGCTTTGATTTGAATCAGCAATTCCCGTAGCATTCTTAAACATTTCAAACACGGCGACATTCGCCAAAATCGATCCCGTTGTTGAAGAGAATGGCTGAGAACGCTCTTCTGATTGAAAAGCAGCTTGATGGATTCGGCGCCACGCCGAATCCCAGCACCCCTCCGATTCCGGATGAAATAATGGACCTGAGAGTCCGACTTGCTGAAAGCATATGGCGGGAATAAATGATTTCCTCTCCTCTTTGCAAACGAAGTTAAGATCCTTTAGTTCATTTACATTTCCGGACTGCGACACGTATAAAATCCAATCATACGGTTGTACAGCTTCCCTCCAAAATTCTTCCCCTGCCTCCTGTTGAAAGGAGACCTCTACGATTTCGGAGTCAAGCTCCGTCCTTCTGGCATTTTGAACGATCTCATTCAACCGCTGTCTATTTGTAGGAACGGTATCTGTAACCATGACATTTATTTTAGGCAGCCCTGATTCGATTAACGCTGAAGCCAATGAAACGAGAAAGGAACCCGAGCCAATGGCAAGAACTTTCGCTTCACGGTATTTTTGAAAACGATACGCGCCAGATTCCACAAAGTTCTCTATAAACTCAATTTGAGAAGCATATTTTTCAAGAATGGGACGATTTAATTGATGGGGGGTATCTCTGCTTACATCCCGAACAAAGCCATTCTTGTGCAACGTTTCTCCGATCTCATAAACCCTGTTCTGATATGGTGGCGTTAATCCCTTTGTTAAGTCTTCTAATGATTTCTCGCCATCAAACATTGGTATTAATTTTTCAATCCATTGATAAATGGTATTGCCTTCCATTCGGAATGAACTTAAGTTATTTCGAAAATATACACCACTCTTTGGGTCCGGGAGAAAAAATGTATCCCTCTTCACCTTCAGACGAGTGGATGGACTTAATTTTGACATTTATTCCCTCCTTCATCCTCATTGTTACGAATTCAACATTATTATTTTATGTACTCTTACCTGTCCACTATGATAAATAAGAAGCGAGAGCGCTCGACACTGAAGCGAGATTGGGCGAAAAGGAAAGGAAATCCCCTGCCGAAGACCGTGTAGAGGCAATTTCCTTTCATAAGACAATCTATTTTTCCTAGACTTAAATAAAAAATCCAAAACAACCAAAACAGCCAAAGCAACCACCACAGCGAAAACCGCCACAGCGAAAACAACCGCCACCACAACGAAAACCGCCACAACGACCGCCGCAACGACCACCACATTGCCTACTATCAAACTGAACCGTATATTGGTTCGTATAATCCATAGGAACTAATTCACCTACTTGGTAATTATCCATTCCTAATGTTTGCAATTCATTTTGGTAATACTGCATTTGAACCTCCCCTTTATATTTAATAATCAATGCTAAACGGACACGAGAGTTAAATGTGACTCTCCTCAACACAATATGATGCTCTTAGGTGGTTGTTACTGATGTAAGAGCCTATTTCACATTGTTTGTTTTTTAATATAGGAACAGTCGCTTTTCGATGAATTTTTAGAAGATTGCGGTCAAGCGGCTAAACATAAAAAAAGACCCCAAACCAAATGGTCCAGGAGCTTTAATATAGAAAATCATGATATACGCCAAGCGACTTTAAAGTGTATTTTTAATACCTGTACTAAACTTTACTTGCGTTTCAGAAGTATGACCATCATCAATGTGATAATGGTAAAACCGATAAGTGCTAAGAAAGGAATGGTAACGAAGCCAAACCAATTAATATATTGACCTGAACATGGCACTCCGCTTGTACATGCACTAAACTCATTGAATGAAGGGATTTTTTGCAACGCATAATGATAAGCAGAAACCATCATGCCCATGGCTGACACTGGCAAAACATACTTATAAATCCCCTTATCATTCCGATAAAAGGCGATTCCTAGAAAAATAACAAGGGGATACATTAAGATCCGTTGATACCAGCAAAGGGTACAAGGAATAAACCCCATCCGCTCACTAAAAAATAAACTTCCCGCCATTGCTATAATCGCTGTGACCCATGCCAGTAAAAGGGGTTTATTTATCACTCGTCATCGCTTCTTCCACCATTTCAATTAATTCATCCGTGCTTCCACCTTTAAATAGCTTTCCGTCGATATAGATGGATGGTGTGGATGAAATCCCTAAGCTATTTGCTGTCGCCAAATCCTTCTTCAAGGCATCATTCCCTTTCCCTTCACGATAAGCAATCATCACTTGTTCCGTCTCTTCAGGACTAGCCACTTCAGCCAAAACAGCTTCCAGAAAATCATCCGTGAACAGATTCATTTCTCCAGCTTCTGTCATTTGATTCGCAAACAATAATTGATGAAAATCCCAGAATGTTTCATTTCCAAGTTCTTGATAAACCGTTTCGGCAAATTGTGCGGATGACGTTGAATCTGGGCTAATAAATGAATAATTCATAAAGTAAAACTTTGCTTTCCCCGTTTGAATTAATTCTTCGTTAATGATAGGAACAATGCTTTCATTAAAAACTTT
This sequence comes from Bacillus sp. FJAT-50079, assembly GCF_018343515.1. Classification (GTDB taxonomy): domain Bacteria; phylum Bacillota; class Bacilli; order Bacillales; family Bacillaceae_C; genus Lederbergia. The sequence continues at coordinate 89,288 of NZ_JAGYPD010000009.1, read as the reverse complement.
ACAGTGCGGGCATTTATAATCTCCAAATTCAATAATTTCAACCGGCGCGGACGCTTCGCCTAAAAATGGCTGCCCTTCATAATCAATAACAGCCGATTCTTGTTGAACACTTTTTAATACAATAATCCCGATGATACAAATAGCAAGTATTCCGATGAACCAAAATATTTTCTTTGACAAAATCAACACTCCTCATCCAAAACTACATTATGTAGTGTAATAGTGTAAAAAATTTACGCAAGCGCGTAAATAAATAGTCCACAAATCAGACTAAAGATCGTTAATGATATGAATAATATTTTTAATGGAAGCCGTAATTGGATACCCTTAAGCGGATTCAGCATATATTCAATCCGATAATTGACAGATGTTGCGGCAAACGACACATACGTAAAAGGCATTTTTTCCTGTCTTCCTAATTTCAGCATTTTTAAAAGGGCACTGCCTAAGTTTACAGATGTCTCCTGTTGCTTAATCGCATATTCATCCGCCAGTACTTCTTGAATAACTTGATATTGTTGATGAAACCACTTTTGAATGGGAATATACCACATCATTGATGAACTCAATGATAGTAAAAAGACTTTTAATGGGTCACGATTTTTTTTATGATACATCTCATGTGAAATGACTGCTTTTAATTCCTCTTGTGTTAAAAAGTGGATTAAGCCTGTTGTAACAATGATTCTAGGATTAACAAATCCCATCGTGAACGCCATTGGAGTAGGATGTGAAAGAACGAGTATTTCCTCTTTTCCGCTTCCGTATGTTTGACTCAATTCCGTCGTAAGATTGGCCTCTTTGTACGGCTGAAATCGTCTTTTCATTCTCGCGGTTTGAATGAATTGCGAGCCAATTTTCCATAATAATAATAACAACGTATAAATAACAAGCCCATCAAGTACATATTTAAGGGAAGAAAGCCCAATTGCTTTTAACCAACTGTGACATACGGCAATGAGATTGAACTTCATGTTCCAGCCTGCCAATATGGAAAGAACGTAAAAACCCATCTGAAGCAAAATAATCCCTGAAATGACAAGTGATAGGACAAATATAAGAGATGATTGACGTTTAGACATAGATTACATATCCTTTTTCAATTCTTTAATTTTATCCTCGAGCTTAGCGACAAGATCATCATCCGCATCTTCAAGTGCGTCAAGCATATGACTAATGACAACAGTGCCGAATTCATCCATCAGTTCATTTGTCATTTCTTTTGACTGCCTATTTATAAATTCCGCTCTCGATTGTATCGGTTTATATAAAGATGATCTTCCTTCTGCTCTTTTTTGAAGAATCCCCTTTTCAACTAATCGATTCATGACCGTCATGACCGTGTTGAAATTGGTCAATTTCTCTCGTTCAAGAACAAGTTGAACATCTTTAATCGTCATTTCTTCCCCGTTCCATAAGATGTCCATAATTTTTGCCTCAAGGGGTCCAAAAAAACGATTCAAGCCACTTTCATTTATTTTAAACTTTCTAATCTTCATCACCCATCACCCCCACACTACACATTGTAGTTCCATTTCTTTTTCAAGTCAATCATCGGAATATAAATGATTCTATTTTTTCGTTGTTTCCTTGATTCAAGTTATTGCCTTTATTAGTGTTTAACGTCGATCGCAAGTATCAGCTTTGAAAACTCCTAAAATCAAAAAATCGACTTTAAAAAGCCGATTTTAAAATGAGCATTATTTACATTTAAGCGATTTCCGTTTTATCTTTTTGTATAACGATTTGCATAGCTAGATGCTACAAATGCATCCGGCTTAATCTTTGGCTCAATTCCTATTGATTCTAGCCGTGTTACCATTTCTTTTACATATTCCCGTGTTTTATTTCTTTTTCCAGCCCCAATATCCAAATGACCTTCCATCGTGAAAGTCGCGCCTCGATAAATATTTGGAAGTACAATATCAATCATTTGATTTTTCCGCTCTGGCGTAAACATTGAAACAATTGTTTCAGTTAATGAGGTTTCGTAAGATATCCGCTCATGTAATTGAAGCATTTTTCGGGGGACAATTGCCTTTCGAATACAGGCCCACGCCCCCTTCCCCTCATTTTGAATTACAATACCGGTAATAAAAACCGTCTTCTTGCAATGAACTTGTGAATCGGTCCCAACCATTAGCCGATAATTCCCGGAAGGTTCCCTATTCATAAACCGGAGGATTCGCTCAAACACCTGCTCAAACGTTAAATTCCTCTCCTGTAAATTTTGAAACATATATTGACTTACAAAATCGGTTTCCACCTGATATCACCACATTATATTAGGATAGAATTCGGTCAACTCAAACATTACAAAAAGTAAACGAGCCTTTTAAAGTTAAGCCAATCTTCCTGCATATAATTAGTATATTAAGTTGCAACGAGCATGTTATTGATATTGTGAATTCCCTTTATACCCACTCTAATTTCTGTATAAGTATGTTCATAAAAAAATAACAGCCTTGTTTGGCTGTTCTCTCAATACATAGCAAGTCGTTGAATTCATATTAAAGTAGTAGTTCAATAACATAAAAAATTGGATATTTGTGTAAACTTGTGATCCTTTTTACCGATTCTTAACCGTATGTGTTTTAGGATGAATATAGGGGGAATATTACCACTAAGCTTGTCGACGAGCTAATGTAAAACAAACTAGGAGGATTTACTATAATGGCTAACCGTAAAAATCGTGACCAAAATAATAATGGTAAGATGTCGCTGGAAGAAGCTGGACGTAAGGGCGGGGAAGCAACCGCTCGGAATCATGACCGCGAATTCTATGAAGAGATTGGAAGAAAAGGTGGAGAAGCCACTGCTGAAAACCATGGTCATGAATTCTACGAAGAAATTGGCCAAAAAGGCGGGGAAGCACGAGCAGAACAAAGCCACAATGACAACGGCAATGATGGCAAAATGAGTAAAGAAGAAGCTGGCCGCAAAGGCGGAGAAGCTCGTGCAAGACAACGTAAAAATAACGACAAATAACCTAGTATCGTTCACTATATAGCTTGATATAAAAGGTGCTTTTGAATCAATGAAATGATTCAAGAGCACCTTTTATTTGCTATTCTCATCCATTCTATGAATCATTTTCACATCTATTGTTTATTATTAAATCGCATATTTTTTAATTTAAAATAAAGATTTAAAGGAAAATGAGAATGACAATATATATGTCTTCCGTCAGTATTCTAAAGTTGATTTTGTCTGTGTTCCATAAAGTTTACAAAATACCGGTCAAGGAAGTTGAACTACTCGCCACTTAACACCCTTACGGGTTGTTTGAAGTGGGAGATTCCTAAGAACACTCGCGTATCCGCCAGTTTTTGATTAGGCTATCCCCGCAGTTCCTGCGGTTAGAAGTTTTATCGCTTCATTTTTAAGGTTTATGCTTGCGTTCATATCCCGGTCATGATTTGCGCCACAGGAGGGGCAGTTCCACTCATGAAGGCTAAGATTCTTAACGTCTTTGTTTTGGTATCCGCAACTTGAACACAATTGGGAACTAGCGAAGGTCTTTGATACAGCAATGACTTGTTTGCCATACCATTTTGCTTTGTACTCTAGCATTGTTCTGAATTGTGACCAAGAAGCTTCGCTAATCACTTTTGCTAATTTGCGATTTTTTAACATATTCGATACTTGCAAATCTTCAATACCGATGACATCGTGGTTTTTAATGATTTCGGTAGAAATTTTTTGCAAGTAGTCTGTTCTTGCATTCGTGATTTTCTCATGAATACGAGCGACTTTACGCATTTGTTTTTGATAATTCTTTGCTTCGCTTAGTTTGCATTTCCGTTTCAAAGCCAACTGCTGGCGTCTGGAAAGAACACGCTGTGCAGCAGCCAACTTTCTTTCCAACGTGCGAAACCATTTGGGGTTGCTAAATACCTCACCAGTTGAAAGAATGGCAAAGTCTTTTACACCAACAGAGGAGCCCGTTTTTGATATTTCTTGTACTTCTGTTTCTGCAAGGATAGATACAAAGTATTTCCCGCTTGGGTTCCTCCTTATTGTAGCGCTGAGGATACGCCCTTCTACTCCACGACTTTTGGCAAACGTAACGGGCCCAAGTTTGGGTAACTTGATTTTGTTGCCAATGATGGAGATATTATTGTTTGTATGCTTAGTTGTATACGATTGAACCTTGTTCTTTTTAGACTTAAAGCGTGGGGCTTTATTCTGTTTCTTAAAAAATCGAGTATATGAATCTGCTAAGTTTTTGAGCGAGGACTGAAGCGCAATGCTGTCAACTTCTTGTAACCATACGAATTCCTTTTTAAGCTGTGTTAGCTGGGAAGAGCAAGTGTTATACGTTAATCCTTTTCCGGTTTCTTTATAAGCCATGTTCCACCTTGCCAAGAAGTGATTGAACACAAAACAGGAACACCCGATTGTTTTAGCAATCAGTATTTCTTGTTCTTTGTTTGGATAGATGCGAAATGTATATGCTTTATTGACTAACATTGTTTTCACCTCACCTCAAAGAACGTTTGTTTCTATTTTAACACAATGATGTGAATTTTGACTATCGTTAACGCCATTCATCTCCCACTTACTCATTGGGCTACGCCCTTCACATTCCTTGAAGTAGGAGTCTTCTGTCGAAAATCCGATAAAAATAATGAACAGACTATGATTGATCGTTTTATATAGACTTTCTTCTAAGCTTGTGTGTGCATTCGTACGTATGTCCCCACAATGATGAATTGCCTTGTTTCCTGATCAAAATACGTAGCCGTCAAATCCTGCTGATCTTGTGATAATAAAATAAGATCTTGCACGGAATAATGCGTCGGCTGATTGCTTGTTCCATATGCATCTACTACTTTTCCGTTTAAATCGATTAATTGAACCCAACCGCTTTTGCGAGTAAGCGTTTGTTGAGTTGCTTCGGATAAGCTAAGATGATGATTTTTAAAATCAATATTCGGCTGTATCTCGTTTAATATTTGAATGCTCGCACTCTTTAGGTCACACGAAACATCATCCAGAAAATACTAGGCCTCGCGTCAATTGAAACAATCAATAGAGGGAAGCCAGTGCATCATTCAGGAGTAGCCGATGTGCCAGTCGAACCGGCGAATTCATTTTTACAGTGGTAAATCGAAAACAAGGAATTAAAATTAATTAACTTAGAGAATAATTTTTGGTCAGGCTAAGGCAATATATTTCCCATTAAAAATACATTGAAGAACAAAGAAAGTTACGGAATTAGTTACATATTATTTTTGAGAAAATAAATAAAAGGCGACTATTGTTCAATTTTGAACAACATGTCGCCTAGAAAGTTATATTAAAATGTATGTTTTTCAGTGGCTTTGCGAACGGCCATCTATGCGACGGGATCAACTTTTTGGACGCTTAATAATTTCTCACAGAGCTTCACGGCTTCTAAGTATAATTTTTTATAAGTAGCTAAACTCATTTTCCTAATGACTTCAAAATCATCAAAATTTACTATATGAAACCGTTCATTTAATGCGGCTGCATTAACCCATGCAGTTTCCTCAAAGGCTATATTCATCTCATGTTCCTCTATTAACATTGCAAACAACTCAGGCTTGCTAAAAATTTGACGCATAGAATAATTTTTCTTCATCGTAAATATTTCTAACGTCCTCGTTAAAGAGGCATCCAGTGCTTTCTGATCCAGCGCATGCCCCAGTTCGTGTAAAGTAATCGTCTTTACATATGTTTGCAACGAACAAAAAGGAGCCATTTCTTGATGTGCGGATACTAATCGTTTAGGATCATAACCAATCGTTTTACTCACAAAATTATAGCTCATATTGATACCACAATTGTCTTCTTTAACCGGTATATCCATATAAACCTTTTCCATTACAGACAAAATCAACAGCTGCAAACTAGCAGAAGCTGCATATGTTTTCATTCTCACTTTCCTTTTCCTTTTTTTTCTATTCTTAATATATACTTGGTTTGCACAATATACAATGGAAAGTGAGAATTATTCACGAAATAGACAAGCATACAGAAAGATACCCTTGAATCGCTTCATTCGATTCAAAGGTATCTTATAGGTTATATTATAAGTGGATTACGCCCATTATTTATTATTATCTTTTCGTTGTCTAGCCCGTGCCTCTCCGCCTTTACGTCCCGCTTCTTGACGACTCATTTTATTGTCATCATGATCGCGACTTTGGTTTGCACGGGCTTCTCCACCCTTGCGACCAATTTCCTCGTAAAATTCCTGATCATGGTTTTCAGCAGTCGCTTCTCCGCCTTTTCTGCCAATCTCTTCAAAGAATTCTCGGTCGTGATTACGAGCGGTAGCTTCTCCACCTTTGCGGCCTGCTTCTTCCACAGTCATTTTACCATTATCGTTTTGATGGTCGCGTTTGTTTCGGTTAGCCAAGAATAACATCCTCCTTGAATTTAATTCCTATCAGCTCGTCGACAAGCTTATTAGCTATATTCCCATCTCATTCACTTTAAAACATCCTCCGCTAAGAATGGGAATAAAGTGGTATAGTGAATAATATACATCAATTTAAAAGAAGGTGGAGATAAACGACACGTTTAGATCTCCACCTTTCCCCTTTGTATACGTTTATTTACAATCACCTATCAAGCGACAATTACACTCCGTTAAAAGCTTGCCGATAAATCTCCGCTAGTTCGGTAATGAGCGGAAGTTTTGGATTTGCCGTTGTACATTGATCTTCAAAGGCACGTTCCGCCAAGTAATCGACTTTCCTTTCAAAATCTTCTTTCGTAACGCCGTTTGCTTCGATGCTCATTGGAATATCCAGTTCGAGTGCCATTTCAATGATCGCCTGAACAAGGCTTTCAACCCCTTCTTCTGTTGTCCGGGCTGGCAACCCTAGTACTTTGGCGATTTCTGCATAGCGTTCGTCCGCTTTATAGCGTTCATATTTCGGGAATGCTGCAAACTTTGTTGGCTTTGTTGCATTATATCGAATGACATGGGGCATAAGAATCGTGTTAGATCTTCCATGGGCAATTCCGAATTCAGCTCCAAGCTTATGGGCCAGGCTATGGTTGATTCCAAGGAAGGCGTTCGCAAATGCCATCCCCGCAATGGTTGAAGCGTTATGCATTTTCTCACGAGCAAGTTCATTGCTGCCTTTATGGTAGGCTTTTGGTAAATATTCAAATACGAGCTGTATAGCTTTCATTGCAAGCGCATCTGTATAATCGTTGGCCATGACGGAGACATACGCTTCAATCGCGTGCGTCAAAACGTCCATTCCCGTATCGGCTGTTACATGTTTTGGAACCGTCATAACGAATTGTGGATCAATGATTGCTACGTCCGGAGTTAATTCATAATCTGCCAATGGATATTTAATATTTGTTTCTTTATCTGTAATGACTGAAAAAGATGTCACCTCAGAACCTGTACCAGATGTTGTGGGAATCGCTACGAACTGTGCTTTCCGCCCGAGCTTTGGATATTTCACGATTCTTTTTCTAATATCTAAAAACTTTTGTTTCAAACCATGAAAGTCTGCTTCTGGATATTCATAGAACAACCACATTCCTTTAGCCGCATCCATTGGAGATCCCCCACCAAGTGCGATAATGACATCCGGTTGGAAATGGTGCATCATTTCTGCACCTTTCATCACCGTTTCAAAACTTGGGTCTGGCTCCACTTCTGAAAAAATTTCACAGTGTACGTAGTTTTGGCGTCTTCGTAAATAGTAAAGTAGTTTATCCACATATCCTAAATCAACCATACCTTTATCTGTCACAATCAAAGCTTTACTTATATCGGGCATCTTTTCCAAGTATTGGATCGATTCTTTTTCAAAATAAACTTTAGGTGGCACTTTGAACCATTGCATATTGTTATTTCTAGTTGCTACCGTCTTTATATTCATCAAATGTGTCGCTCCTACGTTCGTAGATACTGAATTTCCACCATACGTGCCGCATCCAAGCGTCAATGATGGTAAGTACGCATTATAGATGTCACCAATGGCTCCTTGTGAAGATGGTGCATTGACAATGACACGTCCCGCTTTCATCCTGTGGCCAAATTCATGGATTACCTCATCATTTGTTGTGTGGATAACAGCTGAATGACCAGTTCCTCCAAATTCAAGCATTTCCTCCGCTCTTGTCAATCCTTCCTCAAGGGAACTCACTTTAAAACATGCAAGAACCGGACTTAATTTTTCACGTGATAAAGGAAATTCTGGACCAACCCCTGCTATCTCAGCAATCAAAATTTTTGTGTCCTCATGCACATTTACGCCTGCCAATTGAGCAATTTTAGCGGCGGGCATTCCAACAATTTCAGGATTGACCGCACATGCGTTTTCATTAATAACTAATTTTTCTAGCTTTTTAATTTCTTCCTTATTCAAAAAATAGCAATTATGATGAATCAATTCATTTTTCACTTCATCATAAATTTCTTTATCGATGATAACTCCTTGTTCAGAAGCACAGATCATTCCATTATCAAATGTTTTCGATAATATTAAATCAGTAACAGCACGTTTAATGTTAGCCGTCTTTTCAATATAACAAGGAACGTTACCAGGTCCAACACCAAGAGCTGGCTTTCCTGAGCTGTACGCGGATTTCACCATTCCAGCTCCACCTGTTGCAAGAATTAGGCTCACCTTTTCATGATTCATCAATTGCCTTGTCGCTTCCACAGAAGGGACTTCAATCCATTGAATACAGTTTTCTGGTGCACCCGCTTTGACCGCGGCATCTCTGACGACTCTTGCCGATTCACTACTGCATTTTTGTGCGGATGGATGAAAGGCAAAAATAATGGGATTGCGTGTTTTCATTGCAATTAGAGCTTTAAACATAGTCGTCGATGTCGGATTCGTCACAGGCGTAACTCCAGCAATCACTCCGACTGGTTCTGCGATTTCTATGATGCCATCTCGCTCATTTTCATGAATGATCCCAACGGTTTTATCGTACTTAATATTGTTATAAATATATTCAGTCGCAAACAGGTTTTTAATAATTTTATCCTCATATACTCCACGTTTTGTTTCTTCTACCGCCAATTTCGCGAGCGGCATATGTTGATCAAGACCAGCGACAGCCATCGCCTTCACAATTTCATCTACTGCTTTTTGATCCAACTTTTGAAACTCTTTTAACGCCTTCCGCCCTTTCTCTACTAAGACATTAATCATCGACGACACACTTTTCTTTTCATCCAAAACCTTTTCTGCTAAAGCCATGTGAATCCCTCCTATACTTTTTTATTGCCTTTTTCACTTGTGAATATTTTCACAAGTGATGATAAAAAAAAGAAATGTTGCTAACTTAAATATCATTATATATGAGCACATCGAATTTGTGAAGTGTTTCACAAGTATTTTTTATTTATTTTTATTATTTTTCTCACCCTTAGTTCTTGCATATTACTTTCGAAGCCCAAGTACCAGATAAGAAGAAAAAGACCCCAAAACAATGTCTGGGAGTTTTGACTAGAATAAACTAACGTTTTAAGAAAGGTGGCACACGACGAACACCTTTAAGACCATTTTTACGTTCTTATTCCCTTATTTACAGATTTTTATAGATTAGTATTTGAACTTTCTCGATAAATCGGAAATTATGGGGGAATTATATTTTACAACGACAAAATAAAAGGGGAAATGAAACATGTCATATGTTTTACAAGTAGATTTTAAAATGAATGGGCCTTTTGGGGATGAAATGGCGGAGGCGTTTACTGATTTAGCCAAGAGTATCAATGAAGAAGATGGATTCATATGGAAAATTTGGACTGAAAATCCGGAAACAAATGAAGCTGGTGGAATTTACATGTTCGAAACAACAGAAACAGCTGAAAAATATTTAGATATGCACTCTAAAAGACTAGCTAGCTTTGGAGTCACAGACATCAACGCAAAAGTCTTTGCTATTAATTCCAAACTTACCGAGATTACTAAAGGTCCGATAAAGTAAAGGAATCCGTAAAATTTATTATGAATGTTTAATACCATCGCTTATTAAATGGAAAAGTGAGTAGCTTAAATCGCTACTCCTGTTCTATTTAATATAAAGTCTGGTTCTTATTGGATTTTCCTATTTCCACTGACTGTGCCTAACATCGACATGGTCGCCTTCATGTCAACAAAAAATAGTACAACGCTTGAGTCTTCCGTTGCTGTAATAGGAGGAAGGGGATGATCCAAGTCAATTATTGCCTCCTGCTTTTTCAGCTTTAAATCATTAATACTAATTTCTCCATCCACAACATATAAAAATGGTTGGAGCCCTTGATATACAGGGACTTTTAGTTTATCTCCCTTTTTTGGATGGGCATCTAAAATATACACATTTTGTCTTACGTGGAGTGGAGCATGACTGTCTTCTGGTCCCACCATTAAATACCACTCCCGATTCGCAACAGCTTTTTCATGAAACTGTATAATTGGTTCAAGATCCTTTTCCCTTGGTCGGATAAAAATTTGAAGCATTTCTACCTGATCCTTTTTCACCTTTTCTTCATGCCAAAAGCTGTATCCCGCATTCATCATCATTAGGTTTCCAGGAGATACTGCTACTTCTAAACCAGTCGAGTCTTTATGATACATCGTGCCTTGCCAAATATAACTGAGAATCTCGTCATTCACATGCTCATGCATTTTTATTGTTACTCCCTTTTTCATTAAGGCATGATCAATAATACTTAAAGGGCCAAACGCAGTATCCCCCTTTTCCCCTATAAATATGGCACCGGGTTGAATTCGAGTAATAGTAAATGGCCCTTTAAATGGTTGTTTATGATTGTCGGCTGTTAATTTTTGTATCATGAAAAGGTCTCCTTTCGCCCCTTCTAATACTTTATCAATTATTTCTGTTTATAGTGCAACTTACAGATGAATGTCTTGAGTCCGCCAAGGCCTGATTGTGGAATAACAGAAGACGTCTTTTTATAACAAGTTTAAAGTGGAATTTTGGGTAATAGAAATTAATATAAGTACATATTCAAGCAAAGTGGCATTGGCACTTGAAATGATGTCTTCGTTTTACCAAGATTGGATTTACTCCTGGTTGCCAATGCGATTTATGGTAGAAGGGCTTTGAGAATTGTTCTTCTTTGGGAAAGAATTAACATGGAACACTCCTGTTTCTGTCCTTGTATGGGTTGGTATAGTAAGTATGTTCGTCCATCTTGGTACTGCTTGAAAACGCAAAACGGTAAAGGAACAAATCACTGAAGCAAACGTTTTAAATAAATGAGAGAGTAAACCGTCTCCCTACAAGGGAAATGGTTTTTCTTTTGAATTGATAACGGTGATTATGGCTTTTTGAATTGGCGTAAAAGCAAGCTTCTATACTTCATTTCCATCCTTGATCATTTGAGGGACAGTCGGCCTGTCCCTCTGTCCTACCTGGGCAGCTCTTGGACTCGAGGCACTCCTTTATTGTAGTCTAAAGCCTTCTTCAAAGAGATAGTCCTCGGCTTCATCATAGGAACCGAATGCAGCTTCTAGGTTTAAGCCGGAGTAGACATTCCACCATTCGTCCTCAAGTACGAGGAGCAGTGTTTGACCCTCATCATTCACCCAGCGTTTTTCTTGTCCTTCCCCAATGATGGCATTTTCCCTCGCTAGAGGAGAATTGGCTGAAAGAGATTGTATAGATTCATTCACGATTCTTCGTAAATCAGCTTCAGAGAAATCACGGATATTTACAAATCCTTTTTCATTCACCTCATAGTTTTGAAGGTTTCCGGCATATACAAAACCATTGCCATTTGGATGAAGATGCTGAACGACAATTTTTTTATCAAAGACACTGTCGTTATAATGAAAGTTTACTCTTTTTAAAGATACATCCTTGCGTTGAAGCTCCGGGAATGATTCAATAATCTTAAGTTTTTCCTCGAACGATAACATATGTATGTCCTCATTTCTATTGTAATATTTCTTTTGCGCGGCCAACTTGTCCATCCTCTAATCGACCTTAATCCCCTGTCGTTGAAAGCTAGACTTTGTTAAAATACTTTTGACAATTCCTTTTGTCAGTATACCGGTTCGTTGATCCTTCTTTAGCACGATTCTGCCCATTCATCACGAAAAATCCTTCCATTATTTATTTGTTTATATAGTTTACCTTACATTTTATAATTTATCTTCAAAAAAACAGATGACCTCTAGAGTCATCAGTCCAAATTACACTTGGTTAGTTGTCCTACCATACTTTGGGATAATGTACCTGTCTCTCTGTACCATTGTATCAAAGTTCATGGGCTTAGGCTTCTATGTAGCTGGCGCCCGAATGAAAGATATTTAGAGGAGATTAGGGCATGCAAGATTAGCAACAACCATGGATACCTATACTCATCTGTCGGAAAAAAGTGACAAGCATTTAAAACTTCTTCTAATCAAATATTTAAAACCAACGAATAGTGACCCCCGATAGAAACGGTAGTGAATGTAATTAAAATAATTCCAGTCACTATCCATTTTTTTGTACCTTTTTTTAAGAACAAAAGCACTAACGCCTGGAGCTAGACGTAAATCGCTTCTTTAAAAAGTTATTCACAAACGAATATTTTATAATTTCCTAAACGATGAAAAAACCTGCTTGGAATCGAGTTCCAAACAGGCTAAAACCTAATGGTACCAAGGGGTTTAGCGTTTTGAGAATTGCGGTACACGACGAGCTCCCTTAAAACCATATTTCTTACGTTCTTTATGTTATGGCATGATGTTTACCTTATTGTACAGGTGTTCATAAATATGAATTTTATGAACGGCTTTTATATAGAAATTTGTATCAAGATGCTTATATCAAGTAATAGATTACAATTGGTCTACTCTACTGGTTTGTGTAATTAAAGCCCACCACAAAACCGTGAGAAAGCCAAAATTATATACTTTCCTATTTATTGCAAAACAGCACTCTTTTTAGGTAATTTGAATAGTTTTAATAGCTGTTGACTTACTATCATTTATTTTGGGCTATCACCATTATTTTTAAAAACAACTTGATTCCTCAATACACCAATACCTTCAATTTCAACCTCAACAAGATCCCCTTCGGTAAGTGGAGAGACGCCTGACGGTGTTCCTGTAATAATAACGTCTCCCGGTTCCAACACCATTTGATGTGAAATATAAGAGATTAAATGACGAACCGAGAAAATCATATCGTTGGAATTAGAATCTTGCTTTAGCTGCCCATTGACTCTTACTTGTATTTGTAAATGATCAGGATTCAAATTCGTCTCAATCACAGGTCCAAGCGGCTTATACGTAGGGAATGATTTAGCCCGTGCAGGCTTTCCATCCTCTAACTGGATATTTCGATCGGATATGTCGTTGCAACACGTAAAGCCAAGTACATATTCAAGCGCAGCCTCTTCGGATACATGGTAAGCTCGCTTGCCGATAATTACTGCTAGTTCACCCTCATGCTCATTTTTATGCTCTGGATGCACTAACTCTATCGTATCCTCTGTGCCAATAATGGCCGACACCGAAGGAAGAAATACACGAGGTTGCGTGGGCAAAGGCATATTTACCTCCTCTGCATGCCTTTTATAATTCAGGCCGATCGCAACAACCTTGTTTGGAATTACGGGTGCTAGCACTTTTATGTTGGACAGTGCAAATGCATCTTCCGTCATTTCATAACTAGAATAAATGGAGCCTTCAATTCGAACAACTTCATCACCCTGCACAATGCCATATGAAGGTTTATCTTTATATAAAAAACGCAGAAATTTCATATCCTCCCCACCTTTCGATTGATTATTAACTCAATATCTGCGGACGCTTACACCAAATAAGCCTTGTGGTCTAAATACGAGCAGCAAGATAATGACGAAGAAACCGATTAGGCTACTGAATTGAGGGCTAATAAATACAGTTGTGTACGCCTCAAGCAGGCCCATCAAGAGTCCGCCGACAATCGCTCCTGGAATACTGCCAAGACCGCCTAGAATTACGACGATAAAGGAGTAAAGAAGCGCCTGCTCACCTGAGTAAGGATAGATCAAATACATAGGACCGAGCAGTGCACCCGCCAATGCAGGCAATCCACAGCCGATCGCAAAACCAAGTGTATTGTACCGTTTTACTTGAATGCCATGTACAAGAGCCATCTCCGGATCCTGAGTTATTGCCCGCAGCGCTTTTCCTGTCCATGTTTTCATGATAATCCACATGAAGAATGCTGTTGCCAAAAAGGAAATAAGCATCAAATATACTTTAGTACGGGTAATGACAACAAATCCAAGATCAAACGTCACACCTTCACCGATTACTGGTGTACGAGGTATCGCCATTGCTCCAAAAATGATCAGTAATAAGCTTGATAGTACGAGAGATAGGCCGAGCGTCCCGATTAGGTTATTCAACGGGTCACCTTTAATTTTTTCAATGTAGAATCTAGAGATAAATCCACCCAGAATCATACCGCCTGCTACCGCAAACAAAATACTGATGTAAATCGGAAGCCCTATTTGCACAGTGAAAACATAGTACAAGTAGCCACCAATCGTGTAAAATTCACCATGGGCAAAGTTAATGATCCGCTGGATACTAAAAATAAGTGTAAATCCGAGCGCGATCAACACATAAAAAATACCGGATGACAAACCATTCACAGTAGCTTGAGCCAAAAGTTGTTCCATAAGCGTGCAACCTACCTCCTACCTAAGTCTTCTTAACCTATATCAAATTCTTCAAGATGCCTACACTCCACCAATGTAAGCGTCAATAATCCGCTTATCTTGAGCCAACTCTTCGGACGGTCCTTCATATACTACTTGCGCATTTTCAAATACATAACCATAAGATGAAAGGCTTAACGCCATAATAGCACTCTGCTCAACTAGTAATACAGAAACTCCCCGAGAGTTAATTTTTTCAATAATAGATTCAATCTCTTTAATAATGATTGGAGCCAAACCTAAGGAAGGCTCATCTAAAATCAATAGCTCTGGATTGCTCATTAACGCACGTCCAAATGCCAACATTTGCTGCTCGCCGCCACTAAGGTTGGATGCATGTTGCTTGAAGCGCTCCTTCAAAATCGGAAACATTTCAAGCACCCGTTCCAATTCCTCCTTGATATTAATTGTCTTATGACGAGCATAGGCGCCAATGAGTAAATTATCTTCAACCGTCATCTCAGGAAACAGTCGTCTATTTTCTGGAACTAACGCCATTCCCCTTCTTATGGCCAAGTGGGGCTCCTCATTTAAAATTGATTTGTCTTTCCAAATAATATCTCCGCTATCTGCTTTTTTCAGCCCCATGAGTACTTTGGCTAAAGTCGTTTTACCAGATCCGTTACGGCCAATCACACAGACACATTGTCCCTGATTGACCTTGATCGAAATCCCCTTCAACGCTTGTACGGCGTTGTAACTAGTAAACAAGTTATTCGTTTGCAGTAGAGTCATAGCTACCTCCGAGATAGGCTTTAATAACTTCAGGATTCGATTGAATTTCTGCTGGGTTTCCGTCTGCAATCTTTTTTCCGTAACTGACAACCGTAATGTTGTCGCACAAAGACATGACAAAACGAACATCGTGTTCAATCAGCAGAATCGTCAATCCCTTGTCTTTTAGACTCCTGATCAACTCTTTCATCTGCGATCGTTCCTCTTCATTCATACCACCCACCGGCTCGTCCAACAAAATGATTTGTGGATTGGATGCCAACGCTAACGTGATGCTTAACATCCGCTGATGTCCGAAGGGAAGTTCTTTTATGACCTCGTCCTGATATTCTTCGAGTCCCACAAACTTTAATAGTTCTAGCGCCTTTTTCACACTTTTTTCAACCAATGATTTCGATTGCTTAAAACCAAAAATCGTCTTAAACAGTGGCATGTCCTCATGAAACATGCATGCCCTTGTCATATTTTCCAAGACGGTTTCATTAGAGAAAGCCAGCGTTGACTGAAATGTTCTTCCAATACCTTTACGTACAATTATATGCGGTGAAAGATTTGCTATATTTGAACCTTTGAAAATAACCGATCCGGTATCCGGCTTCAGTCCCCCAGTAATGATGTTAAACATTGTTGTTTTTCCGGCTCCGTTCGGCCCAATCAGACCGGCAATTTCACCTTTTTTCACCTTAAAAGATACGCTGTCTATCGCTGTTAAGCCCTTGAATGTCTTCGTAATACCGTTAACTTCCAGTAAAATTCCTTGATCTCTCATACCAGCTGATTGCACCTCCAATTATTGTTTGTTACTACCTGATGTAATAGAAGCAGCCTGGATCTTGGACACTGTCGTTTTTTTCCTTTTCCTCTCAAAAAGTCCAACAATCCCTCTTGGCATGTACAATACAAACAAGACAACGACTGCCCCGTATAAGAATACTTGGTATTGTACGAACTGACGGAAGAACTCCGGCAACGGAGTGATTAACACTGCGCCAATAATTGGTCCTAAAAGTGAAAAGCGTCCCCCAATTACATTCATTAAAATAAAACCGGTCGCCTCTGTAAAGCGAAAATCAAAAGGTGAAACGTAGTGCATGAAGTATGCAAAAATACTGCCGCCAAGAGCTACCATGCCACCACCCACTGCATAGATAAATACTTTATAAAATACGGTATTGATCCCCAATGACTGCGTCAGATCCTCTGATTCCTTCATTGAATCCAGGATTCTGCCAACTGGTGAGCGATAAATCATGAATACCAGTACAAGAATGATCACCATGACAATCAATGCTAAATAGTAATACTGAATTTGTTCAGTAAATGGTAACGATGCAAATGGCATTCTAGGTGCCGGTATGCCGGTGATCCCGTTAGCTCCACCCAAATATTTCTTATTATTAATAATAACTTGCGTAACAAATTCTCCGAATGCAAACGTACCAAGGATAAAATAGTCACCCCGTAAGCGAAGAAAGACTCTTCCAACTAACAACCCGATTATCACAGCAACAATGCCTGTTATAATAAAGGTAACAATAAATGGAAGGCTAGTACGTGTGGCTAAAATTGCAGTTAAATATCCACCGATCGCCATAAAGGCTGCATGCGAGATGGAAACCTGGCCCATTTTAATAATCAAATTCAAACTAACAGCACCAATAATATTTATAAATATCAAAATAGATAGATACGTATAAAAGCTACTATGAGTAATATTTGGGAGAATCGTAATGATCAAGATGGATACAAAAGCTAAAATCAATGCAATTCTTTTTTTGCTCAGTGTCATCACCTTCTTTGGTCAATTCAAGCCGTTCATCAAGTAAGTGCTTTTTCTTTTAATAAGGGTGAACAGAGCCACGTAATTATAATTGAGAGGCTCTGACCCGGCCATATTATTGAACTTGCACTGCCGTGACTTGGCCATTTTCAAACAAGCCAACGTATATAGAGGTCATTAATTGCTGGTTGATACCATAAGAATCCATACCAGTCCAAAAGCTTTTGCCTAGCACACCTTCGAACGTTTCAATTTTACGAAGTGCTTGTGCAACTCCTTCTGTATCTGTTGTAGTTCCTGCCTCTTTGATTGCTTGGAACAACAAATGTGTACCATCGTAAAAGTAAGTTGTTGTACCAGGCATTACACCGTTGTACTTTGCTTCAAATTTAGCAGTCAATTCGGCGATTCCAGGCTCGTTCGGATCTGTAGGCGTATAGTGCAAAAATCCCTCGAGAGCCTCTGGACCAGTAACCTGAAGAATTTCCTTCGTCGCCTCACCGCCAATTTTTACAAGTTGCCCCTTGAATCCAAGCTCTTTAATTTGCTTTACTATGAGGGACGAGTCTCCTGGGGACGACCCACCAAGTTCAAGAATGTCTGGCTGCATTTGGATAAGTTTAGATAAAATTGTGCTGAAATCTTGCGTACCCCTTTCATAGAAAATGGAATCAACAATTTCATAGCCTTCCGCAACATACGCTTGATTAATTTGTTCTTCCATATCCCAACCTGTTTCATCGTTAGGTGAGATAATTGCTACGGTTTTTAGCTCGGAATAATTTTCTTTCATCCAGCGAATCATCGGTCCTGCCATTTCTTCTGCTGTTGGCTCAACGCGAAACGTGAACGGCTTCTCAGGAGACAATGCCTTCGGTGTAAATGTATCTGACATAATGATGACTTTATTTGGCTCCGTTACTTCTTGCATTGGTACAATACCGGATGACTCAATTGGACCGACAATAAAGTTAACTTTGTCGATATTGACGAGACGGTTTGTAGCTGTTACTACACCTTGCGCCGTATATTCGGAATCGTATGGAATGACTTTGACTTTATGAGTCACCCCATTAACCTCCAGACCTCCTTGTTCATTGATCTCATCTGCGGCAATCTCCGCGCCAGCTTGGACTGCAATCCCCCAAGCCGCACCTGCTCCGGAAAGGGGAGCTACAACGCCGATTTTTAATTCTTCTGCCGCAGAGGAAGAGCCATCTCCATTATTGCCCGAGTTAGAGGAGGAATTGCCGTTCGAGCTGCTACCGTCGCACGCACCCAGTACTAGCGACAACACCAAGGAAAGCGCTAACAATAATATGTTTGATTTTTTCGACTTTAAATTTTCCATTTCAGGCGACCTCCCAATAGTCTAAAGTTATAGTAATTTGAATTGCTATATAGATAGGGTTATATAATTCGATCCCCGTATTTCTCCATGACGGCATAATCATGAGATGGAAGTAGATAATCTGCGTCTTCAACAAGTTTGGCAATCGCAGCAACCTCATCCTTCTTCGTCCAGACATGATTACCGCTTGGCCAATAATTTCCTGTAATTTTGCGATAATGCTGGGTTTGAAGTTCAATATTATAAATTACATCTCCACAGATGACAGCAGTGCCTTTGGAAGTTTCCACATAGATGAATTGGCTGCCCTCGCTATGCCCGCGGGCAAACACACATTTCACGCCTGGGATAATCGTTTGCGGCCCGCTTAAGTCGCCATCAAGCATCCAAACTGAACCTGGTTGGTACACTCTCTTCAAAAGATAAGCGATATCTTCATAGCGATAGACCCCCCCCATTAGCCCTGTTACAGATGTTTCCATTTCCCTACGTTGCATAACAATAACAGAATCGGGAAAATCAATATCCCTACCAGTATGGTCAATATGGCAATGTGTATGGATAAGGTATCCGATATCGCTTGGTTTAAGCCCATATTTCTGCAATTGATTTATCAGCTTTTGTTCCTCCGTTTGATATGCCTTACAGCCTCGTGGAGCCATGACTTCCGGACTATGGAATCCAGTATCAACAAGAATCGGCTTCTCTCCGCCTAAAATAAGGAATGAATAGACCGGAACCTTAGTAAGTGTGCCAGGATTGTGGCCAAAAACATTGCGGCTTGCATCTAGCTCTACATCGCCCGTATTTATAATTCTAATTTCTAATGCCATACGATCTCCCCCTTCGTTGTAACCGCTATACCATTAGCTCTTGTGGATCTGTAACTTTTCCCATAACTGCCGAGGCAGCGACTACACTTGCACCCGCCAAATAAATATCTGATTCTAGACTACCCATTCGACCGCGATCATTACGCGTTGCCGTCGTAATGCGCACCTCCCCTTTCTCCATTTGGAATACCATACCGAAGCAAGGCGAACAGGTTGGACCAAGCATCATCGCATTTGCAGCTGCAAATACTTCGACCAGGCCCTCTTCTGCGGCCTGTCGATAGGTCTCTTGTGTGCTTGGAACAATCAGCAAGGGGACATCCGGATGAACCTTGCGTCCCTTTAAAATTTCGGCAGCGGCACGTAGCTCTTCGATCGTACCTGATTGGCAGCTACCAATATATGCGGAGTTGATATTGAGCCCTGCCACCTCATGAAGCGGTACGACATTGTCCGGGTTTGGCGGCTTCGCAATCATTGGTTCCAGCTCACCGAGATCAATATGATATTCGGCTGCATAACTAGCATCCTTGTCCCCATACAGTGGCACAAATGGCTCTACGGCGACTTTTTCCACGTAGTCAAACACCTTTTCATCAGGCTCAATCAATGTTGTTTCCACACCAAGCTCGGTCATTACACCACATAAGATCATCCGCTCATTTACTGATAGCTCTGATACACCGCTACCTGTAAACTGAATAGCACGGGAATCGGCCATTTTCGCATCGATCATTCCGATCACACACAACGCCAAATCACGAATGCCGCAACCATAAGGAAGCTTACCATCTAAATGAACCAAGATCGTTTCAGGAACGGTCAACCAAATTGTCCCTGTCGCCATGACTGCGGGAAATTCATAAACGGCGGTGAAGGGATAGCAGCCTAATGCGCCGAAATTGAGCGCATGTACATCAAAACTACAAGTCAGATGGCCCGGCAAAATGAATCCTTTTTCTGGCAATAGCAAATGTTGGATGCCTGCATTTCCTGGTTTAAACACATGTTTGATCCGCAATTGATCAATTAACTCTAACGTTCGTGTCCAACGATTTCGACCTTTCATGCTTAGAACAGGTACCTCATGGTCTGCTACAATAATCATGCGATCCGGATTTGCCAATTCTGTAACTCCCATACTTTCGGTTTCCTTCCAAAATTCAGGGAAAGGCATTTCTTGACAAATGTAGAAATCAAATTTCGGAAAAATAACCTCTCCAATTTCTACTCTTTCCCGGTCTACATGCCTTGCCAATATCTTTTGCGCCAATGTTTGTCCTTTTCCCACTCACAATACCTCCTTTATAGAAAATCGTTACAAATACTTGCTAGCCAACTGATCCAATATTTGAGTGGAGGGAACTAGACGTTTCGATTCCACCTCATGCATGATGCTGACAACCTCTTCATTAATCGGTGTTGGAATTCGTAATATTTTTCCAGCTTCGACGATAAAGCCATTAATAAAATCGATCTCAGTTTTTCGACCGTTTTTAATATCTTGGGCCATGGACGGCATTTTATCGAGGGGCTCCGGCAGTTGCTTGAGCGATTCGTACTCTAACTGCACGTCCTTCGGTCGCCCCGGATTAAATCTTCTCGGGTCGATCCCCATTAGTGTCAATGGTTCTAAATGGATATTCCTTTTATTACTGACGGTATAACCTTCCTTGCCTATCTCTAGTGCAATTTTTCGAAATAGATCATTTTGTAGAATTCGACCAGTGCCCAACCCGCTAATTGCTGTAACTGGATTCATCATACTGTTCCAGAGAAGCTTAGACCACAACAGCCCTAACACATTTTCTGATATTTGAATTTGACCTGTTCCCGCCATAATAGAAGCAATATCATTGACGCGGGATGTCATTTGTCCATCTAGCTCACCAATGACAAAACCTCCACCCATGCGTGTCTCCACTACTTCCCCAGGTGCTCCCATAAAGCCGCTCATTTCAGTCACCGCACCGATTACATGTTGTGATCCAATTGTAGCTGCAATCATCTCTTCATTAATCCCATTTTGTGTAGAGATTACAATCGTTTCCGGTCCCATTAATGGGCGGATGGCTTCCAAAGATGCGGCGGTATCATATGATTTCACACTAATAAATATCAGGTCGAATTTTCTATTCAGCCCCTTGAGCTCTTCATAAAGAACAGCCTTTACCGGAAAGGAATGCTCTCCCCGTGTCCCAGATACCTTTAGGCCCTTCTGATTCAGAACTTCTACATTGACTTGCCAACCATCAGCAAGTAACACATTGTATCCGCTACCTGTGAGATATCCCCCGATAATACTACCAACTGTACCCGCACCCATGACTAAAATTTCCACTCATCAGTCCCCCCTGTTTGTAACTTTTGTGTCCAATACTTCCCTGAACCTCCTAGCTGAATCATTTCTCTTAATTTCGCTGGAATGGGCTGATAACTTGCTGAAGCACC
This sequence comes from Bacillus sp. FJAT-50079, assembly GCF_018343515.1. GTDB lineage: Bacteria > Bacillota > Bacilli > Bacillales > Bacillaceae_C > Lederbergia. The sequence continues at coordinate 67,467 of NZ_JAGYPD010000009.1, read as the reverse complement.
TGTCGTCAGGTTCTCAAACAAACCGGTAGAATAATCGATTCTAATACGATCCCCTTCAGAGCATAACTCTGTAATGCCTGGACATTCCGGTAAAAAAGGGACACCTGCAATCACACAATTCCGATATGCACCGCGAGTCATCCATTCCGCAGCAACTCCAATGCCTAATGCATACATCCCTTTGAAGGCCTGTGCATGCGGATTACCGTGTCCAAAACGCGTTCCAGCAATCAAGATATCCCCTGGCTGACACTCCTTACTAAATTCGGGCTTGATGGCTGCAAGGACATGCTTTGCGATTTCATCCGGATCATTAAGTCTCATGTGAACATACTTCAGCTCTAACAATGCACCGTCGATCGGCACCTCGTTGCTGACTTTCCAACATCTACCCTCACGAATCAAATTTTATCCCTACCTTCCCAGATTTATTTACAACCAGCGGCTCGTGATCATCTTCTTACGTGTGTAAAATTTCACTCCGTCTTTTCCATTCGCATGCAAGTCACCGTAAAATGATTTCTTCCAACCGGAGAATGGGAAAAACGCCATTGGGGCAGGAATGTTAACATTAACACCAAGCATGCCCGCATCGATCGTCTCTCTAAATTGGCGCACTGCCTTACCGCTCTCTGTATAAATAACTGCTCCATTTGCAAAATCTGATTTATTAGCAATCTGAATGGCTTCATCTAAGTTTTTTACACGCACGATGCTAAGCACTGGTGCAAAAATTTCATCCTGCCAAATTTTCATTTCAGGGTTAACATGATCAAAGATTGTCGGTCCGAGGAAATAGCCTTGTTCATCCTCCTGTACATCTTTCCTTCCATCACGGATTAGCTCAGCTTTCTCTTCTACACCAATTTCGATATATCTTTTTGTCCGTTCCAGATGCGTTTGTCGAATAACCGGTCCAAGAAATACATCTTCTTTGAGTCCATTACCTATCTTCAACTTGTCGGCTTCATCCACAAGCTTTTCTACAAATAAATCCGCTATGCTTTCTTCAACCGTAACAACGGAACTCGCCATACATCGCTCGCCCGCGCTTCCGAAGGCAGCAGTTAAAATACCTTGCACTGCCTTGTCAAGATTGCAGTCCTTAAGTACGATCGAGTGATTTTTAGCACCAGCCAAGGCCTGTACACGTTTACCATAAGCCGCGGCCGTTTTATATACATATTCGGCAACAGGTTGTGAACCTACGAATGAAATTGCTTTTACCTCGCCATGCTCTAACAAGCCATTAACTACATCGTGGCCGCCATTGACGAGATTCAGCACACCTTTAGGAAGACCCGCTTCCATAAATAGATCTACTAATCTTGCCGCCAATAGAGGTGTACGCTCGGAAGGCTTGAGTACGAATGTATTTCCACATGCTATCGCTAACGGAAACATCCAACAAGGTACCATCATCGGAAAGTTAAATGGGGTGATTCCCCCTACAACCCCAATCGGATAGTGATACATGGCAGACTCCATTTTTGTCGCAATATCCGGCAATACGGAGCCCATCATCAAGGTCGGGGCACCTGCGGCAAATTCAACACATTCCAGACCACGAAGCACTTCTCCTCTTGCTTCCTCTAGATTTTTTCCATTTTCCTTTGTGATCAGCTTTGCCAGATCCTCATAATGCTCCAAGATGAGCTGATGATATTTGAACAAAATTCTTGCTCTCCTAGGAACCGGCGTTTGGCTCCAAGTCTTAAATGCCTCTTTTGCCGCGTGTACCGCAGCATCTACATCACTTTTGCTTGAAAGCGGAACATAGGCCAATACCTCTCCTGTCGCGGGATTAAATACAGGCTCCTTTTCCTCAGATTCCGCACTTATCCAATTACCATTAATAAAATTTTGCAGTTGTTGCTCCGTAGCTGTAACCACCGTTTTCCCTCCTTAATTGTTGACCTTTTTAGTAAAATTATAGGAATAACAAAGCTTATACAATTCGATGATCTCTTCCGTAGTCGGAACCCGCGGATTATTTTGCGGACTGCCGCTAGCCAACGCATCCCGTGCCATCTTTGGTAACGCCTGTTGGTAAACGCTATCTTCAATTCCCCATTCCTTCGGATTTGGAATGTTTAAATACGCCGTCAACTCCTTTATTTTTTCCACTGCCAGATTTGCAAAATCTCTAACCACTCCTCTAGCATCCTCATCCGCAAACATTTTCCCTATGACTGCCAAACGATCAATACAATGCTCCATGCTGTATTCTAGAACAACTGGAAGTAGCATCGCATTGGACATTCCATGTGGGACGTGGAACAATGCGCCAATTGGTCTAGACATTCCATGTACAAGACAAACCGACGAATTGGAAAATGCAATACCTGCGAGCATCGACCCTAGCGCCATTTTTCCCCTTGCATCATGATCATCGCCATTTTTATACACCGTTTTAATCGCCGGAATGATATTTTCCATAGCAGCAATTGCAAACATATCTGTTAACGGCTGTGCTTTGGTGGAAATATAAGCCTCAATTGCATGGGTCAACGCATCTAACCCAGTTGCGGCCGTTACACTTTTGGGTGCAGACATCGTTAGTAATGGGTCAACGATTGCAGCAACTGGTAAAAAGGCCGGCTGTTTAATCATCATTTTTACATCGGTCTTCATTGCTGAAATAACAGTTACATCTGTAGCCTCAGAGCCTGTGCCTGCCGTTGTCGGAATCGCAATATGCGGAAGTGGTGTTTGCTCAGCAATTCTTGCTGACCCAATAAACTCACCAATATACCCCGGATTCGTGGCAAGAATCGAAATCGCCTTAGCTGTGTCAATACAACTGCCACCCCCGATGGATATAACCAAATCACACTTCTCTTCTATTAATTGCGCTAAAGATTCTTTCACATAGTGATCGGTAGGTTCCGAATTCACTCCTAAATATAATGAGGAACGAATATTCACTCTATCTAGAATCTCTTTGCATTCATTTACATATCCTAATCCCTCCATTATGCTGTCACTGATGATCATTGCTTTTGTTCCATATTTTCGTGCCAACTCACCTAGCTTCCTAATAGAACCGTTACCATAAAAAACGGTTTGTAGTGGTTGAAATCGATAAATCTGCTGCATGAATCATCCACCTTTTTGTAAATATTCAGTTTTAAGCTCTTGTAAGTATAATATTGCAAGATTTGTGCCAACTTTTTAGACACTAAAAAACACCTTCCAGCAACATTGTTGCTGGAAGGTGTCGGATCATTGTCGGGTGACTGTCGGATAAAAATGTCGGATAGCTAGTGTCTCTACTGTCGGAAATACTGCCAAATGTTGCTGATTACAGAAATTCTTACACAGCGATGAATCATCTAGCTCAGTACTAATCCACCAGATTTATCTTCTTCAATTTTTCATAAAGCGTTGATCGATGGATTCCTAATCGTTTTGCAGCCTTTGTTTTATTCCCTTTCTCCTCTCTCAATACCTGTAAAATCAGGTCATGATCATTTTCAAGATTATCTTGCTCAGATTGGATAGACTGAAACTTATGCATATAAGATACTTTCGATTTTGTTATTATGGCATCATCAAGATATGCAAACTCGCTTGGTAAATCCTCCGGTGTGACACTTCTTCCCTCCACAAGACTTATAAGTTGTTCTACAACATTCATCATTTCACGTACATTTCCAGGCCAATCGTATTGAATAAATCGAGTAAGCGTCTGAGCTGTAAATTGCTTCGGCTCCAGTCGATTTCGTCGTACAACCTCCTCGACCAAATGAGAAAGCAGAAGCGGAATATCTCCTTTGCGCTCACGCAATGGTGGCAGTCGAATTGGAATAATGTTTAGCCGATAATATAAATCCTCTCGAAATTGCCTCTGCTTCACCATTTCAAGAAGGTCTTTATTCGTAGCAGCTATAAAGCGAGTGTTGATTGGATATGCCTTTACTCCACCAACTCGGACAACCTCCTTTTCCTGTAATACCCGCAAAATTTTAGATTGCGTCAGAAGCGGCATATCACCAATTTCATCCAAAAATAAGGTTCCATTATTGGCTAACTCGAACATTCCAGGCTTGCCACCCTTTTTAGCCCCTGTAAAAGCACCTTCATCATAACCAAACAATTCCGCCTCCAAAAGATGTTCAGGAATTGCTGCGCAATTTATGCTCAAAATTTTACCTTTATGATAGGGACTGGCACTATGGATCGCCTTTGCAAACAATTCTTTTCCCGTCCCGCTCTCACCGGTAATGAGCACAGTAGCCAATGTTTTGGCTGATCTGCGGGCGAGTCGCTTGGTCTCTACAATTGCTTCACTTTTTCCAATTATTTTTTCAAACCCAAAGTAAGCACTTTCATTTTGTTTCATGGATAAAGTATCGTTATTAGCAACTCCCTGCTTGCGTTCATTTTCAATCCGTTGTAATATTTCATGAAGTTCAGATACTCCCTCAAACACAAGCATCCCGATCGCCGCAATTACCTTATTATTCTCCCAAATCGGGATTCGATGTACGATCATTTCTTGTCCCGCGATCGTTTGTAGCTTGCCTCTTTCAGGTACACCTGTCTGAAGAACAATATGTAGCCTCGTATTTTCAATCACCTCTGTACAATGCCTTTTAATGGCATCTTCTTTTTTAATTCCCTTAATACGGCAATAAGTCTCATTAAAATAAATAATATAGCCATCTTTATCCACGACAGCTATACCCTCGTAAGCCTGATCGATCACTTTGGACAAAATATTTACTAAAGAACGAAAATCTGTCACAAGATCCCTCCATAATGTAACTTAAAAAAGCTTCATTTATCATTGCTACTCGCTTACAATTTATGAATTTCTTCAACAGCTTCGCTTTCGATAAACCGTCATTGCGGACAATTAGGATTAAAAATTTGTGTCCCTTCTATCAACCATGCACTTCATCTATGTATAATCCTGTAGTATTTCCCCATCCTGTATAATTGGAAATCGTATTTCCATCGATGTATCTAAGGGATCTTATTAAAGTTTGGGCGATTTGCTATTATCTGCTGGCTGTATAACTAATTTAACTTAATAGATCACTGAAAATTCATTTCAATTCATCGATTCAATTTTACATTAAGTGTTAAGTCCTATTTTTCGACACAATTCCCCCCTTCATTATTTATTAATATAATAGATCAGTAAAATTCTGTCTAGGAAATAATTTAAAATTTCGGATAACTCTACCCGCATCTTTGAATGTTAAAAATTCCGCTTAGTGCAAAAGAAACTAGCTATTTCTTAACACTTGTTAAGCCACTTTTGAGCAGATGTTAGACATAATTGACATGATCAAAGAAACACAATACCAATAGTCAACCGATTAGAATTAATTTATTGCCTATTGTGTAATTTCCAAGATAAAAAATACTTTGACACCCCCTCCATAAACACAAAGCAGGTCATATAACAGTCGCTGATGGTAACTATCGCTTCTTTGCCGAGTCTTCAGCTGATGCTATTCCCGTAAGCACGTTTTTAAGGAATTGCTTTGGTTTACTTTTAAGACAAGAAGATTCATTTTATCCTTTGTCTTTTTGATGTGGAAGATTTATTCTGATTTTTAATTTGGAACTATGAATAATTCAGATTCAAGACTCCTTTCTAAATCGTAGTAAATTTAAATCACATAAATTATCTGAAATATCCAATCCATTTAATTGAGAATTGTTATCAATTGTTATATACTATATAGTAACAACACATATAATTGATTAAGGAGAATATATGATGCAAATATATTGGACTAAAATAAATAAGATTATTGATGAAACGCCTCAGGTTAAAACGTACTTACTCGACTGTCCGGAAGGCTTTACGTGGGAAGAAGGTTCCCACACCCACTTCGCACTAGAAGGTTTTAATGCTGGGGATAAGCCAAACCGCAGCCTGATTCGCCATATGTCAATTTCCACTTTACCGCATGAAAATTCAATCGGCATTACAACACGCATTAAAGAACAGTGCTCTGAGTTTAAAGCAATTTTAAGAAATCTTGAAGTCGGCAATGAAGTTGCAATATTTAAAACTCATACGAATGTACCTCTAAAAAGAGAAGACAAAAATGTTTACTTGCTATCATCAGGTGTCGGCCTGGCAACTTTCAGACCGCTTGTACTTGAGTATTTTGAACGTGCTGACAACGTCAATCAAATTCATTCCCTGAACATCGATTCATCAAAAGATTTCTTATTCACTAATATTTTTGAATCCGCACCTGACAAGAAGTTTACATCACAGTTCGTCGATAACCGTAAAGACTACTATGAAGAAGTGAAAAATCTTGCTGCGGACAAGGATGGACTCTTCTATGTTGTCGGCAGCGACGAGTTCCTCGTGCAGAACATTGAAGTACTGCGTGAGCAAGGCATCAAGCCAGAACAAATTATGCTCGACAAGCATGAACGACAGCTGCCTGAGTTTTTATCATTTAATATGTCAATTTAAGCGAGACAAAATATTTTCTTGGTAAGATGTTCGATTATGGAATAAAAAAACGGTGTAACATTAAAAGGTGCAGATTTAATTCTGTGCCTTTAATTTTTATACAGATTGAGCTTTAAAAGCTCTAAGTATATTCTTTATCCTCTTCTTCGTAAACTAAATTGGCGTTTGAGAGAATAAAACGATAACCCCAACCTCAAAAAGTTTATGTTTCCTCATCCATACGATAAAAAAACAATTTAGTTCGATATAAGAATGAATATCTACATTCGCTGGTAGGAATTCAAAGTGAAGAATATTAGGTTCACAGTAACACACGCTTCTATGCTACTTGTATTAAGAGCAAGGGAAGACATTCAGCAAGTATTTAGGATGTGAACAGATCATTACAACGATGGCAAGTTACTAAACAAAGATATCGGAGGGGGAGGAGAAAATGACGGGCAGAAAGAAAACTCAGTCATAAACCATACAGGTCACGCCAAAAAAATAGCGTTAAAATGGACCTTAATAGAAAGGATTAATTTTTTTCGGAAAAATTACATTTACTTTCGATTTTTCGACTGTTTTTTATACAAAAACGCCCATTTGAACATAATGTCTAAATGGGTGTAAACTTTGATATAACAGGGTTCTTATCATTTTGAGAACTGCGGTGCACGACGTGCGCCTTTAAGTCCGTACTTCTTACGTTCTCTTTTAAACAATAAAAAAAGCCCTCATAAGTATACAAGGACTTTTTGTTATATATTCTATACCCTATTTACAGCATCATTTTAATGATAGCAACCAAATACTAAATACTCACTATAAAGGATACTACTGTTCCTAAATCTGGTGTACTTTTAATTTCTAGTCCTGTTCCAAAGTGCCGTTTTAGTCGCTGATTCGTATTAATTAATCCAACACCCATTCGTCTTCCTGACTTTCTTTCTAATAAGCTTTGCAATTGGGCTTCATCCATTCCGACGCCATCGTCTTCAACTGAAATCTTAGCATACCCTCCTTGAACGGAAACCTTAATGACAATTTTTCCACCACTAATGCGTCGCATAATACCGTGTCTTATAGCATTTTCTACTAACGGTTGGATCGTTAGGAAAGGAATATTCACATCATTGTATACATCCGTCTCCCAAACCACCTCTAATCTATCCCCGAAACGTACCTGTTCAATATTAAGATACGATCGCACGATATTTAGTTCATCTTTGATCGGGACCAGCTCATTAATATATTGAAACTGAAATTTATTTCTTAAAAATTCGCTAAGTTCATTTAGCAGATTACTCATCTTATCTAAATCAATTTCACTTAAAGCGATAATGGAATTTAATGTATTGAATAAAAAGTGTGGCTGAATTTGTGCTTGTAACCATGCAGCTTCTAATTGCAATTGTTCTCGCACAACTTTCTTTACAATCGTAAGTGCCCTTACTCTTGATCTTAACTCCAGCATTTCAACAGGCTTCGTCACATAGTCATTGGCCCCTGCTAAAAAACCAGCTTGTATATCCTTGGGTTCACTCCTTGCAGTAAGTAGCAGGATAGGAAGCTCCGTGAGAGTATAACGATTACGAATCAATTTAGTCAATTCATATCCGGACATCTGTGGCATCATGATATCAGAAATAACTAAATTCCATTCCTTTTCATCCAATATATCAAGCGCCTCTTTACCGCTCGATACAGCAGTGATATCATATTGTTCAACTGGTAGGATCGATTGAAGTACCTGCAGGTTTACCGGGTCATCATCAACGATTAGTATGGGCAGGCGTTCGGAATCGGTCTCCATTAATATGGATTGATCTACAGTAGTCAAGACTTCCACTTTTTCCAAATCGATTGCAGACTCGATTAAATGATTAACAGGCATCATCTGGAATGTGGAGTGTTGAAATTTCATTGATGCTGCATTCCCAATCTCCCCGTATTCATCCTCTGAAGCCAGCATTAACGAAAAGGTAAACTTCGATCCTTTCCCTAGGGCTGAGGATACTTCTAAATTTCCGCCATGCAGCTCAATCAATTGTTTACTTATACTTAAGCCTAATCCAAAACCATCTTCAATCATTGTCACATCAGAAGCTTGCTCATAAGGGCGAAACAGCCGCTGAAGCAAATCCTCATCCATACCAATCCCCGTATCGGATATGGTAATAAATGCTCTTTCATCCTTCACCATTGCTTGAATGTAAATATCCCCTTCATTCGTGTATTTCACAGCATTATGAAGCAAATTATAAACGATTTGAATGACTCGATTCTCGTCTGCAATCACTGGAGGAAAATCATCCGGAACTTGATTAACAATTTTCACCGGCTTGATTTCAACGATGAATTGCAGCATATCCAGCACTCCAGTCACAACGGGCTGAATCGCAATGACCTTTTTTTGCAAGCGTGGATTACCTTCCCGTAGGCTAGCTGCATCAAGTAAATCATTTAATAGCAGTGTCATCCGCTGGCCAACTGTTAAAACCATTTCAAGTTCATCGACACTTTTTTTCTGTATCAAATGTTTTTCTCTAGCTAAAACAGATTGAGACATGTTAATGATTCCGTGGAGCGGGTTTTTAAATTCATGTGAGGTGTTTGCTAAAAATTGATCCTTATGCTCATTAACTTTTTGTAATTTTGCAGCAAGCTTCTCTGTTTCAATATGCATATTAAAATAAGCTTTAAACCATATAGATGCAAAACAACCAACAGAAATAATCAGATCGAATGGGTAATGAACAACACTTATTCCAGCTTCTCTCCAATAGATTATCCAAATAAAATGATGGCTGATGGCTATAATAGAAAATAGTAATAACACATTCCCGCTTATATCACAAAATAACTTCTTGATAATCGTAAGCATTGTGATAACAATTGCAATACCAGCCAAAAGATAATAAACAGGAAACAACATAATTATTTGCTCTGGGGATAAAAACAACGTAATGGCTGCCATTATGATATTGATAATTAAATAGACTGAACTAATCCTACGCCAATAAGGGAGATTACGATGATCTAGGCACTGTAACAATGCATAGCAAGCAATTGGAATTATCGCATTCGCGATCCGAAAATCCCATTCATACCCAATATTAAATAATAAGTGGAATAATTTTTCATCGTTACTGATTAAGTTCATGAATGTTACGCAAAGTATTAGTAAAGAAAAATATAATAACCTTTTTTCACGATTCCCAAGGAAAAATAGCACAAGGGCATAAATAGAATGCATCAAAAATATAACTGAAGCTAAAACCTGCATGGATAAGGACAAGTTTCTTTCCTTGGACATCGCTGCCTCTGAACCAAATTTAATCGAACGAATAATTCCGCTTCGGCGAACATCTTTAAAATTTGCCGCTTGAATCACAATCTCAATGACACCATTTTCATCTGCAGTGAAGGTTGTTGAATACGGCAGATTTTTTGCAACGTATCCATCTTCTGATTCACCAACCCGCCCAGACCGAGCTAATAATCTCCCGTTGACATATACTTCCGAAGAGCTCCGTACGCTTGATACATACACACTATAATTCATCTTCTCTTCCGGATTTACATATATTCGTAATCGATAAGAACCAAATCCATACGGGGTTGATTCTTTATCATGAAAATTCTCGTTCCACCTGCCTGGAACTTGAACAAACTTTCGCATTTTTCCGTCTAAACTAGATTGCTGCTCACCATCAACCAACCATTGTGAAGGGTAAAACTCCCATTCTCCATCAAGTAAAAGCACTCCACCATCATCTGCATACCAATCCCGTAAATCCAACTGCCCCTTTTTAATTTGCGTATGTGAGAGATCTTGGAAGGCGTTCATCCAGAGCATACGGGAGCCCGATAAAATGATTAATAATAATCCCACCATTAATAAAATATGTCTTTTTTTCAAATGTATATTTTGGCTAACCATTTCTGCTCTTGTCCCCTCTTTGAACAATTCATTTCCATTTTCACACATTCAACTGATAATTTCACGTTAATAATTATTAATGTCTTAACATCTATGAATTTATCTAGATCAATTAATGCTATGAATGTTTAGTATCAAGCGCCCTCTGTATGATTAGCAACTACTGTAATCAAGCCATGTGTAACAGCAGACTCAAGAATCTCAATCTTTTCTTCTTACCATCTGAATTACTTTCCTTTGTTTGTAATCACCAGATACACTTAGAACTGGAACACTTATCAACAAATAATTGAACAAATTTTTTCATCATATCATCTCAACTTTTTATAAACCTAATTATCTGTAAAAAAATAATTGAAGCCAAGTAGAAGAGTATAATAGTGTTGTCAAATTTATTAAAGAAACTAATTAACAAAGACTTAAGAAATGATCATGGGAATCCTGAAATTGAACATTTTTTGTTTCCGAGGATTAACTAAAAACCATTTCGCTTAGCATATCGATATGAATTATTAGATTCAGTATGTAAAAAGTTTAAGATAGAAAATATTAAAGTTCATGGATTAAGACATACACATGCTTCTATGCTGTTTGCAGCTGGCGCTCGAATGAAAGATATTCAGATGAGATTGGGGACATGCAAGAATAGCAACAATGGACACCTATACTCCCCTTACAGAAAGAAGGGACGATCATATAAACCATTTATTAATTGAATATCTAAAAGACACAAATAGTGAACCTCCCAACAGTGGGAAGTGAATTCTAACTCCAGTCACTATTCATTTTTTGTACCTTTTTAAATAAAAAAGCCTGCTTGGAATTGACTTCCAAACAGGCTGTAAACGTTGATATAACAACGATATTAACGTTTTGAGAACTGTGGTGCACGACGTGCGCCTTTAAGACCGTACTTCTTACGTTCCTTCATTCTAGGGTCACGTGTAAGAAGTCCTTCACGCTTAAGTGTGCCGCGGTATTCTGGATCTACTTCAAGCAATGCACGAGAGATTCCGTGACGGATTGCTCCTGCTTGTCCTGTGTAGCCGCCGCCTTTTACGTTAACTAACACATTGTAGCTTCCTACTGTTTCAGTTGCTACTAGTGGTTGTTTGATTACTTCGCGTAAAGCTGCGAATGGAATGTATTCTTCTACTTCACGATCGTTAATAATGATACGGCCTTCGCCTGGTACTAAACGTACACGGGCAACAGAGCTTTTACGGCGACCTGTACCATAGTATTGAACTTGTGCCAATATAATGCCCTCCTTTTAATTACCCGCGAAGCTCGTAAGTTTGCGGTTTTTGTGCTTGATGTGGATGCTCAGCGCCTGCATAAACATGTAGCTTTCTGAACATTTGACGACCTAAAGAACCTTTAGGAAGCATGCCTTTGATTGCAAGCTCAAGCATTTTTTCTGGATAATTCGTACGCATTTCTAATGCAGTTCTGCTTTTAATACCACCAACATGACCTGTGTGACGGTAGTAAATTTTATCAGTTAGTTTTTTACCAGTAAGTTCGATTTTTTCAGCGTTGACAATAATTACATGATCGCCTGTATCTACATGCGGTGTGTAAGTTGGTTTATGTTTACCGCGCAAGATGGAAGCAACTTCAGTTGAAAGACGGCCAAGTGTTTTGCCTTCAGCGTCTACCACAAACCATTTACGGTCGATTTCGCTGGCTTTAGCCATATACGTAGTACGCATTTGTTACCCTCCCAAATATATAAAGTTTCAAGTTCGTATTTATTTTCATCACAATAAGTTTCCGGGGCTTATCGTGGGGTTAAAAACAATACCATAGGATATTTTATAACTTTTTACAAGAAAAGTCAAGAAAATATTTAAACGCCAGGTTTAGTTGTCATAGTACACTTCCCATAAATATAGCCCAGTGGCAGGAGCCGTTTTGCTTGCCCGTTTTCGATCACAGGCCTCCATAATAGCTGGGATGTCCGTTGGCTTCACCTTGCCATTCCCGACATTAAGCAGGGTGCCAACGATAATTCTCACCATATTGTATAGAAAGCCATTACCTGTAAATGTAAAAATGATGTTATCATTCTGTTGTTCAATCGTAAGCGCCGTAATCGTCCTTATTTTATTCTCTTTCGTTGTTTTTGCGGAACAGAAGCTTGTAAAATCATGCGTCCCAACGAAGTACTGAGCAGCCGCTCGCATTAGTTCGATATTTAGCCGATACGGATAATAGGTTGTGAAATTTCGGTTAAACGGATCCCTAATCTTTCCTGTGAACAAAAAGTATTTATATGTCTTGCCAGTGACATCATAACGGGCATGAAAGCTTGCTTCAACCTTCTCCACAGATTGAATCGCAATATCATGGGGAAGCAAGCCGTTAACCGCTCTTACCCATCTATCGGACGGAAGTTCAAGCGGTGAATCAAAGTGAAATGCTTGTCCATGGGCATGCACTCCTGCATCGGTTCTTCCGGAACTAATTACTTTTATTTCCGTCCCTTTATGCATTTTCTTTAAGGCATGCTCCAGCATTCCTTGAATCGTCTTGTCATTCGTTTGAATTTGGAAACCGGCATAGCCTGATCCGTCGTAGGCAACGATCCCTTTATAACGGTTCATTTGCTATCAACTCTCATCTATGTTCTTAATACAATTAATAGTACAGCGAGTAAAAGCAGCGAGCCAATGGCCATTGAATCTTGCAGTCGCCATTTAAGAATTCGGTACTTCGTTCTTCCTTCTCCCCCACGGTACCCTCTTGCCTCCATTGCCGTTGCAAGCTCTTCTGCACGTTTAAAGGAGCTAACGAAAAGAGGAATCAGCAAAGGGATGACCGCCTTAAATCGCTCCTTCACTGGACCGCTTGTAAACTCTACTCCTCTTGCTGTTTGTGCCTTAATGATTTTATCTGTTTCATCCATTAATGTTGGAATAAAACGCAATGAGATCGACATCATTAACGCCAGCTCGTGGACAGGAAATCTAACTCGTTTCAACGGGTTTAAAAGGGTTTCCAGACCATCTGTCAATGTAATCGGTGTTGTTGTTAACGTCAAAAGCGATGTGACAAATACGAGCAAGAAAAACCGTAAGGAAATAAAAATGGCTTGCCGCAGGCCCTCTTCATAAATCGAAATAAAGCCAAATGAAAATAGTAATTCTCCCTCTCTATTAAAGAAAAGCTGAAGAATAAACGTAAAGATAATTAAATAAAGGACTGGGCGTAACCCTTTAAATAAAAAAAGAATGTTCATCTTCGATAGCAAGATGATAAACATGACAAATAATAAAAGCAATCCATACGTATACAAATTATTTGCTAGAAAAACAATACAAATAAAGCCAAATACAAATAGTAATTTTGAGCGAGGGTCAAGTAGATGGACGAATGAATGTCCTGGTATATAACGTCCAAAGATCATCTTTTCCATCATGATGACTCACCTCGATCCTTTAGTTCCTTTAAAGCATCACTTAGTTCGTCGATTGATAAACATGTTTTGTCTAACTTTCTGTTTAACTTGCTTTCAAGCATATATTGAAATTTAACTACTTCAGGTACATCAAGTCCGAGTTCTAACAACTTCTCGGGATTGGAAAAGATTGAGCGTGGATCTCCTGTCTTTTTCACTTGGCCATGATGCATAATGACGATTTCATCGGCGTATTTTGCGGCATCTTCCATACTATGTGTGACAAGGATCGTTGATAATCCCTTTTCTTTATGGAGACGGTAAAACATATCCATAATTTCTGTCCTACCCCTCGGATCAAGCCCGGCAGTTGGTTCATCTAATACAAGTACATCTGGTTCCATCGCCAACACACCTGCAATAGCAACTCGTCGCATTTGTCCACCCGATAATTCAAAAGGTGATTTTTGCAAAACTTCCTCAGGTAAACCGACATCAATGATTAATTGTCTAGCGCGATTCTTCGCCTCTTCCTCCGAAACGCCAAAATTCATTGGCCCAAAACAAATATCTTTTTCCACCGTTTCATCGAAAAGTTGGTGTTCAGGAAATTGAAAAACGATCCCCACCTTTTGACGAACGGACTTTAGATTTTTTTCCTTTTTTTCCGCACCAATGATTCGATCACCTAGAACGACTCGACCTTTTGTCGGTATGAGTAAGGCATTTAAGTGTTGAAGAACAGTTGATTTCCCTGAGCCTGTATGACCGATTAACGCCATGAACATACCGTGAGGAATCGATAAGTTTACATTTTGAATCGCCAGTCGCTCAAATGGAGTGTTCGCTTGATATTTATATTCTACTTGTTGAAGTGCAATGTCCATAGCTCATTCACCAACTCTTCATCTGTCAAATATCTTTTTGAGAGACCTAATCCCCGATCCTGTAATGCATTTGCCATTTTAATAGGAAAGGGTATGTCCAGTCCAAGCTTAATTAAGTCTTCTTCAAGCTCAAAAATTTGTTCAGGCGTGCCTTCTGTAAACACCTGACCTTTGTTCATTACAATCACTCGATCAGCTTGAGCCGCTTCCTCAAGATCATGTGTAATCGAAATAACCGTTAACCCTTGCTCATCCTTTACTTCTTTTACCGTCTTAATAACCTCTTCTCTCCCTAGCGGATCTAACATTGAAGTTGCTTCATCCAAGATGATGACCTTTGGTCGTAAAGCGATGACACCAGCCAATGCCACTCGTTGTTTTTGTCCGCCGGAAAGATGGTGTGGCTCTTGATCAAGAAATTCAGACATATGAACACGTTTAAGGGCGTCCTTTACTCTGATTGTCATTTCTTCGTAAGGGATTCCGTTATTCTCTAGCCCAAAAGCCACATCATCTTGAACTGTCGCTCCTACAAACTGATTGTCAGGGCTTTGAAAAACCATTCCGACCAATTTGCGGATATCCCAAATTGTCTCTTCAGTTAATGAAATTCCCTGAATTGTGACAGCACCCTTTTTAGGAAATTGAAGGCCGTTCAAAATTTTAGCAAGTGTTGATTTGCCAGAGCCGTTATGTCCGACAATTGCCAGCCATTCACCTTCTGCAACATTGAAAGAGACATCTTTCAGCGCTTCTGTTTCCTGGCCCTCATATCTGAAGGAAATATTGTCAATGGTGATTACAGGAGTTGCCAATCTAATTCCTCCTCTAAGGAGTTTATTACTGCCCATTTTTTTACTTTATATTTTTTGTGTTCAAAAACGAGCAAGAAGCTCGAAAATCACAACTTTATTAGCAAAGCGTATGCACAAGAAATGCTTCCTAGCAATCACGCATTTCGCATATAGAATTAGAGATTTTTTGTTCCATGTGTTGAAACACATTTATTATTTAACTGAACTTTTCGAACATAACCTACAAAAAGAAAAAAGCCCGCGCCTCACTCCATGAAACCGGGCATGTAGTTTCCACTCCCCATCGGGATATAACTCTTAAAATAGAGGAAGGAGGCGCTTGGAGCTAGACAGGACACTCTAATGTTGCCTATCGTAACGCTCGCTTATGACTTTTACCGTAGGAAGCGTGAGGTCAGCTTAACCGCTTGCAAGCCCCCAAATACGTTTCCTAAATTTGAAGAAAAGGGCAATAGACAACTAGATGCCCTGCCCTTTCAACTTTTTAAGCATATTACACTAACTCAATTACTACCATTGGTGCACCGTCACCACGACGAGGTCCAAGCTTCATGATACGAGTGTATCCACCTTGGCGCTCAGCATAACGAGGAGCAATGTCAGCAAATAGTTTTTGAAGTGCATCTTGGTTTGTTTCCGCATTTGCTACTTCTTTACGGATAAATGAAGCAGCTTGACGGCGTGCGTGTAAATCACCGCGTTTTCCAAGAGTAATCATTTTTTCTACAACCGAGCGAAGTTCTTTAGCGCGTGCTTCAGTCGTTTCGATGCGCTCGCTGATGATTAGATCTGTTGTTAAATCACGAAGCATCGCTTTACGTTGAGAGCTCGTACGTCCTAGTTTTCTGTAAGACATCAAGTTTCCCTCCTTTGTTGATATTGTTTATAAGTCAAGATCAGTCATCTTTACGAAGAGAAAGGCCAAGGTCATCGAGCTTCGCTTTTACTTCTTCTAAAGATTTTCTCCCTAAGTTACGAACCTTCATCATGTCCTCTTCCGTCTTGTTAGCCAGTTCTTGGACCGTGTTGATTCCAGCACGTTTTAAGCAGTTATAAGAACGAACAGAAAGATCTAGCTCTTCAATTGTCATTTCAAGGACTTTTTCTTTTTGATCTTCTTCTTTTTCGACCATGATTTCAGCATTTTGAGCTTCATCCGTTAAACCAACGAAAATGTTCAAATGCTCAGTCAAGATCTTTGCTCCTAAGGAAATAGCTTCCTTCGGACCGATGCTCCCATCTGTCCATACATCAAGTGAAAGCTTATCGTAGTTTGTCATTTGACCCACTCGTGTATTTTCAACTTGATAATTGACACGTGATACAGGAGTATAAATCGAATCGATTGGTATAACACCAATTGGCAAATCATCACGTTTGTTTAGATCAGCCGGTGTGTAACCACGACCACGTTTAGCCGACATCCGTACACGGAAGTTTGCATTTTCACCTAATGTAGCAATATGCAAATCTGGATTTAGAATCTCTACATCACTATCATGCATAATGTCAGAGGCTTTAACGACACCTTCCCCTTGTACATCAATCTCTAATGTTTTTTCCTCATCGGAATAAACTTTTAAAGCTAGCTTCTTGATGTTAAGGATGATATTTGTAACATCTTCAACGACACCTTCAACCGTTGAAAACTCATGCTGAACACCTTCCACTTGGATCGATGTAACAGCTGCACCAGGTAGTGATGATAATAAAATACGACGTAAGGAGTTACCTAGAGTAGTACCATAACCACGTTCTAATGGCTCTACGACGAATTTTCCGTATTTAGCATCATCGCTGATCTCAATCGTTTCAATTTTTGGTTTTTCAATTTCGATCATTCAAATATACCCTCCTTCAAAACGTCGAAACATCGGAACGGATTCCTAGCGGATAGTTCCTTTCCGAAATTCCCCATGTTTCATTCCCACTTGTGTAACAACTGGATGAAGAATTGATTCGTACGTACATAAATTCACATATTACCAAAGTATGCCCAAGTAATACATAAATTATACAGAACGATTATACACGACGACGTTTTGGTGGACGACATCCGTTATGAGGAACAGGTGTTACGTCTCTGATAGCTGTAACTTCAAGTCCTGCAGCTTGTAAAGCACGGATTGCAGCTTCACGTCCAGCACCAGGGCCTTTCACCGTTACTTCAAGTGATTTTAAGCCATGTTCCATCGAAGTTTTAGCAGCTGTTTCTGCAGCCATTTGTGCAGCAAATGGAGTCGATTTACGTGAACCTTTGAAACCTAGAGCTCCAGCTGATGACCAAGAAAGAGCGTTCCCTTGAGAATCAGTAATTGTTACGATTGTATTGTTAAATGTAGAACGAATGTGTGCAATACCTGTTTCAATATTTTTTCTCACACGACGTTTACGAGTGTTAGTTTTACGTGCCATGTTAGAAAGCAACCTCCTTTACTTATTATTTTTTCTTACCTGCGATCGCTCTGCGAGGACCTTTACGAGTACGTGCATTGTTCTTCGTGTTTTGTCCACGCACAGGAAGTCCACGACGGTGACGAAGCCCGCGGTATGAACCGATTTCCATTAGGCGTTTAATGTTAAAGGAAATATCACGACGTAAATCCCCTTCAACTTTTAAGTTATCGATGATTCCACGGATTTTATCCAATTCCTCATCTGTTAAGTCGCGAACACGTGTGTCTTCTGCAACACCCGCTTCAGCTAGAACTTTCGAAGCTGTGCTTCTTCCAATTCCAAAAATGTATGTTAAAGAAATTACTACACGTTTTTCACGTGGAATGTCTACACCAGCAATACGTGCCATTGTATAAACGCACCTCCTTTTTATCCTTGTTTTTGTTTATGTTTTGGGTTTTCACAAATAACCATGACTTTGCCTTTTCTACGAATAATTTTACATTTTTCGCAAATCGGCTTAACTGATGGTCTTACTTTCATTTCGTATAACCTCCTTAGTAGTCCGGAGTGCAATGTTTATTTAAAACGATAAGTGATTCTTCCGCGTGTTAAATCATATGGAGATAATTCAACTGTTACTCTGTCGCCAGGCAAAATGCGAATAAAATGCATGCGGATTTTACCCGAAACGTGAGCAAGCACCGTATGACCATTTTCTAATTCTACCTTAAACATAGCGTTTGGCAAAGTATCAACAACTTTACCTTCGACTTCAATTACATCTTCTTTAGCCATTAATTTTGTCTCCCTTCTATATCATCCATAGCTTTATCTGCAAACTCTCCAAGTGCCCATCGTAACTTTCTGTTCGTGACACGGCCGGATTCTAAAATACTGCTTCGAACTTCAGGAGAAACATAGTTGCAATAATCAAGATGTTGGATGTTCTTTTTCTTCGGATTGTCATATTTTCTTTTATCACCATCCGCGATAAGGACGAACCGTTCATCCATCTGCCGAATAATAACTGCGAATTGTCCTGCGTCTCGCCCCTTCTTAATAAGAACGATTTGACCTATGTGGGGAGTCGAATCAGACTCTGTCAATTAGATCACCTGCACTCAAATTCTTGTTAAAATCTCGTAACCTGTTTCTGTAATCGCAACGGTATGTTCGAAGTGTGCACACATTTTCCCGTCCACTGTAACGACGGTCCAATTATCTGCCAACGTTCTTACATAGCGGCTGCCTGCATTTACCATTGGTTCGATGCAAAGAACCATGCCAGGTCGTAAACGTGGTCCTTTGTTTGGCGGACCATAATGAGGAATTTGCGGATCCTCATGTAGGTTTTGGCCAATGCCATGACCGACATATTCACGAACAATTGAAAAGCCCTGGGACTCAACAAATGTTTGAATCGCGTGAGAAATGTTAGATAGACGTTCACCCGGGTTTGCTTCCTCCAAGCCAAGATAGAGAGACTTTTCTGTGACATCTAAAAGCTTTTGTGTATCTTCATCAATCGTTCCGACTGGATATGTCCAAGCCGAATCTCCATGATAGCCGTTGTAATGGGCCCCGATATCAAGGCTGATAATATCTCCGTCTTTAAGGATACGATCTCCGGGAATACCGTGAACAAGTTCCTCGTTTACAGAAGCACAAACACTCCCACGGAAACCATTATACCCTTTAAAAGATGGTGAGGCATCATGCTTCTTGATAAAATTTTCAGCAATTGCATCCAATTCTCTCGTAGAAATCCCAGGCTGAATATACTTTTGTAGCTCCTGATGCGTCAAAGCTACAATTCTCCCTGCCTCGCGCATGATTTCTATTTCACGAGGCGTTTTTGAAATAATCATTATTTCAATCCTTCCAACAGCGTGTCAATATTAGCAAAAACTTGATCGATATGCTGTTGTCCATTGATGTTTTTCAAATAGCCTTTTTCGCTATAAAAATCTAACAATGGTTGTGTTTGTTTCACATTTACGTCTAAACGGTTTTTAACCGTTTCCGCGTTGTCATCAGGGCGTTGATACAATTCGCCGTTACAGCGATCACAAACCCCTTCATTAGATGGCGGATTAAAGACAAGATGGTACGTTGCACCACACTCTTTACAAATGCGGCGACCTGTAAGACGTTCCATTAATATCTCTTGATCAACATCGATATTAATGACATAGTCAATTTTTCTTTCCAATTCCGCAAGGATGTTTTCCAGTGCCTCTGCCTGAGCAACGGTTCTTGGAAAACCATCAAGCAAAAAGCCGTGCTTACAATCTTCTTTGCTCAAACGTTCGCGAACAATTCCAATTGTCACTTCGTCTGGAACAAGCTCACCTTGATCCATAAATGACTTCGCTTTTAAGCCAAGCTCTGTGCCTTCTTTCATCGCTGCACGAAACATATCTCCAGTAGAAATATGTGGAATCGAATATTTTTCTACAATCTTTTCGGCCTGTGTGCCTTTACCAGCACCGGGAAGGCCCATTAGTACTAAATTCATTCGTAACGCCCCCGAGCCTCTAAATGGATTCAGGAACAAACGACTTGTTCCTAAAACCATCTTGATTATTTAATGAAGCCTTTATAATGACGTTTCACTAGCTGAGCTTCCAATTGTTTCATTGTATCCAATGCAACTCCGACGACAATCAATAAGCCTGTTCCGCCAATTTGTGCTGCCTCTGGCAACCCGGCAAACTTAATGAAAAACACCGGCAGGATCGAAATACCCGCTAGGAAAAGAGCACCTACAAAGGTTAGACGGTATAATACCCGGGTTAAATACTCCTGCGTATTATTACCAGGACGAATTCCTGGAATATATCCGCCTTGCTTCTTTAAGTTTTCTGCTACTTGTTCCGGATTCACCTGAACAAAAGCATAGAAATATGTGAAAGCAATAATCAATGCTACGAAAATGATCATTCCAATTGGCTTCGTATGATCAAAAATATATTGAATGGTACTAGCTACTTCGCCCGAACCAAAAAATGTAGTGATTGTTTGCGGGGTCACCATAAATGCGCTCGCGAAAATGACGGGAATAACTCCAGCCGCATTCACTTTTAACGGCAAGTGTGTTGATTGCCCGCCCACTGTATTGCGTCCATCCATGCGCTTCGCGTATTGGATTGGAATTTTGCGTAGTGCCTGCTGTACGAAAACAACTCCGACAACAATCGCAACAATTGCAAGGAGGATAAGCAGCATAACGATAATGCGAAGGAATAAAGCTTCTCCCGCACCTTCGAACTGCTGGGCATAAACCTGGTTTACCGCATTTGGAATGCCTGCAACAATTCCAGCAAAAATAATGATGGAAATTCCGTTACCGACACCTTTAGCTGTTATTTCCTCACCAAGCCACATCAGGAAGGCAGTTCCTGCTGTAAGCACAATGGCGATCGTAATATATGTGCCAAAACCGGGATTTTTAATGAGTTGCAAACCTGTCATTCGGTTAAATCCGTAAGACATTCCCAATGCCTGAATCACTGCGAGAACAATAGTAAAGTAACGAGTAAACTGTGCTAGCTTACGACGACCTGCTTCACCTTGTTTCGACCACTCAGTAAATTTTGGTACAACATCCATTTGTAATAGCTGCACGATAATCGAAGCTGTAATATACGGCATGATACCCATGGCAAAAATGGAGAAGTTCTGGAGTGCGCCCCCACCAAAAATATTCAAGAATCCAAATAAACTCGCTTGATCCTGCATTTTGAGAACATTTGCATCTACACTAGGTACCGGTATAAATGCTCCAATCCGAAATACAATTAGCATTAGTAAGGTGAATAATATCTTTCTCCTTATATCACCTATGCGCATAAAATTGGAGATCGTCGCAAACATTAAATCACCTCAGTTTTACCGCCGGCAGCCTCAATTGCTTCTTTTGCAGCAGAGGAGAATTTATTAGCTTTTACAGTTAATTTTTTCTCGATGTTGCCGTTAGCAAGAATTTTGATTCCAGCTTTCTCTTTGCGAACAACACCTGTTTCAATGAGAAGTTCTGGTGTTACTTCTGTACCGTCTTCAAAGCGATTTAAGGCATCAAGATTAACTACTGCAAATTCTTTACGGTGAATGTTCGTAAAGCCACGTTTAGGTAAACGTTGGAACAAAGGAGTTTGACCACCTTCAAATCCTAAGCGTACACCACCGCCCGAACGAGCGTTTTGACCTTTGTGACCTTTACCGGCAGTTTTACCATTACCTGAACCGATACCTCGGCCAACACGGTTGCGCTCTTTACGTGAACCTTCAGCAGGTTTTAGCTCATGAAGTTTCATTGTTGGCACCTCCTTATTTTTATGTCTCTTATTGCTCTTTTACAGTGATAAGATGGGAAACTTTATTAATCATCCCACGGATTGCAGGGTTGTCATCATGTTCAACCGTTTGATGCAATTTGCTTAATCCTAAAGCTTTCACTGTTTCACGTTGACCTTCAGTACGGCCAATAACACTTTTAGTGAGGGTAATTGCTAATTTCTTCGCCATTAAGAGTCCCTCCTTAACCTAACAGTTCTTCTACTGTTTTATTACGTAATTTTGCAACGTCTTCAGCGCGTTTTAAGTTTTTAATTCCTTCAATTGTTGCACGTACCATATTGATTGGTGTGCTTGAGCCAAGTGATTTAGATGTAATATCAGCAATCCCTGCTAGTTCAAGTACCGCACGAACAGGTCCACCTGCGATAACTCCAGATCCCGTGCTTGCTGGTTTTAGTAAAACTTGCCCGCCGCCGAAACGACCGATAATATCGTGTGGAATTGTTGTTCCAACAATAGGAACGGAAATTAGATTTTTCTTAGCATCTTCAATCGCTTTGCGAATTGCATCTGGAACTTCCTGTGCTTTTCCAGTACCAAAACCAACATGACCGTTTTTATCTCCAACAACAACAAGTGCTGTAAAGCGGAAACGACGTCCACCTTTTACAACTTTCGCTACACGATTTACTGTAACTACACGTTCTTCTAGTTCAAGTTTGTTAGCATCAATGTGACGCATGTAATCTGTCCCTCCTTTTTCGATTAAAATTCAAGGCCGTTTTCACGAGCTGCATCAGCTAAAGCTTTTACACGTCCGTGATACAAATATCCGCCGCGGTCAAACACAACAGATTTCACGCCTTTTTCAACCGCTCTTTTTGCAATTATTTCGCCAACTTTTTGAGCCGCTTCAACATTGCCAGCAGACTCGATGTTCAATTCCTTGTCAAGTGTAGAAGCATTTGCCAATGTTACACCATTTTCATCATCAATCAATTGAGCATAGATGTTTTTATTGGATCTGTACACATTTAAACGTGGACGCATTTCAGTTCCGCTTAATTTAGAACGCACACGTGCATGTCTTTTTTTGCGCACTTTGTTCTTATCTTGTTTAGTGATCATTACGAGTCACTCCTTTCAGTGCCTACGCGGCATTATTTACCTGTTTTACCTTCTTTACGTCTAACCAATTCACCTTCGTAACGAATTCCTTTACCTTTATAAGGCTCTGGTGGACGTACTGCACGAATATTCGAAGCCAAAGCGCCAACTTTTTCTTTGTTGTAACCTTTGACAATGATTTTTGTGTTTGCCGGAACATCAACTTCTACGCCATCTTCCGGTTCGAATTCAACTGGATGTGAGTACCCTACGTTTAATACAAGTTTAGTTCCTTGTTTTTGCGCACGATAACCAACACCAATGAGTTCTAGTGTTTTTTCGTATCCTTTAGATACACCCTCAACCATATTAGCGATTAAAGAACGTGTAGTTCCGTGGATAGAACGATGTTCTTTAGCATCAGATGGACGAGTAACTGTAATCACATTATCTTCAATTTGAATTGTCATATCTGGACTAAAAGTATTTGTCAATTCACCTTTTGGGCCTTTAACAGTTACAGTATTTTCGTTCAGTGTCACTGTTACGCCAGCAGGAATTTCGATCGGTTTTTTCCCAATACGAGACATTTTGTTGCACCTCCGTTCTTCAGAAAAATATTACCAAACGTAAGCGAGCACTTCGCCGCCAACTTGTTTCGCTCTTGCTTCTTTATCAGACAATACGCCTTGAGAAGTAGAAACTAGTGCGATTCCTAAGCCGTTAAGTACTTTTGGAACTTCGTTTGCTTTTGCGTATACACGCAGACCAGGTTTACTGATGCGTTTAAGGCCTGTAATAACACGCTCGTTATTAGCTCCGTATTTCAAGAAAATACGAATGATACCTTGTTTGTTATCTTCAATATATTCAACGTCACGAATGAAACCTTCACGTTTAAGGATTTCAGCGATTTCTTTCTTAATGTTTGAAGCCGGTAATTCCAGCTTTTCATGACGGACGATGTTTGCGTTGCGGATACGAGTTAACAAATCTGCAATTGGATCAGTCATAACCATTTATCATTACCTCCTTCCCAGTTTCGGTCTTACCAGCTGGCTTTTCTTACGCCAGGAATTTGACCCTTGTATGCAAGTTCACGGAAACAAATTCTGCAAAGTTTAAATTTACGAATGACGGAGTGTGGACGTCCGCAACGTTCGCAGCGTGTATAAGCTTGTACTTTAAACTTTGGAGTACGTTTCTGTTTAACGATCATTGATTTTTTAGCCACGTTTTCGCCTCCCTTATTTAGCGATTACTTTTGGAACGGCATTCCAAATGCAGTTAATAATTCACGAGCTTCTTCGTCTGTGTTCGCAGTTGTTACAATAACGATGTCCATTCCACGAACTTTGCTCACTTTATCATAATCAATCTCAGGGAAGATGAGCTGTTCTTTAATACCTAATGTATAGTTTCCACGTCCGTCGAACGCTCTTGTAGAAATTCCACGGAAGTCACGTACACGCGGTAGTGATACAGAAACTAATTTATCAAAGAACTCATACATACGCTCACCGCGAAGGGTTACTTTTGCACCAATCGGCATACCTTCACGCAAGCGGAATCCTGCAATTGAATTTTTAGCTCTTGTTACAACTGGTTTTTGTCCTGTGATTTGTGCTAGTTCTTCAACAGCGTTGTCTAAGACTTTCGCGTTTTGAACTGCATCACCAACACCCATGTTAATAACGATTTTTTCAAGTTTAGGTACTTGCATCACAGATTTATAATTAAATTTGCTCACGAGAGCAGGAGTAATCTCTTTTTGAAATTTTTCCTTTAGGCGGTTCATATCGTGTACCTCCCTTCTTCTAAAGACTATTTATCTAATACTTCACCAGATTTTTTAGCTACACGTACTTTTTTGCCATCTACTTCTTTATAACCAACTCGAGTTGGCTCATTTGTTTTAGGATCAAGCGGCATTACGTTAGAAACGTGAATTGCTGCCTCTTGGCTGTTAATGCCACCTTGTGGATTGTCTTGAGAAGGTTTTGAATGTTTTTTAACGATGTTCACACCTTCAACAATTACCCGGTCTTTTTTCGGGAATGCAGCTAAAATAGTACCTGTTTTCCCTTTGTCTTTACCGGAGATGACCATTACTTTATCACCTTTTTTGACATGCATTGAGTCGCACCTCCTTGAATGGATGAATCTAAATTTATTAAAGAACTTCTGGTGCTAAAGATACGATTTTCATGAAGTTGTTATCACGAAGTTCGCGAGCAACAGGTCCGAAGATACGAGTTCCTCGAGGTGCTTTATCATCACGAATGATAACACATGCATTTTCATCGAATTTAATGTAAGAACCATCTACACGACGTGCACCGCTCTTTGTTCTTACAATTACTGCTTTAACAATATCGCCTTTTTTGACAACGCCGCCTGGTGTTGCTTGTTTCACTGTGCAGACGATAACGTCACCGATGTTCGCTGTTTTGCGTCCAGAACCACCGAGAACTTTAATTGTTAATACTTCACGAGCTCCAGAGTTATCTGCAACTTTTAAACGTGACTCCTGTTGGATCATTACGTTTACCTCCCTTCGGAAAGTATGAATCCGAATCTATAATTAGATAATAACTGCTTTCTCTACTACCTCTAATAAACGAAAACGCTTTGTTGCTGATAATGGACGAGTCTCCATGATACGTACGATATCACCAATTTTTGCTTCGTTTTGCTCATCATGAGCTTTGAATTTTTTAGAGTACTTTACGCGTTTGCCGTACAATGAATGCTTCTTGTAAGTTTCAACCATTACAGTAACGGTTTTATCCATTTTGTCGGAAACAACGCGTCCTGTATAAACTTTACGCTGGTTGCGTTCACTCATTTTCGCAAACCTCCTCTCAATTATCGATTGTTAACTTCGAGCTCTCTCTCACGAATGATTGTTTTCGCACGAGCAATCCCTTTACGAACTTCGCGAAGGCGGGCAGTATTTTCAAGTTGCCCTGTTGCTAATTGGAAACGAAGGTTGAAGAGTTCTTCCTTCAATGATTTTACATTTTGTTCAATTTCGGCAGTGGTCAAATCACGGATTTCTTTAGCCTTCATTACGTTCACCACCAATTTCTTCTCGTTTTACAAACTTACATTTAATTGGAAGTTTGTGCATTGCAAGACGAAGTGCTTCACGTGCAACCTCTTCAGATACACCTGCAACTTCAAACATAACCTTTCCAGGTTTTACTACTGCTACCCATCCCTCAGGAGCACCTTTACCAGAACCCATTCGTACTTCAAGAGGTTTTGCTGTATATGGTTTGTGAGGGAAAATTTTAATCCAAACTTTACCGCCACGTTTCATGTAACGAGTCATTGCAATCCTTGCAGCTTCAATTTGACGATTCGTAATCCATGCAGCTTCAACAGCTTGCAATCCGAATTCACCAAATGATACTTCTGTGCCGCCTTTTGCACGACCACGCATTTTTCCGCGATGTTCGCGGCGATATTTAACGCGTTTAGGCATTAACATGTTTATTTTCCTCCTTCCACAGATTTTTTCTTTTCTGGAAGGACCTCTCCACGATAAATCCATACTTTAACGCCGAGCTTGCCGTAAGTTGTGTCTGCTTCAGCATGTGCATAATCAATGTCAGCGCGAAGTGTATGAAGTGGAACTGTTCCTTCGCTGTAATGTTCCGCACGAGCAATATCCGCTCCACCAAGACGTCCAGATACTTGTGTTTTGATACCTAGCGCACCAGCACGCATTGTACGTTGGATCGCTTGCTTTTGAGCACGACGGAACGATACACGGTTTTCTAGTTGACGAGCGATGTTTTCAGCTACTAATTTAGCATCAAGATCCGCTCTTTTGATTTCAATAATATTAATGTGAACACGTTTGTTCGTAAGTTGGTTCAACGCTTTACGAAGTGCTTCAACTTCACTTCCACCTTTACCGATAACCATACCAGGCTTAGCTGTGTGGACTGTGATATTGATGCGGTTTGCAGCACGCTCAATTTCAACCTTTGAAACAGAAGCATCCGCAAGTCGTTGTGCAATATATTCACGAACTTTAATGTCTTCATGCAATAAAGTTGCGTAATCTTTTTCAGCGTACCATCTTGACTCCCAGTCACGAATAACTCCGATACGCATACCGATTGGATTTACTTTTTGACCCACGAATTATCCCTCCTTCTTTTCTGATACCACAATTGTAATGTGGCTTGTGCGTTTATTGATCTGGCTAGCACGGCCTTGTGCGCGCGGACGGAAGCGTTTCATTGTTGGACCTTCGTCAACAAATGCTTCTGCTACCAGTAAATTGTTTACGTCCATATCATAATTATGTTCTGCGTTAGCAACTGCAGAATTCAATAATTTTTCCACGATTGGGGATGCAGCTTTCGGTGTAAGCTTTAAAATCGCAACTGCTTCTCCCACTTGCTTTCCTCGAATAAGATCGACTACTAAGCGTGCTTTACGAGGAGCAATACGAACTGTTCTTGCAACAGCTTTTGCTTGCATCAGGATGCCCTCCTCTCATTAGCGTTTTGTTTTTCTATCATCTGCTGCATGGCCTTTGTATGTGCGTGTTGGTGCAAATTCACCAAGCTTATGCCCGACCATATCTTCACTGATGTATACCGGTACGTGTTTACGACCATCGTAGACTGCAATCGTATGTCCGATGAATGCTGGGAAAATCGTTGAACGACGTGACCAAGTTTTAATTACTTGTTTCTTGTCACCTTCATTCAGCTTTTCAACTTTGCTCATTAAGTGCTCATCTACAAAAGGCCCTTTTTTTAGGCTGCGACCCATGGTTGATCCTCCCTTCGTGACTGAACTACGGTCCCAGTGAACCGTAGAACAATCGCGTTATTTTTTACGACGACGCACGATAAATTTATCCGACTTGTTCGTTTTCTTGCGTGTTTTGTAACCAAGTGTTGGTTTACCCCATGGTGTAACAGGTGACTTACGACCAATTGGTGTACGTCCTTCCCCACCACCGTGTGGATGATCGTTCGGGTTCATGACAGATCCACGTACGTGCGAACGTTTGCCCAACCAACGTGAACGACCTGCTTTACCGATTGTAACTAATTCGTGTTGTTCATTTCCAACTTGACCTACTGTTGCGCGGCAAGTAGCAAGAATCATACGAACTTCACCAGAGTTTAAGCGAACAAGTACATATTTTGTACCTTCTTTACCAAGAACTTGTGCAGATGTTCCTGCTGAGCGAACTAATTGTCCACCTTTTCCTGGTTTCAACTCGATGTTGTGTACAACTGTACCTACTGGAATATTTGCAAGTGGAAGTGCATTACCTACTTTAATGTCAGCTTCTGGACCTGACATAACTTCCATACCTACTTTTAAGTTTTTCGGTGCTAAGATATATCGTTTCTCACCATCATGGTAATGAATAAGAGCGATATTTGCTGAACGGTTTGGATCATATTCGATTGTAGCAACGCGTCCTGGTATACCATCTTTAATTCGTTTGAAATCAATAATACGGTATTGACGCTTATGACCGCCGCCGCGATGACGAACTGTTGTCCTACCTTGATTGTTACGGCCACCTTTTTTGTGAATAGGAGCAAGCAACGTTTTTTCCGGTTTATCAGTTGTGATATCCGAAAAATCTAAGCTTGTCATATTACGACGTCCGTTGGAGGTAGGTTTGTATTTTTTGATCGCCATTTTTTTCCCTCCTCTACTTTATTAATTACTTAATTTATTAAACCTCAAAGAATTCAATTTCTTTGCTGTCTTGTGTTAAAGTTACGACTGCTTTACGGCGTTTGTTCGTATAACCGCCAAAACGGCCCATACGCTTAAATTTGCCTTTATAGTTCAAGACGTTTACTTTTGCGACTTTCACTCCAAAAATGCTTTCAACAGCATCTTTAACTTGCGTTTTGTTCGCCTTAACGTCTACTTCGAACGTATATTTTTTCTCAGCCGTCAGCTCCATAGATCGTTCTGTGATAACGGGGCGCTTAATGACATCACGTACATCCATTATCCAAGCACCTCCTCTACTTTTTCAACTGCGGCTTTCGTCATGATCAGTGTATTGTGGCCAACAACGTCTAATACGTTAAGGCTGTTCGCATCAATCACTGTCACTCCTGGAATGTTTCTTGCAGATAACGCTACGTTCTCATCTAGAGCATCTGTAACGATAAGTGCTTTCTTACCAACTGGAAGATTCGCAAGCACATTTGCAAATTCTTTCGTTTTCGGTGTTTCAAATGATAATGCTTCTAATACTAATACACTTTCCTCTAACACCTTCGCTGAAAGTGCTGATTTAATAGCTAAACGACGAACTTTCTTCGGTAGTTTGTAAGCGTAGCTGCGCGGAACTGGTCCGAATACTGTTCCACCGCCAACCCATTGTGGTGAACGAATAGAACCTTGACGTGCACGTCCTGTTCCTTTTTGACGCCATGGTTTGCGTCCGCCGCCGCGAACTTCCGAGCGAGTTTTTACTTTAGCCGTTCCTTGTCTAAGTGAAGCTTGCTGCATTACGATTGCATCAAACAACACTGCGTTATTTGGTTCAATACCGAACACAGATTCATTAAGGTCTACTTCTCCAACCTTAGAGCCTGCTTGGTTGTATAATGCTACTTTGGGCATTCCTATTTCCTCCTTTCTCAATCTTTTCTTATTTCACTTTAATTCCTGTTTTAATTTCAAGTAATGCTTTCTTAGGTCCAGGTACATTTCCTTTTACTAAGATCAGATTACGTTCTGCATCAACCTTAACGATCGGTAAGTTTTGAATCGTAATTCTTTCCCCACCCATACGTCCTGGTAATGCTTTACCTTTAAATACACGTGCTGGATCTACTGGGCCCATTGATCCCGGTCTACGATGGTAACGAGAACCGTGAGACATTGGTCCACGCGATTGTCCGTGGCGCTTAATAACACCTTGGAATCCTTTCCCTTTAGAGATTCCAGAAACATCCACTATGTCGCCTTCCGCGAAAATATCAACTTTGACTTCTTGACCAACTTCGTACTCATTTACATTTACTCCGTCAAATTCACGGATGAAGCGCTTAGGAGCAGTACTTGCTTTCGCAACATGTCCTTTTGCAGGTTTAGTAGCAAGCTTTTCACGCTTATCTTCAAAACCTAATTGAATAGCTTCGTATCCATCCGTTTCAACTGTTTTCTTTTGAAGAATAACGTTTGGAGCAGCTTCGATTACTGTTACGGGAATTAATTCGCCGTTTTCAGAGAACACTTGCGTCATTCCAATTTTTCTTCCTAAGATTCCTTTGGTCATGAGTCACACCTCCTAAAAATATCATCTTTTATTTATTAAAGTTTAATTTCAATGTCAACGCCTGATGGCAGATCCAATCTCATCAACGAATCTACAGTTTGTGGTGTAGGATTGATGATATCGATTAGACGTTTATGTGTGCGCATTTCAAACTGCTCACGTGAATCCTTATATTTGTGCACCGCACGAAGGATTGTGTAAACACTTTTCTCGGTTGGCAACGGAATCGGCCCCGAAACATTTGCACCTGAACGTTTTGCTGTTTCAACAATTTTCTCTGCTGATTGATCAAGAATTCTATGATCATAAGCCTTCAATCTAATACGAATCTTTTGTTTTGCCATTACTTTCCCTCCTTTTCGCCTATTTTTAAAATAGACATACTCCATGGAAATTTCCCACACACTCGCCATGGCAAAGCGGCCGGGTGTGTCAGCAACCTTCCACTTCATTGCAGTCAAAGACCAACGTTGTCTATTATACAGAAAATATAATGCAGATGCAATAATTTATACATCATTTCTTCATATTTTCGCACCTCTATGATTATACAGACCGAAGCGCATGAAATCAAGGGCTTGGACGAATTCAGAAAATAATAATTACGAGAGGATACATACTATCGTAGAAAAGCAACTTTCGAAAACATAAGAAAAGCAAATGGATCGAAATCCATTTGCTTTAGAAAAATGATCTTATTTTTGGATTGTAGCTACAACGCCAGCTCCAACTGTACGTCCACCTTCACGGATTGAGAATTTAGTTCCTTCTTCAATCGCGATTGGAGAAATAAGTTCAACTGTCATTTCAACGTTGTCTCCAGGCATTACCATTTCTACTCCTTCAGGAAGGTTACAGATTCCTGTAACGTCTGTTGTACGGAAGTAGAATTGTGGGCGGTAGTTAGTGAAGAATGGAGTATGACGTCCACCTTCGTCTTTTGAAAGAACATAAACTTCCGCTTTAAATTGTGTATGTGGAGTAATTGTACCTGGCTTAGCTAGTACTTGACCACGTTGAATTTCTTCACGAGCAACACCACGAAGTAATGCACCGATGTTGTCACCAGCTTCAGCATAGTCAAGAAGTTTACGGAACATTTCTACTCCAGTAACAACTACTTTTCTAGACTCTTCTGCAAGACCGATGATTTCAACTTCCTCACCGACTTTAACTTGTCCACGCTCAACGCGTCCAGTAGCAACTGTTCCACGTCCAGTGATTGAGAATACGTCCTCTACTGGCATCATGAACGGCTTGTCAGTTTCACGTGTTGGTTGTGGGATGTACTCATCAACTTGATCCATCAATTCGATGATTTTTTCTTCCCACTCAGGCTCACCTTCAAGTGCTTTAAGAGCTGAACCTTTAATAACAGGAATATCATCACCAGGGAATTCATATTCTGAAAGAAGATCACGGATCTCCATTTCTACTAATTCAAGAAGTTCTTCGTCGTCAACCATGTCACATTTGTTCATGAATACTACGAAGTATGGAACACCTACTTGACGAGAAAGCAAGATGTGCTCACGAGTTTGTGGCATTGGGCCGTCAGCAGCAGAAACAACAAGAATTGCTCCGTCCATTTGAGCAGCACCAGTGATCATGTTTTTAACATAGTCAGCGTGACCTGGGCAGTCAACGTGTGCATAGTGACGTTTTTCAGTTTCGTATTCGATGTGAGAAGTACTGATTGTAATTCCACGCTCTTTTTCTTCTGGCGCGTTATCAACTTGGTCGTAAGATTTAGCTTCTCCACCTAGTTTTTTTGATAAAACAGTTGCAATAGCAGCAGTCAAAGTAGTTTTACCATGGTCAACGTGACCTAATGTACCGATATTCGCATGTTCCTTGGAACGATCAAATTTTTCCTTACCCATTTGAAAATCCTCCTTTAATTTAAAAAATCTTTAGTATTATTGGTGGCTTAAAAGCAAAGCTTCCTTTACTTTTAAGCCACCCGATACTTATCTATAAGTAGTTATACTTGATTCGTTGTATAAAATCAATCATTCACCGTTATTCTTTTTAATAATTTCTTCGGCAATTGATTTTGGTACTTCTTCGTAGTGGTCGAAGTGCATTGAATATGTTCCACGACCTTGTGTATTAGAACGTAGGGATGTTGCATAACCAAACATTTCAGCAAGTGGAACAAACGCTTTTACAACTTGTGCATTTCCACGTGCCTCCATACCTTCAACACGACCACGACGTGATGTAATATCACCCATGATATCGCCAAGGTATTCTTCTGGCATAACAACTTCTACTTTCATTAATGGTTCAAGTAAAACTGGGTTACATTTTTTAACCGCATTTTTAAGTGCCATTGAAGCAGCGATCTTAAACGCCATTTCACTCGAATCCACATCATGGTATGAACCATCATAAAGTTTTGCTTTGACGTCGATTAATGGATAGCCAGCAATTACGCCGTTCGCCATTGCATCTTCAAGCCCAGCTTGTACAGCAGGTACGTATTCACGCGGAACAACCCCACCGACAATCGCATTTTGGAACTCGAAGCCTTTTCCTTCTTCATTTGGAGAAAATTCGATCCAAACATGTCCGAATTGTCCACGTCCACCTGATTGACGGATGAATTTCCCTTCAACTTCAGCGGCAGAACGGAAAGTTTCACGGTAAGAAACTTGTGGAGCTCCAACGTTTGCTTCAACTTTAAACTCACGCTTCATGCGGTCTACAAGGATATCAAGGTGAAGCTCACCCATACCTGAGATAACCACTTGACCCGTTTCAGGGTTTGTTTCTGCACGGAACGTTGGGTCCTCTTCTTGAAGTTTAGCAAGCGCAGCACCCATTTTATCTTGGTCAGCTTTTGATTTTGGTTCAATCGCTACTGAGATTACAGGCTCTGGGAATTCCATTGACTCAAGGATAACCAATTCCTTTTCGTCACATAATGTGTCACCCGTTCCTGTATCTTTTAAACCAACTGCTGCCGCAATATCTCCACTGTGTACAACAGAGATTTCCTCGCGGTGGTTGGCGTGCATTTGAAGAATACGCCCAACACGCTCACGTTTGCCTTTTGTTGAGTTCTGTACGTATGAACCGGATTGTAATGTTCCAGAATACACACGGAAGAACGTAAGGCGTCCAACGTAAGGGTCAGTCATAACTTTAAATGCAAGTGCAGAGAATGGTGCACTGTCATCAGCCGGACGAGTTGTTTCCTCGTCTGTACCTGGAACCGTTCCATTCATTGCAGCGATGTCCGTTGGAGCCGGCAAGTAATCAATTACCGCGTCAAGCACCTTTTGAACACCTTTGTTTTTGAAAGCAGTTCCGCATAACACTGGGAAGAATTCCACTTTCAGTGTTGCTTCACGAATAGCAGCTTTTAGTTCTTCGTTAGTGATTTCTTCACCTTCAAGGTATTTCATCATTAACTCTTCATCAAAATCCGCAACTGCTTCAATTAAGTTCCCACGAAGCTCTTCAGCTTGGTCTTGTAGCTCTTCAGGAATTTCTCCTTCTACTGCATCAAGAGCTGCATCGCCTTCATAGAACCATGCTTTCATTTCTACTAAATCTACCATACCTCTGAACGTGTCTTCTGCACCGATAGGTAGTTGAACTGGATGAGCATTTGCTTGTAGACGCTCATGCAACGTTTTAACTGAGTAAAGGAAATCCGCACCGATTTTATCCATTTTATTAACGAATACAATCCGTGGAACACCGTATGTTGTAGCTTGGCGCCAAACTGTTTCAGTTTGTGGTTCAACACCTGATTGAGCATCAAGGACTGTAACAGCACCATCTAGTACTCTTAGTGAACGTTCAACTTCAACTGTGAAGTCTACGTGTCCTGGAGTATCGATGATGTTAACACGGTGACCTTTCCATTGTGCAGTTGTAGCTGCTGATGTAATGGTAATTCCGCGCTCCTGCTCTTGCTCCATCCAGTCCATCTGTGATGCACCTTCATGGGTTTCACCAATTTTATGGATGCGCCCTGTATAGAAAAGAATACGTTCGGTAGTCGTTGTTTTACCAGCATCAATATGTGCCATGATCCCGATATTACGTGTCTTTTCTAAGGAGAACTCTCTAGCCATTTCGTATTTCTCCTTCCTGGGATAAGTGTAATAATCAATCTATTAATGATCTTACCAGCGATAATGTGCGAATGCTTTGTTCGCTTCCGCCATTTTGTGAGTTTCCTCACGTTTCTTAACAGACGCTCCAGTATTGTTAGCAGCATCTAAAATTTCATTAGCAAGACGCTCTTCCATTGTTTTTTCTCCGCGAAGACGCGCATAGTTTACTAACCAGCGTAAACCAAGGGTAGAGCGGCGCTCTGGGCGCACTTCAACTGGAACTTGATAGTTTGCACCACCCACACGGCGAGCTTTAACTTCAAGTACAGGCATAATGTTTTTTAGAGCTTGATCAAATACTTCCATTGCGTCTTTGCCAGAACGCTCTTGGATAAGATCGAATGCTGAATAAAGAATAGACTGTGCTTTACCTCTTTTTCCGTCTACCATCAACTTGTTAATCAGACGAGTAACGAGTTTAGAATTGTGAATCGGATCTGGTAAAACATCTCTTTTTGCAACAGGTCCTTTACGTGGCATCAGATTGCCTCCTTTCAAACGAAACAATTATGTTTCAATGTTGTTTTATTATTTTTTGTCTTTTGGACGTTTTGTACCGTATTTAGAACGACTTTGTTTGCGGTTCTCAACACCAGCAGTATCAAGTGCACCACGAACGATATGATAACGTACACCCGGTAAGTCTTTTACACGACCTCCGCGGATAAGCACAGCACTGTGCTCTTGTAAGTTATGACCAATACCAGGGATATAAGCAGTTACTTCGATTCCGTTTGTCAAACGAACACGCGCATATTTACGAAGTGCTGAGTTCGGCTTCTTCGGAGTCATTGTACCAACACGAGTACAAACACCGCGTTTTTGTGGTGAAGATACGTTTGTGTTTGCTTTTTTGAAGCTGTTATACCCTTTGTTTAGTGCTGGAGAGTCAGAAGTAGTTACTTTTGACTTTCTCGGTTTGCGTACTAATTGATTAATTGTAGGCATTTTTGTTCCTCCCTTCGCTCTTTTCTTAAGCCCACACATCCAGGTGGTTCTTTTCAAGGTAAAAAAACAAGTTCTCGCAAGAATCCTTGCAAAAACACCTTTATTGGATTATGGCAACCGTTGTTGCTCTCACATCAATCCCGCATGCTTTGCCTAGCTTTTTCATAGAGTCAACCATAGTGACAGGGACATCCATGTCATTCGCTAGTTGAATAATACTATCTGTAATTCGCGGATCGGCATCCGAAGCCACGACGACTTCTAGCACATGCCCTGATTTAAGAGCTCTTATTGTTTGCTTTGTTCCTACGATTACATTCGAAGCCTGCAAAACTTTTTCATAAGACAATTTTCATATCCTCCAAAGTAACAGGTTAATGATAGGAGCACCTTGAATATATTAACATCTGATTTTTTTAAAGTCAACAAAAACAAGAACTTTTTTTAAAAAATCAAGAAAATGGCACGCCGGCAAAACTGCCGGCGCTTTTCCCATTTATCGAAAACATTTTAATATATATGGACGTGAATCACGTCTTACTCCGCAGATTCAACCACTGATTCTTCTTCTCCAGCTGTGACTGCAACTGCTTTGCGATAACGTTGCATTCCTGTTCCTGCTGGAACAAGCTTACCAATAATGACATTTTCCTTCAGACCGAGCAACTCATCACGCTTACCTTTAATTGCCGCATCTGTAAGTACTCGCGTCGTTTCTTGGAAGGAAGCAGCTGACAAGAATGAATCTGTTTCCAACGATGCTTTTGTAATTCCAAGTAGAACAGGGCGGCCAGTAGCTGGCTGTTCACCTGAAAGTAACGCTTTTTCATTTGCATCTGTAAATTGATGGATATCGAGCAATGTTCCTGGCAATACATCCGTAGTTCCAGCATCGGTTACACGTACTTTGCGAAGCATTTGACGAACCATTACTTCTACGTGTTTATCGCCAATCTCAACCCCTTGCATACGATATACTTTCTGAACTTCAAGCAAC
The DNA here is from genome assembly GCF_018343515.1 of Bacillus sp. FJAT-50079. Lineage (GTDB taxonomy): Bacteria > Bacillota > Bacilli > Bacillales > Bacillaceae_C > Lederbergia. The sequence goes on along the minus strand of NZ_JAGYPD010000009.1, from coordinate 30,808 downwards.
AAGTATTCCTGAACCGCTGCAACATCCAATACTTTCAGAAGTTCCTTCGGATCAACAGATCCTTCAGTCAACTCTTGACCACGTTTCACTTCATCATTTACAGCCACTTTTAAACGAGCTGTATATGGAGCATTATATGTGCGTGATTCAATGTCACCTTGAACGACAATCTCATGCTGACGATCGCGGCCTTCAGAAATGGAAGTGACGACACCACTGATTTCAGTAATGATCGCTTGCCCTTTCGGATTACGAGCCTCAAACAACTCTTGAATACGCGGAAGACCTTGGGTAATATCGTCTCCAGCTACCCCACCCGTATGGAATGTACGCATCGTTAACTGAGTACCCGGCTCACCGATGGACTGAGCAGCGATGATTCCAACTGCTTCACCTACATCAACAACCGTACCCGTTGCTAGATTGCGGCCGTAGCATTTTTTACATACGCCATGACGTGTGTTACAAGTAAACGCAGAGCGAATCCATACTTTTTCAACTCCAGCGTTGACAATATCTTTCGCTGTATCTTCGTCGATCAGTTGATTCTCGGAAACAAGCACTTCTTTCGTTTCAGGGTGAACGAGTTTCTTTCTAGCATAGCGACCAATCAAACGTTCTTCTAACGTCTCAATGACTTCTGTGCCATCTTTCAACGGTGCAACGAGTAAGCCTTTGTCTGTTCCACAATCATCTTCTCTAACGATAACATCTTGAGCAACGTCAACCAGCCTTCTTGTTAAATAACCAGAGTCAGCCGTTTTTAACGCTGTATCAGCCAGTCCTTTACGAGCACCGTGAGTAGAAATAAAGTATTCTAGAACGGTTAGCCCTTCACGGAAACTAGACTTGATCGGCAATTCGATAATTCTACCAGCCGGGTTGGCCATCAAACCACGCATACCAGCAAGCTGTGTAAAGTTCGATGCGTTACCACGGGCACCTGAATCACTCATCATATAGATTGGATTCAAGTGATCCAATGTTTTCATCAATCGTTCTTGAATAACATCCTTCGCAGCACTCCAGATCGAAATAACGCGATCATAGCGTTCTTCTTCTGTAATCAAACCACGTTTAAACTGCTTCATGACGTTATCTACTTTATCTTGTGCTTCATTTAAAATGGTTTCCTTTTCACCTAATACAACGATATCGGAAACACCTACGGTAATTCCAGCCTTCGTTGAATATTTAAATCCAAGATTTTTCATTCGATCCAGCATTTTCGATGTTTCTGTAATATGGAATCTTTTGAAGATCTCAGAAATAATATTTCCAAGGATTTTCTTTTTAAATGGATCTACAAGTGGCTGTGATTTAATAAACTCACTCACTTGAACAGATGGCTCAATAAAGTATTTATCCGGAGTATTTATTTCCAAATTAAAATTTGTCGGTTCATTAATGTACGGGAATGAAGGTGGTAAAATTTCGTTGAAAATTAATTTTCCAACCGTTGTTACTAACAACATTCTCCGTTGCTCATCAGTGAAACGTTCATTTTTCAGTGAACCTGCATGGATTGCGATTCGAGTATGCAAGTGTACATATCCACTTTGATATGCTAAAAGTGCTTCATTTGTATCTTTGAAAACCATTCCTTCGCCATCTGCGCCTTCACGCTCAAGTGTTAAGTAATAGTTTCCAAGGACCATATCCTGTGATGGTGTTACAACCGGCTTACCATCCCTCGGGTTCAGAATGTTTTGTGCAGCTAGCATAAGCAAGCGAGCTTCTGCTTGCGCTTCCGCCGATAGTGGAACGTGAACAGCCATTTGGTCACCATCGAAGTCAGCGTTATAAGCCGTACAAACAAGTGGATGAAGACGAATCGCTCTTCCTTCCACAAGCGTTGGTTCAAACGCCTGAATACCTAGTCTATGAAGAGTCGGTGCCCGATTAAGTAGAACTGGGTGTTCACGAATAACATCCTCAAGTACATCCCATACTTCCGGTTGCACACGTTCTATCTTCCTTTTTGCACTTTTAATGTTATGTGCAAGTCCTTTTTCGACTAGTTCCTTCATAACAAAAGGTTTAAATAACTCAAGTGCCATCTCTTTCGGAAGACCGCATTGATACATTTTCAAGTTCGGACCTACAACGATAACCGAACGTCCTGAATAGTCAACACGTTTCCCAAGCAAGTTTTGACGGAAGCGTCCTTGCTTCCCTTTCAGCATATGTGAAAGTGACTTTAACGGACGGTTTCCTGGTCCTGTTACTGGACGTCCTCTACGGCCGTTATCGATCAATGCATCGACAGCTTCCTGGAGCATCCGCTTTTCGTTTTGAACGATAATGCTTGGCGCACCAAGATCCAATAATCTTTTCAAACGATTGTTTCTGTTAATTACACGGCGGTATAAATCGTTAAGATCCGAAGTAGCAAAGCGTCCACCTTCTAGTTGAACCATTGGTCGCAATTCCGGTGGTATAACTGGCAACACATCGAGAACCATCCAATCTGGATGATTGCCAGAGTGCCGGAACGCTTCAAGCACTTCAAGTCGTCTAATCGCACGAGTACGACGCTGACCTTGCGCTGTTTTTAATTCTTCTTTAAGCTGGTCTACCTCTTTATCAAGATCAATGTCTTGGAGAAGCTTTTTAATTGCCTCTGCTCCCATTGAAGCTTGGAATTTCGTCCCATACTTTTCACGGTACGCGCGAAATTCTCTTTCAGATAAAAGTTGCTTTTTATCCAACGTCGTATCACCGATATCTGTTACAACATAGGATGCAAAATAAATAATTTCTTCCAAGGCACGCGGGGACATATCAAGAAGAAGCCCCATTCGGCTCGGTATTCCTTTGAAGTACCAAATATGTGAAACAGGGGCAGCTAATTCAATATGCCCCATTCGCTCACGACGAACCTTTGAACGAGTTACTTCTACTCCACAACGGTCACAAACGACACCTTTATATCTAACACGTTTATACTTTCCGCAATGACATTCCCAGTCTTTTGTAGGACCGAAAATACGCTCGCAGAACAACCCATCTTTTTCCGGCTTCAACGTCCGGTAGTTAATTGTTTCGGGCTTCTTTACTTCACCGAAAGACCAAGAACGAATCTTATCCGGTGAAGCAAGACCGATTTTCATATACTCAAAATTGTTTACATCCAGCAAGGGGCCTACCTCCCTTTCCGTCTACAGGTTCTACCCTAGTTGCTTAACATTTTTATTCTTTTGAAGCAGCAGTTTCTTCTACTTTCGTATCAGGCGCAATATTTAATGTATCAGCCTGATGTGCATCATCATCATCTTCCAAATCCCGCATTTCAATTTCCTGTTCATCGTCAGAAAGGATTTTCACATCCATGCCAAGACTTTGTAACTCTTTAATTAATACTTTAAATGACTCTGGTACACCTGGTTCTGGTACATTCTCACCTTTAACGATCGCTTCATATGTTTTCACACGACCGACGACATCATCCGATTTAACAGTTAGAATTTCTTGAAGTGTATATGCAGCACCATATGCCTCAAGCGCCCATACTTCCATCTCCCCAAAACGCTGACCACCAAACTGGGCTTTACCTCCGAGTGGCTGTTGCGTTACGAGTGAGTAAGGTCCCGTTGATCTCGCGTGCAATTTGTCATCAACCATATGTGCAAGTTTCAGCATATACATAATTCCTACTGAAACACGGTTATCAAATGGCTCACCCGTTCTTCCATCATAAAGAACTGTTTTTGCATCGTTATCCATACCGGCTTCTTCAATCGTTTCCCAAACATCTTCTTCCGTTGCTCCATCAAATACTGGAGACGCCATGTGAAGACCTAAATGTCTTGCAGCCATCCCTAAGTGCATTTCTAACACCTGACCGATATTCATACGTGAAGGTACCCCAAGCGGGTTTAACATAACATCAATCGGCGTACCATCCGGCATGTATGGCATATCTTCCTCAGGTAAAATTCTTGAGATAACCCCTTTATTTCCGTGACGTCCAGCCATCTTATCCCCTTCGGAAATTTTCCGCTTTTGAACGATGTACACACGGACAAGTTGGTTTACTCCTGGCGGTAGTTCATCACCATCTTCACGGTTAAACACTTTTACATCGAGAACAATTCCGCCACCACCATGCGGTACACGCAATGATGTATCACGAACTTCTCGTGCTTTTTCTCCAAAGATCGCATGAAGGAGACGTTCTTCAGCAGTTAGCTCTGTTACCCCTTTAGGAGTTACTTTACCAACTAACAAATCTCCATCCTTTACTTCTGCACCGATTCGAATAATTCCACGTTCATCGAGGTTGCGCAATGCGTCTTCCCCAACGTTTGGAATATCACGTGTCATTTCTTCTGGGCCAAGCTTTGTATCTCTTGCCTCAGATTCATATTCTTCAATATGGATGGAAGTATACACATCATCTTTAACTAGACGCTCACTCATGATGATCGCATCTTCATAGTTAAATCCTTCCCAAGTCATAAATCCGATTAACACGTTTCTTCCAAGTGCAAGCTCACCTTTATCCATCGAAGGGCCGTCACCAATAATTTCTCCTTTTGATACACGGTCTCCAACATTTACAATTGGACGTTGATTGTAGCATGTCCCTTGGTTTGAGCGCACGAACTTTTGTAAGCGATATTTATCAAGATCGCCTTTCACTTCTTGTCCATCAACCATGACAATTCTACGTATCCATACTTCACGGGATTCAACGTACTCTACGATTCCATCGTGTTTACAAATGACTGCCGCACCTGAATCTTTTGCTGATACATGCTCCATTCCAGTTCCAACAAGCGGTGCTTCAGGTTGCAACAACGGAACAGCTTGTCGTTGCATGTTCGCTCCCATCAAGGCACGGTTGGAGTCATCGTTCTCTAAAAACGGAATACATGCTGTCGCAGCCGAAACAACTTGTTTAGGCGAAACATCCATATAGTCCACACGATCTCTTCCAACAACTGTGTTCTCACCGCGGAAACGGGCAATTACTTCATCATTTAAGAAGGCACCTTCCTCCGATAAAGGAGCATTCGCTTGTGCAACAACATAATTATCTTCTTCATCGGCGGTCAAGTAGTCGATTTGAGTCGTTACTAATCCTGTTTCAGGATCAACCCGTCGATACGGAGTTTCAATAAAGCCAAATCGATTGACTTTTGCAAATGATGATAAGGAGTTAATCAATCCAATGTTCGGACCCTCAGGTGTTTCAATTGGACACATACGCCCATAGTGAGAATAGTGAACGTCACGCACTTCGAAGCCAGCACGCTCACGTGTTAATCCACCAGGACCGAGTGCAGATAAACGGCGCTTATGCGTTAATTCAGCAAGCGGATTTGTCTGGTCCATGAATTGCGATAATTGAGAACTTCCAAAGAACTCTTTGATTGACGCAATAACTGGACGAATATTAATTAATTGTTGCGGAGTAATTGTATTAATGTCTTGGATGGACATACGTTCACGAACAACACGCTCCATTCGCGACAAACCGATGCGGAATTGGTTTTGCAACAATTCACCCACAGAACGCAGACGACGATTTCCAAGATGGTCAATATCATCTGTGTCTCCAACATCATGCAGCAAATCAAAGAAATAACTAATTGATGCAATAATATCTGCTGGTGTGATGTTTTTAATTTCATCTTCAACATACGCATTTCCAATTACGTTGATGACTTTCTCATTGTCATCATGAGGTGCGTAAATTTTTATTGACTGAACGACGATATCTCCATCTAACACTCCACCATGTTGCGGGTATGTTTTGAATCCAGTTCCTTTCTCGAGATAAGGAATAATCTTATCTAACGTACGTCGATCAAGGGTAACGCCCGCTTCAGCAATAATTTCACCCGTTTCAGGATCAGCGAGTGTTTCTGCTAAACGTTGACCGAAAAGACGATTTTTAATATGAAGTTTTTTATTCAGCTTATAACGTCCAACGCTTGCAAGATCATATCTTTTCGGATCAAAGAAGCGTGACAATAGAAGACTTTTCGCATTCTCTACTGTCGGTGGTTCACCTGGGCGAAGTCGCTCGTATATTTCCAATAAAGCTTTTTCAACACTCTCTGTGTTATCTTTTTCGAGAGTATTTTGAAGGTATTCGTTGTCACCGATTAAATCGATGATTTCTTGATCAGAACCGAAACCTAGTGCACGCAAAAGAACCGTAATCGGTAACTTTCTTGTACGATCGATGCGCACGTAAACTACATCTTTAGCATCTGTTTCATATTCCAGCCAGGCTCCACGATTAGGAATAACCGTTGCAGTAAAGCCTTTTCTTCCGTTTTTATCGAGTTTACCACTATAATAAACGCTCGGTGAACGAACGAGCTGAGATACAATTACCCGTTCTGCTCCGTTTATTATAAAGGTTCCCATTTCTGTCATTAGCGGGAAATCCCCCATAAACACGTCCTGGTCTTTTACCTCACCAGTTTCTTTGTTTACAAGGCGCAACTTCACACGAAGAGGAGCAGAATAAGTAGCATCTCGCTCTTTTGACTCTTCAACAGAATATTTTGGTTCGCCGAGACTATAATCAATAAAGTCCAATGAAAGATTTCCGGCAAAATCTTCAATTGGGGAGATATCCTGGAACATTTCCTTTAAGCCCTCATCAAGAAACCATTGGTACGAAGAAGATTGGATTTCGATAAGGTTCGGCAGCTCCAATACTTCACTAATACGCGCAAAGCTCCTGCGCTGGCGGTGCCGTCCGTACTGAACTAGTTGACCTGTCAACTGATTCACCCCTCAAATCAAGCGTTTTAATGAAATCAGCCTTTTGGTTTTACCCATTTAGCTGAAAAATCATAAGACAAAAAGAAAAAGGGTTTTACTTGAAAACCACATTTCCTACATAAATAATTATTATATTATAATCTTTTCCATTTTATCCAAATTCCATACTTCAGCATGCAGTTTTGGATCGTCAGGAAAACACTATATTAGCATTTTACAATGCTACCACAAGCATTCTAATTAGTCAACGTTTAATACTTCTTAAAATATAATAGCCTTTGCGCTTTCCCATCACTTCGGCAAAACCAAAGATTTCCTCCATTTTCGCCTTCGCAGATGGCGCTCCTTGCTTTTTCTGAATAACGACGAAAAGCTCTCCGTTCGCAACAAGATGATTGTAGCTTTGTTCAAAAATATCATGAACAATTGACTTGCCCGCTCTGATCGGCGGATTCGTCACGATTGCAGCAAATTTCTTTTCTGCCACTTCGAGAAGCCGATCACTTTCATAGATCAATACGTTATCCGTTTGATTGATCGTCGCATTTTCCTTAGCAAGACGCAGCGCTCTTTCATTTACATCAATCATATGAAAATGCCGATCCGGAAAGCTTTTCGCTAGACTTATACCAATTGGACCGTAGCCGCAACCAACATCAAGGACCGGACCTTCCACTTGAGGCAATTCGAATGTTTCAATTAAAAAGCGTGAGCCAAAATCTACTTCTTTTTTCGAGAAGACGCCTTGATCCGTTTTAAAGCGCAATGAGTGATTTCTCAATTCTGCATTCCAAAACGTAGGTTCACTTGCGACTTCAGGATTACGCGTATAATAATGATCTGCCATGCGCAACAACCTCCATCGTTTAACGAAAAGAAAGTAACTAGGCGCGAAACTTTCTTTACCGAAAAAAAGCTCGCCTTATAAGCAGCGAGCTTTTTATGAGCAATTGGATTACTTAACTTCTACGCTAGCTCCAACTTCTTCAAGTTTAGCTTGAATTTCTTCAGCTTCTTCTTTAGAAGCACCTTCTTTGATTGCTTTTGGAGCATTGTCAACAAGCTCTTTTGCTTCTTTCAAGCCAAGGCCTGTAATTTCGCGAACAACTTTGATAACTTTGATTTTTGATGAACCAGCGTTAGCTAATACAACATCAAATTCAGTTTGCTCAGCAGCAGCTTCGCCACCAGCAGCTCCGCCAACAACAGCTACTGGAGCAGCAGCAGTTACGCCAAATTCTTCTTCAATTGCTTTTACAAGATCGTTTAATTCAAGAACTGTCATTTCTTTGACAGCTTCGATGATTTGTTCTTTAGTCATGTTATTTTCCTCCGTTATAATGTTTTTTAATTTCGTATTTAATTCAAGCATGCCGTTAATCGACAAACATTTCTTACGAGTTTATTATGCGCCTTGTTCTTCTTTTTGGTCTGCAACTGCTTTTGTAGCAAGAGCAAGGTTGCGAACTGGAGCTTGAAGAACGCTAAGCAACATTGAAAGCAAGCCTTCGCGTGAAGGAAGTGTAGCTAATGCCTTTACTTCTTCAACTGTTGCAACGTTTCCTTCGATTACACCTGCTTTAATTTCAAGTGCTTCATTCGCTTTTGCGAAGTCATTCAAGATTTTAGCTGGTGCTACAACATCTTCAGTACTAAAAGCAATCGCATTTGGACCAGTCAATACCTCATTAAGAGCTGAAAGGTTAGATGCTTCAGCCGCACGGCGTGTCATTGAGTTTTTATATACTTTGAATTCAATGCCAGCTTCACGAAGCTGTTTACGAAGTTCAGTAACTTGGGCAACGTTCAACCCACGGTAATCAACTACTACTGTTGAAACGCTCGTTTTAAGCTTTTCTGCGATTTCGTCAACTACTTGCATTTTACGCTCAATTACTTTGCTCATCTTTACACCTCCAATTTTTTTAAAATGGACATTTATACCCGCATACAAAAAACCTCCATACAAATAGACATGGAGGTTTCATGCGCTTAATCGATCAGTTCGATTATCTTTTATATATCGCAATGACCTCGGCAGGATATTAAGCGTAAAGCCCCTGCTGTCTACGGTACAAATGTATTCATTTTTTACAACGAGTAGAATTTTATCAAAAATTCCTCAAGCTGTCAATCGTTTTTTTAGATAGCGGATGACGGATCAACTTTTACACCAGGACCCATTGTAGATGTTACAGTAACACTCTTCATGAAAGTCCCTTTAGCTGCAGCAGGTTTTGCTTTCACAAGTGTATCCATTACAGTGCTGAAGTTTTCAACCAATTTGTTGTCGTCGAAAGAAATCTTTCCGATCGGCACATGGATGATACCCGCTTTATCTAAACGATACTCAACTTTACCCGCTTTAATCTCGTTTACTGCTTTCGTTACATCAAATGTAACTGTACCTGTTTTCGGGTTAGGCATTAATCCTTTCGGCCCTAGAACACGACCTAATTTACCAACTTCACCCATCATATCAGGTGTAGCAACGATCACGTCAAAATCAAACCAACCTTGGTTGATTTTATTAATGTATTCTGAATCTCCTACATAGTCCGCGCCAGCTGCCTCAGCTTCTTTTAATTTTTCACCTTTTGCGAAAACTAATACACGCTGAGTTTTACCTGTACCATTCGGTAATACAACTGCTCCACGGATTTGTTGATCTGCTTTTTTAGGATCTACACCAAGACGGAATGCTGCTTCAACAGTAGCATCGAACTTAGCGTAATCTGTTTTCTTAACAAGTTCAATCGCTTCATTAATTGAATAAGCTTTTGAACGATCAACTAATTTTAAAGCTTCTACGTACTTCTTACCTTTTTTAGCCATTATTATTTCCTCCTGTAATGTGGTTTTAGCGGAATAACCTCCCACGAATAAAGGAAGGCCAGTATAACCGCGGCCTCCCTCCAACAAAACAACTTTCTTTTTTGCGCAAGGGATTAGTCTTCGATTGTAATACCCATGCTGCGCGCAGTACCTTCAACCATTAACATAGCCGCTTCAACGCTTGCTGCGTTTAGATCCGGCATTTTCAACTCTGCGATTTCACGTACTTTATCGCGTTTAACAACCGCAACCGCTTTTTTATTCGGTTCACCAGAACCAGACTCGATGCCAGCTGCTTTCTTAAGTAGAACTGCTGCTGGTGGAGTTTTTGTGATGAATGTAAAAGAACGATCTTCAAATACCGTAATTTCAACCGGGATAATCAAGCCAGCTTGATCTGCTGTCCGAGCGTTAAACTCCTTACAGAATCCCATGATATTTACACCTGCTTGACCTAGCGCTGGTCCAACTGGTGGAGCCGGGTTCGCTTTTCCAGCAGGAATTTGTAATTTTACAAGTTTAATTACTTTTTTAGCCACGAGACACACCTCCTTAAGTCCGTGATGTGGTAATAGGGTTTTCCCCTCCCACTCAACTTATGTTTACATCATACAGTAGCCTATTCCAAGACATACCGACCTAAAAATATTAACATTTCTCGTCAAAGATTTCAAGTTTTTTCAAATTATATTTTATCTATTTGGCTAAAGTCAAGTTCAACAGGTGTTTCACGGCCAAACATATTAACTAACACCTTTACTTTTCCTTTATCAAGATCCATCTCTTCCACATTGCCTGTGAAATTTGCGAATGGCCCTTCTTTCACTGTCACTGTTTCACCGATTTCAAAATCAACGTCCGTCCGTTTTTCGTCCATTCCCATACGCTTAAGAATAAATGAAATTTCATCCGGGAGTAATGGGGTTGGTTTTGACCCCGAACCTGATGAACCAACGAATCCTGTGACTCCAGGTGTATTGCGCACGACATACCAAGAGTCATCCGTCATAATAATTTCTACTAATACATAACCAGGGAATACTTTTCTTTTTACCGTCTTCTGCTTACCATTCTTAACATCCATCTCTTCCTCTTCTGGAACGATCACTCGGAAGATTTTGTCTTGCATCCCCATTGATTCAACACGTTTTTCTAGGTTTGCTTTTACTTTATTTTCATATCCAGAATACGTATGAACGACATACCAATTTTTTTCCATTTCATAGGACATAGTTGCCCTTCCCTCCCATTCATTTCCGTATCTAATAAAACAATGCTGCTTTTTATTAGCCAAATGAAAAAACCCGATGAACCGGGCTCTTTACATTTCTCGTATATATAATTCTATTATACCATGCTTACATGCATACTATACAAGCTCATAGGTGAATAATAAGCAGATTGTACTAAAATCATACCTATAAATTTAAAATAAGACGGATCACTTTAGAAACGCCTAAATCTACAATAGCAAAAAACAAAGCTAAAATAATAACTGTCATTAAGACAGTGATTGTATATCCAGTAAGTTCTTTTCGCTTTGGCCAACTTACTTTTCTCATTTCTGAGCTTACATTGCGGAAAAATTGGGTTAAGCTTGACATGAATGTACGTACCTCCAACATGTAAATATCTTTAATTATATATTAAACATGTATTATTTTGTCTCTTTGTGTATCGTGTGCGAGTTACAGCGCTTGCAAAACTTCTTCAGTTCTAAGCGCCCGGAATGCGTTATTTTCCCTCGATTTGTTGAATAATTGAGCGACCCGCAATCCTCGCAGGCTAGTTTTAGTTTTCCTTTCACTCTTTACACCTGCTCTTTTCCGATCTACATTCGACTTAGTTCGAATATCCTATAAAAAATAACACGGAACCTAATTTCTGTCAATACAAGATTGCCGTTACCTTCTAAACTCCTTAAGTTCCATATAACGTTCAAGCTTGCGCTTCACCCGTTGCAAAGCATTATCAATTGACTTCACATGACGGTTTAATATCTCGGATATTTCTTGATAAGAACGACCATCTAAATAAAGTGATAAAACTTCTCTTTCAAGATCACTTAATAGCTCAACCATCTTCCCTTCCATGCTGCTAAATTTTTCACGGTTAATCAATAGCTCTTCAGGGTCTAAAATTTTCGCTCCGGAGATTACGTCCATTAACGTTCGGTCGGATTCTTCATCATAAATGGGCTTGTCCAAGGAGACATATGAATTAAGAGGAATATGTTTTTGGCGAGTTGCCGTTTTAATCGCAGTAATAATTTGTCTCGTAATACAAAGTTCAGCAAAGGCTTTGAAAGAAGCAAGCTTATCGCCACGATAATCTCGAATTGCTTTATATAAGCCAATCATACCTTCTTGAACGATATCTTCTCGATCGGCTCCGATTAGAAAATAAGAACGCGCCTTTGCGCGAACAAAATTGCGGTATTTTTTAATGAGATAATCAAGTGCATCGCTTTCCCCTTCATGAACAAGATCGATCAGTTCTTCATCTTCCAATAAATCATATCTGATATCGTTCTCTAATCTGATATTTGAGATCACTCTTATCCCCGCCCTCACAAGCAATAGATATAGCTAATTATACATGACAGAATTTTCAAGCGTCAACCAGTCATTTCTGACCGCGACGCCATTTTTCGAAAATTTCAGCTACTTCTTCACTCAATGGAATCTTAGAAACAGGTGCCTTTTCTCTCGACTTTTCAAGGCGACTCTCGATTTTCCGGTCGACAGCCTTAATTTCAATCAGTAATTCTCTGGCGGAAATTCTTAATGCACCTTGTCCAAAAATAGCCCATTGTTCCGTATAATCAGACGTTGCCACATACACTTGCGTCCTCCTCGTATTTAATTCAATCGCTAGCTTTTCAATCCGTTCGTCTGCAGTCTCTTCCGCTTTCGTAAAAATAACATCTACTTTATGGTTTTTATACTTCTTTTCAATTCCTTTTACTTCATAGGCATCAAAAACAATAATCACTTTAAACCCAGTATAGCCTTGATAGTCAGCAAGAATTTCAATTAAACGATCACGAGCAGCAGCTAAATCATGATCCCTTAAGCGGATAAGCTCTGGCCAGGCACCAATCATGTTATAGCCGTCAACTAGCAAAATATCCATATATCTATCCTTCTAGCGGGCGGCGTTTACGATGAACCTCATACATAAGTAAAGCTGCTGCCACTGAAGCATTTAATGATGTGACATGTCCTGACATTGGCAAATGAATGAGAAAATCACATTTTTCTCGAATGAGCCGCCCCATCCCTTTCCCTTCGCTACCAATAACGATAGCAAGCGGAAGACTCGCATCCATTTGGCGATAGTCTTGACTTTCCTTTGCATCTGTACCGAATATCCAGACTCCACGTTGCTTTAATTCATCCATTACCCTTGCTAGATTTGTCACCCTTGCAACAGGAATATATTCAATTGCCCCTGTCGAAAGCTTCGCAACGGTCGCCGTTAATCCGACCGCTCGTCTTTTCGGTATAATGATTCCGTGAACACCTGCTGCATCAGCCGTTCTTAAAATTGAACCTAAATTATGAGGGTCCTCTAATTCATCAAGTATAAGGAAAAAAGGATCCTCACCCTTTTCAGCAGCTCGATCAAATAGATCATCAATTTCCGCATATTGGTATGCTGCTACTTGAGCAATGACCCCTTGATGATTTTCTTCGGTCATTTGGTCGATTTTTTGCTTTGGTACAAATTGAACGAGGATATTCCGTTCTTTTGCAAGCTTTGTTACGACTTGCATTTGCCCTTTTTTTGATCCTTCGGCAATCCAAATTTTGTTTATATCCCGATCAGATTTCAACGCTTCAATTACTGGATTTTTACCGGCAATCCACTCTTGACTCATGCTGTTGTCCCTCCCACGTCCTCGACAAGTTTAATCGCCATCTCGATAATTTCTTCAAGCCTTTCGATATCTTTTCCTAAATACATAGAGCCGAGTACTGCCTCGAACGCTGTGCTATGCCTATATGTTTGCACATCTGTATTTTTCGGTATTGTTCCGGACTTTGCATTTCTACCGCGTTTCATTACCGCCATTTCTTCGTCATTCAGAATTCCGTCTTCAACTAGCTTTTTTAAAATGCGTGCCTGCGCTTTTGCAGAAACATAACGTGTCGCTTCACGATGAAGACGGTTTGGCTTTGTTTTTCCACTTGCTAGGAGGTGATGCCGAATATAGACATCGTAAATGGCATCACCCATATATGCGAGAGCCAGACTATTAAGCTGTTTAAAATCGACTTGCTGCTTTAACAAGCTCATGCCTTAGATCCTCGTTTCCATCTTGTTCCTTGCGGTGTATCCTCCAAAATAATATTTAATTCCTTTAAATGATCCCTAATTTGATCCGCCTTCGCAAAGTCACGATTCTTCCTTGCTTGTAAACGTTGTTCAATCAATTGGTCAATTTCCTCATCCAATAAATCCACTTGTTCAATTTCCAAACCGAGAACATCGAATAACTCCTTCATTGCACTCATAAAGGCTTCAATAACTTCCGTTGAAGTGTTTTTCTCCATCAAATAATAGTTCGCCTGTTTCGATAGCTCGAATAAGACAGAAATTCCGTCTGCTGTATTAAAATCATCATCCATCTTTTTAACAAACTCTTCTTTGAGCTCAGCAATTTTTTGTAGCCATTCATCATTATTTTCGGTTAAATTAGCACTTGATTCGAAACGGTGTTTTAAATTTTGGAATGATGTTTTCATTCGTTCTAAGCCCGCTGCCGCATTCCCCAGTAATTCTTCCGTATAGTTAATTGGGTTGCGGTAATGCACAGCTAGCATGAAAAACCGTAACACTTGAGGGTCATGATGCTTAATAATATCTTTCACAAGTACAAAATTCCCAAGTGATTTTGACATTTTTTCATTATCAATATTAATATAGCCATTATGCATCCAGTAGCGAGCAAATGGTTTACCTGTTGCTGCTTCTGTTTGTGCAATTTCATTTTCATGGTGTGGGAACGTTAAATCTTGTCCGCCAGCATGAATATCAATGGTGTTTCCTAAATATTTCTGCGCCATCGCTGAGCATTCAATATGCCATCCTGGTCTTCCTTCTCCCCACGGGCTATTCCAAGAAATTTCGCCTTCCTTAGCCGCTTTCCATAAGGCAAAATCAAGTGCATCTTCCTTCTTCTCACCTACTTGAATCCGTGCTCCTACTTTTAATTCATCAATTGATTGCTGCGAGAGCTTGCCGTAATCGGAAAATTTCCGCGTTCGATAATAAACATCTCCAGACGATTCGTATGCAAACCCATTTTCGATTAATGTTTTGATAAATTCGATGATCTCATCGATATTCTCTGTCACACGCGGATGAGTATTTGCCCGTCTACACCCAAGAGCTCCTACATCATCAAAAAAGGCTTTTATAAATCGTTCCGCAACAGCCGGTACATTCGTACCAAGCTCCTCTGCGGCATGGATGAGTTTGTCATCGACATCAGTAAAGTTAGAAACATAGTTAACATCATAGCCACGATACTCAAAATATCTTCTAACCGTATCAAAAACGATTGCTGGTCTTGCGTTACCAATATGAATATAGTTATAAACAGTCGGGCCGCAGGCATACATTTTCACTTTGCCTTCTTCCAAAGGAATAAACGTTTCTTTTTGCCGCGTTAATGTATTGTAAATCTTAATTGTCATTGCCCTTCACTCCTTTCATTTTTCAACCGATCGAGTTCCTTTTGAAGCATGGAGACTCGCTTTTCAATCTCTGTGCATCGATCCGAAATCGGATCCGGCAAGTCACTATGATTTAAATCCCTTTTCATCTTCACACCATTTTGAATAACAATTCTCCCGGGGATTCCAACAACGGTCGAGTTTTCCGGAACATCTTTAAGTACGACTGAACCGGCGCCGACTTTGGAGTTTTCCCCAATTGTTATATTGCCCAACACTTTGGCACCTGTCGCAATTAGTGCTCCATCTTTGATCGTCGGATGTCGCTTGCCTTTTTCTTTTCCTGTACCTCCAAGTGTAACCCCTTGATATACAGTAACATCATTCCCAATTTCACATGTTTCGCCAATGACTACACCCATTCCATGGTCGATAAAAAAGCGCCTACCTATTTTTGCTCCTGGATGAATTTCAATGCCGGTAAAAAAGCGGTTCACTTGGGAAATCAATCTAGCAAGAAAAAGCATCTTTCTTTTGTAAAAAAAATGGGCAATTCGGTGCGCCCATATTGCGTGCAATCCTGAATAAGTAAGAATGACTTCAAAATTACTGCGTGCAGCCGGATCTTGATCAAAAACCGTCTCAATATCCTCTTTCATCGTTTTGAACATATGAATGTTCCTCTCCTCATATTTTCAATAAAGAAGTGCCATTTCCTACACGTTCGATGAGGGGAAAATGGGATAGATGGTAACGTAAATCCATACTTTTGGTGACCTCCGCTAATTCTATTTTTAAAAAACAAAAAGCGTCTCTGAAAAAATCAGAGACGCCTATGGCGCGGTTCCACTCTGTTTGGATTATGCACAAATTAGATGCACAACATCCCAACTCACCTTCATAACGGTAAGGTTCCGCCTACGCCTAATTGGTTTAAAGCCGTTCGGGCAGGAGCTCAAAGGGGCACTTCAAAAAACGGGAGGCCTGAATCGCTCTCAGCCTATGGCGACTCTCTCTGATTGGCACCGTTTTTTTACTTTTCCTTGTCAACGCTTATAGAGGCTGTTCAACTATCAAATAAAAGGGCACATCGGAATTTCGCTACATTTTGAAGTTCTCTATCCTTTTATTTTCATTTTGAACATCTACACTTATTTTGATAACCTTAATATATTACATTTTTTTATAAATGTTAACCTTTTAATCGTTCAAGACGGCTTTTTACTTTTTCTTTCCCAAGTAATTCAATCGCATTTGGTAACTCAGGTCCTTGAGTTTGCCCAGTTACAGCAACGCGGATTGGCATGAAAAGTTTTTTCCCTTTTTGGCCAGTCGCTTTCTGAACCAATTTAATCGCCTTTTTCACACCGCCGGCATCAAATGGCTCCAATGCGTCTACCTCATCGTAGAAAGCACGAATCACTTCAGGTACTTGCTCTTCCTCTAATACCGCTTTTGCCTCTTCGTTATAGTCAATATCTTCCTTAAAGAACTGATCCGATAATTGTACAATTTCCGCACCGAAACTCATCTGTTCTTGATAAAGGGCGATTAGATTTCTTGCCCACGCTTTTTCTTCATCGCTCATTTCCTCATTCA
The DNA here is from genome assembly GCF_018343515.1 of Bacillus sp. FJAT-50079. GTDB lineage: Bacteria > Bacillota > Bacilli > Bacillales > Bacillaceae_C > Lederbergia. The sequence goes on along the minus strand of NZ_JAGYPD010000009.1, from coordinate 13,943 downwards.
CACACCCCGCTTTAATGAGATGTGGTAAGGCTAATTCAACGATTTTATCGAGGTCAAGCTTTTTCATATATTGATTATTCGTCCAAGCAAGCTTTTGTTGGTCGAATAAAGCAGGTGACTTCGATAGACGATTAGCATCGAAAATTTGAATGAATTCTTCTTTAGAGAAAATCTCTTCTTCCCCTTCTGGAGACCATCCGAGTAAAGCGATAAAGTTAAATAATGCTTCTGGTAAATATCCAAGCTCAGCATATTGTTCGATAAATTGAATAATCGACTCATCACGCTTACTTAATTTCTTACGGCTTTCATTCACGATGAGCGTCATATGTCCATAAACCGGAGCTTCCCATCCAAATGCTTCGAAAATCATGAGCTGTCTCGGCGTATTAGAAATATGGTCATCTCCACGTAAAATATGACTAATTTTCATAAGATGATCATCGATGGCGACCGCGAAATTATACGTAGGAAAACCATCCTTTTTCACAATGACAAAATCACCGATGCCATCGGACTCAAAAGAAACCTCACCTTTGACGATATCGTCGAACGTGTACACTTTCCCTTGAGGAACTTTAAAGCGAATACTTGGCTGTCTACCTTCCGCTTCTAAGCGCTCTTGTTCTTCTTTTGAAAGGTTGGCACATTTCCCAGAATAACGCGGCATTTCTCCACGTGCTGCCTGTGCCTCACGTTCATCATTAAGCTCCTCTTCCGTGCAGTAACATTTATATGCTAAACCGCGTTCAAGTAGCTCTTCATAATACTTTTTATAAATATCTATTCGCTCCGATTGACGGTATGGGCCATATTCTCCACCTTTATCAATACTTTCATCCCAATCAATTCCAAGCCATTGTAAATATTGAAGCTGGCTTTGCTCGCCACCCTCGATATTACGTTTTTGATCCGTATCCTCAATTCTAATAACAAATGTTCCGCCTAAGTTACGGGCAAATAAATAATTGAAAAGCGCAGTCCTTGCGTTACCGATATGTAAATGCCCGGTTGGACTTGGCGCATAACGTACACGAATATCTTTAGACATTGTCCATCCTCCTCAAATATCTCCAATTTATTCTCTCTATTTTACAATAGTATCGCAAATCGATAAAGTGGGCGACATTAAGCTTTTTTTTGGAGTAGCACGACCGCTTGAGAGGCAATCCCTTCTTCTCTTCCTACAAAGCCGAGCTTTTCTGTTGTTGTTGCCTTTACATTCACTTGATCGATATTTGCATCAAGCAGTTGGGCAATTCGCCCTCTTATCTTCTCAATATGTGGGGCCATTTTAGGCTTTTGTGCCATAATTGTACAATCAATATTTACAAGTTCATAGCCTTTTTCTTTTACAAGCTCCCATACGTGTATAAGTAATTTTGCTGAATCTGCATCTTTAAACTCCGGATCTGTATCAGGAAAATGACGACCAATATCTCCTTCCCCAATCGCTCCAAGACAAGCATCAGTCACTGTATGAAGTAGGACATCTGCATCGGAATGACCAATCAATCCTTTTTCATATGGAATTTCAACTCCACCAATAATTAACGGCCGATTTTCGGCAAATTTATGCACATCAAACCCTTGTCCAATTCTCAACATTTTCTTTACTCCTCCCAGCTATTGGTCCCGCCGACGTTTGGCAATAATCGCCTCAGCAAAATAAATATCTTCCTTTGTTGTTAATTTAATATTGTCGTAGTCACTTTCAACGATTGCTACCCGTTGCCCCATTCTCTCTATTAAAGAAGCTTCATCAGTACCTAGAAATTGGTCAATTACAGCCTTTTCATGAGCTTCTTTCAAAATAGAAAAGCGAAAAGCTTGTGGAGTTTGCACTTGCCACAAGCCTGATCGATTCACTGTCTCGACCACTTCTAAATCGACTGCTCTTTTAATCGTATCTTTTACTGGAACAGCTGCAATTGCAGCTCCACTCTCAGCAGCTGCGGTCACTAAGTTTTCAATTATGCTCGATTGAATAAACGGGCGGGCGCCATCATGTACGAGAATGATTTCACATTCATGTGCCGCATCTAGCCCATTATACACACTATATTGCCGCTCAGCCCCTCCATCAACGAGCTTGATCTTTGATAAATAACGAACCTCTTGCAACAGCTCAGCAAAAGCATCTCTTTCACTGCGCTGGATCACCAAGATGATTTGTTTACATGCCGGATCTAGTCCAAAAACGTCTAACGTATGAAGAATCACTGGCCGGGAATCCAACTTTAAAAACACTTTATTAAATCCAGCTCCCATTCTTTTCCCAGATCCGGCAGCCGGAATAATCACTTGGTAATTCATTTTCCTTTATCCCCTTATCTTATAAAGCTTTCTCTAATAATTTGGGCTTGGCAAAAATCATTCGCCCGGCTGATGTTTGAAGAACACTTGTAACGATCACATCTATTCTTTTTCCAATATAATTTCGTCCTTCTTCAACGACGATCATCGTTCCATCATCCAAGTACGCAACGCCTTGATTATATTCTTTTCCATCTTTGATCACTTGAACATTTAATTCTTCGCCTGGAAGAACGACAGGTTTGACTGCATTAGCCAAATCATTAATATTCAGCACACTTACATTTTGGAATTCGCATACTTTATTTAAATTATAATCATTTGTCACGACAATTCCATTTGTAATCTTCGCTAACTTCACAAGTTTAGAATCCACCTCTTGGATATCTTCAAAATCGCCTTCATACATTTCAACTTCAATATCGATCTCTTTTTGAATTCTGTTTAATATATCAAGCCCTCTTCGCCCACGATTTCTCTTTAACGCATCAGAGGAATCTGCGATATGTTGAAGCTCTTCTAATACAAACTGAGGAATAACAATAATGCCATCAAGAAATCCCGTTTGACAAATATCTGCGATTCTTCCGTCTATAATCACACTCGTGTCGAGAATTTTTAAGCTTTTAACAGGCTTCTGTTCTTCCTCTAGCCCTTCCATTCGCTTCTTTCCTGCACGATTAATTGAAAATAAATTGGTGAGTTCATCTCTTTTCTTAAAGCCTACTTGGAATCCAAGATAACCGAGCAATAAAGTTAATAAGATTGGAACAAATGTATTTAGGATTGGTATTTCCATTTGATTAATAGCAAGTCCAGCCAAAAAAGCAAGGATAAGTCCAAACGTAAGACCGAGGCTGCCAAAGATAATATCTGTTACGGGTGCCTTAATAAGCAAGTCCTCCAACCATTTTACGATGTTTACAATGTAATCAACAGCCCAAAAAGTAAGGAAATAAAAGATAATAGCACCTATAATAGCAGAAACATACGGGTTATTTACCCAAATAATACCGTCAAGCGTTACTAACTTCAATAATTCGGGAATGAGAAAAATGCCAAGCGTACCTCCGAGCAGAAGAAAACACGCTTGCACAATCCTTTTTAACATTGATTCCACCACCTCCTTATTAGTAATTATAAACATGAAACGCATTTTATAACGTATGAAAAGCAAAAAATTATAAATTTAAACAAATAAAGGAAAAAATATTATTCCGATATAACATTTACTCTTTAACTCTTTCCTAAAACGTAGCAACAAATACACGTAAAGTCAATTTTAAAACAAGTCACTTATCAAGGTAAAAACACTTGTTGCAATGCTTCACTAACTGTATCTACTCCTATTACTTCGATGCCGTCAGGGATTTTCCAACCGCCAATATTATTAGCGGGAATAACTACCCTTTCAAAGCCGAGCTTTGCTGCTTCTTGCACTCGCTGTTCAATTCTAGAAACACGTCGAACTTCGCCTGTTAGTCCAACTTCACCAATAATACAATCCGTTGCTCTTGTCGGTTTATCACGAAAGCTTGAAGCAATGCTGACCGCTACGGCTAGATCAATTGCCGGTTCATCAAGTTTAACTCCTCCGGCTACTTTTAAATACGCATCTTGGTTTTGTAACAACATCCCAACTCGTTTTTCTAGTACAGCCATTAACAATGACACTCGATTATGATCAACCCCTGTCGCCATTCTCCTTGGGTTTCCATAGCTTGTCGGAGAAATGAGCGCTTGAATTTCAACAAGCACGGGACGCGTTCCTTCCATAGATGCAACAACGGTCGATCCTGCGGCACCTTTTGACCTTTCCTCAAGGAAGATTTCCGACGGATTTGCTACTTCTTCCAAGCCCGCCTCCCTCATTTCAAATATCCCCATTTCATTCGTTGAGCCAAAACGGTTTTTTACAGCCCTTAATATTCGATACGTATGGTGTCGCTCTCCTTCGAAATAAAGTACCGTATCAACCATATGCTCTAAAAGACGTGGACCAGCAATCGCCCCTTCTTTAGTTACATGACCAACGATAAAAATTGCAATTCCTTTCGTTTTTGCAATCCGCATTAACTCAGCTGTACATTCACGCACTTGCGATACACTGCCTGGAGCTGAAGTAACCTCTGGATGGTAAACCGTCTGAATGGAATCAACAACGACAAAATCAGGGGATAATTCACCGATCGTATGATGAATGGATTCCAAATTAGTTTCAGCGTAAATATACAATGATTGGGAGGAGACATGAAGACGATTAGCTCTTAATTTTGTTTGTTTGACAGACTCTTCACCAGAAATGTACAGTACTTTTCGATTTGCTACCGCTAATTGGGCTGATACTTGTAAAAGTAGTGTCGATTTCCCAATTCCTGGATCCCCTCCAATTAAAACAAGTGAGCCGGGAACGACTCCACCACCAAGCACCCGATTTAACTCTTTCATTTCCGTTGTTACCCGTGGTTCTTGCTCTGTTTTAATCATCGTGATAGGAGCCGCTTTCGAGGCAACCCCTGGTGCCGAATGCTGAAAGGATCTTTTCGGTTGCTTTCCAATAATCGAAACTTCCTCGATCATTTGATTCCACTCACCACAACCCGGACATCGCCCCATCCATTTCGGAGACTCATAGCCACATGCTTGACACATAAATTTTGTTTTTTTCTTAGACATATTCTTCCCCCTAACACATTAAAACTCGCGCCCGGTTTTCAACATGCGGCCTTCCATCGTATAGCACGCAATAAAAGCATTTTAGGAAAATGCGTTGTCGCTGGGCGTTTAAAGCTTGACCAACTCCTTTCTAACTTACAAAGGAAAATTATGTAGAAACGGGGTTACGCGGCTAGAAATCCACGAACCCCGTTAACTTTATTTATTATGAGACAGATTGTTCCGTCGCTTTCACCGTAAATTGTCCATCTTCAACATCAATTAGTACATGCTGCCCGGTTGCAATCGTTCCTTTTAGTAATTCCTCAGATAAACGATCTTCTACAAACTTTTGCAACGCTCTTCTTAATGGTCTTGCTCCATACTCAGGATCATAGCCTTCCTCAGCAATTTTTTCCTTGGCTGCCTCTGTAAAGTCAAGATCCATCTCTTGCTCTTTCAAGCGTTTCACAAGTTCATCTGCCATCAATGAAACAATTTCTTTCAAATGAGGTTTTTCAAGCGCATGGAAGACGATCGTTTCATCGATCCGGTTTAAAAATTCCGGCCGGAAAGCCTTTTTCAATTCTTCCATCACTTTCCCCTTCATATCTTTATAATCCTGTTTTCCATCTTGAATACTGAATCCAACATATTTGTTCGTACGCAATGCCTCGGCACCTACATTGGACGTTAAAATCAATACAGTATTGCGGAAATCAACCGTTCGTCCTTTAGAATCAGTTAAGCGACCATCTTCAAGTACTTGAAGTAAAATATTGAAAACATCTGGATGAGCCTTTTCAATTTCATCAAGTAAAATAACCGAATAAGGTTTACGGCGTACTTTTTCTGTCAATTGACCGCCCTCTTCATATCCTACATATCCTGGTGGTGATCCAACGAGTCTTGATGTTGAATGTTTTTCCATATACTCAGACATGTCAATGCGGATCATGGCATCTTCATCACCAAACATTGCTTCCGCGAGCGCTCTACCAAGTTCCGTCTTCCCAACACCCGTAGGACCAAGGAAGATAAATGAGCCGATTGGGCGTTTAGGATCCTTAAGACCAGCACGTGCACGGCGCACCGCTTTTGCGATCGACTTGACTGCTTCTTCTTGACCAATCACGCGAGAATGTAATATTTCTTCAAGCTTAAGCAATCTTTCCGTTTCAGTCGAGGCAAGCTTAGAGACAGGAATTCCAGTCCAACTTGCAACAACCGTTGCAATGTCCTCAACTGTTACTTCTGTGTTCTCTTGTCCTTGCTTCTCTTTCCATGTTTTCTTTGTTTCTTCTAACTCTTCACGAAGTCGTTGTTCAGAGTCACGTAATGAGGCTGCTTTTTCAAACTCTTGACTTTGGACTGCTGCATCTTTTTCCTTACGAACCGACTCCAACTTCACTTCCAATTCCTTTAAATTTGGAGGTGTCGTATAAGAGCGCAACCTTACTTTCGAGCCTGCTTCATCAATTAAATCAATTGCTTTATCTGGCAAAAATCGGTCCGAAATATAACGATCAGATAATTTTACTGCTGCCTCAATTGCATCATCTGTAATCGATACTCGATGATGGGCTTCATAGCGATCACGAAGTCCTTTTAATATTTGAATCGATTCATCCATTGTCGGTTCATCAACTTGAATCGGTTGGAAACGACGTTCAAGTGCTGCGTCTTTTTCAATATATTTGCGATACTCATCAAGTGTGGTTGCACCAATGCATTGCAATTCTCCACGAGCTAGTGATGGTTTTAAAATATTGGAAGCATCAATCGCTCCTTCTGCTCCACCCGCACCGATTAATGTATGAAGCTCATCAATGAACAGGATAATATTTCCTGCCTGTCTGATTTCATCCATTACCTTTTTCAATCGATCTTCAAACTCACCGCGATATTTCGTACCAGCAACAACCGTCCCCATATCTAGAGTCATTACCCGTTTGTCCCTTAATGTTTCAGGGACCTCATTGTTAATGATCTGTTGAGCGAGCCCTTCTGCAATCGCTGTTTTACCAACACCCGGTTCTCCGATTAAGACCGGATTATTTTTCGTCCGTCTGCTTAACACTTCAATTACCCTTTGTATTTCCTTATTCCTGCCGATAACAGGGTCAAGGCTTCCTTCCTTCGCAATCGCCGTTAGATCTCTCGCAAGGCTATCAAGCGTCGGTGTACTTGCACCAGTGGAGCCATTTCCACTTGCATTTAGACTTGCCTCATTGCTTCCCAATAGCTGCAGCACTTGCTGTCTTGCTTTATTTAAGCCAACGCCAAGATTGGTAAGTACTCGTGCCGCAACACCCTCACCTTCTCGGATTAACCCTAAAAGAACATGCTCAGTACCTACATAAGAATGACCTAGCTTTCTTGCCTCATCCATCGAAAGCTCAATCACCTTTTTCGCCCTCGGTGTATAATGAATCGATTCTGCTTTATCTTTTCCACGGCCGATTAAATCTTCTACTTCTTTTTGAATTTTTTCAGGACCAAGGCCTAGACCATATAAGGCCTTTGCCGCAATTCCCTCGCCTTCTCGAACAAGGCCTAATAATATATGCTCCGTCCCTATATTGCTATGACCAAGACGGACTGCTTCTTCTTGTGACAACGCCAATACCTTCTGTGCCCTTTCAGTAAAACGTCCAAACATCATACGATCTCCTCCTAACTCTCTCTCTCTTCAAGTTGCAAACGTTCGCGAATAAATGTCGCTCTTTTTATATCGCGTTCGGCAGGCCGGAGTGGTCCACCTGCATACTGCTGTAAAAATCCTGGTTGTGTCAAAATCATTAATTCATTTAATATATTTTTCGATAAATGTTTTATATATCCTGCATCTATTCCCAATCTGACGTCAGATAAACATTCTGAGGCCTCTTTTGTTTCAATAATTCGGCTATTGGTCAAAATTCCATACGAACGAAACACTCTATCTTCTAATTGTATGTTAGACGTCTTCACGAGTGCCTCGCGCGCAGAACGCTCCTGAGCAATAATTTGCTGAACAACACTCGATAGATCATTAACAATATCCTCTTCAGATTTACCAAGCGTAATCTGATTGGATATTTGGAAAATATTACCCAATGCCTCGCTACCTTCGCCATAAATTCCCCGAACAACAAGACCTAATTGATTAATTGCTGGAATAATCCGATTCATTTGTCGTGTTAAAATTAAAGCTGGTAAATGAACCATTACCGAAGCTCTAAGTCCAGTTCCTACATTTGTTGGACAACTTGTTAAATAACCGAGGTCTTCTTCAAAAGCATAGTCAGCATGCTTTTCTAAAATATCATCGATCTCACTCGCTCTCTCCAAAGCCTCTTTTATTTGCAACCCCGGAAATAAGCATTGAATCCTTATATGATCCTCTTCATTAATCATAATACTAATATCTTCATTTTCCGATAGAAGAACCGCACTATGTGATGCATGATCTGCAAGTCGAGGACTGATCAAATGCTTTTCCACGAGTACCCTTTTCTGTAATGATTTTAACTCTTCAATTTGTAAAAACTCCATTGGCCCGTATTGCTCAAAAGCATTAGACTCCACCAAATCATTTACCTTATTAATAATTTCTTTCGCTTCTTCATTTGTAAACACAGTTGGAAATTTATAATCACGAAAATTTCTAGCTAAGCGAATTCTTGAACTAAGAATAATATCAGAATCTGGTCCGTCCCCACACATCCAAGAGCTAACAGCCTTATTTAGAAATTTTTCCAGACTCATATGTTATTTCCCTCCCCACTCGCTAAATTACTTTCGAGGGAGCGAATTTGATCCCGTACATCCGCCGCCTTTTCAAATTCTTCCCGTGTAACTAATGAATTCAACTCAGCCCGGAGTTGCTCGATCTTCTTCTTCACATGGATAGAGCCTCCAATTCTTTCTGGAACCTTGCCACCATGTGTAATATTTCCGCTATGCAATCTCTTTAAAAGTGGAGTTAAATGCCCTTTAAAGGAGGTATAGCAATGAGCACAACCAAAGCGGCCAATCTTAATAAACTGTTGAAAAGTCATTTTACACTTATCACATTGAATAATTTCCTGAGCGCTAGAATGGTGAGATTGCTTTTGATGTACTGGATCTATATTTAATAAACCGGCAAGCAAATCATTAACCGAAAAATTGGCGGCTCCATCAAACATAAAAAATTCTCCTTTTTCTTGCGCACATCTTTCGCAAAGATGAATGACAGACTTCTCCCCGTTTACCACCTTTGTAAAATGTAAGGTAGCCGGTCTTTCATTACAATCTTGGCAGATCATCGACTTCACCTTTCCTTTTATTCATATTTAATCGCTTGAAGCATCGCTCTTAACATCCGTGCCCTCAATACATCGCGGTCAGGCAAGTCAATATAGAGAACAGAACGATCGATGACACTTAACATTAACTTCGCTTCTCTTTCAGTGACCATGCCTTCTTCATGTAACCTAACAATGACATCTTGAGCATTGGATTGACTAATTTTATTCCCTATTAGTACCTTTAATTGATCGATTAAATGGGCTTTATCATGAATCCTCACCCTTGTAATCCGAATATACCCCCCTCCACCCCGCTTACTCTCAACCATATAACCTCTTTCCATCGTAAAACGGGTATTTATAACATAATTAATTTGTGAGGGAACACATTGGAATTTATCTGCCATTTCACTTCTCTTAATCTCTACAATCTCGCCTTCACTTAATTCAATCACTTTTTTTAAATAATTTTCAATAATATCGGATATATTCCGCATCATCAAGCACCTCCTTACATAACGCTTGACTTTGACTATATTTGACTTTAATTATACATGAAAATAGATGATTGTTGCAATTAGATGAATTTATTATATTTAATATTAACCATTGCTACCAAAGATCAAACCTATAAAAAAAATTTATGCCTCGATAAAAAAACGAACTAGATGAAGTGAAGGAAATCAATAACACAAATTGAATAAAAAAGAAAAGCAATTGGGGGAGTGTTAATAATGAAAATTAGAGTAGCAACAATGGATGACATCCATGAATTAACTACACTAATGTTCCATCTTGGTTATCCAACTAAAACTGAAAATATGATTAAACGGTTTACTCATATTAAAGCAAATCCAGATTATCATACTCTATTAGCTTCTTATGATAATAAAATGGTCGGAATGGTTGGCTTAGTTAAAGGTCATTATTATGAATGGGATGGGATCTATGTTCGGATAGTAGCCCTTGTTGTCCATACAGATTATCGAAATAAAGGGATAGGTAATAAATTATTAGAAGAAGCTGAAAGTTGGGCTAAGAATATTGGGGCTATTGGAATTATATTAAACAGTGGAAAGCGACCAGAAAGAACGAATGCACATAAATTTTACACAAGTCGAGGCTATGTAGAAAGAAGTATTGGATTTGCTAAAAGTCTAATCTAAAGCGATTTAGAGTATTCTATGCATTTAAACAAGTCGAGTACCGATTTTCCATTCAAAAAAGCACTTTTATTCATGGGTGCTTTTGCCTGGGAACGCCCCTACTCTTGCAGGGAGAATCCCCCCAACTACCATCGGCGCTCGAGCTTAACCTGCCGTATTCGTGCTGCGGATCAAGATAACCGGCGAATCTCTTCGTCACTTTCGCTCGATTCTTACGGGCATCGCCCATTCCGAGTCTCGCTCCCTTGGTTCCTCGTCCTAATCCTCACTTCTGTCGTGTTTTTTTATGTCTTCGACATAGATAAAGGAAAGAATCAAAAAAGACACCCTCTTTTGAGAATGTCTTTTTGCTTGCCTGGCAACGTCCTACTCTTGCAGGGGGAAACCCCCAACTACCATCGGCGCTGAAGAGCTTAACTGCCGTGTTCGAGATGGGAACGGGTGTGACCTCTTCGCTATCGCCACCAGACTTATACAGGATGTACTGGCTTCTGTGTTGCTCACAGGACGTGAGCGATCTTAACAGAAGATCCTTTTCTGCTTGAGAAAATGTTCGTTCTCTCAAAACTAGATAAATGAGAAGGTAAACCATGTAATAAATTGATTAAGTCCTCGATCGATTAGTATCCGTCAGCTCCATGTGTCACCACACTTCCACACCGGACCTATCAACCTGATCATCTTTCAGGGATCTTACTAGCTTGCGCTATGGGAAATCTCATCTTGAGGGGGGCTTCATGCTTAGATGCTTTCAGCACTTATCCCGTCCGCACATAGCTACCCAGCGATGCTCCTGGCGGAACAACTGGTACACCAGCGGTGCGTCCATCCCGGTCCTCTCGTACTAAGGACAGCTCCTCTCAAATTTCCTGCGCCCACGACGGATAGGGACCGAACTGTCTCACGACGTTCTGAACCCAGCTCGCGTACCGCTTTAATGGGCGAACAGCCCAACCCTTGGGACCGACTACAGCCCCAGGATGCGATGAGCCGACATCGAGGTGCCAAACCTCCCCGTCGATGTGAACTCTTGGGGGAGATAAGCCTGTTATCCCCGGGGTAGCTTTTATCCGTTGAGCGATGGCCCTTCCATGCGGAACCACCGGATCACTAAGCCCGACTTTCGTCCCTGCTCGACTTGTAGGTCTCGCAGTCAAGCTCCCTTGTGCCTTTACACTCTGCGAATGATTTCCAACCATTCTGAGGGAACCTTTGGGCGCCTCCGTTACATTTTAGGAGGCGACCGCCCCAGTCAAACTGCCTGCCAGACACTGTCTCCCAGCCGGATCACGGCTGCGGGTTAGAATGTCAATACAGCAAGGGTAGTATCCCACCAATGCCTCCACCGAAGCTGGCGCTCCGGTTTCCAAGGCTCCTACCTATCCTGTACAAGCTGCACCAACATTCAATATCAGGCTGCAGTAAAGCTCCACGGGGTCTTTCCGTCCTGTCGCGGGTAACCTGCATCTTCACAGGTACTATAATTTCACCGAGTCTCTCGTTGAGACAGTGCCCAGATCGTTGCGCCTTTCGTGCGGGTCGGAACTTACCCGACAAGGAATTTCGCTACCTTAGGACCGTTATAGTTACGGCCGCCGTTTACTGGGGCTTCAATTCGCACCTTCGACCGAAGTCTAAGCGCTCCTCTTAACCTTCCAGCACCGGGCAGGCGTCAGCCCCTATACTTCGCCTTACGGCTTCGCAGAGACCTGTGTTTTTGCTAAACAGTCGCCTGGGCCTATTCACTGCGGCTTCCGCAAGCTTTCACTCGCGGGAGCACCCCTTCTCCCGAAGTTACGGGGTCATTTTGCCGAGTTCCTTAACGAGAGTTCTCTCGATCACCTTAGGATTCTCTCCTCGCCTACCTGTGTCGGTTTGCGGTACGGGCACCCATTTCCTCGCTAGAGGCTTTTCTTGGCAGTGTGGAATCAGGAACTTCGGTACTATATTTCCCTCGCCATCACAGTTCAGCCTTAGGAGTAAGGATTTGCCTCACTCCCAGCCTACCTGCTTGGACGCGCTAATCCAGCAGCGCGCTTACCCTATCCTCCTGCGTCCCCCCATTACTCAAACGGAAATTAGGTGGTACAGGAATATCAACCTGTTGTCCATCGCCTACGCCTTTCGGCCTCGGCTTAGGCCCCGACTAACCCTGAGCGGACGAGCCTTCCTCAGGAAACCTTAGGCATTCGGTGGAAGGGATTCTCACCCTTCTTTCGCTACTCATACCGGCATTCTCACTTCTAAGCGCTCCACCAGTCCTTACGATCTGGCTTCACAGCCCTTAGAACGCTCTCCTACCATTGACACCAGAAGGTGTCAATCCGCAGCTTCGGTGATACGTTTAGCCCCGGTACATTTTCGGCGCAGAGTCACTCGACCAGTGAGCTATTACGCACTCTTTAAATGGTGGCTGCTTCTAAGCCAACATCCTGGTTGTCTAAGCAACTCCACATCCTTTTCCACTTAACGTATACTTTGGGACCTTAGCTGGCGGTCTGGGTTGTTTCCCTCTCGACTACGGATCTTATCACTCGCAGTCTGACTCCCAAGGACAAGTAATTGGCATTCGGAGTTTGTCTGAATTCGGTAACCCGATGAGGGCCCCTAGTCCAAACAGTGCTCTACCTCCAACACTCTTACCTTGAGGCTAGCCCTAAAGCTATTTCGGAGAGAACCAGCTATCTCCAGGTTCGATTGGAATTTCACCGCTACCCACACCTCATCCCCGCACTTTTCAACGTACGTGGGTTCGGGCCTCCAGTAAGTGTTACCTTACCTTCACCCTGGACATGGGTAGATCACCTGGTTTCGGGTCTGCGACCTCATACTTATTCGCCCTATTCAGACTCGCTTTCGCTGCGGCTCCGTCTCTTCAACTTAACCTTGCATGAAATCGCAACTCGCCGGTTCATTCTACAAAAGGCACGCCATCACACATGAATGTGCTCTGACTACTTGTAGGCACACGGTTTCAGGATCTTTTTCACTCCCCTTCCGGGGTGCTTTTCACCTTTCCCTCACGGTACTGGTTCACTATCGGTCACTAGGGAGTATTTAGCCTTGGGAGATGGTCCTCCCTGCTTCCGACGGGATTTCACGTGTCCCGCCGTACTCAGGATCCACTCTGGAGGGAACGAAGTTTCGAATACAGGGCTGTTACCTTCTCTGGCGGGTCTTTCCAGACCGCTTCATCTACTTCGTTCCTTTGTAACTCCGTGTAGAGTGTCCTACAACCCCAAGAGGCAAGCCTCTTGGTTTGGGCTCTTCCCGTTTCGCTCGCCGCTACTTAGGGAATCGATGTTTCTTTCTCTTCCTCCGGGTACTTAGATGTTTCAGTTCCCCGGGTCTGCCTTCCATTTCCTATGTATTCAGAAATGGATACTACTCCATTACGAGCAGTGGGTTTCCCCATTCGGAAATCTCCGGATCAACGCTTGCTTACAGCTCCCCGAAGCATATCGGTGTTAGTCCCGTCCTTCATCGGCTCCTAGTGCCAAGGCATCCGCCGTGCGCCCTTATTAACTTAATC
>NZ_JAGYPD010000008.1:0-180000 GCF_018343515.1 Bacillus sp. FJAT-50079 | reverse complement strand
TCATGAGGGAGAGAATCGAAGAAAGCTTCATTTTCAGCCGGTAGGTGCAAGATATGAAGCTTTATGTAAGGAGTTATGGAATGAGATTATTAGCGATTGATACATCCAATGATGTGCTTGGCATAGCATTATTGCAGAAAGAACGTGTAATTGGAGAGTATATCACAAACCTAAAAAAGAATCATAGTATCCGCCTTATGCCTGCGATTGAGCGCTTGTTGTTAGAGTGTAATGTTACTCCTGCTGAGCTTGATAAAATCGTCGTAGCGAAAGGTCCGGGCTCTTACACGGGTGTGCGAATTGGCGTAACGGTTGCAAAGACAATGGCATGGAGTTTAGGGATTCCATTGTCGGCTGTATCAAGCTTAGCAGTACTTGCTGCCGCACCTAAATATTTTACTGGATATATTTCACCTTTATTTGATGCGAGAAGGGGATTAATTTATACAGGACTTTATCGCTACAATGAAGGAAGTTTAGAAGTAGTGAAGGCTGATCGCAATATTGAAGCAAAAGAGTGGGCACTTGAATGTAAAAGTATGAATGAACCGATTCTTTTTATTGGCAATGACGTGCCGCTTCATAAAGAAACATTTGACCATCATTTAAAGCATCAAGCAAATTATGCGGCTCCAAGTGAATGGAACCCGAGACCGAGCGAATTAGGGCTTCTTGGGATGCATATGCCCGCAGAGGATATTCATTCCTTTTCACCTAACTATATTCGCCTTGTCGAGGCTGAAGCGAAATGGCTGGAAAAGCAGGAGAAAGAGCAATGATTAATCATCAGGATATATGTGATATTTCATTTAGACGTGCCACAGAACAAGATATTGGCCAGCTTGTTGAGATCGAGAGAAAGTCATTTGCTGTACCTTGGCCAGCTGAAGCCTTTCATAATGATATTCTTCACAATCGCTTTGCTACTTATGTGATGATTGAATGCAATAGAGAAGTTGCAGGTTATTGTGGAGTTTGGCTTGTAATGGATGAGGCGCATATTACGAATATTGCGATTCTGCCACAGTTTCGCAGCCGTAAGCTAGGAGAATCATTGCTACGAGAGATGATGTCGCTAGCTAAAGAGGCGGGGGCGATCACAATGACACTTGAAGTGAGAGTGAGCAATCAACCGGCTAAATCATTGTATAAAAAATTAGGGTTTCAAGAAGGCGGTATTCGAAAAAATTATTATACCGATAATTATGAGGATGCGTTAGTAATGTGGGTGAATTTATAATGAAAAAAGACTTAATTGTTCTAGGCATCGAAACAAGTTGTGATGAAACGGCAGCATCCATAGTGAAAAATGGAAACGAAATCGTATCAAACGTTGTTGCTTCACAAATTGAGAGTCATAAACGATTTGGGGGCGTTGTTCCCGAACTAGCATCGCGTCATCATGTGGAAGAAATGACGATTGTCATTGAGAATGCTATGCGTGAAGCGGAGATGAGTTTTCGGGACATCGATGCGATTGCGGTAACGGAGGGACCAGGGCTTGTAGGTGCCTTGCTTGTAGGTGTAAATGCTGCGAAAGCATTAGCATTCGCTCATCAAATTCCACTTGTAGGCGTTCATCATATTGCAGGCCATATTTATGCGAATCAGTTAATAACAGAAATGAAATTTCCATTACTTTCACTTGTTGTTTCAGGAGGGCATACGGAACTAGTATTAATGGAAAAGCATGGTTCGTTTCAAGTGATTGGGGAAACCCGCGATGATGCTGCTGGTGAAGCATATGATAAAGTCGCGCGAACGTTAAACCTTCCTTATCCGGGAGGCCCGCATATCGATCGGCTTGCCCATGAAGGCTCGCCTGTTCTCAAGCTTCCACGAGCTTGGCTGGAAGAAGGCTCATACGATTTTAGCTTTAGCGGTTTAAAATCTGCAGTGATCAATACATTGCATAATGCTGAGCAGCGCGGTGAAACGATCTCTCCTGAAAATTTGGCAGCTAGCTTTCAAGAAAGTGTAATTGATGTACTGACAGAGAAGACGATTCGTGCAGCTAGAGAGTTCAATGTGAAACAAGTGCTTCTTGCGGGAGGCGTAGCTGCTAATCAAGGGCTTAGAACGGCGCTGAAGGAGAAATTTGCCGAACTACCGGAGATAGAGCTGATCATTCCACCGCTATATTTATGCACCGACAATGCGGCAATGATTGCAGCAGCAGGTAGTGTATTATTTCAGTTAGATAAAAGAAGTGGCTTAGATATGAATGCTCAACCGGGATTAGATATTGAACGATGAGTAAAAACTCCGATTTCTTCGGAGTTTTTTCCGTGATAAAAGCCTTTTATAGAAAAAGTCGCTTTTTTATCTGTGGATATCAATTGTGGATAAAAAGATGCAACCGTTATCAACATAATGTTGATAAGGATGTTGATAATGTGGATAACCGACGGTTGAAATGTGGATTATGTGGAAAAGTGCGTCAAAAGCCTTTATATCATTGTTAATAATGTGAATAGATCTGTGGATGATAAAAAGGGAGGCAAACAACAAAGTGATGAAAAACGATTTGTTTTTCATCACTTTGTAAAAATAAAGAAAGTATAAGTTTTTTTAAATTCCTATTTTATAAGGAAGATATCGGTGTCTAGCTCCAGCCGCCCAGCGACTAGCTGTACGATAAGTCAACATCGGCTCATTCTTCGCCGTTGATCCCATAGAATCGCGAAAGGAAGTACGTCGTTAAACGGACGCCTTACGCATATCTCATTAAGATTGAAGTTGTTCAGATAGTTCTGTCCATTCCTCTAAAAGCTGATTTATTTCATTATGGAGTACTTCTAGTCGTTCGTTAATCTCCATAACTTGCTCATGATCTTCGAAAACGGTTGGTTGGCAGAGAAGTTCTTCTTTTTCGTTCACTTCCTCTTCAAGAGAAGCGAGTAGTGCTTCAATTTCTTCGATCCGGCGTTTCCGTTGTCTTTCCACTTTTTTTGCTTCTTTATCTAATTGATAAGCATCTTTTGTTATCGGAGTATTTGACTTTTGGCGTACGATCTTTGCTTCTGCTTCCAATCGTGCAAGCTCAAACTGTTCCTGTTTCTTATCTGTATAATAATCATAATCGCCAAGGTAAACACTTGCTCCGTTAGCGGAGAGTTCTACTACCTTTGTCGCAATTCGGTTAATAAAATAACGATCATGTGAGACAAATAAAATCGTTCCTGGATAGTCAATCAATGCATTTTCGAGTACTTCCTTACTATCTAAATCCAGATGGTTCGTCGGCTCATCAAGAATCAAAAAATTTGCTTCTTCAAGCATTAAAACTGCAAGAGCGACACGTGCTTTTTCTCCACCACTTAAGGTGGCAACCGTTTTTAATACATCATCACCACTAAATAAAAAATTACCGAGTACTGTGCGAATTTCTTTCTCCGTTTTCTGTGGATAAATATCCCATAGCTCTTGTAGCACCGTTTTATTCGATGATAACTCAGCTTGTTCTTGATCATAATAACCGATCGTTACGTTCGTCCCTAACTGGATGGAACCAGATAATAACTTAAGTTTTTGAATGATTGTTTTTAATAATGTTGATTTGCCGATCCCATTCGGACCAACGAGAGCGATGCTATCTTCCCTTGTCACGTCAAAATCGATATGATGTGCTAAAGCTTCCTTGTCATAACCGATCGAAGCATCATTGATCTTTAATACATCATTTCCACTTTGTCGATCGATGCGAAATGAAAAGCTTGCGGATTTTTCTCCACCGACAGGTCGATCCATTACTTGCATGCGATTCAATTGTTTTCTCCGGCTTTGTGCTCTTTTCGTCGTCGAAGCGCGAGCGAGATTGCGCTGGATAAAATCCTCTAATTTAGCAATCTCATCTTGCTGCTTTTCGTAAAGCTTCATTTCCTTTTCGTACATTTCAGCTTTTTGAATTAAATATTTGCTATAATTGCCATGAAATTTTTTTAGCTCATGTCTTGAAAGCTCGTACACTTGATCGACCACTTTATCTAAAAAATAGCGGTCATGGGAAACGATTAAAATCGCTCCTGGATAGCCTTGTAAATATTGTTCAAGCCAAGAGAGGGTTTCGATATCAAGATGGTTTGTCGGTTCATCAAGAATCAGGATATCAGGTTTAATCAGCAAAAGTTTGGCGAGCGCTAACCGGGTTTTCTGTCCACCACTTAATGTTGAAATTAACGTCTGGTAGTCTTCCTCATAAAAGCGCATGCCATGTAAAATCGACCGAATATCTGATTCATATTGATACCCGCCCATGTCTTTAAATGTTACCTGTAATTGATCATACTCAGCTAAAAGCCGTTCATATTGTCCTTCCTTTTCATAAATGGCAGGATCTGATAAATCATGTTCAATTTTTCGAATATTGTTTTCCATAACGATTAAATTGGAAAAAACAGTTAGCATTTCATCCCAGATGGAGAGATTTGATTCAAGTCCAGTGTTTTGCGCAAGATAACCGATCGATACATCATTCGGCTTTACAATTTGCCCAGAATCATAGGAAAGCTGCCCAGCTATCATTTTTAAAAGTGTCGATTTTCCCGCACCATTTCGACCAACGAGGGCAATCCGATCTTTTTTTTGAATTTCTAATTTTATATTCGATAAAATGAGCTCTGCTCCAAAATGTTTAGTCAGTTGTTGTACCTGTAATAACATCATTTTTTTCACCTCTATTTTATCTAGTTTATCGTATAATGACTGCTTCCGGCAATCTTCCTAGCCCAATTTTAAAGAGGCTGGAACGAAAGAATCACCTGATTCAACCGCAATGTCAATAGAAGTGAAAAATGTCAACGACGAAATACTCTGCGTAAGGTACGTAGCTATCTAATTAATATCGTTTCTTATATTCATTTTGAAAATTTTTCGGAGAGAGATTGTATTCCTTTTTGAAAAGTCTGTAAAAACTCGAATAATCAGGAAATCCGCATGTTAAGGCAACTTTTTCAATCGACATCTGGTTTTGCTTAATCATTGTGACCGCAAACGATAAACGTTTTAATGATACGTAGCGGTAAAATGGCAAGTTCATGTTCCGTTTAAAATAATGGGAAAAATAGTATTTATTTAAGTGAAAGAAACTAGATATTGTATCTAAACTTAAATCCGGCTCTGTTAAATGTAATTCGATGTATTCGAGTATAGACGCGAATCTTTCGTCTAGCGCATTTTTGCTATTAAGGTTTTGCCTCCTGCTTGCAGGATCAAAGATGATCTGAAGGGTTTGGAATAATTGGTAATTCAATGTAAAGGAATAATTTTTTTCATCATTTACCAACCTGTTGTTGATATCATCAAGCAAAGAAATGATTGCTTCGAAACTTTTAGATTGCAGATGTAACACATGTGAACTTTCTGTCTTTTGATTAACAATATTCTCTTTCATTAATGGTGAGCTCATTAGAAAGTCATCCATTAAATGCTCACTAACGCTAATAATGACGCGCTCATACTTCTCAATCCTTTTAATATTAGCTTTATGAACAGCATAAGGAGGAATAACTACGACATCTCCTCTTTTTAAGGAGTATGTTTTCCCTTCACAAAAAAAATCACATTCTCCATTTATAAATACTAAAACCTCTAACACATCGTGCCTATGCAATTGGAAGAGAGACTCTAATTGGGAAAAATTTTCGGATGATTCGTTATATTTATTGGGCCATCCATGGGGACGATTTTCATTATTTAAGTAATGAAGCTCAAATCCTTGATTAGTTACTGGAATAAGAACGGATTGCTTCAATTTATTATCACCCTCTACATAGCAATATTTACAATGTTTATAGCAATAAACGTCATTTATTTTCAACTTTTTGTTGTTATTATAACAATATAGAGAGAAAATAGTAAGAAATTCACTATATATGTCATCTCAAGGGTAGAATTTAGGAGAAGACTAATTTTAGGAGGAGAAAAAGTGGGAGCGAACCATAAACAGCCTGAACTAGAAGTTAGAGTGAAGAATATCATTGAAGTTGACGGATTAAAATTTAAAGATTTGAATAATAGCGGAAAATTAGAACCATATAAAGATTGGCGTTTAAGTCCGAAAGAACGGGCTGAGAACTTAGTATCATTGATGAATATCGATGAAAAGGTTGGAATGATGCTTATTAATACCCGGAGGATGGGGCTTTCTCAAGAAGATAAAGAAAAGACTAGTCATGATGGTGTGTTGGATGAGGCTATTATAGAAAAAGGGACAAATATATTCGCTGCATCAAAAGTATATGGGACAACACATACGATTGAGCAAAGGAATTTAAGACACTTCATTTTAAGAGATAACTTTAGTCCAGCTGAAATGGCGGAGTGGATTAATAAAATGAATGAAGTTGCTGAAGGAACGCGTCTAGGTATTCCGATCATCGTGACGTCTAATTCAAGAAATGAAAACGCTGAACCCATTTTTGGTATGAATGATGCGGCTGGTATTTTTTCCACATGGCCTGGAACTTTAGGACTTGCAGCGGCAGCACAAGGAGATATTAAAAACGGTGGAGATGCGTCACTTATTAGCGAATTTGCTAAAATCGCCCATAAAGAGTGGAATGCAACTGGAATAAGAAAAGGTTATATGTATATGGCGGACACCGTTACAGATCCAAGATGGCAACGGACGTATGGTACGTTTGGGGAAGATCCAGAATTTATTTCTGATGCGATTGGCCGCCTTATCGACGGGTTCCAAGGTGAGAAGTTAGGAAAAGATAGTATTGCGATGACAACGAAGCATTTTCCAGGTGGCGGAGCAAGGGAAAATGGATTTGATCCTCATTATGCAGAAGGAAAGTGGAATCTTTACCCAACGCCGGGAAGTTTAGAAAAGTATCACTTGCCTCCATTTAGAGCAGCGGTAGAACATGGTACATCATCTATCATGCCGTATTATTCGATCCCAAGTATTAAGAAGAGTGTGGTCCAAGAGTTTGAAGGTGAAGACATTCCATTTGAAGAAGTAGGTTTCACTTTTAATCATTATTTCATCAATCATATTCTAAGAGGAAAGCTTGGATTTACAGGCTATATAAATAGTGATAGCGGCATTGTGAATAATATGTGCTGGGGCGTTGAAGAGTTAAGTGAGGCTGAGCGTTTTGCTAAAGCAGTCAACGCTGGAACAGATATCGTTGCTGATACAGGTGATATAGAAAATCTTAAACTAGCCGTTACTAAAGGATGGATTAGTGAAAAACGTATTGATGAAGCGAATGTCAGACTTCTGACAGAAATGTTTACATTAGGTCTTTTCGATGACCGTACGTATAATTCACCAGAATTGGCTACATCTGTTGTAAGTACCCAAGAGCATTGGGATGCGGCTTATGAAGGACATAAAAAATCTGTAACCGTACTTAAAAACCAAAATCAGACATTACCTTTGACAGCTGAAAAGCTTGAAGGTAAAAAAGTATATGTGGAAGTTTTCCACAAGGAAGCAGAACGAGCTACCGCCTACACTGAAAAAGCAAGAAAAGAATGTCAAGAGCTTGGTCAATTTACGTTGACTGATAACCATGAAGAAGCTGATGTAGCGATCCTATTTTTACATCCAAAATCAGGATCTTATTTCAATGCGACACCAGGACTATTAGAACTTGATATCTGTGAGGATAAAGTATTATCAGCCTTGGATGGCTCATTGTATCAAGAAACGACTTTAACTGGCATGAATCATCTTAAAGAAGTGGCAGACAACATTCATAATCGTGGTGGGAAAGTGGTCATTAGTGTGAACGTGACATTACCATGGATTCTTGGAAATGTTGAACCATTGGCGGATGCATTGATTGCTGGATATGATACCTTCTATAATGCGCAGTTTGAAGTAATTGCCGGAAATAGTCAACCAGTAGGTGTTCTACCATTGACATTACCAGCAAGCGATCAAGTCATTGCAGTTTATCAGAATGGTGAGTGTGTATCTAGAAATGATGTACCTGGCTATGACAAGGACAAATATATGCCCGAAGGATTATCCTATGCGTATAAGGATAGCGATGGCAATGTGTATAAGCTTGGGCATGGGTTGAGGTATTAAAAACAATAGGGATATTTGGGCGGCATGGTGTAATAAGTGCCCCCAGTCCTTGATATAACGGGGTTTGTAGTAAAAGTGACGATAAAATGCTAAAACCCTGCTAATATTTGGATTTTATAACAAGTTAAGTTGTAAATTAGAGAAGACCTTTCTTAAGTTGATTAGACTTAAGAAAGGTCTTTTCTTTGGCGTATTTTTGAGCACGAGAGAGTAGGTGTATATATCAAAGATGGAAAATAAAGAATTACTTTTAGGATAAAACTCGCTTATCATCTTTAATCGAACATACCATTTTATAAATTTAGAAGGAAATTTTGTACTAGAATTTGTGCAATTTTGTATGGTGTTCAAGTGAAATTTAATGCGAGATAATAACAATATATAGTAAACGCTTTCAATAGAGGGTGGGAGGGAAATGATGAAAAAGGTTTATATTGTTTTTTGTCTAGTTGTATCAATGTTAATGATTGTTTCTGCTTGTAGTAAGGAATCAGGGGGAGATAGTAAAAAGAAAGATTTGAAGGACGAAAAAATAGAACTTCTTTATATGACTCATACTTCAGATACGGAAGAACAAAAGCGAGTGCTTGAAGAGGATATTATTGGTGCTTTTGAAAAAGAGCATCCAAACATAAAAATAAAATTGATCCAAAATGAAGATCCCGATACACTCGTCCGCCAACAGATGGCTGCGGGCGCTGGTCCAGACATTGTACTTGTAGATGGCCCAACAACATTACTTCAGTTTGCAAAATCAGGTTATTTACTGCCTCTAGATGAATATGCAGATGAATTTGGATGGAATCAGCGCTATTTTGAATGGGCATATGATACAGGATATACAGATGATAAATTGTATGGGCTTCCTGGCCAGTATGAATCATTGGTCGTTTGGTATAACAAAGATATGTTCAAAGAAAACGGATGGCAAGAACCGAACAATTTTCAAGATTTTATTGCTCTAAATGAAAAGATTAAGAAAAGTGGTAAAATCCCGGTTGCTTTTGGAACGACAGATTTCAGGCCCTCTAATGAATGGTGGCTTTCTGTGGTATATAACTCCTATTTAGGGGGAACCGAATTTAAGAAAGTACTAAAAAATGAACTGTCCTGGAGCAGTGACTTAATGCAGGAAGCAACGCAAACTTGGAAGGAACTTTGGCAAGAAGGTTATATCAATGAAAAGCAATCTCACGCAATTTCGATTGAGGATTCATGGTATTTATTTAATAATGAGGAAGCGGCAATGAAGATGGAAGGAACCTGGGCTACTAGTAGACTTACTACAGATCCACCATCATTTGAAGTTGACTTTTTCGTAATGCCAGCATGGCGTGACGGACTTGAACCTACCCTCCCCATGGCACTAGGTGAATCTGCAGGTATTAATTCAAAAACAAAGCATCCAAAAGAGTCTGCACAATTCCTTGATTGGCTTTTTAGTGATGAGGTAGGAACATTAATGGCTGAACAGGGCCTCTTTTATCCAAATGAAAATATTGATGTAACATCCATAAATAATATTGATCCAATCATTTTGAAAGTTTATGAAGCATTAGAAGAATCGTTTGAAAAAGGGAATACAGGTTATGCATCATGGACATATTGGGGTCCAAATGTCGAACAATATCTATGGGACAACATTGATGGTGTATTTCTCGAACAATTTACGGTCGAGGAATATTTGAGAAATGCTGACGAAAAAGCGAAAAAAGATGAAGATGAAGGATTATTGTTTGATTTTAAGGAGTAAGGGGTGTATGCCCCTTTCCTTTAAGGAGTGTGTAAATAGATGGAAGCTTCAACTACGGCTACCTATTCGAAAGGGTTAGTTAGGAACAAGAAATATTATCGGAAAAGATTATTACCTTGGTTACTTCTTTCCCCAGCATTACTATTATTACTCCTTGTTGTTGGTGGACCAATTGTTGGTACTCTATGGCTATCCTTCACCAACTGGGATGGGATAGGTTCAGCTGAATTCATTGGATTAAAGAATTTTACTTCTTTAATAAACGATAAAGTTTTTTACGCTGCGTTATTAAATAATGTGAAATGGATGGCTTTCTTCTTAACGATACCTGTAATCGCAGCCTTAAGTATTGCACTTTTAGTTAGCAAAGTTAATTACGGTCAAAAGTTTTATCGTGTAATGGTGTTCTTGCCATATATTGTAGCTACGGTCGTAACTGCTAAAATATGGCTTTGGCTTTACAACCCGTATGTTGGGATAAATGTCATTTTAAAAAATTGGGGTCTAGAAAATATTGCATTGTCTTGGCTGGGAGACAGTAAAATTGTGCTCTATGCCGTCGCCCTTGCAGATGGTTGGCATTTTTGGGGGTTTCTAGTCGTTCTTTTTCTAATAGCATTACAACAACTGGATTCCTCATTGGAAGAAGCTGCAATCGTGGAAGGGGCTAATAAAGTCCAAGTATTCTGGTCTGTGATACTACCTCAGTTGCGTCCAACTTTTGTGTTAATTTATATGCTTTTAATAATATGGTCATTTGCAGCATTTGACTATGTTTTCGTAATGACTCAAGGTGGTCCAGGAAGTGCATCGGAACTTTTAGCGACATATATGTATAAATTAGCGATTTATAACCAGCAACCTGGGTATGCGAGTGCTGTTGCAATGACGATGGGGATATTTAGCATAATTGTGATTTTGGGCTTTGGCTATTTAAAGAAAAAAGGTTGGGATGTTTAATGAAGAAAAAGCGATTTGACTGGAGACATATCCCCTTATTAATAGCTGTGGCTGTATCAATCGGTCCATTGATTTTATTATTTAG
This sequence comes from Bacillus sp. FJAT-50079, assembly GCF_018343515.1. Taxonomy (GTDB): domain Bacteria; phylum Bacillota; class Bacilli; order Bacillales; family Bacillaceae_C; genus Lederbergia. The sequence goes on along the minus strand of NZ_JAGYPD010000008.1, from coordinate 169,152 downwards.
TAATGCGTTGAAACCACGTAATGAATTTCAGAAGAACCCATTTGGATTACCGTCTCGAATAGAATTTTCTAACCTATTAGAGGCTTGGCAAAAAGGAGAATATGGACAGGCATTTCTAAACAGTACGATAGTAGGCGTGTCTACGATTATTATTATTTGCATTAGCGCTGGATTAGCAGCTTATGCCTTATCCAAGCTAAATTTTAAAGGTTCAAATGCAATTATGGGTTTTCTGTTATTTGTTCTATCTATTCCGATGGGTCTATTTTTAGTACCATTATTTTTTATATGGAAAAATCTTGGATTAATGGATTCTTTATTTGGATTAATTCTTATTTATTCAGCTATATTTTTACCTTTTAATATCTTTCTCCTTCGCTCTTTTTTTGTGGCGATTCCTAACGAGTTAATTGACAGTGCTAAAGTTGATGGGTGTAGTGAGTTGCAAGTAATTTATAGAATCATTCTTCCATTGGCAAGCCCTGCGTTTCTTACTGTTGTTCTATTAGTTGGATTATGGACATGGAATGAATTTTTCTTTGCAAATGCCTTTTTGCAATCTGAGGAATTAAAAACAGTAGCAACTAAGTACTTAGTATTTACTGGCCGATTTACAGCCGATTGGACGATGTTATCTGCGGCAGGTGTTATTACAATATTACCTATTACAGTGATATTTCTTTTTCTTCAGCGGCAATTTATTGAAGGAATAGCAGAAGGTAGTGTAAAAGGATAATAAAATCATAAGTGGGGGTAATAAAATGAACGTGATAAATGCATTGGATAGCGATGAAACATTGAAAATTATGCCTAAAGACTATGTGGAACGTGTGTATGCTGGATGGCTTGGAAAAGTGATAGGTGTACGGCATGGAGCGAACATAGAGATGTGGTCGTATGACCGAATAAATAAAGCGTTTGGTGAAATAACCGGTTACGTGCATGAGTTTAAAAATTTTGCCGCAGATGATGATACAAACGGTCCTCTATTCTTTTTACGGACACTCGAAGATTATACTCATACAAGAGAGATTACCCCTGAGGAATTTGGACTTACTTGGTTAAATTATGCTCCTGACGGACATGGATTTTATTGGTGGGGTGGATATGGCAAATCTAGCGAACATACCGCATATTTAAACTTGAAAAATGGAATAATGGCTCCCCGTTCCGGCTCAATTGAGCAAAATGGATGTACAATTGCCGAGCAAATTGGTGGTCAAATATTTATTGATGTCTGGGGGCTAATTGCCCCAGGTCAACCGAAGCTAGCAGCTGAATATGCGGAAAAGATTGCTAGTGTTTCCCACGATGGAAATGGGAAATATGGCGGTATGTTCCTTGCTGCTTGTATTGCAGCGGCTTTTACTGAAAAAAGTATGATCCATATCATTGAAGCAGGGTTAGGAGTAATACCTGAGGATTGTGATTATGCTAAGATGACAAAGGATATTATACGATTCTATGAAGCTCACCCTACTAATTGGAGAGATTGCTTTAAGTATATTCAAGAAAACTATGGCTATGACCGTTATCAGGGAGTGTGTCATATTATTCCTAACTCAGCCGTGATTGTATTATCTCTATTATATGGGGAAAGTGATTTTTCTAAGACGATTAATATTTGTAACATGTGCGGTTGGGATACCGACTGTAATGTCGGGAATGTCGGAACAATTCTTGGCGTTTTCAATGGATTAGATGGAATCGATAACTCTTGGAGATCACCAATTAACGACTTCCTTTGCTGCTCAAGTGTAATTGGTACATTAAATATATTAGACTTACCTTGGTGTGCGTCTTATATTGCCGATTTAGGATATAAGGTTATGGAGGCAAAAGTACCTGAAAAATGGGATCGAATATTAAAAGAAGAGGCTGCAAAATATCATTTCGAATATCCGGGTTCAACCCATGCGTTTCGAGTTGAAAGTGACTCTGACAACACTAAAGCTTATGCCGAAAATACAAAAGAAGTTGCATATAGTGGAGAGCGCTCATTAAAAGTAACGTTTGATTATGTAAACGGTGGCTATGGTTATCGTTCTTACGTTAAAACATATTATACACCTGGAGATTTTAACGATAGTCGTTATGATCCAAGTTTTTCACCAACCCTTTATCCGGGACAGTCTATCAATTGTTGTGTAATGGTACCAGAGGGAACGGTTAGTGACGTTATTGCACGATTATACGTGAAAGATCGTAATAAAGGAATAAGACATTATGGAGAAAAAGTTAATCTTTTAATTGGTAAATGGGAAAAATTGGAGTACCAAATTCCTGCGATGAATGGAGTATGTATTGAAGAAGCTGGGATTGAGTTTATTCCGGTTCAAGAAGAAAGAAGAATAGGATTACCTTCACTAATAGCCTATATTGATGATTTTAATTTCTTTGGAGCTCCAGATTATGAAGTTGATTTTACATTAGAAAGAATAGAAAAATGGAACGAGCTGCATTTAGAAATAAGCCAATTCACCTATCTTAGAGGTTTATGGACGCTAGAGGAAGGTCAATTAAGTGGAAGTTATTTTGGAGAACCAGCTGAATCATATACTGGGGATATCCAATGGAGAAATTACCAATTTGAGGCGACTGTTATACCTAAAATTGGTAAATGCCATAATATAAATTTTCGTGTACAAGGAGGAATTCGCTCCTATGCAGTTGGACTAAGTGAAGATAATAAAATTACTTTATATAAAAATAATAATGGATATAAAGCCCTTGTATCAGCGGACTTTAAATGGTGTTTAGATAAATCATATAATATAAAAGTGGAGGCTGTTAATAATCACTTTAAAATATTTGTAGATGATTTACATGTCTTAACCTACGAAGATCACCATTCACCGTATTTGTCAGGACAAATTGGTTTCTCTAATTTCGAGGCTAGTCACACTCATTATAGTAAATTTAAAGTTAAAGGAATGTAATGTGACCCTTCAATCTCGATCTTCCAATGTGGAAGATCGAGATTTATATTCTGAATCCATTACCTATTCTGTTATTTCCCACTTATAATAAAAATGAGGTGGAAATATATGAAAGTCAATATATTAGTTGTAGAAGATGAAAAAAAAGTAAGGGATAGTATATTGAGTTTTATTGAGGAGTTGGGATGTTATTACAATATTGTAGGGAGTGCCTCAAATGGCTATGAAGCTATTAAGTTTTTTAAATCACAAACGATACACATTTTACTAACGGATTTAAGAATGCCCAAAATGGATGGTTTCGAACTTATTCGAAAAGCTTATGAAAGATCGCCTGAAACTAAAATGATTATCTTAAGTGGTTACGACGATTTTGAATATGCCAGACGTGCAATGCGGTTTGGAGTAAAAGATTATTTGCTAAAACCGATAGAAAGAGAGGAATTAAACAAAGCTTTAGTCAATGCAACTTCCTCTCTTTTTTCTATCCCAAAGAACATGTTGTTTTTTGTTAATCAGGAAAAATGGGATATGAGATTAATACGCTTAGAGGCCAAACTTCTTGATGCAGTCGAAATAGGGAATGTGACAGCCGCTGAAGAGGCTTTAGAAAGATTACTTTTAGGATTTCAGCAAAAGGTAAATGAAGATCGATTGCGTTTCATCCCTTTTATAGTTGACACATTAACATCTCTTAGAAAACGATTATCATCTATTGATACAGTTCAACTCTATTTTGATCAAGAAATAGACTCTTTGTTAAGTGCATTTGAACCACAGAACTCATTAGAAGAAATTAATCAAAGAGTGAAGCAATTTATTATTTATTGTGTGAAAACCGTTAATATGTGCAGACAACAATCATGTCCCGATATTTTGTTTAATTGTAAAAAAATCTTGGATGAACAATATAAATTGGATCTGACGTTGACAATGATAGCCCAAATGGTCGGTGTAACACCCTCTTATTTAAGTCGCTTATTTAAAAAAGAAGTAGGGATCAATTTTGTAGACTATTTACAACAAATACGCATTAATAAAGCGAAGGACTTATTAAATATACCAAATATGAAAATATTAGAGGTTTCTGAAATGGTTGGATTTAATAATGCCGAGTATTTTTCGAGGATCTTCAAGAGGTTTACGGGGATTACTCCGCAGAATTATCGTTCTCAAAGTGTGAAAGAGGAGTGATACCTAAACTATTAATTATTATTCGTATGCGCTTTAGCCTTTATCGAAAATTGATAATAACTTTGTTCTGCTTAGCATTTTTGCCACTAATATTATTTAGTATGATCGGATATAAATCATTTTCAAACATTTTATTAGAAATGATCGCTGAATCAAATATTCATATTCTGGATCAAGTTCAAGATTATTCAGAAGATGCATTTGGTAATTTAACGGATATACTTACAAAAGTGTCTATCCACAGCGAAACTCAGAGGATGCTTAAAGAAGAAGTAAAGGATGAGTGGGAGGCCTATACAGAGGCTCGTTTTTTTGCAGACTATTCTAATCAATTACTTGTAGGACATCCTGAGGTAAGTAAGATAACCATATACAATTTTAAAAATAAACGATTAGATAGTTTGGGAAGATTTCTACCATTGAAGGAAGAAGATAATATTGTAAAAGAGTTAAAGCAGCAGTTTAAATATGCTCCTATCGCAAAAAGTTCAATTCAAATTGGGGAGTTAGGTCAACCCTTTATATCATTCGGTCGCGAAATTATTGACTTGAATACAGGTAGACCTATTGGGATAGCGGTACTTGACTATAATTTAGACTATCTTATGAAGGAATTTGATGAGATTAAACTGCTTAAATCTGGTTATGTTATTCTTCTTGATGAAAATTATGATGTAATATACCAACCGAATAAAAAGATAGCTAACAAAGAGTTATATAAAAAAATATTGGCACATAGGGATCAAAAAATCCTTTTAACTAAAAATGAAAAAGGAGAGGACTCCCTGTATTTGAAAAATTCAATTCCAAGTTTAAACTGGTATTTGATAGGGGTTGTTCCTTATGATGAAGTATTAGAAAAACTAAAACCTATTCACTATGAGTTTTATTTCTTTATAATTATTATTCTTCTAACGATATTAATCGTAGCAATCACTCTTCATAAATTATTTGTTAAACCTATACGTAAACTACAATTTATGATGAATAAGGTTCAAACTGGTGATTTTAGTGTGAGGGTTCACTTTAATCGAAATGATGAAATTGCACAATTAGGTGACAGCTTTAATATGATGGTAATAAAAGTGGAAGAACTTATTGATCGTGTATATCAAGTAGAAATTAATGAATCAAGAGCATTACTTCTACAAAAACAAGCAGAGTTAGAAGCGTTGCAAGAAAAAATAACCCCACATTTTTTATATAATACACTAAATTCTATTAGTTGGGTGGCAAATCGAAGAGGAGTTCGCGAGATAGAAGGGATTGTTCATTCACTTAGTAACTTATTACGTTACAGTTTAGAGGATCCCTCAAAAATCGTAACGTTAAAAGAGGAATTAGATTATTTAATGATGTATGGAGAAATTATAAATTTTCGTTATGATCAAGAAATCGAATTTATATACGAAATTGATAGTTCGGTAGATAAAGCAATTATTCCTCGTTTAACAATACAACCAATTGTAGAGAATGTGATGAAGCATGCGTTTGAAAATATTGACGATGTGAAACGAATTATAATAAAGGCATATAGGGTTAAGGACTTAGTGATAATTGATGTCGTGGATAATGGGAAAGGAATATCCAACAATAAACTAAAAGAAATCGATCAAAAGTTAAATCAACCTATACAGGGTCCAGTTGACCGAATTACTGAAGTAAATAAATATAAGTATCAAAAAAGTATGGGTCTAATAAATGTACAACACAGAATCAAGCTATTTTTTGGAGAAGATTATGGAATAGAAGTAAAAAAGGCAAATATAGTAGGGACAATGGTTCGAATAATAATACCTTATAAGACCGAGTAATCAGTTGCGTTGCAAAGTTAATAGAGCCGAGGTGCTAACCATGAAGGAAATTCTCGTAGTTGGTAGTATAAATATGGATGTAGTGAATAAAGTAGATAAGCACCCATTACCTGGGCAAACGATCCATGGAAAAGGAGTTCAATACATACCTGGAGGAAAAGGAGCCAATCAGGCAGTTGCCGCTCGGCGATTAGGTGGGAATGTAACGATGATAGGTGCGGTTGGTACAGATATATTTGGTTTAGAGTTAATAAATTCCCTCAAAGAGAATAAAGTTAATATAGAAAATATCTTAATAAAAGAAAGTACCTCTGGTTTAGCTTTTATTACTGTTGATACAAAAGGGGAGAATAGCATCATTCTATCCAAAGGAGCAAATGGCTTACTTGATAAGAGTGATATGAAATCATTACTTGATGTACTAAGTCATACCCATATTGTTTTACTTCAAAATGAAATTCAGTGGGAAGTGAATCAATATGTAATCAATGAAGCGAACAGAAGAGGGATTCATGTGTTTTTTAATCCAGCTCCCGCCTTTGAAGTACCTGATGATATCTTATCAAGAATTGATGTACTTATTGTGAATGAAACAGAAGCGGAAGCAATAACAGGATTGAATATTACCACAAGATCAGATGCGGAAAAAGCAGCGGATTTATTGATACAGGCTAAAGTTCGGCAAGTATTAATAACTATGGGGGAGCAAGGAGCGTATTTTGCCGGAGCGGATGGAAAAACTGTGTTCACTCCTGCCTTTAATGTAAAAGCAGTAGATACAACAGCGGCAGGGGATACGTTTATTGGCGCATTTTCTGTGGCATTCAGTTTAGGTAAAAGTATTGAGGATTGTTTATTATTTGCTTCCGCGGCTTCTGCGATAACAGTAACGAGATTCGGTGCACAATCTTCAACACCTTCTGAGGAAGAAATTGCTCATTTTTTGCTAGAACATAAAAGTAACCAGGTTTATCTTTGAGCTCGAGAAGCAAGTGTTTAAACAATTAGAACCTACTTTGAAGTAATCTCCGGTAACAGCCAATTCTCGGCGTTACCATGAACAACAAAGTGAGTCAAACTGCAACTTTCAAGAGCATTTGGAGAAATAGACAACGACAACATTCCAGCAACAAGTTATATATCAATTCATTTAAAAATATAGAATCTACTTATTAAAAAGCAATTTAAAGATCTTGATATATTGGCGTTTGTACAATTTTATGGAAAAGTGTATCAGTGTTTATGGTAGCGGAGGCATGATATATTAATATCCCTCCAACCCTTGATATGAATGAGTTTGTAAGTAAGATGAGAGTGTTTTGCTAACATCGAGGATAATAATTGTGTCATCCCGTAAGTTCACTGAACTTTTGGGAGACTTCTTTTTTCAATTTTTGCGTGGCGTGAAGGTACACATTTTTAGTTATTTGATCATCATTATGACCAAGTCGGTCCATGATTTGTTCGAGTGAGACCACAGCCTCTGCAAGTCACAAATTATTCACGGTTTCAAATCATTTGCTTAACTATATATTTGTAATCACTCTTACGTAAGCTATAAAATCGATCTATCTTTTTCCGATATGTAAATAAAAGTGCCTTAATATCAACTACTGTTTTATTACTCCCTTGAAAAAAAAGAAGTATGTGGGTTGACAAACTTAAATATTAATGTAAAGTATTAAGTAGATACAGGAGTGTTACTGATACGATCAGGCACCACCAAGTCAATTGTAACAAAAAATAAGAGCTTACTCTATTTTTATTGTTATTTTTTGATATTGGTGTTTTTTTATGGGTTTTTTAGGGGTGAGATGAATATGCTTACGTTAATAAAATCATTAAACAACAATATCATATTAGCAAAATCAGAAGAAACAAATGAAGAACTAATTTTATTTGGGAATGGTCTTGGTTTTAAAAAAAAGAAGGGTGACCCAATAGACCCAAGTAAAGCACAGAAGGTCTTTCATCCTAAGGAAAGTATGGAAACCAGTAAACTGTTGGAAAATATTTCCACAGAGGTACTAACAGTAACGGAAAAAATAGTTAGTCTAGGTGAACAGAAGATAAAAAGTAAATTAAATCATTCAATACTGCTTGCGTTAGCGGATCATATACAATTCGCAATCGATAGAGACGATGATTTAATTAAAGATAATCCACTACAATGGGAAGTTCCTTATTTATATTATGCAGAACATAAAATAGGGAAGATGGCTTTGGAAATCATAAAAGAGGATCTGGGAATAACACTTCCAGAAATGGAGGCTTCTTTTATAGCTTTACATTTTGTTAATGCACAAACAGATAGTAACTCGATGGAAGATACTATTCTTATTACTAGGCTAATCAAAAATATCATTAATATTATTCAACATTTATTTGATAGAGAGTTAGACAAAACAACAATTAATTACTCGAGATTTATAACCCATCTACGTTATTTCATTGCCCGTCAGAAAATCAAAAAACGGACCGATAGTCAGATGGATGAACAATTTAAGGAAATCATTCAAAAGCAGTATATGAAAAGCTATGCTTGTGCTTTAATAATTAAAGAAATGATTAAAAAAGAATTTCAGTGGCAGATTACAGAGGATGAAGTCACTTATTTAATTATTCATATAGAAAAATTAACAAAAGAAAATAAAAAAAGATTATAATAACTTCTCATTTAGGGGTGTTACTTTTACAAGGCATTAACCTAAGCAGAGTTTGCACAGAATACTGTGTAAACATTGCTTAGGTTTTTTTTTACAAAAAAGGAAAGAAGGGAAGAATATGGGGAATAAAAAGCTGGCTGAAGCAATCATTAAAGAAATGGGGGGAAATGGGAATATTCATCAAAGTTGGCATTGTATAACACGTTTACGATTCAATGTAGAAAATAAAGACAAAATAAACATAGATAAAATCAAATTATTGGAAGGCGTTCTTGGAGCGCAATATAAAAGTGGGCAGTTTCAAGTGATTATAGGGAGTAATGTTGCTGATCTATATGCGGAAGTTAATAAATTATTAGATGAGAAAACTGTGAACAAGGGTACCCCTAAACAGAAGTTAAATGTAGTTGAGTATGTTTTTGATGTTATTTCAGGAATTTTTACGCCCGTATTGCCTGCGATTGTAGGAGGAGGATTACTTAAGGGAATTTTAGCTTTACTCGTAACTTTTAATCTCCTCTCTGATAAGGGTTCTAACTACGAGATTTTGACGTTTATCTCTGATGCACCGTTTCACTTCTTACCTTTTCTATTAGCTTTTTCAGCAGCTAGAAAATTTAACACAGATTCATCTTTAGCCATTGCGCTTGCAGGGGTTTTAATGTATCCGCAAATCATGACATATGCCAATAGTGGGGAAGTTATTTCATTAAAGTTTTTAGGGCTTCCGATACCTATGAACAGTTATGCTTCGTCCGTTATTCCGATTATTTTAGGTGTATTACTATTAAGTTATGTATATAAACAACTTGATAAGATAATCCCTAAATCATTACGTATTATTTTCCTACCGGTTTTAAGTTTGGTCATAACCGCGCCATTAACTCTAGGTCTTATTGCACCGTTAGGTAGATATGTTGGTATTTATCTAGATACATTCTTTACTGGTCTATTCTCCGTTGCAGGTCCTATTGCAGGTTTGTTATTAGGGGGTCTTATGCCACTTATCGTTATCACAGGTATGCACTATGCGTTTTTCCCAGGTGCTTTTGCCGCCTTTGATAAATATGGCTATGATATCATGCTTTTGCCAATGAATCTTGTCGCGAATTTAGCCCAAGCTGGTGCTACTTTAGGCGTGTTCATTAAGACAAAGGATAAGAAAATGAAACAATTATCTATCTCCACATTTATACCAGCCGTTTTTGGTATTACGGAACCTACTATATATGGAGTTACCATGAAGTTAAAGAAACCTTTTTATGCAAGTTTAGTAGGCGGTGCTGTTGGAGGTGCTATTTTTGGTTTCTTCGCTGTAAAAGCAACTGCATTTACTGTTCCAGGAATTATGGCTATTCCAACTTATATAATAAAAGATACAAATAATTTATTGTATGCCTCTATCGGGGTTGCTTCTAGCTTCCTAGTCGCAATGATTGTAACTTTACTATTAGGCTTTAAAGAAGAAACAGCAAAAGCAACTGAAGAAATAGTGGAGGGAAAAAATGCAAAACCAGTAATAGATGATAATGTATCTAATGCTATAAAAGAAAATCCAAATGCACCTATTGATGTATCCTCACCTTTAACAGGTAAAGTAATTCCATTAAAAGAAGTTCCTGATTCTACATTTTCCAAAGAACTTGTCGGAAAAGGCGTAGCAATTATACCCGAGGAAGGGATTGTATATGCTCCTTTTCCAGGAAAAGTAATCATGTCTACTCCGACGAACCATGCCATAGGCATTGTTTCTGATGATGGAGTTGAATTATTAATTCATGTTGGATTAGAAACAGTTTCTTTAAATGGCAAAGGATTTAAATTATTAGTAAGAGAAGGCGAAGAATTCCATGTTGGGGACAAGCTGTTATCCTTTGATATAGAACTGTTAAAACAAGAGGACGTTTCATTAATATCTCCAATTGTTGTTACGAATATAGCACAGTATTTAGATGTAATTTCTACTAATGATCAACAAGCAAAAGCTTGTGAAAGTAAGTTATTCATGTTAATTAGATAAAACTCCCTATAAATAATTGGGATTTTATATATACAATAAAAAGATTTTAGGAGGAACATGAACATGTTGAAATCAATAGAAAAAGGCTTTCCTAAGAATTTTTTATGGGGGGGAGCCACAGCTGCAAATCAAATTGAGGGTGCTTTTGATATAGATGGAAAAGGTTTGTCAACATCAGATATGGCAGCATATAAAGATCCATATGCTGGAGATTCAGTAGATAATTTTACATTTAATGTTAGTTCTGTCGAACTTGAGGAATATTTAAATAATCCTAGTAAATATGTATTTCCGAAGCGCTGGGGAATTGACTTTTACAATCATTACAAAGAAGATATTGCTTTATTTGCAGAAATGGGTTTTAAAACCTTCCGTCTATCGATTGCTTGGCCCCGTATTTTCCCTACGGGTCTAGAAGATGAGCCAAACGAAAAAGGTTTGGAATTTTACGATAAAGTATTTGATGAATGTGCTAAATATGGGATTGAACCATTAGTAACAATGTCTCATTATGAAATGCCAATTGAATTAACGAAAAAGTATAATGGCTGGATTAGCCGTGAATTAATTCCGCTATTTGAAAAATATGCCATCGTTCTGTTTAACCGTTATAAAGATAAAGTAAAATATTGGATTACCTTTAATGAAATGAATATGAATTTAAATAGTTTATATACTGGTGCTGGTGTACTTGCAGATAAAGTAGATAATCAGTTAGAAGCCGCCTACCAGGCCTCTCACCATCAATTTTTAGCGAGTGCTGTTGCGGTGAAAGCAGCTCGTGATATTATGCCGGATGCAAAAATAGGTTGTATGATTAATCAAATCGAATCTTATGCAAGAACTACAAAACCAGAAGATCAACTTCAAGCTTTAAAATCAAATCAATTAAATATGTTCTATCCAGATGTAAAAGTACGTGGCGCTTACCCAAGTTATATGATTCGTTATTTTGCTGAAAATAATATTCAACTTCAGGTAGAGGAAGGGGACGAACAAATTCTTAGGGATGGAACCGTTGATTACGTTGCAATCAGCTACTATATGTCCCATGTAACAGAAGCAAGGGAAGATGCGGCTGAGTTAGCAGGAACCTTTGATAGCCCAATCAAAAATGAGCATTTAGAGCTGTCCGAATGGGATTGGCCAATCGATCCAATTGGATTAAGAATCTCGTTAAATAAATTATATGATCGTTATCAAGTCCCATTATTTGTAGTTGAAAATGGTTTAGGAGCTAGAGATATAGTGACAGAAGATGGAAAAATCCATGATGATTATCGGATTGACTACATTAAAAAGCATATTATTGCATTGAAAGAGGCAATAGAGGATGGTGTCGATTTAATGGGTTACACCCCTTGGGGATGTATTGACCTTATCAGTTGTGGTACTTCACAAATGACTAAACGTTACGGTTTCATTTATGTTGACCAAGATGATGAGGGAAATGGTTCACTTAAACGTATTCGAAAAGATTCATTCTATTGGTTCAAGGATGTAATTGCTGCCAATGGAGGAAATTTAGAAGGGTAATTTATTAAAAGGGGGAATTCCCCCTTTTATTTATTTAGGAGTGAAAGTGTGAATAAGAAGATTATTTTCATGGATATTGATGGTACATTGTGTACCCCAAATGGAGAAGTTCCTGCCACTGCCCAAAAAGCTATCCGTATAGCTAGAAAAAATGGTCATCAAATTTATCTTTGTACAGGTCGATCAAAACCTGAAATAGTGGATGATATCATATCGATAGGTTTTGATGGAGTGATTGGTGCTGGAGGAGGATATATAGAGATAGGTGGCAAAGTCGTTCATTATCAAACGATGGCTAAAGATTCTGTTCTAGAAATTATTGATTATTTTGATAAGAATAAAATTGGTTATTATATAGAATCAAATGAAGGTCTATTTGGTAGTGATAATTGTATCGAGGCTATACGAACACGTGTTACTGAAGGCTATCCTATTAATAGTGAAGCATATGTAAATGCTGATGCGGAGTTTAATTGGTTTTATGAATTAATAGATAAGTATAAAACCCAAAAAATTGATTATAGTAAAGTTAATAAGATTTCATTTATTAGTAATCAAGATCATCCTTTTGTACAAATAGACAGCAGGTTTAAAAACAAGTTTGAAATATATCGTACAACTGTTCGTCAATTTGGTTCGGAAAGTGGAGAAATAGCTTTGAAAGATGTGAACAAATTGACTGCGATAGAGTTCGTTCTTCAATACCTAGATGTGGATAAAACTAATACTATGGCATATGGTGATGGAAATAATGATATAAAAATGTTTGAAGCTGTTGCATATGGTGTTGCAATGGAAAATGCCTCTGAAGAATTAAAAGAAGTTTCTAAAGAGATCACCTCTAAGGCAGAAGAAGACGGAGTATTTAAGAGCTTTACATTAAACGGTTTGATCTAAGAAAAAATGGAACAGTAAATAATCTATCATTTGAAAAAAATAAGCATTGAAGTTATAGAAAAGAATATAGTGAATTAATCAGATGCTAGAAAATGTAAATTGTTGATACCAAGAGCTACCTTTGAAACATTATTATACAGACTGTCTCTTTGAAAATGCTAACTTTTTGCTAACGCAATCCAATGAAAAACGATAATTTCTCGTTAAAGATGTTACAGACAAAAATTAGTAAAACATCGATGAACCGTAATTTTAGCACATGGAATGAAGCATATTACACACTCTCACCTTACGCGTGGCCGTGCATCCAACCCTTGGTATAAATGGGTTGTAAGCGAGATGAGATGAGAGTGGTTTGCTAACATTGAGGATTTTATTCGAGGCTTCTTATAAGTTAATTAAACTTATAAGGAGCTTCTTTTTATTCGTTACATTAGATATGTAGATTTATATTAAAAAGCTGTACAGATTGCGGAGTAAAAAAAATAAAAGATCACTCCTTCCAGAACGGTGATTGGAAATAATACTTGCTATGTTATATGTTGTTCTTGATAGAAAGTCATATCTAAATATCTGATGATAAACGAATCATTAAGAGTGATCTTATTTGTGGCTAACTATTGCATTCCGGGGATGCCACCTCTTGCTAAAATGAAGATGAATGATCTTCACCTCTCGGGAAAATTAATATCCCCAGCCACCTATTTACTATAATCAGATATCGGCTTTCTGGTATCTGATCGCCCTTTTTCCTTAATACTAAGTACTCCCATCAAACCAATGATTGAAAAAATTACTGGAATGATGAAACCGTAGTAGTAGCCAGCACTTATATTTCCAGAAGCTTGAAAATGGTCCAATATACGTCCGAAAATGCTAGGAAGCAATACAGCACTCAAAAATCCACCTGTATTCGCAAACCCGGAAACAAGGCCGGATTCTGATAGAGGATAGGATTGACGGATGAGGGTAAAGGTTAACATACATGCTCCATAACAAAGACCAATCATAAAGAAAAGTGTTATAACGATGAAAATCGGCGGCTTCCCATAAAAAATCAGAAAGGCAGACCAGCTTAATAACATAGTTATATGAACGATAACATATAGTCGTTTCACCATTTCTAACCGAATTGAAATCCAGCTGGATAGCGGTGCACCAATAATTGCTCCAATAAGACCAATCATGATAAGCTGGCTTGCATCTGAGCGCTCCATCCCAAACACATTCATCCCATAAGGCACAGCCCACGAACCAATAAATCCAACATACGCACCGACCATTCCAAAGTGACAAAAGAATAAAGACCATGCTTGCCAACTCGAACAAATTCTTTTCAGTAAAACTATTGTTTTTTCGGGTTGTACTTCATTTTTTACAAATACCAATTGCTTCGGCTTTTTTACAAGTACAAAGTAAAGAATCATCCCAAATAAGCATATTAACAGCCCTGCTGTAAAAAATGCTGTTCTCCAGCCGAGAAGGTCAATCCACAAGGAAAAAGGGACGGTCGCCAAAACGAAACCAAGGCTCCCTGTCATTCCAGCCCAACCAATTAATTTTACAAATTCCTTTGCACTAAACCATTGGCTCAAAATTAATACCATATTTACCCAGATTGTTGCATCTCCGATCCCTGTTAATATTCTTGCGAAAAACAGGACAAATTCATGCGTACCAAGACTATAAATTATTGTACCGATCCCTGTCAGGAGAGCCCCAATAATTAGAAAAAAATTGGGACCAAAACGATCGGCTAAAATCCCCATTGGAATTTGCAAACCGGTATAAACAAAAAATTGTATGCTTGCCAGGAGCCCAATCGTTGATGCCGTTACAGCAAAATCCTTCATTAACTGATCTGTAATCAAGCCCGGAGCCGTTCGCTGACTTGACATTAATAAATAAGTAAACGTGACAGCAGCAAATACAATCCATCTAAATCGGCTATTTTGTTTGTCCAATGATATCTACTCCAGTAGTGTTTTACTTTTATGTATATGGGATAACTGCAATAGTAGAAATGTTTTTTCTAAGAACCTTGTGAAACAAGACGAAGATGAAATAAGCTTTTTAAATGGAATTGAAAATCCAGCTTTTCGGCATGGATGGATAAAACACTGAAATTGTTAATCATATCGACGATAAATCTGAAGGAGTTAATGCCTAGTTCATTTTCAGCTTAAAATGTAAACAATGTTCATTTCATGATCGCTAGAAAAAGTAAACGAATAAATATATAATAAGGTGTCCCAAATCTTGTTGTGGAAGTGCTATCGAAAAGTACACAAAGAAAAGACTTAATAAAAAAACTTGATTTATATATGTCTTGCGGCGTGAACGAGTATTGGATCGTCAATCCAGACAATCATGAAGTAACGATTTATCAATTTGAAGAAAATAACATCCATCATTATTCTACTTTTAAAAAGGGCGAAATAGCACAATCTTTTATTTTTAAGGAACTCCGTGCCGAGATCGATAGGATTTTTCGGTTATAGAAAACTGACACAAATTATATATACGAACATGTTAGGAGGTATAATCGGAATGACGTAATAATCTGCTTATCCCTTGATATATAAGGCACGGCATGGAATGACAAAAGTGAATGTATCAACAGAGCTGAAAAATGCCTATTCTGAAGCTATTCGTAAGCATTTTGAAGAAGAACCAGAAAGTCTTGATCCTCGCGCTTACTTGCAAAAGGCAAAAGATGCTGCTAAAGAGATGGCAAAGTCTAAAATTAGAATGGTAGGAAGTGAAGGAAAAGTCGTGCCGCAGTTTGTATAGGACATAAGGATTTAACTATTCATAAGGAACACCTCTTCATGCATTTGATGGTTCGCACCTTCATCATACATGGGAGATGTTCCTTTTTTAAATATTCAGTTCCTTTATGAAAGGTTAACATGATAATTAAAGAATAGTTAATCAATTTTAGAGAATCGTTGATTAACAATAAAAATGAAAGTGCTAACATTGAAGTGAAGATATGGATAAGAGAGATGGTAGCAGATACGTTATATGCATCAGTGGATAATCGCCCTCTCATCTTTGCATTATTTACAAAATAAAAACAATTAAATTAAAGGAGGATTCAAAAAATGGTAGTCAAAGCGGGGGTAATTGGGACAGGCTTTATTGGGCCCATTCATGTAGAGGCGATTCGCCGAACAAATTTAGGTGAAGTTGTAGCTATTGCCGGTAGTAATATTGAGACAGCAAAAGAAAAAGCCAAACACTTAAGGATTGAAAAAGCTTATGGTGATTACCGAGACCTTCTAAAGGACGATGAAGTGGAAGTAGTTCATATTTGTACTCCGAATAATCTTCACTATCAAATGGCGAAAGAAGCATTACTGGCTGGAAAACATGTTGTATGTGAAAAACCACTGACCATGACAAGGGAAGAAGCGGAGGATTTACTGGAGCTTGTTAATAAAACTGGCTTAGTTAATGCGGTAAATTTTAATGTCAGATATTATCCAATGGTTCGAGAATCACGAATAAAAGTGGAGTCTGGAGATGTCGGCATCATTAATGCGATACAAGGTTCATATTTACAAGACTGGTTGTTCTTTGACACAGATTATAGTTGGCGTTTAGAACCAGAATTGAGTGGAGAATCTAAAGCAGTTGCCGATATCGGTACTCACTGGCTAGATTTAATTGAATATATTTCTAAAAAGATAATTGTTGAAGTTATGGCTGATTTTGCTACGTTCCATAAAACACGTAAGAAACCATTAAAACCAGTTGAAACGTGGTCTAGTAAGTTAATTGAATCAAGTGATTACGAGGAGGTCCAAGTTAAAACAGAAGATTACGCAAGTGTACTTTTACATTTTGAAGATGGTGGTCATGGTGTGTTTACGGTCAATCAGGTTGCAGCAGGTAGAAAGAACCGGGTTCAGTTTGAGATTAATGGCTCTAAGTCTTCACTAGTATGGGAGTCAGAAAGGCCAAATGAACTTCTCATCGGATATAGAGAGAAGGCAAATGAGATGCTTCTTCGCGATCCAGCATTAGTCAGTGACGATACGCGAAGTATTGTTTCTTATCCTGGTGGACATAATGAAGGTTTCCCTGATACAACCAAACAGCTCTTTAAGGAAGTTTATCAAGAAATTTTATCGGGTGAGCGACAAGGGTTAGAACCTAATTCTCGTTTTCCTTCATTTTATCATGGATATAGAGAGGTGTTACTGTGTGATGCAATTATTGAAAGTGCTAAAACGAGAAAATGGGTTGAGGTTAAGTGATCGATGAGTAGGATGTAGTAAAAATGATTTAATAGGGGGAAAAAGGATGGGAAAGGTTATTCGCATATTTGGAATATTACTTATGCTTATGTCTGTTGCACTAGCTGGTTGCAGCGGCGATGAAAAAAGTAGTGGTAACACTTCTAGCGATGAAAGTAAGAAGTCTGGTGATGGGGCGACATACAAAATTGCGACCGTTGTAAAAGTAAGTGGTTCTGAGTGGTTTGAGAGGATGGAGCAAGGAATTCAAAACTACAGTGAAGAAACGGGAGATGAGACTTTTTTACTTGGACCGCCAGAACTTGATGCTGCCCAACAAAGAAAAATAATTGAAGATTTGATTGCACAACAAGTGGACGCAATTTTCGTTGTTCCGATTTCTCCAGAATCATTGGATCCGGTATTAAAGCGGGCTAGGGATGAGGGGATCGTTGTTGTAACACACGAAGCAGCAGGAATTAAGAATGCTGATTATGATATAGAAGCATTTGATAATGGTGAGTATGGGGAACATTTTATGGATCAATTAGCAACTAGTATGGGCGAAAAAGGTGATTATGCCATTATGGTGGGAAGTTTGACTGCAAAATCTCATAATGAAGCTACTGATGCTGCTATTGCCTTGCAAAAGGAAAAATATCCTGAAATGAATCTTGTAGCAGAGAGAGTAGAGTCGAATGATGATACAACCACGGCGTATGAGAGAACAAAGGAATTACTAAAAGCACACCCAAGCATTAAAGGTTTAATAGGATTTGCAATGATTGATCCTGCTGGTATGTCGCTTGCAATTGAGGAAATGGGTCTTACAGGCAAGGTTCAAGTATTTGGAACAAGCCTAGTTTCTGTATCTGGAAAGTATATCGATTCAGATATTGTCAATTCAATTAGCTTCTGGGATCCCGCTGATATTGGTAATTTAGGAATGAAAGTAGTACGAAAGGCTCTCGAAGGTGAGCAAATCAATGATGGTGAGGATCTAGGTGTGGAGGGTTATAACAATATTAATCTAGTTGATAATGTGATTGAAGGTCAGGCTTGGATTGACGTAAATAAGGAAAATATGTCTGAGTATGATTTTTAATACATCGTTTAAATAAAACAATATGAAAAATGTAGAAAGGAGGATATCAACTATGTCTGACATATTAATAGATGTTGAAAATATAAGTAAATCATTTTCAGGAGTTCAAGCATTAGATCAGGTCAATCTAACGATAAAAGTTGGAGAAATTCACTGTTTAATGGGTGGAAATGGGTGTGGGAAATCAACTTTGATAAAGTTGATTTCCGGAGTGGAAGTTCCAAGTAGCGGCCGAATTGTTATCGGAAAAAACCTCTATAAGAGGCTACGTCCGATTGATGCTATTCGAGAAGGTATCCAAGTCATTTATCAAGACTTTTCTTTGTTTCCTAATCTGACTGTGGCGGAAAACATTGCTCTTGGTAGTGAAGTAGCAAAAGGAAGGCGGGTTGTAAATTGGAAAGGTGTTAGTAAAATAGCCAAGGATGCATTAAAACAGATAGGGGCAAATATGGACCTGAATGCGTTAGTGGAGACTCTTTCCGTATCAGACAAACAAATGATTGCTATTTCAAGGGCTATTGTTCAAAAAGCAAAATTGATCATAATGGACGAACCGACAACCGCTCTTACTGAGAAAGAAGTTGCGACTCTATTCAGGATCATAAAAAGATTACAAGCGAAAGGAATAGCTATTTTATTTGTAAGTCATAAGTTAAATGAGGTTTTTAACATATCAGAACATATTACAGTATTAAGAAATGGTAAAAATGTTGTTTCTGGTGATGTAAGAACGTTTAACCAAGCCAGTTTAGTCAAGGCGATGACGGGAAGGGAGATAAAGGGTACCCCCTATCTATTTCAAAAACAGTCTAAAGATAAACCAAGTCTGTTAAAAGTAGAAAATTACACAAAAAGGAATAAATTCAAAGATATATTCTTAGAGTTGTATCCAGGTGAAATTTTGGGAATTACGGGGTTGTTGGGTTCGGGGCGTACCGAATTTGCACTTTCCCTCTATGGTATGGAACCAGCTGATTCTGGAAACTTATCCTTAAATGGGAAACAAGTCAGAATAAAGTCTGTACATGATTCAACTAAGCATGGGATTGCTTATGTACCTGAAGATAGATTGACAGAAGGCTTATTTTTATCCCATTCCATTGGGAAAAACATAATGATTGGATCCATACGGAATTTTGCATCAAGACTTAATTTAATCGCGTACAATCGCGTAGAAGAAGAAACAAGTAATTGGATGAAAAGATTGAATATTTCAACTCCCTCATCTGATTTGCCTGTAAGTAGCTTGTCAGGAGGTAATCAACAGCGAGTAGTATTAGCGAAATGCCTTGCAACTAAGCCGCAAATACTAATCTTAAATGGACCTACTGTCGGTGTTGATGTTGGGTCTAAGGCTGATATTTACTCCATATTAAGGAAACTCGCAAAAGAAGGAATGGGAATCGTCATCATCTCAGATGATATTCCTGAGCTTGTTGAGAATTGTAACCGGGTGATAATGATGAAAAGAGGCAGAATAGACAGCGAGTATGCTAAGGAAACCTTAACAGAAGAGGATTTGAATAGAGGGTTACAGACAGATGTTAAGGAGCGAGTAATATGAAGCAATTATTCCGAAAAAGTGAGTTCTTCATAGGACTAACAATCATTGCAATTAGCCTCTTTGTAGGTTTTTTAAATGAGAGTTTCTATTCAGTTGCTAATATATTCGACCTTCTTAGAAGCACCGTAGTTATTGGAATTCTTGCGATGGGTGTATTATTAGTACTTATTTCAGGTGGAATTGATGTCTCATTCCCAGCAATTGCAATCTTTTCTTATTACGCAACGATAAAATTGTTAAATGTTTTTCATTTTGATGGTGGAATAATATGGATCTTGATTGTTGCTGCGGGAATTGGACTTCTATTGGGATTATTCAACTCTATCTTTATTGCATTCTTTAAAATGCAAACATTGATCGCCACATTAGGAACGGCAACCTTATACAGAGGGATCCTATTTGTATTTCTTGGAACTACTGTGATCAATCAAATTCCCAATTCATTAACGAATTTTGGTAAGTCGAGTATCTTTAAAATAGCTAGTTCTGACGGCACTAGTGGACTCTCAAGTACGATAATTCTTCTAGTAATTGTGGCTTTAGTCACTTGGATATTACTTAAATATACAATAATAGGTAGAGGGATTTATGCACTTGGGGGGGATCCGACTTCCGCCAAACGAATTGGATTCAATCTAACAAAACTACAAATTTTTATTTATGGGTTAGTGGGGATATTCTCTGGAATCGCGGGAGTGGTTCATGGCTCAACTGTGCGTAATGCAAATCCATTTGATCTATTTGGAATAGAATTAAATGTTATTGCTGCTGTTGTGCTTGGCGGGGCGAGAATTACTGGTGGATACGGGAATGTACAAGGAACTTTACTTGGAGTCTTTTTAGTTGTACTTATTAATAACAATTTAATATTAATGGGTGTTTCCTCTTATTGGCAAAAGGTTGTGATAGGAATGCTTATTCTAGTGGGAACTTCCATTACTTCTTATCAAAGTAGGATGAAAGCAAACATTAATCTGCTTGGAGAAGAGGGGGGATTGCATGCAATTAATAGGTAAAGAGTTTAATAAACTCCAAGATAATCTTTCTCTGTTTAGGAATCGAGATGGAAGCATCATTCAATTACTAATTTTAATGTTTGTCATTATAGGAATAATGACTATTTCAAATCCAGGTCTTTACTTGACTTGGAGAAATTTTGAAGCGATTGCATTTAGTTTTCCGCAGTTTGGATTGCTATCTATTGCCATCATGGTTACGATGCTCTCCGGAGGCATCGATCTTTCCGTTATTAGTACGGCTAATTTGTCCGGAATAGTAGCGGCTATGATACTAACCACCTGGATTCCAGCAGGGGCTGGATCTGGCCAGGTTATATTGGTGACTACGCTAGCTATTGTAGTTGCTATATTAGTTGGATTGCTTTGTGGAATCTTTAATGGAATGTTAATAACAATTATCAAAATACCAGAAATTTTAGCTACATTAGGTACGATGCAAGTATTCATGGGCATTGCAATAGTTTTAACGAAAGGCCATGCAATCGTAGGATTTCCTGAACAGCTCCTTTTTTTAGGAAATGATACATTGGTAGGCATTCCAATTCCATTAATTATTTTCATAGCTACTATATTTATCATTACAGTCATACTTAATAAAACAGCTTACGGATATGAACTATACATGCTAGGAGCAAATCGCACCGCAGCGAGATTTACGGGGATTAGAAACAATGTGATTCTTTTAAGGACGTATATGCTGAGTGGATGCTTATCTGCAATCGCAGGAATTATGATTATATCCCAAACGAATTCTGCTAAGGCAGATTATGGTTCTTCGTATTTATTTCCAGCTATTGTAGTAACAGTAATGGGGGGAGTAAATCCGAACGGGGGAGTTGGTCGTGTTTTCGGTGTGATAATTGCAATTTTATCAATGCAATTTCTATCAAGTGGATTTAATATGTTGCGTATCGGAGGCAGTGCGAGTAATTATGTTCAAGATATAGCGTGGGGATCATTTTTATTACTTGTGATGATGATTAACTATTGGAAAAATAAAAAAGGGGGAATAAGAAAATGAGAAAATATAAACAGGTTGCTTTGGTAGTTAAAGATGTTCAAAAAACAATGAAACACTATTGGGAAATATTAGGGATTGGTCCTTGGGATGTAAGACATTTTACACCTAAAACAGTAAAAGATTTTCATTATATGGGTAATAAGGTTACAGAAGAATTTGAATTCATTTGTGCAGTATGTTGGGAAGGGGATATAGAGATAGAACTCATTCAACCGATAAAGGGGCCAAATGTATATTGGAAATTTCTTGAGGAAAATGGAGAAGGACTACATCATATTAAGGAAATTGTTGAAGATGAAAAAATCCCTGAGGTTTTACAAAAATTTAGGGACAATGGATTTGAAGTAACTCAAACAGGTTGGATTGATAACGATGTTCACTATTATTTAAATACTAAGAATACCTTGGGGTTTGACTACGAAGTTGGTAATGGAGGGAAAATTGGTCCGCCAGATCGACGTTATCCTGACCTATAAAATGTAGGTTTTATGGACAAGAGGAATAGCTGAAACTATGGGAACTTTCTTTTGTCCATAATAAACTTCATAGCTCTATTGATGTATAATATCCTTATTAACTAAAAATGGATGGCTGAGCATGAATTTAAGTAGAGTCTATTCGAATCTATCAATAAACAAGAAATTTCTACTCCACTTTATTGTTTTATCCCTAATCCCAATTTTAATACTCGGTGGTATTGCCTATTTCATTACATACAAGATCTCTAAGGAAAATGCTATTAATTATAGCGAAGTAATTGTTCAACAATCTACTAGAGAAATGGATAATTTTCTAATAGAGGTAAATAATGCGGCATTAATGGCAGTTAAAGAACCTGATATTCAAGAATCGTTAAGGACTCCTTTAAGTGATGATATTATGATTCGATATAATGAAGAATTAAAATTAAATAAAAGATTACATTTTATTCAAAGCTTTTATGATAATCTTTATGGAATCTATGTTATTAGCGAAAATGGCGGTAAATATAAATCCAATTCCCGTGTAGTAAAAGGGGAGGATTTGACCAAAAGTGAAAATTATAAGTCTGTAATCTCACAAAATAAAATGGTTTGGTTTTCTACAAGCTCGGATGCGCCAGTGGTAAAAAATAATGTTGAGTTATTAGTTTCAGCTGGACTCCGAATAAGGGATAAATTAAGTGGGAATATATCTGGCATTGTCTACGTTGACATACAGGAATCTGTGTTTTCTAATTTTGTTGGTGCGGAGCTGGGGAAAAATGGGTACATGTATATTATCGATGAACATAATAATCTCATTACTCATCCCAATAAAGATCTAATTTATCAAACAAATCTATTAGATAGTTCTACTTCTAAAAATCTAATGGATGGTTCCAATAGTCATTCTTTGGATGATTTCATCATTATTGAAGAGAAATCATCTGTTAGTGGGTGGAAAGTAATTGGAGTTATACCTATAAATGAATTAACAAAGGAAAGCAAAATCATTAGGGGATTTATTGCTGGTATATTATTAATTGTTTGTATTTTTGCAACCGTATTTGCTTTTCTTATTTATAGAAATATTTTTACACCAATTAAGGAAATGACAATCTCGATGAAAAAGGTTGAAGCTGGAGATTTACAAGTAACAATGTCTTCAAGATACAAAGATGAAATTGGTCAGTTAAGTAACAGTTTTAGTTTGATGATACGAAGAATGAGAAGACTAATAGCAAAGGTATATAAGGAACAAGAATCCTTACGTCAGGCTGAGTTAAAATCACTGCAATATCAAATAAATCCGCATTTTTTATATAATACCCTTGATTCGATCGTATGGTTAGCAAGGGCCAATAAAAATGATGAAGTAATAAAAATGATTCTTTCAATCACAAAATTATTTCGAATTGGAATAAGTAAGGGGAAAGATATTATTACTATTCAAGAAGAAATTGAACACGCGGATAATTATTTAATAATTCAAAAAACGAGATATTCAAAGAAATTCGATTATAAAATTGAGATTCCGGATAGTGTTAAGCAATACAGTATTGTAAAAGTTATATTACAGCCACTTATAGAGAACGCAATTTATCATGGTATAAAAATGAAAAAAGAAAAAGGTTTCATCTATATTTCTGCTAAGGAATCTGCTGATTCTATAACAATACTTATCCATGATACGGGAATAGGTATGAGTAAGGAAAAACTAGAAAAATTGAATAATGTCTTAATGGGGCAGCCTGAAGAATCAATGTCCATATATGGTATTAAAAACGTGGATGAGAGATTGAAATTATTTTACGGAAGAAATTATGGTTTGAAATTTCGTAGCGTTTTTCAAGAAGGAACAACTGTCGAAGTTAAAATACCAAAAGTCTATTCTTAAAGGGTTGGTGCAGATGAATGTCTTAATTGTTGATGATGAAGATATGATTCGAGAAGGCATTAGTTCGAGTATTTCTTGGAAACAACTAGAAATGAATGTAATAGGTAAAGCAGAAGATGGGTTGGAGGCATTAGAAATTTTTTATAAAAACATACCTGAAATTGTGATTACAGATATAAAAATGCCATTCATGAATGGATTGGAATTAATTGAAAAGATAAGGAATGAATTTCCTGACACTTATATTATTATTATTAGTGGATACGATCAATTTGAATATGCACAAAAAGCTGTAAAAATGGGTGCATTTGATTATATATTAAAGCCGATTGAAATAGATTATGTTGAAAGTTTATTACTAAAAATAAAAAAAGATTATGATAATAAAAAAATGCATAAAAAGAGTGAGAAATTACTAAAAGAACAAGCAGATAATAGTTTGGAATTATTACAAACGCAATTTCTTAAGGATATTATGGTAGGGAAAATTACAGATGAAAAAATAATTGAAGAGAAAAGTAAAAAATTAGGGTTCGATCGTGCTATGAATAACTATAATAAAGTGATCATTCTAGACATGGATGATTCGGCCCATATATACAATAATACTTTAGATAAAGAGTTTTCTGAAATTATAAAAGGAATAATCCAGACAGAACATAATGTGTATTCAATTGAAATCGAAAAAAAACGAATGGTGATTTGTTGTTTAGGTGAAGGCGAACGTTTTATAAGTAAACGTATTAGCGAAATAAGTAAAAAAATCCGAAATGAGTTATTGGATCAGCTGCAAAAGACGATAACGATTGGTTTTGGGGAAAATTATAATTCCTTATGTTTACTACAAAAATCTTACGAAGAAGCGCTTAGGTGTCTAGAGTATAAATTTTTTATGGGATATAACCAAAATATTTATTATGAAGACATAAAGGATAGGGTAAATCATTATTCAAATGTTATAAATAATAATGACAATGAAATCATTTATAGTCTTGATTTTTCTAATAAGGCATTACTAAGTCAATCAGTCACTCAAATATTTTCTAAAATGAAAGATGCAGGTGGAGATTCTTACTTGTATACAAAAATGATAGTAAGTAGTATTTACATGTATGGTATTAGAGCGCTAAATGAGGTTGAAGGAACGATTGACGAAGTATTTGATAACCCGATTGTAGAAATTGAAAATAATACAAAATACCAAACAATTGATGCTGTAATAGAAAATTTAATAAGCAACTTACATAAAATATCAGATTATATAAGTAGCAGAAAATATGGTGAGTTTAAATATATAGTAGAAAAAGCAAAAGGGTATATTAACCAAAAGTATTGTTTATCTACATTTTCAATTAATGATGTTGCTAAGTATTCAAATATGAGTGTGAGTTATTTTAGTATGATATTTAAGAGAGAAACAGGTTTTACCTTTATAGATTATTTAACAATGTTAAGGGTAGACAAAGCTAAATATTTACTAAAAGTTTCAAACTATAAAACCTATGAAATATCGGAGATTGTTGGATATAATAATTCCACTTATTTTAGTACAACATTTAAAAAATATACAGGATACTCACCTAGTAGTTATCGAAAGATACATATTAACAAAGAAATTTTAGGGGAAGATATATACGAAAAACGATAAAAAGTGGGGATGGTATGTCAAAGGCTGTTATTTGTATTGGTGAATTATTAGTTGATTTTATCTGTAAGGATATTAATTCTAACTTAAGATTAGGCAGTCAATTTATTAAAAAAGCGGGAGGGGCACCAGCGAATGTAGCAGCAGCGATATCTAAACTTGGGGGCAATGCATCTTTTGCAGGAAAGGTTGGCAATGATCCTTTTGGTGCCTTTTTGGAAGAATCATTGATAGATGCAGGTGTAGATACATCAATGGTCATTAAGGATCATACTATGCCGACTACATTAGCCTTTGTTTCATTGCGAGCAAGTGGTGAGCGAGATTTTATTTTTAATAGAGGAGCAGATCAGCTCTATACTAAAGCAGATTTAAATATTGAAAAAGTAAAACAAGCAAAAATTGTTCATTTCGGTTCTGCAACAGCTTTGTTAGATGCCCCCTTTCAAAAAACTTATTTATATGCAATGAAAATGGCGGTAACTAATGGGGGATATGTGACATTCGATCCAAACTATCGTGAAGACTTGTGGAGGGGACGTATTAACGATTTTGTCTCGCTGTCTAAGGAGTGTGTAAAATCTGCAGATTTAGTAAAATTAAGTGAAGAGGAATTAGAGATTATTACTGGGACAAAAGATAAGAATAAAGCATTGAAAATCTTGCATGACACTGGCGCTGGTATTATTACAGTTACCTTGGGGAAGCAAGGGACATTATTGTCGAATGGAAATCATATAGAATTAGTTGATAGTATTAATGTAAAATCAATTGATTCTACTGGAGCGGGAGATGCGTTTATTGGAGGGATGTTATTTCAGCTTGCTCAACTAGAAAATCTAGAAATTGTTAGAGAGGATATTCACAAACTTTCACAGATCGTTGACTTTTCTAATAAAGTAGGAGCAATCACTTGTACGAAAATGGGAGCGATCTCTTCTTTACCGACCTATGAGGAAGTTCTTAATTTAAATTAGTTGATTTCCTTTCATGACTAAATTAGGGTATAGACTCTCGGACAGTAAATTCGTTCGCTTTAGGGAGAAGCGCATGATTCATCTTCTACAACAGAGATTCTTTACTAAGTGTTCTACTAGGTTAAACTACTTTATCTAATAATAAGGGATTATTTTTAAGTTGCAAAAGACCAGGGGGCATCCACTTGCTATATTAATATAGTAAGTGGATGGCCCTGTTTATTTTTTAAAAGTCCAATTTTGCAATTTTCCTAGTGACTCATTTGGTCTTATTTTTCTTCGACATTTTTCTTATAGTTGATTTAGGGCATAATACTTAAGAACTTAGTTCTAAGACTTATGTTTGAGGTGGGCTGATAAAATGGATCAAAGAAGTTTGGCAATATTAAATCTGCTTGTTCAGAGCGAATCTTATATGACAGTCCAAGAACTTGCACAAGCATTTAATGTGTCAAGACGAACGATTTACAATGATTTATCAAAGATTAATGATTTGTTAAAGGAGAGTGGTTATCCCGAAGTTAGGCAAGTACGTGGACAAGGACTCTATCTTGATGAAAATGTAAAGGAAAAATTGAGATCGCAATTTTCTGTAAGCGATTATCCGTACTATGAATATTCTCCTAGTGAGAGGAGAGCTTGGATTTATATTTTTATTACCATTCAAGAACATCCTCATTTCATAAATGATTTTATAGAGTTATTCCAAGTAAGTAGAAATACGATCCTCGAAGATATAAAAAAATTAAAAGAGGAATTAAGTGATTTTCAACTAAGCATCGAATCAGGACGTTATGAAGGTTATTACGTAAATGGCGAGGAAAATGATATAAGGCGAGTATTAATTCACTACCTAACATTTGTAACACCCGAAAGTGGATGGTATCAAATCATTGTTAATTCAGAAATAGCGGATCATCTAGAGCAAAGGCTGCCTCGGCCATATACAATATTCAATATTTATGAGCTGTGTTTGTTAAAGAACCTATTAATTGAATATGAAAGAAAGTTCCAGATCGAATTCACTGATGAAATTTTGAATCACTTCGTCATTTGGTTTTATTTATTTTCTAGACGGATACGGCAGGGAAAATATGTTGGCATTGATCCTGTGGAAAAAGAAGTGATTAATTCTACTGAGGCAATTAAAGGTGCAAAAATTTTATGTTCTCAACTCTCAACTACCGTGAATATAAGCATCCCAGAAGTTGAAATGTATTATATTGCTAAATATTTATTAAGCGCGAAGGTGAATTACGATTTAAATCCTGTCTATGAAAATGATGAAATGCGATTATTGGCTCACGTCGTTGAAAGCATGGTCTCCGATTTTCAACTGTATGCGGCTGTCAATTTTTCTGAGAAAGAACAAATGATAAAAAATCTCTTTATCCATTTGAAGCCTGCTTATTATCGAATAAGGTATGGGATTAAAGTAGAAAATATTTTACTTGATTCTGTTGAACAAAACTATCCAGAAGTATTTCGTCTAACAAAAAAAGTCATTCATCATTTTGAAAGATTCATACATCAATCTGTAAATGATAGTGAAATTGCTTATATAGCGATGCATTTTGGTGGATGGCTACGGCGAGAAGGAATTACTTTAGGTTCGGTTCGAAGAAAGTTACTAATAGTCTGTACAAGCGGATTAGGCACTTCCCGAATATTGGAGTCGCAATTAGCCGGGCTATTTTCAAATGTCGATATTGTAGGAGTCGTTTCCTTAAGGGAGTATGAAAAACAAGATTTAGCTGTAGATTTTATTGTTTCAACCGTTCCGCTTCCTGATAAAGGCATTCCGATTTTCGTAGCTAAGCCGATATTGGACAATAAAGATAAAGAACAATTGTTAAGAAAAATCAATAGCTTAAATAATGAAACAAAAACGGAACAACTATATTCGGTGGATACGCTAATGGATATGGTAAAACGTTATGCAATGGTAGAAAACGAAGAAGAATTAAAGCGGGAATTTAGAAGATATTTACACTCTCCAATTTCTGTCGAGAGCGCAAAAAGAAAACCATCTTTAGCTGATTTATTGGATTCGGAAAAAATGATTACAGCTAAACAAGTAACGATTTGGGAAGAAGCGATTAAACAAGCTGCTTTACCTTTATTGAACGAAGGTTATATAAACAATTGCTATGTGCAAAAAATGATTGATAATGTCTTAAAGCTAGGTCCTTACATCGTTATATCCGAACAGTTTGCACTTCCTCATGCGTCACCGACAGATGGAGTGAAAAAGACAGGAATGAGTATGTTGCTTCTAGAAAAACCGGTTGATTTAATGGGAGAACCTGTTCGGATTTTTGTTGTCTTGGCGTCATGGGATAATGAACAACATTTAAAAGCACTCGGACAATTAACAAAGCTAGTAAAGGAAAACCGAAAAGAAATGTTAGGTATTAAGGATAAAGAACAGATCATGCAATTGATTCAAACGTATTCGACTAGATAGTTTCAGGTTATATAGAAGATTTGAAGATATGAATTCCAAGTGAGCGTAAGGAGATGAAGGCGTGTTAAAGCAATATTTACATGGTGACCTTGTATTTTTGGATCAAAAATACAACGATTACGAGGGTTTATTGTCCAAAATAATGGAAACATTGGTTAGCAATAATTATGTTGAAAAGGAATTTGAGGAAGCACTGATAGAGCGTGAAAGGGAATTTCCAACTGGCTTGCAATTAGATGGATATGCAGTGGCCATTCCGCATGGAGGTGCTCAATATGTGAAGCAAGATTTTATTTCCTTAGTTACTCTAAAGAATCCAATCACAATGAATCGAATGGACAATCCGCAAGAATCATTGGCGGTGGATGTCCTGTTTATTATCGGATTCGGTAACTCAGAAACCCATTTAAGCTGTTTGAAAGAACTGATGGGGCTGATTCAAGATCCTAAGGTTATTGAAGATATGAAAAATGGCATCTCGCTAATGTCAATATTGTAAGGGAATCTTTACTTGAGATACTAGATGTACACAAATTCTTTGGAAATTAAATGATTTAATATTATTGGAGGAATGAAAAATGTCAAATTCAAATATTCAAATCGTAGTAGCTTGCGGAAGTGGAATTGCAACGTCAACGATCGCAGCAGATGCAGTGACAGAGTTATTAAAAGAAATTGGAATTAACAATTACAAAATTATTAAAACAAGCATGACAGAATTACCTAGCCATGTTGATAGTGCAGACGTTATTTTAACAACGAATAATTATAAAAACGATGAAAAACCATGTGTCAACATTATGGGATTTGTAACAGGAATTAATGAAGATGGCTTAAAAAGTAAGCTAAAAGATTTATTCTTAGAACTTAATAAATAGTTAAAGGGGAAACTACTTATGGATGCAATATTTAATATTGTAAAATCAATCACTGATTTGGGAGCTACGGCGATTTTACCAATTATCATCGCAATATTAGGGTTAGTTTTCCGCATGAAAATTGGAAATGCGATTAAATCTGGTCTTCTTGTCGGGGTAGGATTTTTAGGTTTAACACTCGTTGTCGGACTACTAAATAGCTCACTAGAACCAGCAATTGAATACTATGCAAAGATTGGCTCTGGCTTTACAATCGCAGATGTTGGTTGGCCAGCTGTCGGTGCGGCCTCTTGGGTCGCTCCATTTGCAGCATTAGCCATTCCTTTAGGCCTTCTAATAAATTTAGCGTTAGTTCGGCTGAAATGGACAAATACATTAAATGTTGATATTTGGAATTACATGCATTTTCTAATTCCAGGTGCATTAGCATACTTTCTATTTGATAGTTTTTGGTTAGGACTTATTATCACGTTAGCTATGTCCGTGATCGCTTTATTTGTTGGAGATTTGATTGCGAAGAAATGGCAGGACTATTTTGGACTTGAAGGTACAACATGTACAACAATTATTTATTCGGCATGGGGCTACCCAATTCCTTGGTTAGTCAATAAAATCATTGATTTCATCCCAGGTGTGAATAAATGGAATATTTCCTTGGATAAAATCAATAAAAGAATGGGTGTTTTTGGCGAACCCGTGATTATTGGATTTATTGTCGGGCTTATTTTAGGGCTAATTACAAAAAGGCCTGTGTCCGAAGTCGTTCCGATGGCAATTGGGATTGCCGGAGTTATGGTATTAATGCCAGCAGTCGTTCGAATCATGATGGAAGGGCTATCTCCAATCGGAAAAGCGGCTAGAGATTTTATGATTAAACGAATGGGCGATAACTCTAAATTAAACGTTGGTATGGATATTGCCCTCGGTCTAGGTGATCCAACAACAATTACAACAACAGTCGTTTCGATTCCGCTTGTGATGTTATTTGCTCTTATTTTACCTGGAGTTCAATTCTTCCCGATCGGACTGTTAATGTCGATCACGTATATTTCAGTTATGTGTACGTTAACAAGTAAAGGAAATCTATTCCGTTCGGTTGTTTCAACGGTTGTATTCTGTATCATTACATTTTACCTTGCAGCACTGATTGCGCCAGGTGCAACGCATATGCTTACGAGTGCAGGCGTTAAGTTAACTGGTCTAGGAACAGATGTTACTTTCTCTGAACCTTGGAACTTAGTCATCTATTGGTTTAGTACTTTAAAATAATTGGAGGATGAGACAAAAATGAGTTTGATTTTACCATCCTTATTTGCTGCAAACATAATGGATTTAAAAAATGAATGCGATGCCTTATATGAAGAAGGGTTTGAGGTGCTTCATGTCGATATGATGGACGGTAATTTCGTCCCTCATATCGCCTTTGGCCCGGAACAAATTAAACAAATCAAGAAGCAAGTGAAGATGAAATTAGATGTTCATATGATGGTTTCATCGCCTGAGCATCAAATCGCAAGTGTATTAGAAACTGGAGCGGAAATGATCTCTGTACACTATGAATCAACTCCGCATGTTAGATATGTGATTGATCAAATTAAACAGCATGATCGTAAAGCGGGGATTGTTATTAATCCCGGAACAGACACATCGCTTTTAAAACCTTTTCTAAATACGGTTGATTATATTTTAGTGATGTCGATCAATCCTGGCAGACCAGGGCAAACGTTTATGGAAGAAACGATCGACAGAATTAAAGAGCTAAAAGCAATGATTGGCGAACGCGATATTCAAATTGAAGTGGATGGCGGCATTGACGAAGTGACCGCAAGTAAATGTATCGAAGCGGGTGCTTCAATGATCGTGATTGGATCATATTTGTTTGCTGATCAAAAGGCGAATGTCAAATCCTTAAAAATGCTTGAAAACTAGGCAAAGAGAGGTTGCACAAATGAAATCATTAAAACTGTATGGAATAAGAGATTTACGTTTCGAAGAAGCAGAGAAACCCCAGCTAGCCAATGGCGATGAAGTGATCGTCAAAATCAAAGCAAGCGGGATTTGCGGGTCTGATATTTCACGTTACAGAAAATTAGGTGCGCATACGCCTGGGCAAGTATGGGGGCATGAATTTGCAGGTGTCGTAGAGCAAGTCGGTGAGAATGTGACGAGCCTCAAAGTCGGTGATCATGTTGCGGGAGTTCCAGCGATCATTGATGAAAATGACTATTATTATCGGGCGGGACAGCCGGCTAGAGCGGATTCTTTAAGTGCGATCGGTGCGAAAGAGCCTGGCGGGTTTGCTGAATATATTAAACTTCCAGCGAAAAATTTAGTTAAAGTACCAGATGAATTGGACTTTGATGCAGCTTCTATGGTTGAACCTTCAACGGTCGTTTTACACGGTTATTTCCGGACAAACCTAACGGTAGGAGATGATGTTGTAATCGTTGGTGCTGGGGGAACAATTGGACTTTTCGCTGTTCAATGGGCAAAAATCTTCGGTGCTAAACGAGTCATTGCGGTTGATATTGATGATGAAAAACTGCAAATCGCGCAAGAACTTGGTGCGGATTACACCATTAATTCGCTGAATGAGGATGTTTTGACAAAAGTATCTGAGTATACCGATAGGATGAATGCGGATATTGTTGTTGAAGCAGCTGGAACACCTATTACAGCCGCCACTGTATTTGGATACGCAAAAAAAGGAGGCGGGGTTGTCTTTTTAGGTATCCCATATGCGGACATTTCAATGGAAAGATTTTATTTTGAAAAAATCTTGAGAAGTGAACTGACGGTTTGGGGTTCATGGAGTTGTGTGTCTGCTCCATTCCCAGGAAAGGAATGGGAAACGACGATTCATTTCATGAACAATAAACGATTAAATACTGAAAAAATGATTACCCATCGAATTCAACTCGAAGAAGGTCCGGAAATGTTTGAGAAGTTGATGGAAAGAAACGAGTTAATTGGCAAAGTCATTATGTATCCAGAAGTATGAGGGTGATTGTATGAGTAAACTAATGAAACAACTTGAAGCTATAATGAAGGAACTTGAAGCCGGTCTTTCGCTCATGGATGTCAGCGAGAGCGAAGAAGTCCTGCAAACATTGAAGAATGCAGATCGAATTTTCCTCGCTGGAGCGGGCAGGTCAGGTTTAGCGATCCGTGCTTTTGCCAATCGATTATTGCACCTAGGCAAGACGGTTTACATGGTAGGAGATATTACTACTCCAAGCATTGGAGCCAACGATGTCTTATTTATCGGCTCCGGTTCAGGTGAAACATCGAGCCTCGTTGTCAATGCGGAAAAAGCGAAACA
Source organism: Bacillus sp. FJAT-50079 (assembly GCF_018343515.1). Taxonomy (GTDB): domain Bacteria; phylum Bacillota; class Bacilli; order Bacillales; family Bacillaceae_C; genus Lederbergia. Next base: position 135,483 of record NZ_JAGYPD010000008.1, on the reverse strand, counting down.
ATTAGGTGCAAAGGTTATACTCAATACTACGAATCCGCAGTCAACTTTAGGAAAAATAGCAGATTGTAAGCTGGTTATCAAAGCCGCTAATAAAGACAATGGTTCATCCATTCAACCAATGGGCGCAGCGTTTGAACAATTAAGTTTTCTCGTGTATGATGCAATCATTTTACAATGGATCACAGCTTTTGATGTAGCATTCGACTCTATGAGAGCTAGACATGCAAATTTAGAGTAAGTGCAAAAAGTTGTAATGAAAGGGAAAGACGGAGACTTAGCTCTCCGTCCTTTTTTGCGTTATAAGAAAAATCCACTTTGTTTATCTACTTACATATGTAGTATAATTTTCAAATAGAGATCTGATTTTTTGAGAAGGAGCAGTATATGCATGAAGCTAAATAATCAGGAATTAGAAATTTTATCGATACTGGAAGAAAATCATAAATTACCGGTGCAAGATATTGCGATGATGGTAAATACAACAGTTGAACATGTTGAACAGACGATTGAAAAGTTAGAAAAAGAAAATATTATTGTTAGTTATCCAGCATTAATTAATTGGAGCAAAGTAGAAGGAAAAGAAGTCATTGAAGCGATGATTGATGTGAAGGTAACGCCTAAACGCGGTGTTGGCTTTGATGAAGTGGCGGAAAGAATTTATCGCTATCCAGAAGTCACTTCATTGTATTTAATGTCAGGCACATATGATTTGTCAATCACGATCGAAGGCAGAACGATGACAGAAATCGCTACATTCGTATCAAATAAATTATCAACAATTGATAATGTTGTCTCAACAACGACTCATTTTATGCTAAAAAGATATAAGCATGATGGCGTTATATTGGAAGATAAAGATGATACGGACCGCAGAATGGTGGTATCTCCGTGAATTATCAAACCTATTTATCCGAGACAGCGCAGAAGATTCAACCGTCAGGGATACGGAAATTTTTTGATTTGGCGTCAAGCATGAAGGGGGTTATTTCCTTAGGGGTTGGGGAGCCTGATTTTATCACTCCTTGGAATATAAGGGAAGCAACGATTGCCTCTATGGAAGACGGCTATACTTCTTATACTGCGAATGCTGGATTATTGGAATTAAGACAAGAAATCTCCGCGTATATAGACAGACGTTTTCACGTTCATTATGATCCGAGTGATCAAATCATCGTCACGGTTGGAGCAAGCCAAGCGTTGGATTTAGCGTTTCGTACGTTACTAAATGCAGGGGATGAAGTATTAATTGTCGAACCGGCATTCGTTTCTTATGCCTCCCTTATTACAATGGCTGGTGGGAGACCAATTCCGATCTCCACAAATGCTGAAAATGGTTTCAAAGTAACAGCTGAACAAATTGAAAAAAAAGTGACGAATAACACAAAAGCAATTTTATTATGTTCGCCAAACAATCCAACCGGAACGTACTTAAATGCAGAAGAATTGACCGAAATTGCAGAAGTCGTAAAAAGGCATGATTTGATCGTCGTTTCTGACGAAATTTACGCAGAATTAACGTATGATGAGGAGTATACAAGCATTACTTCGGTTGAAGGCATGTATGAACGGACGATTTTAATTAACGGCTTTTCAAAAGGATTTGCGATGACAGGTTGGCGATTAGGTTTTGTGGCGGCGCCAAGTGAAATGACACAAGTAATGCTGAAGTTGCATCAATTTACGACGATGTGTGCACCCCATATGCTTCAGCACGGGGCAATTGAAGCGTTACGAAATAGTGATGACGTTGTCGATAAAATGAAAAGCAGTTATCGAAGAAGAAGGAATTATATCGTCCAATCACTAAATACAATTGGCTTAGATTGCCATACACCAGGCGGGGCTTTTTACGTTTTTCCTTCGATTAAAGGAACAGGACTGACCTCTGAACAATTTGCGGAACAATTACTGAAACAAGAAAAAGTAGCAGTCGTACCGGGAAGCGCATTTGGTCAATGTGGAGAAGGGTATGTAAGATGTTCATACGCAACATCAATGGAACAATTGCAGGAAGCAATGAAAAGAATCCAGAGATTTGTCGATACGTTACAATAAAAAAGGATGGAAGCAAGATGCTTCCATCCTTTTAATAATACGGTGAAATCAAAAGATAGACTAACACGCCTGTTAAGCTAACGTACAGCCAAATCGGCATCGTCCAGCGGGCGATTTTTTTATGACGTTCATTTTCCATGTTCCAAGCGCGAGCCACACTCGTAAGCGCTAGTGGAACAATCGCCGCAGCTAAAAGGATATGTGTAATCAAGATAAAGTAATAAAAAATAGCTAGAAATCCTTCTCCGCCATAAGGCGTGGAAGGTGAAACATAATGAAAGGCGACGTACGTGACGAGGAAAAGAGAAGTTGTCACAAATGCCGCATAGATGAAACGGCGATGCACCTTCACATTTCGTTTCAGAATGGCAATCAAAGCCCCAACTAAAAATAAAAAGGTAAAACTATTCAAAATCGCATTGATGCGCGGCAGAATCGTTACATCAAATGCATCGAAATCATCCATCCCCGGCATGCCTGAAAGAACAGCTATCGCACCAATCAGGATAATGGAAATGGTAATGATCATCGGCCGGTAATTTCGCTTTCGAGGTTCGGTCACTAGACTATTGCTATGATTCATTGTTACATACGCTCCATTATTAGTAATATACAATCTCTGAAAGTAGTGTATCATAACTGGTTCAGATATAAAATTTGTTTTGCGTTAAGTTCACAGTCTTTTCGGTATTGACCAAATAAAGGGGAATGACCTTTAAGTAGATTTGCATATTTTTTGTTTATGATAGCTGACAGTACTATAAGCTTAGGCTTTTAACTTTTCAGTTGTTCGCTTAATTCTTTTCTCAGGATGAACTTGTTAAAATCGATTTTAGTAGCCAAGATCCCCATTAAGACAAGACTGGCACCTAAGTAACCTTTTACTGGAAGTAATTCCCCTAAGAAAATAAAAGCAAATAACGCCGCGAAAACAGGCTCTAATGAGAAGATAAGACCTGTATGTGTAGGTGTCGTATATTTTTGGGCGACGGTTTGGCCAATAAAACCAAACGCGCTGCATAGTATGCTTAATGCCAAAATAGACAACCATGATTCGGTTGTGTTAGGAAGATGTGTTTCTTCAAATAATAATGAAAGCAAAAGTCCCCATGCCCCAGTAAAGCCGAGTTGTAAAATCCCAAGAGTAATCGAATCTACATTTTTCGTTAATTTATCCGTAACAATAATATAAATGGCGTAAAATAATGCTCCAAAAATGATGAGAAGATCCCCTAAACTAATCTTCAATCCATGATGATTTAACGTTAATAGGGCTATGCCTACTATCGCGAAGCCTATGCCAAGGACTGTTCGTCGATCTGTCTTTTTTCTAAAAAAGATTGCTAGTAACAGGGGGACAAATACGACTGCAAGACTAAATAGAAATCCCGCATTTGAGACGGACGTGGATTGCACTCCAATCGTGACAACGGAAATGGCTAAAAACAAAATGGTTCCCAATATAAATCCGCGTTTGACTAATTGGAAGTCGATATGTAAGAGGCGCTTGTAAAACAAGGCACCAGCAATAATAAATGCGATGCAAAAACGTAATGCGACCAAGTTGAATCCTTGAATTGAATCAAGACCTACCTTCGTAAATAAATAGGATGCACCCCAAAACATGGTAACTACAATCATAGTGAAATTCGCCTTTGATTGATGATTCAATCCAGTCTTTTCTCTTTTTACGAATCTTAAAGCCTTATTTCCATTCACAACTTATCACCTAGCCTTTCACAAATTGATTAGTATTTATTATAGTTGTAGAATTAGAATAAGAAAAATGAATGTTTTTAAGGGTTAACATGAAATAAATTAATGTAAAGGGAGTGATCAAACTGTCACTTGCTAAGTTTGAGATATTTAATACAGTTGTGGAATTAGGGAGCCTCACGAAAGCGGGGGAAACACTAGGTTTGACCCAATCTGCCGTAAGTCATGCTATTTCAAGCATTGAATCAGAATGGGGATTTACGATTCTTAATCGTGGACGTTCAGGAATCCATCTGACAAGCAATGGGGAGCGCGTCTTAACGTATATACGTGAAATTTTAAGATGGAACGAAGAAATGCTTCAAGAAATTGCTTATATTAATGGTTTGGAAATAGGAACAGTGCGAATAGGAACGATTTCGAGCGTGTCCATTCATTGGCTTCCTGAAATTATGAAAATATTTAATGAAAATCATCCATCAATTGAAATCAAACTGATGGAAGGGGATTATGATGATGTTGAGCATTGGATATCAACTGGTTTAGTTGATTTTGGTTTTGTATCTTTGCCAACCACGCAACGTTTTGAAATGATTCCTTTAAAAGAAGATAAAATGCTTTGCCTCTTCTCAGAAGGACACCCGCTTGCTAAGCAAAAGAAAATTAGCTTTGAAATGATCAAAGAGGAACCTTTAATCAAATCGAAAAAAGGAAGCGATAATGATTTAAAACGAATATTAACAGAAAACAATATTGTTCCTAATATAAAATATGAGCTTTCAGATGATCAAGCCATTATTTCAATGGTTGAGAACGGAATGGGAATTAGCATCCTTCCTGAAATGGTTTTACATAGGGTTTCAGCCAACATTCGAATTGTTGAGTTAGAAGGAGATAATTATCGCACAATCGGTATTGCGGCTACATCTTTTAAAACGATCGCCCCGGCTACGAAGAAATTCATTGAATATTTAAAATCATGGTTAAGGGAGCATACGAGCTAAATGCTACGAGAGGGCAATAAATCTGAATAAGAAAGTTTAAGTGTTTTGTAAGTTTCTCAGTATAAGATACGTAATATACACATTTTTACAATATCGAGAACGAGAGGTTAAAAGGAGGGGAAATTTCTTTTGGGAAATAAAAAGATAACACTCATGCGAAGTAATGAGTTTATCCATTTAACGCCTATTTTGCTAGAAGCTTTTATCGCAATTTTAGTAAATCAAAGTGGGGAAATTATAAAAGCAAATAAAAAATTTTTACGTTCATTAAATTATTCTTTAAAGGATTTAGAAAATGTAACGATCGGCGAGCTGATCAATGTAAATAATACGGTAAAATTTCTAGAACAATTAACAATAAAATTACATGATTATTGCTATTGGTCAGGCCAAATAATGATAAAAAATAAAGCAAATCAGACGATTGATTCGAATGTACGCGTTTTCCCCTGGAATACACCATCAGAGGAATCTACTAACTACCTTTTTCTTATTACTCCATTGAATAATGAAAGATTAATTGAAATGGCGTATACGGATGAACTAACTGGGCTTCCTAATTATAGAAAGTTTCGAGAAGTGCTCCAAATGCTTATAGAAAAAAACAAACAGCAAGCCACTAAATTTGCTCTATTATTTATTGATATAGATCATTTTAAAGAAATTAACGATACGTTTGGACATTTAGTTGGTGATCAACTGTTGAAGGAATTTGGATGTGACTTAACAAAGTCAATGGAAAATAACTCATATATTTTTAGAAAAAGTGGCGATGAGTTTTTAATGATAGTAGAAGATATAGCAGAGGTAAAGAATGTTTTCTATATGATACAGCAGCAATGTGCACATCCTTATTATATTAAAAATCATCGAATCAACATCAACATAAGTATTGGAATTAGTATTTTCCCTGATCATGGAAGTTCGGAATATACGCTACTTGAAAGTACAGATAGGTCAATGTACGAAAATAAAAAAACACGAACAAGTTTCATTCAGTTGTAAACGAACAGCAGGTGAAGCAACAATTGTGAGAAAGTTATTTATTGGCTAATAAAGAAAAAATGGCATTAACGTTTAACAAACTAGCAATCATTGGAGGAGGTAATGTGGTAAAAGGAGTGAAAAATGTTGATCGTGAATGGATGTTACTAATCTTAGAAGCTAAACAGATCGGATTAACTATTGAGGAAATTAGGGCATTTCTTAATCAGGAAAAATCGGGATAGATAGATGAAACTTTTTCCGCAAACTTCCTTTCGGAAAAAGTTTCATCATTTCATGCTCAGAAAATTTCATCGTACAATTTAGTCAAATCGAGGTTCGGCTCGATTCCTAAGTCAGCACGTAGCATATTTTTATATTCTTGATATAGTTTTATTGCCTCAGTACGCTTCCCTTGCTGTAAAAGTAATTGCAGACTAAGCCGAATATTTTCATCTAGGTAGGGAGCTAATTTTCGTTGGAATTGGAGATAATAGAGCGCTTTTGTCTGGTCTATTAGAAGGAAATACTGAATCACTTTATCCAAGAGTTCTATCGTCTTATCTTCGTATTCTTGGGTTATATTAAAAGCCCAATCATAATTATTTATCGCCATATAGGGCCCCTTGTATCGTTGAATCGTTTCTATTGCTAAGTCTATATTTGCTTCATCTAGCATAATGAGTTTTTGCTGCGCTACGTCAAATGTTATTACATCACAATCGATTGGATCTAATGATAGAGAGTAACTTTGATTTGAAAACGTAATACAATTTTCATAGCCAATGTTGTTCAAGGTTTTTCGTAAATGAGAGAGGCAAGTATGTAAATTTATTTTTGCCCTTTTATATTCTTGTTCAGGCCACAAACTTTCGATAATAATATCTCGATGAATATAGTGATTCAAATGCATTAATAAGAATGCAAATAACTCTTTAACCTTCGCCGTCTTAAAATGAAGCAACTGGCGATCATGAAATACTTGAAATTCACCAAAACAGTTAACAACAAGAGGTTTGGTCAAAGGGCCTTCAGGTATAGGAGCTGGTGACTTTTCCATCAGTTTAGCCAATCGATGCATTGTTTTCTGCAGTCTTCTTGATGTAACGGGTTTTAATAAATAATCAATTGAATCGACTTCAAAGGCTTGTAAAGCATACTCGGAATGTGCTGTAACAAAGACAATATGGATTGAGGATTGGATAGAATGTATCGCTTCTGCTAACTCTAGCCCATTTAACTCCATCATATGAATATCCAAAAAAGCGACGTCAATTGTCTCCATTTTTAGATCATCGAGGATCTGATTCTGGTTTGTATAGGATTTTACAACTTGAATGTTAGGAAAAGCTTGTAACTTTTTTTTCAAAGAAATAAGTGATAGCTCTTCGTCATCAACAATAATTGCCCGAATCATAGAAATTCATCCTTTTTCTTATTTTGAATAATATGTAAGAAAATAGAAATCTCATAATTATTATACAACAACTGTAAAAGTTTTTTCTTTAATATAAAAATTTAAGAAAGGTTATAACTGTTTTAAAAGGAGACATCATGAGGCGGAAAATATCAATTATTCTATTAATATCTATTTTTTTTGTTATCCTGCTTAGTTTCACTAAGGGAGCTTTTGTTAGTTGGAAAAATCAGCCGTATGTAGAAAATGGGGTGCTTAACTTACAAGACCGGAGCACTGAAGAAAACAGCGTGATTCAGCTAAATGGTGAATGGGAATTTTATCAAGACGAGTTACTTGATCCCGAAATCTTTAATACTGATCTATATAGTAAAGAATACATACAGGTTCCGGCTACATGGGACAGTCATTTTACTTCAAATCAAAACAACATTGAGGTCGGCACATACCGAGTGACGATTCAATTGCCAAAGGATGAAAGATATAGTATAAAAGTTCATTCCATTCGGCATGCAAGTAAAGTTTTCATGAATGGAATAGAGGTGGGGGGAAAAGGAACACCATCGGAAACGGAACAAGAATATGCATATCGTGAAGGCAAATATGTAGCAACTAGTGATAGTGCAGATAAAAAAATAGAAATCATCATTCAAGTTGCGAATAAAAAATATGTGCCAAACGGGGGGATTGTTAAACCAATTATTTTTGGTGAAGCCGATCAAATAACAAGGATACACCATAAAAACTTACTAGTAGATGGTTTTATCGTTGGCGGATATTTTTTATTGGCAGTCATTTTTTTCTTTCATTATATTCAGTCTAGAAAAGAATGGAATGAACTTTATTTCGCTATCTTTTGTTTGGTGCAGGGCGGATATGTATCTACACAAAATGAAAAGCTTATTTATTTGTTTTATCCCGAAGTTCCAAACAATATCTTGCATAGCATTCAATTATCCTTTATTTATCTTTCCGTTCTGTTCTTTTTACTATTTATTAAAGATATGTTTAGGCAATACTCTAATCCAAAATTAACAAAATTCTTTAGTGTTATGTTAGGTGTTTTAGCTATCTATTTTGGCTTTCCTAAGCCGTCTGGTTATAGTCTTATATCGATACAATTCATGCATATTTTGGTTGTCGGTTCATTAGCATTGGTCTATCTATATATTTTAATGATTCTCATTCGTTCATTTATTGGCAAACTAGAAGGTGCTGAATATATACTAGTTGCCACAGTCTGTTTTACTTGTTATGGACTCGGATTAGGAATTGAATTGCTGCTTGAAGTTGATGTTGGTCAAATTCCAATACTATTATTTTTACTAATGAGTCTTAGTCTTTCCATTTTCATTGGCTTCAGGCGTCAACTTGCATATAAAAAAGTGGATGATCTATCTAAAGAATTATTGGTTCAAGAACAATTAAAAGATGACTTTTTAAGAAAAACATCTGAAGAATTAAGGTCTCCAGTTAAAGGGATCATTCATGCAACAAGTACGTTGATGGAAGGAAGGGTGGGACCATTAAAGAAAGGGCAACAAGAGATTGTATTTTCCGTTAATAATAATGGAAAGAAATTGGCGCACCTAGCAGATGATTTGTTTCATGCGGGATCAGATGCTAACCAATTAAGCTTAAAGTTAGAGCCTGTAAATTTGCGAGTAGTAAATGAAATGATAGAAGAACTGTCTATATTGATTCCAGATAAGGTTTCAATTGAAAACCGCATTCCCTTAAATATGCCTTATGTAACGGCTGATGAAAAGAGCTTAAAGCAAGTAATATTAAACTTGCTACAAAATGCAATCAAATATACAGCGGCTGGAAAAATAATTGTATCGGCAGAACTGGTAAGAAACAAGGTACATTTCTCCATTGATGACACAGGGATAGGAATCGAAAATCAATATTTAGAGCGAATATTTGATACGTTTTACCAAGTTCCGCACGTAAATAAAAATAATGATGAGGGCAAAGGTCTTGGTTTAAGCATAGCAAAAAAATTTATTACGCTTATGGAGGGAGATATTTGGGCAAGATCAATCTTAGGAAGAGGCACTCGCTTTATTTTTACCTTACCTGTTTATGAAGATGACATATTTGATTCTATTCCGACTGAGAATGAGATCCAACCAGATGTTAGAGTGAATATGAAGGGAACTGATACCCCTTCAGGAAAAATATTGCTAGTTGATGCTAACGAGCAAAGTCTTGCGAAAATCACAAAGTATTTAAACAATGATGGATTTACGGTCATTGCATGTGTCAAAAGTGAAGAAGCCTTAAACATATTGAAAAAAGAACATATTAGTCTAGCGGTGATTGAATTAAATATGCCCCATACATCAGGTGTAGAGTTGAGTATTAGTATTCGAAAGGAATATCATTTAGCGGAGTTACCGATATTGCTTCTATCTTCATCAGGGCGTTTAGACGATATTATCCAATCCTTGCAGAGTGGAGCGAATGACGTCATCCAGAAACCAATCTTGCAAGAAGAATTTCTTTCTCGGATTCACTCACTGCTTGCGATGACGGAAGCAGTCCAACGATCTGTTCAAAATGAAATGAGCCATTATTATGCTCAAATTGCACCTCATTTTCTTTATAATACGTTAAATACGATTATCGGTTTAAGTTTTAAAAACTCCAAGAAAGTTCCCGAGGCATTAGAACATTTATCCGTTTATTTCCGTTCTAAATTAGATTTTCAAAAACAGCAAGCGATCATACCATTAGAGGAAGAAATTGAGCTAGTTGAGTCTTATTTAGCGATTGAAAAACTTCGATTTGGCAATCGATTAAACATTATTTATGATATTGATGAAACGATTCAAGCAATGATTCCAGCGATGACCATTCAGCCATTAGTAGAAAATGCAGTCCAACATGGATTGATTAAAAAACGTGTCGGAGGCACATTGATGCTCTCTATACAAAAAGATAACGGAAAAGTAACGGTTATTATTGAAGATAATGGGTGCGGGATACCGAAAGACAAACAGGAGCAGCTTCTTCATGGTCACAGCCAGCGGATTGGGTTTAAAAATCCATTTGAAAAAGTAAAATTACTAAAAAATTCATCCTTTCAATTAATAAGTAAGGAGGGAGAAGGGACGAGGATTGTCATTATATTTGAAGATATGCAAAGATAAAAAGTGGATGAGGTTTTACGGGCGGCATGATGTAATCATTTTGGCAGGCTGTTTTATAAAGCTGTCATATTCAGTAGATTGTTCCCCTAATGCTTCTCAATTAATACGATTAGCGCCGACGGAAGACCGATATAAAGGTCATCATGATTTAACGCTTAGTTTTTAATACAAATACGTATCTATTCGTTTTTTCATCCTATCACCTCCATCGTTTATACTAGAAAGAGCAGGCAATCCGAATGAGGATGCTGCTCTTTTTAATTACAATCGTTGGAATTAGAGTCTGTACCTTACTTCTACTGCTTTCCCGATAATAAGGGCTGGATTGTCTTCAGTGATGAGAATTGGCTCATGACTGCTATTGAGAGGCATCAGCAGAACCATACCTCCTTGTCTTGTTACTTTCTTCAAGCTGGCTTCTTCATCGCGGTTGACTAGAACAGCCGCGATTTCCCCGGATTCAACTTCTGATTGCTCACGGATAAGGACGAGAGACCCGTCTGGAATCTTCGGCTCCATGCTGTCTCCCTTTGCCTCTAAGTAGTAAAGCGCTCCACTCGGTAAGTCATCTGGAGATTCGTAGCGGTAGTCTATTATGTTTTCTTTAGCGAGTATTGAATCATGACAAGCGATAACACCTAGAACCGGAATTTTGACTGTTTGTGGAGATACTTCCACTAGGTTTAAAGAACTCTCTTCAGTTAGGTCCGAACGTTTGACATTAAAGTAATCTGCCAAGCGCTGTTGGCTTTTTAATCCCGGATACCTTTTTCCTAACATCCAACTTGAGACGGTCGTTTCAGCGACACCTATATCGCGAGCCATATCAGTTTGTGTTATCCCTCTTTTATCCAAAAACCTTTGGATATTGTTAGATAAAACTTTTCTTTGATATGAAAGCGTTATATCCTCTTTCATCTAACATCTCTCCTTTCATAGCTTATTCTATACCTTAAGTGCAGAATCTAAAACAATCTTATGGAAGATACTGCACTTTCTGTGTTGACACTGCACTTTTAGTGTACTATTGTGTAGGTAACAACAAAAAAGGAGGTTTGCGACATGCACCGACCTGTTGATTTGAGTCTTAAAGCAGCTCGTGTAGAAAAAGGTTTTACGCAAGAAGCATTGGCCGAGAAGCTAGGCGTATCAAAGCGAACCTTAGTTAGTTGGGAAAACGGAGACGTAGAATTAAAGCCTCTCGTACTCTATGCAATGGCATATGTGTTTCAAATGGATGCCGATTATCTAAGAGTCCCCGATAAGAGATAACTTTTTGATTCAGACTGCACTTTAAGTGTAACGGGAGTGGTGAGAGTAAGATATTAAGAGTTTTGTAAGCGGGAGACTCTATACCGGGAATAAGAAGATAGGAATCTTGTATAGAAGGTATATATGAGGAATTCTATTTTTGGGAGGTAGGGTTGGGTCGTACAAGGAACATGAACTTGCCGGTGACAGTAGTATCAAGATAATATAAAGAATAGAGGAATTTAGATGGGAAAAGTAGGATTTAAGAGTATTAGAGGTAAATTGATTTTTTCATTTTCAATTGTTGTTTTGTTGGTGATTGGATTAGGCATTTACAACCTTGTTTCGGTTAAAAACGTCAATGATATGACAGAGGATATCGTTAACCAGGAAGTCAAGTTGTTGATTGCCGATCAAAAGTTGGCGACAACGATGGCAAATCGGCTTGCCACTGTTCGGGCGTATATATTGTTTGGGGACCCGAAATTTAAAGAGCAATTTTATGAATATACAGAGAGGAGTAAACAATATCAAGCTGATGCTGAGGCGCTTGAAGCTTCCGCGGAATTTAATCAACTCATGGCCGAAACCGTGACGTGGAGAGATGCAATTGTCAGTGAAGTTTTCGACGAATACGACAAGGGGAACGAAGAGGTTGCTCGCCAAAATCTTCGAAGGTTGGCGGAGGACGGTACAGCACTCATAAATGGTTATGAAGAGATGGCCGATAATCGGGAGCAGATAACTAACAAAAAAGGAAGCGCGATTATCGCCAATGGAGATGATACCTTCAAAATGGTTTCAGTTGTCACCGTTTTTGTTGTTGTAATCAGTATGATCGCTGCGGTATTGGTGTCTTCGGTCATTTCAAAACCGATCATTAGAGTGATGGAACGTATGAAGTTAGTTGCGACTGGCGATTTAAGTCATGAGCCATTAACCGAACAGGCACGAGATGAGGTAGGACAGTTAGTTGTCGCAACGAATGAAATGAGCGCTAGTACACGAGAATTATTAAATAAAATCAGCAGTGTGTCTGAAACGGTTACGGGACAAAGTGAGGAGTTGACACAATCATCGAATGAAGTGAATGCGGCATCCGAACAAGTCGCTGTTACAATGCAAGAATTGGCTCATGGGATTGAAAACGAAGCCCAAAGTGCTACTGATCTTGCAACGATTATGGAGGTTTTTACAACGAAAGTTGAAGAAGCGAACATGAAAGGGGATTCGATTCACCAAGCTTCGCAACAAGTGATTGGAAAAACGGCAGAAGGCACTCAGTTGATGGAAAGATCGACCGAGCAGATGAATAAGATTGATGCAATTGTACATGACGCTGTTTTAAAAATAAAAGGATTGGATACCCAATCACAAGAAATATCAAAATTGGTTGTTGTCATTAAGGAAATCGCAGACCAAACGAATCTATTGGCTTTGAATGCTGCGATTGAAGCTGCAAGGGCAGGAGAACACGGTAAAGGTTTTGCGGTCGTGGCAGAAGAAGTGAAAAAACTTGCCGAACAAGTGGCGATCTCTGTAACAGATATCACAGGAATTGTGGATACCATCCAAAGTGAATCTAGCATGGTCACAGTATCTTTGCAAGATAGTTATACGGAAGTCCAAAGAGGAACAGAACAATTACAAGTTACGAGCAATACATTTACAGAGATAAGGAATTCAGTTAATGATATGGCGAATAATATTTCGATTATTTCTGAAAACCTAGCGGATATTTCTACAAGTAGCGAAGAAATGAGTGGTTCTGTTGAAGAAATAGCGGCTATTTCAGAGCAGTCCGCTGCTGGCGTGCAAGAAACCGCTGCCTCCATGCAACAAACAAGCAGCTCTATGGAAGATGTGGCAAGTAGCTCTGCACAACTCGCCCAATTAGCTGAAGAGTTAAATGGTCTAGTTCAACAATTTAAAATCTAATAATGACTCAAATGAATAAAGGGTTCGGAATGTGGATACATATTGCTGTGCAGTTACTATGTGGTGGATGAGGTGTAGAAATGGAGGAAGTTTTTGTAGGGAAACAACCTATATTGGATGTGAACGGTGATCTTTTTTCGTTTGAGTTGCTGTATCGAAATAGTGATAGCAATGCTTTCCCGGATGTTGATCCCGAAATGGCGACAATCGAGGTTATTGTGAATACGTACTTGTCACCAGGCTTTGAACAAATTGCCGCAAAGAAAACATTTATTAATTTTACAGCTACGCTTCTTGCAACAGATATTTTTGATACCCTTGATCCTGATCGGGTTGTCATTGAGATTTTAGAGGATGTAGCCATGACACCTGCGCTTTTGACAAATCTCAAGAAATTGAAAAGTATGGGATTTCAACTTGCACTGGATGATTTTATTCTACAATGGCAACACATCCTATACCCAGATTTATTTCAAACGATTGATTATATCAAGGTGGATTTTCTTTCCACTACCCAGTCAGAGCGGTCCGCAATAGAAGCATTGAAATTCAAGTACCCTCACATTATCCTGCTGGCTGAAAAAATAGAGACGACTGAACAGTTCGAATTGGCGAAGTCTCTAGGTTATGAACTTTTTCAGGGGTATTATTTTGCAAAACCTGGCATCGTTAAAGGAGCAAAGTTACCTTCGGATACTTTACTCTACTTTGAAATTCTTAAACTATTGGACAAAGAGGAGCCAAACATTGAGGAGATTGCGACATTGATCATGAGGGACATCTCATTGACTTATAAATTGCTAAAGCACTTAAATACGTATGCGTTTGGGTCTTCAATAAAAATTACCTCTATTCACCAAGCAATTGTCAGAATGGGATTAAAGGAATTTAAGAAATGGATTCAATTTCTCATCATCTACCAAAAAAGCTCAAAGGGTCTGGATGGGCGGATTAAAGTGCTTGTGAATTTTTCTTTGACAAGAGCGAAAATATGCGAATTGCTTGCTGCGCGAAGCGGGAAGTACAAAACGGATGAATACTACATGCTAGGCATGTTTTCACTCATCGACTTGATATTAAAACAGAACCCAACAGATATCTTTCCATTACTACCTGTATCCCAGGAGGTTATTGAGACATTAGGCGACCAAGAAACCGAAATGACCCCTTACCTTCAAATAGCAGAAGCCTTGGAACGTTTGGATTATAGGGATGCTGTTCAGCAAGCAGAACGATTGGGAATAAGTAGGAAGGAACTGAGCGAACTTGCGTTAAAAGCAGCAGTTGTTTGACTTAGGGAAGACAATCAACTTATCATTTTATTGGCATCTTTAACTGAATTATAGTCAGTTGATAGTTTAAAAGACATCTTCTGAACTAATTAAAGAAAAGGATTATTGGTGGTAAAAAATGCCCGCATTTTGACCGGAAAATAAATACGGAGGTCTCTTACTAATGCTAATTATCGAGAGACTTCCGTATATTTCGACCGTTGTCACGAAAGATTTACCCAATCAATTATCATCGTTTTTAGCTAAACTACCAAGTTTTCTATAAATCGTACTTCTGTGGATGCCTAATTTTTTAGCTGCTTTTGACACATTTCCTTCGGACTCATTAAGCACAGCAAGGATCGTATCTAATTCCTGCTGTTTTAAAGATGGCATTTTTGATATTGAATCTTGATAAAGAGGGAGCGACTCAGCAACTTGTTCAGTCTTCCATATTTTAGAATGATGGGGCAAGCTTGCTTGTTCGTTCATTGTTCTATTTTCAAACCATTCATCTGGTAAATCTGCAAGCGTGAAAAGATTCTCTTTTGCCCTTATGACCATTTTATAAGCAAGATTCCTTAGTTCACGTACATTACCTGGCCAAGAATACTTTTCCAAAACAGCTAAAACGGGTTTATCAACTTTTATTTGTGGCCGTCCCAGCTCTGCGCAAGATTTTTTTAATAAGTGATCTAAAATGATTGGAATGTCTCCTGTTCTTCTCCTTAGCGGAGGCACATGCAAGGAGAGAATATTAAGCCGATAATACAGATCTTTACGAAATTTGCCCGCTTCGCAAGCTTCTATTAAATCACGATTTGTTGCCGTAATTACTCGAACATTTAGCTTAATTGGTTGCCTTCCGCCAAGACGAACGATCTCTTTTTCTTCAAGAGCTCGTAACAATAGTACTTGTAAATCTAATGGCAATTCTCCAATTTCATCTAAAAAGATTGTACCACCTTGAGCTTGTTCAAATTTACCAGGTTGCCCCCCTTTTAAACTGCCTGTAAACGAACCTTCCTCGTATCCGAATAGTTCACTTGCTGCCAGTTCTTTTGGGATGGCTCCACAATTAACCGCAACAAAAGGATTGGATGACCGAGCACTAGCTGAATGAATGGATTGAGCTAATAATTCTTTTCCTGTACCACTTTCCCCTGCTATCATCACAACTAAATCTAAGTTTGCTATTAAACGGGCCTCTTCAATCATAGATAAAAATTCTTTAGAGCGACCAATCATACTTGAAAAAGAATATTTTGTAACATTTCTTGTGCGATTTGTTAAAGATTTGATTGGCGAAATCGCGTAGACGATAAATCCTATCAATGATTTTTGCACGTAAAAAGGAATAGATTCAAACACCCAATCTCCACTTCTCTCTTCGGATTTCCATTTATACGGTTGCTCTACTGCTAAGGCTGTATCGTTTAAGATCACGAGTTGGTTCTTTTCGTTTACCCAGTCATTTTCATAGAATAAAGAAGAGGCTTTAATGACTTTATGTCCACGATCAAGTACAGCGATGATATCTCCCCGCCCTTTTCTTATTCTTTCTGAAAAATGCTCTAGTAATAAAAAGTGCTCCAATTTCAGCTTATTAAGAAGATGTTGTTCAATCGTCTGAGCCATGAAAAGGACAGCTGAGAGAGAGTGGGGATGTACTCCGTCCCAAATACCCGTTATGTTAATAGCTCCTAAAATCTTTTTTGTCGCAGGGTCTTTAATCGGTGATGCTGAACAGACCCAATTATGTACGGGTTGACAAAAATGCTCACTAGCAAAAACTTGAAAAGGGGAACCGATTGCAAGCGACGTTCCCATCCCATTTGTTCCAACATGTTGTTCAGACCAAGAAGATCCCACAATGAAATTCATTTCTTCAGCTTTCTCTTTAAGTGATGGATCCCCATCAATAGATAATATTTCTCCATAGGGATTGCAGAAGGTGAGTAAATATCCTGAGTCTACGGTTGACTCTTTTAATCTAATAAGCAGAGATTCTTTGGTGGAATAAAAGGGGTTGATCGATTGATATTCTTGAACTTTGTCTTCACTTAAACGAATAGGAGCCCTTCCGTGAAGAGGATGTACTCCATGTTTTAAAGAGCGTTCCCATGATTGATACGTTAAAGATCGTACCGTGGAAGGTGAATTTTCACCAGATACAAACTGTTCCCAAGCTTTTTCAATTTTAACTCTTTCTCTTCCAGGGGAGGAAGAAGCACCTAATGGTACAAATGGATATTTCATATGATTATCATCCTTTTTAAAATAATGTAAATATGTCTTACCTTCACAACGAAAATTCCATGTGTCGCATATTGCTTCATTAATGTTCCTAATAAATACATTGTCGCATATTTCACCAAAAATGATCAATTGAAATAACTGAATATTAGTTATATTAAAAATACATTTTGTGTTTTGTTTGAATTATGTAATTAATAAAGATTCGTATAGCCTCAATGTTTAGCACGAAGTATCAATGACTAAGACTGAAAATAAATCCCTAGTTTTAATATATTAAAAGTTTTTGGCATGATAATTGCATTGTTAATGATAGTGACTATTCATTTAAGGGGGAGAATAAATGTATAGAACAAAAGATGGTGAAGAAATATTTGTTATTGATTCCCATGTCGCAATTTGGGACGCAAGCAAGGAAAATCAATTAAACGTTCATGGTGAAGAATTTATTGACTGCTTTTATGATTATCATCAAATAAGTCCAGATGAATATATCTGGGCGAAAGACCATTTTTTGAAATACGATCCTGAAACCTTAGTGGAGGATGTCATCATCAATGGATATTCTGACATGGCCATTTTCCAACCAGTCATGCTTAGCGAATTTTATAAAAATGGATTCGCCAACTTTCATGCTGTTGATGAAATCTTGAAGAAGCATCCAGATCGTTTCATTTGCAATGGTTTATTTGACCCTCGTCATGGTGATCGCGGATTAGCAGATCTAGAAGTACTGGTGAAAAAGTACAATACGAAGGGAGTCAAACTTTACACAGCTGATTGGTATGGAGATTCAAAAGGATATAAGCTTTCTGATCCTTGGGCATATCGTTATTTAGAAAAGTGTCAGGAATTAGGAGTGAAAAATATTCATGTTCATAAAGGACCTACGATTCGACCGCTGAATCGGGATGCTTTTGACGTCGCTGATGTTGATGACGCAGCAAGTGCTTTTCCGGAACTAAACTTCATTGTTGAACATGTTGGGTTGCCTAGATTAGAAGATTTTTGTTGGATTGCTAAACAAGATAAGAATGTGTATGCAGGGTTATCGGTGGCAATTGCTTTCATTCATCAACGTCCGCGTTATTTTGCAGAAATAATTAGTGAATTGCTGTATTGGCTTGGTGAGGATCGTATTCTTTTCGGAAGTGATTATGCTATTTGGGAGCCAAAATGGATTATTGAAAAATTTATTGATTTTGAGATACCCGAAGATATTTTAAAGGAAACAGGTGTGACATTTGATCTAAATGTGAAAAAGAAAATTTTAGCAGAAAATGCAGCAAAGCTATATAACATTGATATTGATGCTCAAAAAGAAAAGCTGCGTCATTGTGAACTGGCTTCTAAAGTTATTTCATCACCAGAAAAAGTACTAAGCTGAGCCATTCATTAGTTGATTCACAGGGAGGTGTTACTTTATGAACAAAGAAAAACAAGTCTACGAGAGACTTGATAAAGTTTATGATCCTGAATTAGATCAACCTCTAACTGAATTAGGATTTATTGATCGAACGATCATTAAGGATGATCAAGTAGAAGTGATTTTTAGGTTACCAACATACTGGTGTTCTCCAAACTTCGCTTATATTATGGCGGAGGATATAAAGAAATACGTATCAGAATTACATTGGGTAAATCAAGTAACAGTGAATTTAATCGACCACTGTGCATCGGATGAAATTAATCAAGGTGTCACTGATGGTAAGCGCTTTAGTGAATCTTTTGGAGGGGAGGCGGGCGGAGATCTTGAAGAAGTTCGAAAGACATTTCAAATAAAGGCGTTTTATGCGCGACAAGAAAAAATGATTAAACATTTACTCTCAGAAAATATGCCAAAAGAAAGGATCATCACTTTATCCTTTGACGAGCTAAATGGGATGGGACTTTCAAAAGAAGGACAACAATTAAGAGAAAGATATGTAGAGAAGAAAACACAATTAAATCAATCAACCTATGCATTCCCAACTCCAGAGGGAGAAGCATTAAACAGAGATGAATTTGAAGATTATGTACGTAATTTAAAACGAACGAGATTGAGTATGGAATTTAATGGACATTATTGCAGGGGTTTACTAGAGGCGCGCTATAAGTTGCCGTCGAATGAAGACAAATTGGTAAAGAATTAATTGTATACGATAAAAATATAAAAGGAAAAGGTGATGGAAGATGAGTAAAAATGTATTAATCGTAACTGGTGACGCAGTAGAGGCTTTAGAAGTGTTTTATCCATACTATCGCTGTATTGAAGAAAATATCAGTTGCACGATTGCATCTCCAACAAAAAAGAAGCTCCAAACCGTTGTTCATGACTTCCTAGAATTGGAGACATTCACGGAAAAACAGGCGTATCTCATTGAGTCACATGCTTCTGTGGACGATATTAATCCAGCTGATTATGATGGTCTTATTATCCCGGGAGGACGTGCTCCTGAATACATTCGTATGAATAAAAAAGTGCAAGAAATTACGGCTCATTTTCTAAAAGAAAATAAGCCATTGGGCGTCATCTGCCACGGTCAGCTGGTACTTACAACAGTTCGTGAATATATTAAAGGGCGAGAAATGACCGCTTATACAGCATGTCGACCAGAAGTAGAAGCAGCTGGAGCAACGTACATTGAAGAATTGCTACACGTCGATGGAAACATTGTTTCAGGACATGCCTGGCCAGATCTTCCAGGCTTTATGAGAGAATTCTTTAAATTGCTAAAGGTAGAAAAAGGGATAATGGTGTAATCCGTTCTTTGGATTAATCAACAATCACTAGCTTGCTAATCGTTTTAAAAAGTATATCGTTAAAAAAATCAAAAGCCTTCTCTCATGCAGAGAGGGCTTTTCTGCATGGGGGTTTTGGTTTGAATGATCGTTCGACCCGTTTTTGAGGTGCTTTTTATCTGCATCTTTCACTTTTCGAAAACAACGATAATAAATCCATACCTCCCATCTTCTGTCTATTTACCAGTCATCAATTTTAATTAAGATAATTTCATTTTATAAAAGCCAAATCACCCAATCGATTGTCTAATAGGTAGAAATTATTAAGATAAAGTGACTGGAGGGAAGAGAGTGGATTTATTAAAAATCTAACTTCGAAAGGAAGAAAATTCGTTACAATTATAATAAGAAGCATTTGAACGTGTGGTTATGCACTGGAAGGTTGCAAGTGAAATACCATGTTCAAACCTAATGGTAAGTAGTGCAGTAAACGTAGCAAAACTTTGGAGAAAAACCATTAACATTTACTTCTAGAGTAAAGCTGAGGTGATTGTGATCGACAAGTTAGTGAAAAAGGCGCAAAAAGGGGATGAAAGAGCCTATATTACCCTTTTTCAACAATATAAAGTAGATATTTATCGGATGGCATATGTCTATGTTAAAAATCAGGAAGATGCGCTAGATGTTGTGCAGGAGACAGCTTATAAATCATTTAGCCAAATTAAAACATTGAAAAATCCAGAGTATTTTAAAACATGGTTAATCAGAATTGCGATTAATACTGCCATCAGCCATCTAAGAAAGGAAAAAAGAGTCGTTCATTTAAACCCAGAATATGCCGAATCATTTCCTGCAAAGGGGAGTGATGTTTCTCTTCAAATCACCCTTAAAGATTTGATTGAAGAATTAAATGAAGATGAAAAAAGTGTTGTACTGTTAAAGTTTTATCAAGACCATACGATTAGAGAAATTTCAAATCTATTAGACATGCCTTTAGGGACTGTGAAAACCATTTTATATCGTTCTTTGGCAAAATTACGCATGCAGATGAAAAGGGAGGATATTTATGAACAATGAAATTAAGCGTGAAATGGAAAAGATTGAGATTCCTAAGGAGCTTGATACAAGGGTAGAAATGGGGATTAAGAGAGTGAAACTAGATGGACAGAAAAATAAAAAGTATCCTAGATGGATCATTGGAGCAGCGGCTTCTATTATGATCATGGGAGCGACTTTTCCAATTTACGGTTCTTATATCGCTGATGCAACCGATACATTAATAGGGAAAATTTTTGGTTCGGATAAACAGGAACAGATTTTAGAAGTTTTTCCAGAGGAAGAGGCCCATGCGTATTTCAAACAAATGGAACGGCATCTGGAACTGGCAAAAGAGCATCTCTCAGCGGAAGAATTTGAAGATTACAGCCAACTGATGAAGGACATGACGGAAATTTCCATGGAAAGGGCAAGTAATCCGAATGCTGATTGGGAAGAGTTAGACAATCGATCAAACGAAATCCAGAAGGAAATAGATAAGTATGGAATTGGCGCGCTGACCATTCATACGTTGGAAGAGGCTCAGGCGATGGTCAATTATCCGATCAAACGACCGGCATATATACCGGATGGCTATGTGTTAGTGGAAGAAAGAGCGCAAACATCTGAGGAACATGTTGGGGAAGATCCGGTGGTTGTATTGCAATATCAAGAAGAACAAGGAGAGTTTAATTTCTATACGACCACAGAAAAAATAGATAAGAGTAAAGAGGATGAATTAAAGAGCTATGACCATATTGATTCGTATGAGCTAGATGGCTATGCTTTTGAACATGCTTATGGATATAAAAACGGCTTGGGAAATGTGCAAGGGATGAAAGTCATAGTACCAGAAGAAGGCTATGAAATTATTATGCATGCAGCTATGTTATCTAAGGAAGAGATGGAAAAGGTATTGCTGTCAATGGTTGAATAGTGATAATGGAAGTTGTTCCAAGTTCCATTCTTGATATCTGTGTGGCGGACGCATTTTGATAGAACAGCAAAAAGTATTCTTGCCTAGCTAAATTACAGGCAAGAATACTTTTTTATTGTTAACTGCATATATTAAGGAAATAGCAGTTACGTGTAATGATTAATACACTTTATTGTTATTTGAAACAGTATAGGGGATACAAATTTTTATTCTTTATCATAGATTGAATAAATGGTTTTATGATAAAGCTCATGGAGCTTCGCTTTTTCAGCTTTAGCTTCCTCAACATCGATAGAGAGAGTTTGTCTAACCCCGGAAAATTGTTCAAGTGTGATTAGTTCTCCAGAATATGGGTTAATGGTAGCTGAATAGCCATCATTATCATCATAAAAAGTGACGAACCACTTGATGGGATCTACTGGTGTGTTGTCCTCGGCAAGTTTTATATCATACGGTAGACTACTAACGTCTTTTGTATCTTTTAATGCATCGATTGCTATTCCTAACGCTATTTTCTCAGGTATTCCTTCTGTAATACCTAGTTGGCTTAATTCATTGGATGAATCGGTTATTTCTTTTGAGGCTACATCTTGTTCAATTGTGCTTGCTGGTTTTGTTTTGATTCCAGAATCATTAGAGGTTGCAGCCAGTACTGAAGGAAAGATTAAGCTATTAAATACGAGAACACCGCTAAAAGCTAGCCCTGTAATGACTCCCCCGATCATATATTTTTTCTTTTTCAATAAAACATCCTCCATTCATTTGAAATGTCGTATCCCTTACAATAAATAGAATACAAGGATAATGTTTTCAAGTTGCTATTAAGTTGTTATAGAGTTGTTAAAAATAATCCGTACCGTTGTTCCTTGCTGGGATTGAATAATTAATTTTGCACCGTGATAGTCAGCTATTTGAGCAACGATACTTAACCCTAACCCAGCACCTCCGAAATCACGGGAACGGGATTGGTCCACACGGTAAAATGGTTCAGTGATTTTTTCAATCTCTTTTTTATCTAACCCGTAGCCATTGTCTATTACTTCTAAAATAGGGTACTCTTTGTAATATGCTTTGACGAATATAACTTCATTATCAGCAGACGCCCTTGCGGAGTTCTCCACTAGATTGATAAGGAGAGACAACAATAATGCTTCGTCACCCCTCAACCACTTTATATTTGTTATTGTTTCTAAGTTAATATTTCTCTTTTTTAAAATTGGTGCCATGATCGTTTCTAAAGAAGAAAACAACCCTTCAATATTAACCTTTTGCAAGTTAATCGTTTTTCCGCGTATGTATGTTAAATCTAATAGTTTTGTAGACAAGCTTTGTAATCTTTTTGCCGCTTCGTTTAGGTGTCCAGTTGCGATGATCCGCTGTTCCTCGTTTATCATCGCTTTTTGAAGATATTCAGAATATCCCAAAATAGAGGTTAGGGGAGTCTTCATTTCATGAGTAAGATTATCAATAAATTGCTGCTTGCTTTCAGAAGCCTTTGTTAGTTGATTTACCTTGTCTTCAACGGAGTCAGCCATAATATTAAAAGTGTGCCCAAGCTCTCCAAGCTCATCTTTCCTGTCTATATTGACCCTTTTATGGTAGGCTCCACTTGCAATCTCACTAGTGATGACAGTTAATTTTGTTAACGGACTTGTTAATCGTTTTAGAAGTAGGAAGATTGATAATGCCAATATGATGCACACAACCACACTCACTATAACAAATACACGACTGATCGAAAAAAGAAAGGAATCTAACTGGCTAATATCACGAGCATAGACAAAGGTTAAATGTGGATAGGAAGAAAATTTTGAAGCGACAAATAAATATCTTTCTTCTTCTATTTTACTTGTATGTATGTTGATATTTTCTTTAGCTTGAATATTTAATAGATTATCATCGAAATTCGGAGTATTAGAAAAAATTTTTGTATTGCCATTATATAGCGCAAGGTAAACATTTTGAGTTTCATAATAATTTGCAAGCGGCTTAATAATTGAGATGAGTCGCTCCTTACTATAAGAGGTATCAGGAAAAATTTCATTAGCGTTTGTAATGCTATTCTCTAAGGAGGATAAAATAACTGCTTGTTCTCGGATGCTATTATCTTCTTCCCTTTGCAGATTATAATTATAAGAGGAAGATACCAGCACAAAAGCCGCAATATCAAATAAAGTGATGAAAATGACAAGGGTACTCAAGAAAATTTTCTGCCAAAATTTCATTTTTGTACCTCCAGTCGATAACCAAACTTATAAATTGTTTTTATATAATTTTCTAATTGCAATTTTTTTCGAATTTTTGTAATGTGAACATCCACTGTACGAGTATCTCCGAAATAATCATGCCCCCAAGCTAAATCTAGAAGCTGTTCACGTGATAAAGCTAGATTACAATTGTTAATTAGTACTTCTAAGAGTTCAAACTCCTGATTGGTTAAGCTTACCGTTTTTTTATTGACTGTGACCACATGTTCATCCAAATTAATCATCGTTTTTCCAATAGTATATTTTCTTTCAACAGGTTTTGAACGACGCAATACGGCTTCTATTCTAGCTAGGAGCTCTAAAGATTCAAACGGTTTTACGATGTAATCATCGGCACCTAATTTTAGCCCCTTTACCCTATGGGAAACGTTATCCTTTGCGGTGACAAAAATTACCGGTATATTATTAAACTTGTTTTGTTCCATAAGTGAGAACCCATCTATATATGGAATCATTACGTCGAGTAAAATTAAATCAGGTCGCCAATTGTCTAAAATATTTAGGGCTTCCTTTCCATCAAATACTTGTTTACACTCATATCCCACTAAATCTAAGTTCATAAAGATTAAATTGTTAATTGCTTGATCATCTTCGACAATGAGTATTTTTGCCAATTGGATCCCCGCTTTCAAAAGTATTCAACGATTAAAAAAGTAAAATAAGGTGTAATCGCTTTTTAAAACTATATAAGTTAAAACGAATAATACAATACAATGGGAGAGGTAAAAGCCGTTGATTTACATTCCAGGTGACGCTTTCATATTAAGTCAGCTTAATATCCTATTGAATTTTAGAGAACTTACTTTACATTATATCATCGACCAATCGCATTAGAGGCTATCTGTGTTATGTCAAAATGTGCCTTAATGATGCAGCAAAATGCAATACTTAGACATATGCCTCCTAAGCTTAGCTTTTCAATGACTCTATACGCTTTGAGTTTTGAGATTTCATTTTTTGATGATTATCTATTAAGCTATTAGTAAAACTTCGTTAATCCTAAGTATTGTAAAGCGAAACATGTTCCATTAGTAAGTATATTTTCTACAAATTTAAACTCAATAAACATCCGACAAAAAAATAGATTCGTAGTTGACTTTTAACTTTAATTCACATATTATGAATTAAGGATAAATACAACAACGATCACAAAGGAGATTTACAAATGAATGTTTTAGTAGTAAAAGCAAATAATCGTCCAGCTTCAGAAGCTGTTTCAAGTAAAATGTATGAAACTTTTATGGAGAATATCGAAGGTGTTAACGTAACAACGTATGACGTTTTCGCGGAAGATATGCCTTATCTTGGCCAGGATTTATTCAATGCTTTCGGAAAATTAGAATCAGGCGAGGAATTGACTGATATCGAACAACGTATTTTAGCGGCAAAACAAAAAGCAATGGATGCATTAACAGCAGCAGACATCGTTGTCTTTGCATTCCCATTATGGAACTTAACAATCCCAGCTAAATTACAAACATTTATCGATTATGTTTACCAAGCTGGTTACACATTTAAATATGACGAGAATGGTCAAGCAGTACAATTAATGACTGACAAAAAATTTGTTGTTTTAAATGCACGTGGCGGCGTTTATTCAACTCCAGAAGCAGCACCAATGGAAATGGCTGCGAACTACATTAAAAATGTTGCTGGTGGCGTCTTCGGTATGGAATTGATTGACGAAGTGATTATTGAAGGTCATGCAGGAGCACCAGATCAAGCAGAAGCAATCATTGCTGAAGGCTTAGAGAAAGTAAAAGCAGTAGCAAAAGAATTATCAGCCGTATTGGTTTAATATTTGTAAATTAAAAAGCATTTGTTCGTTATTTTTACGAACAAATGCTTTTTTTGTATGGAAGGAAAAGAGAATTCCATTTTAATCGATCATACCTATTGTTTTTAATCGATATATCGATTAAAATTAACGATATGATTAAGGGGGAGATATCGGTGAAAAGACGGAGAGGGTTTATGCAAATTGCGATTTTGCATTTACTTAAGGAAGAGTCGATGCATGGGTATCGAATTATGAAGGAATTAGAAGAGCGCGCGGAAGGCTTTTATTCAGCAAGCGCTGGTACGGTTTATCCGGCTCTTCAAGAAATGGTTGAGCGCGATTTAATCGCTCTTGAGTCAAAAGAAGATAAAAAGATTTATTTTATAAAAGAAAATGGAATAGGGCGGTTAGAGGAGTACAGCAAAAAAAGTGAGGGTGATTTTTGGAGCGAATGGAAAGCACGTTGGGTTTGGCAAAGCTCAGAAGAGGCGATTCAACTAAAAAATGTGATCGATGCATGGGATATTGAACTTAAAAAGGCAATCAAGGAAGTAAGAAGGAATCCGGAAAACTCTGCCAAACTGATTGCTTTTATGGAAGAAACGATTAAGCGTTTACAGAAAGAAAACCGATAGGGGGAAATGGAATGAAGTCCCTAAAGAAACTTTTTCAATATGTAAAGCCATACACCATTTTCGCGATTTTAGGTCCACTTTTAATGTGTGTGGAAGTAGCGATGGATTTACTTCAACCAACGATTATGCAGCATATGATTGATGTGGGGATTGCAAATCATGATCATGCCTATGTTATCAAACTTGGACTGTTCATGCTTTTGACTGCTTTTATCGGCTTAATCGGTGGAGTAGGTTGTACGATTTACAGTACGAAAGCAGCTGTTAATTTTGCGGCGGATATACGCCGTGATGTCTTTAAAAAAACGGCGAAGTTTTCGAGTGGAAATATTGATTCATTTGGCGCTGGGAAATTAATTACGATTGTTACAAATGATGTGACGGCTGTTCAGCAAGCATTGATGATGACTTTGCGCATTTTTGTCCGAGGACCGCTTCTGTTTATTGGAGCCGTTGTGATCGTTTGGTTTACAGCGCGTGAATTGTTTCCTGTTTTATTCGTCGTGATTCCGATTTTACTCGTGTTGATTTACTATTTTTCTAGTAAATCAGGGAAGCTGTTCGTCAAAGTACAAGTAGCAATGGACCGTGTAAATACAAAACTGCAAGAAACGTTTGCTGGCATTCGGGTCATTAAAGCATTTAATCGCCAAGGCTATGAAAAAGAAACATTTCGGGATGTAAATGATACATTAACGAAGCGGAATATGTCCGCCGAACAAGTCATTCTTACATTAATGCCGATTATGCTTTTTATTGTCAATCTTGGCGTCGTTGCTGGCATGTGGATGGGGGCAATCAAGGTAAATGAAGGGACCCTTCAAGTGGGCGTCATATTAGCCTTTATTAATTATTTGACGATCATTATGCATGGATTAATGACTAGTAGTCATGTATTAATGCAAATTACCCGATCGTTTACTTCCGCTAATCGAATCGTACAAGTGTTAGATACGGAAATTGAGATTCGTGAATCTGAAACAACTGATCCAAGTTTAGAAATACGAGGAAACGTCGAGTTTCGGAATGTGAATTTTAGTTATAGCAAAAACGGCGAGTATGTATTGAAAAACATTTCGTTTCGAACAAAAGCGGGAGAGACGATCGGGATCATTGGCTCAACTGGAAGTGGAAAGTCAACGCTTGTTAAATTGATTGCCCGCCTTTATGACCCTGATACA
The DNA here is from genome assembly GCF_018343515.1 of Bacillus sp. FJAT-50079. GTDB lineage: Bacteria > Bacillota > Bacilli > Bacillales > Bacillaceae_C > Lederbergia. The sequence continues at coordinate 107,877 of NZ_JAGYPD010000008.1, read as the reverse complement.
GGGGACATTTTTATCGATGGCGTCAATAGTAAAGATTATTCTCTTAAAAGATTAAGAGAGAGCATAGGTTTTGTCCCGCAAAAAGCGATGCTGTTTTCTGGAATGATTGAAGACAATTTACGATTTGGCAAAGAAATGGCGAAGGTCGATGAGATGAAAGAAGCGGCATCTTCTGCTGTTGCCCTTGATTTTATAGAAAAGCTGGAAGGCGAATTTACTCACGTGTTAATGCAAGGAGCAACAAATTTATCCGGTGGACAAAAGCAGCGACTTTCGATGGCACGTGCTTTTATCCGGCAGCCAAACATTTTAGTATTGGATGACTCGACTTCTGCCCTTGATGCCTTATCAGAAGCTTCGGTCCAACAAAAGTTAAAAGAGCGTTATCCACGTACAACGAAATTTATTATTTCCGCGAAAGTGTCCTCGATCATTGCTGCCGACCAAATACTCGTCATGAATGATGGAATGATTGAAGCGCTCGGCTCACATGAGGAATTATTAATAAAAAGTGATGTGTATCGTGAAATCTATGAAACACAAGTCGGAAGGAGGGTTCTTTCCTATGAGTAAAGCTTCCGTACAATCAGCCCCCAATGTAATGAGTCGTGCACGCGGACCAAGGGGATTTGGTGGTCCAGTTGTAAAAGCTAAGGATAAGAAAGGGACATTGAAGCGAATCTGGGCATATATGAGAAAGCAAAAAGTAGCAATCATTAGCGCCATCCTTTTCGTCATTTTATCTACTTTATTAGGCTTACTCGCTCCTTATTTAATTGGCGTGATTATCGATGAATATATTATTCCGAAGGATGTAAATGGAACGATTCGATTTTTATGTTTATTAGCTGCTGTCTACATACTTACTTCTATCTTTACATGGTTGCAGCAATTTTTAATGGTGCGCGTTTCATTACAAACGATTCGCAAATTGCGACAAGATTTATTTGATAAGTTTCAAACATTATCATTGCGATTTTTTGATAAACGCATCCATGGTGATTTAATGAGTCGGGTGACGAATGATATTGAAAGTTTAAATGATGCACTTAGTCAAAGTGTCATTCAAATCATTTCTTCGATATTAATGGTGTCGGGTGTGGCGATTGCGATGTTCGTATTGAATTGGCGACTTGCGATCGTATCCTTATTAGTTATTCCATTAGTTGTGTTTACAACAAAAAAGATCATTACGTATAGCAGTAGCAATTTTATTAAAAGACAGCGTGATTTGGGTGAGTTAAACGGTTTTATCGAAGAATCGATTTCAGGCAACGAGGTCATTTCCCTTTTTAGTCAAGAGGAAAAGATGTTTACGAAATTTGATGTTGTGAATGAAAGACTCCGCCATTCGGCAACTGCCGCTGATACCGTATCGGGATTTCTTGGCCCAATCAATAACTTCATGAACAATCTCGGTCTTACATTCATTATCGGAGTAGGGGCTTTGATGACGGTACAAGGGATGGCAACCGTTGGGATTATTGCAGCATTCGTCACGTATTCACGGCAATTTTTCCGGCCGATTAACCAGTTATCCAATTTATTAAATACGTTTCAATCTGCCATTGCTGGAGCGGAGCGCGTGTTTGAAATCATGGATGAAACGTCAGATCTTCAGGATCAACAGAATGCGATTCAAGTTGATTCTTTTCATGGAGATGTCGAATTTTCCAATGTGAACTTTTCATATGAGGATGACAAGCAAGTATTGAAAAATATTAGCTTCCATGCAAAAGTCGGTGAGAAAATTGCTTTAGTCGGTCCGACCGGTTCTGGAAAAACAACAATCATTAATTTATTGATGCGATTTTATGATATCCAATCCGGGGAAATTCGCATTGATGGGCGCAATATAAAGGATTATAAAATTAATCAGTTGCGTGAAAAAATCGGGATTGTGCTGCAAGATACGTTTCTATTTTCCGGGACGATTTTGGAAAACATTCGTTACGGCCGTCTAGATGCAACAAATGAAGAAGTCATTGCCGCGGCTAAAATGGCTTCCGCACATGGATTCATTAAGCATTTACCTGCTGGATATGAAACGCAGATCGTATCTGGAGGTTCAAGTTTAAGTCAAGGTCAGCGCCAATTACTCGCCATTGCCCGGGCAATTTTAGCGGATTCAGACATATTGATCTTAGATGAAGCGACCTCAAGCATTGATACGAAAACAGAAATTGAAATCCAACAGGGACTTAATCAATTAATGAAGGGGCGAACGAGCTTCGTCATTGCTCACCGTTTAAAAACAATTGAAAGTGCCGACCGAATTTTAGTGATTCATCATGGAGAACTGATAGAATCCGGCACACACGAAGAGTTGTTAATAAAGAAAGGCTTTTATTATGAACTGTATGAAAGTCAGTTTAATCTATGATTTGAGTTGATTTGAGTTGACTGGAGTGGCGGCTGGCGACTCCAGCGGGATGTGCGTGCAGCTTGAGACCCTGCGGGAGCGATGATAGGATCGAAGCCTAAAATCGCCACATCGTGTGGCAACGGCTTCGTGACCAACATCCTGTTGGTCCCTGAAGCGGCTCAAGACACGCCCCGCGGAAATCGTCCAGCCCGAACAGAAATCAACACCCACGTCTCACCATTCACCTTTTTAAATAAATGTACTGAAATAAGCAATAAGAAATCAATTCAATGATTTCCAGCCCGAAAATGCTTGAATGAAGAAAAAGGTAAACTTAATCTTGAAAGCGTTGACGGAATTTTAAATATAGGCTATTATATTAAGTGGAATTGGGTAGTAATTGTTTAAATACAAGCTAAGCCTATTCATTTAAGTGTGTAGAGGGACCTGTGTGTACTTCTATTCATTATAATGAATGGGCTTTTTTTTGTTGTGTTGGAAGGATATGTAACCTTCTGAATTGGATTATACAATTCATTCATAATAAAAAATATCCTTAATGGGGTTGAGATAAATGATCATTAAAAGGCTGCTAAATAACAATGTTCTTATTACGGAAGATCAGGGTGGTGAAGAGATCATTGTTATGGGGAAGGGAATCGGTTATCAAAGATCAAAAGGTGATGTCATTGACGAAAGTAAGATAAACAAAGTTTTTCGCATCGCGAGTCCAGATGTTTCTAATAAATTACAAGAGCTATTAAATAATATTCCGATTGAGCATATGAAGCTGTCGGATGAGATTATCGAATATACTCAAAGGAAGCTAGGTAAAAAACTAAATGAAGGAATTTATATTTCATTGAGCGATCATCTTCATACCGCAATTCAGCGAATAAAGGAGGGAATTCACTTAAAAAATGCACTTTTATGGGAGATAAAACGATTTTATAAAGAAGAATTTGAAATCGGAATAAAAGCACTGGACATCATAGAAAAGGAAACGCAAATTCGTTTACCTGATGATGAAGCCGGTTTTATTGCTTTTCATATCGTTAACGCACAATTGGATAAAGAACAGCCAGTCGTACAAGGAATTACACAGTTCATTCAAGAGGTGTTAACGATTGTCAGAATTCATTTTGGTATTGAGATAATGGAAGAATCGCTGTCCTCCTATCGTTTCATTACTCATTTAAGGTTTTTTGCTACAAGGCTGTTTACTGATCGTACATACAGTGATGGGACCGATGAGGATTTACTAGAGATCATTCAAGAAAAATATGAAAAAGAATTCGAATGTATTTCGAAGGTTCAAACATTTGTCCGTCAGAAATACGGATATGATATCACATCTGACGAAATTATTTATCTAACGATTCACGTAGCAAAGGTGGTTCGAGATTCGAGAAGATAGCTTTAAGGGGGTGATGACTGCAAACATTAAACCAATAGCTGGATGGTAACATTAAGTTGGCCAGACCTTCACGATTTCTATTATGTAATAAGGAAAAAATGGAGGGTTTGAAAATGGGAAAGTATAACAAACTGGCAAGAGAAATTATTGAAAATATAGGCGGAAAGGAAAATATAAACAGCCTAGCACATTGTGTGACTCGATTACGATTTAAATTGAAGGATGAAAATATCGCCAATGATGACATCTTAAAAAAGCTGGACGGTGTTGTCACAGTCATGAAAAGCGGCGGACAATACCAAGTGGTGATCGGGAACCACGTTCCACAAGTTTATGATGACATTAGTGCGCTCATTGATATAGAACAACTAAATGCATCGCAACAAGATACGCAAAAACCTGAAAAGCTACTTAACAAGGCCATTGATATTATATCGGGAATATTCCAGCCAATATTAGGGATTATGGCAGCATGCGGTATGTTGAAAGGGTTGGATGCGCTATTTGTTGCTACGGGATTATACAGCGGAAGTTCCGGTGGATCAATGGTTATTAATGCGATCGGGGATGCCTTGTTTTTCTTCCTACCATTGTTTTTAGGCTATACTTCAGCTAAAAAGTTCGGACTAAAACCGATGCTAGGTTTAGTTGTAGGGGCGATTATGTGTTACCCGGGTATACAGGCAAGTGCTGTTTCTTCAGGTAATGATGCCATCTACACATTATTCCAAGGGTCCATGTTTGCAGCACCTGTTTACATTGATTTCTTTGGCATTCCTATCATTTCCATTGACTATACAGGGACGGTCATTCCGGTTATTTTAGCTGTATTTTTTGCGGCGAAATGTGAAAAAGTAGTCAATAAATTTGTACCAGATTTACTTAAGTTTTTCTTTGTTCCAATGCTTACTTTATTAATCGCGTTACCAGTTGCGTTTATCGTGATTGGACCGCTTGCAACATTTGGTTCAACGGCTATTTCTGAATTTGTATTTTCTGTCAGAAACTTTAGCCCCGTTTTTGCTGGGATCATTGTTGGGTTTACATGGCAAATTCTCGTTATCTTCGGTATGCACTGGGGGTTCATCCCAGTCTATATTAATAACATTATGACAATGGGCTTCGATAATGTAATGATGCCTTTCTTCGCTTGTACTTTTGCAACAGCAGGAGTTATCTTGGCCATTTTAATTAAAACAAAAGACAAGAAAATGAAGGAAATGTCTTTGCCAAATTTCTTGTCTAGTATTTTTGGAGTAACGGAGCCGGCCATTTATGGCATTCTATTGCCATTAAAGAAACCATTTATTATTAGCTGTATCGCCGGTGGAATCGGTGGAGGATTTTATGGATTCTTTAATTTAAGAAAGTTCATGGTTGGTGGAATGGGTATTTTTGAATTGCCTGCAATGATCGAACCAGACGGAGCACTGGGAAATTTAATTGTCGCTGTTGCTGGAATTTTTATTTCAATGTTGGCGGCCTTTATCATGACGATGGTTGCTTACAATAAGAAAGAAGCGGCTGTTTACGAGGGAGCCAATGAGGCAGCAGTAGCAGTTATCGAGGAAGAAAAGACTCGGAGCTTGGCGAAAGAGATGATTGAATGTCCAATTAAAGGGGAAGTTCTTAGCTTAGAGGATATCGAAGATGCTGCCTTTGCATCGGGGGTATTAGGAAAGGGCGTTGCAATCAAACCTTCTGAAGGGGTTGTTGTAGCACCTGTTAATGGAGAAGTAACAGCGTTATTCCCAAGTTTACATGCAATCGGGATTAAATCCGAAAATGGCGTGGAGATTCTCATTCATGTTGGATTAAATACCGTCCAATTAGAGGGGAAAGGGTTTATAGCCCATGTAAAACAAGGGGATATGGTTAAACAAGGGCAACAATTGTTGGATTTCGATATAAAGGAAATCCAACAAGCTGGATATAGTATTGTTACTCCAGTAGTCATTACGAATTCCGCTGATTATTTAGAGGTTGCAGAAAATAAAAAGGGACATGCTGACAGGGGAACAAAGTTACTGACGGTTATTTTCTAAAACCAATTGTTTCATTACAGTAAGAGCGATTTCTCAAGTCGCTCTTATTCATTGAAAAGGAAGAGTTCGATACAGGAGGAATCAATTATGACGCTGAATGTTAATTTTTTATGGGGCGGGGCGACCGCAGCCAATCAATGTGAGGGCGGATATGATCAAGACGGCAGGGGGCTCGCCAATGTCGATGTATGCCCAATTGGAGAGAGGCGGTCCCTCGTCATTACAGGAAAGCAAAGAATGTATGATTTTGACGAAAATGAATACTATCCGGCTAAAAAAGGCATTGATATGTACCATTATTTCAAGGAAGATATTCAATTATTTGCCGAAATGGGCTTTAAGGTTTATCGAATGAGCATTGCTTGGAGTCGAATTTTTCCATTGGGCGATGAAGATAAACCGAATGAGGCGGGACTTCAATTTTATGAAAATATATTTAAAGAGTGCCATAAATATAATATAGAGCCACTCGTAACGATTACTCATTTTGATTGTCCAATACACCTGATTAAAAAATACGGTGGCTGGCGTAATCGTAAAATGATTGATTTTTATTTAAACCTATGTGAAGTGATTTTTAAAAGATATAAAGGTTTGGTTAAATACTGGTTGACATTTAATGAGATTAATATGATTTTGCATGCACCGTTTATGGGGGCGGGACTTTCCTTTGAAAAAGGCGAAAATGAGGGAAAAATTAAATATCAAGCCGCACACCATGAACTGATTGCAAGTGCCAAGGCAACAAAACTAGCCCATGAAATAGATGAAAATAGTCTGGTTGGCTGTATGTTTGCCGCAGGAAGTGTATATCCGTATAGCTGCAATCCAAACGATGTTTGGGAAGCGACAAAGCTGGACAGGGAAAGTTATTTCTTTGTTGATGTACAAGCAAGGGGAAAATATCCGAACTATGCCTTAAAGGAAATGGAACGTAATGGGACATTGCCGATAATGGAAAAAGACGATGAAGAGATCCTTGCAAAATATACAGTGGATTTTATTTCCCTTTCCTATTACAATAGCCGCTGCGTAAAAACAGATGGTGATGAAAAAGATAACGCGGAAGGAAATTTATTTGCATCCGCTAAAAACCCTTATTTAGAATACAGCCAATGGGGATGGCCAATCGATCCGCTAGGGTTGAGAATTACTTTGAACCATGTTTATGATCGCTATGAGAAGCCTTTGTTCATTGTAGAAAATGGCTTAGGTGCAAAGGACGAAGTCGACGAAAATGGTTATGTCGAAGACGATTATCGAATTGACTACTTAAGAGAACATATCAAAGCAATGAAGGACGCTATTGAGCTTGATGGCGTCGATATTATCGGATATACAACATGGGCACCGATTGACCTTGTAAGTGCGGGCTCTGGTGAGATGGAAAAGCGCTATGGATTTATTTATGTTGACCAGGATAACAAAGGAAATGGAACATTAAAAAGAAGTAAAAAGAAAAGCTTTTATTGGTATAAAAAGGTTATTTTCACGAATGGAGAAGATTTAGATTAGACCGTAAGGCAGTTTAATCTATAAATTAAGGAAAGCAAGATTTTAATGTAAATTCTTGCTTTCCTTTTTTATATTATGAGGATGCGCAATTCTACTCCGAAGTTACGCAATTATGCCTAAAAGTTACGCAATTACGTCAAAAGTCGCGCAATTCCATGTGAAAGTTACGCAATTATTCAAGTGTAAACCGAAAACGGTGCCTTTTTTGTAAGCCGACGAGATGTTTTAGAATGATTTGTATGCGTTCTCGGAAAAAGACAGCCCCGCCGAAATAGTGTATGATGGGAAAGAGGTGTTTTGAATGAAAAAACTGACGCATTTTAACGAAGAAGGTCGAGCAAAGATGGTCGATGTCAGTGGCAAGCCGGAAACGGTTCGAACCGCTTTGGCTCAATCTCATATAGAAGTAAATCGGGAAATTTATGAACGAATTCATTCACAACAAATAAAAAAAGGGGATGTTCTCGCCGTTGCACAAGTAGCAGGCATTATGGCGGCGAAGAAGACGTGGGACATTATTCCAATGTGTCACCCAATCCCGCTAAAAGGCATTGATATTACATTCACTTGGAAAGACGGAAAGGGAGAGTCGAAAATCCTTGAAATAAGGGCTTCGGTGAAAACGATTGGCAATACGGGCGTAGAAATGGAAGCTCTTACGGCTGTATCTGTTGCGGCTCTTACCGTATATGACATGTGTAAAGCGGTTGACAAAGCAATGATCATTGGACCTACATATCTTCTTGAAAAAACAGGCGGTACGTCTAGTAAAGATTTTTCTCGGGGAAATTTGAAGGGTTAAGGAGGATAAAGAATGAACGAAGAAACAATGAAAATACCACAAGCGACAGCGAAACGGCTGCCGTTATATTATCGATTTATTAAAAATCTCCATGCTTCTGGAAAGCAGCGTGTCTCTTCAGCTGAGTTAAGTGAAGCGGTTAAAGTTGATTCTGCAACAATTCGCAGAGATTTTTCGTATTTTGGTGCGCTTGGAAAAAAGGGATATGGGTATAATGTAAATTATCTCCTATCTTTTTTTAGTAAAACATTGGATCAAGATGAATTAACGAAGGTTGCCCTCATAGGTGTCGGTAATTTAGGAACGGCGTTTTTAAATTATAATTTCTTGAAAAATAATAATACAAAAATTGCGATGGCGTTCGAAGTTGATCCGGACAAAGTTGGTCAGCATATGAGCGATGTTCCGATTTATCATATGGACGAGCTTGAAGAGCGGCTTCTTGCAGAAGAAGTGACTGCGGTTATTTTGACGGTCCCAGCAGGAGTAGCACAGCAAATTACGGACCGTTTAGAAAAAACAGATGTGAAAGGGATTTTGAATTTCACACCTGCGCGCCTTACGGTTCCACCATCTGTTCGTGTCCATCATATTGACTTAGCGGTTGAATTGCAGTCGCTCATTTATTTCTTAAAAAATTATGATAGCCCTGACACGGAAAATTCACAGGATTAAGCGGATCAGAATAGCCAAATGAAAATGAATCCGTTAAAATATACGTATAAGGAGGTGGGCGGACATGCCAGGACCAGGTAGTTGGATCTTGATTGCACTTGTAGCTTTATTGATCTTTGGACCGAAGAAATTGCCAGAGCTTGGAAAAGCAGCCGGAGATACATTGCGTGAGTTCAAAAATGCAACAAAGGGACTTGCTAGCGATGACGAGAAAGATAAGAAGGAAAACGCCGACCAATGATAGGATGAACAAACGATGAGTCAGAACGATATGACGATTTATGACCATATAGAAGAATTAAGAAAACGGCTGTTTATTGTAGTCGTTTTCTTCATGTTTGCGGTAGTTGCAGGTTTTTTCATTGCACAGCCATTAATTAAAATCATTCAACATGCGGAAGAGGCGCAACAGTTGACGATGCATGCGTTTCGTGTGACAGATTCCATAAAAGTATACGTGCAGATGACCATCCTTCTCGCGTTAATTATGACATCACCGTTAATATTATATCAATTATGGGCATTTATTAGCCCGGGGTTATTGGAGAAGGAAAGACGGATTACATTGTCGTATATTCCATTTTCCGTTTTCTTATTTTTATTGGGAATTGCTTTTTCTTATTTTATTTTGTTTCCTTTTGTTATTAATTTTATGTTAAAGCTTTCGGGAAATATGGATATTCAAACGACGATTGGGATCAATGAATATTTTCAATTTTTATTCCAAATTACGCTTCCGTTTGGAGTTCTATTTCAATTGCCGGTCGTATTGCTATTTTTAGCTCGACTTGGAATTGTTACGCCAGTATTTTTATCAAAGATACGAAAATATGCTTATTTTGTTTTATTTGTGATTGCGGCGTTTATTACACCACCGGACATTGTCTCACATTTAATGGTGACCGTCCCGCTCTTTATTTTATATGAAATTAGTATCTGGATTTGCAGAATCGGATATAAAAAAGCACAAGCTGCCGTTGTTGAAAATGATCAAAATGAACAGGCATAAAAAAGTAAGTCCATTACCGAAGGGCTTTGACAAAGTCCTTAACCTAGGTGTTGATTTGCGCTCCAATCAACTGTGTTTGAAAAATTTGTTAAAACCTTTAACACAACCCACGATCATTTATATTTAAGTGAGACAATGATAATAAATTTGACCACACATTTCTAAAATGTGTGGTCAAATTTTATTGTCTTACTATGGCTACCCGTTCGCTTAATAAAGTTCTTAAAAATCATCTACAATCCTACCGTTTGGAAGTAGGTTTCCTCACCATATTTAAAAACTTTTATATATTCATATACTTTATCTAGATTGATTTCATATAATTTATAACCGTTAATTTCTTCCTTGCTATTAGAATTATTGTTTAAGTAGATGTTAAAAGAATTTTCTTCCGTCTTAATATCCATATTTCCAAAACCACTTTCGTTATCTAAAAATTCCTGGCTTAGATACAAATAGCGTCGCTTTTCAGAGTCATTAAATATATAAATACCATTTCCAGTACCCTCTTCAAAAGTTTGTATATGGTTAATAAATTCTTTTACATCACCATTTACCTCTACTAAATTAACTTCTGAAAAAGATATTTCATTATTACCCAAATCACACGCTGATAGGATGCTACTAATCACTAAAATCAAGAATAATCTTTTCAAATAATACAATTCCCTTGTAATACTTCTAATTAAACAACACTACTACGTTCGTTTATTAAAGTAGGAGGATTGTTGATTCAGTTGATTAGGAAAGCTAGAGTATTGTTTATTCTAAATGATCACAGTCTTGCCATGAAATATCAAGATGACAGGGGAAAAAACTGATGAACCTCTTCATTATAGATTTTAAGCGGATTCCGTTGATTGGAGCGGAAGGCAAATTCGGAGAAGTATATTCAATCAATGTCCTGCGGGAGATGTGGGCTAGACAAGACCCCACAGGAACGTATTTTAAGAAACTAAAGTCGCCACATCGTGTGGCAACAGTTCGTGACCAACATCCTGTCGACCTGAGGCTTGACACTCGCCCCGCGGAAAGAGATCGTAAATCAAGGATTCTTCCTTATTTCTTATCCTTCCGTTTGAAATGAAGAAAGAGCAATCGAAACCCTGCACCTAAATCAAATGTTGCAATAATAATAAGTAAATAGGCAATAAAGTTCCAATCTTTAACGATGACTTGTTGAATAGCTAAATAGGTAAAGACAATGCCTAAAAAGATATATAATATTCCAGAAGCTAATGGCGATCTCATAAGAATCCCCCTCCTATCCATCCGAATAGCGTATCTAGTAAACTTGCTTGTTTTTTCAATTCATTGATTTGTACGACCGTAACGAGGGTATTCATCGCCATATGGGAAATAATCGGCACGATGATTCGTTTCGTTTTTACATATAAATATGAAAAAGTAAAGCCCATCGCTGCGTATAAAAGTAGATGCTCTGGTTCCTGGTGAGCCAGGGAGAAAACAATGGCACTAATCAGAGCGGACACCCAAAAAGGAAATCGATTGTAAAGTGTTCCGAAAATGACTTTACGAAAGACAATTTCTTCAAGAATGGGACCTAGTAAAGAGCTAGCAATAACGACCATCGGGACGAGAGTAATCATTTTCATAATTAATTGTGTGTTTTCAGAAACGGGATTAATGCCGAGCGCCCTTTCGATAAGTACCGCAATGATTTGTGAAAGAAAGGCGAGAAACACACCGCCAATCGCCCATGTAATAGAACGCCCAATCGGCATTGGCTCGGCTTTTTCCACTTTTGTAAACGGGACTGCCTTTCTGAGAAGAAGTAGAATGATGATAAGGCCAAGCGCGAAACTGAACACAATCCAAATACCAGCAGCAAGAAACTTCATATATGTCGGTTCAACATCGAAAAATGATGATCCAATGAAAAAGACGAGCGGCGATCCGAATAATCCCGAAAGCTGTATAATAATAAAGGTAATCAAAATGTATATGTATTTTTTTTTCATGGATGATATATCCCTTTCCGCAAAATAAAACAAGCTATCGTTCATTTTACTATTGAACACGAAAGCATTCAACTGTATGACCTTTTAAGTTTCCCATATTTTGATGAATATTAAGTTTTTTTCTTCTTTATATCGAAATCATTTGATCGTTTCTGGAGGCACTTATTAACATGCATAAACTGCGGAAAGTAAACACCGTTGATTTCCGTTCTATTTTAGAATCGAAATCAACCGCATAGAACGCTTACATGGAAGAGGGCTTTTCAGTGCCATTGTATTAAACTTAAACATGGCATTTCGTTCCTTATTTGCTCTGTCTGAAAAAAATGACGAAAAGAAATTTGTAAAAAATGAAGCGGTTGACTTGCAAAATAATCATGGATTTATTATGATAATAATTGTGTTAGCACTCGATGAGCATGAGTGCTAATAGGAAATATTTACATACATTTAAGGAGGTTGTTTCACTTGTTAAAACCATTGGGTGATCGCATCATTATTGAGCTTGTTGAATCAGAAGAAAAAACAGCAAGCGGTATTGTGCTTCCTGATTCAGCAAAGGAAAAACCACAGGAAGGTAAGGTTGTAGCTGTTGGTACAGGTCGCGTTTTAGAGAACGGTGAGCGTGTTGCTCTGGAGGTATCAGAAGGAGATAATATCATTTTCTCTAAATATGCTGGGACAGAAGTGAAATACCAAGGTACGGAATATTTAATTCTACGCGAATCTGACATATTAGCTATCATCGGTTAATTATATTATTTTATTCATGACAGGGAGGGCTTTTTTTCATGGCAAAAGACATTAAATTCTCAGAAGATGCACGCCGCTCACTACTAAACGGAGTAGATCAGTTGGCTGATGCGGTAAAAGTAACGTTAGGACCGAAAGGACGCAACGTCGTTCTAGAGAAGAAATTTGGTTCTCCATTGATTACGAATGACGGTGTAACGATTGCAAAGGAGATCGAGCTTGACGATCCGTTTGAAAACATGGGGGCAAAGCTCGTATCTGAAGTTGCAAGCAAAACAAATGATGTTGCTGGTGACGGTACAACAACAGCAACCGTTCTTGCTCAAGCGATGATTCGTGAAGGCTTGAAAAACGTTACTGCTGGAGCAAATCCGGTTGGCGTTCGTAAAGGAATTGAAAAAGCTGTTGCAACGGCAGTTGAAGAGCTACAAGCAATTTCTAAACAAATTGAAGATAAAGAATCAATTGCACAAGTTGCTTCTATTTCTTCAGGTGATGAAGAAGTGGGTGCATTAATTGCAGAAGCAATGGAGCGCGTTGGTAACGACGGAGTAATCACGATTGAGGAGTCAAAAGGTTTCACAACAGATCTTGATGTTGTAGAAGGAATGCAATTTGATCGTGGATACACATCAGCTTACATGGTAACTGATACAGACAAAATGGAAGCTGTTCTTGAAAATCCATACATTTTAATTACAGATAAGAAAATCTCAAACATCCAAGAAGTTCTACCAGTTCTTGAGCAAGTTGTTCAACAAGGTAAACCACTATTGTTAATTGCTGAAGATGTTGAAGGTGAAGCATTGTCAACACTTGTTGTAAATAAATTACGTGGTACATTTAATGCTGTTGCAGTTAAAGCACCAGGATTCGGTGACCGTCGTAAAGCAATGCTTGAAGACATTGCGATCCTCACAGGTGGTGAAGTGATCACTGAAGAGCTTGGACTTGATCTGAAATCAGCAACGATTGATTCTCTTGGCCGTGCGGCAAAAGTAGTTGTAACAAAAGAAAACACGACAATTGTTGAAGGTGCTGGAGATTCTGCGAACATCGAAGCACGCGTAAACCAAATTCGCGTTCAAATGGAAGAAACAACTTCTGAGTTTGATCAAGAAAAACTACAAGAGCGCTTGGCGAAACTTGCTGGTGGCGTAGCTGTTATCAATGTTGGAGCAGCGACGGAAACAGAATTGAAAGAGCGTAAACTTCGTATCGAAGACGCATTAAACGCAACTCGTGCAGCAGTAGAGGAAGGAATTGTATCCGGAGGCGGAACAGCACTTGTCAACGTATACAATAAAGTTGCAGCTCTAGAAGCAGAAGGCGATGTTGCAACAGGAATTAAAATCGTTCTTCGTTCACTTGAAGAGCCTGTACGTCAAATCGCACACAATGCGGGTCTTGAAGGTTCGGTTGTTGTTGAGCGCTTGAAAGGCGAAGAAATTGGTGTTGGTTTTGACGCAGCTAGCGGCGCATGGGTAAACATGATTGACGCTGGTATTGTTGACCCAACAAAAGTAACACGTTATGCACTTCAAAACGCAGCATCGGTTGCAGCAATGCTTCTAACAACAGAAGCAGTAGTAGCTGACAAACCAGAAGAAAATGCTGGTGGTGGTATGCCTGACATGGGTGGCATGGGCATGCCAGGAATGATGTAATTAAAAAACATTATTAAATGAAGTGTTAGAGTAAACGGTCAGCAATCCGTATCGACTCTAATAACGAAGGTCTCTCGTCAATTCAATGAATTCGATGAGAGACTTTTTTTATGGAATACCTCACCGTTTCATAAAATAAACGAATGTATCTTAATGACAAAAAATCCGCAAAATAATAAGCAAGAAAAGAATACACATACATCCTCGAAAAATGCATTTGAAATTCTCCAAATTGGGTATAGAAGTATAATTGTCTCTGAATATAAACGTAAATAATTAATGGAGGTGCTTTATCATTGCTAAGATTTGAAAATGTATCGAAAGTGTATAAAGGAGGAAAAACGGCGGTCAAAGATTTATCCCTGCACTTTAAAAAGGGAGAATTTATATGCTTTATTGGACCGAGTGGTTGTGGAAAAACAACGACGATGAAAATGATTAACCGTTTAATTGAACCTTCATCAGGTAACATCTATATTAACGGAGAAAATATTTTAGATAAAGATCCTGTTCAGCTTCGTAGAGAAATTGGCTATGTCATTCAACAAATCGGCTTATTTCCACATATGACGATTCAAGAAAACATTGGACTCGTTCTTAAATTATTAAAATGGCCGGAAGAAAAACGCATTGAGCGAGCGAAGGAATTGATCGGACTTGTTGATCTTACACCTGAATATTTAGATCGATATCCACATGAATTAAGTGGGGGACAGCAACAGCGTATTGGTATTTTACGTGCATTGGCTGCAGATCAACCGCTTATTTTAATGGACGAGCCATTTAGTGCACTCGATCCAATTACACGTGATTCTTTACAGGAAGAATTTAAAAAGCTTCAACAAAGGCTGGGAAAAACGATTGTCTTCGTTTCTCATGACATGGATGAAGCCCTGAAGCTAGCAGACCGAATTGTTATTTTACGTGACGGCGAGTTAGTACAGTGTGATACACCGGATGAAATTTTACGCAATCCAGCAAATGATTTTGTTGAGGAGTTTATCGGAAAAGATCGACTTGTCCAAGCTAGACCAAACATACAAACGGTTGAGCAAGTCATGAATCCAAATGCGATTTCAATTACGAAAGACCGATCACTTTCGGAAGCGATCCAATTAATGAAGCAAACGAGAGTTGATACTTTGCTCGTTGTGGATGAGGACCATGTTCTGGAAGGATTTATTGATGTTGAAATGATTGATCAGAAGCGGAAGAAAACAAGCTTAGTTGCTGATGCATTTGAAACAGAGATGTTCACAGTAACAGAAGGGACGCTTGTTCGGGATGCGATTCGAAAAATTTTAAAAAGAGGAATGAAGTATATTCCTGTTATTGATCAAAATAAACGTTTAATCGGGATTATTACAAGGGCAAGCCTTGTGGATATTGTATACGACTCGATTTGGAGTGAAGATGAGCCTTCATTACAGTAAGACTGGAGGGAAATGAGGTGGAAAGTATTTTTGAATTTTTAAGTAGTAATGGTTCGGAATTATTATTTAAAACGTGGGAGCATATTTGGATTTCATTGATCGCCGCATTGCTAGGAATCATTGTCGCGGTTCCACTTGGAGTCGCTCTAACACGAGTGCCCAAATTGGCAGGGATTGTAATGGGGATTTTAAGTGTCGTTCAAACATTTCCGAGCTTTGCGATTTTGGCCTTTTTTATTCCCATCTTTGGGGTAGGGAAAATACCGGCAATTATTGCGCTGTTTTTCTATTCAGTCTTGCCTATTTTGAGGAACACGTATATCGGGGTAAATGGAGTGAATCGTGATTTGCTTGAAGCTGGCCGCGGAATGGGGATGACTGGATGGGAACGAATTATAAATATTGAATTACCATTATCAATTCCCGTAATAATGGCCGGAGTACGTTTGTCTACTGTCTATTTAATTGGTTGGGCAACACTCGCCGCCTATATCGGAGCAGGTGGCTTAGGAGACTATATTTTCAGCGGCCTTAATTTATACCAACCAGAATATATCATTGCTGGAGCCATCCCAGTCACGATGCTTGCGTTATTTACCGATCTACTTTTAGGGAAAATTGAAGGCTGGGCAACACCTAAAGGAATTAAAAAGTTGAAGGAAGCAAAATAGGAGGAGCTATGCATATGCTTAAAATGAATCGATTACTTCTGATTTTTGGTGTCGTATGCGCGATGATCATAAGCGGTTGTTCTCTTCCTGGACTTGGTGGACCTGCTAAAAACACGATAAGAATCGGGACGCTTGACACATCTGAATCTCAGATTATCGGACATATCGTTAGACAATTAATTGAACATTATACAGATACACCAGTAACAATGGTAAGTAACTTAGGCTCATCAATTGTTCAGCATAAAGCGATGATGAGTGGTGACGTCGATATTACGGCGACGAGATATACAGGAACCGACTTGGCTGGAGCATTGGGAATGGAGCCAGTCAAGGATCCGAAGGAAGCTCTTGAAATTGTCCAACGCGAGTTTGCAGAAAGATTTGATCAAACGTGGTTTGATTCTTATGGATTTGCGAATTCCTATGCTTTTACCGTCAGAAAAGAGGTAGCGGAAAAGGAAAATCTTCAAAAGGTTTCCGATTTGGAGCCGCTTGCTAGTAACTTAAAGTTCGGTGTCGATAACTCGTGGTTAAAACGAAAAGGTGACGGATATGAAGGCTTTATTGAGGAATATGGATTCCAATTTGGTGACACATTTCCAATGCAAATTGGTTTGGTGTACCAAGCAGCAGCCAGTGGGAAAATGGATGTCGTTCTTGCTTATACAACCGACGGACGAATTAAATCCTTTGATTTGCATGTATTAGAGGATGATAAACATTTCTTCCCGCCCTATGATTCATCACTTGTTGCACGAAACGATGTATTAGAAAAGTATCCAGAGCTGCGAGATATTTTGCAGAAATTATCTGGGAAAATCGATACAGAAACGATGCGGGCGTTAAATTATGAAGCAGACGGTATGATGAAAGAACCTTCGATTATTGCGAAAGAATTTCTAGAAGCAGCCAATTATTTTGAATAGGGGGTGACAAGGTGGAAACAATCCAAGATGTTTTCGTATATTATTCACAAAATGCTTCGTACGTTTGGGAGCAATTTTATCGCCACTTCTTAATGTCTATCTATGGGGTGTTATTTGCAGCGATTGTGGCCATTCCAATTGGAATATTAATTGCACGCTATAAAAAATTAAGCACATGGGTCATTTCACTTGCCAATATTATTCAAACGATCCCGGCACTTGCCATGCTAGCGATCTTAATGCTTGCGATGGGCCTTGGTCCGAATACGGTCGTACTCGCCCTATTTCTTTATTCCTTGTTGCCGATCATTAATAACACGTATACGGGAATACTCACTGTTGATCATGCATTAATTGAGTCTGGTAAAGCGATGGGCATGACGAAATTTCAAGTTCTTTGGATGGTTGAGCTCCCCCTCGCATTGTCGGTCATTATGGCAGGGATACGAACCGCTTTAGTTATTTCCATTGGTGTTGCAACAATCGGAACATTTATTGGCGCCGGCGGATTAGGGGATATTATTTTGCGGGGAACAAATGCGACGAATGGGACAGCCATTATATTAGCAGGAGCGATCCCGACTGCCCTTATGGCTGTACTTGCGGATGTCATTATGGCTTGGTTTGAACGAAAATTATCACCAAATAAAAAGCGAAAAACCGTTTTACAACCAGCAGAGTAACGATAGAGAGGGAGACTGACTATAAAGCGATTATTTACTTATCAAAATGAATTACCATCATTGCCGATTCCATCATTAGAAAGTACGAAATCAAAACTTTTGGAATGGATCGAGCCGTTAGTTAGTGCGGAACAATTTCAACAAACAAGCAAGGCGATTGAGCGCTTTTTTGAAAAAAATGGCGCAGCGGAAAAACTGCAGAAAAAGTTGCAAAAATGGGATCAAAGCCATGCTGGTAGCTGGCTAGCTCCATTTTGGGACGCATCCTATTTAGAAAGCCGAAAACCATTGCCATATTATAGCAATTTTAATATTTTATTGAAAAGCAACATTGAAAATCGGGACGATAGCGTGATTGAAATGGCCGGAAAAGTGAGCCACTTTGTTGCAGATTTATATCATCGCATCATCGACGAAGAAGTAGAACCGGAGGTCTTTAGAGGAAGACCGTTCGATATGAGTCAATATAACCATTTTTTCCGTTCGATTCGAATTCCAGAGTTGGACAAAGATGCGTTCTACGTTGCTGATTTCCATAAAAAAAATAATCATATTGTCTTTTTATATAAAAACAATATGTATAAAGTAGAAGTTACCAACGACGAAGGAATGATTTACGAAAGTCATCAAATCGCAGCGGCCATTGAAGCAGCGATCAAAGATGAGAAAGCGGGAATGAACGTTGGCATCTTTACGACTGCTCAACGGGACGAAGCCGCTAAAATGTACGAACTTTTATGTGGGAAAAAGGAAAACGTCGAGCTGCTACAAACGATCGCTGATTCATTAGTGCTCATTTCGATTGATGAAGAAAGTAAGAATGCGGAAGAAGCGCTGAAGCATCTCATGTTACATGCAGATAATAAATACTTTGATAAAACGATTCAAATCATTATTACAAAGCGCAAAGAATTAGGCTTCAATATCGAGCATTGTGCAGTTGATGGGACAGCGATCGCCGCGATCATTAGCCATGTTAGCAAAGGCTTAAGAAAAAAAGACTCACAAATCGAGCAATTATCAGAAATGCCAAGTGCAGTAAAGCTGGAATGGCAATTGTCAGATGAAATGCGCGATCGATTAGTCAAAATGGAAGAAAACCATTTACGACAAGCTGATCAATACTATCTTCAATCAATGATTTTCAACGAATTTGGCGCGGAAAAAATTAAGCAAATGACGTTTAGTCCGGATGCCTTTTTCCATATGGCATTGCAAGTCGCCCAATATCGGACATTTGGCACGTTCAAAAGTGTGTACGAACCAGTCGGTGTTCGCTACTTTTTTGAGGGGAGAACCGAGTGTGCTCGTGCAACAAGTGTCGAAAAAAGCAATCTTGCTAAAGCGCTAGAAAGTGGAAACGAAAGCAACGAAACATTGTATGCACTAATGAAAAAAGCAAGCGATGCCCATTCCAAACGGATCGGCGATTGCCAACAAGGCTTTGGTGTTGAAAGACATATGTATGGCCTTGAACAAATGCATCGACTATTTGGTGCTGAATTAGGAATGCAATTGCCAGAACTTTATCATGATAAAGGATATAAGACAATGCGCCATGACTTTATATCAACAAGTGGAACAGCCTATGAGAATGTAAAGTACCGAATGTTCGGTCCCGTCGTTTCAGATGGGTATGGTGTAGCGTACATTATTCTTGGGGACACGATATCTATTAATATTTCAAGTTATACCGAAAATCAAGACAAAGCTAAACAATTAATGGAACATTTACTTGGAGCATTACGTGAGTTAAGGATGATAGGGGAGGCAAATCATACGTAATAAATAGTTAGTATTTAAGTTTAAATACAGAAAATGTTTTTTATAGATGTATACCTAGTTGATTTTCCACATTTTATGTATGTTATTTATTTCAACTGATATAGCGAATACATTGAAAAATGCCTTCAGAGCTGAAAAAAATAAAAAGCTAGTTCAAATGAGCTCTCTCATTTGATCTAGCTTTTTTAGTGAATATGAAAATGATGTAACATATGTAAAATTTTTTTACATATCGATGAAAAGTAAATTCAAACTAATCAATTTTATATACTATACGCGGTTTTATGATTATACTAATGATAAAATTAGTTTAGGTGGGTGTATGAAGAGAACGTATCATCCTACGTTATTACCCAATTCCTTTGACATTGGGACAGTGTTAGAAACGTTGAGGGAAAGCTTTACTATTGCTGTACACCTTCCTTTATAGAATTTCTGACATAGGAAAATAGAGGTGTCGATTATGCTTAATGCCCGGGAAAATATGATTTTGCAAGAATTGATGGAAACGGAGCAGCCTATTACAAGTGAATATCTAGGGAACGTTCTTAAAGTAACATCTAGAACGGCTAGAAATGACATAAAAGTACTAGATCAACAGTTGAATAAACATGGAGCGGAAATAAAATCATTGCGTGGAATTGGCTATAAACTGGAAATAAAAGATCATCGCTTATTTAAAAATTTCTTAGCAGAAGTCTCTGATGATGCAATGATGAAAAACGGGAACATCCCGACAGTGTCCGAAGATCGCGTGCGGTATCTGATTAGGCGGCTCTTGTTAGCAGACGATTATATGAAACTGGAAGATCTTGCAGATGAACTTTATGTGAGTAGATCTACCGTACAAAATGATTTGAAAGATGTAAAGAAAATTTTAAATTCCTATGAAATTAAGATTGATGTAAGACCCAATTATGGTTTAAAAGTAAAGGGGGAAGAAATAAAACTACGGTTTTGCATGTCAGAATATGTTTTCCATCGAAAAGAATCTGACTTGGAA
Source organism: Bacillus sp. FJAT-50079 (assembly GCF_018343515.1). Lineage (GTDB taxonomy): Bacteria > Bacillota > Bacilli > Bacillales > Bacillaceae_C > Lederbergia. The sequence continues at coordinate 87,143 of NZ_JAGYPD010000008.1, read as the reverse complement.
ATCATGAATTCACAGCTTTTTATTTTATCACTAGGTGAAATGAAATCGATTCAAAAGGTGATTATAGAGCAATTGAAAGAAAATGCCATTGTTATGTCGGATATTGCACTTAATAATTTAATTATCCACATTGCAATCGCTTGCAAAAGAATTAGGGATGAAAATTATGTATCAATGATCCCACAAGAACTATTGAAAATCACGGAACAAAAAGAGTATAAGGTAGCGAAGAGTATTGTTACGTTAGTAGAGGAACAATTACAAGTAGAGTTTCCAAATACCGAGATTGCCTATGTGGCAATTCACTTAATGGGAACTAGAACAATTATGGAAGCACATATTAGTGATAAAGAGATTAATCCCTTTATTGGGGAAGGGATAATCGAACTGACTAGAAAAGTGATTGAAAAAGTAGAACAAAAGATGGGGCTAGGTATTTCTGATGATAAAGATCTTGCTATTAGTCTTAGTCTACATTTGAAACCTGCGATCAATCGTCACCGTTATAGGATGAACTTACGTAATCCAATGCTCGAGGCAATTAAGGAAAATTATCCACTTGCCTTTGAAGCTGGAGTTGTTGCAGGTATGGCAATTGAAGAGGAATTAGGATTCCAAATGAATGAAAATGAGATTGCTTATCTAGCGTTGCATTTCGGTGCAGCAATGGAAAGAGCAAAGGTAAACCGTAATTTAAAAAGATGCGTGATTGTGTGTGCCTCTGGTGTTGGCAGTGCACGCTTATTATATTATAAACTTCAGTCAACGATGGGGTCGCGTCTCGAAATTATTGGCACAACCGAGTATTATAATTTAATAAATGTAAATTTTGATATCATTGATTTTGTCGTTAGCACGATTCCAATTAGAGAAACACTTCCTGTCCCAGTCATTGAAGTAAATACGATTCTTGGGGGAAGTGATTTTGTAAAGATCGAACAATTTTTAGAAGACTCTTCTGGACAGAAGGCGATTCAATATCTAAAGGAAAACTTGGTTTTCCTTCAACAATCATTTGAAACGAAAGAAGAAGTATTACAATTTCTATGTAATAAGGTAGAAGAACTAGGATTGGTCGATGGGCAGTTTTATTCCTCTGTCGTTGAAAGAGAAAACATTTCTCCAACAAGCTTCGGTAATTTAGTAGCCATCCCACATCCAATGACTCCGCGATCAAAAGAAACATTCTGGGCGATCTGTACTTTACAAAAGCCAATTATCTGGGAAGAGAAACGAGTCCAATTCATATGTTTATTGAGTATACAAAAAAATGGCGCTAAAGATTTGCAGTCGATGTATAATGTTCTAGGGAAAGTAGTGGACGATCCACATCTCGTGCAGCAACTTCTTAAATGCAAAACATATGAGGAATTTATAAATATATTTTAAAACCAAAATAGAAAAAACAGTACTTACGTTGATACAAAACGGTAGTACTGTTTTTTTCATTGAAAAAGGCAGAGCAAAGCAAAATAGAATGCAAATAGCTAATATCACCATTATTTATATCCGTACCTGTCTATAATCCCAGTTTCTTTTACATACTAAGGTTGGTGTTTCGACTCATATTACAACGTACAAATAGCAAAAGGTAAACGTTTCCGCTACTCAACGGAAAATGATTCAATGTTAATGAAAACGGATACTCTCTATACTTAACTTATAAGATGACTTAACAAAAGATCAATATTAGGAGGAAATAAAAATGAAGACAATTATGTTAGTATGTTCAGCTGGAATGAGCACAAGTTTATTAGTAACGAAAATGCAAAAGGCAGCGGAAGAGCAAGGGATAGAGGCTGATATCTTTGCTATTTCTGCATCAGAAGTTGACAGTACTTTAGATAAAAAAAATATCGATGTATTGCTGCTAGGACCTCAAGTTAAATTTATGATGAAACAATTTCAGTCTAAATTAGAAGGCAAGAACATTCCGGTTGAATCAATAAATATGCAATATTATGGAATGATGAACGGTGAGAAGGTTTTAGAACAAGCAATAGATTTAATTGCCAATCGTTAAATGGAGTTTGTCACCGTTATTGGCATAAAAATACCGCGGAACACCACATATTGGACTGTTCATTGCTTTAGGTATACTGATTTTTGAATGAGAATGCTTTTGGACGGTCTTCAGAGGACGCTATGTTCTTTCGTTTGCTTTCAACATGTTTTTTTAAATAGGAAGGGTCGGAAGGTTCAAATAAAGGGATCTTCGTCTGTGTGTGGTAACTTCACTTTTATCCTAAAATTACGGGGGGAAGTTTTAGTTTATAACCCCTCTTATATTAAGGAATTATTAACTTTTTACTATATAAGTTTTGACAATATGTGAGAGAATAGGGGGAGTTTTTTATGAATAAATTTATTGAAATTGCTGGGCGAATTGGAGCACAACGCCATTTGGTTGCAATTCGTGATGGTTTTGTCATCATCATGCCATTAATGATATTAGGATCGATGGTTATCCTTTTAAATAATTTACCGATAGATGCGTATCAAAATTTTATGTCCGCGCTCTTCAATGGAGATACATGGAAGCAATTTGGGGGTAGTGTTTGGACGGGAACATTCGGGATTGTCTCTTTGCTTGTGGCCTTTTCGATTTCCTATCAGTTAGCACGGTCATATGACAAAGATGGTTTATCGGCAGGAATTGTTTCTTTTGCCGCATTAGCAACGGTGATGCAACCAATTAGTGAAGGATCGGGCCTTCCCTTAGTATGGGCGGGGGCGCAAGGCTTATTTATTGCCATTGTTACGGCTCTTGTGGCAACCGAGATTTTCACTAGATTATTAGGAAATAAGAAGCTAATGATGAAAATGCCGGAAAGTGTCCCGCCTGCGGTCGCAAAATCCTTTTCAGCATTAATTCCGTCGATGATTACCTTATCGATTTTTGGACTTATTAAAGTATTTACCCTTGTAGGCGGTATTCCAGATATTCATCAAGCGTTTTTCGATGTCTTACAAGCACCTATTTCAAAATTAGCCAATACACTTGGTTCTGCGATTATCATTGCACTCTTAATTCACGTCCTATGGTTTTTTGGATTACACGGTTCAAATATTATGGAACCAATTATGCAAACGGTTTATTTGCCAGCTATTGAAGCGAATGCAAAGGCATTGGCAGCCGGTCAAGAAATCCCTTATATTGTAACAAAGCCATTTTTTGATGCTTTTATGTATCTAGGAGGAACTGGTGCAACACTTGCCCTAATTATCGCTGTGTTTATTGCGGGACGACGCCATAAACATTATCGAAATATTTCAGGACTAGGTGCAGCACCAAGCTTATTTAATATAAATGAACCGATTTTATTTGGTTTTCCAATCGTATTAAATCCAGTATTAATCATTCCGTTTATTTTAGCACCGGTTGTTTTAACAATCTTTAGTTATATGATGATTGCTTCAGGCATAGTTCCAAAAACTGTTGCTTTTATCCCATGGACAACACCTCCTGTTATTGGAGGGTTCTTAGCAACAGGCTCATGGCGTGGAGCTGCATTATCATTCGTCAATTTAATTATCGCAGTTATCATCTATATTCCGTTTATTAAAATAACTGTAAGAGCGGAAGAGAAAAAGCTTCAAAACGAAAAAAATAATACAGTAGCATAGATTTTTTTACAAGGGGTAGTGAATAATGAATTTAGAAGAGCGCATTATGAAAATTATTCTTTTTAGTGGAAATGCAAAAAGCCATGCCTTTGAAGCCATCCAGGCTGCAAAAGAGCAGAACTTGGGTTTAGCCAGGGAGTGTATGGAAAAATCCAACCAAGAGCTGATCAATGCTCATCAAGTGCAAACATCTTTAATTCAGTCAGAAGCACGCGGTGATAAAGCAGAAATTACCTTACTGCTCATACATGCCCAAGATCATCTAATGAATGCCATTACATTTAAAGATCTTGCAAATGAATTTGTTGATTTATATGAAACGTTAAAAAGCTAGTTTAAAAACATATTAACTATGTTGTTTGATTAAGTGACTTTAAGGGTGGGAGAAAAGTTGAAAATAGCTGTTATTGGTGGAGGAAGTAGCTATACACCGGAACTGATTGAAGGGTTTATCTTACGTTCAGATCAATTAAAGATCAATGAAATTGTCCTTGTTGATATAGAAGCAGGGAAAGAAAAGTTAGAAATTGTCGGGGCACTTGCGAAAAGGATGATCGAGAAAAGTCAGTTGCCGATAAAAATTACACTGACACTTGACCGTATTCAGGCAATAACAAATGCTGATTTTGTCTTGACACAGTTTCGTGTAGGTGGTCTTGATGCACGGGCAAGTGATGAGCGGATTCCGCTTGAATACAATGTGATTGGTCAAGAAACGACTGGTCCGGGCGGCTTTGCAAAAGCTCTTCGTACAATTCCAGTGATTCTTGATATTTGTAAAGAGATAGAAGAGTATTCAAATGATGCATGGTTAATTAACTTTACGAACCCAGCTGGCATGGTGACGGAAGCCGTTCATAAATATACATCTGTTAAAGCAATCGGACTATGCAATGTACCGATTAATATGAAACAAATGGCTGCGACAATTTTGGATGTAGAACGCAACGATGTGAACATGTCGTTTGCCGGTTTAAATCACCTTGTCTATGCTATAAGTGTCCACGTAAATGGTGAAGATTCAATGGATCGTTTACTTGGCCGAATTATTGAGGGCCGGAATATGAATATGAAAAACATTCATGATGCACCGTGGGAAGAAGAGTTTTTAAAAGCACTAAAAGTGCTTCCATGTCCATATCATCGCTATTATTACATGAAGGATGAAATGCTCCTAGAAGAAATGGAAGCAGCAAATGAAAAAGGAACCCGAGCCGAACAGGTGAAGGTCATCGAAAAAGAATTATTTAAAACTTATAAAAATCCTTCTTTAAATGTGAAGCCGAAGGAATTGGAGGAACGAGGCGGTTCCTTATATTCAGAGGCGGCAGTTTCGCTTATTACATCGATTGTTACGAACGATAATAGAATCCACACCGTAAATGTTATAAATAATGGTGCGATTTCGCAGCTTCCTGATGATGTAGCTGTTGAAGTAACGTGTGTGGTCAATCATGAGGGTGCTAAGCCATTACAAGTGGGAAAATTACCACCAGAGATCAATGGTCTCATACAACAAGTTAAAGCATTTGAGCAACTAACTATTGAAGCAGCGGTAACTGGAAATAAACAAAAGGCGTTGCTTGCATTAGTGAATAGTCCATTCGTTCCATCTAGCAAGGTTGCGAAGCAAATATTAAAAGACATTATAGAAGCAAATAAAGATTATTTGCCCCAATTTTCTTGATGGGAGTGGAAAAAAGTGAGGAGACTCGGGATTGCGGTTTACCCACAGTATGGTACAGAAAAAGATCAAATCGATTATATCGAAAAGGCGAGTACTTACGGATTTACAAGAATCTTCACTTGTTTAATGTCTGCTGATGAAAACGATGTAGGTAAACTACGTGGAATTGTTAAACGGGCGAATCAGCTTGGCTTTGAAGTTATCGCAGATATTAGCCCCACCGTCTTTGAAGAAAAACAACTTAGCTATAAGGATCTTGCTTATTTCAAAGAACTTGGTCTTTCAGGACTTCGTCTCGATTTAGGTTTTACCGGACTAGAAGAAAGTGTTATGTCCTTGAATGAGTATGGACTAAGTATTGAATTAAATATGAGTCAAGGGACGAAATATTTAGAACAAATACTATCTTATCAGCCGAATAAATACCAAATCATTGGCTGCCATAATTTTTACCCACGGCGTTATACTGGTCTGTCCCGAGAGCATTTTATTAAATGCTCACAACAGTATAAAGAACACGGGATTCGAACAGCGGCAATGATTTCTTCAAATTTCGCATTGTATGGTCCATGGCCGGTTCATGAAGGGCTACCGACGCTTGAGGAGCATCGCGGCATCCCAATCGACCTTCAGGCAAAAGATCTCTTTCAAACGGACTTGATTGATGATGTAATTATTGGTAATGCCTTTGCCTCTGTAGAAGAGCTAAAACTTTTGTCTGCAATTAACCGTTATCAATTAGAGCTAAAGGTAGAATTTAATGAAACAGCAACAAATACAGAGAGAGAGATTGTGTTGGCAAGTCAACATGTGAATCGTGGAGATGTCTCCGCCTATGTGATCCGTTCAACGGAAAGTCGCGTTCAATATGTGAATGAGGATTTTCCAGCCCATAATACACAATCGATTTCACGTGGAAACGTGACGATTGATAACTCCGGTTATGAGCGTTATAAGGGGGAAATGCAGATCGCAATTCTGGATATGGAGAACAGTGGAAATACAAATATTGTTGCAACTGTTAATCCGGAAGAACAGTTTTTACTTGATCGGATTCGTCCATGGCAAAAGTTCAAACTAGTTGAAAAGTGATCCCAGTTGCAATTTTTATGAAAGAATCAAGCGATCCTCATCTGTGCTTGGTTCTTTCAATAGGAGGAATGAAAGATGTCAAAACAAAAGGAAAAATTACACTATCGATTTCCGGAAGGATTTTGGTGGGGATCTGCTGTCTCGGCAACTCAAATCGAAGGGGCAGCTGATATTGATGGAAAAGGAATGAATATTTGGGATTATTGGTATGAAAAGGAACCGAACCGTTTTTTTGATGGGGTAGGTCCGGCAAATACCTCTAACTTTTATCATCAATATAAAGAGGATATTAAACTATTAAAAGAGACGGGACATAATAGTTTCCGAATCTCGATTTCTTGGTCACGTTTAATTCCAAATGGTAATGGTGAAGTGAATCAACAAGCGGTTGATTTTTACAACAGTGTTATTGATGATTTACTACATCATAAGATTGAACCTTTCGTTAATCTCTACCATTTTGATATGCCGCTTGCAATGCAGAAGCTTGGGGGCTGGGAGAGCAGAGAAGTGGTTGAGGCATACGTAGATTATGCTTCCATTGCATTTGATTTATTTGGAGATCGTGTTAAAAAGTGGTTCACCCATAATGAACCGATTGTTCCGGTTGAAATGGGCTATTTATATGGAGCCCATTATCCGGATCTATGCGACTTCCAAAAGGCAGTCCAAGTAGCATATCATTCGATGCTCTCCAGTGCGAAAGCGATTGAGGCCTATCGAAAAAAGAATTTAAACGGTAAAATAGGGATTATTTTAAACCTCACGCCGTCTTATCCACGAAGCCAGCACCCAGCAGATGTAAAAGCAGCAAATATTGCTGATGCGCTCTTTAACCGAATATTTTTGGACCCTTCCGTGAAAGGGGAATTTCCCATTGATCTGGTAAACCTGATTCGAGCGGAAGGATTTATGCCGCAAATTGAGGCAGGCGACCTTGACATTATTCGGGAAAATACAATCGATATTCTTGGAATCAACTACTATCAGCCTAGACGTGTTAAAGCGAAGGGGGCGCTGCCGAATCCAGAGGCACCGTTTATGCCTGAACACTATTTTGATTACTACGATATGCCGGGGAAAAAAATAAATCCTCATCGTGGCTGGGAAATCTATGAAAAAGGAATTTATGATATTTTAATCAATGTAAAAGAAAACTATCATAATATTGAATGTTTTATCTCCGAAAACGGTATGGGTGTTGAAGGTGAAGATCGTTTTATGGATGAGCAAGGGGTCGTTCAAGATGATTATCGGATTCAATTTTTTAAGGATCATTTAAAATGGATTCATCAGGCGATTCAGGAAGGCGTCAATGTGAAAGGGTATCATGTGTGGACTTTTATGGACAATTGGTCATGGCTGAATGCATACAAAAATCGCTATGGACTCATTTCCGTCGATATTCAAGGAGACTACACTCGCACAATTAAAAAAAGCGGAATGTGGTTTAAACAGTTAGCTGACAATAATGGATTTAATTCATAAGCAGACAGTCTTTTCCTTAATAAAAAGAAGAGTAGATTACAAAATTAAGGTAATTTTCTCTTCTTTTTTGTGAAAAAATTCCTAGGGAGTAATTAAGAAAGCGGAAAAAGATTTAAGAGTGTCAAGATCGTTATAATTGGTATAAAATGGTGATAAAAACAAAGTTTTTACACCAAAACATGTACTTGACTATTCTTATTAACTAATAAGATCAATTTATATAAAAAAACATTGTTCGAAACGAACAAATGCTTTTTTATAAGTTGTATCCTTCTAACTAAACTTCCCACTCACATTCTAATCAGGCCTTAATATTTTCCTTCAGTTTATTAATAAACAGCTTAGAAGCATTCGAGAATATTTGGCTTTTTTTCCAAATGATATTCAGCCTGGCCTCTAATTGAGGCTTCAAAGCTCTAAAACAAAGGTTGCTTTCTCCAGTAGTGTTGATTAGTCTATCAAGACAAAGTGCATATCCAACGTTTTCATCTACTAGTAAAGATGCATTATAAAGTAAATTATAGGTCGCTACTATATTAAAGTTATTCAAATCTCTTCCCAACCAGTTCGATAATTCGTTGTCTACGTGTGCTTGACGAGAAATAATCAATGGCAGGTTAAACAAATCTTCGGGTTCTATAAAAGATTTGTCAGCAAGTGGGCAATCATTCCTCATTAATACTCCCCATTTATCTACACTTGGAAGTCTTAAATAATCGTATTTATTTTTGTCCGTAGGATCGATGACAATCCCAAAATCTAATAAGTCATTATCTAATTTCTCCATTAATTGGTCGGCATTGCCGCTAAATAAGTGGATTCCTTTTACAAACGATATATAATACATCGCATTAAAATCAGGTTAAATATATTACAGGTTGAAACTAAAGGGGGCATGATGTTTGCCATATAAAGGCGTCCTTCGTTTCTTTCGGTTAATTATTTGTGAGGCGTAATTTATTGCTTAGGCAAACTGTTTAGTTTTAAGCTAAAGCAGGTAAGATAGTTAATAAAGGAGAAAGTTTGGGAGGCCTGTTTATGAAATATGTAATTATTGGTGGAGATGCAGCTGGGATGAGTGCGGCTATGCAAATCATAAAATATGATCGTAATGCGGATATCATCACATTAGAACGTGGTTCCATTTATTCGTACGCGCAATGTGGCTTGCCATATGTTATTAACAAGCAAGTGCCGAAAACAGAAGATTTAATTGCTAGAAGTTTAGATACATTTCGAGATAAGTTCGGAATCGATGCGAAAATATGTCATGAAGTACAAGCGGTTGATGTAAAAAGTAAAAGTGTAAAAGGAATGAACAAGCAAACAAATGAGGCATTTCACATGAACTACGATAAATTGCTCATTGCTTCAGGAGGAGATCCTTTTATACCAGATTGGGCTGGAATAAAATTAAAAGGCATTCATGTACTAAAAACAATCCCAGATGCAAAGGCAATTATAAAAGATTTACAAAATGGAGTCCAAGATGTAACCGTAATTGGTGGTGGTTATATTGGTCTTGAGATGGCAGAGAGTTTTCGTTCGTTAGGATTGGCTGTGCGTATAATTAATCGCGGCAAACAGGTTGCAAAAATATTTGATGAGGATATGGCCGCTTATATTCATGAGGAAGCGAAAAAACAAGGAATTGAAATAATATTTGAAGAAAATGTTCAATCGATTCATGGTGAGGAATTCGTCAAATCTATTCGAACAGATAAAAACGAATATCAAACTGATCTTGTTCTAATTGCAACTGGTATTAGACCAAATACGGCCTTTCTTAATGGAAGCGGTGTGGAAACAAGTGTAAAAGGAGCCATCAAGGTTAATCAGTATATGGAAACAAATATAAAAGATGTCTATGCTGCAGGTGATTGTGCTGTCCAATACCATTTGGTGAAGCAACAGGATGACTATATTCCGCTTGGAACCAATGCAAATAAACAAGGTCGAATAGCTGGAATGAACATGGTTGGATTACAAAGACCATATAGAGGGATGACAGGAACTTCCATTTTGAAATTTATGAACCTTACACTTGGCAAAACAGGACTATCTGAAACGGAAGCAAGGTCACTTAGATTAAATTATGCTTCAGCAGTAGTAACAACCAAAGATATTGCGGGCTATTATCCTGGCGCAAAAAACCTTCATGTAAAACTCGTATATGATCTTGAAACGAAGCGTTTGCTAGGTGGGCAGGTCATTGGAGAAAATGGCGTGGCAAAGCGGATAGATGTACTAGCGACAGCACTATTTAATCATATGACGATCGAAGATTTGGAAGATCTCGACTTAAGTTATGCTCCCCCATACAACGGGGTCTGGGATCCCATTCAACGAGCTGCCCGAAAAGCAAAATAATTCAATCCCTTATTATTGCTCATAAGGGATTGAACGAAAGTTTACTATCTTCTATTATTTTCATGTGGCGCTGAGTTAATTCTTTCGTTGCGATCTAAATTAGCGATTTTGTCTAGATCGGCTTGACTTAGTTCAAAATCAAATACATCCAAGTTTTCAGCCATGCGCGAAGGAGTGACCGTTTTTGGAATGACGATTACATCGGATTGCACATGCCAACGAAGAATCACTTGTGCAGGTGTCTTTCCGTATTGATTTGCTAATTCTTTAATGATTGGATCTTCCAATACGGTTCGGCCATTCATTAATGGGCTGTATGCTTCAACATAAATTTGCTGCTCTTTACAAAATTGCTTTAATTCTTTTTGCTGTAAATAGGGGTGGCATTCGACTTGGTTCATTGTCGGGATGACTTCGCATTCATCTAAAATTCGCTGCAAATGTTCGATTGCGAAGTTGCACACACCAATTGCTTTTACACGGCCATCTTTATAAAGCTGTTCAAGTGCTTTATATGTTTCTACATACATATCGTATTTAGGAGTTGGCCAATGAATGACGTAGCGATCGACGTAATCGAGCTTTAGCTTTTTGAGACTTTCCTCAAATCCTCGTAACGTATTGTCATAGCCATGATCACCATTCCAAACCTTGGTTGTAATAAATAGCTCCTCGCGCGGGACGGTAGTATTCGCTAATGCGATTCCAACACCAGACTCATTTTCATAAATTTTCGCTGTATCAATTAAACGGTAACCTGTTTCGAGTGCTTGCTCTACTGCATTTGTTGCTTCTTCATTAGGCACTTTCCATACACCATACCCCAATTGTGGGATACGGTTTCCATTGTTTAATGTTATGTAATTCATGAATTAGCTCCCTTCTATAATTATACAATTAGTCTACCATATATTTAGAAAATTTGAAGTTTTTAAACCGGTCTATTCAATTCATGACAACTCCGCTATACTTGATGGAACAATATGAGGTTAGTAGGAGATGGCAATGAGAAACTTTATTTGGCTTGCTTGTTTGATTTACTGTTTGAATGGCTTTGGTCATATTATTATCGGTACGGTATTAGAACCGATGGTGCAATCGTACGGAGTAACGTATGGTGATGGCGGTCAATTGATTATGAATCAATTTTTAGGATTTTTAGTAGGAGTGATGATCGCCCCGGCAATTGTAAAAGAATTTGGGCGAAGAATAACGATCTTTATATCTTTGCTTTGCTTCGCCATATCTCAATTTGTGCTTGGATTCCAGCCAGACTGGAATATACTGCTCTTCACTACACCGATTGGTGGAGCGGGAATTGGGATTACGGAAACGTTAGTTGCTGCGCTTATTATCGGGCATTTAAAGGAAAAAAAGGCATCGACACTTGTGCTTGTTGAAGTATTTTTCGGAGTTGGCGCGTTGCTTATTCCGATTATTTCTGCCTTTTTAATCATGTCAGGTATATGGAATATGTCTTTCTTATTCGTTGCCGTAGTCACAAGCATCGCATTATTGCTTTGGTTGTCTCTTTCATTTGGAGAGATGGACCCTATATTAAAACGGCAACCGAAAGAAAAGAGTCAGACTGGAAAGAAAAAAGAGAAGGTGCGCTACTCTCGGAGAAAGATTCCAATTGTCGCCATTGGCGCGGCCTTTTTCTTCATGTATGTTGGTACGGAAATGGTGTTGCCTAATTATTTACCAACGATTTTAAGTAAAACAACGAATCTAGATGCATCAACACTCGCTTTAAGTATTACCGTGTTTTGGGGTGCGATGACAGTGGGGCGCTTAGCGATGACTTTTGTTATTGATAAAATCGGATATGTGAAGCTATTCGTTGTTTCCTGCATTGGTCAATTTCTAAGCCTAGTCATCTTTGCGCTTTTTCCAACACCAATCATTGGCTATTCGGCGATCTTCTTAACCGGATTATTAATGGGAGGTATTTTCTCCATCGGGTTATTGTTGATCAATGAGAATTCCGCGGGACTGGAAGAATGGACAACAAGCTTGCTCGTAGCAATGGGGGGACTTGGCGGTGCTGTGCTGCCTAAACTTGCCGGAGAGTTAATTGACCGCTATTCGATCAGTGTGACGCTATGGTCGCTCGTGCTTTTTGCGTTCATCTTGGTCAGTTTAATGGCATTTATCTTCTATTTTAGAAAAATGGAGAAAAATGAGTTAAACGCTGAAAAGCAACAAAGCGTTATTTGAAGGAAGAACCTATCTAAGGATAGGTTTTTTTTAGTTGGATTTATAGGAATTGCGTATTTTTCCAATTAATTGCGTAACTTTCAGGTAGAATTGCGTAACTTTCCAATTAATTGCGTAACTTTCCGGTACAATTGCGTAACTTCCACTTTGCATCCGAATTTATATAGGTTCGGAACTTAATTACTTCTCATTCGTACAAAATAGAGGGGTGATTTTATGAAAAACAAGAAAATCATATTAGCGCTTATTATCGTTATTGGATTGTTATTGCCGTCGAATGTACTGGCGGTTGAATTTACGATCCCAGAGGTACAGATTAATGCATATTTATTACCAAATGGGGATGTTGACGTTCATGAACAGCATACGTATGTTTTTACCGGAGCTTTCAATGGCCTGATTCGTGAAATCGCACCGAAAACGGATGCCAAAGTTTCTAACTTTTCTGTTACTGAAAATGGAAAAAAACTTCGCTTTGAAAAAAATGAGGATGAATATAAAATTTTTCGCCCGGGGCAGGACGAAACGGTAACGATTGATATTCAATACGAAATCATCAATGGAGTAGAAAAATATGAAGATGGCGGTCAATTTTATTGGTCGTTTTTCGATGATCGCAATACGTCTGATTATGGCAATATGACGATACATCTGATTCCACCGCAAGCTTCTTCGGACAGCGTCTCAATTGGGTACGGTGTGTTGCGCGGAAAGGATTCGATCACAGCAGATGGTGAGGTCCATTACGATATTGGTTCAGTGAAGGCTGGAAAAAGTGGAGCTGTTCGAGCTGTTTTCCCAGTTGAATTATTTCCCGATGCTTCTTTGACGAAAGGAAAAATTTATGAGGAAGTTGCGATGTTTGAAGAGGATCGAAGCGAGATGCAAATGTTCGGGAAAATTATGATCACAGCCGTAGGCATTTTCTTTATTCTTTTATTTATAAGCACCGTTACGTCACCACGACGAAAACGTAAAAAAGCAAAAGAGATCGTGAGCCAACAGCAGTCGATGATCCCAAAAGAAAAAGTGAGTATCCCGGCGCTTGTCCATTTAAAAATAGGAACGGGTTCACTTGAAGCTGCTGCACTTTTAGATCTTATGCGCAAAGGGATAGTGAAGCACGTATCACAGGATAAATTCCAACTGGTTGACCATCCAAACGTTGAACATGCTCATGAACAAGCCTTTATTGACCTATTCTTCCATAAAGTCGGCAATGGTACTGAATTTCGCATGGAGGACCTTGAAGCGTATACGAAAGATACGAACAACCACGGTTCATACCAGAGCGCGCTTCGTAAATGGAAACGGGGGATCGAAAAGGAGTTAAAAGATAAGAAAATAAAGAAAAATCGAGCCTTCTTCCGATTATTTCTTGCATGTTTAAGCATCATCGTATTTTTATTTGCATTATCCTTCGTTAATTATGAACTGTTTGCACTTGCAACGTATTCATTTATTTTGTCGCCGCTATTTCTGCTTTTTGCTATTTTTTATCAGCCAATGAGTTTGGCAGAGTATCTATTGCGGATAGAGTGGAGGCAATTTAGTGAGGCGATCAGAAATAGAGAGTCGAAAGAGTGGGAAACACTTAATCCAAATGATAAATTACGTGCCTTAGCCTATGGCGTCGGTGTTGGCGATAGACAAATCGAGAAACAATTTTCCGCTTTCGCTGATGCGGAACTACGAACAACCCCAGTACCGCCGGATCGTACTGATCATCATTATCCACTTTACGGCGGGGTGCTGGCGACCTTTGATGAAGCGAAAACGACGACATCCCCGCCATCCAGTTCTGGAGATACGTCCACATCCTCTTATAGCGGGGGAGGCGGAGTCGGCGGAAGTGGAGGAGGATCTGGAGCGTTTTAACTTGAATGAGTAAAAATTCCTCCCACTTGTATAAGCGTCGAGTTGAATCTATATTGCGGTTCAAACTCCCCTGTGGCGGAAGTCACAGATTGTTAGAGGCGGTTTGGTTGGGACGGCATTGCTTGATCATGTAAAACCCCTATCAATCGCATGATAGGGGTTTTATTGATGGTTAATCAATCCATTTTGTCAGTTCTTTAAAATTCGCTTTTGTGTAGCTTTTCGGTTCGGTATTTGGATAGCCAAGGTAAAGAAAGCCGATGATTTCTCCATTATTGGACAGTCCAAAGAACTCGCTTACTTGTGGGTGGTAACAAATCGCCCCGGTTCTCCACATCGCTCCTAGACCTAGTGCATGGGCGGTTAAAAGCATATTTTGTACACAGCTGCTTACTGCCGCGTATTCTTCCTTTAATATAACATTTTTTCTATCACTCGGTTCAACACCAACGGCAATGACAACAGGTGCGCGTAATGGGTTTTTTTCGCTTCTTTCTATTTTCGCTTTGCTTGTGTCTGAATGAATATCTTCCAGTTCAGCGCGTGTAATGTTTCCGAACACTTCACCTAATTTTTCTCTGCCTTTTCCACGCAGAACGAAAAATCTCCATGGCTCTGTTCGAAAATGATTGGGCGCGTATGTTCCAGCCTCAATGATTTGCTCAATGAGTTCGACAGGCACCGTTTCATCTTTCACGAGGGGGATACTTCTCCGTGTTTTAATCACTTCATGAATATCCATGATTTCTCTCCTAACTATAAATATATTTATCTCACTAAACCATGCTTTTTTATATGATATTGCAAACTCTGGCGAGTAATGCCAAGCTTTCTTGCTGCTTTGGAAATATTCCAATCGGCCTGTTCCAAGGTCGTTTGTATATAATGCTCTTGTGAAGCAGCAAAAAGTGATTTGAATGGTGTTTTATTAGTTATTTCTTGCTCCTGCTTCTCAATTAGAATTTTTCTTCTCATATAAGCGGGGAGATGCTCAATATCGATGAATCGATCCGTTTCACCAACCCGGATGATTACATTTTCAATTAGATGTTCTAGTTCTCGAGTATTCCCCGGCCACTTATATTGTAAAAGGGTGGAGTGTAATTCTTTCGACATTTTTGGAACAGATTTAGAAAATTTCGTTTGATACACATCAATGAAATGATCAATGAAAAATTGGATATCCTCCGTTCGCTCCCTCAGTGGAGGAATATAAATGCTCGTATGGGCGATTCGGTAAAATAGGTCAAGCCGCATTTTTCCTTCTTCGATAAGTTGTTCGGGATCTTCATTTGAAGCACTGATTACTGTGCATTCAACCGGAGTTACTTCATTGGAGCCAACCCTGCGAACGAAGCGCTCTTGTAATACTCGCATTAATTTAGACTGTAATGTGATCGGAATCGAGTTAATCTCATCGAGAAAGAGCGTGCCATCTTTTGCGTATTCAAACAGGCCGATTTGATTCGTCGCACCTGTAAAGGCCCCTTTAACTGTACCGAATAACGTGCTTTCAAGTAAATTTTCGGGAATGGCAGCACAGTTAATAGCAACAAAAGGGCCCTTCGCACGGGGGCTATGATTATGCAAGCTTTGGGCAAAAAGCTCTTTACCCGTTCCTGTTTCGCCAACGATTAGAACATCCGTATTATGAAGGGCAATATTTTGTGCTTCCTGAATGATCTTCTTTAAGGCAAAACTGTTGCCCTTTATATCATCAAATGTAAAGGTTGTTCCGTTATGAATATCTGTCCTGTCTTTCTCTATATTTGTTATATGTCGCTTTTGCTCAATCGTTCGATGGAGGCGATCTTTCAATTTTGATTCATTCGTACTTAAAGAAAATACGGCTATAGTCTCTCCGTCTTTTTGAATCGGATATGTACTATAATTGACGTATTTCGGCACGCCATCAATTTTTGAGTGAGCTCGATAGCGAGAAAAAATGGGCTTTCCAGTTTTAAACGTATGTTTATGCTCTGAATTTTGTGGATTGTTATAATTATATGCATTCCATAATGTCTTACCAATCACTTCTTGGCGATTCAACCCTTCCATTTTTTCCTGTGCTAAATTATATAAAATGATTTCCCCATTTGGATTGCTCATCATAACACCTTCATCAATCACTTCGATGATTTTCTCAAGACAATATGATCGCATCTTCGGGTTATCGATTAGATTTGTTCGATCTTCTAGGCAAAGGAGAATGTAATGATCATCAGCATGAAAATGCTTCACTTTTGCCGCAAAATCTTTTCCCATCAATGTTACTGAAAGGATTTCACTTTCTTCAAATTTTACATTCTTACAAGGGATGATCTTAGAAATATGACATCCTATATCTAGTTCGAAGGCTAGACTTTCGTTATGCCATAATACTTCCAACTCTTCATTCAATACGATGATTCCATCGACGAATCCTTCCATTAGCTTTCCGATTGACTCTGCAAACATGAACGTACCTCCTATTATTTCTTTATGAAAAATAGATAAGTTGAAATGGATCATTTACATACGACTTGTGAGGCAAACATCGTTGATTGCGTTCCAGGCGGTCGTTTCCTAGGGGCTCACCTGTCCTGTTCCGTGAATCCGTACGGGACGCAGGAAATATGAAGCGTTTTTTAGGAATTTACGCCTTCCACTCCACTACTTCTGTTCAAAAATAAATTACTTAGGAAATCTTAATTCAACTTAAACAGATTATTAGTTTGGCAGTTTGCATGCAAAATCTCTCTGCACCACCTGGAATGTAAGCGTTATCAAATGGTGAGAAACATCTATACTTTTAAAGAAAACAAGGTGCAAAATTTCTCTGCGATTTTAACGTCATTATACCGTATCAGCTAACTGAATCATAGGGTGGATGAAAGAAAGAGAGGGAAAATCCCTATATAATCGATTGATTTTTATGAAAAATGTAATTTTTCAGTAATAATTTTGAAATTGGCACGCAACTTGCATTATATAGTTAGCGAGTAAGAAAAAATCTAACATGGAGGTATTACATATGTCAAAACCAGAAATTTTATATTCAGTGAAGGCACAAAGAGGGCCGGAGTTACGTTGTAAAGGCTGGAGACAAGAGGCCATTTTGAGAATGTTAGAAAACAATATGGAGAATGCTGAAAAGCCGGAAGAGCTTGTTATATACGGAGGAATTGGAAAAGCGGCACGGAACTGGGAGTCTTATCATGCGATTGTACAATCTTTAAAAGAGCTTGAGGATGATGAAACATTAGTTGTACAGTCTGGAATGCCCGTAGCTGTATTTAAAACACATAAGTACGCGCCAACCGTTGTTATGGCAACGACGAATATTATGAAAGCGGACTGGCCGACATTTTATGATCTACAAGATAAAAACTTGACGATGTATGCGAACTATACAGCAGCACCTTGGGAGTATATCGGAACACAAGGAGTTATTCAAGGAACGTTCGAAACATTGTCAGCGATTGCGCGCCTGCATTACAATGATTCACTTGTCGGAAAAATTCTTCTAACCGCTGGAGCGGGTGGAATGGGTGGAAACCAAACGAGAGCAATGACGATGCATGGCGGCGTAGCGATTTTATGCGACTCAAACGTAGAAATCATTCAGCGCCGAATTGAAAAAGGCTTTATTGATGTGCTTGCTGATTCCTTGGATGATGCAATCGCAATGGCTAAGCAGCATGCGGCTGAGGGAAAACCACTCGGTGTAGCGGTTGTTGGAAACGCGGCGGATATTTTTGAAGAAGTTCTTCAGTCAGGATGGCTACCGGATATTTCAACATCGATGACACCGGGACATGACCCAATTTCTTATTTGCCGGCAGGGTATACAGTGCAAGAAGCGGAGGAGCTTCGTGATACGAATCGCGAACTATATTTGGAAAAAGCACGTGAAACAATGATTCGTGAATTGAAGGCGCTTATTAAATTTATGGATCTTGGCGTTCATTCCTTTGAATACGGAACAAGTCATAGAAAAGAATGTGTGGATGCAGGAATGAATTCGAAAGAGGCAAAACGTTTACCTGGATTTGTCGCCGAATATATTCGTCCGCTCTTCTGCGAAGGACGTGGGCCTTTCCGCTGGGTATGTTTATCAGGTGATCCAGAAGATTTAAGAAAAATCGATGATATGATTTTAGAGAAATTTAGTGATGATTATCTTGTTACCCGCTGGATTAAGCTTGCGAAAGAACATATTCCAATCGAAGCATTGCCAGCACGTATTTGCTATATGGGCTTTGGTCAGCGGAAAAAGTTTGCTCTCGAGGTAAATGATATGATTCGTCGCGGTGAACTTGCTGGACCGGTTGCATTCTCACGCGATAATCTAGACTCTGGTTCCATTGTGAACCCGACATTTGAGTCTGAAGATATGAAGGATGGAAGTGATTTAATTTCTGACTGGCCAATGTTAAACGGCCTTCTAAATGCTGTTGGGATGTGCGACTTAATTGCCCTTCAAGCAAACTACTCGATGGGTGAAGCCGTTCATACGGGTGTGACGATGATTGCAGATGGAACAGCAGAATCAGATATGAGACTTGAGGTGGCAATGACTGTTGACTCAGGTATCGGTGTTGTCCGCCATGCTCAAGCCGGTTACAAAATTGCACAGGATGTTGCCAATGGAAAAGGGAAACTAACAGAGGACAGCATTAAAATTCCATTATGGTGGTCACCAAAAGCAACATTCGGTCCAAAGGATTTGGAAAAGGAGGAAGTGAAATCCTAATCCAATACGGAAGACAACGAGTAGAGATCCGAATGAAGCAGGATCTCTACTTGCCCTTTTATGCCATTGCCACTGAGAAAATTTGATAGGGGTGAAGAGATGAGTCAACTTCACGGACAAGTCAATACAGAGCAAGGACAAGTGATAGACGTTTCGAATCAGTCGATTTATTCTGCCAAGAACATTGCTAAATTTTTTATTTTCAGTGCGATTGGGATTTTTATGTTTTTCATTCCTATCGAAGTAAATGGTAAAAATTCAATCCCATTGGACCATTTTGTTACGTGGATTCGTGAATCTACCGGAAGCACCCCTTCTTATTATGCAATGCTCGTTGTTATTTTAGGAGCGATTTACCCGTTTTATAAAAAAACATGGAATAAAACAAAAGTGGAAATGGCCATTTCCATCTGTAAAGTGTTAGGAGCAATTGCTGCCTTTTTTGTTTTATTCGAATTGGGGCCAGCGTGGTTAATGGCTGAGGATATGGGACCTTATTGGTTTTATCAATTACTCATTCCAATCGGCGTTCTTGTTCCAATTGGTGCCATCTTTTTAGCAATGCTTGTTGGCTACGGGTTGCTTGAATTTGTCGGCATATTTATGCAACCGATTATGCGTCCCATTTGGAGGACACCAGGACGCTCAGCTATTGATGCCGTTGCATCATTTGTTGGGAGCTATTCGATCGGTCTGTTAATAACGAACCGGATTTATAAAGAGGGGAAATATACGCAAAGGGAAGCCGTTATTATTGCAACGGGATTTTCTACTGTATCCGCCACATTTATGATTGTTGTCGCAAAAACATTGGATTTAATGCATATATGGAATTTGTATTTTTGGCTGACATTTCTTGTTACGTTTCTTGTAACGGCTATTACTACAAGAATTTGGCCTATTAATAAAATGAAGGATGAGTATTATACAGGTGAGGGATTTCCGGAAAAGATTATTAAAGAAAAACGAATGAAATATGCATGGGAACAAGCGATGATCACTGCCCACAATGCTCCGAAGCTTGGGGCGAATATATGGGTAAATGTGAAAGATGGTTTCGTAATGGCAATGGGAATTTTGCCTTCTATTATGTCAATTGGATTAATTGGCTTGATCTTGGCTAATTATACACCGGTTTTCGATTATTTAGGATATATATTTTATCCTTTAACTGCTTTGTTGCAAATTCCTGAACCATTTCTTGCAGCGAAAGCAGCAACGATTAATTTAATTGATATGTTCTTACCTTCTTTAGTTGTGCTGGAGGCAAGTTTGGAAACTCGCTTTATTATTGCTTCGCTCTCCGTCTCAGTCATTTTGTTCTTTTCTGCATTAATCCCATGTATCTTATCCACTGAAATACCGTTAAAAATGAGTCACATCCTTGTAATTTGGTTTTTGAGAACGGTATTAACGCTAATCATTATTACACCGCTTGCGCTTCTCATATTATAGTAATTTTTCAGACGAAAGAACTTAAATTTACGTGGGGAATCGGCAGAAATGCCCTATTTCTATAAATGTTTGGGAATACGTATTGCCCTTCAAGTCAAAGAATTCAGCTTCAAGTTAAGCCTCCGGCAGATCTCACAGATTTTTAGGGGAGTTTTTCGAGTGAGCTTGAAAAAACATCTGGACGTAATGATGCCGAGACGTAATTGATAGGAGTGAGAAAAGATGTCCGAAACGAAAGTAAAGACAAAGGTAGATTTACTCATTAGCAATGCGGCAGAAGTGATTACTTGTGCCGGTGGTCGTTCTGATGAAATTGGGGTCATCACAAATGCTTGGATTGCGATAAAAGACGGTTTGATTGTCGGAGTGGGATCTGAGGAAGAAATGGCTAATGATTTTGCGTTTGAAAAAAAGGATGTCATTGATGCGACAGGAAAAGTTGTTGCCCCAGGATTTGTCGACTCGCATACACATTTGGTATTTTATGGAACACGAGTGGAAGAATACGCAGCTAAATTAACGGGAAATCTCGAGAAATTAAAGCAGTTAACTGTTACGGTAGGTCCAAACCGTACCGTTGAGCTGACAAGAGATGCTCCAGAAGAAGAATTATTTCAACAAGCAAAAAAGCGGATGTTAAACATGCTCGAATATGGAATTACAACAGTTGAGAGCAAAAGTGGATATGGACTTACAACAGAAAGCGAGATTAAAATTTTAGAAGTGAGTCGTCGACTTGGCGAGGA
Organism: Bacillus sp. FJAT-50079; assembly: GCF_018343515.1. GTDB lineage: Bacteria > Bacillota > Bacilli > Bacillales > Bacillaceae_C > Lederbergia. The sequence continues at coordinate 65,845 of NZ_JAGYPD010000008.1, read as the reverse complement.
AACCCCGTTGGATGTGATTAATACTTTTTTAGGTGCGCATGGGTTTCCAGAAAATACAACAAAGGAAGAGTATATCGATATTATTATTAACGAAATGATTCCGCTCGTAAGTAAGCGCGGGCTTGCTGAGTTTTGTGATGTTTGGTGTGATGAAGGTTATTTTACTGCGGAAGAGTCCGAGCGGATTTTAAAAGCAGGACTGGAACACGGAATGAAAGCGAAAATTCATGCGGATGCCTATTCTTATATCGGTGGTTCTGATCTAGCTGCTGAAATGAAGATGGTGTCGATTGACCATTTAAATTATACACCGCCGGAAGTGATGAAAAAGCTAGCAGAAGCAAAGGTTACTGGAGTGCTAATGCCAGCATTGGATTTTGCGGTAGGGCATAAACAACCGTTTGAAGCACGACGAATGTTAGATGCTGGAATGAAAATTGCGTTAGCGACCGATCTCTGTCCGGCCTGTTATACAGAATCGATGCAATTTGTGATCAACTTGGCATGTCGACTATACAAATTTTCAGTGGAGGAAGCGATTAAAGCGGCTACATACGGAGGAGCCCAAGCGCTTGATTTGGATGATAGGGGAATGATTCAAGTCGGAAAAATCGCAGACTTGCAAATATGGGATGTCCCAACGTATAAACATATTGCTTACGAGCTTGGCACGAATATTATTGAGAGCGTTATCAAAGATGGCAAGATTGTCGTTAGTCGGTGAAAATATCTAAAGTCTACTGATATAAACGGAGGGATTTGCATGACAATGAAACAACTATCCACTGCAGCAGAGCAGGTAAATAGTGAAAGACTACTAGATCTATTTCTTGAATTAGCCAAATTAAATGCTCCGAGTACAAAAGAGCAACCCGTTGCCGAATACTTAAAAAAGGCATTGCCGGAGCTAGGTTTTACGATTGAATTTGATCAAGCACATAAACATTTCAATGGCGAAGTCGGCAACTTAATTGCATGGCATGAAGGAACGGACCCATCGATTCCACCGCTCTTTTTCTCGACACATATGGATACGGTCCTGCCAACAGGAGATCTAAAACCAGTCATCAAGGACGGAGTGATCTATTCGGATGGCACGACAATTTTAGGTGCGGACGACCGTGCGGCATTGGCCGCTTATTTGGAGGCGATCCGTGCGCTGATCGAAAGTGGTGTACCCCATGGACCGATTGAATTTATATTAACCGTGAATGAGCAGCCAGGGCTTGTCGGGGCAAGATATATGGATTACAGCAAGGCGAAAAGTAAAATAGGATATATTTTCGACAGCAGTGGAGATGTAGGGCAAATTATTTTGAAGGGACCATATAGCAGTCGGATTTGGATGGAAGTGCAAGGAAATGCCGCCCATATTGCATTAAATGCGGAGGAAGGGAATAGCGCATTTTTGATTGCAGCGAAAGGCTTGTCCAACATGAAGCTAGGGACAATTGATGAGGAGACGCTTGCGAATATTGGTACTATCAAAGGCGGCGAGTTAACATCGATTATTCCCGGGAATGTGACGGTTGCAGGTGAGGTACGCAGCTTCTCAAAAGAAAAATTAGACCAGCAGCTCAAGCATATGCAGGAAGTGATGGAGCAGGCAGCGGTGGAAAGCAATGGGTCAGTGAAGGTGACAGTTGAAAAGAAATATAGCGGCTTCGATATTCCAGAGGATCATGTTTTAACGAAGACCGTACAAGCAGCCGCTGAGAATATTAACGTAAAACCATACTTAACCGAAACATTAGGCGGGGCCGATACGAATGTCTTAAATGAGAATGGCCTGACATGCTTAACTCTAGGATTGGGATTCCAAAACATTCATTCCTTTAGAGAATGCATCAGTATTGAAAACTTGGTAAATACAGGAAGGCTAACAGCAGCACTCATTGAGGAATGGTATGAAAAACATAAAAAATAATACGATGAATACCTCTGAATAAAACGATAAAAATGGTCTAAAGAGAATGGCGGTTCTTTCTCAGGAATCGCCCGGTACAATGATGGTACATTTTTTAAAAAAGGGGAGAGAGCTGCATGCTAAGTAATCCTGTATTAATTTCTGTCATCGTATTAACTGTATTGAGCCTTGCTAGGGTGCATGTCATTTTTGCATTATTAATCGCCGCAGTTACAGCTGGACTTACAGCTAAACTATCATTATCCGATACGATTTCCATATTTATTAGCGGAATGGGCGGGCAGGCAGAAACAGCGTTAAGCTATATATTATTAGGGATTTTTGCAGCGATGATTGCCTATTCGGGGCTCACGACCATATTAATTGATAAAATGCTAGAGAAAAAGAAATGGAATAAAATCACTTTATTATTGATTATTGCGGGGTTGACTTGTCTATCAGGAACATTAATACCTGTTCATATTGCGTTTATTCCGATCTTAATTCCGCCGCTATTAATATTCTTTAACTATTTGAAAATGGATCGAAGGGCAGTGGCAAGCGCGCTTACCTTTGGTTTGAAAATGCCGTATATTGTGATACCAGTAGGATACGGAATTATTTTTCATGGAATTCTTACAACTGAAATGAATGCGAATGGAATGCAAATTGCCCAAACACAAATACCATTTGCAATGATGATTCCAGCTATCGGAATGTTTGTTGGTTTATTTATCGCCATCTTTTTTACGTATCGAAAAGAAAGAAATTATGGTGGGGACCATGATGAGGCTTTTGCTGAAGTGAGTGCGGCAAGTGAAAAGCCAAAACGAAAATTTCAATTAAGAGATTATATAACGCTAATCGCCGTTGTTGCTGCACTCGCGGCCCAGCTCACATTCAGTTCAATGGTTGTTGGTGCACTTACAGGAATTATTATCATGTTCGCCGGCAGAATTGTAACATTAAAAGAGGGTGAGGAAGTTGTTCAAGATGGGGTTAAATTGATGGGAGCAATTGCGTTTGTCATGTTGATTGCTTCAGGATATGCGACGATCTTGAAGGAAACCGGTGCAGTCATTCATTTAGTTGAATATGTGAATTCAATCCTTGGCGATAGTAAACTTTTAGCAGCAATCGTATTGTTACTAATTGGATTACTTGTAACAATGGGAATTGGAACTTCCTTTGGAACGGTTCCTATTTTAGCAACGGTCTTTGTTCCACTATGTATATTAATGGGCTTTAGTCCGTTAGCGACCGCAGCATTGCTTGGAACAGCTGGAGCATTAGGTGATGCGGGATCACCGGCATCAGACAGTACGCTTGGACCGACGGCGGGCTTGAATGCAGACGGAAAACATGATCATATTTGGGATACGTGTGTGCCAACGTTCATTCATTATAATATCCCATTATTTGTTTTTGGTGTAATAGCAGCGCTCGTCTTATAATATTAGTAAATACTAAATATTCAGAGTGGAGTTGACATCATATGGGGAGAAATGACTTAGTCAATGTTGAGGGTGTTGAATTAGATGGATTTACATTAAATCGAAACGATGTCCAAAGAATTGCAAACGGGAATGCCGCTGTTTCAGTTAGTAAAGAAAGCTTATTCCGGGTACGGGCGAGCCGCAATCGTATTGAAAAGCAGCTCCAGGATGGAAAAATTTTGTATGGAGTCAATACAGGTTTTGGAAAACTAAGCGATATTGAAATCGAAAAAGAAGATATTGCAAAATTGCAGCTGAATTTATTACGAGCCGATGCAGTCGGAGTCGGAGACCCTCTTCCTATTCCAGTTGTAAGAGCGATGATGACACTTCGGGCAAACGCTCTCGCAAAAGGATTTTCGGGAATTAGAGAAGAAACATTGCAACTGCTTGTTGATATGATTAATAAAGGGGTACATCCGGTTGTTCCTTGTAAAGGTTCTGTTGGTGCGAGTGGAGATTTGGCACCGCTTGCACATGTTGCCATCGTTTTAGTTGGGGAAGGAAAGGCTGAATATAAAGGCGAGGTTCTTTCTGGTGAGGAGGCACTAAAGAAAGCGGGTTTGAAACCTGTTTCGTTGGAAGCAAAAGAAGGGCTTGCTTTAATTAACGGAACACAAGCAATGACCGGAATTGGTGTTATTGCCCTGAATGAAGCAGAGCGTGTAGGTTTAGCCGCAGATATGGCAGCATGCTTAACGATGGAGGCGCTTAATGGAATTATATCTGCCTTTGACAGTGACTTATTAGCCGTAAGGCCTCATCCCGAGTTTGAATTTGTCGCTTCGAGAATGAGAAAATGGCTGGAAGGAAGCCAGCGCATTACTCGCCAAGGAGAAATTCGGATACAGGATGCTTATTCCATTCGCTGTATTCCACAGGTGCATGGTGCATCATGGCAGGCGTTAGATTATGTAGACCAGAAAGTAAAAATTGAAATGAATTCCGCGACGGATAACCCGATCGTGTTAGAAAACGGTGAAATTGTATCAGGTGGCCACTTTCATGGGCAACCGATTGCGCTTTCGATGGACTTCTTAAAAGTAGCAGCCGCGGAATGGGCAAATATTTCTGAACGAAGAACGGAACGGCTTGTTAATCCGCAATTAAGCGGTTTATCACCTTTCTTAGCCTCGGACCCGGGATTAGAATGTGGACTTATGGTACCACAGTATGCAGCAGCAGCACTTGTTTCGGAAAATAAGGTTCTTGCACACCCGGCCAGCGTTGATTCGATTCCAACATCCGCAAACCAAGAGGATCATGTCAGTATGGGAACAATCGCTGCTAGACAAGCGAGGGAAATCATTCACAATTCTGCTAGAGTGATTGCGATTGAAATGATTTGTGCATCACAAGCGATTTACTTAGAACAAGCGGAAAATCAATTAGCTCCAGCAACAAAGGCATTTTTAGAAAAGGTTCGTAAAATTTGTCCGCCGCTCGAAAGTGATCGTGCGATTGCTGATCAAATGGAAGAACTTGCTCAATATATTCTAAAGGAAGATATGTTGAAAGATTTATAGATGAAAAAATCCGGAACGGGCTCGCCAATTCCGGATTTTCATTTAATTATCCTTTTGCGTTTTCTAACGTTTCTTTCATTTCCCCATAAGAAGCATTCCAATAATCGGAATCATTCATAAAACTCTTCGTCATAAACTTGATCACTTCTTTAAATTTATCGTTATAATCCTCTGCATCTTTTGATGGCAATGTTTCTTTATGTTTATCGACGAATTCCTTTGTGAATTTTGCGATCGGTCCCCATTTAGCTACTTCATTCCCTTGTTCATCAATGAAAATAAAAATTGGAATGCTGCGTGATTTGCCATTCGTTAAATATTGATCCATTAGCTCCAAATTTTCATCGCGAGCAAGAACACGGACTGATATGTTCGCTTTTTCTGCCAATCGAAAGAATACAGGAAGATTGAACATGCAATGTCCACACCAAGGCTCCGCTAAAATGATCGCGCGTAACTTTTTATCCGCCAGCTCTTGGAAAAAAGCTTCATCGTTCGGCAAGGTAAATTCATTGTAGACGCGTGAAGCTCCTTCTTTTAGTTTATCTAGCGATTCATTATATGTTTCTGGTGTCATTCCTTTATTAAACCAATCATTTAAATTCATCAGTATCGCTCCTTTTTAATTACATAGTTAAAGTGTATCAAGGAGAAGTGCTTCCGTAAATACAAATGCTTATCCGTTTCGAAGCGCCCTTTTTCTAAGAAACGCCGGAGCATTACCAAACATGATCCCAATTAAAATCAGCACGACCCCACACCATTGATAAAAGGTTACGTATTCGCCTAAAACGATCGCCGACATAATGACGGCAACTGGCAGCTCCGACGCGGATAAAATGGTACCAAGCCCCGGCCCAATATGGGGCATGCCAATGGAAAATAATAACGGCGGCAACACGACGCCGAAAAAGCCAAGCAATAAAGAATATGGAGCTAAGCTTAATAATGTTGAAGGGTGGAATAAAAACAGCGGCGGAAATATTACCATTACGATGCTTAATCCACCAGTTGCAAGCAAAGCACTTTTAAAAATCGCCGGAACTTCGTTTGCAACTGCCCCACTTACTAAAATAAAAATTGAAAATGTACAAGCTGAAAGCAATCCCCAAGCCGTTCCAGCAAGAGAGAGCCCTTGAAACCCACCTGCTAATAATCCCGCCGCTAAAATAGACCCGGCAAGAAGAATAACAATTGAAATGATTTTGCTTCGTTCCGGTTTATTTTTAAAAATGATCCAATCGATAACAGTACCAATCCAAACGAATTGAAATAAAAAGATGATCGCAAGTGATGCATCAACCGTTTCTAATGATTTATAGTAAAAGATTCCGGTCAAGCCCATCGGAAGTCCAGAAACAAGCAATTTCATTAGTGTGGAAAATGAAATTCGCTTATATTTATTTTTCGTAAACAAGACGAGCAGCCATATTAATGCCGTTCCAAATAAAACCTGGCTCCCAGATACTTCCGCTGCTGAAAACCCCGCAGAATAAGCGAGCTTTACAAACGTTGATAAAATCCCGTAGCTGCATCCTCCCAAAAAAACGATGGCCGCATAATGCCAAATTTTCATCATCATTGCTCCTTTACTAGCATCTATCCACATGCTATCTTAACAGATTTATCTCAAAAAAAGAAAATAGTTGTCACACGCTTTTTTATGCTATATACTGTAAGTAATTCTTTTAATAAATCGGTTTAGCAAATATAAGAATAGTAAAAAGTATATCGATTCATTTTTTTACCTTATAAATAACAACGTTGTTAAAAAACGTATTTTATTTAAAGTGCAATGAAAACGGTATACTTTTTAAAAAGTTTGATTTGTATCCGCTTGCCGATTGATGAATAAATACTATTTTTTAAGGGGTTGTCATGATGGAACATTTATTACCAGTATTCGAAGCACTCGAACAAGGCAATGTTAAAACTGATGTAGCAAATGTGAAAGTATATGAGCAGTCACATACTAAGCATGAACAAGTACAGTTATTAATGGTCAAAGACGAAAACGGAAAATCAATTTTAGCAGTTGGAAATGGTCCATTGTTTGAGGAATTAGAAGGAGAGCTTCTTCAAGAAAATAAAAAAGTATGTCCATTAACACATGCGAACCGTCTCGTATTAAACCGTTATTTCGACTATACAGCTCCACGCGCGTTTGGAACGAAAACAGCGACAGTTGGATTAGGTGACCGTTTAGGATTAGCTTCCCCAGGACATATCGAAACAATTAGAAATACGAGCGCAAAGCCTGTTCTTGCACAACAAAGTATCCGCGAGTTGACACTGACAAATCGGTCTATGAACGATATGCTTGATGCTGCTAGTTTCGCAGTTTTCCAAGAAGGATACACAGGTGGGTATGGTGCGGACGGCGACCATATTAAACTAGAATCTGATATTGAAATGGCGTTGTCACTTGGCGTATCAATGTTGACATTGGACTGCTCAGATCAAATTCCAAAAAATCTTGAATCAGCAAGTGCAGAAGAGATTACTGACCAATACAATCAATTGCCGGAAGATGTAAGAAAGCGCTATGAAGAGCAATATTTAAATAAAAACTTTGATGTGAACGGACTGTCCCTTTCTTATGACGAAGCAACATTAAAAAAATACGTTCTTCAATATCATGAAGCAATTACGTATATGATCCATGTTTATGAAACGTATATTGCAAAAGCTGGCCGTGATATCGACTATGAAATTTCAATTGATGAAACAGAAACAGTGACATCTCCATTAGCACATTTCTTAGTGGCGAACGAATTAAAGCTTGCGAATGTAGAAGTAATCAGCCTTGCGCCAAGATTCTGCGGAGAATTCCAAAAAGGAATCGACTATATCGGCGACGTAGAACAATTCGAGCGCGAGTTAAGTGAACACGCTTTAATTGCCGAATATTTTGGCTATAAACTAAGCATTCACTCTGGAAGTGATAAATTTAAAGTATTCCCAATCATTGCTAAGTACACAAAAGGTGTTCTTCACGTAAAAACAGCTGGGACGAACTGGTTGGAGGCGATCCGCGTAATCGCTGAAGTAAACCCAGATCTATACAGAAAAATGCATGTGTTTGCATTAGAGAATTTTGAAGAAGCATTGAAATATTACCATGTTACGCCTGATTTAGACAGTGTTGCAGCACTAGACAGTGTAGCCGACGATCAACTGGCTGAATACATGAATGATGATGCAGCACGTCAATTATTCCACGTAACATATGGTCTAATCTTGACAGCGAAGGATGAAAATGGCCAATTCGTGTTTGCCGATGAGTTCTTCGCAACGCTTGATAAGCACGAAGCAGAGTACAGAGCTGCACTTGTAAAACATATTGGTAAACATCTTGATTTATTAGGGCTATAAAAGTAAAAATGCCACTTCCCGCGTCTAAAGGGAAGTGGCATTTTCGTTTTAAAATTGTTTTTTATTCTTAATTGTAATATCTGTTACAGCAAGGTATTTCCGCGGTTTAATACTATCGATAATGATTTCAGCGACATCATCGGTTTTCATTAAACCTTTTGTTTGTTCTGGAGTGAAGATGCCATCCCAAAATTCACTTTCCATCCCACCCATATATGCGGCAAGGACACGGATTGGAGTATCATTCAACTCACGTACCAAACTTTCAGTAAATCCACGCACCCCAAACTTGCTTGCACAGTAAACTGATTCCGTTACTTTTCCTTCTTGACCTGCTGTCGAAACGATATTAACGATCGTCCCTTTATTTCTCTGTTTCATTCCTGCAAGTACTTCTTGTGTGCAAAAAATCGTTCCTTTTAAATTAATGTCTATCATTTGATGAATCGATTCTTCTTCAATATGTTCAGCTAAATCAAAAGCACCGACTCCCGCATTATTTACCAATACATCGATTGCGCTTAGTTCTTCTTCAATTTTCCGAAATACTCTTCCTACATCCTCTTTAGAGGATACGTCTACTTCATAAATAGAATATCGACTATTTAATTGATTTGCTGTTCTTTCAAGTTTTTCCTTTCTTCTTCCAAGTAAGCAAATGTGATTACCTGAATTAGCAAATTGTTTCGCCAAAGAAGCCCCTAAACCGCTTCCCGCGCCCGTAATAACTACTACTTTATTTTCCATAAGTGACTCCTTATCAACAGAATAGTGTACTAGTCATTATTACATAACTAGCACGTTTTGTCCTAGGTAAAAATACGGTTTCATTTAAGAAAAGAAAATGGCTGTTAGTATATTTTTCCCATGCTTGCATCAAATAAAAAGTTGTGATAACTTTAACTTGTATAAAAAATAGACATGTCTAAACTAACAAAAATTCAACTAAAGGAAGCGATGGTTACAAATAAAAAACTAATATTATACGAATCTCTCATAAATTTTTCAATATTTTAGGAAAGTAACTTAATGAGAAAGAGGGCGAAGGGAATGGGGCAAAAATACCCTGATTTAATTCCAGAAAATGAAAGAGTAGGGCAACCCAGACAATTGTTTTGGATATGGTTTGCATTAAATATAGGAATAATGGGATTGGTTTACGGAGGGATTATCGTAAGTTATGGTCTCAACTTCATTCAATCCGTCATTGCGGCATTCCTAGGGGCAGCATCGTTTGCACTTATCGGATACCTTAGTTTACCTGGGAAGTTAGGAAAAGCGCCTACATTTGTGTTATCACGAGCAGCATTTGGGTCAAAAGGAAACTTAATTCCGGCTGTACTAGCATGGATTTGTTTGATTGGTTGGTTAAGTATCGGTAACGTTCCTACTGGTATTTTCTCCATTAACGCCATTGTTACTGCACTTGGATTTGAAGCAACAACGACAGTACAACTAATCGGGTTAATCGGTCTTGCCGTTGCGATTATGGCATTATCCCTTGTAAATCAAGAAACACTTGTAAAAGTTCAAACAATATTTACCTATATTTTCGGGGCTTTAACAGTAGTTGTATTAATTATTTTAGTTCCACAAACGGACTGGTCAGCACTTGTGAATATGCCAAATGGAGATTGGATTGGAGGCGTATTGCCTGCTATTTCTATCATTATTGCCGGTTCTGCGCTTAGTTGGGCAATGGTTGCGAGTGATTATTCTAGTTACCAAAGTCCTCAATCTTCGAATAAATCGATTTTCTGGACAACGACGGTTGCATCAGCTTCACCGCTATTTGTCATTATGTTCTTGGGGATTTTAATGAATGCAACAAATCCTGAATTAATTAGCGCAGCAGATCCAATTGCCGCATTAGCTTTACAAATGCCTAAATGGATGGTTATTCCATATTTCATTACAGCATTGGGCGGAATCATTCCACCGGCAGTTATTTCACTACGATCCGGACGTACTGCTTTAGAAGCTACAAATATTAAAATTTCGGAGCGAACATCGATTATTTTCCATGGTGTAATTATGGTATTGCTTCCAACTTACGTGCTATTTGTAAACGGTGACTTTTTAGGTTCATTCCAAATGTTTTTAGGGGTTGTTGGTATCGGTTTAGCAGCTTGGACGGCAGTATTCATAGCAGATTACAATATCCTGCGCAAAAAGCAAGGGTATGATCCTGATATTATTTCGGGTGATAAAAATATTTCCGTAAATAAAGGAAATGTAATCATATGGTTCGTGACTGTGATTGTCGGACTTCTTTTTACTTCAAATCCAATATTCCCTGCGCCGTTTGCGAAAGGAATTTTTGAAGGCAACAGTCTAGGAGTATTACTATCATTTGCATTTGGTTTAGTTTTAAGCTGGATTTATTCATCAGCGCAATTGAAAAAGCAAACATCTAATTAATTATTCGGGGGTTGGAAATTATTATGAGTATCCATTTAAATGCAAAAGAAGGTCAAATATCTGAAAAAGTATTAATGCCAGGAGATCCACTTCGTGCTAAGTATATTGCAGATACTTTTTTAGAGGATGTTGAGTGCCATAATACAGTCCGCGGAATGTATGGTTATACCGGGACATATAAAGGGCAGAAGATTTCTATCCAGTCTTCTGGAATGGGTGCTCCTTCCATGAGTATTTATGCCACTGAGCTTATTAAAGATTATGGTGTGAAAAATATTATTCGAATCGGCACAATCGGAGCGATGAAGCGCGAAGTGAAAATCCGTGACATTGTTATGGCAATGGCGGCTACAAATGATTCGAAAATGCAAAACATCATTTTCCCGCAAATTAATTATGCACCGAACGCAGCATTTAATTTACTTGAAAGAGCATATCGCATCTCTAAACAGAATGATGGTTTAAGAGTTCATGTAGGTAATGTGTACACTGGCGATTCATTCTATGAAGACGATGAGTCCATGATCCATAAGCTCGCTGATTACGGTGTGTTAGGTGTAGATATGGAGACATCGGCTCTTTATCTACTTGGAGCAAAATACAATATTGATGTTTTAAGTATTATGACCGTGAGTGACCACGTGATTACAGGCGAAGAAACGACAGCGGAAGAACGCCAAACAACATTTAATGACATGATCACTGTTGCGTTAGAGACTCTTATTAATGAATAGAAATCAGCTATAGAAAAAAGCCTTACTATTATTTTGGTGGGACGAATATGAGTGTTGATTTCCGTTACAGGTACTCGCTTTCCGCGGGGCGGGCGGTGAGCCTCCTCGGCGCTCTGCGCCTGTGGGGTCTCACCTGTCCCGCTATTCCCGCAGGAGTCTCGTACCCTTCACTTCAATCAACGCAGTAAGAATTTCGCTAGAAATATAAACGAAGCTTTTTTAGCACTTCAATTCCTTGTGAAAAGACGACTCAAAATTCTAAATGTGAATTTTGAGTCGTCCTTTTACTGATATTGTAATCAATTCGTTTCAATCTTCGATTACTTACTGTGTCTCTGGCCATACTCAACAAGATATCCGTTGTGTTTGTGAAGGGAAACTTAAATGGACTAAAAATCAATGATTGTTGTTTTTGAACCACAGTACCCATACTTATAAAATTGGTACTATAATTATCCCGCAGGAAAGTGTTAATTCCCTTTGAATTTAGGTTATTATGCCCTTTTTAATTTCGTGTCTATTAAGCTTGATTGTTGATTTTTAGCTGATTCCGTTGATTGGAGCGAAGTGCCTTCCGCGGAAATCAACAGTATTAATTGATACTTGCATTATGGGAACTTTTCTAGTGCCTTCATATTTTGAGCAAGGTTTTTTTATTAAAGTACTAAACATATAGAAAGAAGAGATGAGCTTGAATACATTTAAACGCATTCACTTAATTGTCATGGATTCAGTAGGGATCGGGGAAGGGAAAGATGCGGATCAATTTAATGATGTTGGTTCACATACGCTAAAACATATTGCAGAGTATATGAATGGATTGAATGTGCCTAACCTAGCAAAATTAGGTCTGTCTAATATTGAAGAAATACCGGGTGTAGCGAAGGCGAACAATCCTCTTGCCTATTACACTAAATTACAAGAAAAATCAGTGGGTAAAGATACAATGACAGGCCATTGGGAAATCATGGGGCTGAATATTGATAAACCATTTAACGTGTACCCGAATGGATTCCCTGACAAATTAATCAAACAGATTGAAGAAATGACCGGGCGTAAAGTAGTTGGTAATAAACCTGCTAGCGGAACAGGTGTCATTGATGAATATGGTGAGCATCAAATGAAAACAGGAGATTTGATTGTCTATACATCGGCAGACCCTGTTCTGCAAATTGCTGCCCATGAAGAAATCATCCCCCTGGAAGAATTATATAATATTTGTGAAAAGGTTCGAGAAATCACAAAAGACCCTGAGTATTTAATTGGTCGAATTATTGCGAGACCATTTGTGGGCGAGCCCGGAAACTTTACAAGAACATCGAATCGTCATGACTATGCCTTAAAACCATTCAGTAAAACAGTGATGAATAGTTTGCAAGATGGCGGCTATGATGTCATCGCCATCGGAAAAATTAATGATATTTTTGATGGTGAAGGAGTTACTGAATCAATTCGTACGAAAGACAATATGGATGGGATGGACAAATTGCTTGAAGTCTTAAAGCAAGATTTTACAGGAATGAGTTTCTTAAATTTGGTTGATTTTGATGCTTTATATGGCCATCGCCGTGATCCTGAAGGCTATGGAAAAGCATTAGAAGCATTTGATCAACGTTTAGACGAAGTATTAGATTTAATTCGAGAAGATGATTTATTAATCATTACGGCTGACCACGGCAATGACCCAACATTTCCTGGGACAGACCATACTCGCGAGTTCGTTCCCGTTTTGGCTTTTTCGAAGCGGTTAAACAGTTCTGGCAGATTACCTGAAAATGATACATTTGCCGATATCGGTGCAACAATAGCTGATAATTTCAAAGTAAAAATGCCTGAAAACGGAAACTCCTTTTTACAATTTCTAAAATAATATGTTACGATAGAAAGACCTCCAAAAGTTATACTTTTGGGGGTCTTTGTTAAAAAAACGAAAAGGATACGGAAAGAATGAATCAAAATAAACTAGATAATTTGAAAAGACCACTTTATCTAAACGTATATGATGAACTCCTTCTGCGAATTACAAAGGGAGAATACCCAGTGGGCAGCAGGCTACCTTCTGAACCAGATTTAGCTAGTAAACTAGGGATTAGCCGTTCAACATTAAGACAAGCTTTGGCTCTTTTGCAAGATGATGGATTAGTAAGAAATATTCGTGGGAAGGGAAACTTTGTCATTGACTCATTTTATAAACAACAAGATGCTGTTCCATTAGACAAATTAAGTAACCCGATGCATAAGTGCCATACAAGTAGATTTGACCGGATAGATTTAGATTATCGATTCGATATAGATACCGAATATACGAAAAAAATATTAAAAAGGGATTCATCTAAAGTAGTCGCTTTAGAACGGTTTTATCGGAAGGAAAATGTTTTAATAGCATACGCCTTTACTTTTATGTCTATGCAAACAGTGGAGCGTTTATCTTTGGATTTAGATAATAGGGAACAAATACTCGATTTTCTTGAAAACCAAGCATATACTTATGCCAATTATGGAGATATTGAGATCAAATATACACATACTGTTATTTTAGATGATCCAAAAGAAAAATTAGTTGGCCGAAATGAGTGCTTTTTATTATTAGAAAACCTATATGCCAATGAAGAGTATCCATTAATGAATACTAAATTTTATATCCCGCAACAGTTCTCAAAAATAAAATTAAATGTTTTCAAATAACAATTCAAAAACACCGCTTAGAGAATAGCTTTTCTAAGTGGTGTTTTATTTATTACATACTTTTAATCAAAAACAAGATGTTACAAGTTTGCTAAAATTATTTATATGAAGCTAATCCGGCTTTTGTATTGGCGGATTTTCGCCCATAAAGTTCAGGATGCGCTTTTCGTATGACAGATGGTCTAGCAAGAACAAGGACGATAGCAATTAAAATTGCTGCCGATGTAAGTAAGATCCATTGTCCTGGAAAAATATCATATAGAAATCCGTATAATACCATTGCTAACGGCATAAGTGCGAGTGACATTGTTTCAAGGATGGAGAACACGCGTCCTTTAAATTCATCCTCTATTTGCTTTTGCATCATCACTTGAATCGGTGTATTCACCATAATCACCATTGCACCGAAGGCAAACATTAGCACGACATAAAAAGAAAAAATTAACCCATATGGCAGTGGGACGATTAAGGGGAACCCAACGATTCCCATTAGTGCTCCTAGCGTAAGGATTCCGCGCTTTGATATAAGAAGAGGAAATGCAACTTCTTTGCGCACGGAGAAATATACGGACATTAATAACATGCCTGCTGCAAATGCCCCTTCTGTAATTCCGAAATGCTGGGATGCCATTTTCATTTTTTCAATAAGAATATATGAATAACCAACCTCAAATGCACCGAAGAAGAAATTGATTAATAGACTTATCCAGATAATGGTCATAATGACAGACTTCAATTTTAAATAAGAAAGGCCTGCCTTCATACTTTGCCACATCGATTCATTTTCTTCAGCGTTGACCATTTCTTTTTGTTTTGCAAACAGTTTAAAATTCATCGTTGATTCAAGGATGACTGCAATTGTCGAGGCACTCATGTACATAATAAGAAACACAGGCATTGAGACAACCCCATATAAAAGGCCACCGACAGCAGGGCTTCCGATTGCGGCAAAGGACATCGACATTTGATTTAAAGACATCGCCCTTTGAATGCGTTCTTCGTCCACAAGCCCTGTAACTGAGGATGTGAAGGTCACAGTGGAGAAGGTGGATGTAAGCGATAAAAGGCATGTTGTTGTAAAAATGGCTGGCAGTGATAAGCCGATTGTTAAGGTAACAAACAAAAGTCCTCCGATTGCGGCCGTTGTCGCTAATTGCGAGATAATGACAATCGCTTTTCGTGAATAACGATCGGCTACATATCCCGCAAACGGTGCAGCGAGTGCACGCGGCAATAAATTACATATTAAATTTGTTGCAAAGCTTGTTGCTGATCCAGTCGTTTGTAATATATAGAAGCTAATGGCAAATGTATAAACTTGAGCACCAAATGAAGATATCAACTTACTAATTGCAAATGTCCATAAATGATAGGTCGCCTTTTTTCGCTTTAAAACAGCGTCCATGATGCCACTCCATTCGTAAGTTTAATTTTATTAAACTTATCGTAGCACGCAATGATTTCCATTTCAAGCTAAAGTTTAATATAATTAAACATGATCGTGACGAAGAGGTGAGTAATATGAATACGTTAGGAGAGCGGATCAGAACAATCCGCAAACAAAAAAAGCTGACATTAGAGCAGCTAGCGGGCGAGAAGCTAACAAAAGGAATGCTCAGCCTGATTGAAAATAATAAAGCGAATCCTTCGATGGAAAGCTTGGCGTATATTGCAGGGCAACTTGGAGTTGAAATGACCGAGCTGTTAGAGGAAATTAGTGTACAGGAACTGAGAGATGTACTTGAACAGGCTGAAAAGCTATTCAATGTTGATATTGAAAAGAAGGCGGATGAGGACGAGCAAATCATTGCGTTAGTAACCCCATATGTAGAAAAACTGACGCAAGGATATGAAGCTGCTCGATTATTAGATATATATAGTAAATGTCTGTTTCGCAATAAACAAACAGGTTGGAAAGAATACTCTGACCGTGCTGCTAACATGTATGAAAAAATGAACATTATTTCTAAGCGGGCAAACATTGGTTTATTCCGGGCTTCGGTGAAATATACAGAACATCAATATGGGCAAGCATTAGACATTTTGCTTCGTGAACGAGCAGAGGTCGAATCAAATCATGCATTTATCGATCCGATTACAAGGGTTGATTTTGATTATCATGAAGCGACATTGCATTTCGCTGTTGGCGATTCAATCTCGGCCATACGTGTAATGGAAGAGGCAATCGAATATTCCAAAAAGCATCGCATTTTTTATCGTATTGATGACTTGTATCGACTTGCAGCATTTGAAGCGATGATGTCAAAAAATGAGCAGAAGCTATTTTTTTACCAAGAAAAACTAAAACAATACGGTCAATTTGCTGATGATACACATTCGCTTTTATTTTATGATTTAATGAATATTGAGCTATTGAATTTGGAGGGGAAATTTGGTCAAGCCTTGGAAAAGATCGAGGGGATTTTAACAAGGCGAAGCTTGGACAAGATCTATCGCCCATACTTTTTTATAGGAAAAGGAATCGCTTTATATGGTCTTTCGCAATTTGAACAATCTTTACATTGGCTTGATCAAGTAAAAATACCATCTTATATGCATCATCCATTTGATTTATCTGTTTTTTATGTAACCGATTCTTACAAGGCTCTCTGCCATTTGAAATTGGGGAATCATGTGGAGGCTCTAACGTTCGCAAAATTAGCGGTAAAAAATATCGATCCATTGCCACATACACCTTATAAAGATTTTATTTACGAAATCAATGAAAGAATTCAAAAGGAGTGTTCATTATGAAAGAAATGATTTATTGGTCAAAATTTGAGGATGACAACTGGAGTTTATATTTAGCAAAAACTGAAAATGGACTTTGTTACATCGGTTCACCCGGAGAGGCGTATGAACAATTAGAAGCATGGCTACAAAAGCATTTTCCCAAGGCAAATATTGTGGAAAGTAAGGAAGCTTTACAACCATATGTTCATGAGCTTCGTGAATATTTCGAAGGGAGGAGAAAAGCAATAACATTGCCAATCGATATAAAGGGAACAGCATTTCAACATGCAGTATGGGAAGCATTGAAACAGATCCCATATGGACAAACACACTCCTATTCGGATATCG
Organism: Bacillus sp. FJAT-50079; assembly: GCF_018343515.1. Lineage (GTDB taxonomy): Bacteria > Bacillota > Bacilli > Bacillales > Bacillaceae_C > Lederbergia. The sequence continues at coordinate 48,621 of NZ_JAGYPD010000008.1, read as the reverse complement.
CTGAGCGAATCCAAAAGCCCAAAGCAGTTCGGGCGGTTGGCTCCGCAATTGGCGCCAATCCCGTCCTCATTGCCGTCCCATGTCATCGAGTTATTGGAAAAAACGGCTCATTGACTGGGTTTCGGGCTGGCATTGAAATGAAGGAGTATTTGTTGAAATTGGAAGGGGAGGAGAATCGATGATAAGAAAATAAAAATCGGAACATATATAAATTGAAATAAAGATTGTCCATTTAAATGTTTTTACACAGATGCATACCTAGTTAATTGGAGTCTCCGCCTGGAACGGAAATCAACGGTATTTACTTCCCACATTTTATGAATGTTATTTATTCAACTTATATAGGAATACAAAAAGAAGATCCCATTTTGATATACAAAATTCAGATTAGAAATGAGCTTGCAAGGAGAGCGGACATTGAACATTGTAAGAATGATTATTCAAATTTCCTTTTTATACGTCTTATATTTACTTGGTGTTTTCATTCAAAAAACGTTTCACTTGTTCATTCCAGGTAGCATTATCGGGATGTTGCTATTATTTATTTTATTGCTTACAAATGTGATTAAACAAGATTGGATTAAAGCCGGATCACTTTTATTAATTCGCTATTTGCCATTATTTTTCGTGCCAGTTACGGTTGGGATTATGAATTACTTAGATTTATTTAAAGGGAAAGGGCTTGTCATTATTGTGATTGTGCTAATAAGCACGATCCTTGTCATGATGGGAACGGGATGGATAAGTCAGTGGCTTGTAAGGAGGCAGGAAGAATGAATCACTTCTTTATCGGCTTGCTTGCCATCACCGTAACCATCGTTGTTTTTTTCTTTTCGAAATGGTTGAATAAGAAATTTCCTTCTCCGTTTACTTTGCCTGTTTTAATTTCGACGCTCATTGTGATGTTCGGACTTCTTCTATTTCATATTTCATATGAAACATATAACATTGGCGGCCAATGGATTGATCGTTTTCTTGGCCCTGCTGTTGTTGCTCTTGCTTATCCTCTATACAAGCAAAGACAAATGATGAAAAACTATTTGATTCCTATTTTGGTTGGCGTTTTTATCGGCTCAGTAATCGGAGTTACGAGCGGATTGATGATGGGGAAATGGTTTCACATTAAGCGAGAAATCATTTTATCGCTTTTGCCAAAATCGGTTACGACTCCCGTAGCAATGGATATTGCCAATACGCTTGATGGCTCCACATCTTTAGCGGCTGTCCTAGTAATGTTCGCCGGCATTGGTGGGGCAGTCATTGGACCTACATTATTTAAATGGTTGAAGATTGATCATGACTTAGCACGCGGACTTGGCATCGGCTCTGCCTCTCATGCAATTGGAACAGCGAAAATCATGGAGGAAAGTGAGAATGCGGGTGCTGCAAGTACATTAGCAATGATCCTTTCAGCTGTTATTGTATCGATTATTACCCCGTTGATCGTTATTTGGTTTATGTGAGTTACTTAATATGTTCATAAGGAAATCTCGACAGTAAATAAGAGCTTTTTTGGAGTATTTAGTTTTACACAGAAAGAAGGGTATTTAGATACATATTTATATCAATAATGTTCTTTTTCTACTTGCCCTCAGAGCCAACGTTTAGTTTTGCGGTTCCGTTGATTGTAGCGGAAGATGGGGACTCCAGTGGAAAAAGCGCGTCAACGTGGGATCCCGTAGGAGCAAATATAAGAACGAAGCCTAAAATTTCCATATCGTCTGGCAAAGGCTTCGTGACCAACTCACGGACCGCGTTCACCTTGAGTGTAATCAACAGTATGAATGCTCCGTACCTTAAGGGATTTTGTGGTATTTCAAAACGACAGATGGATAGAAATTAACTTACGTAAGCAATTCCTTATTAACATATATCCTACATACGCAATTAAACTCACAGACGAGGGAAAATGCCTTTTCCTCGTTTTTCAATGTGTTATAGTAGTGAAAAGAGTGTAAAGGTGGTAATAAAAGATGACGAATCTTGTATTTGATTTTCATACGCATCATCACCGTTGTGGACATGCACGGGGAGAGCTCCGTGATTATATTGAAGCTGCCATCGCAAAAGGTTTACATATGATTGGTCTTTCTGATCATTCCCCTTTTTTTGGAAATGACAACGAACAGCCTTTTCCAACTGTCGCAATGGCCAAAAAACATTTTCCTGAATATGTTGCTGAGGTGTTAAAGCTAAAAGAGGAATATAAAGGGAAGATTGATGTTTTACTAGGAGTCGAATCTGACTTTTTCCCGAAACAGATTGACTTATATCGTCAGCAATTCGCCCGTTATCCATTTGATTATATTATCGGATCTGTTCACTTTGTTAGGGGAATGAGTATTTTTAATAAAGAGCGTTGGGATCGATTGACGAGAGAGGAAAGAATAGAAACAAAGGAAGCCTATTACAACCTCGTTGCCGAATCTGCCCAAAGCGGCTTGTTTCAAATCCTTGGTCATATCGATGCAATGAAGGCGTTTTATCCGGCATTTTCCGAGATTCCAACGGATGTCGTTAATCAGACTTTAAAGGTGATTGGCGCATCGGAGGTTGCTATTGAAATTAATACATCTGGGAAAACGAAGGATTGTGGCGGTTGGTATCCAGCAGATGAGTTGCTTGAAAGGGCTCTACATTATGGGGTAAAAGTAACCTTTGGCTCTGATGCGCATGATCCAGAGCGTGTTGCTGATGAGTTTGAGGAAGTAAAAACAAGGCTCAAGGAAATTGGATTTAAAGAATGGGCATATTTTAAGCAAAAGAAAATGTATCTTACTACATTATAAGATTACAGTTTTCGGAGGAAAGGTTAATGAAGTACACTCAAATAAAACAACAGAAATTATACGAAAAAGTAGCCGAAGCACTTCATGGAATGATTCGTTCTGGGCAATTAAAGCCAGGGGATAAATTAGATTCTGTTCAACAATTAGCAGAAAATTTTCAAGTGGGACGCTCAGCCATCCGTGAAGCTTTATCAGCATTGCGAGCAATGGGATTGGTAGAAATGAAGCAAGGGGAAGGGACGTACATTAAACAATTTAGTCCTGATCAAATTGCTTTTCCCCTATCAACTGCGATTTTAATGAATAAAAAAGATGTTACTAATTTGTTAGAAGTAAGAAAAATTATTGAGTCTGGGACCGCAGCCTCTGCAAGCCAAAATCGTAGCGAAGCCAATTTACAAGCAATGGAAGCTGCATTACAAGAGATGAAATTAGCAAGTGGAAACGAAGAGCTAGGTGAAAAAGCGGATCTTGCATTTCACCTTGCCATTGCTGAAGCATCGCAAAATCAGCTGCTATCAAGTTTATTGCACCATGTTTCCGAATTAATGCAAGAAACAATGAAAGAAACGAGACGACTTTGGCTGTATTCGAAACAGACGACAACGGAGAAACTATATGAAGAACATAAAAAAATTTATGAAGCGATCGTCCGAGGAAACGACGAAGAAGCTCGGGAAACTATGTTGGAGCATTTAGAAAATGTTGAAGTGATTTTAAGCGAATATATTCAAGGAATAGTAGTAAACGAGGAGTAGTAGGTAGATAATTCAGATAATTAGGCGTGGGTATGCTATAATTATAAGTTGATAATGAATTTTGAAAGGAAGGATTGTTATGGCTTTTACTTTAAGCGTCGGGGAAACAGCTCCATCATTTAATTTGCCGGCAACGGACGGCAATACGTACTCATTGGAAGATGTTAAAGATGCGAATGTACTTGTTGTATTCTTCACTTGCAATCATTGTCCATATGTTATTGGCTCCGATGAGGTTACGAGGGAGACAGCAAACAAATTTGCCGATAAAGGTGTGAAATTTATCGGAATCAATTCTAACAGTGCAAATACGAATCCAAACGATTCATTTGACCATATGGTTGCACGGATGGAAGAGCATCAGTTCCCGTGGCTCTATTTACATGATGAAAACCAAGATGTTGCAAAAGCGTATGGTGCACTACGCACTCCTCACTTTTTCGTCTTTGATGAGGAGCGAAAATTGATTTATACAGGACGCGGTGTCGATAATCCAAAAGATACAGAAAAAATGACGGTTAATGATTTAGATCGGGTGTTAACCGAAAAGCTGTCAGACAAACCAATCTCGATCCAACTGACAAATCCGCTCGGATGTAATGTAAAATGGGACGGAAAAGATCCAAAGTGGATGCCGGTTGAGGCATGTGATTTGGTTTAATTCGAATCTGGAGAGTCCGCCGACCGATTTCTCCTGTTTTTTAGAGGAACTTTCCTTTTTGAGTAAGTCCGATCCAAAGGCTTAATTGAATTATTTTGGTCAATAAGCATCTGTGCTAAGCAGATGCTTGTTGACCGAAGTCAAAAGTGGCGCAATTACGCATGAAAGTGGCGCAATTAATCCGAAAAATACGCAATTAATCCAAAAGTTACGCAATTCACCCCCAAAGTTACGCAATTAACAATAAAGTTCGTGCAATTCTGTGCCTCCTAGGACATAAGCCTTTAATAATATTGCGATTGAATCAAAATCGGAATTAATTCAAATTAATTAAGTGGAATCAATGATTATTTAATTATAACTAAGTCATCTGATGACCTGTTGACTACAAGCGAGTTTACGATTAAAGTAGAAATATACAGGAGGAAGAAGGTGGAGCGTTATGAAGGTCAGTCTATTTGCGACATGTTTAGTTGATATGTTCCATAGCCATGTTGGAAAAGAGGCGGTTGAATTATTGGAATATTTAGGATGCGAGGTTGATTTTCCAGAATCGCAAGTATGTTGTGGACAGCCCGCTTTTAACAGTGGTTATGTAAGGGATTCCAAAGAGGCGATGAAAAAAATGATGGATGCGTTTGCGGGTGCGGAATATGTTGTCGGATTATCAGGCTCTTGTGCATACATGTTTCATGAATATGTGAATGTGTTTAAAGGCGATCCAGTATGGGAGCCAAAGGCGAAGGCGCTTGCTAATAAAACATATGAATTTACCGAATTTATCGTTGATGTCTTAAAAGTTGATGATGTGGGAGCATGCCTTAACGGAAGAGCAACTTATCATACGTCATGTCATATGACGAGATTGCTAGGTGTGAAGGAAGCACCAATGAAACTATTAAACAATGTAAAGGGACTTGAGTTCGTAGACCTGCCCAATAAGGAGCAGTGCTGTGGCTTCGGTGGAACATTTTCCGTGAAAATGGGCCAAATTTCGGAGCAGATGGTAGATGAAAAGGTTCAGCATGTAGACGAAACCGAAGCCGACTATTTAATTGGTGCGGATTGCGGTTGCCTAATGAATATTGGCGGAAGAATGGGGCGGGTTGGAAACCCGGTGAAGGTTATGCATATTGCGGAAGTATTAAATCATCGACGAGAGGGGTGAACATGCCAATGGCAATGAAAATTGGTGAGAACGATTTTAAAAAGCGGGTTGATTCAGGTCTTCAAAACCAGTTTATGAGAAAAGCGGTATCAGGAGCGCAGGAAAGGCTCCAAACGAGACGACTTCAAGCAGCAGCGGAACTTGGCAATTGGGAGGATTGGCGTTCGCACGGAGAAGAAATTCGCCAGCATGTGCTTGAAAATCTTGATTTCTACTTATATGAATTAAGCGAAAATGTGGCGAAAAGAGGCGGCCATGTATTTTTTGCTGCAACAGCAGATGAAGCCAATCAATACATTCGCAGTGTAATTGAAAAGAAACATGCGAAAAAAGTTGTAAAGTCGAAGTCGATGGTTACAGAAGAAATCAATATGAATGCATGTTTAGAAGAGGCCGGGTGTGAAGTGATCGAAACAGACTTAGGAGAGTACATTTTACAAATAGACGATCATGACCCGCCTTCACATATTGTTGCACCAGCGCTTCATAAAAATAAAGAACAGATCAGGGATGTTTTTACAGAGAAGCTAAACTATCAACAGACAGAAAAGCCAGAAGAACTTGCTTGGCATGCGCGAGAAACACTTCGCGAGGAATATTTGACTGCCGACGTCGGGATTACAGGCTGCAATTTTGCAGTTGCTGAAACAGGCTCGATTTGTTTAGTAACGAATGAAGGGAATGCTGATCTCGTCACCGCATTGCCGAAAACACAAATTACCGTGATGGGTATGGAAAGGCTCGTTCCAACAGTCGAAGAACTTGAAGTGCTTGTTGGATTACTCACACGAAGCGCTGTCGGGCAAAAGCTAACGAGCTATATTACGATGCTAACAGGCGCAAAAGACGAGAATGATGTTGATGGCCCGGAGGAATTCCATCTTGTAATCGTTGATAATGGCCGATCTGATATTCTTGGCGGAGAATTTCAATCGATTCTTCAATGTATTCGCTGTGCTGCTTGTGTAAATGTTTGCCCAGTGTATCGTCATGTTGGCGGGCACTCGTACGGGTCAATCTATTCAGGACCGGTCGGGGCGGTGTTATCACCATTGCTTGGTGGTTACAATGATTATAAAGAATTGCCATATGCATCAACATTATGTGGAGCGTGCACAGAGGCTTGCCCGGTAAAAATTCCTCTTCATGAGCTTTTACATAAACATCGTCAAGTGATTGTTGAGAAAGAAGGAAGAGCACCAATTTCCGAAAAGCTCGCAATGAAGGCATTCGGACTAGGAGCCGCATCACCTGCCTTATATAAAATGGGTTCAAAAATGGCGCCCGCAGCGATGAATCCTTTTACTGCCGGCGATAAAATTACAAAAGGGGTAGGACCATTAAAAGCATGGACAGAAATAAGAGATTTCCCTGCCCCGAATAAAGAGAGATTCCGAGATTGGTTTAAAGATCGTTCCAAAGGAGGGAATCATTAATGACTGGTTCTATCCAAAATAGAGATGCTTTTTTGAGCAAAATTGCCGGAAGATTAGGTAGAACAGAAGTAGCTAAAAATATAGAAAGACCTACATGGAACTATCAGCCTCAGAATGAGGTGTTGAAAGATGCGAATTCAAACGAATTATTAGAAGTGCTGAAGAATCAATGTATAAACATTCACACGGATTGTATTGTGACCAATAGAGCAGATCTGGTTGAAACAATAAAGCATCTCGTTTCCGAATATGGTGGCGGTCCAATTATAACGTGGAAGGATTCTCGTTTCGACGAATATGGGCTTACACCGTTACTTACTGAGATTTGGCCTGAAGAAAATGTGGCGGTTCATGAATGGGATTATACGAGAAAAGAAGAAAACATTCATTTGGCCGAAAAAGCAAATGTCGGAATTACAATTAGTGATATTACCCTCGCTGAATCAGGTACTGCTGTTCTTTTCAGCAGCAAGGATAAAGGAAGAACCGTTAGCTTTTTGCCTTTAAAATCAGTCATCATTATTCCGAAAAGCACCATCGTTCCACGTATGACCCAAGCAGCGCGTATCATTAGAGAAAAAACAAAAAACGGTGAGCATCTCGCCTCTTGTATTAATTTTATTACAGGTCCGAGTAACTCTGCTGATATTGAAATGAATCTTGTCGTTGGAGTCCATGGACCGATAAATGCGGCTTATGTGGTTGTGGAGGATTTATAGGTGAATGGTCGTATGTCTAAAAGAAATAACAAAGTCAGTGGCTTTCTTTTACGGAAAAACACAAAAAACAGCCTGATACTGTTACGATAAGAGTATGATACGGAATGAATGAAGAGTCGCCCAAAACATCTGTCTTGGAGTGACTCTTTTTCTCTGTTAATGTAGACAAAAGTAACACAGAAATATTCAAACGGATATATTAAAGACGATCATATTAATCACACTTAAAAAGTATAGCCATCAATCGAGGAGGAGTATTGACTTGACTTATACTTACGAGGAATTAGCGGATGACTTTGTAAATGTACCTATACAGGTTCATGGAGTTTATCGAACAGAGTTGAAAGCTAATTTTTTATATAGCGGCCATGTGGATCAACCGACGACAAAATGTGCGATTATAGTTGCCCTAAGGGGACAAGCTGACTTTATATTTGATCATGTAGATCATTATCAGATGAAACCGGGCAAGGTGTTAATAGGTGGATTACAGAAGCAGTTGGAAATTCAAACAGGTCATTGTGGATTTGAATATTATCTCGTTCATTATTTACCATTATCCTCAAATATGGTGGATGTACAGCGGTTAATAGATGTTTCCATGCTTCATGTGGCACTTGATTTAGAATTGCTGGAGCTTCAGGAACAATTACTTCAGGCAGCATCTTTTCCTGGGAGCATGGGATTAATGGAAAAGAAGACCTTGTTTTACAGAACAGTAAACAAGCTACTTCAAAGTGAACGTCATCAACAGAATAAGGAAAGTTATATAGTGATCGATGAGACGATTCAATACATTCAGGCGCATTACTCAAAGCCTCTTTCGTTAAATTTATTGGCGGAGCGTTATCAAATGAAACCGAAATATTTTTCTTATTTATTTCACAAATATGTAGGGGTGGGTCCGATTGATTACTTGATCCAGTATCGGGTGCACTGTGCCCAAGAAATGCTGATTACGGGCCAATTCCCGGTAGCGATGGTGGCTAAAAGTGTTGGGTATTCCGATGCTTATTACTTCAGCAGATTGTTTAAAAAGCATAAAGGTGTACCACCAAGTAAGGTTGGGCTGTATTTGAAGCGAAATAGTCCATCTTAAGTTCGGGAAAATCTCTATTTTCAATTTTAAAGGTGGGTGATAAAGTAATTATTGATAATGATAATCGTTATCGATAATTGCAAGGAGTTAAGAAAGGGTGCTAAACATGTTTAAACGAACCAATCAATTTGCCGCACTAGTTATGTTGTTTTGTTTCATCTTACTCATCAGTGGGTGTTCTAGTGATGCAAAAAATAATACGGATCAGAACAACAATAATATGCCAGGTGATTCTACTTCGGGTAAGGTGAGCGAGATGGAGGATGCCGGAAAAAGTCCATATCCACGGAAGATTGATACAGCAAATGGAGAAATTACGATCGAGGAAGAACCTGAGAAAGTTGCAATTGTTCATTGGGGATATCTCGACTCTCTTTTGTTGTTTGATCTAAAATCGATCGCAGCTGCACTACCGTTTACAGAGAAGCAATCTGTGTTAAGTACGGAAAGCTATAAACCATATGTAGACAAGTTGGATGAGTTGGTGATCGTAGGAGAAAATGAACAAGTGAATTTGGAGGCATTGCTTGATTACGATCCTGACTTGATTATTGCCGGAAATAGCATCAATAAGGATATAACGACAAAATTATCACAGATTTCCACTACGATTGTCATCGACGAAGAGGAGACGAACGTATGGGGGGATTGGCCATCACTTGTACGTAAATTTGGAGAGATTTTAGCTCAAGAGGACGTAGCGGAAAACTATATTTCTGAATTTAATCTTCGTATGGAAACCGCCAAGGAGAAATTAGCTAACTTGGAAGGGACGGTAGCGTTTTTACAAGTGAGAGAAAACATGGTTTGGTTGCAGGGAGTAGATTATTTAAAACAATATTATGAAGGACTTGGACTCAAAACACCGGATGCTGATACGATGAAAGAAGGTGCGCAGCTCTCTTTAGAGGGATTGACAGAGTTAAATCCAGATCATTTGTTTTTAGGCTATTTCAATTATGGCGATCAGTCTATCCCCGCTATAACGGATGAGTGGGAGAAGGGAGAGGTGTGGAAGAGATTAAAGTCAGTTCAAAATGATCATGTATATCCGATCAATGGAGAGCTCGCCCTTGGGTTTGGTCCTATTGGTCATTCATATGGTGTGCAAGCTGTGCTAGAGGCATTAGAATAAAAACAAAATTCATTATAAGCGATGATTAGTAAGATCATGCTGTTCAAAAACATAAAGAATGATGCTTTCAGAACAATTTGACATAATAAATATACATGATACGATGTATTTGTAACAAAATTTAGATAATAACAAACTACTAGAGGGGCCTTTATAAGGCTGAGATTGAAGTAGCGACTTCGGGACTCTTAGAACCTGATCTAGTTAATACTAGCGGAGGGAAGTGGGGAATTAGGTATTTCATCATTCAGTAAAGATGTGTGCCTTATTTGTTGATGAGTAAACCACTATCCTTCCGAGGTAGTGGTTTTTTGTTTTTCTTGAGAGGTGAGGATTAAAAATTGGTATAGGGGCAGTACACAAAATGTAAGGAATATTAGGGAAATAAGTCGAAAGATAGGGTTAAATGGTTGGTCGATTAATATAAAAAAGGTGGAGGGAAAAGAATGAAATTTACAGATCGTATATTAGAGAAAGCATTACCAATTTGGAGAAGGAATCATAATCATCCATTCGTGCGGGAGATTGGAAATGGAACACTTGATGAAGATAAGTTTCGTTTTTATATGGTGCAAGATTATTTGTATTTAATTCAATACGTGAAAATTTTTGCGATTGCCGTAGTTAAAGCAGATGAATTAAAACATATGGAAAAGTTCGCGAAAATTCTAGAAGGGCATTTGCATTTTGAAATGGAATTGCATCGTTCATATGCTGCACGTTTCGGTATTACTAATGAAGAATTAGAGTCTGCAAAGCCTGCACCAACAGTGTTAGCGTACACACATTATATGCTGCATGTAGCACAAAATGGAACGCTTGCAGAAGTTATGGCAGCTGTACTTCCATGTGCATGGAGTTATTGGGAAATTGGCAAGGAATTGAATGAGATTCCAGGTGCTGCTGAGCATCCGAAATACGGTGATTGGGTGAAAACTTATTCATCAAAAGAATTTGGAGAAATGGCTACATGGTGTATGGAATTAATGAACGAACAAGCTTCAGGAAAATCAGAAAAAGAATGGGAGAAGCTAGAGGAAATTTTCATTCATACGACAAAATTTGAATACATGTTTTGGGATATGGCATATGGCAAACAAATGTGGCCAGGCGATGAGTGAGGTCATGCTCACAAGGCTGATGATGGAAGCGGAACATAAATAAAAAGTGTATTAAAAAAATCCTAGGAAGGCATTCACTCCTAGGATTTTAATGCTCTTAGCTATGAAAAGAGTGGAACTAATATCGCTATAATTCCTAAAGCGATGGCACCCCAGGCGAGTGCTTTTTGTGGAGTAGTTAAAACAATTAAGCCTAAAACAGCAGCAATCCCGCCTAACCAATAAGGCGCGTAGAAAAATCCTACAACCGCAGCAAGGATCGCTAACCAACCGAGCCATAAACCAGTGGATTTATCCATGCCTATCAACTCCTATCTGTTATTACTCGAATCAATAAAAGCTTGATAAATGAGCTTACTACATCATATTATGAATGCGTTTACAGTGTGCAAGGTAAAATTATGATCTAATAATTGTAAAGACGCATATTTTATCTAAAAAAAATGCTGAATTTTGTTTGAAAATTGTTTAATTTTCTGCTTTCCCAATTGTAAATGTCTGGTAGAATATAATTTGTGAGAAGATAATGTAAGCACCCAATTAAAATTGAAACGTGAGGTAAGGGAACGTATGTTTAGCCATATGATGAAAAAATTTTGGAAAGGAATCATATATGGGGAAATTGCAAAATAAAGAAAGATCCGCTTTGCTGGACGAGACGCTTAGCTGGTTTGCGGAAACCTCAAGAGATTTATTGCTTGTAATTGATTCAAATAAAAGGATTTCATATATCAACACCTCACTTAAAGAGGCGATTCACTATGATCTATCCGAAATCCAAGGGATGAAGTGTCTAGATTTTATTCATAAAGAGGATCGAAAAATGACCGCCGAATGGATTAGTACGTTCAGCAATACTACATTATTTCCCTCTTTCACAAATCGATTTCGAAAGAAAAATGGCTCATATATCCAACTCCTTTGGCATAGTGGAAAAGTAATAAATAATGAATGGATTTTAGCAGGAACAATTTTAGAAGAGGATATTAATAACGTTTTAGTAAATAATATTGGAATGAGTAATTTTTTTGAAATGGCCGATGAGGCTGGGGATATTTGCGATTTAGAAGGGCGGGTAATCCTACTTAATCAAGCATTTGAGCATTTATATGGGTGGAAAAGGAAAGAGATTCTAGGAAAAAAGTTACCGATTATTCCGGAGGAGTTTCGTCATGAATTTGACGATTTTAGCCAAAAAATACTTGATGGCACAAAAATCCTTCATCATCAAACCATTCGAATGAAAAAGGACGGCTCACTCTTTCCTGTTTTACTCATTGTTGCCCCTATTTTTGATGGCGATGGAAAGATTATCGCCATTTCCGCGATTACAAAAGATCTTTCGGAATTATTAAAAACAAAATTAATGATTGAGCAACAAAAAATAAAAATTGCCGAACAAGAGAGACTCCTTTTTGATATCTCTGAAAATATTAGCGACGTGATTTGTTTGTTTGACTCTAAACAATTTAAGTTTTTATACATTAGTCCATCCTTTGAATCAATGTGGGGGACCTCCGTTGAAGCGGTGTACGCCAGTCCGTCCGTGTTAAAGGAAAAACTTTACAAAGAGGATTTGGAAAAAATATTAGATTATTTTCAATCGAAAAAAAATGTGCCAATAGAACTAGAATACAAAATAAATGATGATTTTAACGTGGAAGAAAGATGGATTCGGACAAAAATTACCCCGATTGCAAATGAAAATGGGCATGGGTATCGATACGTTACGGTCTCACAAGATATTACAGAGTGGAAAAAGCAAGCCTTGCTCTTGAAGAAACAGGAAAAATTGGGAGCTTTAGGGCAATTAGCGGCTGGGATTGCTCATGAAATTAGAAATCCATTAACGACAGTAAAAGGATTTATTCAATTACGGGCACAACAACAAGTAGATGATAGGTACAATGGCATCATACTTCAGGAGCTTGAACAAATTGAAGCGATTGTGACAGAGTTTTTAATGCTTACTAAGCCACAACGGAACGTGAAATATGTCCAGCATAATGTAAACGAATTAGTCGATGAAGTTGTTCGAATGATGAAACGAGAGGCTATATTGCATAAGATCGAAATTGATACATTGCTTGAGGATATTTTGCTTCCAGTGCAATGTGAGCCAAAGCAAATCAAGCAAGTCATCATTAATATGTTAAAAAATGCGATTGAAGCCATGCCATACGGAGGAACCGTCTATATTACAACGACCTTAATGTCTGATCATTCCGTTTCTATTGTTATAAAAGATGAAGGGGCCGGAATCCCAAAGGAAATTCTAAGTCGTCTAGGGGAACCTTTTTATTCAAATAAAGAAAGAGGTACAGGCTTAGGTCTGATGGTAAGCTTTAAAATTATTGAGAATCATGGAGGACATATTCATATAGAAAGTACTGAGGGGAAGGGAACAATGATTACGATTTTGCTTCCGTCAGGACAACATACATGGAATTAATTGAATTTCGTTATTCATGGAAATATTGAGAATGGATTGTCGAGAGGTCATCTGTTCTACTATCTTTTTCATAATTAGAAAGGGGCATGTTTGGTGAGCCAGTTGGAGATGAGAACTGCAATAACAGACGAAGCGATGAAGAAGACAACCTGGAAGCAAAGTGAAAGCATTTCAAAAATTGCATGGCGGAATACTTTTTTCGAACTCTCTGATAGTGCAGCGGCGATTATTAACTTAAAAGGCATGGTTATTTTAGTAAATCCAGCCTTCGAACAACTATATGGCTGGACACTAGTGGAAATAGAGGGAAAATACCTTCCGAATGTTCCGGACAAGCTGAAAAAAGATTTCGATGAAATGATCGGAAACTCCTTAAGTTGGGAAAAGGTAATAGAGCAGCAGACGTTACGAATGAAGAAAGATGGAACAGTTATTCCTGTTGAATTTATTATGTCGCCCGTTTATGGAGAATCGGGAAAAATAAAGGCACTTCTTATCGTTACAAAAGATTTGACGGAGTTACTAGAGTTTAAAATGCTTGTCGAAATGCAAAACGAAATGATTGAAGTAGGTGAAAAGCTCCTGCTAGATATTACAAAAAATATTAGTGAAGCTTTTTGCCTATATGATTTAAAACAAAGAAAACCGTTATTTATCAGTCCACTTCTTGAGGAAAGATGGGAAATCAATATTGATGAAATTTACAGAGAGCCACTAAACATCCTTAAAAAATTTCAAGATAAAGATCGTGAGATGTTTCTCGAGTTTTTCATTGATTCAAGCCCCGGAGCGCGGGAAATGGAATTCGAGATCAAAGGGGAATTATATGAGACTCCACGATGGCTGCGAATAGAAATTACTCCAATTGTTGATGAGCGTGGAGTGGTGGCGAGACATATTAGTGTTTTTAAAGATATTACAGAATTAAAGGAAAAGACAAATCAAATTAAACAACTGGATAAATTAGGAGCAGTTGGTCAATTAGCAGCGGGAATTGCCCACGAAATTAGAAACCCGTTAACATCTGTAAAAGGCTTTGTCCAACTACTTGCTGAAGAAACGAACAGTAAATATAGTCAGATCATTACTTCGGAAATTGAGAGAATTGAATTCATTATGAATGAATTTCTAGTGCTTGCGAAGCCGCAACAAGAAATGAAACTGAAAAATGGCAATATTAATGATATTGTCAAAGATGTGATTTCGTTTATGAATCCAGAGGCACTTCTACATAATGTGGAGATCTGTATGGATTTCAATGAAGCACCACAGGTGTATTGTGAATCAAAACAAATTAAACAAGTCATAATTAATATGATTAAAAATGCGATCGAGGCAATGCCGATCGGGGGGACGATTCATATAAGAACGGCTACCCTGCCAAATGGATATGCTACGATAGAAATCAATGATGAAGGGATTGGGATAGCAAAGGAACGGTTAAAACGTTTGAGAGAGCCATTCTATTCAAATAAGGAAAAAGGAACTGGCCTTGGAGTCATGATTTGCTATAAAATCATTGAAGATCATGGTGGAACGATTCAATTTACTAGTAAAGAAGGACAAGGTACTAAAGTACAAATCTTTCTGCCACCAGCAACTGCATCACCTAAAAATAAAAACACAAACAATAAATAACATTGTGCTTTATATCACTATAAGACTTATCTCACGGAAAATGAGATAGGTCTTTTTTATTTACATTTACAAAAATATGAAAAATGAATCATTAATCCTAGGGAATAAATGAAAGCGTGTTCTTTGTGGTGATCTATATCAATATAGCTTCTTTTGTCCTGCTTTTATTAAGTCTAATGCACTAAAAATAAGAAAGACGTTGTAGGAACATACTCATAGTGAACGTTTTTCTTTACTTTATGTCCATTTGACCATTTTGTGAACATGTTATTTACTTAAATAAAATTACATAATTGGTTATATTTACATCTGATTAAGCCGGAAGGAAACGAGGGAAAGAAATGCTAGAGTCAAAGAGAAAAGCAATTATATTTTTCGTTATTTCATTATTACTAGCTCTAACCGCAGGATTTCTTATATTGAAGAAGGTTCAATCGTTAAATACGAATTTAGGAACAATGGCAGAAGTTGTCGTCGCGAATGTGGATGTATCTTCAAGAGCACTGATTCGACCAGAAGATGTGACATTGGAAGAAATACCTCAAAAATATCTAAAAGAGTATCATATTACGAATGTTGAAGAGTTGATCAATAAGGTTTCGATTGTTCCATTATCAGCTGGTGATATGATTACGAAAAATATGTTAAAGCAGGCGTCAGCCGTTGTTGAAGAGAATAATCGTCTGATTACTTTAATGGAATCAGACAGAATTATTTTCGATGAACCGCTTGAGGCATTAGACCGGGTTGATATCATCGTCTCACATCGCTTTGATAACAAAGAAGAGACAAGCTTTTTTATGAAAGACGTAAAAGTATCACGGGTAGCGAAGGAAAGCAATAAATTTAAAGGAGTTCAACTTGAAATACCGTTAGATACAGCTCCACAACTTATACATATGCAAAATTATGCGGATAGTGTTCGGATCGTAAAAGCAAACGTTGGCAAATTAGAAGCTGAAGTAGAAAAGGAAATGGCAAATCCTGATCTGAAAGTAGAAGCTGATGACAATGCCGCAAAGGAAGAAGCCGCAAAAGAGCAAGCGGTTGAAAAAGCAGAAGAAGCTAAAGAGGAGAACGAAGCTGAAGAAGGGAAAGCGGAATAAATTTCCCAATTTAGTGGAGAAAAAGTAAGAGTGAACGATGGAGGTACTCATTCATGAACATGCAAAAAAGCCTTTTGGTCATTGGAGAACCAAATGATTTGTATGATGCGATCCAAGAAAGTCTTGAAGCTCGATTTGAAATCAAATTAATTAAACCGAATCAACTACGAGCTGAATTTGATCAATATTATTCCAACATTGCACTTGTTTTGCAAAATGAAACGGAACCTCCCCAAGATATCATTTCGTTTCTTGTTAATGAAAATCCGCAAATAGCGATCTTATATATTCATGATCGTCAGGATTTTCATATGTTACGTGAAATCATTCGAGCGGGAGCAACGGATTATATGGTCATTCCTGACGAAATGGATATTTTAGAGGAGCGGATTAGGGGAATTGCTTCGATTAAGGCAGGTGTCGCGGAAGGCGCGGCTACAAGTGGATTCAAAAGGGGAAGCGGTCAAGTGTTTGCTTTTTATAGTGGAAAAGGCGGAGTAGGAAAAACGTTTCTTAGTTCCGCGTTTGCTCAAACACTTAAACTTGAATCAACAGCGAAAGTGTTGTTTGTTGATTTAAACCTTCAATATGGAGGCGCAGAAACCTTTTTTGGAGTTGAAGGAAACAGATCGTTAATCGATTTAAAACCTGTTATACACGAAATAAATGACAATCATATTCGGAATATATCGGAAAATGAGCCATCTTCCAAACTGGAAATTTTAATTAGCCCACGAGATGCGGAGCTAGCGGAAAGCATTGATGGGGACTTTGTCACTCGTTTATTACGGGCTTGCCGTCGCAGTTATGACTTTATTATTGTCGACCTTCCGTCTGAAATGGATGAAGTTACATATGCGGCGCTTGAAGAGTCTGACCGAATTTATTATGTCATGACGTTGGATACACCATCGATTCGTGTATTGAAACATGTGGAGGAACTACTGCTACGCTTAGGGATCGAATCGGAGGGGCGGCTGGAGCTGATTATTAACGAAAAAGGCCGTGAAAATGAATTGAATAAAAAAGATTTAGAACGGTTTGTTCAATATCCGATCTCAGCAGAAATAAAAAGGGACATAAAAGGGGTCCAAGCGGCAATTAATCAAGGTCGACCGGTTAGAAGTGTTCAAAAAGAAAAGAAAATGATCCCGGCCGCAAAAGATGTACATAAATGGGTCCACTCAATGTTGAAATAACTGAGTGAAAACAAAAATGTATAGAGAGGGGGCGTCAGTATGTCACTCTTCCAAAAGAAGTTTGATCGATCAAAAATAAAAGAAACAGTTGTAGAATCAAATGTTTCTTTAGCAAATCCATATATTGATGAATTGGTAGAACATTATAAATTACGTTTACTAGGTGAAACGAATCTCGAACAACTTATAAGTCTTTCAGAAGGGGAAAAAAGGTTGACGATTGAAAGATTGGTTAACCAATTTATGGCGGAAGAAAAGGTCATTATTCCCCGTCATGAAAAAGATGATTTACTAACTCGTTTAATCGATGAGAGTGTTGGGTTCGGTCCACTGGAGCCATTATTAAACGACGAGCAAATTACCGAGATCTTAGTCAATGGACCGAGCGAAGTATTTGTCGAAAAAAAAGGCCGACTCGAGAAGTCGAATGTAGCATTTAAGGATGAAGCGCATGTTCGTCATATTATTGATCGTGTCGTTGCACCACTCGGACGAAGATTAGATGAAAGCTCGCCTATGGTTGATGCGAGATTACCAGATGGAAGCCGTGTGAATGCAGTCATCCCGCCAATTAGCTTGAATGGAACGCTTATTTCGATTCGGAAATTTAAAAAGACGCCTTTTGAAATGGAGGACTTGCTTGCCTTTCATTCATTGAATGAGCCTATGGCTGAGTTTATTCAAGCGCTCGTTCGGATGAAAACAAATATATTAATTTCCGGTGGAACGGGCAGTGGAAAAACAACATTGCTAAATGCGGTCGCGAAAGCCATTCCTGAATACGAGCGGGTCATAACAATTGAGGACTCAGCAGAATTGCGACTTAATCGCACAAGTGTCGTTGGTATGGAAGCACGGCCACAAAACGTGGAAGGAAAGGGAGAAGTGACGATCAGGCAGCTCGTTCGAAATTCATTGCGGATGAGACCCGATCGGATTATCGTCGGCGAGGTCCGTGGCGCAGAAGCGTTTGATATGCTGCAAGCAATGAATACGGGACATGAAGGTTCACTTACTACGGTACATGCGAATACACCAGCCGATGCGATTAGTAGGGTGGAAGGGATGGTTGTCATGGCCGGTATGGACTTACCAACCCATATTATCCGAGAATACATCGTCGGTGCACTTGACTATATTATTCAAGCAGAAAGATTAAGTGATGGTACTAGAAAGATCATAAACATCTCAGAAGTATTTGTTAGTCAGGATAACCGAATACAAGTACAAGATATATTTCGATTTAAAAAGACAGGTATGAATGAGAATGGGCATGTAATGGGGGAGTTCATTGCAACTGGCATCATACCAAAATGTTTAGAGCGTATGAAGGTGTATGGAATTGAAATTAATCCATCCATCTTCACTGTGAAGGGAGTTGAAGCGAATGGATTGGAGTGTGCCCATACTATATAGCTTGGCTGTATTACTTCTTATTTGGGCGGGCTATTATTATTTAGGCTATCGAGGTCAAAAAAAGGAATGGCAAAAGCGAGTCCATCATTGGTTCCCAGAAGAAAAAAGAAAAAGTGTTATTAGCGTCTGGGGTGATCGTTATGACCAATCGAAAAGTGCAGAAGTATTAACAAATAAATTACAAAGTGCCAATCTACATTTACTCCCTTCTGAGTATATGGGCGTTCATATTTTAGGCTTTTTAGTTTTACTATTGTTATTCGTCAATATGTTTAACATGCCTCTTATTTTAAGTATTTTCATCGCAATTGGCATGTTGCTCATTGTCCATTTCACATTGTTCTATCTCCGAAAAAATAAATATGAGGAACGGTTTAATGAGCAGCTTGGAGAAGTGTGTAGAATGCTTGGGAATGCGGTGCGCTCTGGATTAACGATTAATCAAGGAATCGACATCGTGGCAAGGGAAATTTCCGCACCGGCGGGTCCTGAATTTAAACGAATGTCACAGGAACTTAAACTCGGAGTGCCATTGGAAAGTACATTGAGATCGATTCAGGCAAGAAATAAATCGAGAGAATTCCAGCTTTTTATCGCAACTTTGCTCATTCAGAAAAAGACGGGGGGAAACTTGGCATTAACGCTTGAATCGATGGCCAATACACTGGAAGATCGGAAAGTCTTAAACCAAGTAATCAAGACAATGACTTCCGAACAAAGATATATATCATTTATTGTTCCAGCGTTACCTATTTTCATCTTGCTTGTTATGAACAATATTATCGAGGGGTTCATTGATCCGCTTTGGACGGGCCCGGGAATTATTATTTTGATTTTATTTTTAATCGGAATTGTACTTTCTTTTTTACTTATTCGCCAAATTACGAATATTAGGGTGTAACGAAATGGATGCATTAATCATTCTTTGTGTTATTTTATTTTGGTTCACGATCGTCTTAACGATCAGGCACTTATCTGTTTATATGAAGGACAAACGGCTATTACTCGAGCATGTATCAGAGGTTACTCATACGGACACCTTTGCGAAGCCGAAACAAAGAGTAAGCAAGAGAGTATCAGTCATTCAAAAAGTCACCAAATACGCGGACGAGTTTTCAGATTTAGGACAACGGATTAATTTTTTTAGTGAAAATCAAGACGTGGCTGTTTGGCTGAAAAAATCAGGGAACATTTATCAATTAACGGTTCCGCGATTTCAAGGTCTAAAAATATTTATGCTAATTGTCGGTTTTTTTGCGGGGATGCTGGGCTTTATAATCGGACTTCCTTTTTCGCAATATGGGTTGATCCTGTTGCCGCTCCTCGGCTATTTTATTCCGATTATGGTTGTTCGATTACAAGCAAAAAAGCGTCAAGAAGCACTTAGGCTCGATTTGCCTGACTTTTTAGATACGATCAGTACAAGTCTTCAGGCGGGGGTGAGTCTAGACCAAGCACTAAAGGAGGTGATTCGCTTTTTCGATGGCCCTTTAAGGGAAGAGTTTTCTAGATTTAATTACGAAATTGATTTAGGTGTCCCGCGAGATACTGCTTATCGCAATTTATTGGAAAGAAATGATAATCAAGAATTCCAAGGATTGATTAAAGCGTTGATTCAAGGGCAGAAGCTTGGTGTTCCAATTGCAACGACGTTTAAAGTCCAAGCGGAGGCATTAAGGCAGCTTAGGGAAGAGCAAATTAAGGAATTGGCGGCGAAAGCATCACCTAAAGTGACATTAGTGACAACCTTTATCGTTGCTCCTGTATCGATTTTAATTATTGCTGGTCTAATGCTCTTAAATTTAATTTATGGTGAAAATAGTATATTTACTTTATTTAATTAGGAGGAAATAAAAATGAAAAAACTAACTGAAATGTACGTAATATGCACGAATAAATTGGAAAATTTGATCCGTAATGAAAGAGGATCACAAACGCTTGAGTGGATTGGAATCGCAGCTGTTGTTGTTATTGCTGTCGGGCTTATTTCAACCGCATTTGGCGATGATAAAGAATTTGGAAAAAAAGTGTTGCAAAAGTTCACAAAATTCATTGATCAAATTGGTTAATACCGAAAAGGAGGAAGAGCTTTATGAGAAGGTACATCGTATTATTCATCATCTGCCTCCTTTTCCTTGCTGGTTGTTCTAGTAAGCAAAAATCGGAAGTAAAGGAAGTAGAAAATCAAACAGATTCAAGTGAGATGCAAGAAAAAGAGACGGATGGGGAACAGAAGGGAATCGATGAAAATCCGACTAAGGGGGAAGAAGCGGCTCAATTCTTCAAAGATGTACCGCCTATTCCTAAAACAGCCTCTGACTTAATTTTGCAGTCACCTGGAAAATTTGCCGACCAGGAAGTCCTTTCCGATGAGGTGGAAACAAAGGTAATAGAGGAAATCAAAGATATGCCAGTGCTCGCTGAGGATGCAAGTGAGGAGGCGTATGATCAATATTTTCAATACGTTTACTCACAAGTCGCCACTGATTTTCCTAATCCAGATGACCTGATCAATAAATGGGAGTTTTCAATGTCTGGAGATCCGAATTTACCAGATAGTCGTTTTCACTTTAAAGAAAACTACAATATTGAAGTTATTTTAGATGCGAGTGGAAGTATGAAAGAAGTCATCAGTGGGAAAAGCATGATGGAACATGCAAAAGATGCCATCAAGGCATTTCTCGCGAATGTACCCGAAGACGCAAATGTATCATTGCGTGTTTATGGTCATAAAGGGACAGGCTCTCAAGCTGATAAACAATTATCATGTACAAGCATTGAGCAAGTGTACGGATTTTCAACGTACGAACAGGGAGCCTTCGATGAAGCGCTAAATCGATTTCAGCCGAGTGGATGGACGCCGATTGCTGCTGCTTTAGAAGAAGCAAAAAAAGGACTGGAACCATTTGATGCAAAGACCAACACAAACCTCATTTACCTTGTAAGCGATGGTGTTGAAACTTGTGATGGTGATCCCGTTGCGGTCGCAAAGTCTTTTAGTGAATCGAATATTGCTCCAATTATTAATGTGATCGGCTTTAATGTAGATTCAGAGGCGCAAAGGCAATTAAAAGAAGTTGCTAAAATTTCCAATGGTACGTATACGACGGTAACGAACGGTGAGGAGCTTGAAGAGGAGTTTAAGCGTGCAGACGAAGTGCTGGAAAGATGGCGTGAATGGAAGGATCAATTAGTGGATGATGCAGATGCACAGCGAGTTGAACAAAACTTCGATATCCTTGAATATTCCAATGATTGGGGATCACGAGCAACGCAACAATTTATAAATATTAGTTCATTTTTATCGATTATGTATGATGAAGGAAAAATCGATATTAACCAGATGGATGAGCTAAATAAACGAAGAGATCAAATCGACGAGCTTGTAAATGAAACACAAAAAGAAATGACAAGTGATCTAGAAAATTTAAATATTGAAAAAGTGGAAGAACTGAAAAAACAAATTGAAGAAAAATATCAATCGAACATATGAATCATGCAGCCATGAGTGAAAAAAAGTGAGGTATTAACCATGCGAAAGGCAAAAACCTTGAATCGAATAGCAGCCCTAATAGCACTATTTTTTATATTCATACAAACCTTCGCTTTGCCAGTTATGGCTGCCCAACCGTGGACAGGGAATTCGTGGAACGGTAATTCATGGCAAGGAAATCCATGGGATGCTGGTGATTTAACGTGGGAAGGGAATAGTTGGCAAGGTAATTCATGGAGTGAGTCGTCTAGCCAAGGCGGTAATGATTGGAATGGAACGACATGGTCTAGTACTCCTTGGTATATGAACCCATGGTTACATCCAGGCTTTAATGGGGGACCAGGCTACGATGGCACTCCGTGGAATACACCAGGTTTTAATGGAGGACCAGGCTATAATGGCACTCCGTGGAATACACCAGGCTTTAATGGGGGACCAGGCTACGATGGCAACGCGTGGAACACCCCGGGCTTTAATGGGGGGCTCGGCTATGATGGCACTCCATGGAACACTCCAGGCTCTATGAACGGAGTCCCGTGGAACGCTCCAGGTTATAGCGGTGGTCCTTGGAATTTACCCGGATATAACGGTCTGCCGCCGTGGATGTTTGGGGGCTTAGATCAAAATGGTAATCGTGTAACGCCAGCGGCTCCTCGTCTATCGGGTGACCAATTAATGGGGATCGACCTTCCGTATGGGTATGAGGTTGGAAAATACGTTGGCTCAGACATTATTGGTGGCCAAGTTGGTATGATTGGCGACTTTCTTGATCCTGGTAATCATCCATTAAAAGTTGGAAGCAGCTTTGCCACCGGTTTATTCTTAAATGGTGTAAAGGTTGGGCTGGGAGATAAAGCACCGTGGTATATCGATGGTGCGATTGCGGCTAAGGATACATATGATTATACAAAGACGGGAATCCTGGCTGGAAAGGACTTCCTAACTCTTAAAGGAGTTATCGGAACATCACAGGCTGGTGCAAGAGGTAGTGTTAGTTCGTTAAGTACGGTAGGTGCAATTTCCAAATTTAATGTTGCGGCTTCCGCGATCGGCGCTGGTTTTGCCGCTTTTGAAACAGGGTTTAAAACAGGAAAAGCGGTTGATGTAATTAAAAGCGATGCGCAAACCTCACAAAAGGTTTCAGCGGTTGCAGATGCAACGAGTAGTTTAGGTGAGACGCTTTTTCATGCGGGAACAGTCGCAGCGGCGATTCCAGGTGGACAAACAGCGGGGGCAGTTCTGATCGCTGGTGGGGCGGTAATCTGGGGAGCTTCGAGATTAACTAAGCTTGTTGCAGATAATTGGGGTTCGATTAAAGCCGGTGCAAAAGCGCTTAGAGATGGTGCAAAAGCTGGAGCGAAAGCACTCGTGACAAAGTTCACCCAAAAATTCCCAAAGACAACACAGGCAATTAAATTTGGATTAAAGATCAAAAGTATATTTGGCAAGTAATGGTTCATTTGCTCGAAAGGAAGCTAAGTTACTCTAGAGCCTTCAACGTTTCAAAGGTGGGATGATAGATGGAAACAGATAAATTAATGAGGAAAGCTACGAAATATAAAAAGTGGTTAGAGCATTATACATTGAACCCATTTGCCTATGAAGTGAATAATCGCAAATATTATTTAGTCTTCTATCACGGTAATAAACCGGAAAATGTAAAAGGCCATGCTGTTATTTCGCTTGATGATGGTCCAAAGGAAGAATATAAGCAAGCATTGCTTCCTTTAACGATCATGGTTGGATCTAGTAATCAAATATTTAACAAGACTGGTCAACGGAGTCTTATTAATCCAGAATTTTTCAGCGATACGATTCAAGTCGTTGAAGCTTTTACGAACGAAACAGCCGACAAAGTACTAATGGAGGGCTTGGCCCTATTTAAAGAAGTTAAGCAACTACATGTAAGATTTATCGATTTATACAAAAACTATGAAAATTATTATGACAATACGATTCTAAAGCGAAATATTATTACAGATGATGATATTGATTATACGAATGAAGTGCTGGCAAAGCTGGCAATCTTGCAATATGAACAAGGGAAAATCATCTCCGAAAAGTTTGATCTCCTATCATCTTTTTATGAAGCACTAAAAACATATAACCTTGATAAGCAAATCCCTAAGCAAAGTTGGGATTTTATAAGAGGAATGCTTGGGTCAAAAAAAGAGTTGGCGAGAACATTACAAGATTTAACATTCGAAAAAGGTATTTTCCATTTGCCGGAAGAAGAACAAATCAAAGTGATTGAAAAAGAATTGTATAGAATAAATGAACAAATGCTGGCTGATCGAAGAAATAACTTGAGAGGTTTTGCTTCTCAATATATAAGTTGAAATTAAGATTCTCATAATGGTTTTTAAACAGATGCATACCTAGTTGATTGGAGTGAAAGGCGGCGACTCTTGGGGGATGAGCGGGACAGGTGAGACCCCAAGGGGCGAAGCGGCACCACCCGTCCGCCTGGAACGGAAGTCAACGGTGTTTACTTTCCGCATTTATATGTATGTTATTTATTTCAACTTATCCAGTAGAAAAATATAGATCGGGAGTTTTACAATGGATAAACCAATTTCATTTGCATTTTCGTTATTTACAGGAAAATATGAAAAATTCCTGCTTATGATTTTTATTGTGCAAGTGCCAATCTTAATGTTTCATTCTTTTTTAACGAATTTTATCTATGCGATAACACCAAGCGCTGGCGGACTCTTTTCAGTCGCTGATATCTATTATTCGCTTATTACATTGTTCATGTTTTTATATGTGCAGATTCCATTTGTGAAATTTACGGTGAATGAAAATGAAGGAAGAGAAAAGCCGTTAAAGAATGCTTTCTATATTTTTGTCATTCAAGGCTTCAATCTTTTTGTTTTTATTACAATCTTATCATTTGTTACAGTCATCGGATTTATCTTCTATATGATCCCTGGCATTATTTTACTGTCCGTATTTATAACCGCACCCATTATTGCATTAATTGATGAGAAATCGGTTTGGAAAAGCGTAAAAGAGAGCATGCAGATCTTTCGAAAGCATCACATTAAAATCATATTGTTTATATCATTATTTGGTTTAACCGAATTAATTATTGGTACATTACTAAACTATGCGATTTTATCGATTACAACATCTTATGCTGCTATATTGATTGCGCAGATTTTTCTTAATACAATTTTCTTTCCAGTGTTTGTCGTCATCTTGACATGTTTCGTTTTGAAATGGAGGGAAGGTTTGAGTTCCTTGCATGTTCATAAAAATGAAGTATTGGTGTAAAGAGGCTGTTCAAAAAAGTCCGGTAAAAATGACACGTCGAATTTCTTCGTTGGCGAAAGCGGAACTTCTGTTAAAAGCGCCCACGTCCTGTGGGCAACACAGAAGTCAGTACATCCTGTACAAGCTCACTGCTCGCGTATTAAAAGCATATGCTCCGCTGATCAAAGCTGCGCCGCCTCGAACTTCTTGGTCCTTTTTATCCTCCTTTTTGAACACAGATTTGAAGAAAGGGGATTTTTCACATGATGAACGTAAAACAGAATATGAAGAATGAGGAAGGATCGGCTACGATTGAATTTTTAGGAATTCTTCCATTCGCCCTTTTACTCATCGTCATCATGTGGCAGTTAATTGTCACCGTCCATGCCGTTGTGTTAGTTCAATCTGCTGCTAATGAAGCAGGGAAAGTGTATTCATTGACAGAGGACGCGTCCGAAGCTGCTCATGCAGCAAAAGAAATCGTTGGTGCTAGCGGCAATTACCTTACCTTTCAAAGTGCACCGATTCAAGGTGGAAAAAATTATACAGCGACCGTTCATGCCAATATTACATTTGTTTTTCTACCAGAAAAGATTTTCGGTCGGTCTCCCTCTTATTCTTTTTCATCTACTGCAAAAGGTAGGGTGATTGAGTGAAGGTGTGTAAAGTTATTATGAAAAACGAATCGGGGAATGTTATCGTCTTCATGTTAGGGCTACTATCCGTCATGATGATTCTCTTTGTTTTTGTTGTTAATTTAACGCAAGTTCTTGCCGTAAAAGAAAAAGCGAATACGACTGCACAGCAAGCAAGTCTTGCGGCAACTGCGGTGTTGTACGAAGAAATATGGGATTCGATTGATGAATATGAACGTACGTTAACTTGGGATGAGGATGAATCCCAGCCAGAAACAATCGCGGAAAAAGTTGAGAAACAGATCAATCAATTACGGAGAAATCCTGCATACAGCCAAGATAGTGATAACGAAATAAAAAGAAGAGCGCTTAACGACGTGCTTACTCAAGAGTTGAGAAGTAATGATCAACTCGCTACAAAGTTAGAAAGGGATATTCGTTTTTTTATTATCCCAAGCATGAAACATGTAGCAGCGGCTACGATTTCCGAGAATGATGGGAGTGTGAGCGGTGCCGAAATGACCCTATTTAAAGAGGGAAGAATTTACGTAGAAGCATCGAACAGTGTGAAAGCTGCTTCATATAAGAATTATTTTCTTGGTGTGGAGAAAAAGCTTTTTCAACAGTCGGCTGGCCCAAAGATTGATTTTTCTTCCCAGCTATCCATTCATCAAACCATTGCTCTTGATTAACAGTACAAAGGAGCTCCATAAATGAATAGAGAAAAGAAGTGGAAAAGATTTTACTTGTTTTTAATGATCTTTTTTTACGGCATTTTTACTCCCGTTTCTTTTGCCGAATGGCTTTTCGCTGATGGGAAATTTCCATACACAGTCATCATTGTAGGGATTGCTTTACCAGCGATGAGAAAAAATCATCTTATGAAGCTGCAACAGCAGAGAAATTAATCATTCATATATACAGAGGCCGATTGTCGTTACGTCGGCCTCTTTCTGTTTAATAAAGTTATGGTAAAATGATTTGTAGAAAAAAGCGGGAGGATAAAATGGATAATCAGGAACGATTTTCACTATTAAAACAAACCTTCATTAACGCACGCAATATAGAAAACGCTGGACCAATGGAAAGATATATGAAAAAACACTTTCCCTTCTTAGGATTGAAATCAGTAGAAAGAAGGGAACTTTCCAAACCATTCATAAGGGAGTTCCAATTCGATTCAGAAGATGCGGAAACAATAATAAAGGAATTATGGTGTCTTCCTGAGCGTGAATTTCAGTATGCAGCCGTTGATATGCTCGTAAGAAACAAAAAGAAGCTAGAGGTAGAGCATCTTGATCTCTTGCAATTTTTAATTGAGAAGAAATCATGGTGGGATACGGTTGATACGATTGCCACTCATTTAGTTGGTGCTTTATTTAGTAAATATCCGCATTTAATAAAAGAGCGTGGCGAACGATGGCTTCAATCTGATAATATTTGGCTCAAGCGTACGATGATTTTATTTCAACTCAAATATAAAGAACAAACCGATGTGGATTTATTATTTTCGATCATTAAACAAACGTCTCATTTAAAAGAGTTTTTTATTCAAAAGGCGATTGGGTGGTCATTAAGGGAATACTCAAAAACGAATGCAGAAGCGGTTTCCACTTTTATTAACGAAAATGAATTATCGAACTTGGCAAAAAGGGAAGGCTTAAAATATATACAAAAAAGATAATTGTCCGCAAAAATGTGGTAATCTTTAATTAATATAAGAAAAGGTGATGTTTCATGAGATTATTATGGGATTTAGATGGGACAATTTTCGATACATATCCAGCAATTTTGAATAGTTTTTGTACGGTCTATGAAGAGGTGCATCAAAAGCAGATAGATCGAAAAGAAGCGCTTCGTTGGCTGAAGCGTACATCAAAGGAGGCATTTGCCCATTTTGGTATCTCGGAAAACTATCGGGATCGTTTTAAGGAATTGGATCACGCTGAAGCAGAAGCCGGAAGTCCTCCTTTTGAAGGGATTGAAGCAGTATTGGCGGCGGCGGAAGTGAATGTGATTGTCACTCATCGTACGAGGGCATCGACTAAAGAGCTGCTAGAGAAGTGGGGACTCATTCAATATTTTACTGAAATCGTTAGTCCTGATGATGATGGCTATCCGCGCAAACCAGATATTGGTGCTTATCAATATTTGCATGAAAAATACGATTTGGATTGGGCGATTGGCGATCGCGCATTGGATTTGATTCCCGCCAAAGCAGTTGGAATGAAAACATGTGCGTTTCAAAACGCCGATATTGAAGCCGATCTTCATGTTGAGCAATATACGGACTCTTTGATTGAAACACTAAAATCTTTCGGGGGGAAGTAAAATGGCAAAAAGAGCATTATTAAATGTTGATTATACATATGATTTTGTTGCGGATGATGGAAAACTAACATGCGGGAAACCGGGCCAGGAAATAGAAGAGGCCATCGTTAACTTGACGAAGGAATTCTTAGCAACAGGAGAATTCGTCGTATTAGCGATTGACAAACATCTGGAAAACGATGTGCTCCATCCAGAAATGAAGCTTTTCCCTCCCCATAATATAGAGGGAACATCTGGAAGGGATTTATTTGGCTCCCTTGCTACGTTATATCGTCAATATGAAAATGATTCAAATATGTATTATATGGATAAAACAAGGTATAGCGCTTTTGCAGGAACGAATCTTGATATGAAGCTTCGTGAACGAGGAATCGAAGAAGTGCATATATGTGGTGTATGTACCGATATTTGTGTCTTGCATACAGCCATCGATGCATATAACAAAGGCTATGCGATTGTGATCCATGCGGATGCGGTTGCTAGCTTTAATGCAGCCGGTCATGACTGGGCATTAGGGCATTTTGAAAACACACTCGGTGCAAAAGTAATTAGAACTGGAAACTAAGGAGTGGCACAGTAATGAAGTACCATTATGAAGATGATAGCTTGATGCTACATACGGATTTGTATCAAATTAATATGGCAAAGACGTATTGGCAAGACGGAATTCATAATCGTAAAGCAGTATTTGATTTATATTTTCGCAAAATGCCTTTTTCTAACGGCTATGCGATTTTTGCCGGCTTAGAAAAAGCGATTCATTACGTACGGAATTTTCGTTTTACTGAAAGTGATTTGCATTATTTAGAAGAAATCGGTTATGAAGCTGATTTCCTTGAATATTTAAGAAATATGCGGTTTACAGGTACGATTCGCTCGATGCGTGAAGGGGAGATCGTTTTTCATAATGAACCGATTATGCAAATTGAAGCACCCCTCGCAGAAGCACAAATGTTAGAGACGGCGTTGCTTAACATTGTGAATTACCAAACATTGATTGCAACGAAAGCCTCTCGTATTAAACAAGTTGTTGGGAAAGAAATCGCATTAGAATTCGGGTCAAGGCGAGCGCAAGAAATGGACGCAGCTTTATGGGGAACGAGAGCGGCGTTTATCGGCGGCTTTGAAGCAACGAGCAATGTCAGAGCTGGGAAATTATTTGGCATGCCCGTAGCTGGAACTCATGCCCACTCAATGGTACAAGCATATCGAGATGAGTATACGGCATTTAAAAAATATGCAGAAACTCATCGGGACTGTGTATTTTTAGTTGATACGTATGATACGTTGCGCTCGGGAGTGCCGACAGCGATTAAAGTAGCGAAAGAATTTGGTGATCGGATTAATTTTCTCGGAATTAGACTGGACAGCGGTGATATGGCGTTCCTGTCGAAGGAAGCGAGAAAACTCCTTGATGATGCGGGCTTCCAAGACGCCAAAATCTTTGCGTCTAGCGATTTAGATGAATATACAATTTTACATTTAAAGGCTCAAGGAGCAAAAATAGATTCATGGGGAATTGGCACAAAGCTGATTACCGCTTATGATCAGCCGGCATTAGGCGCTGTTTATAAAATCGTATCAATTGAAAATGAATTGGGTGAAATGGAAGATACGATTAAAATTTCTGCCAATGTGGAGAAAGTAACAACGCCAGGAAAGAAAAAAGTGTATCGGATCATTAACAGGGTAAACCATAAATCAGAAGGTGACTATATTACACTGTGGAATGAAACACCCGAACACGAGGAACGATTAAAGATGTTCCATCCTGTCCACACATATATAAGTAAATTTGTGACAAACTTTGAAGCGAAAGATTTGCATCAGCCCATTTTTGAAAAGGGTGAACTTGTATATGTATTGCCAACTCTTCAAGAGATTCAAGCATATGCGGCGGAAAGTTTGAACGTTCTTTGGGATGAATATAAGCGGTCGCTCAACCCCGAAGAATATCCCGTCGATTTAAGCCAAGATTGCTGGGATAATAAAATGAGAAACATTGAAGCGATTAAGGAAAAAGTGCATGCCTTGAAAAAATAGCTTTGTTAAACGGGAATGTTAATTCACAATAGATTCCATTGATTGAAGTGGAATGCTGCTACTCTAGCGGGATCAACGGTCTACGTGAGATCCGCGGAAGCCTAATAGGACTCGCCATTATGGGACAACGAGCATATCCCATCCTGTTGACTTGAGTAAGCTTACGGAGCGTCCGCCTAAAGCGGAAATCAACTTTGTTCTAAAATAGTGTGAGAAAATAATGCTGAAGTGGGAGTGAACAAAATGGAAGAACTGCAACGTCAGATTATCGAGGAGCTAAAAGTTCAACCGAATATTGATCCCAAAAAGGAAATACGTCGAAGTATCGATTTTTTAAAGTCATATATGGAGAAACATTCATTCTTTCGTGGATTTGTGCTAGGAATATCAGGTGGACAGGATTCTACACTTGTCGGGAAACTCGCACAAATGGCTGTTGATGAATTAAATGAGCGGGACGGGGCTAATAACGATCATTATACATTTATTGCTGTCAAGCTACCATATGGTACACAAACAGATATGAATGATGTCGAAGATGCAATTGCTTTTATTTCACCGAGCGAAACATACGAAATCAATATTAAAGAAGCCGTCGATGCAAGTACAGCTGCATTAAAACAAGCCGGCATTGAAATTACAGACTTTACAAAAGGGAATGAAAAAGCACGGGAACGGATGAAAGCCCAATATAGCATTGCAGCAACATATAATTGTGTCGTGCTTGGAACAGATCAAGCTGCGGAAGCTTTGACGGGATTTTTCACCAAATATGGAGATGGCGCATCAGATGCTGTGCCTATTTTCCGGCTGAATAAAAGGCAAGGAAGACAGCTTTTACAGGAACTCGATTGCCCAGAGCATTTATATATGAAAGTACCAACGGCTGATTTAGAAGATGATCGACCGATGCTACCAGATGAAGTGGCATTAGGTGTATCATACGAAGAAATTGACGATTATCTTGAAGGGAAAGCCGTTTCTGAAACAGCGAAAAATACAATTGAAGCATTATTTCGAAAATCAAAACATAAACGGCATCTGCCTGTGACTGTGTTTGATGACTTTTGGAAAGATTGAGAGGCAGCTAAATCTGTCTCTTTTTTTCGTTATAATAAGGTAGTACGTTCTTTTTGTGTAGAACTTTGTACTTACAAGAGGTTTTTTCACCTTTTAACAGAATATATGGAGTAAGAGAAAAAAATGACGGCAGGTGTGTGCAGATGAACCATGATATGATGCAGCAACAAATCAAAAAAATTATCCAAAATATTGAGAAAGTCATGATTGGAAAAACCGACGTTGCGAGATTAAGCCTTGTCGCTCTTTTAGCAGAAGGGCATGTTTTGCTCGAAGATGTTCCGGGCGTTGGAAAAACAATGATGGTGAGAGCTTTAGCTAAATCTGTCAATGCAACCTTTAAAAGAATCCAATTCACCCCCGATTTATTGCCTTCCGATGTTCTTGGTGTTTCGATTTATAACCCTAAGGAAATGGAATTTACTTTTCGCCCCGGTCCAATTGTTGGAAATATTATTTTAGCGGATGAAATTAATCGAACATCGCCAAAAACGCAATCAGCATTGCTTGAAGGGATGGAAGAAAAAAGTGTGACGGTTGATGGAGTGACATTGCAGCTAGAAAGACCATTTTTTGTCATGGCTACACAAAATCCGATCGAATATGAGGGGACGTATCCGCTGCCAGAGGCGCAGCTTGATCGATTTTTAATGAAGTTAAACATGGGATATCCATCAATGAATGAAGAAATCGAGGTGTTGACGCGATCGCAAAAGATTGCACCAATTGATGAGCTTGATCCCGTCATCACACTTCATGAATTAAGAGAGCTTCAACAGCAAGTGAAAGAAGTATATGTTGAAGAAGTAATTAAACAATATATTGTGGAAATGGCAAATAAGACGAGAGAGCACCAACAAATCTATTTAGGAGCAAGCCCGAGGGCATCAATTGCATTAATGAAAGCGGGACAAGCATTAGCATTTTGCTCAGGCAGAGATTATGTCATTCCAGATGATGTTCAATATTTAGCTCCCTATGTTTTCTCCCATCGGATTATTTTAAAATCAGAAGCAAAGTTTCAAGGTATTTCCCCAGAGAAGCTAGTTGAAAACATCATTGCGAAAGTGCATGTACCAGTGAAAAGGGCTGTAAAATAATGAGGGGAAAATGGAAAAGAAGACGTTTTTTCAATAAGATAAACCGATTTATTCGCTTTTTTTTCCTTCTTTTTCTTGTGGGGCTCGCCTTTTCATACGCGATGTTCCAAGGTGGATTTGTGAGCTGGTTTTTATTTTTTAGTTTTCTTCCGATCTCGCTATATTCGCTTTTAATATTTACCTATCCTTTGCAGCAATTTCAGGTAACAAGAAAGGTTGATCCGCAGGAATTGACCTCAGGTGATCGTTTGATTGTTTCGCTTGAGTTAAACAGAACATTTCCATTTCCTTTGCTCTATTTACTTGTAGAGGATGTTTTTACAGATGATTGTAATAGCAAAGGGAGTAAACAGCTTTTATTTCCCGGCTTTAAAAGGAAAATAACAATTGATTATCAGATTGAGCAGATTCCACGTGGAGAGCATGCTTTTTATGCGGTCAGATTAAAAACAGGAGATGGATTAGGGTTCATTGAGAAAGAGCGCTGGATTACATGTGAGCAAACAGTCCTCGTTTATCCGAAAATTATCGATATCGGTTATCGTCTGATGGAAAGTCGCTTTGAGCAAGGCGGGACTGCGTCGGCGACACAGTTCCAAAAAGATACAACGCTCGTTGCCGGTGTGAGGCAATACCAG
Source organism: Bacillus sp. FJAT-50079 (assembly GCF_018343515.1). GTDB lineage: Bacteria > Bacillota > Bacilli > Bacillales > Bacillaceae_C > Lederbergia. The sequence goes on along the minus strand of NZ_JAGYPD010000008.1, from coordinate 15,346 downwards.
CCAGGTGACCGGTTTGCTTGGATCGATTGGAAGGCATCGGCTCGGACGAACAACATGATGTCGAAGGAATTTGAGCTGCGGCAATCGAATGATTTGCTCTTTGTTTTAGATCGAACGCCGACAGATACCTTTGAAGAAATGGTTACTTTTGCCGCTTCCTCGGTAACTGCTATTTTGCAGAGCGGTGGTCAAGTAGGATTATATTCGGTTGGGGCCGAAAAGACGCTGCTTTCGATTAAAGGTGGGGAAATGCACCAGCAACAATGTATGTATCATTTTGCAAAAGTGAAGTCAGATAGCCGTGTTGCACTGGGAGGGTTGCTTAAAGCTGATGGGATAGTTATGAAGCAACAAGCAACGCTCATCATCATTACATCAAAGTTAACAAGGGATTTGCTTGAAAGTATGGGCTCATACAAGCAACGCAAGGAAGGGGTTCATATCTTTATCATTAAAAAGGCGGGCGAAAAAATTAACTCGGAGGAAGCGGCATTACGGGTGCATGCTACCCAAAGAGGTTTCCGGGTTCGAATAATAGATGAAACAAACATACAAACGGTTTTTTCAGAGGTGAGACGAGCATGACTCATAGTCGTAATTTTTATACGATGGTATTGTACGTACTTGGCTTTATGCTCCTTTGGGAATGGCTGCGCCCCCTCTCAGAAATTACGTATACAGGTGAATTGCATTATTTTGTTCTATTTGTTGCCATCTCCCTATTTTTATACTTTATACGCTGCCCTTGGTGGCTACGGCTACCTATTAAAGCATTCTTCGTCTTTCTATTTCTTCATCTTATCTTCTCGCATCGCATGATAAGTATGGTCGAATGGCTGCCAACGTTAGTAGCTGATGTAATGGAAAACGGAAGACGAATCTGGGTAGGGAATTGGTATAATTTAACGGATTTAACGAGAAGTTTATTATTTTTTATCCTGCTATGGCTGATGGCGTATTTGCTTCGATATTGGCTCATTTTGCGAAAAAAAGTCTTCGTTTTTTATTTTACAACGATTTTGTATGTGACGGTTCTTGATACATTTACGATTTATAATGGGAAGTATGCGATCGTACGAATTATTGTGATTGGGTTTGTATTACTTGGTATGTTGTTTTTCCAGAGATTTATTGAAGAGGAGAGGCTTGAAGAGAGGAAAGGGGTATTCTTAAAATGGTCATTACCGCTTGCCGTGCTCATTATGTCGAGTGTAATGGTTGGATACATATCCCCGAAAGCTGATCCTGTTTGGCCAGATCCTGTACCATTTATTAAATCAGCGGCGGAAAACGGTCGTCAGCAGAGCAATGTTGCATCGATCGGATATAGCCCAGATGATACAAAGCTTGGAGGACCGTTTCACGGTGACGATCGAGTCGTTTTTGAAGTGAAAACTCCTTCGCGGCAGTATTGGAAAGTGGAAGTAAAGGATGTATACACAGGAAAAGGCTGGACTTCCTCGGATCGTTCGGATGATGAATTGTTCGAGTCTGAGAGAGAATTAGCTTATGAGCTTGCTGCGACGAAAGATGAACAAATCAAAGAAGCCGTTTTTGATATGCAATTGCCATATTCACATATTGTTCGTCCATACGCCGCGACAGCCATAAAGGGGAATGAAGAAGGATATTTTCAATATGATCCAGATCTCGATAAGTTTACTTCTTTTTCAGAAAATGCCGAGCCGGTCTTTTTAAAAACATATGCCGTTTCATTTAAAAAAACTTCGTACAGTATGAAAGAAATGCGAGCAACGACAGCATTGCCTTCTCATCATTCGGATTTGTTAGAACACTTTACTCAGTTACCAGATTCATTGCCTGAAAGAGTTCGAGAACTTGCCATGGAAATTACGGCAGATAAACATAACTGGTTTGATCAGGCAAAGGCGATCGAACAATATTTTCAAGCGGCTCAATTTACTTACGATCAGACTGATGTAGCCATTCCAAAAGGCGATCAAGATTATGTCGATCAATTTTTATTTGAAACACAGCGTGGGTATTGTGACAATTTTTCCACATCAATGGTCACATTGCTGCGTTCCGTTGGAATTCCGGCTAGATGGGCAAAAGGGTATACGGCTGGCAATTATTATGGAACAGCCGGTTCAGATGCGCAGATGTATCAAGTAACAAATAATGAGGCGCATTCTTGGGTGGAAGTGTATTTTCCAACGGAAGGCTGGGTCCCGTTTGAGCCAACAAAAGGATTTTATAATCCTGTTACGTATAGTCAAGATGAAGAAGTGGAACGAAGCACGCCTGCTGTACAAAATCCAGAAGAAGCGAAGCCAGAAACACCGCAACCAATCGAAGAGGAAAAAGAAGAAATTAAGAATGAGCCGAAAGAATATAGACATTCTATTTCCATTTGGCCAAAGCTTAACTCAGTGGGGAACTGGCTTATATTTCTATCCGTCTGCATTGTGATTATCTCTGCCGCTGTTTGGTTAACGGTGCAAAGAAGAAAGTGGATTCCGTATGTATTAATTTGGATGTATCGTGGGAAAAATGAGGAAGAGACGTTTGCCCAAGCGTATCATGACCTGCTCATACGGCTTGACCGCTTTGGGGCCAAGCGTGAACAAGGTCAGACGCTTCGTGAATATGCAAAATACATTGATCAACATCTTAACACAAATGAAATGAGTACACTGACAGAGATTTATGAACGCTCAATTTACCGTGGTGATTCAGCGGCGAATGAATGGGAAAATGTGCGAAAATTATGGGAAAACCTAATTAAAAGAACTGCTGGTTGACCATGCTCGCAATCAAGTATAAAATAAAAACGGATTAGACATGATGCGACAATGACATTCTTCTTTCTATGAGAAGAGCAATGTCAGTTTTTATTTAAAATCGTTCGGGAGGGTCATACATGCCGGAAAAGACAGAATACCAAAACCAAGGAATGGTCGTTGTACTAGACTTCGGAAGTCAGTATAACCAATTAATTACGAGACGAATTCGAGAATTCGGTGTTTATAGTGAATTGCACCCTCATACAATGACAGTTGAAGAAATCAAGGAATTAAATCCACAAGGAATCATTTTGTCGGGAGGTCCACACAGTGTGTATGCAGATGATGCTTTTCGCTGTGATGAGCGCTTATTCGACCTCGGCGTTCCTGTATTAGGCATTTGCTATGGAATGCAGTTAATGACAACTCATTTTGGTGGAGAGGTGGAAAGAGCTAAAGACCGTGAATATGGAAAAGCAACGATGACAATTAACGAAGACAGTGTTCTTTTCTCTGAAACGCCAAATGAGCAAGTCGTTTGGATGAGTCATGGTGACCTAGTCAAGGAAGCGCCGGAAGGTTTTGTCGTTAATGCAACAAGTGCGACATGTCCGGTTGCTGCGATGAGCAATGAAGAGAAACAACTGTATGCCGTACAATTTCATCCAGAAGTTCAACATTCCGCTTATGGAAATGACATCTTGAAAAACTTCGTATTCCACGTTTGTAAATGCGAAGGAAATTGGACAATGGAGAATTTTGCCGAGATGGAAATGGCGAAAATTAGAGATATTGTCGGAGATCGCAAAGTATTATGCGCGCTAAGTGGAGGCGTTGACTCTTCGGTCGTCGCTGTTCTTATCCATAAAGCGATCGGGGATCAACTAACATGTATTTTCGTTGATCATGGACTTTTACGTAAAGGTGAAGCGGAAAGTGTGATGAAGACATTCACAGAAGGCTTCCATATGAATGTGATTAAAGTGGATGCTTCAGAACGTTTTCTAGGAAAACTAAAAGGTGTAACAGATCCTGAGCAAAAAAGAAAAATCATCGGAAATGAATTCATTTATGTGTTTGACGATGAATCAGCAAAACTTGAAGGAATTGATTTCCTAGCGCAAGGAACGTTGTACACGGACATCATTGAAAGTGGTACAGCAACAGCGCAAACGATCAAATCCCATCATAATGTCGGCGGATTGCCGGAAGACATGGAGTTCACATTAATTGAACCATTAAATACTTTATTTAAAGACGAAGTCCGTGCACTTGGAACCGAACTTGGCATTCCAGATGAAATCGTTTGGCGTCAACCATTCCCAGGACCAGGCCTAGGCATTCGAGTGCTTGGTGAAATAACAGATGAAAAACTAAAAATCGTCCGCGAGTCAGATTACATTTTACGTGATGAAATAAAGAAAGCTGGCTTAGATCGCGACATTTGGCAATACTTCACAGTCTTACCTGGCATTCGCAGCGTCGGTGTCATGGGAGATGCGCGCACATATGACCATACTGTCGGCATTCGTGCGGTTACTTCCGTAGACGGAATGACATCAGACTGGGCAAGAATCCCATGGGACGTATTAGAAAAAATCTCCGTAAGAATCGTGAATGAAGTCGAGCATGTAAATCGGATCGTTTATGATATTACGAGCAAGCCACCATCAACGATTGAGTGGGAATAAAAGGAAAGGCCCTGAAACCCTTGGTAACACAGGTTTCTAGGGCCTTTTTTTGATAGCACATGTACATTTTGGAGCTTTGTTAGAATAAATTGGTTGTTACTGTAATGTTAGGTTTCTATATTCAATTGTTTTGTTTAATCTGTTGGCAACGAGGAGACCCTTATCCTGAGTATAGTTTTTACCAAAATGAGAAATAGTGAATTTTTGATTTGTGCGTCTTTCATATTTCTTATTTCTCCTTAGAAGGAAATCAGAAAACGTTAACTCCAAAATATGGTTAACCTATTGTTGTATCGAAAAAGATTGCGATAAGATTAAAGCTAAATTTCAATATTGCCAAGAATTTTGAATTACACATTTGAGAATTTGAAAAAGGAATTCTATTTATATATTTCAATGGATCTTCAAGTTAAATCTCCTATTAAGTCTCGCGTCTCCTTGTAACCTACCCTGAAAAAACAAATAGAAAAGAAGCAAATTTATTGATCAACTTGCATCCGTCACAAGATATTCACATAATTAGTACTTTTTTATTCTTCACGCAAGCTTTGAAGAATTCATGTTGATATTATTTTTTCATTTGGTATACTAAACATAGTATTGAAATTGATAATCATTATCATTGTTTTTGTGTTGTCGCTGTGCACTATGTGAAATAGAGATTATTATTATTTAAATCGAGCATAAAAAACATAGATATTAATTTTTTCAATTCAATAATCTATTTATTTATAAAGTTTATACATAAGGAGAGAGATATAGGAAATGAGAAAATTTAATTTTTTCAAATTAACTTTTATAATGGCAATTTTTGCTATGATGTTGGTAGCTTGCTCAAATTCAAGTAATGAAACTGGTAAAACTGGTGAAACGGATGGGCAAGAAAATAATTCTACTGAAGCTGTAAATGATTCTAATGAAGCTTCAACGGTTGAAATCACTGATGCTCATGGAACGGTTACTATTCCTGTAAATCCAAAGAATGTAGTTGCTTTGGATAATAGAACGTTTGAAACTTTATCTGATTGGGGAATTGAGTTAGCGGCTGCTCCTAAAGCTGTAATGCCTGAGGATTCACCATATGTAAGTGATGAGTCAGTTCAAGATATTGGAAATCACCGTGAACCAAATCTTGAAATTATCGCAGCTGTTGAGCCTGAGCTTGTAATCGTCGGTCAAAGATTTGGTAGCTATTATGAAGAGATTAAAAAATTAGTGCCAAATGCAGTTGTTATTGACCTGAATATTGATGTTTCTGAGGAAGCTGCTACACCTGGAGAAAACTTAGTAAATGGACTTAAGGATGCTACAACTACTTTGGGACAAATTTTTGATAAAAACGAAGAGGCGAAACAATTGGTAGCTGATTTTGATCAAGCGATCGAAGACGCTAAGTCTGCCTATAATGGAACGGATACAGTTATGAGTGTAATCGTTTCTGGTGGGAATATTGGTTTTGCAGCTCCTCATACTGGACGTGTTTGGGGACCAATGTATGAAATTTTCGGCTGGGCTCCGGCATTAGAAGTTGAAAAATCTACATCAGATCACCAAGGTGATGAAGTTTCTGTTGAAGCAATTGCACAAAGTAATCCTGATTGGATTTTTGTAATGGATCGTGATGCTGCGGTATCATCTGAATCTGATGCAGTTCCTGCTCAAGATGTTATTGATAATGCGCCTGCTCTTCAAAACGTAACTGCTGTTACTGAAGGAAAGATCGTTTATGCACCAAATGACACTTACACAAATGAATCAATCCAAACTTATCTAGAGTTATTTGAAAACCTTGCAAATACGTTAGGTAAGTAATCTAAAGGAGTCTCACATAGTGCAAAAAAATATAGTTACTGGGGTTGAGAATAATTCTCAACCCCAGCTTTATAACCACAATAAGATATGGACAAAACCTTTTATATTCGCTGTGCTAGTTGTTATTATTTTAGGTATACTGTCACTGTTTACCGGAGTTTATGATATACGCGGACAAGAAGATGGAATGGATATGTTTTTCATAACGCGTGTGCCAAGAACAGCCGCACTGATGCTTACTGGAGCTGCCATGTCAATGGCAGGACTCGTCATGCAACTGATTACACAGAATCGTTTAGTTGAACCTACCACAACAGGGACGATTGAATGGGCAGGTTTGGGTCTCCTTCTTGTTTATTTAATATTTCCTGCCCCAACTTTAATGCTAAGAATGACGGGTGCAATCACATTTTCTTTTATAGGAACGATGATTTTCTTTTTATTTTTAAGAAGGGTTAAACTTCGCTCGTCTTTAATTGTTCCGATTATTGGGCTGATGCTTGGAGCAGTTATTTCTGCAGTTTCCACTTTTGTTGGACTCCTTTTTCAAGCGACGCAAAATATTGAATCTTGGTTTGTAGGTTCTTTTGCGGCTGTTCAAATTGGAAGATATGAATATTTATGGCTAATTGTTATCGTTACGATTCTTATTTTTATGTATGCGAATCGATTGACTTTAGCTGGACTAGGGGAAGATGTTGCCACAAGTCTTGGCGTAAATTATAATCGGCTCGTTCTTTTCGCTACTGGTCTGATTTCTTTTGCAGTTGGAATTGTTGCAGCTGTAATTGGAAACTTACCTTTTTTAGGTTTAATTGTTCCGAATATTGTTTCCATGTTTAGAGGCGATGATCTTAGAAGTAATTTGCCTTGGGTATGTGTGATCGGAATGGGTACGATAACGGTTTGTGACATCATTTCTCGAACAATTATCATGCCTTTTGAAGTACCTGTCTCTTTAATACTCGGAACAGTGGGGGCAGTCGTATTTATTGCTATTTTATTGAGACGAAGAAAACCAAGGAGGCTAAGATGAAGATGAACGCATTGGAATATAGAAATACAGATAATGTCGTAATCAATTCTAGCCTTCGAAAAGAAAAGAGATCAGCTAGAGCTTTTCGTAATAAGAAAGAGGAAAAACGTTATTGGATTTTGCTCATCACATTGATTGCTTTAGGCGTTCTTTCTTCGTACGGGCTTTTAGTTTATAACAATCCGGTTCCAATCGATTCACCTTCTTTTATCCCGGTTGTTAAAAGAAGGATCGTCGCTGTGGTTGCAATGATTATTGCTGCAATTTGTCATAGTTTGTCAACCGTTGCTTTCCAATCGATTACGAATAATCGCATTATCACACCTTCGCTTCTAGGCTTTGAATCACTGTACTCAGCCATTCAAACGAGTACAATATTTTTCTTTGGTGCTGGTGCATTGATCGGGTTTAGTGGCACTGGATCATTTCTGTTTCAAGTGATGGCTATGGTCTTGATGAGTTTGATCCTTTATGGATGGCTGCTTTCTGGAAAGTATGGAAATTTACAACTTATGCTTTTGGTTGGTATTATTATTGGAACTGGGCTGAGATCCGTCTCAACTTTCATGAGAAGACTTCTTTCGCCATCTGAGTTTGATATTTTACAAGCAAGATTGTTTGGTTCCGTCAATAATGCAGATGCTGCCTATTTTCCTATTGTCATTCCGATGGTAATCATTGTAGCGATATTACTTCTTACATATTCTAAGAAATTAAATGTATTGTCACTTGGCAAGGATGTCGCTACTTCATTTGGAGTGAAACATCAATCTGGTATCATTTATACGCTTGTTTTAGTTGCTGTTTTGATGTCCATTTCAACGGCTTTAGTTGGACCACTAACTTTCTTTGGCTTTTTAGTTGCAACGTTGAGTTATCAAGCGGCGCCAACTCACGATCACAGATATATTTTTCCAATGGCGCTTGCTATCGGATTTTTGATACTAACAGGTGCATACTTTTTTATGTATCATGTATTCAATGCTCAAGGTGTAGTTTCAGTTATTATCGAACTGTTTGGTGGAATCATATTTTTAATTGTAATTTTAAGGAAGAGGGCTTTATGATAAAAATTGAGAATGCTAGAAAGTTGTATACTGATCAGGTAAAAATAGGACCTTTGGATATTGAAATACCAAAAGCTGGTTTTACTTCTTTAATTGGGCCTAATGGTGCTGGAAAGTCTACAACACTTTTGATGATTGGAAGACTTTTGCATATGGATGAAGGTCAAATTAAAGTGGCAAATATGGATGTTTCTAAATCTAAATCAAAAGACCTAGCAAAAATTGTAACCATTTTGCGACAAGAAAATCATTTTGTAACGAGGCTTACGGTCAGGCAACTAGCTGGATATGGACGTTTTCCTCATTCGCAAGGAAGATTAACGAAAGAGGATGAGGCTATTATTTCTAAATATATCGATTTTTTAGACTTGACTGATCTAGAAAATCGATATTTAGATGAGCTTTCAGGTGGTCAAAGGCAAAGGGCATATGTTGCAATGGTTTTGTGCCAAGAAACTGAATATGTACTTTTGGACGAGCCTCTGAACAATCTTGATGTCGCTCGTTCTGTTCAAATGATGGAGCATTTGAGACAGGCTGCGAATGAATTTGGAAGAACCATTCTAACTGTGATGCATGATATAAATTTTGCAGCCAAATATTCTGATCGAATTTGTGCGATGAAAGATGGACAAATTGCCGCTTTTGGAACTGTAGAAGAGATTATGGATCCAGAAATTTTGACAGATATTTTTGAAACGAAAATAGAAATTATCGATGGTCCTTATGGGCCAGTAGCGATTTATTAGTTATAAAATGAACTTGAACTTCCAAAAAAATCAAAAGTAAACTAGTTTTTAAAAAGGAAAATGTGGATAAAAACAAGGTCGAGCATCATTGCTTGACCTCGTTTTATAGACAAGAAAAAGATGGGTAATTTCTCATTCATCTAAAAAAAATATTCTTGTTCTAATAATGTTTTTCGGTAACAACATTACTTTCTATCAATACTTCGTAAAAACTTCGTTATTATATTTCTTCCGACTATTGACCATTCCTTATCTGAGTACGTGCAAAACAGGCTTTCTTTAGCTCTAGAAATAGATACAAAAAAGTAGCAGTTGTTTCTCCAGGGTCACTTTCATAAGACTAGAAAGCTGAGTCATCTTCAACAAGAAAGACAGTATTAAACTCCAATTTTTTTCTTTTATGAATCGTCATAATAGGGACAGATCTTTTTATCAAAATAATCAATAGCTAAATCCCAATTTTTAGACTGTAAAAGATATTCAAATATATATAAGTTGAAATTAAGATGTTCTTTTAAACGGATGCATACCTAGTTGATTGGGCGACTTCTGGGGGGAGCGGCAAACGTCCGCCTGGAACGGAAATCAACGGCGTTTACTTTCAGCATTTTAAGTATACTATTTATTTCAACTTATATAGATTCTAGAATTTTTTTAGTCGCTCGTATCTATGAAAAAATCTTGTCCCAATTACGCTGAGGCATATTCGATTAGTACGATTGTGTGCTAGAATAGCTTTATTCATAATATGCAGGTATGTGAAGTGGGGATGAGTCAGTTGGTAGTTAAGCATAATCGATATGTATTAGTATGTATAGCGATCTTATTTATCTTAACGTTGATTTCTCATGGTAGTGCCTCGGCGAAACAGTCTGCTGCATCAAAGGGGTTTGATTTTAGTAATCAGCTACAATCGAAAGATTTTTATACGAATTTAGATGGGGAATGGCACTTTTTTGAAAAGAAATTATTAACACCCGATGAGGTGAAATCGCAATGGAGCGATGGAATGGTAGAGGTAGTCACGCTTCCTGAGTCATTTCAAACCCATACGGGAAATATCAACTCATTCGGCACATATAGCGCAACTATTAAAATCCCTGAAGAATATATAGAGAAAGCATTAGCCATATACATACCATATCAATACAGTGCTTACACTCTTTTTGTAGATCAAAATGAGATCTCTAGGAATGGTATAGTTGGGCAAGATTCATCTATACATGCTACTGAAATGTCACCAAGAATAGGGTATTTTTTTGCGCAATCAGATGAGGTATTACTTACGATTCAAGTATCTAGCTTTGACCATATTCGCGGAGGACTTGAAAACTCAATTTATTTTGGCGAAGCATCGACTGTATCTCGAAAATTTAATACGAATATTATAGGAACTCTCTTTATTAATGGTTGTATTTTTATCATTGGTCTGTTTATGGTTCTCTTTTCTTTGTATCGCAGACAAGAACAAGTGTTTTTTATATTTGGTATGTTTTCTATGCTCATTTCTGTTCGCGCTTTATTTGCGGTTCCTTTTTACTATACGCTTTTATTTTCAGACATGTCTTGGCTTTGGGGCACCAGATTAGAATATATACTGACAGAGGCAAGTTCATTGTTCTATGTTATTTTATTATGGCACTGGCATAAAGAAGAGTTTTCCAAAAAAGTGCTATACGTGCTATCTATTGTACATATTACGCTCATTGTCACTACTTTATTTACACAGCCCGTATTTTTCCAAGCACTCTTCTTCAAAGTATTTTATTTAGCTGTTCCTACCTTTTTCTATTTAATTTATGTAATTTACAAAAGCATTCGTAACCAGAATAGAAATGCAAAAATTAATTTGATTGGAATGGGAATCATATTTCTTGCCTTTTTTAATGATTTTGCAATCGGGAAAAATTGGTATCACTCATGGACATTAATGTTACCGGCTGTCGGTGTTTATGTAATGCTTAATGTCATCCTCATGAGCAAAGATTTTGCGGAGAGGACTCAAAAGACGGAGCAACAAAACAAGCAATTATTAGCTTTAAATGCTTCGAATGAGGAACTTGCTATTCAACTCCAAAAAGAGATTAAGCGAAAGGATGAATTTCTTGCAAATACATCCCATGAGCTTCGGAATCCATTACACGGTATCATTAATATTACACAGTCTATTTTACGAAATAGATCAAGGCAATTGGATGAAAAAGTTCAAGACGGCTTGACTCTTCAACTGACAATTGGGCATCATATGTCACGGACATTAGAAGATTTATTGGACATTACTCGTCTGAAGGAACACCGGATTCATCTCCAACTCGAAAATATAGATGTCAGAGCTGTCTCCGTAGGCGTTATCGATATGCTTAAAGTTCTCATTGAAAATAAAAATATTCAAATGGAAGTTAACATCATAAGTGACTTCCCGCATGTAGTTGCCGATAAAAACAGGTTGATTCAAATATTGTTTAATCTTCTTCATAATGCGGTGAAATATACGGATGAAGGTACCATTACTGTTACGGCCGATATAAAGGATGGAATGGGCCATATCCATATTGCGGATACGGGAATTGGGATAGATGAAAAAACGCTCCAAATTATTTTCGAACCATATGAACAAGGTGATTCCAGTATTACCGCAATTGGAGGTGGGCTCGGTCTTGGGCTTAGCATTTGTCGGCAATTAGTAGAACTGCATGGTGGAACAATGCGGGCGAGTTCTGTCTTAGGTGAGGGATCGGTATTTACATTTACGTTACCGCTAGCTGAAGGATCGACTGAAAAACCAATAGCAGCAGCGGCACCGCTTATAAATATAAGTGAACTTCCTTTTAAAAAAATACCGAGTGCGATGAATTCAATGATAGAATTATCCACTGAAAATAGGGTAGCATCATATAGACCAAGAATTTTAGCAATCGATGATGATCCAGTAAACTTAAGAGTGTTAACAAATATTCTTTCTGAGGACCAATATAAGGTAGAGGTTGTTACTAGCGGAAAAGAAGCGCTGGGAAAACTCGAAAGAAATGATTGGGATCTAATTATTTCGGATGTTATGATGCCCAACATGTCCGGGTATGAATTAACCCGTTCGATACGGGAGAAGTTTTCCATATCTGAGCTTCCAATTTTGCTCTTAACAGCTCGTGGCCATACGGAAGATATTTATACTGGATTTTTAGCGGGGGCAAATGATTACGTAGTAAAACCAGTTGATGCCATAGAATTAAATGCTCGGGTGCATGCTCTAACAAATTTACAAGTATCAATTAATGAACGGTTAAGAATGGAAGCTGCATGGCTGCAAGCGCAAATTCGACCGCACTTTTTATTAAATACGCTGAATGCGATTGTTTCATTAAGCGAAATAGATATGTCGAGAATGGTCCAGCTTCTTGAGAAATTCTCACTATACTTGCAAAGTAGTTTCTATCTAAAAAACATAGACAATCTTGTGCCACTTGAATATGAACTTGAATTGATTGAATCCTATTTATATATTGAAAAAGAGCGATTTGGAAACAGGCTGCATGTAAAATGGGAAATAGACGAAGTTGAAAATGTAATGATTCCACCTTTATCTATCCAAACATTAGTAGAAAATGCAGTCAATCATGGCGTATTAAAGCGTACCAATGGAGGAGTAATAATTATACGAATCCATAAAAATGACGGTTATACGGAAATTTCCGTTATTGATGATGGTGTAGGGATGGATGAGGAACAGATTAAGCAAATCTTTTCAATCCAATCCGATCAAGAAAAGGGCATTGGACTTGTCAATACCGAACAACGTTTGAAGCGATCATATGGCAAAGGTCTGCATGTTAAGAGTACAGTCAATGTTGGAACATCGATCACATTTACTGTACCAAATAATAGTTCATCTGTATAAAGAACAAATAATAAAAGCTAAGTCTAGAGACCAAATTTAACTTCTGTTCCAAGTTGTGAGATTTTATATTTTCGGTAATTCTGGAATAACCCTAAACTAAATACGTTAATATCAATATTGGGAGTAATGAATAAAGGGATCTTTCGGGGGGAATCTGAAAGATCCTTTTCCCGTTATTTAATATTATTAAAAATAGACAATGCTTATAAATTAAGGGACAACCTTCAAATGATTAGGTAAATAAGTCTATCAATCTATTTAACTTGAATCAGTAGAAGTCTCCCTACATCTATAAGTGCAGAAGCGTAATGTTTTTAATAATGGAAGAATATCGCTAGGAGATAAGAGAATCTGCATGGCTGATAATCAATTAAACCTATCTTAATGTGCTTAAAAGGCGTGTAGAACATGGAAAACAGTGTGTTCAGATGCAACTCTAAAAAAATAAAAAGATATTCCTTGACCATCTAGTTTTAAAGTGATAGAATGTTTTTATCGTTAAATTTAGCGAAACAATTTCTTGGAATTCTCTTAAAAAGAAAAAAGAAAAGTGTTGACGGCTCAAATTTAATGTGATATATTAATAGAGTTGCTCCTTGAGAGTGGTGCTGTTTGATCTTTGAAAACTGAACGAAACGAACGTCAAATTATTTTTTAAACAATGGTTTTAAACCATTGCCAGCAAGAGTAAGGATCAACGACTAAGAACGTCACATCCTGTGACAACGTCGTTGTGACTCGCATCGTGCGAGCCTAAACTTCTTTTATGAGAGTTTGATCCTGGCTCAGGACGAACGCTGGCGGCGTGCCTAATACATGCAAGTCGAGCGAATGGATGGGAGCTTGCTCCCTGAAGTTAGCGGCGGACGGGTGAGTAACACGTGGGCAACCTGCCTGTAAGACTGGGATAACTTCGGGAAACCGGAGCTAATACCGGATAATTTCTTTCCTCGCATGGGGAAAGGTTGAAAGGCGGCTTCGGCTGTCACTTACAGATGGGCCCGCGGCGCATTAGCTAGTTGGTGAGGTAACGGCTCACCAAGGCAACGATGCGTAGCCGACCTGAGAGGGTGATCGGCCACACTGGGACTGAGACACGGCCCAGACTCCTACGGGAGGCAGCAGTAGGGAATCTTCCGCAATGGACGAAAGTCTGACGGAGCAACGCCGCGTGAGTGATGAAGGTCTTCGGATCGTAAAACTCTGTTATCAGGGAAGAACAAGTATCGGAGTAACTGCCGGTACCTTGACGGTACCTGACCAGAAAGCCACGGCTAACTACGTGCCAGCAGCCGCGGTAATACGTAGGTGGCAAGCGTTGTCCGGAATTATTGGGCGTAAAGCGCGCGCAGGCGGTCTCTTAAGTCTGATGTGAAAGCCCACGGCTCAACCGTGGAGGGTCATTGGAAACTGGGAGACTTGAGTGCAGAAGAGAAGAGCGGAATTCCACGTGTAGCGGTGAAATGCGTAGAGATGTGGAGGAACACCAGTGGCGAAGGCGGCTCTTTGGTCTGTAACTGACGCTGAGGCGCGAAAGCGTGGGGAGCGAACAGGATTAGATACCCTGGTAGTCCACGCCGTAAACGATGAGTGCTAAGTGTTAGAGGGTTTCCGCCCTTTAGTGCTGCAGCAAACGCATTAAGCACTCCGCCTGGGGAGTACGGCCGCAAGGCTGAAACTCAAAGGAATTGACGGGGACCCGCACAAGCGGTGGAGCATGTGGTTTAATTCGAAGCAACGCGAAGAACCTTACCAGGTCTTGACATCCTCTGACAACCTTAGAGATAAGGCGTTCCCCTTCGGGGGACAGAGTGACAGGTGGTGCATGGTTGTCGTCAGCTCGTGTCGTGAGATGTTGGGTTAAGTCCCGCAACGAGCGCAACCCTTGATCTTAGTTGCCAGCATTTAGTTGGGCACTCTAAGGTGACTGCCGGTGACAAACCGGAGGAAGGTGGGGATGACGTCAAATCATCATGCCCCTTATGACCTGGGCTACACACGTGCTACAATGGATGGTACAAAGGGCTGCAAGACCGCGAGGTTTAGCCAATCCCATAAAACCATTCTCAGTTCGGATTGCAGGCTGCAACTCGCCTGCATGAAGCCGGAATCGCTAGTAATCGTGGATCAGCATGCCACGGTGAATACGTTCCCGGGTCTTGTACACACCGCCCGTCACACCACGAGAGTTTGTAACACCCGAAGTCGGTGGGGTAACCCTTTTGGGAGCCAGCCGCCGAAGGTGGGACAGATGATTGGGGTGAAGTCGTAACAAGGTAGCCGTATCGGAAGGTGCGGCTGGATCACCTCCTTTCTAAGGAATATTGTTGGCAGCTAGGCCAACAAAAA
>NZ_JAGYPD010000007.1 GCF_018343515.1 Bacillus sp. FJAT-50079 | reverse complement strand
TCTATTTGTGCCACGTGTCCGGTGCTTAGCCAATGCACGGAGAGTAAGAATCACCAAAAAATGATCCAACGTCATATCTGGCAAGATTACTTGGATGTAGCTGAGGACTTACGACACAATCATGAAATTAAAGAAATATACGGAAAGCGTAAAGAGACGATTGAACGTGTCTTTGCCGATGCCAAAGAAAAGCATGGCATGCGCTGGACAACCTTAAAAGGTATTAAAAAATTGTCCATGCAGGCGATGCTGACTTTTGCTGCCTTAAATCTTAAGAAGTTGGCCAGTTGGACATGGAAAACGCCAACCATCGCTTAATAAGAACCAAAATGGAAAGCTGAAATGAACTTTTTCACAGATTTAACCTGAATTAATAGGAAAAGGGTTGGAAATCAAAATGATTTCCAACCCTTTTGTCTACGCTCTGAAACGCTCTAAATGAGCGTTTTTTTGTTTCCTTATCGACTTTTCTTATACTAAATAATGCGATGCAATTTTCACAAATGATTTCCCGATGTTAAGTAATGCTTTTTCATCAAAGTCGAAGTTCGGATGATGGTGTGGGAAATGTGTACGTTCATCATTATTGCGGGAACCAACTTTGAAATAGGTGCCTGGGCGTTCTTGCAGAAAATAAGCAAAGTCTTCAGCTCCCATCCCAGGCTCGATCTCAATGACAGATTCTGCCGAAAATACTTCCGTTAATAGGTTCTTAACCATTTCGGTCTCTTCTTGAGGATTGAACAGTGCTGGATATCCGTGCAAATAATCAATTTTATATGAAGCATGGAAGGCCTCTGTAATTCCTTTTACAATCGAATGAATTTCTTCTTTCACCTGTTGACGGACTTTCTCATCAAAAGTACGAACGGTTCCTTCAAGTCTAGCTGTATTTGCAATAATATTAAAGGCGCTTCCCGCATGGAATACTCCGATTGTAACTACTGCCGATTGTAACGGGCTGATTCTTCTGCTAACAATTTTTTGCAATGAATTGACGACTTCGCTTCCAATCACAATCGAATCGACTGTATTTTGTGGCCTTGCACCATGTCCACCTTTTCCTTCAATAACAATTTCAAATTTATCGACTGCAGCCATTTTATAGCCTGCACCGACAGCCACTTGACCAAGTGGAATATCTGATGCTAGATGGGCACCGAATATATAATCTACGCCATCTAACACATTTTCTTCAATCATAAACTTTGCGCCGCCCGGTGGCAGTTCTTCTGCATGTTGAAAAATAAAGATGATTTTTCCTTTCAATTGAGCTCGAAATTTGCTTAATGCTTGCGCCGCACCAAGTAAAGCCGCGGTATGACCATCATGACCACATGCATGCATCACACCTGAGTTAAGTGATTTGTATGGAACATCTTTTTCATCAGTGATCGCCAATGCATCAAAATCGGCTCTAAACGCAACCGTTTTTCCAGGTTGATCCCCTTGTAAAATTCCGATTAATCCATTTCCACCAATGTTGGTTTTCACGTCTAAACCAAAACTGACTAGTTTTTCCTCGATATATTTTGCTGTCTGGACTTCCTTAAATGAAAGCTCCGGATACTGGTGCATATGCCTTCTCCAGGAAACCATTTCATCATAGTTATTTTCCAATTCTATAAAAATGTCGTTCAATAAATCGGCTTTTTGTCTCATTGTAGTCCCTTCTTTCTTCATTTCTATTAATCATATTGGTTTAATTGTCTTTTGTAGATTCGTAGTTTAAGATGTATGTACCAGATTTGTATTGGAGGACTAACAATGGAATGCATCAAGATATCTTTACCAACCGCTTATATGATTGAAACCCTTCGCCATCATGGCGTATCCGATCAGGAGCTGCTTCAACAAACAGAGAAAAAAGATGTTAGCCCTTGGAAGGGTTTCAACACAAATTTTGATTTTAATGAGCTTGTAGAGCTTTCCGAAAAAAATGATTTCCGTTCTATTATTCAAGATGGATATACGATTAAGTTTGTAACGATCAAAGGACTGCAAAATTTATTACGTTTAAAATTTAATCAATTGGAAGAACGTAATTACCATCTAACTGAAAAAGGGATTGCAGAATTAGTTTTAGATCAACCACAATATAAAACTTTAAAACAGATGCTTTCGCCCAATTGTATGATCCGCGAAAACTCTTTAGATGCGGAAGGAAAAACATCCATTACTATTGAGTTAGCATAACTATTCAGCTAGGTTCCTGTTTATGTAACAGGAACCTTTCGATCATACAAGATGACATGCTACAAAATGATCTTTTTTCACTTCCCTAAATTCAGGGATCTCCATCCGGCAAATATCTGTCGCCAAAGGACAGCGTGTATGAAATTTGCATCCTGATGGCGGATTGGCCGGATTTGGGATATCACCTTTAAGAATAATCCGCTCCCTTTTCACGGTTGGATCTGGAATCGGTACCGCAGATAATAATGCTTTCGTATAAGGATGAAGTGGATCCCCATATAAATCGTCCCTACTTGCTAGTTCCATCATCGTTCCTAGATAAAGCACTCCTATTTTTGAACAAAGATGCTCGACAACGCTCAAATCGTGTGAAATAAATAAAAAGGTAATTTCTTTCTCTTCCTTCAGTTCACTAAATAAATTTATAATTTGCGCTTGGATTGATACATCTAACGCAGAAACTGGCTCATCCGCTACAATAAAATCAGGGTTTAAAATAATCGCCCTAGCAATTCCGATCCTCTGACGTTGCCCGCCGCTGAATTCATGCGGAAAACGATCATAATGATAGGGAGCAAGACCACATATATTCAACACTTCAAGGACTTTTTCCTTCACTTCACTCTTGCTGCATAATCCATGATCAATCATTGCTTCACCAATGGCATCGCCAATTCTAATCCGCGGATTAAGCGAACTAAATGGATCTTGAAAAATAAATTGAAGTTTCGGCCTTAAATTCCTCATGTCATTTTTCGATAGATGGTGCAAATTTTTCCCTTTATAAAGTACTTCACCGTCTGTAATGGACATCAAGCGCAAAATACTGCGGCCGATCGTACTTTTTCCGCTTCCAGACTCACCAACAAGACCAAATGTCTCACCTTTATTGATCGTAAAGCTAACTCCATCGACTGCTTTGACAACATCTTTATTTCGTTTAAATATATTGCTAGATTCCCCATAATACTTTTTCAATTGTTTTACTTCAATGAGAGGAGTTGCTTCGCTCATACGCTCACCTCTTCTTCATATAACCAGCATGCAACTTGGTGATCGTCATTTATTTGTTTCACTGGCGGCATTTTTTCTGTACAAATCTGCATGCAACTTGAACAACGATCACTAAAATAACAGGACGGTTTTAAATCCGTTAAATTCGGCACTTGCCCCGGTATTGTATATAGCTTCTCTTTTCTTTTATTTATAACAGGTTTCGCTTCAAGCAACCCTTTCGTATAAGGATGCTTCGGATTTTTAAATAGTTCCACTACTGGGGCTTGCTCAATGATTTTACCGGCATACATAACGATGACATAATCAGCCACTTCTGCAACTACACCTAAATCATGGGTAATGAGCAACATCGCCATATTTCTCTCTTCTTTTAATTTCCGCAACAAATCTAAGATTTGTGCTTGGATTGTAACGTCAAGAGCGGTCGTCGGTTCATCAGCAATCAAAAATCTTGGATTGCAAGACAATGCGATCGCAATCATGATCCTTTGCAGCATTCCCCCACTTAATTGGTGAGGATATGACGAATAAATTTCATTTCCTCTTCCGATCCCCACAAGCTCAATTAATTCCAATGCCCGCTTCTTCGCCTGTCTTTTTGTCAATAGTTCGTGCTCCATGATCGGCTCTATTATTTGTTCCCCAATCGTTAAAACTGGATTAAGTGACGACATTGGTTCTTGAAAAATCATCGCAAAATCTTTTCCACGCGCTCTGCGAAGATCTCCTTTTTTCATCGTTAGTAAATCCTGTCCCTCAAAGATGACTTCTCCGCCGCTTACTCCTCCGGACGAAGGATCGATGAGACCCATAATCGACATGGCTGTGGCACTTTTTCCACAACCAGATTCGCCAACAAGACAAACCGTTTGTCCTTCTTTTATTTCAAAGCTCACTTCATTTACTGCGTTCACATAACCATCACCCGCATGAAACCGGGTGAGTAAATGATTGACTTGAAGTATCGATTCCTTTGTCACTTCTGATTATCTCCTCTTCATATTCGGATCAATCGCATCACGCAATCCGTCTCCGAGTAAATTAATACTGATGACTGTTAAAAATATGGCTACACCAGGTGGAATCCATAACCAAGGCCGTTTCTGAAAATCAATTAATGAATTTGCTGCGTTGATCATATTCCCCCACGATGCAGTTGGAGGGACAACCCCCAACCCAAAGTAACTTAATACTGATTCACTTAAAATCGCTCCGCCGATACTTAACGTTCCAGACACAATTAACAAAGGAACGGTATTCGGGAGTAAATGATTAAACAGTTTTCTGCGATCACGCAATCCTAAAGCTTCCGTCGCTTGGATAAACTCCCTTTCCCGTAAACTAAGAATCTGACTGCGAACAAGCCGCGCCAATCCTGGCCAGCCTACTAAACTTAACATCAACATGACGATATAAAGCCGTTGTTCAGTAGGAACTTTCCATTCTGACATGACCGCTGCCATAATGAATAACAATGGCAATCCCGGTAATGTCATC
The DNA here is from genome assembly GCF_018343515.1 of Bacillus sp. FJAT-50079. Taxonomy (GTDB): domain Bacteria; phylum Bacillota; class Bacilli; order Bacillales; family Bacillaceae_C; genus Lederbergia. The sequence continues at coordinate 376,022 of NZ_JAGYPD010000007.1, read as the reverse complement.
AAAATATCTGCCGCTCTCATTACGATTTGATCGACGATTCCTCTATAATAACCCGCTAAAATTCCTAATGTTGCCCCTAGCGTCACCGACATGACCATCGCACCGAGGCCGACTGTTAACGAAATTCTTCCTGCCATCATGAGCCGTGTCAGCACATCGCGCCCCAATTTATCGGTACCAAGCCAATGGGAGGCACTTGGCGGTTGGTTTATTTTCGCTGTATTAACCCCTTCGTTTACATAAGGTGAAAAAAATGGACCAACTAGTGAAAATAAAAAAATGAAAATAAGAAATCCTAATCCAACAAGGGCGATTTTTCTTTTTAAAAATCTTTGTAATACTTGTCCCCAAAGTGAAGATCGCTTTTGTTGTTGTATTTTATTTTCACTTGAAGCTGTTACCGTTGTACTCTCCAAATTTTTTCAACCTCCTTACCTTTATCAAGTTCATCTTACATATTGATTATTTTAATCGTACCCGCGGATCGGCGACGCCGTATAACAAGTCGGCAAGTAAATTACTAATAACTGTCAATAGGGCGATAAACATCGTAAAGCCCATTAGTAATGGATAATCCCGAACCGAAAATGCTTGCATATAAATGGCGCCAATTCCTGGCCAGTTGAAAATCTGTTCTGTAATGATTGCTCCGCTAAACAGCGCAGGCAATTCAAATCCAAAGAGTGTAATTGCCGGCAGTAATGCATTTCTTAGCGCATGTTTATAAATGACAACTTTTTCTTTCAATCCTTTTGCTCTTGCCGTACGAACGAAGTCTTGTTTAATTACTTCAAGCATATTCGTCCGAAAATAACGTGCCAATCCACCAATTCCAAGCATCGTCAACACTAAGACGGGCAATACCATATGTTCAGCAATATCCTTAAAATATGCCCACCCCGTGTAATTGCTGCCTGTCGTTATCTTCCCTCCAGCAGGCAACCACCCAAGGTCGACAGAGAAAAACTTGATGACAATTAAACCTAGAAAAAAGGATGGCGTGGCCATTGCGGCGAAAACAAGCACCGTTGATATTGAATCAAAAAGGGAATATTGGCGTGTTGCCGAAACGATTCCGATGATGACCGCAATGACCCATGTTAATACGAGCGATGCCAAAGCAACGATAAAGGAACTCCAAATATAGTTTCCAAGCACTTCAACAACAGGTCGTTGAAATTGTAATGAATAGCCAAGATCCCCTTGCAGCAAATTACCGATCCAAATGAAATAACGCTTAATATCTGGTTGATCAAACCCATAAAGGGCATAAAGTTCTGCCTTCCGTTCTATTGTCAAATTGGGATCCGAATCGATAAAGTTACCAGGAACCAATGAATATAAGAAAAAAATAAGGATAGATGCACCAATCAGTGTTGGGATCAAATAAAGAATTCGTTTTAATACATAGCCTTTCAAGCTTTTCTCTCCCCCAATCAACGAACAATCAATCGAAAACGCCAATATAGGCGCATCCAAATATGTCATTTGAATACGCCTAATCCTATTGGAAGTTAACTAGATATAAATCGCCTAGTTACTTACATCGACGACTTTTAAATTTTTCAAGCTTGTAGCAATTCCTCTATAACCATTCGGTTCAAATCCTTCTACCCTCGCGTTTACCCCGCTCAATACTTTAGTATAGCCAAGTAAAATGACAGGTGGATTTTCTTCTAATCCCTCATACAATTCATGGAATGCTTCCGTACGCCCATCGATATCATTCGTTGCGATCGTTGCATCAATTAATGCATCAATATCATCGTTTGCATAACCCTTGAATGTAGTTGAAGTCGATTTGGAGTGAAATCCTGATACACCATCATAAGGATCTGGCAGCATTGTTGTTGAGAAAGATGCAAGATCATGATCTCCGTTATCAACACGTGATAGTAAAGCATTGAAGTCCATTTGTTCTACTTGAAAATCAATTCCAAGTTCTTGATAATTTTCTTTTGCGATCGGAATTAACGTATCCGCAAGTCCGCCAGATGAAGTGAAATAATAGACTTTGAGTTTCTCGCCGTCTTTTTCACGAATTCCATCAGAACCTTCTGTCCATCCCGCTTCTTCTAGCAATTGTTTTGCTTTTTCAGGATCATAAGCTGTCGTGCCAATTTCATCTGAATAAGCCCATGAAGTAGGTGATACCGGCACATTAGCTACTTGTGCATATCCTTGGAAATGTGCATCGATGATCGTTTGACGATCTAGACCAAGGATAAATGCTTGACGTACTTTTGGATCTTTAAAAATTTCTTTTTCATGATTAAATGACATATAACTATAAGCGGATGATGTATATACATTAATATCCGCAAATCCTAACGCTTGTAAAAATTCAAAATTATCTTGATTAGCTGCTAAAGCACTATAATCAAGCTCACCCGTTTGGAAAAATTGCTGAGAATCTCCCTCAGTTGTTTTATAAATAAATTGAGCCACTTCAGGTTTTCCACCATAATAATACTCATTTGCCTCATAGCGAATTTCCTGTCCCGGTAAATAATCTACAAATCGGAAAGGACCCGCTCCGAGCGGCTTAAGATGCAATGCATTTAAGTAATCTAAGTTGCCTTTTTCATAATCTGCACCATAGTAAGCTTTTTTCAATATTTGTCCTCCAAGCAATCTAAGAGAACGTGCATTTACTTCTTCTGTTGTAATTTCAATTGTTTTTTCATCGATGACTTTAATTCCGGAAACCTCTGTTGCGTCTCCTTCTTTATAGTCCAGACCGCCGACAATTTTCGCTTCCGTAATATCTGTTCCGCCACCATAACTAGGATCATGAAGCAGAGTCAATGTAAACTCTATGTCCTCAGCTGTGAAAGGTGTGCCGTCATCGAACAATAAACCATCACGCAATGTGAACGTATATGTTAATCCATCTTCTGAAATCTCCCATTTCTCCGCTAAGCCTGGAACCGGCTCCCCTGCCTCATTAATATCAACTAGCGGAGGGAACATGACAGATTGAACGTTTCCATCATAACCACTCGTATTAAAATAAGGCGTGAACACTCCACCTGGTTCTTGCAAACCTACAACGACTGTATCTCCACGGTTGATTGCCAATTGGGGTGAAGCGGAAGGATTTTCTGCCTCGATTCGTGCATCTTCAACTGTGTTAACGCCTGCATTTGAAGGATTTTCAGTATTTGAACCTTGCTTCGCTTCTTTCTCTCCACTACAAGCGGCAAGAACAAAGCTTAATAAGAGAACACTTATTAAAATCGTAAACTTATTGCCTTGCAAACTTTCCATCTCCCTTTTCTTCGTATTACTAAATATCTATGTATATTGAAGCATTCGCTTCCATAACGCGAATCTCCCACGATTGTATACTAACCTCATTATTCCTACTTGTCAACTAGGTTTAGTTAAAATAGTTATAAATTCCCCTCAAAAAAGCACTAGATTGAATATCCAGTGCTTAAATGATTCAATTATTCTACCGTTACCGATAATTCTTTTACGAAAAGTGATGGAGAGCCGATCCCACTCGTTGAAAAATATAAATCCGAGCCGACTTCTTCAATTTCTTTTAGCAAATCAAAGAAATTCCCTGCAATTGTCATTTGTTTGATCGGCGTCTCCACTTTTCCAGCTTTTACATAAAAACCATGTGCTGCTACTGAGAAATTTCCAGACACTGCATTAGCGCCTGAATGTAAGCCGGCAAGCTTCGTAATTATAACCGCCTCATCCAGACCACCGATAAGCTCTTCACGGCTTTTCCCGCCTGGAACAATATAAAAATTGGACGGCGCCACCGTCAGAGTCCCTTTATACGAAGGCTTATATGCATGCCCTGTCGTCTCTACACCTGCTTTTTTCGCTGTTTTTTGATTATGAAGCAGCGTTTTCAAAAGGCCTTTATCAATCACTGTGCATCGTTTCGATGCTGCCCCTTCACCATCAAAGTTTCTGTTATCAAACCCTTCCTTATGAAAGGGATCATCCATGATCGTGACGTGATTGGCAGCGATCACTGTTCCCGTTTTTCCTTCTAGCAATGACCGACCTTTTTGTGCCACCTCCGCAGAAAAAACGGATGTAAATGTGCCAAGTAAGCTCGCTGCAGCATCATTGCGAAAAATGATCGGGTATTTCTTACTTGGAATCGATTTTTCACCAAGATAAGACAATGCTTCTTCGGCTACTTCCTTGGCAATTTCCTTCGCATTCAAGCGAGAGAAATCTTTTGTAATCTTTACTTTCGAACCGCTTTTCGTTTCCCCATCCTGTTTTACAATCACTGATAGGACAACGGCCAAATAATTTTTTCGATCATGGAGAACAAGCCCTTTGCTGTTTGCAAGCAGTCGTTCCTTCGACTGTTCGATTAATTTACACGAATTAAGCGAGGCAATTCGCGGGTCATAATTTGAAATCTCCTTTTCTACTTCTTGTAAAAAAGCAATTTTATCCGCAATCGGGATCAATTCCAAGCTTTCTGAATAAAAGTCCTTTTCCTCATACGTATCATCGCCTGCAAAAATCTCGTCTTGTTCTTCCTCTTCGACAATGCTTGCATTCGCCTTCGCACTTTCGAGTAAAAAGCTTAGTGATTCTTCATCAAATTTTTCAGTGTACGCGTAGCCCATTTTACCATTATATAATCCCCGAAATGAAAGGCCGCCATCTTCCGCTGTTTCATAATGGTCGATTTCTCCTTTATACACATCACAAGCAAAGCGATTCGATCTTTCATAATAAATTTCCATGTCTTCAAACCCATAGGAAAGTCCATTGCCTAATAGCATTTCTTGAAATTTTTCAATTCTCATTTGCTTACTCTCCCTTCGTTCCGCCAACGGTTATTTCACTGACACGAATCATCGGTTGGCCGACATTGACTGGAAGACTGCCAGAGACAGAGCCGCACATTCCTGCTCCATGAGCAAGATTATTTCCTACCATATCGACAAGCTGTAATGTTTCTGGACCATTTCCAATTAAAGTTGCACCTTTTAAAGGCTTGCCGATCGTTCCGTTTTCGACCATATATGCCTCCATTATTGCAAAATTATAATCTCCTGTGGCGGTATTGACAGATCCGCCGCCCATATATTTCGCATAAATTCCATGCTCAGTTGCAGCAATAATCTCCTCTCGGGTCGATTTTCCTGGAGCAATATACGTATTTGTCATTCTTGATGTTGGAGTAAAACGGTATGATTCACGTCTGCTTGAACCGGTTGCCTCCATTCCCATTCGTCTGCTGTTTAATTTATCTATTAAATAGCCTTTTAAAATCCCATTTTCAATCAGAATATTTTTCCGTGTTTTTTCCCCTTCATCATCGATATTAAGCGATCCCCACTCATTTGGAAGGGTGCCATCATCAATGTACGTCACAATATCAGGTGCAACCCTTTCGCCAATTCGATTTGCAAAAACGGAGTTATTTTTTGCAACGGCAGTAGCTTCGAGGCCATGTCCACATGCTTCATGGAAAATAACGCCGCCAAATTCATTGTCGATAATAACCGGGAATTTTCCGCTCGGACATTCCTCCGCATCAAGCATCGTAACCGCAATTCGCGCCGCTTCCCCCGCATAATGCTCTAGATCGAGGCTTTCAAAAAATTCAAAGCCTTGATAAGCGCCAGGTCCGTAATAACCAGGCTGCATTTGTGTTCCGTCTGAAGCAATCGCCTGAATCGCAAGACGACTCCTTACTCTCGTATCCTCGACAAACTTGCCTTCTGAGTTGGCAACGAGAATATTTTGTTCCGAATCAATATACGTCACCGTTGCTTGCTTAATCCGGGAATGATAGTTTTTGGCAATCTCATATGCTTTTCTCATCACTGCTGCTTTTCGTTCATTTTCAATCGTGCGCGGCATGTGGATGATCTTATGTAATGGGTTGATTGTTTCTTGCTTCAATTCCGCAATGGTATGCTGTCCATTCCCTTTAATCGCCTGCGCTGCATTACTTGCCGCTTTTAGCAACCCGCTTTTTGTAAAATCCGTCGTGTAAGCGTAGACACTATGCAGACCATTAAATACTCTGATGCCCACACCTGCATCCCGGCCCGAAAGGCTACGATCGATTTTCCCTTGCTGAAGAATCATATTGTTCGTAAAACGATCCTCTGCAAACACCTCAGCAAAATCGCCGCCAGTCGCTAACGCCGCATTTAACACATCTTCAATCGTCGCTTGATTTAACAACTCTCCACTTCCTTTCCATATATAATATGAATCTATCATTTGTTACCTTTTCTGCATCTTCCATTATATACCGAATTATCATTATTATGATAAAAAGGGAGACTAATAAAAAAACGAATCAGCACATTGGACAAGTTTATTATAATTCATTTACATTTACTATTTGAATAGCTCTTTCAGTCATGCGAATACTAAAGAAGAAGATAAACTTAATTAAGGAGCTGGGAGACATCATGAGGAAGTTATTATTGTTACTTTCAATTACTACTTTTATCCCCCTTACTGCTTTTGATCGAGCAGAACAAATAAGCATATCCAATATTGAAACTACTATTATCAAAGCTGAAAATGTTCTCCGTTATGACATTAAATTAAAGAACTTAGGTAAAAAAACTGTTAAAAGCGAATTTGATTCTCCTGGTCACCATCATTATGGACTTGAAATAGTCGTTAGACCGGGCAAAAAGCTGGCATCAAAAATGGAATTGGTTAATGACAGTAAGTTTATTAAAATGGTCTCAATGGGTGGCGGAGCAACTGGGCTTATTGAACCAGGAACAGAGGGCTCATTTCACGTAGAGTATAAAATTAAAGATGGGGAAAATCTGAAAGAGGTTAAGAAATTGGCATTTGACTCCACATTGCTACTTTTAGATGGTGTGAACATTATTAAAGAATTTCCATTAAATAAGCGACTATCGAATATGATCACCCTTAATAATACGCCACGATTAAGGGTGATCAATTATCAATTTCATAAATGATCATATTAAATTTTCCCTATACATATTGACGAGGACAAATTCATTCACCTCTATCGAAAGCCTTTTGTCTAATATCTTTTTAATCGGCTTTAAATAACAATAGTTGCACTCACACCATTATTTGTTTCCTCTTTTTGCTCTTCTCCGTTATATACATGCTTAAAATAATGAGAATAAATAGAAGGACAAAGGATGCTGCTTGAATCCAAAGTATTGTTTCATCCTTCAAGTTGGAAAAGCGGAAAAGTAAATCTGGAATAAATAAAACTGCCGGAATCCAAATCGGGAACCACACTTTACTCCAAATGGCGGTTGCAATAAAGATGCATGAACAGATTACTACAACGGTCCAATTTGCAAAATCGCCACCTCTATAAAAGGGCTCGACAATCAATGCACTTCCCATTAATAGAAGAAGAAAAAGCACAGCCACAATTGAGTACGCAATCATCCCTACAAGAAAAAATCGTTTCGTTGAATATTGCCTTTTTCCTGCCTTTTGTAAAAAGATCACATAAATAATGAAGCCAAGCAGAATCACGATCGGCAATCCAATGACTTGAATCATATTCAGTGCAAACTCATTTCGAATTGCTGGACCCATTAACATGTAGGCGATGGCACCGAAAAAATAGATTGGTAGGTATTTCATAATCGATTTATAGTCGGTTTTCATCTCTTTTTTTAAGGTAGCCATATATTGTTCAGGTGTACAACCGATGATCTCTTCGATATTCTTGCCTCGTTTTTCTGATTCGATGAGATGATCCCTTAGTTCCCCTGTTAATTCCTTAATTTCCGTTTCATTTTTCCCAGAAGTCATTAAATACAATCTAAGATTCTCTAAAAAAGTTTCACTTTTCTTCGTTAACAATTTTCCTTCCTCCTATCTTTTTTTCAGCACATACGTTAAGCCAAGTAATATTCCCCCGATGAGTAACGATAGCCACCATGAAAAATGAAAAGATGGCCCGATATTTGGCGTAAATTTTACCGTTGCCAAGACAGCCGCCATGCCCGCTGCCCCCATTAAACCAGCTTTGAGCATATCCTTTTTCGTATTGTGCTTCTCCTTGAATAATGATTGATTAATCAGTTTAAAAATAAACCAAATCATCATGATGATAAAGCCAGCGATAACTATGGCACTTACAAAAACGACGAATAGATTGACATTCCAATTGACTTCTACGAATTGTGATAGGACATAAAGCAGGATCCCTCGGATTATTAAAGAGCAACTAATAATATTTCCAGCTATTCCGAGTAGAAACGGAACAACCTCCCGCTTTTTCTCTTTTGGTAGTTGTTCAATAATTTCATCCGCATAGGACTTCGGATCATGGCCAAATATATCTTTTGCCGTTTTACCATCCTCCTGCCCATCGAGTAAATGATCAAGCATTTCCATTAACACTTCTTCCGATTGCTGCTCAGAAAGCGTTAATTGCAGACGAATATAAATTAACATATCGCTATAATACGCCTCATTTTCCGCGGTCAATAATTCTCTTTTCCGATTGTTTTCTTCAATAAGATCTTTCGTTTTCACCCTTCCTCACCTTCCCTTTAACAATTTGTTGACCGGCCCCGATATTTGTTCCCATTCCTCTGTAATCGTTGCTAAAGCCTCTTGCCCAGCTTCCGTCAAAAAGTAATATTTCCGATTCGGCCCAGTATCAGATGGCCTCATCTCCCCACGTATAAACCCATTCTTCTGCAGTCTTAATAAGACGGGATAAATCGTTCCCTCGCTTACATCGTTCAAGCCAAGTTCTTGAAGCTTTTGTGAAAGCTCATAGCCGTACACAGACTCCTTCTCAATTACCGCGAGTACACAGCCGTCTAAAATCCCTTTTAATAATTGGCTTCGAATCGACATATGACACCCTCCTCTCTGGAATTTTATCTATTTGGTTATACAAGGTAGTAGAGTATTAAAAATTGCTACTTTGTTATCCAAGATAGCTAATAAAAAAATCACTACTTGGTAATACAAAGTAGTCAATGTAAGTATATATTTTTATCATTGATTTTGTCAATAACAATTTTTTTCAGTGGTATAATAAATATATCCCGATCAAGGAGGCGTAGATGTGAAGTCTATTGATAAAAGTAAGTTAATTAAGGAACAAACCGTCACCTATGATGATTATGCACAAATGCCTGATGATGGAAAGCGCTACGAATTAGTAGATGGAACATTGGAGTTGATGACTCCCGCACCATCTCCCAAACATCAATTGATAAGTTTTCAAATGCAATCTGTACTTACGAACAGTTGCCAGTCAGAATATATCATTTTTGCATCTCCGATTGATTTGATTTTGTCAAACACTGAAGTTCGCCAACCTGATCTAGTCATGGTACATCGCAATAAAATTGAGATCATTACTAAAAGGGGAATTGAAGGTATACCTAATATGGTAGCGGAAATCTTAACACCTCATTCAATTAAAAGAGACAAGCAAAACAAACTTAACATTTACGCACAATATAACATTCCAGAGTATTGGATTATCGATCCTTCCTATGCGACCCTTGAGCAATATCTTCTTAGTAATGGTACATACAAACTAAATAATGTGTTTGAAAGGGATGAAACGGTTCAATCGGAACAACTCAATTGCGTTTCATTTACTATGAAGCAAATTGTAAATGCGGCTGCTGATTTGCCTGGGTGAATCGTTGCTTCAAATAGGGACAAGCGGATTAATTATCCTCTTGTCCTATCGTTTAAGGGGCAATCGTACTGTAAAAATCGTTCCCTGACCTAATGTACTATCAACCGTTATCGTCCCATCATGAATATCGACAATTTTTTTCACAACAGAAAGGCCTAATCCACTTCCAGATTTTGTTCTTGTCCGTGATTTATCCCCCATATAAAAACGATCAAAAATAAGCGGAAGTTCTTCTTTTGGAATGCCTGCTCCTGTATCCGTCACTGTTACAACAATTTCTTCTGTATCAGCCGCCGCTGCAATATGAATAGAGCCATTTTCCTCCGTAAACTTAATGCTATTCGTAAGCAAATTCATCCATACTTGAAACAAAAGCTGCTCGTCTGCTTCGATAATAAACTCAGTTAAATCAAGATTTATGTCGAGATTTTTCTCGTTCCACTGCCATTCTGTCACAAGAACCGCTTCTCGAATTTGTTCATCCAATCGAAAAGATCCCTTATTCAGATCCCTCACTTGACTATCTAATGAAGAAAGGATCAATAGCTGCTTGCTTAGTGATGACAATCGGACGCTTTCTTGCTCAATGATCGATAAATAGCGATCTGCCTCTTCTTTTGATACCGTTTTTGTCCTGATCGCTTTTGTAAAACCTTGAATCGATGTGAGTGGTGACTGAATTTCATGTGATACATTTGCAACGAACTCCCGGCGCATCTCATCTAATCTTTGCAATGATTTGGCCATCCCTCTGAAATCTTTTGCAAGTTCACCGATTTCATCAGACCGACTACTTTCAAGCTCGATATGATAATTTCCACTCGCAATCTTCCTCGTTGCTTTCTTTAATTTTTTAATCGGACGCACGAGAAAAGTTGTAAATATGAATATAAGTACAAGGCTCAAAAGAAAGGTAATGCCAAGCAATAAACTAAAAACGATTCGCATCTCACCAAATTGTTTTTCTACATTCGGACGAACGAATAATGCCTCTTTTTTCCCGTTAACTTCCACAGGAATTCCAATGCTATTCTCTAAATTATCTTTAAAAAATCCCGTTACGAATAGACTGCTTTGAAAATTAGAAATGCCATAATACGTGTCACCCTGCAACACAGATTTTATGATGCTTTCATCTAAATCATAGCTGCGAAATCGATCACCATAACGCCCGCCTTGCAGGTTTTCATCGACCACATACAACTGAAAGTTCATATTCGCAACGCTCGTAAAAAATTCATCTACGGGTAGATCAGTATGTTCATATAAATGAGCGATTTCACGAGCAATTTCTACGATTTTTTCCTCATTATAATCTTTTAGTTTTACTTGATAATAAAGATTTGATAATAAAAAGGCGATCAATCCACTAATAAGCGCAACTAAGGCAAAGGTCGCGACAATTCTAAAATAAAGTGATCTCATTTGTCATTAACCTCAAGCTTATAGCCTAATCCGCGAATCGTAACAATTTGAAAATCATCTGTCCGATCGCGAAACCGTTCCCGCAGCCTTTTTATATGAACGTCAATCGTTCGGCTGTCGCCCTCAAAATCAAGACCCCATACAAGCTCAATTAATTGTTCCCTTGTGTACGTGCGATCAGGCTGGCTTGCAAGCTGAGTAAGTAATTCAAATTCCTTTAGCGGCAATGGAAAAACTTGGTCACCTACTTTTACCTCATGAAGAATGCGGTCAATGACTGTATTCCCCATCGTAATAATCTTTTCCGACACCATTTGATAGCGCCTTAATAACGCTCGAATTCTGAAAAGCAATTCTTCGGGTTCAAACGGCTTAACAACATAATCATCTGTTCCCGATAAAAATCCCTTCGCTTTATCCTCCATCTCACCTCTTGCCGTCAGTAAAATGACAGGAATATCATAATATTGGCGGATTTCCTCACAAAGTTCCCAGCCATTCTTTACAGGCATCATCACATCAACAACAGCCAAGTGAACCTGTTCTGTTTCGAGCAGTTTCGATGCTTGCCCACCGTCTTCTGCCTCAATGACGATATAGCGCTCTTGTTGGAGGTAAAAACGCAATAATTCACGAATATGTGGGTCATCATCCGCTACTAAAATATGTGTTTGCATTCACCACTCCTCCTTTCTACCTAATGTACAGGAAAATCGACTCGAAAATCAATCTGCGATGAATGATTACCGCCGATTTCCCCTTGAATCCTGCCGTTCGTTCAGTTTCACTTACCTAATTTTTTTCCGTGTCAAAATCAGAATTGACGGTAAAAAGATTCCCCTAATTAAAAATGTATCTAATAAAATCCCCATTGCCATCGTAAATCCAAATAAGAACAGTTCTTGCAATGGCTGTGTCATTAATACAGCGAAGGTTGCAGCTAAAATAACCCCTGCTGATGAAATCACTCCTCCCGTCAACGCAACACCACGTCCTACTGCTTCCTTCCAAGGATGTCTCCTTGCCTCTTCCCTAATTCGTGAAACGAGCATAATATTGTAGTCAATCCCGAGAGCAACCATGAAAACGAATGTATACACAGGAAGCCGATAGCTAATCGCTTCAAACCCCATTAAATGCTTGAATATCCACCAGCCAAACCCAAGTGTTGCGAAATAAGATAAGAGAATTGTCGACATCATTAATATCGGCAAAAGTACTGATTTTGTCTGGAAACCTAAAATCAGCGTTAACAACACCGTCACAAGTGAAAATAAGACAAGCATATCACGCCCATTCATTTGCTTTACATCAAGTTGCTGCGCTGTTTGACCCGCATAATGAACGCTGGAAAATCCGCTCCCTTTTAGAAATTCCTCCTCAGAATCCCGAAGTTGCTGAACTGTATTGAGCGCTTCTATTTCATACGGATGATCATCCAATACAACTTGAAGCCGTATGGCTTTTTTTGACTTAGCTATAAAGTTGCTCGGAAGTTCGTTTACATCACTAGGGATAGTCGTTGTAACCGAACTAACTCCACTCTGCTCCTCTAATTCCTCTTTTATTTCATTCATTTTTTGCAAAAATAGATCGTTCATTTCAATCTCTTCATCCGATTGTAAAATCACTGTTACGGGTGCCAATTGTCCAGCCGGATAATGATTTTCTAAAAGTTCAAATCCCTGTCGCGAAGAGATATCCTCTGGGAATGATTTTAATAAATTAAAGGAGTATTTCATTGTTGAAAAGTTAAAGGTTCCGATCAGCAAGACAAGCAACAAACTACTCGCTAATAATGCTGGTCTTTTCAACACGAGGTTACTAATCTTTCCCCAAACTCCTTTTTTCTGTTTCCGCTCCTTTTCAACTTTTGGAACAAACGGCCAAAAAGCTTTCCTTCCCATCAAAGCAAAGATGCTTGGAATCAGCGTTAATCCTGCAAGTAAAATGACAATAACCGCTAATGAAAAGACAGGTGCAAAGTGATTATAGGGCTCAAAGATTGTGACGAATAGCGTCAGCATTGCCAATAATATGGTGCCGCCGCTAAAGAAAATTGGCTCCGCCACATGTTTCATTGCTTCATCCATTGAACTGTATTTCGAAGCTTGCTTTCTCAATTCCTCCTTATAACGTGAGAAAACAAACAAACTATAATCTGTTAACACAGCAAATAACAGGACGAGCATAATCGAAACTGCAGCACTATCAACAGCAAACCACTCATTTTTTCCAGCCAACCCTAAAAGCCGATCAACAACTCCATACACGATCCCTGCAATGATCAATGGCGTAATCGCAAGTAATGGCGAGCGATAGATGATGATTAAAATAATAAAAATCAAGCCGATCGTTGCAAACATTAATACGAAATCAGCATTTTTGAACAATGAAATGGTATCCGCGGAAATTCCAGCTGGCCCCGTAATTTCAAATTGCATCCCATCCATTTGGAGTGTCTCGACTTGCTCCCGGATTTTTTCCATCGTCTCATTCGCAAGTCCTGATTCTAAATCGGCTTCTAATGACAAGTTAAATAAAAGCGTCGTTCCATCTTCTGAAAACATTTGCTCCTGGACAGTAGACGGAAATTGATGGAACGGCAATGCACTCGAAACATATTCTGGCCTTTCATCAGAAGCAAGCCATTCACTCAGCTTCGTAATTTTTTCCCTGTCCTGCTCCGTGATCTTATCATCTCGGTGAAAAACTAATAATGCTGTTAGCCCTTCATTTGAAGGGAATTGCTCTTTTAATACTTGTGCAGCAAGTTCAGAAGGCGTATCCCCTGTCACACTTCCTTCTTTACTATTTCCTTCATATTGTTTCGCAGAAGGTGCAAGTGCACTTAATAGTACGACAGCGATCATCCACACACTAAAAATTATTTTTGCACCTTTTGAGCTACTCGAATAAGCAGCTAATCTTTGAAAAATACGCAACATCCCATTCATCTCCCTTCAATGAACCCCATTTTATGAGTTGAATATGAACGGAGTATGAATGACCATGCCGAATTTAGGAAACTCTTTAACTTTTTATGAGAATTGCATAACTTCCCTACATAATTGCACGACTTTCATGCATAATTGCGTATTTTATTGAATAATTGCGCGAACTCCCGTTTAATTGCGTAACTTTAAATTTTTCATTCATTTTAATTTCGCCCATTGACAATTTCGCTACTTCGTTATATGGTTAATTACACAAGTAACTAACCAATATGGTGGTGAGGTAAAAATTGAAACAGTTAATCGATGATGGGCGCCCGATTTTTATTCAGATCGCTGAACGTATTGAAGATGACATTATAGAAGGCGTGCTCTTAGAGGAATCACAAGTCCCTTCAACGAATCAGTTCGCGGCATTTTACAAAATTAATCCTGCTACGGCTGCGAAAGGTGTAAATTTGCTTGTAGATGAAGGAATCTTATACAAAAAGCGAGGGATCGGTATGTTTGTAGCTGATGGTGCACGCATAAAAGTGATGGAGAAAAGAAAGGAATTATTTTTCGAGCAGTATATTATTACGATGGTGCAAGAAGCAAAAAAATTAGGGATTACAACCGAACAATTAACGGAAATGATCCAGAGAGGAGATACAGAGCGATGAATAAAGTAATTGAAGTGAAACATTTAGAAAAAGCGTACGGAACATTTAAAGCTGTCAACGATGTTAGTTTTTCGATTGAAGAAAATAAAATTTATGGACTGCTTGGAAGAAATGGTGCAGGAAAAACAACGCTTATGAATATGATTACCGCTCAAATTTTCCCTACTAACGGTGATTTGCAAGTATTTGGGGAAACTCCATATGAAAATGCTAACGTCCTTAGCAAATTATGTTTTATTAAAGAAGGGCAAAAATATCCTGATAACTTCCGGGTCATTGATGTGTTAGAAGTTTCGAAAACATTGTTTCCCAGCTGGAATGCTGACTTTGCTCGCACCCTGATTGAGGATTTTAACTTACCCCTAAAACGAAGAATAAAGAAACTTTCCCGAGGAATGCTTTCAGCCGTTGGAATTATTGTCGGCCTTGCAAGTCGAGCACCGCTCACCATTTTTGATGAACCTTATTTGGGGTTGGATGCCGTTTCACGGGGAATATTTTACGATCGACTAATGGAAGATTATACGGAGCATCCACGTACAGTTATACTTTCCACCCATTTGATTGATGAAGTGAGCAATTTATTGGAGCATATTTTAGTGATCAATAAAGGGCAAATCCTCATCGATCAAGATGCCGAGGATTTAAGAGGCAGAGCATACACTGTTACCGGTCAAGCCGCCAAAGTAGAAGCATTCGTTGCCGGTAAAGAAATGATACATCATGAACCGTTTGGTGGATTACTTTCTGCGACTGTCATTGAAAATCGTGATCGCTTTGACCGAAAACAGGCAGAAGGATTGGAAATCTCTCCTGTTTCTCTGCAACAACTTATCGTTCATCTGACAAATGGAAAATCCGAAAAAGAAGGAGTGTATATGCAATGAGTAATGTCCAAAGCGTATTCAAAATACACACTCGTGATAAATGGTCATGGCTTTATATTCCTACGATCATCCTTTCTTCCAGCTTCATTGTGAACTTGGTCGTCGGTTATCTCATTGGCAGTTCAGAAGATTTTTATACCGGGGGCCTTTCCTCAATTTTCATTTATACACTTGTATTGGGGATTTTAGTGATGGTGCAAACCTTCCCATTCGCTCTCGGGATGTCTGTAAGAAGAAAAGATTACTTTATTGGAACAGCAACGATGGGATTCATTTCAAGCGTAGTCATTGGCCTGCTTATATACGTATTAGCCACCATCGAAAACAATACGGCCGGTTGGGGAACAGGGATGCACTTTTTCCATTTTCCTTATTTAAGCGACGGTACTTCCTTGGAACAAATTATGATTAATATTATTTTACTCACTTTCTTTTTCTTTACTGGATTTTTGATCTCCAGCTTCGCACGGAGATTTGGTGGAAAAGGGATGCTTGTTTCCACTATATTAATCCTTTTGATTATAAGCATCGCACTGCTGCTCATTCACAATTTTGGTTTATGGATCGATATTTTCCATTGGTTCGCGGGCAAAAGCGCCGTACAAATCGCCTATTGGCTTTTACCTTTCATCGCTATTTATCTGCCTGTCACTTACTTTCTTATTAGAAAATCAACCGTGTAAAGGGTATTTATCGCAATAGATGTTTATAAGGGAGTATTCAGGATGAATAAACACGATAAACGCTCTGTATATATATCGATTGTAGCACTTGCTTTCTTTTTAGTATTATCAGTAATAACACAGAAATTTTATGGAGTTGAGTACCTGTTTTCATCGTTTTGATGACTATCTTTTCCACTAAGATAGATAAGAAAAACAGTAAAAAGGATATTAAAACGACTTACTAAGACATCTTAGTAAGTCGTTTTTTTACATTGTTTTCTCATACTCAGCAATTTTATCTTCCAATTGCAATGTTAATGCAATTTCATCCCAGCCATTCAAAAGCATCTGGCGGCGGTATGGGTCAACAGTAAAGGAATACGTATCGCCATCTTCTGTAACAACCGTCTCTGATTCAAGTGAAACAGTAATATTCAATGGTTTTTCTTGCGATTTTTCCAATAGATCTTCTACATCTGCTTCAGACAATTGGATCGGCAAAATTCCATTTTTAAAACAGTTATTGAAAAAGATATCCGCAAAACTCATTGCGATAACAACTCTAAACCCATAGTCTCCCAATGCCCATGGCGCATGCTCACGCGAGGAGCCGCAGCCGAAATTATCACGGGCTATTAAAATCTCACTATTGGCGTATGCTGGTTTGTTTAACGAAAATTCTGGTCTTTCTACTCCAGCATCATCATAACGCCAATGGTAGAACAGGAATCTACCAAAACCAGTACGCTCGATACGCTTTAAAAATTGTTTCGGGATGATTTGGTCTGTGTCAACATTCGAACGGTCTAATGGTGCAAGTACGCTCGTTACTTCTTTGATCGGTCTCATGCTAGCGCCTCCTCTTGTCTAAATGTGCGAACATCGACAAAATGTCCGGCAATTGCCGCTGCTGCTGCCATCGCTGGGCTAACTAAGTGTGTTCGTGAACCATTTCCTTGACGGCCTTCAAAGTTACGGTTCGATGTTGATGCACAACGCATGCCCGCAGGTACTTGGTCAGCGTTCATTGCTAAACACATACTGCATCCTGTTTCACGCCATTCAAAGCCAGCTTCTAGGAAAATCTCATCTAATCCTTCTTCTTCTGCGATCGCTTTTACCGTTCTTGAGCCTGGTACAATGATCGCATTGACACCTTCTTTTACTTTTTGCCCTGCTACAATTTTCGATGCCGCACGTAAATCTTCAATACGGGAGTTCGTACAAGAACCGATGAAGACATATTGGATGTCAATGTCGGTCATTTTTGTTCCGCCTTCAAGTCCCATATATTCAAGTGCTTTTTCAATTTCCGCTTTTTCAGCGTCTGTTTTCGCATCTTCTGGGCGTGGAACTGTTCCGTTAACACCAACACCCATACCTGGATTTGTCCCCCATGTAACAACTGGTTCAATTTCCGATGCATCAATTTCAATGACTGCATCATAGACAGCATCCGGATCTGTTGCAAGCTGACGCCATTTATCTTTTAATGCTTCAAATTCTTCTCCTGCCGGTACGTGCGGACGACCTTCTAGATAAGCAAAAGTCGTTTCGTCTGGAGCAACCAATCCAGCTTTCGCTCCCGCTTCGATTGACATATTACACACCGTCATTCGTTCTTCCATCGTTAAATTCCGAATAGCTTCTCCCGTATATTCGAAAATATGCCCTGTTCCAATATTGATCCCATACTTTGCGATGATTGCCAAAATTAAATCTTTCGCTGTAACACCAGCACCAAGCTTACCATTTACTTGAACTTGCATCGTCTTCGGCTTTGCTTGCCATAGTGTTTGTGTGGAAAGGACGTGCTCTACTTCACTCGTTCCGATACCAAACGCTAAAGCTCCCATTGCTCCATGTGTTGACGTATGACTGTCCCCACATACGATTGTTTTTCCTGGCTGAGTTAAGCCAAGTTCTGGACCAATAACATGAACAATCCCTTGATTTGGATGACCCATTCCTGCTAATGGTACACCAAATTCAGCACAGTTTTTTTCCAATGTTGACATTTGCTTTTTCGAAATCGGATCTTCGACCGCTTCATTTAAACGAGTTGGGACATTATGATCCATCGTTGCAAATGTTAAATCTGGTCGACGCACTTTTCGATTATTTATACGAAGCCCTTCAAACGCTTGGGGAGATGTCACTTCATGAACAAGATGGAGGTCGATGTAGAGTAAATCCGGCTTTCCTTCTTCGCGACTAACAACGTGATTCTCCCAGATTTTTTCAATGATTGTCTTACCCATCTTTCCTTCACCCCTCAATTTCTTTAATAATTTTCTCAGTCATTTCTGTTGTTGATAAAATGTTTTTACCGATATTAATAAATTCAGAAGTAAAATTACCTTTTTCAAGCACATTTTTTACGGCTTCTTCAACTGCATTCGCTTCCTCAATCATTCCAAATGAGCTGCGAAGCATCATTGCCACAGATAAAATCGTGCCAATTGGGTTTGCTTTGTTTTGTCCAGCGATGTCCGGTGCTGAGCCGTGTATTGGTTCGTACATACCGAAACCATCAACACGAAGACTAGCAGATGGCAACATTCCTAAAGATCCGGTAATGACGGAAGCCTCATCGCTTAAAATATCTCCGAACATATTCTCTGTTACGATGACATCGAAAGCTGCTGGATATGTAATTAGCTTCATTGCCGCCGCATCAACAAGCATATGCTCAACTTCAACTTCAGGATATCTCTCTGCTACTTCTTCAACTATTTTTCTCCAAAGCTTACTTGATTCAAGGACATTAGCTTTATCGACTGAAGTTACTTTATTTCTTCTAAGCTTCGCTAATTCAAATGCGTGGATCACAACTCGCTCGATTTCTTCACGAGTATAAACTAGTGAATCAACAGCTTTATTGTCATCATGGAAGCTCGGTTCCCCAAAATACAATCCGCCAGTCAATTCACGTACGATCATCATATCAACGCCCTCGGCCACTTCCTCTTTTAATGGCGATACAGCTAATAAGCTTTTGAACGCTTGTACTGGGCGAAGATTAACACTTAATTCAAAATGCTTGCGAATTTGCAATAGCCCTCTTTCTGGACGCAAATGTGATGGGTTCTGATCCCATTTTGGTCCCCCAACTGCACCAAGTAAGATCGCATCACTCTCTTCGCAAATTTTAATTGTATCAGCTGGTAATGGTTCTCCGGCTTGATCAATTGCTTCCCCACCAAGTAAACCGTATTTCAAATCAAACTGATGATCAAAGCGGCGTCCAATTGATTGCAATACAGCGACTGCCGCATCTGTTACTTCCTTCCCAATTCCATCTCCACGCAAAACAGCTACCCGTTTTTCCATTTCATAATCTCCTTATCTCATAACAAATCCGGATATTTATAAAGAACAGCGCAAGCGCCTCGTGCTTTCCAATAGGCTACTTGCGCTTAACTTGACATGCCATTAGCAAAACTGCTCGAATCAATGACACCTCGGCATAAATGTGTTTAGAATTTTTCGGGCTCTCTCGAAAAGCTCCTCTAAAAATCTGTGACATCCACCGGAGGATTAACTTGAATCAGCAAATCATGTTGTACTGATAGCGAAGCGTCAGGAAGTTTAAACATCCACATCCCTGATTTACAAGCTAATACGCCATTCATCCCATCACTTATAGAAGCAGCGGAAATCATCTGATTCGAGTTAAACAGATGCTTTGATTAATTTTTTCATATGATTTTGAAGCAAGATGCGATTAATCGCATTTAAATATGCTTTTGCTGATGCTTCAAGCACATCTTGAGCAGAGTCCCTGCCTCTTAGCTCCTCATCATTGAACGTTAAATTAATTACGGACTCAGCAAGTGCATCGCGCCCTTTTCCAATAGAAGATACACGATAATCCAATACATGCACCTTGCCTTCAATCGCTTTTTCAAGTGCATTGAAAATCGCTTCAACACTGCCTGCTCCTTCAACCGTTTCTTCTACAATTTCTCCATTTGGCTTTTTAACACGAACCGTTGCCTTCGGAGTGTGTGCAGTTTCATACTGAACCTCAACGGTTTCTAACTCATAAATAGCAGCTTTCGTATCTTTTAATTGCTGATTTGTTAAAATCGTCCATATATCTTCTTCGGTGATTTCCTTTTTACGATCAGCAAGCTTTTTAAACTCTTTAAATGCATTGTTTAACGTTTCTTGGTCAAGCTCAAAGCCCATTGACTTTGCTCGATCGTTAAATGCGTGACGCCCCGAGTGTTTGCCCATAACTAAATTGTTAGACGCTTCCCCAATTAATTCTGGAGTAATGATTTCGTATGTTGTTGGCTCTTTTAACACGCCATCTTGATGAATTCCAGATTCATGGGCAAATGCATTTTTTCCGACAACAGCTTTATTTGCTTGAATTTGCATGCCCGTTAATTTACTAACGAGCTGGCTTGTGCGTTTAATTTCATTTAGCTTTAAGTTTGTTCCGATGTTTTTATAAAAATCTTGCCTTGTATAAAGAGCTACTCCCACCTCTTCAAGTGCAGCATTACCAGCTCTTTCACCGATTCCATTGATCGTTCCTTCCACTTGGTCTGCCCCGTTTTCAATTGCAGCAAGTGTATTCGCAACAGCCATCCCTAAGTCATTATGACAGTGCGCTGACAACTTCGCTTCCGCAATATTTGGAACATTTATCTTTAAATAGCGGAAAAGTGCGCCATATTCCTGTGGTGTAGCATAGCCCACCGTATCAGGTATATTGATTACGGATGCCCCAGCTTTAATCGCTTGTTCTACAATATGTGCTAGAAAAGCAGGATCTGAACGGAATGCATCTTCTGCTGACCATTGAACAATTGGGAAATATTTCTTAGCATACGTAATCGTTTGAACTGCCGTTTCGACTACTTGTTCAGGAGTCTGTTTTAGTTTATGCGTCATATGAATGGGTGAGGTAGCGATAAAAACATGGAGCCTTGGGCACTCAGCCACTTTTAACGCTTCCCAGGCATGGTCAATATCAGACTTCACTGATCGCGCAAGCCCCGTTACAGACGAGGTTTTAATTGTTGAGGCAATTTGTCTTACAGCGTCTAGATCGCCTGGAGAGGCGGCGGGAAATCCCGCCTCCATTACATCCACTCCAAAGCGCTCTAACTGTTTTGCAATTTCGAGTTTTTCAGCCGTATTTAAATTAACACCGGCCGTTTGCTCCCCATCGCGTAAAGTCGTATCAAAAATGTCAATCCTTCGCATTTGCTACCACTTCCTTGTTAGTTTTTCTTTTTTCCAGCTTTAACAAATGGCATCATTTCGCGGAGTTCTTGACCTACTTTTTCAATTAAATGTTCGCTTTCACGTTGGTTGATCGCATTGAATTCTGGACGGTTCAATTGGTTTTCTAGCAACCATCCTTTTGCAAATTTACCTGTTTGGATATCATCAAGGATATCTTTCATACGGGATTTCGTATCAGCATCAACTACGCGTGGTCCTGAAACGAAGTCACCCCATTGTGCTGTATCAGAGATAGAGTAGCGCATTCCCGCAAGTCCATCTTCATACATAAGGTCAACGATCAATTTCAGCTCGTGCAAGCACTCGAAATAAGCAACTTCTGGTTGATATCCTGCTTCAACGAGCGTTTCGAATCCAGCTTTTACAAGTGCAGTTGTTCCACCGCAAAGTACTGCCTGCTCACCGAATAGATCTGTTTCTGTTTCTTCTTGGAATGTAGTTTCAAGTACACCAGCACGAGCGCTTCCTACTCCTTTTGCATACGCTAAAGCAACGTCACGAGCTTTGCCTGATGCGTCTTGGTAGATCGCGAAAAGTGCTGGAACACCTGCACCTTCTTGGAATGTACGTCTTACAAGATGTCCTGGTCCTTTTGGTGCAACTAGGAACACGTCTACGTTAGATGGTGGTACGATTTGACTGAAATGTACGTTAAATCCGTGTGCGAATACAAGTGATTTTCCTTCAGTAAGATGTGGTTTTACTTCGTTTTCATATACAGCTGTTTGTCTTTCATCTGGAAGTAAGATCATAATCAAATCAGCTTGTGCACTAGCTTCGCTAACTGATAAAACAGTATGTCCGTCTTCAACAGCTTGATCAAATGATTTACCTTCTCTTACACCTACAACTACATCGAAGCCACTTTCTTTCAAGTTGCTTGCATGTGCGTGTCCTTGTGATCCATATCCTAGAATTGCAATTTTCTTTCCTTGTAGTACCTGCTCATCGATTTCGTTGTTGTAATATACTTTTGCCATTTTTCCCCATCTCCTCTTTTATAATTGTAAAATTGATAATTGTGGTGTTTCTTGTATTTGCTGTTCCCGAACGAAGGCTGTAACACCTGTGCGAGATATATCTTTAATGCCATATGGCTTCAGCAATTCAATAAATGCATCTACTTTTGATGGTTCACCTGTAATTTGGATAGTGACCATATTTTTGCCCATATCAATTACGGTTGCTCTAAAAGGTTCAATAATACTGTAAACCTCACTGCGAACCTGCGGTGGGCAAGCGACTTGAATAAGTGCCAATTCCCTTGTGACGATTGCCTTATCAGTAATATCCGATACTTTCAAGACATCGATTTGCTTTTGCAATTGCTTAAGCATTTGCTCCATTTTAGCGGGGTCATCTATCGGAACGATAAACGTCATTTTTGAAATGCCCGGTTTCCCCGTTGGACCGACAGTAATACTCTCGATGTTAAATTGCCTCTTGGCGAATAATCCAGTTATGCGGTTTAACACTCCACTGTTATTGTTGACTGTGACAGTAACAACCCGCTTCATTTTCCCACCCCTATCATTTCATGCAGTCCTTTACCTGGTGCAACCATCGGATAAACATTTTCTTTTTGAACTACTCGGAAATCAATGAGTACTGGCTCTTCTATCGTGAATGCTTCCGCAATTACCGCTTTAGCCTCATCTTCCGTTGTAGCTCGGTACCCTTTGATTCCATACGCCTCGGCGAGTTTTACAAAATCAGGCTGTTCAGGGATCAACGACTGTGAATAGCGCTCTTCGTAAAACGTCTCCTGCCACTGGCGCACCATTCCAAGTGCTTCGTTATTAATAATTGCAATTTTCACCGGAAGGTTTAATTCCTTAATGACCGAGAGTTCTTGCAATGTCATTTGGAAACCACCATCGCCTGTAATCGCAACAACCGTTTTATCTGGAGCAGCTAATTGAGCACCGACCGCGGATGGAAAACCAAAGCCCATCGTTCCAAGACCGCCGGATGTTACCCAGTTATCAGGCTTGTTAAAGCCGTAGTACTGGGCAGCCCACATTTGATGCTGACCAACATCGGTTGTCACGATCGCATCTCCACCTGTAAAATCATGAATCATTTTAATTACATGTGGTGCGGACAAGGAATTCTCTTCTGATACAGGGGATTTAAATGGATATTTTTCTTTATCCTCCTGTACCTTCTCTGTCCATTTGCTAATGTCAGGAAGTTGATAGTCCATTTTCACTAACTCTTTTAACACTTCTTTCGCATCGGCAACAATTGGGATCGCCGTCGGAACATTTTTGCCAATTTCCGCAGGATCGATGTCGATATGAGCAACCGTTGCATTTGGTGCAAAATCTTTTAAGTTCCCTGTCAATCGATCATCAAAACGGGCACCGATATTGATAAGCAAATCGCATTCCGTAATTGCCATATTCGCCGCATATGTTCCATGCATTCCTGCCATTCCTAAAAACTGAGGATGGTCACCAGGAATTGATCCAAGTCCTAGAAGCGTGTTTGTAATTGGGAAACCCGTTTTTTCTACAAATTGTTTTAAATAATCTGACCCTTTAGCGAATAAAACACCGGCTCCTGCAAGGATTAAAGGCTTTTTCGCATTCGCCATCGCGTTTGCAAGTTTCTGAATTTGCAAGTA
The DNA here is from genome assembly GCF_018343515.1 of Bacillus sp. FJAT-50079. Lineage (GTDB taxonomy): Bacteria > Bacillota > Bacilli > Bacillales > Bacillaceae_C > Lederbergia. The sequence continues at coordinate 351,898 of NZ_JAGYPD010000007.1, read as the reverse complement.
ATTAGGACGCGTTGTTGGCTGATAACCAGGTAAATGAATCGGCTCGTCTGGATAATTTCCAGCAGGATTTGTAGCAATGTCCTTTGGAATATCGACAAGTACCGGTCCTGGGCGTCCTGATGTAGCGATGTAAAATGCTTCTTTGATGATTCTGCCGAAATCCTCAATTCTTTTCACTTGGTAATTATGCTTTGTAATTGGCATTGTAATGCCAATGATGTCTGACTCTTGGAATGCATCAGTCCCAAGCATTGAGCTTGCTACTTGACCAGTGAAAACGACGAGTGGCAGTGAATCCATCATTGCATCTGCAATTCCTGTAACTAAGTTGGTTGCTCCTGGACCAGATGTCGCCATGACAACTCCAGGTTTTCCAGTGACTCTTGCATAACCTTCTGCCGCATGAATTGCTCCTTGTTCATGTCTTGTTAATACATGCTTGATCGGGTTTTTGTACAATGCATCATAAATCGGTAACGCTGCTCCTCCCGGATAACCGAAAATGATTTCAACATTTTCTTTTTGCAACGCTTCGATAAAAAGGTCTGCACCAGTCTTCATTTGTTCTTTACCAGCCATGTCAGATTCGGGGTTATTCGCATTCTTCGGGATACCCATACTCACTGTTGAGCCCTTCCTTTCCATTTCTGAATTTGTAAAGCATCTATAATCGATTTCTTTATCACTTGGCTATGTTCTACATTGAAATATTTATAATGGCTCTATTGTAGATTCCGTTGATTTCCACTCTTGGCGGAAATCAACATTCAAATGTAACAGAGCGTTTTAACAATAAAAAAAAGTTTTTTCAGCCCACACAAAAGGAGAACCTTTTATGCAGGGATGAAAAAACTTTCATGGTACCACCCTACTTTTCAGTAATGCTTACTGACTCGGGAGCGACAATTAGCCACTCATTGATATCGGGAACTACTATCATAGTCCCCGTGGATCCATAATCGCTGATGCTTTCAGAATCCATGCTCTGAGGCGATGTCACTAATGGCTGTATTGTCGGCTCCCAGCAATGCCGACTCTCTGGTAATACAGTGACCCATTAATTTTTTCCTCTTCATTGCGTATTTATTATATTTTCATAACTCCGCCTGTGCTAGCGGATGTAACAAGCTTAGAGTATCTAGCTAAATAACCTTTTTTGATTTTTGGTTCAAATGGTGTTATTTTTTCATTTCTTTCTGCTAATACTTCGTCACTTACTTCAAGAGAAATCGTCCGATTGATTAGGTCGATATAAATTTCATCTCCGTTTTCTACTAGAGCAATTGGTCCACCTTCAGCAGCTTCTGGAGAAATATGACCAATTGAAATTCCTCTTGATGCTCCGGAGAAGCGTCCGTCTGTAATAAGTGCAACGTCTTTTCCTAATCCCCTACCGGCAATTGCCGCAGTTGGTGCAAGCATTTCTGGCATCCCCGGTCCGCCTTTTGGTCCTTCGTATCGAATGACGACTACATGCCCTGCTTGAACCGTTCCATCGTTGATGCCTTTTTGTGCATCTTCTTGTGACTCAAACACGATGGCTTTTCCACGGAATGTTTTAATCGATGGGTCAACAGCCCCAACTTTAATGACTCCGCCATCTGGTGCAATATTACCGTATAAGACGGATAATCCGCCTACTTTACTATATGGATTTTCCTTTGGTCTAATGACTTCAGGATTTGTAATAACATGATCTTTTACATTTTCGTATACTGTTTTCCCAGTGACGGTCATTCGATCCCTTTCCACTGCACCCATCTCACATAATTCTCGGATGATGGCGCTAATGCCACCAGCGTTGTGAACGTCTTGCATCGTGTAATCCGATGCCGGGGCAATTTTGGATAAATAAGGAACTCTTTCTGCCACTTTGTTGATACGAGATAAATCATAATCTATTTCTGCTTCATGTGCAATAGCTAAAGTATGGAGAACTGTATTTGTTGATCCTCCCATTGCCATATCTAGCGCAAAAGCATCGTCGAACGTATTTTCATTAACGAGATCACGTGGCTTAACATTCTCTTTCACCATTCTAACCAAATGATGTGCCGCTTCTTTAATCAAACGATGACGTTCTTTGGATGTAGCTACAATTGTTCCATTTCCTGGTAATGTCACGCCTAACATTTCCATCAATGAATTCATCGAGTTCGCTGTAAACATCCCCGAACATGAGCCACATGTCGGACAAGCATTTTGTTCAATATCGAGCAGCTTTTCCGCTGACATTTTTCCTGCGTGGTATGCTCCAACACCTTCAAACACAGATGTAAGCGTCAATGGTTCGCCGTCTGATGACATACCGCCTTCCATCGGGCCACCCGAAACAAAAATAGAAGGGACATTTGTTCGAAATGCTGCCATTAACATTCCAGGAGTGATTTTATCACAGTTTGGAATGTAGAAAACCCCGTCAAACCAATGTGCGTTAATAACGGTTTCTGCTGCATCCGCAATTAACTCACGGCTTGGCAATGAATATCGCATTCCAATATGCCCCATGGCAATTCCATCATCCACACCGATTGTATTAAATTCGAATGGCACACCGCCTGCTTCCCATATCGCTTCTTTCACGACATCAGCAAATTCGCGCAAATGCTTATGTCCGGGAATGATGTCGATATATGAGTTGCACACTCCGATAAACGGCTTCTCTAAGTCCCTTGTTTTTATACCTGTGGCATATAATAAACTACGGTGCGGGGCTCTGTCGATCCCCTTTTTAATCATATCACTGCGCATGTATACCTCTCCTAAATCTATTGTTAGCTGACAAATAATGTATGGTCATGTTCAAATGCATTGACTCCATCCGTGACCGTCAGTTCCCTGAAGCTTTTTAGCAAATCAGCTGTAACTGGACCAGGCTTTCCATCACCGATCGTACGACCATCTACTTTATTAACAGCAATCACTTCCGCCGCCGTACCCGTTAAAAATACTTCTTCAGCTGTATAAACATCATGTCTAGTAAAAATAGCTTCTGCTACTTCATATCCTTTTTCCCGCGCAATATCCATAATCGCATTTCTCGTAATTCCAACGAGAGCACCGACATGTCCTGGCGGGGTAAGTAATTTCTTTCCTTTGACGATAAATATATTATCTGCTGAACCTTCCGCAACATACCCTTGATCATTTAACATTAATGCTTCAGGCACTCCCGCAAGATTCGCTTCGATTTTAACCAATATATTATTCAAATAGTTCAGAGATTTCACCATTGGACTAAGCACATCCGAACGGTTACGTCGTGTTGCTACTGTCACAATTTCCAGGCCTGTTTCATACAGTTCTTTTGGAAAAATAGCAAGTGGTTCTGCGATGACAATGACCGTTGGAGTTTTACATGAAACAGGGTTTAACCCTAAATCTCCCACTCCACGTGAAACGACAAGGCGAATATAGCCATCTTTCAGATTGTTTTTTCGAAGTGTTTCGACAATAATCTCTGTCATTTCCTCTTTCGTATAGGGTATCGTTAGAAGGATAGACTTCGCAGAATCATATAATCGATTTAAATGCTCTTCTAAACGAAACACATTACCACTATATGACCGTATTCCTTCGAAGACCCCGTCCCCGTATAAGAATCCATGATCATAAACAGAGATAACTGCTTCTTCTTTTTTTACGAATTGGCCATTGAGAAAGATCAATTGGTCACTCACCGCTTTTCGCCCCTCTCACCGATGCGATTGAAAATGTAAAATTGATTTATTAAATTGTTCTCAATGATACCTTGGTATTGCTAAAACGTCAATAGATTTTCAGAATGTTTTATTTGTTGGAAATAATAAATTGAAGTAGTATCCGCTTTCATCACGATAATGTCAAGCTTCGACATAAACTGAACAAATTTTGACAATTTTTTCTCAATAGAGCTTATAAAAAACAGCATGTCCTAATCGATGAATCCGCTGTTTAGAAACAGATTAATGAAAATGTTTTTAAACAGATTGTTTATGAGGTTATTTTCTTTTAATTCCTCTTGCCCAACCCGAGGTGCTTATAAAGCTATACCTTACGATACGAACCCAAGATATTGCTAACTCATTTATTTAAATTGAAGTAAGTTATTCAGCTAACCGCCGATTTACGCTCGGAGCGAAATCGGCGAGCGAGTGTAGTTGGCTTCCATTTCTTTGTTCATCGTTAAATAGAAAAATCGGCTACTCGCGTAGCCGATTTTTTATTCATTTTCGATGCATTTTAAACTCTAGAAATAAATCATTATAATAGGCGAGCATTCTTTTTCCCAGATTATCATACACTTCAAGGCGCTCTGTTAATTCCGGATCTGGATAAAACCGCTCATCCTCGGTAATTTCCTCCGGCAAAATCTCCATCGCTTTTTTATTAGGTGTTGAGTAGCCAACATATTCAGCGTTTTGTGCAGCATTTTCTGGATCAAGCATAAAGTTAATAAATTGATGGGCACCATCAATGTTTTTTGCTGACGAAGGAATAACCATATTATCAAACCATAAATTTGATCCTTCCTCAGGCACAACATAGTCAAGATCTTCATTTTCCCACATAATATCGGCAGCTTCTCCTGACCAAGTAACACCGATCGCCGCTTCTTCATTCGCAATAAGAAGTTTGATTTCATCCCCTATAATTGCTTTCACATTCGGAGTAATTGTATCGAGCTTTTCTTTTGCCTCAATGAGTTTTTGTTCATCTGTTTCATTTAAAGAATAATGTAAACTATTTAACCCCATACCGATAATTTCTCTCGCTCCATCAACAAGAAATATTTGATTTTTAAAATCGGGGTCCCATAGATCATTCCAACTCGTAATTTCTTTTCCATTCAGCATTTTCGGATTATAGACGATGCCAAACGTTCCCCAAAAATATGGAACAGAATATTGATTTTGTTCGTCAAATGATAAATCCATGAAACGTTCATCGATGTTTTTCAAATTTGGGAGCTTATCGTGATCCAACGGTAAAAGCAGGCCTTCTTCCTTCATTTTACTTATTGCATATTCAGAAGGAACAGAAATATCGTAAGCATTGCCCCCTTGGTCAATTTTTGTCATCATTGCTTCATTTGAGTCAAACGTTTCATAAATGACCTTCATACCTGTTTCTTCTTCAAATTTCTTAATTAAATCAGGATCAATATAATCTCCCCAATTGTAGATGCTTAATGTATTCCCGCTTGAAAAGCCTTGCGCAGAATTCAGATGGTTGACTAAATAAATCAACGCAAAGGAAACGAGGAAAATTAGGACAAATGAGCGGACTAGTTTACTCATAGTTTCCTCACCCCCGCAGCAGCAGATTTCAGATTCCGCTGATTAATAAAGTAATAGCCAATCACGAGCATGATTGTAAGTAGGAAAATCAATGTTGACAGAGCATTAATTTCAAGGGAGATTCCTTGACGAGCTCGCGAATAAATTTCAACAGATAGTGTAGAAAATCCATTTCCTGTTACGAAAAATGTAACAGCAAAATCATCAAGCGAATACGTTAAGGCCATAAAAAACCCGGCAAAAATCCCCGGTGTAATATACGGCAAAATAACCTTTGATAAAACATCCCAGTTCGTCGCACCAAGATCGCGCGCAGCATCAATCAATGATGAGCTCATTTCCTGAAGCTTTGGCAACACCATGATAACAACAATAGGCACACTGAACGCAATATGCGATAACAATACAGATGTAAACCCGAGCTTAATTCCAACAATCGTAAATAAGATAAGGAATGATGCACCTATAATGACATCCGGACTTACAATTAAAACGTTATTTAATGTTTGCAGCGTATTTTTTGTCTGACGTTTTTTTACATACATAATGGCAAGTGCGCCGAGAACCCCAAGTATCGTCGAAATCGCTGCCGATAAAAGCGCAATGATCAACGTATTCAGTGCAATGATTAATAGACGTGTATCTTGAAACACTGCCGCATACCATTCTAATGTAAATCCATCAAAATCTCTCATTGAACCGCCGCTATTAAATGAGTAATACATTAAATAAATAATTGGTGCATATAGAATTGCAAAAACAATAATTAAATAAATCGTAGCGAGTTTATTTTTTCCCTTCATGTCAAATCGCCTCGCTTCCGTTGTCCTGTAACAATCATAATTATCGCCATTGCGATGATTAAGAAGACTGCAATCGTTGCACCCATTCCCCAATCTTGCGTAACGAGAAAATGCTGTTCAATCGCTGTCCCTAATGTAATCACACGATTTCCCGAAATCAATCTCGTAATCATGAACAACGAAAGTGCCGGGATAAACACAGCCTGGCATCCAGATTTCACGCCATCAAGCGTTAATGGAAAAATGACTCTTCGAAAAGCTGTCCAAGCTGAAGCACCTAGGTCCGTCGCTGCATCGATATATGACGGATTTAATTTTTCTAATGAATTATAAATCGGTAAAATCATAAACGGGATGAAAATATAAACAGCAACAAAAATAAAACTAAAATCTGTAAATAAAATCTGCTTTGCTCCAATTCCGATTACTTCAAGAAACTGGTTTGCAGGGCCATACGCTCCAAATAGGCCGAGGAATGCATAAGCTTTTAAAAGTAAATTAATCCATGATGGTAATATGATTAAAAGCAGCCAAAGCTGACGATGCTTCGTTTTTGTTAATAGATAGGCTGTCGGGTAGGCGATTAACAATGTGAACGCCGTAATAAGAAACGCATACCAAAAAGAACTGATAGTCATTTTCAAATAGACAGGTGTAAAGAATTTTTGATAATTCGTTAATGTAAACTGGCCTTCTATATCAAAAAAGGAATAATAAACGACGAGAAGAATTGGTGCAACAACGAATAAAGCGATCCATAATACATAAGGAATAAGATAATAATTTCGTGTTTTATGCATGGCTAGCCTCTTCGTACGATTCTAGTCGTTTATCAAATTCTTCTTCTGTTTCACCAAAACGCATGACATGAATAACTTCCGGTTCAATGCGCAAGCCAATTTCATCACCTGGATTCGCCTTTTTCGTAGAATGGACGAGCCATTCATTGCCTGCAGCATCATAACAACAAATTTCATAATGAACACCACGGAATAATTGGGAGTCTACCTGAACTTTCAAATCCCCTTCATCTAGAGAAGTGATTTCTAAATCCTCTGGTCGAATGACAATTTCCACAGGTTCATTCGGGTTAAGCCCTTGGTCCACACATTCATATTGATGGCCTGCAAATTCCACTTGAAAATCACGGATCATTTTACCAGCTACAATATTCGATTCGCCGATAAAGTCAGCAACGAAGCGGTTAATTGGCTCATCATAAATATCAATTGGCGTGCCACTTTGCTGTATTTTCCCTTCGTTAATGACAAAAATTTCATCAGACATGGCTAATGCTTCTTCTTGGTCATGTGTTACAAATATAAAGGTAATGCCTAGTCGCTGTTGAAGCTCTCGAAGCTCGTACTGCATTTCTGTTCTTAATTTTAAATCTAGGGCAGATAATGGCTCATCCAATAAAATGACTTCAGGCTCATTGACGATTGCTCTTGCAATGGCAACACGCTGACGCTGCCCACCCGACATTTCCGTAATTTCACGATTCTCATAACCCGATAGATTGACAAATTTTAAAGCTTCTTTTACTTTTTCATCAATTTTTGTTTTATTTATTTTTTTAATCCTCAGACCAAAAGCGACATTTTCAAATACGTTAAGGTGAGGAAATAATGCATAGTCCTGAAATACAGTATTTACTTGACGTCGATTGGCCGGAATCGTGTTTATCTTCTTGCCATTAAAATAAATATTTCCCTTCGTCGGCTGGATAAAGCCAGCAATTAATCTAAGTATCGTCGTTTTCCCGCATCCCGAAGGACCGAGTAGCGTATAAAATTTACCACGCTCAAGTTCAAAGCTTACATCATCTAAAATTATTGCGTCATCGTATTGTTTCGAGACATTTTCAAAACGAATAATCGTTTTTTCATTCATCTATTTCCCCTCCTATTTCGTTTTGCAAACGTCCAAAAAAGGTGAAGCGATTTTTGAACAAAGTCTACAAATATGATTCTGTCGCTACTAAAATCAATTCCGTTTTTCCGTCGTACACATTATGAATTTGATGTTCGTGTGAGGCGTGGAAATAAATCGATTCGCCCGCTCTTGCATAATAGATGTTCTTACCTAGTGTAATCATTACCCGTCCAGATAAAACATAAGCGAAGGTTTCTGATAAGGAAGGTTCGAATTGTTTAAATTCTCCCTTTTTCTCCAGCATCAGCCGTATCGGCTCCATCTCCTTTTCATTTGACTCTGGTACAAGCCATTGAATTTCATAGCCTCGCTCGTCATCAATGAAATGGGTTTGGTCTGCCTCACTATAAACGACCTTCTGTTCTCTTTCTTCATCATCAAAAAACTGTTTCGGGCTGCAACCAAGTACTTCTAGTATGCTAAAAAAGGTATCAATCGAAGGTGAGCTTAATTCACGTTCAAGTTGCGAAATATATCCTTTGCTTAAATCCGTACGCTCTCCAAGTTCTTCCTGAGTAAGTCCTTTTTTCAATCGCAAATTTTTAATTTTTTTACCAATCTGCATTGTCCTACCCTCAATCATGTTTATTAAAAGTAAACTTACAGTAAACAAAGTTTACTTTTACATTACTTAATGTTTACTATTAACCCTAGACTATTATACATATTTGCGGTAATAGCGCAATAGGTTTATGAAAAAAAAGAGCAGTGAAAAACAGGACATTAAAAAAAGGCCGATCTTCTTTTAACAATTCCAATATTGGTGTTGATTTCCGTTCTGGCTGGGTGCTTTCCGCGGGGGTGCTTTGATCCGAGGATGTTGATCATGAAGCCGTTCCCACACAACGTGGCGACTTTAGGCTTCGTTCCTTTAAAGCGCTCCTGTGAGGTCTCAAGCTGTACGCCCATCCCGCAGGACATTGAATAAGCTTCCTTGAACCTACCGCGCCCGAAGGAATTGCGCAGCAATTTCGAGGAGTCGCCAGCCACCACTCCAATCAACGCATTGCAAACTCGTACGGATTTCATTAGAATCATCAATAGCCTTTTTTTATCCAACTTTTCGTTCAATGCCAATGCCTATATGAAACAAAAACGACCCAAATTCTAAAAATGAATTTTGAGTCGTTACTAATCTATATTTTATTCAATTCGTCAATCATTTTAATGATCTTTAGCAATAATCAATTCCATCCTCCCAATGATAGAAATAATAAAACCATTTAAATTTATTTTAAAAAACATAAAGGAGACCTGCCTAGCTTGTAGTATCTCCTTTCTAAAGTCTTTTCAAATTTGCTTTACTTCTGTAATATTTGCCTTTAATTTAAAAATGTTATTCCTTATTAGCAACAGCTTCAAATGTAATTATTTGACTTGATTTAGTGGGATATTGTCCGTATTTATAATCCGCTGAGATGATTATATTTTCAAACCCGACCTGTTCAAGAATCATTTTAAATTCTTCAATTCCATACCAACGAAGTGGAAATCGTTCTAATTCTGTTTGTATTCGTTCGCCATTACTCCATTTTTCATAGCGATTATGAGATATTGTGTATTGGTTAATATAATCAACTTCAACCACTTTAGTTTCTAATGTGATAATATCACCATTCTTAGATTCCCAAGTTCTTGTTGATATTTTATCAATCGATAGATCTGTTTGCAAAAAGGTATCTAAAATGAGTCTACCTCCATTAGAGAGATGATTATAGAAATTATTTAATGCTTTAAGAGAATCCTCTCTTCTATGTAACAGCAGAAATGTTCCAGTCGGTACAATAATGGCTTCATACTCTGTATCTAATGAAACTGACTCCATTTTCCCTTCAATTAGTTTCGGATTTAACCCTCTTTTTTCGCAATTATATTGGCATATTTTTAACATTTCTTCTGATGCATCAAAACCATCGACTTTCAAGCCTTTTTCTAAAAGTGGAATAAGAATTCGACCAGTCCCAACACCTGGTTCAAGTATATTCCCCTTACAAAATGCTAATCTATCGCTATAAAATTCTACATCTCCAAATGAAAGACCAATATATTTGTCTAAATCATATACTTCTGAAGAAAGTTTACTATAATAACCCAACATATGCCTTTCTCCCTCTCTCTTTTTATAATTTCACTCAGCTTTTCGGATGTCCTTAATGTTTAGGGATATTTATAAAACAACTCCTGGAGATCATCAGTAAGCATAACCCACAGAAATCTTTAAAGGAACGAAGCCTAGGTCGCCAGATTTTGTGTAGCAATGGCTTCGTTACCATCATTCTGTTAAAGCCTGAGAAAGCTCACGAATACCCCGCAGAAAGCGGCCGCCTGGAGTAATAACAACAATATTACTAGATCTTTCCATATTAGGAGTACTTTTTTAGATAGTTTATCCAGCTCTTTGACCAAGCTGCAGCTGGTACATTTGAAAATACTTTCCTTTCTTCTCCATTAATTGGTCATGGCTGCCTTGCTCCACAATCATTCCTCGATCGAGCACTAAGATTTGATCGGCATTTTTGATCGTCGACAAGCGATGCGCAATGATGAAAGTCGTTCTTCCTTTTTTCAATACATCCATCGCTTCTTGAATGATCGTTTCGGTTTCAGTATCGATGCTTGATGTCGCTTCATCCAATATTAAAATCGCAGGATCATATGCAAGTGCACGGGCAAAGGAAATGAGCTGACGTTGTCCAGATGATAATGTACTTCCCTTTTCAATCACAGGTTCGTCAAAGCCTTTTTCTAAATGCTTCAATACACGATCTGCCCCGACAGCTTTCAATGCTGCCTCGACCTTTTCACGAGTAATTCTCGGATCATTTAAGCTAACATTCGATGCAATCGTACCAGTAAATAAATACGGATCTTGTAGCACGATCCCCATATGATCACGCAATGTTTGCTTTGGAATCTGTTGGATGTTCTTGCCGTCGATTCGAATTTCGCCTTGTTGACAGTCATAAAAACGGAAGAGAATATTCATAATCGAGCTTTTCCCTGATCCAGTATGACCGACAAGTGCCACCGTTTCCCCTTGTTTTGCCTCAAAATGGATGTCTTTTAATACATACTCATCTTCTTTATAAGCAAAATAAACATGATCGAACGTAACATTTCCATTATACCGCGCTATTTTTTCCTCACTTATCTCCTCGGCTTTTTCATCCAACAGTTCGAAAACTCGTTGTCCAGCCACGAGTGCCTGCTCCAAATTAGCGAATTGGTTAACGATATTGCCAATTGGATTAAATAATCGATTCATATAATCGACATACGCGTATAAAACTCCAATCGTAACGGCAGATGTTGTCGTGATAACCCCACTTCCAAAATACCAAATAAATCCTACAAAAATCATGTTGCGCAATAGACCAATAAAATTATGTGACGATAAAGCGTTCAGTGTTAACAGTTTATTTTGATAACGAAAATGTGTTTCGTTAACCGCTTCAAACTCGTCACTCATTTGCTTTTCACGGCGAAAGGCTTGAATAATCGCCATTCCTTGAATCGATTCATTGATCATTGCATTTAAATCACTGACCTTCGCCCGAATGACATGATTGTATTTGGAGGCAAATTTGCGATATACGATCATCCAGCCATACATAATCGGCAATACCAACAAACAGAAGAATGCTAGTTTTACATCAAGGAAAAACATCGCAACATAGATGCCAGTGATATAAATTGCTCCTGTAAAGAATGTCGATAATACGGTCACATATAATTCCCGAATCGCTTCCGTATCATTCGTAATTCTTGCAACGACTTTTCCAGCAGGTAAATCATCAAAATAACGAATTGGCAGCTTTTGAACATGTGAAAAAATATTTGTACGCATTGTTTGAATAATCCGATTTGCTGCCTTTTGCAAATAAAAATATTGCCCATAATGGAAAATGGCCGCAATGATAAACAGTCCCATATAAATGCAGAGAAGCTTAATCATCGCTGGTAGCTCAGGCTCGTAAAAACGAAGAACTTGATTTAACGTTAGTTTTTCAGCTTGATAGGAATGAGCGTCTCCATTGATCAAAATAACAAGTTCCCCATTTTTCCATTCACGCTTTCCTTCTAATGGAGCTTCCCCGTCTACAAAATAAAAACTGCGTTCCAATTGGAGAATCGTCGCACGTTCTCCATTATTTTCCTCAGCATAACGCTCACGTACATACTTTTTCCCGAAAATATCTACCGATGATTTCTCCTGTGTTGTTTCCAGCCAATGATCCTCAATTCCTAAAACATGTTCATCAATAAATTGCTTGATGACAAATGGACCAAGCACATCCGCACTTACTGAAATCGTTAGCATCGCAAGTGCAGCAATAATAAGCTTTTTAAAGAGTAATGCATATTGATATAGACGCTTTCCCGTTGACATTATGCATGCACCTCGCCTTCAAACAAGCTTTCTATTTGTTGTCGATCATATTGTTCTTTATACCAGCCACCTAATTGAAGCAGTTGCTCATGTGACCCTTGTTCCAATACTTTTCCGTCATCCAAGACGATGATCCAATCCGCATGCTCGATGGCGGATAGACGATGAGTCGTAATGATCGTTGTTTTCCCTCTCCGTTCTTTACGGATGTTTTTAATAATCTGTGCTTCTGTCTTTGCATCAACGGCTGACAACGAGTCATCTAAAATAAGCATTTCTGGATTTTTAATTAATGCTCTTGCAATCGAAATTCGTTGCTTTTGTCCACCAGAAATAGCAATGCCCTTTTCTCCAACGAGCGTTTCCAAGCCTTCCGGTAAATGCTGTATATCTTTATCAAAATAAGCAAGCCGGATCGCTTTTTTCAACTCTTCATCCGTCGCTCGTTCAGCACCAAATAGAATATTTTCACGTATAGATCTAGAAAAAAGGATATGATCTTGTGGCACATAACCAATCCAGCTCCTTACTTGCTCTTTCGCCTGATTCGCAATACTTACATTTGAAATCGAAATATTGCCGCGTCCCATTGGATATTCACGCAAAAACTGTTTAATGAACGTCGTCTTCCCACTCCCCGTTTTTCCAACGATGCCAATCGTCGCTCCTCGATCAATGTCCAATGATATGTTTGATAGATTATCCTTTTTTGACAACGGATAACGAAAAGTCGCTTTTGAAAAGGCGATCTTCCCCATTTGCTCAACATGTTGAGGATTATTCGGGTCTTTCACATCTTCCTCATAATTTAATGTAGCCTGAACCCTGTCGAGGGAAGCATTGCCGCGCTGCATAATATTAATTAATTCACCAATTGCAAACATCGGCCATACGAGCATCCCTAAATAGACGTTAAAAGAAACGAGATGACCTAGTGAGATTTCTTGATGAAAAACAAGGTACGTACCATAAGATATCCCGATTAAATAGCTCATTCCTGTTACAATCTTCGTCACTGGATTGAAAAAAGCATCAATCCGTTCCACATGAATGTTTTTTTCATAAACGTCTTCAGTCATTTGTTTAAATTCGGCTTCATTCGCTTTTTCTTGAACATAGGCTCGAATGACGCGGACACCTGCGATTGCTTCGAGGACACGATCATTCATATCACCAAATGCATTTTGCGCAACTGTAAATCGTTCATGTATTTTCGCTCCGAGAATTTTAATTACCCACGCGAGAATGGGCAGTGGCAAAACAGCCGCTAACGTCAGTTTCCACGATACGGCAAAGCCCATTGTCAACAAGATCGTAAACATATACATCGTCGAATCAAATAATGTGAGGATACCGAAGCCAGCTGTTCTTGAAATTGCCCTTAAATCATTCGTCCCTCTAGCCATTAAGTCACCCGTACGGTTCTTCTCAAAAAATGTCGGTGTCATTTTTAATAAATGATTCATAAATTGCGTTCGCAATAATCGTTCAATAACAAATGCTCCTCCAAAAAGCTGATACATCCAAATAAAGGTCACTCCGTAGTTGGCAATTCCAACAGCGGCTAAAATGCCAATATAGAGAAAAAGCGTATCCATTGCCATTGATCCTAAAAATATACGGTCAATCGCCGCACCTAATAAAAGTGGCGGGATCACTTCAAAAATATTGGCAAGACCAAGTAATACGAGTGCAATCGTATATCGTTTCCAATGATCTTTAAAAAACCAGCCTAATTTCGCTAATACACTAAACATGTCTTATGCCTCCCGTTACGTTCTTTCGATCTGAGCTACCCACTACCTGCCTGAATAGCAATAATTAGCAAAATAAAGTTGTTACACATGTTTATTCCTCCTTAAATTTAGTCAACAAAAAAAGCGCAGCTATGCCTAAAAATGTGCATAGCTACGCTTCACATAAAAAGACACGGACAGAAAACAGCCCATGCCTATTTTAAATGTGGAATTTAAATGGAACGGAGGCTGATTCCGTATTCAGTTAATTGGTTTATCATCATTTTCCTTCTCACGTCATTCAACCTCCTTTTCCTTAAAATTATTAATTATTTGAATTGTTCTTATCGTAGCATCGTATTTTTCCCATGTCAATCCTAAAAAAGTACTGCCGCAAACGAATTCGCTCTGTTCATACGCTGAGCGCTAAACCCCTGGATTTAATAGTGCTTTCGCTTTATTGATCGTTTCCATATATTCTTTTTCCGGGATTGAATCAGTCACAATTCCAGCACCCGCTTGTAAGTATGCCCGTTTTTCTTTAATGATGAGCGAGCGAATGGCCAAGGCAAAGTCAATATCTCCATTCGCATTCACATAACCGATTGCGCCTGCATACACTCCGCGTTTTGCTTCTTCCAAATCATTAATGATTTGCATCGCTCTCGTTTTTGGAGCTCCAGATACCGTGCCAGCTGGTAAACATGAAATAAGTGCATCGAGACCTGATTTGCCTTCAGCGAGCTTCCCTTCCACTTCTGAAACAATATGCATCACATGACGATATTGTTCAATCTTCATATAGCTAGCAACTTCCACACTATCCGGTGTACAAATATGCCCCATATCCTCACAGCTTAAATCAACGAGCATGCGATGTTCTGATAATTCCTTTTCATCTGCCAAAAGTTCAGCTGCAATTTCTTTATCTTCTTCAGCTGTTTCTCCTCGCGGGCGCGTCCCCGCAATCGGATTCGTTGACACAAGTCTTCCTTTAGATTTCACAAAGCTTTCTGGCGATGCGCCTAACACAACGTATTTTTCGAAGTCTACAAAAAACATATAGGGCGATGGATTGGAATTTCTTAACACGCGGTAAAAATGAAACGGGTCCGCCTTAACGTCGCCAACCATTCTTTGTGATAAAACAACTTGTAGCACTTCACCATTCTTCACATACGCTTGTGCCTGCTCAATTCTTCGAACAAATTCCTCCTTTTCCATTAATGGTTGGAAATCAATTCGACAATCCGCAAGACTCTCATCTGTTTCCCTTTGTGAAATTTGTTTTTCCAATAGCTCAAGTCGCTTTTCTAACTCCACTTCGGTACGCTGATCATGCAAATCGATCGATAATAAATAGATCGCCTGGGCAAGATGATCAAAAACGACGACATCTTCATACACCATAAAATGGACATCTGGCATTTCAATTTCATCACTTAACTCTTCACCAATTTCCCGATATTGCCGAATAGCATCATAGCCAACATAGCCGATTGCTCCACCATAGAATGGAAATGGCAACTCTTCCAATTCCAACTTCGGCAATGCTGATTGTAAAATTGATAACGGCAACCCTTTTTCCTCTTTTACCACTGTACCGTCTGCTAATGATACCCGTGCGATTTTTCCCTCTCCGACAATTTCCATCGATGGATTTACACCAATGAAAGAATAGCGTCCTTGCTCACTGTGCTTTAATGAACTTTCAAGTAAAAACTTCTTTTTCCCTTCAAGCCGCAAAAAAACATTAATCGGCGTTAATACATCACCGTTTAGCTTTTTCATTTTAAAATTGACTTTTTTCGTTTGCATTTGGCATTTCCCTTTCTTTATTTAAATTGAAAAAGCCCTCAAGCACATGCAATAATTGCATGTGCTTGAGGGCGATTATGACCGCGGTACCACCTCATATTAGGGAGTGTTTCCCTATCTTGATCAGGCACAGGATCTACTCCGATGCCCTATCCATATAACGGCGGAAGACCGTGTTCCCCTACTATTGTTCAGGAAACCACTCACAAGTCCATTCAGTACAAGTATTCACGTCGGATTTTCACCATCACCGACTCTCTGTAACGAATCCCAGCGTACTTACTACTCTTGTTCAACGTTTTATCTAATGTTAAGAAACAACAGCTAAGAGCGCCACGTCCTCTGGCACCGCTGTTGTGACTCGCATCGTGCGAGCCTAAATACAAAAAGGCCCCTCATCACAAAGGACGAAGGACCGTGGTGCCACCTTTTTTTAGCTGAAAACAGCTCTTTATTCTTGCATAAGCAAGGACGCCCTTGTAACGACGGGGTTTTCGCCAAAGCCTACACCTCACTTAATCAATTACGCCTTGGCATAACTTGGATCAGCATCCTCTGATTCGAGTTAAAGGTTCGGTTTGGAAGCTCGGAAGTCCATTCATCTGCATGCTCACACCGATTCACACCACCCATCGGCTCTCTTAAGTGTCAGACAGACTACTACTCTTCTTCATAGCTAAATTTTTAAATTGGTTGATTATGATAATATTAAAAATCTTCACACATGTCAACTGTTATTTTCCAAGCATCAGTCGATGATTTCCGAAAAGCCTCAATGCCACTGGGAATAAAATCGAAATAAGCACGACATAACTTCCTGTCGCAATCCCGAATGCCGCCGTAGTTAATTGACCGCCAAAGGCATCACGAACGAATAAAAATAAATTCATCACTGGGATCGAATAAAGAGATAAATTAAGTGCCTCTCCAGCAAAAAACATAAATAGCATCGGAAGTGTAATAAAGCCAATCACTGGTGTAATATAATAGCCTGCCTCTTTCACTGAATTTGCGAGCATGCTTAAAATCATTTCCACTTCAGCAATAAAAATCGCAAATAAGACGATAAGCACGATGCTCATGAAAATAAAGCTGAGCGGATGTTCAATTGTTGATAGGCCTTTTTTTAATTCAGTTGTAAAATTCATAAGCACACTAATAACCCCAATGCATAATACCCCGGTAAAAATTCCAAGCAGTGAAATCGTAAGCCATTTAGCCAGTAATATTTTTATTGGCTTTACAGGCGTAATTAGCAATGCTTCAATCGTTTTCTTTTCTTTTTCCCCAGCAAATAGCTCAGTTGCAGATGGATAAGATCCGTTGGCAATCGCGATCGGAATCAGTAACGGAATTAAAATAGCTAACATATAAGAAGCGATCGCATTGTCTTCATCCTTTGTTGTTTTCGTCTCTATTTGAAAAACCTCAACGATGCTGCTGTCGATTTGATGACCGGCGAGCCGAAGTTGAACCGTCTCTTGCTGCCATTGTGAAAATGCACTCATAACTAGGGCAGAGGCACTGGAAGAATCTTGACTTCCCGGATCAAAAATAATCTGAACAGGGACGGTTTTTTGCGTTTCCAGCAGCCCTTTCCAATCAGGATCAAGCATTAATCCAACCTGTACTTCCTTCTCCTCCACCGCCTTTTGAACATCAGCCTTTTGTTCCACTTTTAAGGTCGGCATATAGGCTTCTAGCTGCTGCAATAACTCTGCATCCATTCCTTCTTCAACAGCTAACGTAAACTCTGTTTCATGGCCAGATGTAAGTATTTTATCGTAGAAAATCGTTAACCCTGCCATCATGATGATCGGCATGAGAACTAATAAAGTAATGCTCCTTTTATCGCGTAGCACATCCTTCATTTCTTTTAAAAATATCGTTTTAAACATATAAATCTCCCCTTACTACTTTGGAAGTAAATAAATAATTGAGATCACGGCTATTTTCCTTTACATAAAGCTCTTCCAAGCTGCCCTCATACACCAATTGCCCTTTATGCATCATGATCACATCCTCGCAAAGCTGAGCGATTTCATCCATGATATGGGTTGAAAAAATAATCGTCTTGCCCTCATCTTTATATTGATAAATAAATTCTCTAAAAATATTCGATGATGTAATATCCAAGCCTGTTGTCGGTTCATCGAATAATATGATATCTGGATCATGAATAAGTGTGCGGGCAATCGCCACTTTTTGCCTCATCCCTTTGGAGAACCCCTCCACTTTTCGATCTAAATACTTACGCATCCCAAAACGCTTTGCTAACATTTCAACCTGATTGTTAATTTGATGATTGGACATCCCGTACAGACTGCCGAAGTACTCTAAATTTTCACGCGCCGTCAAGCGGTTGTATAGGCCGGTCTCTGAACCAAAAAGAACACCTAGTTTTGATCTTACTTCTTCTTTATGCTCAAAAATATTGCGTCCATCAAGCGTAATCATTCCTTCATCAGGCTCAATTAATGTGCAGAGCATACGTAATAAAGTCGTTTTACCTGCACCATTTTCCCCGATTAATCCGACTACATGCCCTTTTGGTATGTGCAAAGTTATATAATCAACAGCCTTCACGAATTGCTTTTTATCTTTAAATTGCTTCGAAACTTGATTGACCACGATCATGCTGTTTCTCCCCTTCCAGATCATTTGTAATTTTATTGTACGATTAAATCTCCGCCTCGTCTGCCAACTTGTCGTGAAAAGGGACTTACATGTCGCGAATGGGGATGTAATCTTCCTAAACATCTATCGTAAAAAATGGTTTATAATGATTGGTAGTATTTGCAAAGGGGTTTTCATGATGAAAGTCGGAATAGTTGATGACAGACTGATAGACCTTGATAAATTGAGATTCATATTAGAAGAGGAAGAGGATGTGGAACTTGTTTTTGCGACAACAAGTCCTGAAGAAGCATATAAGGAGATTCAAAAAAACAAAATTGATTTATTAATCGCCGATATTGAAATGCCTGGTATTTCGGGATATGAGCTTGCGGACTTCATCCAAACTCACGGCTTACTCATTACTGTTATTTTTGTTACGGCCAAAAGCGGCTATGCCGTACATGCCTTTGAGTTAAACGTCCATGATTATATTTTAAAGCCTTATACGAAGGAACGCCTTCAACGGGCGCTTTCGCGATATAGAGAAAAACATCATGCAGGAAATGTAACAGGCAGATTGATTCTCAAGCAAAAAGGACATATTGAAATGATTCCGAAAAAGGACATCATTTTTGCAGAACGAACGGGAAGATCAACAACGATATTTACAGTTGATCAGGTATATGAAACATATTTAACGATGAATGAGCTTGAAGGAACACTTCGTGAAAATCATTTCATTCGGTCACACCGTTCTTTTATTATCAACCTTCATTATGCAAAAAGCTTTTCCATTTATACGAAAAAATCGTATAGTGTTTCATTTGAAGGGACGAAAAAAACCGCAATGCTTACAAAAGAGAAAATGGACTATTTACAAAAATATTATTTTTGAGGTGGAATAATGCTGTTGTTTCCATGGATTTTAGCGATCATATGGACGTTTTGGACGAAGAGCTTTCTTTTTTGTTGCCTACTATTATTTGGAACCCTATGGCAACTGAAAGAAGTAATAAACATTCGTCTACCTTTTCAAATTAACATTGTCCTTACCTCATTGCTGCTTAGTTGGGTAGCGTCTGCCTACTACACAGCTACGCCAATCATTGCACTCGGAATGCTCCTTCAACTAGCGGCAGTTGCATACCTCATTAAGCTGTATCAAAAGGAAAAGGCAAATCATGCGGCAATCATCGCCAATTTTAATCAGCAAACCCAGTTATTAAATGAGCTTAGAAAGCAGCGCCATGATTTACATTTACATACAAACGCCCTTTTTCATGCGGATGCTGTCGACAACCAAATAAAGAGCTATCGATCACATGTACACGCTCAATATAAGGAAATCGATCAATTACATAAAGAATCAAATATCGTTGCCGCGGCGCTTTATTCTCATTTTGAACAAGCAAAGCAAAAAGGGATAACACTTACCTATCATATTCAGCATGCTCTTTCCGACTTACCGATTCCAATCGAGGAGCTCATTTCATTGATTGGTAATTTGTTAGAAAACGCGATTGACGCAGCTTTCACTTATCAAAGTGAGAGTGGGGAAAAAGGAGAAATTAGCTTCATTTGCAGAAAACAAAGTGGTATATGGATTATCCATTGTAAAAATAATACGATCCCCCTTGAACATGATACAATCGAGCGGATGTTTACAAAAAGAGCTAAGTCGACAAAAGGTGGTAACCATGAAGGATTTGGCACACAGCAAATGATGCGTATTGTAAGAAGTTCTCAAGGAACACTTGATTTTTCAACTATACAAAACAGCTTTTCGGTAAAGATAAAAATACCTGATATAAGGCAGAACGTTCGAAGTGGAGGTTGATTCATATTGAAAGAGGCAGCAATGCTTGAACAGACAATTGTTAAAGCGTGCCTATTGGCAGGCAGGATTATGATGCAGAGTGGAGCGGAAACGTATCGGGTCGAGGATACGATGGTGCGGATGGCCAATGCTTGTGGCATCTCCGAAAGCCAAAGCTTTGTTACGCCTACTGGAATTATTTTTTCCTTAGATGGGTTAAGCCCGACACATCTCGTTCGCATTAACGAGCGTGGAACCGATTTAGAAAAAATCGCGGAAGTGAATCGCATCTCACGGATGATTGCGAGTAAAGAGATTAATGCGGTGGAAGCTTTAGAGCAATTACAATCAATTGAGAGAGCTCATTTAGGATTCCCCATTCCCTTACAAATCGTCGCAGCTGCCTTTGCAAGTGGTAGCTTTTCGATTATGTTTCATGGTGGTTGGGCTGATTTCCTTCCCGCCTTTTTCGTTGGTGGTCTAGGCTTTCTCATTCTCTTATTTATTCATCATATAACGAAAGTAAAATTATTTGCTGAATTTCTAGCCGCTTCAACGATCGGGACGGCGGCGATGCTTTTATTGAATATTAGACAAGGAATGGATCTCGATTTAATTATCATTGCCTCGGTTATGCCACTCGTTCCTGGTCTGCTTATTACGAATGCGATTCGTGATTTAATGGCTGGTAATTTCGTATCAGGTTTATCCAAAGGAGCCGAAGCATTTTTAACTGCCTTTGCAATTGGGTCTGGAGTAGCCGTTGTCTTTTTAATAGGGGGCGTCTCATGATGTACATACTTACACATTCATTGCTTAGTTTTATCGCGGCGACTGCGTTTGGGATTATTTTTAACGCCCCAAAACGTTCACTCCTTCAATGTGGACTTGTCGGGATGATCGGTTGGCTCGTGTTTCAACTGATGTCTGATGCACAAATCGATTTAGCGATTGCGGCTTTTTCAGGAGCATTTGCCGTCGCTCTCATCGGTCATCTCATGTCAAAACAATATAAAATGCCGATCATTATTTTCATCGTTGCCGGAATCATTCCACTCGTTCCCGGTGGTTCTGCTTATGATGCGATGCGCCATGTCGTCAGCAATGATTATACAGGAGCACTCCCACTAGCAATGAAAGCTTTTATTATTTCCGGAGCAATAGCAATGGGGCTTGTCTTTGCCGAAGTCATTATGCAATTAATCAATAAAATCTTCGTTAACATGAAATAACCCGAGTTTAATTGCTCGGGTTATTTTTTTGCTGTTCCAAAAGAGGTTTATAATTGACTCGGTAATTAATATAATTAAGTACAAGTCCGATAAGGACACCAGCAATGATGATCGTATAACCAAGATTGGTTCGCACTTTTAGTCCATACCATAGACAGGCTACATACATCAATAATATAAGAATGCGGATAATAAAATACTTTTTCACGATAAAGATACGTCCTTTCCGAATGACATCTCACAATGCCTACTATAATCGAATCTTGTAAAAAAGTCATTTAATCATGTTACAGTTACGACCTTGTTTGTTACAATTATGATAGGAGGGGAATACATATGAAAAAGTTTATGATCGTCTCATGTTTACTAATTTTTGCCGTAATTATGGCTGGATGTAATAAAGAAGAAAAGCCAAAGCCAGAGGATCGCTTTGCCGAATATGTTGATCTCTGGAATAAACAAAAATTTTCAGAGATGTATACCTATTTATCGACTGAAGCGAAAGAAAGCATTTCAAAAGAAGAGTTTACCGACCGTTATCAAAAAATATATACCGATTTACGAATTGATCAGTTATCAGTGCAATTCAACGCACCTGATACAGAAGATAAGAAAGAGGAATTAACTGAAGTTCAATTTCCTTTCTCAGCAACGATGGAAAGCAGTGCTGGAAAAATGGCTTTTGATTACGAGGCAACGCTTGTGAAGGAAGAATTAGACGAAACGACCAATTGGTATATTGATTGGAATACAACTTATATTTTCCCTGAGCTGGATGCTGGTGATAAAGTTTCCATATCCACGACACAAGCAAAACGCGGCGATATCCTTGATAAAAATGGGATTGAACTTGCTGAAACAGGAATCGCCTTACAAATTGGCATCGTCCCTGAACAGATGGAAGGGCAAGAAGAAGCAATCAAGCAAAATATTTCCGAACTTTTAGGAATGTCAGTTGAACAAATTGATAAGGCATTGAATGCCTCCTGGGTGAAGCCAAATCTTTTCGTCCCCATTAAAACCGTCGCCGCAGATAATAGCGAGCTGCTGGAAAAATTGTACGCCATCCAAGCGGTACAAAGTATGAAAACAGAGGCAAGAATTTATCCACTCGGTGAAGCCGCAGCACATTTAACAGGTAATATCGGTACGATCACAGCTGAAGAAATCGAAAAATCTCCAGAGAAGAATTATGGAAGCAATGACGTGATCGGTAAACGAGGACTGGAAAAGGTGCTTGAAGATCGCTTACGCGGAGAAAATGGCATAAAAATTATTATTAAAAAGGAAGATGGATCAGAAGTCGTGCTGGCAGAAAAGCCTGTTCAAGATGGTGAAAACGTTCAACTTACGATCGATGCTATGGTACAAAGAGCCGTTTATGAAGAATTTAACGGACAAGCTGGAACAGCCGCCGCGATTGATCCAATCACAGGCGAAACATTGGCATTAGTGAGCAGTCCTAGCTTTGATCCGACTGCCCTTTCATTAGGAGCAACGAATGAACAATGGACCGCCTTACAAGAGGATCCACAAAGTCCATTAACGATTCGTTTTAATAAAACATTTGCCCCTGGATCTGTATTAAAGCCGATCACAGCGGCGATTGGACTAAATAACGGAACCATCAATTGGGATGAAGCACTGTCAATCACCGGACTCACATGGCAAAAGGATTCATCCTGGGGCGGTTACAATGTTAAAAGAGTATCGGATTATGGAGAGCCAATAAATCTTGAAAAAGCACTCGTCTACTCCGATAATATTTATTTCGCGCAAAAAGCACTTGAACTTGGCAATGATGCATTTATTTCAGGTTTAAAAAGTTTTGCATTTGATGAAGACATCCCTTACCTATATCCAATGGAGGTTTCCCAAATTGGCAATATCGACAATGACATCGCCTTAGCAGACTCCAGCTATGGGCAAGGACAAGTAGAAATGAGTATACTTCATTTAGCGAGTACCTACACACCATTTATAAACAAAGGAAATATGATTAAACCAATCCTTGAAATCAATGAGGAAAAAGGACAAGTATGGAAAGAAAAAGTTGTCAGCGAGGAAAACGCTGAGAAAATTCAAAACGCATTACGAAAAGTAATTGACGATCCGAAAGGAACAGCCCGCGCAGCAAAAATTGAAGGATATCCGCTCGCAGGTAAAACTGGAACGGCAGAATTGAAAGAAAAGCAAGGAGAAAAAGGTAAAGAAAATGGTTGGTTTGTCGCCTATCATGCAGAAGCTCCCGATTTATTAGTTGCCTTCATGCTTGAAGACAGTGGATCTGGTCCAGTGGTCGAAAAGGTAAAAAACATATTTACGAAAGTGAAACAATAAAAATAATAATCAACTCCCCCTAAAAGTTTTTCAATCGGACAATCACATTCGCAAAGAGACCGAAGTATATTAGCATACGGGGCTTTTGCACATGTCCATAAGGGGGAGTTTATTGTATGTACTACTATCTAAACAGATTCTCTGCACAGCAACAACCGATTTATTTGGGACCTTATTCACAATATACTGCGCCAGTGAGATATGTTCTTACTAGGGAGTCAGCATTGTCAAAAGAACGAGTCATTAGTCAAGCGGAAGTTGATTTTATAAGTATGAACCGGCTTCTTTGGGAAGAGCATGTTAACTGGACGAGAATGACGATCATTAGCATTGTATTCAACTTGCCTGATTTACCATTTGTTCAAGAACGGTTGTTAAAAAATGCCACTGATTTAGGCAATTGTCTTAGACCTTTTTACGGCGATCAAATTGCCGATCACTATGCTGCTCTCATAAAAGACCATTTAGTTATCGCGGCACAATTAGTAACAGCAGCTGTAAAAGGTGATACGAAAACAGCAACGGAAAAAGAAAAACAATGGTATAAAAACGCTGACGACATTACTTTATTTTTAAGTAGCATTAATCCATATTTAAATAAAGATGTCGTAAGAAAAATGTTTTATACCCATTTATCCTTAACAAAGAACGAGGCCGTGCTTATGATTGAAAGAAATTATCAAGCAGATGTAGAAATATTTGATGAAATCGAAGCGGAAGCATTGGCCATGTCAGACCTAATTGCTGAAGCGATCGTGATTCAATTTGCGCATATGTTTGGATATTAATATTGTTGATAAGAAGGGGCTGTCCTAGAAATTAGGATAGCCCCCTTCCATGCACAGGTAGTATCGATTTCCTCCTGGTAGCTATTTATGTCATTTTAATCAATCTAACTTCATCCGATTGCCCTTCTCCCGCGTAAAGTCTTTAATACAGGCAGTCGAAGCACGATCGATTTACCATCAACACAAAAAAATCCCCTAGAAGGGCAATCGAAGCACGTCCGATTTACCATCAACAGAAATAAATCCCCTAGTGGGGCAGTCGAAGCACGATCGATTTACCATCAACACAAAAAAATCCCCTAGAAGGGCAATCGAAGCATGATCGATTTACCATCAACAGAAAAAAATCCCCTAGAAGGGCAATCGAAGCACGTCCGATTTACCCTCAACAGAAAAAAATCCCCTAGAAGGGCAATCGAAGCACGATCGATTTACCCTCAACAAAAAAAAATCCCTAGAAGGGCAGTCGAAGCACGTCCGATTTACCCTCAACAGAAATAAATCCCCTAGAAGGGCAATCGAAGCACGATCGTTTTACCCTCAACAGAAATAAATCCCCTAGAAGGGCAATCGAAGCATGATCGATTTACCCTCAACAGAAATAAATCCCCTAGAAGGGCAATCGAGCGCAACGATGTTTACCAAAAAACAATTAGTATTACGACATTGCCCTTTCATTTTAAAACGTTTTTC
Organism: Bacillus sp. FJAT-50079; assembly: GCF_018343515.1. Taxonomy (GTDB): domain Bacteria; phylum Bacillota; class Bacilli; order Bacillales; family Bacillaceae_C; genus Lederbergia. Next base: position 326,449 of record NZ_JAGYPD010000007.1, on the reverse strand, counting down.
TAACTTGACCGTTCAGAAAATCATTGAACAATGATCAATATAAACACAAATCAGAAAAGACCAAATCGTATCGATTTGATCTAAAGACAACCTATAAGTATTAGTCGATTGTATTCTGTTCCTCTTCCCACACTTTTTCAAGTGCTCCTAAAAAGGTTTCCGAAGCTTGGGCACCTGAAACAGCGTATTTCCCATTCAAAACAAAAAATGGAACACCGCGAACCCCAATTTGACTTGCTGTTTTTTCATCGTCTCGAACATCGTCCGCATACGCCTGCTCATCATTGAGAACAGCTAATACCGCATCAGCTTCGAGTCCAACGCCTTCTGCCAGTGCAACCAATGTTTCCTTGTCACTGACATCCTTCCCGTCAGTAAAATAGGCATGCAGCAAATTCTCGGTTATTTTATTCGCTTTTCCATGCTTTTTCGCATAATGAGCAAGGCGATGCGCATCAAATGTGTTTGTTGGTTTCATATTGTCAAAATTAAACGTCAACCCAACACTTGCAGCCTGTTCGCCGACTCCTGCGTTCATTTCCTTTGCTTTTTCAATTGTCATTCCATATTTTGCTGCAAGCATTTCATGAATGCTTTGCGTGCTCTTTAGCGGGGCGTCCGGATCAAGCTCAAAGCTTTTGAATTCAAGCTGAACTTCATCTCGATGTGGAAACTGCTCTAAAGCTGCTTCTAATCTTCGCTTTCCAATATAGCAAAACGGACATACAAAATCTGACCAAATTTCAATTTTCATTTTTTCACCCCTCGTTATAAATGCTTTGCATCAAAGCTCCCGAGTACACGTACATCATAATCATACGTTTCTAAAATAGCGATCGCCTTTTGCAGATGACTTTCATGCAAGCCCATTGTTGCTTCAAAGAAAAAGCGATACGTACCTAATTTTTTCTTTGTTGGACGCGATTCAATCCACGTCAAGTTAACTCCAAGCGAAGAAAATACATTAAGCATCGATGCGAGTAATCCTGGACGGTCTTCCGTCGGAGTAACGAGCAACATCGTTTTCTCCGCTTTTTGCTGATGAGAATGTTGTTTTGTTAAAATTAAAAACCTCGTGGAATTCCCTGCATAATCTTGAATATTACTTTTTGTAATCGTCAAACCAAATGTTTCTGCTGCCCAAGCTGATGCGATTGCTCCCGCATCAAGACGTCCGTCCTTTTTCAATGATTCAGCCGCATTAGCTGTACTGCTGTAATGCTTCGTCTCAACGCGCAGCTCTCTTGTGTAATCACGGCATTGGGCTAATGCAGGAGGAATCGACCATACTTCCTTAATGTCTTCCAATTTGGCCCCTTCATTTGTTAGTAAGTGCAGAGAGACTGGCAATATCGCCTCGCCTTCAATCCATACATCATAATTCGTTAAGCCGTCTGTCGTCATCGTAATCGTACCTTCAATGGCATTTTCAATCGGCACAATTCCTTTATCGACTCGTCCCTCTGCTACCGCTTCTAACACGTCTAAAATCGTTCCGTGTTCAATGGGAGAAATTTCTTTATCTGCAAAGTATTTTAGTGCAGCTTCTTCGGAAAATGTCCCCTTTGGTCCTAAATAGGCTACTTTCAAAATAATCAAACTCCTTCTTCCAAATTGAAAAGAGGCCGAGGACAAAAGTTTTTTAGCAAATCAAAATCCGAACGATAATAACTGCAATTCACTCGCTCCGAAAATATACTTCGCTTTCCGCGGGCGGCTATTGAGCCTTCGGTCCAACAGATGGTTGGTCACGAAGCCGTTGCCACACACGATAGGCTTCATTCCTTAAACAGGCACTGCGGAGTCTCGCCGAGACCATTCTTCCAGCAGGAGTCTAAATATATTTCCTACGCTAATCGATTTATTATTCGTCTTTAGATTTGATCACTTAGTTATGTCCTAGCCTCTCTAGCATTAGCTCAGTGCTTCTGTTAATGGCGGCACAATTTGTTTCTTGCGTGAAACGATTCCCTTTAGCAATGCCTTCTTGTTTTCAAGCGTTACACCAAACGCTTTTTCAACTGCTTCAGAAGAGTGTCCGACCGCAATCGCTGTTGAATCATTCGTTAAAATATCTGTCACAACGAATAAAAATAAATCGAGGCCTTTTTCAGCAACGACTTCAGCAAGTGCTGCTTCGATTTCAGCTTCACGTGCAAGCACATCTTCAACGCCAACCGCATTGACTTGAGCGATTTCAACCTTGGCACTGCCCATATTAAATTCCTTCGCGTCTAAGGAGAGCAATTGCTCCACTGTTTTGCCACTTACGTCTGCGCCGGCTTTCAGCATTTCTAAGCCATACTGATCCGCATCAACTCCGGCAATTTCCGCAAGCTCTTTAGCAGCCACGATATCTTCCTCCGTGCAAGTCGGTGATTTAAATAATAATGAATCGGAAATAATCGCTGACAACATTAAACCTGCCATCTTCTTATCGATTTCCAAGCCGTTTTCTTTATAAATTTTATTCAAAATTGTTGCTGTACAACCAACAGGCTCCGCGCGGAAATAAAGTGGGTCACTCGTTTCAAAATTAGCAATTCGATGATGATCGATGACCTCGACCACGCGCACTTTTTCAATATCCGCAACACTTTGCTGTCTTTCATTATGGTCAACTAAAATAACTTGATTTGTTTCTTCAGCCACAGTTTCAACTAGACGAGGAGCAGCTACTTCAAAATGATCTAAAGCATATTGTGTCTCACCATTCACTTCGCCTAAACGAACTGCTTCAACATTCATGCCGAGCTTCGTTTTCACGTCTGCATACACGATAGCAGAACAAATCGTATCTGTATCTGGGTTTTTGTGTCCAAAAATAAGCGTCTTTTCCATATCGTTCTCCTTGATTTTATGTAAATTTTTCTCATCTTTAGTTTACCATATGAAGAGCAAGATGCGAATCAACCTATGCTTTACTGATGAAAATTTTCCAGTCGATTCCCGTTCCAATTTGGAATTTTTTCGCAAAAGATGCTTGATTGATCGCAACGGCAACATTATCAAGTGAATTAATATAGATTAATGGTTGTCCCACTTCATTATCAGCAAATGATTTTCCATAGATCATTTTCTTCTCGTACACTCTCGTTCCATCATAATCAATGGCAACCTTCACATTTTCTCTATACTGGATACCTAGTTCAATTAAAAGTTTTCTGCTTATATTTGTCCATAAATTTCCGTATCGCACATCTAACACATCAATCATTCCTGACAATGCTCCATGATCGATGCTTGCTGATTGAAACGGAAGCAGTACAATGGATTCAAGCGCTAATTCCGGTCCAACCTCTTCAAATGTAATCGTTCCTGATGCTAGTCTTGCTGCTGTATACGCATAAATATCACGCCCATGAAACGTATGTGATGCGCCCGAGTTAGGCAAGCGGTTTATTTCTTCATCAATTAGCCTCATTTGAGTAATTCCGATATGTTTATGAATATGGGTAAGCGTCCCATTATCAGGTGTAACAATATAATGATCGGAGGCAGTGCGTACGACAACACTTTTACGTTCTGAACCTACACCAGGATCGACGACAGAGACAAACACCGATTGCTTTGGCCAATATGAGATCGTCTGCAATAGTCGATAAGACCCCTCCCAAATATTGTATGGTGGTATCTCATGCGTTAAATCAAAAATTCTTAAGTTCGTATCAACCCCATTTGCAACTCCGTACATAGCACTTACCGCGCCATCCCCGAGTCCAAAATCCGATTGAAAAATTAAGGGACTCCCCACTGCGTTCTTCCTTTCATCTTTAGACATAGCTTAATTCCATTGAATTTTTTAAAAATTACGATTGTAATTATGCTAATATACGTAATTTTCTTTGTCAATACACGCCAGATGATGATAACGCATACAGGAATTCTGGATAATTTTGACGATATTTTGACTAGCAGAAAAAATGCTGCCTGTTCCAAAGACTTAGAACTATCTTGAACTTTTAGCACTTGATATGATAAGAGTAACATCCACTAGATGAATGGATAAAGAGGTGAACATTATGCAACAAAAAGAAAGCTCCATGCAGACCATGGATTTGAAGCATACATTAATCAAACTTAAGGACATTAAATATGCGCTTGACCAAGCCTCCATTGTGGCAATTACGGATCGTAAAGGAACGATTATTTATGTAAATGATTTGTTTTGCAAAATTTCCAAATATGATCGCGATGAATTACTTGGACAAGATCATCGCATTTTAAATTCTCATCATCATCCAAAGAATTTCTTCAAACAGATGTGGGCGACGATTGGAAGAGGAAATGTTTGGCGTGGGGAAATAAAAAATAAAGCGAAAGACGGTTCATTTTATTGGGTCGATACGACGATCGTTCCTTTTTTAGATGAAAAAGGAAAGCCTTATCAATACATTTCAATCCGTAATGATATTACTGTACGAAAACGAATGGAACAAAAAATATATCATTTAGCTTATCATGATATATTAACGGACCTCCCCAATCGCCGGCTATTTATGAATCAACTGCGCAAAGATATTACTCAGGCGAAAAAGTCATCATCTAAGGTCGCAGTGATGTTTGTTGATCTAGACCGCTTTAAATATGTAAACGATCACTGGGGGCATGATGTTGGTGATGTCGTTCTTACAGAAGCTGCCTTACGAATTAAGCAAGCCCTTCTCCCGACAGATTTAGTTGCCCGGATTGGCGGAGATGAGTTTACAGTTATTTTAAATATTACAGATCAGGCGGAAGCTAGTAAACAAGCAGAAAAAGTTTTAGCGAGTTTGCGTAAGCCTTTTATCATTTCTGGACAACCTCATACTCTCTCATGCAGCATCGGGATCGCCGTCTATCCCGACAATGGGAAAACAGCTGATCTTTTGTTAACGAGGGCAGATACGGCACTGTATACAATTAAAGAAGGTGGAAAAAACGGATATGTTCAATACGAACCGCATATGGAGCAGCAGTCATTGGAGCGATATTTACTTGAAATTGAATTAAGCAAAGCGATTCAACTTGAACAATTCCATCTCGATTATCAGCCAAAAATCAGTTTGTCTACGAATCAATTTATTGGAATGGAAGCTCTTGTACGCTGGATGCATCCCAATTTAGGAAGAATTCCTCCAAATCAATTTATTCCTTTAGCTGAGGAAACAGGATTAATCGTTCCACTTGGTGATTGGATTTTACGCCATGCATGTGCCCAAGCTAAAGCTTGGCAAGATCAAGGATATCCGCCGGCCAGAATTTCTGTGAACATTTCCGTTCGTCAACTAGAACAAGGCAATCTAGTGAAAAAAGTTGATCAGATCTTAAAAGAAACGGGACTAGAACCGAAATGGCTAGAGCTTGAAGTGACGGAAACCGTCTTTGCTGATATGGAAAATGCAGCAACAATTTTACAGGAGATTAGAAAGCTCGGTGTACAAATTTCAATCGATGATTTTGGAACAGGATATAGTTCATTTAGCTATATTAAACATTTACCGGTAGACTCTTTAAAAATCGATGCCTCCTTTATTAGAGATATTCACGAAAATGATGAGAGCAAAGCGATAGTAAAAGCAGTTTTAAGCCTAGCAAACTCACTAAATATTAAAGTCATTGCTGAAGGAATTGAAATGCCCGAACAACTAGACATTTTGATAAACGATGGCTGTAATCGCGGTCAAGGCTTCTTATTTAGCAAGCCTTTATCAAGCCCGGACTTTGAAGAATACATGAAAGCCAATGTAGCGAAATGATGATTTACTAAGTGAAACAGGTGAAGTACATGCCTTCACCTGTTTTTATTACACATACCTTTTTCTTTTCGTTGACGATGGTATACCAAGCTGTTCACGGTACTTTGCAACCGTCCTTCTCGATAATGCCATTCCATCCGCTTGCAATTGTTCAACGATTCTTTGATCCGATAATGGTTTACTTTTATTTTCCTTCTTCACCAGCTCTTCGATCATTGCTTTCGCTTGGCTTGCTGAAGCCTGTTCACCGTCTTCATGGTGGCTCACTTGCAATGCTTGAGAAAAGAAAATTTTTAGCTCAAACGTCCCTTTTGGGGTTTGGATATATTTCCCTCTTACCGCTCGGCTTACGGTTGATTCATGGACATCGATCATTTGCGCCAATTCGCTCATTGTTAGCGGTCGCAAATAGCGCGGACCCTTTAAGAAAAAATCCTTCTGTATGTTCACAATCGCTGTTCCGACCTTCATTAAAGTAAGCTTTCGTTGCTCTAAGCTATTCATAATCCAGCGATAATCCTGCCTTTTCTCACCTAAAAATTGATTGACACGTTCATCTGCATAGTTTTTCATTCGTGTATAATAATCCGTTTCATATGTGATCTTCGGGATATGATGCTCACACACTTGTAGTTCCAGCCCATCCTTATCCATTTGTAAAATTAAATCCGGAACAATGTATTGTGGTCGCTCATTCGTAAATGCGGCACCTGGTCGCGGATGCAATGTTTTAATATAATCAGCCGCTGCCTGGATATCTGTAAGACGAACGGATCTTTTCTGAGCAATTTCCTTCCACTTTCTTTCCGCGAAATTGTTAAAATCCTTTTCTAATAAGGTTATGACAAGCTCCGGCACATCTTTCCTCCGTTTTACTTGCAGCAACAAGCATTCTTGCAGTGATCTTGCGGCAACGCCGGCAGGATCTAGCCCTTGAATGATAGCTAAACATTTTTGCACGGCTTTTATATCGACATTATTGATCATCGCTACTTCTTCTAATGAAACGCCTAAATAACCGTTCTTATCAAGCTGATAAATGAGTTGCTTCGCAAGCCTTTTTTCGCCATTTGGTAACGCTTCCATTATTAGTTGTGAAATTAAATAATCAGCTAGATGCTCAGATGAATCAGCGATTTGTTCCAACCATTTATCTTGATTAGAGTCTGACCCGTTTGTCTTTCTGCTTCTTATTCTTGCATCATATGTATCGTTAGATTTGACCATAGGACTTTCTAATTGGATGAGCGGATTTTCCATAGCTTTCATCTCAAGAAATGAGGTAAGCTCTTGGGCAGAATACTGAAGAATGGATATCGCCTGTTGCAATTCCTGAGTCATCGCTATATGTAATGTTTGACGTTGTGCCAAACCCATCTCCATTTTCACCTGAATCCCCCCTCGCTCATCATTTTACTATATTCCGACTTTTCCGTATATAGAGAAATAAAAAGGTGCAACCGAATGACTGAGAAAAAATCCAGTGCGAGTGATTTCTTTCTGGAATAATGGATTAATAAATAGAAATGCTATATACATAATCGATTTGTTTACGCAAGGAGGCGAAGGAGTGCTTAAGCAATTAGCAAAAGTTGTACCCAATCTACTCACAATTGGGAATTTATTATGCGGTGTTCTTTCAATCACCTTTAACATGAGTGGTTTTTTGCAAGTCGCCTCTATTTTAATTTTCTTATCAGCTACCTTAGATCTTCTTGACGGAAGGATTGCAAGAAAGTTGAAAGTAAATAGTGAATTTGGCGTAGAAATTGATTCCTTAGCTGATATTGTTAGTTTCGGAGTTGCTCCTGCACTTTTATTTCATTCCATTGCTCCACCATCTCTATTAACTTCTTTGGCATTCTTCCTCTTCCCAACGATGGGGGCATTAAGATTAGCTAAGTTTAGCGTTAAACCAACCATTGGTTATTTTCAAGGATTACCGATTCCAGCCGCCGGATTGCCATTGGCAGGTATGGCATTTTTTTCATATAGCAATGCATGGATCACTTTAATCCTCGCTCTATTAATGGTAAGCCCAATTAGAATAAAAAAACTTTAAGAACAAAAGCGCAAGCGCCCGTTTAGCGACGTACTTCCTTTCGCGATTCTGACGAGATTCTATGAGATCAACGGCTAAAACCGCCACGTCCTGTGGCAACGCCGTTGTGACCTGCATCGTGCAGGCCTAAACACGGCGAATAATGAGCCGATATTGACTTATCGTAGGAAGAAGAGTGAAGTTTGCTAGTCGCTGGGCGACTGGAGCTAGACGTAGATTGCTCCAATCGAAATTGTCCACAAGCAAGTATTTTATAATTTCCTAGATAATAAAAAAACATAATGGGAAGATTCCATTATGTTTTTTATACTTTTTCAACAATCGTTGCAATTCCTTGACCTACACCGATACACATTGTCGCGAGACCGTATTGTACATCAGCACGTCGATTCATTTCATGGAGCAATGTCGTTAAAATTCGGGCGCCACTTGCGCCAAGCGGGTGACCAAATGCAATCGCCCCCCCATTTACGTTAACAAGTTCAGGATTCAGCTCAAGTTGATGGATGCATTCAAGTGATTGTGAAGCGAATGCTTCATTTAGTTCTACGAGCCCGATGTCATTGATCGAAAGCTTTGCCCGTGCAAGTGCTTTTTGAGACGCGTAAATCGGTCCGAGTCCCATCACATCCGGTTCAAGCCCAGCAATCGCAGATACAACATATTTTCCAAGCGGCTTCAATCCAAATTCTTTTACTTTTTCCCCGCTCATTAATAATAATGCCGACGCGCCATCATTAATACCCGACGCATTTCCAGCTGTTACCGTCCCATTTTCAAAAATCGGCCTTAATTTTTGTAAGCCTTCAATGGTCGTATTCGGACGCGGATGCTCATCCATATCGACAATTGTTATATTTCCTCGGCGATCGGTTACTTCAATGGGAATGATTTCATTGGCGAATTGTTTTTTTTCCATCGCCATTTTTGCTTTCATCTGGCTTTGCAAGGCAAATTGATCTTGTTCCTCACGAGAAATCCCATATTTTTGAGCGACATTTTCGGCTGTTTGCGGCATGCTGTCCGCTCCATACCGCTCCTCAATCTTTGGATTCGTAAAGCGCCAGCCGATCGTTGTATCAAGCATTTCCATATTTCCTCGTGGAAAATCAACTTCCGGCTTGCCAATAACGAACGGAGCCCTTGTCATACTTTCCGTTCCACCCGCTATGAATATATCTCCTTCCCCAATCATGATCGCCCTTGCTGCGTAATTTACCGCATCAAGACCTGATCCACATAATCGATTTAATGTTGTCCCCCCTACTTCAATCGGAAGATCAGCAAGCAATGCAACCATACGAGCAACATTTCGGTTCTCTTCCCCCGCTCCATTCGCATTGCCTAGCACGACCTCTTCAATTTCCTGAGCAGGGACCGTTGGGTTTCTTTGTAAAAGACCTTTAATAACAAGTGCCGCTAAATCATCGGGGCGAACCGATTTTAATGCCCCTTTATACCGACCAATTGGACTTCTAACAGCATCTACGATATACACTTCTCTCATCTTCATTCACCTTTAAACATAGGCTGTCTTTTTTCTAAAAATGCCTTCGTTCCTTCTTTTTTATCTTCCGTGCTAAAAAGTACAGCTTGTAATGATTTTTCAAGCGCTAAGCCTGAAGCTAAATCCGCTGTTGCACTCTCATTCAATGCGATTTTTGCCATTTTTACAGCAATCGGAGACTTACTGGCAATTTTATGAGCGATTTCATATGCCTTTTCTAGCAGTTGCTCTGGTGACACGACATGATTTAACAGACCAAGTCGATGTGCCTCATACGCATCAATCATATCCCCTGTTAAAATCATCTCCTTCGCTTTTGCGAGGCCAACAATTTTTGTCAGTTGCTGTGTTCCCCCACCAGCTGGTAAAATTCCTAAATTAATTTCTGGCTGACCCATTTTAGCTGTCTCACTTCCAACTCGAATATCGCAGGAAAGTGCCAGCTCACACCCTCCGCCAAGTGCATAGCCATTGATCGCCGCAATTACAGGCTTATATGATCGATAAATATTCAATAAAACATCTTGAACAGCAAGCCCATATATATCCAGCGGGTTACGATCATGAATCCATTGAATATCTGCGCCTGCGACAAACGTCTTCTCATGCCCTGTAATGACAATGACACGAACACGATCGTCATCGTTCAATTGTTTAATTGCATTGTCAAGCTCTGCCCAACTATTTGGATCCATCGCATTTCTTTTTTCGGGACGATAAATTTGGATCGTGCCGATCAAATCTTGAATCGATATGCGCAATGATTTATATTCCATCCGTTGCTCGACCTCCTTAATGATCGTCATAATCGTAAACGCCTCTTCCCGTTTTCCGCCCTAACCTCCCTGCTTTTACATATTTTACGAGCAATGGACTTGGGCGGAAGCGCTCTCCTAATGTACTATGCAAATATTCAAGATTATTTAAACGTGTATCCAGTCCTACTAAATCACCTAGTTTAAACGGGCCCATTGGATAATTTAAGCCAAGTTCAATCGCTTTATCAATTTCTTCTGGTGTACCGACACCTTCCATTAACATATTAAAGGCTTCATTTCCAACCATGCTGCTAATTCTACTAGTAACAAAACCAGGAAATTCATTAATTAAGACCGTTTCCTTGCCCATTTCAGTTGCGACCGACTTAACCACTTCAGCCGTTTCATCACTTGTCTCAAGTCCACGGGCAATTTCAACAAGCCTCATCAATGGTACAGGATTGAAAAAATGCATAGCTATAACTTTTTCAGGACGTTTCGTATAAGAGCCGATCTCTGTCGGGCTCATTGTGGATGTATTCGTTGCAAGAATAACATCCTTGTCCGTATACTCATCCAATTGCTCAAACACTTGCTGTTTGATTGATTTTACTTCTGGTACAGCCTCGATCACAAAATCGGCTTTTGCCGCCGCTAATTTCAGATCAGTCGTGTAATAAAGATTTTTAATAGCCACGTCTTTTTGTTCTACAGTGATCTTTTCCTTTTTTACACCTTTATTAAGCATTCCTTCAATATATGATTTTGCTTTATTCAAGCTTTCCTCTTGAATATCGCAAATTGTTGTCTGAAACCCTGCAACTGCGCCAGCGTAGGCGATTCCACTTCCCATAATACCTGAGCCGACAACTAAAATATGCTTTATGTTCATGACTTTCCTCCCCCTGTCGCCGTTACTACCGATCTTTAGATAGTTACTTCCGATTATCTACCTTTTACTACCGATCTTTAGTCAGTTACTACCGATTATCGCTCCGTTACTTCCGATTTTGGCAGCTTTACTACCGATCATTCGATTTGTAAAATTATTTTCCCTATATGCTCACCCTTTTCTAATGCAAACTGAGCTTCTTTTACTTTTTTTAGTGGAAATACGTGATCAATATGTGGAAAAGCCTTTGTTCTAAGTAAAAATTGGACAACTTCATGAAAATCATGTAAATCGCCCATCCATGAGCCAGTAATTGTGATCTGTTTTCCGAAAATCAACCGTAAGTCGATCTCCGCAATCGGACCTGTTGTCACACCGCAAAAGGCAAGCCGCCCTCCCCGCTTTAACATTTTTAAGCTTTCATTAAATGTTTGGCGGCCAACATGATCTAAAACAAGATCTGCCCCCTCTTTATTCGTAAGGTCACGAATGTTTTTACCGATGTTTTCATCTCGTACAATAAATTTTACTTGTTCAAATCCCTTTTCTTTTAAAAAGCTGATCTTCTCCTTAGAACTTACGATGCCAATTACTTTTGCTCCAAATGATTGAGCGATAGAAAGGGCAGCATAGCCGAGTCCACCAGAGGCACCCCATATGACAACTGTATCTTTCGCTGTCATTTTTCCTTTTGTAACGAGTGCATTCCATGCTGTTACGTATGCAATCGGTACACCTGCCCAGCTTTCTAGTTCTTCATCCGTAATTTTTACAGCTCTTTTGCCTTGAATTTGGACATATTCGCAATAGCCCCCATCATTGTTATAGCCCAGAACTTCGAAATGCCGGCATAATGTTTCCCTTCCCTCAGAACAAGCAACACATTGACCACAACCTTTCCCGGGGTAAAGCACAACCGGATCATCAATAGATAGTCCATCTACCTCTTCTCCCAATTCTGTAACGACACCTACGACATCACTTCCTGAAATACGCGGAAGCTGTAAACGATCCCCAGTTCCTCCTTTGCGTAACCATATGTCTAAGTGGTTCAGACCACAGTATTTCACTTGAACTCTAATTTCATCGTTTCTCAATTTTGGCAGCGGGATATCTTCTTTATATAAAAGCTGTTCTACATCCCCATGCTCTTCAAGAACAATCCCATTCATCGTTCCATACATCCTTTTTCGACCTCCTAGCGGCGATCCTCAAAACGCTTTAATTTTGCCCTTGATCCATGGCCTGTTAACGGTCGCAATGAATCTTCCTCAACAATTTGCACATGGATTTTCACGCCGATTCGCCTTTTTAAGTCTGCTTCAATTTCTTGTTGCAGTGCTTGAGCATCACTACTAGCAAACTTTGGTTCTACTAAAATCGTCATCTCGTCACGATTAGCTACTTTTTCAACAAAACAAAAATATTCTCCATTTACTTTCGGATTTTTATTAATGATTTCACCGAGTGCTTCCGGCCAAACATTGATTCCACGTAATTTAACCATGTTATCGCTTCGCCCTTGGAAATAATCAATTTTCTTATGCCAGCTTCCACATGCACATTGCTTTATCTCATAGCTTGCTGAAATATCTTGGATGTTGTAGCGAATTTGCTGGGTGCCTGTTTTATAAAGCGCCGTAACTACGATGTTTCCACGATGGCCTGGCGGCAATGGCTCTCCTGTTTCAAAATCAACAACTTCGACGATAAATGCATCTTCAAAAATATGAAGTCCACTTTCTGCTTCGCATTCCGCGGCGACATATTGTACCTCATGGAACGCATAGGAATCATAAACTGGGATACCGAACATTTTCTCAACAGGCTCTTTATTTCCAAATGCGGACAAGGTCTTTAGCTTCAAATCAGTTTTCGGATCGAGCCCCATTTTAATCGCCGTATTCCCGATATGAACGAGGTAATCTGAAGTAGCTAAAATCGAAGACACACCAAATGTTTTTGCAAACTCCACTTGTTTTTCCGTCGGTGTTACCACACCTGTTCCAGTTGTAATCGGTGTACAGCCTAACCAATGCCAGAGGCCGTGGTCCATAATCCATGCTGCATTATGCGTGGAATAAGCCCATGAATTCATGACGGCATCGCCAGGTCGAATTCCATGTAAATAAAATGTTCTCGCACTTAATATCGCTCCTACTTCGCGATCCCAAGCAGAATAAATCGTTGGACGTGGCGCACCTGTTGTCCCCCCGCTCGTATAGAAACGGAGCGGTTCATGGGTCCCATCTTCAAAATGGTATTTTTGATAATCCCCGAATGGCGGATCGATCGCGATGCTATCGCGGATATCGTCAATCGTATATTGGGGGATCTTGTGCATATCCGCTAAGCTCTTTACATCACTTGGATGAAAATCATGCTTTTTCCATAATCGTTGAAAAAAAGGAATTTCAGCCCCGCGAGCCAAAGTTTCATGGAGACGTTTGAACTGTGTGCTTTCAATTTGATCTCTTCCCCACAGCCAGCCGCCATCCATATATTCAATCGGCGGTTCATACTCTTTTACTAATTCATCAAAATTGACTGATTTATAATAATAAGGAATTTGAGTTTTAGAGATTGTCATTTTGTTTCCTCCAAAGCTTAGTTTTGGAAAATCATTCAATCAATTACGCCTCAGTGTAATCGCGTTCAGATTTTTTCGAGCTCACTTTAAAAATCTCAACCTAAAGCAAAATTTGAATCAGCAAATCTTTTTGTACCAATACAGAAGCGCCAGATACAGAGAGGTTGAACTCCCTCTGCTTTTCATGAAACTGGGACAGAAGTCTTTTATCAAATCAAATTACGATCGCTAGCAACTGCAATTATCCCGCTGCGGAAATATAAATCGCTAAGGTATTGCATTGTCTGTCCACGAAATTGATTGCTTTAGTTATGTCCCAGCATCCACTTTTGCTGATTTGAGCTATAGAAGACAGTCTAGATTGGCAAATATGTTACACCTAGAATCCAGAGCACACCTACTATGATTAAAATTGGCAAACAATATCCTAAGAAATCCCGCACAGTAAGTTTCGTTCCCACCGCCATGATTGGCATAAATAATAACGCCCAAAATGGTTGAATTAAAGTGGTCCAAGCTTCTCCATAGTTTATCGCCATAATTGTGCGAGGAATATCCACTCCCAACTGTTCTGCCGCTGGTATAAACGCAGGAGCGGATGCGGTAAATAAAGAGCCCGCAGAAGGGATAAATAAATGAATAAAGCCTTCCATCAAAAATGTAAGCATAGGAAAGGTGTTCACTGTCGAAATACTTACTACCGCTGCGGAAAACACTTTTGCAAGGCCCGTTCCTGTTAAAATCGAGGCAATACCTCCATATAGAGGAAATTGAACCGCAATGGATGTACTAGCAGACAAGTGTTTTCCAAATCTTTTAGGATAATCTGTCGGATTTTTAATGATCATAAAACCAATAAACACCATTAGAAAGGCAATTGAATTTAAATTAATTCCCTGATATCCTTTCGTAAACAGGTGGTAAAACATGTAAATAACACCTAACAAACCAATTACCCAAATAATCGGACGATATTTATTAATACGATCGGCAAAGCTTAAACTTTCATCTTTCATTTCTTCTTTAATAACTTTCTGTTTTACATCGGTTTCCTCATCTTTAATTAGCAAATCATCATAGGAAACAATGACGGTTTTATTTTTTCCAATAAAGTAGAAGATCCCGGCGATCACAAACACCGTCGTTGTCATCAAAATAATATTCATCGGTGTAAAAATGGTTTGATCTAATGAGTAGACACCACCAAGAATTTCAGTTAGCGCTCCTTCTGTTGCGACAAATAACGGAATGGTCCCAGAAAGCCCTCCAACCCAGACAACAAAGGATGAGTAGGCAATTGCTGTCAGAAGTCGATAATCTACATCTTTATTCGTTTGTCCAATTGCGCGAGCATAAGTAGCAGCAACAACAGGACCGATATACCAGCCAAGCAATGATGCAAATCCACTAATAAACGCTGTCGATACATAAGCAGTTGTCGGTTTCTTAACAAGCTTAGCAAGCCGAGTAATTTGTTTTCCGACCGCTGGTGCTTCTACAATGACGAGTGCAGCTGCATACGTAAGAATTAATTGAAAGGCAAATGTGAACATCCAAGGAAATCCATCAAACCAAAAATTTAATATTTGCATTGGTCCGCTATCAGTTAATAAAAGAGCTAATACCATTGAGACAAGTGTTAGTAAAAGGGCAAAGATCATAGAGTCTGGAAAGTACCTGCTGTAACCCTCCGCAACCTTTTCCGATAAACTTAGTTTGGCGCTGCTTACGTCGTTCAGTTTTTTTGCATGAGAAGGTTGAGCCATGCAATACACCCCTTAACTTAAATTAGGAACTCCTCTTTATAAAGCGCTTTCAATCATATTTTTTTATGACAGCCTTTCCCTTAAATGAAAGGCTGTCGCTTTCAATTGCTTATTTACTAATTGGTGATCCACATACTCCACAATGCTTAAAGTGTTCAGGTATGTCTTTCGCGCCACATTCATGACAATCAAGCGACGGCGCCCCCCATAAATGCTCATATGAATCTCCGGAACTCATGCGCTCACGAAGCATTTTATAATCTGGTGCACGCTTCTCACTAAAGGCACGCATCGCTTCATGAGTTTCATAGTTTGCAGTGTGGACCGTGAGCCAATCACGCGCATGTCCGACCGTTAAATCAAGCGGCATCTTTTTCCAGAAGTTTGTTTGTTCCTTCGTATAACGCATACATTCTGGTAATTTATTTAATAGTTTCTTTGCCATCACTTCAACCGCGGCATCTAGCTCTTCATATGGAACGACTTGGTTCACAAGCCCCCACTCCAACGCTTTCTCTGCACTAATTTCTTCATTCAGCCACAAAATTTCACGTGCACGTCGATCCCCAACCATAATTGGCAGCCATTGTGTTGCACCACCAGCTGCTACACTTCCATGCGAGTTACCAACTTGACGGATATAGCCGTGATCAGCCATAATCGCCAAATCACAGTTCATATTAAACTCATTTCCACCGCCGACAACGATACCATTCAAGCGAGCAATTGTCGGTTTTCCGATATCAAGCAACTTTTTATGAGCATCTATAAATTGCCCCATCCATTTCCAATAATTACGCGGTCTTTCTAAAATTTCATTATTTTGCTCCTTCATATCGGCGCCTGTTGAAAATGCCTTATCTCCTGCTCCAGTTAATACTACAACCCCAACTTCATCATCCCATGATGCAATTTCAAACACACGCGTCATTTCCTGCAATGTTTGGAAATTTAAGCAATTATAGACTTCAGGTCGATTAATAGTAATGGTTGCGACACCGTCTTTTTTCTCATATAAAACATTTTGCAAATCTAACTCTCCTGGTTGTGGTGGATGTAAGAAGTGATGATCAAATGTCATAATTATTCCTCCTAAGTTGTATTTAATTAGTATTACTTGCAAGTTCCGTGCCAACAATAAAAAACACTCGAATCTTTTTCATCAGATTCAAGTGTAAACTGCTCTCATGAGTAACCGCCTTCATTTTTCAAAAAAATAATAAACGTTACATTTATTTTCATATTTATATCCATTCAGCTATCGCCTCTGTCCAATAAGTCAACAAACTTGTTTAGTTATTGAACATTAACTGTTTAAATTCTGAACATCTTATTTATTAATCGACTTTTTTCATCTTTTTCCATAATGTCGTTCTACTAATTCCTAAATGTTCGGCAAGTTCCGTCTGATTTCCTTCAAATCGTCTACTCATCGCATCAAAAATTTGTCGCTCCATTGCTGCTAAACTGCCAACTTTTATTCTCACATAATCATTTATTTCGGCTTCCACCTTTTCCACTACATGGATAGGCACTCGTCTTGGCAATAAGTGAATCATTTGCTCGTGAAACTGTGAACCGACAGCTACGGCTCTTTCAATAACATTCTCCAATTCTCTTATATTCCCTGGCCAATCATAATGGTGTAACATCCTTCTCGTTTCTTCAGTAATTAGCTTTATATTCCCTTGATGCTTTTTTAACAATGCATCGATGAGAAGATCAATATCTTCCTTGCGATCACGGAGTGGTGGCAGATGAATATGCAATATATTTAACCGATAATATAAATCGCTGCGAAATTCCTCTGTTTGAATTAGTTGTAGTAAATCTTTATTCGTCGCGGAAAGGACCCGAATATCGATTGGGATGATTCGCTCCCCGCCAATTCTGCGAACCTCTTTTTCTTGCAAAACCCTTAGTAATCTTGCTTGGAGCGCAGGGGTAATTTCACCGATTTCATCCAAAAATATTGTACCTCCATGCGCCATTTCGAATAGTCCTGGCTTTCCTCCTTTTTTGGCTCCTGTAAAGGCCCCATCCTCGTAACCAAATAGTTCACTTTCTAATAGATTTTCGGGTAAGGCGGCGCAATTAACTGCGATAAAAGGACCTGATTTCCTTTCACTCTCATTGTGTATGCTTTGAGCGATTAGTTCCTTACCTGTCCCACTCTCTCCATAGATTAATACATTACTATCTGACTTCGCATACGCCTTCGCTAACGAAATCATGCGTTCCATTACATCACTGCGATAAATAATCTCTTCAAATGTATATTTTGCATAAAAGCGGCGGTGGTATAACTCACTTCTCATTTTTGTATCATTTTGTAAAATTTCTTCCGCCTCTTGAAAATGAATAACCATTCCGTGTTGATCAAGACAAACACGATTAATCATATATTTTCGATTGCCATTTTTGATGACCTTCCGTGAAGCTGCTTTCGAATCACCAATCAATTTCTTAAAAAGGGGAAGATGAATATTTGTCAAATTCCGTCCGATGATATCAGATGGACGAATGTCCAAATGACGAGCGGCTACATCATTGCAAACTGTCACGATACCTTGGCGATCCGTTGCGATCACACCGGCGAACGCGTGTGAAATAACCGATTCTAAATGTTTTTGCTTTAGCTCCTCCTTTTCATATTGCTCCAATGATTCCTTCGCCCTCCAAAGAGCTTCACGAATCGAATCTGTTTGAGAAAATACGATAAATGACTGAACTCCTTTATTTCCGGCTGTCTTTGCCATGCATTCTGCTGTACCGACGATCGGACGCTGTTCACTCACTTCCGCCACTGTATGGATATGCTGTGCAATATCTTTCTCATTTTCGTATTCTTTTAATAAAATTTGAACTTGCAACATTTCTTTGATCGAATTTAAGTCCGTTCTTCCTCTATTCTCAACATGATCAATTAAAACGATTGTATCGTCGAGCTTTTTCGCCTCACTTAATGTTTTCATAATATCAAAATTCGTTACATCGATTTTAACGATTGGAATATCTAATTGTTGCTTTAAAAAATTGGCCGTCGCTCCACGAGCAATGATGACCTTAACTTGGTGCTCCTTTATCATCTTTTTTGCCTTATACAAGCCAGCTCTTAAAGCACCAACCTCAACGATAACCGGAATATGTAATGTTTTTGCTATTTCTTCTACTTCCTCTTTAAACTGTGAATACGGAGCAATGACACCAATCATGAACGCCACCTCTTTTACATTCGATACTCCCATCATATCAGAATTTTATGTAACTTCTGATATTCATTATTAAAAAAGTTTATCATGCCCCTTTAGTTATATTAGCAAAATGAGAAGCTAAAAAAGAGCCTTTTCCATTTGAACCCAAAAAAGAACAACCCGAAATAATCGGATTGTTCCATGCAAGAGTATTAATTTTTTCATTTTACGAGTTAAAATAAACGCAAATTCTGCAATTGCTTAATTGCTTAATCGGTATATCCATATCATAAATTTCCTTCAATGAATCCGACTGAATGATTTCTTCTGTCGGGCCATCTCTAACGACTCTACCGTTTTTCAACGCCACAATTCGATCAGAATAGACAGAAGCGAAGTTAATATCATGAAGAACAATCACAACGGTTTTGCCTAATTCATCGACAAGCCTGCGCAAGATTTTCATAATTTGAACAGAATGTTTCATATCAAGATTATTCAAAGGCTCATCAAGTAAAATATATTCCGTATCTTGCGCGATGACCATCGCAATAAAAGCACGTTGACGCTGCCCGCCGGAAAGCTCGTCTAAATAAGCATTCTCCATTTCAGTTAATTCCATATATTCTAGCGCTTGATTAACGATCTGCTCGTCTTTCTCGGTCAAACGCCCTTTTGAATATGGAAAGCGTCCAAATGAAACAAGTTCGCGAATCGTAAGCCTAACATTCATATAATTCGATTGCTTTAAAATTGAAACCCGCTTCGAAAAATCATTTGATTTCATTCCACGGACATTCGTCTTATCGACTAGCACCTCACCCGTATCCGCATCAAGCAAGCGACTAACCATTGAAAGCAATGTTGATTTCCCAGCCCCGTTCGGTCCGATAAACGATGTAATTTGTCCACGTTGAATATCGACGGTTACATCCTCAACAACCCGTTTTTTTCCATAAAACTTTGATAAGCTGCGAACTTGGATCATGTGGATCGACTCTCCTTAAGTAATAAATAGATGAAATAAATTCCACCGACAAAATTAATAATGACGCTTAATGTCGTTGAGAAGGTGAATACACGTTCAACGACCCATTGTCCCCCGATCAGTGCAATCACACTCATCGCAAATGCCCCTGTAATTAACACCGTATGTCTATATGTTTTGAAAAACTGATACGATAAGTTGGCAACAATTAAACCAAAAAAGGTAATCGGTCCAACAAGCGCTGTTGAAATTGATATTAATATAGCTGTAATAATGAGCATCCGCTTTACAAGTTTTTCATATGGAACACCTAAATTAATGGCAGTGTCCCTTCCTAATGATAGAACATCTAAATACTTGAGCGAGCTCCAATTAATCCCGACGATGAAAGCGATAAGTAATACTGATAGCCAGACAAGGTCACTATTCACATTATTAAAGCTAGCAAACATGCGATCTTGGACAATCTGAAACTCATTTGGGTCAATCAAAACTTGCAAAAATGTCGAAATGCTTGAGAAAAAGGTCCCAACAATAATTCCTACGAGAAGTAAGAAATAAATCGGCTGTCTTCCTCGTTTAAATAGAAGCTGATAAAGCAGTAAAGCGAAAATAATCATCGCCAGAACAGACAATAGAAAGTTTACTTGTTTATTAACGACCGTAATATGATCTGAGCCTAAAAAGAAGATCGCTAACGTTTGGATAAGTAAATAAAGTGAATCTAGCCCCATAATGCTCGGTGTTAAAATTCGATTATGAGTAATCGTTTGGAAAATAACCGTCGCATAGGAAATAGCCAGTCCCGTCAGCACCATCGCAGTCACTTTCATTCCTCGGCGTGGCAGCGCATAATCAAAGCTACCGTTTAACTCATGAAATAAATACAAACCACAGCATCCCACTGCGACCAGCACGAGAATGCCAATTTTTAACGAATTACGCATATGCCTTCCTCCGGAACAGTAAGTATAAGAATATTCCGCTGCCGATAACTCCCACCATTAAACTAATTGAAATTTCATATGGATAAATAAGCACTCGACCTAAAATATCACAAATGAGGAGGAAGATCGCACCAAGCAATGCAGTATGCGGCAATGTTTTTTGCAAATGGTCGCCTTTTATAATTGAAACGATATTCGGAATAATTAAACCAAGAAATGGAATCATCCCAACAGTCAATACGACCGTTGCTGTAATGAGAGCAACGAGGATTAAACCAATATTGACAATTCGTCTATATGCAAGTCCTAAGTTTTTGGAGAAATCCTCTCCCATTCCCGCTACGGTAAAACGGTTTGCATATAAATATGCAATAATTAAAATTGGAACACTAATATACAATAATTCATATCTACCTTTTAAAATCATTGAAAAATCGCCTTGTAACCAAGCCGACATGTTTTGGATCACATCTTTACGATAAGCAAAAAACGTCGTAACAGATGAAAGAATGTTTCCAAACATTAAACCGACGAGCGGGATAAAAATCGCATCCTTGAACTTGATTCGATCTAAAATTTGCATAAATAATAGCGTTCCACCAAGTGCAAACGCAAAAGCAACGAGCATTTTTTCTAACATCGTAGCATTCGCAAATAAAAGCATGGAAACAAGAATTCCAAGTCTTGTCGCATCAAGTGTCCCTGCCGTTGTCGGCGAAACAAACTTATTGCGGCTTAGTTGTTGCATAATAAGCCCCGCAATACTCATCCCCGCCCCCGCAAGCAAAATCGATACTAGCCTAGGGACACGACTAATTAAAAAAATCCGTGTTTCCTCTGATTGAAAATCAAGCAGGTCTAACGGTGTAATATTACTCACTCCTACAAACAAGGAGAGTAGTGAGCCCGCAATAAGGGCAATAATTAAATAAGTTATTCTCATAATAAGCTCCAGTAAAGTACTTTTGCATCAATAAAAAGCAAATGAAAATCATTATCACCTGCATCAATTCCATTATATCACTAGGGCCTTTCAAGTCAACAGAATGCTGATTATCATTATCAGCTCATTACAAACTATGACAAAAGTTCGACAATATAAAATGTGGAAAGTATACACCGTTGATTCCATTCTAGGCGGGTGGTGAGCCTCAGGCCAACAGGATATTGGTCACAAATCCGTTGGCTGCCACACGATTTGGCAACTTTTGCTTCGTTCCCTAAAATACGTCCTGCCTCCGTTAATTCCACAAGAGTCGCACCTTTCACTCCAATCAATTCGGTATACATCTGTTTAAAAACGATTTAAATGATCATCTTACATAGATTTCAAGAGCACTCCTGGACGTAGAGCCCTACTAAAAAAACTTTTAATATAGCTTTTTGTTTTGGTATTAGCTTACTGATTACGATAGAGTAATGGGGAAAAAGGAGTGGGCGGAAGTATTATTAAATAGGGCCCCCAGTTTGAAAAGGAATAATTTACCCTTTAAAGGATAAGGTGTCCATGCTATAATGTAAGCGCATTCATAATAAGAGGAGGTTGTTAAATGATTACATTCTTTGCAGCTATTCTTTTGTTAATTGTCAGCTATTTCACGTATGGTAAGTATGTTGAAAAAGTATTTGGAATGCAAGAAAAGCGAAAAACCCCCGCATACACAATGGCAGATGGATTGGACTATATTCCGATGGGGAAGCAGCGCAACTCCTTAATTCAACTACTAAACATTGCAGGAGTCGGACCTATCTTCGGACCAATCATGGGGGCTTTATACGGTCCAGTTGCTTTTCTTTGGATTGTGCTCGGAGCAATTTTCGCCGGGGCTGTTCATGATTATTTAACTGGCATGATTTCACTTAGAAACCGTGGTGCTCACTTACCGGAGCTTGCTGGTATGTTCCTTGGCAAAGCATTTAAACATGTTGTGAATGCTTTCTCACTTTTATTACTTATTTTAGTCGGAACCGTGTTTGTTACAGCGCCAGCTGAATTGCTTGGAGATTTAACAAAAGGCTGGATGTCCGTCGGGGTCTGGGTTGTCGTTATTTTCGCTTATTATATTTTAGCCACCCTCCTCCCTATTGACAAAATTATTGGGCGGCTTTATCCGATATTTGGACTTATTCTTTTAATTAGTGCAGTAGGAATTGGTGGTGCACTAGTTTTCCAAGGCCATACTATTCCAGAGTTGACGTTTGCAAATATGCATCCTGATAACATGCCAATTTTCCCCATTCTATTTATTACGATTGCATGCGGGGCTTTATCGGGATTCCACGCAACCCAATCGCCGATTATTTCTCGTACAACACAAAATGAATCACAAGGTCGCTATATTTTCTATGGAATGATGATCGCCGAAGCAATCATCGCTATGATTTGGGCTGCGGCTGCAATGGCGATTTTCAATGGTGCATCCTTAAATGAACTATTGGCAACCGTCGGACCTGCCGGAGTCGTTAAAGAAGTCTCCGTGACAACAATGGGTGCGATTTTTGGAACACTCGCTGTCCTTGGTGTCATTGTCTTACCAATTACATCTGGTGACACAGCATTTCGCAGTGCGCGAATGATTATTGCTGATTACATCGGTCTTGCTCAAAAGAAGTTCAGTAGCCGTATATGGATCGCTGCACCGATGTTTATCATTTCTATCATTCTTACGCAAATGGACTTTAATATTTTGTGGCGCTACTTTGCTTGGGCAAACCAAACAACAGCGATGATCGCATTATGGATTGGCGCAATGTATCTAGCCCTGCAAAAGAAAAATTACTGGATCGCTGCCATACCAGCCGCGTTCATTACAATGACAACATTCACATTTATACTCAATGCACAAATCGGTTTTCGATTGTCAATGAACCTATCTTATATTATTGCGGGGATCATCACTGCGATTATTATTGTCGGCTTCTTTATCGCCTTAAGAAGAAAACTTGAGGCACATGAAAAAGGGACCAATCCAATCATTCTTGATGATGGGTTAGGTAAGGTATCTTAACTAGAGGCTAAAATAAAATGAAGCAGGTAAAGAAAAATGATCATGCTTTTCTTTACCTGCTTTTCTATTTTTATGAAATTACAGCTTTCTAAGACAGTTTCATCATTATAGTTCCATAGAGTGTCCTTCAACTGAAGTTTGAAAGACAAATTTTGCTAATACTGGCGGGGTTTTGTCCTTGAGATCCGATTTATCGTGATCATTAGATTATTTAAACGCCATCGCCGCTTTCACCGCTTTTTTCCATCCACTATAAAGCTGGGTGCGTTTTTCCTCTGCCATTTCCGGATGGAAAGAACGATCTAAATCCCATTGCTTCATTATTTCCGATTTATCTTTCCAAAAACCAGTTGCTAATCCAGCCAAATAGGCGGCACCTAATGCTGTCGTTTCATTAATTACAGGGCGTTCAACCGGGACATGCAGTAAATCACTTTGAAATTGCATAAGGAAGTCATTTTTTACCGCACCACCATCTACCCTCAACGTTTTTACTGAAATGCCCGAGTCTGCTTCCATTGAGGCAAGCACATCCTTCGTTTGATAGGCTAGTGATTCCAATGTCGCTCGGATAAAATGCTCTTTTGATGTTCCTCGTGTTAGACCAAACACTGCCCCTCGCACATCACTGTCCCAATAAGGTGTACCAAGTCCAACAAACGCGGGCACGACATACACGCCATCGGATGATGTCACCCTCGTAGCATATGCTTCACTGTCTGCTGAGTTAGTGAACATTCTCAATCCATCGCGAAGCCATTGAATCGCTGAACCCGCAACAAAAATACTTCCTTCGAGTGCATATTCCACTTTACCATCAAGTCCCCAAGCGATCGTTGTTAGTAGGCCGTGATCGGATTTTACTGCCTTTTCACCTGTATTCATCAACATAAAGCAGCCTGTTCCGTATGTATTTTTGGCCATTCCACTTTCGAAACATGCTTGACCAAATAAGGCCGCTTGTTGATCTCCAGCAATTCCTGCAATTGGCGCTGAGTGACCAAAGAAATGGTAATCTACGGTATGTGCGTACACTTCGGATGAGGGCCGTACCTCTGGCAGCATCGAAGCTGGCACTCCTAATATATCAATCAGCTCCTCATCCCATTGTAGGTCATAAATATTGTACATCAATGTTCTTGACGCATTGGTATAATCAGTCACATGAGCTTTTCCACCTGATAGTTTCCAAATCAGCCATGTATCGATCGTTCCAAACAGCAAATCACCCTTTTCCGCTTTTTCCCTTGCGCCTTCCACATGATCTAAAATCCACTTTACTTTCGTTCCCGAAAAATAAGCATCAATGAGGAGACCTGTCTTTTCACGAAATAGATCGTTATAACCCTTTTCTTTTAACTCTTCACAGATAGCAGCCGTTTGCCTTGATTGCCAAACAATCGCATTATATATTGGGACTCCGGTATGTTTATCCCACACGACTGCCGTTTCCCGCTGATTTGTAATTCCGATTCCAGTTACCTGTTCCGGTTTTATATTTTTTTCTGAAAGCACACCAGCAATGACAGCTAAAACTGAACTCCAAATTTCGTTCGCATTATGCTCAACCCAGCCAGGCTGTGGGAAATATTGTGGGAATTCCCGTTGACACGTATGATAAATTTCACCTTTTTGGTTAAATAAAATAGCTCTTGAGCTCGTTGTTCCTTGATCTAGTGCTAGAATAAATTGTTCAGACATGTTTTTTCCTCCTATAAATTTTTCTTTTTATTTAATTATGCATTTTTTACTAGTTTATTATAAACCTCCGTTTTCTTTTCTTTGTTCACCGTTATTTGAGCTGCAAGTAAAAGTACAATTGTAATGGCACCTACAATCCAAAATGCAATATTATTTGTACCTTCAAAGACTTTTTGATAAAAGAGTGCACCAAATGAACCACCAATCATTGGGCCAACAATAGGGACCCAAGCATATCCCCAGTCTGATGACCCTTTCCTCGGAATGGGGAGGAAGAAATGAGCAATCCTTGGACCAAGATCTCGTGCCGGATTAATCGCATACCCAGTAGTTCCTCCTAAAGATAAACCAATGGCCACAATCAAAGCACCTACAATTAATGGATTTAATCCTTCTGTAAACTCATTTGCGCCAATTGTCAATAATCCGAGTAATAGAATAAAGGTTCCAATGATTTCGCTTACAAGATTTGATAATGGATGTCTGACCGCAGGTGATGTAGCAAAAACTGCCAACTTTGCTCCTTGATCTTCTGTTTGTTTCCAGTGAGGAAGATAATGGAAGTAAACGATAACCGCGCCTAATATTGCACCAATCATTTGAGCTAAAATATACATTGGTACATCGGACCAGGGAAATGATCCTACCGAAGCGAGTCCTACTGTAACTGCCGGATTTAAGTGGGCTCCACTATAATTTCCAACTGCGTATACCCCCATTGCAACCGCCAGCCCCCATCCAACAGCAATGACAATCCACCCTGAATTCTCGGCCTTGGACTTTTTCATTAATACACCACCGACAACTCCACCACCAAATATGATTAAAATCATCGTCCCTATTAATTCTCCAATAAATGGTGACATTCCTCTTCCTCCCCTTTATTCTTAATTTAGTAACTGAATAACTATGAAATTTAAAGCTATAAAAAAATCGATATGTCACCTCCAATTATTTGAGTCAACATAAAAAAGCCCACATTTAAATTCATCTACCAAACGTAGATGAGTAAATGTGGACTCCTCGACCCAATCACGAATATTAACTTGTTATTAGTGTAATCCATTTATATAATATTGTCAATATTATATATAATTTTTATTTTCGGAAATCTACTTATTGTTTATAGGTCCTTTCCATAATTCTGGATGAGATGTTGTTACCGCCTTTGCTCCGGCATTGATCGCATTTGCAACATCCGATAGTGTACGAATTAACCCGCCACTAATTACAGGTATCCCTGTTCTTGTTTGAACCTCACTGATCATACCTGGAATAATTCCAGGAAGCACTTCAATGAAATCTGGATTTGTCCGCTCGATAATCGAGTAACTCTTTTCCAAGGCAATCGTATCTAATAAAAAGGTTCTCTGAATAGCAAGTAACCCTTTTGCTTTTGCTTTAATGATCATATTAGATCGAGTAGATATGATACCTGCCGGATTAATATTATTACAAATATAATCTGCAGCATAATCATCTGTTTTTAACCCTTGAATCAAATCCGTATGCACTAACACTTTTTTATGATTCCTAGATGCAGTATCTATTATAGATTTTAGATTGCTAATGTGAACCTCAAGTAAAACCATATATTCAAATGGACTGTTTAATATTTTCTCAAATTGTCTTAAATCACGAAGTGCAGGTAGGATTTGTTGTCCATCAAATGACACTCTTATCCTCCTCTCTTTTAAATCGTATTTTTCAACCTAATTAACGGTTTATTTTAGTTACTGCTCTAACCTTTTCTGCTGTTGCAACCACCTGTTCCAACTCTTTACCTAGACCTGAAGCAACAACAGCTGCGTAGGAACCTTCTACTAATGGAGCATCAACAATTTTTATTGCTTTTAGATTATCCAGCATTTCAATCGCCAATTCCGCATTCATCCAAGCACTACCTAGATCAAATAAAAGGACTACACCTTTATCCGAATAAACACTTTCAATAGCTGCCTTTATTTCCATTGGATTCGTACCAATGTCACCATCAAATCCGCCAGACGCGGCAATTTTTACTTTCGGCTCCACTTGGTTTAGCAGCTCCTTTAACCCTTCTACTATTTTCCTGCTGTGAGAAACAAGTACAAGATTTACATATTTCAATGAAGACCTTCCTTTCAAAATACAACCTCATGTATTTTTAAAAACTTCTCTCATTGCTTTAAATATTAAATAGGAGGAAAATGCTCCTGGATCAATATGACCAATTGATCGCTCACCCAAATATGCTGCTCTCCCTTTCCTTGCTTCTAAATTGCCGGTATGCTCCATTTTATCTTTTAAAAATACAATCCATTTGTCCCAATCTAAACTCTCGCTCTCATTGAATAACATAGCAGGAGCATATTCCCAAACATCAACCATTGTTTTATCACCAATCTGGGCCTTGCCACGTAGCTTAATCGCTTCTAAAGATTCTTGCAAAAGGTATCCGAGCTCCTTTATAGATAAAGTTTCCTTCTCCTTTGCATATTGAGAAGCTTTTAAAAATGCACTTCCATATAGTGGACCTGATGCACCACCAACTTTAGTTATTAATGTCATAGCTACATCTTTAAATAATGAGCCTAGATCACTGTATTCTGAATCTCCTACTTTCTCTAGGACTTCCTGGAACCCTCGACTCATATTTAATCCATGATCCCCATCACCTATACTCTGATCTAATTCACTTAGCTCTCCTTTATGTGTCTGAACAAGTAGATTAATATTCTTCATCCATTCCTTCGCTTGCCTAACTCCAAATTCCGCCATTAAGTTAGCATCCTCTCTAATTAATTTTTAAATGCGATCGTATTCGCTTTTGCTTCTAATAATTTCGTTAATGATGCGTTTAATTTTAAAATTGAGATGGAGAAGCCAGCCATTTCTATTGCTGTCATATAATTACCAACGTAGGATGAATGTATTTTTATATTTTGTTCATGTAATTTTTCCGCCACTCGTTTAGCAACAACGTATAGTTCCATTAATGGAGTACTACCTAAACCATTAATCAATACTGCTGAATTTTCCATACCGAGTAAACCCTCTTCTTGAAGAACTTTTTCCAACAAAATATCTACCACTTGATCGGCTGAGAGAATTTTTGTTTTCTTTATTCCAGGTTCGCCATGTATTCCAATCCCAATTTCCATTTCATCATCTGATAATTCAAAACCCGGCTTTCCGATAGCAGGAATTATACAAGGGGACAGTGCCATCCCCATAGATTTAACATTTTGGATAACCTGTTTGGCTATTTCCTCTACCTCTTCTAATGAAGCTCCAGTTTCTGCTAATGCACCTGCAATTTTATGGATAAATACAGTACCCGCAATACCTCTTCTTCCACTTGTAAATGTACTATCTTCGACTGCGACATCATCATTAACGACTACTTTTGCCACCTTGATTCCGTCCGCTTCCGCAAGTTCAGCCGCCATTTCGAAATTTAAAACATCACCAGTATAGTTTTTTATAACAAGTAGTACCCCTTTTCCACTATCGACTTCTTTAATCGCTTCATAAATTTGGTCTGGTGTAGGAGAAGTAAATACTTCACCTGCAACAGCAGCATCTAACATCCCTTCTCCAACATACCCAGCATGTGAGGGCTCATGTCCACTCCCTCCTCCGCTGACAATACCTACTTTTCCTACAACAGGAGACCCCTTACGAACAATTACTGTAGTGCCAGGGATTCTTCTAATTAAATCAGAATGCGCTACTACCATTCCGTCTAACATTTCATCAACAACATCATTAGGATTGTTCAGTATTTTTTTCATTAAAATCCTCCTGTATTTATATATTTACTAATCTGCTTATCATTTTTTGAGACTCGATGAAGCAAGGTCAATTTCCTTTTCTAGTTCTTTTTCATATTGATTCCGTTTTTCTTCTGACCATTGATATATAATGGACATCTTATTAACCACCTCCTTTTTCCATGCTTTTACTATGCAAATATTAAATAGTAAATCCCCCGTTCTTCGAAAGAAAAAATCAACGGGGCTCATCGCCATTTCATGATAGATGGCATATTGCAATTGGGCATACAATCCTTTTGGCAATGAAACATCTCCTTCTGGCAAAAAAGAAAATACCTTGTTTACATTTGTCCCATAAACATTCGCTAACATCCTTCCTTCTTCCTTTGAAATTCCTAAATTTTCTGCTTCCTTTATTTTTGCTTGTAAAAATGAATCAAGGTTTTTAGATCCACCAATATCACCACCAGAGATCGGTAAGTTTTTTGTGACAGATATACCAGCCTCTCCATCCCCCGTTTCGCCCAATTGTTTCACAACTAAGTCCACAACTGTTTCAGCCATTTTCCGGTAACCAGTTAATTTTCCACCGGCAATCGTAATCAGGCCTTTCTCCGAAACCCAGATTTCATCCTTTCTCGATATTTCAGAAGGATCTTTTCCTTCTTCGTAAATAAGTGGCCTTACTCCCGCCCAGCTTGATTCGATGTCTTTTTCCTGCACGGTTAATTCTGGAAACATGTATCGAATGGCCCGTAATATATATTCTTTGTCTTCTTTTGATGCGTGAACTTTAGCGGGATCCCCATCGTAAAATGTATCGGTCGTCCCTACATACGTTTTTCCGGAACGTGGAATCGCAAATACCATGCGTCCATCCTCTGTGTCAAAATAAACAGCTTGTTGTAATGGAAATATCGATTGATCAAAAACAATATGAACCCCTTTAGATAGTTGCAAATGCTTTCCATTCTTCGAGCCATCCGCTTCCCGTAATTCATCGACCCATGGTCCAGCTGCATTCACGACTTTTTTCGCTCGAATGACCATTCGATTTCCTGTTATCCTGTCAATTACTTCAGCTCCAGACAGTTGATTTTGCTCGTCATATACAAATGAATCGACCTTTGCATAATTTACGGCAATCGCCCCTTTTTCAAACGCTGTTTTCATCACTTCAATTGTTAACCGCGCATCATCTGTTCGATATTCAACATAAAGCCCGCTTCCTAATAAACCGCCTTTTTTTACAAACGGAACTTTAGCGATCGTTTCCTCTCTCGAAAGCATTCTTCTTCTTTCTGATTTCTTCACTCCTGCTAAAAAATCATACATTCGTAATCCAAATGAAGTCGATAACCGTCCAAACGTCCCACCTTTATGAAATGGCAAGAGCATCCATTCCGGCGTAGTTACGTGCGGACCATTTTCATAAACAATCGCCCGCTCCTTGCCAAGGTCTGCTACTTCCTTAATTTCAAACTGCTTTAAATATCTTAATCCGCCATGAACAAGCTTTGTCGAACGACTTGATGTTCCCGAAGCAAAATCATGCATCTCCACCAACGCCGTTTTTAGTCCACGCGTCGCCGCATCGAGTGCAATCCCCGCTCCTGTTATCCCACCACCAATGATAAGCAAATCATATTGTTCACCTTGCATTTCATTAAGCAGCCGATTTCTTTCCAATCCCGAAAATCCAGCCATTTCCTTCTCCTCCTTATAAAAAAAGAGAGACCAAAACAAACACTATGGCATATTGCAATAATGTTGTTTTGGTCTCTCTTCGGCTCCAACCAGATTATTAACTTATAATTATCTTAGCACATTGAAACAGTAACGGTCTAGTCGAATCTTTTGTGCTTTTTCCTTGGATGTTGCGATGATAAAGAATGATCGTCAAAATTTCGGTTCTCATCTGCACATTATAGGTACAAACAACTAATGGTTTCTGTCTGACTTGTTAAAGTTTCGTATTCCTAAGTTAGAGAGTGAAGGTGAAAGGGTAGTGAAGAGATTATAAAGGAGGATAAAAAGTGAATAAGAAGATTTTTTGTTTGCTAGTATTTATAGCGATTACACTTTTCATCTTTCCAGTTAAAGAACGATTTGCCTTACAAGATGAATCATCATTATCATTTAAAGTAAATCATTTTACTGGGATGGATCATCATTGGACAATCATGAATCAATCGGATCAGCAAAGGAATTGGCTAAAAAAATTCAATAACCCCAATATTCCATTATGGGATTTTTATAAAATTCACGGGCTTCAATTGGCTCCGAAGCTAGGATTTGAGCAGAAGTTAGCGACTTTTAGCCAAGACTTCAATAAATCAATAAAGGTCGACAATGCACCTACTATACTCATTACCGAAGTTGTACCCGACACCGATAATTACGGAAATTATAATGCCTTTGAATACATTGAAATCTACAATAATAGCAATGAAGCAATTAACTTAAAAGGATATTCGATCTGGTCTGGAAATTGGAGAAAGAAAATTACGGATTCTATTTTCATCCAACCTTGGAATACACAATTATTTTGGACAAGGAGGGCGGAAATTCAGCATTTAACATTAGAAGCATTTAATAATCATTACTTTGCATCCTACCATGATAAATATTTAAGCGTTGAAAAAGTATATGGATTGGATAATATTGGCGGGTTAAGAAACAGTGGTTATCAAACTGTTACTATAAATGATCCACAAGGGGCTGAGGTGGTTAAGGCAGGTTATTCTGATGTTGATGTGTCATTAAACCATTCGATTGTTTATAGCTACCCAATAGATGGGAGTTTGATGATGGAAAAAATAAGCGGACATCAAAAACCTTCACCTGGATGGGTTAAAAATAATCAAGTCCCTCCGCGCCCTATATTGAAAAAGAGCCCACCAAGCATACTAGAAAATGTTCATGCTGTTCCGGGAAATGGAAAAATTAAGCTGACATGGAGCCCTAATAATGAAACAGATATATATCGATATCACATTTACAAAAATGGGATATGGGAATTTTCCGTTCCTCCCGAAAAACATACATTCATCTTATCCACATTAGCTGGAAACGTGGAATACACGCTTGAAGTAGCTGCGGAGGACATATCAGGAAATCTTTCAGAAAAATCCGCACCTCTAACGGTTAAACCATCTCATCAACTGATTACTCAGGAAGAAAGGTCTTTTATCGAAAAGGATCCAGCCTATCATAAGTTGTGGGATATCAGTAAAGATGGTCCCATTATTCCCGGCTTAGCACAGGATCTTATACCGCAGGGGATGACGTACTACGAGCCAAAAGATTGGTTGCTTATCGTCAATTATTTGGAGAACGATAGACCGAGTACGATAACGATAGTAGACGCAACGACCGAGGAATTGGTTAAATCTGTTTTGCTGTATAACAAAGACGGCTCACCATTTACAGGCCATGCCGGCGGGATAACAATCAGCAAGAACCATGTGTGGGTTTCCTCAGAGAATTCGTTGTACTCATTTACAATTAGTGATCTTATATCTGCTCCTAATAATGGAGAAATCTACTTCCAGTATCATATACCTGTCCCCGTCGATGCATCTTACACTTTTTACGATGAGAATATACTTTGGGTTGGGGAATTTTACGAAGAGAATGCCAATCCCACAGACCCTTCTCATCACCTAAAAACACGGACCGGAAAAACTCATTATGCTTGGATGATTGGCTTTGATTTACATTCGAATTCGGACATGCTTACCGATAAGCAGTGGAATAAGGCATCCGAGTTACCTGCAATTCCAGATTATATTTTTTCGACAACCGATAAAGTTCAGGGAGCGATCGTTCAAAAGGAAGGTGTAATATTAAGCACATCCTATGGCACGGATAATGATAGTGCACTCTATCGCTATAACAATCCATTAAAGGAAAAACCGTATGATTATATAACAATTGCTAATAAAGCTGTTCCCACCTGGTTTCTTGATGGTGCACAGTCGAAGCCACAAGGAAGTGTCGAGGCAATCCCAATGCCAGAAGGAATTGCTAATGTACAGTCTAAATACTTATACGTTGTATTTGAATCAGGGGCCAATAAATACCGTTATACTGCCACATCCCCAATGGATCACATGCTCATAATCGATAAAAAACAATTATTGAAAGAAGACAAGGTAGGACTTAAGAGGAAACGTAAATAGCTAGTAAACTAGTACCAATAGACGGGCATAATCGCAGCCAATCTATTGGTACAATTTTATTTCACACTAATGCCAACATCCGATCCAGCGCCAGCTTCGCATATTTTGTCACTTGCTCATCCACTTTAATTAAGTTATGCTCCTCGCCTTTTTCGATCGTTTCCAAGCACCAAGCAAGATGTGGCAAGTCAATTCGGTTCATCGTTAAGCAAGGGCACATATGCGGATTGAGTGAAATGATTTGCTTATCTGGATGCTGCTGAATGATCCGATTGACGAGATTCATTTCTGTTCCGATCGCCCACGCCGTCCCTGCCTCTGCTTTTTCAATTGTTTCGATAATATAATTTGTTGAGCCAGCCATATCCGAAACCGCCACGACTTCGCGGCTGCATTCTGGATGGACGATAATATTCATGTCGGGGTATTGACGACGCACATCCTCGACATTGGCCACTGTAAAATTTTCATGAACAGAGCAATGACCTTTCCACAAGATGACCTTCACTTTTTCCAGTGGTCCATCGTATTCTAATTCATCCTTGATTGGATTCCATACGGCCATTTCATCTAAACCTACACCTAGATTGAAAGCCGTATTCCTTCCGAGATGTTGGTCAGGTAAAAATAGTAATCTATCCTTTTGCGTAAACGCCCATTGAACCATTTTTTCTGCGTTTGAAGACGTAACGGTTGCCCCGCCATGAACGCCAACAAAAGATTTAATTGCAGCGGTTGAATTCACATATGTTAATGGAAGAATCGTTTCACCAAATAGGTTTTCTAGCTTTGTCCATGCCCGTTCCGTCTGATAAATATCAGCCATATCTGCCATCGAGCAGCCTGCTCGCATATCAGGCAAATACACCTTTTGATGTTCGGTCGTTAAAATATCCGCCGTTTCTGCCATAAAATGTACACCACAAAAAACAATATATTCTGCTTCTCGGTTTTCCTCGCATAATTGCGCAAGCTTCAGTGAATCCCCTGTTGCATCCGCATATTGAATGACTTCATCTTTTTGATAATGATGCCCAGGAATATATAATTTGCTGCCGAGTTTGTCTTTCACTGATTGAACGATTTTCTCCAATTCATCCGTGCCCATCTTTCGATATTGTTCAGGAAGAACATTCGATTGCTTCTCTAATGTTTGGAAAATATTCATACCCGCTCCGCCTCCTTGATTGTGACTTTTACACTTATATCTAATGATTGAACCGAATGCGTTAAAAACCCTAATGAAATGAAGTCAACACCCGTATCGCTGTACGATGCAAGCGTATCGAGTGTAATTCCGCCCGACGCTTCCGTAATGATGCTTTCAGGAACAAGCTCGATCCATTCTTTAATTTCGCTTGGCTCACGGTTATCAAACATAATGACATCTGCTCTCGCCTTTACTGCCTCCATCACTTGCTCCTTCGTTTCCGTCTCTACTTCAATTTTGACCATATGACCGACATTCGTTCGCACTGCCTCAATCGCATTTGTAATCGATCCGGCAAAAGAAATGTGATTATCTTTGATCATTGCTGCATCGTAAAGACCAAAACGGTGATTATAGCCGCCGCCACAGCGAACCGCATATTTTTCGAGCATTCTTAATCCCGGTGTCGTTTTTCTCGTATCACAAATTTTCGTATGGGAGCTATTTAAAATAGAGACGGCTTCTCGTGTCTTTGTCGCAATTCCGCTCATTCTTTGTACTAAGTTTAAGATGACGCGCTCCCCGTTTAAGAGTGTTGATACCGATCCATTTATCGTTGCAAGCACTTGCCCCTTTTCTACTCGCTCCCCGTCTTTAATGTTAAGTTCCACCTTCGTCGATGGATCAAGAATGCGATAACCCGTTTGAATGATTTCCTCACCACAGAAAATCCCATGATCTTTTGCAATAAATTGAACGATTCCTTGCTGATCTTCTGCAAAAATGTGAGAGGTCACATCTCCATCTCCAATATCCTCAATAAAAAATGGCTCAAGTAACCGCCGTAGCTTCAATTTGTTCACGCGCTCCATCCCCTTTTAAATTAATTTCCTTGCGCAGCCATAGGTGATCGTTTTCACATGGATAATCTTGGCGAAAATGCCCTCCCCTGCTTTCAGTTCGTTCCAAAGCGGCATCTGTAATTAATGACGCGGTAATAAGCATAAAAACTTGCGAGATATTTTCGTGAGGTAATTCAGCTAAATCTACGTTTTCGATCGAAAAGCTTTTTAACCATTGTTTTTGCCGTAATAACCCTTCTTGCGACCGCACAATTCCAACACGCTCCATCATCAAATGTTGAATATCTTGGATCGATGGTAAATTCTTTTGTACGGTAGCTTTCTTTCGTGAAAAAACATCGAAATTTATTTTCTCTTTACTTTGCTTATTTAAGTGTTCCGCAAGCATTTGGCCAAAAAACAATCCTTCTAACAGTGAATTGCTCGCAAGCCGATTCGCCCCATGCACTCCTGTACAGGCGACTTCCCCGATCGCATATAACCCTTTCAAGCTACTTCTTCCAAAAAGGTCGGTTTTAATGCCACCCATTAAAAAATGGCTGCCGGGAACGACCGGAATTTTATTTTTCTTTAAATCGATTCCATTATTTTTACAATTGGATGCGATTGTAGGAAATCGCTTTGAAAAATATTTCACATTTGAAATATCTAAAAAGATTTGTTTTCCTCGCTTTAAATAATCATAAATCGTCTGAGAAACGATATGTCTTGGAGCTAGGTCTGCCAAAGGATGAACATGTTCCATGATCAGCTTGCCTTCTTCTGTTACAAGTCTTCCACCTTCTCCACGCACAGCCTCTGAAATGAGCCCACGCGTTTTTCCATTTACATAGAGAAGGGTCGGATGAAATTGGATAAATTCCATATCGGAAATTTCCGCTCCTGCTTGGTATGCGAGCGCAATCCCATCACCAATAACCGGCTCCGCGTTCGATGTATAACGGTATAATTGTCCGCAGCCTCCAGTTGCAAGAACGATATGATCCGCAAAATAAGTTTCGATCTTGCCATCGGGCATTTTCCCTTTCACACCGATGCATCGTTCTCCTGCTGAATCGAGCAAAAGCTCAAACACATATACATTCTCAATTGTTTTTATGTTGTTATTTTGTGCAACCATGAAATCGATGATGGTTTTTCCTGTTGCATCACCGCCCCCGTGAATGATTCGCTTTTCGCTATGTGCGCCTTCCATTCCAAGTGCAAGCTCCCCATATTCATCTTTATCAAATACACATCCGTGATGAACAAGGTCACTAATAAGGTTTGGCGCCGCTTCGGTTAAGGCTCGCACAACCCCGGGGTGATTGTGATACCTACCCGCTTCGAGCGTATCGATAAAATGTTTTTCTGGATGATCATTCATTCCGATTGCCGCAGCAATTCCCCCTTGAGCCAAATAGGAATTACTATTTAGCTGCGACGACTTTGTGATAATCATCACATTTAAATCATCACGAAGCTTCCTTGCCAATTGCAAAGCCGCAATCCCACTTCCGATAATAATAACGTTGGAATACTTCATCATCCACCCCCATGATCTTACAACTGTCTTGACACATATATTTACATAGATTTAAACTTATGACAAGAGTTTTTTTAATAATCGGTAGTAAAACTGGGATAATCGGTAATAACATGGCAAGAATCGGTAGTAAAGTCGAGATAATCGGTAATAACCGATTTATGCGCTCCTATTGCAAGAAAGGTTGGGGAATGGAAATGAAATATTTTGATTATGCTGCTTCATGTCCACTAGATAAAGAAGCTGCTCAAGTATATATAAAAGCAGCAACAGAGTTTTATGGAAATTCGAGCAGCTTGCATGATATTGGTGAGGAAGCGAGCTCTCTTTTAGAAAACTGCCGTCGTGCATTGGCTGAGCTGCTAGCGGTTGAGAAAGACGGAATCTATTTTACAAGTGGTGGGTCTGAAAGTAATTTTCTAGCCATCCATGCGCTCCTTTCCTCCCCACTAAAAAAGGGAAAACATATTATTACGGGAATGGCAGAACACTCCTCTGTTCTCAATTCACTAAATCATTATGAGGTGACCGCCCTTCCATTCAATTCCGCAGGTCAAATTGAGGTTTCTGAATTAAAAAAGGCGATTCGGGAGGATACGATTCTAATTACGATTCAACATGGCAACCCAGAAATCGGATCACTTCAACCGATTGAAGAAATAAGTAAGCTTTGCAAAGAAAATGATATTCTTTTCCACAGTGACTGTGTACAGACGTTCGGAAAGGTTGATGCAAAAAATATTGCAACGCATGTAGATAGCCTATCGATTTCCGGGCATAAGTTTTACGGACCAAAAGGGATTGGAGCGGCATATATTAATCCACGTGTGCGCTGGAATCCATTTTTGCCTGGAACGGTTCATGAAAATGGCTTTCGCCCTGGGACTGTCAATGTTCCTGCAATTGCAGCCATGATCACAGCAGCACAAACAGCATATAAACAAATGGAAGAGCACCAACAGCAATGTTGGAAACTCCGTACTCTTTTTCTTGAGGCTTTAAGTCCTGTCAAATCTTCATGCGTCATTTATGGCGGAGATGTTTCTACACAGCTTCCATCAACGCTTGGCATGCGTGTGAAAGGTTTGGAAGGGCAATTTGTCATGCTTGAATGCAACCGATTCGGCTTTGCGATTTCAACGGGAAGTGCTTGCCAAATTGGCTTACAAGCACCATCAAAAACGATGACTGCGCTCGGCTTAAGCGGAAAACCGGCAAAAGAATTTATTCGGATTTCTTTCGGAAAAGAAACGACGGAGAACGATGTACAGCAATTAGCGGAGACGATTATTCGTATTATTATGGATAAAAGTTCATAAATGCAGAATGCTATTCAAAAAGGAGTTTTTCACGTGGAACAAAACTTCCAAGAACAGCAAATGCAGATGCACGATCAGCAATTGCAGCAAAACAAAGCACAAATGGAGCAGCAGTTTCAGGCTCAGAAGCAGCAAGCTTTACAAGCAATGCAGCAGGCCGAGCAAACGATCCAGCAAAATGCTTCCATGGTAGATATCCAATCATTGCAACAAGCCCAGCAACAACTTCAACAAGCGACACAACAGCTTAATCAAATGCAAGGAATTGCCGTTACACAGGCAACAACTGCCGAAAAACAGCAATTAGAGCAAGTGCGACAGCAAATTGAGCAAGCGGCCCAAACATTGCAGCTCATCCAAACATTAAATAGTGAAAACCAGAGCTTTAAAAAGGGATAAAATTGGAGAGAACCAGACAAAATCCTGCCTGGTTCTTTTTAATTGGGTATTTTCTAAATTAGTTATGTTTCTTCACTTCGCGAGTAACCATTTTTAATTTGCTACCCCCTCATTCAGAACTGATTTCACCGCATCCTTTATTTCCTGATAGCCAGTACAGCGACAAAGATTCGATTGCAGCCACTCTTCGATCACTTCATCGCTTGCATTTGGATGAGTGTTCACTAAAGCGTGGCAATTTAAAATAAATCCAGGTGTGCAAAAGCCGCATTGGATCGCCCATTTATCAATGAATTGTTTTTGTATCGGAGAGTCCATTAATCCTTCGATCGTTGTAATCATTTGATCAGTGGACTCGATCGTTAAGCAAAGGCAGGAGTGCATCGGCTTGCCGTTGACGAGAACCGTGCACGCCCCACAGTCGCCGTTCTCGCACGAGCGCTTTGCTCCGTATAAACCGAGCTGTTCCCGCAATGTATGTAATAGTGTGTCCGCGGACCGGATCATTGCGTCCTTCGTTTCCCCGTTCACATTCAATTGCACAACGGTTTTCAATTTTCCATTTGTGATCATTGGATCTCCCCCTCTAATGCCGCGATGGTTTCACTTAATGCTTGTTTCAAAACGAATTCACGGTATGGGGCGGACGCTTCGATATCTCCGATAACTGGTCCGGGCAATACCCCGATCGCTTCATTCACCCGTTCTTCCGCTGATCGTGAGAAATCATTGATCACCCGCTCAATCTCTATTGACCGAAACGGATATTCACATACGCCGCTCATTGCCACGCGCATCTGCTTCTCTTTTACAAGAGCAGAGATCGAGACGATCGGGTAAGCAACCGTAGAAACTTTCGTCTTTTTCACATTTTTAAAAGGCAGATCAACGTATGCTTTATCAACGAAAATTTGTGTGAGAAACTGTCCTTGTTCAAGCTTGAGCGTTTCCAATGGAAGTATTTCTTCCTCGTCCATTCCCGCGATTTTTACTTGCGCATCAGAAATAAGCAAGGGTAAAACTCCTTCTCTATAAATGAAATGGCTGTTCAAATTTCCACCAATCGTAATTTTATTTCTCGATGTATGGTCGGCAATGCGTCTTAGTTTTTCCCCGAGCAATGGAAAAAGGCCCGATTCTGTAATTGTATTCAAGGAAACAGCTGATCCCATGACGAGTTGATCATCTTGTTCTTCAAGTAACGTACACTCAGGAATGCCTTTTATATCAATGACCGCATCTGCATTCATTTGGTTTACTCGTGAAAAGGTAATAAATTCAGTACCTCCAGAAATATAGACGATCGTTTTTCCATCAGCTTGTAATTGTTCATATGTTTCGATTGCTTCTTTTATAGAGGCTGGCCTGTAATATTCAAAATCAAATGGAATCATGAGTGGCCAGCCTCCTTGATTGTTTTCCATATCTGTTCTGGTATAAGCGGTAATTCATTTAACTCCACTTGTGCTGCTGTCGAAAGACTGTTGGCAAGAGCTGCTGGCATCCCAATCACACCATATTCTCCGATGCCGCGCGCTCCGTACGGGCCATCCACCGTTGGCGTTTCGATAAAATCAACGACATATTCAGGCTGCTCTCCGAAGCGGATAATCGGATACGTCCGCAACTGCGGATTAAGAACGATTCCCTCCTCGTTAAAAAGAAACGATTCGCGGCTAGCAAAGCTTAAACCTAAATACATCCCTCCTCGCATTTGCTGGGTTGCTGTCATATGATTAATAATCGTACCACCATCGAGTACGGTCACCGCTTTTAAAATTGTATACGTAAAATCCCGGGTATCCCACTCTACTTCGACTGCTTGGGAACCAACGGACCACCATGGACCCGGTTGACCGAATCCCGTTTCTTTATCCATTGGTGTTAAATGTCGTTGAATATGTTTTCCGTGACCTAGTATTTGCCCTTCGATCGAATGACCATTTGGATATTTATATCCGAGGGCAATGTCTTTTATTTCTACCCCATATTCTGGATTCGGTTTTAAGTACACTCGACCATTTCCGACGTCCAAATCTTCTACGGAACATTGCAATACGATGGAAGCTGTTCTTTTCAATTGATTGATCGCATCCTCAGCGGCTGCAAGCACTGCCCTTCCAGCTAAAAAGGTCGTACTGCTTGCGACCGTGCGCCATTGATGGGGATCAAATTGCGTATTCGTTTCCATTTTGACATGAATTTTATCGAGGCCGATATTTAATTTTTCCGCGAGAATTTGCGCGAGAATTGTTTTCGTCCCTTGTCCAAGCTCGATTGCCGCACAATTCAAATTTACACTCCCATCAGCTTCAAACGTGATAACAACACCTGATTGGGCGTTTGTTGCTGTCGTTGATGTTTTCCAAAATACACTTAATCCTTTCGCCTTCACCTTATGTTCGTTTACCTCTACCCGTTTGCCCTCATCCCATTGAATCAGTTCTTTTACACGATCGATGCATGTAGCGGCATCACCAATATTGTTCGCTGTTAACGCTGATTGCGTTGGCGACGTGTTTCCAGGCTTCGCTATATTTAAAAGTCGCAGCTCAATCGGGTCGATCTTCAATTGCCTCGCAAGCATTTCCATCGTTCTTTCAACCGCAAACGTAAGCTCAGGATGGGCATATCCCCGAAAGGATGTAGCAAATGGATGATTCGTGTACATGCAGTACGAATCACACCATACATTTGGAATATAATACGGGCCTGTACAATCAAGCGCCATCGCCCGCGTAATTCCAGCCGCTTGGTCTGTATAGGCGCCTGAATCGATCAAAAATGTATATTGGCCTGCCACAATTTTTCCGTCCTTCGTGGCTCCTAGCTTGATCGTCGCATCAAGTCCGATATGTCCCGGGGCGGTGATCATATCTTCTTCACGATCATAATCCAATTTTACGAGTTTTCCGCCAACTGCCTTCGATGCTAAATAAGCGAGCGGCTCGAGCTGGACCGTTCCTTTCCCGCCAAAGGCACCGCCAAGCATTGGAACGTGGACGATAATATTGCCGACCTCTATATTAAAAAATTGATTTAATACCTTTTTAATTGTAAAGGGTGATTGTGTGCAGGAATGAACAATGACTTGCCCGTTCGGATTGATTTCCACTCTCGTACTCCGCGTTTCCAATGCAACATGGTCGGATAGATTAAAGGAAAAATGAGCAGTTATCTTTTCATCACAGCTTCCCCAAGCCGTGAAAAAATCTCCTTTGCGAATTTTAATATGGCTGCCAATATTCGTCCCTTGAACAGGATATACATTGCTAATGATTTTCATATATTGCCCCGAGTTTTCATGCACCAATGGGGAATCTTTTTGGAATGCTTGCTGGACAGAATTTACAATCGGAAGCGGCTCATATTCAACCATAATTTTTAAGGCTGCTTGCTTCGCTTGATATTCATGATCGGCAACAACGATCGCTATCGGTTCACCGTAATAGCGCACTTTTTCAAAGGCCAAAGGCGGTCGATCCGCTAATATAGGTCCAATATGATATGGAAATGATTCGCCAGTCACAATTGCGCGTACCCCGGGAACTTTCCATGCTTCATCCGTATTGATTGATTTGATCTTTGCATGTGCATATGTACTTGTCGTAAGCTTTGCGTGTAAAAGCCCAGGTGCGGTGAAATCCCCCAAATACTTGACCGTGCCAGCAGCTTTTTCCTTCGCGTCAATTCTTTTTTCTGGCTTGCCAATTTTCGTCCATGGCTTATTGCACATTGTTAATCCCTCCTCATTGCGTTAACGAGCAACGATGATCATCGTTGACTCATCGATTTCGTGAGCAGACGCATCCATAATCTTCTCTAAACTTGTGCTTACCGTTTGTACTTCCTCTTTATTTTTCACGATAAAGATTGGAGCGCCTCCGCCTTGGACCCTTCCTTCGTTCATTGTAACGACGGCGATGATCACTGCATGCTCACTCATTTATTTCCAACTCCTTTATCCGCCTCACTCGGCAAACGAATTGCACTATCAAGGACAGGCACATGTTCAAGTACTTTTTTGATTTGTTGAAAGTCTTTTTCCTGCGGCATGATAAACAACGCAATTCTGCCATCATCCATATCACGCTTCGATAACGGAATAAATGCTGGCTCTCCGGAATCAATATAAGCACCGAGAACATTAGCAACATGGTGTAACATCGCTTGCCTTTGACCTAGGTGTGAAAGAGTAACGACCGCATTTTCATTTTTCGGTGTGACGATTACACCTACCGCTCTTTCCAGTATCGCCTTTCTTGTTGTATCCAATCCTACATTTTTTATATGAATGTCACTGACATAAAGATTCGGTCCTTCAAAACGAATATCACCTTCGGAAATATGTGCAACAGTGAGTAATAATGCCCCCGACATTTTCCACTTTACAACAGCAAACATGATCGCGCCGGCAACAATCCCTGCTAGTGGATGAAAGACGGAAAACAATGATGTAATGAGTGCGGTAAACATGACTAAGTAATTTCTGCTTTCAAATGCTTGCGCCATCCCTTCAATAAATGGGGAGCCGCGCTTAACCAATTCTTTTTGGTCGACCTTTTCAAGCGTGTCCCTCTCCATTTTGCGCACTTCGCGAAACTGAGTGGCGGCAAGACCTAGAAACGTCACTGCTGCCCAATCAGATTCCAAAACAGCCGGAACGGCAACCGAGCCAATAAACGCCGCAATAAATCCAAATGATAAATGAATGATTCTCCCTTGTGGATATGTAGGATACTGACGGAAATCCGTTCTCAGTAAAACAAACCTTGATATGCAGCCAAAAATAATTCCTAGTACAACAGATAATAAGTATGTATCCACAGGAACCTCTCCTATTTATCTTAGATATAGGTATGGTATCCATTTTTTCCAAAAATATATTCACTTCCGTTTTTGTCAGCAAATCTATCAATCAATGGCTAAGAGCGGCGCGAGAAGGGAATATTAGCTAGTAAAAGCAAAGAAAGGGTTATTTTAAAGATGGGACATATCCACGAAATGATTACGTCTGTATTGAATGACAATCAACCAACCGTGTTCGCTACCATTTTCCATGTGGATGGGTCTTCATATAGAAAAGAAGGAGCAAGCATGTTTTTTCGGCTAGATGGATCAAGGATGGGACTTTTAAGCGGAGGATGCTTGGAAAATGATATGCAAAGCCGAGTTGAAGAAGTGTTTAATACAGGTGCAGCCGCAGTATACCAGTATGATTTAAGTTCTGAAAATGATCTTGGCTGGGGAGTCGGAGTAGGCTGCAATGGAATTATTTCCGTATTTGCACGGGATGTGGATGAGACATTTCGCCAATCCCTATCGTTTGTTTATCAATGTTTTACAGAAAAAAAGCCTGTTCTTTATATACAGTCCGTCAAAAACGTTGATCAATACGTTTTTCTTAATTCCGATAAGGGCACTTTTGGTAAATGGGATCAAGAGATTCCGGATGTTTGGGAAAGCATCCTGCTTGCCGCACCTCCGTTTTGTCGTTATTCAAAATTAATATCTGAGGAAGATTATTTCCTTCAGCTGCTTTGGCCGAAACCATCTTTATATATTATCGGTGCAGGAGAAGATGCTCGTCCACTTGCCTATTTAGCAAGTGAAGCAGAGTATTCAGTACATATACTTGATTGGCGCGAGGCGCTTTGTTCGCCTGTCTATTTCCCTTCAGCGGAAACGATTCAAGTCGATTCAGTAGAAAAATTAATGAAAAGAATCGAGTTAACCCCACTCGATTCCGTCGTTATTATGACACATCATTTTCAACGTGATATAGAGATTCTTCGTATTTTGAAAGATTTACAATTATTTTATATTGGCATACTAGGTTCAAAGAAGAGAACAGCACGATTAATGGATGGAAGCATTCCCGATTGGCTCCATTCACCAGTTGGTTTATCGATCGATGCAGAAGGGCCAAAGGAAATAGCTGTGAGCATTGTCGCCCAAT
The DNA here is from genome assembly GCF_018343515.1 of Bacillus sp. FJAT-50079. Taxonomy (GTDB): domain Bacteria; phylum Bacillota; class Bacilli; order Bacillales; family Bacillaceae_C; genus Lederbergia. The sequence goes on along the minus strand of NZ_JAGYPD010000007.1, from coordinate 282,141 downwards.
TAATCGCTGTCAAAAATCGGAGGCAGGCATGAAAGTAGCTGGTATTTATCTTGCAGCAGGCAGCAGTCGCCGGATGGGGAAATATAAATTATCTCTCCCTACCCAAAATGGTTCATTAGGGAGCCTCGCACTGAAAACAGCCTTAAAGACTTCACTTGATCAAATTTTTATTATTACAAGAAAAAAGAGAGTGGATGAATGGTTACCCCCTGAATTATTTTCACATAAAAAATGTGTAGTTGTTGACTGTCCTACTGCACATCTAGGTCAATCTGAATCATTGAAATGTGGGATAAAACAAGTAGAGGCAATTGAGGCAGAAGCAGCAATGATTATGCTCGCTGATCAACCATTAATTACAGCAGCAATGCTTGAAGAGCTACTCACGATAATGAGGAAAAAAAAGACTACATTTGTCGCAGCTTCGTTTAATGAAGTGATTATGCCTCCAGTTTTATTTTCGGCATCGATGTATCCACAGTTGCTTCATTTACAAGGTGACAAAGGAGCAAGGGCACTATTAAAAGGCGAATTCCTTACAAACGGGCAGATTTTACCTTTCACTGAAAAAGAGCTTTTTTTCGACATTGACACCGATGAAGAATACGAAACACTTCTATCATTGATGTCTTCATTCGTATGGTCTTAAAAATGAATGATGTTTTGCAGGAATCCCACACCGCAAAATAGCGGACTAGTTACGGTCAATTGAGGTTTCAATAATGGAGTGGAGAGGGTATTGAAACTTAAACAATAAAGAAACCCAATTTAGAATGGAATTTACATTAAGATGAGAAACTAAAATCATCTCTCTATCCTCTCTCATTGAAAGGAGATACGATGAAAAATATATCAAATGTATTTTGGATTTCGTTTGCCATATTATTAATCGCTGTTCTCTTCGGTGTAATTTCACCGAATCGCTTCGAAGCGATGACTTCCAATATTGAAGGATTCGTTACATCTACCTTCGGCTGGTATTATTTAATTTTAGTATCGGTCATTGTTTTCTTTTGTGTCTTTCTTATTTTTAGTCCCATTGGAAATATACGATTAGGGAAGGTTGGAGAAAAACCAGAATACTCGAAGCCAACATGGTTCGCGATGTTATTCAGTGCGGGAATGGGGATCGGACTTGTATTTTGGGGTGCGGCTGAGCCTATTTCTCATTTCGCTGGTAGTCCACCACTAGCTGAACCAGGTACAGATGCGGCTTTTAAAGATGCATTGAGATTTACATTTTTCCATTGGGGAATTCATGCCTGGGCAATTTATGCTTTAGTTGCACTTTCTTTAGCCTATTTCAATTTCCGCAAAGGTGCACCAGGATTAATTAGCGCTACATTAAGCCCTATATTAGGGAAATATGTAAACAGTAAAATTGCCACATTAATCGATGTAATCGCCGTAACCGCAACCGTTATTGGTGTAGCCACGACATTAGGATTCGGCGCTACACAAATCAACGGCGGACTTGCTTATTTATTTGGAATTCCTAATAATTTTATCGTTCAATTGATCATTATTATCATCGTTACCGCTCTATTTATTTCATCCGCATGGTCTGGATTAAGTAAGGGGATCAAATATTTAAGTAACACAAATATGATACTAGCTGTTCTTCTTTTAGGGCTCGTATTTATTTTAGGTCCAAGCTTATTTATTTTAAATTTATTTACGGATACAATTGGAGGTTATATTCAAAACATTATTGGAATGAGCTTCCGAATTGCGCCGCTTCGAACGGACCAATATCGTGAATGGATTGATAATTGGACTATTTTTTATTGGGCATGGTGGATTTCTTGGTCGCCGTTTGTCGGTATTTTCATCGCTCGGGTATCAAAAGGAAGAACGATACGGGAGTTCCTGATCGGGGTGCTTTTACTGCCAACGATCGTGAGCTTCATCTGGTTTGCAGTATTTGGGACGACTGCAATCGATATTCAAAAGACATCAGGCATCGATTTTTCTCAACTTCCAACAGAGACCGTTTTGTTTTCGATCTTTAGTGAGATGCCAATTTCTACGCTTTTATCCGTCCTGGCAATTGTATTAATTGCGATTTTCTTCATTACATCGGCTGATTCGGCAACCTTTGTTCTCAGCATGCAGACGGCGTACGGATCTTTAATACCACCGAATCGAATAAAGTTGGCATGGGGGATCATTCTAGCTGCAATGGCAGCCATTCTCTTATATAGCGGTGGCTTACAAGCACTTCAAAATGCGCTCATTATTGCGGCGCTTCCATTTTCCTTTATTATGATTTTAATGATGCTCTCGCTTTATAAAGCTTTAAACAAAGAAAAAAAGGAACTCGGCTTAACGCCTCGGCCAAAAGAACAAAAAGGTCATTAATAAGTATGTAATAAACCCGAATGTTGATGGTCCTCCATCGTTTCGGGTTTATTTTTTATGATTGAAGATGTATGTTTTTAACAAATTCGCTCAAACTTACATTATGAAATGAATACTGGTTGGAGGCAAACATCGTGGCATTTTTTAAAGCAGCAAAAAAGGAACAACATAATGAAAAGCAACCTGAAGCATTAACAAAGGAAATGCTTTTCAACGTAGATCGATTAAAAGAGGCGTTTTCCTACCCAATTAATCACGCCTTACAAATGCGCGAGCTTTACCTACCATTTTACAAAAAACGATTAATGGCTTTTTCCATTGAAGGAACAATCGATGCAAATATTGTGGATGAACATATCATCGACCCTTTGCTTCGTAATACGGGGCCATCAATTGAAGCGGATGCGAATTTTGTTACTACGATTATGAAAAGTGTACTTACAACTGGAAATGCGAAAGATATTTCAACATTCTCCGATGCAATAAAAGACTTATTGAACGGAAACACCATTTTGATCATTGATGGAGAAGCGAAAGCGATCTCGATCGATACGGCTAAATTTGAAAATCGCTCCGTAGCGGAACCGTCAACCGAGACGGTCATTAAAGGACCAAAAGCGGCTTTTATCGAATCCGTTGCTATTAATCGTTCCCTTTTGCGCAAACAATTACGTGATCCAAACTTAATGTGTGAGTTTGCTGAAATTGGAGAACACGCGCCCCAACAAGTTTCTATTATGTATTTAAAAAATATTGCTGATCCTTCGATCGTTGAAGACGTAAAAAAAAGATTGAATAAGATTCGCACAGATTCAATTATAACCCTTTCAACATTAGAGCAGCATATTGAGGAGCGGCCCTATTCGATCATCCCCTCCACCTTAGAAACCGAACGACCTGATCGAACGGTTGCTTTTTTACAAGAGGGGCATGTCGTATTGCTGATGGAGAACTCACCGACCGCGCTTGTTGTACCAATTACTTTTTGGTCTTTATTTCATACGGTAGAAGACCAATATTTACGGATGGCTTACGGAAACTTTATTCGGATGATTCGCTTTATTTCCTTATTGCTTGCCCTTTTCACTCCCTCCTTTTATATCGCGGTAACGACATATCATTCAGAAATGATTCCAACCGACTTAATGTTAGCGATTACCGCTTCCAGGGAGAGAATTCCTTTTCCGATCTTTTTTGAAATATTAATTATGGAAGTGACATTTGAAATTTTGCGAGAGGCTGGAGTACGTGTTCCAAATACACTTGGGACGACGATCGGCATTGTTGGCGCACTCATTCTCGGTCAAGCGGCCGTACAGGCAAATCTTGTTAGCCCGATTCTCGTCATTATTGTTGCAATCACTGGCCTAGCTTCATTTACAATTCCCGATATAAGCATGAACATCGCTGTACGGATGCTGCGTTTTACCTTTTTATTCGTAACATTTTTTCTAGGTTTTTTTGGATTTTCAATTACATTAGCCTTTTTAATTGCTTATCTTGTTTCGATTAAATCATTCGGTGTGCCTTTTTTAGCACCATTATCACCCCATTTCCCGTCATCGAAAGATTTACTCCTTCGACCGCCGGCTTGGAAGCAATGGTTACGACCTTTTTCTACGTCTCCAAAAGACAAAGTTAGGTCACCAAAACCCGAAGGGAATGCGGAATCATGATCAAAGTGGCAGATGGAAAAATCGGGACAAGGGAATTAACCTCGATTATTTTGCTTTCGCTCGGAATGAAACTTTCCGATGCAACTCCGAATCAGCTTTATATAGGTGGGGAAAACGCGGCTTGGGCGATGCCTTTCATCTTTTTAATCACGATTGGAGGCCCATTTCTTCTTTTATTAAGATTATTAAAGAAGCATGAAAAAGGCTTAATTGAGCTTATCTATCACTTAAATGGAAAATATCTGGGGCTTATTATTACGAGCTGTTTATTTATCACACTATTTATCGGTGTGATAATAAGTAGTAGAAGCTATATAAGCATTGTCAATACGGTTTTTTTTCCAGAAGTTCCCGTTCCTGTCTTATTATTTTTTTTCCTGTTCACTACATTTCTCATTGCTAAACGTGGGTTAGAGGTGATTAGCCGTGCGGCATGGTTAATCATTCCAACGATTGAATTTTTATTCCTTATCTTAGTGATTTCTGTATGGAAAGAAGTAAGCTTCCTTCGCATCTTTCCAATCGCCGGGCCGGGGTTAAAACAGTTGGCACAAACAAGCATAACCCATAGTGCCCTTTTTAGTGAATTAATTTTATTATCTGCTTTTTTCACGTTTAGTCGTTCCTATAAAAGCTATCGGCTTGCATCTATGATCGGCTTCATTATTTCATGTATTCAGTTAGCTTTATTTCTCGCTCTCTATGTGATGGTTTTTGATTATCCGTCCACAATAAAAATGGCTTATCCCCATCAGCAATTAACGAGGGTAGCCGAATTCGGGGAAAGTTTATCACATGTCGAAGGTGTATTTTTTATTTTTTGGATGATTGGATCCATCATTCGGTTTTCGATTTACTTATATTTGGTTACCTTCTTATTTGCTGGAACAATAAGATTGGAAAAATTCGAGCCTTTAATCATGCCAATTACCGGATTCATTTTCATTGCTGCCTTATTGCCTGACAATGTTTTTGTCTTAATCAAATATCGGGAATACTTGTTTATAGTTAGCTCTTTTATTCTCATATTACTTCCTTTCTTATTGTCAGCAATAGACTGGTGGAAGGGGCGAGCAAAGCATGAAAGCACTTAAAATACTCCTCATTAGTATGATTCCTTTGCTGCTTTCAGGCTGCTGGGGGAAACTTGAATTGGAAGAAAGAGATTACGCCGTCGTCATTGGTTTAGATAAGGCCAAAGAAGACCATTTAATTGATGTCACCTTTCAAGTCGCTAATCCACAAGTCGGTTCTTCTGATACGAGCACTGCCGAAAACGAACCGCCGAGTGATATTGTGACTGTAACAGCGCCTGATCTTCTCTCAGCGAAAGAACTAGTAAATAGCGTGCTATCAAGAAAGGTAAGCTTCGATCACTTGCGGATCATTATTATTGGTGAGGATTTAGCTAAGACAAAATTATCCCACCATATTATCGGATCAGCGGTTATTGATCCAGAAGTTCGAAGAGAAAATAACCTAATTGTTACGAAAGAAAGGGCAAGCGAATTTATAAAAAAAAATAAACCAAAATTAGAAACAAGGCCACATAAATATTATGCATTCATGCAGCAAAGATGGCGAGATACAGGATATGTCCCTTATTCGAATTTAACCCGTTATTTTCAACGGTTGTCAGGTGAACTATTCCTAGCAATTTATGCCACAACGGAAAAAGAGGAAAAGCTTGAACTTAATGAAGATGATTATGTTGCAGGCGAAATCCCTCAAAAATCAGGAGATCCTGCACAAATCATGGGATCAGCCGTTTTAAAAAATGGAAAAATGATCGGTACATTAACAGGGCAAGAAACGAGAACGGCTTTATTTCTAAGGCCAAGAGGATTGGCTCACTCGGTGATCCAATCATTTCCTGATCCCATTAAGGAGGACTATCGAATCACGGTCCGAATGATCAAAAATGGTAGTACCAAAGTAAAAATCAATACAAAAGGGGATGTACCAGATATCAATGTAACCGTCCCGATCAGAATTCAAGTTTTATCCAATCCAAGTCTTACTGACTATGCTATTGATATTGGGAAACAAACACAATTGAAAAAGGCAATAAAAAAAGATTTGGAGAAGCAAGCGATGAACCTTATAAAAAGGACGCAAACAGAATTTAAAAGTGAACCCTTTTTATGGTATTTGGAAGCACGCAGAACATTTTGGACAATCAAAGACTATGATAACTATGATTGGACTTATCAATATTCTAAAGCAAATGTAAATGTGCATTATAAAATAAAAATTGAAAGTCTCGGTGAACAGCTAGTACCTGAAACAATTAAGAAAATCCCTAAGGAATGATTATAATGAAATACTTAATCATCGCTCTCGCCTTATATTTAATGTATTACACATTTACGTATGCTTTGTCACTTTGGAAAAGTGGCAATAAATTTGCCAGTGCTGTCATCATATTGATGGCGGCCTGCTTTCCTGTGCTTGCAATGCTATTATTTTTCATTAGATAATTATCAAATCGCTTCAATTATTTTTAAATCGAGTATGAATATTATTCCATTTATATGTCCCAGCTTCACTAAACTCATATAACTCTAACGATAATGCAATAAATCTTTTCTTAAAAAGAGGTCGGAAATGCTCTTTTACGACCTCAAATAATCGATCGCACACATGTTTCTTTTCTTCTTCCGTACGCCCAGCACCAATTTTTAGCGTAATATGAACGAATGCATCATCTTCGCTCCCATCTGCAATTACATAATCATGTAATTCGATTGCACGTGTTCGAATTCCTCCGATTGGAAAAAGATTACCGTGGGAAAAAAGTGATAGATTGATCTTTTTTAATAAACGATGGATCTCAGCTTCGGATTTAATATTACTCGTATATTCAACGATGATATGCGGCATTTACACCTCTCCCACAATCGTATTCACTAAACTTCCAAGTCCTTCGATATTTGTCACTACTTGATCGCCCTCAACGACATTTTCTGTTCCTTTTGGTGTTCCTGTTAAGATTATGTCATTTACGTTTAAAGTCATAAAACTACTTATATACTCTATGAGCGTACAAATATCAAATACCATATCCTGAGTTGAGCCTTTTTGTTTTAATTCACCATTTACATACGTTTGTAGCTGTAAATTCATCGGGTCAGCAATATCCTCCTTATGAACGTACCATGGCCCAATCGGTGTTGTATGATCGCGATTTTTCACACGTAAGTTAGGTCGATAATAATTCTCCAAGTAATCGCGAATCGCATAATCGTTCGCAATCGTGTAGCCACCAACATAATCATAAGCGTCTTCACGTTTAATATTTTTACCCTTCTTGCCAATAATGACTACAAGCTCACATTCATAATGCATGTATGTGACATTTGCTGGTCTTTTCGTTTTACCATGATGACCGATAAACGTGTTTCGGCCTTTTAGAAAGATGAGTGGCTCTTCGGGTGGCTTAAATTCAAGCTCGGTAGCATGATCTGCATAATTTAACCCAAGTGCGAAGACGGTTTCTGGTTCAACAGGTGGCAACCAGATAACTTCCCCTTCTGGCACGAGACGTCCGTCAAGAAATTGAATAGTACCGGCTACTTCGCACACTTCGTATATCGCATCACCGTACCTTACCCTTCCTCGTTTCATTATAAATTCCTCCATTCAGCAACAATCGGATTTTCCAAACTGCCAATGGATTCAATCTCAATACGTACAATATCTCCTTCTTTTGCAAGCGGTGCCCCTTCTGCTGTCCCTACAAGTAAAAGATCGCCTTCGTATAACGTCATAAACTCAGTAATGTCCACGAGCAATTGCGGAATCGAACGAATTAGATTACGAGTACTCGTTACTTGTAGCAATTTTCCATTCACAAATACGCGAATGTCTAATTGCCCCGGATCTTCCACTTGATCCTGTTCAACAAATGAACCAACCGGACAAAATCCATCTCGTGCTTGCTGCTTAAGAGCTGGTCGAAAATAATGATGATGAGGGATGCTGACATCATTAACAACGACATAGCCAGCGATATAAGTCAGGGCTTTTTCATACGTTACCTTCGTTGCCTTTTCCCCAATAACAACTCCGAGCGTCGCACCTATTTCGAGCTCTGATACATCCTTCGGTAATGGAATTGGTCTCCCATTTTCGCTGACTGTATTCCGTGGTTTAATGTATAAGATCGGTGCCTCCGGTTCTTTTTGATAAGGAGGGCAGCTCATTTGCCCCTTTATCTCATCATACTTCCCTTGAAAATTAAGTAAAACCCCATAAACCGTTCCGACTACCGCCTTCATCCCCATCCTCCTTCCTTCAGCTAGAAAAAAACCCGGTTGCTCTCGCTTTAACAGCATGGAACAAACCGGGAACCAATTAATTCAACTTCTTATACTTACCTCCAAAGTAAAGCAATGGATCTCCATCTTGCATTCGTAAATCCGTTACTTCGCCGATATACAATGTATGATCCCCAGCAATGACCGTTTGATGAACCTTACATGTAATATTCGCCAATGAATCTTTTAACACTGGCATTCCATTAAATGTATCAAAATCAATGTTTCTTTCCTCTTTTATTTGCCCTGCAAAATAGGCGGAAAACTCTTCTTGATCTTCATTCAAAATACTTACTGCAAACGTGCCCGCCTCTTTAATAAGCGGATTAATTGTCGCTTTCTCACCAATAGAAACGAGTACGAGCTTTGGGTTAAGCGACACGGAAACGAACGCATTTGCTGTCATCCCATAGATGTCCTCATCCTTTTTTGTTGTAATCACGGTTATCCCTGTTGCAAATTTCCCCATTGCTGTGCGAAATAGGCGGTCATCCATCTATAACATTCCCTTCTACAAGGGGCCGCCCCCTTTAAATAATAAATTCTGGCTTTTGCTGCTTTAGTTTCGGCTTAGTGACAGGCATTTCTTTACTCGAATGAATATTAAGCACAACAGATGCTTCCTGAAACCAGCTATCAGGAGCAATATGCCCCCAAAAGCTTTGTCTTCTCGGATCATTAATATCCCAACGGATTGGCTGGAAGTCCGGATCACTCGTTAAATAATCGCCAGTATAAAGCTCGATTCGATGCCCATCTGGATCCCTCACATATAGGAAAAAAGCATTGGATAACCCGTGGCGGCCCGGGCCTCTTTCAATACTTTTTGTATAGCCTGTTGATGCAAGAACGTCGCAAGCATGTATGAGCGCTAATGGATCTGGCAGCCAAAAACCAACATGATGTAAACGTGGACCATCGCCATTCATAAATGCCTGATCATGTACCGTTTGTTTCCGATGAAGCCATGACGCCCATATTTTTTCATCCTCTGCTGCGGTATACTCCGAACAGGCAAAGCCTAATTCTTTTATATAAAATTGATGGGCGGCTTCCACATCCTCGATCATACAATTAAAATGATCAATTCGTTGAACTCGGGCACCTTTATATAGATCATAACGTTGTATCAGACGCTCTACCTGATTCATTTTTGCAAAAAATTCAAGTGGCAATCCGGATAAATCTTGAACATAAAGTGATCGACCAACTGCATGCTGGTCTCCTTCTTCTTTCCACTTTATATTATAGCCTTTCTCCGTAAAAAGCTCGAATAATGCATCCAAATCAGATTCTTCCGACACTTTATAGCTAAGTGCCTCAACGGCTGGCTTATCCGCTTTCTTTAATAAAAGACTGTGATGGTTTCGTTCTTCCAATCCTCGTAAATAAAGATGATTTTCATCCGCCTCTGTCTCAATAAATCCTAGTACATCTACATAAAATTTTTTCGATGCTTCCAGATCGGTCACATGTAAGATCGCCCTTGCACAGCGAATAATATTAAAGGTCACTTACTTCCCCCCTCCTTCGGCTTTGTTGGAGAGCTTCTTTTTAAAAATTGTGAGACGTATTCTTGATATGGCTCTTTTTCATAACTAGAAAAATACGTCATGCCCATCCGAATCGGATCACCAAAAAAATAATACTCATAATGCATTTGTCTGCTGCCAAATGCACTTAATGTTAAATCCCATGCTAGTCTAAAGAGCTGTACACGTTCATATCCATCGAGATTTTTCCCTTGAAGTCCACGCTCAATAATCGGTCCAATTTCAGGATTTTCAAAATCAGCCTCCGTTGGAATTCCCATTAAGCCAGAGGCACCAAGAATGCGTAAAACTTCTACAAGCCGCGGATACACCCTTGGATACCAATTTCGCGCTGCATTCAGCGCCTCAAAATCAGGGGTCATCATCCCCCATTTATCTAGCTTTGCATTATGTTCAGCCTTAAATAAATGTGATTTCATCGTTTCAAGCGTCAACATAATTTCCATGCCTTTATCTTGGACATGCTGAAATTGATCGATTCCAATTGCGTCCATCACACTAAGGGCAACACCTAAAAGAAATTCTGTTTTCACGATGTTTTTCGCTAACACTTGGTGGGACATATGCACAACAGCATTCGTTTCAGCAAATGTGCGATTGCATATTGAGGAATTACCGCAAACAAACACTCGATCCCAAGGAACAAGCACATTCTCAAATGAAACAATCGCATCTCCTTCCTCAAATCTAGAAGATAGTGGATGATCCCATGTACTTTTTCCGTAATCGAACGATTCCCGACTAATAAACGTCAGACCCGGAGTATTGTTTGGAATAGCGAATGCAAGTGAGTATGGGTCATCTAATTCACCTGCTTTTTTCACTGTCGATGGAAAGACTAGAATTTCGTCCGTAATTCCACCTTGGGTAGCTAAAAGACGGATACCATCAACAATGATTCCTTCACCTCTTTTTTCAACGAGATGAAGGGCGACATTCGCATCTTTTTGTTCATGCTGTGCTTTTGCTCGGTTTACTTGTGGATGGATGAGTGTATGTGTCAAACTAATATCATTTTCTCGAGCGTACTCATAATAGTTTTTCGCATTTTCCGCAAACATTGGATCAGATTCCGCAAAAAAGCTATGCGCTGTTCCCATTGCCATCACTTCGGCATTTAAGTAATCAGGAGATCTCCCCATCATTCCGCCTGACGTGCGTGCCCACTCTGTAATCGCCTCTCTCCGTGCAATCAGATCGTCAATTGTTTTTGGTTGTAAAAACGTCATCCCTACTTGATTACCTGACATCGGTGAAGTGTATAACATTTTCTCTGATTTTTCATATTGAAGGTCATAGAGATCCGCCATCGATTGGATGACATTTTTAAAGGCGGGATGTTGCGTTACATCATCGACCCTTTCACCGTGAATATATACGTTGTTGTTTGCTGATTTTAAACGCGAAATATATTCTTTACCTGTTTTTGCCGGCATTGCAGAACCCTCCCCGTTTTTACTTACCAAATTGCGGAATATGATGTTCTCCAAGTGCAACGTGAATGACTTTTGGTTCCGTATAAAACTCAAACATTGCGTAATGTCCACCTTCTCTGCCAATTCCACTTGCCTTTGAGCCACCAAACGGGATTCTTAAATCACGAACATTTTGTGCATTAATCCAAAGCATGCCTGCATCAACCGCTTGAGCAACCCGGTGACCTCGCTTAATATTGTTCGTCCATACGTAGCCAGCTAGACCGTATTTCACATCATTCGCCATCTGAACAACTTCATCTTCACTTTCAAATTCGATGACAGCCATCACAGGGCCAAAGACTTCTTCCTGACAAACAACCATTTCATTTTTTGCCCCAAGTAAAAGTGTCGGGGGAATGAAATTTATCGATTCAATGTGTTCTGGAATCTTTCCTTGGATGATCTCACAACCTTCTTTTCTTGCAACTTCGATATATTTACTTACTTTTTGGACATGTTCATTATTAATAAGCGGCCCTAGCTCGGTTGATGGATCTAACGGTTCACCTATTTTTATGTTTGCGATTCTTTCTTTCATTGCTTGGATAAATGGTGTTTTGATTTTTTTATGGAGGAAGATTCTTGAGTTAGCTGTACAGCGCTCACCGTTGAAGGAATAAATTCCCCAAATTGCTGCATCAAGAGCTCGGTCGAGATCGGCATCATCGAATACAATCAGAGGTGATTTTCCTCCGAGCTCCATGGATGTTTTTTTTAACGTATGTGCTCCGTTTCTCATGATCGTTGAACCAGTAGTCGTTTCACCCGTAAAGGAGATTGCCTTTACCAATTCATGTTGGACAAGTGCATTTCCTGCTGTTTCACCAAAACCATGGACAACGTTGAATACGCCTTTTGGAAGATTGGCGAGATGAATAATTTCTGCTAGTTTATTCGCCGTGAGCGGCGATAATTCGGCTGGTTTTAAAATCACAGTATTTCCCGTTGCCAATGCGGGAGCAACTTTCCATGTTTCTAGCATAAACGGTGCATTCCATGGTGTGATTAAACCGATGACACCGAGCGGCTTATAGACGGTATAATTAAGAAACTCATCATCCTGCATATAGGCGTCACCGTGAAGCCTTGTTTGAACCATGCGAGAATAAAAGCGAAAATTTTCTGCTGCTCGCGCAACCATTTTTTTCGTTTGCGCAATCGGCAGACCTGTATCCGTCGCTTCTAGGACAGCAATTTCCTCGATATGCTGATCGATGAGCTCGGCAATTTTTTCAATATAACCCATCCGTTCAGATATTTTCATTTTTCCCCATGGACCGATGTGAAAAGCTTGGTTTGCTGCCTGTGCAGCCTGATCGATATCCGCTTTTTCACCGATCGATACATGATTAATTACTTCATTTGTATATGGGGAACGATTATCAAAAAACTGGCCGCTGCTCGAATGGACAAATTGCCCAGCAATATAATGCTTAATTTCCACTACAATCACTTCCCTCCAATAGCTTCTTTTAATTCCGCATATTGCATAAGCGTTGCGCGGATTTCTTCTTGAATGTCTATTGATGGCAATTGCATCGGCTTTCGTATGATCGGATTAATTTTCCCCATCATTCCTAGTGCTGCTTTCACTGGGGCGGGATTTGTATCAAGGAAAAGAACATCATTTAACGGCATCATTTTATAATGCAAATCTTGGCTTCGTTTTACATCCCCCTCAGTCCAAGCGTTATACATTTCCGCAACTGGCTTTGGTGCTACATTTGCTGTGGCACTAATATGGCCAGCGCCGCCAATCGCTAGCATTGGGTAGCATAATAGCTCAATCCCTGAATACAAATTGAAGTCTCTGCCACATGCGAGCAATACTCGGTTAACATGTTCGAAGTCCTTATTGGACTCTTTAATGCCAATAATATTCGGGCAATCCTCTACAAGTCTAGCAATCGTGCTCACCTCTAAGTTAACAGCGGTTCTGCCTGGAATATTGTATAAAATAATCGGAATATCTACGGAATCAGCAATGGTTTTAAAATGTTGATACAATGCATGTTGATTGGGGCGGTTATAATATGGAACGATCACCATCGCCCCGTCCGCTCCCATCTCTTGAGCCGCCTTCGTTAATCGCAATGCTTCCCGATAATTCACTGAACCTGTTCCCGGAATAAATGGAACGCGTCCATTTACAGCCTTCATTGCAATCTCCATTACTTGTTCTCGTTCTTCTACCGAAAGCGAGCTCGGCTCCCCACTCGTCCCTGTAACAGAGATTCCGTGACTTCCACTTGTAATCTGCCAATCAATTAACTGTTTAAATGTATCAACATCAATGCTTTCATCTTCATTAAACGGAGTAATTACAGGACAGATCGATCCTTTAAAACGTTCTTTCGCCTCCGCAATATTCACGTTTTTCCCCTCCTCACTCGTCGTTTGAAAACGCTATCATTTTTATTAGTTACTTTTCGTTCGCCGCCGTTCGAAATCAGCGGCAGTTGCTAGCTTATGCTTACGCACCGTTGCTTCAACCTCTGCAAAAGGGGCTTGATTTTTTAAAAATTCGATGATAATTTCATGCTCTTGAATGGACTCCTTAACACGAACAGAGTACAGCATTGAGCCAGGACCGCGAATCGTATCGAGCTTCTCCCATAAATCTTTTATTGTTGCAATTAACATGTTGTTGCCACATTCCTCATAAATAAGCATATGAAATTCGGAATTCATTTTTGCAAATATCAAAAAATCAAACTCAGCAAGCGCCTCCTTCATTCGCTTATTTTTATCCTTTAACATTAACAGTTTTTCCGGCGGATAATGTTGTGCACTAAGCGCCGTTGCATAGCCTTCCAATACTGCTAAAAGCTTTATACTTTCCAAATATTCCGACTCATTAACACGTGCAACGATGGGGCCCACATTTTTCTGATAGTGAACGAGCCGTTCCGCTTCCAACTGTCTAATCGCTTCACGTATTGGAATCGAGCTGCTAGCAAGCTCCTTGGCGAGTTGATCAATCACAAGCCTTTGACCAGGTGCATAAACCCTCTCCACAATCCTTGATTTAATGATCCGATAAGCCTTCTGTTGTTTATTTTCTTTCATATTCATATGTATATCATATTGGAAATCATATATGATTGTCAACGACGATAAATAGCTAACAATTTGTAAAAAAACAAGTAGATTGTAAGAACTATTGATCGATTTTAGACACTCACAGATTTCTAAAAAAACGAAGCTGCCCTTCGGACAGCTTCGTTTTTTTATTCATATACTTTATCCCATTTCGGCTTCTTGCGATACTTGGATCGCTTCTTCCTTCTTTACTTCAATAAATTGAATTTGGTGACCTTCGATTTCTTTTACTGTAAATGTAAAGCCATCGAAGTGAATGCTTTCCCCTTCTTCAATATCAAAGTTTTGCGATAAAATCCACCCTCCGAGTGTATCGACTTCTTCATCCGATAAATGAGAGCCAAGTAAATCATTCACTTCATGAATGAGTACTTTTCCACTAATCGAATAATGGTCATCAGCGATTTTTGTTATTTCTGCTCTCTCATCGGTATCAAATTCATCGCGAATTTCTCCGACAATTTCCTCAATAATATCTTCAACAGTTACAAGCCCTGAAGTTCCTCCGTATTCATCTAACAAAATTGCCATATGCGTATGTTCCTTTTGCATTTTCAGCAATAAATCGTGCACGGGAATCGTATCGATAACGACAATAACTGGCTTTAAAAACTGTGTAATTTTTAATTTACCGTCTGGTCCGGAATTTTTAATTTGCTCCATTAAAATATCTTTAATATTAATAATCCCAATGATATTATCTTTGTCACCTTCATAGACAGGATAACGGGTCAGTTTCTCTTCTCGAATGATTTTAAACCATTCTTCTATGTCGTCCTCGGTTGAAAGCGAGATCATTTCCGTTCTTGGCACCATAATTTCTTTAGCGATGCGATTATCGAATTTAAAAATATTATTCATGTAGATCAATTCCGATTGATTGATTTCTCCACTTTTATAGCTATCAGCCATAATAATTCGCAGTTCTTCCTCCGAATGTGATCCCTCATGCTCTGTCACCGGCTTTAAGCCAAACATTTTTACCATTAAACGCGCTGATCCATTTAAAATCCAGATAAATGGAAATAGCAAGCGATAAAATAAGATGAGTGGTTTTGAAAAGAACAAAGATACGGCTTCTGCCTTTTGTATGGCAACCGTCTTCGGCGCTAACTCACCTACAACAACATGGAGAAATGTAATAAATAAGAAGGCGATCGTAATCGAAATTACCCTAGATACGTTAGGATCTAAATGTAGACTTGCAAACAATGGGTCAATCAAGCTTTTGACCGCAGGCTCACCAAGCCAACCTATGCCAAGCGCAGTTACAGTAATACCAAGCTGGCAGGCAGATAAATATTCATCCATATGTGTAATGACATGTTTAGCTGCTTTCGCTCCGGGCTTCCCTTCCTCTATAAGCTGATCAATACGAGTGCTGCGTACTTTGACGATGGCAAATTCTGTTGCTACAAAAAAAGCTGTTAAAGCAATCAATATGGCAATTAAAAGTAAACTAACTATGTCCAAATGGTTCACCTTTCAACGAAAGGTGTACACCCCCTGTAATTTAGATTTTTCTTGCTAAAATATATATTCGGACAGACCATGATAAGATAAATTATACTACATTTCTGCCTAGCTTCATAATATATAATCCAGAGAAAGAAGAAAAACATTTTTTCACGGTTGTAGTCCCAATAGAAGTAAGATACGTCTATCCTTATGTATGCTAGAATTGAAATTTCCCCTTTTCTTTTCTATCGTAAAACGGTAAAATTAGGTTTTGTAATGAAAGTGAGGAAATAAAGAATGAATATTTGGGATTTATTCGTTGCGTTAATTCTAGGTATCGTAGAAGGGCTCACGGAGTTTGCTCCTGTTTCCTCAACAGGACATATGATCATCGTTGATGATATGTTGTTAAAATCAGTGGAAATTTTAGGAGCCCCCGAAATCGCTAACACGTTTAAAGTGGTGATTCAGCTCGGATCGATCATGGCCGTTGTTATCGTCTTTTGGTCTCGTCTTTGGAGTTTAGTAGGTGTAAATGTTAATAGAGGAAAGGAAACTATTCCTTCTGATCAACGTTTAAAATTAACCCATGTTATTGTCGGGTTATTGCCTGCTGCTATTCTCGGTCTTACGTTTGAAGATTTTATTGACAAGCATCTCTTTACCGTTGAATGGGTGCTCGTTGCATTAGTAGCTGGTTCGTTTCTTATGATTTTGGCGGATTGGAAAACAAAACGGATGAAAGAGACTCATTACCATTATGAAGCAACCTCTCTTGATGGCGTTACATATAAGCAAGCATTTTTAATTGGTTTATTCCAATGTATCGCATTATGGCCAGGTTTTTCTCGCTCAGGTGCTACCATTTCTGGCGGGGTGTTAATGGGACTAAAATATCGAGCGGCAGCCGATTTCACTTTTATTATGGCCGTGCCGATCATGTTTGGTGCAAGTGCCGTATCCTTAATTAAGAAAATGGATGTCTTAACAGTGGACGTCTTGCCGTTTTTTGCGGTTGGTTTTATTAGCGCGTTCTTATTCTCATGGTTATCAATCCGCTTTTTCCTTGCATTAATTAGCCGGATCAAATTATTACCTTTTGCTATTTATCGAATTATATTGGCAATCGTCATTGGAATTGCCTATATCTCTATTCGCTAATACGATTAGAGGTCGTCTCAAGACGGCCTCTTTTTTCATTCCGCTTTTTTTCATAACATGCTAAGATCGAACTAATGATGAGAACGGAGGTGGATCTTTTGAAGGATGAAATCTTTTCGCCGCTCGGCGACTCAGCGATTGTCATCGATTTAGGAGGAGACATCGAGCTTAATAAAAATCATAGCCTACTAGTATGGAAACAAGTCATTGAGATGAAACCTTTTTCTGGATTTCTAGAAGCCGTTCCTGCCTATACGACGCTCACTATTTTCTATGATCCAATTAAAGTTGGCGGCCCGTTCCCATATAAAAAAGTAAAGGAAGAGATCAAAGAGAGGCTGCAGACGACTCATTCATTAACAACCGTTCATGATCAAACGATTGAGATACCTGTTTGTTATGAAGAGCCCTTTTCTCCAGACTTAGCATTCGTTGCTCATTCCCATCACCTAACAAAGAGCGAAGTCATAAGCATACATAGTGAACAAATTTACCATGTTTATTTTATTGGATTTGCCCCTGGTTTTCCGTTTTTAGGCGGAATGAACGAAGCAATTGCCACTCCAAGAAAAAACATACCAAGCTTGCAAATTTCTAAAGGTTCGGTCGGTATTGCCGGGAAACAGACAGGTATATACCCATTTGCAAGTCCGGGCGGCTGGCAAATTATCGGGCGAACACCGATCGATTTATTTAACATTAGCAATGACCCTCCTGCGTTATTACAACCAGGAAATCGTGTGCAATTCACCCCTATTTCAAAAAAAGAGTTTCACTCGTTGGAGGGAAAATCATGGCGTTGAAAGTAATGAAAGGCGGAATGTTTACGACGATTCAAGATTTAGGGAGAGTTGGCGGACAGTCATTTGGCATCCCTGCTGGTGGGGCGATGGATCGATTTGCTGCACAACTGGCCAATATCATTCTTCACAATGACCCTCAGGAAGCAGTTATTGAGATGACCATGATTGGAGCGACGTTTCTTTGTGAGCAGCATGCGGTCATTTCCATATTTGGTGCCGAGATGGGAGCATGTTTAAATGGAAATGCGTTGAAACATGGAAAACCGATTCAAATGTATAAAGGGGATCAATTAACCTTTGGAGCAGCAAAACAAGGAGTAAGATGCTACATAGCTGTAAAAGGGGGATTTGCCATTCCAACGATGTTCAATAGTCGAAGTACATATGTGCAGGCGAAAATTGGAGGGAACAACGGACAAGCCCTTGTTCCAGGTGACCGATTGCCGATTCATTGCTCCACTACAATTGCTCCTGCTCCTTGGAAAACTTCCTTTCAAATAGAAAAATATTTTCGGGACAATAGCAAGCCGATTCGATTTATAACAGGAAGACAAGCAGACTGGTTTTCGAATGATGCAAGGCAATCTTTCTGCCAAGAAAAATATACAATCGACCCTGCTTCCAATCGGATGGGTTATCGTTTATCAGGATGGCCAATCCCTTTCCAACATAACAGACAATTGATCACAGAAGGAACAGCATTCGGCTCAATCCAAATCCCGCCAAATGGTCAGCCGATTATACTAATGGCAGATCGCCAGCCAACTGGGGGATATCCGAAAATTGGCGAGGTCATTCAGCATGATTTAAATAGGCTTAGTCAAATGCGACCAGGTGATCAAGTTCAATTCCAAGAAATATCACTGGAGGAAGCGCAAAATATATTACTAGCTGATCATCGCTTACTACTGAAAGTAAAAACAGCATGCGCCTTAAAATGGAGGGATTTAGCAAATGAAACGAATTGATTTAAACTGTGATATGGGAGAAGGCTTCGGCCCCTATTCATTCGGACATGATAACGAATTAATGCGCTATATTACTTCTGCGAATATCGCATGTGGTTTTCATGCAGGGGACCCTACAATCATCAATCGTACTGTTCGCCTTGCAATCGAGCATCATGTAAATATCGGTGCCCACCCATCTCTCCCTGATTTACAAGGTTTTGGCAGACGTAAAATGGACATCTCCCCTCGTGAAACATATGAGCTTATGTTATATCAGGTTGGAGCATTACATGCATTTGCTGTGGCGAACGGTAGTCGGCTTACCCATGTGAAACCGCACGGTGCATTATATAATATGGCAGCCGTTGAACCTGCAATAGCTGAGGCGATTGCCGAAGCAATCTATCAGTTAAATCCGGAAATGATTTTATATGGCCTTGCTGGAAGTGAGCTGATTCAAGCTGGGAATAAACTAGGATTACAAACCGCAAATGAAGCCTTTGCTGACCGCACCTATCAAAACGACGGTACATTGACGTCACGCCAAGACGGAAATGCGGTACTCAATCAGGCTGATGATGCGATTGCACAAGCGCTTAAAATGGTTAAAGACCAGCTTGTTACAACGGTAAATGGCAGTGATATTACGATCCATGTCGATACGATTTGCATTCACGGCGATGGCAAACATGCTTTAACCTTCGCAAAGATCATCAATGATACATTTAAAGCGAACGGCATTGCCATTCAAGCACTCTCATCAATCCATTCATAGAAGGTCATAAGTCTTTCATCGTTTCCCCGCGCATATAGTAGTTACATGACCAAAATTAGGAGTGATTCCTTATGATCATTCATGTTATTAGCCGCGGGGAAACACTATGGAATATTGCCCATCGGTATGGCATAACAACCCAACAACTTATGAACGTGAATCAGTTGCCAAACCCAAATCAATTGCTTATCGGCCAATCCCTCGTCATACCGATTGCTGCCATTGAGCACATCGTTCGGCGCGGGGAGACATTATGGCAAATTGCCCAAATGTATCGTGTTCCTGTGCAAGCGATCATTCAAGCAAATCAACTTACCAATCCTTCCAGTCTAAATATCGGAACTGTGTTAATTATTCCTCCAAGAATTCATACGGTTCAAGCAGGTGAAACACTCGGACAAATTGCACAATATTATGGTGTCACTGTACAAGCGATCATGGCAGCCAACAATCTGCAACAACCGAATCTTTTTATCGGGACTGTTCTCACAATCCCCTTCGCTAAGACAACCATTGATGTAAACGCCTATGTCATGAATATGGGCGAGGTTGGAGCCGAAGAAGTTCGCGAGGTTGGCCGTCAGTTAACGTATATATCCCCCTTTGTTTATTCAATGAAGGAAGATGGTGGACTGACCTCGCTTAACGATGCCGCAATTCTTCAAACGGCAAAGGAAATGAACATTGTCCCTCTTATGGCTCTTACAAACTTTAGTGCAACAGAGCCTGGAACACAGCTCGCACATACGATTCTTGCTAGTACCGAGTTACAGGATCGATTGCTTACGAATATCGTCAATACAATGAAAGCAAAAGGCTATCGCGGATTAAATATCGATTTTGAAAATGTGCGGCAAACGGACCGAGAGCTCTATAATCAATTTTTACAGCGAACGGTGAACCGTCTCCACCCACTTGGCTATACCGTATCAACGGCTGTTGCACCTAAGACGAGCTCTGAACAAAAAGGGCTTTTATATGAGGCAATTGATTATGCAGCACATGGACGAATTGTCGATTTCGTTATATTAATGACCTATGAATGGGGTTATCGTCTCGGACCTCCTCAAGCAATTTCGCCACTTAATCAGATAAAGCGTGTACTCGATTATGCGGTAACAGTCATACCGCGAAATAAGATCTTCATGGGTTTTCAACTTTATGCAAGAGATTGGGTTCTCCCCCACGTCCAAGGAATGGAGGCAGAAACTTTTGATATGCAAGAAGCGATTAGACGGGCAACTAAATATCAGGTTGAAATTCAATACGACCCAGTGACACAAACACCGTTCTATCATTATACAGACGAACAAGGTCGCCGCCATGAAGTGTGGTTTGAAGATGCTCGCAGTGCCCAAGCAAAGTTTCAATTAGTGAAGGATTATCAGTTACAAGGCATTAGTTACTGGGTGCTTGGCTATCCATTCCCGCAAAACTGGGTTTTACTCGAAGATAATTTTCATATAAGAAAACTCTGATCATGAGGCTGGGACATATCTAAAGTAATCAAGTCCATAGGAGAACAGTTCATTACATTAGCGTAGGAAATATACGTAGACTCTTGCGGGAGGAAAGGCATCGGTGAGACCCCGCGTGCATAGCACGAGGAGACTCACCAGCCGCCCACCGAAAGCGAAGTATATTTCCGAGCGAGTTATTTGCAGTTGCTATCGTTCGTATTTGGGTTTGATAAAATGCTTTTGTCCCAGCCTCTATTAATAGAAAATCATCTCCATTTGACAACGGATTAAAAAAACTGTACAATTATCCTGAATTCAAGACATAATTCTCACTTTAGAAAACCAAATGGAATTCTATTTGAGCTAGCGACAGACGGGCTAAGATTTAATATGGACGGACGTATTGATCAGCTAGCTGAATCACTCGCCCATCCACTTTTCTAGAAGCAAAGCACGAACAAATCGAAGCTCGTTTAAGTCCATTAACTATATAAGTTGAAATTAATATGATCATTTCATACCTAGTTGATCAGAGTGAGTGGCAACGACTCCCGGGGGCTCAGCGCCCCCAGCGTCCGCCTAGAATGAAAGTCTACGGTGTTACTTTCCGCATTTTATGTATGTATTTATTTCAATTTATACACAAATTAATTGGAGGTTTTTATTTTGAACCATATCTTTCAAGAAGGTCAAGACAAAAATGCCCCTACCCTACTTCTTCTACACGGTACAGGCGGAACAGAGCAAGATTTAATCGGGATCGGCAAAATGATCTCAGCGAACTCTTCCATTTTAAGTGTAAGAGGAAATGTATTGGAGTCCGGCATGCCGCGCTTTTTCCGCAGATTAGCTGAGGGAGTTTTCGATGAAGAAGATTTGATCTTCCGCACAGAGGAATTAAAGCAATTTTTAGATGATAGTGCGCAAGAATACGGATTTGATCGCGACAATGTCGTTGCGGTTGGCTACTCTAATGGAGCAAATATCGCTGCTAGCATGCTCTTCCACTTTCAAAATAGCTTAAAGGGAGCGATTCTTTTTCATCCGATGGTACCAAGAAGAGGAATTGATTTACCTGATTTAACTGGTACATCGGTCTTTATTGGTGCTGGAAAAAATGATCCAATGTGTCCACCAGAAGAATCGGAAGAATTGCAAGTATTGTTGCAAGGAGCAGGTGCCGAAGTTCAACTTCATTGGGAGTATCATGGTCACCAGTTGACGATCGGTGAAGTGGAAAAAGCAGCAGAATGGTTTAAATTAAACTATTAACGAACGGAAAGCTACCAGAATAGGTGGCTTTTTTGGGTATTAATCGAGAAAAGGCATTGGGAATTCCTACTTCCCAATGCCTTTTATATTAAGTTTATAAAATTGGGTTTAGGGGTAAAGCATTACCGTACATACAGAAAGGAGCCCGCCAATAATGAAAGTTATTCAGTCAAAATCATTTACATATAAAGAACCTATTAACCTTGAAAAAGTTTATCAACTTTTCAATAAAGTGAAATCCTATCAATCGAATCTATTTTTATGTAAAAATGGGTTGTTCACAAAAGGAAAAACGTTAGTATCACTCGTTTCTTTTTTCTTAACGTTAAGAAAGGGAGATTCTTTTGTGCTTATCTTAGAAGGAATTGATGCAGACCAAGCAGTGGAAGTCCTCGCAGACTTTTGATAACACCAAAGGTTAAATCTGATGGGGGATCTCTTGCAAACATCTCACTTACAACTTCCAAAGAAGACGTTCTAAAGCTAATAGGTTAAAAAATCGGCAAATGAGTCTTGCCTTTACGTCTTCTTCCGGAAGTGCCCATACCGATACACTGCCTCCGTTAACAGGAAAGGTTGCAAATCCATCTTCTTCAATTTCTGTGGATCTACTTCCACTACTTGAAAAACGTCTGTTTCATCTGCTCCTGCTTTATGATTCATAACAATATCTACATAAACATTAATGCCGTGATCTTGATACGCTTTAATTGCATCAAGCAATTCCTCTTTTGTCCCGTATTTTGTGCGGACCGTCCCCTTTTGGTTAAATTCTCCCACATCATATAAATCATAGACAGCATATCCTGTATCTTTTCGAGATGTACCTTTTGTGACAGGTGGAATCCACACTGAATCAATCCCTCTGTTTTTCAGCTCCTGTGCAAGTTCTTTTAAACGATTCCAATGAGAGCCATCAGCTTCTACATGCCATTCAAAAAATTGCATCATCGTATGGTTTCGCTTCATATTATTTCGCCTCGTTCCTTCTTACAACTAGTAGGACGAAGCTAAATTAAAAATACTCCATTATAATATAGCTGCTTATTTTATAACTTTCTATTAAGCTTTCTTGTCCCACGTAAGATTGCATTAAGAATAAGAACCACAACGATAGCTCCAAGAATTGCAGGAATAATTGCAAATCCAGCAACTTCTGGTCCCCATGTACCAAGAATTAAAGTTCCTAACCAAGAACCGATAATTCCGGATATAATATTTCCAATAATTCCTCCAGGCACATCACGTCCAATAAGCAGTCCGGCGAACCAACCGATAATACCTCCTATGAACAAGGTCCAAATGATACTCATTGTATTTTCCTCCTTCAGAGCGTTATTTCATCTAATTTACCCGCTTCCCTAAAAACAAAACAATGCTTATCTCCCTTAAAAATATAAAAAGCCGCACTATACATGTGCGGCCCCTGTTTCATTTATTAATGTGGCATATTCGGGTTTTGCGCGTTCATTTGCATATTTTGGGGTTGTACTTGTGCTGGCGCAAATGAATTGAGCATTTGCTGCATGTCCTGCTGTGTAAGTTGTGGGACTTGATAATAATGATGCTTGTTCTGATAAATCGACAGCTCATATGCCATTTCAATGCAGTTTGGTACAGAATCAGCAAGCACGCGGCGCACGACTGGGTTTGTTACCTCAAGTGCAGCCATCGTTTTTGCTGAAGCCGAGGCTTTTACCGACCCAAGCATTAATCCGGAAATACAGCCATCATTCAACTCATTTGTTGATTGAATCGGCTTTTTCGGTTGGGATGGTTTTAACCCGTATACAAAATCATTCCCTTGGGTCATTTTATAGCTTTGCGTTGGTACAGCGGGATCTTGGCCCGATTTAAAACAATCAACTGTCGTATTGTATTCGCCTTGAATAAATTGGTATTGTCGATCAAGAATGCTTAGTAATTCTTGGTCTTGTACATGTGGGCGCAAAAGTGTATACAGATCCAATGTGCCGATTGTTCCCGACAACACTTCATGCACATCGAACATTTCATGCCCACCATGGTTAAATTGCTGACTGACCTTCCCTGTTTGCATGTTTTCATGCATCGGCCCCTGCTGATTTTGCAATACGATTCCTCCCTTTTTAAAAAATCATATTTATTATGTGCTAAATCTTAGAAGCCCATGCAGTATTTTTAATGGGCTTTATTCACTTTATTCCCTATAATCGGGAGTCGCAATAAGTTAAAATTCGTTACAAGCCGATCTAAACCTTTCGTCCATTGATAGTCACTAAATTTTCCTTGAAGTGAGAATATGCAAGGAATTACTTAATTGTTCCCGTACTTTTAATCGTAGCTTCTATAGAAAGATCAAATTTAATATTAGGATAAATCCGTTGCCACTCTGCAAACGTATCTGTATTATGAATTCTCGTTGCCTTGTATCGCAAGCCAAACCCTAACGGATCGACATTGTTTTCTTGAAATAATAATAACAGCTCTTGAAGGTTCTTTTTGGCTCTTTCACCTGCAATTTTGCTGTATTCATCTAATTTTTCTGGGGATAACGGCTGATTCGATTCCTCAATAATCCCAAAAATCTTTACGTTCATTTTTAAAATTGGACGTTCGTTAGCGGGGGTTAAAATTTTATAATTCGTTTTGACCTTATCTACCTTCATTAAAAACGTTAAACCCTTCTTTTTCACTTCTAAATCAAATTCTTCTCCTCGATTCGCTAACACATTGTATCGCTTTGTCTGTGCGGATGTTAGTTCTAAAACCTTATTTTCTTCCTTTAAAATAAGCGATTTATTAATGGAAATAGTGCTCTTTCCATTCACTTGAAGAATCGGTAAAATGAGATCAATCCCGTTTTCTAATACTCTTCGTCGAAAATCGAATAAATAAGTCGTCACAATATAGGAGCTCTCCACACCATTTTGTGCGAAAAAGTTAAATAAGGCATTTGACGCAGCCATTTCGGAAGGCGGCTCTGTTCTTAACACCTTTTCTGCCGTTGGTTTTCCAACAGCAACCCATGAGATGACTTGAATATCACTTCTTCTAAGAAAAAAATCCATAACATCCTTTAAATCACGTTTTAACACTTCTTCTCCAAAAACAATGACTCGAGTATGTCCAAAATCAATTTCCTTGTCTACATGTGTTTTTATAATTCGAATAGCCCCCGCTAAAGTGTCACTTTCTTTTGTTAAATACGTATATTTTGCTTTAGCCGCTTCTCTAATCTGTCCTGAAGGGAGGGCCAATTTAAGCGTGATTTGATATGGATTTTGTTCATTTTCAGTATAATCAATCCCAATGGCCATCACAAAAAGACGTTTATCAATATCCTTAAATGCACAGCCTGTCTGTAAAAAGGTGAATACGAGTAAATGAATGACAACAAAAATGATCGTTCTCTTTTTCAAGATAATGCCCTCCTTTTTATCCATTTAAAAACAAGGAGCATCATAAGAAAGGAAATCGGCAGCCCATTAAAAAAATAACTCGTCATCTTCACAAGCTCATATTCATTTAAATACGTAACGACTTTTAAACTGACCGCCCAAAGGAAAAGAATAAATAGAAACGGGGTTAAGTTATGTCCTTTCCACTTAAAACGTTCGAACCAAATGATGCTTTTGAACACTTCGATTGTAACGTGCCAAATCATTAGCATGCTTAAAAAGGTTATCGCTAAAAAGAAAAGCAAAAACATATACAACACCCGTTCAACGATTCCATATGGCATACGTAAAGAATCACTTGTCATATTCCAAGGATAAACGATTTCGTCAATATGCTCGAAGCCATTATATCCAATCGGAATAAAATACGTTGTAATTAAAATGAAAAAACCGGCAAGACCAATAATAAGTAGCTGTTTACCAGCAAATGTTTGTTTATTCGTGAACAGTCGATTAAAAATAATGAGATTTGCAGACCCTAAGAAAATATAAATAGCAGCCGAGAATGCGGCATAATTTGGCATATGCCAAATATACATAATTGATTCCCTCACAAAATCCCATTCAAGATCCTTGCTACCATACGCTTTTAAAAGAAGTAATAAAATCAATGGAGTGACCAATAAGAAGACAATTTCAATCGTGTAAAGTACACTTGTTGGTTTCATCAGGACCCCAAATGAAATAAACAGCAAAAAGGATGTCGCAATCAACGGCAATGGCATTTCGGGTGTCAAAAATCGCTTAATTAAGAAGGTATATGTAATAAAAGGGATCAAGCCTCCAACAAGCCATGTAAAGGCAAGATAAATTAAAAGTGGAGTAGAAATCCATTTCGACAAATACCTTTTCAATAATTCTGGAAGTCCTTCTCCAGGAAAGTCGTTAAAAAAATTAACAAAAAAATACATAATGAATAGTCCCGCTACAATTGCAAGAAGAATCGAGAAAATAGCGCCTTTCATTCGCGCTCCAAGCAAAATCATCGGAACTGTTGTAATAATGTTCGTTATCATATTGACAAAGGTAAAATAATAAAAATATCGATTCATCGTTTTACACCTTGAACTTCTGACCTGCCCCTTTGAATAAATAGCTTTAAATATGGCTGACCAAAACTATCAATGCTCGTTAAATACATAATAAATCCAATCGACGCAAGTGCTAATCCAGCTAGCCCAAAAATTGTTGCGAACAATAAAATGCCAAATCTGACAATCCTTATCGAAAAGCTCATTTCATTAATCGGGATAACAAAAGTGGAGATGGCAACTGCCGAGACAATAATGATCATAATATTCGATGTTAACGCAGCTTCCGTTGCCGCTGTTCCCAAAATTAGCCCCCCGACGGTTGTAGCTGTTGCACTAATTGGCTTCGGCAGACGAATACTCGCCTCGGTCAATAATTCCATAAAAATTAACATAAATAACACTTCAAAAAAGGATGGATATGGCACACCAATTCGACTGCCAGCAATTGCTAATGTCAGTTCAACGCGCAAAACTTCAGGATTAAAGGAAATAATTGCTACGTATAATCCCGGAAGGACAACACAAACAAATAAACCAAAATAGCGAAGGAGGACGAGAAATATTCGTACCCAATAAGAATGATACGTATCCTCCGCTGTCGCTATAAAATCAAAAAAGACGACAGGTGCCATAATAACAAACGGATTCCCATCTAAAATAAACACAATCTTTCCACCGGCTAGATTGTAGATAATACGATCTGTTCGTTCCGTAATCATCATCGTTGGAAACAACGAACGCTTTTCATCATTTAAATTTAGTTGAAGTTGCAAAGACGATTGAATGACCATCTTATCAAGAGATTCTATTTTCTTTTTTACTTTTTCAAGTACCTTCTGATCCACTGTCTCATTGTCATACATAATCGCAAGCGATTGATTATTTTTATGGCCGATCACAAACATTTCAACAAGTAATGAAGGCTGATGATAACGCTTACGAATGAGATTAATATTTGTTTCGATATCCTCACTTAGTCCTAAATTTCCTCCTTGAAGCGTTTGTTCTAAGCCTGTTTCCTGAACTTCACTCGTATTTACTTTCTTAATATCTAATAAAAACATTCGATTATGTATGACGATGACAACACAGCCTTTTGTCATCTCCATCAGCATTTGTTTCTTCGATTGAATCTTCTGTTGCTGCGGCAAAGAGGACAAATAGGCAGCAATATGATTTTCTGAAGACATTTCGAAAAAGGGTTTAATAATCCATTCCTGTAATTGAATCGGATCAACAACCGTTTTTATATAGAGTAATAGCCCTTGCTTTTCGTCCATGCTTATCGGTTTCTGTACGAAATCATTTGTTGATCGTAATTCTTCAATGATCCAGCTAATGACCTCTGTTTGCATCTTATCGTTTAACAACATCGTTGCTCCCGCCTTTAACGTTTTGCGAGTAATTGTTATTAGGTTTACCAAAAGTGATATTTATAAACAAAAGGGACTTTTCAATAAGTCACTAAATTGAAGCTGGTGGAGAAAAACAAACTGAGAAAGCCCTCCTAATTCAAGGATTTATTCATACTATTGATTTCCGCTCCAGGCGGACGCTTACCGCGGGCGAGCGGTAAGCCGCTTCGGGCGAACAGAATGTTGGTCACGAAGCCGTTGTCACACGATGTGGCGACTTTAGGCTTCGTTCCTAAAATACTCCTTGCAATGTCTCACCTTTCTCGCACATCCCGCAGGTGTCGCCGCCTTCCTCTCCAATCAACGGAACCTGCCGAAAATTGACATTTAGGTTAATGGAGATGTGAAAAGGGGCTATCAAGGAAAGTCAGTTTTCACCTACTTTCTGGACAGCCCCTTCTTATGATCGTTAATTAATGGTAGCCAAGTGAACATTCGATGCCATTTACGATATGAAAATAATATAGAAAATGAGATGTTAGATTTGAATATGCTTTTAAATAGACACAGTCTAAACCTTATTTACAAACTCAAACTGTATTTTATCCCCTTCAAATTTTAGGGACGCATTAAACTTCTTTCCAGCTTTCGATTTCATCCCCTTTATGACACTCGTTTTCCCTTTTGTACATAGATCTTTAATATTCTTTTCCGTTAATTTCTTTCCTAGCATTTTCCCTGGAAAAGTTTGTTTACAGCCATTTGCATGCTCCGTGCATCCATAGTATGTTTTCCTTTGAACAATACCTCCTCTTTTACAAGTAGGGCAAGTTGCAATCACACTATTTTTTTGGATAGCCGCAATATTCTGTTCTAGCGCTCCGACTTTTAATTGACTGGGAACTTCCTGAATTAATTTATTGATGAATTTGGCAATAGTAGATATAAAATGTTCTGACGAGCCCTCACCGTTCCCAATTTTTCTTAAGTATGCCTCCCACTTTGCGGTCATGGACGGGCTGGAAAGAAGATTTCCTTCAATCGATTGACAAAGAATTTCTCCCTTTTTTGTGACGCTGACAATATT
This sequence comes from Bacillus sp. FJAT-50079, assembly GCF_018343515.1. Classification (GTDB taxonomy): domain Bacteria; phylum Bacillota; class Bacilli; order Bacillales; family Bacillaceae_C; genus Lederbergia. The sequence continues at coordinate 252,857 of NZ_JAGYPD010000007.1, read as the reverse complement.
TTTATCGACCTCAATATATCCATGCTTTTTAATCGTCTCAATAATTCCACTTCGCGTCGCTTCAGTTCCCAGACCTTCAACTGCTTTTAAAATCTCCATCTCTTCTTCGTTTTCAACTACTTTTCCACACGTTTTCATCATTCCGATTAATTGACCTTCTGTGTATGGCTTAGGGGGTGTTGTCATTCCTTCTATCATTTTGACGATACCTAATACTTTTTCACCCTTTGAAAGCATGGGAAGAGCTTGAATGGCTTCTTTTTTTCTATTCGCAGCTTCTCTTTTCGAATCTGAGAAAAGTTCTTTCCATCCCTTGCTAATTTCTGTTTGTCCAGTTGTTTCAAATTCAAGTCCATTCACATCAGTAATAATTTTTGTTTCTTCGTAAATATAATCTGAGTGAAACATAGCGAGCGTTGTTTTTAAGATTTCAATATATAAATTGCGCTCTTGAATCGATAATCCTTGGAGCTTCTTCTCAGTTGGAATGCTTTTTGTCGGAACGATCGCATAATGCTCCTGAACCTTGGAGTTGTCTACATACCGTTTATTCGGCCGCTTTGAAGCGACCGGGAACGAGACACCAGCAATTTGTTGATAACGTTCCACATTGTTTGCCAGATAAGCAAATTCATTATTCGTAATAAATTGTGTGTCCGTTCGTGGATAAGTAACGAGTTTCTTCTCATATAGCCCTTGTACAACCTTTAGCACATTGGCAGGGCTGTATTTCCACTTCTTATTTGCTACGGCTTGAAGCGTTGATAGAGCATGTAATTTTGGAGATTTGGTACGCTTTTCCTTCTTCGTTACAGATTTTATCATTCCTTCATTTTGCTCCGTAATATGATGTTGCTCTAATAATTGTTGGACTTCCTCTTTTTTATCGCTTTTGATTTTTACTTTGCCTTTATACGTACCATTTTTAGCAGTGAAATTTCCCTCAATCTCATAAAATGGAGTAGAAACAAAATTTTCTATTTCCTTTTGTCGTTGATAAATGAGATACACCGTTGGAGATTGCACCCGTCCAATCGAAAGACTTTCATTGAAACCTTTTTGCTGCAATAAAAGGGTATAAAGCCGACTCCCATTCATCCCAACAAGCCAGTCGCTAATTTGTCGTGTTTTCGCTTCATAATAGAGCTGTAAATCTTTTCTATTATCTTGAAGATTATTAAACCCTTTTCTTACTTCGTCAACTTCCAGCGAGTTAATCCAGAGTCGTTTAATTGTCTTGTTTTTTGCACCGGTCATGTAATAAATCGAATAGAAAATATTAGACCCTTCCCGATCACAATCACAGCCGTTTAAAATAGTCGTAATAGAAGGATCATTAAATAATTGTTTAATAAAGTTGAACTGCACTTTCTTATCGTAAGATACCTTATATTCGTACCTGCTTGGCATAATTGGTAAAGATGCTAGGTTCCAAGATGCCCACTCTTTACGATATTCTTTCGGCTCCTTTAGCTCGACTAAATGCCCGATTCCCCATGTAATAATTGCTCCGTTCGGGAATGTACCACAAGGATTTAGTTCAATATGCGTTTTGTGACGTGCTTTAACTGAAAAAGCGTCAGCATACGCTTTCGCTTGTGATGGTTTTTCAGCAAGGATAACTGGTTTCATCAGTACACCCCTTTCCCTAGTAATGAAACGTTTGTTCTTTCATTATCGCATAAATGAGAGAGGTTTTCTATTTGGGTTTGACGGGAAAGGGGCCACATGTGTTTTTTTGAATAGTTGTGGTAAGACTGCTACATGCTTTTCATAAAATCCAGCATCTAAACATATGTTAATAAATGACTCCCTTACAAATGTGTAAGCACCACTTAATTAGATAATCTTGTTATCTCCCGGAAGTTCCAAGCAGCATCCATAAAAGTAAATAATCTTCATGAAAACAATTGACAATTCAAAAAAATCAATGTACTATTGCAATCAATATAATTTGCAGACTAAGAATGGAATTAGTAAAAATGACTGTGTCCTTGTAGAGAGCCGATGGGTGGTGAAAATCGGCAGGTGCACATTTTGAACTCATCCAGGAGTCACTCCCTGAAATTTCCAAAGTAAGGGATGTCGGTTTCCTCCGTTATCGGGATAGGCAGTGATGGCTGCTGATAAGTGGATCTGTCTCTAGCGACAGATCAATTAGAGTGGTACCGCGAGTTTAACCTCGTCTCTATATTTCGATATAGAGACGGGGTTTTTTGTTTTTCAAAATTAATATAGAAGGAGTGCAGAGAAATGGGCAGAAAAATATGGGTGTTTGATACAACGTTACGAGATGGCGAGCAGGTACCTGGTGCGAAATTAAATCTTTATGAAAAAGTAGAGATTGCGCAGCAACTGAAAAAATTAGGTGTCGATATTATTGAAGCTGGTTTCCCAGCATCTTCCCAAGGTGATTTCAACGCGGTCCAGGCGGTTGCCCAAAAAGTAGGGAACACAAGTGACATCATGATTACTGCACTCGCGCGTGCAGTCCAGGCAGATATTGATTCCGTCTATCACGCAGTGAAAGGTGCGGAAAATCCAATGATCCACATGGTTCTCGGCACTTCTGACATTCACGTAGAGAAAAAGTTCAGTAAATCCAAAGACCAAATTCTGCAAATTGGCGTAGATGCAGTAAAATATGCGAAAACCTTACTGCCTGAAGTGCAATATTCAACGGAAGATGCTTCTCGCTCGGAGTTCGAATACTTGTGGAAAACGATTGAGGCTGTCATGAAGGCAGGCGCGACAATGATTAACGTACCAGACACGGTAGGCTATGCGGAACCTGAAGAATTCGGTGCGATGATTTATAAATTAAATGATCGGATGAAAAACTTAAATCCAGATGTGTTATTAAGTGTTCATTGCCATAATGATTTAGGCATGGCAACTGCCAACACATTAGCAGCTGTCAAAAATGGTGCTGATAAAGTGGAGTGCACGATCAACGGTATTGGGGAGCGTGCGGGCAACGCAGCATTGGAAGAAGTGGTCATGGCGTTAAAGACCCGGAGTGCCATTTATAATGTAGACACACGCATTAACACAAAGGAGATCATGAACACTTCCCGCCTAGTTTCCAGTTTTATGGGACTTGACGTACAGGTGAATAAAGCCATTACGGGAGATAATGCGTTTGCCCATTCATCAGGTATTCACCAAGATGGTCTGCTGAAATCACGGGATGCTTATGAAATTGTGCATCCTGAAGAAGTAGGACTTGATGATATGGAGCTCGTCCTGACTGCACGTTCTGGTCGGCATGCCGTAAAAAATGCACTTGAAAAACTAGGGTTCTCTCAACTGGACGCGGAGGACTTTGAAGGGATTTTTGAAGGATTCCTAGCATTGGCAGATGCGAAAAAAGAAGTATATGATCATGATCTATATGTGATTGTTGAAAATTATTATGAAAAGCACGACAAAACGAATACGACAAATTACAGCGACCATTTTTTTGAATTTGAAGATCTGCAAGTTATCAGCAACTCGAGCTTCCCAAGCGCAAGTGTCAAGATCCGTAAGGGAGGCGAAGTATTCAAGTCAAGCGCTGTCGGTTCAGGACCGATTGATGCCCTGTATTCAGCGATTGCAGAGATTACAACGATCAAAGTCAAATTGGTGGAATATGATATTAGCAGTGTTTCAAGAGGGAAGGACGCACTTGGTAAAGTGAAAATCCTAATCGAACATGATGGTGAAAAATATATCGCGAAAGCAGCGGACACCGATATATTAAAAGCCAGCGCCTTAGCCTATATGAATGCCATCAATAGCATAGTGTCAGCGAAGTTGAGAAAAGTATCGGTAGAAGAGATGACTATAAACAGGTGACACAAGTAAAATGGGGACTGTGGCAATGCCACAGCCCTAATTTTTTGCCTGTTTCTGCGGAAGGTGAAAAAGCCAGCAATTTCTAATTTTCCAGCAGGAACAATGCGTAGCCAGACTGTTGAAAAGTTTGAACTTTTTATCCTTCAGTATAGGTAGTGAAGGCTACCGCCTAAAGATTCGCAAAGAACTCGAACAATGATCATTAAACCCAAAAGTCATCGTCCATTTTAGTTGACGATGGCTTTTTTGTTCCTATTGTACCTGAACATATGTATCTAATCCCCAACGCTCATTTCACTTTTGAAAAAGTGGGATGAGCGTGAGGAAAGTCTATAAATATCAAAATATCTCGGCTTAGGCATGACCTATTATGCTTCTAACCAATCTTGTGACCATTTTTCCATTTCATGCATAAGTGGTCTTAGCGATTTTCCTTTATCAGTTAAGGAGTATTCAATTCGAACTGGCGTCTCTGGAAAAACATCCCTCTTAACAATTCCCTCATTCTCTAAATCCTTTAACCTCGTTGATAAAACTCTGCCGCTAATACCGATGGATGATTCAATACTGCAAAAACGCTGCGGACCAGATAATAACTGGTAAATAATTAAACCTGTCCATCTTTGGCTCAATAAACCCATAGCCATTTCAAATCTTGGACAAATCGATTTCTCCAATGTAATCATCTCCTTATTTAAAGTATAACTGGTATTGGCAAATAATTAAATTGTTTTTTATAAATTAGTTACTTGACTAATGTAAGTTTTAATCATATACTTACTTACGTAAAGTAACCAACTAACAAACAAATCGTTGTTTTGAATATGAACAGGAGGCAGCAAATATGAGTTTTCATCGTGAACCTATTACATTTGTAGGTCAAGTGAACTTAAAGGTACAAAACTTAGAACAATCATTAGATTTTTATGAAGAGGTAATCGGATTTAAGGTATTTGAGCGTACCGAAAGATCCGCAAGCCTAACTGCGGATGGAGAAACAGTATTATTATCCATTCAACAACCAAATAACATCATTCCTAAGCAAAGAAGAACGACCGGATTGTATCACTTCGCCCTTCTTCTGCCTAAACGCTCTGATTTAGCTGGGATCGTACAACATTTCGCAAAAATTGGTTTACAGTTTGGCTCTTCTGACCATCTGGTAAGTGAAGCTCTTTACTTATCTGATCCGGATGGAAATGGAATTGAAATCTATATCGATCGTGCTCCTTCCGAATGGGATTGGAATAACGATGAAGTTGCAATGACAGTTGATCCATTAGATTTCGAAGACCTTCTATCTGAGGCTAATCAGGCATGGAATGGTCTACCCGCTGAAACGGTTATGGGGCATATCCATTTGCATGTTTCTGAATTAATAAAGACGGAAGAATTTTATACGAAGGGGCTTGGATTTGAAGTCGTAAACCGATACGGCACACAAGCACTGTTCATTTCGGATGGAAAATATCATCATCACATTGGTTTAAATACATGGAATGGAGTAGGAGCACCCACGCCATCCCCTGACAGCGCCGGCCTTGAATCATTTACTTTAATGCTTCCAAATGAGGAAAAGAAAAAAGAAATGATCGCTCAGTTAAAAAATATTGGTGCTTCTGTTATAGAAGAAAATGGTTCGACCGTTGCAACAGACCCTTCCGGAAATCGTATTTATTTAATCGTTTGAAGAATAGATGGAGGACATAAACGACTATGGGAAATCATTCAGGAATTGAAATCGGTCTGTATACACTTGGAGATATAATCGCCGATCCGTTTACTGGCAAAACGATTAGAGCAGGACAAAGAGTGAAAGAGATCATCGAGGCGGCAAAGCTTGCTGATGAAGCGGGACTAGATATTTTCGGGGTTGGTGAACATCATCGATTAGACTATGCTACATCCTCACCTCCCGTCGTCTTGGCTGCCATCGCCCAAAAGACCAAACGAATTAAATTGACAAGTGCAACGACTGTGTTGAGCACTGTTGATCCCGTTCGATTGTTTGAAGACTTTGCTACATTGGATTTGTTATCGGATGGTCGAGCTGAAATCATTGCGGGCCGGGGTGCATTTATCGAATCATTCCCTCTTTTCGGTTATGACATAGATGACTATGATGCCTTGTTCTCCGAGAACATTGATTTGTTTTTAAAACTTAATGAACACGAGAGAATGACATGGGATGGACAATTTCGCTCATCATTAAGAAATGCTGAAATTGCCCCTCGCCCCTTTCAAAAGAAATTACCAGTATGGGTTGGTGTTGGTGGAACCCCAGGCAGTGCTGTTCGTGCTGGAAAGTTGGGAGTTGGAATGGCATTAGCGATCTTAGGCGGTGATCCTGCACGATTTAAGCCATTGGTTGATATATACCGCAAAGCGGGGATTGAGGCCGGTCATGCTTTGGAAGATCTCAAAATTGGTGTTACAGGTCATGGCTATCTTTCCAAGACATCCGAACAAGCCAAGGAGGAATTCTATCCTTATTATTCTAATTATTGGTCCGTTGTAAACCGTCAGCGCGGGATTGGTGGTGGAATGATGTCACGAGCAGATTTTGATCAAATCGCCGCTGCTGATACTGCTTTGTTCGTAGGAAACCCACAACAGATTGTCGAAAAAATCTTGCGGCAATATGAACTCTTTGGGCATCAACGTTTCATGGCACAGATGGATATCGGTGGTTTACCATTTAAAAAAGTAGCTGAAACGATTGAGTTATTAGCGACAGAGGTCGCGCCAATCGTTAGAAAAGCAACAAGTGCAAACAATCATTAACTATTAAAGAAAGTATGGGTGAGTAAAATGGGTTTTTTTAATAAACTTTTTGGAAGTTCAAATAAGGAGGAAGAAACAATGACAAATGAAAAATTAAATATTGGAATTATTTTAGGGAGCACACGTCAAGGGCGCGTAAGTCCACAAGTAGGAGAATGGGTGAAAGACATTGCTGAAAAACGCGGCGATGCACATTATGAAATGGTAGATATTGCTGATTTTAACTTACCGTTTTTAGGAACAACCGATGGAACGGAACCAGGGATTGTAGATTGGAATAAAAAATTATCTGACTTAGACGGATTTGTATTCATTGTTCAAGAATACAACCACAGTATTACAGGAGCATTGAAAAACGCGCTTGATTTTGCCCGTGAACCATGGAATGACAAAGCGGCTGGGATCGTTAGCTACGGGTCGACTGGCGGTGCGCGTGCAGCGGAACATTTACGTGGTATCTGCGGCGAATTAAAAATTGCTGATGTTCGCACACATCCAACACTATCTTTATTTACTGATTTTGAAAATGGAACGGACTTTAAACCACAAGCACTTCATTTAGATAATGTGAACGCAATGCTTGATGAAGTTGTTGCTTGGAGTGGCGCATTAAAAACAGTGAGATAAAACAGAGCATGACATGAACAAAAATTGAAACAGAATAAATTTTAAACAAGGAGCATGAATAATATGGGTAAATATGAATGGAGTTTATTAATTCTTCGATTAGTTTTAGGGGTAACCTTCCTAATCCATGGGATTGCAAAATTTCAAATGGGGCTTGGCAATGTAGCGGGTTGGTTCGAAAGTATCGGCGTTTTAGGCTTCCTAGGTTATGTCGTTGCATTCATTGAACTGCTGGCAGGAATTGCATTAATTTTAGGATTTGGAACGAGAGTATTTTCAGCATTAATTGCTTTAGTGATGCTTGGGGCTATCTTTACAGCTAAATTATCGGCTGGTTTCATGGGTGCTGAAACAGCGGGCTATGAATTAGATATAGCGTTATTATCAATGGCAGCTGTACTTGTGATTAGCGGAAGCCAGTTGTTTGCTGTAGATAGTAAGCTATTCGGGGTTGAAACAGAATAAACCAGTTTTAAAATTGGCGTATCATTACAAGAGTTTAATATGAAGTATGAAGTAATAGCCTAATTTCTCACCTGCCTATTGAGAAATTAGGCTTTTTTATTATAAGTGTTTTTTGCATGATCGTTGTCAGCAAAATAGTTTTGAAAAAATAAATCCAATCTCCTTGGTCAGAAATGCCCGATATTGCGCTACCGCGGCAGGTTTGATTAATGTTACGATATGATTCGTAAACAGCAGACTAAAATAAATAGGAGTTGGAAAGAATGAACATTAATCCACAAACAACTGGTATTTTATTGATGGATCCATAGAATAAGTTTTACATCTTATGGGTGCGGGATATCCTTTAACGAAAGATATCCTTACTGGAAATGACACAGTTAACAACATTAAATTACTAATAATAGTTGAACTCGGATATCATCTTGTTTAAGCTGATATCCGAGTTCTTGTTTTCGAAAAAAGCACATTAAATAAAGTGCACTATTATAAATTAGAAAATATTAGGGTTATTAATTTACCGTGAATAGGGTATTGAATGATTCACTCATTACCGGATGATTATATATTTGATCTCTTAAATAGGTATAAGGGGCATCTAAATCCATTGCTAGTTTTACAAGATTGATCAATTCTGGTGACTCAGGTCCAAACAGGCTGGCACCTAGAATTTTATCCGTTCTTTTATCGATGACAACTTTAAACAATCCCCGAAGATCATTAATTACATGTGCTCGCGGATGTGATGCAACCGACAATTTCCCTTCAGCGATTTCATAACCCTTTTCTTCCGCTTCTTTGGCTGTTAGCCCCACCCTAGATAAAGGCGGATCAATAAACATGGAATAGGGAATATTTTTGCGACTCTTGAGAGAATACTTTTTGTTACCAAATAAAAAGTTCTCAACAATTCGGTAGTCATCTAGGGATATATACGTAAATTGCATACCGCCCTTCACGTCACCGAGAGCCCATATATTATTCACCGTTGTTTCAAGATGGTCATTAACCTTAATTGCTCCATTTTCTGTAAGTTCAATCGACGTATTTTCAAGACCAAGATGTTCCACATTCGCTTTTCTACCAGTAGCAAGTAGTACTGCATTTGCACTTACATGTTCACCATTGGATAAAGACAACGATACCTTATCTTCACTTTCCTCTATTATTTCCTGTGCTTTGACCCCAAATATAAAACGAATGCCCTTTTCTTCCATTACCTTCTGAACTTCTGCAGCGATTTCACGATCTTCGCGAGTCAATAGTTCCTCTTCTGGTGTTATTACAGTTACTTCCGCCCCAAAGGTTTGATACATAGAGGCATATTCCATACCTATATATCCTCCCCCTATAATTGCCAATTGTTGCGGCAGCTGTTTACGCTCTATCAGAGACGTACTTGTATAGACTTTATCTGAAGTCAGGTCACCTTTCAACGGGGGAATATTGCTAGTTGCACCTGTATTAATAAAAATGTGTTCGGCAATTAAAACTTCTAATTTTCCATTTATTTCTATTTCCACTTCTTTATCTGAGCGGAATCGGGCTTCAGATTCATAAATGGTAACATTGTTATGATCAGCTAAACTTTTGTAATTTTTTTTTCGTAGCTTTTCCACTACCGTATCTTTTCTTTCAATTGCATCACCATAGGGGATCTTTTTCAATCCATCTTGGACAAGTACCTTTGTAGGGATGCATGCGATGTTAATACAAGTTCCGCCATACATGCTGGAATCTTTTTCAATCATCGCTACGTTCCAATTTGCGTTGGCGAGTCTACCAGCTAATGTTTTTCCCGCTTTACCAAATCCAATGATTATTGCGTCATAAGTAAACATATACATTCTCCTTTAAGTAATCTGTCCAAACAAGATCCCTAATTTAAAATTCCATTCTTACATATTATACCCATTCAAATAAGTTAAACTTAATCCCGCATGTTTGTTTTACCACCTAAAGAAGATATAAAGCGCCTGAGAGATAAATAATCAAACCTTAAACGGATGAATCCCCCGCCTGATGGAAGGGGAATTTTTGTGGAGGGAAAGGATAAATCCTGTCTGTACGTTGTCTTTTACTATTTTCCCACTTCTTTTAAAGTCAGTTTATATTCTCCGATTTGTCCTTTTTCGTATAGATTCGTAATAGACGTTGAATATGTTTGGATTGTTCCGCGGAACTCAAGATGTCTCTCGGGTACTATTACATCAAATGTTCCTTTGTAAAGAAGTGTTGTTACGTCATGATAGTCGTCACTTGTAACATAAAAAGTTACTGATATTTGAGTTCTACCTTTATCCTCTATTTCTTCATATTGTGTGATTCCGATTTTCGTATCATTAAGTTGAATTTCCGTAACCATTTCATCATCGTCCCTTTCCAAAAAGATCACATCCTTAGCCAGTTATGAACTCCATTGCTTAAAAATGACGCATGTAGTATGCATTTTGAATATTGCACCGAACGTAAAGCATTTTACGTTCGGCACAACTAAGTAAATTTAAGCAACTGTTAAAACTTCCATTACCTACAAATTCGGAATTGTAACCAACTTACTTGTCGTCATTCTAATTAGCGTTACTTATCGTGCTCTATCCACAACATTTGATTCGCCCTTACGAATTTCTTTCCCTTTACTATTTACAATCCATATTCCTACAAGTACGAGTGAAATCCCCGCTAACGTAGCTATTTTTAAGTTTTCATCCAAAAATATGATTCCAGAAATAACACCCACGATGGGTACAAGCAATAAAGATACGGATGCTTTGCTAGCTTCTGTCCGACTTAAAATATGATTCCACATTACAAACGCTAGAGCGGATGCGATAACCCCTGAAAATAGAATATAAACAATCGGCATGATTCCCCAATGCGACTCCCCGTTTTCAAACGAAAGCGAATATACTAATAATCCTACTGCTCCAATCACCATTTGCCATGTAGTAAATTGAATCGTATCACAATGCTTTAATTTTAATTTAAAAAGTAAATTGGCCACTGCCCAAGAAATAGCGGAGCTTAATGCCAATAACACGGCCCAAAAGGCTCCGCCTAACTGGATATTCATGGCAAGAAATAAACCAACAATACCTAGCACAATTCCAAATGTCTTCCTTCTCGTCAACGTTTCACCTGGAATCCACCTATGAGCCATGATCGAAAGAAAAAGCGGCATGCTGTAAGTCAGCACAGATGTAAGACCTGCACTGACATAGTTAAGTGATATTTGTATAGCAATATTAAAATAAGTCGTTTGAAGCACCCCACAAAGAACGTACCACTTTATATCCGATTTTTTCGGCAGAGGGATTCTTTTTAAAAAGCATACAGCTAGGAGGATGATCGCACCGAGCAAAAATCGAAAAGCTGCAAACTGAACAGGGGGAAAAGCCCCATTCCCTAATTTCATGATAACAAAGTTAAATCCCCATATAAGACATAACATGGCCATCGCAACGTTCATACAAATGATCCTCTCTTTTTATAATGTTTTTTAGAAATATGAAGACGATCATTTATGAGCGAAGGGGTTCCATAATCCCATTTAATATTCGAAAACAAAAGATCCATCCTAAGTTAATTCTTTTTAATAGTATCCAGATAGCGATTAATTTACGCAATCTTTATATTTGTAATTAATTCAAGTGCCTTCTAAACCTAATTATTAATCCCTTATTGATTTCTAGGAGAATATGTTTGTATTTTCTCAACTGCTTTCCGTGATTCAATCATGCTACTCGTAAACATGGTGTTCCCTTTGCATAATGATTGTATTTTATATTAATTTTCATTAGTTTTTATCGTTTTTTCTATTATTTTATAGAAAAAACGGAAAAATCACCATCCACTTACAAAAAAGAAGACAACCATTCTAATTTGTCCACGTTGATTCATATATAAATTAGAATGATGCCTCGACCATCAAGTAAATCGAACTTCTCCTTTTCCATTTCCGTAGACACCGCTAGAAATGAACAACATCCCATTTTACAGATTCCTCTAAAAGCTGCTTGCTGTTTTAGAGATGAAGCATTCGAATTCATTTATATATAGGCCAGCAAGGGGCTTAAAATCAAATAAAAAAACACACGCATTTGTGTGCTTTTATTGTTATTCAATTTCTATTGCATAGGCAACCCATTCTAAACATCCATTGCTGGAAATCCTTCAAGCAAACTCTTCTCATTAATGGTGATGATGCCCACCTTTTTCCTTTGATGGATTATTAATTTCAAAACCTTCTTTTGGAACATAAAAATATTTGATCCACACTCCATCTAAAAATTCTTCGCGTGTATCCAACAAAATATCGATTCCTTTATCTGTTTTAACAATCTCATCATATTCTGTCGGTGTATCAAGCTTAATATCATAATGCGCATGATCCCCATGCATATATGTAATAAATACTCGAACCATTTTTCCTTCGCCTTCTTCAGTGCTTAACATGTTAGTTAATACCTTCGCTGCATTTCTGTTAATTTTACACTTCATGCTCAATTCCTCCATTTCATGATATTCAACTATTATTCCCATTTTAGCAAAAGACAAATAATAACCTAATTAATATGCTTCTTTATGCGAGACATATTTAACTAAATATAGGATATTGATAGATTCAGTTAATTGAAGTGAAGATTACGATAAAAAAGTCACTTTACTATCAATCAGATTGTAAAGTGACTTTCTAATGGTACATGTTGAACGAAAATCATATTATTCATATGCGTTTTTTAATTTCTAACAAGATAATCAAATGCACCTAAAGCAGCGTTCGCACCTGATCCCATTGAGATAATAATCTGTTTGTTAGGGGAATCTGTGCAGTCACCTGCAGCAAATACGCCTGGTAAATTGGTTGCTCCGTATTTATCTACAATGATTTCTCCGAAGCGATTGCGCTCAACCGTATCGCCTAACCAATCTGTATTTGGTACAAGACCGATTTGAACGAATACGCCCTCTAGCTCGATATGATGTTCTTTTTCTGTATCACGGTCAATATACGTAATGCCATTGACGCTTTCGGAACCAGTAATTTCCTTTGTTTGAGCATTTTTAATGACCGTAACGTTCGGCAAGCTATATAGACGATCTTGTAGTACCGCATCAGCTTTCAATTCAGGCATAAATTCAAGAACTGTTACATGTTTCACAATCCCTGCGAGGTCAATTGCTGCCTCAATCCCTGAGTTACCACCGCCAATAACAGCTAGGTCTTTGCCCTCAAATAATGGACCGTCACAATGCGGACAATAAGCTACACCTTTGTTTTTAAGTTCCGCTTCACCAGGTGCACCAGTATTGCGCCAGCGAGCACCAGTTGAAAGGATGACCGTTTTACTTTTTAGAACGGCACCATTTTCAAGTTCGATTTCGATTAGATCTTTCTTCTCTAAACGAACAGCGCGCTGTAAATTCATGATGTCAATATTGTACTCTTTTGCATGTTCTTCAAGACTTGCTGCAAGTTTTGGACCTTCTGTGCGCTTGACACTGATAAAGTTTTCAATCGCAGCTGTGTCAAGAATCTGACCGCCAAAGCGCTCCGTTACAATACCTGTACGAATCCCTTTACGAGCTGCATAAATGGCCGCACTTGCGCCACCAGGGCCACCGCCAACAACAAGTACATCATAGGGTTCCTTATTTTCAAACTCAGAAGCATCTGGTCCGCTGCCAAGCTTAGCAAGAATTTCTTCCACTGTCATACGGCCGCCGCCAAATTCCTCACCGTTTAGGTAAACGGTTGGTACTGCCATAATGTTCTTGCTTTCAACTTCTTCTTTATAAGCTGCGCCATCAATCATTGTATGCGAAATATTCGGATTGATCACACTCATGATGTTTAGTGCCTGTACAACTTCAGGGCAGTTTTGACAGCTTAAGCTAATATATGATTCAAAGTGAAGTTTTCCTTCCAAACTATTAATTTGATCAATAACCTTTTGATCAACTTTTGGCGCTCTTCCACTTACTTGTAATAGTGCAAGCACTAATGAAGTAAATTCATGACCAAGTGGAATACCAGCGAACGTAATCCCTGTATCTTCACCACTTCGGTTCACACTAAAGCTCGGTGTTCTTTCTAGCTGTGTGTTTTCAACTTTAATATGGGAAGACATGGTGGCTAGTTCATCCACTAGAGCCACCATGTCGCGAGAAATCTTATCCGATCCCGCACTTACTTTTAGAAGCACATCGCCTTCCATCATTTCAAGATATTGGGCTAATTGTGCTTTTAAATTTGCATCTAGTACCATTTTTTTATTGCACCCCTTAAATTTTACCTACTAGGTCAAGGCTTGGCTTTAATGTTTCAGAGCCTTCTTCCCATTTTGCTGGGCAAACTTCGCCTGGGTTATTACGAACATATTGTGCTGCTTTAATTTTACCAACCAATGTGCTTGCATCACGGCCAATGCCGCCTGCATTGATCTCAACTGCTTGTACAACACCGTCTGGATCAATGATGAACGTACCGCGATCTGCTAGACCTGTTTCCTCGTCTAGTACATCAAAGTTACGAGAAATCTTTTGTGAAGGATCACCGATCATAATATACTCAAGTTTGCTAATCGCTTCTGAGTGATCATGCCATGCTTTATGAGTAAAGTGAGTGTCTGTAGAAACAGAATACACCTCAACACCAAGGTCTTTTAAAGTCCAGTAATGATCTTGAAGATCTCCAAGTTCAGTCGGACATACAAATGTGAAGTCAGCTGGGTAGAAGCAAACCACACTCCATTGTCCTTTTAAGTTTTCGTCGGTAACGTCGATGAACTCGCCTTTACCGCTATGGTAAGCTGATGCTGCAAATGGTTGAATTTCTTTTCCAATTAGTGACATAGTAAAATAGCCTCCTGATGGTTTTTTAGAACTATATAGTAGTTATTATAGGTTAAAATCGTAGAATCAAACCCCAATAACAAATAATCGATTACTATTTGTTATTATTTCTTAACTATAATAATTCTAATTCGATACCTATTATTATATAAAGGAGATTAATTGTCAAGGAATACACAGTAATTCATTCGTATATATTATAATTATGTATTATTTGTTACGTTTTACTGTGCGATCAAATATTGATTTAACGATGAATAAAGCTCATGGAATACGCTTTCATTCTCAATTACTAGCCTTATTTACTAATTAGCAATCTTTCAAGGTCTTTGCATCTGTCACCTAACTTCATTGTGTATAATGGTATGAAATAAGATATGTTTACCATAAGGGCGTGAGTATATGAGTACTAATGAAAAACAACCCGATGATGATATTATTGATGTAATAGATGATGAAGAATTGCAAAAGCTCGTATTAGAAGCGCAACGTGAAGCTCTTTCCAATGTAGGCAAAGAGAATATGAATCCTCGCAGAAAAAGACCTTTTATAAAATGGATACTATGGTTAATGTCCTTTGTGCTCGTTATCAATACGTTTGTAGTGATTTTTGAAATCTACTCAATTCCAGCATTGGAATTTTTAAAGACATCTGCTCGATTATCGTCACAGGAAGATATCGCTTTATATAAAAAGTCCGTAGTCGTCATTGCTACGAATAATAGTAAAGGAACAGGCTTTTCCATATCGGCTGACGGGATAATTCTTACAAATAATCATGTCGTCGAAGGAAATAAAAAGGTCGTAGTTGAATTTCCGGATCACGGCCATTTCACAGCGGATATTGTTCAAGCATATCCAGACATTGATCTCGCTATCATAAAAGTGAACGCTGCCGATCTTCCTTTTTTACAGCTTGCAAAGCAACCGGACTTTGAAGCAGGAGAGCCCATTTATTTCATTGGCAATCCGTTGCGTTTCACAGGTATTGCTAATGAAGGAACGCTTATCAGTGAATTGAAACTAGCAAGCTGGGAAGAACCTGTTATGATGATGAAAGCACCTGTGTATCGAGGAAATAGCGGTAGCCCTGTCTTAAATGAAGATGGAGAAGTCATTGGCATTGTATTCGCTACGTTAAAACATGAATTACATGGAAAGGTTGGTTTGTTCATACCAGTCGATCTTTATTGGGAGCGTACCCTTAGCCAATAACAAAAGGCGGTGGATCAAAGAATCCCCGCCTTTTATGAGCCCCTCTATTCTTTCTTTCTTGATCTTTTAACGAGAAAATACCCCCCTGCCCCAAGAAGTAAGATAATCAAAATGACTGGCAGGTTTCCTATCAAGAAAACAACTAAACCGGAAACGCTCGCAAGTAGAAAGTTCGTACTCGTCGCTAATTGTTTCTTTGTTTTTTCCCACGTATTAAGATCATTATCGATGTCCGGAACAATAACACTATTTTCAATCATATACATATCAATCGTTGAAAATGAAGTTTGATTCTCGAGGTATTTCATCTGTCCAACGAGGACTTCGATCTCCTCCTGGACCTTTGCTAAATCACTAGAGATTTTCAATAAATCCTCTGTTTTATCTGCTTCACCCATAAATTCAAGCAACCGTTCCTCGACTACACGCTTCGATTTTAGACGAGATTCTAAATCTACATATTCTTCCGTGACATCCTGTCCGCTGACATTACGTTCTACGACTTCGACTGCTTCTTCTTCCGCAAAGCTTAAAAAGGATTGAAAATGCTTTTCCGGAATTCGTACACTAAGCCGTCCACTCATCGTTTTATCACTCTCTCGATACACATTTGACTCAACAATGTACCCACCATATTCGTGAATCTTTTTTTCGAATGCCTGTTGAGCCTGATCGAGTTTTTTCACCTTCATTTGCATATATGCTCGATGGATAATCATCCGATCCGCTGAAGTTAAAGTTGAGGCTGTATCTTCATCTATCTGTACATCTGGTGCGACTGCTATTTCTTCCTTCTCACCCACTCCGACCGCATAATCTGACTGTGATTCTCTCGCAATATCCATTACACCTTGTGATGAATCACTACTCTTACTGTCATTGGAATGCTTTGCACTACATGCAACCAATAATAGAACAGAAAAAAAGAGTACCAATATCCTTCTCTTCATTTGAATGCCCCCTATCTCTTTACTTGTTTGACGGAACATTTCGAAAGAAGGTTACATTTTTAAATTATTTCTTGGACTTTTTTCTGCCGATCAACACGGATACATCTACCGTAATATCCATTCCTGAACGCGCATGGATTTCTTTTAGTTCTTTTTCATTTGCCGACCAAGATAAAGGGGTCATTTTCACTAAATCAGACAAGAGCGGTTGTTGTAAAGTTAAACGATAATTAATATTTTCAATCTTGATAAGGTCGAAATTCTCTTCAAAACGCCCGATTGTTTTTTCATTGTCAAACGCTTCTCTCTCTTCATAGAAAAACTCACGCAGTTCCTTCAGATAATCTTGATTTGGAACAACTTTCATTAACAATCCGTCATCCGTTAGCATCCTGCTAAACTCCGAATAATTAGATGGCGATAGAATATTGAGGATATATGGAAATTTTTCACTCGCAAGTGGACAATTAGCTAGGTCAGCGACAAGCCATATGCTCTTGGATTCATTATTAGCTGCTAGCTGCACTCCCTCTTTGGAAATGTCTGCCCCAAATCCGATCGTATCAAATGAAACGAATTCTTGAATTTGCGCTAAATGCGAACCTTCGCCACAGCCAGCATCAAAAACAGCGATCGGTGTTTGCTCCTGGCTTTGATTGATCACATTACCGATTGCTTCAATTAACGGAGTAAAAAAGCCACTCTCAGCGATTCTTCTGCGTGACTGAAATAATTCTTTATCATATTTCGTTTGAACCGATTGTGCCAGCATATGTATATAGCCCTTTTTAGCCAAGTCATAACTATGCCCCTCGCTACAAACGATTGATTGATTATCAAAAGACATCGATTGATGGCATAGCGGGCATCTGAAAAAATGAGCGTATTCTTCTAAGTGTCTGCTCGCCAGCGCTTTTCTACTTAATTGGGACATTGGAAATCCTCCCCTTGTTTTATCTTGTCATTATCATATCACGCCTTCTGATCATACACACATCTTTGAGCCGTGACCGCCCATTCGCAAAAGAAAAGGCTTAGCAATTGCTTTTCTGTGGTAAATATCAATTATCTTAAGAAGGAGGATGTCGTATGTTATACGTCGATACGGGAATAAAATTAATACTGGGTCTTGCTTCTCTCCTTATCGTGACAAGATTGCTCGGGAAAAAGGAGATGGGACAATTTACCCCATTTGATTTTGTCTACGCGCTCGTTTTAGGCGGCATTTTAGAGGAAAGCTTATACGATCCAAAAGCAACAATTGGAAGGTTGCTATTTGCTTTTATTATTTGGGCTGTACTTATTTATATGATCGAAGTCGTCGCAATCAAAAACGAAAAAATAAAAACACTGCTTAAAGGTAAACCGTCCCTCATTATAAGGGACGGTCAGCTCGATCTAGAAGCAATGAAGAAGAATCACCTAGATATGGAGCAGCTTCGGACAATGGTTCGGCAACAAGGTGTTTTTTCCTTGGAGGAAGTACGTGATCTTTATCTTGAACCAGGTGGCAATATAAGCATAAAGAAACATATAAGCGCTGAACCGCCTACTGCGGAAATGCTTAAGCATCATGTGAAGGATGAAGATCCAACTGTTCTCCTTATTGATGAGGGTAAAATAAAAATAGAAATTCTTCACTTCGCGGGAAAAACGAGCGAATGGCTGAAGAACGAGCTTAAAAAAGCTGGACACTCGAATATAGAAGAAATATTTTTTGCAGAATGGTCCTCTGCCAAGGGGTTTTATATTAAAACATATGAAGAATGTTATAGAAAAGGCTGAATCATTTTTCACATTTTAAAAAACCGAAAGCACCAGCTTCCGGTTTTTGTTATTTGTGACGATAATAAGATCCGGATGTCGTACACATCTATTACTTCTTTGCCTGTTGAACGACTTGACCAGTGATAAATTGCAACCATGCATATACACCGATTTTTACCGTTTCAGAAGCAGCTGAATCCTTTGTCGGATCAAGACAAACGAAATCAATATGCCGGACAAATTTATGCTTTCCGATTTCAAGCAAAAGATCGAATAGCTCAGTCGCAGTCATTCCACCCGGAGTAGAGGCAGGAACTCCTGGGGCGCTAGAAATATCGAGCACATCCATATCGACCGTTACATAAATCCGATCGACTTCCTCTTTTAAACAGGCAAGCGCATCATTAACTGTTTTAACGATCCCTTTCTTACGTGCCTGCCTTAATGTCACCATATTGATGCGATGTTCTTTCGCATATGCGATTAATGGTTTGGCATTAAAATAACCATGTAAACCAATGTTATGCACATGCTCTCCCTTCACAATACCGCCATCAACAAGCTGCCGAATCGGCGTCCCATTTGCGGGCCCTAGTTCAGCTGGGTCCCTAACATCGAGATGTGTATCGAGCTGTAAAAGACCAATCGTCTCTTCTCGGAAAATTTGTTTAATACCACGGACAGCGCACGCAGTCGTTGAATGATCACCACCCATCATACATGTGACATGACTAGCGAATTTTTTCACGAGAAATGCTGTTGCCTCCTCAATCCGCCGATGTGATTCCAAAATATCCGTCGTGTGCATGACAACATCACCGGCATCTGCCACTTGATAAGTAGACAAGTCTGTATCCTCATCGAGATTGTATGTGGCAAACCCTTTCCACATCCGGCGAAATTCGCTTGGATATAAGGAAGCGCCTGATACACTGATTGAAGAGCGAGAAAGTGGTGCCCCATATAGAATCAGATCGGGTCTTTCTACCTTTTCAAATGGGCGCACCCATTGATGTACAAAATCACGCTCCCCTTCTAGATTCCATGACCACTCAGGTGGTTTAAGCCAATGATTCTCCATTTATCCCACCACCTGAATCCCTTTTTTCCATACGGATTTCACATGGTTTACACCAAATAAATATTGTAATTGCTGATAGTTTTTACTATTCCATAAAACGACATCAGCCTGCTTTCCTACTTCAAGAGAGCCAATGCGATCCTGACGTTTAATTGCACATGCAGCATTATAAGTGGCGGCAGTTAATGCCTCTGCCGGTGTGAGTCGCATAGATATACAAGCTAAATTCATCACAAGCGGCATCGAAGTGGTCGGTGATGACCCCGGGTTGCAATCTGTGGAAATTGCCACGGCTACTCCTTGATCAATCATGCGCCGACCGCGAGCCGCCTCCTCACGCAAATAAAGTGCTGTCGCAGGAAGCAAGCAGGCGATTGTGCCGGCTTTCGCCATCGCTTGAATGCCCTCTTCGGATGCTTTTAATAAATGCTCTGCTGAAATCGCTCCAATTTTAGCGGAAAGTTCCGCTCCGCCATACGGCTCAATCTCATCAGCATGAATTTTAGGAATCAACCCGTACCGCTTACCCGCTTCTAAAATTCTTTCTGACTGCTCGGGCGTAAACACTCCTTTTTCACAAAAAACATCATTAAACTCGGCCAGCTTTTCTTCAGCAACGACTGGCAACATTTCCTCAATCAAAAAATCAACGTATTCATCTTCCCGTCCCTTAAATTCTGCCGGAACAGCATGAGCGCCCATAAAAGTGGATACAAGGTCAATGGGATGACTCTCTTGCAGCTTTTTCATGACACGAAGTTGCTTTAACTCTGTTTCTAAATTCATCCCATATCCGCTTTTTCCTTCGACCGTCGTTACCCCATGCTGTAAAAAAGAATCTAAACGACGCGAAGCTTGCATGAACAAATCTTCCTCCGATGCTTCCCTTGTCATGCGAGTCGTTGCATGAATCCCGCCGCCTGCATTCATAATCTCCATGTAAGTTGCGCCCTCAAGGCGCATTTCAAATTCTCTTTCCCTGCTTCCACCGTACACAACGTGAGTATGAGGATCGACTAAACCCGGTGTAACAAGATGACCAGAAGCATCAATGATGTCTGCTTCCTTCGCGCGTGTCGAGTACTTATTTTCTAATTCAAGTGTTGTACCGACTGCCTGAATAACGCCATTCTCCATCCATAAGCTTCCATCTTTTATTAGCCCGAGATCTGACATTGCTTCCCTCGTCCGGGCAGTTTTCACAACTGTATCTAACGTCGCTAACTCGCTTGCATGTTTAATCCATATAGGTTTTGTCATACTTGATCATTCCTTTGATTCATCATTGGAATATTGATCCCTTTTTCCCTCGCCGTCTTTTTCGCTAATTCATAGCCTGCATCGACATGCCTTACTACGCCCATGCCAGGGTCCGTCGTTAACACACGCTCCAGCCGCACTTCCGCTTCCTTCGTTCCATCTGCGACAATGACCATGCCTGCATGTAAGGAATAGCCCATACCGACTCCTCCCCCATGATGTACCGATACCCATGTCGCACCCCCAACTGCATTGATCATCGCATTAAGAATCGGCCAGTCTGCGACGACATCGGAACCATCCTTCATCGCTTCCGTTTCTCTATTAGGCGAAGCGACCGAGCCGGAATCTAAATGGTCACGACCGATGACGATCGGTGCTTTTAGCTCACCGCTTGCAACCATATCATTAATGATTTTTCCAAAGCGGGCACGTTCACCATATCCGAGCCAACAAATACGAGAAGGCAGCCCTTGGAACTGTATTTTTTCTCGAGCCATTCGAATCCAATTGCATAGGTGCGTATTATAACTAAATTCCCGTAATATGACTTCATCCGTTTTATAAATATCCTCGGGATCACCTGAGAGTGCGACCCAGCGAAAAGGTCCTTTCCCCTCGCAAAACTGCGGACGAATATAAGCAGGGACGAAGCCCGGGAAATCAAACGCATTTTCAATTCCTTCGTCTTTAGCAACTTGTCGGATATTATTGCCGTAATCAAATGTGACGGCTCCTTTTTCCATCATGGCAAGCATCGCTTGAACATGTTGTGCCATCGATGCTTTTGATCGTTTGACATACTCACTTGGGTTCGATTGGCGAAGCAGATTTGCTTCCTCTAATGACATTTTTGATGGAATATAGCCATTTAGTGGATCATGCGCCGAAGTCTGATCTGTCAGCACATCTGGAATAAATTGACGAGCGATCATCTCTGGTAAAATATCAGCAGCATTACCCAATAAACCGATTGATAATGCTCTCCCCGTTTGTTTTGCCTCCTGAGCAAGTCGAATCGCGTCATCAAGGGAAGTGGCTTTTACATCCGTATAACGCGTTTCAATCCGACGATCAATCCGTGTTTCATCTACCTCAATCGCGATGCAGACACCTCCGTTCATCGTCACTGCCAGTGGCTGGGCACCACCCATGCCTCCTAAGCCTGCCGTCACGGTAATTGTCCCTCTTAACGTAGTACTGAAATGCTGTTTTGCAAGCTCGGCAAACGTTTCATACGTACCTTGAACAATTCCTTGGGATCCAATATAGATCCAGCTTCCCGCTGTCATTTGTCCGTACATCATTAGTCCTTTTTTATCGAGTTCATGGAAAGTATCCCAATTTGCGTAAGCTGGAACGAGATTTGAATTGGCAATCAGAACCCTTGGCGCGTCTGGATGTGATTTAAAAATTGCTACCGGTTTACCAGATTGTACGAGCAATGTTTCGTCATTTTCTAACTCCTTCAATGATTTTACAATCGCATCGAAACAATCCCAATTTCGGGCGGCTTTGCCAATCCCTCCATAAACAACAAGATCTTCAGGATGTTCCGCTACCTCTTCATCTAAATTATTCATGAGCATTCTTAGTGCAGCTTCTTGAAGCCAGCCTTTTGTTTGCAATTCCGTCCCTCGATAGCGAATAATCTTACCATTTGTAATCGCCCCCAATATAACAACCTCCCTCGTCTATACTTTCATTTTACAAGGAAGATTTAACTATTCATTTATAAAATAACGCTTATTTTATAATTGATTGCATTAAGTTTTGCACACGCTTACATTTTTATTATTTATTTCAACCCTTCTATAATTGAAGTCGGTAAGCGGTCGGGGTGCATTTTTCCAACTGTTTAAATTTAGCATTAAAATAAGTCTGATGGGTGTAACCTGTTAAACGAGCAATTTCCTCTAAGGGAAGATCAGATTCCTTCAATAATCTTTTCGCTTCACGTATGCGTACATGATGAAGGGTATCACGAAATGTCTGTCCCGCTTCTGCTGCAAAGCGCCTGCTCAATGTACTTTTGTTGATTCCAATTGTTTCGGCACATGCCGCTAAATTCCATTGTGCATCCCAGTAATTCGATTCGATTAAAGCCTTTGTTTTATCTACAAGCGTATAAGCACCACCTTGAAGAAGTTGATGCCCAGCTAACATCAGTTTGGTAATAAATGCAAGCAATGTCTGAACAATTTGATAGACAACAGGCTGACGAACAATTTGCTGAAAAACCTCATGATAAGCCTTGTCCCATTCTTCATTTTGTAATTGATACGACTTCATATATCGACGAATTTGCGCAAGCACACTCGTAAGACGAACACGGACCATTTCCGGGTCCGGATACGGCTGTTCATACATTAAAAATTCATGCTCAACCCATTTTTGAATCGATTTTGTGTCTCTCTTCTCTAGCATTTCAATCCATTCTCTTTGTTCCACAGGTGTTAAAAAGGGATCAAGCTCCCGCCATTTATCAAGCTTGTTTGCCAATATAATAATATCGTACCCTTCAAAAAAAACGAGCTCTGTCAGCTGCTTCGATTTTTGATAGAGCCCCTTTAATACTTGCGGCTCTGTTGTATCGTTTACGATGATTGCGAGCGGGTCTGCAAATCTTTCCTTCCAATGTGAAAGAAAAGCATGAAATTCTCCTTTTAATATACGATCATCTTGTGCTTCATGTACGCATAGGATGTATGACGAAAAAGCGAAAAACTGACTTTCTCCTGAAAATGGATAGTGTTGTAACGTATCGTATAAAAGCGGCAGTGTATGTCCGTTTGGCGTTAAAAAAGCAGACATCATCACTGGCTGCTCAAGCACTCGTTCTGTTAAGAAAAAATCGGCGTAATCGATTTGATAAGAGGAAGTTTCCTTTTTTTCTTTTCTAGCACTTTGATTACGTTCATTACGTAATTGAAATCTAAGCTGCTGAATTTGTTTCATCAATTCAACAGGTGATAACGGACGAAATAACACATCTTGCGCACGAAAACGCAAGCCGCGGTAGGCTGTCTGAAAAATACGTTCTGATGATAGGCCTAACCAATGAATCGATTGTTTTTGTAAAAACTTTTCAATGGAGCTCTCTTCCTCTTGCCATTTATCCATATCGATAATGGCCAGGTCAGGTTTCCCCTTATGCTGAATATCATTTATAACGTCTGCAAAAGAATTGTAAACAGACAATTCAATGCCCGTAAAATGGGATTCTAGCATCCAGCGTATTCCTTGTGTCTCTAGTGCGTCTTTTGCCAATAAGAAAAGCTTCATAACGATCACTCCCCTACTTGTATAGTAGCAAAGATAACCGATCTAACCTACTACTTGTTCAGGCAAATAGGTTTCTATTAAAAATAGCAACTGAATGACTCAGCTGCTAT
The DNA here is from genome assembly GCF_018343515.1 of Bacillus sp. FJAT-50079. Classification (GTDB taxonomy): domain Bacteria; phylum Bacillota; class Bacilli; order Bacillales; family Bacillaceae_C; genus Lederbergia. Next base: position 228,618 of record NZ_JAGYPD010000007.1, on the reverse strand, counting down.
TTTTAAGCGATTTACGATCAAGACTTAGTTACATTTTTACTTATCTTCTTCATTGCCCTCATTGCTTCTATATTCTAAAATATCCCCAGGCTGACAGTCTAAAGCTTTACAAATCGCATCTAAAGTTGATAACCGAATCGCCTTAGCCTTACCGTTTTTCAAAATGGAGAGATTAGCCATCGTAATTCCAACTCTTTCTGAAAGCTCTGTTACACTCATTTTCCTTTTCGCCAACATTACATCAATATTAATGATAATTGCCATTGTATACACCTCAAACTGTTAAATCATTTTCTGATTTTATATCGATGGCATTTTTTAATAGCTTCTCAAGAACAGCCGCAAAAACTGCTACCACCATGCAAGCAAAAATAATAACCAATCCAATTAATATTAAGCCTGGGGCATCATCAACCTCCGCCATAAGATAAATGAGCGGCATAAATACGACAAACAAAGCACTGATCGTGATCGCGCAGTATTTAATGTTTTTCAAGGCCTGGACCGATAATTCCGAAAAAGCTAAGTTCCTATCAATATAGCTTAACAGTTTTAGCGTCTGGTACAATGCAACAAAAAATACGATTGCTGCAATATACAGCCCGATTAAAAAAGGATATTGCAAAAAAGCTAATTTTGGATTTAATTCCGCAAAAAATACAGCTATCTTCGGTAATATAAATATACATAAAGCAAGGACTGGGAGTCCCATAAGAACAACAGTGAACTTTAAAAAGATTGTTTCACGTTTCATAAAAAGCACCTCATCCATTTAATTTCAATTTGATTTTAACAAGGGGTTTATTGTTTTGCAATATATTTTTATCGTATATTAACATATTTTTATTGTGGAATTCACTTCCCAATTCTAACAATGACATGATTTGTTGCTAGAAATCCCCCTTCAATTAGCTGATTTTTCTAAATTAACTGACCCACCTGCATCTTTTTACTCTCCTTTCTTTTTGATGTATACTTGCTACAATTGGAGACTAGAAAGAAGGAATTCATATTGAGAAAAGGTAATCCAATCATTGTTTACTCCATACTTTTATTCTGCATTATTGCTTGGGGCAGTAATTTTGTGTTTGGATCGATTTTAGTCGAAAATTTTGATCCAAGTGTTATTGCATTTTTCCGGCTTATTTTTATTGTCATTTTTCTCTTTTTCGTGACATTCCGTTACATTCATCAAAGCAAATTAACATTCACCCAGTATATATGGATCGCGGTCGCCGGCTTTTTTGGCGTAACGATCAACCAGTGGAGTTTTTATGCAAGCTTGCAATATACCGACCCAGTAACAGCTGCATTAATATTAGCCCTCTCCCCCATCGTCACCGCAGTGATTTCCTCTTATTGGTTTAAAGAAAGAAAGGAAATACCGTTTTGGTTAGGCTCATTTATCGCCTTATTAGGAGTTTGGTTAGTGATTACAAGTGGTTCGTTTTTTGTGCCAAAGGTCGGAAAAGGAGAACTGTTAATCGCGATTACAATGTTGTCATTTTCGATCTTTTTAATTTTTGTCCAACATTTAACGAAAACCATCCATCCGGCCATGATCACTTTGTATAGCAATATATTTGGACTTGCTTTCCTCTTGCCAATGGTTCCTTGGAAAAACACATCTGTTGTTTGGTCCGTCCCTTTGCGATATTGGGTACTGTTAATCATTACAGCAATTGTTATGCATGGGTTATGTACGTATCTTTGGAATAGCTCGATTCATAAAGTAGGTGCGACAAAAGCAGCGCTTTTATTAAATTTAGAGCCGTTCGTTGCGATGGTCTTTGGCTTTTTCATCTTGGGATTTAGTGTTACAGTTCCACAACTAATTGGAGCATTTATTATTATTATCGGGGTGTTTATCTCAATACGCACAAAAGTAAAGAAAATCACCGCGGACATATCATAAAAACAGCTAACAACTGTCATTTATAGAAAATAAAAAATCCAGTTCATTTCAAATGGACTGGATTTTACTATTGCACATCTTTATTCTACTTTTTCAATCGTTGATGTAACGGTCATTTCTTCATCGCCTTCACTCATCTTAAATTCCCGTTTGATCTCACCAAAATCCTTCGCAAAATATTTACGATTGATTGAGCCGTCATCGCTTCTCTTTTCAAGCACGATCACATCGTGAAACGGTTGGAGTGGAGTATCAATCGTCGCGGCATTGTCGATCACTTTCCATCCATCGAACGTTTCATCTTTTTCTAACGGAAGCTTTAAATACGTGTACAATGGTTTAAGCTGCTCAAGCTCACTATCTGTTGGAGTATATTCATCATATGATTCGCCTTCTTCTAAAACGACAACAATTTTATCGTCATCAATCCGATACGTTCTTAACATTACCGTTCCGCCGTTGTCCTCGTAAATGCTGACGTAACGGTCATTCAACCATTTTGTTTTCGCTGTATATTGAGCAAATTCATTTCCTTCACCTTTAAAATTCGCAACGGTCCCATCCTTCATAAAAAAGTCCGAAAGCGCAACTTGGGGAGGATTTTCTTTGTTTTCTTCTTCCGGCTGCTTTACAGGCTCTTGCTCTTGTTCCCCCTCTTTCACTTCTTCGTTTTGACCATTGGTTTCATCCTGTGGTGCAGGTTCTACATTTCCTTGACACGCAGTAAAAAGCAATATAGAAAGGATCCCGACCAATAATTGGATTTTTTTCACTGTCATGACTCCTTTCAAAATAAATTCCTTATCATAAAAATACCCGTTCATGATGTTTTTTAATCGAAAATGTATCATCTTCTTTATTTATATGTTTCCGAAAATGAGAAATAGAGCTTCATTTACTACGGAAGATGCTTATGGAGCCGATTTGATAAATTAATAAGCAAAAGTCTTTGAAGTAGATTCTCATGGGTATATTTTGCAAACTGAAGTGTTAATACGCCGTGAGCTGCTCTCAAACAAAAAGGAGCTTCGCAATGGAAGCTCCCTATTTATTATGATCGCCTTTTAAGAAAATGATATTGTCCTTTTGAAAAGGAAATAAATTTAGCTCGCGAACCTTATCACCATGGTTCATCATGATTTCATGAAATATTTCTTCAGGCGTTTTTCCCTCTGTGTTAACACCTAATTTTTCAGCAGCATTATAGATCATTTTTTCGCGAACTTCTTTAGCTAGTTCTTTAAAATCTTTCCCTTGTGTATCAATGCCCAGCTCGTTCGCTTGTCTTTTCAGTTGGGCTTCTTTGACTTCACGTGCGAGTTGCTTTAAGTCTTTGCCTTCAGATGAAATCCCTAACTCTTTTGCTGCCTTTTTCACTCTCGCCTCTTTAACTTCCTTCATGATCTGCTTGTCATCTTTGCCTTCCGTAGCAATGCCCCATTGTTTGGCGATTTGTTCTACCCAAACACGGCGCACTTCCTTCGCTAATGTATCGATGTCTTTCCCTTCCGTTTTAATCCCTAAAGCTTCTGCTTGCTTTCTAATATGCATTTCCTTTAGTTCTTTACGAATGGTTTCATCATCTTTTCCTTCTGTATCAATTCCCCATTCTTCCGCTTGTTTTTTTAATAAGTCCGGATGGATGTCCTTCTGAGAAAAATGGGCTTTTCCATGGGCATGACCTACCATTGGCGCAGAGATTACCATTCCTAACATAAACATTGCCGCAAGTATGTAGGCGACCGATATCTTTTTCATGCGTTTTCCTCCTTATATCGATTTCACCTTTAGCATACCCAGAATCTTCTACATCATGAAATTATGACAATGAATTTTTTATTTTATATTCCGATTTTTTCTCATCTAACCATGTCGGATATTCTGTTTGTAGTTTTTCATTAAATAAAGTTTCCTTAACTTCGTCCTTATGATCTTCATAGGCAGCTTCTTTCGCCTCTTTTCGATCGGTCACTTTAATAATATGGTAGCCATGCTCTGTTTTGACCGGATCGCTAATTTCATCTTTCTTCATTGCAAAAGCGACTTCATCAAATTCTTCTACCATTTCTCCCCGAGAAAAATATCCTAATTCTCCACTACTTTCAGCATTAGACGTATCTGTTGAATATTCCGCAGCTAATTCAGCAAAATCTTCACCTGCATCAAGCTTCTCTTTCACTTCTTTTGCCGTTTTCTCGTCCTCAACTAAAATATGGCTCGCTTGCACTTGCTCTTTTTCGTCAAATTGGTCTTTATTTTCTTCGAAGTATTCCTTCATTTCTTCATCTGTTATGTTAATCCGTGGTTCAATTAATTTTTTGAGCGTAATATATTGCTTTATATCATCCTGAACCTGTTTCTCATCAATTCCACTTTGCTCTAATAACGAGTTGAAAGCTTCTTCTCCACCATATGCTTCCTTATAATCAGCGAGTTCATCATCGATTTCTTTATTGGAAATTGATATTTTTTCCTTTTTTGCTTCAAGCTCAACGATCTTATCAGTGATCATCGTATCAAGTGTATCCGTTCCGTAATGTTCTACGAGCACATCGTACAATTCATTTTTTGTAATCTTTTCTCCATCGACATTTGCAACAATTTCTCTTTGTGTAAAAGCTGCCCCGAAAATGACAGCCAGTCCAACGACGATCAATATAATCGTCGAAAATAAAAATTTCTTATTTCCCATCCATTTCGCCTCCATCACGTCTACCTTTCGTTAGCATACAGAAAAAGTATGAACAAATTATTAACAAATATTAAATGGATTATGAAAAGTCCAGCTATCTGAAATAAATGGATGTTATAATATTAGGAATCATTTGAACGAGAGGTGATTTTCATGTCTTTTACTATCAGAGGAATGCGAGAAAAAGATATTCAACAAGTGCAGCAAATTGCTAAAACGAGTTGGAATTACACTTATGAAGGAATAATCCCACCTAAAATTCAGGAAAACTTCTTAACGTCCGCATATAGTGAGACAATGATGCAAAAACGATTGAAGAATACATTCATCTGGGTTTCAGAGATCGATGGAAAGATTGTAGGCTTTGCGAATTTTTCTCCCGTAAAAGAAAATGATGAGGCTGAACTGGCCGCAATCTATTTACATCCCGATTACCTGGGCAAAGGCATAGGAACAGCTTTACTAAATGAAGGCATCCAAACATTAAAAGGTGCAAAAGCAATCTTCATCAATGTGGAAAAAGACAATATAATCGGAACAACATTTTACAAAGCAAAAGGCTTCAAAGTCGTTTCCGAATTTGAAGACGACTTTGGTGGACATATTCTAAAAACAGTAAGAATGGTGTTACATATATAGGAGGACCAGATTAATCCATATAAAAAATGGAAGAGGGAAGGATAGAATGCAGGCGGGCATGGCTATTTAGTATTTATTTTGTAACCACGTTGATTGGAGCGGAAGGCACGAAGACTCCTCGAAAATGCTTCGCATTTCCTTCGTACGACGCATTTTCGGAGAAGCTTATTCAATGTCCTGCGGGATTAGCGTGCAGCTTGAGACCCTGCTGGAGCGTAGTTAGGATCGAAGCCTTAAAAATCGCCACATCGTGTGGCAACGTCTTCGTGACCAACATCCTGTTGTGGCCTGAAGCGGCTCAAGACACGCCCCGCGGAAAGCGAAGTGCCTAGAGCGGAAATCAACCGTTTAAAGTGGAAAATTTCTTTACGACGAAATCGCTTTTCCTGGTAAAGAAATAATAAAAATCGTCCCTTTCCCTTTCTCACTCTCTACCGTAATCTCACCTTTATGCAACGTCACGAGCTGCTTTACGATCGATAGCCCAAGCCCAAATTCTCCGTAAGGATTTGTCGTTCTTGACAGCATCGCTTTGTAAAACCTTCCCCAAATCTTTTCAATTTCATCACGATCAATTCCCATTCCCGTATCTTCAATCTCAATGATTGTGTCATTTCCATGCGCTCTTCCGCGCAACGTAATTTCTCCATGATCTGTAAACTGGATGCTGTTTTTTGTAATATTAATCAGAATTTGCATTAGCCGGTCATAATCAGCATACACGATCACATTTTGATCGACATCCACATGGATGCAATTCTTCTTTTCTTCCGCAAAACTATCCAGTTGGTCCTTGATCAACTCTAATACTTCGCTAAGTTGGATCTCTTCTTTTACTAACTTCACTTGATTGGAGCGAATTTTTTCATAATCAAGATTTTCGTTTACAAGCCGAATTAATCGCTTCGTTTCCTTGCTAGCAAGTAACATCCCTTTTTCTTTTTCCGCTTCTGGGATCATATCATTGCGAATTCCTTCAATGACGCCGCTAATCGTTGTAAGTGGCGTTCGTAATTCATGCGAGACATCGGCCATAAATTGACGTCTGCGATTTTCAAGATTTTCGATCTCTTCCATCGATGTATGTAAGGTTTTCACCATTTTATTAAAATCATCGGCAAGTTCGCCAATCTCATCGAAACTTGAAGAAGGAATTCGTACTGAATAATCTCCGGCAGCAACTAAAGAGGTCGCCGCTTGCATGCGTTTAATTCGCTTCACATGAAAAGTGGAAACGATCCAGCTAAGCAATAAAGCAATTGCAAGAGCAATAAGTACGGTATAAACCAAATAATGATTCATTTGCGAGATCAATTCGCGCGAGCCTTGAATCGGTGAAATAAGTAAGATTCCGCCTGTGAATTGATCTTGGTGAATATAAGGAAGCAAAACAAACGTAACTCCTTCGCCGAAACGTTTATACTCCTGCTTCATACTGACGCTTTGTCCGCTCTTTATTTTCTGCCACTCTTCCGCCGTCAGCTCCACAGCGGGTCTTTGCAATCCCGTCGAATAAATAATCGTTGAGTCATCATCGAAAAGACTATATTGAATCTCTCGTCCAGACAGAACGTTTTCGTATTGCCGCAAAACAAGCTGCGAGCTGCCCCGATTCCTTTCCAGATCTTGCAATATATTATTTCCATAAGACTTTAGCTCATCAATTTTATTTTCATAAACAAACCGTTCAACAAATTGAGAAAATAATAAGCTTAAAATTAAAAAGGCGATTACTAAAACACTAATATGACTGCCAAGCTGCTGATAAAGATATTTCACTTTCATTTTTCGTTACCAGATGGGCTTTCTTCAAATTTATAGCCGACACCCCAAACCGTTTGGAAAAAGTCTCGGTCTTTTGAACCAATTTTATTGCGGAGACGTTTAATATGAACATCAACGGTACGGTCATCTCCATAAAATTGATACCCCCATACACTTTCCAACAGCTGTTCACGGGAAAATACTTGCCGTGGATGCTGTAAAAAGTGATAGAGCAGATCAAATTCCTTCGGTGTTAAATTAGAGATCGGCATTCCATCGAGATAAACCTCTCTCGTACTTTTATCCATTTTAAAATGGCTCGTTTCAATCATATTAGCATCCAACTTTTGTGGATTGTATCGGCGTGTGACAGCTTTAATGCGAGCCATCAGTGCAAGTGGGCTAAATGGCTTCGTTACATAATCATCGGCACCCATTTCTAAACCGAGCACCTGATCTGATTCACTATCTTTTGCCGTTAGCATAATGATCGGCACCGTTTCATTCTCTTGCCTTAATTTGCGGCAAATAGTCACTCCGTCCATGCCGGGAAGCATCCAATCAACAATAAGACAGTCCCATTCGCCTTCCTTCGCCCGGGCATACCCTTCAAGACCGTCCATGATAAACTCACCATCAATGCCTTCTTTAGCAAAAAACATTTCAATCATTGAAGCAACGCTTTCATTATCCTCAATTACTAATATTTTCATTGAATACACCCGCCTTTACTAATCATTCTACTACAAAACCTCTTACCGAAAAACGATAAGAGGTAGCGAGTCCTTATTTACCTGTCAGGGTAAGTTTCATAGTTTTTACTTCACTTCCACGATACACGTCTAGAGTAATTGTATCGCCTACTTTATATTCGGTGTATAGTAATTTTCGCAGTTCACGTGAATTTTTCACTTCCTTATCATTGATCGAAACAATGACGTCTTGTACATTTAATCCCGCCTTTGCTGCCGAAGATTCTGGGTCAATATTGGCAACCATTACACCGCCCTCAACCGTTAACGGTAATTGCTGTACGTATTGCTGCGGAACTTGATCGAGATCCGCTAATCCAATGCCCATATATGGACGTTCAATTTTCCCATGGGCGATCATTTCATCAATTAATGGTTTCGCATCATTAACCGGTATCGCAAAACCTAACCCTTCAACACCATTATCGGCAATTTTTAAGCTATTAATACCGATTAGCTGACCAGCTGCATTAATTAAGGCGCCCCCGCTATTTCCTGGGTTAATCGCTGCGTCTGTTTGAATGACATTTAAATCCCATTCGCCCGCAGACGTTGACACATTGACGGAACGATTGACCGCACTCACAATTCCTTGAGTGACTGTTCTTGAAAGATCGAGACCAAGTGGATTTCCAATCGCAATCACTTCGTCGCCAGCCCGAAGCTGATCAGAATCCCCAAACTCAAGCACTTGTTCCGCATATTTTGCATCAACTTTTAAAACCGCTAAGTCACTTAACGCGTCAGCCCCAACGAGCTCTGCCTCAATTTTATCGCCATTGTCGACCGTCACTTCGATTTTCTCTGCCCCTTCAATGACATGATTATTTGTCACTATATAGGCGTTATCTCCCTCTTTTTTAAAAATAACACCTGACCCTGATCCAGCAGGCTGGATTTCGGAATCTCTTGCAAATCGATTCTCGTTATATTTATAATTAACAACCCCAACGATTGATTTCGACGCATGCTCCACCATATCTGCTAATGATGCCGAATTTGCTGATGTTTGTGCTACATTATATGATTGGTCTTTATCCGTTTGTACAACTGGAATCTCATTTGTTCCTGAAACATCATTTTTTTCCAACATTGATGTATTCGTTACAACAGTCAGAGTCAACACCGATCCAATCACACCTGCACCCACTGTCGATAAAAACCGGCTCAATTTCGATTTCCCAGGCTTCCAACGGTTTTTATCCGTTGCATTATTTTCGTTGATCTCTTTCATGTTCCATTCCTCCCTGATCTTCTTCATGTGTATATTTTATCCAGGAAGTATGAACAAACTATTAACGATGTTTGAAGATACTTGGAAGTTTATTACGTTGACGGCATGGATTCATACCCCTATAATAAAAACAGCAAAATAAATAAACCATTATCCTTTAAGGGGAGTAGCTATACAACAAAGTCGTCAATCCAGGATCCATTCCTCGGCTTTGTTGGCAACTTTGTTGTTTGCGAGACCTTACCATTCTTTGGTAAGGTCTTTTTTATTTTGGTGCAATAACGTCGAAAGGAGTTCATATGTTAAGTTTCTATAACGAGTTAGCAGCAAGTGTAGTGATAGACAAGCAAAACAATAAGCTCATCCAGTTTGATCAATCATTAACCCTTGCTGGCGTCGGACGAAGCGCCTTTGTATTTAAAATAAAAGATACAAACAAGGCAATAAAGGTATTTTTTCCACAATTTAATCAGATCGCCCAAGAAGAGGCGGATATTTATAATCGCATTCAACACATAGATTATTACCCTACTTTGTACGAAGCGGGCCCAAATTATATTGTCATCGATTATATTGAAGGCCACACGCTTTTTGAATGTCTAACTCTCGGAATCCGTATTTCAGAAGACCATATTAAGGAAGTTGATCTTGCCTTAAGCTTAGCTGAGAATGAAGGATTGACCCCTTCTGATATTCACTTGCGAAATATATTCTTAACTTCTCAAGAAGAAATAAAAATTATTGATGTAGCTCGATTTCGGCAAACAAAGCATTACAAACAATGGGAACATCTTAAAAGAGCCTTTTACCGTCTCTATTCAATATCTTTATTTCCAAAAAAGATACCTGCTTTCATTTTAAATTTGATTGCTGCTTTGTATAAAAAACTTTATAAATAACAGGAGGATATTCATGAAAAAAATCATTGCTGTAATTGGATTACTATCCATACTAATCGTTAGTGGCTGTTCGCTTCTAGGTGAGGTAAATAACTCGCTCGAATATGCAAATAAAGTAACGGACTATATAAACACCGCAAAGGGATTTGCTGAGGAAGTCCCTTCTCTTGCCCAAGATGCAGTCACTAATACTGAGGCACGAGATAATTTAGAAATGGAATTGCTCAAAATGCAGGAAGAAATTATTGCTTTTAATGAAATCGAAGCTCCATCAATCGCTGCTGAAATTCATGAGAAAATCGAAAGCACCAATACGAAGCTTCAAGAAGGAATTGATTTATATTTAACTAATATTGAAAATGGGGAGCTGGACCCAGCGGTACTTGAAAACTCGGAAATCTTGAAGACTCTAAATGAAATCACTCAATTTATGGATCAAATTGAAAGTTTAGGACTTTAACAACGAGGAGATTTGTTACGAAAATAACAAAAATAGGGTATGATAGATTTGTCAGAATTGTTCAAGTGCTAGACGAAAGTCAGTCACTTGGCAAATGGAGGGATGGAATTGAGAGCTGTCGTACATGAAAAGATTGCTGGATTACAAGGATTATCTTATCGGAATATAGATGAAGCACAGCCACAGGCTGGCGAGGTGAAAATTCGTCTGAAAACGGCTGGCTTAAATCACCGTGATTTATTTGTGCTCCATCGCCATCAACCAACTGATCCACCATTAATCATTGGTTCTGATGGGGCTGGAATCGTTGCTGCTGTTGGCGAAGGTGTGACAAATGTTCAGGTCGGAGACGAAGTCATCATTAATCCAGGGCTTGGTTGGATGGAAAATAGTGAGGCACCGCCAAAAGGATTTGATATTGTTGGTTTGCCTGGGCATGGAACTTTTGCCGAACAAATCATACTCCCTGCCGAAAACATCGTACCGAAACCAGATTATTTAACATGGGAAGAAGCAGGCGTCTTATCACTTGCTGCATTAACCGCTTATCGCGCTCTCTTTACAAGGGGTAAAATTGCTGCTGAGAAAACATTGTTCCTGCCGGGTATTGGCAGTGGTGTCGCAACTTTTATTCTGCAATTTGCAAAGGCTGTTGGGGCAACCGTCTATGTTACTTCGCGCTCGAAAGAAAAATGTGAGCAAGCACTTGAACTTGGGGCAGATAAAGCGATTGATAGCAATATAGATTGGGAAGAAGCGCTCGAAGGTGAAAAAGTAGATCTCATCATTGAGTCTGTTGGAGCAGCAACATTTAACAAATCCCTTAGCCTGCTTCGCCCAGGCGGGACAATCGTTGCATTTGGCGCATCTGCTGGGGATGAAATCCAACTAAATTTACGTGACTTTTTCTACGGACAATACAATCTGCTTGGAACGACAATGGGCAGCGCGGAAGAATTTAAGGAAATGCTTCAATTTATTGAAAAACATCAAATCCGGCCTGTTATGGATCAAATTTTTTCATTAGATCAATTCGAACAAGCTTTTAAAAGAATGGAAAACGCCGACCAGTTTGGTAAAATTGGCTTTAAGATTGAGAAATAGTAACAAAAAAGGACAGAGCGTCGGGCCTTGTCCTTTTTGATTTGTGACCAAGTTTTTCCATAGTGAAATATTCAATCCGTTCCAACAGATCTCATACCTTTTCCCCATGGACTTTATCACTCCAAAAGGCTATGATTCTATGGAAAATATTCACAATGGAGGGATACGTTGAAAAGGTTACAACTCTACTTATTATTCACTTGTTTATGTTTTATTATTTTTGTGCCACAAGTATCTGCTCGATCACTTTCTATTGATGATGTACATATTAGAGTCTGGATTTCTCCTAACGGTGACTTACTCGTTAATGAGGCTTTCACCTATATGTTTAATGGCGAATACAGTGTCGTGAGGCGCTCGATCCATAGTGATTACCATGACGGGGTTGAAAACTTTGAGGCTTATGAACTCATCAATCCAAATACTGAACTTGGGGCCATGACTAAAGAAGACTTGCGTGCACTCGATGTTTCCTTAGAAAAAAATCATTATTTTGCTACTCTTCCTGCACAAGATGAACAGAAGACGATTGTTTATGTTTACATACTAAAAAATGCCGTAAAATCCTATGAAGCATATAGCGATTTAACGATTCCCTTTTTCGGTACGGGTCAGAATCACGATGTCGATTTACATGATGTGACGATTGATCTCGTCTTTCCAGAAACAATGAAGCTTGATCAATATCATGCCTATTTTCATGATGCCGAAGGGACAATCACACATAAATCAGAGGAATTGGTACGTTTTTTCACACCCCATTCTAAGGCATATCAATTAACGGAAACACGCCTCTTATTTCCATCCGCGATTATGTCTGAGCAAGCAAAATCGACCGAGCCGATCCCTTTGGAAAAAGCAATCGCTCAAGAAGAAAATCTGCCTGGCGGAAACATCATCAAACAAAATAACTCAACAACGTTTGCTCACACATTAATGATCGCTTCAGGAATGCTCGTGGTCGCGGCGATTATGCTACTGCTGCTTCCTCAACGCCGTTTAAAAAGAGAGGCAAGTCTCGATCATATGTTACAATACGATCCTCTAGACTTATACATGATCGATCGAGCTGGAGTATATGATTCATACGCTTTCTTTGCTGGCGTTTATTCACTCGTTGAAAGAGGCTATGCAACGGCTAAAAAGACGGCAACAATCACGAGGCTGCAAAGGGAACCAGAAGCACCGAACCATACCCTTACTTTTACCTTTAATCCTCCAACCCCAGCTTTCACCAAGTCGGAGAAACTGCTGATGGATTGGTTATTTAGCAAGCGGGTAAAACAAGGCATTCGTATTTTCTTTATGAATAAATTATATGGGGCAACAGCAACGAACAAAAAGCGAGGAAATTATCATAGTCATAATCGCGTTGTAGAAAAGATCAAAAAGAATGAAAAGTTGTGGATGGACACTGTCTTAGAACAAATGACAGAAGCTAAACAAATCAGTGGTACGTTTTATTTAATTACGATCCGTATTTTTATGATTTTAGCAGTACTTGCAGTTTGTATTGCTTATTTGGTTCATCCTGATAACGGATTTTGGATGATCGTCTATCTCATCCTCGCCCTTTTTTCAATCAAAAAAGCATGGCCGGCAACGAATAAGCGGCGTATCATTTCATTATTTGCGGTATCGATCATTGCTGGATTCTTGGCAGTAGGTACAGAATTACTTCCACATTTATCGATATTCTTATTGCTTTTAATTATCGTTTTCATGTTAACACCGCGGTATATTTTATCAAGGGAACTGGCAGAAAGAAGAGCAGAAATTCGCCATTTTAAAGCAGTGCTTGCACATGATGGCATTCCAGAATATTCTTCTGATCAGGAGCTTGAAAAATGGATGACACGTGCCATACTCTTAAAGGTGAAAAAATTTCCGATTGCTGCTACTCATACGCGAAGGCCGATTGAGGACATTTCCAGTACAGCTCCATTAGCCTCACTTGTTCTGACAGGTGAAGAGCCTATCGGTTATTTGATCAAAACATGGAATTGGAGCAAAGCGCCTGGAAGCTTTTTCGATAGCTTTTTTGCTGAAAGTGATTCGAATAGTGGATGGGGCGGCGATAGCGGCGGTGGTGGTGGTGACGGAGGCGGCGGTGATGGCGGGGGCGGTGCGGGCGGAGATTGATCCCGCATTACCTAACTAACGATTTCTATTTATCTTAAAAAAGTGTAGACCAAGTCTCGGTCTACACTTTGCTTATTTTACTAATAATGCCGAACCAGAGATGCCCGGTTCTGTCATTTCATATGGATTTAAAATTTGGTCAAGCTCAGCTTCTGTTAACACGCCGTGCTCTACACACATTTCTCTGACAGATTTACCTGTGAGCAGTGCTTCTCTTGCAATCTTTGCTGCTGCTTCATAGCCGATATGTGGATTAACAGCCGTTAAAATTCCGATACTCGTATCGACATAATGCTTCATTTGTTCTTCATTAGCTGTAATGCCTTGTGCACAATATTCCGTAAATACGTTGAAGCCATTATTCATAATGGAAATAGACTGCAATAAGTTAAATACTAAGACTGGTCCCATCACATTCAGTTCAAATTGACCTGCCTCCGAAGCAAGACTGACCGTATGATCATTTCCATTAACTTGGAACGCGATTTGATTAATTAGCTCAGCCATAACTGGGTTTACTTTTCCAGGCATAATTGATGATCCTGGCTGCCTTAATGGCAAGTTAATTTCCGCCATTCCCGCTTTCGGTCCAGATGCCATCAACCGTAAGTCATTGGCAATTTTCGACATATTCAGCATGCAAATTTTTAATGCTGAGGATACTTCAGTATATGCATCCGTATTTTGCGTCGCATCAACGAGATGCTCAGCAGGTCTAATTGGGTAGGCGCTTATTTCAGCAAGATGACGAACTGCAGACATAATATACTGCGGATCAGCATTAAGACCTGTCCCTACTGCTGTTGCCCCTAAATTCACTTCATATAAACTTTCACGTGTACGACTAATCCGTTTAATATCACGGGCAATAACACGAGCGTATGCCGCAAATTCTTGCCCAAGACGAATCGGCACCGCATCTTGCAAATGTGTACGGCCCATTTTAATAATATGATCAAATTCCGTTTGTTTTTCGACAAAAACAGCGTGCATTTTTTCCATCGTTACTAATAATTGATCCAACTGAATGAGTACCGCAATGTGAATCGCAGTTGGAACCGCATCATTCGTTGACTGTGACATATTGACGTGTGAATTTGGGCTTATGTATGCATAATCGCCTTTTTCCCTGCCAAGTAGTTCAAGCGCACGATTCGCAATTACTTCATTCGCATTCATATTGATAGAAGTTCCAGCACCACCTTGAATCGGATCGACAATAAACTGATCGTGTAAAAGCCCTTCACTCACTTCTTCGGCAGCTTTCGCAATCGCATCTCCAATTTGCTTCTCAAGAAGACCAACTTCAATATTCGCAACCGCTGCAGCCTTCTTTACCATTGCTGTCGCTTTAATTAAGTCTGGGTGAATTCGATATCCCGTGATTGGAAAATTTTCTGCAGCACGCAATGTTTGAATTCCATAGTACGCATGAGCAGGCACTTCTTTTGAGCCTAAAAAATCAGACTCCACTCTTATGTCCATTGCCGTCGTTATCATCTGTCTCTTCCTCCATTAATGTTTAAATAAAGTAATCGTGAAATGTTGAGCGTATTTTCACATAATTAAAAAGGGTATAAATTGACCCGGATCGTAATCCGATCCGGGCTAATTATTCCTTATATTATAGCGGATTTTCCAATTTAAAATCATGAAATATTAAATTGTCTATGAATTGTCACATTTCAAAAATAAATAATCAGCGGGGATAAAGCCCCACTGATTATTGCTCAATCATTGAACTTGATCAAATTGGAAATATTCTTTAGCGTTGTCATAGCAGATGCCTTTTACAATCTTTTCTAGCATTGCTTTATCGTTTGGATATTCTCCACCTTCTACCCAGCTACCAATTAAGTCACATACGAGACGACGGAAATATTCATGTCTTGTGTAAGACAGGAAACTTCTTGAGTCTGTCAGCATACCGATAAATTGGCTGAATAATCCTAAATTCGCGAGTGCCTTCATTTGCTCTAGCATTCCATCTTTTTGATCATTGAACCACCAAGCAGTACCGAACTGAATTTTCCCAGCCGTTCCACCACCTTGGAAGTTACCAATCATCGTTCCAAGAACGTAATTGTCTTTCGGATTCAATGAATAAAGAATCGTTTTTGGAAGTGCATCTTCTTTTTCAAGTGAGTTAAGCAACTGTGATAATGGTCTAGCTAAAATTCCGTCGTTAATGCTGTCAAATCCAGTATCTGGACCTAATTTTTCAACCATTCTTGTGTTATTGTTACGCAATGCATGCATATGATATTGCATAACCCAGCCAAGTCTCGCATATTCTTTTCCAATATACGTAAGCGTGTATGATTTGTACTTTTCCTCTTCCTCAGCAGATACACTTTCACCTTTAAGAGCTTTGGCAAAAATATCAGCTGCTTCTTCTTCTGTACACTCTGTATACACGACCGTATTCAAAGCATGGTCAGATACTCGTCCACCCTTTGAATGGAAAAATTCGATTCTTGCACTCATTGCAGCTAAGAAATCAGCGTACGTTTCAATGTTTTGACCAGAAACTTCAGCAAGCTTTTGTACCCATTCCACATAACCAGCTTGGTTAATTTCAAGTCCTTTATCAGGACGGAAGCTTGGTAAAACTTTTACATTGAACTCTTTATCTTCTTTTAATTTTGCATGGTATTCAAGTGAATCAATTGGATCATCTGTTGTACAAACGACTTCTACGTTTGATTTTACGATTAAATCTCTTGCGCCAAAGCCTTCACCTGTTAATTGAGCATTTACTTTCTCCCAAATAGCTGGTGCACTTTCTTCGTTTAAAATATCGTGAATGCCGAAGAAGCGTTGCAGCTCGAGATGCGTCCAATTATAAAGCGGGTTACCAATTGTCATCGGAACCGTTTTCGCCCATGCTAGGAATTTTTCATAATCGTCAGCATCGCCTGTGATGTACTTTTCTTCAATTCCGTTCGCACGCATAACTCTCCATTTGTAATGGTCGCCATATAGCCATGCTTCTGTAATATTTTTAAAAGTTTTATTCTCATATATTTCCTGTGGACTTAAATGACAGTGGTAATCGATGATTGGCATATCTTTAGCATAATTTTGATACAACTCAATTGCTGTTTGACTATTTAATAAAAAATCATCATCCATAAACTTTTTCATTCCATTCACCTACATTCAAATTATTTCAACGCAAAATAACAACGTTGTTAGGTATCTTTAAGTTTAAAGTAGAAAAAGAAAAAATTCAAGCGCTTTCCACTTAATTAAACTTTAAATTAACAACGTTGTTAATTTATGTTATGATTATGGGCAAATCTATTAAATAAATGAGTGATAGACATGTCTGTAACCATTAAAGATATTGCCGTAGCAGCTGGAGTTAGCTACTCTACCGTTTCAAAGGCTTTAAATCATAGCCCGCTCGTGAAACCAGAAACGAAAAACAAAATTATTGAAATTGCGAATCAAATGGGATATGAACCCAATTATGCAGCACAGCGGTTAGTAAAAAAGGAATCGAAGCTGATTGGTCTTGCCTGGCCAACATTAGAGCGAATGGCCCATTCCGTACTTGCAACTAAGATCAATGAGGAGATTACAAGGAATGGCTATTCAATGATTCTATCGATCAACCCAATTCAAACATCGCTTGATATTTTTAAAAGATACCAAGCAGAGGGAATCATTATTTTTAATGAAGATAATGAAAAGCTCGATAATTTTACAATTTCAATCCCGATTATTTCTTATGGTGTTGGCGAAGGCAAAAACTTACCAATTATTGATGTAAATTATCAAAAGGCGATGTACACTGCGGTTGAACATCTTGTTCAATATGGCCATAAACATATTGCTTTCGTTGGTGACTTTTCATCGATTGATGATCGGCAAATTGAAAAATACAAAGGCTTTCAAAAGGCGATGGAACACTTCCAGTTACCATTTAATCATGATCTTTTAATCAATACTGGGGGGTTAAGCTGGTACGATGGTTACATGGCGGCAAAGCGGTTCCTTCAAGCAAGCTCCTTGCCAACCGCTGTTATCGGAGCAAGCTATGACCTTAGCGCCGGAATTGTTCGAGCCATTCGTGAAGCCAATTTAATCATCCCAAAAGACATTTCCATCATCAGCTACGACAATATTCCACAAATGGAAAATATGGAAATTCCTTTAACTAGCGTCGGCGTCCCCGTCGATCGAATGGCCGTTAAAATTGTTCAGACGATCTTGCATTCGATCGAGAAAGCAGAAGCTATCCCCCTTATCCAAACGCTCGATCCCCTTTTGACTGAGCGAGATTCATGTGCATCTGTAAGAGAAGACTGACGAGGAGTCAGTCTTTTTAGTGTTTTCCACTTTAGGAGAAAAACCACGTGAAATCTCCAGAATTTCTTTTCACTTTAAAGTTGCTACATACTATGCAACTTTTTTTATCTAGACGTTCCTACGAATATCAAGCCACCAACGTTTTCAACTCACAATTGTATGAAGCAAACTTTACAGCTATGGCTCCTTCTAATAGTTGGATGAAGTGTCACAAAAGTACAGCTTCCATTCGTTATATAGAGTGAGAGGAGGGATAAGATGAAAAATACAAACAAAGATTACGAAAAGATGGAAGAGCTATATGAGTTGTATGAACAAAAAGTTTACTATGTAGCCCATTCTATTTTGAATAATGTTCAGCAGGCTGAAGATACAGTCCAAGAGACATTTATTACTCTTTATCAGCATCTTGAAAAAATCTGCGGCTTGGACACCCAAGAGCTTAAACGCTACATTTTAAGAATTGCGAAAAACAAAGCGATTGACAGTTATCGGAAAAATAAACGTCGTGACATATTCTTAGAAGAATATCATAGAGAAACGGCAGGAGTAGCAGATGAAAATATTGAAAAGTGGGAACAGTCTTTTATGACTGAGGCTCAAATTGATACATTGCTAACAACATTAAAAGATTCTTACAAACAGGTTTTTAAGTATAAAGTCTTTTATGACTTAACTTATCGGGAAATCTCAAAGCTAACAGGAATTACCGAAGTTAACGTCCGCAAGCAATTTGAACGAGCTCGAAAACGAGTGCTTAATATTATAGGAGGTCGACAATATGATGAAATTGAAGAACTTAAAAAAAATGGATGACTTAGCCGAAAAAATTGCTTTAGAAGATTTTGATAAACTGGATGAACAACATGAATTTTCAGATACATACAAGCTCAAAAAGAAATTGTTTATGGATGAGATCAGAATGAAGGGTAAACAATCACAACCCAAACGTAAAAGGAATCGTATTTTAATCGCCGCTGCCTGCTTATTGATTGCCATGCCAACAACTGTTTTTGGAGCAGTAAAGGCCTATGATATCATTGTTCAAAAACAAAATTATGAAGTGATTGTTTCAGTGACAAATAAGATTTTCAAAAAGAGAGACAGTTGGTATCAAATGAAAGTCGGTTATTTACCAGAAAATATGGAAGCCAATGATAGCTTAGCTATGAAATATTCCTTTAAAGATAACTATGCAAATGGTGGGTTTTCATTCATTCTTTGGAGATTAGGAAAAAACTCCGATTTCCAAACTTTATATTCAGTCGGCTACGATGAAAAGGAGATAAACGGCAGAAAAGCAGTGATTGTAAATAAAGATACTGGAAACAAAAATGTAGTGTTTGATAGACAGGTCTTTCTCTTATTCGAGGAAGAAGGGATTATGTTACAAAGTTACATTGGAAATGATGTGAGTGATGAACAAATGATGAAAGTCATAGAGAACATTTCACTTGAACCAACATCAGAAGAAATGGCATCATATACAGTAGATTATGATGAACCCCTTTTCAGCAATGTGAAAGAACCAACGGAGTCTCGCGTTATTCCTTTGAAAAAAAACAGCAAACAATTATTTAATGTAGGACAAAGGGTTCCAGTAACGTTAGATAGCGCTGAATCTGTTAGCAAACTTGAATTTGTTGTAGAAAAAGTAGAAGTCTTTGATTCAATCTCGGATTTTAAACAAGGGAATTTTAATGATATGGGCATTGAGAGGCTAAGCGAGAATAAGGCTTTAGATCAGACGAATAAATTGCTCCCGTACAAAAGGGATGTATATAAAGTCGGAAATGGGAAGGATTCCATTCACAAATTAGTAGAGTCCAAATTAGTGAATCTCAAATTTGTCTATCTGACAACAACCGTGAAAAACAATAGTGATCAAGCAATAGAAGAAATCTACATGCACCCGTCTTTACAAGTGCTTAAATCGGAAAAAAATGTATGGAACTATGCTGGAGAAAATGGAATTGCCGAAGAAAGTATAATGACTGGTGAAGTGGATTATCTAGAACCTCACGGAGACGGAAAAAGCTTTTACAATATTGGCCGTATCGAGCCAGGACAAACGGTGAAGGTTAACCTAGGTTATTTTGTAGATGAGGATAAACTGGATTCCATCTTTCTTGATGCTTTCCATTACAGTGGCTTCGGAGACACTGAAGACATGAATGCGGAAGATCGTTTATGGATCGATATTCGTCAATAGTAACATCAATAGATAAAATAGTGCCGAGAGTGTTATCCTCGGCACTTTTGGTATTATTTAAGTTCGTCCATTGCTACTGCGTCCATGTCTGTGAACGTGTAGTTTTCTCCACCCATTGCCCAAATGAATGTGTAAGAACCTGTTGCTACACCTGAGTGAATCGAATATGGTGGTGAAATAACCACTTCTTCATTTTTCATCACAAGGTGACGAGTCTCATCTGGTTTACCCATGAAGTGGAATACGCGTGTATCTTCTTTCATATCAAAGTATAGGTAAATTTCAGAACGGCGGTCATGAACGTGAGCTGGCATTGTATTCCAAAGGCTATTATCTTCAAGAATTGTCATACCAAGCATCAACTGGCAGCTTTTTAGTCCGCCCGCATGGATATATTGATAAATTGTACGTTTGTTTGATGTTTCTACTGCACCAAGATGATTTGGAGTTGCTTCTTGAATGCTCATTTTTTGAATTTCAATTTCTTTATGAGCAGTCGTTGACATTAGGTAGAATTTTGCTGGATTCTCTTCGTCTACATTTTTGAAAAGAACTTCTTCTACACCTTTACCAACGTATAAGCAATCTCTTGGACCAAGCTCATAATCTTTTCCACCAGCAGTAACAAGTCCTGCTCCACCGATATTTACGATTCCTATTTCACGACGCTCTAGAAAATATTCTGTTCTTAAAGCATCTCCAGCATCAAGCTTAATTGCTTCGTTTGTCGGGCATGCTCCACCAACGATCATACGATCTTCATGTGAATAAACCAGTTTTAGTTCACCTGGAACGAATAGGTTTTGCACTAAAAAATTCTCTCTTAACTCTTCCGTGTTAAAGCGCTCTACTTCTTTATAATGACGTGAGTGACGAATTTCCATTATAAAAAACCTCCTGAAATTTAATAGTTTAGTATATTTTTAAGCGTGTCGACCGAGCATTAACTGCTCATCCAACCGCCATCAACACATAAGATATGACCGCTTACATAGTCAGAGGAATCAGAAGCTAGGAATACCGCTGGGCCAACTAAATCTTCTGGTGTTCCCCAACGCCCTGCTGGAATTCTTCCTAAAATATTTGTACTTCTCACAGGATCTTCCCGCAATGCTTCTGTGTTGTCAGTCGCCATATATCCTGGCGCAATAGCGTTTACATTTATACCAAGCTTTGCCCATTCGTTAGATAGCGCTTTCGTCAAGCCCGCAACTGCATGCTTACTTGCTGTATATGCCGGCACACGGATTCCACCTTGGAATGAAAGCATCGAGGCGATATTAATGATTTTCCCTTTTTCATTTTCTATCATATGATTGCCGATAATATGGCTAATCGAATAAAGGGCATTAAGGTTAACGTTCAACACGTCGTTCCAATCCTCTTCTGTAAAATCCTTCGCATCATTTCTACGAATAATCCCTGCATTATTTACTAAAATATCAATCTTGCCTGCTTTTTCAATCGCTTCCTTGGCTGCTTTTTTTACCGCCTCTAAATCTAAGAAATCAGCAGTAATGTCATAAAACTTGCGACCTAGTTTTTCTACTTCTTGCTTTGTTTCATCCATGTTGCTGACACTAATTCCTACAATATCAGCTCCAGCTTTTGCAAAACCTAACGCAATCCCTTTCCCTAATCCACGGCTAACCCCGGTAACTAGGGCTGTCTTTCCATCTAATTGAAAAATAGAGGACATTGGTACACATCCTTTTAATGTATTATTTTGTTCGTAATTTAATACTATCGAACATTTTCGAACATGTCAAGCGATAAAATCAATTACGCCAAGGCGTAATTGCGTCCAGATACTTAACTTGAAACTTTCTCATACGACAATGAGTTTTACATGGTTCTCTGAAAAATAGTCAATATATTTATCTTCCGGTCGTTGATCTGTAATGATCGTGTGGACTTCAGGTATATCGGCAAATTTAAATAACGCCATATTACCAATCTTTGTATGGTCACAGCATAACGTAATTTGCTCTGCGATTTTCATGATTTCCCGCTTATATTCAGCATGTAATGTGTGGAAAACAGTTAAACCATGCTCCAAAGATAGACCGGTTGTTGCTAGAAAAAGATGTTTCACATGAATGTTTTGAAGGGCATCTTTAGCTAATGGTCCATATAGCGAAGTCGTTGATCCAACCGGCATTCCACCTAGCATAATTAAATCTGGCTTACTCATTTCAGCAATAATGCTAGCAATTCGCAGATCATTTGTGATAACCGTTACCCTGTACGGATCAAGAAGTTTAGCAATTTCCCTCATCGTACTCCCGCCATCGAGATAAATCGTATCTCCATCTTCAATGTTTTCTACAGCCTTTTGTGCGATTCGCTGCTTTTCTGATGTATACTTTTCTTGGCGTTCCGCAATCGGGAACAAACCGGACGATTGAACAGGTACTGCTCCACCATGAACACGCTGCAGCAAACCTTTTTCCTCAAGCGTCATTAAATCCATACGAATCGTTTTTTCAGTCACACCTAGCTCTTTACTTAATTGAGAAACTTTAATCATGTTCTCTTTATCAAGAATTTCCAAAATGATTTCATGTCTTTTCGCACTTAGCATTCTATTCACACTTCCACTTTTGTTCGTTTATGTTCACTTTACAGTTTTTAAAAAAGAAATTCAACTGCTACGAGATTTTTTTATATTTTTTCAGTTTTTAAGGAGCAACCCTTTTTGCTCGATTGTTTAATTTCATTCACCTTCATAATACAAAAAAGAAGAGTAGTTATAAAAATATATACACTCTTCTTTTCTTATTTCTTATTATTTAGATGTAAAGCTCAATGTATGATGCTCAAATGCTGTATCACAAACAAACCCATTCTTTTCATATAATTGTTTAGCTCCGCTATTCATAGGAGCTGTCTCTAATGTAATATAAGCAGCATCTGTTTGTTGACCTAAATTCATTGCTAGATTTAATAATTGCTGAGCAACACCGACTCGGCGTTCCTTCTCAACAACATACAAATCGTTTAAAATCCACGCCTTTTTCATGGCGATCGAAGAATAAGTTGGATAAAGCTGAACAAACCCGATGTATTCCATCTCTTTCTTTGCCACAAAAATAATAGAATCACCATTTACAATACGTTCCTTTATAAATCTATATGCATCTGTATTACTTGCAGGCTGTTGATAAAATTGCCGATATCGATCAAACAGATCAGCAACTCCTTCAACATCCTGTTGATTTGCTTGATAAAATTCCATTTTGTATTCTCCTTTATCTTCCTTATTCAAGGCAACTTCATATTTTTTACAGAGTAGCATTAAACAACTCTTTCTTCCTCCAATTCCCAAATCGGTAATAAGCATATGCGGTAACACTGCCAATCATAAAGCTGACTGCCATTCCCATCCCTACTCCTTTTTCACCAAACATACTTGTGAACAGAAAAGTGAGCGGGTAGCGCAATATCCAAAATGAAATAATATTCAATACGAGCACTTGGAACATTGCACCCGAGGCACGAACAATTCCGTTCCAAATGAAGTTAAGACCGAGAAATGGATAAAAGAAGGCGATGATTTTTACATATTCCGTTCCAAACTTTACTGCACCTTCATCAGAAATAAAAAGACGAATCCCCCAGCCCGCAAAGAAAAATATGCCGACAGCAGCTATAAGCATCGCACCTAAGTTTAATAGAGTGGCATATAATGAGATTTGCCTTACACGTTGCCATTTTCCAGCTGCAATATTTTGTCCTGCCATACTATTCACAGCTGTACCGAGCGCATGGGCAGGTAGCATAAGAATGCTATCAAGCCGCTGAGCCGCACCGAATCCCGCCACGGCATTATCTCCGAGCGATGCGACGACACTCATGATCGCAGCCATTCCAGCCGAAATCACCATCATTTGTAAGCCAGCAGGAATACCTTGCTTTAAAATCAATGACACTTCTGCCCTTTTGGGAATTGTTGGGATAGAAAACGGAATCAGTTTATGATGTAAGCTCACAAATAAACCGTACAAAAATGCTACTCCTTGAGCAACGACCGTTGCATATGCAGCCCCTTCGATTCCCCAATCAAACACGTAGATAAAAATAGGATCTAAAACGGCATTTAAAATAACAGCGATAGTGACAAACCGAAGCGGTGTTTTACTATTTCCTAACGCCCGAAACACCGTACCAATAAAGTTATAACCGAATAAAAAAAGAATCCCAAGAAAGTTAATTCGCAAATAGCTTACTGCGTAATCTAGCATCGTTTCCGGTGTTCCTAGTAATCTTAAAATCTGTTCCGCAAAGAGAAAACCGACGACCCCAAGCAAAATCGACATGATCGATAGGATAACGATAAATGCATTGACGTAGCTTTTCAGTTGTCTCGGGTCTTCCTTCCCCTTTAACTGGGATAAAATCGTTAGCGTAGCATTATTAACACCAATAATAAAAGATAATACAGTGAAAATAACCGTACTCGAAACCGCCACCGCGCCGAGCGCATTCGCTCCAAGCAGATTTCCCACCCATAAGCTATCAATAAACTGATATGAAACTTGCAATAAATTCGTTAATAAAATCGGCATCGAAAAAACGAGCAGCTGTCTCCAAATATTGCCACTCGTAAAATCATGCTGCTTCATGAATATAGCATCCTTTCTTGTTTACTTATATTAAGTATAGCATGAGATTGAATAGGCAATAGCCGCATCATGTTGGCATGATATCAGCCTCTTCCTAGAAATGAATAAGGGGAGATTAGATATAACCGCTAATTATGAAGTAAATCGGGTAATACAATCTAACTACCTCTGATTACGCCTACTCATAATATCTTGTGTAGTATAGGATATGTAAATAAAAAACTGGTGGAAGTCCACAGTTTTTTGTTCATTTAGATAAAATTACTTATTTTTTTCATTGATTTCTAGTACCATTTTTCGATTTTTCCAGCGTCTTATCAAGATCTCGCTGATCGAGAATTAATTTTTCAAACTCCTTGGAAACACGGGACAGAATACAAAAAGCCTTAATCTCTTTAAAAGATTTAAGGCTTTATCATGAAAATCATTCTAATTTGCTTTTGTTAAGGGTCTAACTTTATCGAATAGTCGATAAAGAACAAACCCTATCATTGCTCCAAGTGTATTTAGTATAAGGTCATCCACATCAAATGAACGTATAGAAGTGAATAATTGTATAACCTCAACTAAGCATGAAGTAAAAAATCCTAAAAGTGTTACTTTCCAAAACCTGTTTACTTTAAATCTTAGTGGAATAGAAAAACCTAAAGGCGTTTCACACTTACACGGGATTTCCATTCATTTACTTTCTACTCCAAACGTACTGCTTTCTCTTGCGCAATTAGGCAAAGCTCAGCTGCTTTAAATGCATGCTCCTGAGTCATTGCATTTTCAGTGCGATTGATGCAGTCAAGGATCAATTCACCGAAAAACGGGAATCCAACTTGGCCTTTTACGGAATAATGATACGTTCCTTCTTTATTGGACAAATACACTTGATCGCCTTCAGCATCACGGGCAATGTCAATATATTTTCTTATTTCAATATATCCGTCTGTTCCTAGGATAAATGTACGCCCATCTCCCCACACACCAAGCCCATCTGGAGTGAGCCAGTCTACACGAAAATATTGAGTTGCGCCGTTTGCACCAACGAGCATCGCATCACCGAAGTCTTCAAGCTCCGGATAATCCTTCGCTGCATAGTTTGCTACTTGGCTTCGCACGACTTCCGCATCTGTATTGCCAGAGAAGTAGAGGAACTGCTCAATTTGGTGGCTTCCAATATCACATAATATCCCGCCATATTTCTCTTTTTGGAAGAACCATTCTGGACGTGATGGTGCATTGAGGAGATGGGGTGCAAAGTTTGATACTTGAAGCACACGTCCAATTGCACCTTGCTCAATAAGTTGTCCAGCATATACAGCACTTTCTACGTGCAAGCGCTCGGAATAGTAAACCATATATTTCTTTCCTGTACGTTGGGCTGTTTCTTTTGCTGCCTCCAACTGACCCATCGTTGTAAAAGGCGTTTTATCTGTAAAATAATCTTTTCCGCTTTCCATAACGCGAACGCCAAGCGGTCCTCGTTCGGATGGAATTGCAGCTGCTGCAATAAGCTTTACTTCCTCATCTTGCAAAATTTGCTCTTGGCTTTCAGCAGCCTTCACACCTGGGAAAGATTCGATAAATTTTTCTACTTTTGCAGGATCTGGATCATACACCCATTTTAATGTTGCACCTGCTTCCGTTAATCCATTACACATTCCATAAATATGTCCATGATCAAGGGATATCGCCGCAATAATAAATTCTCCTTCAGCAACAACACGATTTACTTTACCTTTCGGAGCATAGTTCATACCATCATTTTTCATATTTATTTCACTCCACTCTTCATATTTGCAGTCGATTGTTGAATCTTTTCTTGAAGCATTTCATAGAAAAGATCTTCATCAATTGGCAGTTCCACCCAATTATCGGTCCATGCAGATAAATAAACGGCATTGGAAATCATTAAGCTATTAATTCCTTCTACACCAGGGGCTAATAATTCTGTTCCATTTAGGATCGCATCTGCCCAGTTCGCCATAATGCCTTGATGATGTGTTGCTTCTCCCGTTACAGGGACGTCAATTTTCCAGCATTCTGGCTGACCAAATAGCCCTGTATACTCGCGATTAAACTCACTTTCCAATTGGCGTAGGCGCCAAAAGGTGATTTGATCATCCTCAATAACAACCTTCCCACGATCACCAACAATTTCAAAGCGATTTGTTCCTGGTGCTTCACCAATAGATGTAATAAATAAACCTGTTGCTCCATTTTCATATTCTACATAAGCCGTTACGTCATCTTCGACTTCGATATTACGGTATTTTCCAAAGCTACAGAAACCTCTAACTCGGACAGGCATCATTCCAGTAACCCATTGCCATAAATCAAGCTGGTGTGGAGATTGATTGAGTAAAACACCTCCACCTTCTCCAGCCCATGTTGCCCGCCAACCAGCAGAATTATAATAGCTCTGCGGACGATACCAATCTGTAATCGTCCAGTTTGTTCGCTTAATTTCTCCTAATTCTCCTGATTGAATCAAGTCTCTTACTTTCTGATAAAGTGGATTCGTTCGTTGATTAAACATTAAACTAAATACTTTCCCACTTTTTTCAGCCACCTCATTCATTTGCCTTACATTTTTCGTAAAGACACCAACTGGTTTTTCACATAATACATGCAAACCATTTTCAAACGCGCGAATAGCGAGTTCTGGATGACTGTAATGAGGGGTTGCAATCAATACACCATCGATGTCAGCGTCGTTAAAGAAATCGTCAATCGCAGAAAAAACTTGAACCTCTTCGCCAAAAAGATCCCTTGCCCATTCTCCCTGTTCCGGTCGTGCATCACAGACAGCTGCAAGTGCTGCCCCTTCTACTTTTCCATCAAATAAGATCTTCGCGTGACTTGCCCCCATATTCCCTAAACCAATGACGCCAACCTTTACTTTTTCCATGGCCTATCCTCCCAAATATTCGGATGCTCTTTCTACTCATTTTTGTTTTCTTTTGCGATATTCTGATGGCGTGACTCCCAATTTTTCTTTGAAAAAGCGACTAAAATGGGCGGGGCTTTCAAACCCTGTGTCCATTGCCACCTCTGCGAGTGTTTTCTTCGGGCTCATCTCTAGTTCATATTTCACCTGATTTAATCTGCACGTCATTACATAATCCATAACGGTTGTTCCCGTTATTTCTTTAAATGTACGAGATAAATAAAACTTGCTTAAATTAAGCGCGTTGGCCACATCATCCAAACTAATCTTTTCCTGATAATGTTCATTAATGTATTTTGCAATATTTTCCACATGGGTGTCTTTTTCGCTTTTGTCCATCATCCATTTTGTATTTTCCAGCTTACTTAATTTAAAAATTTGTAAAACCATAGATACAACGAGTAGCTTTAGCTCCGCTTCTACTTCTCTCTTTTGTTTCAAATTTCCTCCATCAAGAAAGTATGATTGATCAGCTCTTAACAGGCGATCAATCTCTTTCATACAATTAAGGATTGTTTGCTTCTCGATCCCTTCTTCTCCACGTAATAAACTATTATTCATTTCTTTAAATGGAGCAAGAAGGTCTGGCATTTGTAATGATTCAATGATTGGCTCAATCCACTTCGGAGAAAAATGAACGACACTTCTCTCATACGGGACAAATGTTGATGGATTTGCCCGATGTGCGGTTAAACCATCCATAATAATAATATCGCCTGGTTGAAGATCATAAATCGTATGATGGATTAGATATTTACAGTCCCCGCCATGAAAATAGTAAATTTCATATTGTTCATGTGAATGAAAGTCGAGTACATGTTCACCTATTGTTTTACTTCGATAATTCGAGATTAGCCAATCATCCATTCCTTCACCTCAAGAAGCTGCCCATTTAGTCGTTTAAGGGCAGCCACACTATTCTTTATTTTACATCGATGATGTCCGTCCAGATTTTTTCGTACCTTTAGAAAAAATCTGTGACATCCGCAGCAGACTTCCTTAACCTGAATCAGCAAAAGCGAAGCGTCAAGTACGGGGAGTTTGAACTCCCTCTAATTTGAATCATACTTATAGGAGTAGGGACTTCTGCTGATTCGAATTAAAACCAGTCCGCATAACCAAGCTTTCTTAAGTTTTCCGCTGATGTTTCTAGGCAGTCGAACGGATCGCGACCATATACATTATCTTGCTCAACTAAGAAATACTTCGAACCACTTGCAAGTCCTGCATCAATGATCGACTTCATATCAAGTGATCCTTCGCCAACCTCAGCAAATTCAATAATATTCGTAAATGCTTGCATGAATTTACTCATATCTTTAGGATCTAACGCACTCATATCAAGCTGACCAATTCGGTAATCTTTTAAATGCAACAAAGAAATGCGGTTTTCGAAACGATTAATCACATCAACAGGATCAGCTCCGCCACGGTGAATCCAGTGAACATCTAGCTCAAATCCAAGTTTTGACGTTCCTTCTCTCATCATATCAATTAAATATTTTCCATCATATTGCTGAAACTCGATATGATGGTTATGGTAGTATAGCTCGATTCCGTGCTCAGCAAGTCTTTCTGCCATCGCCTCAGCTTTTTGGATGAATGCTAAAATTTGATCTTTATCCCCCATAATATTTAATGGAAGCATTCCAATACGAATGAAGTTACAATCTAATTTTTTGCAATCACTTACAATTTTGTCGAAATCATTCGTTAATGTTTCAACTTTCATTCCAGGCATTGTCGGTTCAAGAGCAGCCGATGTTGCCGCAATTTCAATCTCAAAATCATCACTTGCTCTTTTTAGCTCTGACACATTTTCTTCCGTCATCGGAATTTGTGAAACCTCTACCGCACGATAGCCAAGCTCTCTAACTTTTCTCATTGTTTCATAAACGCCTATTTCTTCAACTTTCCCTTTAAGCATCATCATTTGAACGCCAATTTTTCCTTTTTCCATGTTTTCCCCTCCTATTATATCAAGCTATGCTTGTCTGGACATTCGCCTGACACTAGAGTGCCAGGCTTGTCCTAATTAATTTGATTGTTTCTTTTCTTCTTCGATTCTTTTATTTAGTTCAGCTAAGTACAGCTCTTCATCAAATGGAATTTCCACTTCTTTATCTAACCAGCTTGATAGATGAATCGCATTCGCTAATGTAACACCGTAAATGCCATCGCTGCCAGGTGCGATTAATGGTGTACCATCTAAAATATTAGCAGAGAAATTTTCAATAACATTGATATGTTGTTCGCCCCATACACTTTCGAACTCTAGCACTTCTTCTGTATAAATATCCGTTTGCTCTCCGCCGGAGAAGAGTCGCATAACATCACTCATATCCATGGACTTACTCATTTCAAGTTCTGGCGTATGAAGTCTTTTAATTGTAATTTTCTTACTGTCATCAACAACAATTTTTCCTTTTTCACCTAATATTTCAAAGCGATCCGTACCCAACACATCATGTGTACATGTTACAAAAACACCGCTCGCTCCATTTTCGTATTCGAACATCGCTGTTACTTCATCTTCAACCGCAATATCTCTTCTATAGCCATACTTCACATTCGAAGTTACTGTCTTAGGCATTCCACAAATCCATTGGAATAGATCAAGCTGATGTGGCGCTTGATTTACAAGGACACCGCCGCCTTCGCCTTCCCATGTCGCTCTCCATGATCCTTGATCATAGTATCCTTGTGGTCTCCACCATGTTGTAATTAGCCAATTTGTCCGACGGATTTCTCCAATTTCACCATTGTCAATCAATTCTTTTAGCTTTTGGTAAAGTGGGTTTGTACGTTGGTTGAAAAAGATCCCGAACGTTAACTCTGGTTTTGAAGCAGCAAATTCATTTAATTCCTTCACTTGCTTTGTGTAAACACCAGCTGGTTTTTCTACTAAAGCGTGAATGCCTCTTTTTAATGCTTCCATTCCCATTTCTGGATGAAAGTAGTGGGGAACCGTTGTCACAACAGCGTCAACATCGCCGCTCTCAAGCATATCGATATAATTATCGTAAAATGGAACGTCTGGATACTTCTCCGCACACACCGCCTTTTTTTCTGGATCAATATCACAAATCGCACCAATGACCGTATTCTTCACTTTTCCTTCTGAAATAAATCCGGCATAAGTTCCGCCTTGCGCACCAATACCGATAATGCCTAATCTTACTTTTTCCATCATCATTCTCCTCGCTTTTATTTTTTGCATCTATCATATTAAATTGTTAACTGATCTTCCTTTTCTAAAAGAGCCTCTTTGTAAAGGCTTACTTAAAGTATAACGAAAGCCCTTTCTTTTTTCACTATCTCACAATGCTCTATTTTCTATGATTCTTGACTCATATTGCTCTTAACAAGACAATTTATGTATAAATACTATAAAAAAAGAGACATCGTTTTATCAAACATGTCCCTTTTGCTAAAATGGTTCATATTAAATTAATTTTAGTAGGTCTTCTGCCGTTGCAGATCGATAAATTTTTTCAAAAATTTGATCTTGAGAAAAGAACGTAGCAATTTGAGGAAGCGCCTGCTCTAAATGATTATCAGAGTTCGTAGCCGCTAAGCAAACCAATACATCTACTTCTTGCTCACCCGGAAATAGGACCGGCTTTTTCAATGTTAAAAAACTAAATGAATCTTTTAACACATAATCTCCCGGACGGGCGTGTGGCATCGCCATTTTCGGACATAGAATATAATACGCACCTAGCTCTTCGGTCGATTTAATAATTTTATCGTAATATTCCTCGGTAACTGTTCCCGCTTTAACGAGTAAATCTACTACCATTTTAACAGCTTCTTGCCATGTGTCAGCTTCCTGATTTAATAAAATTGAGTTATTCTCAATGAGAGACATTTTAAAATCCACACCTTGTATTTCTTCCCGAATCATTGTTCAATCTCCTCCTCTACTTGGGCGATAACTACTTTCACACCCGCTTTTTCAATCTTTGCAATATAATCACGGTCAGCCGTCGAGTCCGTCACCAAAATGTCAATTTCTTCCAACCCAACACTTTTAAAGCTAAAAAACTTACCGATTTTTGATCCGTCAGCAACAATGATACATTCGCCTTTACAATGCTTTACCATCAGTTCATTGATCAGTGTTTCTTGATAAACAGATGTAGAAATACCATGCTCCGCGCTAATGCCATTCGCCCCTAAAATACATTTCGTTGCGATCACCTTCGATAAAACAGGAACCGCTAAGTCTCCGACAAACGACTTCGATGTCTTCCGATACTCTCCACCCGTTATCATCAGCTCTACGTTATTATTCGTAATCACCGTAGGAGCTAAAGCATTATTCGTAATCACTTTGATTGTTTTGTCCCGATTATTTAGTTCATTTAAAACAGCTAATGAGGTTGATCCTGAGTTCAAAAAGATCGTATCGCCTGCACTCAGTAATTTCACTACCTCCCTTGCAATAGCTGCCTTCTCTTTACTAAACTTCTCCCCTTTTTCTTCAAAAAGAACTTCATTATCCGTATAATCTTTAAGTAAGCGCACACCACCATGAAATCGTTCGAGAATATTTTTCTCTTCAAAATCCTTTAGATCTCTCCTAATCGTAATTTCAGATACAGAAAATAACCTACTTAACTCATCCGTCCTAGCAGATCCATGCTTTCTTAAATAATCTTCTATCTTTCTCTTACGTTGGTATACCGATCCATTTTTCATTTTTATCAATTCACTCTCTCTCGGGTTATTACTTACATCATACCCCGTTTTTTCGAACAAAACGATCAAAAAGATCGGATAAATAACACTATTTACTATAACTCGCTATAAAATTTTAGCATCATCTTTATTACCATTTTGAACACATCTAAAACCTAAGTTTCCCGTCGTATTATTCGGTGCATTTGCTGATCTGGCAGCCACTCGATACCTATAACAATAAGATTCATGACATAGATAGGAGCCTCCCCTCATCGATCTCATCTCTCCAAAAGGAGGTCCTTGTGGATTATTCGTTCGGTCATGTAAATGATAAGATGGACTAAACCAATCTTGACACCACTCCCATACATTTCCGACCATATTATAAAGGCCATAATGATTAGGATAAAAAGAATCTACTGGAGCCGTCCCAATATACCCATCAGATCCTTTATTATTGTTTGGAAATTCACCTTGCCAAATATTACATGCATGCAATCCATTAGGGTAAAGCTCATCTCCCCATGGAAAACGTTTTTGAATCAGACCACCACGTGCAGCATACTCCCACTCCGCTTCGGTCGGAAGCCTCTTTCCCGCCCACTGACAATATGCAACCGCATCGTTCCAAGACACATGAATCACAGGGTGCTCCATTCTATCCTCTATCGAGGACCCCCAGCCTTCAGGTCGTGACCAGCATGCCCCATCAACCGCACTCCACCAAGGTATTCCCGTATCTAATTCTTTTATATTTTTACTAGCTTCTTTAGATAAAAAACGATTAAAAACAAATGACCAGCCAAATTCCTCAGCATCCGTCTTATATCCAGTATCTTTAATAAACGCTGCAAACCGAGAATTGGTTACTGCATATTGATCCATATAAAATGACTGAATTCTTATTTTTCTAATTGGTCCTTCCCCATCTGATGAAATGGCATTCGATTCCTCAGACCCCATTAAAAATTCCCCACCTGGAATATGAACCATATCTTTCATACGACCGCACCGGTTTATTGCTAGTTTATTTATCTCCGTTTTAGCTATATCTAGTTTTTGAACATTTCTATTGATTGAACAACAAGACTTATTCACGTTCATACCCAATTTGCATCACCCCTAGAGAAAGTGTACGAATTATTCAAGCTGTCTGATGCGACGATTGAGCATCTGCCAATATGGTGAACTTTACTAAATGAACGAGTTTTCTAAATCATCAATTATACTTTTAACATCTTCAAGTGAATTGGCTACAATCAATTTATTAAAAGTGTTTGAATTAGATGCAATACCCGTTATTTGAGTAAGTGCGGCAACCAACTGATCATGATCTTTAGTAGCAGCGATACAAAATACAACCGAGACAGGATCATGATCCTTATTTCCAAATTCAACCGGTTGGGAAAGTGTAATTAAACTAACTGCTGGTTTAATTACGCCTTTTTCTGGTGCCGAATGTGGCATTGCTAAACCCGGGGCGATAACGATATATGGACCAAGCTCTTTGCAAGTATCGACCATCGCATCGATATACTGTTGGGTAATAAAGCCATTTTTCTTTAATAAGGATCCACCGATTCTAATTGCTTCTTCCCAATTTTCTGCTGATACTCCAAGTTGAACGGAACCATCCGTGATCATATTATTAAGAGAATACATTATTAACCTCCCATATATATCTGTAATCCTAGCCTTTCAAATTGTTCTTGCGGGGAATCGCTTTCCTTCATAATCTCAACCATTTTTTGAATCATCATTGATTCGATCTTAGGATCTT
This sequence comes from Bacillus sp. FJAT-50079, assembly GCF_018343515.1. Classification (GTDB taxonomy): domain Bacteria; phylum Bacillota; class Bacilli; order Bacillales; family Bacillaceae_C; genus Lederbergia. The sequence continues at coordinate 194,459 of NZ_JAGYPD010000007.1, read as the reverse complement.
TTAATGGAGCAAGTTGTTCGGGATCATTTTCTAAGTCAAATAATAAATGTCCATATTTATGAACCTGATATTTATCTTTTGCTGGTGTTTTTAACACTTTAACCCCTTTAGTAAAATCAAATGGTTCTACGTATTCAGTCTGTTTTAATTCTTCTACATCAAATCGTTTCTTCATATGGACCGGCATTAAGGTGTAATTATATAATGGTTTATTATCAGGATTAACAGGAGCCCGCATATACAGGTATTTACCATCGGTTATATTGACATGACCACCGTGGACCCCAAATAAACTCGCCTTTCGAACAATTTTATCTTCCGCGATCGTTTCTTTAAGCGGCTTCCCTTGCATATCTTTTGGGATGTCAATATTAAAATAGTCCAATAATGTAGGGGCCCAATCAATCATTTGAACTAATGATTGCCTTCTTTCATTTTGATGAGCACTTCTCGGATCCCATATAAATAAAGGGGTATGGGCAATTTTATTATAATAAGGCATTAAATTCTTTCCCCACCAGCCGTGTTCACCTAATAGAAAACCATGGTCCGTACCAACGATTAGCATCGTATCTTTCCACATATTATGTTTATCCATTAAATCTAGGACTTTCCCAAGATTTCTATCACACATCGTTAATAATGCGGCATAACGTTTTCTTACATGTTCAATTACTTCTGAATCCTCATCTGCTTCTCCCCTTGGCCAATCATAATACGCACCTTGATAATCATCTTCGTACATATCAAGATAATGCTGTTGTACAAAAAACGGCTCATGAGGATCAAATGTTTCTAAATGGAGCATCCAATTATCGGATTCAACATTCTTCTCGATAAACTCGGCCCCCATTGAAAAAACCTTTGATTGAGGTTGTTTTTCTTCACTCTTCATATACTTTCGATTTACCCATTCATATCGCCATAATGAGGATGGACCACCACCATCATGCGATTGTGGGACTCGTACGACCTCTGGTATTTCCGGCTCCTCCACTTCTCCTTTCCAAGCATCTCCTTCCTGTCCCCTAACAACCTCCCAGGAAGAATAGCGATTATGATAAGTGGAGCCACCATCTTCCCAATAGTGGAAGTGATCACTTATTAAATGGGAATACACGCCCGATTTTTTTAGTAACTCTGGCATTGAATCATCAAACGGTTCAATAGGTCCCCATTCCCGGTGTAAAAAATTATATCGCCCTGTATGTAACTCCCTCCTAGCTGGCATACAAGGCATGCTCCCTATATAGCTATTTTCAAATGTGACTGATTTGTCAGCTAATCGTTTAAAATTTGGAGCAATCGACCAGTCGTTTCCGTACGGAGGTAAATAATGTCGATTTAAACTATCAAACAATACTACTATTGCCTTCACGACGATCTCTCCTTTCCTTTACATAAGGCCCCCATACTTGCAATGGAGGACACTGAAAACACGTGGCTTTTCAAAAAATTAATAGCTGTTTAAGATTCTAGTGTTTTTATATTTATTCGTATATGAGTGCTGATTTCAGTTCCAGGTGCTCGATTTCCGCAGACGGATCCGGGAGAACGCACCTGCGGGGTCTCCCATTATCCATCCTCCTGTTGGAGTCTTGCACCTTTCATTTCAATCAACGAAGTGAGAATTTAGCTAAAAGTATTTCAGCTCCTCTTCTACCAACTCAGAGGGGTTTTCATAAACTCCGGCTATTTTAAAATGATATTACTTTATTAAAGCTTCTGGAAATTTCTTTTCAACAATTTCCAATACCTGTTTGGAAATTGCTTCTCCATCCGTTAAGTTTTTAACACTGATAAATTCAATATTTTTATCATCAATATTAAGAACATCACCTAGCATTTCGTTCACTCCAACAATGTCTGCCCAATCTAAATATCCATTAGCCTCACCAGCAGCCGTTACTTGCATCTCACAGTTAATTCCATATCGTTCTAAGACAGGCTCTACCGACATTTTCATCATTAAACTGCTTCCAACACCAAAACCACATACGAACAATAAGTTCACTTTTTCTTTACTCATGTTAATTCCTCCTAGTATTCTTTTATTTTTTTATAGGTTAACTTAATAAACTTGCAATAAATCTAAATACTTCAACAATCGCAGGCCAGATTGTACTTAAATCAAACATACCCGACCAACCCATTTCATCTTCCAATCCACTAATCGGTATCATCCAAATTGTCCCAAATACATGAATTAATCCAAGTATGGTACCACATGCCGCCGCTGCCTTCCATCCACCATATTTGTTAGCTATGACTCCAATTGGTCCTCCGTCAAAGAATAGTGGGGTAAAACCAGTTAGAACCATAATTGGTAGTTTTAAGATAAGCAGAATTCCCATGCCAATCAGTGTTCCAAGTGTTGTAAAAATGAAACCTATAACTGCAGAGTTTGGTCCGAAAGCAAGCAACGCTGCAACGTCCACCCCTGGAGTAGCGTTTGGCAAAAGTCTTTCTTGAATTCCTTTAAAAGATGCAGCAAGTTCCCCAACAAACATCCTGACTCCTGTCAAAATAATGACCATATACATGGAAAATGTAATTCCCGTCATAATAATGTAGACAAACCAATTTGTATTCCCCGCTAATTCCTGAACACCATCGATCCCTAGTGAAAGCATAAAGCCGCCGACGAAAACAGACATAAGAATTGCAACTGCAACAACATTACTATTAAATATTCCTAAAAACCCGGGTAAACGAAGATTTTCAGCATTGCTTTTCTCCGGGTCTCCAAAAAACCTTGCAATCTTAGAGAAAAACCAGATACCAAACATTTGGTTATGAGCAATGGTAAAACCGGCATTATTTGTTACATGATTTACCGGTTTTGTAGAGAGCTGAATACCTATTGACCATAGGATCCCGACGATCGTACCGGAAATAAGTACTGTCCAAAAACTATTCATTCCGAGTTTTCCAAAATAGAAAATCATTAGCCATAACATCGCCGCCGCCTGAGCAATACCAGTTTGCCCAGTCAAGAACACACCGTGCATTTTTGTATATTTACCGCAGGCCACAATCAATAAATTGACTGCGAAAGCAACAATGAAAACGTAGCCGACGAGGGCAAAACTATCCCCCAACATATTTTGGGTGGCGGCTTTCATTGCATAAGAATCCATAATATAACCCTTAATTCCATATGCCTCATTAACAGCAGCAGTAATTGGTTTAAAATACTCACTCATCAGCTTTCCACCGGTTAATAGCATCGTAATACCGACCATTGCAGTTACAGCACCAGTAATGATCTTTGTCCCAGAGCTTTTCCGTAAAATATATCCTATGGCTACCAAAATCCCGATTACAATTTCAGGCTTTCCAAGAACGTCATTTACAATAAAATCAAAAACACTTTTTAACATCACATCACCATCATTTCTCTTTTTTAACAATCCAGGATAACGCTTACAGAAATGGTTAAAAAGTTATATGAATGGCAGGATTACATTTTACTCGTTATAAACTTCATAATCATCTCTATTTTTACTACTTGGAACTACACTTGTTTTTTTATTCACTTTCCATTCTTTTTTTCTTCGTATAGGCCCTTTTATTAAAGGATCATTCGTATCTAGCTGCCACTCATTCATTTCATTTCTAAAATAATCAATTATGCGAGAGTAGTTCGGATCTCCGATCAAATTATTTCTTTCACCGGAATCATACAATAAGTCATATAGCGCTTCTGGCTCTTTCACTCGATTTTCAAGTTGGTTTGCCATAAATAATTTCTTTGTCGGAGATTCGTTTATATTAGATATATTTATTTTTAAATACTCATGATCAAAATAACGAATATATTTATATCTTTCTGTCCTTATACATCTAGCAGGCTCGTAAGATGTATGGAAGTTAATCTCTGCAAAAATCTTGTTGCGATGCGGGTCCATTTCATCATAAAAATAGCGGGCAAAAGATTCTCCTTGAAGTCGATCTGCTTTTTCTATACCAACTAATTCGCAAAGCGTTGGGTAAAGATCGATTTGGGATATTAAGTTATCCATCGTTAAACCATTCGCCTTACTGCTAGGCACTCTCATCATCAACGCGACTCCGATTCCGGCATCATATAAATTACATTTTGAAAATGGAAACGCTATACCATGATCGGTTGTAAAAATAATAATGCTATTTTCATACAACCCCGTTTCTTTCAATGCATTGATTACGAGACCGACACAATGATCTGCATGACCAATAGATATTAAATGTCTCGCATAATCTTCACGGGTGGTCGAATTGTCTGGAATCGGATGTGGCGGCATTACTCGATCCGGATTGACAATGTCATGATTCGCTACCGGATATTCTCTGTGTGCTGAATACATGCCAAAGGATAGGAAAAACGGTTGCTCTGAATTTCGGGACCGCAGCCACTCTGATACATTTAAGGCATTCTCATAATCCCAACTATATGGTTGCTGATAGCTTTTAATATTCTTGCTGCTCGTTATATCCTCGTCATAACCAATGATTTCCGCTCCAGCTTCATGATCTAAATAATGTCCCGCTTCGTGTTGGATCCCACAAAGAGCCGTCTTATATCCATGTTTTTTTAAGTTAGAAACAATATGCCAATCATAATCGGCAATTGAAAAGCCGCGATTTGCCAATCCAAGCATCTCACATGAATGGGGATACATCCCTGTGAGCATCGCCGATCGACTAGGTGAGCAAGTCGGACTTGCAGCAAATGCCTGTCTGAATAAAAGCGACTCATTTGCCAGTGCTTCAATATGAGGTGTATTCACTGCATAGCCGTACGGACTGAAAATTTTCCCACTATCATGCGTATGAATATATACGATATTATGCTTCTTTAACTCGGTAATCGGACTCACCTCAGCTTTTGTTTTAAAAACTTAAATTGATGATAAAACTAGGGAGAGATCTTATTACTAAGACACTCCCTCATTTTTTTACTCGATCCCTAATGCTTCTTTAAGTTTTGTTTCCATTTCATTTTCAGACATAAGATTAACTAAGCCAATTACTTTCGTATCGCCCTTCAGATTAGAAAAGTTGGAAACTAGTCCATTCATTGTAAAAATCACATCATATTTGTCCGCTTCTGATTTAGCCATTCCTATACTCAAATGTGAGATTTCAACAGGAATATTTAATTTTTCACATACCTTTTTTATTTTCATTTTGATAATTTGACTCGATCCAATTCCCGCACCGCAAGCAGCTAATACTTTTAGCATAATAAATCTCTCCTTTTTTATGTTTTTATTATTATGTGCCCTCAAAATACTTATCTTTATTTCTTAAATATTGTAATTGTGGAATGGCAAGCATAATGATGAGCGCCAACACAAGTCCAATAATTTCAAAGTTCTTAATCAGGAAGCCAAAACCTATCCAAGCAGTAGCAAAGTCAAGGTTTCCATACCACCCGCCAAATTGATAGAGGGAGAACATGAGTACACCAATTGCTCCTCCCAACACTTGTAATACACCGGAAATAATCGGCATAATTACAGCAGCTCTCACTCCGCCTTTGTTGTGAGCAAAGACCGCTAATGTAGCATTATCAAAAAATAGCGGAACAAATCCGGAAATAATCATAATTGGAGATTTAAACACTAATAGTCCCAATATCGCTACAATTTGACCTATCGTTCCACAAATAAAGCCTAATAGAATCGTATTTGGATTTGCAAAGCCAAAAGTGGCCGCACAGTCAACAGCAGGAACAGATCCTTTTAGAAGTTTATTAGAAATTCCCATAAATGACTCAATTAATTCCGATACAAACATCTTCACACCCATTTGGAGGATGAGGAAGAAAACAGTAAATGACAAACATTTTGACACTACGTAAGCAGCGAAAGAGAAATCTTTATATGTTCCAGGATCTAATTCTTTCATCGTTTCAGGTCCAAGTGCAATAAGTACTGCTCCGAACATCAGTAACATGACAACCGATGTCCCAACTACATTATCGGACATGACCGAAATTGCCTTTGGCAACTTCACGTTATCAATCGTTTTATTTTTATCACCGAACTTAGCCGCAAATTTATCGACCAACCAAATACCAAACATTTGTGGATGGCCTACTGCAAAAGCTCTTTCACCTACTAAACTATCAGTAGCCTCAAGGGTAAGATTGGAAAAAACCGCCCAATATGTCCCTATCAGTATCCCAATAATGATAGCGCCTTCAATACTTCTTAATGAAGGAACTGCGTAGAAAACCATAAAGGTTAAAAACGCTGATTGTTTGACCATAATATGGCCTGTAATAAACAATGTTCTAATTTTAGTAATTCTTTTCAAGGCTATAAGTAGAATATTAAATAAGAAGCCAACCAATAATACTACCATTGTGAGTGACGTTGATTCCCCGATACTCTCTAGCCCTTTATTGGCTGCAGCATACCCAAAATTGGAATCAATAACAGCCGCTTTCAGGTCATACTTTTCAATCAAACCAGTAAGGACTGGGGAAAAGGCACCAACCATTCCTGATGAGCCAACTAAAAGAATCATAAAGCCCACAGCCGCTTTAATAAATCCAGAGAACGACTCTGCCAAGCCCTTACCCAAAAGCATATAACCGAGAAAAACTAACAAACCAATAAAGAATTCGGGTTTAGCAAGAATGTTATCAAAGAAAAATTGAAAGGCGGTTAAAGCATAATCAAAAGTATTTTCCATTTTTTGTTCCCTCCTTTTCTGTATTAAGCGCTTACATCAATTGCTTAAAATATTATGATTCAGCCACCTCCAACAAAATTTCCACTTCAACCTTGACTTCTTTCCAAACATCCATAGGTGATCACCATTGCGATCTTAACGATCGAAGTTATTGATCGTATTGTGATTGTTTTTATTGTAACTGACAGTAATATAAAACGCAACAAGTTTTTTATTTATTTCAAACATTCGTATTGATCGTTAGATTCTGCTTATTCAATCGCATTACATGCTCTTTAGACACGAAAAGGCCGCTCCTTATTAAAGGAACGACCCTCGCTTTTACTATTCACTTTACTTTTGCCCGTAATAAGCATTCTCACCGTGCTTTCGATAATAATGCTTATTCAGTACATATTGCGGCAATGGATTACTTTCTTTATTAATCAATTCCGTATACATCGCCATATCTGCGATTTCATCCAGAATAACACTATTCTCAACCGCTGCGGTGGCTGATTCTCCCCATGTAAAAGGACCATGCCCGCGCACGATCACTCCAGGAACTGAGTTCGGATCGATTTCACGATCTTGGAAGGTTTCAACAATTACTTTCCCTGTTTCTAACTCATAGGCACGCTGGACTTCTTCTTCAGTAAGATTGCGCGTACAAGGGATTGGACCAAAAAATGCATCTGCATGTGTAGTACCATAAGCGGGAATATCCCTTCCTGCCTGTGCCCATTTGACCGCATTGATCGAATGGGTATGAACGACAGATTGAATATCAGGAAAATGTTTGTATAAAACTAGATGCGTCAATAAATCAGAAGACGGACGAAGATCCCCTTCAAGTACATTCCCCTCCAGATCGGTAACAACCATCTGCTCCGCTTCCATTTTGGAGTAAGGTACGCCACTTGGCTTAATGACAACGATTCCTTCTTTTCGATCAATGACACTTACATTTCCCCACGTAAATTTTACTAGGCCATACTCTGGCAAAGCAAGATTTGCATCATATACAACTTTTTTCAACTCTAGCAAACTTGTCTTCATAATCAAAGCCTGCCTCCTTTAAAATTGGGAGTAAATATGACAGTGCCTTCTTAATCTCTTTTTCATACTCATTATTCGTTTCATTCCACATCTCGATTAAAAATGGCCCGCTATATGAAAGTGATTGTAATAATGTTAAATTGGATTGAAAGTCTACGCATCCGGCCCCAAAGTCTACCCCTTTAAACTTCCCTGCAAAATCATCTGTAACAGCTAGCGTATCTTTTAAATGAATGGCAGCGATGTCTAATTTCCCTCTCGTGAGCTCTTTTAACGTGTCATTTCCCCATGCTGATAAGTTCCCTAAATCCGGGTATACATAGAGCCAAGGCGATGATACTTCCGCGCTAATCGATAAGTATTTTGTAATAGAATTCATAAAGGGGTCATCCATAATTTCGATTGCTAGAATGACTTGCTTTGCTCCCGCCCACTGTAAAGATTGCTTAAGATTTTCAATAAAGTATTTTCTTGTTAGTTCATCTTTCTCCTCGTAATACACATCATAGCCCGCTAATTGAATGACCCGAATCCCAATATCTGATGCAAGGTCAATTGCCTTTTTCATAATTTCTAATGCCTTATTGCGTGTATCCTGATCATGGGAGCCAAGTGGGAATCTTCGATGACCACTGAGGCACATCGTCGGCACTTTCATACCCGTTTCAAAAAGGAGCTGAACAAAGTTTTCACGTTCTGCTTTGCTCCATTCCAATCGTGAAAGTCGCTCATCCGTTTCATCTACTGACATTTCAACAAAATCAAAACCTAAATTTTTAGCGATTGTCAGTCTTTCATGCCAATTAAATTTAGTTGGGAGAGCTTTTTCATAAATGCCGATCGGATTCATTATTCGTTCCCCCAGTAACGTTTGATTTCCGCTTTGAACTCCCTTGCTGCTTGTGCAGGATCTTCTGCGTCTCTGATTCCACGACCAGCAATGAACGCCTCAACCGCGATCCCTTCAAATAGTTTTACTGTATCAACCTCTAAACCACCAGTAACGGAAACTTTAAAGCCCATGTCTACTAATTTACGAATCTTTGCTAAATCTTCATCGCCCCAAGTTTTTCCGGCAAGAAGAGCATCCCTGCTTTGATGATAGACAACTTGTGACAATCCGGCTTCCTTCCAATCTTTCGCTTGGTCGAACGTCCAGTCGCCATATAATTCAATTTGAACATCCTTTAATTCTTTTAAAGCGGATGTCATTGTTGGAATTTCCGCACAACAAATAACCGTCATCCAATCGGCACCTGCTTCAGCACAGTTACGTGCAACCGTTGTACCCGCATCCGCACATTTTGTATCTGCTAAAACAATTTTATCTGGATAGAGCGCTCTCATACATCTGACAGCTTCCATCCCTTCCGTAAGACAAAGAATCGTCCCAACTTCAACAATATCTACCTCTGCACCTACTTGGGAAATCGATTTAATTGCGTCACTTAATGTATTATTATCGAGAGCGATTTGTAGTTTAGGTAATGCCATTGTTATTTTCCTCCTTCAATGAATTTAGGGAGGCTGAGACAAAAACATTTTGATCAAAGATATATCCGAACAAAATGGTGGTTAGCGAATAAAACCCGCTTCGGGAATATACTCCGCTAAATTAGTTCACTGTTCGTATTTATAGTTGATTATTTTAGTTATGTCCCAACCTCTTTGTTTTTAACTATTATAGGAATGACGGGAATGGAATATCATTTTCACCTTCAAATGCATCGTCAAATCCTCTTGGATAGTGGTACTCTAAATCATCTTTATTATCCGGGTAAACGAATTTACCGCCTACTTGCCATACGTAAGGCTTAAATTCCCATTTCAAACGATTCTTTTTAGATTCCCAGATTAATTGCAGTTCTTTCGGATCCGCTTGGAAATTTGACCAAATATCATAGTGCACTGGAATAACAACTTTTGCCCGTAATGATTCCGCCATCCTTAACATGTCAGAAGACGTTAATTTATCAGTAATTCCTCTTGGATTTTCACCGTACGCTCCAAGAACCACATCGATCTCATGCTCATTTCCATGTTTTGCAAACATGTTAGAGTAATGTGAATCTCCGGCATGATATAGATTTCCGCCTGTTGTTTTAAATAAGTAGTTAACTGCAACTTCGTCCATATCCATTGGCATGTTTCCTTTTAATTGAACATCTTCTGGAACAGTAATAAGTGCCGTGCGATCAAAAGCTTCTAACACAACGATCTCTACATCTTTAATTTTCACTGTATCTCCCGGTCTTACGACTTTAAGTCTGGATTCAGGAACTCCCCACCCTTTCCAAATATCTACGACCGCTTGTGGTCCGATAAATGGTACAGACTCATCACAGTTTTGTAGCACAGCTGCTGCCGTATTAATATCTAAATGATCGGAATGGAAGTGTGTAACAATTAAGGCATCAAGTTCTTTAATTGCAAATGGATCAATGACGAATGGTGCGGTTCTTAAATTTGGCTGTAAATTTTTAACGCCGCTCATTCTTTGCATTTGGTGACCCGTTTTCATTAGCTTATTTTGTCTCGTTCTTTTCCCTGAGCCACACCAGAGGTCTACAAGCAAGTTCGCATTTCCTTCGGTCTTTAGCCAAATACCTGTACAGCCTAACCACCATGTCGCAAACGTATTTTTCTCTACTACCGTTTCTTCTATTTCCTCATTTAACCATGTACCCCACTCAGGAAATGTATTTAAAATCCAAGATTCTCTTGTAATATCTGAAATTTTACTCATTGACCTATTCCTCATTTCATTTTTAATTTTTATTTTTTGCCTACATGGGCAACGATCACTCGAACACCGGCATTTTCAATTTCAGAAACATATTTGCGATCAGCTGTCGAATCGGTGACAAGAATATCAATTTTATCTAGCTCTACGCTTCTAAAATTATAAAACTTACCAATTTTCGATCCATCCGCTACAACGATGCAATCTCCTTTACAATGTTGTACCATCAATTCATTGATTAAAGTTTCTTGATATACGGCTGTTGAAACACCGTGTACAACGCTTACACCATTGACACTTAAAATACATTTATTCGCTATGACCTTAGAGAAAATATGTGTAGCTAAATCTCCAACAAGCGACTTCGAATTTTTCCTATATTCTCCACCAGTCACCATTAGATCCACTTGACTGTTTGTAATGGCAACAGGGGCTAAAGCATTGTTCGTAATCACTTTGATCATTTCGTTCTTCGTATTGATTTCATGCAAAATGGATAATGAAGTAGATCCCGAATTTAAAAAGATCGTATCGCCTTCATGCAGTAGTTTCATTACTTCCTTAGCAATCGCGGCCTTCTCCTTGCTGAACTGAGCTCCCTTTTGTTCATAGAGCATTTCATTATCCGTGTAGTCTTTGCATAATCGAACCCCACCATGATATCTTTCTAAAACATGTTCTTCTTCAAACTCTTTTAAATCTCTTCTAATCGTCATTTCCGATACGGAAAATATTTTACTTAATTCATTAGTGCTGGCAGATCCATGTTTCCTAATGTAATTCTCAATCTTTTTCTTACGTTGGTACACTGATCCACTTTTCATTTTTTCTTTCCACTCTTTCAAAAGTTCTTTAGCTCTATGAACAACTCAATCAAATTGATCAAAAAGCTAAATTACCTTACGTAATAGAAGAAATACGCACCTCCATACGAGATAAAATATCAGCGTAAACGATCACTTAAACACTCCTGCATGTTCTTTTTGATCGTTTCGATTGATTTGATTGTATTATATATTCAAATATAAAGCAACAAATTTTTTTGACAATTTCGATCTTTTTTTTACCCTTTGTTTATGGAACAATTAGCGTTAAAGCAAAAGTTTCAGCATAACATCACTGCTATTCAGACAGATTTGCCTTCGCATAAGACTGAAAGCAAACAAACTTATTAACAAATAGTCTTAAAAGACGAAGAATTGTATTGAAGGAATAGAAAAAGGTTGTCCAAAAAGACCATTGCACCGACTTTTTGAACAACCTTTTTTCACTTTTATACGTTCGCTTCCTCTCGAAACATTTCATAAATGCCTGTATGCAAAAGACTTTCATACAAAGCTGTTCTTCGTGTTTTAATGCGCTGATAAACATTCACATTTTCCGCAATCGGCTGATAGAATGTTCGATCTGTTCCTTTTTCTGCCTCTTTCAAAGCATCTTGATAAGACGTAAACAAATCCAACGCTACTGCTGCTGATACCCATGCACCGAGCGACGTTGTTTCATGGTTAGCCGGTAAAGAAATTTGTTGCTTATACACGTCTGTTTGAATTTGATTAAAGAGACTTGATTTTGTTAATCCGCCTGCAACGCTTATCGAAGTGATCGAACCGAGGATTTCCTTCATTACATCGATATTTTCAGATATTTCAAGCGCGATCGACTCCAAAATGGCACGAACAAAATCGCCTTTGCTCGATTCAAGTGTGACATTAAAAAACATTCCCGTCGCTAGTGGATTCCAATCGGGGGAGCCCCTGCCTTGAAAATGAGGGAAACTTATTAGCCCCTTAGAACCAACTGGTGATGCAGCGGCATCTTCCATCATCCTCTCAATGGTCGAAGTCTCTTTATCTTCTAAGTAGAAATTATTAGAGAACCAGTTTGTGATCGTTGATGTCGTAAGGATGCTAGATTCTAAAACATATTTATTCGGCACGGCAGAAACATTGCATATCGCCCTCATCTTTGGATCCAGTTGTAATGTATCTGATGAAGCAATAATAAAAGAGCCTGTTCCCGTCGTCGCTTGAATCGTGCCGTTTTCAATCACCCCTGCTCCTAGAGCAGCACATTGTTGATCACCACCAGCAGAAATCACCGGGGTGCCTTTAGCAAGTCCAGTTAGATCGGAAAACTCTTTCGTCGCATATCCAACGACACTACCTTGTTGTACAAGCTCACTTAGCTTCTCCCTATCAACTTCAAATAACTCGAGCAAGTCTTCATCCCATTCCATCGTTTGGATGTTCATTAACGAAGAACGACTGCCATAGGTGTAATCGGTTACAAATTTTCCTGTTATTAAGAATATTACATAATCTGGAATGACAATGATTTTATGGGCTGCGTTGTAAATATCAGGCATATGACGCCTAAGCCACGTTATTTTCGGTGCTGTAAAAACGGGGTTAATTTTTGAGCCCGTTCGTTTATATACCTCTTCAGATTCATCTTTTAATTCCTGGCAAATATCATACGTGCGTTTATCCTGCCACATAATCGCATGATGGAGTGGCTCGCCTACCTTATTTACAGGAATAATTGATGTTCGTTGGGAGGTGACCGAAATTCCATTAATCGTAAACCTTTGAGCTTGTGACCAGTTTACAGCTTCAGTTGTAATTTGAATGAGTGCATGTTTCCAATCTAACGGATCTTGTTCAACGCGTTCATCCGAAAGATATGTTGGTCGATAATGGATTTGAATCATCTTTTTGATTTTTCCATTTTGATTATAAAGGACCCCTCTCATGCTTGAGGTGCCGATATCTATTACAAGTATGAGTTCCATACGTACTCCCACCTTCCATTGCTCCATGCCTGCTTCACATACGAAGAGGTATTAGTGGAATTATTGCGAATTTTCAATCATATATGAATACCTCTAACATTATGATCGGTTGTTAATCTTGCTTTCACTACGTTTGAAAATAATACGCCTTCTGCTGATGGCTGTAGTTCGTTAGCATTTACCGCTCGATCATCTTTTCGTTCCATCAATCTATCAATTAATTTTGCTCTCCACTTGGACAGTTCACTCACGTTTGTTTGGCTAAGATCCTCCGTTTCATATGGATCATTATCAATATTAAATAATAATTCTTGACCATCTTGTTCATACCAAATATATTTCCATTGACCGTCTGTCAGCATTAATGTGCGGACACCACGGTTACCCATTTCACCTAAAATGGTCTCCCTCACTTCTGTGTCCGGTTGATGGACGATTGGGAGCAAGCTTTTTCCGTCTATGTGACTAGGTACGTCAAGCCCAGCAATTTCTAAGCATGTAGGCATAATATCTTGCAAGCCAACAACCGATTTGGATTGCACACCTGGCAACCAATTTTCCCCGATTACTTCATCTAAATTCCCACGCGGCGGCGGAGCGATGATAAACGGAACTTGACATGATCCTCTTAAAAAGTTTCTTTTCCCCCATAAATGATGATCTCCCATATTGTCGCCATGATCAGAGGTAAAGATAAACCACGTATTTTCGAGCATTCCCTCTTCTCTTAACGTCCCGATTATTCGGTTAATTTGGCGATCAACCTGACTAATTAACGCATAGTACGCCTTATGGGCTAACGCAATTTCTTTCTTTGTTTTCTTCTCACCGTGAGACATGCCGAGGCTTATTTGATGGAAGTGAGGATGACGATCGATCCAATCACCAAGAAAGGGATCCCGCATTTCATCCTCCTCATACAACAATAAATCTTTCATCAGAGGAGTAAATGGTGGATGCGGAGCTGTAAAAGATGCCCATAAAAACAATGGCCTTGTCCAATCTCTCGTTTTGATTACTTTACAAGATTCTGTACCAATCCATTCCGTTGGATGCAAATGATCAGGTAAATGCCAAGCTGTCATTGAATGACCATTATTAGGCATGCCATGAGCAAATGCTTGTCCAGCGTACCCTTGTTCCGCTAGCCACATTTCATAATCGTCATACCCGCGAAATTCATCGTTTGCTTGGCCGATTTTTCTTCCTTCTTCACAAATCAACATTGATTCAAAGCCGTAATGACATCTTTCTGGATATACATGCATTTTTCCGACTGCCTTCGTTTGATAACCGCCGTCACGCAATAGCTGCGGGAGCGTTTCATTTGTCGGCAGCTCAAACCCTTCTTGATACTCAGTGATTCCTAAACGATCCCCCTCGAGCCCCGTCATGATCGACGCCCTTGCAGGTACGCAAACAGGTTGGCATGAAATCGCCTTCGTAAATTGAACTCCGCGCCTAGCTAAATAATCCATCGCTGGCGTTTGGATGATCTCATTTCCTGCACACCCCATGACATCATCTCTCATTTGATCTGTCGTAATAAAAACAATATGAGGCTTGCTCATTTCCTCACTCCTTATTAGGAAGAGACCCCGTTTTTATATTCAATTGGTGTGACTCCTTCGCTTGCTTTAAATATTTTATTAAAATAGCTTTGATTATCGTATCCTAGCTGTTCACTAATTTCATATACCGTATAATTCGTTTGTTCTAATAACTCCTTGGCACGCTTCATTTTCAGATTGACTACATATTTAACAAACGTCTCCCCCACTTCTTTTTTAAATAAACGGCTAAAATAGCTGGAGTTTAAATGTAAATGTTGGGCAACTTCGTCCAGTGTAATCTTTTGGTTAATATGATCAGATATATATTTGCAAGCATTGGCAATTTCCATATTTGTAATTGGCTCCGTGTTAGCAAACTCAATTACATCAATAAAATACTCTTTTAGCCAATCTTCCAATTCATACACACTATTGATTTTAGAAAATGTATCGTGCAATGTTTCTGCTGATTCATATTGCTTAAAATAGGCTAAAGCTTGGATTCTTACTTTAATATCGAGCAATATTTTTAACATCCAGTCTTTCACTGCTTCAGCAGGGAACTGATTGGTGGTGATAAAATGGATCCACTTTTCAAACACAGTATTTTTTTCATCCATGCTTCTTGTTAAAATGACTTCTTTTAATTCTTTTGAAGCTTCATCATACCATTTGAAGATGTTTTGCTTGGATACAGTTAATTGTTTAAATTCTTCTACACTTTGTGGCTTTAAATAAAACTTTTCCGTTGTAGCATTAAGCAACCGAGTCATTTCTGTTTTTATTTGGAGTGGGTTTTCCCCTGTATTGCCGATCATAAAAGACATCGAAATACCAAGTGTTTGACTCAAAGCGGATTGGATTTTTCTAATAAGCTTGATCGTTGCTTGATTGTCCTTTTGTTTCGGCAGAAATAAAAAGGATTCATTTGATTGAAAATGGCCATAAGATACATGCTTTTCGTCCTTCAGCACTTCCGTAATGACGTTATGAACAACAAAATCCAGCATATCCCTCGTTCGATAGCGGCCCATACTTGCTTGATATTGATCGATGATGCATAGAATGATTTTATATTCGCAGCCGGCCTGTAACCCAAGAACAGCAGCATCGTTATACCATTCATTTTCATTATAAATAGGATGATCAACCGTTTTATGAATAAATCTTTCAATCATGATTAACTTACTTCGTTCAATCGTCGTCGTCATTTTTCTCTGATTTTTTTTAGCGCTTCGTTCTTTATCAATCGCTTCTTTAAATTGGAGCAACATTTGGTTAATTTCATCAATGTCTAACATATCTTTCAAAATATATTCTTGAACTTGTAGCTTCAATGCTTGTTGAGCATATCCGAACTCATTATGACATGATAAGATGGCAACCGTTAAATCAGGTTTCTTTGCCTTTAAGTTTTTCGTTAATTCAATCCCATTTAGCTTTGGCATCCCGATATCTGTAATTAATATATCTGGCATGTTTGTTTCCGCCTCTTTTAACGCCTCCGCTCCATTTTCATGCATGCTTTGTAAAGTTAACCCAATACCGTCCCAATCGATCATCTCCGAAAGAAGCTCTAATACTGGATAATCGTCATCAACCAACATAACCTTATACATTATTTTGACTCCTCTCTATTGGGATACACATTGAAACGATCGAGCCTTTCCCAAGTTCACTTTCAATTTTCATCGAAAACTTCTCACCAAATGTTAATTTCATTCTTTCGTACACATTTGATAACCCGATACTAGAAAAGCCGCTTGCCTTTTTCATCGGTTCCGCTTGTTCCCATCCAATTTCTTTAAATTGCTCATTTAATAC
The DNA here is from genome assembly GCF_018343515.1 of Bacillus sp. FJAT-50079. Lineage (GTDB taxonomy): Bacteria > Bacillota > Bacilli > Bacillales > Bacillaceae_C > Lederbergia. The sequence goes on along the minus strand of NZ_JAGYPD010000007.1, from coordinate 177,820 downwards.
ATCAATTTTTTGCTTATCCATTCCGATCCCGTTATCCTCAATTTGAATCATAAAGGTCTCGTTTTGAATGAATGCTCTGATGATAACTGTACCGGCTGATTGATTCAGTCCATGAATAATCGCATTTTCAATAATTGGCTGCAAAATAAGCCGTGGAATTTGGATTAGATAGGTGTAAGGCGAAACTTCGATATGGACATCTACCTTTTGCTTCTGTCTCATATTCATTAAGCGGACATAGTCTTGATTGATCTCTAATTCTTCATGAAAGGAAATCATTCCTTTATTCTTATCGATCGTCATCCTTAATAGTTTTGATAAAGATCCGATCATCTCAGCACTTTCACGATCTCGTTTGATTAAAACTTTCATTCGAATCGAATTTAGCACATTAAATAAAAAATGAGGATTAATTTGCGCTTGAAGCATCGCCAATTCCGCTTCCCTTTTTCTTGATTCTGTACGTGTATTTTGCTCCATCATTTCATTTACTTTATCTAACATTTGGTTAAATGAGGTCGAGAGGGTACCAATCTCATCCGTACCAGCAAGCTTCGATCTCGTTGATAGATTCCCTTTTTGCACTTCTTGCGCAATCCTTTTTAGATAGACGAGCCGGTTCAACACTTTTCGTAATAAGTACGTTAGTAATAATAAGAATAAAATAAATGCTGCATTTTGAACGACAAATACTTTTTTAAAGATTGAATTAATACTATAAACAGCCTTATCGTATTTAATAAACGAAACTAATTCCCATTTAGGGATGGATACTTCATAACGATTAATTAAATATTTATTCCCATTTAACTTAATAATATTAGCTACATGATGATTGATTTCTTCATTCATCTGTTCTGCCATTTCACCATAATTGGCAACCATAATATGCTCTTCATTTTGCAAAATGACCCCATGCTCTTGGTCGGTTCCCTTTAGAATATCGGTGATCTTATATCCCGGAATCGTAACCATTGCATAGCCATAAATCGTAGAGCCATCACGCAATGCCCTTGCAACTGAGATTTGAAAGGGGCTGCGCTTTTTCTCAGATTTTAGCATGGTCGGTTGCGGTGCAAGCCACGTTGAATGGTATCCCCGTACTTTATTTAAATCTTGGATCCATTCTTCCTCAAGTAAGTTTTTTGGATCATAGTCCGTCGCCGAGTAATTCGTGTACGTTTTTCCATCTTTGAGCACGATCGTAACATACGAATTTTGCCCAAGCAACGTAACGGTATCCAGTACTTTTTGAATCTTCTTTTCGTTTAAGAAGCGTTCGTAAAAATCACTATTTTTTCCTGAATCGCTAAGAAGATGACTTAATTCGGAATCCATCTGTATAAAGTTAAGAATGTAGAGCATATCCTCAAATATTTTATTTAAATACTCTTCCTTTAATTTCAATTCATTATTTGCACTAATAATTGCCTGCTCTTTCACTGCATCCTTTGTTAAATAATTATATGCAGTGAACGTACTAATTGCAGGTAAGATAAGACAAGTAATGGATATGAGCATCACTTTATTACGAAAAGATAGGGACGAAAAAAAATCTGTGATTCGTGTTTTCATCTCCAACCTCCTAAAAAAAAGATTGGGGCAGAAAACCGAATTCGCCCCTATGTCCATTATAACTTTTATTTATTTTTGTCGATAATGTCTTGTACAATCTTTTTAGAATTTTCTACTGTTGTATCTAAATCTTGTTTATCTAAAATGAGTTTTTCAAATTCATTTGATAGTTCTTGGTTGATTTCTAGTGCATATGGTACAGCTTTTCCGAGCGTTGGTGCTTTTGCTGTTTGGATCGCATGAAGCAATGCTTGCTTATCTACTTTTTCTGGGCTAGCTGCTTCTGCAAGAATGCCATCAACCAATGCTTCCAACTGCTCATCGCTTACAGCCTTCCAAGCCGGAATATTAATTCCTTGTGCAAGTTGACCTTCTGTTGAATACCATCTAATAAATTCATATGCCGCTTCTTTATGTTTGGAGCTGGAAGCAATTCCTACAATATCTCCACCAATTGCTGTATATGCACCGTCTTGATCCGCACTATTTTGTGGAATTGGTGCAACTGTTACGTTGAAATCAACTGGAAAACGATCTGAACCACCAAGCTCAGGATTCATCCAAGTACCTGTAATGATCATACTTGCTGCTTGCGTGAAAAACTGATCACGATAATTCATTTTTTGTGAAATCATTGTTGAATAAGGAACAGCTGATTTATCTTCTTTTTCCATTTTCAAGCGCATTTCTAGTGATTTTGCAAACATCGGATCATCTAGATTTGAAGTTCCGTCAGCTTTAAGAAAGTCTACACCTTCAGCCTGTGATTTCATTCTCAATTGCATATAGTCGATCCATGCTCCAGCTTGTGGCCCGTGGAAATACGTACCATAATGATCGTCTGTCGTTAATTTTTTCGCATAATCCATGAACTCTTCCCATGTCCAGCTTTCTGGCACTTCAAGACCAGCTGCATCTAGATGGTCTTTATTCATGAGTACGTACCAAGAAGTATATTTTCCTGGGAAGCCATAATGTTTACCATCAATCGAATAGTTTACTTTATATTCGTCATCATATGAAAATCCTTCTTTTTCAATAAATTCATCAAGTGGCTCAAACATTTCCAACTCGACCCTTTGTGCAAAGTCAGGAAGATTTGTGACCATGATCACATCCATTTGCTCTCCTGAAGCCGCCGCTAAATCTATTTTTTGCAATGCTTCTTGTGAATCTTGTTTTTCACTTAATTGAACAACTTCAACTTTAATATTTTCATGTTCTTTTTCAAAAGCATCGATTGTTTTTTTCCAAGCATAGCCATCTTCAGTACCATGAGTATGGAGCTTAATTGTTACCGGTCCTTCAGCAGCTCCTCCACCTTTACTACCTTCATCCGAACCGCTTGTTCCACATGCAGCTAAAATACCTGTTGCCAGTGTCAAACTAGCAAATATTGATAAAAATTTCTTCATTTTGTTTCCCCCATTTGAAAATGTCTTTGTGAAAATTACCTCTAACCGATTAAGTCGGGATTTTTTCAGGCTTGCTTGAAAAAATCTGTGACTTCTGCCAAAGGCTTAACTTGAATCAGCAAATCTTTTTGTACCGAAAGCGAAGCGTCAGGTACAGGAATATGATCTCCCTCTAATTTGAAAGGTAATACGACATTCAACCTTCCACTTATAGAAGTGGAAGAATTCTGCTGATTTAAGTTAAAGGGCTTACATTTTGACAATCAAACCTTGCTGCCAGACAATACATTAAATTGAATTCGCTTTCAACCTCCTGTGCCTTAGGTATATTCTTATTCTATGAAAGTTCGACAATCTTTTACAGATAAAATTTTTACCAAAATGCAATTTTTTTGACCTTTTCGTTTGTTTTGATCATTTTATTCATAATCGAACATTCAACGATTCAACAAAGATTAATGACATAAAAAAGCCGTCTCGATTTTTCTTGTATCGAAACGGCTATTATTGATGATCTGTTAATATTTATTTGTTTTTATCAATGATCTCCTGTACCACTTTTTTAGAGTTTTCAACGGTTGTATCAAGATCTTGTTTATCAAGGATTAGCTTTTCGAATTCCACCGATAACGCTTGGTTAATTTCCATGTCATATGGTAATGGTTCTCCCACCACAGCGGAATGTGCTATTTGGATTGAATGGACGAGCGATTCTTTATCCACTTTTTCTGGGCTTGCAGCGTTCTCAAGTATCGTGTCAATTAATCCAACTAACTGATCATCGCTAACAGTTTTCCATGCAGGAATATTAAGTCCTTGAGCAATTTGTCCTTCTGTGGAGAACCACCTAATAAATGTATAGGCTGCTTCTTTGTGTTTAGAATTGGCTGAAATACCGAGAACATCTCCTTCTACCACTTGGAAGGCCTCATCGGAATTCGGTTCATTTTGTGGCATTGGTGCAACTGCTATATTGAAATCGATCGGAAATCTTGATGATCCGCCAATCTCAGCGGTCATCCAATTTCCTGTTACAATCATACTCGTTCCTTGAGTAAAAAATATATCGCGATAATTCATTTGTTGGGAAATCATCGTTGCATAAGGAACAGCAGATTTATCTTCTTTCTCCATTTTTACACGCAGTGCTAATGACTCCTTGTACATTGGGTCATCTATGTTAGAAGTACCATCAACCTTTATAAAGGATGCATCTGTTTCTTTTGAATACAATTTTAAACTCATATAGTTAATCCAAGCACCATTTTGAGGACCATGGAAATACGTACCGAAACGGTCATTTGTCGTTAATTTTTTTGCATAGTCCATGAACTCTTCCCACGTCCAGCTTTTCGGCACCTCAAGTCCAGCCGCATCTAGGTGATCTTTATTTAGCAATACATACCATGAGACAGATTTTCCTGGTAGTCCATAATAATGGTCGCCTACTTTTGTACTAAATTTATACTCTTCTTTCATTTCGTATCCGTCTCTTTCAATCAATTCGTCCAGTGGCTCAAGCATATCCAAGGCAACACGCTGTGCATAAGCAGCCGGATTCGAAAACATAATAACATCCATTTGCTCTCCGGAAGCAGCCGCTAAGTCAATTTTTTGCAGCGCTTCTGACGAATCTTGCTTCTCACTTAATTGCACAACATCTACTTTGATATTTTCGTGTTCTTTTTCAAATGCTTCTATTGTTTTTTTCCATGCATAGCCATCTTCTGTTCCATGCGTGTGCAATTTAATTGTTACGGGCTCTTCACTTTTGTCTTTCCCGCCTGCATTATCCCCATTTGTCTTGCCTGTTTCTTTCCCACCACATGCAGACAGAATTCCGAGTACTAAACCAATGCTCGCCAACATCAATAATAACTTTTTCATTTTCCCCCTCCACCTTGTCTGTTTTTTTAGTTCCTGTCAGCAAATAAAAATGGAAGCCCTTTCATTTCTCGTAGCACACAACCATAATTATCCGCTTGTACCGCTGATTATATCTGAATATTCCAACTTCACATATAAACTATTTTTACCTATTTGAAATTTTCTTTACCACATTCTATTTAGTTAAGAGTTAAAATAGATAAACTAACCGCTTCGATGATCATACCCAATTACTTGTTTTTATCAATGAGCTCCTGTACAGCCTTTTGGGTATTTTCGACAGTTGTATCAAGATCTTGTTTATCAAGAATGAGCTTTTCGAATTCAACAATGATCGCTTGGGTTATTTCGTTAGAATAAGGTACTGGCTTTCCTTTTTTAGCAGAGGCAGATACTTTTATTGTGTGCAATAAAGAATCAATGTCTACCTTTTCTGGACTTGCTGAATTATTGATGACATTTTCGACTAATGTACTTAACTCTTCATCGCTAACCTTTGCCCATGCTGGCGTGTTAAGTCCTTGTGCAATTTGTCCATCTGTTGAAAACCATCTAATGAATTTCCATGCTGCTTCTTTATGTTCTGAATTGGCAGCTATCGCAACAACATCTCCCGTATTTTCAGTATAAGCGACATTTTCATTTTTAGTGTTTTGCGGCATCGGTGCAACAGCAATATTGAAATCAACCGGAAAACGATCTGAACCGCCGAGCTCTGCATTCATCCAAGAGCCTGTAACCACCATACTTGTTGCTTGAGTGAAAAATTGATCGCGATAATTCATTTTTTGTGAAATGACACTTGAATATGGAACAACAGACTTATCTTCTTTTTCCATTTTTATACGCATAGCCAAACTTTCTTTGAATAAAGGATCATCCAGGTTCGAAGTACCATCTGCCTTTAAATAGTCAGCAACTCCATCCTGTGTAATCTGCTTTAATGTTATATACTGTTGCCAACTTCCACCTTGCGGCCCATGGAAGTACGTCCCGTATCTGTCTTCGGTCGTTAACGCTTTGGCGTACTCCATAAATTCATCCCATGTCCAACTTTTTGGTACTTCTAGACCAGCAGCATCTAAATGATCCTTATTTAATAGGACATACCATGTATTCAGTTTTCCCGGCAATCCATAATAACTATCTTCTATTTTCAAATCAAGTTTGTATTCCTCTTCCATATTAATGCCTTCTTCTTCAATAAACTTATCGAGCGGCTCAAGCATTCCCATATTCACACGAGCTGGATAATCAACCACATAATTCGTAAGCATGATCACGTCCATTTGCTCACCCGAAGCAGCAGCTAAATCTATCTTCTGAAGTGCTTCACGTGAATCTTGCTTTTCACTTAATTGCACAACATCTACCTTAATATTTTCATATTCTTTTTCAAAAGCCTCTATCGTTTTCTTCCAAGCGTAACCGCTTTCAGTTCCGTGCGTATGCAATTTAATGGTTACTTGTTCCTCGCTTTTCTTATCCCCTTCTACACTTCCACCGGTAGTTGCCTTTTCCTTGCCTCCACATGCGGATAAAATTCCTAGAACCAAACCTAAACTCACAAATAACAAAAAGAACTTTTTCATTTTCCCCCTCCTACATTCTCTTTTCAGCAGGAATAGAAAGCGATTACATTTCATCTCGTCTGCTATGAACTTGATTATATAAAAGAGGACTATCCGTAAACATATAATTTTTTTACCTTTTTGCAATTTTCTTTACCTTATTCCACTCACTTTGATCTATTCGTTCATTATCTCGATCAAAAAGTTAAAAATCCGATTGGATTTTTAAATCAAACCGGATTTCTATTAATTTTGATCAATCTTTTCTTGAACAATTTTTTGTGAGTTTTCTAACGTTTGATTAAGAGACTGTTTTTCGAGTATAAATTTTTCAAATTCACTCGTTAACTCTCGATTGATATCGTACATATGCACCAATTGCTCTTCAAGAACAGGTGGCAATGTATATTGAAGTGTGTGCGTAAACGATTCCTTATCTACTTTTTCTGAAGGGATCTTAGATATGACATTATCGATCAGTTCATTCATTTGATCACCCGACACCTGCTTCCAAGCTGACATTTCAGTCCCTTGGATGAGTAATCCTTTCGTTGAATACCAACGGATAAATTCATATGCTTCCTTTTTATGTTTCGAATGTAAAGCGATTGAAAGAATATCACCATCAATGGGTGCATAAGCCCCCTCTTGATCTATATCATTTTGCGGTAGAGGAGCAAATGCAAGCTCAAAGTCCAATGGGAAATGCTCTGATTTACCGATTTCTGAATTCATCCATGTTCCTGTAATCATCATACTGATTTGCTGATTGAAAAATAAATCTCGATAATTTGTCTTTTCGGAAATCATGGCCAAATAAGGAAATACGGATTGATCCTCTTTTTCCATTTTTAAACGCATTTCTAATGATTTCCTATACATTGGATCATCAAGATTAGATGTTCCATCACTTTTAATAAAGCCGGCATTTGTTTCTTTTGATACTAATCTTAATTTTAAAAATTCAATCCAAGCGCCATCAAACGGCCCATGAAAATACGTTCCGAAGCGCTCCTCTGTCGTCATTTGTTTTGCATATTCCATGTACTCTTCCCACGTCCAGCTTTTTGGAACTTTTAGCCCTGCTTCTTGAAGATGATCTTTATTTATTAGAACGTACCAAGTAAATAATTTCCCTGGTAGACCATAGTAATGACCATCCATTTGTGTATTCACTTTATATTCCTCGTCAAAAGTAAATCCTTCCTCTTCAATAAATCGATCGATTGGTTCAAGCATATCTAATTTAATACGTTGAGTATAATCTGTCGTATTTGTAAACATAAGCACATCCATTTCTTCTCCAGAGGCAGCTGCTAAATCTATTTTCTGTAATGCCTCCTGTGCATCTTGAATTTCACTTAGTGAATTGACTTCGATGCGAATATGCTTATGTTCCTTTTCAAATGCATTGATAATTTTTTTCCATGCATACCCATCTTCTGTACCGTGTGTATGAAGCTTAATGGTCACTCGTTCTTTTAGAGGCTGGCTAACCTCTTTGTTTCCATTTAGTCCACATGCAGATAATATGCCAATAAGCAGAAAAGGTATGACAAGCATCCATATAGACCTTTTCACATCATCCCTCCTATTAACAGACTGCCGATACTTAATATAACTTCTCTTACAGTTTAAGGGAGTCACAATCATCTTCATATAAAGGATTTAGACTAAATAAAAAATTTCTTGACTTGTTTGGAAAAAACAGGGTATGCGTTGTAGGTCATAGGTTTGCGCATAGATTTACATATAATATTCGAATCATTCATTAGTTATCGCTTTTATAAACTATTAAAAAGCTTCTATTAAAGCAAGTAAACTAGTAAAGCAAGTAAACTAGCTTAGTACATTCAGCTTCTAAAAAATCGCATAAAAAAACCGCTTCGATAGACATCAAAGCAGTTCTTTTAAAATAGATGATTATCCTTTTACTCCACCCATGGCAATTCCTTCGATAACTTGTTTTTGTCCAATAATGAAGACAATCACTAATGGTACAATCGCGGATACCGCAGCAGCCATGATAAGTGAGTAAAATTCACCGTTCAGCGATGAGAATTTTTGCATCGCTAGCTGAATCGTGTAGAGCGCATCAGAACGTAAGAAGATTAATGGGTTTTGGTAATCATTCCACGTCCAAATGAAACGTAAAATCGCATATGTTGCAATCGCCGGACGAACCATCGGCATCGTAATTGACCAAAAGATGCGAAAATGTCCTGCCCCGTCAATTTTTGCAGCGTCAATATAATCTTGATGAAGCCCCATGAAAAACTGTCTTAACATGAATGTTCCTAATACACTGAAGCTTCCTAGTAAGATTAAACCCAAATGGCTATCAAATAATCCTAAATAACGATATAAGATAAACTGTGGAACTAGGATCGATTGTTGCGGCACCATAAATGTTGCTAAAACGATTAAAAACAATACTTTTCCGGCAGGGAAGTTGACCTTTGAAAATCCGTATGCTGCCATTGCTGATACTGTTACTGAAATGACCGTTGTAATAACGGTAACTTTAATTGAATTCCAGTAGTAAAGGGCAAATGGATAATCTCCCGCCCAAACTTCTTTATAGTTTTCTACCCCATTAAATCTTTTTGGTATCCATTCAATCGGGAATTTAAATACATCCGCTTCAATTTTTAAGGAAGATGAAATCATCCAAAAAAACGGAAGTAAAAAGGCAATACTAGCAACAAATGCAAGGATGGTTATAATAAGTTTTTTTGTACTCCATTTCTTTTCCACTTTTTTCTCCCCCTTAGTAATTCACCCATTTTTTCTGGCCAATCCACTGTACTACTGTAATCAGTAATACGAAAACAAATAAGATGACCGCAATTGCGGAGGAATAACCAATTTTCAAGTTCAAAAATGCGCTTTCATATAAATGCCATACGAGCATCGTTGTTGAATTTACAGGTCCACCTTTTGTTAAAACGGCAATTAAGTCAAACACTTTGAACGTCCCTATAATACCTGTGATAAGAAGGAAGAACGTTGTCGGAGATAAAGATGGCAACATAATGTGAAGGAATTTTTTCCATGGCGTTGCTCCATCAATATCAGCCGCTTCATAAAGCTCTTTTGGAATCGATTGTAATCCAGCTAAAAAGAGAATCATATTAAAACCAATGGCTGCCCAAATTTGAATGACCATCACTGAGAATAAAGCAAAATCTGGGTCTGCGATCCATTTAGGCGGATTTTCCACTCCAATTGATAGAAGGAATTGATTGATTGGTCCTTCTGTCGGGCTGAATAATACTTGCCATACAATTGCAACTGCGACAATACTGGAAATGTACGGCATAAAGAAAGCCACTTTAAAATAGGTTTTCATATATACATTTTTATCAACGAGAATCGCAATAAATAGTGATACAGCGATCGTAATTGGGACCGTTAGTAAGAATAATAGGTTATTAACGATTGATTTACGAAATACTTCACTTGCAAATAGGTCTTGATAGTTTTGTAGACCGACCCACTTAATCGCGGAAAATCCTTTAATAAAATTCCAATCCGCAAAACTTAAAATAAAAGTTGCGATGATAGGGATTAAAACTAAAATTCCTACTCCCGTTAACATCGGAGCAACGAACAAGAATCCAATCTTGTTCTCATTTTCTAGACTTCTTCGCTTCTTTTTCACTTTTACATGTTCAACTTTATTTAATACTTCCTTTGCTTCCATGCTCATTTGTTACACCTCTCTTATTTTGTATGACTACATTTAATGATTTGTTGCTAACTGCCTCTTTTTGCGTTCCTGCATTTCTTCTGCTTGCTTTTCAATCTTTCGGAATAGATGGAGAGAGAAAAACGTAATTACCCAACATAAACCACTCGTTGCAAACAGGTAACCTGCCATTGGCAGAAGGATGAAAACGACGCATAAAGAGAAAATGGAAATAAACATAATCATCGTATGAATCGGATACGTTATTGCAATGAGGAATGCCGATTTAATAGAAGCAAAAACCTTTCCTCCTGCTTGTAAATAAACAGGAAAAATATAAACAACTGTTATTCCAAATAAGAATACACAACCTAATAAAATGCCTTTTGCAACCATACCGATTGTTCCACCAACAACATTTGTAAATAGCCAATCGTAATATAAAACGACAGCTATAAAAACCAATGTATATCCTAAACGATTTGCTCTTAGAAATTCCTGTTTATAAACGGACCAGAAGGACTTAAAGATCGACCCTCGTTCATCACCACGAACTGAATTTTTCATAATTGAAAACAGAGAGACCGTGGCTGGAAATATACCCCCGACAACGAATCCGGCTAGAGTAAAAACAATCCAGAGGAAATTTAAATAGAGCAATGTAAGAATCCAATCACAAGCATGATTTACGGTCGTTAAAAATCGACTGTTCACGAACAATAACCTCCCTACTCATTGGGCTTATCCTCATTGTATGTAAAATGAAAGCGTAATCAAATGCACTATTTTTACTGAATCGAAAATTTTTTGACATTTCATCTTTCTGCTTCTTTGGCAGCACCGATAGAGCATCATTATACAGAAGAAAATAGCGATCCTTTCCTCGATAAAATGAAGGAATGGATCGCTACGTTACATATATCTTCGCTTCTTCTTGTTTATGACTTTCTTCTGTCTTTTAATTCAACAGCTAGTTGAAGTGTTCGCTTCTTGTTCAATGGATATAGAAATACTAACATCAAAAATAAAGCTAAAAAGATGATAGCAGGCAATAAAGTGGCTAAGGCATGAATACCATCCAGCGCACCTTGCGTTTGCACTTCACGGGTGACATCATAACCAACTGCCGCTATTGCAATACCACCGATACCGCCTGCAATCGCTTGTCCTACTTTACGAGCAAATGAATAGACGGAATATACAGTCCCATCCTCTCGTAAACCTGTTATATATTCATGGTAATCAATCACATCTGTTACAAACGCCCAGATAACCAAGTTGAAAAACGCATATCCAAATTTACCTACAGTCATGATAATGATAAATTCAATCGCCGTTAATTTTGGTAAAAAGTATAAAAGGCCATATACAATACCAGCTAATAACAATCCCGCCGCGGCAAGTTCCTTTTTACCGAACTTCGCTACCAGTGGTCTTACAAGCGGCAAGGCAAGGACGGTAGCACCAGTTTGAGTTAGCCCAACCAAGCTCAATGCTTTTGCGTTACTGAAATAATCTTTAAACAAATAGACGTTTACTGCACCAAGTAGCATAAAACAGACCATAAAGGTTAATGAAATAATTAAGATCCATATTAAAGGCTTGTTTTTAGCCATCCCTTTTACTGTCTTTTTTAAATTCCCTTTTTGTTTTTCCCTTTCAGGTGCAACAATCCGTTCAGTCGATAATTTATAACATGCCATATAACAAGAGATAGAAAGAAAACCAAAAATAATTGCCGCTAGTAGAAAACCATTTGCATCTGCCTTATTATTTGTAAATAACAGCAATGGTCCCCCTACATTAATAATTAATCCAGCCAGAACTGCGCCCATTGCTCTAAAAGTAGATAAAGATGTACGTTCAACTGGGTCACTCGTAATGACAGACGCCATTGAACCATAAGGGATATTGACTGTACTATATAAAGTTCCCCAAAGAATGTAAGTAACAAAAGCATAAGCTAAATAAAAACCATCTGACATTCCCGGAATCTTTACAAACATTAATACACCGGAAATAACGAGTGGGAAGGACATTCTAAAAATCCACGGTTTAAATTTCCCATGTTTACTTGGTTTTCTCGTATCGATGAAACGCCCCCATGTCACATCCGCAACCGCATCCCATAATCGAGCAACAAAAAAGAGGGTCCCAACAGTAGCTGCATTAATATGAAAAACATCTGTATAGTAAACCATTAAAAATGAAGCGACAAGAATAAAGAAGAAATCGTTACCAAAATCACCAAATAAATAACCTACTTTATCCCGCATACCAAATTTTCTAAATTCAGGTTTGTTATGTATCATCTCTTGTTCAAATTGACTTACTGGTTGAGCCATTTTTACCCCTCCATTAGCTATTTACGCAATAGTTGAATTCCTTTTCAAAATTACGAATATTATGATATTTACACCGTCATTACTATTCAGCCCTTCTACTCTAAACAAAACGCTTACAGTAACTGCTTACATTTCGAATCATTATCTTCTTCAAATACACAAGCACCTCGACTTTACCTATGTATAATTTATTTGACTACCAAACAAACTAATTAGATGCATCATAGCACTCAATTTTTTTTCAGTCAATGCCTTTTATTTAAATGTTGGAAACGTTTTTACACGTACTTTTTTCACAAGGTATATGTGACAAATATAAAATTAGCCTCTGTACGATTAATACAGAGGCTGAATTATGATTAAATCCATGATTTACGCTAAAATTCCTTCAATTTTCTCAATGACTTCTGTTTTCAATTCCAGTTCGCTTCCCTTTACATTTGCCTCAATTTGTTCCGGACGACTTGCACCTACAAGCGCACTCGCCACATTAGGCTGACGTAAAATCCAAGCAATTGCAAGGGCAGGCAATGTTGTATTAAGCTCTTCAGCTAATTTGCCCAATTGCTGGACCTTTTTAAGATTTTCTTCTGTAAGAAAATTTTTCACAGATGTATTAATTGTATCGTTTGCTGCACGGCTATTTTCTGGAATTTTTCCATCTTTATATTTTCCAGTCAACATTCCTTGCGCGAGCGGAGACCAGACAACTTGTGAAATTCCATATTTACTAGATACTGGCAGTACCTCTTTTTCGATATAACGATTAAGCATACTATATTGCGGTTGATTGACAACGATGCGATCAAGTAAATATTTATCTGCCACTCCAACCGCTTCCTCGATTTGAGCCGCAGTCCACTCACTTACTCCTGCATACAACACTTTTCCTTGGCGAATTAAATCATCAATGACACGAAGGGTTTCATCAACTGGTGTCTCCGGATCATAGCGATGGCAGTAAAAGATGTCGACATAATCTAGATTCATTCGCTTTAAGCTATTATGCACCTGTTCGTATACATGCTTACGTGATAATCCGCGATCATTAGGCCCATCCCCCATTGGCCAAAATGCCTTTGTTGTAATGACATAAGACTCCCTTGCATACTCTTTCAACGCTTTTGCCATTACTTTCTCGCCTTCTCCACGTTCATACACATTAGCAGAGTCAAAGAAGTTAATGCCTAGTTCATATGCTTTATGTATCGTCTTCTCCGCAACATTATCTTCCACTGATTTCCCATATGTAAGCCAGCTTCCTAAGCTTACTTCGCTCACTTTTAGTCCCGAGCGACCTAATCGACGGTATTTCATTTTTCATCTCTCCCTTTCTCGTTTTTCCTCTCTTCTATCATCTTCATTTTGGAAAGCGTTGTCAAAGGATTGAACCTTAAGTTTACCCCAAAATAAAGCTTGACCTTTTTATGAAAACAGGCATCCAAAAATTGCATTTTTGGATACCTATTTTAAGTCTTTTAAAAGGAGAGGATCTACTTCAGATTACTGTTGATTATTCGCTCTAGGGGACGCTTTCCGCGGGCGGGTCGTGAGCTCCTCAGGCCAACAGGATGTTGGTCACTAAGCCGTTGCCACACGATGTGGCGACCTTAGGCTTCGTTCCTATATTCGCTCCTGCCGCTACAATCAACGATCTGCTAAAATCAATATTCCAGGCTAAGGGCTATGTTGAAAAACGGTAAACTTAGAATTGAACCGATTTTAACCCGCTGTTCGCATATGGTACACTTATATTATTGTTTACTTGGAGGATTAATAAATGACGAATTATAAAGCTTTGTTTTTAGATATTGACGGAACGATCTTAAAGCCCGATCATACGTATGATTTATCAACAAAAGATGCGATTTTGCAAGTTCAGAAGCGGGGCATAGAAGTGTTTTTGGCGACAGGAAGACCGATTCACGAAATCACAGACTTAGCTGAGGAACTAAATATCCATTCCTTTATTGGATATAATGGCGCACTTGCTATTTATAAAGAGCAAACGATTGTACATGAACCAATGTCAGCTGAAACGGTGCGAGAATTTATAAATATCGCACAAAAGCATGGACATGAAATTGTTTTATATACAAATGAGAAAAATTTTTTTACAAACTTGGATGTACCATCTGTAAGGAACTTCATTGAAAAGTTCCAAATGAAGCATAATGATCAATATCACGACGAGATTGCCGACCAAATTCTCGGTGCTACTTTGATCCATCTGAATGATGGGGACTCTCGTCTTTACGAAGGCGATCCTAGCTATCATTTTGCCCAAGTAAATGTCGATGGTCTCCGGGATTGCTATGATGTGATCCGAGATACGGTCAATAAGGGAGAAGCTATTCAAAAAATAATCGGACATATCCCTATCCCAATAGCAGCGACCATTGCATTTGGAGATGGGATGAATGATAAAGAAATGCTATCAACGGTCGGTGAAGGTTTTGTTATGGGAAATGGGCATCCTGACTTATTTGCATATGGCAATCGAAAAACGACCGCAGTAACAGATTCGGGGATTTTTAATGGATTGCAATCGATCGGACTTGTAGACTAAAGATTTTTTTACAAAAAGTTTACTTTTTTTCATTCCAATTGGCAATTTACCTTGTTTCTTTGTTATAATCGGTTTATATGTTTTGCAATACATTCAAAGTGAGGGAATTTCAAATGAATCAATTTTTAAAATCAGGTGAAACAGCACCAGTTGCTGGCACTTATGTAGAAGTAGGACACGGCGGCGGAAAAGTAAAGGACGCTCAACGTGTAGAATTACAACAAGGCGATAAATTGCCTAACGCAAAAACTTACACAGTAACACTTACACATAAAGGCGAAGAAACGAAAAAAGAACGCCAACATATGTGGATGTTAGCGAAGTAATGAAAAGTGTGCAAAATTTGCACACTTTTTTTATTTTACAATGCTTAAAAAGCTTACTTCTTTTTATTATTTTTTAAAACAATCACTCCTATTATTCCATTTTATAGAAATGCACTATTCCCTCTTACCAATTGACTGCATTCCTAGTACAATATGAAGTTGATACCAACAAAAGTCTTCTTTATTATTATAAATATGAAGATAAGGAAGCCACCATTTACCGCTCATTCAATACAAACTGACCTGCATTTAGCAATAGGGAATATTGAGTATATCTGATATAATTATATAGTCAAAAATACTCAAATAAGGAGAATTAGCATGAAGGTAGTTTGTACTGGATATGGGATTATGGCTCCAAATACAAAAAATATTGAAGCATTTCTATTTAATCTCAAAAATGGCGTATGTTCATTGGAAATTGTAGAGCAGAGCGGTCCTAAAAACGAAACAAACATCGTTGGTTTAATAAAAAAAGAGCTTGAGGATTATGAAATAGATCCTAAACTAAAACGGCTTCCAAGAGTAACAAAATTAGGAATCGCCGCTACTAGAGAAGCGGTAAAATCTGCTCAAATCGATTTAAAAAATAAAAAAGTAGGACTTTTTATCGGTACATCACTAGGAGCATCTGGTGAGAAAATATTTCAAGATTCGATTGAACATGGAAAAAGAGGAGATTATCGGTCCATTCCCATTACATTTTCCCATTATGCCAATTACCACAGTATTACAGCTGCTATTGCTCGCTCCATAGGAATAAATGGAATTACAAAAACCATTACAACTGCTTGTACTTCAAGTTTAGAAGCGATTGAGGAAGCCCTTCTTTATTTAAGAAGCGGGAAAGTAGATGTAGCGATTGTTGGTGGGACAGATAGCCCCATTACACAAGCAACAACGTACGCTTTTGCCAAAACGAGATCTTTGCCACTTAATCAATCACTTGATGAAGGGGCTGTTCCATTTAATAAAAATAGCAAAGGATTTGCGATGGCTGAAGCAGCGGGTGCTATTATATTAGAGAGAGAAGAAGATGCCGTTCATCGAGCTGCACATATTAAAGGAGAAATGGTTGAAGTCGTTTCAAATAATGATGGGATAGATATCTTTTCCATAGATGAGACAGGGGAACAAATGCTTAATGCATTAAAGGAAATCATTACAGGGCGTCAACCAGACTATATTAATAGTCAGGCTCTTGGCATAGGAACACATGATCAGATAGAATACAAATGTTCCAAATTACTATTTAATCATCAAATACCTTATTCATCCATTAAGAGCATGTATGGAAACCCCTTTGGTGTAGTTGGCATATTGCAGGTCATCTCCTCCTTCTTGAGTGTTCAGTACGACTTCATTCCACCGACGATACGAACGTCAAAAAATGGCTTTGAAGACATGAATATCGTTACTGAAACAAAATACCAAGAAATCAAAGAAGTTGCCATTACAAATCATGGTCATGCTGGAAACAACGCATGTGCCTATGTAAAAAAATATTAAATAACCAAACCAGTATGAGCCAAGCAGAAAGAAGTGAAGGTCTATGATTATTGGCTTACTAATCTGTGCGATTGGATTAATTCCCATTGTTTTAGCACTAACGATGCATAACTTTTATAAAGAATCAAAACTGTCTGTCGGATTGGTTATATATATGCTTTTGATCACATTGTGGCAATTCGATGTAGGAATCCTATACTTTGAAGGCTTGTTAAAAGAGGAGATCATTCTTATTCTTTTTAAGTTATTTCGAATGGGGCCTACTTTTTCTATTCCAGTTGTATTCTATGTAGCTTATTCAATCATTAAATTACAACCGACGATGCTAAAAGGAAATAAATGGTTGAGCAAAATTTTGATGATTTTATTCAATAACATAACGTTGTACGTATTAATTATTTGGAGTGCGATCGTTTATATTATTAATTGGACTCCTTTAGGCATAAAGGCCATTCATTTAACGAAAACTTATTCATCGCTCGATTATTTTTTTCCAGAATACGGGTCACTCACATGGATCTATATTATTCATGTCGGCAGCTTTATCCTTTTCCAATCCCTAGTTTTTATCATTTCAAAAACAATCATGAACGTAAATATCAGATACTTTTTGAGAAATTTTAGTATCTATTCGATTTTATTATTCGTATCAGGTTTCCTGAATTTTTCTTCTGAAACAGGGGGTATTTCTAGTAGTATAGGAGTCGTCACTTTCTCCACCTTGATTGTTCGGGAATTTATTAAGCTCAATGAGAATATCAAGCTCGATTATTATCAATTAATGGAGAGACAGAGGAAGCTAGACTATCTTGGAAATTTATCCGGAAGTTTGATTCATGAAGTGAAAAATACAAATCAGATTATTAGTGGTTTTTCTAAATTATTAACGAAGAGTGAAACCTTATCCGATAAAGATAAAAGTTTATTAGATATGGTCAATCGGTCTTCTATACATTTAGAAGATTTAGTTAACAATTACGTAAAATATATGAATTCATCAAAGGTGACCTTGAAAATTGAGGATTTAGAATCGGTTATTCAAGAGTCGATCGACTTTACTCAAGAAATGCTGCGTAAAAATAATGTAGAGATTACGTTTGTGAATAACTTCAAATCTCTTAAAGCATATGTGAATAAAACGAACCTTGAACAAGCTTTTATCAATTTAATTAATAATAGTATTGAAGCCATTCCAAACAACAAAGAAAATAAAAATATCACGATTAAAACGGAAGTAAATGAAGGCACGATCCTTATTCATTTTATAGACACTGGAAAAGGAATACCCCAGGAAAATTGGGATAGTGTCTTTGATCCTTTTATGTCATTTAAAGAAAAAGGCATGGGACTAGGTTTGCCTTTTGTAAAGAAGATATTCATAGAGCACTTAGGAAATATTAGCATTGTGGAAAGCTCGTCAGAAGGAACTCATTTTCAAATTGAAATTCCTCAAAATGGCATATTAGATAGCAGCCAGACAGAACTACTAGGTAACGTAAAGTAGAATAAATGTAGCTAGTAAAACATTGAAGAATCATACGTTGGAACAACTGCTGAAATTTCAATCAACTCTTAGGAGTTAGATTTTTTAAAAATAGATAATGGAAATTGGTTAATAAACAGGCAATTTATAAAGCATGTGGATGAAAATTAATGTGCGTTGCCTTCATTTGAGAGGATGTTAGGTATTTAGCCTGACGCCTCTTTTATTTTTTATAAATGTCTCTTTAACGATACACGAAACCTTTTCTTTTCATGATTCGTATACGTTTTAAAGGACGGTGTTGACGATGAATAATCATGAAATTGATTACGAAATTTTTGGCGATGATATGCAGTTTGTTCAAGTTGAGCTTGATCCATTTGAAACAGTTGTCGCGGAAGCGGGAAGCTTAATGATGATGGATGGTGACATTAAAATGGAGACCGTTTTTGGAGATGGTTCTTCCCAAGGTAACGGATTGATGGGAAAATTAATGGGTGCTGGGAAACGATTACTTACTGGAGAAAGTTTATTTATGACAACATTTACGAATGATGGCTCCGGGAAAAAACATGTCTCCTTTGCATCACCATATCCCGGAAAAATTATTCCGATGGATTTATCTGAACTCGACGGCAAACTCATTTGTCAAAAGGATGCCTTTTTAGCCGCTGCCAAAGGGGTCTCCGTCGGGATTGCCTTTCAACGTAAACTTGGTGCTGGTTTCTTCGGGGGAGAAGGCTTCATTATGCAAAAACTTGAAGGGAATGGCATGGCCTTTGTCCACGCAGGAGGAACGATTCACAAGAAAACGTTAGAACCTGGTGAAGTTGTAAAAATCGATACAGGCTGCCTCGTCGCAATGACAAACGATGTTCATTACGATATCGAAATGGTTAAAGGGGTAAAGACAGCATTATTTGGCGGCGAAGGATTGTTTTTTGCAACGCTTCGGGGACCAGGGACGGTTTGGATTCAGTCACTGCCATTCTCAAGACTGGCGAGCCGTGTATTTGCTGCGATGCCAGCATCTGGTGGCTCTAAAGATGAAGGTGGAATCGGCGGTCTATTTAACATTCTTGGTGGAGATCGATAAACGATTAAATCGCAAGTAATTTCAAATTACTTGCGACTTTTTAAAATGAAGCTAGGTCTTCACTCTGATTTAAAGCTCTCTCGCCACTGCTTTGCCTTATTAGCCTCATTCATAAATATTTTAGCTCTCTCGGGATCAATCGGATTCTTCATATCACCATTTTTAATCCATGTTGCCACTGAAACCCCATCGTAAAGTTTAAGCAGTTCGAAAATATTGTCTCCTGTTGCCCCTCCCCCTAGAAATACCGGTGTATCTGGTATTTTCGTCCTAACCTTTTTAATTATTTCAACACTTTCCTCAACGCTTCTGCCTGCAATAAACAAACCATCGGCAAAAGCCTCATGGACTGCTTCCCAAGCAGCGTCCTCGATAGGTTTTCTCCCCAGAGGGACTCCATGTACTTCGTATACATCAGCATACACTGGAACTTTGGATCTGATTCTTTTTCTTAATCTTGCAATATCTACACATTGGGCTTGAAGAATTCCCGCACTAGTTACATTGGCCCCTGTAAACAGATGCTCAACCCTTACAAAGTCTGCACCCACAGCATCTGCTACTGACAAGCCAGATACTCCATCCCAATTCATTAAGATCCCCATTGTTAAATTTGGAAACTCTTTTCTTATTTCATAAGCAATTCTTGACATATACGCAATTGCTTCAGGGTCAGAATGTTGTTTGATCGGCATATCGTTCATATTTTGAATAATAATGCCGTCAAATCCATTTTCCTGCACCATTTCTGTTTCCTTTAAAGATTCATACACAATTTCATCGATCGTTTGATCAATATGTCGATAACTTCCGGGAAGTGGCGGTGGCTGGATCATTGATAGAACAGTACAGTTTGGATGGAAAACCTCCCTCATTATATGGCCCCCCCTAACTCTTTATAATATTCTAAGCTTACATTGAACATCTGTTCCGCCGGAATAACTCCCTTTTCTGTAATAAAACCTCGGATATGTTTTGGTTCTACACCGAGTAATTCAGGTGCTTTAAAATTAATATTTTCTGCTAGACTCTTATCCTGCCATTCTTCTATTAATTTTGTTTCCAAATCATTAATTACTAACTCTTTTTTGTAACCATAGATTGGACGGATATCTAATTTAATTAATGGAGTTAAGAAATACAATGGTATTTTATAATAGTCGCATGCTAATCCTACTAAATCAGAACCAGTTGTATTAAATCCAGTGCCATCTGGGAAGAACGTTTCTGCCCCCATAAGCGCAACATCACATTCTTTTGAATAATACATAATCGCTGCATCTGGAAAGAACCTAATTGCATGCCCTGCCTCTTTACAGGTTTTTACATATGGAACTCCTCCGTCAATAATCCGGCTTTCAGGAATATAGATTATATATTGGTGCTCAGATCCACCGATTTTTTTCAATAATTTATCTACCGTACTTGAATAATCATAAACCATAATCGTTTTCATGTTTTCAACTACGATGCTAGCATAATCAATTACTTTCTCAGTTGCACTGTTATTATAATCTAGATAGCTATTTTTGCGATTAATAATTTCATCCACTGCCTCATCTAATGTAGAATCTACAAGCTGTTCTAAATGATTCGTCATTAGCAATATCGCATTACTAATCGCCTGACTTGCTTCTCCTCTTGTCTTTACAAAATAATTTGTTACTACTTGGATTCTCTCTATAATATTTTTGATTTCACTATTATTTTTCTTTCCATCTAGTGTGATTGATTCAATCATCTCACCAATCATTGCAATGTGATTACTTGCCCCTAACACCCTTTGGTCTACGATATCATCAAATAATGGTTGAACATCGTAAGGAAGGAGTATTCGTACATCCTCTTTATCCATATCAAATAATCCACCTTTCTTTTATTCACTTTCCACGCTCACTTTCCCTTTACTAATCATTAGTGGAAAACGCTGTCAATCTATTACTCAAATAATTCCATTGCATTTTTATAATAGATATTTTCAAGATAGTCCTTTTCTAAATGAAACATGTCAAATAAATTTACCGAGGATTTAGTTAATACAGTTGGATAGGATGAACCAAAGAATAATTTTTCTTTAGGCAATTTCGAAAACGCCTTTCTTAAAACTTGAATTTCATATTGATAGGATGTTTCCACATAGACATTCTCATTTTCTAGAGCTAAATCAACGCACCCATAACCATAATCAAAGCAACCGATATGAAGGAATATAAATGGGATATTAGGATGCTTTTTAGCATGAACCGCCCATTGCTGTGGCATTGACCTTGCGCCGATACCTGTAAAAACCTTAACGGGAATTTTATTTTCCCCAAGGATATTAAAAATTTCATCCAAGTTTTCACAACTATCAGGATAGTAACCGTGTTCAACCGAATTAAATTCAATCATTTTAATACCAGGAAGAGCCAATACTCTCTTAGCTTCTTCTATTGAGTTATCTTCTTTAGGATTAATCACAGCACACCCAATCAACTGATCAGGATATCGCGAAACAAAATCAGAGATATAATTATTTTGGTCATGTATTGACTTTCCTTCAATCGCAGAGACGACCCTTAAAGAAATATTATTTTTCTTCATATCATCTAATAATTCTTGCTCAAGGTATTTGTGTTTTTCTGCATCTCTTTTAATATGAGCATGTATATCAATAATCACTTTCTTCACACCTTCTCACTTTGGTTATCTTCTGATTTATTAACCTAAAATACCAGCATATACTCCTGCAATCCCAATAAACATCGTAATGAAAATTAATTTAATAGCTGAAACTTTTTTCTTCGTGATCAGATAATACATCAAACCGGTATAAAGTAAACCTAATACACCTGGCATTAAATTATCTAATGTTTCTTGAATTTTTATCGTTGTTTCTCCGGACGTATATTCTAGCGGAATGTGTACAACAACTAATGCAGGAATAAATCCTCCAACAATAATATAAGCTGCAATCCCAGCCAATTCTGAAATTCGGCTAATTAGTCCTGATGACTGAAATTTTGAAACAAGCGAAACACCTTGTCTATATCCTTCGAAAACGCCCAAATATCGTACACCAAGGGAAAGGATCGCCATACAAATCACAAACATGAATGGACCAATCCATCCTGTGCCAGCACTTACTAATGAGATCGCAAGTCCTGCAAGAATTGGTCTTGCAGTACCATTTAAAAGAGAATCCCCTAATCCAGCTAAAGGGCCCATTAGTGCTGTTTTTACAGAGTTAATCGTAGACGGATCAAAGTCTCTTTCGTTCGCATACCTTTCTTCCATCGCGGCACTAATACCAACGGGAAGGGCAGAAACCATATCTTGTGTTAAAAAGTATTCCATATGTCTTTCATACGCTTCCTTTTTATCTTCTGGATCATCATAAACTTTTTCAATAACAGGCATCATTGCTTGAGTAAATCCGGCATTTTGCTGACGTTCATAGTTATTTGCGGTACGAATGGTCATTTGATTCCAAAAGACTTTCCATAAATCTTTCTTAGTTAATTTTTTTTCGTTTTCCATCTTAAGCACCCCTTATGCGTTAGCGTTTTTATCATCGATCTTTAAGTAGTAATATAGTGATACACAGATTACGCCTAATAATGCAATTCCAATCATATTGATATTTAAATAGGATGCAAAGAAGAAACCTAAGAATAAAAATGGCCAGAACTTTTTAACTTGGATTGTACTTAATAGTAATGCAAACCCGACAGCACCAATCATTCCTCCACCGGCAGCTAAACCGGTAATAATTTTTTCCGGAATTGCCTCTATGATTCCTTTAACAAAATCAGCTCCAAAATAGATAGCAAGGAAAGCAGGAACCCCATAAAGAATAACGTTCGTTAACATTGGAAAGACCGTATTATTTAACACCAATCCTCGAATATTTAACTTTGATATAGCATTTTCTGCTCGATGCATAAACCAGATGTTGATCGCTGTATTTTGAAATGTTGTAGCAATTTGTCCAATAAATGAAACTGGCAAAGCAGTTGCTACTGCTAGTTCTGTACCGCCACCACCAAGAATTGCGATTCCTGCCGCAATCGCTGTACTAAGTGTCGGATCAGGAGGTGTAGCTGTTCCAACAAAGATAACAGCTAAAAACATTAATTCGATCGTAACTCCAACGGCTAACCCTGTTGCAACATCCCCCATAATTAATCCAACAACAGGGCCAACAAAAATAGGTCTAAATATATGCGTTTGTAAAGTATGGGAATCAATATAAGCAATAGTAACAAACAACCCAACTAGTATAGCTTGAAGTAGAATATCCATCATTTTTTCCTCCCGACGGAAAATTAATTAAGAATTAATTTCATTGCATCTTGGCTTCGCTCATTTGGTACTGTTCGAACATCAAGGGAAATCCCTGCCTCACTTAACTTCGTTAAATTGCTAATATCTTCATCATCAACCCATAGATTTCCTAATATTTTCTTTTTGCCTTTTTTCATATTGATGTTTCCAATGTTAATCTCTTTTAAATCAATGCCCCCTTCAATCAATTGCAGCGCTTCCTTGGGTCCTCTTACAATTAAAAGTGCTTTTGAATCGCTAGTATCTTCTTTTATTGTTTTAATAGCTTCTGCAATCCCAATGATTTTTAATTGAATATTTTTTGGTGTTGTCATTTGTAATAACGACTTTTGAAACTCATCATTGGCAGCCTTATCATCTGCTACGATAATTTGAGTGGCATCTGCATAAGCAATCCATGCAGTAACAATTTGTCCATGGATTAATCTCTCATCAACTCTAAATACGGTAATGTTCATTTTTTTCTCTCCTTTATAATGTGCTTAATCCCAAACTTTCATTGCTGGACTCAACAAGCAATGAGGTTAAATCAAGTAAACTTTGTCCATCTCTAGATAAAATAGCTGAAACAAGGATTGGTAAGTTAACTCCATAAAATATAGAAATATTTTCATTTTCAAAAGCTAGCCTACTGCTTACATTAAATGGTGTTCCACCGAGGATATCACAGAATATTAGTAATTGTTCCCTTTCTGGAATCCCTTTCATTTCTTCATTTATTAATGCTGTTAGCTCTTCTTGACCCATTCCTTCCTCTAAAGAAATATAATTTAAGTTTTCCTGTTCTCCAGTGAACATCTTGGCAGTTTGAACAATCCCTTCTGCCATCATGCCATGAGTGACTACTAAAATATGGATCATTTTAATACCTCCACAAATATTCTGCGTTCTTATAGAAAATATGCTCTAATTGATCTTCTGGAATATTTAATTCATAAAATTTTTCAATTTCAATATTTACTAGTTTATACGGCCAATCTACTCCAAAAACAACTCGTCCAGGTCCCAAAATGTCAATAGATTTCTTTAGCACTTCGACATTCATTTGTCCTGAAGTCTCAACCCATACATTATCTAAATCTTTTACTGATTCAATTGTAGATAAGCCAAACTCATAATAGCCCGTATGAGTAAATAGAAAGTCTATATTAGGAAATTTTTTAGCATATTCGGCCCAAACATATGGTGTTGATAATGGAGCAGTTCCTACATGTGTTTGTACATGTACCCCATATTTTTCTATTTCAAAGAAAATATCATTAAGACTAGGTGTATTATCTGGATAGTATCCATGTTTCCATGAATGGAACTTAATTCCGTTCATTTTATATTCTCCTAAACACCTATGAACTTCTTCAATTGCATCTGGAGCTTTAGGATTGATAAACCCATATCCTTCTATAATATTTGGGTACTCTTTCATAGCCTTATAAATTGTGTCATTTTGTTGTCTTGTCGAAATACCAGAAAGGCTACTTATGCCAATTTTAGAAATTCCATATCGCCCTAACTCATTTACAATATCTGTTGGAGTATTCTCTTCACCAGAACTTGTTTTTCCTAAGTGAGAGTGAACGTCGTATATTTTCATCTTTTAAATTCCCCTTTTACAAATTTTTGCTTCCATCATTCACATCAAGAGTCACTTTATATTGATAAACATCTGAGCGATAATACATTTTTACAAATTCTATCGGGACACCAGATGTATCATAAGTAATTCGTTCCTTAAAAAAGATCGGTATATTGTCTTTCATACCTAAACCTTTTTTAATCTCTTTATCAGGCATTTGCGCTTCTAAAATTTCATTGGCATATTTTAATTGGATTCCCTTCATTTTTAATCTTTCATATAAAGATGTTGTTTCATCGAATTCGAGTCTATCAAGAGAAATTTCATCAGTCTTTTTTATAAATGCCTTATGCAAACCAACTACAGTATCACCGCTTAACCGGCTCCTTTCTAAATAGTAGACCTCTTCTCCCTCCAATATTCCCAATGAATAAGCTGTTTTATGATCAGCCTTTACAATTTTGAATTCACGAATAATAGAGCTTGATATTTCTCCATGTTCCTTTACATCTTCACTAAAACTACTTAGCCTTTTTAAATCATATTTTTGTTTAGTGCTACAAACAATGGTACCTTTTCCTTGAGACTTTTTAACAAATCCCTCATTTTCTAAATCATGTATAGCTCTCCTTACCGTAATTCTACTAACATCATATAAAGTTTGAAGTTCCTTTTCAGAAGGAATCTTGTCACCTGCTTGTAATTTTTTACTTTCTATTTTCCCCTTAATATCTTCATAGATTTGAAAATGTAGTGGAAGCTTTGACTGCTTATCGATTACAAATGCTTTCATTTAATATCACCTATCTAAAATAATTAATTATTTCATTTCTACTTTTCGATCCTACCACTAGGTATATCGTTATAACAAGTTAAATGAAGATTATTTACATATTCTTATGAAACTACTGTTTTAAGCCGCAAAATAGATATAACGTTATAACAAGTTGAGTGAAAAAAATATGAGAAGAAATTAATCTTATACTCATTTTCTAATACACCCCCTTTTGTAAACGCTTTATTACAAGAGATAGATATAACGTTATAACAAGTTGTTTATAAATTAAATATAAACGCAGTCTATTTTTTTGTCAACAATAATTTATTTCTTCTTGCAAATTTTTAATCTCTAGAAACCTAAAATGCCATTCCGATAAGCATTAAAAATTAATAAAAAAGAAAGAGGCTGGGACAAAAGCTTTTTATCAAATCCAAATGCGAACGATGGCAACTGCAAATAACTCGTCCCCGGAAATATACTTCACTTTTTCCACGGGTGGCTGTTGAGCCTCCTCGTGCTATGAACTGCGAGGTCTCACCGTGGCCTTTTCTCCCGCAGGAGTCTACGTATATTTCCTACGCTAAGTTATTCTATTGTTCTCCTTTAGATTTGATCGCTTTAGTTATATCCCTACCTCTCTTCATTTTGACGAATCTTTTAATATTGTTCCATTATCCACTCAAGCAAAACTTCTTCTTGCCAAAAATAACCCATTTCTTGAATATATATACTTATGCCTCTTCTTTGCTACCAAATTGGAAAGTAATATGGCTTTTGTGTGACCTCTCTATTTTTCCAATTAATATATCAACAACATAGGCACTTCTTTCAACTGCTTGACGAAACAGCATCTCCTAAAAATAGCGCTTATGCTAATATAGGGTATTCCTTAATAAGAAATGTAGAAGCTTCGCTTAACCCACTAGCTGCAAAATTTTTCTTCAACTCTTTATAGAAATGAGGGACTTCTGCTAATTCGAATTAAAACTAGTTTGTCTTATTTTCCTTATCACGGTCAACCATTCAGAATTGATATATTGAAAAGGCCGCCTCAGCAAATCAAGGCAGCCTATTAATTATTTTCCTATTACACCACACACTATTCGATCACCGGCATTTCCCGCTGGGTCCGTTTTATAATCATCTGCTTTTTTATGAATGACCAAAGCACTTCCATCTTCATCAAGCAAAGAATTTTCACCTTGCTTTAGTGTTACATTCGGTGCGGTAATGATAGCATTGACCGTACCTTGGGCTGACACTTCAATATTAGGCAAATCTCCCGCATGGAAGCCGTTCGGATTCTCGAAGCCATGCTCACGCTGGCCTGGATTAAAATGAGCGCCAGCAGAAGTAAAGTCAGGTGCTACACATTTACCTGTTTCATGAATGTGAATCGCCTTCGTTCCTGGTTCAAGCCCTTCCGCTTTTACCGCAATCTTTACGCCTTTATCTGTTTCAGATAATGTTGCTTTTCCGATACTGTCCCCTTTTGTGTTGATCAAATCTACTTCGATTGGTGTATGACTATTCACCGGAACGGCATCATCGCCTGTTGCTTGTGGGTTTACCTCTTCATTAGCAGAACAAGCAACAATGAAGAGACAACAAACGGTTGCCATCGCAAACATAAGCCATTTTTTCATCATTGGAAACCTCCTATGTTTAGAATCCTTAGCATGATTGCCATAATTTTTGGATTTAAACGCGGAGGCCGAACATTTAATGCCCTATATAGCTAATCGCTAAATACTGATCATTAATTACATCTACATTTTTGGGAATGCGCAAATACAATATATCAACCGACTGGCGCGGCTCGCTAAAATAGGACGCAAATAAATTCTCCCCCGTAAATTGACTAATTGGAAATTCTTTTTTCATAAATGAGTAGCTGATCTCTATTGTTCCAGGATTGCTGGCAATTTCCAAACGATCTTTATTCAATTTAATATTGGGGACAATCAAATCCTTTGTTACATCTACTTGAGCTAAGATTGTACTCATATAATACGTCGCCTCAATCATTCCGTCCGCTTCTGTCTTTCGTTCGATGACAATCTCTCCTTCGAAAAATCCTTCTGTTGGTGCGATTTGAAGTTTACTGCCATCATATTCGAATTTCCACTGATTTTTAATAAAATCCGCTTCAATCGTATCAGTTCTTCCGTGGAAAAGAGCATTACGTAATTGCACCGTTCTTTCATTTGCTTCCTTTTCTTTTACAAATACGATATGTGAAGGCTTATTTGGCAGTAAGCCATATACAAGCGGGGCTGCGATTAAGATGGAAAAATAGAGTCCAACTACGATTTTCACAATCCGCTTACGATTCGGATTGGAACGGGAAAGACGACGAAGCCAGATGGCAAATAACGGTACGCCAATGAATATAAGCAAAATTAAAATTAGAGTCGGCAAAACGACCATTATTTACGCACCTCCATACGATTCAATATTGCAGCTGAACAAACAAAGCAAAGCCCCGATACAATAATGATTTTTAATGCAAACAAGAGAAGCGATGATTCAGATGCAAAAAAATGATAAATTGCCGTTATCTTCTCTTCCTGCCCTAACGGTACCCCGACTGCGATCATGCCGATAAAAAGTGCTGGGAAGATGATGATGAATAGTTTGCTCATTTGAATGAATGCCCCAATGAGATATCCGAAAGCACTAAATAGAAAGACGTAGAGTGTCGCAGCTACAAAGCCAATGAATATTTGCCCAGGGGAACTGCTCATGAATTCAATATTTCCCGTAAAGTAATAAAATATTTTTACGATATAGCTGCATAAAATTGCTGAAATTCCACCGACTGCACCTGCCGCGAAAAGAAAGAGAATATTCGCTAGCAAACTGCTCATACGATTCGTAATAAAAGCAAAATCATCGTATCTTGTCGCCTTAGTCGTTATTAAAAGTGCAGAAATAAACGCCCAAAGCATTGTAAACAAAATAACTACATCGGTGGAATAATAGTGAAAGCTAACATTCGTGGCTGAAGTCAATCCATAACCGGAATATTGATATGGCCCTAATAACGAAAAGACTAAGCCGATCAACTGCATAATGACAAGTGTACCAAACATGCCACTGTATGCCTTTAGCTTAAAGCGAAATTGCCTTTTCACGACATTAGTCAGACTCATTTCGATGAAAGACATCATCAATTCCCCCCTTGTTTTTGTTCGTTTCATAGATGCATACATCGTTTGCTGAAATGGAACTGATTTCTACGCCTTCAAGTCTGGCGCTCTCAAAATCCGCTTCAGTAAAGTCATTCCTCACAACCGAGAACACCCGTCCAGGTGCTATTTCTTTTTCATGAAGAATGTTCCTCCCCATCGTCCATCCAACGACTGCTGACTTTATCCCTTGTAAGCCGACTGCCCGCTCCTTTAATTCGGCAATCGGTAAGTGTAGATGCACCTTTCCATCGTTCATTAGCAGAACATCCTCTAACAGGTGCTCGATTTCATGTAAGTGGTGACTTGAAAGAATAATCGTGCGTGGATGAGCGAGATAATCTTTTAACAACGCCCGGTAAAAATCTTGGCGAACCGCCGCATCCATTCCCGTCGTCGGCTCATCTAATATCGTCAACGAACATCTAGCGCAGATGCCGATGATCAGATTGAACGTGCTCTTCATTCCTTTTGATAAGCGTTCATAAGATTGATTCGGGTTGAGCGAAAAATATTCGATCATTCCGTTCGCTAACTCCGCATTCCAATTTGGATAAAAGCTGCTTGCACTAGCCATCAGTTCAGTCAAATTCATCGACGGTGGCCACGTCATTTGATCGTCAATCATAATGCTATTTGCAGATACGATTAAGCTATTAAACGGTCGTTCAGAAAAAACAGTTACTTCCCCCGACGTTTTATGGATAAATCCAGCAAGGATTTTCAAAAGTGTTGTTTTCCCAACCCCATTTCTCCCAATCAATCCCGTTATCGTGTTTTCACGAATCGCAAAAGACATATGATCTAATACTGTCGCCCGTCCATATTTCTTCGTTAATTCCATACTTTTAATCACTTCCATCATGCTTTCGCCTCGCTTCCTTGATCATTTGTAACAATTCTTTCTCTTCAACTCCAAGCCTGCTTGCTTCTA
The DNA here is from genome assembly GCF_018343515.1 of Bacillus sp. FJAT-50079. Classification (GTDB taxonomy): domain Bacteria; phylum Bacillota; class Bacilli; order Bacillales; family Bacillaceae_C; genus Lederbergia. Next base: position 147,548 of record NZ_JAGYPD010000007.1, on the reverse strand, counting down.
CGACAAGCTCACGAATGAGTCCTTTTAATGTTTCGTTTTTTCGTTTGCGCAAAATTTTCTCCTTTGCACCTTCCAAGACGAACATGCCAAGCCCGCGCTTTTTATAAAGGATTTGCTCATCCACCAATATGTTCAACCCTTTAGCCGCGGTTGCGGGGTTAATATTAAACATCTCTGCCAACTGATATTGCGAATAAACTTTGTCATCTGTCGTAAAGCTACCACTTATGACTTCATTTTCAATCCACTCCGCAATTTGCACGTAAATCGGTTTTATACCATCTGATTGTAAAATCACGTATACCCTCCTTCCGACATAGTGCATTACTGTTGTAATGTAGTATATTCCCTTATTTTAAAAAAGACAATCCTTTTTTAAAAAATTCCTAACGTTTGTATAATATTTTGATATACCCTATAATTATGGTTGGTTTAATCTTCTATTGGATTGCCGGAAAAGAATCATACGAAAGCTACTCAATTATGGAATCCCAGCATGGGAATGTGAGGCGCATTTTACAATATGCGTTTTTATCATAAGGAGGAAGAAATAGTGAATGATACATGGGGTTTGCTCCATACTGGTTATCACGATGCCGCGGTGAATATGGCCTTGGACGAATCACTCCTTCACTGGCATAGCGAGGGAAGAATTCCACCTATTCTAAGATTTTATGGTTGGTCCAAACCAACACTTTCCGTCGGTCATTTTCAGAAGGTTGAAAAATCCATTGACTTTTCATCTATTGACCATTATGACTGTGAGTTTGTCCGTCGACTGACCGGTGGAAGTGCTGTTTTACATGATGATGAGCTCACATATAGTGTTGTTGTTTCAGAAGATAATCCATACATTTCGGATTCAATCCGCGAGGCTTATTTTACTTTATCGAAAGGCATTATGGCTGGATTTAAAGAGCTTGGTATTCACGCCGACTACACACTTCCAGAGGAACAATACAGACAGCAAGGAACTGCCGTTTGTTTTGAAAAGCCTTCCGATTATGAAATGCTCGTAGACGGAAAAAAGATCTCCGGACATGCGCAAACGAGAAAAAAAGGAGTACTGCTCCAGCACGGATCGCTCCCTTTTACAATTGATAAACAAATGTTATTTGATTTATTTCTTTTTTCAACAGAGAAATTGAGAGAAAGACAACGAAAGGCTTTTTCTAATAAAGCAATTGCAATGAATGAAGTGTCAGAAACGAAAATTACATATGAAATGGCTGCAAAAGCTTTTACAAAAGGCTTTGAACAAGCATTGAACTTACAGTTGAAAACATTCGAGCTTACTGATCAGCAGTGGGAAGAGGTTCACGCCTTAGCTGATGCGAAATATCGCTCAACAGAATGGAATATGAACAGAAATCGAAAGCAGGTGCTTGCATAATGGTTCGTCAAAAAGAGTACATAAGGAAGCCGGAATGGTTAAAAACAAAAATCAATACGAATGAGTCCTATCTTGGATTAAAAAAGCTCATGCGGGAAAAAGGGCTAAACACGGTCTGTGAGGAGGCACGTTGCCCGAATATCCACGAATGTTGGAGTGAGCGGAAAACAGCTACATTTATGATTCTTGGTGATGTATGTACGAGGGCGTGCCGTTTTTGCGCGGTAAAAACAGGATTGCCAAACGAGCTTGATTGGGGCGAGCCAGAGCGAGTAGCCGATTCTGTGGAAATCATGGGATTAAAGCATGTCGTTGTGACAGCTGTTGCCCGTGATGATTTGAATGATGGCGGCGCGGCAGTATTTGCTGAAACCGTGAGAGCGATTCGTCGTAAAGTTCCAGGGTGTACGATTGAGATATTACCATCAGATATGAAAGGTGATTATGAAAGCTTAAGTAATTTGATGGCTAGTGGCCCTGATATTTTCAACCATAATATCGAAACCGTTAGACGCTTAACGCCACGGGTCCGGGCAAAAGCAACATATGACCGTTCTCTAGAATTATTAAAACGCGTCAAAGAAATTTCTCCTTTAACTCCGACAAAATCGAGCATTATGGTCGGTCTTGGTGAAACGAAGGAAGAAATTATACAAGCGATGGATGATTTGCGCGCGCATGACGTCGATATTATGACAATCGGTCAATACTTACAGCCGACAAAGAAACACTTAATGGTTGAACGTTATTACCACCCTGATGAATTTGAAGAATTGAAGCAAATCGCCTTATCAAAAGGATTCAGCCATTGTGAGTCAGGTCCGTTAGTCCGCTCTTCCTATCACGCAGACGAACAAGTAAGCCAAGCATCGGCACAACGCAGAATTAAATATATGCAAGGTGTCGAGGAACAAGAGAAAAGACAAGTATTTTAACGCCGTCCACAACTCGAATTATGTTGAAGAGGGCAGAAATATAAATCAAAAGAACTGTCCATCACAAAGGGCAGTTCTTTTCTTATCTTGGCTGACTTTATCCTTCCATCTTCTTTACAAAAGCTACTCTACCGTATTTTTCCAAGTTTAGTCCTTCAACGCCGCTTTGAAAGATACTTTAAAGCACTTTTTTCGTATGCTGGCTTTCAATACAGTTATCTAATACACTTCTACTGACCACTTCACTTTTTGTCGTTCCATGCCAATTCCTAAGACGATTCATCTCCACTAACCTCAGACTTGCTGTACTGAAAAGTAGCTCCCGATTTCATATGTATTTTGTTATGGGAAATACTATCCTAAGAGGAGGGATATGTATGGCAAGGAATAACAAAATTCTAGTTCCCGAAGCTCGTGAAGGGTTAAACGAATTAAAAGGACGCGTAATGAAAGCAAAAGGATATGATGTAAATATGTCAGATCCTAATAATGTTAAATACGAAGTCGCCAAGGAACAAGGCATTCCGCTAAAAAAAGGATACAATGGCCAGCTTACTTCTGAGCAAGCGGGAAAAATTGGTGGTCAGATCGGTGGCAATATGGTGAAAGAAATGATTAAAATGGCGCAGAAAAATCTGATCAATAAGTGAGCAATCCGCCGGTTTTTGCTAAGGAACCGGCGGTTGTCTATTCATTACATCTATCGATAAATAATTGAAATAAATCATACTTTTCACCACTTTTTTTAACCTATTAGTGGTACGATACAATCAGATTTATTTTTCCCGATGCTCTGGTGAGGTGATTCATATTGAAGTGGATTCGTAAGGAACGGTTATTTCAGTTACTGCAAATGCTGTTTCCGTTACTCCTTTTAGTATTAGCTATTTTTGAGATTCAAAAAATCGGAAGTCAAACAAATATGGATTTGCTTCGAAAAGAAGTAAGTCATCTAAACAATTTGGAGTTCGTATTAATTTTTCTCATTGGATTTTGTGCCATTTCTCCAATGTTTTTATATGATGTAATTCTCGTAAAGATTTTAGGTATAAATATCCCGTTAAAAATGTTGTTGAAACAATCCTTTATTGTTAATACATTTTCAAACATTATGGGGTTTGGCGGGATCATTGGCTTAGCGCTTAGAAGTTACTTTTTCACAAAACATAAAGCTGAAAAGCAAGGTTTACTAGGAAATATAACATCAATTACGCTTTTTTCTTTAACTGGCCTTTCACTCCTTGCATGGATCGTCCTAGTTGGCTATCGAGACTTTTCGCTACTAAGCAATACAAAATGGATCATTTTAGCCGTTATAGCTGTATGCTGTTACTTACCATTACTTTTACTTTTTCAATGGTTTCGGCATAAAAGAGGGAATGCCGCCTCTTTAAACGGGCAAACCATTGCCAAGCTGGTCATGGCATCGTTGCTTGAATGGATTGCCATCTTTTTCGTCATTTGGTATTTAGTTGCCGCATTAAATATTTCCATCTCTGTGCGTGAGTTAATACCTATCTTTCTAATTGCTTGCAGTGCGGGTGTTGTCAGTATGATTCCAGGCGGAATTGGATCGTTTGATCTTGTCTTCATATGGGGAATGGAAAGTGTCGGCATTCAAGATGAAAAAGTACTTGCGTTACTTATTTTTTATCGTTTAAGCTATTTTTTCTTTCCATTTCTTCTATCTTCCATCTTATTCATTAAAGAATACTGGGACAAATGGAACCGATCATGGAACAATTTACCTAATATTATTTTTCAAAACGTTAGCCACTCATTATTAACTTTATTAGTATTTTTGTCAGGACTTATTTTATTACTTTCAGCGGCCGTTCCGGGCATTTTGAACCGTTTAAAAATTGCTGAGGAATTTTTATCACAGCCAGTCATGAATGTATCCCATCAATTAACGGTCGCCGCCGGATTTTTATTACTCGGTCTATGTAGAGGAATTGAGTATAAAGTAAAAAGAGCGTATCATTTAACCATTTTTGTGCTTTCGCTCGCTGCGATCTTCAGCGTTTTAAAAGGAATCGATTATGAAGAAACGATTTTCCTATTTATTGTCGCCCTGCTATTAGTAATGTCGAAAAAACGCTTCTACCGAGAGGGATATGTATTAACTTGGGGAAAGGCCATTTTTGATTTTGCCATTATATTTGTTATTACTGCTATGTATGTAGTCATCGGCTATGTTAATTTACCAACGGCTAAATTCAATCTCCCGGTAAAACTTCAACCTTATATTATTACTGATTACCGCGATTTATTTTATAGTGCCATTATCGGCATTGTTATTGCAGGGATTATATTAATATTAGGCTATGTCATTCGCCAGCCAAAACAAATGGAAATGGAAGCTTCGGTTGATCAAGAGGGTAAGATTAAACAGCATCTTTTAACATATACAGGAACTGAGATGTCCCATCTCATTTTTTTACATGATAAATTTGTTTTTTGGAATGAAAAAAATACTGTTCTTTTTTCGTATCAAACATATGCGGATAAAATCATCATTTTAGGTGATCCCGTTGGAAAGGAAGCGGATTTCTCTTCTGCAATCGCAAACTTCTTGGAAACCGCTGATTTATACGGCTACCAGCTCGTCTTTTACGAAATTAGCGATCAAACAATCCCATACTTACACGAATATGGTTTTGACTTCTTTAAGCTCGGAGAAGCAGCCTTTATTCAATTAAATAACTTTTCACTTTCAGGGAAAAAGGCAAAAAATTTCAGGACGATTGTGAATAAATTTGAAAGGGAAGGCTATAAAGCGGAAATCCTCAGCCCACCATATAATCTAGCACTCATTCAAGAATTAAAAGTGGTTTCTGATCAATGGCTTGGCGAGAGAAACGAAAAAGGTTTTTCTCTTGGTTATTTTGATGAGCATTACTTAAATCAGGCAAATATAATCGTATTAAAAGGGCCGAATCAAACGCTTGGCTTTGCTAGTATTATGCCGATGTATAATAACAAGAAAATGATTTCCGTTGATTTGATGCGATTTACTCCTAACGCTCCAAACGGAACGATGGACCTTATTTTTCTTTCCTTATTTCATTGGGCACAGGATTCAGGCTATCAAATATTTAACTTAGGAATGGCACCTCTTTCAAATGTCGGTCTTTCAAAATTTTCATTTTTAAGTGAAAAAATTGCTGCGCAAATGTTTTTGCATGGACAGTTTTTCTATCATTTCAAAGGCTTAAGAAAATTTAAAGATAAATATGCAGATTTTTGGAAGCCTAAATATTTAGCTTATCGAAAGAAGTCTTCCCTCTCATTTACAATGGCACAAATTACATTGCTCATTAGCAAAAAAACGAAAAGTTGAAGTTGCTTGCTCAACTAACGTCTAGTATCAAAAGGGGCTGTCCTAGAAGTCAGAATAGCCCCTTTTTTTCTGCACAGGTAGTTAACCATTTCCTCCTGATAGCCTATTTACATCATTTTAGTCAGTCGAACTTCATCCGATTGCCCTTCTCCCGCGGAAAGTTTTCAATACGGGCATTCGGAACTCGTTCGATTTACCCTTTCCGAAAAAAAGCTACTAATACGGGCATTCGAAACTCGACCGATTTACCCTTTCCGAAAAAAGGCTACTAATACGGACATTCGAAACTCGACCGATTTACCCTTTCCGAAAAAAAGCTACTAATACGGGCATTCGGAACTCGTTCGATTTACCCTTTCCGAAAAAAAGCTACTAATACGGGCATTCGAAACTCGTTCGATTTACCCTTTCCAAAAAAAAGCTACTAATACGGGCATTCGAAACTCGACCGATTTACCCTTTCCGAAAAAAAGCTACTATTACGGACATTCGAAACTCGACCGATTTACCCTTTCCGAAAAAAAGCTACCATTACGGGCATTCGGAACTCGTTCGATTTACCCTTTCCGAAAAAAGGCTACCAATACGGGCATTCGAAACTCGCACGATTTACCCTTTCCGAAAAAAAGCTACTAATACGGGCATTCGGAACTCGACCGATTTACCCTTTCCGAAAAAAGGCTACCAATACGGGCATTCGGAACTCGTTCGATTTACCCTTTCCGAAAAAAGGCTACCAATACGGGCATTCGAAACTCGCACGATTTACCCTTTCCGGCAATAAACCACCAATAGTGGAAATCGAGTGCACGATGTTTACCAAAAGACCAATTAGTATTATCTTTTAGACAGACTTATTTTCATTTACAGCGTCGCTTTTTCTAAAACAAATTGATTGACCGGTTTTTTTAAACCAAGATGGCTACGCAGTGTTTCACCTTCATAATCTAAACGGAATAATCCACGCTCTTGTAAAATAGGAATAACTAATTTTACAAAGTCCTGCAAATTACTCGGTAATAAAGGAAATTGGATCATAAATCCATCAGCTGCTTTTTCTGTAAACCATTTTTCCATTTCATCTGCTATCTGTGTTGGTGTTCCAACAAATCGATCCTTTTTCGCCGCACCGAAAAATCGCGTATATAGCTCGCCTACTTTCAAATCTTCCTCATCAATGATTTTTTTCATTTCATTAAATTGGCTTTGGATGCTATTTACTTCTGGAAACTCGACTTCCTTTGCTGGCGTTTCTAGAGAGTATTTGGAGAAATCAACATTTCCCATATAACCAGATACGAACTTCAAGCTCTCATAAGGATCAATTAGATTTTGCAATTGCTCATATTTTTCAAGAGCCACTTCCTCTGTTTCCCCAACGATCGGAGAAATGCCTTGAAGGATATGAAGTTCGTCTTCACTTCTTCCAAAGTCCTTCAATTGCGCTTTAAACGTTTGATAATGATGTTTTGCTTGTTCAATATCATCCCAATGGACGAAAACGACTTCTGCTGTTCGAGCAGCTAATCGCTGTCCAGGTACGGAAGCCCCCGCCTGGATAATGACCGGCTGTCCTTGTGGTGAACGGGCAATGTTTAATGGACCTTTTACCGAAAAATAATTTCCTCTAAAATTTACCTCATGCAACTTAGATGGATCGTAAAATTGGCCCGTCTCTTTATTATAAACAAACGCATCATCCTCCCATGAATCCCATAATCCTTGGACAACATCAATGAATTCCTCTGCACGTTCATAACGATGATCATGCTCCCAATGCTTTTCCCGACTAAAATTTAACGCCGTTTCCCCTGTCGCATCCGCCGTTGTCACTAAATTCCATCCTGCGCGGCCACCGCTAATATGGTCAACAGAGGCAAACTGGCGCGCGAGAATATACGGCTCACTATACGTGGTAGAGGCTGTTGCCCCCACTCCTATTTTTTCTGTTGCCGCAGCTAAGGCCGTAATGAGCACAATCGGATCAAATCGATTAAGGATTTGCGGATGTGATTCATGATTAATCGCTAAGCTATCCGCAATAAATGCAAGATCAAATTTTCCCTTTTCGGCAATTTGCGCCAGGTTCTGCAATGTTTTTATATCAATGCTTGCGTTCGGTTTGGCCGCCGGGTGGCGCCATGAGGAAACATGCATCCCTGAGCCGATTAAATAAGCTGCTAGCTTCATTTGTCTTTCCTTTGCCATAATCAAATGCTCCTCTCTAGTTATTCGTATACGTCTCCTTATACGTCGCTAGCTCTTCCAAACTAATAAAAGTAGGAATATAGTTTCCCTTATACGTCTCTTCAATAAATGCAGCTGTTTCTTCTGATTGATAAAGAGCGACTAATTTTTTAAACAACTCATTATCTTGATCTTCAGCTCTTGCTACAATTGCATTAATATAAGGTTTAGCCGTAATACTTTCATGAATAAGTGCATCTTTTAATGAAAGGCCCGCCTCAACTGCAACCCCATTATTAATGACTGATCCCGCCGTATCTTCCATCACTCGTGGCGTATTGGCAGCGTCCACTGGAACAATTTCAAGTTTTTTGGGATTTTCCTTTATTTTATCCGCTCCACCGTTTCCATCAAAATCATCGACAACTTTTAATAATTCTGCTTCTTGCAGCAACAATAGAGCGCGCCCCCAATTCGATTGGTCGCTTGGAACAGCAATTTGTGCACCATCAGGGATATCATCGACCGATTGATATTTATTCGAGTACAAACCGAGCGGAGCAATGATCGTCGCTCCGATTGGAACGAGTTCTGTTTTATTGCTTTTATTATAAAAATCTAAATGCGCAACATGCTGATAAGCATTTACATCAATATCACCTGCTGCTAACGCCTGATTCGGATCAACCGCTGAGGAAAAATTGACAAGTTCAATGTCCAAGCCTGATTCTTTCCCTCTTTCTTGTAAAAACTCCCAAGTACGAAGCTCTGAACTTCTTATCCCTACTTTTATTTCCGTCTTTCCTTTATCTGCCTTTGTTTCATTACTTGAGCAGCCAGTTAAAACCATCCCAAAAATAAGCATGACCGGGATAATCCATTTTTTCATAGCGCCTCCCCCTTCGTTTCATTGCACCCGTCTAATTTTTCGTTCCAATATATTTCCTAGGCCTTGGATTGCCTGAACCATGATGACCAAAATGATGACTGTAACAAGAATCGTAATTGTGCTAAAGCGTTGATAGCCGTACGTGATGGCGACATCACCAAGTCCTCCTCCTCCGATTGCTCCGGCCATTGCAGTCGCACCAATTAACCCAATCGTTGCGGTCGTCACACTTAAAATTAACGATGCAAAAGCTTCCGGAATTAAAAACCGATAAATAATCTGGAATGGAGAAGCCCCCATCGCCTTCGCAGCCTCAATGATGCCTTCATCAACTTCCAACAAAGAGTTCTCAACAAGTCTTGAAAAATACGGACCGATATGGAGAACAAGAGGAACGATTGCCGCTGTCGTCCCAATCGATGTACCGACAAGAAGCCTTGTGAAGGGAATGATTGCGACAAGCAAAATAATAAAAGGAATCGAGCGAAATATGTTAACGACCGGGTTGACAAGATTAAAAATGAATTTATTTTCCAAAATATGGCCTTTTCGCGTTACAACTAATAATATCCCTAATAGGATGCCGATGATGCTGCCAAAAAAGAGCGATACACTAACCATGTAAAGCGTATCCCAGACGGCTTTCACGATAATCTGTGTGCTTACTTCCATTCGCCTTTACCTCCTTTACTTCAACATTTTGACTCTTGATAAATTGGATTGCTCGCCCAATTTCTTGATCGTCACCGATTAATTCAACGATCAAATTACCAAATGGAATCCCTTGCAACTCCGTAATATTGCCAAATAAGACGTTAAGATCGACCTGATACTTTTTTGCTGTTTTCGAAATGATTGGCTGCCCCGAACTTGCTCCAAAAAAATCAATTTTATATATACGTGAAAGCTGATCATGTTCTTTTAACAACTTATACACACTTGCTGGCACTTCATCACGAACAACCGATCGAACAAAATTACGCGTTGTCTCCGTTTGTGGCTGAGCAAAAAGATCAAACACATTGCCTGATTCAATGACACGTCCGTCTTCCATCACTGCGACCCGATTGCAAATATCTTTTATTACTTCCATTTCATGTGTGATGATAAGGATCGTAATTTTATATTGTTGATTAATTTGCTTCAATAACTGCAAAATAGACTTTGTTGTCTGTGGGTCCAATGCCGATGTCGCTTCATCACATAATAAAATCGATGGATTTGTAACTAGGGCACGGGCAATTCCAACGCGTTGCTTTTGTCCGCCGGATAACTGGTCAGGATAATTCTTCGCTTTATCTTCCAATCCGACAAAACGAAGAACTTCATCCACACGCTTTTTAATCTCTTTTTTCTTTTTATTACTTAATAATAATGGCATGGCAACATTATCGTAGACCGTTTTTGAATTGAGCAAATTGAAATGTTGAAAAATCATTCCGATCTTTTTCTTTGCTTCACGCAAATTTCTTTCGGATAAATTTGCTAAATTAACACCATCAACAATGACCTCTCCTGATGTCGGATATTCTAATAAATTGACGGTTCGAATGAGTGTGCTTTTCCCTGCTCCACTAAAGCCGATGACACCGAAGATATCGCCTTTTTCCACTGTCATATTAATATCCTTTAAGGCTTCAATTTGCCGATTGCCACTAGCAAACACTTTCGATACTTCACAGAATTCAATCATAGCTGCAGCCTCCTTTCTTGCTTAAAATGCAGGAACAACGGCACCATCGTATTCCTCTAAAATAAATTCCCTAACTTTTTCTGTCGTTAAAGCTTTTATGAGCTTTTGAATCGCTTCGTCATCTTTATTATCTGGACGAGTAACTAAAATGTTCACATACGGTGAATCATTGCCTTCAATAATAAGCGCATCTTCCAGCGGTTTAAAATTCGCCTCAAGCGCATAATTCGTATTAATCGCCGAAGCTTCTACATCATCAAGAGAACGAACAAGCACGGGCCCATCAACAGGTATGAACTCTAAGTTTTTCTCATTCTTCGTTATGTCTTCAATCGTATAATCACCTGATTTATCCTCAGTTAATTCAATAATATTTGCCGATGCAAAAAGCAATAATGCACGTGAGAAATTTACAGGATCTTTCGGTATACCTATTTTTGCACCGTCGGACAATTCTTCAATCGATTTGATTTTCTTTGAGTAAACACCAAATGGTTCAATATGTGTCCCTAATACGTTCACTAAATCTAAACCACTATCTTTATTTACTTGCTCTAAATACGGTGTGTGTTGGAAAAAGTTAGCATCCAATTGTTTATCCGCTGTTTGTTGATTCGTTTGAATACCGTCTGACGTAATGACAATATCCAACTTCACCCCTTCTTTTTCTAAATCTGGTGCGATAAACTCTAAAATCTCTGCATGTGGTGTCGATGATGCACTAATTTTTAATGTAACCTCTCCTTTTTTGTCTGTTTGATTTTCCGCTGCTGTTTTCCCATTGTTGCTGCATGCTCCTAATACAAATAGTACGAATGCCAATAATGTAACGAGTAACCCTTTTGTCTTTGTCATTTTCTCTTCTCCCTTATTCATCTGTATTTGTAAAACTTTCGTCTAATAAATTCCTTGCCGTTTCGTATAAAAAATAAGCGGCTTTTACAATTGCTGTTTCATCGATAGTAAAGGCTGGATGATGCCAATCTTCCTTGCCATTTGTGCCAAAAAAAGCGAAGGTACCAGGGATTTGTTCAAGATAACACGCAAAGTCTTCTCCCCCCATCGTTGGCTCTGGCTGAATAACATGCAAGGACTGCTGCTTTGCCGTTTTACGGGCAATATCCGTTATTTTCGAATGGTTATATAGTGGCGGTGGACCTGGGAACCAACCGATTGTCGCTTCTTGGCCAAAAGCAACGGCTATGTTTTGGACAATCGCATTAAATCTTGCCTTTACTTCTTCGCGTATGGAGTGATCAAAGGTCCGAATCGTCCCTTCTAGCGTGACCTCATTAGGAATGACATTCCAAGTCGTTCCGCCCGTTATTTTCGTAACACTTACAACAGCACTTTGCAGCGGTGAAACATTCCTGCTCACAATCGTCTGCAAAGCGGTAACGAGCTGGCTTGCTGCTGCAATTGGATCTTGCCCGTTTTGCGGCATCGCAGCATGACTTCCTTTCCCATGCAGTACGATATGAAAGCGGTCGACTGATGCCATTAATGGACCATCCTTTAATCCAATCGTTCCCACTGGTAAATCAGGCTTATTATGAAGACCAATGATCGCATGAACACCTTGAAGCTGGTCGTCTTTTATTACCTGTTCCGCTCCTCCGCCTAATTCTTCAGCAGGTTGAAAAATAAACCTTATATCCCCTTTCAGCTCAGATTGGCACTCCTTTAATAAATAAGCGGCTCCAATCGCAGCAGCCGTATGGAAATCATGACCACAAGCATGCATGACACCTTTGACTTTCGACGCATATAGAAGTCCAGTTTCTTCTTCGATTGGCAATGCATCAATATCAGCCCGAATCGCTATGACTGGTCCGGGTTTTCCCCCAATAATATCGGCAAACACTCCCGTTTCCAGCTTCGTTGGTCGAATCGCAATCTGCGACTCTTCTAACCAATTTTGAATGGATTTTGTCGTCTCGTATTCTTTCATCGATACTTCCGGATGCTGATGCAAATGGCGGAAGATCGTGATTAACCGCGACTCTAATAATGTTTGACTCATCCATTTTCCTCCTTAATACAGTGAAACTTCATCAGCTGGGTTCTTCCCCCCTGATAAGAAGAACAAAGGTACACCGGCTAAAATCACCACGTCCAGTGGCAACGCTGTTGTGGCCTGCATCGTTCAGACCTCGATCAACCGGATTTTCAGGTGCCACTAACTAATGTTGAGAATTCTTTATTTTAAAGCGGAAGTCTTACGTCAGCTTATATGTGGGATAAATCAAACCGATAGCATTTTACTAAAATATCACTCTTCATAAATTCCTTCGTTTGATCTCGCTTAAAGCCAAGCCATTCATATAACCGAATTGCTTTTTGCATGGAATCACTCGTGTGCAAATATAGATTTTCTGCTCCTAAAGCTTTCGCATAGTCTACACTTGCCTTTAATAGCGCTTGTGCCACACCATGCCCTCTTGCACTTGGATGGACGGCAAGCAAGCGAATAATCGGCGAGTAAATTTGCAGCTCTGGTCTTTCATATGCTAGGTCAGATGATTGGAACAGCTGCAAGCTTCCAATAATTCCTTGACCATTTTTCGCGACTAAAATCTTATCGACGTGCGGATTATCTACCGAAGCGATAATATCCTGCAAATAATCTTTCCATACTTGCGGATCCGTATATCCTTGCTCGTATTGTAGATAGCTTTCCACTAGTAATTGACGAACGGCTTCTTTCTCTTCCTCAACTAAATCCTGAACAATAACTGTGTCGACCATATAAACCTCCTCCATACACCAAACTTAACTTATCGATTTAGTCGGATTAACATTTAAATTTTTACCCTTTGTACTCGTTCAAGTGCTTTCTCCAAATGTGGAATGCCTAATTCCGTTACCCCCTCATACACGCTGCCACGGCCAATTTCAACAACCGGAACATAGCGCACACCATATTTCACTTCTAAAATATCTCTTCTCTCATCATGCTTCGTCACATCGACGGTTTCATACTGAATCTCTTTTTCTTGCAAAAACTGTTTTACCTCTTCGCAATAATGACAGCCTTCTTTAGACCAAACAATGACTGATAATGCTTTACTCATAATCAATTCCCCCTATTTTATTGAATGATTCTTGCATAGTGATTTTCTTTGTACCGCAATCCCAAATGACCTCTTAATGTGTCACTATCATAATGCGAGCTATAATAGCCTCGTTCTTCTAAAATTGGAATGACATGGTCAATAAAATCTGTATACATGCTTCCTAGTACAGGACCACTGAAGATAAAACCGTCTGCCGCTTTTTGTTCAAACCACGTAATTAATTGGTCAGCAACCTGTTCATATGTCCCAAAAAAAGAACTTTTAGGTGTTGTAACTCGTAATGCGACTTCCCGCAAAGTTAAGTTTTCCTGCTGCGCCATTTGTTTAATTTGATCCGTTGTTGATTGAAAGCTATTCCTCCCGACATCTCCAATATCCGGAAACGGTTCATCTAAGGCAAAACCACTGAAATCAAAATGGTCAAAATAGCGGCCTAAATAGTTCAGAGCTTCTTCGATGGAAACTAGACGTTTAATTCGTTCATATTTTTCTGCTGCTTCCGCTGCTGTCGAGCCGATCATCGGATTGATTCCAGGAAAAACGAGCACTTCCTCTTTATTCCGGCCTTTCCTTTCCACGCGTGCTTTCACGTCATCATAAAATGCTTTCGCTTGTTCCAACGTTTCAGCATTTGTAAATACCGCATCTGCCTCTTGTGCTGCAAAATCTCTTCCTACTTCAGAAGCCCCCGCTTGAAAAATAACCGGCTGTCCTTGCTTTGAGCGTTCAATATTCAAAGGCCCTGCAACTGAAAAGTAATGGCCTTCATGGTTCAATGGATGCAGTTTGTTTCGATCAAAAAAATGACCTGTTTCACGGTTGCGAATAAATGCATCATCTTCCCAGGAATCCCATAATCCTTTCATGACTTCTAAATATTCCGCCGCTATTTCATATCTTTGTGTATGTGATGGATGTTCACCTTTATGATAATTTTTTGCACTTCCTTCCAACGGTGAAGTAACGACGTTCCAACCTGCACGACCGTCACTAATTTTATCGAGTGATGCAAATTGTCTGGCAACAGTGAATGGTTCGCTGTATGACGTCGAGACCGTACCGACAAGACCAATTTTTGCAGTGACCGCTGCTAGAGCAGATAAAATTGTGATTGGTTCAAAACGATTCAGGAAATGTGGGATCGATTTTTCATTAATAAACAATCCATCTGCAACAAATGCGAAGGAAAAACCGGCTTTTTCCGCTCGCTGAATGACCGACTGATAATGTTGCAAGTTCACACTCGCATCTTTCGGAACATCTGGATCTTTCCATGCGTTCATATGGCTCCCAGGACCGTGCAGCATAATCCCCAATTTTATTTTTTTATGAGACATATTCGCTATCTCTTTCTTCGCTTTTAATTCCTTCTATGCCTAACGGGCTCAGCAATTGAAATGATCGAACGCGCTCTTCTTCTTTTTGCAGTGGTGTATGCAAAATAAATTCATCGATTTGATATGATTGATGAAGCTCATCTAATAATTCCTTCACATATGAAGGTGTTCCGGCAATAATATCAGCAGGTATTTCTTCAATTTCGAAAGGTTCCTCTGCCTGTTTCTCAAAAGCAAGTGCCTGTTCATACGATTGAACCGTTAATGTGCGTCCACTGTTTTTAAGATGGATGCGAAATAACTTATGATTGCTTGCCAACTCCTCTGCTTCTCGCTGAGTCGGTGCCGCAATCACTGCTAAAGAAACAATGAAACGGCCATTTCGGTACGTACTCCGATAAACCTCAGCAGCTTCTTTTAGTATCGAATCATCGTAATTAATAAAGCGGGCAAAGACGAAATGAATGCCAAGCTTAGCTGCTTGCAAAGCACTATTTGCGCTAGAACCGAGTAAAAAAGTTTTTGGACTTTCCGGCGGTTTCGGCAGTGCCTGAAGACCTTTATACGGATCGCCCTCAGCAATGGAGTCTTCAATTAATTGCTGCAAGAAAGTTAAGCGTTCTTCAAAATCCCTGCCATCGTTCACCCTTCCAAACTGTAATGCTTTTGTCGATAACGGAAATCCTCCTGGTGCTTTTCCTACACCAAGATCAACCCTTCCTGGTGCTAATGTTGATAGCACATGAAAGTTTTCCGCGACCTTATAAGGACTATAATGCTGAAGCATCACTCCTCCTGAACCGATTCGAATCGTATTCGTTCGCGCAAGTAAATGTGAAATTAACACTTCAGGCGAAGATCCTGCCACTTGTTCCAATTGATGGTGCTCCGATACCCAAAAACGAGCATATCCCCACTTTTCTGCTTTTTGTGCCAATTGAATCGTCTGCTGCAAAGCATCATAAGCCGAAGCATTAGGGAAGATCGGGCTTTGATCGAGAATTCCGAGTTGGTAGTTCATCGTTCTTTCCTCCACTCATTCATATTTAG
Organism: Bacillus sp. FJAT-50079; assembly: GCF_018343515.1. Lineage (GTDB taxonomy): Bacteria > Bacillota > Bacilli > Bacillales > Bacillaceae_C > Lederbergia. Next base: position 131,644 of record NZ_JAGYPD010000007.1, on the reverse strand, counting down.
CGAAAGCTCCCGAATCGCCAGGAGCTTTCGGTTGATCAAATCACTTTTCTTATTTTACCGAAGCAAGTTGCGCTTCTCTTACCTCTTTTGCGGCTTCTACCATTATTTTCAAAGCAGCAATCGTTTCTCTTTCTTTTCTCGTTTTCAAGCCGCAGTCTGGATTGACCCAAAATTGCTTGGCAGGAATCGTTTGTAGCGCACGATTAATATTTTCTTTGATTTCTGCTTTACTAGGCACTCGCGGACTATGAATATCGTACACGCCGAGCCCAATTTCTTTGTCATAAATATTTTCTTCAAATGTTGAAATTAATTCCCCGTGACTTCTCGACGTTTCAATGGAAATGACATCTGCGTCCAACGCACTGATCGCTTCAAAAATATCTCCGAAGCTCGAATAACACATATGAGTATGAATTTGTGTGCTATTTTTTACTGATGCTGTTGCCAACTTAAATGCATGGACCGCGGCGTGCAAGTATGTTTCCCATTGATCGCGTTTGAGTGGAAGCCCTTCTCTAAGCGCTGGTTCATCCACTTGAATAATTGTAATATCGTTCTTTTCCAACTCTTCGATTTCTTTTCGTAATGCAACGGCAATTTGGTTAAGTACATCGAAGCGAGCAATATCATCGCGGACGAATGACCAGTTTAAAATGGTGACAGGACCTGTCAGCATTCCTTTCACTTGTTTATTCGTTAATGATTGCGCATAGACGCTTTCCTTTACTGTCATCGCTTGTGTGAATGATACTTCGCCGAAAATAACTGGCGGCTTCACACAACGTGACCCATATGATTGAACCCAGCCAAATTGGGTAATTTGAAAGCCGTTTAGCTTTTCACCAAAATATTCAACCATATCTGTTCGTTCAAATTCACCGTGGACTAACACATCAAGACCGATTTCTTCTTGAATTTGAATCCACTTTTTCGTTTCTGTTTGTATATACTGTTCGTATTCTTGATTTGACAACTCACCTTTGCGCCATTTTAAACGTTGCTTCCTCACTTCCGCTGTTTGCGGCAAACTTCCGATCGTCGTTGTCGGTAATAATGGCAGTTGCAAAATCTCTTTTTGAATAGCGATTCTTTCAGCGAATGGCAAAGCACGCTCAGCACTTAATTCGTTAGCATCAATTTGATCTGCTGATTTTTTTCGATATGTTGAATCGTTTAACGCCTGAATCGCATGATGACTATCTTCGAGCTCTACGACAATGCTTTCCTTTCCATCTTTCAAACCTTTCGCAAGCGTGACGACTTCCTCAAGCTTTTCATCTGCAAATGATAGTGCAGCTTTAATAATTGGATCGAGTGCCTCCTCCGTTTTTTTCGTTACGGGCACATGCAGTAAAGAGGATGATGGCTGAACAATGATTCTTTCTTTATCAACAAATTGCTGAATCGTTGCTAGAAGATCGAGCTTCTTTTCCAAATCTGCACGCCAGACGTTTCTTCCGTCAATCACCCCAGCGGCAAGCACTTTATCTTTCGGGAATCCATTTTGTCGTAATGACTGAAGGGTATCTCCATGGATGAAATCTAGCCCAATTCCCGCAACGGGTAACTGAACAATTTCTTTATAAAAATCAATTGTTTCAAAATAAGTTTGGACGATGATGTTAATTCCTGGTACTGCTTGCGCAATTGATTCATAGACTTGCTCAATGAGTACAAGATCGGCATCTGTTAAATTCGTTCCAAAAATCGGCTCATCAAGTTGAACCCACTTAACACCAGCTTCTTTCAGCTCTTGCAATACTTGAATATAAAGGGGTAGGAATGTTTTCAACAGTCCCGGAAAATCTTCGATTCCTTTTCCTAGTTTTAAAAATGTAAACGGGCCTAATATGACCGGCTTCCCTTCAATCCCTAATTCTTCCTTTGCTTCTTTATAAAAAGTAAGCGGGCGGTTTTCTACTAATATTGGGTTTACATCATCAAACTCTGGAACAATATAATGATAGTTTGTGTTAAACCATTTGGTCATTTCTGAGGCGACGGCCTGTTTTGTTCCACGAGCAATGGCAAAATACGTCTCCAATGATGAGTTCGTTCCATTATGTTGAAATCTCTTTGGGACAACTCCAAACATCATCGATGTATCAAGCACATGGTCATATAATGTAAAATCTCCAACTGGAATGAGATCAATCCCTTTTTCTTGTTGCTTTCTTAATCCATCTAATCGCAATGCTTTTGTTTCTTTTAACAGACCTTCTTCAGTAATGTCCCCATTCCAAAACTTTTCCAACACTTTTTTCCATTCACGTTTTTCACCGATTCTTGGATATCCTACATTTGAACTTAATACGTTTGCCATAATATTTCCCTGCTTTCATTTTTATTTCTTGTTAGCTGATAAATTGTGATTCTTTCGTTTCCGCTATTTGTTGATCTTTTTGTTGAATATAGGCGGATAGTTCAACCGTTAATTCATAGCGGATAAATGGTGTGATTAAATAAATTCCGTTAAAATGCACCATCGCTGTATCGATTAATTCCTTGGCAATTTGCAGTCCTTCTTGGATTGCTTGCTCGGAGTTTTCTGCCGTTGCAGCCATTCTTGCGCGAATGTCATCTGGCACTTTGATTCCAGGCACTTCATTATGAAGGAACTCCGCGTTTCGTGTTGAGACGAGCGGCATAATCCCAATGTAAATTGGCGCCTTTATATGCTTCGCCGCTTCACTAATTTCAATGATTTTCTCTTTGCTAAAGACAGGTTGTGTGATGACGTAATCCGCCCCATAATGAATTTTTTTCTCTAATCGCTCAACTGCTTTGCCAATATTTCGAACATTAGGGTTAAAAGCTGTCGCAATATGAAAGTTCGTTTTCTCTTTAAGCGACTTTCCCGACAATGATCTCCCTTCATTAAACTGCTTGATTAGCTTAATGAGTTCAAATGATGTGACATCAAATACAGAGGTCGCGCCTGGAAAATCTCCAATTTTCGTTGGATCACCGGTAATCGCTAATACATCTCGGACTCCTAATGTATGTAAACCCATTAAATGGGATTGTAACCCGATGATATTTCGATCTCGGCATGTAATGTGAACGAGTGAAGGCAAATCAAGCTCTCGATTGACGAGTGAGGCCATTGTTAAATTACATACACGCGGTGAAGCGAGTGAGTTGTCGGCAAGTGTCAACCCATCAACTCCAGCTTCCTTTAGAGCTCGTGCCCCTTCGAAAAACTTGTTCGTATCTAAATGTTTCGGGGTATCCAATTCAACAATGATTGATCTCCTTGTTTTTACTTTTTCAAATAAAGTTAAGTGATCCGGTTGTTTTGATTCAGCAATCTCTACCCTTTTTTTACTTCTCACCTCCTTTTTCTTAATCGGTGCCAATCCTTTCACACCTTCTGCCAGTGCTTTAATATGTTCTGGTGTTGTCCCGCAACATCCACCCATTAATCGCACACCTTGATTGCGAAAATCACGGGCATACGTTTCGAAATAAGCTGGCTCCGTTTTATAGCGGAGTTTACCTTCGCGATATTCCGGAAGACTTGAGTTCGGGTAAACGGATAAAAATGCTTTAGTTGGAATCGGGACGGTTTCCAACGCTTTTAGAACGTGGTAAGGACCGAGCCTGCAATTCACTCCAACAACATTTGCACCTAGCTCTTCTAAACGAACAAATGCATCTGATAGTTCAATTCCACTTTCCAATACTCCTGGTTCATGCATCGATACATTCGTAATAATTGGAATATCTGTCTCTTCACGAGCAATTTTTAAAACGGTCGTCAATTCATCAAAATCATAGTATGTTTCCAGTAAAAGGCCATCAACATCTTCAAGCAACAAGCAGTATAGCTGCTCGCGAAAACTCCGTTTCAATTCTTCCTTCGTCTCAATCCGTATACCTGAACCATGGATGCCGCCAATCGTACCCACGACATAAGCATTATTAGCTACTGCCTTTCTCGCGATTTTCACTGCTTCACTATTGATCCTTTTTACCCTTTCTTCTAAACCATATCTTGAAAGCTTTATATAATTTGCTCCATACGTGTTTGTTTGTATGACGTTTGCGCCTGCATTCAAATATGCTTGGTGAACTTGGCTTACTTCATTTGGATGTGTGAGATTCAACTCTTCAAAACAACGATCGATTCCGTATGAATAGAGCAGAGTTCCAGTCGCCCCATCCCCGATCAATATTCGCTCTTGCAAACTATTTAATAAACTCATAACTCTCCAACCTCCCCATGTTTATGTTTTGATAAGAAGGCTTTTTCCAATAAAAAAGAGCCTTCTTAACAAGAAGAAGGCCCTAAATAGACATATCGCTATATCAGAAGGCTTCTTCTCATCTTTCAAGTCGTTTCCAACTTGCTGGATGTAGCACCTTTCCGCATGAAACGGTGGTTGCTGAGGTGTCATCGGGCCATTCCCTCAACCTCTCTCGATAAGAACGAAGTATTATTATTTTTTTAAAGTGATGTACGAGCTCCCCGTTTCCCTTGAAATAAAAAAGACAACCAGAAATACCACTTTCATGAAAAGGGAGTATTTCCGGTTGTCCGGTCAGTACTAGTTAGATTTAATTATTTAAATTGTATTATAGGCAGGTATTTTTTAGAAGTCAATATCATTTTTTTAAAAGTCAAAAATGGTTATACCTACTTCAATAGACGCAAGCTGTTTAAAATGACTAAAATTGTGCTTCCTTCATGACCTATTACCCCAAACGGCAAATCCAACATTTGTAGAAAATTGGAGGCAATGAGCAGAAGGATGATGCCAATAGAAAAAATAATATTTTGTTTGATGATCCGATTCATTCGCTTCGATAATTGAATCGCTTCTGGAATGCGTGATAAATCATTTTTCATCAGCACAATATCAGCTGTCTCAAGCGCAACATCCGTTCCTTCACCCATTGAAATGCCAACATTCGCTGTTGCCAGTGCGGGAGCGTCATTGATTCCATCGCCAACCATCGCCACATTCCCATATTTTTGTTTTAATGCTCGGAGATGTTCCACTTTGTTCTCCGGCAAACATTCGGCCATTCGCTCATGAACATGAGTATCAGCTGCAACCGCCTCAGCGGTCGTTACACTATCTCCAGTAAGCATGATCGTGTAAATTCCTTGACGCTTTACTTGATCAATTGCCTCCTTCGTTTCAGCACGGACCATATCTTTCAGCGCAATTAATCCGACAAGTTCCCCGGCTTTTTCAGCAAATACGACCGTTTTCCCTTCACTTGCAAGCTTGCTTTCTGGACTATCTACAAATTGCTTTACGGCTGCTTGATCAAAATAACCTTTTTTTCCTATTCTCCATTGCACATGGTCAATGACAGCTTCCATTCCCCAACCAGGAACATCCTTAATTTGGTCCGGCTCGATAAACGGTCTCTCCATGTTTGTTCGAGCGTATTTTACAATCGCATTCGCCAATGGATGATTAGAGTGCCTTTCAATCGATGCAATCGCCTGAAGTACCTCGTCTGCATCCATTTGTTCACGAACGATCACATCTGTTACTTCCGGCTTCCCTTTCGTAAGTGTCCCTGTTTTATCAAACGCAATCGCCTGTAAATGACCTAATTGTTCTAAATGGATTCCACTTTTGAAAAGAATCCCGCGCTTTGCACCATTTGAAATCGCCGCTAAGGTTGCCGGCGTAATTGATGCAACGAGCGCACACGGAGAAGCGACAACAAGCAAAATCATCGCCCGATAAAACGATTCGTTCCAGCTCCAGCCAAGCAGAAAATGCGGAAGAAAAATCATAATTGTAACAACCGCTAACACGATGTTTACATATTTTCCTTCAAAGCGTTCAATGAACAGCTGTGATGGTGATTTTTCACTTTGCGCAGATTGGACGAGCTCAATGATTTTTTGAAACAGTGTTTCATTGCTCGGCTTTGTAATACGAACGGTAATCGAGCCATTCATATTCATCGTCCCAGCAAAAACTTCCTCACCGATTCCTTTAAAAACAGGTGTTGCCTCACCCGTAATCGCAGCCTCATCTATATTTGTCATTCCATTCGTAATTTCACCGTCAGATGGAACCCTTTCTCCCGGTTTGATTAAAATATAATCACCGACAATTAATTCAGAAACCGGAACATAATATTCCCCATGATCTGTTATTTTCAACGCTTCATCTGGCTGCATTTCCATTAATGCTGAAAGCTCTTTATGACTTTTATTCATCGTGTACGTTTCAAGGGCGCCACTCATCGCGAAAATAAAGATTAATATCGCTCCCTCTATCCAATAACCGATGATCACTGAACCAATTGCTGCTAAAATCATTAACATTTCAACGTTGAGCTTTTTATTCTGAACTGTATCTTCAATGCCTTCTTTTGCCTTCGCATAACCGCCGATAAAAAAAGAAACGACATACAAAATAATTGATGCAGTAATAAATCCACCTTTATCAGCAAGCCAGCCTAATAAGATGAGCACCCCACTTCCAGCAGCTGCAATTAATTCACCATTCGTCTTTATCTTCTCTATTATATTTGTTTTAGTGACGACTTGTTTATTTTCTAGCGTTTCTACTTGAGAGCTCATCACTTCACCTTCCCCATCTGTTTAATTGATAAGATTTATCACTTACTTTATAATAATTATTATATAGTTATCATATTAAATAAGTTCTTGTTTGTCAAATATAAATGAGAATTAGTTCACTTAATTGAGAATGATTATTAATGTTATCAATATGAACAGTTGGTATAACGATAATAATTATCATTTGCAAATAAAAAACAGGTATACAAAATCAGACGATTGATTTTGTATACCTGTTTTTCACTATTTATTCATTAATATTTATCCTTCTTAAACTTCTGGCGGTTGTCCACCAAATGCTGCCCATTCTTCCCTTGCCGGTCCATATACACCAGGAACCGTTAAACCTGCTTGACGCATAAGTACAGTCATTTGCCCACGATGATGTGCCTGGTGTGTAATGATGAGGCTGAGTACAGTCGAAATCGTCCACATTTGCCCATACATATCCTTTTCTTCTTTTAACGTTTCGTCATTCCATTGTTCTTGAATTGCTTTTTCCATCGCCTCACTAGACACTTTGTAAGCGTTGGCGATCTCTTGGGCGGATGCTGGTACTGGAGCATCTTCTGGCGTAGCTTCGAGCATAAGTCCTGTGCGACTCATCATTTCATCAATGGTTGTCACAATATGCCAAGCGATTCTTCCTAACGTACGGTCCTGCGGTGAAACTTCCTGTTTAAGCGATTCATCTGATAGAGCGTCCAATATTTTTTGCGTTGATCCACTTTCATGACCCCAGTTTGTTAAAAACTCGTCGATCGTATTGAACATTTCTTCCCCTCCAAAATTAAGTTTCGTTAATATAATTCAACAAGTAATGATTCATTTCCTTTAATAGTTTTTCCATCAGGGAAAGCTTTAGTCATGATTTATTGTATAATCTAATAGAAAAAGTGATAGAATAGGAGATCTTTCATGTTAACTGCATTCCTACACGGATTTATTATGGCACTCGGGTTAATTCTTCCACTCGGTGCACAAAATGTATTTATTTTTAATCAAGGTGCTTCACAGCGAAAATTCAGAGGAGTCATTCCTGTCATTATTACAGCATCAATTTGTGATACTCTACTCATTTTATTAGCTGTTTTAGGTGTATCGATGATTGTATTAACGGTTCCCATTTTACAAACGATCCTTTTTTCAATCGGATTATTATTTTTACTATATATGGGCTGGTCCGTTTGGAAGAGTTCCCCTACAAACGGAAGCCAACAAACTGAAGCAATGTCTCCGAAAAAACAGATTATGTTCGCTTTATCCGTATCTTTGCTAAACCCTCATGCCATCCTTGATACGATCGGTGTAATCGGAACAAGTTCACTCAATTACATTGGATCAGAAAAGATTTTATTTACAGGGGCTTGCATTATCGTTTCTTGCCTGTGGTTCCTAGGACTAGCGATAGCAGGAAGAGCCCTCGGCAATTTTGATAAAACAGGTAACTTTTTAAAGATCATTAATAAAGTATCAGCAATTATTATTTGGTGTGTAGCTATATACATCGCTATTGAACTTTATCGAATGATTTAAAGCAGATGACAATTATTTGATTATATTTCCCTCTGCTGGAATGGGATGGTTCTTAAAAAGTTTGGCGAAATGGATTAGATTATAAGCCATGATTTTTGCATGCTGCATAGTAAAATCATTTTGGTCACCTTTCGCTTCAATAAAAGATGGTCCAGGCCCCGCTTCTCCAACCCAATATGTATCAACATTCGGAGGAATCGTAAAACCTATATGAGAAAGGGAATAAATGAGCGAGCGTGAAACATGCTTCGCTCCATCTTCATTTCCAGTAACAACGACACCGGCTACTTTATTATAGTAAATATACTGTCCCTTCTCATTTGTTAACCCGCTTCCTCCATATAGTCTTTCGATTGTTTTCACAGCTACACTGCTTTGTTCTCCCAGCCAAATTGGAGAACCAATAATTAAAATATCGGCATTCTTCACTTTTTCAAAGATCATTGGCCATTCATCTTTTTCACTGACTGCTTCATGGGTAATTCCTAATCCTATATCGTAATCAGCCATCGTTAAAATCTCCGTATTGATACCTTTTTCCTCGAAAATTTCCGTGACCTTTTCGATTAATGCTCGGGTGTTCGATTGTTCACTGCTTTTTTTCAGCGTGCAATTTAAAACTAAAGCATTGATCTTCATTCTTATCTGCCTCCTAAAAATGATCTCTGCCATCCTATTCCCTTTTTAATCAAAATAAACCCCTACGATGTGCATCCTATTAATCAAGCGTTTAATTAATGTTGGTTATAACTGGTCTGGTATACTTCATGACAATTTCCTTCTTCGAAGAAATAGGAAGTTGCAAAAATAGCTTGATTTATTATCATAACGTGTTAATATGAAATTAGGTAAACGATTACCCAAGTATCATCGAAACTTACAACTCATCCTTATTTTTATTTTGATTGATGAGTAATCGTTTACTCATATGGGTAAACGATTACTCGATGTGCATTAAATAAAAAGAAATGAAGGTGTTAAGCATGGAAAAGTTAATTTGTCCTTCTATGATGTGCGCTAATTTCCGATCTTTGGAAGATGAAATGAACGCATTAGAAGAAGCCAATGTTGATATTTATCATATTGACATCATGGACGGGAATTTTGTCCCAAACTTTGGAATGGGGCTGCAAGATTTTGAGTACATCCGGTCAGCGACAAAAAAAACCGTTGATGTTCATTTAATGATTGATAATCCGTCTGCTTATATTGATTTATTCGCAGAGAAAGGCGCAGATATTATTTATTTCCACCCTGAAACGGACATGCATCCGGCAAGAACGATCGACCGGATTCGTACAAATGATGTCAAACCAGGCATTGCTATTAACCCTGGTACATCGATCGCATCGATCGAGCCGTTATTAAGCTTAGTCGATTACGTACTCGTCATGACTGTAAACCCAGGATTTGCAGGACAAAAATATTTACCGTTTGTAAACGACAAAATCGAAGAGCTTTGCAAAATAAAAAATGAAGGTAATAATCAGTTCCAAGTCGTTGTGGATGGTGCGATTTCACCAGAAAAAATTCAAGAGTTATCAGCGGTTGGAGTTGAAGGATTTGTATTAGGAACCTCTGCCCTTTTTGGAAAAGAAGAATCATACAAAACAATTACAGAGAAGCTTCGGGCTTTATAATATAGGAGGAACAAATGATGAAAATTGCAATTGCAAGTGATCATGTTGGATTAGAATTAAAGCCAACTATTATTGAATACTTACAAGAACTCGGCCACGAAGTTGTCGACTTTGGCCCACAATCATCAGAGCGCACGGACTATCCTAAATACGGACAGAAAGTCGCACTTGAAGTTGTTGAGAAGAAAGCAGATGCAGGTATTTTAATTTGTGGAACTGGAGTAGGAATTTCTATTTCTGCCAATAAAGTAAAAGGAATTCGTGCAGTTGTATGTAGCGAGCCTTATACGGCTCAGCTTTCTAAGCAGCATAATAATACGAATATCCTCGCTTTCGGTTCTCGTGTCATTGGCAGCGAACTTGCTAAAATGATTGTTAAATCTTGGCTGGAAGCAGAGTTTGAAGGTGGAAGACATGCTAATCGTGTTGAAATGATTGGCACAATTGAAGATCAATTTTTATGCTAAATATAGGTATCCAAAGAAAAATAAGTACTCCCTTATTTTTCTTTGCTCGCCTGGAAAGCGCTTATCTATTTGGAAATGAGGGAAAAACACCATGACTTACGAAAAATTAGCAAAAATGATTGTTAAAAATATAGGTGGAGAAGATAATATTTCATCCGTCACACATTGTGCAACGAGATTACGCTTTAAATTAAAAAATGATTCAAAAGCAAACACAGAAGCACTTAAATCCTCTCCTGATATATTGTCTGTCGTTAATAAAGGCGGACAATATCAGATCATTATCGGTACACATGTTTCACATGTTTATAAAGATTTATTAAATGTAGCAAATATTGAAGTAAAAAAATCAGATTCACCGAAAGAAGAGGCATCTGGAAATGTGATCGGTCGATTCTTTAACGTCGTATCGGCGATCTTCACACCATTATTGCCCGTATTGGCTGGTGCCGGGGTATTACGCGGATTATTAATGATTTGTAATCAACTTGGTTGGATAAGCGAGGATTCTGGAACATACGGCATCTTATCAGCTGCATCATTAAGTGTATTCTACTTCTTGCCTATCTTACTATCTGTGACGGCAGCTAAAAGATTCGGAGCAAATCCATATATCGCAGCAGTAATAGGAGCTTCCCTCATTCACCCTGATTTCATGGGTTTACTTGAAGGGCTAGGAAATGGAGCAACAACTGATTTCTTTGGTATTCCAGTTGTATTGATGTCATATCCTTCGACGGTTATTCCAGCAATATTAGCAATTTGGGCATATTCTTATCTAGAAAGATTTTTAGAAAAGCATATTTGGAGAAGCATGCAAATCATTTTAGTTCCACTTATTTCTTTTATTATAATTGTTCCTCTTACAGCAATTGCATTCGGACCATTCGGTGTTTACGTTGGTGAAGGGCTAGCAAATGCGATTAATTACTTGAGTGAAACAAATGGTTGGATTACCGGTGCATTAATCGGTGGCGTTTGGAATGTTTTCGTTGTTTTCGGATTACAATGGGCAGTTAACCCAATTATGATCAGCAATATTAGTACATTAGGGTTTGATAAAATTGTCCCACTTACAGCGGCTGCTAACTTTGGTATCGCTGGTGCAACATTAGGTGTCTTAATTAAAACAAAAAATAAAAGAATGCGTTCATTCTCCCTTTCTGCATTAATTTCTATTTTCTTTGCGGGAATTACAGAGCCAGCAATCTATGGTGTTGCCATTAAACTTAAACGTCCATTCATTGCGGCAATTATTGGTGGTGCTGCTGGGGGCGCATTTATCGGTGGGTTCCAAGTTATTGCCAATGCCTTTGTATTCGGTGGATTAACAACTTTACCTGCTTTCGTAGGAAGCACATTCACTAAATATGTTATCGGTTTATTAATCTGTTTTGTCGTTGCAGCTGTGGCAGCAATGATTTTAGGATTTGAAGATCCTGTGGACGAAGAAACAGAAGATGGTGAAAATGAAGAACAAGTGAACCATGTTAAAACAGTTCCTGCATCAAACGATAGCGAGCAAGTGATCAACAGCCCTATCACAGGGAAAGTAGTCGATTTACAAGAAGTAGCTGACGGTGTATTTTCCGAAAAGTTATTAGGTGAAGGAATTGCCATCATTCCTTCTGATGGAAAGGTTTATGCACCTGCAAGTGGTGTCATGTCAACCGTTTTTCCTACGAAGCACGCTTATGGAATTACAACAGCTAACGGTGCCGACATATTAATTCATATCGGTATTAACACAGTTGAATTGAACGGCGAGCTTTTTGTTGCACATGTAGAACAAGACCAGCATGTGAATGCGGGAGATTTAATCGCAGAATTTGATTTAGAACAAATTAAAGCAAAAGGATATCCGATTTACACACCTGTCATTGTGACAAATGCAGCATCCTTTACTGATGTATCCATTTTAAATGCTGGAGATGTAAAGCATGGTGAGCCATTAATCAACGTGAAATAACGCATGTTAGGACCTAACTCTAAATTTAGAGTTAGGTCCTTCATTTTAATGGTTCCCCTGCTTTCACAAAATAAATTTATATAGTAGCATAGTGATGATCGGAGTATTAGTATGTGTGAGGTGCACGATGAACCAAAAAAAGAATTTATCTATGAAAGAGATTGCGGAATTATGCAATGTATCTGTCGCAACTGTTTCTCGGGTAATCAACCAAAATGGCAGATTTTCTAAAGAAACAGAAGAAAAAGTACGTGCCGTTATCAAGGAGTACGGCTATAAAACAAATATGGTGGCCAAAAGTTTACGAATGAGACAATCGAAATCCATTGGTGTAATCGTTCCCGATATAAAAAACGAATTTTTCTCCAGCATCGTATTGGAAATTGAAAATTTCTTTTTCTCTGAAGGGTATTCTGTATTTATATGTAATACGAACAATGAAGAAGAAAAAGAACAGGAATACTTAAAGAGCCTTGATGCGAAAAATGTGGATGGATTAATTTATATATCAGGGAATGAAGATCTATCGCTCCATTCATTGCACAGAAATATACCGATTGTTTGTATCGACCGCAAGCCTAATATTGATGAAAACATTGCCATCGTGGAATCAGATAACTATGTAGGCGGATATATTGCCGCAGAAAAATTAATAAACGAAGGATGCAAAAATATTTTACTCATTAGAAGTAGAAAAGACCTTTCAACGATCCGTCTAAGATATAAAGGATATGCAGATGCCTTAAAGAAAGGGAACCTCAAAGTCCGCGATGAACTAATCATCGACCTGACCTACACTACCTTCGAAGAAGCAAAGGTAGCCGTGGATAAATTCATTAAAGAGGGAATTACCTTTGATGGCGTCTTCGCCACAAATGATTGGCTTGCCCTTGGTGCATTAATCGCAATGAGAGAAAATAATATAAGCGTGCCACAAGACGTAAAAATCATCGGCTTTGATAATATTTCTATTTCGAAATATAGCTATCCAAGCATTACAACCATTGACCAAAACAAAAAGAAATTAGGCGAAGAAGCAGCAAATGCCTTATTGAATTTTATTAACAAAGAAGAAACGAGAGCAAAGCTTGATATTGTCATCCCTGTGAAATTAATCGAGAGGGAGACAACGTGAGTTAACATATAACACCGATCTTCAAAGGATTTTGAGGATCGGTGTTATTTTAAGTTATTATTCGTTTGTATAGGGAATGAAAAAGATAAACCCAAAGAATATTGCCATTCTAGGCTTCCTTCCCCTAATCAAACGTTTGATTAAGTACATTTTGAAAAGAAATGAGCAAGGGAAATTGCGAGCAGTCAGCTTCTAAGCATCATATCAATTTGACTTGTAACTCTGAGTCAAGCATGCCCCAACCTTTAATATGAAAAGTTTATACTTATTAAAAACAATGGTCTTTTCCCGGATCAAAAACCATAAACAGATAAAAAGGGAGTGATTTCATGAATTTCGATTTTACTGTTGAACAGGAATTGCTTCGGAAAACAGTACGACAATTCGTTGATAAAGAAATCATGCCGTATATTCGAGATTGGGACGCTAATGGGCATTTTGATCAAAGGATTTTAAAAAGGCTTGCTGATCTTGGTCTCATGGGGGTTTGTATACCGGAACAATATGGTGGCAGCGGGATGGATTATAACAGTTTGGCGATTGTTTGTGAGGAGCTTGAGCGTGGGGACACCGCGTTTCGTACGGCGGTTTCCGTTCATACCGGCTTAAATTCAATGACATTATTGCAATGGGGAACAGAGGAACAAAAGCAGAAATATTTAATCCCGCAAGCAAAAGGGGAAAAAATCGGCGCCTATGCGTTAACAGAACCTGATGCAGGATCAGATGTCGCTGCAATACAAACGAAGGCTGTGAAAATCGGGAATCATTATGTATTAAACGGACAAAAAACATGGATTTCTTTATGTGACATAGCTGATCATTTCCTTGTTTTTGCGTATACGGACTTAGCAAAGAAACATCAGGGCATCACTGCTTTTATCGTGGAACGAACGATGGAGGGCTTTTCCTCAAAAGCGATCAAAGGAAAATTAGGCATTCGCGCCGGCAATACGGGAGAACTTTATTTTGACAATATAAAAGTACCGATAGAAAATGTTCTTGGAAATGAAGGAGAAGGCTTTAAAATCGCCATGTCTGCGCTTGATAACGGGCGGTTTACCGTTGCGGCAGGTGCTTGTGGTTTAATCATGGCATGTCTGGAAGCTAGTATAAAATATTGCCATGATCGTAAAACATTTGGCAAGCCAATCGGCAAGCATCAGCTCGTCCAACAAATGATCGCAAACATGGAAGCAGGTCTACAAATGAGTCGCCTCCTCGTCTATCGGGCTGGAGAGCTGAAAAACAGCGGGAAAAGAAACACTCAAGAAACATCGCTCGCCAAATGGCAAGCATGTGATTTTGCCAATCAAGCAGCGGATGATGCCGTGCAAATTCACGGTGCATACGGGTATTCAAATGAATACCCCGTTGAACGCTATTTGCGAAATTCAAAAGCGCCGGTGATCTACGAAGGAACACGCGAGATCCATACAATTATGCAGGCAGAATACGTGCTTGGATATCGAAAGGATAAAGCCCTTAGGATGATGCTACCTGCTCATAATGATGGAAGCGAAATTTAAAATAAACCGAGTGAAGGTTTTCTTCACTCGATTTTTATATAAAAAGGACTATCGATTTACCTTGTGACGAAGTTTTTACATTGCATGGGCATTCGAAGCACATCCGATTTACCCTGTGACGACGTTTTTACATTGCATGGGCATTCGATACGCATTCGATTTACCCTATGACGACGTTTTTACATTGCATGGGCATTCGAAGCGCATCCGATTTACCTTGTGGCGAAGTTTTTACAACGTACGGGCATTCGATACGCATCCGATTTACCCTGTGGCGAAGTTTTTACATTGCATGGGCATTCGAAGCTCTTTCGATTTACCTTGTGGTGAAGTTTTTACGATGCACGGGCATTCGATACGCATCCGATTTACCTTGTGGCGAAGTTTTTACATTGCACGGGCATTCGATACGCATCGATTTACCTTGTGGTGAAGTTTTTACGATGCACGGGCATTCGATACGCATCCGATTTACCTTGTGGCGAAGTTTTTACATTGTACGGGCATTCGATACGCATTCGATTTACCTTGTGGCGAAGTTTTTACATTGCACGGGCATTCGATACGCATTCGATTTACCCTATGACGACGTTTTTACATTGCATGGGCATTCGATACGCATTCGATTTACCCTATGACGACGTTTTTACATTGCATGGGCATTCGATACGCATTCGATTTACCCTATGACGACGTTTTTACATTGCATGGGCATTCGAAGCGCATCCGATTTACCTTGTGGCGAAGTTTTTACAACGTACGGGCATTCGATACGCATCCGATTTACCCTGTGGCGAAGTTTTTACATTGCATGGGCATTCGAAGCTCTTTCGATTTACCTTGTGGTGAAGTTTTTACGATGCACGGGCATTCGATACGCATCCGATTTACCTTGTGGCGAAGTTTTTACATTGCACGGGCATTCGATACGCATCGATTTACCTTGTGGTGAAGTTTTTACGATGCACGGGCATTCGATACGCATCCGATTTACCTTGTGGCGAAGTTTTTACATTGTACGGGCATTCGATACGCATTCGATTTACCTTGTGGCGAAGTTTTTACATTGCACGGGCATTCGATACGCATTCGATTTACCTTGTGGCGAAGTTTTTACATTGCACGGGCATTCGATACGCATTCGATTTACCTTGTGGTGAAGTTTTTACGATGTACGGGCACTCGAAACACATCCGATTTACCTTGTGGCGAAGTTTTTACATTGTGCGGGCATTCGATACGCATCCGATTTACCCTGTGACGAAGTTTTTACATTGCACGGGCATTCGATACGCATTCGATTTACCTTGTGACGAAGCTTTTACATTGTGCGGGATTTCGAAAAGGATTTCCATTTACACCGTTGATGAAGTACTTACAATGCACGGCACGAATGCATTCGATTCCCCCCAGACAAGCTTTTTAATTTAAGACGACCATTCACTTTCTACAATGTTAACGCCACGTTCCGCCATCTCAGCAATGTATTGCTTTCCGGGTACAATTTGTTCTGGCGGATAGACACCTCTTTTTGTAATGATCCCATTTCCAATCATTTGCGCGACGACTGAGATCGTATTTGCTGTCGCTCGTGCCATTGCTGTCACATCATTCTCAACATCTTTATATGTGATCATTTCGTATTGATATGTTTTCTGTTCGCCGTTTTTTTCACCAGAAACAATGACACGCAAGAGCACGACATCTATTTTTCCATTTAAGGCAACGATCGGGTCGAGAACTTTTAATAGTACGTCCCGCGGTTTAACCCTCTGCCCTTTTATCTCGACTTCAACTTCCCTACGAGTTAAATTTAAATCGACGAGTAACTTGGATTTTTCCGCATGGCCTGGATAACGAATCGTCTTATATTCCAATTCATCTAAAATTGGATACGAATAAAGCAATGTTGATGTGCCACCTGACGTATGAAATGCCTCTAATGGACCAAAATGATCGAAATAAATTTTCTCCACTTCTGATAAAGATGATACTTCTTGTTTCACTCCATTACGGACAATAATGGAAGGATCCGTATAATGATCCAGCACCCCTTCCATTGAAAACACATGATTATATTCGAGCGGCGGTTCAGGTTTTAATGGAATCCCGCCGACATACATTTTAATTGAAGATACTTTATCTAATTTACTCGCGCCATATCCAGCTAAAATATTATTCATCCCAGGTGCCACACCTAAATCGGGAATGACTGTCGTATGCTCGGTTTTTAACTGCAACACTTTATCAGTTATATGACCAATATGCCCGCCGAGATCAACACAATGCACCCCTACTTCTACGGCTGTTTGGGCAACAAGTTCATTAAATGAATAAAATAAAGCATTGACGACGATATCGTAGGAACGAATGATTTCGGCAAGCATTTCCGTATTTGTAGCATCGACAAAGTGAGCTTTTAACTTCGGTGCTTGCAAATGAGCGCAAACAGCGTTAGCTCGTTCCAAATCAATATCCGCAAGTCCAACAGTCGTTACCTCTTCACTTTTTAGTAAATCACGGACGACCTCTTTACCCATGAGCCCTGAACCTAAAACAATCACTTTCATTGCTGATCCACCCCTTTCTACACGCTAGGGATTTCTCTTTCTCACGTATCAATTTGTGCCCTTTGCAGTTTGCCGCTAAAATCGACATAAATACTTTTCCATTCTGTAAACACATCCAATGCTGCCACACCCGAATCACGATGCCCATTGCCGGTTCCCTTTGTTCCCCCAAAAGGCAAATGAATTTCGGCTCCCGTCGTTCCGGCATTGACATACACGATCCCTGTATCTAAATCGCGCTGAGCGGCAAAAACAAGATTCACATCTTTTGTAAAAATGGAACTCGATAATCCGTACGTCACTTGATTATTTACTTCAATCGCTTCCGCAAAGCTTCTCACTTCGATCATGGAAACAACAGGACCAAAAATTTCTTCTTGAGCGATTCGCATCGTTGGTAACACATTTGTAAATAAAGTTGGTGCGAAATAAAATCCTTTTGCATGTTCTCCCTCATCGATCACATAACCGCCCGCTTTCAGCGTCGCCCCTTCATCGATGCCAATGTCGATGCAGCTTTTAATTTTATTCAAGGAAGCTTGATTAATGATCGGCCCAACTCTCACATCTTCATCTAGTCCATTGCCAGTCGTTAGTTTTTTCATTTCAGTTAACAACCGCTCTTCTAATTGTGTTTTCACCTTTTCATGAACAATGACTCGGCTGCATGCCGTACATCTTTGCCCACTCGTACCAAATGCACTCCATACAATTCCTTCAACAGCAAGATCTAGATCTGCATCATCCATTACAATGACCGCGTTCTTACCACCCATTTCGAGCGATACTTTCTTTAAGTTTCTTCCGCACGCTTCCGCAATCTTTCTCCCGACATCATTTGAACCAGTAAAGGAAATGACACGAATTCCCTCTTGTTCCACCATTGCATTACCAACCGTTGAACCTGAGCCAAACACGATATTTAACACACCTTTTGGCAAGCCCGCTTTTTCAAAAATTCGAGCCAGCTCAAATGCCATCAGTGGTGTTTCCGTCGCAGGCTTCCAAATGACCGCATTGCCAGCAACAATCGCAGGAAACGACTTCCATGTTGCGATTGCAATTGGAAAATTCCACGGGGTAATAATTCCAACAACACCGACAGGCGCCCTAATACTCATCGCAAACTTATCTTTTAATTCGGATGGAGTTGTCTGGCCAATTAAGCGCCTGCCTTCCCCTGCCATATAAAAAGCCATATCAATGCCTTCCTGTACTTCCCCGCGGGCTTCTTCGATCACTTTTCCATTTTCCATTGTTAACAATTGAGCAATCCGCTCTTTTTCTTCCATCAACATTATGCCAACTTTATATAATATTTCAGCGCGTTGTGGAGCTGGAACGAGTGCCCATTCTTTTTGTGCCTGTTTTGCAGCTATGACTGCCTTATCGACCTCACTTTTCGCCGATAAAGGTACTTGAGCAATAATCTCTCCGGTGGCAGGATTCATGACGTTCACATATTCTACATCTGGTGAGCATGACCATTGACCATGAATATAGTTTGTCAACTTTTCGTTTGTCACAATAATCGAACCCTCCTTCAATCGCTCTCTTTATTCAATACCCTCATTTCACCAATGATAAATCTTTCTCTAAATATATGCGTGGTTTCGATGAAATATGGGCTTTATCCATATAAAAAAGCCCCCGCCTTATCGAAAAAGATAAGACGGAGGCGTTGGTAATTATTGAAACACGATTGTTTTGTTGCCGTGAACGATGACACGATCTTCAAGATGCCATTTTACTGCACGAGCAAGCACTCGGCGTTCAATTTGTCGGCCAATTTTTTTCAAATCAGTTACATGGTCGCGATGATCGACACGATCGATGTCTTGTTCAATGATCGGACCTTCATCAAGATCATTCGTTACGTAATGCGATGTCGCACCAATCAATTTCACACCTCGGTCATACGCCCTTTCATAAGGACGAGCGCCAATAAATGCTGGTAAGAAAGAATGATGAATATTAATAATTTGATTTGGAAAATGGCTAACAAATTCAGGTGTCAAAATTTGCATATAACGCGCAAGAATAAGCAAATCGATGTTATATTCTTTCATTAAACGAATTTGCTCTTCCTCCACCTGTTTGCGAATGTCTTTGTTTGCCGGGATGTAATGAAACGGAATACCAAATGACTCTACCACTTGTCTAGAATTTTCGTGATTGCTAATCACAACCGCGATATCCGTCTCAAGATCGCCATTTTGCCATTCCCATAAAAGCTCCATTAAACAATGGGGCTCCTGCGAAACAAAAATCGCCGTTCTCTTGCGGTTGCTTCCATACGTAAAATCGTGTTTCATTGAAAAATTAGCGGCAAGTTCTTCAAAATCCTTTTCCATTTGCTCACGCTTTTCTAGCAAGCCTTCGCAATGAAATTCGATTCGAATAAAAAATGCGCCACCTTCTGGATCACTCGTATATTGACTTGATTCAATAATATTTGCACCATGTTCATATAGAAACTTCGAAATCGCCGCAACAATCCCAGGTTGATCCGGGCAGTTGACCAATAAGCGCCCCCGATTTTTAACTTGTTGTTCTTCCGTTAGTTTTACAGACACCTTTTTCCACATCTCCCGTTGCTTTACTTAATAATTTATTATATAGGATTATTCGCTATATTTCTATCATTATTGCCAAGAATCGCTATCACTTCCATAAGACAGATCCTTAATTGGGTAAAATCGCTATCTAATTAGGTATATCAAAAATCCAGTTCAAACAAATGAACTGGATTTTCGAACCACATAAATTATGTCCACATCCATTTCCAAATTTCTTTTGGTGTGGCATTTTTTCCATACATTAAAATACCGATTTTAAAGATCTTACCTGCTAGTTTCATAAATAGCCAGATACTAATGGCAAGAACGGCAAGTGCAATGATTATTTCCACCCATGGCCATTCTTCCAGCATCGATAATCGAATAAGAAGGATTCCAGGTGAAGTAACAGGAATATACGTTCCAACTTTGGCGATGATTCCGCTTGGATCACTAATGATCGGACCGATAAAAATAAACGGTAAAAACGGAAGCATCATGACCATTCCTTGGAAATTGCTCGTCGCTGTCAACTCTTCTACTGTTGCTCCAAGTCCAACAAAGATTGCCGCGAAAAGAAAATAACCAGCGAAAGCAATTAATAAAAGCAAAATTGTTTCTGGAACGAGTAAATATTCCATGATTGGAATGTCAAGTTTCCAAATAACAAGTGGAACGATAAAGATCATCCAGGCAAGCACTTGCGTAATTCCGAGTACAAAATACCCGATGATTTTCCCTTGCATTAGTTCAGTTGGCGTTAACGATGATAAAATGATTTCTGCTACTTTTTCCTTCTTTTCCTGTGAAGCAGATTGGAAAATCATCATTCCTGTCATAACAATCGAAAAGAGAATAATACCGGCAAAAGCTCCAGGGATGATTCGCTTAAGTGGATCGGCACCAGCCTCTTCCGCAGTTATAGCCTCGTTACTATCCGCATGCTCAATCATGACGGGTTCAAGTGTAATTGGATTGGCGATCGCTGCTTTTTGTTCAGCGGTTAAACCGATTTGTTCCATTTGCAATTGTCGAAGTGGCTCTTCTAAAATCGAAGATTCGTAAAGAAAATGCTCCTCAATATCGTCACTCATGTACATATTCATCTTGCCTTGCTCAAGTCCGGCCTCTGTCAATGCGATATAAACAGTGCCTTCCGATGATGCAGCTTGCTCTTCCATTGCTGTTTCCTCTAGATCGGTTTTTTCTAGATTCCAAGTAGTCAGTTCGCGTTCCTCGACGATTCGTTCGATTTCACTATAAAGATTTAGCTCATCATGAATGTACACGTTAACGATATCTTCTGTATCATTGCCACTGAATAGAGAAGGAACAAAAAAGAATACCATAAAAAGAATCGGCGTTAATAAAAGCGAGATGATAAACGATTTATTTGTCATATTCCGTTTGATTTCCCATTTGGCTACTTTTAAACTATTACGCATGATCCGCACCTCCATGTCTGCCAGTTGCTACATCTATGAAAATTTCATGTAAGGAAATTCGATCAATCGCTAACTCCTGTATATGCAAATCTTCTGGGAGCTGTCTAAGCCAGCTTGGCACTACAACATCTGGCGTTAAATAAATAACCGATGCATCTTCCGTATGCTTAATCCGTTGCACGTTAGGCAATTGCTCTAATAAAGCAAGTTCATTTTTCCCTTTAATCGAACACTTGAAGTTCGCGTATTCATTTTTCACATCTTCGATCGTCCCGTAGATCACTTTTTGTCCGCGATTAATCATAAATAAACGATCACATAATTCCTCGACCATATTCATCTGATGAGACGATAATAAAATTGCCGTGCCACTATCCGCAAGCTCCCGTATTTCCTTTTTAAATACGTCTTGGCTCACTGGGTCAAGACCGGAAAAAGGTTCATCCAAAATAAGCAGTTCTGGTTCATGTATGACTGATGCGATGAATTGGACTTTTTGCCCCATCCCTTTAGATAGCTCATCGACGGATACCTTTTCTTTCCCATCTAGGTCAAACTTTTTTAAATAAGATAGAGCACGCTCTTTAGCCTTTTTCAATGGATAGTCTTTTAAATTAGCTAAATATAAAATCATATCCATCACTTTAACATTTTTATATAAGCCACGTTCCTCTGGCAAATAACCGATTTTATGGCGGGGGATTTCATTTTCCTGATGGTTATGGAAAGTGATGCTTCCTTCATCAGGGTACATAATCCCCATAATATTGCGGATTGTCGTTGACTTCCCTGCACCATTTGGACCTAGTATCGCCATGATCTCGCCTTTTCGCACATCGAAACTAATATCTTGAAGTACTCGTTTCGTTTTAAACGATTTTCCTAGATTGCTAACCGTTAATACATTTTCCAACCGTGCTCACCCCTTCTTCGTTAACATCCATGTTAAAATTTCATCTAGCTCTACTGCCTTTGTAGCCGTCCATTGAATATGATTGCTGTCAAAAAATGCTTCTGTTTCTTGCGGGCGATTCGTAACAAGCGTCTGATCTTGACGTTCCACTTCACCCGGTATTCTGATTTCTTGTAAAGGACTTGTCAGCCAATAACGTTTATATTGCTCTGTCAACTGCTCCTTCTCAAATTGGCCAATCAATGTCCCGTCTTTCATTACAGCAATATAATCAGCAAGCTTACGAATTTCTTCCACTTGATGACTAGCAAAAATAACCGTTCTTTCCTCTTGTTCCATCCACTCTACGAGAAAGTCCTGCAAGACCTTTTTTGCCGGAATGTCGAGATGTGATGTCGGTTCATCTAATATGAGCAATTCTGCTTTTCGTGGCAGAGCAAGTGCTAAATTCAATTTTTGTTTAGCCCCTTGTGATAACTTTTCATATTGCTTCGTCAGCGGCACCTCAAATGCATCCATCATCTGCTTAAATAATCGTTCATCCCAATCTGGGTACCAGCGGGAAACTAATTGTTTTAAATCTTTTCCCGTAAACGGAAGCGCTCCAGGCATCGATTGAGGCAAATAAGCGATTTTCTTCTGCCAGTCCTCTTCATCTTTACGAACGAGCTCACCAAAAAGTTCTATTTTTCCATCATCTTGTTTAACTAAATTCATTATGATTTTCAGCAGCGTACTTTTCCCTGCTCCATTATTGCCGGCAAGAGCAGTCATCATGCCCCTTTCTATGTGCAGATCAATTGGCCCTAATTGGAAATCATCGATTTGTTTTCGTATCGCTGTTAACTTGATCGCCTGATCCATCGTTACTCCCCCTTCCTTTTGTACTCCTCAATGATTGCTTGAAAGATGTCCATCGCTTCTTCTAAAGTATAATCATGGCGAAGTACGGTATCGATGGCTGTTTCAAAAGCTTGTTTGACCGTAGCGATCTTAATATCACTCTTGATCTCTTCAGCCATTTTAGCAACAAACGTCCCTTTCCCCTGTGTCGTGCGAATCCATCCCTGTTGCTCTAAATTTTGATAGGCCCTTCTCGTCGTAATCATACTCACCTCAAGATCTTTAGAAAGAGAGCGAATCGAAGGCAGAAGCATTCCTTCACTCAATTGCCCACTCGCAATCAATGCTTTAATTTGTTCCTCTATTTGAAAATAAATCGGTTCTCGTGAATCTTTTGAAAGGCGAATTGGAAGTTTCATCTGCACCCCTCTCCTTCTACTTATAATAATCGATGGATTCGATTCTTTTATTTAGATAATGCGGCCAGTAGATCAAGGAGATCCCGGCAACAGCAATCGAAATCAACGCTGAAAGGATGGGCCAATTACTAGCTGCGACCATCGACCAATAGACAATCCCTTCGCCAGTGAATACATGAACACCAATAAATCCTCCGAACAAAACAACAAATGTGATGATACTATAAACGATCCATTTGATTTTTGAGATATATTCACCAGAATCGCTAGCCGGATAAATGGAGCCAAAGGCAATGCCGGAACTTAGCCAAATAAGGGAGAATGAAATATATTCTCCGAAAGATAATGCCTCTCCTAACATCGTTGAACTGATAAAAAGCAAGATAAGAATAAATAAATGGGCTGGAACCGAAGTGACGTAGTATTGAAGAAATCGGCTCTTTATTAAAACATCTTTAGGAATCGGCAACTGTTTTAATACCATAAAATACGGTACACCCCAAAATTCTCCACTCATTTTTTGTAATTGCATCTCTTTTGGCCTTGTAAAATAAAACATAAACCAAAAAATAATGACAAAGAAAAGATCATCAAGCGGCTCTATATCGCTCTCCAATGAATAAACGAGAACTAATAAAGATGCTACATAAATGAGTAAAATCGAAAACATACTTTTCTTATACGCCTTAAATTCAAACTTCACTAACCATAGTGCTTGCTTCCAGCTTTCCATCACATTCCCTCCTATAAGTTTATGTGTGTATATCTATATACACACTATACATCACAAATAAAAAAAAGCCAATGATCTTTTCATTGACTGGTTTCTTTTGATTCTATTTATCCTGATTTAACCTCTAAGTCGGTTAATGATATTATTAAGCTCCGTATCATGCCTGCCTGTTTTCGAACTTAAGTATTCAATATCGACTTTCACACCTTTTATTTCGTTAGAAACAACTTCGAAAATATGACGGTGTTCATCTAATTTATCCTGAGTATACTTGAAATTGCTACGAAGCTCTGATGATAGATGATCTACCTTTGTTTCAATCCGTTCTTGACCCGACTTCAAATCCGATACATCTTCTTTTAAACCTGATACGTCTGTTTCAAGTCGGTGTTGACCTTCTTTTAAACCTGATACATCTGTTTTTAACACCGATACATCTTCTCTTAATCCTTTAATCTCGCTTAAGATTTGCTTTAAGGTTTCCTCCATGATCATCACCCCCATGCCATTTTTAATATAGTATAGCATAATCGCAATAGCCTTTTCTGATATCGAATGACTTTTTCCGACAAATCTCACCTACATTTCAGGACCTGCAAGCGAAGCGAATAGCGCGGCTCATAATCGTCGGCACGACAGAAGCATGATTTTCCTCCGGGGCGATATAGTATTCACATTCGAGAACGGCTTCTGGTATTTTTGTTATTAACTCATGTGCCATTCGTTTCGCATCATCGACCATAAAACGCTCATATTCCCCGACGGTAATGTGAATACGTATCTTTTCAATCTTTTGCTGTAAAAACGCCTCCATATACTTGAAAAGTTCATAATCATTCCACCAAATTGATGGACTGCATGCTAAATAGGTTTGGAAAGCAGCTGGTTTTGTGAAAAGTGTCCATAATGTAAAGAGCCCGCTAAGCGAATGACCGAACAAAGCTTGCTTCTTTTTATTAATTATATAGCGTTTCTCTATCCTAGGCTTTAATTCTTCTTCAATAAAATGAAGAAACTTTTTCGCCCCTCCATGTTTTCCTACATCAAAACCCTTTAAGCGTTCAGGGTATATATACTCTTTAGCAGGAGCGGTAAAATCATAAAAGCGACGTTTTCTTATATCCTCGTCTTCCCCCGCATGTCCAATCCCAACTACAATCGCTTCATGTACAAAGGTTTTCGCAGAATTTTTAGATTGCAGACGGATAACGTCTCGGGCAAATTGAAAATATGACTGTCCGTCAAGCACATAAATAATCGGATAGCCTTCTTCAGGGGGCGGCGACTTAGGTAAAGCGACTCTGATTTCGTATTCATCGTCCATTTCCTTTGAATGATACGTCCATGCTTCCGTATTCCCCAAAGTAACTTCCTTCAGCATTTCACATTCTCCTCCAACTCATCATATCCAAAACATACAGGTGCCCCATTGGCAGGGTCGATCATAATCCGGGCGTTAATATTAAACACTTGTTTAAGCACATCATTTGCTAAAATTTCTTCCGGTGAACCAAACGTTATGATTTTTCCTTGGCGCATCGCAATCAATTCATGCGAAAAACGAGCGGCATGATTAATATCATGAAGCACCATCACAATCGTGCAACCGTGCTCCCTATTTAAACGCTCGACAATAATTCGAAGGTAAATGATAACGATTATCAATTCCAATTAAAATTTACATGATCATCGTTTGGTTGTCAACACCAGATTATTCTCACCTTCTTAAGGCGAAGTATAATAAATAAGACATTTAAGCTTTTTTAAAAAATTTTCAACCAATGCAACGAAGCGATACCATTCTGTATCTAATAGATTGAAAAGCAAAAAAGGGACAGGGGGTGTTTATATGAGTACAGTAAAAAAATTAGTGAAAAAGGCAAAAAGGGGAGATGGAGAAGCATTTGTTTCACTTGTGAAGCAATATGAAGATGTTTTGTATCGAACAGCGAGTAAATTATTAAACAATGACGAAGATGTCGCAGATGTGTTACAAGAGACGCTTATAACAGCATATGAAAGATTACATACTTTAAAAAACGATGCGTATTTTAACACATGGATTTATAAAATACTGATCAACCAATGTAATAGTTTACTTAATAAAAGAAATCATTTTTCTTCCGTTGATGTGCAACACCTATCTGAATTGGGTACCGATGACTTTCAAAAAATCGAGATGGAAGATGCACTAAATAGCTTGAATAAAGATTATAAATTGGCTTTAGTTCTATACTTTATTGTCGGATTAAACGTCCGGGAAATCAGTGCATTTTTGAAAGAGCCGGAAGGGACAATTAAATCCAGACTTTCCAGAGCCAAATCGATATTAAGAAATAATTATTACAAAGGTGAAGGAGCGATCGCATATGAAAAACAACTTCGAAAAGGAATTTAATGAAGTGATGAATGAAAAAAAGGAAATACCAACAGCTATAAGAGAGTCATTAGATCGGACGTACGAAATCATTCAAGTACGCTCAAAAAGGAAAAGAAATTTCAACATATGGAGAAGGGTCACGGCGGCTGCCTGTGCCATGATCGCGACTGGCATTATTGTTGCAAATGAACAAGCCTTAGCGAGCATACAAGATTTCTTTCGCTTTGGGGATAAAGGCATCGAGCGATCGATTTCGGAAGGATTCGTGCAAGAAAATCATCAATCCATTACCGATCAGCAGATTCAGATCACATTGTCCCAGCATTTTTCAGACGCGAATAAATTAGGGCTAGGATTTCAGTTACAGTTTAATAATCCTACTATTCTTAACGATCAGGTGACAGAAGTTTCGCTTGATTATCGAGTAAAGAACGGTGACGGTGAATACATTGAAGAATTTATTCCAGATACAAAACCAAAGATAAGTAACCACAGCTACATCTCTGGTGCTGATCAGCAAAACCCAATCCTTGATGTAAAAACAGGTACCATTCAATATGAAGTGTTACTGCATTCCAACGAAGGAATCATCCCTCATTTAAATAATGCGGTAGTAGAAATAGAGAGTGTCAATATTTTTTACGGTGTGGATGAAGTAAAGAAAATTGATGGTACATGGAATTTACCTATTGCTAATACAGAGAAAAACATTCCAATCACTGAATACACAATGGCCAATCGATCAGCGATAATTCAAGTCAGCTCCGCCAAGGCTAACCCAACATCGCTACAGCTTACATTTTCGATTGAAGGTATCTTTGACAACGAAAGTCCTTTTGTAGAGAAAATGAAATTGATGGATGAAGATGGACATGTATATGAAGCAGAAGGATTCCAGTTGACTGAAAAGGATCAGCAAACGATTATTTCCACAAACTTACCGTTCACATCGTATCAGCAAGCTAAGAAGCTAACATTTATCGTTGAAGGTATTGGAAAGGTAGAATTGCTAAAAAAATAGTTATAAAGAAGGAGAGCACTTATGTAGGTGCTCTTTCCTCTCTTTACATCGCCCTTTTAATTTTCCGAATATAATTGGCACGGATGAATAAAAAGTAAATGACTTGAATGCCAGCAAAGCTTGCAAGCACAAGTGCAGATTCCTTTGCCAAATTAAAGTTAAACATATTTTGCAAGGCTGTGAGTGCAACCGCCCCATGGATCACTGCAACAATAATTGGGACGAAAAATAACAAACCAAGCTGAATCGTCAACACTTTTGATAACTCTTTATCGGTGATTCCAAGCTTGCCAATTGCTTTAAATTTCTGCTTCTCATCATCTAAATCAGCATAAAGGCGGAAATATAAGAAGCTGCCTGCCGCCACAAAAAAGACCGCCCCGATAAACAGACCAACAAAAAGAATAGCTCCATAGCCTTGATTTATGTCATTCCAACCAACAGCTAATGAACGAAATTGGTAGCCATCCCCATAATAATCTAACACCTTCGTTAAGTTTTTCCCAGCTTCAAGCGTTTCCTTCCAATCTTTTATATAAAAGGCATGGTAGCTTTGTTCACTTTCTACGTTTTGCAAGTCAGCAAAAAGCGAATCGGCAACAATGATATAAGGTCTGTAATCGGCAAATACATTGGAATAAATGACATCTTTCCGTTCAAGAACAACATCATTTCCAGCTAATCTTATCGATTCTTGTTTATCAATCTCAGGGCTTACCCCAATTGTGGCTTCGAATTGGAGGGAGATCGCTTCGTTGCCTTGAAGATGAATGTTTTCAGCCTTTTCCCCGCTAAGTTCTGCAAGCCGATTAAATTCCGAGACACTGACAATTGATGCGGCATTGGCTGTATTTTCTATCAAAACCTTTTTCACTTTTACGCTTGCCTCTTTATAAGGATAGGCGTCAAGCTCCTTTTTAATTAGCTGTATATGTTCTGTTTCTTGCTTATCGCCTTCATTTAAATACGTAAAAGCAAATGGGCTTTCTTGCACAATCGCGTTTGTCATCATTGACCGAAAACCAACGAGTGAACCAATCGCTGAAAACGTAACCGTCGAGACAATCGCGACAAAGAAAAACGTCCGTGCATTGTCTTTCATACGATAAGCAAGATCTGAAAAAAGCAGCATATTCGTTTTTTTCCAAAATAATGATTTTCTTTTTCTGAGTCGATGAATCGTATAGACGCTTAGCTGTGTAAAAAGAAAATACGTTCCAATTGTTACAACAATCGTGACTGGAATCATCGCGATCGTTACTTCCATCCCACGAACAATTAATGCCCCGGTATAACCGATAGCCAGTAATAATATAGCAATGATTGATAAGGCAATCGATGATTTTGGCTCCTTCTTCGGTGCCGCGCTGCCCTTAATTAAATCGATAAGCTTATTCCCTTTTAAAATCGAAACGGTGGTAAAGGAAATAATAACGAACAATAACATAAAAGCAATAAATGTTAAAAGTAACGCTTGAATCGGTAAATAAAATGGCAAGGTTTCTTCCAACTTTAAAATATTTTCTGCGGCTAGCAACAACAGTTTTCCGAACACGAGCCCAAGCCCCATTCCAGAAAGAGTGGCAAAAAACCCGATAAAGACATTTTCTAAAAAGACCATTCTACGTAACTGCATATTTGTCATCCCTAGCATTACCATAAGGCCGAATTCCTTTTTACGAGACTTTAAAAATGCACTCATGGAAATAAGGACAAATAGAAATGAGAAAACGTAAATGATTCCTTCGGCAAAATGTAAGCCAACTGCCACATTGACGTTAATTGCTCTTAAAGAAGGATGAAAGGCAAAGATCGCATAGATAAAAAAGACGAGCACAGAAAACGTACTGCTTAAAAAATAAGCTGCATACGTCCGCTTATTACGCATGACATTATTAAATGCGAATTGTCGAAAGGTCATGTGAATCCCCTCCTAACAGCGATAACACGTCAATGATTTTCTGGAAAAAGGCTTGGCGGTTATCTCCGCGATGGATTTCATTAAAAAGCTCTCCGTCTTTAATAAAAACAACCCGGTCACAGTAACTCGCTGCAATCGCATCATGCGTCACCATCATCATTGTCGTTTGATCCCTTTTATTAATTTGTTCAAGGGTTTCCATCACTGCCTTCGACGATTTTGAATCTAAGTTACCTGTCGGTTCATCGGCTAGAACTAGATCTGGTTCATGAATGATCGCACGGGCGATCGCTGTTCTTTGCGCTTGTCCTCCCGAAATTTCATAAATGCGCTTTTTCAATATCCCCTCAATTCCAAGCCTTTTAGCAATTGTCTGCACCTTTTGCTCCATTACCTTTACCTTCTCACCATCGAGTGTCAGCGGTAAAACAATATTTTCTTCCACCGTTAACGTGGGCAGCAGGTTAAAATCTTGGAAAACAAAGCCGAGCTCTCGTCGTCTAAACAGTGCAAGCTCATGATGCTTTAAGCGAAATGGGTCTTTGTCATTGATCAATAACGATCCCGATGTTGGTTGATCAATTGTCGCTACCATATTGAGCAAGGTTGTTTTCCCGCTTCCTGATGGTCCCATAATCCCTACAAACTCGCCTGCTTCAATCGTTAAATGAATATCGTTTAAAGCTCTATACGCCACTTTTCCATCGTATACTTTACTTAAGTTTTTAATTTTTAATACATCCAATTGAAAAACCCCTTTCTCAACTACATTTAGTGTAAGGGAAAAAGGGGGATATTAACCATCGGTTCAGCTTTCACTTTTATTACATTTTTGTAAGGTAATTAGAAAGCGGAAGGAAATTCTGCCAAGTTCGCCTTGCTTTACAGAGAGGTGAACATAAGCCTCAGTGGATAATCTATGCCGCAAGAGCACTATTTTCTTGAATTTGCTTCTTTTGACTTTGAAAAAAAAGTAATTCTCACCGCCGTCCCTTTCCCTTGCTCCGAATCGATTTTGACCTCATGACCAAGCCGGTCGCATACTTCCTTCGCTAAATATAAGCCCATTCCCGTTGACTCACGGTACATCCGACCATTTTCTCCTGTGAAAAAAGGGCGAAAGACGCGTTTCATATCCGTTTGCGCAATTCCTATTCCGTGATCATGAACCTCGATCCAAGCGTGATCTTCTGATTGGAAGAGCGTGATTTGGATCTTTTGCGCTTTTCCAGCCGAATATTTCACAGCGTTTGTAATAAACTGGTTCAAAATAAATATGAGCCATTTTTCATCTGATTCAATAATGATATCTGCTGCTAAATCCGTTTCCGGATAAACTCTGTTTTTTATAAACAAACGTTTATTCTCACGTATCGCCTGCTCAATCGTTTTTTTCAACGAAACAGGCCCTACTTGGAAATCATGCTCGAATGCTTCCAGCCTTGCTGCGTAAAGCACCATTTCAAGCCCTTTTCCTAATTTATCCGCTTCTTCCCGAATGCTTTCAAGCTTCTCATCATCGGCCTCTTGGGTAATTAATTCAATAACTGATAGCGGAGTTTTCATTTGGTGCACCCATTGGTTAATAAATGTTAGATGATCACTGCGCTTTTTTGTCTGTACGTGTAATTCATTCATATAGTGAGTATATTGCCTTTTTAATAGCTTCTCGAGTGCATTCGCAAGCGGAGCATGACCAATTACTCGATTCGCCTCATCCAATTCCGTCATCATTACCGTTAGCCGTTTGTAAAACTCTTTATGTGTTATATAGCGATAAAATAAATAAACGGTTAATAAGAAAGTTCCTAGAAACAATGCATATAAAGCAAGTGGATAATCTCGATATCCACCAAGCCAAAAGGTGGATAAAATGAAGAGGAGCTGAACGATGTTAATGCAAATAAGTGGGATATGCTCTCGTAAAAATAGCTTCATCAAACCGACTCCCAAGCTGAAGTGATTTTATATCCAGCACCTCTTACTGTTTCAATCGCCTGTTCAATCCCAAGCTCCTGCAACTTTTTCCTCACTCTGGCAATATTCACATTAAGTGTATTTTCATCTACAAACGATTGATCATCCCAAAGCTTTTCTAAAATCACTTCACGGCTTGCTACTCTCGGTGATCGTTTCATTAATAATTCGAGCAGAATCGCTTCTTTCTTTGTTAATGAAACGACTGCATTTCCTTTTTGCAGCTCCAACCGTTCTACATAAAGTTTAAGTCCATTTAGCTCGATCACCCGCTCCTCCAGCTTAGGTGCATATTCGCCGTAAGCTCGACGCAAATTGCTGCGGATTTTGGCCATCACGACTTCATAGTGGAAAGGCTTCGTAATAAAATCATCGGCTCCATTTTCTAGTGCCATTACTTGATCCATTTCTCCAGAGCGCGCAGATATAAATAAAATCGGGCACGTTGAAACCTGCCTGATTTGCCGGCACCAGTAATATCCATCATAGCTAGGTAAATTAATATCTAATAAGACAAGAGCTGGGTTTACTTCTTGAAAAAGCTCGGTTACATATTCAAAGTTCTCTGCAAGCACGACGTTAAAACCATATTTTTCAAGATGACTTCGTAAAAGTGTAGCAATTTTCGAGTCGTCCTCCACAATCATAATTGTTGTCATTCATTTTCTTCCTTTTTGTTTAACTGTGCCCGATTAACGGAAGATTTTCAAGCACTTTATAATGATTCATGTGCTTGAACAACGTAGATACTTAATGGAGCATCACCTGTATTTTCGACGCTTACATGCTGATTATCCACTGCATGAATCACATCCTTTTCAGCAATTGCATACTGCTGATCATCGATTGTACATACTCCTTTTCCTTCGATGATATATAAATACACATGGGAATCTGGATGCGGATGTGGCGGCAATTTTTGTCCAGGCAAAAAATTCAAAACAAATACGGTTGTTTTGCCTTCTTGGAATAACTGTGTTCTAACTAATCTCCCATCATTGAATCGTTTTACATCGCTAGCATTTTTAACGTTCATTATATTCGCTCCCTTCTTCTTATTACCTTTACCCCTTTCGTTATTTTTTAACATAAAAATGCTATACTGGCCGTAGGTGAAGTGAACATGGAAAGTTTTACAGAAAAAATCATTCAAACCATTCGTGATATTCCAATCGGGAAGGTTGCTACATACGGACAAATCGCTCGGCTTGCCGGCAATCCGCGTGCTGCTAGACAGGTGGCAAGAGTACTTCATTCAATGAGCGCAAAATATGAGCTTCCATGGCATCGAGTTATTAATGCAAAAGGTGAGATTGTCGTGAGCGATGGTTACAGACAAAAAGAGCTATTAGAGAAGGAAAATATTTCAGTGAATGAAAAGATGCGGATTCAGCTTGAAAAATTCCAATGGATGCCTGAAACAATCGATAACGATTGGCTAGAGGGATAACCTGAGGGCTTGTGGTAGGAATTTTTTACAATTGGTAGTATTAGGACGATAATCGGAAGTAATCACTCTATAATCGGTAGTATTGAAGCAATAATCGGTAGTATCCCCTCCAGAACCGGTAATAATGGCATTAAAATCGATAGTAAAGGTAAAAGCCATGCCGCTATTTCTTAAAAATAGCGGCATGGCTTACAAACCAGCTTCCTGCAAATACTTTTTAGCTACTTCGGCCGGACTGGCCCCTTCGACATTCACCTTATAATTCATTTCACGCATTTCGTCGTCAGTGATTTTGCCGGCGAGCTTATTTAGTGCTGTTACTAACTCAGGATATTGCTCTGCCGTATCTGCGCGCAGCAATGGCGCTCCTTGATATGGTGGGAATAGCTCTAAATCATCCTCTAAAACGACTAAGCCATACTGTCTAACTTCACTATCTGTCGAATAAGCATCAACTAAATTTATATCTTCTGTTTCAATTGCATGGTAGCGAAGCTTCGGCTCCATTGTTACGACATTTGGAAAATGAATGCCATAAAGCTCTTGAATACCTAAATAGCCGTCATCACGATCAGCGAATTCCAATGTAAAGCCAGCTTTTATATTGTTTTGCACTCCTGCTAAATCCGAGATGGCCGTTAGATTGTATTGATCAGCGGTCTTAGAGGAAACTGCCAGTGCATACGTATTGTTATAGTCCATCGGATCAAGCAGCGTCATGTCAAATTCCTCTAGCAGTCCCTGCCTTGCCTGTTCATACACTTCCTCGCGATCGGTACTTACTGCTGTTTCTTTTAAAAATTCCGATATCGCCGTACCTGTAAATTCAGGATAAACATCGATGCTGCCGCTTTTTAATGCATTAAAAACAAAGGATGTTTTTCCTAACCCAGGTTTTAATTCAACCCGTAGGTCTGTCTCTTGCTCGATTAATATTTTATACATATTAATTAATATTTCTGGTTCTGATCCTAGTTTTCCAGCAATGACGATATCTTTTTTTATACCGCCTGATAAAAATGGAGCGGCCATCATTAGTATCGTTGCGGTTGCAAATACACCTAATGCTGCCATGGTTCTTTTAAAAGAAAGTCGTTCGAACCTTCGAAGCAATGTATCAAAAAGAATTGCAAGCAATGCAGCTGGAATCGCACCAAGTACAATTAATGCTGAATGATTCCGGTCAATTCCAAGGAGAATGATATCGCCAAGACCACCCGCACCAATAAGGGCAGCCAACGTTGCTGTTCCAACAATTAATACCATCGCTGTGCGAATTCCCGCCATAATGACTGGCATCGCAAGCGGCAACTCAACCTTGATCAGCTGCTGCCGATTGTTCATTCCCATCCCACGAGCTGCTTCTTTTAGTGAAGCATCTACTTCTTTAATGCCCGTATATGTATTTCTCAAAATCGGCAAGAGGGCATAGGCAACAAGCGCAATAATTGCTGGTACTTTTCCAATGCCAAGCAGTGGAATGAGCAAGCCAAGTAAAGCGAGCGATGGAATTGTTTGTAAAACGGCCGTAACTCCGATGACGCTTTCAGCCACTCTTTTTCTTCTTGTTAAAAAGATGCCTAAAGGAATTGCAATGATAACAGCAAAAAAGAGGGCGATCAACGATATTTGAATATGTTCCAAAAGTGCTTGAAGCAGTTGATCCTGCCTATCGCGGAAAACATTGGATATATTATTCATCACTCTTACCTCTTTCTTGCATACGACTTGCCATATACTGAACGATCTTCTGTCTATTTAAAATCCCAATCGTTTTTCCATCCTTCTCAATAACTAACTCATCTGAGAGAGTGAGTGCTTCTAACGTTTCCTTAAGCGAAGATTGAACTGGAATAGCCGGCAGCGATTTCTTCTGATCTTTAATTGGATCAAGCAATGATTCCAGATCAATGTCAGTACTTGGTGACGATTCTGTTCCAATGAACTCTTTCACAAAATCATTCGCAGGGCTATGGACAATTTCATCTGGCGTCCCTACTTGAACAACCTTTCCTTCCTTCATAATGCAAATTCGATCCCCGAGCTTTAGTGCTTCCTGCATATCATGAGTGACGAAAACAATTGTTTTCTTTATCCTTTGCTGCAATTCAACGACATCATCTTGTAGCTTTTCCCTGCTAATGGGATCAAGCGCACTAAATGGTTCATCCATTAATATGATCCGAGGGTCCGCCGCCAATGCACGCGCTACGCCAACCCTTTGCTGTTGGCCACCAGACAATTCACTTGGCTTTCTATTGCGGTATACAGCCGGATCTAGACCGACCTTTTCAAGTAATTCATCTACTCGATGCTTGATTTGCTCGCGTTTCCATTTTTTCAGCTCGGGAACGGTCGCAATATTCTCTTCGATCGTCATATGAGGAAAAAGTGCGATTTGCTGTAAAACATACCCGATATTCCAACGCAATTCATGAATATCGTATGCTGATATTTCTTTTCCATCGATTAAAATCGTCCCGCTCGTTGCATCAATCAACCGATTAATCATTTTTAGCGTCGTCGTTTTACCGCATCCGCTCGGACCAATCAGTACAAAAAACTCTCCACTCTCAATTTGTAAATGAAGTGAATCAACCGCAATTGCATCATCCGTATATTGCTTTGTGACCCCTGAAAAGGTAATCATAACGTTCCCCTTTTTAATATTGAAATTTTCCTCAATTATAAAGAATGAGAGATTAAATGGCAAAAGATTGGCAGCGCATGGGATCTTTTTACGATCAAATATGTCATTTTAACCGATTTACCGTGGGATTTTTTTACAATCGGTAGTATTGCTCCCAAAATCGGTAGTAACTACACTAAGATCGGTAGTAATTGAGGCATAATCGGTAGTAAAGATGGAATCACTCCACGATTTAGTGACAAAGATTCGTACTTCTTGCCTATTTAATAAAAAAAAGCGATGATAGATTTAGATCATTCAATGGAGGCGGCTATTTTTTATGCGTGCGTTTGTATATATCATTGTTTTTTTCTCATTTTTTGATTTATTTACTCAACTTCCGATTATGACTCCACTTGCCATATCGCTTGGGGCAACACCCTTTTTAACGGGCCTCGTTGTGGGAATGTATTCTTTTTCTAATACAATTGGGAATATTGCCTCCGGGTTTTTAACGGACAGAAAAGGTCCCTATGTCATTTTACTGCTAGGATTGCTTTTAAGCGGCTCTTCTCTTTTTCTTTATTCACTCGCTGACAATGCCTGGTTATTACTTTTCATCCGATTTGTGCATGGTCTCACAGCTGGATTAATCGTTCCAGCAGCTTTTACATTTTTAGCTAATTCAGTCGCAGCTGAAAAGAAGGGAAAAGGCGGAGCCATTTCCGGAGCTTTTGTTGGATTAGCAGCCGTCATTGGTCCCGCTTTTAGTGGGATTGTCGCTAGTAAGACAAGCGAAGTGACGGTGCTATCCATTACGGCGATTCTTATGATTGCTTTAGGCCTGCTTTCCTTTTTCTTCCTACGTTCAGCCGTTATTCGTAAAAAAGAAACAGATCATAAAGGCGAAAAAATTTCTGTTCGCGTTTTCTTTCAAAACCTAAGCATTGTTAAAGCTTTTGTTGGGGCCTTTTTCTTAATGTTTTCACAAGGGGTGCTTGCCTATATGCTCCCTTTAAAAGTAGCTGATCTTGGACAGGATACACAAACGAGCGGAATGCTGCTCAGCACCTTTGGAATTGTCGCCATTCTCATCTTCCTTCTTCCGACAAATCGCCTGTTTGATAAGATCAAGCCGCTGAAAACATTAATATTTGGCATGGCGATGATGGGGCTAGGCCTCTTACTTATTAGCCTATCATCCAACATTTCCATTATATATATCATTATGGGGATCTACGGAATTGGTTTTGCCTTTTTATTCCCTTCCCTTAACTCGCTATTAATTGAAGCAACCGAAAATACCTTTCGCGGACAAGCATACGGTTATTTTTACGCATTTTTCTCGATCGGTGTAGTTGTCGGCTCCAGTGTAACTGGATTTCTCGCTTTAACGGCAAACGAGGGATTTTTACTTACGGGAATTATTTTGCTAGTTGTATCAATGATTTTCCTGTATCATAAAAAGAGATGAATATGATGAAACGGTCCATTGGATCGTTTCACTTAACTGGAGGTGGAATACGATTACAACTAAATCCCGTGACGAATCACTCACCCTTCAACAACTCCAAGCTGGACTCCTGCGTATTGAAAAACAACATCCTCTTTATCCTACTCTCGAGACGAAACATTTTTTCCGTGAAGCTGGCATAGCTGGGGAAGAACGAGTGGCAGAAGTCTTACGTAATTACTCTTTTACGTTCGAACATCGCATTTTACACGATGTATCTCTCGTCGCCAGTACGATCTTTCAAATTGATAGCTTATTTTTAACACGTAGATATGCGTTTATTTTGGAGGTGAAAAATATTAGTGGTAGATTGAAGTTCTCTAATCAGTCTCCTCAATTAATTCGGACAAGGGCTGATGGACAAGTCGATGGGTTCGATTGCCCTGCCGCACAGCTTGAAAGAAATGTAGAATTATTTCAAGAATGGCTTTTGATGCATGGTTTTCACTTACCTGTTTTCGGTGTCGTTGTTCTCGCCTATCCTAAACAAATTGTAGAGCTTGCCCCCGCAAGAACAAAGATTTTATTCCCAAGCAACATTCCTTCATACATCCGCAACCTTCCACCATATCCTAATAAGTTGGATGCAGAAAAACTCGACTTTTTAACTGCGGAAATCTTGCGTAGCCATCAACGTTTTATCCCCACTCCCCTTTGCCAAACATATTCTATTTACAAAAATGAGATTCAAACTGGTGTGAAATGCAACCTTTGCAACATGCTCGGTATGGAAAAATTTAAAAAGGGATGGTACTGCAAAAGATGTAAGCATCACGACAAAATGGCACATAAAGAGGCAATAAAAGATTGGTTCTTACTTTTTGGCGATAAAATGAGAAATAAAGATTGCCGTGAGTTTCTTCACATCGACAATCCGCAAACAGCAACCCGACTTTTACAAAGCATGAATCTTCAAAGCGAAGGAAGCTACCGTGATCGAAGCTATTCAATGATTTTTCAAGTGAATAGTTTACACTTTTTTACAAACGGTAGTAAATCATTGATAATCGGTAGTATCGTTGCAACTATCGGTAGTAAACCATCGAGAATCGGTAATAATCACGCAACTATCGGTAGTAAGTCACAACAACCTCGATAAAAATCATTTATCGAGGTTGTTTCTAAACTCAATCGGTGAATAACCGCTCACCTTTTTAAACAATCGACTAAAATACCGTTCATTTGGATAGCCTACTTGATTGGAAACTTCATAGATACGGAGATGAGGGTTCTCCAATAATTTTTTTGCCTTTTCCATACGGATTTTCATAATATAATCGGTTATCGTTTCATTGAATTCTTGTTTAAAGCGGCGGGAAATATGTTCTCTACTTAAATAAAATTGTGCTGAAATATCGCGAAGATTAATGTCCTTTTCGTAATTTTTCCTTATATACTCAGCAATTTGCTGAATCGGAT
Organism: Bacillus sp. FJAT-50079; assembly: GCF_018343515.1. Lineage (GTDB taxonomy): Bacteria > Bacillota > Bacilli > Bacillales > Bacillaceae_C > Lederbergia. Next base: position 93,015 of record NZ_JAGYPD010000007.1, on the reverse strand, counting down.
TTTTCTCCTTTTGATATTTTACATCATACAATATGGCGATTAAATCGTGAAATTCCTTTTTCTTCTCTTCTTTAAATGCTTCAAAAGAAAAACAACCTTGCTCATCCCAATAATTTTCTCCAACATATAATTGTACGTCTTCGTCGATGTTATATTCCTTTAGCCAGTGCTGACGAAGGATGGTAAATTGATTTTCCCATATTTGTAATTGCTCCCAAGAAATATAGCGCAACTTTTGATATATCCGATCTAATGATCGATCGATATTCGCTGTGTTTCCACTCTGGATCGCCCACTTAATGTCCTCCGAATAATCCAAAAGATGGATCGGCGGGTGGTATGAGGTTTCCCCATATAAAGAATATTTTAAAAATGTTTGATATGCCGATTGATAGGCACTCTCCAATTGCCCGCTTTGTTCCCCAACGGCAATCATGCTCTTCACATGAACCGATTTGTATATTGCTGAACGAATCTGTTCAATAAGAGGAACTGGATCTTTCCTCCCCCAAATAAGAATGGTCAATTTATCTTCCTTTTCAACATGACGGAAACAGACACCGCACTCCTCTTTCTTCAAAATTTCATTGCAAATATTCGTGAGCATAAAGAAAATGAGCTGCTTTTCCTTATGAAATTGACGCTGAATAAACGGTTGAATCGGTAATATCGCAATAACAAAGCTTTGATCCATAATCTTCAAATGGCATTTATGAAAAACTTCTTGGATCTTTTCAGGCGATAATCGATCTGGATCGGAAATGAGTTTCGTAAATACATGGTCTACATATAAAGGTTTTACTTCATTGATGACTTGATGATGTTCTACTTGTGAACGTCTTTGACTTGCATTGCTTTTCCACTCTAATACAGCCTTCTCCAATGTTTGATTCAGTAGCTTTGGATCGATCGGCTTTAAAAGATAATCAAAACTCTTATAAAAGATCGCATTACGCATATAATGAAAATCATCATAGCCGCTAATAACGATCGTTTTACAATCAATGCCGCTTGTATCCAGCCATTTTAGTAGATCAATCCCGTCTTTTTTCGGCATCCTCATATCCGTAAAAACGATGGCAGGTCGCTGTTCTTTAATAAGCGCCATCGCGTCATCTACATTTTCTGCTTCTAAAATTTCATCAATCCCATACTGATCCCAACGAGCCAATAAAAGCAAACCCTCTCGCACATGTTTTTCATCGTCAATAATGATTGCCTTCATTCACTCAACCCCCGTCTATATTGGAATATTCATTTCAGCTATAAAACCGCCATTCTCTCTATTTCGTAAAATAAGATTTGCCTTTCCGTCATAATAAATTTGCAAACGCCGATAAACGTTTTTTAAGCCGATATTTTTTCCGCCACTTTCTCCAATATTCTGACTTATCTCTGTTAAGCGATCCGCTTCAACACCATTTCCATTATCAAGCACTTTGATTCGTAAAAAGGCCCCTTCTTTCATACATTGCACGTTGATGATGCCTACTTTATCCCGCGAGTCAAAACCATGCTTAAAGTAATTTTCTACAATTGGTTGAATAAGCATTTTCGGTATGAATACCGATCGCATTTCCTCTTCAGCGCAAATTTGATAATCTAATTGGTCGCCAAAACGTTCTTTTTGTAACAGTAAAAAGGCCTCAATATAATTTAATTCATCCGCCAATGGCACGACATCTTCATCCATATTCATACTATATCTCATAATTTTTGATAAATGATGAATGAGTGAATAAATTTGCGGCACATTGTTTTTTAATGCAACTGTACCAATCGACTGCAATGCATTGTATAAAAAATGCGGGTTAATTTGTGACTGAAGCACTTTTAGCTGATTCGTTTTATTTTCAATTTCAAGTTTATATTCACGATTAATTAGACGATTCATTTTCGTAATCATTTCTTTAAAGCGTGCACCTAAATAACCAATCTCATCATTCCCTAATGACTCGAATTTCACGTTCATATTGCCTTTTTCAACTTGACGAATTTGCTCCAACAAAACGCGAATCGGTGAAGTAATTTTAAAAGAGACAAAAAACGTCGCCAAAATGACGAGTGTAAGCCCAATCACACCGAACATAATATTAATAAGCGCCACTTGAATTGCACTTTCATACAAAGTTGAGTACGGAATTCGCTTAATTAACATCCAACCGCCGGCAGAGTCGGCAATTTTATTATAAATCATCACACCTTTAAAGGATTCGTCTTGCCATTCCAGCGTACCGCTCTCCGCATCTGTTTGAATGAGCTCGTCGATCCAATCGCTGCTTTCCACATCTGGATTCGACCGATAGATTTGCTCCCCTGTTGAAGAAATAATATAAAATTCCTCTGAATCTTGATTATAAAGATTTTTGCTTAATTCAAAAATCTTATTCGGCCTCAATTCAATCGTAATATAGGCAATCTGTTCATTGGATGGGGCATTTGTAAAAGAGCGATGCAATCCGATCACCTGTTGCGGCTTCTTAATTTTTACAATCGGATCGATCATTCGCTGGTTATGTAGTGGTTCGATATACATATTATAAGGGCTTTCCTTCGCTTTCAGATAATGGGCTTCATCTTCCATTTTTAAGCCCGTAGAAAAAACGACCGTTGATTGTTTTGATGCAGATATAAGACTATCATCATCAACAAATGAAATGTACACCCTTTCAATATTCTCTTCCGCATATAAAAGTGATTGCATAACTGGTTTCACAATGCTAATCGTAAAAAAGTTTTTCTCACGATTCGATGATCTCATGTAATTCATAAAATCATTATTATTGTAGAGCGATAAGATGAAACCATTTAATTCCTTCATATACCCTTCCATATTTACTTTTCCTTGATAAAGCAGATTGCTATTTTCTTTGATCACTTGGTCTTTTAACGACTCCTTCGTATGAATATACGAAATAATAATCGACGTACCAAAAGGAATAATCGTAATGAAAAGCAATAGGACAATGAGTTTATTCCTAATACTCGTTCGAATCATCGCTGACACCTCACTCACATCCAATATATAAGAAAAAGCACGCCTTGAATAGACATGCTTTTTCACCCTTGCTCTGCGAGTTATTTCAAATTATCCCAATTGTCCTGCATTCGCTTGATTAATGTTTCATAATCTATTTTTTCGGCTGCATATTCTTGGATCGCAGCAGCAAATTCTTTATTGGCACCATCCGGCCATCTGAACCAAGTCCAAGGAATTGTTTTATCTTCTTTCGAATATTCAAGGATCGATTGACCGAGATCACCTAATCCAGTCGGCTCAATATTATCAAACGCAGGGATGAAAGCAAATTCCTCCGTTAAATAACGCTTGCCTGTGTCAGAAGAGACCATCCAATTTAGAAAATCTTTAGCCGCTTCAAGATTTTTGGAATCTTTATTCACGACCCAGTTATTCGGAACCCCTACTGGAAGTCGGTCCGCGTTCTCTTTATCATCATTAAGTGGGATTGGCAAGAAGCCCATATTAATCTCTGGATTGATTTCGAGAATCATATTTTCAGTCCAGTTTCCTTGCTGAAGCATCGCTGTCTCTCCTGAAGCAAACAATGTCACTTGTGTGTTGTAATCCGTTGTAATTGGGTTATCATTAGCAAATTCAAGCTCTGTATCTAGCACTTGTTTAAAATCTTCAAAAGCCTTATTGCCAGCAAAGCTTTCCTTTCCATCGTACAGTCCATCGATAAATGCGAGCGGGTCTGCTTGTTGTGCAAACGGGATATTAAGGAAATGCTGTCCAATGACCCACCACTCGCCATAACCAGCCGAGAATGGAGTAATTCCTTTCTCCGTTAGCTTCGCTGCTGCATCGCGTAATTCAGAGATTGTCTTCGGTGCTTCCGTAATTCCTGCCTCTGCAAATAAATCTTTATTATAAATAAATCCGTATCCTTCAAGGTTGACTGGCATTCCATAAAGCTTGCCATCTTCGTCAGTCATTGGCACTTTACCAATTGGCAGTACATGTTCTGCCCAAGGTTCATCAGATAAATCTGCCAAATGTTCTTTCCAAAGCTCTAACTCTTTGAAACCACCATTATTGAAAATATCCGGTTCTTCACCAGAAGCAAATTTTGCCTTGAGTGCTGCACCATAGTCTGCACCACCACCAACTGTTTCAAGCTTCACTGTCACGTTCGGATGTTCAGCTTCATACTCTTTAATCATTTCTGCCAATTGATCGGCAATTTCAACTTTAAACTGGAAGAGATTAAGTGTAATTTTTTCTTCTTTGGAACCTCCATTATTCTCGGAGCCTTTTGATCCCGTGTCATTCGTGTTGCCTGAAGAGCCTTTCGAACAACCAGCCATGATACCAAAAATAAACAAAGCAGATAAACAAATGAGTAACCATCGTTTCATGATCCATTGACCTCCTAAATTGTTTATATATATTTTTCTTTCTCGTACTACCGTTATTTAATCGACCCCGAAGCAATTCCTTTAATAATATGCTTTTGTAAAAACAGAAAGAAAATAATAATCGGGGTAATCCCTAATACAAGCGCTGCAAGCCCCATATCCCATTGTTTCGTATACTGAGCGAAAAATGAACTAGCAGCCAGTGGAATCGTTCTTAGCTCTGCATCCTGAAGCACGAGCAATGGCAACAGATAGTCATTCCATATCCATAATGTATTTAAAATAATGACTGTGACAGTAATCGGCTTTAATAATGGGAAGACAATTCTCCAAAATACACCGAATGGGCTACATCCGTCAATTTTCGCTGATTCTTCAATTTCGACAGGTACGGTCTTAATGAATCCGTGATACAAAAATAAAGATAGTGGGACACCAAAGCCAAAGTACATAATAATGATCCCGGGAATGCTATTCGTTAAACCGAGCATTCCTCCTAGTTTCATGAGTGGAATCATGACTGTCTGAAACGGAATGACCATCGCTGCGACGAAAAAGATAAATAATATCTTACTAAATTTCCCTGGCGTCCTAACAAGTTTCCATGCAGCCATTGAGCTAATAATCACAAGGCCAATATTACTAAAGACGGTAATGACGAGGGAATTCCAGAACGCTCTTGGAAAATGAATAATCTCCCACACCTTTACGTAATTCGAGAATAAAAATTCCTTTGGCCATGCGGCCGCGTCGATTAATATTTCCGCAAAACCTTTTACCGAATTAATGAAAACAAAGTAAAAGGGGATAAGGAATATTAGTGCGATAACGATTCCGAGAATCTCTAGTAGAAAGGTTCTTTTCGTATATTTTCCGTCCACTTTATGCCTCAACCTCCTTATTCTTCGTAATCATGACTTGCACCGTCGTAAAGATCGCGACAATAAAGAAGAACAGAATCGATTTCGCCGTCCCTAATCCGTAGCGATTATTTTGGAAGGCTTCTTGATAAATATTGATCGCAACCGACTGGGTCGAATTAAACGGTCCGCCGCCCGTTAATGAAATGTTTAAGTCAAAGATTTTAAAAGCCATTGAAATCGTTAAAAAGAAACAAATTGTGAATGCTGGTAAAATAAGCGGGATAATAATCTTTGTTAATAATGTCCAGTTCGATGCGCCATCAATTCTTGCTGCCTCCAGTAAAGAATGATCTACGCCTTGAAGGGCTGCAATGTAAATGATCATCATATAACCGCTAATTTGCCAAGCAAAAACGATGACAATGCCCCAAAAGGCCGTATTTTCATCGCCAAGCCAAGCTTGTTTGAAAAAGGCAAGATCGGTTACTTTTCCAACCGAGGCAAACCCTCTGACAAAAATGAACTGCCAAATAAATCCGAGCAATAGACCGCCGATTACATTTGGGATAAAAAAGATCGTTCTTAATAGATTGCGTGTTTTCAATGCCGCATTTAGCAATAAGGCGAGACCAAAGCCAATGAGATTGCTAATGATGACCGCGGCAAACATAAATTTCGTTGTAAAGAGAAAGGATTTCAAAAACGCCGGATCATTCGTGAAAATCTTTACATAGTTTTCAAACCCAACCCATTCAACGGCCGAACTCACACCATTCCATGAAGTAAAAGAATAAAAGACTCCCATTAAAAAGGGAATGATTTGGATGACGATAAAAAATAATAGCGCTGGTCCGACGAATGCAACGTATGTCAGGATGTTTTTCCAATTTATTTTTCGCTGTTGAGTCATGTTTATTTTCGTTTGTGCTAAAGGCGATTCAGCCCCATCAAGCATTTTCACAATACCCACCACCCACTTAAATGTAATCGCTTTCCATCATTATAATGGGTGATCAAGATGAAGATAATGAACTAAATTGACGTTGAAGGTGTACAAATGTGACCTAGTACAAAAAAAAGGATAGATAAGCCGAAGAATGCGACTGATCTATCCTTGTTCATTGGAATATTTACTTAACCTCTCTATGTATGGTTACTCTTTTTAATCTCGGCGAATATTTTTTCAATTCGAGCCGTTCTGGATGATTTCTTTTATTTTTTGTCGTGATGTAGTTGCGATCTCCCGTTTCTGTACAGGCTAGCGTAATCTTTACTCTCATTTACTTGCACCTCCTCATTCAAATGATGGGAATGGGTCTTCAATGGATTCCCAGTCCTGCTCCATTTCTTCATCTGTAAGTAAACATCTATCAAGGGATTGGACGATTTCTCGTTCGTTCATATCTAGCCCAATCATGACCAATTCCGTTTTACGATCCCCGTACTTTTCATCCCAATTCTCTAGGATTTCCGGCTCACTCGCTAAAATTTGACTTCTGTATGGTTCCGGATAGGCGGCTATCCATTCACCAACTGCTTGAACAATGATCGATGGACCTGCTTGTGACAATAAGCCAACCAAATTATTTCTTGTCGCAATCCAGAAAAATCCTTTTGCACGAACAACATCCTCGGGCCATTCATTCAACCACTGTGTCCATCTTGCAGGATGAAATGGACGATTTCTCCGATAAACAAAAGATGAAATCCCATATTCCTCCGTTTCAGGTGTATGATCTTCATTCAGTTCTTTTAGCCAGCCAGCACCTTGACTAGCGGACTCAAAATCAAATAAATTCGTATGCAACACTTTATCCAATGATATTTTCCCATGTGTAGTCGTATGTATTTTTGCGCGGGGATTTAACTTTTTCAACACTGCGACTAATTCTTGCACATCCTCCTCAGCAATTAAGTCGATTTTATTAAGGAGCAGTACATCAGCAAACTCAATCTGGTCAATTAATAAATCAACAACTTCCCTCGTATCAAACTCACCCATTTCTTCCTTTCGATCAAGCAGACTTTCTCCCGAGGAAAAATCATGCCAGAAGCGATTGCCATCTACAACGGTGACCATTGTATCCAACCTACAAATATCCGCCAAACGAATGCCTAACGACTCATCTTCAATCGTAAAGGTTTGTGCAACAGGAATCGGCTCAGAAATACCCGTCGATTCGATAACGATATAGTCAATATTTCCCGTCTTCACTAATTTTTCTACTTCGATCATTAAATCTTCACGTAACGTACAGCAAATACAACCGTTTTGCAATTCCACCATTTTTTCCTCTGTACGTGAAAATCCTCCTTGTTTAATTAACTCGGCATCAATATTCACTTCACTCATGTCATTGACAATGACAGCAACCTTCTTATCCTCTTTATTTGCCAAAATATGATTCAAAAGCGTTGTTTTTCCCGATCCTAAATAACCGCTCAGCACGGTAACAGGTACTTTTTTATTCAATTATTTCACTCCTCCACTTATGTAAATCGTAATCATTACGATTTACATAATAACGCAACCCGAAACATTAAGCAAGAAGAAATTTTAAAAGAGAAGCCCCTCTATAATAGGAGAGCTTCCCTTAGCTTTGCTTATCGATATGCCTTTTCACCCAACAATACTTCCAAATCAACGATTTCAAAATCCCTTTCCTTCAACGCTTCAATGATGGACGGGAGTGCTTTTTTCGTTTCCGTCTTATCTGCATCAGAATGCATCAAAATAATATCTCCGTGGCGAACATTGTTGACAACATTTCTCACGATATTTGCCGCTTCCATTTGTGACCAATCAAGCGTATCAATCGACCATAGGACAATGGAATAACCTTGTTCTTGAGAAACCGCTACGACTTGTTCGTTTGTTTCTCCATATGGTGGTCGCAGCATGGCTGGCTTTTTTCCAATCACTTGCTCAATTGCTCTGCCAGCACGTTCGATTTCTTCTTGCACGTCTGCTTTTGCTAATTTACTCAACTCGACATGATTGTAACTATGACTAAGGACAAGATGACCATGATCATACGCTTTTCTGACAACATCAGGATAACGCTTGACCTTGCTGCCAACAAAGAAGAAATTTCCCTTTATATTGTAATCGTCCAAAATATCAATGATGCTGGAGGTGATCGCTTCATCCGGTCCATCATCAAAGGTTAAAGCGACCTTTTTTTTATTCGGCCCATTTACATACACATGTTCATGCGCTTTCGAAAAAGAAACGATCTCTTTACGCCACTGCAGCATGTTTTCCCAAGCGCGCTCAGTTAGCTGATTGGACTTTCCTTCGATAGAGAGAACGTAACCACGATACGGATTAAAAACAGAAATATGATCAACCGTACCCGTTTCATTCGAAATGATAAATTTCAACTCGATTTGTTGATCAAGCACATATACGTAAATATGTTCATGATTATTTTTTCTCATTTCCGCCGGTTGTCCTTGAGAATGTGTGATCATTTCAAATGTAAGATCATGAAGAGAGCTCGCATATGAGCGAATATCAACCACTTCATCCTTTGCATTAAAACCGAAGACACAATTCTTGTCATTATATGTAGCATAAAAGCTATCACCTGCTTGATCGACTTTGTCAGGCTCTCCCCACTTCTTTTTCACTTCATCCATCGTACTATCGAACACATTGTACGGACCTTGTGCAATCATTCCCTTTTGGGCGCTTTCCATCAATTGCTCGAGGATAAAAGCAGAAGAATGTCCTTCTTTAGGATGGATGCCATTTTCTCGTGGATGGAGTTCATTGTTGGGCTTTACCTCCTTTGAAACGCAAGCCGTCAGTATGAAAAGGAATAACAGCATCATGATGTTAATTTTTTTCACGCTCTTCCCTCCTTACAAACCGTTAAGATTCGTGATTTAGAGGGGTGTCACCTTCATTCTGCGCTTGAACATACACCCTGCGACTCGGTAGCGCAAAGGAAACACCTTCATCTGTCAGTGTGTCCATAATATTAAAGTTGATTTCTTCTTTAATTTTTAAAAATTCTCCCCAAATCGTCGTCTTTGTAAAGAAATACAAATAAATTTCCAGCCCATTTTGTTTATATTCATTAAAGGTGACAAAAATCGCCTCTTTGTGTATATCACAATGATTTTTTACGATTGCCTCAATTTCTTTTACAACGTTCTCTAGCTTTTGCCTCGGTGTATCATGAAGTGATCCTCCACTGTCCGGCGTCATAATCCAATCACCGATTGTAAATGGCTTTTCCGATGACAATGCCACCAAACAAATTAGCGAGGGCATCCTTGGCTGCCAAAGCAAAGGCAAGTCCGCCTATTCCAAGACCAGCAACAAAACTGTTCACATTATACCCAAATTCTTGAGCAATGACGCTTAGACCACGGCAACAATTATTAAACGTAATGCTTTTGGCAAAAACAAGGGAAGATGCGCTAGCAAGATTAAATAATCCCCAACTGACAAGAAAAATAAGTGAAGATCTTATCAACTGAAACATATAGTCCGATAATGATAAATAACCACTGCATCTGCTTCTCGAAAGCGAGTATAATGTGAGAGAATAATTGGCTCGGTGCTTTTCTCGTCAATTTAAGTAAAATGGTAAACACATACTTAGTAAATAGCTTTCTAAATAAAAGATAGACGAAAAAGATAGCGATCGAAATGAAAATCGTTTTTAAATGCTCATAAGTAAAAATTTTTTCCCAAACCATCCAGAGATCGGATAACTGAAAAGGACTAAGATCGTAGCTGCATCCGCTCATTGAATAAGCTTGGGTACGATAAAATACCTAGCATGACACTTGTAACAGCCGCACAAGTTAAAAGTAAAAAGACGATCAGAAGCTGAAATTGAACTGCTTGGATTGGATCGGCACCGGCAATAATTTGACCACTCATCATGCCCGGCAATTGCACTAAGCCAATTGTTTTCTGACTTTCAATTGTCGGGATCATACTTGCTTTTATCGATTGAATGAGCTGGGTATGAATCGCTTGCTTCGGTGTCCCCCCGAGCGTCAAAATTAATTCTGTTTCATCCCGATGTGCCTCCATTTCTGCAATGAAACGATTGAGAAAAAGAATCGATAAAACCATTGAATTTCCAAGGATCATTCCACTAATAGAAATGATGTATTGGGCAGTTGGCGGAGTGATATGGAACCCGATTAAAATCCCTTGCGTTACGACTTCTATCGTAATTAGCGTAACTGCAACCTTCCAAGTAATCCCTTTAATCGCCGCTCCTTTTTTCCGTACATTTTGTGTGGCAACTCCAATCATAAGCGTGACCATTAGAATAATATAAATCAGATTTTCTGCGTCAAACACAAATTGAAGGATATATCCAACGATCAGAAGCTGGATGATCGAACGAACAGTTGCAATGATCGTATCTCTTTCTAATTGAAGCTTGAACGTTTTAGATAAAATTAGTGGGATCATCACAAAAATTAATGTAATCGATAACGTACCAAAGCTCACTTGCTCTCCCCCCTTACAAACCGTTTCACTTCCTCATTTTTTGGTGATCGAAGCAACTCGCTTTCCCCGGCTTCAATTAATCGTCCATTCTTCATTACCCATGAAAAATGTCCAATTGACCACGCCTGCTGCAAACTATGCGTAATCCAAATGATCGACACGTCATAGGTTTGGTTTATTTTCACGATTAACGCTTCAATTTCCTGGACGGAAGCAGGATCTAAGGAGGATGTGATTTCATCGAGTAATAAAATTTGCGGACGATTGACTAATGTACGTGCAATTGATACTTTTTGACGTTGTCCTCCTGATAGATCTTTCACATTTCTATGTAATAGTTTTTGATCTAAACCGACATCCTGTAAAAATACCTTTGCTTCCTTCTCTAATAATGTTCCACCGCGCAATTGTAACGGCAATGCCAAATTTTCATATACACTTCCTTTGATCATTGGCGCATGCTGTAAGGCCATTCCAACCTGCTGGCGTAATTTAATGGGATCGTATTTCTCAAGAAGTTGATCATGAACATATATTTCACCTGAAGTAGGCGATATGAGCCCGTTGCATATTTTAAGTAAGGTTGTTTTTCCAGCTCCAGAAGGCCCTACTAAAGTTGTAATTTTCCCTTTTGCAAAAGAGCCTGTTATATTTTCTAAAATCTCAATACTATCGATCTGATAGCTTACGTTTTGAAAATGAATGGCCGGTTGATATTCGATTGACATGAAAACCACATCCTTTACATTCGCACTATGATTCATTATAAAGGATTCAAAGGAATTGTATATCGAATGAGTGAACATAATCGATTATGTTTAAATGATAGATACAGATAGAGAAATTGAAAAAACCCCTTAACGTTCTAAGGAGTTTCTATAAAAAATCACCTCTCATTTTATGACGCGCAATCAGGAAGAATAACGATCACGCCAATTGTAACGATCGCCTTTGAAGCATTACAAGTGTCGATATCTGCTATATAAGCAAAGGCTTGGGCATTGCCATTACAGAAATCAGGGCATGGATTTGGCTCGTCTAATGGTGAGTAGCACAAAACATTATTTACATTCAGCGTTCCCGTACAAGAAAATGTTTGATTGACCAATCTATTACAATTTCCCTCGCCATTGTTATAGTAGGTAGGAATCGTAAATGATGCAACATAATTAATATGGCCAATCGCTTTCACTTCGTTTACAGTAGCGGCATTGCTGATTGTCCCGCATGGAGTAGCAGCATCAACTGTTACCGGTGTAACACAACAATCGAGAAAGAAAAAATCGGCACCAATATTAACGAGACCTTGTGGAAATCTAAAAATCGATTGAGGCGATAACGTAACCGTACAACAATCAAAAAGAATGGGATCACATTGAGCCGATTGCTGCTGCAGTTCTACCTTTTGTAAAAGTTCCTGTACTTCAGCAGGGTACCCTCTCTTTCTTCTTTGTTCGAGACTTCTTTGCAAGTTTGCAAAAGCTTTTTCCCTTGTTAACTCTCTCTCGCTCATCTATCTATCTCCTTAAATTTATTTAGTAAATCTATATATTACATGCAGAAGGAAAGGAGCTTGTATCAGCTTCTATCCTATTAATATTTAAATGTGTTTACGTCGCGGGACGATTCGACATTCTCCTTATATGTCTTTTTCTAAAATACTGAAATGGCTATTCAAAGGAACAATACGAAATAGACCACATTGGTCAAACATGATACAATTTAATCGACCAATCCGGTCTATCTATGAATGACCATGCATAAAAAAATAATGAGGAGGGGTTCCTATTACGAAGCCATTTAAAAACCTGGAAGCCGATAAACAAAATCGGATTATTAACGCAGCGCTAAAAGAATTTACGGAGAAAAGCTTTGAACAGGCCTCAACGAATCAAATTGTGAAAGATGCTGGCATCGGAAAAGGTATGCTTTTTTACTACTTTAATAGCAAAAAAGATCTTTATTATTATCTGATTAACTATTGTATCGAAATATCGGAGCGGGAATATCTTGACTTAATTGATACGAGTGAACGTGATATATTAAAAAGGTTTGAATTAATGTCAAATACAAAATTAGCATTTCTTACGAAGTATCCAAACGCTATAAATTTTTTAGGAACCATTTTTTATAAGCATTTCGATCAATTAGACGAGAAACTTCAATCACGGATAGAAGCATTATGGGAAAGCACGCACGCAAAAATTTACTCGAATTTAGATTACTCCATGTTTAGAGATGATATTGATCATGAAAAGGCAATTAAACTAGTGCTATGGACATTTCAAGGCTATGAGCAAGAACTTACAAATCGTTTACAGGATCAGGATATGAGTTCTATAAATTTTGAACCATACTTCGATGAATTTATTGACTATCTCCATATTATGAAAACATGTTTTTATAAAAATGAGGAGGCACATTCATGACTATTTTAAAGGCAACGAATGTAACGAAAAAGTTCGGGAAATTTACCGCCTTAAACCGTGTGAACATCGAAGTCAATCAAGGAGAGATTTATGGTTTCATCGGTCCAAATGGGGCTGGTAAATCAACAACCATCCGCATTCTACTCGGAATTTTGAAAGCAACGGACGGAGAGGTGAAAATCTTCGGTAAGAATGCTTGGCATGATGCCGTTGATATTCACAAACGAATTGCCTATGTACCTGGTGATGTGAATCTATGGCCCAATTTAACAGGTGGAGAAGTGATTGATTTATTTGTAAAGCTCCGCGGCACAAATAATCGAAGCCGACGCAAGGATTTAATTGAAAAATTCGACTTAGATCCAAGTAAAAAATGCCGAACATACTCAAAAGGAAACCGCCAAAAAGTAGCGTTAGTTGCCGCTTTTTCGTCTGATGCAGATCTTTATATTTTAGATGAACCAACATCAGGGCTTGATCCATTGATGGAACGAGTTTTTCAAGAATGTGTGATGGAAGTGAAAAAAGCCGGAAAAAGCGTGTTGCTGTCGAGCCATATTTTATCTGAGGTAGAAAGGCTTTGTGACCGGGTGGCTATCATTCGGCAAGGGCAAATCATTGAGACAGGTTCATTGCAAGAATTACGCCACTTAACAAGAACAAGCTTGCTTGTCCAATCAAAACAACCGATTCATAATTTAAGTGGGTTGAATGGTGTCCATGACTTGAAGAAAAACGGGTTAACACTTTCTTTCCAGGTTGATTCTGAACAATTAGATCATGTGATGAGACATGTAAGCCAATTTGGTATTGTTAAATTAGAAAGCACACCACCGACATTAGAGGATTTATTTATGCGTCATTACGAAGGAGCCGGAGGTGAGGCATAATGATGGCGAAGCAGCTATACAATAAAACGGGGCTCCTCTTTCGCTTCATATTGCGAAGGGACCGCATCCGTATTCCAGTTTGGTTACTCTCGTTATGTGTAGTTACATTCGCTGTCGCAAATGCCTTTAACAATATGTATTCGTCTGATCAAGAGAGACAGGCGATGGCTGAAACGATGAAAAACCCGGCAATGACGGCAATGGTCGGGAAAGGCTACGGGTTAAACCATTATACAACCGGAGCGATGATGGCTCATCAAATGCTATTATTCACCGCAATAACGGTGGGGATAATGAGTATCTTACTCGTTACACGGCATACACGAGCCGACGAAGAGGACGGCCGAATCGAAATGGTACGCTCGTTGCCGACTGGGCGCTTATCCAATTTGTTTTCGACTATTCTCGTTTTAATCGGAACGAATGTATTATTAGCATTACTGAGTGGCTTTGGGCTCTATGCTTTAGGGGACAAAAGCATGGATTTAGACGGGTCCTTATTATATGGAGCCGCATTAGGGGCAACAGGTATATTTTTCGCTGCCATCACAGCTGTTTTTTCTCAGATATCAGAGAATTCCCGCGGGACGATTGGGCTCTCATTTGCGATATTAGGTATTTCCTATCTTATTCGTGCAGTGGGTGATGTCAGCAACGAAGCACTTTCTTGGTTTTCTCCATTAGGCTGGGTGTTAGGGGCAGAGGTATATGTGAATAATTATTGGTGGCCGATTTTACTGACAATAGGTGTATCTTTCATCTTTATTATACTCGCACTTTATTTAAACGCGATCCGCGATTTAGAATCTGGATTTTTACCATCAAAGCCAGGGAAAAAGCATGCATCAACATTTTTACAAAGCCCGCTCGGTCTAACGTTAAGATTACAGCGAACAGGATTGATCACCTGGGCGATTGGCATGTTTGTTTTAGGTGCTTCTTATGGGTCTGTCTTAGGTGATTTAGATGCTTTTATAAAAGATAATGAAATCCTGCGGGCCGCCTTAACTGCCGAAGGATTTTCATTTACAGAACAGTTTATTACGATGCTGATGTCGATTATGGCAATGCTCTCTACGATTCCGGCATTAATGTCCGTCCTAAAGCTTATCGGAGAGGAAAGAAAAAATCGAACCGAGCAACTATTAGCGCTTGCTGTTTCACGTACTAGATTAATTGGCAGCTCTTTACTCGTTTCCATCATCGTTTCGTTTGCCATGCTATCACTTGCTGTCCTTGGCATATGGGCTGCTGGAGCAACAGTAATGGATGACGGCATGGCATTTAGCACTTTATTCGCTGCAGCTCATGTTTATTTACCGGCAATTTGGGTGATGATTGGTATCGCTACGCTGCTTGTCGGTATAGCACCAAAGTTTACTAGCTCAATCTGGCTTTACTTGACCTATTCATTTATCGTCATTTACTTAGGAGAATTACTTCAATTTCCTGAATGGATAAGTAAGCTGTCCCCATATGGACATATATCGAAACTGCCGATCGAGGATATGGATTTTATGAAGGCGACAGTTTTGACATTGATAGCGTTAGCGTTGGTCTTAATTGGCTTTATCGCTTATCGAAAGCGCGATATTCATGGATAAAAATTGCTGTATTTGTTACATTTTTTTACAATCGGTAGTATTTGCGCAATAATCGGTAGTAACTTCGCGAAGATCGGTAGTAAAGATCTAATAATCGGTAGTAAACCCATTACAATCGGTAATAACAGCCCCATAATCGGTAGTAAATCGCCGCAATTCATGTAGAATAAAAGATAATGATAATTGACAAGGAGTGAACCGCCATGATCGTTGTAACAACTGAAAACATCGTTAATCACAAAATTACCGAGGTGAAGGGACCTGTATTTGGGTTAACCGTTAGAGCCCGCGGGCTTGGTAAAGATATTGGTGCAGCTTTAAAAGGACTCATCGGTGGAGAAATTAGTCAGTACACAGAAATGCTGGAAGATGCTCGGAAGCAGGCGATGGATCGGATGGTAGAAAATGCAAAAGTGATGGGGGCCAATGCCATCATTATGATGCGCTTTGATTCCGGAGAAATCGGGCAAAACATGAGTGAAATCGTTGCTTACGGAACAGCTGTTGTAGCTGAAAAGGAATAATTCAAATGGCATGGCTTTTCGGCTTATACGGCATTCAAATTATCATCGTGCTCATCCTCATCTTCGGCTCTTGGTTTATTTGGGACCGCCGCTTCAAAATGAAAAGCGATCAACAAGTTCCTGAAGGTTTTGTCCGTACAAATGAAGTATCGATTGATCCAACAACAAAGAAAAAAATAGTCGTCTATTACCATCCAGATACAGGCGAAAGGTTTTATAAAGAAGAATAAGGAGCAAACGTCAAAACGGCGTTCGCTCCTCTTTTATTATTTTTTTAGTTCTTCATAATGGCGAACAATTTCCTCAGTGATTTCACTGTTTTCTTCTAGGCCGCTCACTTCCTTCAACACGGAGCGAACATCTTGTTCTTTTAACATCGCTTGTAGCTTAACCGCTTCTTCATCCTCTTTATAATCAAATAATAAAGCAGATGCAATTGCCTTAGCTAAATAGGTGTATGAGAGTCCCGCCTTTTTCGCCTCTGTCGCCGGTCGAATAAAGCGATCACTTGCACCAAGCTTGCGCAGCGGTGAGCGTGCAACCCTTGTCACATCATCTTGCAAATAGGCGTTTTTAAAACGGCCAATAATTTTCTCTATATATTGAAGATGCTCTTCACGGTCCAAACCGTATTGTTTAATTAAATAATCCCCAGTTTCCGTCAACGTCGCTTGTACTTGGGCGAGAATCCTTTCATCGGCTAACGCCTCATCAATCGTTGCTTTATTCTCTAAATAGCCTACATAAGCAATCGTTGCATGCCCTGTATTGACTGTGAACAGCTTTCTTTCAATAAACGGTGCCAAGTCAGGGACAACAGTCATTCCTTCAACTGGAGGAATTTCATCCGTCGTTTCGACAACCCACTCATAATATGGTTCAACGAGTACATCAAGTGAATCATGATGATGCTGGATCGGCACAATCCGGTCAACCGCAGAATTATAGAAACGAACTTGATTCAAAATCTGCTCTTTATTCGCATCATCTACATGCCCCAAAATATATCCTTTTAATAAATCGGTTGCTGAAATTTGGTTTTCACAAGCGATCACATATACTTTTTCATCGTTTGCTTCGACTCGCTTCTCAAGTCCTTTTGCAATTAATGGCGCGATTCGCGGCAAAATATTCGGTCCAATTGCCGTCGTTACATATGTCGCTCCAACAATCGCTTGGACGACTTCGTCTTCCTGCGTCATATTATTTAAGCCCGATACATTTTTAATCGTCGTCGCTTCTTGCGCATCGGTTGCCAATTTCACATCATATTGCTTTTCTTCATTTAATTTGCGAATGATCTCATCGGCAATATCAATAAATGTCACATGGTAGCCAGACTGGGAAAAAAGTGCACCAATAAATCCTCTTCCGATGTTCCCTGCGCCAAAATGTACTACTTGTTTCATTTGTATCAGTCCTTTATTAAATTAGTATGAAGATAGTCTAAAAAGATCGCCTCTAACCTCGTGCGAATCGCTTCCTCGTTCGCTGATGAAAAAGTCATGATTGCTTCACGATTTTCGATTAAGCTCGTACTAATTAAACTAACGATTTCCTGCTCTTTTACGCTCATTTCCTCAGGAGCGAGCATAAGTAAAAGGCTTTTCATGTACATGTCTTTTCCGTCCATCCCTTTAACAAGAGATGGTTCCGGTAAATGGGTGATTTGAAAAATAATGTTCCGAACATATTTATGTCTGCAATGGTATAAAGCCATCCCGGTATTAGGAATACCGAGTCCGCCTTTTGCTTCCCTATCTTTCAGAGCAGTCATAATTTCAGAAGCATTTGATAAAAGCTGATCCCTTTCCGCATGCTTGACCATTTCCTCGAGGATCTCCTCATATCGCTTGTCTTCCATTCGATAAACACGAAAATGATCCATCAATGATTCAATGCTTTGTTGGACATCTTTTAGTTCCGCTAACACTTGATTTAAGGAGGATTTTTTCGTTGGTTTAAAGAAAGCATCCTTCCTTGCAATTTGACGATATTGTCTTTTTTCCGTTAACTTGCCAACATTATTTGTTAAATAGCTTTTAATTGCTTCAATATTCTCTTCATTTAATAGTGGAGAAACGAGAATATAATCGATGTTTGAAAATGGAAGCCTCACGGTTGAAATAACGATATCGTAATCGATCATCTTCTTATTTGATTGGATCTCTTGCAGAGACAATACATCGACTGATTCAATTTCAATGATTTCCTTTTTTATTCTGCTTGCTAACATCTTTGACGTACCTATTCCGGTTGGACAAATGACGAGTGCTTTAATCGTTAATTTCTCTTCCCACATAACTAGAGCTGAGCCAAAATGAAGCACGATGAAGGCTATTTCATCCTCCGGGAATGGGTCAATCTCTGGAAACTCTCTTTCGACAAAACTTTTTACTGCCATAAATAAAACGGGATATTTCCGTTTTATTTCATCTTTTAACGGATTGAATAGGCTCATTCTCTGCTTTATACGAAAAAGCGATGGTTCCATATGTGCGAGCAGTCCTTGATACAAAGAAAAATCATTCGTTACATCAATATGAAGTTGATCTGATACATCTTTCATTAATTGCTTCACTACTTGCCCAAGGTCAATGCGATCATATGCAAGATCACTTACCGTTTGGAGCTTGGCCCCTTTTAAGATGATCGCTAAATAGATTAAATCATTGTTAGTTAGTTGTACTTGTTTCAGTTGATTGGAAATATTGATAAGCAAATGATGTTCATGTGCAAAATCAGCAATTTCTTCCGGAGCTTCCTCCAATAGAAATCCTGCCCCCGTCCGCTGCATCGTTATACAAGTATGTACAATAAACCCAACGAAATCACTATCTGCTAAACGCGGTTGAGTATGGCTGAGTACGGATGTAACAGCCTGGTCAATCGAATGTAAATAATCAGGAAAAAAGTAATGAGAAATCGTCTTGTTTGTACGTTTCCCTTTTTCCAATAAAAATAAGCTTTCAATTAGCTCTTCTTGAAAATAGAGTAGAAAATAGCGGGCCAATGCTCTGCGCTTATTAGCTTCATTGCCACTGAGCTCTACCCCAATCCCTCTCGTTCTCGTAATATTTATTTGAAAATCTTCTAACCAAACCGTTAGTTCATCTAAATAAGAGATTAAAGTCGTAATACTAATACCTAACTCATTCGCCAAAACTTGTAGCTTGCATGCTTCCTTCTCAAGCAATGTTAAAAACAAGCGTAGCTTTCTTTCCTCCGCTGTTTGATCGACCGGCTGCATCCCGGCGATATGTTGAATGAGTCGAAAAATTTGTTCATTTCTGCCGCGAACGATTAATCCTTTATTCGTATTGCGGTCTAGGCGTAGATCAAAAGATAGGAGAATTTTTTCGATTGCTTGTAAATCACGTTGTACGGTTCGAACACTCACTTGTAAATGATTGGCGATCGATGCTGCTGTATGTTTCCCAGATGTTTTAATAATGAATTCAATGATCTCTTTTTCCCTTGAAGTAATGTACATTCCTTCATCTCATTTCCCCTAAGTCGTTAAATGGGAATAGAAAAGCGGATATCCGCTTTTCTATTCCTATATAGGTTCATTCTATCTTTAGAGTTCATGTTATATCCAAGAAATTGAGGCAACAGACTAATTACTTTTAATATCGATCATATCCATAATTTCACGCGCTGTTTGCGCTGCAACTAATTTCTCGATATTGTCCATGTCTGCGCATGTTACAGCAATGCCCGATAGTATTTCTAAATGTGTACCGTCTTTTCCGGCAATCCCAAAAATCAATCTTACTTTTTGCCCGTCAAAATCAACACCGTTTGGCACTTGAATGACCGTAAACCCAGATTTGATGACATCTTTTTTCGCTTCTTCCGTACCGTGGGGGATTGCCACATCATTTCCCATATACGTTGAAGTCATTTCATCACGAGCGATCATCGCTTCAATATAGCTCTCTTTCACGTAACCCGCTTTTACTAAAGCTCGCCCTGCAAAGCGGATTGCCTCTTCTTTATTGACAAACGATTGATTTAAAAAGACGTTTTCTTCAAGCAGCAAATCATTACTTTCAGATTGATCCGTTTTTGGCTCCTCTACTTCCTCCACGACTCCATCTTCAGAACGAATCTCAGGATTTTGGAGTTTCTCGATTAATTCATCATACTCAGGACTTGATAAGAAATTATCAACCGATACGTGATAAGCAGCAGGTACTTTATTTTGCGCCCTTGGTGTTAGCTCATCCTGTGTAATGACCACTTGTGCATCAGCAGGCAGATTGCTAATCGCTGTATTGGTTACTGCTATGTTTAAGCCTGCCTCTTTCACTTTTTTACGTAAAAGCGAGGCACCCATCGCACTTGAACCCATTCCCGCGTCACAAGCAAAATAAATTTTCTCTACTTGGTCTGGTAATTTTCCGTTGTTCGTAGCCAATGCTCCGACAACAGAGCTCTTCTTCCCTTTCATCTCCTGCATTTTTCTCGCTGCTTCTTCAATATCTTCATCCGATTGTTTGCCCGTTTTTAAAATGAAGGCAGCAACGACAAACGATACAATCGCAGCAACAAGAATTCCCGCATAGTTAGCAATAAATGCGCCTGCATGGTGAGGAGTAACCGCCGTAATCGCAATAATACTTCCTGGAGATGATGGAGCGAATAAACCTCCGCCTAAAAGAACAAGTGTAAATACACCGCTCATTCCCCCTAAGATTACCGCTAGAATTAGCATTGGGCGCATTAAAATATAAGGGAAATAGATTTCATGAATCCCCCCTAAAAATTGAATAATCGCCGCTCCCGGTGCGGATCTTCTTGCGTTCCCTTTTCCAAAAATACAATATGCTAGAAGGACACCAAGTCCCGGTCCTGGATTTGCTTCAAGTAACAGTAAGACCGATTGCCCTGTTTCCTTTGCCTGCTCTAAACCAATCGGCGTTAAAATTCCGTGGTTAATCGCATTATTTAAAAATAAAATTTTCCCAGGTTCGATCAAAATACTTGTTAATGGTAGTAGACCCGCGCTTACTAACCAATCGACGCCAACCATTAACCAATTGGAAAAGGCATTAACAGCAGGGCCAATTGCTAAAAATGACAAGATCGAAAGAATTCCACCGAGTATTCCGGCTGAAAAATTATTTACGAGCATTTCAAAGCCCGCTTTTACTTTTCCTTCAATTGACTGATCAAACTTTTTAATGACATATCCGCCAAGCGGTCCCATAATCATCGCACCAAGGAACATCGGAATGTCTGTTCCAACAATGACCCCCATCGTGGCAATTGCACCAACAACTCCCCCGCGTTGATCATAGATGATTTTTCCACCTGTAAATCCAATTAATAATGGCAATAAGTACGTAACCATTGGACCAACCATACTGGAAAGGCTTTCATTTGGGATGAATCCAGTAGGAATAAACAGCGCAGTAATAAGTCCCCACGCAATAAAAGCTGAAATATTTGGCATAACCATTGAACTGAGGAAGTTACCAAACTTCTGAACAGCAACTTTAATATTCGATTGAGCCATATGCTCGCTCCCTTTCATTATTATTCATTCTATATTTTAATTTACGATCTACTCCGATTCAATAAAGACGAATACTAACTTTGTCGTATAAAGAACGACAAACCTATTGTTATTCAATCAATCTGTTGATCGCCGTCTAGCTTTGCTTGTCCGCTCATCAATGAAATATACCTGATTCCTTTGACTTTTTCAGCATGATCTCCATTCTTCTATTAAGCGGCTCCTTCAAAATAGTGCCGATACAAACGAAGAGTAGGGAAAAAGCACTTAAAAAACCAATGTCCATCCAAACCCGTTTCCAAATTATTCCTCCCACTGCTTCCCGCATTAAGTCAACAGCATATGTAAATGGAAGGAACGGGCTAATCCATTGAAAAAAGCTTGGAAGCAATACAACTGGATATGTACCTCCAGACCCTGCGATTTGCAATACAAGTATAATGATTGCCATCGCCTTCCCTACATTTCCAAATACAGATACAAGTGTATAGACAATAATCATGAAAACGAGACTCGTCAATAGCCCAAAAGCAATCAACCATAATGGTGAACTTGCGGTTACTCCAAGTAAAAGTAAATCCCCAACAGTGACAATCAATGTTTGCAAAAAGCCAATCGTTATAAATGTCAAAAGTCGCCCAAAATAAATTTCTTTCTCAGTGTATGTGACGGAGCTTCTAATATCCACGGCCAATAAGGAAATTAATAACAGTGCTCCAACCCAGATTGCAAGTACAGTATAAAATGGTGTCATGCCTGTACCGTAGTTCTTTATTGGAAATAGCTTATTTTCATCCAGTTCCACCGGTTCCTCGAAAAAATTACTTTCTGCCTCAGGGTTATTTTTAAGAAGCTTAATCAACTCCCTTACATCTGTTTCATTTTCTACGTTTCTTATTTTATTGGCAAGTTGTATTACCTTCTCACTAATATAAGGAAATTCATCATATACATATTGTAATTTATCTTTACCCTCGCCAAGGTTTTTCTTCGTTTGAGCCAGTGTTTGCTCTATTTGAGGAAAAGCGGACTGAATTGTTTCCAAAGTGTCCCTTGCACCTGCTAAAGTCTTTTTCGCTTTAGCTATTTCATTTACGATTGCCGGCTCAATTATCTCTTTATAATTATGAATATAAGTATCTAATTGAACGGGTGTACGGCGGGCAATCTCTTTCATTTCATCAAGCTTGCTTTGAAATTCCACTCCTTTTCCATTCAGTAACTCAACTAAATTTGCCAGATTTTCTTGGTTTTCCAGCAGCATCTCTTTCAGCTTCGCCGTTTCTTGAAGCGCTCGTCCCAACTGCTCGTTCCCTATATTTTCTGATCCAGCTCCATTTATCTCCTTTAGTTCTGTGACGGCAGCTTCAACCGTTTCAATGCTTTGAAGTGCACCATTGGTTTGAGCTTGTACTTTATTTTGTAAAGCCTGCTCATCGCTTAGATCAATACTGGCATTTTCTATATTATTTATAAATGCCCGAATATCATTAGAAATTTTCTGTACGTTTTCAATATCCTGCCTCACTTTCGGCATGATTTGATTTAAGCTGTTTTCAGCCTCTTGAATGAGGTTTGCCGTTTTATTTAACGTTTCAAGTCCATCCATTGTTAATTGCTTTACTTCTGGAAGAGCTCCTTGCGCCTTCGCAACTATTCTCTCCGCCGAATTTGCATCTGCTAATGAATCCCGAAGTAAACTGTTTATTTCAGGAAGATCCTTTTCGAGGATAAACACATAATTTTCGAACCTTTCAATGTCAGGCAATTCCTGCTCTAACTCGATCCCGAGCTTATTAAATCTTTCAAAAAGAATACCACTCACTGTTGAAATAAACTTCCTACTCATTTGATCAACAATGACCGAAGCACCCTTTTCAGTAATTTTAGGTGATATCGAATTGATTTTCTCGTTTACATAATATTCTACCTTCGCTTTTTCAGGATGATCGGAGATAACGGAACTTAAATCTTCCGAAAAATCCTCAGGAATGACAATCATCGCAAAATACTCACCAAACTCCACTTTTTCCATCGCCCGCTTGCGATCGGTAAAATGCCATTCTAAGTTTGGGTTCGTACGTAATGATTGCTCTAGTTCTTTTCCTATATTTATGCTCTTATCCTGAACAACCGCTCCTTTATCTTCATTCACAATTGCGACAGGGAGATTGCCCGTTTTTGAATAGGGATCCCACATAGCGGCAATATTAAGCCATGCATACAGTGATGGGAGAATGATCAATCCACTAATTAAAATGAGCGCCGCCCAGTTTGACACGATTTGTTTTAAGTCTTTTGTATAAATGCTCCAAATATTCCTCATCTATCATTCCTCTGTAACTTTCGCAGTTTTACATACTTTCCCCATTGTTGTCGTGACTTAGTCGCAACAGGGAAGAATTTATGGATTCCCCGCTGTTGCGACTGCTAAATCAAGTGCCTCCAATGCGCTCCTCACCGCTTCTATCTCGTAGACGATCTCACCTTCCTGCCAAACAATTCGCTGCACATGTTCCTCATTATTTTCAGTGACATCAAGCATCGCAGCTCCATGTTCATGTGGAACTGGAAGTGTGTGTTCTTCTAAATATTGCACCACTTTTTTCGCTTCATCAGCCACATGTTCCCCTTGCTCTGTTTGCCCGCGAACAACAATTGACCATCTTCCCTCATTCCAACCAATGTACTGTGAACCAGCTGCACCTTCCGCATAGCCTGTTATTCCATTGCCAAGATCGATTTTTTGTCCGCCGACCTCTGCATGGTTTTCGTAATTAACCTGTTCAGCCGCCTTTTCTTCCGATTCATACTTTGTTCCTTTTAGCGTAGCAATATTTACCTTCATATTCTCCAATTCATCATTGTTAATAGGAACGGGTTGATCTGTTTCAAAAAACATCACTACATACTGATCGCTATCGGAACTCGTTTTGGCGGTTAAATACTTTCCATCAGAAACGACGATCGTTTTTGGCAGCTTCACTGGCATACCCGTTTTTAATTGTTTCTCTGTTTCTTGAATGACCTCCTCTTGTGTCAGCGCCTGAGGATTTGCAGATTCTTTACTTTGATCACTTACTCCATCTTCTTGTAAGTGGGAAAGATTTTCAGTTTTGTCCGGCTGATCCCCTTGACCGTTCTTCGATGAACCAGCATTGCATCCGGTAAGCATCATTATCCCTATCGCACAAATCATTATCTTTTTTATCAATAGAAACATCTCCTTTTGGCTGCTAATTATTCATTCCCTTCCTAGCGTTCGGAAAAACACTTCTACATATACAAAAAATTGAAACCTCTTTATATGTGAAATCGTAAAAAGAAGAAAGCTATTTTTAGAGGAGTTGTTCAAATGGGGAGTATATTCATTTTTTCACTGATCGTGGCGATTGTCCTTACATTAATCGTCATTCCAATAATGCCCAAGCAAGTAAAGAAAGCACCGAAACGAAATATCAGCGTTGAATATATAGGTGTGACCATCCTGTTTTGGCTGGTTGTATTTGGTTTTTATTATCTTTCCAATATTGATCGAACGATTAGCTCGCTTTGGTTCCTGCTGCTCATTGCTACTGCCCTTGGCGCTTTATTCGCAAGCGGACGGGAGCGTTTATTCAAAGCTGTTTTATTTTTGGGAAGCCTTGTGTTTATGGTTTATTTATTAAGCGCCTTTTTATTTAATTCGAATGAAAAATACACCGTATCAAAAATGGAAGAAAAGGTGGAAATACAAGCCTTTGATGAATCAAAAACACCCGCAAGCGTACCACCGAAATTCGCAAGAAATAAAATGAAAAAAGCGTTTGGCCAAGTACCAAACACAAGCTATTATGAGCTAGGTGAATTGCAAATCCAAAAGGTCGGAGAGGAGTTTGTTTATATTGCGCCTGTTGAATTCTCCGGATTTTTCAAATGGCGGAATGGAAAAACAACGCCTGGCTATTTTAAAATGAGTGCGACCGACGCATCCAATAATCCTAAATTTATTAAAGCAGAAATGACTTATAGTCCATCGGCATATTTAAATAAGGATTTAAATCGTTTTATTCGCAATCAATACCCCAATCTAATTTTCTATGGCGAACCACGATTAGAGATTAATGATGACGGGAAACCCTTCTATGTCAGGACATACGGTCGGTTTATATCTGCGAGAGATGGCTTTGATATGCAAGGTGTAGTTATGGTTGATCCCGCAAATGGAAAAACGGAAAAATTCACTTTAGGTGAAACTCCTACATTCATCGACGGTGCTGTTTCTCCTGAAGCTGTAAGCTTGCAAAATAGTTATTTCGGAAAATATATTCATGGATTTTGGAACAGTTTATTTGGAAAAAGAGATGTAAAGCTTCCATCTGATGAAGGTACAGTTGCCAATGTGAGTCCGATCTTTGATGAGAATGGAAACATGGTCTACTTCACAGATTTTACAAGTCCGAAAGAAGGCGTCGACTCCATGCTTGGCTACTCACTTACAGATGCACGTACTGGAAAAGCAACTTACTACACAGGTAATTTAGAAGAGTCTTATATGGATTCCCAGGCGGCATTACAAATAATCGATAAAAAATTTATCGAGAAAAAGTGGTCCGGAGAAATGCCTGTACTGTACAACTTTTTCGGGAAAGCAAGCTGGTTAACACCTGTGCTCGATTCCAATGGATTTTTGCAAAATTACTTCATCGTTTCTGCTGCAAATCCGGAAATATCTGTTTTTGCCAATACACCGAATGAAGCTCTAAAGTTATATAAAACTGCCTTACAACGAGGCGGCAGCTCAGTTGATGGGACATCGATGGCGGAAGAAAAAAGCGTTGCAGGTACGGTAATACGTGTATTTAAAGAAAAACAAGGAGATCTCACCGTTGTTTCATTCTATTTGGACAATAAGCAAAACTTTATCATCTCCTCAGAGGTCGCCCCTCTGTCTATCTATTTAGAAGCGGGGGATATAGTGAGCTTAAAGTATTTAAATACTGGTGAAATATTCATGCCTGTTAAAGAACTCCGTATAGAAGGCCTACAATAAAAAAAGAGATGCCTGACCACTAGCGCGTTAAAGCTTAACGCGACTTGTGTTCAGGCATTAACTTTTTATTACTTATTTGTATGAGCAAATACCGCCATTGCATCACACATAAATTGTGCGAGCCCTTCTCCGAATTGATCGATGTTTTTTGTGAAGCGCTCATCATCGACATACATTTGCCCTAACCCTTTAAATGCATCAAGCGAGTAATCTCCCATTTGATTTAAAAAGTCGAACCATTCTTTAATCCGCGCCTGCGCTTCGTCCGATTCAGGAGCAGTATGGCGAATAGCGGCAAGCCCGTGATAGATCTCATTAAATCGATTCTCAAACTCTTTCTTTTCGCCTTTTGACATGGATGTCACTTTTGTATTTGCTTGATCAACAGCCTCATCTCCCCAACGTTCGCGCGCTTCTTGTTCGTATCGATTATGGCTAAAATCAAAGCCTTTAAATTTTTCCTCATTAGACATTTCTATTTCTCCTTTCGCATGCTGTATCGTCTTTTCAATCGTTGCAATCATTTGATTGAGACGCTTCCGTTTTTCAAGCAGCATTTTCCGATGCAATTCTAACGCTTCTTGCCGATCAAATGATGGGCGGTTGATAATCTCCTTAATTTTCTTTAAAGGGAAGCCAAGCTCTTTAAAAAACAAAATTTGCTGCAACGTTTCGAGATTATCATCCGAGTACAAACGATAACCCGCTTCCGTCGTTTTCTCTGGGGCTAATAAGCCAATTTCATCATAATGATGGAGTGTGCGCACACTAATACCGACCAAATCAGCCACTTCTTTCACTTTCAACTTCTCTTGCCTCCCTTCACTTATGACTATAAGGTATCACGTTACGTGAGAGTCAATACATAAATTTAATGGCCAGCACCTATTTTCACTTTCGAACATTATCCTGTATACTATACCTATATAATATTGTTAAAAGGGTGGTGAATCGCTATGCCGATCCCGATAAATCATTCGAAGCCGGTTCGTAAAACAGCGAAAGTAAAAGCGTTTCATCAACTCCAGCAATGGATTATCGATGGGACCTTACTGCCTGGTGAAAAGCTCATTGACTCAGAGATTGCCGCTGCATTAGGTGTAAGTAGGACCCCCGTTCGCGAATCTTTACAATTGCTCGAGGTTCAAGGTTTTGTCAAAATGTATCCTGGAAAAGCAACGCAAGTAACAGAGGTAAAGAAGGAAACGATCAAAGATTTGCTCCCGCCTTTGGCCGCATTGCAAGCATTATCCGCTGAGTTGGCAATTCCTCATTTAACGACGGAAGTCATTTCATTACTTGAAGAGACGAATCGGCGATTTGCTGATGCGATTCGTTCAAATGATTCCTTTTCAGCATTAAAAATCGATGAACAATTTCATCAGATTATCGTCAATACAGCAAACAATCCCTATATCCTATCGATCCTTGAATCATTGCAAGCCCATGTACGCCGATTATTTTTTTATAATTCCATCGTCTTAACGGAAAAATCGATAGATGAACATAATCAAATTATTGAGTTAATGAAAAAGCGCGATGCAATCGAAGTTTCTGCTATGATGAGGGAAAATTGGCTTCGGGCCATTAATGAATTTCATGTAAAGAATAAATAAAGAACCTGTCTTGTCTGATGTTTTATTAAAAGTCAGGTTTTTTCTTAAAACCCTTAACAACATTGAATTTTTATTTAATGTCGGACATTTTAAGTAATAAATTAAAAAGGATAGGTGAGCATAATTTCTTATGCTCACCTATCCTTTTTTGTACAACAAATGACCTCATTTACAACAACAAAAATATAATGTTGTTGTGCTAACGCACCCGTTAGTTCAATAAGCTGGTTATTGATTTCCTGATATTACACCAAACGAGGTTTCTTTACCATTACTAACAGGCTTAATAACCTCGTATTTCTTGTCTAATTTAACCTTATATAAAAGTTCGTGCTTTAATGATTGATTTGAATAATCAGCAGTTTCAGCAGTATTGTATAAAATGCTTAATGTCTCACCGTTTTTTTCAACATTAAAATCAGTAAAATGTGTAGCTTTTTCACCTTCTTTTACATTTGATCCATTCAAATATACATATACAGCTTTTTGTTTTTCGAAGTAAAGATGTACCCCATTTTCATCCTTAACATTGTCAATAAACGATTGAATATCTTTTTTAACACCCTTCTCAGGTAATTCTGAAAATGATAATTCTGAACTGCAACCAGTTAGCACAGAGATAATTACAATTAAGGATAGTAACTTTCTCAATTCACAACCCCCATTATTTGATTATTCATAATTTCCTAACATAAAATTCCATATGAAATTATATTTCTTGTTGAACTAAACTGCACCGTTAGTTTAATAAGATTAGGTGATATATACGAAGGATACCTACTTAAACGATTCGAAATAACTGGTAATCCATCTTGTGTTATTTTCTGCAATATATTCTTCTGAAAGAATTAGTCTTTGGACAAGTTCTTCCTTAGTTAATTTCATATATTTCCTTCTCAGATTATCAAGATTTCGGCTTGGTTTTATTTTAGAAAAATTCAAATCCTCGGTGTTAATAGAATCGTTTAATACAGTATTTTTGCTATTCTTTTTTTATTTATGAGTTTTACTATATTGCTTGTAATACTCATATAGTTGTTCGTTTGTGCGAATTGTATTTGGGTGAATTCCCTTCCCTTCGGGGTCAATTTTTTTGATTGTTCAGAGACCGTTGTATAGGTGATAGGATCACCTTTTTTAATCAATTGATTGTATACCGAGCTCTATTGAACGATTACTACGCTTTTGATGACTTTCTTTAAGCCAAACAGGTTCATTTCTTTTTGAATAGAATGTCTGGCTCATACTTTTGCTCCTCCCTATACTTTTCAATAAGTTCGATTTCCTTTAATTCATTACGAGCGTGTTTTCGCATCGTTTTTGCTTTTTTCACATCAATCGTTAAACCCATTGCACTATATCGTTTCTCCATATCTTTCGATAACTCAATAACCTCTAATAATTCGTGTTTCTTTTCAGGTTGTGGGATTTTTGCTTGGCAACCTAAACACGCCATTTTTATTGGACAGACGTGATTAGTGACACACGTTCCACCTACAACATTATTGAACACACCAACTTTTTCTTTATACTCCTCGAGTTCTTTTTCAAGATCTTCAGGATTTCGCAATACAGCCTCATCAATATCTAAATAATCAGATATAACATCGTGTAAATCACTTACTGATTGAGCCAATTGGCTTGGTGTAGGCTCAGAGTAATAACTAGTCACCCCTAACATCACGTTGATGCAATATCTTAGCCACAATGTCTATTGGTAGCTTTTGTCGCTGAACAGCTTCGGTCACTACAACAGGTTTACCTTCTTGTGTTTCAAATTGTAGCCCGTGCAACAAAAAACGAAAGCTTGAATTAATTGCAAATCCAATAAGTGCTTTATTATGATACTGAAAAAAATAAGGCTTAGATTTCGGGAATATATGGCGTCGATCACCACGATATTTAACGCTTGGGATTTTTTCAGTGCCATAATGAGTTTTTAGCATCAAACCAACCGATTTTATTATTTTCATTGTTTGTTCGCTAATATAAAAAGCTTCTAATTCATCACGACCTTTTGGAATAGCATAAAAAGAAAAATGTAATTTCTTAACAGTACGGATACATTCTTTAGTATTGTTAATTTGCAATAATTCATTTAATCTGGTACCGGTAGTAGTACATATATCTAATGTCAATAAACCGAAGGTTACGGCTACATATATTGGTTCTACATCGAACAAAAGTACTTGATGAGAGTATTCCTTTATGTTTGGAGTAAAAGGGTTCAGGATTACTATTAGAATTATCTTCACCATAGCCCCACGAATAAAGAAGGTCTCGTTTATGTTTTAACTCATTGTCATTCAAATTTTTATACCACTGTCCAATAAGATTATTTTCGAATAGCTCAGTAAACCATAGACCTTCAGCTTCCTCATCATCTTCCAATCGTTCTGCTCTAATAAATTCTACAAAAAAATGATTCTTATCATCTGAGTAACTTCCTGTTCGATTTATTGCAGCTTTTATTTGTTTCTTCGTGTTTTCCTAAGAGGTCAGCAACCTCTTTTACTGTATATTCCTTCAAAAAAACACCCCCAAGTAGAACTTATACTTGGAACGTATGTTCACATTTTACCACAACACCCGATGTGTGTAAATTCAGAAAACTGCCGTTATAGTAAATGAGGTCATTTAGAGGTCTATTAAACAAAAGAAGTACACCACAATATATAAGTGATGTACTAAATTTTTATTTAATGTGTGACATTAAAGACAAAGACTACTCAGTCAATAAAAAGGTACATTCACTTGTCCTTAATTTTACAGAGTAATAGGTTCTTTAGTTAAATGTCGTCTAAACTTCGCGAAAAAATTGCACGACTTTCGCGGCGAAATTGGCGATTTTTCGTTTAATTGCACCACCTCCATTTCGTGATTAGAGATGCCGTCTAAAAGGGAGATGTGAGCCTTTAGTAAACATCGTTTGCTCGATTTACCTTATTGAAGAATTTCCACAGGTGAAAGGCATTCGGACGGGGTTCGATTTACCTTATTGGGGACTTTCCACAGGTGAAGGGCATTCGAGTGGGGTTCGATTTACCTCATTGGAGACTTTCCACAGCTGAAGGGCATTCGGATGAAGTTCGATTTACCCTCTTGAAGAATTTCCAATGGTAAAAGGCATTCGGATGGAGTTCGATTTACCATAATGACTTAAATATGCTATTAAGGGGAAATCGATCATAAGAAGAGGCTATTCAAAAGTTTAACTTTTGAATAGCCTCTTTTAAGATTAATTAGTTTGTTGATGGTTCTGGTTCTGATTTCGAGCTTACTTTTGGGCGATTAGGCATTGCAATTCGTGCAATGACACCAGTAATAACAATAATGGCTAATACCGGCAACAACCAACCAAGCCCTTCTTCATACATCGGCAATGTATCCTCATAGAAAGAAACAATAGGTGCAAACCAACCGAAATATTCAATTTCAAAAAGTTGACAAAATGTTTTAATTCCATCGACGATACTAATTAAAAACGCCACGAATGTTGCTGCTACATAAACAATTCTAGAATGATTAAATAATGGCGATAAAAATGTTAAAAGCATGAGCACGATCGCTAATGGATAAAGGAACATTAACACTGGAATCGAGTAATTAATAATATTTGATAATCCAAAGTTTGCAATCGTGAAAGAAAGCGCTGAAAAGAAAACAACGAATGCTTTATAACTTACTTTCGGGAATAAAGTATGGAAGTACTCTCCGCAAGCGGTAATCAATCCAATACTTGTCGTTAAACAAGCAAGGATAATAATAACGGCTAACATTACTAATCCAAATTTCCCAAAATAATGGACAGATGCATTGCTAAGAACCGGTCCACCATTGTCAAAAAGACCTAATGTTTCAGTACTTGTTGCGCCTAAATAAGCAATTCCAACGTAAATAATTCCAAGAAATGAAGTTGCAACAATTCCTGATTTCACTGCTGCTGAAAGAATACCGGCTTTGGACGTAACGCCCATGCCGCGAATGGCATTAATGACAATAATTCCAAATACGAGCGATGCGAGGGCATCCATCGTATTATAGCCCTCCGTAAATCCTTTCATGAACGCTCCACTTGTATATGCTGCGGTTTGTGGATCCCCGATTGCTCCCATTGGTTTTACAATGACCATTAAAAGTAATACAGCAAGAAGAATGAGAATTCCAGGTGAGAGAATTTTTCCAACGTTATCGACAATTTTTGCTGGATTTAAAGACAACCACATAGTAACAACGAAGAAAATCAATGTGAAAATAAATAATCCGATCTGTACAAATCCATCACTGATAAATGGTGCAATTCCGATATCATATGCAACTGCTCCTGTACGTGGCGTTGCGAAAAATGGTCCAATTGTCAAATAAAGAAGTGAAGTAAAAATAACCCCATAGGCTGGATGAATCCGACTGGAAAGATCTTGTAAATTGCGGCTTCCTGAAAAGCCCATTGCCAATATTCCAAGGAATGGCAAGCCGATTCCCGTAATTAAAAATCCGATAACAGCAGGCCATAGATTTGTTCCTGCATTCTGTCCAAGTGTCGCTGGGAAGATCAGATTTCCTGCCCCGAAAAATAGCGCAAATAGCATGACTCCTATAACAAAATAAGACGAAAATGATAACTTTGTCTTCATAAATCTGTTCCTCCTAAAAATTTGTAAACCTATTTTCAGTCCGCAAAGACTTGTATGCAATATATCGCTGAAATCTATATTACTCTGATTTTCGACAAATTGCAATATATTTCAACAAAGTATTTTGACGATTTCGAACCGACAAAAAAGTCTCCCTACTTATGACTGAGATACATAAAAAACCGCTATATTATGCGAAATACACAAAGTTCAGCTGAAAACGTAATCAAAATAGTATGCAGAACATTTATTATATTTACATAACATTATCATCTCGAATTAAGGTGCGGATTACAGATTTCCCCATTTATAAAACACCTTTGGTGACGTAAAAATGGGCGATTTGACACACTTATAAAGTGAGCTAGATCGTAAAGGGTTAGTTACTCGATCAACTCGAGCTAGCGCAACAATATCCATTCAAAAAAAATAGCAGATATAATCTGCTTCTTTTCAAACTTACTTATTAATGTACCTTTTGCAGCCACTGATCCATATAAACAACGTTTTTGTACTTTTTGTTAAATAATACCTTTCTAGCTTCTAACTGCCCTAATGCAATGACCTTAGATAAAGATTTTGTTTCAAATCTACCTATATTCTGTAAATCAATATCGATCAACACATCTGCATGCTCTTCTAAGCAACGTTCTGTGTTTTTCTGACTAGCAATATCAATATATCGATTTAGTACGGAAATAAGATTTGTAGGCTGATGTACATGGGAGCTCTGCACTCGAATAGATGTAACCTTTTTCGCTCCCATCCTTCTAACGATGTCTGCGGGATTATTATTTAATATATAACCATCTACTAGTAGTTTTCCTCCCATTTCTACTGGTGAAAATAATCCCGGGATGGCAATGCTTGCACGTATTGCCAGCGCTACCTCCCCAGTATCGATCACGACCATCTCTCCGGAAATCAGATCTACACAGATAACAGCAAATGGAAGGTTCAAATCAGAGAAGTGTTTTCCATCTGTCCACTTTAATAATGATTGATAGATTCGATCTCCTTTTATCCAACCTTTTCGATTGAACCCAATATCAATATGGCGCCTAATTGATAAATCATGCACAATGCATTTCATATTTTCTGGATCCATTCCACTTGCAAAGAGGCCGCCAACGACAGATCCGGCACTCGTTCCAGCAATGTGGGTAATTTCGATCTCATTACTAATCAATTCCTTTAAAGCGCCTATATGGGCAACTCCACGCAGAGAGCCACCACCTAATGACACTCCCGTTTGCTTCATTCACTTTGGCCTCCTTTTTTCCATTTGGTGAAATTCGAATTTCTTTGTTTAGACTTTCTATAATAAATAAAAATAGCAATCGCTATACCACATAAAACCATTCCATATCCATATATGCTGTATGTGCTAAAATAATTTTTAAATACCTCGTAATTGCCGTTAACATAGGCCCCAGCAAGAATCATTACGTACGACCATGGATATATGCCTATGAAAGTTAAAAGTAAATATTTATATACATTCACTTTACTCATACCAGCAACATATGAAATATAATTCCCCACTCCAAATGGTCGAGTAAGTGCAATGCTCCAAACACCATATCGATTAAATAGGTGAATTCCCCTATCTAGCTTCTTTCTCAATTTATTAGGGAAGATACGCTCTAGCTTTTCTCCTATAAAATACGGAATAAGACTAGAAAGACTATAAAAAACACTCATTCCTGCAGCGATAAAAATGGTGGCTACATATTCAGGTGATAATAAATATCCGTATGATAGCACAATCGCCAAACCTGGAAATGGCAAAGAGGATCCTTCTAGAAACATTGCAATAAATAAGCCGGAAAGACCGATCGTACTTAGCCACTCCAAAAATTGTTGAATCATTGAAAAGCCCCTTCTTTCACGGACATCTGATCATCTTCTTTACCCGATTTAATTAAAGAGTTAATGAAATGATATATATTCATCGGTGTCCCATCACGTAAAACCTCTAAATAAGAGTGAAATGATGTTTCATTTTGTTGCATTAGAAGCTTATCGTTTAAAAAAGCAATCACTTGATCATCAAAATTTTGCTTATCATTGAGTTCATGTACAAGCTTTAGATCTTTTAGCAACTTTAAATTAATTTCTTCTTGACCAGGAAGTGCAGAATGAATAAAGATTGGAATTTCTTTGCGAACCGCTTCGCTAATTGTAACCCCTCCTGGCTTCGTTATTATTGCATCGATATTGTCATACATCTCATTCATCTCTTCTTTTGATGAAATGTAGGAATACGGGTGGATATTCTTGAAATTGAGCTTTGCAATTGTTTGAAAAAGTTTCTTGTTCTTTCCGCATAAAACGAAATATTCGATTTCCTTTTTACATTCTTTTTGCTCCAATAGATCCAATATATTTCCTAATCCGATGCTGCCTCCAGATATGAGAACATTCCATTTCTTCTTATTTTTAATCGATTTTATACGGTTGCTCATAAACTGCTCACTAATCGGGATTCCTGTCATAATAATTTGATTTTCCGATAGTCCATTTTTATTTATTAAAGCGGTTTTCACTGCTTCACTAGGAACAAAATGATAATCGATTCCTTCTTTCCCCCAAACATCATTTACAAAAAAATCAGTGTACACATTAATTACTGGTACAGAGCACTGATTTTTGATCTTTAGTTTACTCACAATATAGGATGGGAATCCGTGCGTACAAATAATTAGATCAGGTTTTTCTTCAGAAATGATTTTCTCCATCTTTTTCAAAAACAAAAACTCATAGTAATGATAAGAACGTTGAGAATTTGATGTATGTGCCATTTGCTCGTACATCCATGCATATGTTTTCGGAAAATGATGTATCCACTTTAGATAAAGTTTCGTAACTGCCGTTTCAACGATTGGATTCCATGCACTTAATAGATCGATTTTTTTACACTGGATATTCGGATCTCTTTTACTAATATATTCAGCGACGGCATCCGCAACTTGGTGATGACCTGAGGGCATCCTTAGTAAAGGGAAAAATAAAACCTTCCTCAATGTTACTCACCCCTTTATTCTTCATTACCCATTTATCATACAAAAATATCTATATGGTCTGAACCAACCATAGCCTAGTAATGTTCTCAGACCTCAGACCTAATTTATGACATAATTGATTTTTAAATCCTATCTTTATAAAAAAAAGAGCAAAGTCTTTAATTTAGACTTTGCTCTTACTTGATAGCTGGTACAGTTTTACGGCGATTACGGCGACCGCTCCACCTAATCGAAACAAGCATTGTGATGACTAATACAACTAAGCCCAGTATGAATGGATAAATAATGTTCACATCATACAGAAGACCCGCTGTTAGTGGTCCAAGAATGTTTCCAATACTCATATACGCATTATTCATCCCCATTGCAAATCCTTGCTCATTCCCGGCTAGCTTTGAAATAAGCGTCGTTAATACTGGTCGTAAAATTGATGTGGCTAGGAAAATAATCATTGTTACACCAAAAAACATCATATAGCTATTTGCTAAAAGGGATAATACGAAGCCAGCTGCTGCAACACCAAGAAAAATCGTTAATACGGAGGCTTCACCAAATCGACGTACAATTCGATCCACAGCAAACAGTTGAACAACTACGCTAATAATCCCAGTAGCTGTAATCATCCAAGCAATTTCCTTCGGAGTAGCTCCGAACTCATTGTCGACGAAAAGACCGAGTACGGACTCATATGCCATCAGTCCAAAACTCATTACAAGGATGATAATAAGTGGAATGAAATACGGTTTACTAAAAGATTGACCAATTTTTTTGATCATTGAATCATTATGCTCTTCCGGAACGTAACTGCCCTCTGGCATGCT
The DNA here is from genome assembly GCF_018343515.1 of Bacillus sp. FJAT-50079. GTDB lineage: Bacteria > Bacillota > Bacilli > Bacillales > Bacillaceae_C > Lederbergia. Next base: position 56,187 of record NZ_JAGYPD010000007.1, on the reverse strand, counting down.
TTCCTTTAAGACAATTGCAGAAAATGCAACAGCAACAAGCCCGACAATCGCGGAAACGAGCAGTGGTACTTTTAAACCGAAGTCAGCCAAAAACCCGCCAATTCCTGGTCCGATAACAATCCCCAACGACATCGAAGCAGAAATATAACTATTACCTTTTGCCCGCTGATCCATCGTTGTAATGTCAGCTACATATGCGAAAATGGCTGGAACGAGCAATGCAGCCCCGACACCGCCGATCACGCGTGAAAGGTACAACACGATAAGTGAATCGGAAAAATAAAAGACGAACATGGATAGTGCTAATCCACCAAGTCCCCAAATAATCATTTTTCTGCGCCCATATTGATCGGTCCATTTTCCTGCAATTGGAGATACAATGAGCTGTGCACCGGCAAAAATGGCAATCATTAATCCAGCCGCTGTTCCCCCTTCACCAATTGACATTAAATAAGCCGGCAGAATTGGAATAATGATCCCAAAACTTCCAATCGCAATAAACATATTTATCATTAATATAATCATCTTTTTACGTTGATCAGATGTCAAAATGCATAACCTTCTTTCTCTAAAAATTTTAGACGACTCTTTATTATAATAAAAACGAAGGTAGTTGTCTATACATGACTGTAAAACAAGCTCGTCCACCTTTTAGTATGGACAAGCTTGTTTAATACAATTATTCACTTTTTTTCATAAGCACAAGCAATAGACTAATCAGTGTAAAAGCCGTTAATGCTAAAAAAGGAATCGTAACAAAGCCAAACCAATTAATATACTGGACATTACACGGAACACCTTGTACACATGGTTTGATCGCCGCAAACCCAGGAACCTTTTGGACGAGATAGTGATACAAAGAAATCGTGCCACCCATGATCGATAAAGGGAGAATGTATTTTTTCAAGCTTTTATCATTATAAAAGGACGCAATGCCGAGAAGAATCGCCAATGGATACATAAAAATTCTTTGATACCAGCAAAGCTCACACGGAATAAATCCTTTTATTTCACTAAAATACAGGCTTCCTAACGTGGCAATGACAGAGACAACCCAAGCAAAATATAAATGATAACTCATTTTTGCTTTATGCATCTTTATTTTTTCAATCCTTTTTCAATTTGGGTCACGATCGCATCATAATCAAATGGATCCTCTAACATGACCCCATTAATAACGATCGTCGGTGTGAATTGCACATCTAGTTCCTTTACTAACTCCATATCGATCGCAACTTCTGCTGCAGTTTCTCCCTCGGTAATATCAGCTTTAAATTGTGCGATATCGATATTTGGTACAGATTGTTGCGCAATGTCAAGCAAGCTTTCAACCGTCACCCATTGTTCATCATGATTCTGACTCGTCGGCTGTGCAGCAAATAGCGCGTTATGAAAAGGCCAGAATGCTTCTGGATGATGCTTGTAGACAGATTCTGAGGCTAACGAAGCAAGAATCGATTCCTCCCCATGGAACAAAACATTCATATAAGAAAATGTAATTTTTCCCGTCTTAATATACTCTTTTTCTAGTTGCGGATAGATCTTCTCTCCCCAAGCTTTACATGAAGGACATTTATAATCACCAAATTCAATAACAGAAACAGGTGCAGCCTCATCTCCGATGGTCGGCTGGTTTTCAATTGATGGGTGATTGACTGTCGTGATGGTTGGTTCAGTTTTCTCCTCTTTATTGAGAAAAAGTACAAAAGCTGCAATTACAACAAACAGACCTAATGTAGAAATTACAATCGTTTTATTACTCATCCTGCACCTCATTATACGTTGTTTCTATTATTATGCCTTATATCTTCAAGATTCTCATCCGATAAGCATTCATTGCCGTTTCCCCTAAATGATCAAGTAAATTATAGTTGGCGTATGCCCCAACAATGGCTCCGAAACCGGGAATGAGTTGTAGCAATTTCACTAAATCAATATAATCGCGATATTCTTGCTGAAATGCTTGCCAATCCATTTCGGCAAGCAACTGCTTATTTTCTTCCCAATTCGCAATCATATGAAAGGTTTCCTTGCGTTTTTCATCACTTGAAAACGCAAGCTGGAAAACATGTAAAATGAATAATCGCTCTTCGTATTCATTTGTATCAAATCCGTAAACAGCAGCAGCTTCAAACAAAAACTTCATTTTTATTGATAAAAGCAATGGGAAATCAGCTAAACCAAGCAAAATTCCTCCAGCACCCGTTCCTGCTCCTTCAATGACCGCCGTTTTTCGAAACGTGGACAGTTTTTGCTTTACCAACTCGTCACGCTCATAAAGGCTTTTATTTGCTGCTTGATCTTTGCTTGTCGTTATATTAGACCCAACAAGTGTTGCTTTTACCATTGTTTTAATACTTTCCGTTAACACTTTATGAACCTTCTCTGGAATTAGCTCATTGATTTTCCCTTGCGCTTTTTTCGACATCCGATTCAAAATGCTCGATTTTCTAAGTATTTGCCGTTGCCATGCTTGTAGATCATCTTGGACCTTTCTTTCATATTCCATCATCTCGATCATCCTCTATATTTTACTAATTGATAAGTATACGCTTGAAAGGAAAATAAGATTCACTCATCGAAGGTTTGATATAAACTAAGTGATTATTTAAGCCAAAATATTTCTAAGTTTCTAAGCGATTATGGGGATTTGTAAGTCATTAGTTGGATTTTTCTAAGCCGTTGCGCGGTTTTCCAAGCCATTATTCGATTTTCTAAGCCGTCACACCGATTTCTAAGCCATTATTCGATTTTTCTAAGCCGTCACACTGATTTCTAAGCCATTATTCGACTTTCTAAGCCGTCACACCGATTTCCAAGACATTATTCGATTTTCTAAGCCGTCACACCGATTTCCAAGACATTATTCGATTTTTCTAAGCCGTCACACCGATTTCCAAGACATTATTCGATTTTTCTAAGCCGTCACACCGATTTCCAAGACATTATTCGATTTTTCTAAGCCGTCACACCGATTTCCAAGACATTATTTGATTTTCTAAGCCGTCACACTGATTTCTAAGCGATATATACTAAAGCCAAAAAAACAGATGAGGGTACCCCATCTGCTCTGTTAATCCACCGTAATGCTGCCATTATGTGTGCGCAATCGAATCGTATGATCGCCATTGCCAAATACGATATGCTTATCTGAATGTCCATAAATGCGAACCTTTCCATTTGCCACATCAGCATCGAATGTCGCATTTTCCGGTTCTTTTTCAGTTTCAATTTTAATTTTTCCGTTATCTGTCGTGAAATCGATCGGATTATTTAGTTGATTCGTTATTAAAGTAATGCTGCCATTGTTCGCTTTTCCGACCAATTCTCCTTCTACATTGTCTAAGATTACTTTTCCGTTAGCCGCTTTGACAGAAATCGTTTCGGCTACTATGTTCTTTAACTCTGTGCGTCCATTATCTGTCTTAGTTGTAACATTCGCTGCCTTTACATCTTGCAATTGGATTCGACCATTATCTGTTTCCATTTTAATATCTTTCGCTTCTAGCTTTTCCGCTTCAATTCGTCCGTTATTGCTTTTTGCAAAAATCGTTTCATACTGTTTTTCTGGAACATATATAGTTAATGCTAAACCAGTCGTAAAAAAGTCTAAATTCACGAAGCTCCAACTTTCTTCCTTTACTTGAACGATTAGCGAATCTCCCTTTACGTTCACTTCAAACTTTTGCTTTTTCGCCTTGCCTGTTAGTTCTACTTTCGCGATAGCTGATGTGGTTGGAATAATTTCGACCTTTGCGTTTTCCGCAACAATTTCCATATTCACAAAATCAGCATCGACCTGCTTTTCCTCAAATATTTCTTCAGGTTTACTTATGAACTTAAAGGAAAGAGCTGCCCCTATAATACCTACCAAGAAAAGAGCGAGGGCAATGATTGATACATTTTTAACATTAATCATGTTTCAAACCACCTTTTACGAGTTTTACATTAAATTGTAAATAACGAATAAACCCTTTTGTTAATGTACGAGTGGCGAAAAACATCCCAATCGCAATAAATAGACCTATACCCGCACATCCAAGTGCCACAAAAAACTCAAAAAGCTCAAAGTTTCCTGGAAATATCATTGAACTTAATACGACAAGAAAAGGAGAAACAATAAATCCAGCTGCCGCAACCCAGCCTGCAATAACGATAGAAACAAGTGCGATAAACGGACCAAGCACAATCACTAAGTTGAAAAAGCCCAATCCAATCACTGCCCAAACTGCGCGAAAAACATTTCCGACCGTTGCCGTCGCCTCTACTTTTTCAAGATGACGCGTCGCAAGTAAATCTTTAGCAATTTGTTGTGGGGAACCAAGTGAGGCCGATAGCTCCTCCTCGGTTTTTCCTTCCGCCATTCCCATCGAGTAATGTTCTTCAAAGTCTTGTAAAATATCAGCACGCTCATCAGCGGGAAGCTTCTGTAAAGCAGAATCCAATATCTTTAGAAATTGATATTTAGTCATTTGCAACACCTTCTTTTATTAATTGATTGACCCCTTTTGAAAAGCTCTCCCATTCATCGATTAATTCATAAAGATAATTTTTGCCTGCCTCCGTTAATTTGTAATATTTACGTGATGGTCCCTCGGATGATTCTTGTAAATATGTCGTAAAATATCCCTCTTTCGTTAACCGCCTTAGCAGGGGGTAGACAGATCCTTCAGAAATGGAAATTTGATTGGAAATGCTTTGCACAAGCTCATAGCCATAGCGATCTTGGTTGTGTAAAAGCGCAAGAACACATAGCTCCAAAACACCTTTTTTAAATTGGACATTCATGTTTGAATCACTCCATACTTTCATTATTCACTACTAATCATTGAACAGTACCGATTGACAATAATATATCACACAGTATTGTTCATTGCAAGGTACTGTTTTGAATTTCAATCAAATGTTTGATTAAGAATGAAAAAGCCCTGATCTTCACATGATCAGAGCTTTTAACATTGGCGTTTAATCACCCATGCTCATTCCTTTTAATGTTACTGCAGTTAAAAATGCCGTTACACAAATAATCGCAGTTGAAACAACAATAGCTACTGGCAAGGTCATATAAATCCCTCCTCCTTAAATAATTGTTACATTGCTAACATCGGCTTTTGAACCGCTTAAAAAGTTATACGTTAATTTATCCATGATCGCTCCGTCAAAATTCACATTTTTTACATCAGACATGCGAAATTGGACATTTTTAAGCGTCGCGTTGCGAAAGGATGCCTTTTTTAATGTTGATGTCTCAAAAATGGTTTGGATAAATGTTTCACCTTCAAAATCAAGACCTGATAAATTACAGCCTTTAAAATGGGCTTTATCGTAGATGCAATTTTTAAAGTTGACGCTTTTTAAATTAGAGCCTTTGAACAAAGTACTCGTCAAATTCACTTCTTCAAAGATACATTCGTTTAAATTGCTGCCCTTGAACGTGCTTTTAGTTAGATCTGAGTGGCTAAAATCTGAGCGCTTTAAATCACAAAGATCAAACTTTCCATCGTGGACGGAAACCGAACGAAAGTCCGAATCGATGAGGCGTTGCTTTGAATAATCCATACGCACCGCTTGTTCTAGCTCATTGTACTGAAGATTAATTGAATCAACGAGCTCAGAAATTTCCCCGATCGAATCAATCGTTAGCTTATATGCCTCCTCATCGCTATGGCCATTTCGCTTATAATCCTGGAACTTTTCGAGTAGATTTTGTGATAGCTCCTCTTCTAATTCCTTCGCTGTCTTTACATTTTCATATGGAGCAAAAATGCTGCGGACATGTGCTTTTAGTTGTTCATTCATCTTTTTCATCCTTTCCTAAAGGAGCATTTCCAAAATTTTCTTCGCTTGCTCCCAATTTTCTTTATTTTGTCGATAGGTCTCTTCACCAATGGCTGTAATTTTATAATATTTTCTTCGGCCTCCTTGGCTTCCTTCCCCCCAATAGGAAGAAATGCTCCCTTCCTTTTCGAGACGTTTAAGACTTGAATACATCGTTGCTTCCTTTAATTCATATTGCTCTTTCGAACTGGTATAGATTAGTTTACTTATTTCATATCCATATTTATCTCCACTAAGTAAAAGCTTCAAAATTATCGTATCGGTGTGCCCACGAAGCAAATCCGAGGATAGTTTTCCATTCATCACCCTCACCTCTTTATATACAATATAAAACATACTACTATGACAGTCAAGGTATTATACGCAACATATAATATTTTGTTTGCAATTTTGCCTTATTAAATGAAATATGAAATGGCTTTAATAGTTATAGGTTGACTATCCTCTACAAACTTCATTACATTAATATGGTAGATATTACGCTTTATCTGGAGTGAATGTTATGGTAGAAACAAAAAGGGCTTTACCTATTTTGTTTGCTGTTATGTTTTTTGTCATGGTTGGCTTCGGGATCATTATTCCCGTATTGCCTTTTTATGCAGAGGATGTTGGTGCAACACCAGCTCAATTAGGATGGCTTATGGCGGTATATTCGCTTATGCAGCTTTTGTTTGCGCCGATGTGGGGACGAATTTCTGACCGTATTGGTCGTAAGCCTGTGATTATGATTGGAATTGTTGGGCTTGCTCTTTCTTTTTTCTTAATGGGAATGGCATCTGAACTATGGATGTTATTTGCGGCGCGAGTAATCGGCGGATTTTTATCTTCAGCCAATATGCCTACTGTAACTGCTTATGTGGCAGATATTACATCTCCCGAAGACCGTGGAAAGGGAATGGGGGTTGTCGGCGCAGCCGTAGGTCTTGGCTTCGTCTTAGGACCAGCGATTGGCGGGATCTTTTCAAAAGTCAGCTTAAGTCTCCCTTTTTACATTGCCGGCATCTCATCCTTGATTACTTTTCTGCTCGTCTTCTCCCTTTTAAAGGAATCATTGCCGAAGGAAAGTAGAAGTAAGCAAATGGCGGAGAAAAAATCGATATGGCATGCATTTAATGGCTCTGTATCCGTATTATACTTCCTACAATTATTTATTTCTTTATCCCTTTCAGGGCTAGAGGCAACGTTTGCCTATTATGCAGCAGTGAAAGCGGGACTCGGAACGGTTAAGCTCGGTTATATTTTTATGATTATGGGATTAGCTGGAGCATTGGTCCAAGGCGGACTCGTCGGTAGGTTAACGAAAAAATATGGTGAAGGATTTGTCATTCAATTAGGGATCATCATTTCAGCGATTGGATTTGGTCTTATTTTATTCGTTGATAGTTTCACGACGGCAGCAATCTTTTTAACGATTTTTGGAATTGGAAATGGGGTTATTCGCCCGAGCGTTTCTGCATTATTAACGAAAACCTCGAAAACAGGACATGGAAGTACAACCGGATTATTATCCTCTTTCGATTCACTTGGAAGAATTGTTGGTCCTCCACTGGGTGGCTGGCTCTTTTCGGTAATGATCGGCTTGCCTTATATTTCGGGGATCATCCTTTCCCTTATCGCTCTTGTTCTTTACCGTGCCTATTTATTAAAAGCGAAGAGGCATCACACATTTGCAAAGTAAAGTCTTTCCATTGCATATATTGCGATGGAAAGATTTTTTCAGTCAGTAGACAGAATAGGAAACATGTTATATCATTAGTTTGAATTCAAAGTAATGTTATTTTGGGAGGTGCAAAAATGAGCCAAGATCTTAGTTTAAAATCATTTGTTGTATTGATGAAAGCAACAAAATCATTGCAAGAAAGAATCAAACTAGACATCAATAATTATGGGGTCAATCTATCCGAGTTTGCCGTTTTGGAGGTACTCTATCACAAAGGACAGCAAACAGTCCAACAAATTTGTAATTCTGTCCTTATTGCTAGCGGTTCCATGACATATGTGATCGATAAATTAGAAAAGAAAAACATGCTCGAGCGAAGCGCCTGCCCGCACGATCGCCGAGTTGTTCATGTCATGCTGACAGATCAGGGGAAAGAATTTATGGACAGCATCTTCCCACAGCATCAAAAAGTAATTGAAGATGTATTTGCAGAAGTAACAATCGAGGAAAAAGAGATATTAATCGACGCACTTAAAAAAGTTGGACTTAAAGCACAGTCTCAGCTATGAGCCGAGCTCCATACATCACCTATTCTAATGAGAAAGCTAATCATCCAATTTGTTGATTAGCTTTTTTATGACCTTAAATATATTTTTTATAGTTGATATACTTTTTATATGCAGTATACTTAATATAAAGAAGGTGATTACAATACAAATTTGTCCATTTTTAGAGGGATCTTTCCAGATCCTTGGCAGGAAATGGAATGGCCTCATTATCCATTATTTATCTCTTTGCAACGATTATACGGCCCATTTTTCTGATATACAAAAAGACCTGAAAGATATCACCCCAAGAGCATTATCCATGAAACTTTCAGAGCTCGGGGAGTATGGGTTAGTCGAAAAAAAAATAACAGGTACAACAACAGTGATCATCTCTTATGAATTAACAGAAAAAGGACGGTCACTTGCCAAAGCATTGCAGCCCATTCAAAAATGGGCACAGCAATATCAACAAATCAAGGAGTGAATAAGGATGAAAATTAATCTAATTTGTGATTTAGAAACAGGGATTTGTGGTGAAGCTGGCGAAGCAGCCTTTGAAATGATTGATCTGACTCAGCCAAAGAAAACAATCGATCTTTATTATGTAACAGATCCGATTTGTTCACATTGCTGGGCACTTGAACCTGTACTCCGTAAGTTCGAAGCACAGTATGGCCATTATTTTAATATGAAAACTGTCATGGGCGGGCTATTAGAAAGCTGGGATGGCTTCGCCGATGTGAACAATGGAATTTCCGGCCCAGCTGATGTAGCGGGACATTGGCAAGAAGTTGGGGTACATTCGCGTATGCCAATTGATGGAACCGTTTGGTTTAATAACCCCATTAAATCATCGTTCCCCCCTTCGCGTGTATATAAAATCATTCAAAAACAAGATGAGACGTTAGCTACCATCTTTCTCCGTCGCATTCGCGAAGAGCTTTTTGCTTTTAACAAAAACATTGCTGAAGATCAGCTTATGATAGAAGTAGTCAATCAACTTGGACTTAACGGAGAGGAAATCGTAAAGCAAGCACATCTTGAAGGTGGGCATCAATTATTAAATGAAGACTTTGCACTTTCTAGAAGCCTTGGTGTTCGTGGCTTCCCAACGATTATTATGGTCAATGAGGAAAAGAAAGGCGTTAAAATTGTTGGAGCTCGCGGATTAGAATACTATGTAAGCGGACTGCAACAAATTCTCGAAACAGAGGAACTACAACCAAAGCAACCGCCAGTACTTGCCGATCTATTGAAAAAGGAAGAGCGTTTGTTTTCAAAAGAGATTGAAGTGATGTATGACATAGAGCAAAACGAAGCTGAATTATTTATTCAAAAAGAACTTTCCTCTGAATCTTACACTCTAAAAGAAATTCTTGGCGAAAAATATATTGAAAAGAAATAGGAGGAATTATCATGGCATATATTCTACAAGTTGATTTTACACATACTGGACCATTCGGTGAAGAAATGGCAACTGCATTTGCCAATTTAGCAAGAAGCATCAATGAAGAAAAAGGATTTATGTGGAAAATTTGGACAGAGAATAAAGAAACAAATCAAGCAGGTGGCATCTACGTTTTCGAAACGAAAGAAGATGCAGAAGGTTACCTCGATATGCATCTCAAACGTTTAAGTGGATTTGGAATCGAAAATGCGAATGCGAAAGTATTTGGGATCAACGAGGGATTATCTCAAATTACGCATAGCCCCATTAAATAGAACATAAAATGGTTTTTTGATAAACATCGTGCGCTCGATTGACCGTATTGAGGATTTTATGGGGCAATCGAACGGAATTCGATTTACCCTTTTGGCGTTTTTCCACGAGAGATCGGCAATCGAACGGGGTTCGATTTACCCTGTTGACGTTTTTCCACGGGAGATCGGCAATCGAACGGGGTTCGATTTACCCTGTTGACGTTTTTCCATGAGAGATCGGCAATCGAACGAGGTTCGATTTACCCTTTTGACGTTTTTCCACGGGAGATCGGCAATCGAACGGGGTTCGATTTACCCTGTTGACGTTTTCTCACAGGAGATCGGCAATCGAACGGGGTTCGATTTACCCTGTTGACGTTTTTCCACGAGAGATCGGCAATCGAACGGAATTCGATTTACCCTTTTGGCGTTTTTCCACGAGAGATCGGCAATCGAATGGGGTTCGATTTACCCTGTTGACGTTTTTCCACGGGAGATCGGCAATCGAACAGGATTCGATTTACCCTGTTGACGTTTTTCCACGGGAGATCGGCAATCGAACGGGGTTCGATTTACCCTGTTGACGTTTTCTCACAGGAAATCGGCAATCGAACGGGGTTCGATTTACCCTGTTGACGTTTTTCCATGAGAGATCGGCAATCGAACGAGGTTCGATTTACCCTGTTGACGTTTTTCCACGAGAGATCGGCAATCGAACGGGGTTCGATTTACCCTTTTGACGTTTTTCCACGGGAGATCGGCAATCGAACGGAATTCGATTTACCCTTTTGGCGTTTTTCCACGAGAGATCGGCAATCGAACGGGGTTCGATTTACCCTGTTGACGTTTTTCCACGGGAGATCGGTAATCGAACGGGGTTCTATTTACCCTGTTGACGTTTTTCCACGGGAGATCGGCAATCGAATGGGGTTCGATTTACCCTAATAACGAAAATATGCGATCAAGGGGAAATGGAAAACAGCCTGTGCATAAATAAAGAAGGAGCTGTCCTAAAAGTCAATAAAAGTTTGACTTTTAGGGCAGCTCCTATTTCGCTCGATTAGCGACTAATAATGTTCCAGCGATCCCAATTGCACAGCCGATGAGCGTATCCGTTATCCTTGCTTCCGCAAAATAACGTACATAATGAATGTGAGTCGTGCTTTCTGCCATCAGTAGAGCATTTGGTGTAATGAACATCACAGCAATACCATAGTTTTTCACAATAAATAGCTCGGTAAAGAATGTCATAAGCATAATGAGGATGACAACGGCGATTCCCTCTGGATAAAACGAAAGAATGACCGTTGCCGCTAGAATCCCAATTAGTGTCCCAATTGTCCTTTGCATTGCCCGATGGAAGGTTGCGGTAGCTGTCGATCCCAACATTACAGCCGCACAAGATATAATGATCCAATAGGGCCGATCAAATTCGAATGAATAAGCAATCACGGCTGCGACTATCAAAGTAAGTCCATATCTGACAGAATTTAGAAAGACCACAGAATTTTTATGTAAAGCATCTTTAAAAACATGTTTTCGAGCTTGTTTGAACGTTCCTTTTATTACATATTTTTGACGTACTTGAGGTATAAGCCAACCTGCCATTCCAATCAACCATGATAAAATCCCGCCGAGAAAGACAAGGCCAGAACGTACCGGAGCAAGAGCTTGATCAATTGGCATCCCCGTAGTCATCGCAAAGCCTAAAACAAAAAAGATGGCCGCTGGTCCCCGGATATTTAAAGCAGCGAAAATAAAAGTTGCGATCCCACCAATGACTCCTACTAATAATGCTGATACAAATGGGAAGGGAGCAAAAATAGTTCCTATCCCTACCGAAAAAGTCATTCCAAGCACCACGAATAAGAGTTTTTTCGCTCTTTGAGCATATGGCTCATTGACTACATATAGATAAGAGAAACTTCCAATTCCAGCCAACAGTCCGTATTGTATATTTCCTAATAACAAGCCAAGGAATGGAGGTAAAGCACAGCAAATTCCTGCACTGATCGCCTTAGTCCACGGTAAAGGTCCCGTCTTTATTTCTAAAGTCTGCTTCATCAGCCTCATAAATTTGCTCTGCATACTTGCTCCTCCTCACTTCCAAAAAGCTAATCTAAATTAAGTATACCCATGATATTCGATGATAGGCATGTAAAGAAAAAAGACACACAGTCACACTGTATGTCCTTCAAATCGTTAAGCTCTATTCTTTTCAATCCAAGAAAGAAAATGGTTCATAACTGTGTCAAGAAAATTGATCGTTGGCTCGTGAATGAGACGCCCGGTCTCATCAAGTTTCTCATGAATCGCTCCAACGAAGACTTCATTGCCTGGTAACGTCAATGCGGAAACGCCCGGAGAATTCAGTATTTGCCGCAAATGCATTTGCGCACGCACAGTACCTAGTGCTCCGCGTGTTCCGCCAGCAATCATTACAGGTTTATTCACCATCACCTTGTCTACTCTAGAAAACCAGTCAATTGCATTTTTCAATACACCAGGGATGGAATGATTATATTCTGGCGTGACAATTAAAACCCCATCACTACCAGCAACACTGCTTTTTATTTCTTTTACAATCTCAGGCGGTGTTAGCTCTTGATCTTCGTTATACATTGGAAGTTCGGCAATTGATAAAATCTCTATCTCAACCTTATTTCGAAAATGTTCCTTCATAAATAAAGCTAGTTTTTTATTATACGATTCTTTTCTTATACTACCTACAATGGCAACGATTTTCATTTTTCTCCTCTTTTCTGTTCTATTCTGCGACAACAGTAAATCGTTCATTAATATGTGCTGGCTTTTCAATTTCATCAAGAACGGCAATCGCATAATCTGCATAGCTTACATAGCTATTCCCTTTTTCATTTAAAATTAATTGATCTTTCCCTTTTTGATAAGAGCCCGTTCTCTCGCCTTCTGGATCAAAAAAAGCTGCTGGACTGATGAACGTCCAAGAAATCTCACTCGTTTTTTGCAAATCCTCTAAATTCTTCCCTTGATTCGAAGCTGTTGCAAAGTATTCTTTAGGGAATTCTGGCGTATCAATGAGACGTATCGTTTGAGCATCATCCACAAATAAACTGCCTGCTCCACCTACTACGATCAGTCTTGTATCGGGCGCACCTTTCATCGCTTCAATCAATACCCTTCCTGCTTCTACATGGAGTTGCTCCTTTCCAGCAGGTGCACCAAATGCATTGACAACTACATCAAATGATTGAATGTCTGTACTCGTCAATTCAAAAACATCCTTTTCCAATACGGAAACATGATGTTCAGTTAATTTTGCTGCATTTCTTACTATTGCCGTTACGTCGTGACCTCTTTGAACTGCCTCTTTTAAAATTAAATTTCCTGCTTTTCCTGTTGCTCCAATTATACCAATTCTCATTTCTATTACCTCCAAAATATTGTTTTTTTATTATTACCAATTGGTAAACCCCGCATGCTTTCCGAATGGATGTTTCTATCCACACCCATTGTAACCAACGCAGTTACAACTGCTGTAAAAAAAATCGAATGATTTATTCAATTTTTTTACTTAAAACCGATATTAATTCCTTCATTGTGACTTCCTTTAATACAGCTTCCATTGCCTCTTGGGCCCGCAATAAAATTAATTCAAGTACAGCTTGAATATTAGCGCCAACAGGACATTGAGGATTTGGATCTTCGTGAAACTGAAAAAGCTCTCCTACTTCTACGACTTCCACTGCTCGGTAAACATCAAGCAAAGTGATTTGATCCAATGGCTTTAATAGAGAAGCCCCGCCGATACCGCGGCGAACTTGGATCATTCCTGCATTCTTTAATTGCCCGATTACCCTGCGAATCACAACTGGATTTGTATTTACACTTTCCGCTATCCATTCGGATGTGCAAACTGCGTTTTTTTCTATTTCTACAAGAGATAATATATGAACAGCAACGGTAAAACGACTACTGATTTTCATATCATTCATCCTCCTGTTGTAACCATTATAGTTACAACACTTATTTATTGTCAAATATTTTTTATGAAATTGCACAAAATGAAAGACAGACATCCTTTCATAATTAAGGATGTCCATCTTTCATTCATTTAAAGTTATTTTGCAAATCGGCTTTTAATAAAACTAATCAGCGCCGGTAAAACAGAGATAAAGATAATCATTAATAGCACGGTTGAAAAGTTTTCTTTGATGAGCGGAATATTACCGAATAAATAACCAAGCATCGTACATATTCCTACCCAAATCGCCGCTCCGGCTACATTGTACACAATAAAATAGCGATAATTCATTCGACTCGCTCCAGCAACAAACGGGGCGAATGTACGAATAAATGGCATGAACCGAGCAATAACAATCGTTTTACCACCATGTTTATTAAAGAATTCCTCTGCTTTTTGCATCTTTTCTTGATTAATCACTTTTCCAAGCCAGCTCGTCGGTGGAATCGATGTACCGATTTTTTTCCCAATATGATAATTGACTGTATCACCAACCACTGCCGCTACAAAAAAGACAATTATTAACAGCCATATGTGAAAGGCATCAACTGCCGCAAAAGCACCTGCCGCAAACAATAAAGAATCTCCTGGTAAAAACGGAAATATAACGACTCCCGTCTCAACAAAAACGATTAAAAATAAAATCACATAAGACCAGCCACCAAATATTTCGATAATATCAACAAGATGTTCATCAATATGCAAAATAAAACTAATTAATCCTTGAATAATAGCCATATATTTACTTCCTTTTTTATAATCTCTCCAAAAATTAATTATCACTGTTTATCGACTTAACTGCAAGTGTTTTTCTTGATTGTCCTTATTTAGACTTAGTTTCATGACCGACATAAGATTGATAATTTGATTTATATCTTTACTTTATATCGTTAAGCAATTAAGATAGAAATAATAATGAGTGATTACTCACTCTCGCAAAGGAGTGAATGAAATGGATGAGCAAAACAGATGCATATCGATTCACCATGTTTCCAAATCCTTTGGAAAACATCAAGTTCTTGATGACATACATCTCGATATTGTACAAGGAGAGATTTTTGGCTTACTAGGTCCTTCTGGTGCTGGAAAAACAACATTAGTTAAACAATTAGCTGGATTGGATACACCGACGTCTGGAGAAAATTTTGTTTTTCAGGAAAGAATGCCTTCCCTGCATGCGATGAATAAAATTGGCTATATGGCGCAGTCTGACGCCCTTTATGAAGAATTATCAGCAAAGGAAAACTTGCAATTTTTTTCATCCCTCTACGGTTTAAAAGGTGCACATCAAGCAAAACGAATTAATGATGTAATGGAGATTGTTGATCTAACCGATCATCTGACAAAATTGGTTTCCAACTATTCTGGCGGAATGAAAAGAAGACTTTCACTTGCCATTTCACTTCTTCATCAGCCAGACATTTTAATTCTTGATGAACCGACCGTAGGCATTGACCCTGTTTTACGTAAAAATATATGGGAAGCTTTTTATGAATTAAAGAAAAAAGGAACGACGCTACTCGTGACCACCCATGTTATGGATGAAGCTGAAAAATGCGATCGCTTAAGTCTTATTCGCGATGGGAAACTCATAGCAGTGGGATCTCCAAAAGAGTTGAAAGAGCAAACAAACTCACAAACGATCGAGGAAGCATTCCTCGTTTACGGAGGTGCATAAACATGAGAGTTGCCGCTTTAATGATCAGAATACTACGGCAAATCATTAGAGATAAGCGAACAATGGGACTGTTGATCTTCGCACCTATTCTCGTATTAACAATGATGCATTTCGTTTTTGCCGGTGATGAGTACGTTCCTAAAATCGGAATCGTGGATGTTCCTCAAGCGATTGTCGAACAGATGAATAGCGATGACGTCAAAATCACTGAATATGATGATAAGACTCAAGCTCAAAATGCATTAACAGATCGAGAGATAGACGGATATTTTACGTTTGAAAACCAATCACCCGCCCTTTATCTTGAAGGCAGTGATCCAAGCAAGAATGGCGCCGTTATGAAGTGGATACAAACCGCTTTGCCATCTGGTCAGCCAACGAACGGTCCTGCCCCAACGTTAAACATCGATTATTTACACGGCTCAAGCGATATGGGTATCTTTGATTATTTTGGCCCTGTTCTTCTTGGCTTTTTCGTCTTTTTCTTTGTTTTTCTGATTGCTGGTGTATCATTTTTACGCGAACGAACAACAGGAACACTTGAACGACTGCTAGCTAGCCCGTTGCGAAAATGGGAAATTGTTATTGGTTATGTGCTCGGCTTCGGTCTATTTGCCATGATTCAAACAACGATTATCGCCGCCTATGCGATCTATGTTCTTGGGATGGTTATGGAAGGAAACTTCGGTTATGTATTATTGATCACCCTGTTGCTTGCGTTAACCGCTCTTACTCTCGGTATTTTATTATCTGCTTTTGCCAACAATGAGCTACAAATGATGCAATTTATTCCGATTGTCGTCGTCCCGCAAATCTTCTTTTCTGGATTATTTGATTTGGACACGATTTCGAAATGGCTTAGCTGGATTGGACCATTTACCCCCCTCTATTATGCTGCAAATGCATTAAGAAATGTTATGGTAAGAGGGTACGATTGGGGCGACATTTATACAGACGTTGCTATGCTTGCTGGATTTTCATTATTATTCATGATCTTAAATATTTTCGCGCTGAAAAAATACCGTAAAATATAGTTGCTGCGAAGGGAGGGCACCACATGTCTAACGATGAACAATACTTAGAGGAGCTATTCATGCACGGGGATGGACTTACTGAAAAACAAAAAAATATATTAAGAGCTGCCATTGAGGCATTCGCTGAAAAAGGATTTGCATCCACTTCAACTAGTGAAATTGCCAAAAAGGCTGGCGTTGCAGAAGGCACGATTTTTAGGCATTATAAAACAAAAAAAGATCTGCTTTTATCGATCGTAAGCCCGATGATGGTGAAGCTGATGGCCCCCTTTGTTATTAAAGATTTAAATAAAGTATTGGATCATCACTACGAATATTTTGAGGATTTCATACGCGCAATGATTGAAAATCGGGCGCAGTTCATCCAAAATAATCGATCTGTCATTCGAATTTTAGTTCAAGAAATCCCTTTTCACCCTGAATTAAGGGAACAATTTATTGAACATATCGGAAAAAAGGTATTCGCACGCTTTAGAGAAATTGTCCGTTATTATCAAGCGAAGGAACAGATTATTGATGTACCTGTCGATACGGTCATTCGCTTAACTGCTTCAACTGCACTTGGCTTTTTCGCCGCGAAGTATGCCCTTGCTTCCGAAGTAAACTGGGATGACGATGCCGAATTGGAACGGACGATTCAATTTTTAATAAGAGGTTTATCACCACAAAATCAGGAGGATTTATGATGATTGCTAATATACAACGAGTTGAAAGTAACGTTCTAGCTACATTCGAGCGCCATCTAAACCATTCGATTGAAGATGTGTGGGCTATGTTAACTGATAATGAAAAGCTTAAACAATGGTTCGCTGAGCTGCGTGTTGAGGAGCTTCGTAAAGGTGGATTCATTCTGTTTGATATGCAGAACGGAACATTTATAAAGATGGAAATTCTTGAACTGAAAATCAATGAGGTATTAGAGTTTACATGGGACAAAGACGTTGTTCGCTTCGAGTTAAATGCAAAGCCAGAAGGATGTCTGCTTATTTTCAAAGAAAAAATAAATAATCTAACCGATCACACTCCAAGAGATTTAGCAGGCTGGCATGTGTGTCTTGATGTAATCGAAGCATTGTTAAACGGGGAAACGATCGAAAATCGCAAAGCCGAATGGGAAAAATGGTATCCGAAATACATGGAGGCCATCTCTGAAAACAAGTAATAAATGAAAAAGAGTGCAAATCATCGTTTGCACTCTTCTTCTTGCTTATAAAAACATGCCTGTATACGAAGACTTGCTTTTCGAAATATCCTCAGGAGTACCTTCCGCAACAACCATGCCTCCAGCTACTCCCCCTTCCAGCCCCATATCAATAACCCAATCGGATTCGCGAATGATTTCGCTGTTATGCTCAACAACAATCATGCTGTTGCCTGCATCGACAAGTTTATTTAACAATACGAGAAGGTTCTTCACATCATTCGGGTGTAACCCTGTGGATGGTTCATCAAGTATATAAAGCGTATGACCGGTCGTTGGCTTACTTAGTTCCCGCGCTAGCTTCAAGCGCTGACCTTCTCCACCGGATAATGTGGTAACCGATTGACCCCATTGTAAGTAGCCGAGGCCGACATCGCATAACAATTCAATGATTTTTTCTAATTTTTTCTTACCCTTAAATAGGGTTAAACTTTCCTCAATGCTTACATCAAGCAGACTCGATATCGTATAGCCTTTATACGTTACTTCCAATACTTCATCTTTAAATCGTTTGCCTCGGCAAACAGGACATTGTACCTCAAGATCGGGCAAAAAGTGCATATTCACGAGCACATAGCCAAGCCCCTGGCAGTTTTCGCATCGTCCACCCGCTGCATTAAATGAGAAATGTTTGGCTGTTAATTTATTTTTCTTTGCTTGCGGAAGCCCTGCAAACAACGTTCGCAACATTGTAAATACTTCCGTATAGGTCGCGATATTCGATCGTTTCATTCTCCCCATAGGAGATTGGTTGACCGTAATCAATCGATCAATTGCTTCAAATCCAGTGATCTTCTCACAGCCATCATAATGCTTTTTCTCCTTGCTTCCATTCGCAACAAGATCAAATAAAAGCGTCGATTTTCCCGAACCTGATACACCGGTTACAGTTATAAAGCAACCAAGCGGAAAAGAGACGGTGACGTTTTTCAAATTATGTTTATTTGCATGATGAACGGTTACATGCTTCCCAATCCCTTCTCTGCGTTGCGGAGATGCCCTGCGCTCTTCTTTTATATAAGCCCCTGTCACCGATTCTTGTTGATCTTTCAAATCGTTTAAACGTCCCTCTCCGACCACCTTTCCACCTAATCGTCCTGCTCCGGGTCCCATATCAATGATATGATCCGCCTCTTTCATCACCGCTAAATCATGTTCAATCACAAGCACCGTATTGCCTAGGTCGCGTAGTTGCTTCATTACCTTAACCAATCCTTGCGTATCTTTTGGATGCAAGCCTGTCGTCGGCTCGTCAAGAATGTAAAGCACACCTGTTAAACCGGAACCAAGGATGGACGCCAGTCGCAAACGCTGAGATTCCCCGCCAGACAAAGTAATCGCTTGTCTATCTAAAGAAAGATAGCCTAAACCGACATCAATCAGTCTCGTTAGTTTCGTAGCCAAGTCATGAAGGAACGTTTCTACAAACGAGCGGGCCTCGCCTGTCAGCTCCCTCTCCACTTGTTTTACCCATGTAAGCATGCCATCAAGAGAATATTGCGATACATCTGTGATGGCAGTGCCAGCTACTTTGACAAGGCGGCTCGCCTTTTTTAATCGCTGGCCGTGACAATCAGGGCACGTTTGCTCATAGAAAAAATCAGCCTCACCCGAATTCCCTTCCTTTTCTCTATACCTTCTCCACATTCCGGTAATGACCCCTTCAAATTTTCCTTTTCCAACGCTTTTCGGTGGTTGCTTATCTGGAAAATGCGCGCTAAAGGTATCACTTTCCACTCCATAATATAAAAGATCACGTTGAATTTGATGATAATCCTTTAAAGGAAGGTTCACATCAAATTCAAAGCCATAATGCTTCGCTGCCGCCTGTAATATGTTTATTTGATATTGATTGTATGCCTCAAACCAAAAGCTAACCGCTCCATCGAGTATACTAAGCTCCTGATTAAAAACAGCATCGATATGAACATCTACCACATTCCCTAATCCTTCACATGTCTCACAAGCCCCTTCGGGAGTATTAAATGAAAAATGCGTTCTCGTTAATATTTTTGATTGATAACCACAATCTTCACAGATAAGAAACTGATCGTACCCGACTTCGCTGGAGATCGCCTCACTTGCATCTAACGCTGGCTTCATCATTGCTTGACAGTTCTCACAAGGTCGCTCACCAAGCTTTTCATACACTAGCCGCAAATACGTATACATATCTGTGACTGTTCCAACCGTTGAGCGCGGATTGCGATTCGTTACATGCTGGCCAACACTGATCGATGGTGAAAGACCAACAATCGCATCCACTTTCGGCTTGCTAAAGGAATCGGTCACCATTCCACTCGACTCCATATATTGCCTTTGGCATTCTCTTTGCAAAATATCCATGGCCAACGTTGACTTTCCTGATCCTGAAGGACCTGTTAAAACAACCAATTTATGCTTTGGAATTTGAAGTGAAATGTTTTTAAGATTATGTTCGCGTGCACCTTGAATGATGATTTGATTTTGCAACGTCTCTTTACCTCCGACACTTAATTATTCGAAAGATATTGGCGGGCCCTCCACTTTCTTTCTATATCTCCACTATACAACATTGGTGCAAATGGGAAGGTTTGTACGAATAGACGAGTATTAAGTGCCATCTTATTTCAAAATCCGTCATGGTACTTTAACCTTTTTCAATACAGTTTGTGTCTTTATATATAACGTAGTACGACACAGTTTCTCATTGCACTTGAAGGTTTTCTTTTAATGTTTGCTTTGAACCTTTGCTTCTGTTACAGTAAAATTTACTTTTTGGGGAGGGATTGCGATGACTTATTACAAACCAATCGAAATTGCTCGAGCACTGCAAATTAGTACAAGTGCATTAAGGCATTATGAGTCATGGGGCGTCGTGCCCGCACCAGAGCGTGCCGAAAATGGCTATCGTCTTTATACACCTGTCCATTTAGCCTACTTTCGCTGTCTGCGCGCCATGTTTCCCGGATTCGGCTTCTCGGTCACATATGAGGTTCTTCGTCATGTCCAAAATAACCAGATTGATCAAGCGTTTTGGCTTGTCAATGAGGAACAAGCAAAACTTCATCATGAAAAAAAGAGTGCCGATCAAACACTCACATTATTGCAAGACCCGAAGCTAGATTTACTGAACGATGAAAAACTAAAACCACTCATGACGATTGGTGATGTGGCGGCAATCACGAACGTTCAACCTTCAGCTATTCGTCATTGGGAAAAGGAAGGGCTAGTAACACCAGAAAGAAACCCTGAAAATGGATACAGATTATACACTCCTGTTCATGTAAGACAAATTTTACTTATTCGCACCCTTAGAAAGACGATTTACTTTTTGGAGCATATGAAAGAGATCGTTCATGCCGTCGAACATCAAAGCATCGAAAAAGCAAAAAAAGTCACTGAGCAAGCACTTATGAGTATTCATCAACGGAATCGCCAACAATTTAATGGTGTTCATCAGTTAGTGGCATTATGTACGGAAATTGAATTAATAGATTCGGATGAAGCCTCACTATTAAAGATCAACCATTCGTTTGATAGGGAAAAGCAGAGAAAATAGTGGGAATTGCCTAAAATCACAAGAAGCAGACAAAGAAAAATGTTATTTTCCCTCATCTGCTTTCTGCTTATGAAATAATTAAATCACGTTCCTTTTCATCCAGCCGTTCTAGTTCGCGTCTTACTTCGTCACATTTACTAGCGAGCTGATCTTGCACTCGTCGCACATCATGAAGAATTCCGCCTACTTTGCTTTTCGCTTCCGTGATTCGGGAATGAACCATCCAATCTGAGAAAATATTATCAAAAAATAAGTCTGTAAATGTAAGCATGCTGCTATTGTTTATCGTAAATGACTCAATAGCCATGTTTTGAACATCCATCAATTCCGTTTTAAAATGCCGTAGTGCGCGCTGTGCTTGTTGAATCAAATCTTCTGATTGATTCATTTCAGAATACTTCATTGCTGAAACAAGCAATCCACCACCAAGAAACGTATCCCATGTTGACATGCCCTCTGCTGAGTTGAGCTTTTTACGTGCTTTGTTAAGTGCTCGAAACGCCTTATTTCCTGCACCTTGCGCTTCTTCTATTTCACGAAGCACTGCTTGGAGTGCTGCTCGCTCGTCGGCAATTTTTTGCAATGCTTGGTCAGCCTGCGAATCATTTCGACGTAGCCAGCATTCTTTTTCTTTTACAAATTCTTCCCAATCGGCATCAATATGGGTAAATTCCGGATCTTCCATCTGCTCGCGCCATTTTTTGGTGTCTGTTTCTAGATCAAGCAGCGTCTTTTTTGCCTCATTATATTTTAATTCTGCTTCTGCCGCTTCGGCTACTTCCTTATCCATTTTCTCATCCCATTTACCCGTCCATGTATCGATGATGTTCATGAATGAGAATTTCCCGAGCTTTGCCACATCTTGCTGCTCTTTCGTTAGCTGTTTATGAAGCTGACTGCATAGCTTCTCTGCCGCTTTTAACTGTGCCTCGTAATCAGTCAATCGCCGCTTGATCCGATCACGCTTACTCAATTTAGCCATTAGTTCCATCTGCCGATTATGCATATCAAACCCCATCTCATCGCCCCCTTATATTAGGTACGCACCATTAGAGAAGAAGTTTCATCTTTCGCTGAAACAATGACATTTCCAACTAGGAATCCTAAGACTCCATTTTGCTCCCTAGATACTAGATTGAGATATAACCCGAAAGTTTTCCACCCCTTCCATACGAAAAAAGTTCCCTTATCTTCCTTTATCACTCATCCAATTTAATGTGATCTTAATCCCTTCTTTATATGGCGTCCGTGGGATTGTTCCTATTTTTTCTTCGTATTTTTTTCCGCTCAAGATTACGGGGTCCTCTGTTAAATACATCATCTCAACCATTTCTTTCATGAATGGCTGAAAGATTCCGATGATGCGAATCATTGTTTTTGACACCATTCTAATCGGCTTTTTATAACCCGTTTCCTGACGTAATATCTCAATGATTTCTTCCCCTATTATCGGATGTGCTGATGGGATATTCCAATTTTGATTGTATGCATCCTCTCGCAAAGCCAGTTCCACCAACGCCTTTGCACCATCCAATGTAAAAAGAAACTCACGGGCGATCTTAAGATGACCAACGTAGTTTGCTGTTTTATTTTGCACGACATTTTTAAGTGTTTCGTGAAGAATCGTATTTTCAGCATTCGGACCATACAAATCTGGCATATGAACAATTAAGAAGGGGACACCACTCCCCTTTAATCTATTTTCCATGGAAAGTCGGATTTTCCCCTTTTTTGTATGTGGCTCCTTCTTTGTGTCTTCATATACTTCTATTTGCGATTGCCTTCCATATGCATAAATATTATCAACGAACGCAATTTTTGCTTCCCGCATCTTTGCTGTTTTTATAATAATCTCCATACATGAAGGATGCTTTTCATTCCATTCTTGATAAGGAAAGCTAACAGCATGAAAGATAACATCGACTCCATCAGCTGCTTCGATCACTTCTCTTTCCACGAGCACATCCCCTGGGAAAATCGTTACTTGCGCTTCATGCTGAAAAAGTGCATTCAATTTTTCCTCCCCTCTGGAAAAAGCAATCACCTCGATCCCTCTAGCCGTTAACTCACGAACTAACGCATAACCGATTCCACCTGATGCTCCTAGTACCAATGCTTTTTTCATCATTGCGACCTCCTTTATTGACCATCGGTCAAATTATATAAAAAAAATATTAGAAACTCTAAACGGAAAAAAGTTTAGAGCTGTCTAACCATTTAAACCTTTCATAATAAAATGCACATGAGATTCAGCTGCGAGCTTCACATCGTCAAAATGAGCAACATATCCTCGATAATGTGATACAAATCCATGTAACGCTAAAAATGCTGACCATATATCAATGATCTTTAACTTATTCTCTGACAAAGCTTGGACCGTTTGAGCAAATTTGTGATATGAGAGGTTTGCTGCTTCCTGAGATAAACTGTCTACTTCCGTATTCCTGACCATAAACATGATTTCATACTGACTTTGATGATTTATTCCAAATTCAATAAATCGAATAAGGATTTGATAAAGCTTTGTTGAATCATCTTCCGGTCCCTGAATTGACTCTTCAATTAAGTTGTTCAATACAGCAAAATCTTCTTCCACAATCGCATAAAACAAGTCTGCTTTATTTTTAAAATGATAGTATAACGCCCCATGGCTGCAGTCCAACAATTTCGCGATACTGCGCATAGAAACTCGTTGAAAGCCCTTTTCAATAAACTGTGTCCGTGCTTTTTGTAAAATGATTTCCCTTGTTAGCTCTTTTGAAGCTGTTTTGCGAGGCGACATGTTCAAACTCCTTTTATTAACCGGTGGTTAATAAAAGAATAACATACTTTTAAATCGTTACACAAGATCATTTTCTAATCATATAACGATGCACCTTTTCATTATTTGTTCATTCGTAAAAGAGCTATTGATATTGCTTTTGAATAAAACTGTATCTCTATACAATTAATTTGTAAATTTAACGTAAAGATTTGAAAGTCTACAATATACCGAAAGTCTGATGATCGAATTATTTCCATTTACCTTTTTAGACAGTATGATCATATTACGAAGAAAGATAAAACTTTATACAGACAAAAGACCCGAATGGTACAATGGAAACTTTATTTCATAGGAACTTATTCCTCATTTAATCGATTTACCGATCATTAACACCGCAGTTATAATACCTTAATAAAACAATTATACAATGGGTGTGTACTTCATTTTAGGAGGGATTAAATTGAGAAATGTAGTAAAAAAGAAAGTCATTTCAATCGTTGCCGTTTCAACTCTTGCTCTCGGTACATTGATAGGGGTTAATTTACCATCCTCAAATGCAGAGGCTCATTCCGACCACAATAATGGTAAAGTGAAAAACGTCATTTTCATGATTCCTGACGGCTATTCAGCTTCTTATGCTACAAATTATCGTTGGTTTAAAGGCGAGGAATCAATCATGGATTCTATGTTAGTTGGGATGCACCGTACATATTCAGCCAATTCCGAAGTAACGGACTCAGCTGCAGCAGGGACAGCGATGGCTACTGGAATAAAGACAAATAATGGGATGATCAGCACTTCGCCTAAAGGTAAGAAATTAAAAACAATATTAGAGGCTGCTGAAGATGCAGGGAAATCGTCAGGCTTAGTCGCTACTTCTACTATTACACATGCCACCCCGGCTGTTTTTGCATCACATGTTGCCTCACGTGCGGATGAAGCAGATATCGCACCCCAACTGCTTGAAAATGGGGTTGACGTCATCCTTGGAGGCGGGAAGAAGTATTTTCCTGATACATTGATAAATAAAGCTAAAAAAAGTGGTTATGACTATGTTTCAGATCGAAATGATCTATTAAATATCTCTAAAACTGACAAATTAATCGGACTGTTTTCGGAAGATGGCATGGCTCCGGAATTGGACAGGGATATGACGACTCAGCCTAGCCTTGCTGAAATGACCGAGGCGGCTTTAAACGTTCTTAAAAAAGATAAAGATGGTTTCTTCCTTATGGTAGAGGGTAGCCAAATAGACTGGGCTGGTCATGACCATGATGCCGCCTGGGCAATGAAAGATTCTCAGGCATTTGAAGAGGCGCTCGAACGGGCATTAGATTTTGCTAAGAAGGATAAAAAGACTCTTATTTTGATCGCTGGTGACCATGATACAGGCGGGATGTCCGTTGGAGGATATGGAGAATACGATGCAAAGGTAGAAGTACTTCGTAATGTCACTGCAACTGGCGATTATATGGTTGGCCAATTAAATGCGGAGCGCAGCAATGTAAAGGAAGTTGTGAAAGAATTTACTGGACTTGATTTAACAAACGAAGAAATCGAGAAAATCCAATCAGCTTCCAATCCAGATATCGCTATAAACGAAATTGTATCTGAACGGGCTCTAGTTGGCTGGACTAGCACGCAGCATACAGGGGTTGATATTCCGCTATATGCATTTGGGCCGGGGTCTGATCTATTTAGGGGGTTGCACGACAATACAGACCTTCCTGTATTGTTAGCCCAAGCAATGAAAATTAAATTTAGCAAGACACAAAAATAAGAGTGAACCGAACCTAAGAACCCCATTCGAACGGGGTTCTTCTTTTAACTTTTATGCCTTTATCAATAAAGCTGTCTGCAGTTCTTCTGCCAATCTTACAAACTCTTCCTCTATAACGTCCATCATTTTAAACGAGAGACTGTATCGTTCTTGGACCTCTTCCCCCTGAAAATCGTTCATATTAAGTAATGTTGCCATTTCATATTTCAACATCGCATCATCAATCAAACGGACAAGATCTAATTCTGCCTCTGTTAAAGAGACCAATCCATACGTTTCATAGATCGTCTTTTGTAATGTATCTTCAATTTTCATATAATCAGTAAGATGCCTTTTTACAGGTCTTGTAATGTCAGAAATGTATGCCTCCGATGCATCATGGAGCAAGCATGCTAATTGGACTCGTTCCGAATATCCCCTATTTTTTGCCTCTCGCGCGCAATAAATAGAGTGTTGTGCCACACTAAAGAAATGAGCCGCATGTCCATTTGCCCGACATGTCAATGAGAGTGCATGTGCGATATCCCTCGTTGAAATCTCATCAGCCCGCGGGTCTAGCGGCCAAAATTCAATACCTGTATATGTTCTAATGCAACTACCAATTCTCATCCATTTCTCTCCTTCGATCTATCCTATTCTCAATTTCATCATAACAAATTTTCTTAGAGTTTTAGATTGGCAAGTTTTATTCATTACTTATCCTCTATGAACATGGTACACTTAAATAATGATTACATGTTTGGAGGCTTTATTTTGGCTAGTCAATATTCACGACCTACAAGTAGAAAATTAACGTTTACCCGGGACTACTGGATTCTTATTATAGGAATTATCTTTATTGCTTCTACTCTCCGTTCACCATTAACGTCTGTTGGACCACTTATTTCATTGATCAAAAGCGGCTTACATATTTCCAATGTGTTGGCTGGATTTCTGACCACGATTCCCTTGCTTGCATTTGCGCTCATTTCACCATTTGCGCCTCAAATTGCGCGACGCTTTGGGATGGAACGAACATTATTTGCTTCACTCGTTTTATTAACGCTAGGGATCGTCATTCGATCATTAGGCACAACCCCGTATCTACTCATTGGTACGTTTTTATTAGGAGCTGCGATTGCGTTCGGAAATGTATTATTACCGGGCCTAATCAAGCTTAACTTCCCACTCCATATCGGGCTTTTGACGGGATTATATTCCGTTGCCATGAATTTATCGGGTTCGATAGCTGCTGGAATTAGCATTCCACTTGCGGAAGGAACAAGCTTTGGCTGGGAAGGTGCATTGGGCGGCTGGGCGATTCTCTCATTCGTTGCAGCAATCATTTGGTTGCCACAGTTAAAAGCGAAAAAATCGATGGCTGGCGCGGCGATTGCAACAAAAAGGCAGAATACATCGCCATTATGGCGCTCCAATTTAGCTTGGAATATTACCCTTTTCATGGGATTACAATCGTTCATCTTTTATACTTGCTCCGCATGGTTACCAGAGGTATTAAAAACGCAAGGCTTAAGCGCAGGGCAGGCCGGTTGGATGCTTTCGCTCATGCAATTTGCACAATTGCCGATGACATTCATCATTCCTGTCATTGCAGGAAAAATGAAGAACCAACGTATGCTCGTTTTATTCATTGCTAGTTTCTTCTTAATTGGATTTGTGGGAATTTTTATCGGAGCACCATTGATTCCACTTTGGATGATTATTCTTGGACTTGCTGGCGGATCGGCGTTCGGACTTGCGATGATGTTCTTCACCCTGCGAACGCACACGCCACATGAAGCAGCGGATTTATCTGGAATGGCACAGTCGTTTGGCTACATTCTTGCCGCGGTTGGCCCCGTGTTTTTTGGGCTTTTACATGATGTCACTTCAAGCTGGTCCACTCCGTTGATTCTTTTATTTATCGCAACAGCAGGTCTGTTTATTTCAGGGATGCGTGCAGGAAAAAATGAAGTTGTCTTTCAAAAAGAAAGTTAAAAAGAGGTTGTCCATTCGTATGGACAACCTCTTTTTAACAAGAAAATATTTCCTCCAACTACTTGACTTATCTACTGATAACGATTATCATCATTAGTGAGAATGATTTTCATTATCATGATTATCATTGCTTATTCTTGCTGTCGGACAGAGGATGACCAAGTACATGTTCAACTACTATACACAGCTTATTCATGAGAAAAATGGAAAATATTTTTTCTGAATATTCAAATCTAACAGAGGAGGAAAAACATGATTATTGTCACGAACACATCGAAAATCACTAAAGGAAATGGTGAAAAACTAGTTGAACGTTTTAATAAAATTGGGAAAGTCGAATTCATGGAGGGTTTCTTAGGTTTAGAGGTCATGATGACTGAGAATCTACGAGACTATGATGAAGTAAGTGTCGTTACCCGTTGGAATGCAAAGGAAGATTTTAAGAACTGGACAAAAAGTGAGGCCTTCCGCGAATCTCATTCCAAGCGCACAGTACCGGAGTATATCATTGAAAACAAAATCACTTTTTACGATGTAAAAGTTGTAAGGGAACCGCAAAGCGCGATAAATTCCGAGAACGTTTTGCAAACACAAGTGCAATAATATAAAAAGCCGCAATCCTTCTAAAGGAGCGGCTTTTTATATCCCATTTAAGATGTTTTACTTAACTTTGCATGCATAACAAGTCGTCCATTTGAACGCCAGTTGTCACAAGTAGATAAAGTGATGATTTGATCATCCATCCCCACATCTATATTTGTTTGGACGACGGAGCGATTTTTTATTTCGTCAATGAATGATTGATAGACTTGATCATCTGAAAAATCAGTCTCGATATAATAAAAATCAGTCGTTGTTTCATAAACAGAAAAAATTTCAGCCTCATAGCCTTCATATAACGTATCGAAGTAAAATGATGGATGTTCATCAAGAAAAGATTGGTCAAGGAACTTACTGATCTGTCCAAACATCGAGCCATCCTTCATTCGATGTCCATAAATAATCGTATGTTTATCCGACCCCTGAACATCATTGCGGTAATCCATAAACAAGCTGCCAGCTCTTGTTTTTTCATGACGATAGTTTCGATCTAAATAGTATTCATTATTTTCTGCCTGTAAAATCGGATAATCGATTTTCGTTTGATCGATCGTAATCCAACCAACGATTTCTTGATTAATTTCAAGTAATGGTTGAAAGGATTGTCTCACTACTTGCTCTTTATTTTGCTCTTGCATTTCCGTTTCAGGAAGATATATTTCTTGAATTTCGGCTAGAGCTTGGCTGTTTCCACGATATTCAAAGTAAATCTTTGTTAATTGATAAAGAGAAAAACAAAAGATGCAAAGGCATATGATTGTCGTAAGGTGTTGAAAGGACTTATTTTTCTTTCGCTTATTACTTAATTGCTTCATTCTCATATACGCTCCCTTTTGTTAAAGATTTTCCCTTTACTATAAAAAACATTCATTTTAGACAATTGATTAATATTCTCAATAAGTTGTTATCGCATGATTATCTTAGCTCATATTGAGAATGATTGTCAATTAGAGTGAATCTATAAACTTCTCTTTAGCAGACATGACTTATATATGAATCTTTTCTTTTGCCGATGGAACCACCTTTTTCACAAGAAGTATAAACCCATTGACATATTCATCCTTTATCGCTTATAGTTGCCTTAACAATAAACGGAAGGGTGACCCAATTACATGAAGTACTAATCCTATTTTTGAAAACAATCGATGGCAAAGCATGATGTGAAACAGGAGATATTCCTGTCCTTTTCGTCATGCACTGGATCGGGCGTTTTTCAGAATAGGATGGTTCTTTCATGGTTGGGCAAACAAGGGGAAAATGCCTCTTTTTTGTTGTACACCCATGCCTCCTATTCTGAAAAGATAGGAGGCATTTTTTGTCTCCAGCATGAATGAAATGGGGATGATATGATGATTTTACTAGAAGCAAATCAATTAAAATGGTCGATCAAAGATCGCTTAATTATTGATGTAGAAAGCTTAAAAGTCCAAAACGGGGAGTGCATTGGCTTAGTTGGAAGAAATGGAAGTGGAAAAACGACATTATTAAAGATTTTAGCAAAAAAGAAAAGCCCAGAGTCTGGAACAGTTACGTTGTATGCACGTTCTGAAATATTGCCACAATTAAAACAGACGAACACAATAAAAAGTGGCGGTGAGGTGACGCAAGCGTATATTAACGAAGCGCTCGCAAAGAAAGCAGAGCTTCTATTAGCTGATGAACCGACAACGAATCTTGATACGGCACATATCGAAAAGCTGGAAAGGCAGCTAAAAAGATGGCATGGCGCACTTATCATTGTCTCCCATGATCGCGCCTTTCTTGACTCGCTTTGCACAAGCATTTGGGAATTACATGAAGGACAAGTGAAAGTCTATAAAGGGAATTATTCGGATTATGTATCACAAAAGGATTTAGAGCAACGACAGCATGAAAATGCGTATGAGCAATATGAACAAAAGAAGAAACAACTCGAAGCCGCACTTGTTTTGAAAGAACAAAAGGCAGCGAGAGCTACGAAAACGCCGAAAAAAGTGAGCGGGTCGGAAGCTAGAATTACCGGCGCCAAGCCGTATTTTGCCAATAAGCAAAAGAAACTGCGCAAAGCGGCAAAAGCGATTGAAACCCGCTTAGATATACTGGAAAAGGTAGAGAAAATAAAAGAAGCACCGCCGATTAAAATGAATGTACCAAATGCCGAAACGTTTAAAGGAAGAATCATATTACGAGTAGATGATGTTAGCGGCATCGTTGGTAGGCGAACCCTCTGGAAACCCGCTCGTTTTAACATTAAAGGCGGGGAGAAGGTTGCGATTATTGGTAAAAATGGCAGTGGAAAAACAACGCTTATTAAGAAAATCATTCAAGCAGAAGATGGAATTACCCTTTCCCCTGCAATCAAAATTGGCTATTTCAGTCAAAATTTAGACCTATTACATGTTGAACAATCAATTTTAGAAAATGTCGCTTCTACTTCAAGGCAAAGCGAAAGCTTGATTCGTACCGTGCTCGCGCGCTTACATTTTTTTGGAGATGATGTGTATAAAAAAGTGGGTGTATTAAGTGGCGGGGAGCGGGTAAAAGTCTCCTTTGCGAAACTATTTGTTAGCGATATTAACACGCTTATTCTCGATGAGCCGACAAATTTTCTTGATATTGAATCAGTTGAAGCACTTGAATCCTTGCTTCAAGCCTATGAAGGAACCGTGTTGCTCGTTTCTCATGACCGTCGCTTCCTACAAGCCATCGTAAACAAAGTGATCGCAATTGAAGATCAAAAAATTCGCCTATTTGAAGGGACATACGATCAATTTGAACACCGTCCTGTACAAGAAACGAGAGATTGGCAAGAAGATGAACGACTTTTACTTGAAACAAAAATAACAGCCGTTCTCAGCCAGCTAAGCATAGAACCATCTGAAGCATTGGAAGCTGAATTTCAAAAGCTTTTAGCGCAGAAACGAAAATTGGACAAATAAAAAAACGGGATTGGAAGGAGTTTTCCAATCCCTTACATTTCCTCGTTCCTTTCTATATGAGGATCATGACTAGCCTCTTCCCAACGTTCATTAATTTCATCGACCAAATCGTCTAATGGGCAAGCGAGAATTTTTACAGGTATGTTTACTTGAGCTGATACAAGGCCCCTATTTGCCTTATTCAGCCACTTTTTCACACCGCTCGTCCTGTTAATAATTAGTTCAGGATCATACGTTGTAATACCTAGAAACACCTGACCTGAAAACTGAACAAAATCAATCGCCTCAATTTCTTCCCATCTAACCAATCCTGCACCAATATAACTCGATTGATCAAAAATCCCTTCCTCTGACACAATTAATGCCGGCTTCTTTTCCATTAATACTTTAACGTAATAAATTAAACATAAGGCAAAGATGGCGATCACGAGAACACCAATAACTTTAAGCCAAAATCCTACAGAACCTGTCTCACCGCTAGAGAATACGATAAATACAATGCCAAGCATAATAAATAATAAGCACATAAAAGCTAACATCACAATTCTTCTTATTTTCGGTAATACGATAAAATCATTCAATCTACATACCTCCTCCCGTTGTTAATAGTTTAACTGAGTTAAAATCATTAACAACGGGCAAAGGTCCCTGCTAACGATTAGGTCCATATTCATTATATATACAGCTTTTTAGTTGTTATTGTTCATGTCTTCCTGTCGCTTCGAAAAGAAAAGCGCACCCTATAATGAGTGTGCTTTTGTGAGTTCCATATTAGATTAAAGGCTTGAGGGCGGCTGTATGTACTTTCCACTTTCCGACGCATCATGAAAACTATGCATTGTCTCCAATACGTGATAGGCGTGTTCACCATTCGCTCGGTGCTCTTTACCCTTTAAAATTGCCTTGCCATATCTGCGACACCAAGACCCCTGCTATTTTGCATATAGCCGTAATTTAACAGATGGTCTGTAAAATTTCCTTCTTTATTCTACGGAACTTTCTGAACCTTCTTCCAGCCATTAATTATGAACTACCCCTTCCCTTTTTAACGCCTCTTCTCCAGCTTCCAGTACGTTAATGATTCGATCTACATCATAAATACTTCCGCGCCATGTTCCGCCGCTCACCTTTTGTAAAGCAGCCCATAGGCGTGTATCGTCCGGGAGTCCTTGTGCAGGCGTAATTTTGTTCTGTTCTCTCTGTTGCAAAATCAATGCACCTTCATCAGGTAGCACTGGATTTTCTTCCGTACCTAAAAAGTGGAGATGTCCCTCTAAGCGAACAGTATCTATCTTCACTTCAATGATATCACCGTCACACAGCTTCCCAATCGGTCCTCCCGCCAATCCTTCAGGACCGACATGACCTATACATGCTCCCGTTGAAACACCTGAAAACCTTGCATCTGTTATGAGTGTCACATGTTTTCCATAGGATAAATGTTTAAGCGCCGAGGTGAGCTGATACGTCTCCTCCATTCCTGTTCCTAATGGCCCGCAACCAGCTACGATCATGATGTCACCTTGATTAATTTTCCCCTCTCTTATTGCTTGGATCGCAGCTCGCTCACTTGAAAACACCTTTGCTTTGCTTTTATGATAAAAAATGCCATTCACATCAATTTTTTCCTTATCAATGGATGTTGATTTGATAATCGATCCCTCTGGGGCAATATTACCAATCGGAAAAGTAATCGTAGATGTCAAACCTTTTTGCTCTGCTATTTCCTTTGACATAATAACCTCATCAGCAGGAATATGATCAGCTTGCATGAGACGCTGCTTCATATTTTGTCTTCGTTCCGATTTTTCCCACCAATCTAAGTTCTCTCGTAATGTCTTACCTGTCACCGTCATGACATCCTCATATAATAAGCCTAATTTACGCAGCTCGAGCATCACCTCAGGCACCCCGCCAGCAAGATAAGCACGGATGGTTGGATGATAGTCAGGACCGTTAGGCAATACACTGACAAGCCTTGGTGTTTGGCGATTGACTTTAATCCAATCCTCTACAGTAGGGATACTACAGCCTGCCGCATGAGCAATCGCCGGGATATGTAATAGTAAATTGGTCGAACCGCCAAATGCAGCATGAACAACCATTGCATTATATATGGCTTTATCTGTGATAATAACTTTTGTCGTAATTTTGTTTTTTTCCAGCTCAATGATCGCATTTGCTGAACTTCTAGCCATCTCTCTCCATATTTCTTGTCCTGATGGAGCTAGAGCGGAATGTGGAAGAGATAGTCCTAGCGCCTCACTCACTACTTGCGCAGTCGCAGCGGTGCCTAAAAACTGACACCCTCCCCCTGGTGTGGCACATGCTCGGCAGCCTAATTCAGCTGCCTCCTCCAATGTAATTTCGTTATTGGAATATCGTGCGCCGATCGTCTGAATTTTCCCTGCGTCTTCACCATATTCAGGAGGTAATGTCACACCTCCAGGTATGACAATGGTTGGCAATTGGTGCATCGATGACAGAGCGAGCATCATTGCTGGGAGCCCTTTATCACATGTAGCAATTCCGATCACCGCTTTTCTCGTTGGAAGAGAACGAATTAAACGGCGATAGACAATCGCTGCATCATTTCTATAAGGGAAAGAATCAAACATCCCGGACGTACCTTGAGATCTGCCATCACAAGGATCACTTACATATGCTGCAAAAGGGATCCCTCCTGCATGATGAATCACAGTTGCCGCTTCCTTCATCAATTGATCGACTTCCCAATGTCCAGTATGATAGCCTAAAGCGATCGGTTGCCCCTCGGCATCTTTCATGCCACCTTGTGTACTAAGCAATAAAACCTCTTTCCCGCGTAATTTGCTTGGTGCCCAGCCCATCCCTACATTTTGAGAAAGTCCAAACAAATCCCCACTAGGCGAATGACGAAGCATATGATCTGTAAGGGGCAGTCTGCCTTCCGGTCCTTTTGCTTTTGTTTTAATCTGTTCAATCACATTTGATTTAGATTCTAAAAGCATATCTAAAGCATCCATGCATGTCTCCCTTTCGAATGTATTTCAACAATGGCCTACTGGATTTCTTAAAACCCCAATGCCTGGAACTTCTATTTCGATTAGATCCCCAACTTTTAATGTAAAATCATTGGGTGGAACGATGCATGTTCCTGTAAGCAGCACGGTGCCGGAAAATGTCTCGTTATCTCTGATTAGAAATTCGACCAATTCCTCATACTTTCTCTTTAATTGGGATGTACTTGCCCTTTCCTCAAAAACATTCTCCCCTTGCCTAAGTATCCTGCAGATAATTTCAAAGGCATAAGGATTTTCAACCGCTTCCGCTAAAAGGATAGCCGGGCCGATAGAACAGGAATGCTTCCAAATTTTCGCTTGTGTTAAATAAAGCGGATTTTCTCCTTCAATGTCTCTGGAGCTCATATCATTACCAATCGTGTAACCGATGATTTCTCCATGTTTATTAATGACAAGACCTAATTCCGGCTCGGGAATTTGCCAATTTGAGTCTGAACGTAAATAGATCGGGTCATTCGGTCCAATCGTTCTTCGTTCAGTCGATTTTAAAAACAGCTCCGGTCGCTCGGCTTCATACACTTTATCGTAATAAGAGCTTGCACCTTCCTCACGTTTAGATTCATAGTTCCTTGCTTCCTTACTTCTTTGATATGTGACACCGCTCGCCCATACCTCATAAGCATGAATTGGCAGCTGTAAGTTTAATTCTTCAAACGATAGCTCTAAAGCTTTTACCCCCTCTATCGCTTTAAGAACAATC
This sequence comes from Bacillus sp. FJAT-50079, assembly GCF_018343515.1. Taxonomy (GTDB): domain Bacteria; phylum Bacillota; class Bacilli; order Bacillales; family Bacillaceae_C; genus Lederbergia. The sequence goes on along the minus strand of NZ_JAGYPD010000007.1, from coordinate 21,182 downwards.
TCTAAACAACTTTTGCCTTCTTCCTCCCCCTTTTGAATAAGCTCAATGCTTGTAGCAAATGGTAAAGGGTAAATTTCCGATTCTGCCGTAACCGCAGCTAATTGGTTCGAATTTGTTTCCGTTCGGTAACTAATGATTCTCACCTTACTCCCTCCCCTATTCATTACTAAAGGTAGCGCATCCGCTCATTTACCCTTTAATAAATACTGTTTTCACATTTGTATAAAACTCAATTGCCGCTTGTCCCTGTTCACGAGAATGCGAGCTTGATTGCTTCATTCCTCCAAATGGCGCCTGAAGTTCAACCCCAGCCGTTTCCGCGTTCACCCTTACAAGACCAGCATCGACATCATCGATAAACGCTAACATCGCTCCAATATTCTCCGTATATATAGAGGCACTTAATCCAAATTTAGTATCATTTGCTAATGCAAATGCCTCCTCTAAATTATCAAAACTAATAAGCGCAATGACTGGACCAAATATCTCTTCTTGAGCAATTTGCATTTGGCTATCAACTTCGTCAAAAATAGTTGGCTCTACATAAAAGCCTTGATCATATGAAGGACCTTGCAATCGACTTCCACCATAAATCAATTTCGCACCTTCACTCTTCCCTTTTTCAATATAAGACAATACTCCTTCCATTTGTCCTTCAGAAGAACAAGGCCCCATCCAGATTCCGTCATTTAAACCATTGCCAATTTTGATCTCTTTAAGGGCAGATAGCAGCTTGTCTACAAACGCAGCTTTTATACTGCTATGTACAAGCACCCTGCTTGTTGCCGTACATTTTTGACCAGTAGAGCGAAATGCACCGCTAATTGTCCCCTCAACTGCTTTAGATAAATCAGCATCTTCAGCAATAATGACAGGATTTTTCCCGCCCATTTCAAGCTGATATTTTTTCCCTGTTTTGACCGAACCAAGTGCAATTTGATGACCTACCTCATCTGAGCCAGTAAATGAAATACCGGCAATAGCAGGATGCTCAACAATGCCTTGGCCAATCACACTGCCGGAACCGATGATCATATTCACGACACCTTTCGGAATACCAGCCTCATAGAAGCACGCAATCACTTTTGCAGCAGTAATTGCCGTTTCAGATGCGGGTTTAATTACAACTGTGTTCCCATAAATTAGTGCGGGCGCCATTTTCCATATAGGAATTGCAACTGGGAAATTCCACGGTGTAATAATGCCAACCACTCCTAATGGTGCACGTTTTGTAAACATCAATGCCTCACTATCTGTCGACGGGATGACATCACCTACTTTCCTCATTCCTTCGCCTGCATAATAACGTAAAATCGCTATTCCTCGTGCAGTTTCTCCCTTTGCCTCAGGTAATGTTTTTCCCATTTCCTTCGTCATCGTTATCGCAATATCATCAAGCCTTTCCTCCATCAAATCGGCTACTTTATATAAGTAATCTCCCCTCGCAGCGCCCGAAAGCTTACTCCACTTCGCCTTCGCCTCTGTTGCAGCCTGAACTGCTTCATCAAGGTCCGCCAATGTTGAAACTGGGGCATTCCCAACTACATCCATCGTCGCGGGATTGATAATTGGCTTTAATTCTCCTGATCCAGATGCTCTCCAAACACCATCCACATAATTTGTATACGTTTCCATATATAAAACTCCTTTTCTATCAATCATTGGGAATACAAATTTATCCCTTTACGGAACCTGCGGAAAGTCCCTTTACTACTTTTTCCTGACCAATAAAATAAACAATTAGAAGCGGCAGGCTTGCCAACGTTAAGGCAGCCATCATACCCGGAATATTCACAGAAAATTCCCCGTAAAACTCCCTTAAACCAAGCGGTAAAGTCATAGATTTCTCACTTTGAAGCAATATCAATGCAAAAATAAATTCATTCCAAGTGTGAATGAAATTATAGATAAAAACGGTGGAAATGGCTGGCGTCAATAAAGGGAATAAGATGACCCAAAAAATGCTAAAATGTCCACAGCCATCGATTCGAGCCGCTTCAATTAGTTCGTTCGGAATTTCCTTCATAAATTGAACAAAAATAACGATCGAAACAGGAAGAGCAAACGCAATATATGGTCCCAAAAGTCCCCATAAAGAATTATAAAGCCCTAATTTTTGTGTTAATACGTAAATCGGAATTAATGTCGAATGAACTGGGATCATCATCCCTACTAAAAACAACATAAAGACCGGCTTACTCAGCTTAAATTTGATCCTTGCTAATGGATAACTAGCTAACGACGCAAAAATGACGACTAAAATAACGGTGGAAACGGAGACAATTATACTGTTCATAAAATAAGTAAAAAATGTCCCATTTAATATATTGGTGAAGTTTTCAATATTCAAAGATGCCGGCAGCTTCCATGGACTTTGTAAAAATTCAAATTGATCCTTAAAAGCCGTGTTGATCATAAAGAAGAAAGGGAGACCTGTAAACAGTAGAAAAATGATTGCAATTATATAAGTAGGAATGCCTCTCCATTTTTGGATCATGCTACATCTCCCCTTTTTCTTATATTATCCAAACCTAATACGGCTAGGGTAATGATTAGAGCAATGATAAACATACCGAAAGAGACCGCACTGCCATAACCCATATTAAAGTTAGTGAATGCTTGCTTATACATATAAGTAGCCATTAATTCAGTTGAATTATTTGGGCCTCCATTTGTCATAACATAAATTAAATCAAAGTATTTTAGCGAACCAATAATTGCCAATATAGATGATGTAACAATCGTTGGCATTAATAAAGGCAATGTGACATGAATAAAATTTTGCCACTTATTCGCTCCATCTATTTTCGCTGCTTCATATAATTCATCAGGAATACCTACGATAGATGCCCTGAATAAAATCATATAAAACGGTGCAAATTGCCAGCTGATTACAGCAACGACCGACCACAATGCTGTATCACTTTCCCCTAACCAGCCTCGTTGCCAAGAGTCCAGGCCCAATAGGGATAAAAAATGATTAACCAAACCGAAATTAGGATCTAGAATGAAAATAAACAATAGGCCAATTGCTACCGTTGACATTAAGAATGGCATAAAATATACCGTTCTAAATAGACGAATTCCCCTAATTGGTGCAAATAATAATAATGCCATGATCAACCCTAACGGTATCTGCGTGAGTACGGAAGTAGCGACAAGAATTAAATTATTAGTGAGTGATTTCCAAAATACGCCGTCATTCATTAATTGAACATAATTGGCAAGACCAATAAAATCAGATGCTGCTTCAATTCCCGACCATTTAAACATGCTATAAAAAAAGGTCATGAAAATTGAATATACGACGTATACTAGATATACAATTAATGCGGGTGCAAGAAAAAAAGTAATAATTGTCCCATCTTCCCATTTTCTCTTTACGGACGCTTTTATAGGACGTACTGTATCCTGCTGATGTAACCCAACTGTCAACTTCATATCACGGTTAATTTCCTTCAAAGGCTACTCCCCATCCTTTCGTGGAGAAGCGGATTATCTTCCAACTAACCCGCTTCCTGTTGTAATAAACAAGGTTTATATTAATATTCAATAAGCTGCTTTTTTTAGCTATTTCAAGATTTCCTTCGCTTTCTTCTCCATTGCATCTGCCGCTTCCTGAGGAGTCATTTCTAAACCAAAAATGGCCTGTGTTGTATCTTTATGAAGCTCTCCAAGCTCAGGTGGCAATGTTTGATCGTAAAAAGTTTGCATACTATTTGCATTGCTTAGAAGATCATTTACCTTTTGAATAAATTCATCCTTAATTTCTACTCCTTTAACGGCTGGGATTTTCCCTCCATTATCGGTTGCATCCTGAGCCGTTTCTAAACTCGTTAATTCCTTTACAAGCTCAACAGCTAAATCAGGATTTGCACTTTTTGCTGCAACTGAGAAAACTGGAGACACCCCACCAACGACGTTAGTCGGATCACCTTTTCCACCTTCAATTGCTGGAAAATTAAAAATATCTATTTTCTTTTCAAAGTCTTTTGGAGCTTCAGATCGTAAATTATTAATAAAGCCTGTCGTTTGTAAAATCATTGCAGCCTGCTCAGAATAAATTAATTGACGTGATTGCCCTGTATCATAATTTAAACCATTAAATCCATTTGGAAATGCCTTTTTCTCAACGAGTTCTTGAATCATTTCTCCAGCTTTTACATACACTGGATCGTCAAATCCACGCCCTTCACGACCAAATGCATTATTGAATAACTCATTTCCCGCAAGACGGTCCGCAAAATACATTAAATAGAACGCACCCGGCCATTTTGACTGGTTAGCAATCGCAAATGGAATCACCTTATTTTCATTTAACGTGTCAATGATCGTCAATAACTCATCATATGTTGTGGGTGGTGTTAAATTGTATTTTTCGAAAATATCCTTATTGTAATAAACTGGAACACCAGACAAGGCTAGCGGTGCACCAAAGACCTTTTCATCAAATGTAGCAGGGCTAATAGCAGCTGGAATATAATTGTCGGCATCAATTTTATCGGTTAACTCCAGCACTTGTCCGGCATCAGAAAATTGCTTTAACCAACCTCCACCCCAACTGTGAAACACATCAGGCGGATTGCCACCACCCATCGCAACAACTAGATTTGTTTTATATGGGTCATTTTCAACTTGTACCACTTCAACGCTTACACCCTCATGCTTGTCCTCAAACCGTTTAACCGCGTTCTCCAAAACGGTTACATTGTTTCCTGTTTCAATATGCCATAATGTTAATTTCTTCTCCTCACCGCCGCTTTTTCCACCACTCGACTCAGTTGATCCCCCTGTGGAATTTTTCCCACCATTACAAGCTACTAAAATACTAAAACATAGAATAGAAATGATAGTTAAAACGAGTTTTTTATTCATCACTGTCCCCTCTCCCCATTTTACTAAGGTTTATTGTAAGCGTTACCAAGACATTTTAAAAAATTATATGATAATCACATTCCCCCCTCCAGAAATAGATTCCAGTTACATAGATAAAAGGCTCATATTTAACGAGTTTTAGTACATCAAATAGTACCATGTTCATGTACGCGTGTACAGTGGGAATATTCAAAATTCTCCAGCGAGGAAAGTAAGGATGAAGAGCCGCCTGTACTTCATCCTCACTATACGCCTATATCTTTTCTTCTAATTTGTTCATTAAAGGTGCGGGGGTATCGCATGTACTTTCCATTACATAATATTTTCCACTTTCAGAGGCATCATGAAAACCATGCATAGCCTCCAAGACGTGGTAAGCAAGCTCACCATTGGCGCGGTGGGTTTTGCCATTTATGATCGCTTCTGCCATATCTGCAACACCAAGACCCCTGCTATTTTGCACATAGCCGTGAGTTAATGGAATGTCCGTAAAATCTTCCTCCCCCTTTTTGCGAAGCTTCACTGGACCACCAAAGGTGTTTGGATTAGGGACAAGCAATGTCCCCTCGCTTCCATACAGTTCAATGAACGGGAGTGTTGATCCACCAAAAATATCGAAGCTTGTTGTAATCGTTCCAATTGCACCGGATGCAAAATCAATCGTCCCGGAAATATGGGTTGCACATTGTACTTGTATCTTTTCCCCCGCTTTTGGCTGACTGATGATCGTTCTCTCCGGATAGCTTATTCGAGCGGACCCTGATAAGCGATTGATTGGTCCAAGCAAGGAGATGAGTGCTGTTAAATAATACGGCCCCATGTCAAACATTGGTCCTCCGCCCACATCATAGTAAAATCCAGGATCTGGATGCCAATGCTCATGACCACGCGACATCATGAAAGCAGATGCACCGATTGGCGTTCCAATTGCGCCGTTTTTCACCAAATGAATTGCCGTTTGAATGCCGGCACCTAAAAATGTATCTGGTGCACTTCCAACATACAATCCCTTTTCTGCAGCTATTTGAAGAATTCTTTGTCCTTCTTCTCTTGTAACTGCTAATGGCTTCTCACAGTATACATGCTTACCTGCTTGGAGTGCCTGTATGCTAATTTCAGCATGCGCCTTCGGTATCGTTAAGTTAATCACTAAAACAATTTGTGGATCAGCAAGCAATTCCTCTACTGTATACGCATGGCAAATTGAATACTTTTCCGCCTGAGCTTGTGCTCTCTGTATGTCCAAATCAGCACATGCCACCAAATCAAGATACTCAAACTTCGGACAGTTTTCCATATATATGGAACTAATGTTTCCACATCCTATGATCCCTACTTTTAGCTTTTCCATAGTCGCTTCCTCCGAACTTTTCCCTTATTGGCTATCTCCCATACCTGTATATGACCTAGCATTGCCTGATGCTGCGACTGCTTCATTTGTTCCGTAAAGCGATTTTCCTTCAGCCGTCCAAAGGAAACCTCTCCGCATAATTTTTCTTACTTCTGGCATGTCAACAATATTTGCCTTATGACCTAATGAACTGTAAAATACACGACCTACTCCCCATCTTTTTGTCCAAACAACAGGCATATCAACAGGTGTATTTGTCGAATGCGGACCTTCTACAACGGGAAATCTTGTAGTCGCCAATACTTCTACTGCTGGGTCAAAGTGTAAGTAATATTGCTCACTCACTACTTTAAAGTCACTTAGTCCTTCAAGAAGCGGACTAGTCGAATGTTTAATGTTCACCATGTATTCCACTCCATCATTTCCAGGGTGGGCAACCCAATTCCCTCCAGTCATAAACTGCCAGTCCACATTATTACGGAAGGAATCGCACATCCCTCCGTGACAACCAGCAATGCCAACACCACTCACAACTGCTTCAGAAATATTTAATACATACTTCTTTTCAATTTGCCCCATCGTCCAATGCGGAATGATTAGATCTAATGATTTTAACTTTTCTACGTCTGCATATGAATCTAGCGAATTGGATACTTCTACCTCAAAATTTTCCTCTTTCAGAATCCCTTTGAAAATTTGAGCAATTTGTTCCGGCTCATGGCCGTCCCAACCACCCCAAACGATTAATGCCTTTTTACTCATCTCTCTCACTCTCCTCAGATCTATAAATCAGCGACTTTTATCCATTGTCGCTTTTCAATCGAAAGATCCACCGCTTCTAATACTTGCTGACATTTCACGCCATCTTCAAAGTTCGGAACAGGCATACGTTCCTCTTGAAACGCTTCCATTAATTCAACTGTCGCATGAATAAATGTATGTTCATATCCGATCGTATGCCCCGCTGGCCACCATACGTCAGAATAAGCATGAGCAGCATCTGTCGCAAGGACACGTCGGAACCCTTGAACATCATCTTTATCATCAACAAAATACACTTGAAGCTCATTTAAGCGCTCAAAATCGAAGATCACGCTTCCTTTACTGCCGTTAATTTCAAATGAATTTGTACTTCTATGGCCTGATGCGAATCTCGTAGCTTCAAAGCTTCCTAGGGCACCATTTTCAAAGCGGGCTAAAAACAATGTTGCATCATCAACTGTGACGGCTCCTTTTCCAGCATTCTTCTCACTTGAAGCTGTTAGCCCTCTCATATTTTCCGAAATCGGCCTTTCTTTAATAAACGTTTCACTCATCCCGATCACTTCTTTTATATCGCCAAGTAAATAATGGGCCATATCGATAAGATGTGCTCCAAGATCCCCGTGTGAACCTGAGCCGGCAATTTCCTTTTGTAACCGCCATGCAAGCGGGAATTCAGGATCAACAAGCCAATCTTGTAAAAACCAAGCACGGAAATGGTAAATATCTCCGAGCCGCCCTTCATCGATTAATTTCTTAGCAAGCATAACAGCCGGTGTAAAACGATAATTAAATCCAATCATATGCTTTACTCCTGCCGCTTTTACTGCTTCTAGCATTTCACGAGAATCTTCGAGTGTGAGCGCTAACGGTTTCTCACAAAAAACATGCTTGCCTGCTTTTGCGGCAGCAATCGCAATTTCTTTATGCACATTGCTTGGAGCATTGATATCAATGACATCAATATCATCCCGCTCGACAAGTTCGCGCCAATCCGTTGTATACTCCTCCCAACCGAATTGCTGAGCAGCATTCTTGATCGCTTCGGGATTGCGTCCACAAATCACCTTTTTTACCGGGTGAATATGATCTGGGAAAAATAATGGTAAATCGTGGTATGCATGGCTATGAGCCTTACCCATAAATTTATATCCAACCATACCAATATTTAGTTTCTTCACTTGTCTATCTCCTTCCTCATAATTGAATTCCTCGCAATAAAAGTGACTGGCAACTGCTCATGAATAGTAAGCTTAGACGAATCGTTTGAAATGAGTTGAAAAACTGCATTCGCCGCTTTTATCCCCATTTCAAATAGTGGAACTCTCACGGAACTTAATTGTGGTTCCGTCATGCTCGCTATGTCTGAATCATCACAGCCTATAAGTGAGTAATCTCGACCTGCCCGAAAACCTTGCTCATTTAACCCTTGCATTAAACCTATCGCCATTCGATCATTTGCCACGAAAACAGCATCTATTTCTGCAATGATTTGTCCAATTTTTTCAGCAGCTTGATATCCACTCGTCCGACTATAATTTCCTGTGAAAATCCATTCCGAACTCCATCCCAGATCATAGGTCTGCATCGCCGTCTTAAATCCTTCCAACCGATCCAAACTATTGGAAAATTCAAGTGGTCCGTTTAAAAAAGCAATTTTTTCATGACCGGTTTTTATTAAATGAGATATCGCTTGAAAGCTTCCATCACGATGATCCGCATCAATCGAATGAAATTCATACCCATCAAACCGTTGATTAATCAAACAATATGGGAGCTTCAATTCATGAAGTTGTTCAATTGCCCCTTTGTCTCTCGGAACATTTTTCGAACCAAGAATAATACAGCCGTCGACTTTCTGGGTATGAAATAATGTCACATAATCAATCGGTTCATGTGGTGAGTAGAATAACAAAAGCAATCCGTAATCCATCTCAGCAAGCCGCATCCCAATCCCGCTTAAAATCTCCGAAAAGTAATAGGTGGAGAACATTCTTACCTTAGGTAGTGATGGGACAAGCACACCAATATTTCCACTTTTCCCCCTTGCAAAACTTTGAGCGATGGCGTTCGGTTGGTAATTCAATTGCTTTGCCGCTTCTAACACTTTACGCTTCGTTTCCTCACGCAATGGAGCAACATTATTAAACACCCGGGATACCGTCGCTTCTGAAACACCCGCTAATGCAGCAACATCTTTTCTTTTCGCTTTTGACATTTCCTCACCTCATAGTTATGTACACGTGTACATTCTCCCATGAAAAAAATCAAATGTCAAACTATTTTTAAAAATCAGGTGATGGGAGGGGCACTTTTTTGTATCAGGTGGGATTTGTAAGCTGTTAGACGATTTCTAAGCGGCTTTTCCCGATATACCTACCTCGCCTTTAACACACTAACCAAATACGCTTCTAAGCGCTCCCTTACGATCGCATCTGTTAGCCCGGTCACTCCCAATTCGATCCAACCTGGGAATACTTCAGGCGGGTCAAAAAGAATATCAATAATAGATAACAAATCCCAATATGGATCGTATGAAAAAGAAGCGCTAGCATGTTTTTCATACGCAGATAAAAAATGGTCGGCCACTTGAACACCGTGTAGCATTGCTAAATTTAATCGACAATGCCCAACATCAATCCCAGCAGGACCTCGGCACGCATTCACCCAATCGACAACTCCGCTGACCGAATGATGTAACCAGAGAACATTGGCTGGGTGGTAATCTCGATGAATGAATGTATTCCTCACCTCCGGCCGCGGGCCTTTCACGATCCGAAAGGCATCTTTCCACTCTTTTGTTAAGGATGACCAGTTTGGAATTTCCAGAGCAGCTAGATCTTTGTATGTATAATAGCTCCATGCGAACTCATCTGCATCTTGTTGATGAATATTCACCAACGTTTGCGCCAGTTCATTTGTCCAGTTATGGGTATTTTCAGGCTCCAAAACGACCGTCCCTTCAAGCATTGACATAAGGACAGCAGGAACACCAGCCTCTCTTCCTATTTCATCAAAAGCAATTAACTGTGGAGTCTCTAGCTTGGTGTGACTTGCCAAACGTAAACTTTCGGCTTCATGTAAAGCTAAATCAGGTTCTTCCTCAAGCCACTGCTTATTTGTAAACTGTCGCAGAACAACATCAAACGTTTCTCCACCCGATTGTAAAGTTAGCTGATGTACAAGTGAGGAAGTACCACCAAACAGTCTTTGAATTGAACAGATCGAAGCTTCTTCACCAACAGAATGCAGCACCCAATTTTCCAACTGCACTGATAATGCTCGCATCGCTTCCCATCCTTTCCCTAAATTAAAACTGGTGAAGAAATATTATTTTTCTTCACCAGTCATCTAATTAAGCACGTGCGAATTCATGCACCCATACTTTCATTTTTGGCACCCAAGGCATGCCTGGATGCATCGCTAAAATTGCTTCTTTGTAATCTGTGACATTACCATACCCTTCCTGCTTCGCATCCTCATCCGTTAATTCTCCGAGCTCCTGAACATACACTCGCTTAACAACGAAATCATACCCTTGAAGCGTCATTACTTCACCAACATCAGCGTACCTTCCATTGCGGCGCGTGGCTGTCTTTTGCCCACTCAATACTTTTTCAACATCTTCAGAAACTGTAACAAGCCGTTCAATCGAACAAGTCTTTGGCGGTAAATTAGAATTTTCATATGTCATCGTAAAAAAATCTCCTTACTCATTTTATAAAAACCTTATGCTCTAACTCGAATGATCTCCTATTTAAAGCTGTCTATATGGACCCAGCTTCCATACATAAAAATACCAAGCACACCCCAGGCCAACATCCATCGACATCTTTTGGGTAGTGCCTGGCACATGTTATTCTATTCCTGCAACCCCATTTCAGCCTGTACAACGACCGCGATGCGATTTACATATTCTTCACATTGTTCTTTTGTTGCAGCTTCACACATGACACGAACGAGTGGTTCCGTTCCTGATGGGCGAACGAGAATTCGACCGTTTCCATTCATTTCGGCTTCGACTTCGTCGATGATTTCTTTCACCTTTTCGTTGTCGGTTACGTGATATTTATCAGTTACTCTAATGTTAACAAGTTTTTGTGGGTATTTTTTCATGCCTTTGGCAAGTTCAGAAAGCGGCTTACCTGTGTGCTTCATAATATTCACAAGTTGAAGACCAGTTAATAAGCCGTCACCTGTTGTATTATAATCAAGGAAAATAATATGTCCTGATTGTTCTCCTCCCAAATTATACCCATTTGCCTTCATTTCCTCGACAACATATCGATCACCTACCGCCGTTTGGGCGCTTTTAATTCCGAGTTCCTCAAGGCCTTTATAATAGCCGAGATTGCTCATGACAGTAGATACGACTGTTGATTGCTTTAATCTTCCTTCCTCCTTCAAATGCCTACCACAAATGTAAAGGATTTGGTCACCGTCAACGATATCGCCGTTTTCATCAATCGCAATGAGCCTATCTCCATCACCATCAAAAGCTAGTCCAACATCAGCGCCTTTTTCTTTTACAAGAGAAGCCAATGCTTCTGGATGTGTTGAACCAACACCCTCATTAATATTTAATCCGTTCGGCGTTGCTCCCATTGTTGTGATATCTGCTTCCAAATCCGCGAATAAGTGAGTAGCAAGCGATGAAGTCGCACCGTGGGCACAATCCAAAGCTACGTGTATACCAGAGAAATCCTCATCAACCGTTTGCTTTAAAAATTGTAAATATTTTTGTCCACCTTCAAAATAATCATTTACAAGACCTAGATCTGCACCAACGGGTCTCGGTAATTGATCATCACTTTCGTCAAGCAACGCTTCGATTTCGTCCTCTTGTTCATCTGATAGTTTGAATCCGTCTGGCCCAAAAAACTTAATCCCATTATCAGCTACTGGATTATGAGATGCCGAGATCATTACTCCCGCATGGGCTCCCAACACTTTTGTTAAAAACGATACTCCTGGAGTAGAGATTACTCCTAAGCGCATGACTTCCGCTCCAATTGAGAGCAATCCGGCCACGAGAGCACCTTCAAGCATATGTCCGGAGATACGGGTATCTCGACCGATGATGACCTTTGGGCGCTCCGCATTTTTAGTTAACACATATCCACCAAACCGCCCTAACTTAAATGCCAATTCAGGCGTTAGTTCCGCATTTGCTACCCCTCGTACTCCATCCGTTCCAAAGTATTTACCCATTTTACTAAATCGCTCCTTCTTCAAACAATGTCTTATTCTAGACAGCTTCTTTTTCTATTAATCGAATTTTTGCTACTTTTACAGATAACTCATATTTCAGATCACCTAGTCCGGTCACTTCCAGACTAACCTCATGTTCACCTTGCCCAAGACCCTCCGCATTGAAGAAAACATGAAGGTCGTCTTTGTTGATTTTTTCAAGCTCTTCCTTTAGCCCTGTCACCGTAATCGATGCAATGCCATCTGTTGGTGACACAAACTCCAGATCGAGCCCTTGATCCAATCCCTTGCTCTCCAAGCTTAAATCAGAGATTGTTGACTCTTGCTCCTTTTTTTCCGCAACGATTTTTACAGTAATTGTTTCAGGCGTTAGTTTATTTACTCCTGACGGAGCTTTAACGGGAACTTCTATTTCTGTATCTTCCGTAATCCCACTCACATCAACATTCACTTCAATCTCGTTAATCGACTGAAGAATTTCGGTGCGACCAAAAATAACGACTTCAGGTGTATTTGTACTTACAGTAATAATCTCAATATCACTAGGAGGTGTGCCCGTTCGATTAATTTTAACAGGAACATTTTTTCTTGGATTGGTCACCGGTATTGTCACCAAAACAGATGACGGTTCCACAATTACATCCAGCTTATTTAAATCTTGATCAAGTACGGTCACAAGTGCCTCTTTCTTAATCGTGTCATTGATTAACCCACTTGTATCAATTGTTGCTTTCACATAAGTCACCTTATCAATGACATCTTTCGCACCTGTTATTTTCACTGTTTTCGGCTTTATTTCTGGCTTTTCAGCTTCAAATCCTTCGGCTAAAATTCCCCGATTGAACTCTGCCTCAACTTTAAATTCCTCGGTTACTCTTTCTTGCAAGGTAATATCTACATATTGCGGTTCAATCGTAACCTTTAATTTTTCAGACACATCTTTATACAAAATCGGTACACGATGTTTTCCGATTTCAACATCTGACAAATCAATATACACGCTAAAATCCCTTTGTCTCTTTGTCGCTTCGACAAATCTTCGTTGCCCTTCAATTTTTACATCAACCGATTGTGGCACACCTGATACGACTAAATTTTCCGTATCATAAATGATTTCCAAAGGAACATCGGTAATCGTATCCATATCATTCGATTCCATTCCATTTGGAGTTGTTCTCGATTCCTTGTTCATTAAATCATTTGCAGTAAAAAATAAGAGAAGAGCAAGTAGCAATGCTATCAATCGCATAAACCATGGGCTTTCCATAAACTTATCCATTCTTTGCCTTCTCCTTTCTTTTCCAAAATGATGAAGAAGACTGCTTACCTTTATTTTCAATAAGAAGTTCTTTTTCTAAAAGCTTTTCGAACTCATCATTGGATAAATCTCGATAAAGCTCACCGTTTTGTGTAACGGATACATGGCCAGTTTCTTCTGAAACAATGATCGTTAAGCTATCAGTTACTTCACTAATCCCTAGAGCCGCCCGGTGCCGCGTCCCCAATTCTTTGGAGATAAACGGACTTTCCGATAAAGGCAAATAACATGCAGCTGCGGCAATTTGGTTTTTCTGAATGATTACAGCCCCATCATGTAATGGAGTATTCGGTATAAAAATATTAATCAAAAGCTCTGGAGTTAAATTAGAATGGAGTGGGATTCCAGTTTCTATGTAATCCCCCATACCTGTTTCCCTTTCCACAGAGATTAAAGCACCGATCCGCCGTTTTGCCATATAAGCGACCGCCTCCACGATGGAATCCACTCTTTGTTTACGCTCCTCATCTTCATGAATGCTCGTTCTAGCAAATATTTTCCCACGACCAAGCTGCTCTAGCGTCCGCCTTAATTCAGGTTGAAAGATGATAATAATCGCAAGAAACCCCCAAGTAATGACGGTTTCCATCATCATCCCTAACGTATTTAAATGGAAGAAGTCACTTAAAAACCAGATGATAATAATGACAAATATTCCTTTTAAAAGTTGGACAGCCTTTGTACCACGAATGAGCATAATTAATTTATAAATAACAAACCAAACGAGGAAAATATCCACTATGCTGGACAAATAGTCCATAATGGTAAAATCTGCAAACGGCATATTCTTTCCTCCACTAATTTTTTCAATATAGCTTGTTCTCATTTTTTTCTATTTTAAATAACTTCATCATTATATCATATTTTTTTATTTGCGAGTAAAGCCAGACTTGAAAAGGACAGATGCCAAGCATCTGCCCTTAAGTATTCTCCGGAATTACTTTTCGTCAAATAAAAGGATGATTTTCTTCCCACCTGCTTTTATTTTATACCAAAACCACTCAAACATCTCATTAATTTCTTCAATATCCCCTGTTACATTTCCTGCCGTAGCCAAATAACGTTCACCATTTATAATGGTAACATTTCCATGTACTTCGCCCTCTATACGTAAATTACCGTTTTTTACAGTAATATCTCCCTCAACAATCTTTCCTTCTGGAACAATTACTGTTCCATTTTCAACAACGAGATTCTCTTGCATTGTGACAGAAAATTTTTGATCATCATTCCAGACATTAAACATACTGCCTGCCATTAATATAAGAAATAATGAAGCTGCTGCAAGCAAAGGATGATGGCGGAACCATCTCTTTATACTGACACTGCTTTTTTCCTTCGGTAATCGAGCCATAACGTTAGCGGTAAAGCCATTAGGAACTTCAATATGAGAAGTGCTTTTAATGTTAGCAATTGTTCTTTTAAGTTCCTGAAAGTGTTTTTGGCAATCTGGGCAGCTTTGCAAATGTTCTTTCAACACTTGTTCATTTCTCTGCGACAAGTCATTATCGAAATAATCTTGCATATAGAGAATCATCTCTTCAGGACATGCCTTCAATTTCCTTCTCACCTTTCCTACAAATTGTGTAGCTGCTTACGCAAAGCTTCACGTCCACGATGGATACGCGTTTTCACGGTTCCAAGTGGAATTTCTAACACTTCTCCGATCTCTTTTAACGATAACTCATCAATATATCGCAAAACGATAACCGCCCTATATTTATCTGGCAGTTTTAATATTTCCCTTTGTACCATCTCCTGTGTCTCCAGTGTTTCCACTTCTGAATCAGGCGTTTTCCCTTCTGCCGCGATTTGAGAATACATCGTTAGCCCGTCTGTTCCAGCTACTTCTGCATCAAGGAAATAATCAGGTTTCTTTTTCCTAATTCGATCGATGCATAGATTTGTAGCAATTCGATATAGCCACGTAGAAAATTTCCGCTTTTGGTTAAAGCTGTGAATATTAACATAAGCTCTAACAAATGCCTCCTGAGCTATATCTTCTGCCTCATGACGATTTCCCAACATCCGGTAACTTAAATGAAAGATCTTATCTTTATAAATTTCTACAATCTCTCCAAAAGCTTCCTGATCCCCACGCAGCACCTGTTTAATTCTTTGATTGACAATCGCATCCATTCTTTCTACCTCCCGCTCTATGCGGTTATCCATTCTTACGTATGTAAAAGAAAAAGGTTTCATTAAAACATAAATAAAAGCATACCTCTCTATATTAACAAAGATTACAACAATTGGTTTATATTTTTCAAAAATGGGAAATACAATAAATAAAGACTTGTCAGGAGGCTTGTCACTTATGACCGCAGATGATTTGTTAATAAAAATCGAAGAAAATAGAAAAAACATGATCGAATTGGGGTTGTCATCCTCATTTATTGATGAACGAGTAATCAATATTAGCAATCAATTGGACAAACTATTATATAAATATCAGACAATTATCACAAAAAAGCAGTAGTTCTATAAAATCAGAACTGCTGCTTTTATAATAATTTCTCCCCTAAAAGCGACCCCATTAAAGCGACTGCTACTTCCGCAGTTTTATTTTTCTCATCCAAAATTGGGTTTACTTCTACGAATTCAGCTGACGTAATAAGTTCAGATTCCGCAAGCATCTCCATCGCCAAATGACTTTCTCGATAACTTATACCACCAAGGACAGGTGTGCCAACCCCTGGGGCATCGAGTGGATCTAATCCATCTAAATCAAGCGATAAATGAACTCCATCTGTTCGTTCTTTTAAATAATGAATCGTTTCTTCTATTACCTTTGTCATTCCAAGTCGATCAATTTCATGCATCGTATATACTTTTATATTTTGTTCTTGAATAAGCCTCTTTTCCCCTTCATCGAAATCCCTTGCGCCAATAATCACAACATTTTCAGGCCTTATCTTCGGCTGATATCCTCCCAAATTCGTTAAAGAAGTTGCCCCAAAGCCAAGACTAGCGGCTAAAGACATACCATGAATATTGCCCGATGGAGTTGTGTCTACCGTATTTAAATCGCCATGAGCATCAAACCAAATGACCCCAAGATTTTTATAGTGCTTCGCTATTCCTGCAAGTGTTCCGATCGCAATGCTATGATCCCCTCCCAATATTAATGGAAAGGAGCCTTCTTTTACAATTTGATCGACTTTATTTGCAAGCTGCTCGTTTGCCCGGACAATGACTTCAGCATGTCTTAGCTTGTCATTTGAAACCTGATTAGCTTCAGAACGGTCAATCACAACATCTCCGTCATCCTCAATTTCATACTGGAGCTTTTCCAAGCGCTCGATCACCCCAGCATAGCGAATTGCACTCGGCCCCATATCAACGCCGCGTCTCATTTGCCCATAATCCAACGGCATTCCGATAACAGTCAGTCTTTTTTTCATCCCTTTTCCCCCTCGCATCATATATTACCGAATTAATGGATATGACTCAACTCAACTATTTTTTGAATATTTATGCAAGTAGTAATAAAAGAAAACTCCGTTCAAAATATGAACGGAGTGATTTTATGTAATTTGGTGGAGCCTAGCGGGATCGAACCGCTGACCTCCTGCGTGCAAGGCAGGCGCTCTCCCAGCTGAGCTAAGGCCCCTAAATTTAAAACAAAATGCAAAGAAGTCTTGATATATCAAGACAACCAATAATCACTTACATTTAATTACAATAATGAGCCATGCAGGATTCGAACCTGCGACCCTCTGATTAAAAGTCAGATGCTCTACCGACTGAGCTAATGGCTCAATGGCTGGGCTAGCTGGATTCGAACCAACGAATGACGGAGTCAAAGTCCGTTGCCTTACCGCTTGGCTATAGCCCATTGATGAATTAACATATTATGTATAATACCCTTCAATCAGAGATGTATGCATAAATAGTATAAATGGTGGTGGGGGACGGATTCGAACCGCCGAACCCGGAGGGAGCGGATTTACAGTCCGCCGCGTTTAGCCACTTCGCTACCCCACCGTTTTTTCATAAAAAAACAAACCTGGTGCCGGCCAGAGGACTTGAACCCCCAACCTACTGATTACAAGTCAGTTGCTCTACCAATTGAG
Organism: Bacillus sp. FJAT-50079; assembly: GCF_018343515.1. GTDB lineage: Bacteria > Bacillota > Bacilli > Bacillales > Bacillaceae_C > Lederbergia. Next base: position 3,589 of record NZ_JAGYPD010000007.1, on the reverse strand, counting down.
CTAGGCCGGCATATTTATATGGTGGAGGATGACGGGATCGAACCGCCGACCCTCTGCTTGTAAGGCAGATGCTCTCCCAGCTGAGCTAATCCTCCATTGAAAATAAATTACTTCCTTTTAATCAAAAAAAAATGGTGACCCCTACGGGATTCGAACCCGTGTTACCGCCGTGAAAGGGCGGTGTCTTAACCGCTTGACCAAGGGGCCATTATTAGTATGTATAAAGATGTTCCTGGAAGCTTCCAACCGGGATCGAACCGGTGACCTCTTCCTTACCATGGAAGCACTCTACCTACTGAGCTATGGAAGCATGGCTCCGCAGGTAGGATTCGAACCTACGACCGATCGGTTAACAGCCGATAGCTCTACCACTGAGCTACTGCGGAATGAGTGATTTAAGATTATCGTACAACCAACCAAGTTTGCTTTTTATTTGCCTGGCAACGTCCTACTCTTGCAGGGGGAGTCCCCCAACTACCATCGGCGCTGAAGAGCTTAACTGCCGTGTTCGAGATGGGAACGGGTGTGACCTCTTCGCTATCGTCACCAGACAAATTACTAAGACAAGTTTTATTATAATCATTTTTTGCTTTTTTTCAAGGGTTTTTATTCATTCCCTCAAAACTAGATAAATGAGAAGGTAAACCATGTAATAAATTGATTAAGTCCTCGATCGATTAGTATCCGTCAGCTCCATGTGTCACCACACTTCCACACCGGACCTATCAACCTGATCATCTTTCAGGGATCTTACTAGCTTGCGCTATGGGAAATCTCATCTTGAGGGGGGCTTCATGCTTAGATGCTTTCAGCACTTATCCCGTCCGCACATAGCTACCCAGCGATGCTCCTGGCGGAACAACTGGTACACCAGCGGTGCGTCCATCCCGGTCCTCTCGTACTAAGGACAGCTCCTCTCAAATTTCCTGCGCCCACGACGGATAGGGACCGAACTGTCTCACGACGTTCTGAACCCAGCTCGCGTACCGCTTTAATGGGCGAACAGCCCAACCCTTGGGACCGACTACAGCCCCAGGATGCGATGAGCCGACATCGAGGTGCCAAACCTCCCCGTCGATGTGAACTCTTGGGGGAGATAAGCCTGTTATCCCCGGGGTAGCTTTTATCCGTTGAGCGATGGCCCTTCCATGCGGAACCACCGGATCACTAAGCCCGACTTTCGTCCCTGCTCGACTTGTAGGTCTCGCAGTCAAGCTCCCTTGTGCCTTTACACTCTGCGAATGATTTCCAACCATTCTGAGGGAACCTTTGGGCGCCTCCGTTACATTTTAGGAGGCGACCGCCCCAGTCAAACTGCCTGCCAGACACTGTCTCCCAGCCGGATCACGGCTGCGGGTTAGAATGTCAATACAGCAAGGGTAGTATCCCACCAATGCCTCCACCGAAGCTGGCGCTCCGGTTTCCAAGGCTCCTACCTATCCTGTACAAGCTGCACCAACATTCAATATCAGGCTGCAGTAAAGCTCCACGGGGTCTTTCCGTCCTGTCGCGGGTAACCTGCATCTTCACAGGTACTATAATTTCACCGAGTCTCTCGTTGAGACAGTGCCCAGATCGTTGCGCCTTTCGTGCGGGTCGGAACTTACCCGACAAGGAATTTCGCTACCTTAGGACCGTTATAGTTACGGCCGCCGTTTACTGGGGCTTCAATTCGCACCTTCGACCGAAGTCTAAGCGCTCCTCTTAACCTTCCAGCACCGGGCAGGCGTCAGCCCCTATACTTCGCCTTACGGCTTCGCAGAGACCTGTGTTTTTGCTAAACAGTCGCCTGGGCCTATTCACTGCGGCTTCCGCAAGCTTTCACTCGCGGGAGCACCCCTTCTCCCGAAGTTACGGGGTCATTTTGCCGAGTTCCTTAACGAGAGTTCTCTCGATCACCTTAGGATTCTCTCCTCGCCTACCTGTGTCGGTTTGCGGTACGGGCACCCATTTCCTCGCTAGAGGCTTTTCTTGGCAGTGTGGAATCAGGAACTTCGGTACTATATTTCCCTCGCCATCACAGTTCAGCCTTAGGAGTAAGGATTTGCCTCACTCCCAGCCTACCTGCTTGGACGCGCTAATCCAGCAGCGCGCTTACCCTATCCTCCTGCGTCCCCCCATTACTCAAACGGAAATTAGGTGGTACAGGAATATCAACCTGTTGTCCATCGCCTACGCCTTTCGGCCTCGGCTTAGGCCCCGACTAACCCTGAGCGGACGAGCCTTCCTCAGGAAACCTTAGGCATTCGGTGGAAGGGATTCTCACCCTTCTTTCGCTACTCATACCGGCATTCTCACTTCTAAGCGCTCCACCAGTCCTTACGATCTGGCTTCACAGCCCTTAGAACGCTCTCCTACCATTGACACCAGAAGGTGTCAATCCGCAGCTTCGGTGATACGTTTAGCCCCGGTACATTTTCGGCGCAGAGTCACTCGACCAGTGAGCTATTACGCACTCTTTAAATGGTGGCTGCTTCTAAGCCAACATCCTGGTTGTCTAAGCAACTCCACATCCTTTTCCACTTAACGTATACTTTGGGACCTTAGCTGGCGGTCTGGGTTGTTTCCCTCTCGACTACGGATCTTATCACTCGCAGTCTGACTCCCAAGGACAAGTAATTGGCATTCGGAGTTTGTCTGAATTCGGTAACCCGATGAGGGCCCCTAGTCCAAACAGTGCTCTACCTCCAACACTCTTACCTTGAGGCTAGCCCTAAAGCTATTTCGGAGAGAACCAGCTATCTCCAGGTTCGATTGGAATTTCACCGCTACCCACACCTCATCCCCGCACTTTTCAACGTACGTGGGTTCGGGCCTCCAGTAAGTGTTACCTTACCTTCACCCTGGACATGGGTAGATCACCTGGTTTCGGGTCTGCGACCTCATACTTATTCGCCCTATTCAGACTCGCTTTCGCTGCGGCTCCGTCTCTTCAACTTAACCTTGCATGAAATCGCAACTCGCCGGTTCATTCTACAAAAGGCACGCCATCACACATGAATGTGCTCTGACTACTTGTAGGCACACGGTTTCAGGATCTTTTTCACTCCCCTTCCGGGGTGCTTTTCACCTTTCCCTCACGGTACTGGTTCACTATCGGTCACTAGGGAGTATTTAGCCTTGGGAGATGGTCCTCCCTGCTTCCGACGGGATTTCACGTGTCCCGCCGTACTCAGGATCCACTCTGGAGGGAACGAAGTTTCGAATACAGGGCTGTTACCTTCTCTGGCGGGTCTTTCCAGACCGCTTCATCTACTTCGTTCCTTTGTAACTCCGTGTAGAGTGTCCTACAACCCCAAGAGGCAAGCCTCTTGGTTTGGGCTCTTCCCGTTTCGCTCGCCGCTACTTAGGGAATCGATGTTTCTTTCTCTTCCTCCGGGTACTTAGATGTTTCAGTTCCCCGGGTCTGCCTTCCATTTCCTATGTATTCAGAAATGGATACTACTCCATTACGAGCAGTGGGTTTCCCCATTCGGAAATCTCCGGATCAACGCTTGCTTACAGCTCCCCGAAGCATATCGGTGTTAGTCCCGTCCTTCATCGGCTCCTAGTGCCAAGGCATCCGCCGTGCGCCCTTATTAACTTAATC
>NZ_JAGYPD010000006.1 GCF_018343515.1 Bacillus sp. FJAT-50079 | reverse complement strand
GATTTCTAAGCCGTTGATGGGATTTCTAAGCCGTTGATGGGATTTCTAAGCCGTTGATGGGATTTCTAAGCCGTTGATGGGATTTCTAAGCCGTTGATGGGATTTCTAAGCCGTTGATGGGATTTCTAAGCCGTAAAAAAATCCTCAAGGGAAGAAACTTCCTTGAGGATTTTTATTTGAACTCTTCATCTCATCAAATTGTGCAATCATTTGTAAAAGTCTTGTGGGATTGCTCCCGCATTTCTTCTATGGTATAAAAGCGGCTGTTTCTCTTCGTTGTGAATATGCTTCACTTCGCCAATGAAAATCGTATGATCACCCGCATCTACTTTTTTAAACACTTGGCATTGCAGCACCGCTAATGTGTTGGAAAGGATGGGTAATTGAAATTCGGATTCCTTCCAATCACATTGACTAAAGCGATCCTCTAGCCTGCTTGCAAATAGCATACAAAGATCCGCTTGATCCTCAGCCAAAATATTAACCGCAAATTTTTCTGTTTGTAAAAACGTATCATAAGTCGAAACAGATTTATCAATTGACCATAAAATGAGCAATGGGTCTAATGAGACAGATGCGAATGAATTTACAGTAAGCCCTACTGGTTTATGTTCTTGATCAAAAGTCGTCACAACGGTCACGCCCGTCGGATAATTGCCCATCACTTCTTTATATTGTTGGATTGTGTCCATAATGTTGCTCCTTTTGGCTAATCATAATAAAAGGATAGAAGCTAGCAAGCCTCGTATCCTTTTATCCATCGTTATTTATTAAGAGCCTTTTCGTAATTTTTGTTTACAGCTTCCCAATTAACGATTTTGAAAAAGTTTGCAATATAGTCAGGTCTTCTGTTTTGATAAGCTAAATAATAGGCATGTTCCCACACATCTAAGCCTAAAATCGCCGCATTGCCTTCCATGATCGGGTGATCTTGATTAGGTGAGCTTGTGACCTCCAATTTTTTGTCTTTGTTCACAATCAGCCATGCCCAACCAGAGCCGAATCTTGTTGTCGCAGCTTTAGAAAACGCCTCTTTAAACGCTTCAAAACTACCAAAGCTTTCATCGATAGCTGTTGCGATCGTACCCGTTGGAACATTATTTTCAGATGGTGGAGCTAAAAGTTCCCAAAATAATGAGTGGTTTAAATGGCCGCCCCCATTATTTCTCACTGCTGTTTGAATCGATTCTGGTAAAGCTTCTATATTTGAGAGTAGCTCTTCTAAAGATTGATTATGTAAATCCTGATGATTTTCAAGTGCTGCATTTAAGTTATTTACGTACGTTTGATGATGTTTGCCATGATGAATTTCCATTGTTTGTTGATCGATCACAGGCTCCAGTGCTTGAAAGTCATACGGTAAAGCTGGTAATGTAAATTTCCCCATGTTAATCCCCCTAAATAGTTTTTATACTTTATAGTTTATAAAGTATATATTGATCATAAAATAAAATGCACAAAGAAAGCAAATAACTTGCCTATTAAACATTAAGACTCTCTAAAATGTTGATATTTTTATAATAGAAATGGAAACCTCAATTGTAAAATGGTTTCCATTTGTTATTACTCTTCCTTTTCAATTTTTAAGCCTTCGATTTGATGAATTAAATTTCTATAATACTCAGAACGAATAGTAAATCCTCCGAATTCCTCATGAGTGGTGCATGTGAACCAAACAAAATTGTTTTTTATAAATGTTAAATCTTCCGGCAAATTTGGTGCTACCCAATCGTATAAGGAATTAGATAGTTGTAGCAGTAATTTACAAGTATCTCTATTGGCTTCTATTACATACACAGTTGCAGGTGAGCCTTTCGTTATTGTATTAGCCCATTTCTTGGTTTTGTATGTTTCGATCGTGTAAGCGTGAAATTGATCAAGCATTTCTCGATTATATGTTAATTCCTTCCTTGTAACAAAATAGAATTGATCAGAGTTAGCGCATAATACTTTAATTAACTGTCGATAAATACTATCGGTAGGGTTTTCAACTACGTTCCAATAGTCCACTTTATCACCTATTTCATTTCAACTCGAACGGTCAGATCGATCATCAAACGAGATTAAAAAACGGCAATGGTTTTCTCCATCAGCTCTGCAAATTGTGCGCGAAACAGCATCAGTCTTTAATACTTCTTTAAACATATTTGTTTCACATTTGCATGCTTGTTTATAATTCTTCGATACTTCTAAGATTGGACAATTGTATTCAATTAACTCGAATTGTTGATCATTGATTTTGATCAGATCCGCCATATAGCCTTTTTCACTTTGGATCTGTTTAAGTGTTTCTATTTTTTCTTGATTAGATTTATTTTTCAATAATCCATCGTATTCAAGCACGAGTCGTCTACTTCTCATATCAAAAAGCTTGTCGATCATTTCTTCACCTTGAAGCTCTTCAAGATCTCGAAGGAATTCCACTGTTAGGTTTTCATAATTTTTCGGAAAGAGTTCCTCTGCTTTCTCTGTTAATGAGAAAACTTGAACAGGACGCCCCATCGGCTGTTTCACCTCTGATACATGGATGAAAGCATCGCGATCAAGTATATTCAGATGTTTTCTTACTGCCATTTCAGTAATATTTAAGTTTAAAGCCAGCTGCCCCACGGTCATCTGTGCCTCTTTTTTCAGTAAATCAAGGATTTTTTCTCTTGTTGTTACACGAGAGTTCATTTGATTTCACCCCCGAAATCAGCGAATATATCTCTTATCTTACCATATTTAGAAGCTTTAAGAAACGAGCTTGAGTCCTACCGCTGCCGCAATGATGATCGCGATAAACAAAATTCTTTTCCAATTTTTTGCTTCATGATAAAGTAGCATCCCCATAATTGCTCCACCTGAGGCACCGATACCCGTCCAAATGGCATATGCGGTACCCATTGGCAAATCTACCATTGCATAGGCAAGCAATAGAAAACTTATAGCAAATGATCCAATTAATAAAGCAATCGATTGCCAATTACGGTCATGATGGAATTTATTAATCATAATGACACCAAGCATTTCAAAAAGTCCTGCAAAAATTAAAGAAGCCCAAGCCATTATGCATCCACCCCTTCTTTCTCTTTTGTTACTACTTTCAAACCGATTACGCCGATGAGCAAGAGCAGGATGAATAATATTTTCTCGAGCTGAAAAGGCTCTCCGAAGAAAATAATTTCAGAAATAACCGTACCTGCTGTCCCCATCCCAACGAAAACGGCATACACCGTGCCAACAGGCAGTACACGCCCTGCCATAATCATTAAATAGAAGCTAATAATGATCGCAATCACGGTTCCTCCCCAAGTCCAGAAATCATCTGCATGTTTTAACCCGATAACCCAAAACACTTCAAACAACGCTGCAACAAACACCTTTACCCATGTCGTATTCATTTACAACACTCCTTCATTTTATTTTGACCAAAAAAATAAAAAAAGCCATGAGATCACTGTTATACAGTTCTCCCAGGCTTTTATCCTTCCGTGACACAGCAAAGCTGTGAGTTTTCTCTCGGTCCAGACCAATAAAAATTGCGGAACCCTAGAAAACATTTTAATGTATTCATTTCCTTTTATTATAGCAAAAATGACAGAAGACACAATGTCCTTTAATAAAAACATAAATTGAAAATAATGGGTCATACTACTTCTTAATATGGAGTGATATAAATGATAGGAAAAAGACGATCTTATAATGAAAAAAACAATCACGATTCTCGAAAAGAGATTTTAATTAAAACTCGTCTCGAAACAAACATTCAATATGTGAAAAAAGTATTAGGAAACAGCGGAGATATTATTATTAGAGAAATCAATTTAGGTAAACAAGGAGAAATTAGAGCGGCGATTATTTATACTGATGGACTAACTGATACAAAATCGATCCAACATTTTATGGAAACGCTTATGTTTGACTTTAATGATGAACAATTAGAGAGCAATAAGCTTTCAAAATCGTCTCTATTAGATTATCTAAAAAGCTTTGTACTGACGGTTGGAGAGATCCAAGATGTCAATGATTTCGATTCTCTCTTTACTTATTTATTATCTGGGAATGTTATTTTTTTATTAGACGGATATACGAAAGGCATTGTTATCGGTTTAAAAGGTTGGAGAGATCGTGGTGTAACAGAATCGTCAAGTGAAAGCGTAATAAGAGGACCAAAGGAAGCCTTTTCAGAGAATTTGAGGACGAATACTGCTCTCATTCGAAGGAAAATAAAAGATCCCGATTTATGGTTAGAAAATAAAGTTATTGGGCGTGTCACTAAAACCAATGTCGCACTGATGTATATTAAAGGAATTGCTAAAGACGATCTTGTTCAAGAAGTAAGAGAACGATTAGAGAAAATCGATATTGATTCTATTTTAGAAAGTGGATACATCGAGGAATTAATTCAAGATAATACGCTCACTCCCTTCCCTACTATCTACAATTCGGAACGCCCAGACGTAGTAGCTAGTCTGCTGCTAGAAGGGCGTGTAGCTATTGTCGTTGATGGTACACCTTTTGTTCTCGTAGCTCCAGCGCTATTTGTGCAATTTTTTCAAGCGGCGGAGGATTATTATGAGCGAGCTGATATTAGCTCCTTCTTAAGGTTTTTGCGTTTTTGCTGTTTCTTAATCGCTTTATTAGTGCCCTCTTTATATATCGCTTTAACAACCTTTCATCATGAAATGATCTTGCCGAATTTATTATTTAGTTTATTGGCACAGCGGGAAGGTGTTCCTTTTCCAGCCTTTGTTGAAGTTCTTCTCATGGAGATAGCTTTTGAGATTTTACGAGAGGCAGGTATTCGAATGCCAAGAGCAGTTGGTTCAGCAATTACAATCGTTGGTACATTGGTAATCGGGCAAGCTGCTGTTCAAGCAGGAATTGTATCTGCCTTTTTAATCATCGTTGTTTCTATTACGGCGATCTCTTCCTTTGTTTTACCGGCACCAAATATGTCTATTTCAGTTCGCTTACTGCGTTTCCCTATGATCGGTTTAGCTTCCTTCTATGGTTTATTTGGCATCTTTGTAGGGGTTATTGCTCTTGTTTTACATTTATCTAGCTTACGATCTTTTGGTGTTCCATATATGAGTTCATTTGCCCCTATCTCATTAGATGAACAGCGGGACACACTTATTCGTTTGCCCCATTGGGCGTTATCGACTCGACCGAAACCATTAACAAACAATCGTGTTCGTGAGCAAACCCCCGCACCAAGGCCACCAAAATAGGATATGTGCGTTAGCAGATTGGAAGGAGATTCTCATTATGCGCTGCAAGTTTCATTCCATACTTATTCTTTTTCTTTGTACGCCACTACTCAGTAGTTGTTGGAGCAATCAAGAGTTAAACGATATTTCTGTTGTCGCAGGTATAGGGATTGATAAAAAAGATAATGTGTATCATCTGAGTGCACAAATTGTAAACCCGAATGAGGTTAGTACAAAAGAAGGGACTTCTAGTGGGCTATCTCCTGTTTTTCTAACCGAAGCAACTGGAAGCACGATCTATGAAGCCTTGCGTAAAATATCCTTGGGTAACTCACGAAAAGCGTATATCTCACACCTTCGTGTCCTTGTTATTAGTGAGGATTTTGCAAAAGAGGGGCTTTCAGATGAACTCGATTTTATGTACCGGGATTATAGTCTTCGCACAGACTTTTTAGTTATTATTGCCAAAAATGTTAGTGCGAAAGACACCTTAAAGGTGTTAATGTCTTTAGAAAAAGTACCGGCTGAAAAATTATTCCAATCTCTTATCATGAGTGAAAAAATGTTGTCATCTACAAAAGCAGTAACAATCGATGAGTTTATGGAACATATGGTAAATGAGGGAAATAATCCAGTATTATCTGGAATTGAATTATTAGGAAATCCTGAATTGGGGAATAAGAGACAAAATTCGGAGGCAATCGAATCCCCTACGAAACTTAAGTATGCAGGATTAGCGGTTTTTAATGGTGGCAAATTAGTCGGCTGGTTGGATGATAAAGAAAGTATTGGATATAACTATATTACAAATCACGTTAAACGAACGATAGAAAATATTCCTTGCCCTAATGAAGATAAGGAATTTGCACTCGATGTGATTCGGACAAGCACACGCATTCAAGCAACAGTTGATAAAATTGGAACACCCCACATTAAGGTAAAGCCTCGATTAGAGGTAAATATTGGTGAATTTAGCTGCTCATTCGATCTAACTGAACCAGAAACGATTACAAAATTGGAAAAACTGGCCGAGCAAACACTTAAAAACTCACTACACCTTACAGTTAAAAAGGTGCAAGAAGAGTATAACTCAGATATTTTTGGTTTCGGTCAAGCGTTATATAGGTCCGAACCGCAAACTTGGAAAAAATTAAAAGAGGATTGGCCTAACCACTTTGCCAATCTAGACGTAGATATCACTCCTAAAGTGAACATCCGTCAATTAGGTTTGATAAAAAAGCCTATTTCAAAGTGAAGGAGTCATCTGTCGATGCTTAGTGTATTCGGATTTTTGCTAGCGACCATTATTATTTTCTTCATCGAGTTCCCTTCTCTTTGGAAAAACAGACAAATTAAAGAATGCTGGTTATTTTCGATGTTATTGTTATTCGCTTTTACATTAAACTCTGCCATAAGTTTACATTTTACGCTTCCTAATCCTCTTGATTGGATTGCCTTTTTATACAAACCTTTAAGTGATTTTTTACATATCAACTGACTTATTTACTTTATTTGATTTCGTTTTTACTGAAGAGACGTTATTAGTGATAAGGGAAGGCGATGGGATATGCTTAATAAGCAATATATTAGCATCCGTCAATTGACTATTTTAATACTCCTTTTTTCTGTTGGGGATGCCCTGCTCGTATTGCCAACCACACTTGCATTTATTGCAAAGCAAGACGCATGGTTGTCAGTTATAATAAGTTTCGCTTTTGGAATACTTATCATTTTCCTATATGTGACGATTGGAAACCTTAACCCAACACTGTCTTTAGTTGAATGGAATATGAGAATATTTGGGAAATGGCTTGGGGCGGCTGTATCGCTTCTATTTTTAGGTTATCTCTTCATTTCTGCAGCAACAAACCTTAGAGAATTAGGAAACTTTATTACAATGAATTTATTGATCGAGACACCGATACAAGTCATCCAAATCTTGTTCATTGGCATAATTATAATGGGCATACGCCTAGGTATTGAAACGATCGCACGTACAGCTGAGATTCTCTTCCCATGGTTTATGGTATTTTTTCTCATACTATTATTTGCCTCATTGCCGGGGATCGATTTTGGAAAAATCTTACCGGTCTATGAAAACGGAGTAAGACCGATTATGTCCGGTGCATTTAGAACAACGTCTTATATCTTTGTGGAACTTATTGTGTTCTTAATGATCTTTCCTCATTTGAAGAAATCCCTTAAAATCAAACGCAGCCTTTTAATAGGTTCTTTGCTCGGAGCAATTATTTTACTATTGATCGTTCTTTTATGTCTCCTTATCCAAGGACATGTATTAACAGCAAGACAAGTGTACCCTACGTATGAGCTCGCACAAAAAATTAGCATCGGTCATTTTTTTCAAAGAATAGAAGGAGTCCTTACTCTTTTATGGCTCATTACGATTTATTTTAAAATCATCATTTTTCTCTATGGTGTTCATAGAGGCTTAGCAGAATTGTGCAAAATAAAGGACTACCGATTCTTATCCTTTCCTCTTGGAATGTTATTAATTGCTTGCGCCTTTGTCATTTCTCCAAACGAAAGTTATTTAGAGGATTTTATCGATCGTTATTGGATCCTTTTTGATAGTACTTATGGTATTTTCCTTCCGGTGTTGTTACTATCTGTTTATGGTGTTCGGAAAATATGCAGAAAATCACCCAATTACTAAGATATCCTTGACTTCGTGATTTATTTGTTTTTACAATCATCATAATGCGTAACAGATTTTTCTGAATGTATGTAAATTCGAGGATTGGGGGTTTCTATGTCTGAATTATTAAAAATAAACAACTGGATTGCGGGCTTACAATGGCTTTTCTTTATTTTCACAAATACGGTCGTGATCCCAATTACGGTTGGAGCTGCGTTTCAATTATCTCAAGGACAAATCGTCGTTCTCATTCAGCTATCTTTTTTTGTAACTGGATTGGCTTGTATTATTCAAACAGTGCTCGGGCATAAACGAGCGGTTATGGAAGGCCAATCCGGGCTTTGGTGGGGTGTAATTTTAAGCCTATGTTACTCCGCTTCCGCGCAAGGCATCTCCTTAAGTACGTTAGGGGGAAGTTTGGCTGTTGGCGTCATCCTCTCTGGTATGATTACGATCATCATTGGGTTAAGTGGTGTTGGCCAATACATATCTAAACTTTTTAGTGCAGGGGTTATGGGCGTCTTCATGTTTTTATTTGGCTGCCAATTAATTTCTATTTTCTTAAAAGGAATGCTCGGAATTCCTTTTGGCGGTCAAACAGATACGGCGCAGATTGATCTTCCGATTTTTTTCTTATCGGTTGTCATCACTGCCATCGTCATTATTTTTAGTATTAAGGCACCACCGAAACTAAGCCGCTACGCTTTATTAGTTGGAATTATCGTCGGTTGGCTGTTATTCGTCTTGATCTTTGACCCAAAAGCCGCTACGCAGGAATTGACGGGTGCAAAGATTCCCCTATTTCCTCTCGGTTCACCTGCTTGGAATATCGGGATTATTCTTACTGCCATTTTTACTGGTTTATTAAACTTAGCCAATACCTTTGGCGCATTAAAAGGGACAGAAGCGATGTATCATGTAAAAACATCGAAACATCAATACCGACGCGCGATTACGATTAGCGGTGTATTTGTGATAATTGCTGGACTGTTCGGTATGGTTCCTTATGCACCTTATGTGGCGTCGATCGGTTTCTTAAGTCAATCTCGAATTATTGAAAGGCTCCCGCTCATTCTTGGTGGCTTTCTATTTGTTTTAATGGGAATGATTCCGCCTGTTGGTCATTTCTTTTCAACCTTGCCATTAAGTGTTGGCAGCGCAGTTTTATTTGTCGCTTATTTGCAATTACTGCATTCCTCCTTTCAATTTTTCCGGCAGATTGAGCTTAATACGACGAATATTTATCGTTCAGCCATCCCGCTATTTGTCGGAATTATTATTATGACGCTCCCTCCGGCTTATTTTGAATCGATTCCAAGTTTGATTCGTCCTTTATTGAGCAGCGGACTCTTAGTCGGAATCATGCTTGCATTAATTTTAGAAAATTGTTTTTCCTGGGAACGTCGGCCAATCAAGGTCATTGAAAAGAAAGATCAAAGTGCGATGTAACTGTTCGTTGAAAAATATAAAGGAGGTTTGTAAATGATTGGTTTACTTAATCTTGGGAGCCTTGTGCTAGGACTGATTGCTTGGACACTTCCGCTTGTAAATCTTATTCATTATAAAAAGAATGACAACAAGAATTGGGCTGCTTTTTCCATCATAAGCATCAGCGCTTGTGCGATTTCGCTATGCTTCCAGATTTTCTATCACTATCATCTCGTCAAGATTGAAGATTGGTCTGCTCTTATGGATATTACTGGTGCTGTCGTGTTCGCCGCAACCGTTCTTCTCATCGTTACGATCATATTAAATTCATTGAATCTGATCGTCTATCGTAAAGGGACTTCCGTATAATCTTATTAAAAAAAGCCCTCAATTGTTATATAATTGGGGGCATGATTCGTTGAATTTTCGATTGTTGGGAATCAATGTTCAAAAGATAAATATCCGGATTAGTTAAGCTTTTCCAACCAGCAAACCCGAAATTTGCTTGATAATAGTGGATAAGCAAAGCCATGATATTGCCATGTGTGACGATGATCGTTGGTTCATTTTCTAATATCTCGTTCACCACATTCAAGATTCGATGTGTAGCTTCCTCGCTTGACTCTCCTCCCTCATATTTCAGTTGAAAATGTTGAAAAGTCGCTTCTAGCCTCAACTGCCAATCTGGCAAATCGCCTTCACTTAATATCCGTTCACACAAACGATCATCCGCTTCTATATTTAAGGATAGTTTATTCGCTAACGGATGAATCGAATCGACCGCTCTTGTAAACGGGCTCGAAATGATCCGATTGATTTGTATATTTGAGAAAAAACCGGCTAGTTGTCTTGCTTGCTCATTGCCTTTTGCGGTCAAATTTGCTGATGGCGCCTGTCCCTCTGCTTCACAGTGCCGGATGAGATAAATCGTTTTTGTCATTGAAACGCTCCCCCTCTATTAATTCTTTTCGATTTATTAGCGGAATTGCTTCTATCAAAATAAAATTATTCTATGATGAACCATTTTTAGCGTACTTTCTTTAAGCTCTTCGATCTCCTTAATTAATATGGAAGTTTGCTTCGTATATCGTTGTTTTAAATCTATTTCCTTTAATGTAGAAAGATTCATCTCTACTGTCAGGAATGCGGAATGAGCAGCTGCCTCAAATAGAATCGCACCTATACCTAAGTCGGAAATGACATTTTTATTTGCTAATTCCACTATACGATATGTATTCTGCAACCCCTCTTGGCAAACTTTCATAAGTTTAATAGGCACCTCAATTGCCTGAACAATCGCTATTTGAAGGGATTGTTCTCGGTTTTCTTTCTCCACATCTGTGGAAGATGGAAGTCTTAACGCGTTCATATATTTTTCAAAGGCGTTTATATCTGCAAAAAATAATTCTTCACAACTGGTAATTATATCTTTCATTTTTTCAACGAGACTGGAAGATTGCTTACAAATTTCCTCAAATTTCTCTCCTTTAGAAAGGCTTCCGACCATAGAAGTCATTGTCGCTCCAAGCGTTGCAGTTAGAGCTGAAATACTTCCTCCTCCTGGAGTTGGCTGTGAGCTTGCGGCTTGTTGAATTAACGTTCGAATGGAATGATCCCAAGTAACTGACGTCATTGATCGACATCCTCCTCAAACTTTGATTGTAATTCAATTGTATTTAATAAGTTTTCAAATAGTATAGCTGTTGTTAATGAACCCACTCCACCAGGAACAGGTGACATCGCTAACACTTGATTGTCTACGTCACTGGATACATCCCCAACCATTTTCCCTTCAGCATCTTCATTGATGCCCGCATCAATAATGATTAAGTTGGAATGAATCATGTCTCTTTTGATTAAATGAGGACGACCAACTGCCACAAATACAATATCTGCATAATGAATATGTTCTTTAAGATTGGGTGTATATGAATGGCAAACGGTTACAGTAGCATTCTCTCTTAAAAGCATATGAAAAAGTGGAAGCCCGACTGTCTGTCCCCTCCCTATTAATAGAACATTTTTACCTTGTAGATTATAGCCATAATATTTAAGTAATCTGATACAAGCCTGAGGTGTTGCGGGATAAAGACCTGTCTTCCCAGTAAAAGCCGCTAATTGATTTGTTGGTGATACACCATCAATATCCTTTTTTGCAATAATATTCTTTTCAATCGTTAAAGAGGCTAAATGCCTAGGTAATGGCAGTTCAAGCATAATACCATGAACTTGAGAATCATTATTCAAATTAGAAATCAGTTTAAATAGCTCCTCCTCTCCTACCCCTACGCTAAAAGTATGAAGATCATATAATATATCGAGTTTCTTGGCTATTTTTTGTTTCGCCTTGGCATAGTGGAAAGATGCCGGATCTCCTTCAACTAAAATTGTGGATAAACGCGGCTGTATACCATGCAATTTCATTTTTTTAACTCTGTTTCTCAATTGATCATACAATTGATCAGCAATTATTTTTGCTCTTAAAATCTTTGTCAATTTGAAATTCCTCCATTCTACTTTTTAGTGTAAAAAACACAAAAAAGTATATGCATGTCACTCCATAAACGAGTCCATACACATACTTCCCCAGGCGAACGGTCTATTTAACTGTATGCTCCACCGTGGTTCATTCCACTTATTCGCCAGTCACATACAGAATTAGAATAATTTACTTAATAATACCAAAATTCATTTAATAAAGAAAGACTTACCTGAAGCTACTTCAGTGTTAAATTTCAAACTCATATAAAGATACGATGACAGACCAATGATCATTTCGCTATTAACTCCTCCTCATGATCCCGTCGATCGGTAATGTCCTACTCCTATTTTCCAAATAAGCAAACACGGAAAAATAAATAAGATGCCTGCGACCGGTGCTACTATATAAAGAATCGCATTCCCTTCGTTTTTATCAAGCAAGTATAATAATGGCAAATAATTTACACAGCCGAATGGTAAAACGAATGTAAAAAACTTCGATACCCATTTATGATAAATATTAAGCGGATATTGGGCCATTTCTCTTCCGCCGTCAGTAAAAATATTAACGACTTCTAAACCTTGAATCGTCCAAAAGCAAAGAGTGGCGGCGAGAATGAAAATACCTGTGAATATAAAGACACCGCTAATGATCATCAATAATAGGACGATGAATTTGATCAAACTCCATTCAATATTTAATTGACTAACCGCCCAAACAAGAACAATCACACTTTGGATAAGTCTGCCGATTCTCGTAAACTCAAATTGAGAGCCCATCACTTGAATCACTGTATTTCTAGGGCGAACGAGCAATCGATCAAAGTTTCCATTTTTCACTAGACTTGAAAACGTATCAAATCCGCGTGCAAAGCATTCACTGATCGCAAATGCCATATGAATGACAGCAAAGCAAAGCGCTACTTCAAAAAAGGACCACCCTTTAATTTGGCCAAAACGTTCAAATAAAAAGTATAACCCGGCAAAAACCGAAAATGGAACAAAAAATTGCCCAAATGATAAAAGTAAAAAGGATGTGCGATATTGCATTTGCGATTTAAATAAAATTTGCAAATATTTAAAGTATAGGCTCATGCGCCATCACCCTCCTTGTACAACGATTTTTTGTAATGCTTTATGAAAAGCAAATTTGCCGACTACAATAAGCACAACGATCCAAACGATTTGCACGCTGATACCTATTAATGCTTCATTGATCGGAATATGTCCAGAGTAGACGCGAAATGGAAAATCAGCCGTTAATCGAAATGGAAGCATGTAAGCGATCTGTTGGAGCCAGCTCGGCATAAATGGAATTGGTATCGTCAATCCTGAAAAAAACTCTCCAACTACCGCGAACATTAATAATGAGCCAATCGGTGACATTGTATAAAAGACGGAGATGTAAATAAACATAGAAATCGAAACTAATAAAAGTAATGCGAAAGTGGTAGATAATAAAAATAATAGAAAGGTGATGAAACTTGGCGGCAATGTCATCCGATATGGTTGCGGTAATAAAAAAGCGACGATCAAAATCGGAAAACAGCGTAAAATCGCACTAGACAAACGTTGGGCAACTAATTTGGCATACCAAAATTCATAGATGCCACAAGGACGACAAAGCTCGTAAGCGATATTTCCGCTCGTGATCAGATCAAACAATTCATTATCCCGAAACCAAAGCATGACAAAAACAAATAAGGCTTGCTGCAGCCAAATATAGGTAATCAATTCCTTCATTGACATTGGTGGGCTTTGGATCGCATGTTGATAAAATGCTTCGAAGATCATAATATACATAAATCCCCAGAAAAACTGTGTCGCTACTCCGGCAATTGCTGCTGCCCGATATTGCATCCCATTTGAAAGTCGCAATTTTAGTACAGAAACATATGGATTCATAGTTGATGCTCCTTGTATAATTGGATCATCATTTCTTCGATCGGCTGTGCTTCGATCGAAATATCGATCAATTCCATTTGATTCGATAGTTGAGAGAGAACTTGCGACATCATGATCTTTTCTGTATCCACACTTAAAACCATTCTTTTCGAGGTTTTAAAAAGAATGGTTGCACCATCCATGTTTAAAGGCTGATTATTTCCTTGATAATCGATTGTAACGACCTTATGCGCCCCATATTTCCCCCGTAATTCCTCAAGTTTACCATCATACAATACGCTCCCTTTTCCAATTAAAATCACTCGATCGGCTAACGCTTCAATGTCATTCATATCGTGAGTTGTTAAAATAACAGTGACTCCCTTCTCTTTATTAATCGTTTGAATAAATTGGCGTACAGCGATTTTTGATTGTGCATCCAGTCCAATCGTTGGTTCATCAAGAAATAAAATACTCGGGCTATGTAATAATGATGCCGCGATTTCACAGCGCATCCTCTGTCCTAAGCTTAATTGTCTGACTGGGGTATAAATAATTTCTTGTAAATGAAGTGTCTCGATCAATAAATTCAAATTAGCTTTATACTCATGTGGAGGAATTTTATAAATATCTCGAAGAAGCGAAAATGAGTCGATGACAGGAACATCCCACCACAGTTGTGAACGTTGACCAAAGACGACACCTATATGTTTTACGTATGATACTCTCTCCTTCCAGGGCGTATAATCCATAATCGTGCAGGTTCCACTATCCGGAACCAAAATACCGCTCATGATTTTGATCGTTGTT
The DNA here is from genome assembly GCF_018343515.1 of Bacillus sp. FJAT-50079. Classification (GTDB taxonomy): domain Bacteria; phylum Bacillota; class Bacilli; order Bacillales; family Bacillaceae_C; genus Lederbergia. The sequence goes on along the minus strand of NZ_JAGYPD010000006.1, from coordinate 399,531 downwards.
GACTTACCTGCCCCATTGGGTCCAATATATCCGACAATTTCTCCCGGTTCGATCGAAAACGAGATGTCTTGTAAAGCGTGCACAATCGAATGTTCACGATAAAAGAGCGCTTTCAGCGAATTCGTTAATCCTGTTGAGCGCTGTGCGACCTTAAATGATTTATTGATATTTTTGATTGTAATCACCGTTCATCCCCTCCTTTGCAAATTAATCAGAAGGAAAATATTACCGCTAGATGATTCGTTTGTCAAGCACAAAAAAAGAAGCCCCACCGGCATTCGTTTCTCCGGTGGGAGTTGATTCATTTTTGGTTTGTAATAAACTGATCAAGGATTTGATTAAACTTCTCACTATGTTCCCAAAACATTAAATGCCCGCCAAGCACTTCCACAGATGTTTGTGGGGTAAGTTTTTCTGTAAACGCCCTTGCCTGCTCTGACCAATGTTCAGCAATAATGGTTAAAGTCGGCACAGTTTCACTTGCAAGCTTAGCTTCTTCTCGGTAATCAGAAAACATGCCGGATGAGAATAAATTAGCCGCAATATAATATGGGGTTTTTAATGATTGTTCAACGAGCCAGTTTACCTCCTGCGCTTCTAATTCGCGCTGAACCATTACATCCTTCGCATAGGCGGCAATGAATTCTCTTTGTTTTTCTGGACTTTGCAAATAAATGGTATAAGCAGTTGCAATGTCGTCAAGTGGTCCTTCCACCCAATCATGCTCATGGTCGTTTGACAATGGTTTTGGCGATAAATCAACAAAAACCAACGATTTAATCCGATCAAACCCACGTTGTCTAATGTATTCCCACATCGTTAAACAGCCAAATGACCAACCGACTAGTGTAACTTCCTTCAATTCGAGCGCCTCAATCACTTTTATTAAATCCGTTCCATGTGTCGTATAATCATTCCCATGCACGGTAATGGTTGAACGTCCATGACTCCTTGGGTCGATAACGATGACTCGATTTGTTTTTGAGAAATGGGATACTTGCTCCACAAAAACTTCGGTTGTAAACGTCCACCCCGGAATAAATACAATCGGTTCACCGCTTCCTATATCTTCCACAAAAACTTCGATACCAGGATCTACTTCAATATATTTGCCATTAACAGCTGCCACAACTCTTCCCCCTTTTTAATCAACTTCATCATATGAACATATTCGCTTAAACATCACGACATTCCTTCAACCAATCACTGTATTTACTCGTTGTAAGAATGCTAAAATGAAGAAAATACGTTAGGAAAGAGGAATTGCTATGTGCCGAAACATTAAAACATTATTTAATTTTGATCCTCCCGCAACGGACGACGAAATCTATGCTGCATCTCTCCAATATGTCCGCAAAGTATCCGGATTTCAAAAACCATCGATGGTGAATGAGGCAGCCTTTCAACAAGCGATTGAGGAAGTCGCTGGCATAACGAAAAATTTACTTGATTCCCTTGTGACAAATGCCGCTCCCCGAAATCGTGAGGTTGAAGCGGAACGAGCGAAAGCTAGAAGTGCCAAAAGATTTGGTACTCCGTCTGCAAAAGTCGATCGTACTTAATAGAGAATGATCGGCTTTTGTCTTACAAAGAAATTTACATATTAAAGAAAATACATATATGTTAAAATTATAAGAAAATAGGTGGTGTGATCATGAGGCATGAAAATGAAACACCAGAAAGAAGAAGAGATAGATTAAGATTAGAAGAATTAAAAAGAAACCCTACTGGAAGTTTGAACGATGCGTTTACTCGAGCAAACAGTGGAAGCCTTGCTGATTTGGTCGGTAGTTTAGGCTGGAAAGGTACCGGTATCCTTCTCGCTGTCACCATTATCGGTTTTATCCTTATTTCATTCATTTTTAGCTAGGAAGACCTCCATTGAGATCTTCCTTGTTATCATGATGAAAATTATTCATCATCAAAACTTTCCGCCTGCTTCATTCTTAAACGATACACATAATATACAGGTATGAGACCACAGATGAAAATAATCGCTCCCATTAATAGTCCGTCTACCCAGCCGAAGTTTGGAGTTATTGAAGTAAGATAAGCAACTGCTCCAACAATGATCATCAATACAATTAAACTGATTGCAAATGACTTTTTCGGGTTTTTTATTTCTTTTTCATGTTCCACGCTGACGCTCATCGTTAAATACAAATAAACGACCGTCGATAACATGAATACGATCCAAAGTGGATTCGCACGCATCTCCTCTACTCCACCTTGAATAAAGTTGTAACCAAGAATACATACAATTCCGATCGTTTGAATGACATACGTCATTCTTACATGCTGCAAATTTTTCAAATTCAGTCTTTCATCTCTAATTTTTTTCATCAAACTCCTCCTTTTCCACCCAAAAAATTTCATCTAATTTGGCATGTACAGCATAGCAAATGTGTAAACAAAGCTTTAAGGAAGGATTATACTTTCCTTTTTCAATCAAACTAACGGTTTGGCGTGTAATTCCAACTGCATCAGCTAGCTGTTGTTGGGTCAAATTCGCTTTTACCCTGGCAATTTTCACGTGATTTTTCATCGGTTAACCTCCATCTATAATGTAACATATACATTACTATATGTAAACTATATATTACATTCGTGTACGGAAAAAGGTGCTTCATCGCCATTGTGACGTATGAAACACCTTGCTAATTTACCAAGGTACACTTAATATCTGACTTCGATGTTTCAATTTCCTTTAAGAGCTTGATCATTTACAAAAAAGCGAATTTCATGATTGTTTTCTACATTATTATAAGAATAGTTTGCACGCTGACTTGGGAATGGTGTGTAATCGAATTCGAAATACTCTTCTACTCCGTCAAGCGTCGCTTTTTTTCGCTTATAAATATTCATGAAAAGTTCCTTTTTCTTCTCCTGTTTTAATCGCCCATACGGAAAATTAGAATCATATACATATAAACGAATGAGGTTCTGATCAAATTCATCATATTCCATTTTATATACATTGACGGCATGGCCGCCCGCTTCTTGGTGTAAAGAAGCATAGATCGTTTGCCCATTGGATAACGTTTGTTCAATCTGATCGATGATCGATAGTTTGGAAGAATCATATGGCTTCGTTTTATAATTGATCACTTCATTGGCATAGATCCATTGTGTTTCTAACATTTTTACTAATGTACGATCCGGCTCTATTATAGTCTCAGGATTAATCGTGATGTTATCAATATATTTTTCTACTCCGAGGTATGAAATTTGCTCATCTTTAAAGTGATAAGCATATAAATATTTATTTTCCAAAAATGGATATTGATCCAATTGTGGTGTCAAGTCATATGACAAATTTGTATAATCAGAATCTAAGAGCACTTCCCGTAACCAGGATTTCACTGTTTCTGGTTGATATGCTAATTCCTCTTCAATCGCTTCGCCATTAAAGACCCGTTCAATTACCCGCACGATTCCCGCGCAAATTCCTCCATCCCCAATCGGGGTTAACAAATTACCAAATCTAAAAGCATTCGTATTCGCAAGGAATCCAGTATCAATCACTTTGGAAGAATAAACATGCTCTTGATTAAATTCATCATCGAATATCCAAGGCATCGAATACTTCTTCACATATTCTGGTGTCCCCATCACGGTTCCATAGTCGAGCAGTGCACGTGCAAGCAACTCACCATCTGTTTGTTCCAATGGTTGGAAAATTTTATCCAATAAAGCAAATACTTTATCTAGGAAAGCGGCAGATATTACACCGATTTTCCCAATCGATAACTCCGTAATTCCGTATTCCTCATCTTCATATTTATCTTCTACAAACTGATCGCTATCTCGCCATGAGCGCTTAAAAATAAATACTTTATGATCAAATCCTAAAATTGCACGGCTAAATTGAAAACCGGAAACGCGGAAATAATAATATTTCTCAATTCGTTCATATGTGTCTGGATTGAGGATATAAACAGGATATGAATCATTGATCGTTGCAATGATTGCATCTTCCTTTATATGCTGCTGTTTTATTTCTACAAAATCTTCCTTAGTAAAATCAAAATAAAATGCTTTTAACTGATCCTGGTTTTCTATCTCTTCCGGTAACGCTAATTCCACTTCACCACTGTAATTTAAAAATTGTACAGGCTGCCGAACAGGTTGATAAATTTCATCAAGCGTGGGATGCTCATATGTTTCAATGAATGTATGATATTTGGCGTTTAAATCAGTTGTATGAAGCGCAACATCCAATTCATGGTTTTCTATACTAAACTCATTTATCGTTTTTTTATCTATTTTTTCGTTCGGATCCAGTCCTTCCTTAATTTTAGCTAAATCACTAATACCATCATCGGAAGTTGAGTATTTTTTTGGATCTAAATGATATGTATGGATCGCATCCCAATCGGAAATCCCATTTCCGGACGTATCTGTACGATAAGGATTCAATCCTGCTTTGACTTTTTCTTTAATCGACATATTCCCGATTGTTTTATCTCCATGTAGTTCAACCATCGTTTGAGTAGAAATGGCCGAATCGATTGGTAAAGCTTTTAAATATTTTCCAAGTTTGTAATCTTTATATTGATGATAGCCCCAAATCCCCGCAACAATCAGTAAAGAACTACTGATTAATATCGTTAATGAAATGAGTATGAACTTAGCAAATTTCCGCCAAAATGTCTTCATCCCAACCCCTCCCTTATAAAACAGATAAATAATCAACACTCAGTATACGTGAACAATTCTGAGTTTTGCTTATATTTGAGAAAGATAAGTAAAAAGTACGGCGTATCTTTCATCGTGTTTCGGGAAAATAGGAAAATAGATGGATGAAAATAATAATTGTAGTAGTGAAAGGAGCATAGGAAGAAAGGATGCCTCTCCCCCATTTTTTGAAGAATGTACTTGTAATTGTGTCAATGTCTTATTTCACCAATCTTGGCTTTGCAAACCCCATTCTACATAAAGACCAATGAAAGGTGGTCTTTTGAATGACATCACTTATGTCCCATAAATGATCGACTATCCGCAATTCCACGCGACGCGCAAATAGTTCTGCAAATATATCCTCTATTTCTATTTTAGCAATCGGGATTTGGGTTATCTCACTCGTATAATAACCTGCATTTTCATCTAGATGGGTAAAATGTGTGGAAGCGAATTCGTATAAATATAGCTTCGTATCTTTCATTCTTTCAAACCAGCTATTCTCAATAATTACGACATGAGAACAAGTTTTCGAAGTTAAATATATTTGCTTATCTATTTCTAATGTGTCAGGCCCGACATGAAAGCAGACTCGTGGGCAGTTTCATGGAGTAAAAAAGTTTGGTAAGCATGTTTCATTAATGGCCCAAACAAGTCCCTTCGTTTGATCAACATCTGTACGGCTTAGTATTCTTGGATGAAATACTTCGATATTACTTTCTTCACTCACATGAAATAGTCGCACAGCCTTCTCTCCTCTATACATTTATCAACGGAATCTATTTCAGTATAGATGGTCTTTTTATATGATGATATAGCAACCCTCTTAATAAAGTTTATATTTAAGGGGGTTATATTTATACTTCCTTATTTAATGTGATTCAACACGATCAACGTGGTTTACATGTTTGTAATTAAGCAAAATATACAGAACCGATATGAACACAAATATGGCACCGACGATGAATGGAACTTGCGGATTGAAGATTTCCGCTAACTTTCCAGCTGTAAATGGTGCAATAGCTCCTCCTAGGAAACGAAGGAAACTATAAGCAGCAGACGCCGTAGACCGTTCGACAGGCGCAGCATTCATCACGGCGGTTGTAATTAATGTATTGTTGTTTCCTAATAATGCCCCTGCCAAAATAACAGCTGTAATGACTACCCAAGAAGTCGACGTCCAAATACCCATCAGAACTAACAATACAGCAAATAATCCGAGCATGATACACATCGATTTAATCGTTCCAAATCGTTGTTGCAATTTAGGTGCCATGAAAACAGAAGTAATGGCCAGCAAAATCCCCCAGCCTAGGAAAACAAATCCCAGCCCGTGTTCATCTAAACCCATTACGAAAGGTGCATATGCTAATAGAGTAAAAAAACCAAAATTGTACAAAGCAGCCGTAATGCCAAATACGAGTAGAGAACGATGTCGCAAGGCGCGAAATGGATCGAGTAAAGATGTTTTTCTTTGCGTAGATCGCTTTCTATTCGTTTGTGGCATGAATGTTAAAAGACCGACAAAAGCAATCACCATCAATGTAGCAACCCCAAGAAAAGGACCTCTCCATGAAATGGCACCCAACCAGCCGCCAATAAGCGGGCCAACGGAAATACCTAGACCAATTGCCGCTTCATATAAAATAATGGCCTTAGCTGTTCCACTATTTGAAAGAGACACGATCGCCGCTAGGGCTGTGGCAACGAATAATGCGTTACCTAAGCCCCACCCACCTCGTAAACCAACAAGTGTCCAAATATTATTCGATAATCCACCAAGAGCGGAAAACACAGCGATAATGATAATTCCAGCTAATAATGTCCATTTAAGCCCAAGTCTTGATGAAATGACGCCAGTAATTAGCATTGCCACCGCCATAACTGCATTATAGCTCGTAAAAAGTAAAGTTACTTCACTATGTGTAGCATGTAGTTTCTCAGCAATAGCGGGCAAAATCGGATCCACGAGACCTAAGCCCATGAAAGCAATGATACTGGCGAAGAAAACGGCCCATACTGCCTTAGGTTGTTTAAGAAGACTTGTTTCTTCGTATGTTTTATTCGTTGTATCAATCATAAAATTAACTCCCATTCAAAATTAGACTTTTCGTTTACTTATATATGCGTATAAAATGAATCTCATCATCCCGATCCATATCTTTTCCGTTTTCCTGCACTAGACGTAATGCGTTAATCTCTTGATTACATTCCCCTCTTCTTTTATAAATTATTTACATTACTTTCTACATAGTTGTATGTTACAACTATATTATTATACAACTAAATAGTTGTATAATGCAACCATATAATTGTATAATGCAATTAGTCGCTTATGCTAGGCTAGAAAGTAATTGACAGTCATTCACAATAGGTTATTATCATTCATATATAAAGATAAGGTGGTAAGAAAATGAATAAACATTCGTTAGAAATAATTGAGCTAGAGATGGCGGTCTTAGTTCGCCACCTCAAATCGGTTACATCTAATATAGGGAAGCTAGATAGGTCCGCCTATCTTTTACTACATAAACTATTTGCGGAAGGTCCCTTGGGGGTGAAAACGTTGGCTAATAAATTGCAATTAGATATCTCGACAGTCAGCAGACAAACATCGGCGTTGGAACAAAAAGGATATGTGGAGAAGATCCCTGACCCACAAGATGGCAGATCCTACTTCTATCGGATTACCGATTTAGGAACACTGGAATGGAGTAAATACAAAGAAGCTCGATTGGATAAATTAACTAAATTACTGCATGAATGGTCTGATGAGGAATGTGAGAATTTTGGTCAACTATTGAAAAAGTTTAATCATACGTTTATAGGCAATTGATTGCCATTTCTTCTTTAAATGCATCAAAGAACACCGTCCAAATTAAAGACGGTGTTCTTTTTACTTTTTCGGTGACTGCAAAGTAATTCCCTTTCTGTTCTGCATGCAGTGCCAACAATTATTTCTCTCACTTTCATTTTTTCATTTCGGAAAAAGATGCAATTCAGGTTGATTTTGCGATGGACTCCTTACTATCCAAAATTTCACTGTGATTTAATATAACAGACATCTAAACGATTCTGTTTCGTAACTCGCTTGTAATCTCCTGATAACTTTCATTTGATAGGCTTGATGAGAGAAAGATATGTTAAGGAGCCCAGCCAAATGAAATTAAAAGCTTTACTTTGTCTATTTTTGAAAAAACATAAGTTTAATTATTATACGGATGAATGCGTTAGATGCGGAAAAATAAGAAAAATTCAATAAAACAAGGGAACCATTAATTTAGCAAAGGTTCCCTTTGTTTTCGTTTTTTTATGATTGTAGCAAACTAGCGTCATAAATCGTGTAATCACAGCGATAGATAAATAGATACTTCCCATCAATTAATATTCCCGTTGATTTATCAATATCAGTTGCGAAATACGAGACATTATCACCGACGAATGTTGCTAATGGTTTCCCCGATTGGGAGCGAATCAAAATGACTTTGCTTTTGCCGGTCGTAATATTTTTCATATCATTAACCATTCTATTGACAAAAGGAATTGATCGGTCCATGTTTTGCACGTCGACTGTTTTAGCATATTCCTCAAATACGTTCGTCAAATCTTTTTCATATAAAATTAAGCTACTGCCAACGTGAACAACGGATTCGCCACCAATCGTAAGGCTAAGCACGGAAGATTTCTTCGTTGTGTTCCCTTCCCCATCTTTTTCCGCAAATTTATCTTCAGAACCGATACTAATTGACTTTCCTTCGATTCGATCGATCACATTGCTCTCTTCATCATATGTTTGAATGATTGCTTCTCGACCTTTTAACGCTTCTTTCATTTTTCCAATTTCGTGATTAAAGAAATTACATCCTGAAAGAAGGAGTATACTAAGTGCAATTCCCATCATCATACATGTTAAATATTTGTTTTTCATATAACCAACTCTTTCCTCACGACGATTTTGTTTCAATACTTACTTCATCCACCCAATCATAGATGCTATGTTTTAATTACGATTGAACATAACGAAAGGTTTCTTTTATTTCTAATTTTGTTTAACAAGACACCTTGTTTCTGATGAGAGGATTTCGATGGTTTCATTTTCATCCATTTTGAGGTATACTAAAAATAAATAATCATATAATAAAAAAACCGTTCCGATGTTGGACCATCGAAACGGCAAAGCAATAGCAGATTCCCTTTACGGGGGTCAGCACTCAGAGTGAGAAATAATCCATCAGAGCGGTGAAACTCAAGGGTGGATTATTTTTTATGGTTAAATGACAGGACAGCAACGATTAAGCTTGCGAAGGCAATTGCAAACATCAATGCTTGAAAAACTGTCAACAGCATCACCCCCTTTCACCCGGGGATGTGCCGACCACCCTTGAGAAATCTATTCTATTGCTTCTTTTATTATAACATTACCTCGAACAGAACACACGTTTCTTTTATAGTGATAACAAATCCTTTCAGCTAAAAAAGCCCCTTCCTATTGGAAGACGCTTTTAGTAACGAGCATGTCTTAAGCTTCAGTGTCAGAGCTGAAGGATCGTTGACCTAGTTCTTTTTCATACATATACAATGAATTCATGTCTTCGCCGATTCGTTTTAAATATTCGATATGTTTATCAAATGTAGCTTCTTCTTCTACTTGTTCATCAAGAAACCAACGCAAAAATGAAATCGTTGCATGTTCTTTTTCCTCCCAAGCCAAGTCAGTCAATTCGTATATGTTTTTAGTTACTGATTTCTCTTGTTGTAGTGCTGTTTCAAAAGTATCTAAAATGGAATCGTAATTGATTTTTGGTGCGCTCGCTCCAGTAAATTCTGCGTGCACCCCACGGTCATTCAAATATTGGTATATTTTCATGCCATGGAACCGCTCTTCATCAGCTTGTTGAAGGTAATAATGCGCAAACCCGCTATAATTAGTATGTTCACAATAAGCAGCCATGGCCATATATGATTGGGCAGCTTCAAATTCAATGTTCATTTGTCGATTTAACGCCTTTGCAATTAGTGGACTAAGCAAAAAAATCCTCCCCTTCTTACACTCATTTTCTTTTATTTTACACGATTCAACATGAATTGGCACGTTCGAAGCATAATGTTGAATCATAGATTATTATTCTTTTCCTCTTTACATCGATTTTTTATTTGATATAATCATCATAGGTTTTCCATTTTTCTATCTATTCTGACAAAAGATAAGGAGGTTATTGAATGTCAAATCACAGATGGTCTGCTTTTAGTGGACAATCACCAGATTCACCAATTGAAGTCAATGTTCGTATGAAGAAGTTTGAACATCCAGATGAACATAAGGAACTCATCGAAAAAGTGAAGTTAGGTTCTCAATTTCAAATGCGATATCGCGCTCTCTTGGAATTTTACGGTGATGATTTACTCGCCTACAAACATAAGAACATAACCAGTAAAAATGTAAATGAATTTCTTCGTATTTTCTCCGCCTACCTTACTGATTACTTAGAAGATCAGACCCCCAGCTCTTGGAAAGATTGCCACTTCGCCTTTTGGGAAGAACTAATTTACGCCTTTTACCCTCAACATATGAAAATTTCTACAAAACAAAAAGATACGACTACTTTTCTTTTCCACCTAAAAAAATTCTCCTACTGGCTTGATCAACGTTCGGGAAATTCTTCATATAATATCGTCGATCAACTCGCAAAAGACTCCATCCCCATTCTTACCGTATGCGAAAGACTTTTAAACTCCCTTTATTTACATCTATTTCCAAACATCCATCATAACAGTTGGGATCCAATCGAAGCAATCGATCGATTAAACGATAATTTCCAAAATTATCAAGAAGCGGTTACAGGCATATTTAAAGTGAGTAATATGAGCGATTATATTTTAACCATTGATGATATCGATTCTGGACAAACCTATCAGATTATAGATTTCCCTGTAAAAAAGATCGCACCAAATATTTTATTGGACGGAATCATCGGGAAAAAGACAAATGAATTTTTTTGGGAATGGCATTATACGATTGGCGTCTATCCATTGCAAGCTGAAAAATATATTTTATTGAATTAAAACAAATCGCCTGATCTCACTAATGAAGAGAGCTAACTTAGACATCAATCTTAACCTTGTGTGTTTCCGCAGTTAAAATTAATTGTACAATATCTTCTGACCTTGACGGATTATTTGACACTAGAACACTAAGCCCTTAACAATTCTTTGCATCTAGACGGCATAAACGATACCCTCAAATTCCACATGCTGCACGGGAAAATGTAAGTGCGATAGCAGGTAGAATTGATAATTTTCGTCCCTCTTATTTTCATATTAAAAATAAAAGCCTGAAAAGACCAGTGCGGTCATTCCAGGCTTTCATTTAAATTATTTAATTTTATTAATTTCATTTTTTAACACTTCAGCAAGCGCTCCGTATATCACTTGGACACCCTTCCCTTTTTTGAAGACACCTTTTGCTTTTAATTCATCTTTCCAAACTGAATCAGAAGCAACTTTGTCGATATCCTTTACAGTAACCCTTAATCTAGTAATACACGCATCAACATCAGTTAAGTTTTCTCTTCCACCCAATGCACTTATTACTTCCTCTATATCAATTTCTTTTAAAAGAGCATCTTTTTTAGTATATAACTTATTTTCAGCGTCTTCCCCACGACCTGGTGTTTTAAGATTCATCTTTAAAATAAGTATTTTAAATGTGTAATAATAAATAATTGCAGTTGGAAGACCCAAAATTAAAATCCAAATATAATTCGTTTTTGCATTTCCTTGCAATAATCCAAATAAAGTAAAATCGATAATACCTCTAGAGAAGGTTACTCCTACTGAGACATCAAGCGCATATAATACAGCATAAGATATTCCTTCTAATATAGCATGAATTACATAAAGAATTGGCGCTACGAATAAGAATGTAAACTCTATCGGCTCTGTAATCCCGGTTAAAAATGAGGTTAATGCAGCAGAAAACAGTAATCCACCAACCACTTTTTTATTTTTATTTTCCGCTGTTTTATACATGGCAAGTGCCGCAGCTGGAAGACCAAACATCATTGGCAAGTATCCGCCTGTAAAATACTTTGTTGCTTCTGCCGAAAATTTTGTGACCGCCGGATCAGCAAGCTGAGCAAAGAAAATCGCTTGACCACCTTGTACTAATTTTCCGGCTACCTCCATTTCCCCACCAAGTGATGTATACCAGAAGAGAGGATAAATAGCATGGTGAAGGCCGAAAATGTTTAACAGGCGCATTAATGATCCGTAGAAAAATATTCCTATTGGCCCTGTTCGACCAAAGAACTCGGAAAAAGTTGAAATTCCGATATGAATATATGGCCAAATAAATGGAATAATCGCTCCAATTACACTGATTGACAACACTGAAATAATTGGAATAAATCTTACGCCGGAAAAGAAGGATAATGCATCTGGAAGCCTTTTATCATAATACTTATTTGCTAAAAAGGCGACAAGTAAACCAACAATAATTCCACCAAGCACACCAATTTTAACCGTAAAAATCCCAAGTTCATACCCAAAAACGTTTGCTTGTTTTGCTGCTTCTACTGAATCTAGTCCTTTTGTTAAGAAATAGTCTACTGACGTCGTTTCTGGAGTGTGACCTAAAAATCCTAAAATCGTACTTATAATTACGTGCATTACAAGAAATGCAATCGCAGCAGATAACCCAGCCGCTCCTTTTTCTTGCAATGCTAATCCTGAAGCAATACCGACAGCAAAGATAAGCGGAAGGTTGCTAAAAACAATACTTCCTATCGCAGACATCGTGCTTAAAACATAGTATAAAAATGTGCCATCCCCTAAAATATTTGTTAACCCGTAGGTTTCAACCATTACAGGATTAGTAAATGCTGCACCAATACCGAGCAATAACCCAGCAATAGGCAAAACGGCAATTGGAATCATAAAAGCTTTACCTAAACGTTGAAGTTTTTCAAACATTTTTTATTCCTCCATTTCCTCAATCGACTTTGTCTGTATAGCTGCGACAAATCGTTTTGTTATTTCACGCGGTCTCGTAATTGCGCTTCCAACTACTGCCGTGTGTATACCTTGTTCATACGCCTTTTGAAGCTCTTCGGGTGACCAAATATGCCCCTCAGCTATTACAGGAATGGTAAGCGATGTAGTTAGTTCCTTTAATAAATCAAAATCGGGAAGAGAACGATGTTTAGTTTCTTCTGTATAGCCAGCAAGAGTACTTCCAACCATATCAACACCTAATCTTTCACATTCGACCCCTTCACTAAATTTAGATATATCCCCCATTAGAATAATGTTTGGAAATAGCTCTTTAGCCTTTTTCACAAGTTCCTCTAACGGCATATCATCGGGTCTTTTTCTATCTGTGGCATCGAATGCAACAATATCTGCACCCGCTTCATACACCTCTTTAATTTCTTTTAAAGTTGGAGTAATAAAAACAGGATTATCACCGTAGTTTTTTTTCAATAAACCAATCACAGGTAAATTTACTGTTTTTTTGATTTCCTTTATGTCAGCTGGACTATTAGATCTAATTCCAACAGCCCCTCCTTCCAATGCGGCATAAGCCATGCGCCCCATAATAAAAGAACTGTGAAGCGGTTCATCCTCTAAAGCTTGACATGAGACAATTAACCCACCTTTGACAGCTTGTAAAATATCATCTTTTCTCATAGAAGTTCACTACCTTTTTTGTAATTTGTTAAATGATATCTACCGCGATGCAATTAGCATCAAATAATTGGTTATATTAAAAATATGTAGCATCACTCCCTTCATTTATTACTACTTCAAGATGAATATTTTCCCCTTATTATAAATAAAAGGTGGTTTTTTTCTCCTTTTTATTTTATAAAAAGATCCCTTTACAGTCGGATCAAGTTATCAACGATTGAGACAAATGAAAGTTGGATACGTTTCTGCAACTGCTTAGAATCCTTTATTAGCCGGTGCTTGATAATTATGCTGTCTCTAGCTAATTATAGAAATTGTCACTTTTACGGCTTGAATATTATTATAACCATTCCGACAAATGAATAATCGGTTACTTCCTTTTTGACTTCAGCCGATAAGTACATATCGGCCATTGACCCGTACATGGCATAGGTCACAGTGGCGTTGCCATGATCTGACTATGCCACTGTTCCACATCGCACATCCTCCACTTGCTATTCAACTAACTTAATGATTCGATGATCTCATGTAAGCTCATATCTGCCATGGAGTTTATTTTTAAATGATACTGTTCAAATGGTAGCGACTTCGTCACCGGATTCGGTATGATAACCGTGGGAATCTTTGCTTCAATCGCGGCAAGCAATCCATTCAGAGAATCTTCAAAAACGACCGCCTCATTTGGCTCTATTTCAAGCACCTCAAGTGTTTTTAAAAATAAATCTGGCGCTGGTTTGACGTGCTTTACATCATCTCTTGTAATTAAGTGGTCAAAATAGCTAAGTAAGTGTAAATTCGTCAAATGAGTCGTCGCCCATTCCCTTGTCGAGCTCGTTGCTAAGGCAATCGTTATGCCCGCATTTTTGGCGTCTCTTAAATATTCGGCGACGCCTTCGCGAGCTTCCGCTTCCTGTACAAGTTTTTCATGCAGTATCCCCGCACTTTTTCGAATTTGATCCGCGTCCAACTCTTCTCCAATGACTTCTTTTAAATATGAAAACAACAAGGTATCATTTGAACCAACACATTTTACAAACTCTTCAAGTGGTAAATCAAATTGAAACTGTGATTGTAACACCTCTTTAAATGAGTGGTACCATGCCGTCTCCGTATCTAAAATTAACCCATCGAAATCAAAGATGACTGCTTTAATCATGATCTTCCTCCTTAAAGTATCGACCGGTTTAAAACATCTTCTAATAAACTCCATGCTTCCTGACTATTGGGGAGCGTAAGATCTGGTTCAAACCCATAATTTATGTACATGTTGATCGCCTGATAGCTCGTCGTCTGCGATGTAAGATAAGCTTTTGAATGATGATCTGCCAAAATGTTCATCGCGGCACTAAGCAATGGTTTTGATAGCTTTCTTCCTTGATATTCTGGAACGACGCCTACCCAGTGGATTCTACCTGCTATTTCACCATCTCCATTTACATCTCCATACCATGCCGTTGTCGTTGCAATCGGTTCTCCATGCTCATTTTCAATAAATAGGCAGCGTGAAGTCATTTCATCAATGTATGGTCCAAATTCTTTATTGAAGCGTTCCAATGCTGCTTCTTCATTTATAAATTCATCGACACTTGTTTCAATTCTAGCCCAATGATGTTCGTCACCTTTTCTAAATAGACGAATGGTAAATCCTTCTGGAAGTGAAAATTGGGGAATGTCTAATAAGTTTTTACGCACCATTTTAACAGAAATTCTTTTCATTAAAACCATCTCCCTATTCTAAACATCAATCAATATTTTAATATGCTTTTTCCGCTACTGCATTCGCTGTCACTTCTTTATATTTTAGTGCCTTGTCTTTTAATCGGCTAGCAACACCATTGCATAACATATCAATCACAAATAATTGGGCAATCTTTGCTGACATCGATCCCCCTTGAAGTGCGGTTTCCCTCCCGCCAGTTAGTAAAACAACATCAGATATTTTTGTTATAGGTGAGCGTGTGAATTGGGTAATCGATACAATTTTCGCCCCATTTTCTTTTGCAATTTTTAAAGCATCGACCGTATCTTTCGTACTTCCCGTCACCGAAATGCCGATCGCCACATCTTCATCGGTTAATGTTGCTGCCGACATCGCTTGAATATGGGAATCGATAAACATTTCCGTAATGACACCAATTCTCATCATTTTATTTCTAGCATCGATCGCAGTATTCCCCGATACACCTACTCCATAAAAAACAACTCTTTTATGTGCTAGGATAAATTGAATCGCTTTTTCAAGTTCCTGAACATCAATTAAACTCGCTGTTTCTTTTAATGCCTGGATATTATTTGTCATCGTTTTTTGGATAATATATTGCGTTTCATCCAATTCGCCTGCATCTGATTCATCAAACACATCGTGAGGCAATGTTGCTACTTCTTTCGTAATTGCCATTTTAAATGATTGGTAACCTTTAAATCCTATCTTTCTGCAAAAACGTAAAACCGTTGTTTCTCCGACACCGATATGTTCTGCCAACTCGGTTACGGTCATATAAATCGTTAATTCCATATTCGCTAGTACATAATCGGCCACTTTTTTTTCTGCCTTCGTTAACGCATTAAAATGACTTGATATTTTCGTAACCAATTGAACTTGATCATGAAATTCATTCGATGTATCCATAATGACTCTTTCTCCTTTCGCTGTATGATCTCGCTTTTGTCTATTGGGAGAAAACTCAATTGATATTTTGATTATAACAGCCTAAAAGAATATTTCCACCATTTTTTAAAATAAAATCGGTTTTTTTCTCCTTTTCTTCACTAGAACTTGATCCATTGTTTTGGATTCAAGTGATTGAATAAGTATAAGTTCGATTACGAATAGAACCTTTGTACGTTTCATCTATTTAATAAATACGGGTATTTGCGATGTTTCACTTCTGTCCGCCCCACCTTGTTAGCAGTTGATTGATTTCCTCTTCTCGAGGGATCTCTTCTTTCGGTGTTTCCAAAATAAACGGGATGTCAATCAGCTGACTTGTTTTCATAATATGATCAAATTGTCCTTCTCTTATATATCCATGGCCAAAAATCGGAGCATGCCGATCCTTTCCAGAGCGCGTTTCGTATTTAGAATTATTCAAATGAACCAATTTTAATTCAGCAAAATAGCCGAGCTTCAGCCCTTTTTCAAGTAGAATTTTCCAATTTTCCCCATCCCATACCCCTGAGGAAAATGCATGACAGGTATCAAAGCAAAATCCAATTTTTTCAGGATATGAACATAATTTACGTACTTGTGTGAGCTCTTCTAATGTTGTTCCGATCGATCCTGGTAATCCGGCATTATTTTCTAACAATATTTTCGCTTCTCCACTCCAACTTTGAAGAATTTCATTCAACATCTCGATGATGAGTTGATAGCTTGCAAGCGGATTTGTTCGACTAATCTGTTTGCCAAAATGAACGACAACACCAATTGAGCCACATGCTTCAGCGATCTCTAAATCGTTTAATAAAGAAGCAATTACTTCGTTTCTTCTTTTTTTGGTCAAAGGAGTCAATGTCGTTGGATAAGGGGAATGGCTAACAGAGATCAGTTTGTTTGCTTCACAAAATTCCTTGCATTTGCGTGCATCCTCTTTATTAAACGCCTTCATTACCAAGCTTTTCGGATTTTTAGGGAAATATTGAAAAGCAGCAGCATTTATTGCGAGTGCTCGTTTGGCAGCGCCAAAATATCCGTCTTTTATGGAAAGATGACCACCGAATTTCATATCCATTCTCCTCATCCTATGTCTAATGCTGACAAGCTTGGCAATAATACGTTTTCCGTGTAGCAATATCGATTTTTATTATCGGATGTCCACATCGCTTACATGCCTTTCCCTCACGATCATGAACATACATATCATATTTACCTGTATGATGATCGTCTTTGAAAAGAGGTTCATCCATATATCCCCCCTTTTCGATGCCCCGCTGTAAAATAAAGCGAATCGATTCATAAAGGCGAACATGCTCAGCTTCGTTTAAATCACTCATTTTTCTAAGTGGAAGCAATTGTGCTTGCCATAGAATTTCATCTGAATAGCGATTGCCAATACCAGCAAGAACGGACTGGTTAATAAGCGTTGTTTTAATTCCTCCCCTTTTATGTTTCATTGTTTCGAAAAAGGCGTCGATTGTAAAATTCTCAGCAAGCGGCTCTGGACCGATATCTTGAAATTCTTTATGTAACTTGTCTGGCGATAAAAGATGCAAATAGCCAAGTCGCAGTCCGATAAAATAAAGATGATGTTTCCCGAAAGTAAGTTGTACTTGCACGGTACGATTGGGTTTGTCCGCTGCCGCTCCATAAAACATCCAGCCGCCAAGCATCAAATGCAGCAGTAAACAGGACCCGTTTTGCAGATGAAAGATTAAATATTTAGCCCTTCTATCGATCGCTTTAATCGTCTGGCTTTTTACATGATTGATAAAATCATCGGCTTGCTCATTGATTGATTTCGCGCGATTAATTGTCACATTGGTTATCGGGTGTCCAACGAGCATTTGCTGCAGAGCAGATTTATATGTCTCCATTTCCGGTAATTCTGGCATGATACAACCTCCATTTTTACAGCGATGTGCTTATTATTCCTCGATTAAGATAAAATCATTACAGGTTAGGTATTTACGGTAGACAAAAAAACGGGGCGTCCTAGAAGTCAATAAAAGTTTGACCTCTGGGCAGCCCCTTATGCACAGGTAGTTTATCCATTTCCTTCTGATCACATATTTACGACATTTTGGTCAATCGAACTTCATCCGATTGACCCTTGCCAGTAAAAAATCACCAATAAGGTAAATCGATACACGCTCGATTTACCCTCATCGATTAAACCCATCCGATAGGGGCATTCGAAACATGTTCGATTGACCCTCATCGATTAAACCCATCCGATAGGGGCATTCGATACGCGTCCCATTTACCCTCGCCGATTAAACCCATCCGATAGGGGCATTCGATACATGTTCGATTTACCCTTGCCGATTAAACCCATCCGATAGGGGCATTCGAAACATGTTCGATTTACCCTTGCCGATTAAACCCATCCGATAGGGGCATTCGATACATGTTCGATTTACCCTCATCGATTAAACCCACCCGATAGGGGCATTCGATACACGCTCGATTTACCCTTGCCGATTAAACCCATCCGATAGGGGCATTCGAAACATGTTCGATTTACCCTTGCCGATTAAACCCACCCGGTAGGGGCATTCGATACGCGTTCCATTTACCCTTGCCGATTAAACCCACCCGGTAGGGCATTCGAAACATGTTCGATTTACCCTTGCCGATTAAACCCATCCGATAGGGGCATTCGAAACATGTTCGATTTACCCTTGCCGATTAAACCCACCCGGTAGGGGCATTCGAAACATGTTCGATTTACCCTTGCCGATTAAACCCATCCGATAGGGGCATTCGAAACATGTTCGATTTACCCTTGCCGATTAAAAATCACCAATAAGGTCATTCGAGCGCATGATGTTTACACAAAAATTAGTATTACCTTCTAGACAGCCCCGTTTCGCCTTTATTCTTTTACAAATTCCTTTGTACTTCTTACTGTATCAATTGGTCGCACCATTTTTTCAATTTGCTCACGTTTTGGTTCTAAAAATGGCGGGAGCGATAATTTTTCTCCAAGTGTTTCATACGGTTCGTCCCCCATAAATCCGGGACCATCTGTCGCAAATTCAAATAGAATTTGTGGGGCAACTCTCGCATATAGAGAACCGAAAAAGAAGCGATCAACAAAACCGGATGTTTGGAAACCAAAACCTTCTATATGATTCGTCCATTCATCAAGAACTGAACGATCATCAACGCGAAAGGCTGCGTGATGCACTGTGCCGTAGCCTTGGCGGCTTGGTGGTAAAACAGTATTATGCTCGACAACGATTTGTGCTCCATTTCCCCCTTCTCCCATTTCAAATAAATAAAACGGTCCTTCTTGTCCGATTTCCTTACATAATAAAACTTTTTCCAACATTTCTTTAAAATAGTGAAAATCAGCAATACGGACAAAGATTGGTCCTAATCCTGTAATCGCAAATTCCAATGGGATCGGTCCTTTTTGCCAAGGAATACCGGAAGCAACCCCTTGATTGTTTTCATCTGAAATGAGCTGATAGTGTTGATCATCAAAATCAACGAAAGAAAGTGTTTTTTTGCCAAATTGTTCTTTGATTCCACTATGTTGTACATCCAATCGCTCAAAGCGTTTCACCCAGTAATCCAATGCTATATCACTAGGTACCCGAAATGACGTTTTGTAAATTTCATTTGTTCCATGTACTCCTTTAGGAATGCCTGGAAAATCAAAAAACGTCATATCGGTTCCAGCATTTCCTTCATCGTCTGCAAAAAACAAATGATATGTTTGAATATCGTCTTGGTTTACTGTTTTTTTAACGAGGCGCATCCCTAAAACATAGGTGAAAAATTCATAGTTTTTTTCCGCACTACTAGTTATCGCCGTTACGTGATGCAGTCCTTTTAATTCGTTCATTTAAAAGCCTCCTGATTAATTTCCATTTTCGTTTATTATAGCCATTTTGATAAATCATAGAAATTATCTTGAATCAACTTATTCTTAATTCAAGATAAATATATCATGATGGACATTAGCTGTCAACCATACAAAAGTTAATCCTTTTTTCATTTTCCAATTCAACTCTTTTGATGTATACTAATCGTAACATAAAAAAACCGCTCCGATGTTCACGCATCGAAGCGGTCAAGCAATAGTCGACTCCCATCTAGGGTCGGCACTCTTTGGGAAAGTAATCCACTCGAGCGTCCAAACTCAAGGGTGGATTATTTTTTATTGTTAAATGACAGGACAGCAATGATTAAGCTTGCAAAGGAAATCGCAAACATGCATGCTTGAAAAACTGTCAACAGCCTCACCCCCTCTCACTTGGGGATGTGCCGACCACCCTTGAGAGCATCAAATCTATTGCTTCTACCATTATATCATCTCGCGAAATAGAACACACGTTCCTTTGTGTTTATTTGAAAAACATGACTATATTCCTATCTATCCTCAACCTGCCATGTTGCATCTATCTGTCCTTGTAATGCATGGCCTTTGATGACGACTTCATATATTCCTGAATCAGCCGCACGAAAAATGAGTTCATCCTCTTCACTTCGCTCCATCCCTACGAGTTTACCCTTTGCATTCCGTACATGATATCCATGACCTCCCCCATTAAAATTATGAATATGGAGAGAAACCATTACTTTTTCTCCTTCCTGCATTCGGATTGGGATGCGATGCTCCCCATTAAAATAATCAAAACTTGCCTCGTAAGAATGGGTTCCCTTTTCTTCCTTCCAATTTGTTTTCACGGTGAAATCAAATTGAATAATGATGAAAGCTATGATCGGAATGAGAAATGCAAAAATAGATGTTACTATTTTTGATCTTGCTGATATATATGTCCCAAAATAAAATAAGATGGCTGCGAATCCACCGATTGCTCCTGCTATTATCATCAAGATATTGATGCCAAATGCTAGAAAAATAATAAATCCTGCTAAGACATGCAAGAAAGCTTTTATGTATTTCGGATTACTCGGTAATTTCGATACGAGTATATCGATAAGTATCGAGCAGACGATACCATACACAAAAAAGGCGGCCCAAAAAAGGGGATGTTTGATCGCTTCGGAGAACTCATACAGATCAAAATTCGAGGAGAATAAGATAAACATAAGAAAGATACAAAATGAAAAGCCTGCTCCTCCAAGTTTATTTATCATATATGTCGTAATCTGCTTTTGTTTTTCAGTCATGAAATTCCCCTTTCTACTTTGATCTCGCATCGATTATACCATTCAACATTTCCTTTATTGACGCCTTTATGAATTAATTTTTTCTTTCATACGAAGATTGCGTAAATAATAAGGTAAATTTAAAGGGAATGGTGTATAATTTATAAATACTTTCGAAAGATGGGAATGAGTATTGTGAAACAAAATGATCAACGTGCTTACAATTTTAACGCTGGACCTTCTGCACTTCCATTAACCGTCCTTGAAAAAGCTCAACAGGAGCTTGTAAACTTTAAAGGAACAGGAATGTCGATTATGGAATTAAGCCATAGAAGCCCGGCTTATGAGAATGTACATAATGAAGCGATTTCTCGCTTGAGAAAACTATTTTCCATTTCTAATGATTATGAAGTGCTTTTTCTTCAAGGTGGAGCAAGTCTTCAGTTCTCAGCGATTCCAATAAACTTTTTACAGCCGGGGCAAAAAGCCGGATACATCATGACCGGTGTTTGGGCAGAAAAAGCAATTGCTGAAGCGAAGTTATTTGGTGAACCATATGAAATCGCATCTACAAAAGAAGAGCAATATCGCCGTATACCGGGATTGAATGAACTAAACTTTAATAGCGATGATGCCTATGTTCACTTAACATCCAATAACACAATTTATGGCACACAGTGGAATGACTTCCCTGATACCGGAGATGTTCCACTAATTGGCGATATGTCTAGCGATATTATGTCTAAAGCGATTGATGTGAGTAAGTTCGGAATGATTTATGCCGGAGCACAAAAAAATCTTGGACCTTCCGGTGTGACATTAGTAATCATCCGCAAAGACTTATTGGAGAAAGCAAATCCGAATATTCCAACGATGTTAAACTATCAAACACATGTAAAAGCGAATTCACTTTATAATACCCCACCAACATTCGGGATTTATATGCTTGGTGAAGTGTTACGCTGGATCGAGCAATCAGGTGGGCTTGCTGCGATCGAAGAGAATAATATTGAAAAGGCGAAACTAATTTACGATGTGATCGATCAAAGCAATGGCTTTTTCGCTGGTCATGCAGAAGCGGAAAGTCGTTCACTGATGAATATTACGTTCCGTCTTGCTGATGAAGAGCTGGAAAAGAAATTTTTAGCGGAAGCTAAAAATGAAGGCTTTGTTGGCTTAAATGGTCATCGCTCTGTTGGAGGCTGCCGTGCATCAACATACAATGCCGTTCCATATGAAGCATGTAAAGCATTAAGTGAGTTTATGAAGCAGTTCCAAAATAAACATAGCTAATAAGAAAAACCGGGCAAAAAGCGGCCCGGTTTTCTTATTGTTGTTGATCAAACTCCTTTTAAAATAGAACGAGATGATTGTTTCATTTTTGCAAATGCTTGTTCCAAGTCATTGATGAGATCATCTGGATTTTCCAAACCAACTGATAATCGAAGCAAACCATCTGTAATCCCCCGTCTTTCCCTTTCTACCTTCGGCATGGCGGCATGTGACATTTTAGCTGGATAAGATAAGATGGATTCGACCGCCCCTAGACTGACTGCAAAGAGAGGCAGCTCCAAATGATTTACAAGTTGCCGAGCTTCATGCTCGCTATGGAGACAGAAGGAAAGAACCGCTCCTGGTGATGATGATTGATAGCGATGAATTTCTGCACCTGGATGTTCCGCTAAACCAGGATAATAGACTTGCTCTACCTCTTCTCGCCCACGTAAATAAGTAGAAATTTTCAAGGCAGATCTTGACGATTCATTCATGCGTACATATAACGTTTTGATTCCTCTTAATAAAAGCCATGAATCATAAACTCCTAGAATTCCACCAACGGTATTTTGCAAAAATCCAATTTTCTTTCCAAGTTCAGCTGTTTTTGCAACGGCAAGCCCGGCTGTTACATCACTATGCCCCGCTAAAAATTTAGTTGCACTATGCAGGACAAGATCAGCACCAAGTTCCAAAGGCCGCTGTAAAGCAGGTGTCATAAATGTATTATCTACAAAAGTCAGACAGCCATTTGCTTTTGCCAATTTGGCAATCGCGGCAATATCCGTAATGTTTAACGTTGGATTTGAAGGCGTTTCGATGTAAATGACTTTTGTATTTGGCTGGATGGCTTTAGCTACTTGGTCAAGATCAGTTGTATCAACAAAACTATAATCAATCCCAAAGCGTGTTAACACTTGGGTTACGATTCGATATGTTCCACCATACACATCGCGTGAAATTAATACATGATCATGCTGTGATAATATTAAAAATGCTGTTGAAATAGCTGCCATCCCAGATGAAAAGGCAAATCCGCATTTGCCATTTTCAAGTTTTGCAATTGCTTCTTCCAACACTTCTCGTGTCGGATTCTGTGATCGGCTGTAATCATATTTTCCATATTGATCAAAGTCAAATTGATGGAACGTAGATGATAAATAGAGTGGAACATTAACTGAACCTGTATCCTCATCTATTTTTGTTGAATAATGAATGATCTTTGTTTGTAAAGAGTGAAGTCTATCCATTATTGACCGCCTCCCTTTGACAGCACTGAAAAGCATGTTCTAAATCTGCAATTAAATCAGCCGCATGCTCGATGCCAACGGATATTCGCAAAAGCCGATTGCAAAGCCCATACCGTTTTCGAATTGCTTCGGGGATATCAGCGTGCGTTTGTGTAACTGGATACGTAATAAAACTTTCTATACCTCCCAAGCTTTCGGCAAACGTAAATAGTTGGATCGCTTTTAATAACGGCGATACCCACTCTTCTTTTTTGATTTTAAAGCTGATCATTCCGCCCCTTCCCGGATAATAAACATCCGTAACGAAAGAGCTTACTTCCAAATATTTTTTTATTTTGAGCGCATTCTCCTCCTGCTGCCTCATCCGTAAGGCAAGAGTCTTCATTCCCCTAATTAAAAGCCAACAATCGAATGGAGCTAAAACAGCACCGACTGCATTATGAATTTGGAATAATCTCTTACTTATTTCTTTATCCTTTGAAACAACGAGCCCAGCAAGCAGATCATTATGACCCCCTAAATACTTCGTTGCACTATGAATGACGATGTCTGCTCCCAATTCAATTGGCCTTTGAATATACGGAGTGTAAAAAGTATTATCGACGATCAGTAGTAACTGATGGCTGTTTGAGATGTTCGCTATCTTTTTTACATCCGTTTCATTCATTAAAGGATTGGTCGGTGTCTCAATGAAGATCGCTTTTGTAGTTTTTTGAATCAATTGCTCGATGTCACGATCTGTTCTTTCATCCCAATATGTATATGTAATCTGATATTTTTGCTTCAGCCATTCAAAATATCGGTACGAGCCACCATATAGATCGCGAGAGGCGATAATATGATCACCAGACTCAAATAATGAGAACACTAATTGGATGGCGCTCATCCCTGAGCTGCATGCGAATCCACGATCACCCTTTTCTAATTTTGCAATTGTTTCTTCGAGAACAGCGCGGGTTGGGTTTCCAGTTCTAATATAATCGTAGCCCTTGTTCTGTCCAATATCCTCATGTCGGAAGGCGGTCGATAAATAAATTGGCGTATTGATCGCACCAACATATTCATGTTTTTGATTACCAATTTGAGCAAGCACGGTTTCTTTGTGAAAAGTCATTTGCAAAGCTTCCCCCTTTTTTCTTGTTTTTGAGAGGGCTGATTTTACAATAAAAAGAGCCCTCTTCGACAAGAAGAAGGCCCACCATTATATAGCAGTAGGAGTTCTTCTTATCTTTCAAGTTGTTGCCAACTTGCTGGATGTAGCACCTTTCCGTACATACGGTGGTTGCTGAGGCGTCATCGGACCAGTCCCTTGACCTCTCTTGATAAGATTAAAAATGATTTAATTGTATCTATGCACAATGAACAAAAAACACCCGGAAATACAGCTTTTTTAAAGCGAGTATCTCCGGATGTCCGGTCGGTACAATTAATTATTTCGTTCATTTCGGTCAATAGATTATTTGTATTATAGGCATACAATTTAAAATCGTCAAGCAAATTTTGAAATTTTCTTTGAATCATTCACTCTTCCTCATCAAGCGATTCTTCGAAAGCGGCTGAAACCTTATCAAATTCTTCATCGCTTTCAATCGCAGATAAATCACCATCTGAATCAACCTTCATGAAGAAAATATCAAAATCCTCTTCTGATATTTGCTGGATATCCTCTACGAAACCAACCGCCATATATTCGGTTCCGTCTAAAGTTAATGATGCTAATACCTCTACTTCATGCTCCTCATCATTCTCATCTACAATTGTAAAAACCTCTCCAACTTCGACCTTTTCCATGATATTTTCTCCTCTCACATGTATACTGATATTAGCCTAACATATCCAATATCATACTTAAACATACACTATTGGAGGAAAAATAAACATGAATCAAAAAAATATAGAAAATAAAATCATTGCAAACTACCAAAATGAGGAGAAAATGATGATTCTCGTATTCGCCCAATGGTGTGTGAATCATGATTTAGACCCTGAGGATCTATACTTGCAAGCTTATCCTCAACAAGCATCAAATCAAGCTTTACAAGAAGCGATTGCCTTAACAGTGCCAAAAGAGGAAGCGGGAGAAATTGCCAATAACACATTACTTAACGTTCTATCGTTATTTGGCAATGATGATTTGGCTTTTATTGTAAGTGAACTGATCAATCAAAAGTTATCATAAAAAAATAGCATGAACGTCTATTTGTATACGTTCATGCTTATTTAAACCATCCCTTTTTCTTCGATTGGGTAATCGCCTCGATTCGGTTCGTCACTTCAAGCTTATCGAGTATTTGTGAAATATAATTGCGGACTGTTCCCACTTTAATGCTAAGTTGATTAGCAATTTCTTTCGTTGTTTTCCCGTCAGCGACAAGTTCGAGTACGACCTTTTCTCGGTTCGTAAGCGGATTTTCTTCACTGTACATATCATCCATCAATTCAGGTGCATAAATGCGTCTGCCTGTCATCACACTCCGAATCGTACTAGCTAACTCGTCACTTGGGCTGTCCTTGAGTAAATAGCCACTTACCCCTGCTTTAATCGCTCTTTGAAAATAACCCGATCTCGCAAACGTCGTTAAAATAATGACCTTGCAATCTTTTGTTTTTAACTCTTCTGCTGCCTCAAGTCCGCTCTTTTCGGGCATTTCAATATCCATAATACAAATATCAGGCTCATATTTTTCCACAAGGGCAATGGCTTCTTCCCCATTGTTCGCTTGTCCGACAACTTCCATATCCTCTTCTAAATTGAGCAATGATCCTAGAGCACCTAACATCATTTGCTGATCTTCAGCAATCACAATTCGAATCATTGAGATTCCTCCTTTACAACACTCGGAACTTTCATGATGATGGTTGTTCCTTCGTTTGAAATCATCTCTAGGCTTCCATTCACAAATTCGAGTCGTTCCCTTATTCCCTTTAATCCATGTCCGTTGGAAAATTCATGATCTGCACTTATTCCGACACCATTATCCTTCACAGTGATACGGATATCTGTCGTTGACTGCTCGATCGAAATAAAACAGGAAGTAGCTTGGCTATGTTTTACGACATTCGTAACCGCTTCTTTCATGCATAAACTTAATATATTTTCGAGAAATAAAGATACGTTGGATAATCTGACTAGTTCCCCTCCGCTAAATTCAATTCCCGCTGCTTTTAAAATTTGTTTCACACGGACAATTTCTTCTTTAATTCTGATCCCGCGCATTTGCGAAACCATTGTTCTTACTTCATTTAACGCTGTTCTAGCTGTTTGCTGCACATCTTTGATTTCAGAACGCGCTTGCTCAGGGTCTTTATACACTAATTTCCTGGCTAAATCACTTTTTAAGCCGATTAGTGAAAGTTTCTGCCCAAGCGTATCGTGCAAATCACGAGCAATCCTTTGCCGCTCTTCTTGCTTCACTAATTCTGCAATTTTCATATTGGCATCTTCCAATTGTTCTTCAAGCTGGTCTTGTTTTTTGCGATTATAAAGGTTAAACGGTAGCAAAATGACACTTATCCAAACGATAATTACAAAAGGTAAATGCTTTAAAATGAAGGCTTTTTCAATAATGATAATGTAATTAATCGAAACAGTTGTAAACACAAGATGAATAATATAAAGGGTTAAAAATGCGATTCGATTTTTAATATTCCCGTTGTAATAGGCAATATAGAAGGCAAAATAGACGTATTGGAAGAGAATGGTCATCGTAATAGAGATGGCAATTAAAATACTCGTCCACACATAAATCGGCCATCTCGTAGAAATAAACGCAAATCGATAGGCGATAAAAAAGAGGATGGTTAGGATCAATCCCGTAATAATTTCAACTGTGCTAGACGATTGAAATATAAAATAAAACGGCAAAATACTGAAAACCGTCCATATATATGGAGAAATCCCTGAACTTTTTAACGATTTTATCAACTTTCTTTTCATACCATACCTCTTCAAAAAAATAATTTAACTCCTTTGCCATTATATCACAAAGGAGTTTTAGCCCACTCTAATTCGCGTGTTTGTACCCTTTCGCATTGTTTAGCGTTTTTAAATCCTTAAACCCAATAAACTTTTTACTTTCTTCGTCCCAAAGTCGAAACTTCAGGGAACGTAAGCTCGTTGAGATTGTGATCGTTTGTGCCTCTTGTAGTGGTTTATATTGATTATGAACTTCTTCCAAATAATAATTTGGAATTCTTGGACTTAAATGATGGACATGGTGAAATCCAATATTCCCTGTTAACCATTGGAGCACTTTCGGAAGCTTGTAGTACGAGCTGCCTTCCAACGCCGCTTTTACATAATCCCACTCTTCCTGACTTTCATAATAAGAATCTTCAAATTGATGCTGTACATAGAAGAGCCAGATGCCTAGTGAACCAGAGATTAAAAAGATTGGACCTTGAATGAGTAGAAATGCTTGCCAGCCAATTGCCCAACAAAGCAGCCCAGCAATGGCGACGATTGAAGCATTTGTTATATACGTGTTAATGCGTTCTTTCGAGCGCGCATTCTTTCCATTAAAACGATATAAAATTAGAAAAATGTAAATCGGTCCAAGAACAAACATAACAAACGGATTACGGTAAAGACGATAACCAAGACGCTGAAGTGGAGATGCTGCGACATACTCATCCACCGTCATCACCCAAACATCACCCGTTCCACGTTTATTCAAATTGCTGCTCGTAGCGTGGTGAATCGAATGGCTTCGTCTCCACTGCTCAAATGGGCATAGTGTTAAGACACCAGTAATCGTTCCAAGGATTCGATTCGCCCTGCGATTTTTAAAGAATGAGCCATGACAGCAGTCGTGAAAAATAATAAAAATTCTCACAAGAAATCCTGCCGCAATAATGGTAAGAGCTAAAGTAAGGAAATAGGAAACGGATAGACTTTGATAGGCAAGAAACCATAAGGCAAAAAACGGTACAAGTGTATTGATGACTTGTCTTACACTATTTTTTGTATTTGATTTTTCATATGGTGCCATTTGTTTTCGTAATTGTTTAGGATCTTTTTTGGACATATAGAAAGCATCCCCTCTCGAATATTGTCTTAATCATAAACAATCGGAAAAGGGATGTGTAGACATAAACGTCATGGACAAACCGTGATAAATGTCATGGTCTGTGGAATTTTTAGCCAATTACTCAAGCCTTTGAATAAGCAGTGGAATCTCGCTATAAATATCGGCAATTTCATCGATTTTCATACGCACAAGGCCACTCGATGATGGTGCAACAAAATCAATCGTCCCAGAAACAACGGCTGTTGTTTGTTTTCCCCAAGGAAGCTGCTTAATTCCGCTATACTGCTGATAGACACCCTTGCCCACAAAGCAAATGATCTTCGGCTGATAACGCTCGATTTTATTGATTAATTGTTGTTTCCCCTCTTCATATTCCACTGGTGTGATTTCGGCAGCGCTTTTTGTCGGTCTTGCTACAATATTTGTCAGTCCGTAGCCAAGCTCAAGAAGTTTAAAATCTTCAGAAGGGAGATACTTTCTCTCTGTGATTCCAGCTTTATGCAAAATTGTCCAAAAACGATTCGTTGGATTGGCAAAATGATGTCCGGTTTCGCTCGACTTGATGCTTGGATTGAAACCAACAAATAACACATCCAACTGTTCTTTTATATGGTCCGGGATTGGATGTAATGTATTCATGTCATACAATTCCTTTCGTGCAATAGCAAAATGGGTGCGAAAAAATTGTTTTTTTTCGTCACCCATCCACTCTTTGCTTTTAATCTTCTACTTTGACGCTCCATCCAAATGGGTCTTCCTTTTTCCCTGTTTGAATACCTGTTAATTCATCATATATTCTTTTGGCTAACGGCCCTGTTTCTCCATTATGGATTGTAATTTTCTCGCCTTGCCAAAAGAGCTCACCAATTGGAGAAATAACAGCCGCTGTTCCGGTACCAAACGCTTCCTCTAGTGTTCCTTCTTTATGCGCATGGAAGATGTCTTCGATGGAAATCTTCTTCTCTATAACAGGAACATTCCAATACTGTAATAATTCAATGACCGATTTTCTCGTTACCCCTTCTAAAATACTTCCGTTTAAAGCAGGTGTAACAACTTCTCCATTGATTTTAAAGAAGACGTTCATGCTGCCGACTTCTTCAATATATTTCTTTTCTTTTCCGTCGAGCCAAAGTACTTGTGAATAGCCTTCTGCGTCAGCAGCCTCTTGAGCTTTTAATGCCCCCGCATAGTTACCAGCCGTTTTCGCATTCCCTGTTCCACCTGTTACTGCTCGCACGTATTCATTTTCTACGGCAATTTTCACCGGGTTGATTCCTTCTTTATAATAAGCACCAACTGGTGATAGAATAATCATGAATTGATACGTTTCTGACGCTGATACACCTAAGTACGGTTCTGTCGCGATAATAAATGGACGAATGTATAAAGATGTCCCTTCAACATTCGGAATCCATTCTTTATCAACCATAATTAATTTTTTGAGCCCCTCAAGTGCCAGCTCTTCATCGACCTCTGGAATGCAAAGGCGATTACTTGATCGATTTAAACGTTGAATATTTTGATCGGGACGGAATAATAGTACTTCCTGATCCTTTGTTACATATGCTTTAAGTCCTTCAAAGACCGTTTGACCATAATGGAAAATGATTGCCGCTGGATCAAGTGTAATTGGTTGATAAGGGGCAATTCTTGGATCATGCCAGCCACGGCCTTCCGTATAATTAAGAATGAACATATGATCCGTAAACACGGAGCCAAATGAAAGATTGTTAAAATCAGGTTTATCTTTTTTATTTTCAGTTAATTGTACTTCTATATGGTACTTTTCCACTGTCTTATCCTCCTAAAATTCCAATTAATGGCGAATTTGTCCATTTCCGTGAATAACAAATTTCGTTGATGTTAATGCATGCAATCCCATTGGTCCACGCGCATGAAGCTTTTGTGTACTAATGCCAATTTCTGCACCGTAGCCGAATTCAAAACCGTCTGTAAATCTCGTCGATACATTATGATAAACCGCAGAAGCGTCGACATTTTGCAAAAATATCTCCGCATTTTTCGTATCGTTCGTAATGATTGCCTCGGAGTGCTTCGTTCCATATTGATTAATATGCTCAATCGCTTCCTCAACCTTATTGACAATTTTTACACCAGCAGTAAGTGCGAGATATTCTGTTGACCAATCTTCATTTGTTGCCAATTGTGCCGTATTATTTGCTTGAACGACGGTTTCGTCGCCAATAATATGCACATCGTTTTTTTGCAATTTTTCTAATAATTGTTTTCCGTATTGGGCAAACCAATTTTCATGAATTAAAAGCTTTTCAACGGCGTTACATACCGATGGACGCTGAAGCTTGGCATTTAACACAATGTCCTCTGCCATTTTTTCTTCGGCACTTTCGTCAATATAAATATGGCAATTGCCAGCCCCTGTTTCAATGACTGGAACGGTTGATTCACGGATCACTGTTTGAATTAAATTTTGGCCGCCTCTTGGAATTAACACATCTAAAAACTGATTTAACCGGAACAACTCTTTCGCTGTTTCCCTGCTCGTATCTTCAATAAGCTGAACGGCATCAACAGGTAAGGCACTTTTTTCAAGAGCGCGATGAATCGTTGATATAAGAGCGATATTAGAATATTTTGCCGATGAGCTCCCTCTTAAAATGACCGCATTTCCTGTTTTTAATGACAGTGTAGCAGCATCGATCGTCACATTCGGTCTTGCTTCATAGATCATGCCAATCACACCGATTGGAACGCGTTTTTTCTCAATATGAAGACCGTTGTCTTTTTCGATCGTTTCTAACACTTCTCCAATCGGATCAGCAAGCCCAATTAGTAATTCAATCGCATGTGACATATCATGAATTCGTTGTTCATTTAACATAATACGGTCAAGAACAGAAGCTGAGAGGCCGTTCGCCTTTCCTTCTGCTATATCTTTTGCATTTTCCTCAATAATCAATGCTTGATCTTCAATTAATTGTTCCGCAATCTGTTTTAATGCAGCATTTTTCTCCTCTGTCGTTGCACTCGTTAATAAATAACTTGCCGTTTTTGCTTTTTGTCCCTTTAAGTGTACTTCACTCATGATCCATTCCCCCTTATTAAACTTTTACCCAACGATTGCGATGGATGACTTCAACGGACGGTGCAATTGGCTCAGTCAGCCTTTCATCGTTCCGTTTTTTAATTTCCTCTTTTAACTTCTCTGAAGAATAGCTTACTTCCCCTTTACCTAATAAGCCACTCACACCATATACTTCAACAACATCACCTGCTTGAAACGTTCCTTTTACTTTAAAAACGCCAGCTGGCAAAAGACTTTTTCCATTATATAAAATCGCTTCTTCGGCCCCTTGATCAACGTAAATTTTCCCAACGGTCTCCGAGTGAAAAGCAATCCACTGCTTGCTTGTGTTAATCGAATCAAGCGAGTCGTTGTCAATATAAGTGCCGTCGCCATTGCCATGCAAAATATCAAGCAACTTTTCCTCACCATACCCGGTTCCGATGAAAACAGGAACCCCTAATGCAAGTGCTGTTTTTGCTGCCAATAGTTTTGATTTCATTCCACCGGTCCCAACTTTGGAACCTGTGCTATCTGCCGCCTCAAGCATGTCATCGGTAATTTCCTCTAAACGATTTAACCTGTTTGCTAAAGGATTCAGGCGTGGATTCGCATCATATAATCCATTGATGTCAGTTAAAATAATTAGTTGATCGGCATGAATAAAGCCTGCGACTAAAGCGGAAAGCATATCATTGTCACCAAATGTCAATTCCTCGACAGATACTGTGTCATTTTCATTAATAATTGGCAATATTCCACGTTCAAGCAGCTCCATGATTGTTGAAAAGGCATTTCGGTACTGCTCGCGATTGGAAAAGTCATTTCTCGTTAATAAAATTTGTGCCGGGATGATGTCAAATTCACTGAACTTTTCAATATATGATTCGATCAATAAACTTTGCCCAACTGCCGCAGCAGCCTGCCTGCCCTTGATCGTCACCGGTCTTGACGGATAGCCTAAGCGAGCAAAACCGGCTGCCACCGCTCCAGATGATACGAGAATGACTTCATGTTTTGCTTTTCTAAGCGCAGCAACGGCGTTCACATGATCTTGGAATTTTACTTGATCGATTTCCCCCCGATCATTCGTTAATGAACTACTACCAATTTTGACAACAATTCTTTTTTTCCTCATCATCATATCTCCTACTAGGATTTTCCATAAAATAAAAAAGCCCCAATCATCCTATTGAAAAGGACGAAAGAGCTTATCTCCCGCGGTACCACCTATTTTTGAATGCATACGCATTCCACTTACTTCATAACGTTGAAGGCACGCCCATGTTTGGCATGGGACTCAAGAGGTAGGTTCAGTGGGTTGACTGCTACGAAATCTTTCAGCTTATAAATTTCGCTCTCTGCTACAGCAACGATCCACATACTGTTCCCCTGTCGACGTTCAATATATTAACCAATATTATGACTTGAAAATGAGCGCATGTCAAGGGTTTCAGCCCTTTATTAAAGGTTTTGTTGACAATATTCAGCAATCATTTGCTCTTCTTCCTCTAACATAGAGAAATCCAATACTTGATTCGTTGCCTTTTCAATAAAATGATATTGGCTGATTCGCGCGCCTTGTTCATCAACGGCAAAAATGACTCGCAATAACAAGCCTGATGTAGTGTATGCCTCATCCTCTTCTGGCAACTCAATGTGGATGAGAAATTCGTATCGCTCTCCTGGTAAAATGCCGGTTGGATCTACAATTTCTTCAATTTCATGTGAAATAATCTTCATAACCTTAATTCCCCTCATTCCTTAATGAAACGATTATACTACTTATTTGGATTTAATTCTTTTTTTAACCCATACTGCCACGAAAATAATAATAAGTAGGGCTAGTCCAATATAGATAACCGTTGAGTATACATCCATCACATCAACAATCGATTCCCATGATGCACCGACTGCTGCACCAATATTGACAAGGACCGCATTCCAAATCAATGTTCCGAAGGCGGTTAACACGATGAACACCCCGAAATTCATCCGCGCCATTCCGGCTGGGATCGAAATTAAGCTGCGAATGAGCGGAATGAAACGACAAAAAAACACGGTCCAGACACCATATTTATCAAACCAAACATCCGCTTTATGTACATCTTTTTTTGTCAAACGAAAAATATGCCCCCAACGTTCAACGATCCGACCGAGCCGATCGATATCGAGCATCGTTCCCAATCCGTAAAGAATGATCGCCCCAAGTGTAGATCCAATTGTGGAAAAAAGAATCACTCCTGAAATTCTCATCTCCGTTACGGTCGTCATAAAACCGCCGAATGTCAAAATTACTTCCGAAGGGATCGGTGGAAAAATATTTTCTAGCGCAATTAAAAAAAGGATTCCGAAGTACCCATATTGTTCCATGATTTGTGTAATCCATTGCTGCATCTTTTTCCCCCCACTAGATCGACGATTTATTTATATATCATATCATGGACAAGCAAGGATTATGACCAGAAATCGATTCAATGGGGGATTTCGGTTAATTGCATCACTTTAAGTGTGAATTGCGTAAGTTTTCGTTTAATTACACAACTTCCGTTTGAAGATCAAATAAAAGGTGCCCAAAAGTCAAGGGATTGACTTTTGAACACGATTCATTACTTACTGAAGTTCATAGTAACTGCAAACAACTTGTCCGACTGATTTTGCTGCTACGAGCAACGCATCTTCATCAATATCGAATTTCGGATGATGATTGAAATAGGCTTTTTCCACGCCTTTTGGCTTACAACCGATATAGAAGAAACAGCCAGGAATTTTCTCTGCGTAGTATGCAAAGTCTTCAGAGCCCGAAAACTTCGGAAATTCGATCACATCTTTAATATCTGGATCATTCATCTCCTTAAGACTTGCAATCACATTCGCAGTGATCTCTGGATCATTGTATAACGGCGGATAATCCGAAACATATGTTAAATCACATGTTACACCGAATTCCGCTTCAATTCCCTTCGATATACGATGAACTTCCTTGTCAATTTTCTCTTGTGTATCACTGTCCATATAACGGACATCTCCTTCGAGAGTGACAGCATCTTTAATGACATTGAAGCTGCCTTTCCCATCAAAAGATCCGATCGTTACAACGCCTGTTTCGAATGGATCTAAACGTCGACTTATAATCGTTTGTATTGCTGTCACAAAATAAGCGCCGGCGACGATGGCGTCATTGGCTAAATGTGGCGATGAACCGTGACCGCCAATCCCCTGAATAATTAATTTGAAATACGTACGCCCTGCCATCGCATTGCCGCTTCGGTAGCCAACAACACCAGCAGGATCTGTCGGAAATAAGTGAATGCCATAAACAGCATCCAAATCATCGAGTACGCCTGATTCAACAATGCTTTTTGCCCCACCAGGAGGGGTCTCTTCCGCATGTTGGTGAATGATTTTGATCGTTCCGGGAATTTGATCTTTCAATTGAATAAGGCAATCAGCAAGGATTAATAAATAAGCCGTATGCCCATCATGCCCACACGCGTGCATGACTCCTTCATTTTTCGATTTAAAAGGAACATCGGTTTCTTCGACAATCGGCAGTGCATCAAAATCTGCTCTCAGTCCGATTGTCTTTCCCTGTTTTCCGCCTTTAATCGTGACGATGATTCCAAACCCATTCCCTACATTCGTTTGAACATCAACATCTTTACCTTTATAAAAGTCAATAATATATTGTGCCGTTTTTTCCTCATGAAAGCTAAGCTCCGGATGTTCATGTAAATAACGGCGAATATCAATCATTTCTTGCTTGCGCGATTCCAATAATTTCATTAATTGTTCTTTCATCTTATCTTCATCCTTTAAGTGGTATTAGGGTGTCATCATGTATTTCATCTTCCGTTGATTCTTTCGCTTTATTCCCTCTACTACGTGGAATCATGAATATAATTGAAAGAAGCGCCAATGCAGCAAAGATCACATTCGTAATAATACCTGCTGATGCCGCTGATTCAACTGCACCAACCGCTGTTATCGCACTATATACGGCAGTCGATATCGCAACACCGAATGAGCCGCCTAAAGAGCTTGCCATTTTATAAATCCCAGAAGCGATCCCTATTTTTTCATCTGGTGCATTGGAAACCGCTGTATCTGTCGATGGTGTCGCATACATACCTAATCCAAGACCGAATAGAACGAAGCCGATAAAGACGACAACCGTATACGTAAATCCTGGTAAAAAAGTAAAAGCCATCATTCCAATCCCTACTCCGGTTAAAATCGTCCCCCAGATCATCGGTTTTCTAGCACCCGTCTTTTGCAAAATTTTCTCACCAACACGAATCATCGCAAGTACGGCCGCTAAATATCCTAATGTTAATATACCCGATTGAAACGCGGAAAACCCTCTACCTACTTGAACATAAGTATTGGCTACGACTAATGTTCCCGCAACGGCATTTAATAAAAAGTTAGATATCGTTGCACCGGAATAAGCTTTATTTTTAAACAAGGAAAAATCGATAAACTGATTATCCTTTCTTGCTTCAACTTTGAAAAAGATAAAGATCCCTATCACAGTTACAGCAGCTAGAACTAAAGTAAGTGGGCTAATCCATCCATAATCTCCACCGCGTGTAATGACTAAATTTAAAGCCAACATCGTAATGATAAAAATAACTAACCCGGTATAGTCGAACTTCGTTGCTTGAGCGGTCTCTACTTTGCTTTCAGGTACTTCTTTTATGAGAAACATTGCAAGCAGAGCGAAAACAATTGAAATAATAAAGATCCAGCGCCACCCCATATACGTGGCAATCGCGCCACCAGCGAATGAACATAGACCAGAACCACCCCAAGACCCAATCGACCAATAACTCAATGCCCGCAGACGATCGGGTCCATCAAAATAAGCCTTAATCAAGGCAATAGTTGCAGGCATAATGGCTGCGGCAGAAAGCCCTTGAATCACTCGTCCAATAATAAGGAGAGCGGCACTATGAGCAAAAATAAGACATAGCGAACCGATCACACTTAAAATCAAACCGAAATACGTCATTTTTTTCCGCCCCATCTTATCGGCTAATCCACCGGCAACAACGATAAACATCCCTGAAAATAAGGCTGTCAAACTGATAGCTACGTTTAATGTTCCTAATGAAATCCCTAAATCTTTTTGAACATCTGGAACGACATTGACCATCGCTTGCGCAAATAGCCAAAACGTAATCACCCCAA
This sequence comes from Bacillus sp. FJAT-50079, assembly GCF_018343515.1. Classification (GTDB taxonomy): domain Bacteria; phylum Bacillota; class Bacilli; order Bacillales; family Bacillaceae_C; genus Lederbergia. The sequence goes on along the minus strand of NZ_JAGYPD010000006.1, from coordinate 362,586 downwards.
ACACAATCCCAAAAATCATTTTATTAGAACCTCGATAGGTTGTTTCCATCATATCCTCCTCGTCAAATTACGACTTAACCAAAGTATTTGTCATGTAGGAGCACCCCATTCTTTATAAATAAAACAAAAATACCCATTGATTGGAGTGAAAACCATTCAATGGGTATTGATTATTTATTAAAGCGCAGCGCGAACACGTTCAAAAAGAATATTATTTTCTAGATGTACATGGTCAAATGTATATTTCTCAAGCTGTTCTAAGCGGGCATATACGGTTCGATAGGTTTGGCAAGCATCCTCGGGCGCTGTATAGTTATTTGTAATATTACGCAACTCATTTAATATCTGGCCCGCATGCTCATGTTCTTCCTCAAGCTCAAATACATGCGGCTTTACTTTTTCTTTTAGTTCGGGTGTTGGTTTATTCAAAAATTCGAGAATAAGCGGAAATACATTTTCATCTTCATCTTTTGTGTGCTCCAATAATTCTGCACGTAATTCTTGGAATAGTTTTTGAACAAGAAGAAGATGTGGATAACCGCCCCCATGAACACGCGCTACTTTCGTAATATAAGGTGCAAGTGCAGGCAACTCTTCCCTTAAATGTTCGTGATATTTCTCTTGAATATAAGCAACGAGTGTTTTTTCACCGAAAGATGCTGGATGCAAGCTTTCGCGTTTTTCCAGTTTATTTTCTACATCTTTAATTTGCTGTAACACTTCCTCCGGATTAAGGCGGCGCGCTTCTGCCGCTTCCCTCAGTGCTACTTTTCCGCCACAACAAAAATCAATGCGCAATTTCCTAAATAGATCCGTACTTTGCGGGAGTGCAGTTACAATATCAGAAACGTAGGTATTAAGAGTAAGTTGAGTCATGTTCATGTTCCTCCTATCTTTTCTACCTACATCATAATAAAAATACAAACAGAACATTGTGATATGCATCACAGTTTAAAAAATGAATTAAATTGGGGACTTTAATGGATGTTCGATCTTGAGGATTATTAAAGAAGTGGATATTCCGTGTCGCCTACAAATTAGATTAACAAACAATTGTTGGACATAACAGAAAAAAAACGTTTCGTAAGTACGAAACGAAATCGGTCACGATACAACCTCCTCAATCCCTAAAATGTCGATAATTTTATTTCTATATTTTTTATTTGGCCGAGTACCAGAAATGATTTCCGATAGGCGGCTTAATGGAATTCCATATTGTTCGCAAAATTCCGTTTGTGTCATTTTCATTTCAGCTAAGCAACGTTTTATCTCCCACCCTATATTCGTTATCGCCTGTTTGCGAACCGGCATATAGCGATCCCTCCCTTTCTTCAACGGGTCTCTATATTTAATTTTGATAAGTTGAGGCTTCCAAGTCTTTTTTTACATCGTCATAAATTCTCAATAATGCTGTAATTTCATTGGGGGGTTGCTCTTGATGGAGTTCGAGATGAAATATAACAATATGTTGGAAATATTCGTATTGTTCATAAATATAATGATTTTTATCTTTCCAATAATGTAATTTTTCTTTTATTATTTCTAACATCTTTTCTAATTTTGCTATGTCTTTTGTTTCAAACAACTTCTCTCCCCCTTATCACTCGTTGGAATCTTCTGATTTTTAGATTCACTACAAAAGTCTTGCAAATATCTCTTGTTCTTATTATGTTTCGGTCAAACTTTTTGATATGATTTGAATGTGTTATGTAATTTATTATAAATTTTACTACTTAGTAGTAGTGAAATCAAGGGGATTACATTATATTTTGTCATAAAACTGGCATTTATACACTTTTACTATCAAAGGGGAGTGATAAAAGTGGAAACAATCGGAAAAAGAATACACCATTTAAGAAAAAAATCCCTACTTTCCATGAGTAAACTCGGTGATAAAATAGGAACAAAGTCTAGTGCAATTAGTAATTGGGAAAATGAAAGAAAGCAGCCTTCTGCAAAAATGATTATTTCACTCTCGGAATTTTTCAATGTTTCTACGGATTGGCTCTTAAAAGGAGAAGACGCTAATCCCCATTTTTATAATAAAAATGGTAACCTACTTACAGTTGAAGAAGAGAAAAAGGTTGACTCCTATTCCACTGACAATGAGCATCTATACTATGATCCTAAAAAAACACTAACAAAAAAAATCTTGTTTTTATTAAAAAATGAATTCAAAATGGAAATCACATGCCCTGACCTGATCGAAAAGATTTCCCATTTCTCGGAAATGATCATTGATGGTATTCAGAAAGAGAAGAAAGACGGGACTTTATTACTCGTCTCCAAAGAAGAATTGGAATTCATTCAAATAATAAGAAAATTAAAAAAACGTGATGTGACAGAAATGTTATTAATTGCACAGATGAAAGATGAATTGAATAATGAAATGAATCATTGATATTGTCAGATGTTCCCAATAACCCTTCACCTCTATCATTATTCGAGGATAAGCGATCGTGACGTTCAAAAAGAATTTCTAAAAAAACGTTCAAATTCATGATTTCTGGGTAATATGGAAATCATAGGAGCGTGTAAACATGTATAAAAATCATGAACGTAAATTATTATGGCTCACTTTTTCGGTAGCAGCCATTATGCTTATTTCAATCATCGGAAGGATTTTTGCCAGCTAGATGAGGAGGCGAATGTTGCTTGGGAAACGAAGATGCATTATTTTTCAGTAGAGTTTTAACAGAATTAACTTTATCCTTTCACATTATTTATGCCACAATTGGTGTTGGTATCCCACTAATGATCATGATCGCTCAGTGGGTCGGGATTAAGAAAAATGATGATCATTATATTTTGCTAGCTAGAAGATGGACACGTGGCTTCGTTATTACTGTTGCCGTGGGAGTCGTAACAGGAACAGCGATTGGCTTGCAATTATCATTGCTATGGCCTAACTTCATGGAACTTGCTGGGAATGTCATTGCCCTCCCGCTCTTTATGGAAACCTTTGCATTCTTTTTTGAAGCGATTTTTTTAGGAATCTATTTATACACTTGGGATCGCTTTAAGGATCAGCGTAAACATTTATTATTGCTTATTCCAGTCGCAATTGGAGCATCTTTTTCTGCTGTCTTTATTACGATGGTAAATGCATTTATGAATGCCCCACAAGGCTTTGATATTGTAAACGGATCACTTGTCAATGTGAATCCGCTTGTTGCCATGTTCAATCCGGCAATGCCGACGAAAGTTGCACATGTTGTCGTCACTTGCTATATGACAGCTGCCTTTGTCCTTGCTTCAATCGCTGCCTTTCGATTATTAAAAGGTTCGGATCATATCTATCATAAAAAAGCCCTATTTTTAACAATGAAACTGGGATTGATCTTCTCCATCGCTACGGCCGTCATCGGTGATTTCTCTGGAAAATATTTAGCTGAATATCAACCAGAAAAATTAGCTGCGGCCGAATGGCATTTTGAAACGGAAGAAAAGGCTCCGCTTATTTTATACGGTGTTTTAGACAATGGTGAAGTGAAATACGCAATCAAGCTCCCATTTGCACTTAGCTTTTTGGCACATAGTGATCCAACGGCCGAAGTACTAGGGCTTGATCAATTTCTAGAAGATGAAATTCCCCCACTCTACATCCACTATTTATTTGATATTATGGTTACGATTGGTATGTGGATGGTCCTGTTATCATTTGTTTTTTGGATTGGGACAAAACGACGCTGGGTCTTTGTACAATCGAACTGGTTTCGCTGGCTCATCGTTCTTGGCGGCCCCCTTTCACTCATTGCGATTGAAGCAGGATGGTGGCTGGCAGAAGTAGGACGCCAACCGTGGATATTGCGTGGAATCATGCGTACGGCCGATGCAGCTACTTCGAGCAATCAAGTGGATTTAATGCTTATGCTCTTTTCGGGTTTATATCTCATTTTAGGGATGGGAACGATTGTTGTACTTAGCCGAATGTTTAGGAAAAATCCCGTTGAGCGCGAGCTCGAAGATCGTGAAGCGGAACAAGGTGGTGGGCAGGCATGGACTTAGAAATCATCGGCATTAGTGTACTTTGGACGTTTTTATTCGGCTACGTCATCGTCGCTTCGATCGACTTTGGTGCGGGTTTCTTTAATGCTTATAGTGTTTTTACCGGAAAACAGCATATATTAACGAATATTATTCAACGCTATTTATCACCGGTGTGGGAAGTGACCAATGTATTTCTTGTTTTCTTCTTCGTTGGAATCATCGGTTTTTTCCCGAAAACAGCCTTTTATTACGGAACGACATTACTCGTCCCTGTAAGTATCGCCATCATTCTACTTGCGATTCGTGGCTCCTATTATGCATTTGAAACATATGGCTCAAGAGGACATAAAGGCTATGCTTTCATGTACGGATTATCGGGGCTTTTTATCCCTGCATCGTTATCGATTGTCTTAACCATTTCTGAAGGTGGGTTTATTTCACTCAATAATGGTCATCCAGTGCTAAATTATTGGCTTTTATTTAAAAGTCCGCTCACATGGAGCATTGTTGTATTAAGCATAGCTGCCGTCCTTTATATTTCCGCCGTATTTCTCACTTGGTATGCGAATCAAGCCGGTGATATAGCTGCGACGAATATTATGAGGAAGTATGCATTGATTTGGGCTTTACCGACAATCATTACTGCCGGCGGGATTATTTTTGAGTTACGGCTTCATAATCATGAACATTTCGAACGACTAATCGACTTATGGGTGGTTTTCGGTCTATCATTTTTATTATTTATCGGAACGGTTATGCTCATATGGAGAAGGAAAAACTATGGGTTAGCATTTGTCTTATTAGTTGGTCAATTTGCTCTTGCTTTTTTTGGATATGGCTTTTCCCATTACCCGTATTTACTTTATCCATATTTGACAATTTATGATGGTTTTACAAATCATGCGATGGCCATTTCACTCATTGTCGCTTTTATCGCGGGACTCGGATTACTTATTCCTTCTTTATATTTACTGCTTCGGTTATTTTTATTTAATAAAGACTATGTAAAAGGTAAATCTGATCATCATCCATAATGAGGAGGATTTTATGAGTAATTTCTTTATGTTTTACGCACCTTTCATCGTTTTATTTGCTTCAATTGGACTTGCCTTTTGGGCCGCATTAAAAGATAAATCTATTTCAAAAGACTGAAGAAAAAAACAAGGATGCTCCTTTCATACGGGGCATCCATTTTTATCAAAGCAAAACTTGTACGGACAAATTGTTATTGTGATCGAACTAATTAGCACCTATTAATAATAGCTTGAGTCTAGTCCTAATAGCTCGTGCCATAAGAATATATCCTCACCTTAACGCAATATAACGAAATAGTATGCCTAAATAATAAAATCATTTTTATAGAATTTTACTCATTTGGACATATTATCAATATCTTCTTTTTATTAAAAGCTTGAGGTGAGAGGGCGAATGGACTTTTTTCATAGTCAAGAATCGCTGACAGCCATACAGTGGATTTTAAGAGCAATTGTCGCTTATTTCTTTATGCTTCTAGTAGCTAAAGTAATGGGACAGCGATCCATTTCGCAATTAAGATTACTCGATTTTGTTATTGCACTAATTATTGGCAACATAATTGCTCACCCATTATCGGATGAACAATTAGGCTTGAAGGGATCAATGCTTACAACAAGCGTCCTCATTATCTTATATACAGCTAGTGTAATTGCCGGTCTAAAATCAAGAAAACTGAGGAAGTTTTTTGAGCCACCTCCCCTTCCTTTAATTGAAAATGGGCAAATTTTATATGAAGGCTTAGCAAAAGCAAGAATTTCACTCGATTATTTATTATCAGAATCAAGAAAAGAAAAGATTGACGATGTCCAAAAAATCGCGCTCGCATTATGGGAGCCAGATGGAAAAATTTCATTTTTCTTAAAACCACAATATCAACATACAACGCCAAAAGATTTTAATCTAGCGACCCAAACTTTCGATTTACCTAGAACAATTATTAAGGAAAGCAAAATTATTGCCAGCGAATTATTACAATTAAATAAGGATGAACGCTGGCTAAGGAATACAATTAAAACAATGTATCATGTAGAACCCGATGAAATATTGTTAGCTACAATCGATAAAAATGAACAAATAAAAATCTTTTTATATAAATAGATCCCCGTTTTTTGAAGTCGAATATGGTGGCAATTTCGAAACAAATAGCAGCTTGAAAAGGATTAAGTAAGGAATGCCAATAGTATGTGCAGAGAGCATATGCGGAATGGTTCTATAATTGAGAATAATTTCTTTGCAGGTGGTTCCCTATACCCCTTAGTGAATATGTAGGGCCGGGAGCATTATCCGGCTCTTGCAGAAACATCTATTTTTCCAGTTTTCACTTGATGTAAATACAAGTGATGGATGGTAATTTCTGGGCGGCTTCCCACACGAATGTTCACCCCAGTTTGCCCAAGCCCCTCACTTATATAAAAAGGGCGACCCAAGTATTGATGCAATCCTTTAACCATGTTCATACGAACCAGTTTCCCCATCTTTACAAGATGGTAAGGTTTAGGCCAATGAATTTGCCCACCGTGGAAATGACCAGACAAAAGATAATCAAAATGATAGTCCGACATCACTAGGACAACGTTTGGGTCATGCGTTATAACAAGATTATACCCTCTTTCTACACCTTCATAAGATTTAAATAAATTACTACGCTTTGTGCTGAAATCATCAATACCGATCATATTCAACTGCTTACCGCCTATTTCAATCGTTTCATTCTCATTTTGAAGCGTTTTGAAACCATGTTCGTTTAGCATCTCTTTCATTTGATTAAAATATGGTTGACGCAATACATAATCATGATTGCCAAAAACAGCATAAGCCCCATAGGCTGGCTTTAATTGATTTAATGCTTGTAAATAGGGGACAAGTTTCGGGATACTTCGTTTTCGGTCAAGAAAATCACCTGTGAGTGCGATGAGATCAATCGGTTGCATTTTAATATGTTCATACAATTGCTCAGGTGTAATTGAAATATTTTCAAGATGCATATCAGAAATATGCAAAATTCTCAACGGATCGCCATCATTCTGTTGAGCATCTTTTTCTATTTCAATTTGATTAATTGCAACCGAATGCGTATTTTTATAGCCCTTATAGACAAAATAGCTCAATAATATAGTAATAGAAGTAACAAAAATGATCATTAAAATCCCCCTTCTTCCTCTAATCATAAAGGGAATAAGGGGAATTGATAACCTGTAATTATTGGATAAATATCTATGACTTATTTCTATTCATTTAATCCCGTACTGTTGAAATAAACTCTCTTTAGACATAAATAAATACATAGGAGTTGGAATTTCTTTTTTAAACGTGTTTTTTGTGGACAGAAAATAAATTGGGAAAAAAGCAAGTTGTTTGAAATATTTATAATATCGATTTGTAATGGAATGCGGCTCAAATCCTAGTTTCTTACACCCCTTATAAAGCATTGAAATGCCAATTAGCCCTTTAATGTCATTAGCATAACGATGCTTGTAGATATAGTGAGCAATGGATGGTAGTGAATCTTGGACACCCTTATAAATCATTAACGCTTTCCTAACTTCACTATCATACCCTTGGATGTGCCTTAACAATTTGACATTATGCAAATGAATTTTTACAAGCACATCATTCTTATTGATTGCTGTCCCATCCGCTAAAACAATGTTTCTTCCTTTATACTTTGTTAACCGCACACGCATCATTGTTTGATTACCGCATGTTTTTTTTATATGCTGTAAACGTGTGAATTGAACATATAACGGATCGATGAAAGACCATGCTGAAATGCAATATTGTCTGATACCCATTCTAAATCCCCTTGTATAGATGAAGTATTGAGAAACTAAATATATTTTGGAATAAATAACATTCAATTATTTATGGAAATTTCAGGTGTATGGGATGAAATGTCCCTATTTTCGCAAACTCCGTTATGAAGGGGGCCTTTACCTTACGAGGTAAACTAGGATATTCTCGCCTGAAGCTTTGAAAAAAGCCAACAAAGGCTCCTTTTCACATGATTTCCATCAATAAATCCATACTAAATAAAAAAAGGAAGCCAAAGGATGGTGTGACTTCTTTTTTTATTTTTTTAACAGCCGCTTATTTGATTGGCTTTTCAACACTTACTAAAAAACGCCGATGCCCGCGCCCACATTAAAATTTTTATATAAGCCTGAAGCTGTTGGTTTGTTTCCAACGATGCCAGTAACGATTGATAGCTTGTCTAGTATAACGAAGCTAATAATCGACTCATCAATTATGGCAGTAACATGAAGCAAGTAGCCAGTCCTGCAAGTTTTAGATAGCATTAGATCATTTAAGCGAGATATGCAAACTGAATATGAGGACTTAAGTAAGGTAAGACATTCTTCTGCTTCCACTAATGGACTCATTTATTGTGGAGACCATGCCATCGATTATATATCTTTAAACCTTACTCCTGCAATTGAAGAAGTAACCGAAAAGATGGCGCCACGAACCGTGTGTTTACACCATTTGGGAAATAACAATATAAACAAGTCCAATTTCTCATTTGATACCGTGAAATTGGACTTGTTTTAGCTATTTGTATTTTCATCATGAATATATGAAGCAACTTTCAAGCAAACCATGATAAAGGCATTCTTTATTAACATCGCTCTTGCTCCAAAATGGTTCTCATCCTCTTCTCTTCATCATCTATGCTGATCTACAAGAATAGTATTTCCATCAGGGTCTTCAATTGTAAAACTTGCAGGTCCTTCACTTGTTTCATCTGCTTCCGACAACATCTTAATTCCTTTAGCTTTTAGCTGCTTTTGAAGGTCTCGGATATCTGTAAATGAATCGAGATTTTCAGCATTTTGATCCCAACCTGGATTAAACGTCAAAATGTTCCCTTCAAAGATTCCTTGGAATAAACCAATGACTGTGCTTCCATTCTTCAATATAAGCCAGTTTTGACTAATATCCCCACCTAAAGTTTGAAATCCTAGATTTTCATAAAATGATTTAGATTGATTGATGTCTTTTACACTTAAACTTATAGAGAATGCGCCTAGTTTCATATTTCCTCCTGATAAAAAATTAATCATTTAGAACATTTCCTTATTCATTAAGTGTACATCATTATTTTGAAAAAAGGAAAAAAAGCAATCCTTGCAAATGCGCTGATTGTTAGATCTGCTACTTTGTATACCTAATCGCCAATATTACGACCCCCATTCCAAATGCTTAAAAATATTCGTGAATAAGATATAACGGTAATTTGTTTATCAAAACGATTCAAAGCAAATGAATGGTCTTATCACAAGTTTGAATCATTTACTTTTGATGATAATAAATTCTTGCTTCTCATTAAACTCGATAAGCGCTCCGGTAGTTACGATCGTATTCTTTAATCGCCAACATTGACTATCTGCTATTTTATTTAACTTAAACGGCAAATCCTTTTTGAACAATTATTTAAACAAAAAATGAAATCCCGAAGGATTCCATTTTTCGAACATATAAGCTGCTTTATAATTAGGTACCATAAATATTGTCACATTCTCCTGCTCTTGGTTCGTAGAAGCAATGCAATTTATAACGTGCCACTAAAGGCTGATTATACCAAGTGGCTGGACAATCTCCTTCTGGTCGAAAATACCATAAACTATATTTAGCTGGCCAGAGCCGATGCCCATTTACCGCTCTTCTTGCCAATGATTTCTCTTTTTCCCTTGCCCCTTGATAAAAATAACCGTGGGTAACAGCTTCAAATGCATGTGGTTGATGCACCATTTGTGGGATCGTTCTGATTCCTATAAAATCGGAACAATCGCCTCGAATCCGATTAATCCCCACATTGCCAACCATAAGCATCCCTTGCTGCCCTTCACCTTCTGCCTCAGCTCTTAAAAGCCTTGCTAATAAATTGATATCAGCCTCCCTAGCTTTTACAACAGCCATAATTCCACCTCCATAAATCATTACATTGCTATCTTATTTTCAAATGCAATGATTGTTGCCTAGAGGCTGAAATGGACACGTGCTTTAGCCGCAATTTCTTCGGGGCTTTTATAGGAAAGCGGCTCTTGATGCATCATTTGGAAAAAGTTTATGTCACTTGTCCCAAGATTTCCGATTGTTAATCGTGGAATAAGCCGGACATGAATCGGGTGCTGTTTATTCGGATCTACTTGCAAAGATAAATTAAAACTGGCAAACCCTTGCTCAGTTAATGTGGAAAAAATACGAACCAAACCTTCGGAAAAATCGATCCAGTCTTGCTCCGTAACCTGATCAATGGAAGATGTAGCCGTAAAAATGCCGATAAAATCATTATGACTTTTTGGTGCAAACGCATGAATCCATGCGACATTTCCTTTTTCACCAATCCAGCGTTCACCGAGCGCTTTCTCTTGCTTATAAAGTTCGGAAAAATATTCCTTCCCCATTTTCTTTTGGAAGTTATTTGCCTTTTCACTAATGGTAGCTTGGACGTTCGTCGGTGATTCCGAACAAATAATATGTAAATGCGGATGCAAAATGCTTCCACCTGATTCTGGGAGATAATTCCAATTGATTGATGCATAGTTTGCCTTTGCATCGGTTTGTGCCACTTTTTGAATATATGTTTGTGCAACGGCAAAAGCATCTTTGATCATCGAAACGGAAAATTCATCTAAACGAACATAATGCTGGTCAGAGAAAACAACTACCCCATTATGTTTACTGTATGGGAATAGATTCGGAAATAAAATTGCTTTCCCTTCGCTAAGTCGTCCATCTTCCGCTATTTCCTTTGGAAAAAGTGGGGTTAGCTTTAAAATATTCTCCGCACAAAACGGACAATTTTTCCCAGTGCTTTGTTCTGCAGCTTCTGTATAGTCTGGAATTTTTGGTGATAAGCCCGGATCGAAAACGAGCCGTGATGATTCCCCTGTTAGTGGATCAAATCGAACCTCCGTTTTTCGCTCAATGATATCCCCTTTCTCATCATAAAACGTAAACCATTCTTCCACTTGCTTAAATTGAATCGTCATCTAACTTCCCCTCCTCTTTGCTTGAATATATCATTTCCACTTGTATTTGTCTGTATATTCTAATGTTTTCTATTTTCATAATGTTTGTCGGAGCCCATCCCTATAAGGGAGATTTCCTATTGGTACTAATATAACAATCCTGATCATATTTTATTAAAAGGATACAATAAAGAGGGAGTGTAAAGTTAGGTGAAAAACGTTAACGTTCGTTTACGACCCATTGTAAGGAACATAAATTTGCCTACTGTTTTGAAAACGTCTATACTTCCGGGTGACTCAATTGAAAGTTTATTTATCGCAACCCAGGTAGGTGAGATCTTTTACATAAGAAACGGGGAGATTCGGACTTTTTTAGATATTCGTCCACACATTATAAGACTCGGTACTTCTGAACCAGGTGTTTCCCGTGGTGGATATGATGAACGGGGATTAATCGGACTCGCGTTTCATCCGGAATTTTATAATAACGGTCTATTTTATCTTCACTATTCAGTAGCTGGAACACAGGGTCCAGGTGCTCTTTCTGGACGTTTTTCCCCTAACCCTTGTGATCCCAAAACGTTAAATCTAAAGTGGACCAATAGAGAAACGAAATATGATCATGTTGATACAGTTGAAGAGTGGATTTTACAATCGAATGGTCACCCTCAAAAACGTCGGACTTTACTTAACTTAAGAAGACCATTTTTTAATCATAATGGCGTCAATAGTTTAAACTTTTCTCCTGAAACTGGAAAACTTGTATTAACAATCGGGGATGGTGGTTCAGGGTATGACCCGTTTAATTTAAGCCAAAATGATATGGAGATTGCAGGTAAAATTATTGAAATGGATGTAAATAAAAATGCATTTATCCATCAGCCGCCCATAGTCACACGCTTTGATGAACTTCCCGCTCCTATTCAAGAAACTCTTACGGTAATTGCCAAAGGGGTTCGCAATATACCAGGGATTTCATTTCAAAGGTTTTATAATCAGCATATCAAATATGTAGGAAATGTTGGACAAGATTTAGTAGAATCGATTTTTTCATTCGTTCATTATAAACCAATACCGGTTACTGAGCTTGTTCAAGCGTATTTGAAGAAATCTGAATCTGACCAAGATGGATTTATTAACTTTGGCTGGAGAGGCTGGGAAGGGGCTTTTCCTACTTCAACGATAAAGAGCTGCTCCACAAATCCGAATTTCACTGAGAAAACAATGGCTTATTACAATGAAACAGTAAAAACTTCTGTGAAGCGACTTCAGCCTTTAACTAGTTATTTTCATAAAGATCCCCGTCCCGATAAATTTGGAGGTACTGCACTTACAGGAGTGCAGTCATATATGGGAGCTGGAATTCCGGAATTAGCGGGAAGCGTTGTATTTACCGATATTGCCCGGCACGAAGAATCACAATCTCCAACTAGAGGCGTTTTAGCATATACTAGAGTAAGAACAGATTGTAAACTAAGCGATTATAGTGTGATTGAAACCAATGATAATTTTGGTTCCCAATCTGCTTATTATGTTAGTTTGGGAACGAATTTGGATCAAACAAGACTATATTTGGGCGTCTATGGTTCGATGAAAGTGACTGATTTGAATCGGGGGACTGTTTTTGAAGTGATTCCATGAACGAGAGTGGAGGGCTGTCAAAAAGGAAGGCGACTTTTGTTAAACATCTTGCACCCGATTGACCGTATTGAGGATTTTTGGCTGGTGAGGGGCATTCGGACGGCGTTCGATTTACCTTATTGGGGATCTTTTGCCGATGAGGGGCATTCGAATAGCGTTCGATTTACCTTGTTGAGGAACTTTTGCCAATGAGGGGCATTCGAATGGCGTTCGATTTACCTTGTTGGGGATCTTTTGCTGGTGAGGGGCATTCGGACGGCGTTCGATTTACCTTGTTGGGGATCTTTCGCTGGCGAAGGGCATTCGAATAGCGTTCGATTTACCTTGTTGGGGAACTTTTGCCAATGAGGGGCATTCGAGCGACGTTCGATTTACCTTGTTGGGGATTTTTTGCCGATGAGGGGCGTTCGGACGGCGTTCGATTTACCTTGTTGGGGATCTTTTGCTGGCGAAGGGCATTCGAATAGCGTTCGATTTACCTTGTTGGGGATCTTTTGCTGGTGAGGGGCATTCGGACGGCGTTCGATTTACCTTGTTGGGGATCTTTTGCCGATGAGGGGCATTCGAATAGCGTTCGATTTACCTTGTTGGGGATCTTTTGCCGATGAGGGGCATTCGAGCGACGTTCGATTTACCTTGTTGGGGATCTTTTGCCGATGAGGGGCATTCGAGCGACGTTCGATTTACCTTGTTGGGGATCTTTTGCCAATGAGGGGCATTCGGATGAAGTTCAATTTACCATAATGACGTAAATAAAAAAGGGATTGTTCTAGTTGTCAATAAAAGTTTGACTCCTAAGACAGCCCCGAGCTCCTACGATAAGGATTTGCAAAGCATTGATTATAAACAATTGTGTTAATAAAATATTATTTGATTATTCGCCCCGGATTTCCAACAATTGTTTTATTTGCGGGAACATCTTTCGTTATAACACTTCCAGCACCAACAATCGCATTTTCACCAATGGTAACTGCTGGCAGCAAGGTGGCGTTATTGCCTATTTTAGCTCCTTTTCTAATAATCGGACCTTGATGCTTAAAATTTCCCTCCCCCATGTACTTATCATTGGAAGTAGAACAACATGGACCAAAAAATACTTCATCTTCAATTATCATATCCGCAGTTATATAGCATCCGGTCTGGATGGTGACGCGTTTTCCAACTTTCGTATTCGTTTCCACCATTGCGTTTCTTCCAATAATACTGTCTTCACCAATCGTTACCTTTTCGCGGATACTTGCCAAGTCCCCAATAAAAACGCCAGTATTAAGTTTAACTTCACGATAAATAACGCTATTGCACCCGACAATAACATTGTCTGCAATAATAAGTGGTTCAAGATCTCTTTCGGTTTTGCGCCTCATTTTTTTATTGGAGGAAGGAGATTTGCCAAGAACCGTCAGTTCTCCAATTTGTGTATTTCTCCCAATCGTTGTATCCTTTTTAATTACTACATGATGTCCAATTGTCACTTGGTCACCTATGATCACATTTTCTTCAATCACCACATTTTTTCCGATAGAAACGTTCTCCCCTATTTTTGCTGATGGATCTATCATACTTGGCACTCCTTTTCTAACTAATTCCAAATTTTTTTTTTGTAAAAGAGCTTGTCTTAATGCCTTTATAGTTTCTGATAAATCTTTACAAGTTCATCTGTCACACGTTCAGCAGAATGGTAATTTTGCACGTATCTTCTTCCGGCTAGCCCAAGTTCATGACGCCGTTTAGGATTTTGCACCAACTCCAAAAGGACATCTGCCAGTGTTTCTGGTGTTGCTTGAACAATTGGAAGATCTTTTGGGAACTTTTTGCGGACATCATCTCTAATAAAAGCAACAACCGGCTTACCCATTGCCATTGCTTCCACACTAAACATTCCATAAGTTCCACACAGTAATTGATCAACAATAATATCTGCTTTCAAATAATTTGAAACTGCTTTCTGATGACTCATTTTTTCGATAATTTTGTAGGTAAACTGACTCTTGTTTTGAATTTTTTTAATTGCCCTTTCAACATAATGAGAGCCCTTAAATTTTCGGTTTGTAGGAGCATGAACAATAAGGGGGTTATCATTCGTTATTTTGGGAAAAGACAATCTAAAATCATCAATATTGCATGCAAGTGGTAATACGAAAACATTTTTGTAATAATCTTTTACATAATGATAGGCTTCATAATCTTGAACAATGGCTGTATCAATGTATTTGGAAATAGTGGTGAGTTGGTTATGGATTTCTTTATCCGTATAGTAGGTGGGCACAAGTGGATAAGGGTTTAGCTTTTTAACCATTTTTACGGTGCGTACATCACTACCCCAATGATGCATAACCATTTTCTTTCCCTTTTCTTTTAGTATGGGGAGGTCTTCGAAATTTTGCAGAAACGTATTCGCATTATGAAAATGAAAAATATCTGTATTATTAATAAGGTAATCAAATTCTTTTAGCAGTTCCCATGCATCGGTATTTATAATATCACCTTTATAGCTTAAGTAAGTATGAAAGCAATTGTATCCGGAAACTTTATGCCCTTTTTTTCTAAGTTCCTTACATAAAATTCCCATCTGGCCGGCAATTTCTGTCGGGGCATGCACAATTTTCATATAAATCTCTCCTTTCGTTTTAGTATATTCTGGAGGGACAAATCGGTCATATCTAGCTTCATAATTGAATAAATAGCGGACACACAGGTAATACGAATAAGTCATATTCTGTATAATAGGACTTTAAAAAGGTGGGATTATCTTTGTCACAAAATAACTATATGTCGGCAAAAGAGCTTGGAGTACAAAATCATATATGCCTACTTCCCTGTGGAGACCAATCAGAAAGTAGGATTTCGAAATGGACAGCCATAGATTTAAAACCTTATCAGTATTATCTAGTTAATAAAAAAGCCGTTGATAAGATGTTTGGAGGCTTGATTTTCCACACTATTAGTGGTCGAAGAAATCGTTTTCTCTACCCGATGTATGCGAATATCGGTATATTAGCAGAGAAAGAAGACTGGGAATTAGCATTAAACAGACTATTTTTGAAAAACTACAACTTTGCTGCTGCTGCTACTAATGTGAAAAAAAGAGAAAAAACGGATATATGGGTAACTCTCCCATACCCTACTCCTATGCAAACGAATTTCGGAAAAATTAAGGGCATCAGTATAAATTTTAATAACGACTCTCATCGAATTGAAGCAATTGAATGGTGGATTTTAGAGTTTTTAAAAATGTGGAGAGATGCTGAACACATACATGGTAAACTATCATTCAAAGGGTTTGTATGGCCGCGCGCCTCAATTGACAGCAGAGATGAGAAACTTGTTAAAAGAGTAACAAATTTTATTCGTAAGAAAGGCTATCTTTCCTTATGGCTGCAGCAATATGGCTCAGCTGGTTGTGTGAAATGGAAAAAGTTTGGTTTTAATGCGGCATGTACTCATCCTAATTATTACGGAGAAAAAGGTCCAGATTATACTTGGATCAACAACTCAACATTATTTGCCAAGTATTACCACACAGGCATGCAAATTATATTTGGAAAAGGCGCTCTTTTTAAACAAAATCAGTTGATTGATTATTTAAATTACGGTGTTTACAACAATTATATGAATGATAGCTTGCTTGTTTATCAATTTCCTAATCAATCAATGCGTGAAATTTCAAAAAAACGCGAATATACTTATCTCTATACTTTTATAAAAAAGAGGTATAAGCCAATTTACCCTACAGCTGCATTCTCGTAAGATCCTAATTCTACGACCGGATCTTAACCCTAAAAAAAGAGAGGCTAGATCATTTTTGATCTAGCCTCCTGTTTAACTCCTATAAGTTTAAATAAATTTCAATCAATTGATCTACTATAACATCATGGGAATGAAATTTTTCTACATAACTCCGCCCTTTTATTCCTAACTGCTTACGCTGTATCGGATTGTCAAGCAGCATTTTTACCTGATCATACAAATTATCAGGGTTGCTATTAACAATAGGCAAATCAGTAGGGAAGGACGAAACAAGGTCAGGACGAATAAAAGTTAGCACAGGTTTTCCAAGTGCCATCGATTCGACACTTAGTAACCCGTAAGAACCACATAAAACCTGGTCAATTATCATATCCGCTTCCTTATAAATGGTAATAACTTCATCATGACTCATTTTCTCAATTCTCCTATATTCAAAGCAATAATCTTGTTTTAATTTATCTATGACCTTCTCTATATAGTAAGTACCTTTAAAATCAGGATTCGTCGGGGCATGAAGAATAAGAGGTTTCTCTTTTGTTATAGATGGATAATGAGGGTGAAAATGTTGAAGATCAATAGCAATTGGTAATACATGTACCTTTTCGTAATAATTCTTCACATATTCATATACTTCGTAATCCTGAACAATTGCTTCCTTGATATAAGCCGTAATTTTCATTAACCTTTCGTGAATGGCTTCATTTGGCGGTGAATCGCCGGTATATACATACGGATTATTTTTTTTTGCTTGATCATGAAACCTTACGTCATTTCCCCAATGATGCATAATCATTTTCTTATTTCTTTTTTTAAGTTCCAGCAAGTCAGTAAAATTTGGGCAGAGAGTCGTACCATAATGAAAATGAAAAAGGTCATATAAATCAAGAATTTTTTGATAGCTTTCCTCGAGTGTCTTATGATCGATATTAACGAGATGATCTTTATAATCTAAATAAGAATGAAAAGTATTATAACCAAGAGAGTAGTGTCCCTTATTAATAAGGGCACTACTTAAGATTCCCATTTGACCTGCAATCTCCGTTGTTCCGTGGAATATCCTAATCGGACTCATCCCCTTTTAGCCACGAATACGTTTTATTTATTCCCTCTTCCAAAGAATGACGGGGTTTCCAGTTAAGTTCGCTTTTAATTTTCTCAGCATTGATGCATCTTCTTTGCACTACATCTACTTTTCGTTTTGGCTCAAAGCTAAGTGGAAGATCTATGTGCCTACTAGATTTTTTTATTTCCTTCGCAAGATCAAGGATGCTTGTTTCCACCCCAGTTCCAACATTATAAACTTGCCCAATTGCTTTTTCATCAATAGCTGCTTGTATAATTGCATCCATTGCATCTTCAACATAAGTAAAATCTCTCGTCTGGCTTCCATCACCATAAACAATCATAGGTTGATCATGTTGAGCTGCTTCAAAAAACTTTGCAACAACACCACAATAAGGGTTTGATGAAAGCTGACCGGGACCATATACATTTGAAAATCTTAGTGCACTGACTGGAAATTGGTACATCTTATGATAAACATTGCAATAATGCTCCATAGAGAATTTACTGGCGGCATATGGAAGGTTAATATAATAGTATGATTCAGGTGTAGGTAAA
The DNA here is from genome assembly GCF_018343515.1 of Bacillus sp. FJAT-50079. Lineage (GTDB taxonomy): Bacteria > Bacillota > Bacilli > Bacillales > Bacillaceae_C > Lederbergia. The sequence goes on along the minus strand of NZ_JAGYPD010000006.1, from coordinate 344,581 downwards.
ATAGAGGCCTGGCCGTATATTGAGGTAGTGGAGGCGTAAACAAACCGCTTTAGATCAGAGCAGCATTCTTGAGCTTTTTTCAGAAGCAAATAGCCCCCATACAAATTCGTTTCAAAATCACTTTCTATATTTTCAACTGATAAAATCAGATTTTTACAAGCAAAATGAAAGATATAATTTACTTTTGGTAGTACCTCTTCTAATATCTTTTCGTTAGTAATGCTTTCTTCATAAAATGTAATGAGATGAGAATCAGGAATTGCGTCCTTGTTCCCGGTAGATAAATCATCAATAATATAAACATGATCACATAACGGAATCAGCCTTTTAACGAGCTGTGAACCTAAAAAGCCTGCCCCCCCTGTAACCAGCACTTTTCCTAAATTCATTGATTAATTACCTTCCTTTCTATTCATATCCGAAGTTGCAAATGCTTCTAATGGACAGTTCACAACCTCATGATTAAGAGATGATTGATAAAGGGCAAAAATAAGTTCAAGCGCTTTTTTTCCTTCCTTGCCATCTATCAGTAAATGCTTATCTGCGAAATTTACGGCTTCAAGGAAATTTTCATACATGTATATTTCCTCATTTTTATCATTAAGGAGATGATTGAGTTCTTCATTATTTACTTCCTCACCCTCGATAAACCAGCGAGAAATTTTATTAAGGGAGGGACCTTCGATACAAATCGTTCCTTTTTCCCCGAATAAGGATAAGGAGTATCCGAAATTATTTGGTTGGGTAACGATGTTAGCCTCAACAATTCCTTTTGCCTGATTACAAAAACTGATTACTCCCACAGCGACATCCTCGGTTTCCTTTTCCTGTGATAAATACTGTGTTGTCTCCCCATATACCGTTTCAACGTCGCCTAAAAACCATTGAAGTAAATCAATCACATGAATGCCTTGGTTAATTAACATTCCGCCATCACTTTCCCATTTTCCTCTCCATGATGCTAATGAATAATATTCTGGAGAACGATTGATTCTAATGGAACAAACACCTAAAAACAGTTTTCCGAGTTTCCCGTCATCTATCATGTTCTTAATTTTTTGCATAATGGGCATAAAGCGAAGCTGATGACAGATCATAAACTCCTTATTTTGATTTTGTGCTTGATGAATTAACTCATCTGCTTCTTTTAAAGATAAAGCCATAGGCTTCTCTAAAATGACATGTTTGTTTGCTAAGAGCGCGGCATTTGCCATCTGAGCATGAAGACCTGAGAACGAAGCGATGATTACCGAGTCAATCTCTTCGTCTTTGAGCATTTCTGTATAATTTTTATAGAACTTAATCGGGGTCTTCTGACCTAGGCTTTCTTGATAATACTGCTTTGCTTCCTCCATTCTTTCATGGCTAAGATCGCTAACCGCCGCTAACTCAGCCCCTTTAGAGGACGCGAGAGCCAATAGATGCTTTTTGGAAATATAGCCACAGCCTACTAAGCCAAATCGCACGACCATCTAGGCACCTCCGACTTCATTTATTATTTTTATAATTCGATCTTGTTCACTCTCTGTTAAAAAAGGATGCATTGGAATCGCTAATATTTTTTCTGATAACGATTCGGCGATTGGAAAATCTCCTTCTTTATAATTGAGTGAGCGATATACTTCCTGAAGATGTAAACAGCGTGGATAGTAAACACCGGTTTGAATCTTCTCTTTGTTAAGAGCCTCAATTATTTCTTTACGATAACTAGATTCAATGCAATATAAGTGATAAATATGTGTTCGATCACTTAACTCACTAGGAAGGTTTATATGAGGAGCCGTCTTAAGAAATTGTTGATAGCGATCAGCAATTTTTCTTCTTTCTTGATTCCAGTCATCTATTTTCGTAAGATTAACAAGCAAAATTGCCGCATGTATTTCATCCAAACGGCTGTTATATCCGATCCTATCGTGATAGTATTTTTTGGTTGTTCCGTGCGTGCGAAGTTTTCTAATCCTTTCTGCGACTTCGATATCTGAAGTGGTAATCACTCCCCCATCACCAATCGTTCCTAAATTTTTCGTTGGGAAAAAAGAAAAGCAAGCTGCTGCTCCTAAACTTCCTACGCAACGATCCTTATAGGTAGCTCCAAAAGCTTGACATGCATCTTCAAAGACTAACAGCCCATGTTTTTTTGCCATCTCATTGATTTCATCCATGTCTGAGGGCTGTCCGAATAAATGAACAGGAATAATGGCTTTAGTTGATGAGGTTATTTTATTTTCAATTTCTAATGGACTTAGATTATAAGTAATAGGATCAACATCAGCGAAAACGGGGATGGCCCCAACACGTGAGATTGCTTCTGCCGTCGCAAAGAATGTAAAAGGTGTTGTGATGACTTCATCTCCCTTTCCTATTCCATAAGCCTCTAGGGTAAGTACTAGCGCATCTGTTCCATTTGCAACAGTAATGGCTTCTAAAACACCTAATTTTTTGGCGATTTTTTCCTCAAGTTCCTTCACTTTTGGCCCTAAAATATAGTCACCATTATCAATAACTTCGTTAATACCTTGAAAAATCTCCCCTTTCACACTTTGAAACTGACGCTTTAAATCGACTAAATTAATCATCATCTGCTCCCTTTCCCTATATCAAGAAGGCTTATGGTAATTATCGAAAAATTCCGATCTTCATTTAACGCCTCATCCGTTTTAACGCTCTCTTTCATTTGCCAGGTTGATATAGCCATTTAGATAATTCAACATAATTTATGACTCATTTCTTAGAAGAGTAACGGCGAAAATCCAATGTTATTGCTAATATCCCTTTAAATCTAAATAAAAAGACTATTATAAGGAAAGCATCTCTAGTTCCTCTGCACAAATTTCAAAAATTTGATGTTTTGTCCATTCCAATATCAACAAAAAACATAATGTAGAAAGTATAAATTAATTTTGAGACGGGGGAGATGAATGAACACCGGCGATTCAAACTTCGGAAGAAAAAAAATAGCTGTTATAGGTTTAGGCTTTGTAGGACTTCCATTGTCTATCATGCTTGCTGAAAAAGAATTTCATGTAATTGGAATAGATATGGATGAGACGAAAGTAAAAAAACTTCAACATTCAATAAGCTATGTTGGAGACGTTGATAATGATAGGCTAAAAAGAGTGATAGACCAAGGAAAATTCGAGACAACTACTAATATTGATGCGATTAAGAACGTTGACACAATTATTATTTGTGTTCCAACGCCGCTTACTAACCAGAAAACACCCGATTTACGTTTTATTATTAATGTAGGGGAAGAAATTCAACAAAGGCTCAAAAAAGGGCAACTTGTTGTTTTAGAAAGCTCAACCTTCCCTGGTACAACAAGGGAAGTATTTTTGCCCATTCTTGAACGAAGTGGTTTACGGGTAGGTGAGGATTTTTACTTAGCCAATTCACCAGAGAGAGTTGATCCAGGAAATCACCAATATGGCGTAGAAGAAATTCCTAAGGTAATTGGGGGACAAACAAACAGATGCAAACATGAGGCTTTAGCTCTTTACAGCAAAATTTATAACGAGGTTGTTTCAGTTTCTTCAACGGAGGCGGCTGAATTTACCAAACTTCTTGAAAATACATTTAGATTCATTAATATTTCATTTATCAATGAAATGGCCATTCTTTGCAATAATTTAAAGGTTAATATATGGGAAGTCATTGACGCCGCGGCAACAAAACCGTACGGATTTATGCCATTTTATCCTGGTCCAGGTATCGGAGGACATTGCATCCCAGTTGATCCTCTTTATCTTCAATGGAAATTTCAACAATTAGGAACAAGTAGTGAATTTATCGCAATCTCTGAATCAGTGAACCAACAAATGATTGATTACATAGTCAATCATACCGAGGAGCTTTTAAAGCCAAATAAAAAGCTTCCTTCAGCAAAAATTCTGATTTATGGTGTAACTTATAAAAAGGATGTGGCAGATACTCGTGACTCTCCTACTCTTGAAATAATTGAGAGGCTTGACCAAAAAGGAGCTTCTGTCTTATATAATGACCCGTATATTCCCTCAATAAATATTAAAAATAAATTGTTTGCAAATACAGATATAACAGAAGATTTACTAAGTGAAGTTGATTGTGTCGTTATATTAACTGACCATTCTGCCATTCCTCTTAATAAATTATTAAATTATGCTTCACTTATTTTTGATACAAGAAATGTAACAAAAGGACATACGGGAAATGCCGTTGTGATCCGTTTAGGAGAGGGTTTTAATTAAAATAACAATGATATAGAATCATATAGTAAATATGGTTCTTCTGCGTGCTCCTTTAAGGTCATCCTTATTATACTCTTTCATTCTTTTCAAGTAATTCAATAATGCGATTAAGCTTTCTTTCTATCTCACTTGCTTGATTCTTTTTCGCGGAAGAATCAAGCATTAATCTTCTAATAAATAACACGAAAGAAAGGATACATAACACAAGGTGACAAAAAAAGATGATAACCATGATAATGGAAAATCCATTATTATGGCAGACATAATCATTCTTACATTCTTTTTTTATTCACCGCTAATTTTTTATAAAAGATTTTTTCCCATATTGACCAAGGGATAAGCATTTTTAGGAAGAGGCTAAGTTTAACTCCTTTACCGATTGGATATCTAAGCTTTTTCCATTCTTTTTTTGAACACATGTGAGCAATGAGTCTAGCAATTTGTGCAGGATCACCATAATTTGCTTGACCTTTTTCTAGCTCTTTTTCAAGTGCCTGCATATAGGAAAAATAAGCTGAGCTGCTTAATTGAGACTTCTCGGCAATTCTTTTTCCACGAGTCCATATATTCGTTTGAAAAGAACCTGGTTCAATGATTCCGACATCGATTCCAAACGGTTTTACTTCTAATCGTAAACATTCGGACCAACCTTCAAGTGCATGCTTTGAAGCGACATAAGGAGATAAACCGGGAAATCCCACTTTTCCCGATATGCTGCTTACATTAATAATTTTACCTTTGCGCTGTTTGCGCATATATGGGAGCACAGCCTGGGTTACAGCAATCGCACCAAAAAAATTGGTCTCAAACTGTTCCTTATATTCTTTCATACTCACTTCTTCACTAAATCCACCATAAGCAACGCCTGCATTATTAATGAGAATATCAATTGACGAAAAGTGAGTAAGTTCACGGGAAAATTGTTCGATGGATGTTTCACTTGTTACATCTAGTTGGAGAAAATGTAGTTGATTTTCTACATCCCCTTGTTTACATAACTTTATTATTGTATCCTTATTAGTTAAATCTCTCATCGTTGCGATCACAGTGAAACCGTGTTTAGCAAGTTCAATCGCTGTTAATAATCCAAATCCACTCGAGGCACCTGTAATGATTGCTGTTAGTTTTTTCATTCCTCGTCCTCGATATCAATCTTAAGTGCAATCGGACAATGATCGCTGCCCATAATATCACAATGAATCTCTGCATCGATAACATTTTTTATCAATCGCTCAGATACGATAAAATAATCAATCCGCCAGCCAATATTTCTTTCACGGACTTTCGCCATATAGCTCCACCACGTATAAGCCCCCTCTTGCTCTGGGTACAAATAGCGATACGTATCAACAAATCCCTTATCTAATAACCGAGTCATCTTTCCTCGTTCTTCCACCGTCACACCAGAATTTCCTTGATTGGACTTCGCATTTTTTAGATCAATGTCGCGATGAGCAACATTTAAATCACCACAATAGACAACCGGTTTGATTTGATCCAACGCCTCAATATGTGCAAAAATCTCCTCTTCCCATTCAAGTCGGTAGCCTAGTCTTGCCAAATCCCTTTGCGCATTTGGCGTATATACATTGACTAAGAAAAAAGATTCATATTCCAATGTTAGAATTCTACCTTCCGCTTCTTCATTAGCTGAGCCAACCCCATATGTAACAGATAACGGTTTTTTCTTTGTAAAAACAGCTGTACCAGAATAGCCTTTTTTCTCGGCATAATTCCAATATTGTTCATAGCCGTCTAGTTCCAATTCAATTTGCCCTGCTTGTAGCTTCGTTTCTTGCACACAAAAAATATCTGCATCCACTTCGTGAAAATAATCAAGAAATCCTTTTCTTACACACGCTCGTAATCCATTTACATTCCATGATACTAGTTTTAACATTCATTAAGTCTCCTTTTTGCGCCTATCTCATCTAGTTATTATTCTATCTTTATTATTCATTTCCGACTACCAAACGGATGATCGTATTGTTATACTAATATAGACAGCGAAGGATGTACAGAAGGAGTGTTTATATGGATGGAAAAACACATTTTATTATCGGAGGAGTAACCGGAATCGGCATCGCGAAATGGATGGGTGTTGATTTACCTACAACGGTTTCCCTTAGTTTATTAGGGGGCTGTGTTGGCTTAGTTCCAGATTTAGATGTAAAAGGGACGTTATCAAGAAAAATTTCTTTAAATAAAAAATGGTTAACGTTATTGGCTGGAATCATCGGGCTTTTATTCATCATTAGCAATTTCAGCGTGAATCCAAGCACATCACAATGGTTGGGCATTTGTGTTGGTATTGCTCTTCTTACGCTGCCGCCGATCATCATTAAGCAAAAAATGATGGTGTTGCTGACGGGAATTGCCGTTGGTATCCTCGGTATATGGCTTCAAAGCAAATCGCTCATCATGTTAGGTGCTTATATTGGCACCGCCTCCCGCCTTCCCCATCGTTCATTAACACATTCTTTGATCGGCCTCGCTTATTTTAGTGGAGTAGGCTATTTCTTAGAACAAGAGTTACGGATTGATGGGATCATGCTCGTTTGTATGTTTAGTTATGCGAGTCATTTATTATTGGATATGAAGTGGATTCCGAAAAATCGCCGAGGGGTGAAATTATTTCAGCCTTTTTTAAAATGGGAGTTTTAGTCATCTATCTTTTGTTCACCTTATCGTAGTTGCTGAAAGTATTCACCTCGCGTAAATGACAAAAACAAGCATCAGCAATTCACGTGATGCTTGTTTTTATTCTTTATATCATTTTCTCAGGACCATGCTATGAAAATAAATTTATTCATTCTTTTTTTCAAAATGCTTTAACTCATCTAGCCCATTGTTTGTTGAAAAACTAATTTGATAAATATGATCCTTATTTTCTACCCAATAATAGTAGGTAACATCTTCTTCATTTTCAAAAACAACATAAATATAATAAGGATTTAGATGCTTATAACCCTTTTCTCGATGAGGTACTGTTGAAATCTCCCATTTTTCATCTGGGTACTGTTGCTCTAAGTAGGGTTTTAATAATTTTATCTTTTTGTCAATTTGCGCATCAATCCATATCGGTCGTGCAACATATAATATACAATAGGCTGCAAATATAACTAAAGCTAGTGTCCTGCAAATGTTTCGCCGTCTACCCTTTAAAAAGAATGAGATCATTACAATGATTGCAAGTACAGACCAAACAAACATTACCTCAATTATTTCTGTCGGATGCATGATTGATCACCTAGAATCTGCTCTTCTCCATCAATTTTTCAATGAGTCGTATAAAAGTAGGATAGGCTTTTCGTTAGAATAGATAAATTCATAATCCGGTAAGTTCAAACTTACCCTTAAAATCTGCAAAGCACGATCAAGACATTGTTCCACTTGTTCATTTTTGCTACATATCTATCAGATGATTCCTGATAATGTTGCAACGACAGGCATAAAAATGATTAGCTCTTGAGAACCTACCTGCATCTCTACATAAAGCTCAATGATAAAGCGATCGCGTGCGTGACTATAATCGCTGCGATAAATCCATTCGTCTAGAGCTGTATAGTACTCTCCCATTCGGCTCGCATCAAAAATTGTTTCTAATACCGCATATTTTCCATATAAATGAATCAAGTCCATATCATTCGGGACTTGCACATTATCGTTATCCACGCTGACCCCTGTATAGAAAAAGCCAGTTTCATGTTTTTCATGTTTTTGTGGTTCATAAATAATATAGCGCTGGTTCTTATCTATCCCCAACTCTTGCATTCGTTGTTTCGTTTGCTCAACTTTTTCCGGGAAAATATGAGAATATGACTTGAATGGTGCAGTATGTTTCTGTCCGATAACTTTTAAATTTAAATGAGTTATTTTCATTCATTTCCACCCCATCGATTACAGATTTATTGTTTTTTAATCGCAATAAACATGTCAATCTCATTAGCAGATTCTTCTGGCTTATAACGCTCATCCCATAATTCTAAATCATAGCCTAATGAATCATAGCCTTGCTCCTGCAACCAATGACCATATAAGTAATCATACGCTAGCTGTATATTCGCTTCTATATCTTTGAACGAATAAAAAGCATAAAAGTTTTCTGGAACTATGTGTACAACAGTATTGGGCGGCCGATTTTCTTCGTCTAGTATTTCGTATCCTACTAAAGAAATAAACTTATCTACCTTAGGATCAAATCGCTCCTTCATTGGATATATCTGTACTAAATAAAGATGATCACCCACTCTATTCGGAAATTCGCTCAACTGACTTTTCAATTTGGCAAACGCAGCTTTAACAATGTTTTTGTTTTTTATATCTTGCAAATTTGCATCAAATCGATAGCCACTAGTTTAAACGCCTCTTTTTTCACTATTTTAATTTCCAAGATAAAGCGCCTCCTCTTCTAAATAAATTCAGCAAGGAATCATTTCTTGAATTTGTTTGTAGAGTGGTTTGTCATCGAGGGGCAAAAGTTCGCAACTTACAAGAGTAAATATCTTAATATTAAATAAATTATAGTACGAACATTTAATTTAATCCACTTTCTATTGAATATTTAATGCCCCCTTTTTTGATTCATTTTAACAGTTTTATAATTACATTTTTTTACAATCGATGGTAAAATAGAAATAATCGGTAGTAAAATTGACAATCGCTCAAATAAATGCTAGAGTAAGAATTTGAAAAATTAATTAAGGAATCCTCGTTAGGTGAGGCTCCTATATGGAGATACGCTGCTGCCCAGAAATGTCGAAAGACTCCAATGGGTCAACAGGAACCATCGAATTAAGGTGGTTTTTAATGTAGCTGGATGAAGTCATCCTATGCCATATAGTGCTAAAGCTCTACGAAGGAGGTTTATTCACTTTTTATATTTTAATGTTGAACATCCTTCTTTTTGTAGAGGGGTGTTTTTTTATTTCTAGAGGGAAATGAGTAAGTATAACTTTTGGGTAATGGATAGGATGATGGAGGTTTTTAGAATGAGCATGTATAAACCAGAAACAACGGGAACATTGATGAAAAAGGAATTTATTGCGCTTAAAGAAACATACACAGTAAAAGAAGCGATTTCGCACCTGCGAAAAAATGTAAAAGGAAAAACAAATATTCATTATTTATATATTGTTAATTCTGATCGGAAACCAGAAGGTGTATTATCTATCCGTGAATTGCTTAGTGCTGCAAACGATGAACTGATAAAGGACTTCATGGTAAAAGATGTTATTGCTTTTCCGACAGATTTAGATCAGGAAGATGCAGCACAAATTTTTCGTGATAAAGATCTCGTTTCAATCCCTGTCGTTAATGATGAAGAACAAATCATTGGGGTTATTCACGTTGACGATATATTAGATGTAATGCTTCAGGAGGCTGATGAGGATATTGGTAAATTCTCTGCATCCGGAAAGGAAATTGATTTTCGAACCAATCCATTGAAGGCTGCATTAAAAAGATTGCCATGGCTTATTTTATTGCTATTTATTGGGCTTATTTCTGGGGGAATTATTGAAAGTTTTGAAGCGACACTAGAAGCGGTCGTAGCTCTTGCCTTTTTTATGCCGCTCATTGCCGGAATGACTGGAAACACTGGAACACAATCACTTGCCGTAGTCATTCGGGGTCTTGTTTCAGAAGATCTTACGATAAAAAAGTCATTGAAATTATTAATACGTGAATTGTTGGTTGGCATTATTATAGGAATTACATGCGCGGTGATTATAGCGATAGTAGCTTATATATGGCGCGGGAGCTTTATGCTCGGCATCGTTGTCGGCTCTTCTCTTCTTGCTACATTAATTATCGGAACGCTTGCTGGCACAATCATTCCCCTCATCTTATATAAATGTAAAGTTGATCCTGCCGTCGCATCCGGGCCGTTAATTACAACAATTAACGATATTTTATCTTTACTCATTTATTTTGGAATTGCAACGATGTTTATTGCAAAATTGCTATAACCAACTCTTTTACTATATTTTTATCACTGATTATTTTCTGTGTATAACGAGCGGCAAAAAGCATCCAACTATTCGGATGCTTTTTATTTTGTAAATAATATAGTTAAATGATCAATGATTTAAAATAGGACTTTCACCTTTGATCTTTTTACACTTTTCTTCATAGCAAGCAATCATCATTTCGGAGTTATATTTGATCAAGGCTTCCCTTTGTTTTTTGTTATATTCATACATTGCCATTGACGTTTTTAATAGAATATAATAATCAAAAGCCGTAGGTATTTCATCAATATCCTCTGAATCATTAAGCCTTGTTATAACCATTCTTACATCCCCTTCATTACCTGATCTTGAAATAATTAATTTACCAGTATCCATATCTATTTCTTCGAAAAATACAAGATCTACATAATCAAACCTGGTCCCGAAAAGTTGATTGATTGTTAATTCGAGGTCTGATTTTAGCGGAGATGAGTCCATACATCCGCTATTCAAAACTAACAACATTGTAATAGCAATTATTCTTTTGATTATATCTCCCCTCCTATAATCTAGACTAACGCCACCCGTAACATCTTGACGAAAGTTAAGTAAAAATAGTTTCCATTAAAAAAAGACATATTAACTATTTATGACAAGTGAAGATTCTTAATAATTTTTACAATTTTTATAATTATTGTTTAACACACCTTTAATCAACTACCACTTTAATGTAATATAGTAGATATGAAGATTTTGTCAATTAGGAGGAAGTCATTATGGGGGAAAGAAAGAAAGTTGCCATTCTTGGCAGTAGCGGGGGGAATCTCTATTTTTTAGGCGGAAAAGAACCAGAGAAGCTGCTCGATGAGCTTTTATTACAATTAGAAGCTGCTGATATCCATTGCACCGCCTTACAGTTTATCGCCGCCAAAGCTTCAATGGATAATATAAAGGAAACAACGGATGCTGTTCTTTATAGTTGGGACGAGGAAAATAATTCACCGTTTATTATATATAAAGGAACACTAAAAGATGTAAATGACGTTGCTGCCAAATTAGATGCAGAAATCGCTCATAAAATTGATAAAGATGAAATTGACGGACTAATTTTTATGAGTGCTGATCCACATGGTTCGAATCAGTTAGCTGTTCAAGCGGCTGCAAGTAAGAAGCTGCCTGCAACCGGGACAGGCGGGACATCAATGGCAGCGATTGGTTCCAAAGGAGTCAATGTGGTTTCAACTTCTGGAACGACTGGTACAACCAATCGAACACGAGCTGTAACATTTGTTACGTCATTAAGCAAGCATTGGAAAATTACTTATCGTCCGATCATTGGAAAAGCAACGACCGCTAGTGGTTCTCATGATTTAGCTGCTTCTCCTTTGAAACGAATAAATCTACGGGGAATGATGCTCTCCTCCCTTCCAGGTTTTATTGCTATGGCGTTAATATTAGCATTAAGTAAAATTCCTGGATTAGCGATGCTTGGTAGTGTTTTTGATGTGATGATCCAAGCGCTGCCAGTGATCTTAGCGGTTATTGCGGCTAAGCAAGTTGCTGACTTAGATGATGTTTCGATCGTAGCTGGAATTGTCGCTGGGGTTCTATCCGTGAATGGTGGAATCATTGGCGGAATCATTGGGGGGATTGGGGCTGGCCTCTTAGTTCATTTTATTTTCAGAAAATGTGTAGAATGGCGCTTTCCTGCGACAACTGTAAATATCGCAGCCGGCGGAATCGCCGGATTGATTTCAGGATTAATTGTTTATTTTCTGATCGCCCCTATTGCCTTACAAATCGGGGAAGGAATTCGCTTTCTATTGGATTCGCTTGTATCAATGAGTCCACTATTTGCAGGATTAATAGCTGGGTTACTTATTTGGCCGGCGATCATCGGTGGAATCTATCATGCGGCCATTCTCCCAATTGTTCTCCTTGAAATGGAGCGGACAGGAAATAGCTTTTTAGGCGCGGTTGATATGGTTGGTTTAGTGATGGTATCTGCGGGCATCACTTTAGCAAATATTATTTCACCTAGGGATAAGGGAGAGGCCGCGGTAGCCGCTCCAGGATTCATGATTAATATGGGGTTTGGAACATTTGTAGAAGCCGCCTACCCTTTTATGTTCTCAAATAAATATGTATTTGCAGGCGCGATCGCATCCTCTGGTTTAGGTGGATTACTTGTTGGTCTCTTTAACGTTCGAGGAACGGCCTATGTTCCATCAATCATGGCTCCGTTTCTATCCAACAATATGACCGGCTTCATTATCGCCATGGCTGGAAGTTTGCTTTGCGCGTTTACAATTACCTTTATCATTAATAATATGGCCAAAAAGGCTAACCGGACTCCAATACAGCAAGATACCGAGTTAACTGGGTGAATAGGCTTATCATAGTCATTTGAAAAAGACCGTCTCATCATGATGGTCTTTTTCATTTATTTTAATTCCTACATTTTTAAGTGACTTCATTCATTTTCCTCTACATCGAGAGCAATCTCTTTTGCATTTTTTCCATCTATGTCCATGACATACAAACGATAATCTGCATTTCGTTTTCCGAATTGCTTATCAACGATAAAATAGATTTTACTAGCGTTTGGATCAATAATCGGTCGACTTGCACTTTCGTGTAAATAAGTCAGCTGATTTTCTTCATCCGTATCCCAATTATAAAGATAAAGTTCATATTCATAAATTCCTTTTGAATTCGTTCTACTAACAGCTTGAAAAATCATTGCTGGTTGGTCCGGGAAGATCGCAAAATCATAAATATCTTGATCTCGGTTATGGTTGCTCACGATTGAAATGTCATCAGATGAATCTAATGGGATTTGAATAACTCTTTGCTTTGTCTCAAATAAATCTTCACGTGTTTCTGCATGAGCATCATCGTCCATTTGAACAAAGGCAAAATTGCCAGTGGGAGAAATATTTAATGATCGCATTGAATACTTCAGCAAATCAGTATGCTGTTGATGTATCTGATTGGAAATTTGATAACTATATAGATCAAACTCATGCGGATGAGCGCTCGCAATCGGTGAATAATTTTCAAACGTTCCAGCACGTAAATAAAATAAGAGATCTGGATCTTGTGGATCAAACTCTATTTCAGTAATAAGTGCTTGTGCCGCAAAAATCTCTACTTCTGAATGCGTTTGTAAAGTGATTATACGAACAACACTTTCCAAGCGTGATTGTACATCTTTATTTGTTTCAATATAAGCAAGTGAAGAGCCATCTGGAGAAAAGGCGATATCTAGAATTGTTTTCTCTATATCAAGTTGTAAGATCGGATTATTATATGATTGGTTATCATCCTTCAAATAAATACCTGGTTTTCCTTTCTCATATGAAACATACGCGATTGTACCACTGGACGAAACGTCAAAAACAGTTGTTAATCCTTCTTGCTTTTCATTAGCGTTTTTTTGAAATGCAAATCCGGAGATAACTAGAATGACAGTAATTAAAATGATCGATAGCAGAATGATAACGAATGACCTCTTCATCTTTTCCACCCCCATTCAGCCAATTATTCCCCAAAGAAACCATAGCACTATGGTAACAACCAAAATAAATGGTATTATCGCAACGACATAGGCGCTTTTTTTCATTTCTTTAGACAAAAACAAGATTTGAGCAATATAAGCAACCATCCAGATGAACAAAGGCACAAAGATAAGAAAATTTGACGATGTCATGCCGCCTGAAAACGCAAGAAGTGCCCAAATAAAAAATAATGTCGCACAGATAATGATAATCCCCCATGTAATGTTCAATGCATGGAAAATCTGTATTTGTTTTTTATATTTTTGCTTATAAGATTGATAATCTAAAATCGTTGTTCGATAAATAAGAACAAGTGTTAACAATAAAATCCCCCAAGCTAAAATCGTTAAAGGGGCTGAAATCAGCGCATCTACACTAGAAGCAAATCCAACGCCAAATAGGTAAGTGAATAAATGAATAAGCAATAGACTATTCAGCCAAAGACGCCGATTTAGAAAAGGGATAGGCCGTAATGAAAAAAACAGCAGACTCGTACTGACACTCATAGAAATAAGAAGCCAAGCGATCACAGCATTTCCATCAACAACTAATTGGCTAACATAAACAGAGACGGAAAAAAGAATTGAAGCAAAAGCTAATATGAGTATCATTTCTTTCCGATAAGGAAACATCGCTTGTTGAATTTGACTCCCGATATTCTCTTCATCACCAAAAAATTTCAATGCTCTGCTTTCAGCTTCTTGTTCGGAATACCCTTCCTTCAATTGTTGCTCATAGGATAGCTCCAAATGAATGAGTAACTCTTCATATAAATCTTCTTTTTCATCTGGTGATGCATCTGTTTGTTGGACAATTTTTTCAACAAAACGACGAAATGTCGCATTCATACCATTCCCTCCGAACTTTTGCGCACGAGGGTATCCATCCATTTCCAATTTTCCCGTTTACTTTCGAGCGCCTTTTTCCCCGCATCCTTCATACGGTAATATTTCCTCCTCCCACTATCCGTTACATGCCAATAAGATTCCACCCAGTCCCTTTTTTCTAATCTTTTTAATGCAGCATAAAGCGTGCCTTCACTCATCTCATACGTATCATCACTTAACTGTTTCATAATTTGGATCATTTCATAGCCATATAAATCACGTTGAGCAATGAGCGACAAAAGCAAAAGGTCGATACTTCCTTTCATCATTTCTTTATCCATCAAATCACCTCATTCCAGAATGTTAATTACATCTTACCGCTATGTACATCGTATTGCAAGGGTGATTCGTATAAGACCTTTTACTAAAATGATGAAACCGATCTGGAGCAAGTTATTTGTTTTATAAAAAAACGAAGCCATGCAAGAAGTCAAACTTTTATTGACTTTTGAATAGCTCCTTCTTATCCATTTCCCCTTGATAGAATATTTTCGTCATTATGGTCAATCGAAACATATTCGATTGACACTCATCGGCAAAAAATCCCCAATATGGTAATTCGAACCCCGCTCCGATTGACCCTTGCCTGCAAAAAATCTTTAATACGGGCAATCGAGCGCACGGTGTTTACCAAAAGTCCCCATATAACATGGAGGTTTAACTGATTCAAGTTAAACTAATACGGATTACTTTTAAAAATTATTCATTACAAGCACAAAATCATTACGCCTGATGAAGCTAAGAAACTAAGTATGTTTGTTGATAGGTAGGATGAAAAAAGTTTCATAACAACTCCTGTTACCTAAACTAACTACAAACAAGAATTTCTCTTGAAAATGTGCTTTTTTTGGCTATACAGCGGTCGACAATCGTAAAGCCAGCTGCTTCAATCAATTCGTCAATTGAATCGATTGTAATAATGACGGCTTTCTTTGCAATTCGGCGGGCATGTCGAATAATATCAAATGTTTGCTCCGACGTAATATGTGTATAGATGTTATACGGTAAATCGATGATCGCTACATCATAATCGTCCGTTACATCCGAAATCGGTCCCAATTGAACGTTTCCTTTTAATCCAAAGTAGGCGATATTTTCTCTAGACCCAGTCGTGACTAGAGGGTTTTTATCGCGGCCGATAATATCAATTCCCATCGAAAGTGCTTCAACTAATACAGTTCCGATTCCACAACAAGGATCGATCACTTTTAATCCCGCTGGGTCCGGCACGGCAATATTGACGACCGCTCTAGCTAAACGGGTGCTGAGAGCGGTGGAATAGCTGCGTGGTTTTTGGATATGATGATGCCAAACGGCTTCGCTTTTTTCGTAATAGCCAAAATACCAACGTCCGTGTAAATTTAACACACCGAAATGATGATCTGGCTGTTCGAAATCAACTTCAGCTTTAAATTCCAGCCCAATTTTCCGCTCGATTTGACGGCGCTCTGGTAAACTTAGCTTTTTCATCTTTTCAAGCTCAGCATCATTGATACAGGTGATTTTAAAAGTCGCATCATCTAATTGTAGTGTTTTTACATATTCAATGATTTCCTCCATTGTATTGGTTGCAACCATGACCTCAAGTCGTTTCTTCATAAATGGACTGCGGCTCGGATCAACTGCTTTGCTGCTAAATAATACATTCGTATCAGAATGATAGCCAAAGAAAGCGCGCATTTCTAGCTGACATAATACTTGTTCATCCTCATGCCCACCATATGTGTAAATAAAGCGTGTTGTTTCATTTTGATTTTTCAATATTTCTCCTCCAAAAAAAAAGAAACAGCTAAAGCTGCTTCGTATGTGAACAACTTAATTTTCCTTCTCTAAAGACTCGACAAGTCCAAATAAAAAACGATAGATATGGCTGTATGCCTCAGCAAGTAAAAGATTCTCACTAAACCCAACGATATAGTCTAACGTCACGTTCACATTCCATATTCCTTCATTTGCATCAAATAACAGACTATACTTGATCCCTTCTCCATGTAGATGTTGGTCCAAATACGATTTCAATGTTGTTTCAACGTTCTTTTTCTGTTTTAATCCAAGCATGACACTGTACGTATCAAAAACATCATCGACTTCCATTGAAATCCCATCGACTCCAATGAGTGAAAAGGTTTCTGCTTCCACATATATAAATTGATGTTTGTTTCTCCGTAGGAATGAAAGCGGCTGGTGAAGAAATTGGACATTTTCTTCAACTACTTCCGATTCCGTTTCCTTGTCACAGAGTTCGATTAAAGCCGTTGCAAATCGTTGATCCGCAGGTTTTTCGACCAAGGCAAGATTAGCCATTGTATCATCTGAAAGGATGTTGTTTTTCTCGATATACTCTTTTTCTTCATTACCTAATTCAATCGTTTTTGGAACCGAATTGTTTGCTTCGATTAATTCAGCTATGTATTGTTTCATTCGTTTGCTCAGCATATTGTCGTACACTCCTTATGAGCTGTTTATATCATTATACCTTATGTCTATCCATATGAAAAAAAAGAGACCGATCTCTAGGACCGACCTCCCTTCCCTTTATACAGTCACTGGTTGTTTTAAAACAAACTCTTCTACAACTTTCGCAACCCCATCATTCATATTCGTATCTGTGACAAAATCAGCGATTGCTTTTACATCATCGGGAGCATTGCCCATCGCAACTCCGAGTCCTGCAAATTCAATCATTGCCCAATCGTTATAACTATCTCCCATTGCAATTACTTCTTCACGCTTAATGCCTAATTTTTGAATGAGAAGATTTAAAGTCGATCCTTTTGTTACCCCTTTTTCCGTAAATTCGAGGAAATATGGTTTTGAGCGCATGACACTGAATTCTTCTACTAATTCAGCCTGGAGTTTCGCTTCCACGACTTTTAATTTTTCTGGATCTTCCACCATCAGCACTTTCACAACTGGCTCACGAACCGTCTCAACAAATGAATCAACGACTGTTACGGGCAATTTTGTAATGTTTCCTTCAATTGTTGTATATTCATTTGCTAGTTGTGTGATGATTTCATTCCCTACATACGTATGAATATGAACATTTTCCCTGCGGCTAATCTCATATAGCTTATGAACAGCTTCTGGTGTTAATGTGCTCGCAAATATTTCTTCATATCCATTGCACGTTAATATTGTTCCTCCATTAAAAGATAAAATATAACTATCATATTTTGCTAGGTTAAGCTCCTCAGCGACTGGCTTCATCGCAAATGTCGGGCGACCTGAAGCAAGAACGACTTTTACACCCATTTCTTGCGCCTTCATTAAAGCGAGTTTCGTCCGCTCAGAAATTGTATGATCATCACGCAATAATGTATCATCTAAATCTAAAACAATCATTTTATAAGTCATGTTCGATCCCTTTCTTCTTACCTATTTATCATTAAATCTTATCGAATTATGCGCTCAAATTCAAGTCGATGACAAGTAAAATACCAGTCACCGCCCACGAAACGGTAACTGGCTATCGCGATTCATTACATCGCTTTTTCTTTTTTAATTTGTTTACTTCTTAATTGTCCGCATGCTGCATCAATGTCCGTTCCTTGTTCATGACGAACTCCACAATGGATGCCTCTTTTCATTAATGTATCGTAAAAAGCGAGGATGTCTTTTTTCTCACTTCTTTGATATTGACCATGCTCATCAACTGGATTGTAAGGAATTAAGTTTACGTACGCTAAATGACGCTTTTTATGAAGCAATTTTGCTAATTGCTCCGCTTCTTTGACATGATCGTTTACATCTCTTAATAAAATATATTCGATCGTAATTCGACGATTTGTTTTTTCTGTATAATAATCAACAGCTTCCATCAATTTTTCAATTGGATAGGCGCGATTGATCTTCATAATTTGCGTACGTAGCTCATCGTTTGGTGCATGCAATGATAAAGCCAAATTAATGCGTACATCCTCATCAGCAAATTGGTACATTTTCGGGACGAGTCCGCTTGTTGAGACCGTAATATGTCTGCCGCCGATCGCTAAACCTTTCGGATCATTGACAACACGAAGGAAGCTCATTAAGTTGTCATAATTATCAAACGGCTCACCGATTCCCATCACAACGATATTGCTGACACGCTCCTCTTTGCCCTTCTCATCAAGATGCTGCTGCACTTTCATTATTTGCTCGACAATTTCACCACTATCTAAATCACGGCTCTTTTTCAACAGTCCGCTAGCACAAAAGCTGCAACCGATATTACAGCCTACTTGTGTTGTCACACAGACCGAAAGGCCGTAATTAAAGCTCATTAATACCGTTTCAATGAGGTTGCCATCTTGAAGCTTAAATAAAAACTTTATCGTTCCATCCGCGGACTCCTGTTTCACTGCCTCTGTTAATGTTTCAATAACGAAATGATCTTCTAATAATTGCAGACAATCTTTATTTACATTTTTCATCAGTGAGAAGCTTTTTACTCGTTTCTGATATAGCCAATCCCAAATTTGGTCAGCACGAAACTTTTTCTGTCCATTTTCAATGAGCCAGTTCGTTAACTGCTCTTTCGTTAATCCATATATTGATTTTTTCATGTATAATCACCTTTTCAAAAAGTCCAATGCTCTCATTATAGTACCAATATGGCCAGAATGAAACAATTAATTTCTTTCCATTTATCATCGTCAGTTTCTTCGAATGTTTTTAGATGTATATTATTGTAAGTACACTACTACTTTTAATCAGCATTCCTAGTCTATTCAATCTTATTGAAAAACAAACGTAAACTGCTTTATTCATGTTATACTCTGCTTGCATATGCACGCTCTCAACGATGGTATTCCTTAATTTGATGTTTAATTATGAGGTTCCATTTTCTCCTTATCGAATAGCGACGTTTTTTCTCCCAATACGAACTTAAATACAGAACTAAAAAAGCTTGAGAGCAACTCCCAAGCTTCTTCCTTATTTCCATTCAAATGGTGTTTCTTGGTATACGTAGTAATTTAACCAATTTGAAAATAATAGGTGACTGTGAGAACGCCATGTATTTCTTGGCCTTTTCATATGGTCATCGTTTGGAAAATAATTTTCTGGCGGGGCAATGTCGATTCCTTTTTTCAGATCACGGTCATACTCTTCTGCCAAAGTCGTCGTATCATATTCAAAATGACCAGTAATCATAATGTTTTTTTCATCTTTTGAAATGATAATAAACGGCCCTGCGTCGCCGTCGGAAAGTAATAATAACTCTGGATGTGCTTCAATTTCCCGTTGATCCACGCTCGTATACCGAGAATGTGGCGCAAAAAACACATCATCAAATCCGCGTACTAATTTGACCGTTCGATCCGAAATACCGTGTTCGTAAACGCCCGATGTTTTCGATTCAAGCGGATATTTATCAATCCCATAATGATGATATAGTGCCGCCTGCGCACCCCAGCATATATGCATCGTTGATGTAACTCTCTCTTTCGACCAGTCCATAATCATTTTTAATTCTTCCCAGTAGTTCACATCTTCAAATGGTAAATGTTCAATCGGTGCACCTGTAATGATCATGCCATCAAAATTCTTCTCATGAATCTCTGAAAAGGTTGTGTAAAATTGATCAAGATGTGATTGACTTGTATTTTTGGATTGATGTGTCTCCATATGGATAAATGAAACATTCACCTGTAATGCTGTATTCCCAAGTAACCGCAAAAGTTGGACTTCTGCGTTCTGTTTTATTGGCATTAAATTTAAGATTAATATATTTAATGGACGAATATCCTGTGTCGTCGCACGTTCTTCATCCATAATGAATATTTTTTCTTTTTCCAAAATTCCTTTTGCAGGCATCCCCTTTGGAATATTAATTGGCAATGCAATTTCCCCCTTGCGTAAAAACTCATTAAAGAACATTATAAAGTTAATTGAGAATTTCGGCAATGGCAAACTTTTTAAGTTTACCGTTTTTCATAGCTAGAGGTATTTTTCAAGAGATAAACGATTTAGATGTAAAATCGTTGCTGAATTGAGGTGAAGTTTATTTTAAACATCCTCAAATAAACGTACGGCTAGGTGCATTTTTTGAAAAAGGTTGGTGTGGCTGGGGTGTTGATTTCCATTCTGGCTGGACGCTTTCCGCGGGGCGTATCTTGAGCCGCTTTGTCGCTGCGCGCACATCCCGTCGGAGTCGCCAGCCGCCACTCCAATCAACGCGTTTCAAAATCGTACAGACCTTACCATAATCACTAAAAACCTTCATTCGAAGCTGGAGCACAAGTTGCTTAGGACCTTTCGGCTTTTCCATATACTTAAAATGTTGAATTCCCACAGAATCCTTTTCCAATATCGCCTTCATCTCCGCCGAAAACCGGTTTAAAAACATCTGAATTGTATCCCTTGCCTTAATGCCCCTAACCCTACTAATAACAGAATGGAAAAAGACGTTTTACTTCTCTGTTATTAATGACATGAAAATAGTCATCGTAGAAACACAAATAACATCCGGCTTAATCTATTTAAGGTGCGAAACGCAAAGGGATTCTAATTGGAATTCCTGCTTTTGAAGCCGAAACATTTCTTCGTTTCTTCAACTTTTTTTTTTGACTTTGTTAAACTTGAATATTGAATTTAGCAGATCCCGTTGATTGGAGTGAATATAGGAACGAAGCCTAAATTCGCCACATCGTGTGGCAACAACTTCGTAACCAACATTGAGGGGGCTCACGAACCGTCCAGAAGCGGAAATCAACAGTATTCGGCAGTAGGTCCTCTCCTTTTAAAGATTTTAATATAAAGGTCAGTTTTATTTTTATAAACTTAAACAATCTTCTTGCTAATTGCAAATATGTCTATATAAAAGCCGAATGATAAAATTCATTAATTAATAGAATCATTGTTGCTAACATATACGTATGATATAAAAGAAGAAAGAACATAATGGGAGGGGTTGCATGAGTCGAATTCTTTTGTTCACAATCATAATAAGTGTTGTTTTTTTTGGAGTTGCATGCAGTCAAATATCATCTGATACGAACAATGAAAAGCAAGCGAATCATCATACATACGACAAATTGGTAGACCAAAAAAACGAAGAAACTGATCTGGAACCACTTCAACTTACACGGTATGCGGATGAAGTCGGAGCGAGCATTTCAGCTCCCCTCTATCAATCCTTTACAGCCGATCAGCAAACCGTAATTAGTGGAAACATCGAAAAGCATCAAGAGTTAAAAGGTTCGTTCGCATGGGTCAAAATGAAACAGACGGATCCAATTACGGAAAATGACTCCTTCGAATATTACGTGCCAATTAATGATGGGGCTTTTGAACAGGTCATCCATTTTTTTAATGGAGCTGGTGTTTATCATGTACAAATGATGTTGCCAAGCATGGAAAAAGAAAATTATTACACCGAGCTTGCTTCCTTTGAAGTAACAAATCTCAATCCGGAAGCGAAAAGAGATATTACTTATACTCCGATTGGCATTGAAGCGGGTATTCACATTGCCAATCCTGGCTTCGTAGAAGAAAATGAAATGATCACGATTCAAGGCGAACTTGAGACAGAAGATCGTGTAATGATCCAAATCAAACAAGATACTCATTCTTGGGAGCATGTCATTCCGGTTAATAATGGAGCATTTGTTTATGACGTTCCCCTTTTCTTTGCAAAGGGAATTCATGAAATTCATGTGCTTATCCCAGATCATACTTCTGATCATCGTTTCCAATATGCTAGTATGCTTCTCGCTAATAAACTTGCCGACTATAAAATGGAACCAATTGAATACTATCGAGACTACGAAACACGAGGCATTCAATTAGAGACACCTCGATATGGGGGAACGGATGCGGAACTTACGATTCAGATTAGCGGGAACATAGATCCGGAGGCAGAGTTTGCACGGGAAACGACCCATTTATATGTCAAAACGAAAAAAGGTGATGATGAAGCGTTAGATATCATCCCCGTAACTAATTATCAATTTAATGATTCTGTCTTTCTGCGATTTGGCCCTGGTCAATATGAAGTATCAGTCAACGTTCCAAAATTGGATGATGATAATAAAGCTTATTTCAGCTATTCATCTGTTGCCGATTTTTCTATAACAAATACAGATCAAAGAGATGAAAGAGATCTACTTCCATCCCGCGGAATTCAATCACAAGCTCCGGAAATTGTTGAATTAGCCAAGCAACTAACAAATGGAATGACGGGAGCGAGAGAAAAAGCGAAAGCGATCTATGATTTTACCGCCAAAAACGTAGCTTATGACGTTGAAAAGTTTCATACGAGTAATTTTGCATGGGACGATAGTGCTTTGAAAACACTCGAATTGAAAAAAGGAGTTTGTCAAGATTACGCTTATTTAGCAGCCGCTCTTCTCCGCGCGAGTGGAATCGAGGCGCGTTTCGTCGCTGGTAAAGCAGGGACAGGACCTTTAAAAGAAAATCACGCATGGATTGAAGCAAATATTGATGACGAATGGCTAACAATGGATCCAACATGGGGATCGGGCTATATTCAAAATGATGCATTTGTCGCCAGTTATACTGAAGATTATTTTGCCCCCGACCAAGCTGAATTTAGTAAAACGCATATACGAGAAAAGCCTGAATATTAAAAGCAGCTAGCGAACTCGCTAGCTGCTTCGTTCGGCAAGCTGATGGTGATACAAATTGTAATAAAAACCTTTCTTGTTTAATAATGATTGATGATTTCCTTTTTCGATGATCGTTCCATTATCTAACACAAGAATTTGGTCTGCTTGCTGAATCGTATTGAGTCGATGGGCAATGACAAAGCTCGTTCGCCCTTTCATTAATCGATACAAGGCTTCTTGTATTTTCATTTCCGTAATCGTATCAATATTGCTCGTCGCTTCATCTAAAATAAGCAATGATGGCTCTGATAACATCGCTCTGGCAATGGATAGCAATTGTTTTTGTCCTTGGCTAATCCCACCCCCGTCTTGCTTTAAAACCGTATCGTATTGTTGTGGTAATTTCTTTATAAACGAATGGGCATTGGCCATTTTAGCCGCATTCTCTACCTCTTTATCGCTCGCATCCAATCTACCATAGCGGATATTCTCTCTAATCGATCCTTCGAATAAATAAGTATCTTGTAAAACAAATCCAATTTTTCGACGTAAATCATTTCTCTTTATATTTCTTATATCAACGCCATCAAGAGAAATTTGTCCTGACTCTAGCTCGTAAAATCTTGCGAGTAAATGAATGATCGTCGTTTTTCCGGCACCAGTCGGTCCAACGAGTGCAATCGTTTCTCCTGGTAAAGCCCGAAAACTAACATCTTTAATCGTCTGCTCATCGTCACCATAGCCAAAATTCACTTGATCAAATTCGACTTCCCCGTCCACTTTTTGCAATGTGACAGTCGATTTCTTATCCCTTTCTTCATCTTCATCTAAAATATCAAACACTCTCTCAGCTCCCGCAACAGCTGAAAGCAATGTGTTAAACTGATTTGCTAAGTCATTGAGCGGCCGTGTAAATTGCCTAGAATATTCAGTGAAGACAATAATCGTGCCGATAGTTACATGACCACGCAATGCAAGAATTCCACCGGCTCCGGCAATAACTGCAAAGCTTAAATTATTTAACATATTCATTAGCTTAGGAATAAAACCAGAGTACGTTTGCGCCCAATAACCGGCACGCTTTAACTGATTACTTTTCTCTAGAAATTCAGCAATCACTTTCTCTTCTTGGGAAAATGTTTTGACAATCGTTTGTCCTGACATTGTTTCTTGAATAAATCCATTTAGCTCCCCTAGATGCTTCTGTTGCTCCTTAAACAATTTGCTCGTTCGGTTTGTAATCCATCTCATCCCAAAATACATTAAAGGAATAACCATCATTGCAATGAATGTAAGCAATGGACTAAGCAACAGCATCACGACAACCGTACCAATGAGGGTTAACACACTTGAAAAGATTTGAATGATTGAGCTGTTTAACGTCTGACTAACATTATCAATGTCATTCGTCAAACGACTCATCAATTCCCCGTGTTGGCGTTTATCAAAAAAGCTGATCGGTAAATCATGTAAATGCTCAAACAGTTGTTTTCTCATTGTAAATACCGTCTTTTGACCGATACCGATCATCCAATAGTTTTGCAAATAACTCCCAAGCGAAAAGAATAAATAAACAATGGCAATGATTATTAGGATAGTCGCAAGGCTTGATTCACCTGCTTTTGCAATGTATTCGTCAACAGTTTTACCAATTAAATATGGACCAAGCAAAGCTAATCCAGAAGTTAAAAGTACTAAAAATAAAACAAGAAATAATTGTCCGCGATATACATCAAGATATTTCCACACTCGAATAAGCGTCTTTTGCCAATTTTTTGTTCTCTCTCTTTTACGATTTTTAGCCATTTGCAACCTCCCCCTTTGTAAATTGTGACTTATATATGTCGCGATACAATCCGGAGTTTGCGAATAAATGCTCATGGGTACCATTTGCAATTAATTTTCCATCTTCGAGGAGCAAGATTTGATCTGCTTTCATAGCAGTTGCAATTTTTTGCGTAATAATAAAGGTTGTACAATGATACTTTTCAAGTGCAGCCAATAAATTGGCTTCCGTTTTTAAATCAAGAGCGCTCGTACTATCATCTAAAAAAAGCAAAGTCGGCTTGCGGATTAATGCCCTTGCAATTGCCAATCTTTGTTTTTGTCCTCCCGATAAATTCACTCCTTTTTGCCCAATTTTCGTTTCATATTGTTGTGGCAGCTTTATGATTGTATTATGGATTTGGGCATCTTTAGCACATTGAATAATTTCTTCCATCGAAGCATCTTCTTTTCCCCATGCAATATTATTTCTAACTGAACCAGTGAACAATATCGATTCTTGCGGAACAAAACCAATCGCATGTCGTAACGATTCAACTGGCAACTTGCTAATATCAATTCCATCAATCAATATATTTCCGCTCGTCGCTTCATATAGTCTCGGAATGAGTTGGAAAAGCGTCGTTTTTCCTGAACCCGTCGCTCCCATCACTGCAACGGTTTCTCTCGACTTCACTGTAAAGGTAAGATTGGATAATACTTGCTCGTTTGTTGCTGGATAGGTAAAACTAACATGTTGAAATTCGACCTCCCCAGAACAGATGCACTTCTCGTTATCGTTTATTCGTTTTATTTCCGCCTCTTTTACTTCAAGTACTTCAGAAATCCTTTGTGCAGAGGCTCTTCCTCTGGAAATCGCCATAATAATCCATGTTAAGATTGATAATGCCGACGTAACCCGAAAGCCATAATTAACGATTGCAACCACTTCGCCTACTTTCACATTTGATTGATTTACTTCGATCGCTCCGAACCACAGAATCGCTAAAATTCCAACATTCATAACGAATAAAAGAATCGGGGCAACGAGTTCAACTAATCGCAATGCTTTCACCGTTTGATCACGTAAGTTTGCGTTCGCCTTGTTAAATCGGCCTTCTTCATATTTTTTTCTAATAAATGCTTTAATCAATCTCATACTCGTTAGGTTCTCTTGCATAATGTTATTCACTTTATCGAGTCTTTCTTGAACGAAACGAAACATCTTTCCGCTGCGATTCATCATCCATATAAGCAAGATAATGAGTAATGGGATTGGGAATACGAGAAACAGGGCCAATTTTACATTGACGAGCAATGCCATTGTTGCTCCCCCAATAATTAATAACGGTGCCCGCATCGCAATTCGCAAACTCATGAAAATGGTATTTTGAATTTGAGTAACATCATTTGTTAGCCTAGTAATGAGTGAGGATGTTTGGAATTGGCCTAATTGATGAAATGAAAACGTTTGAATTTTTTTAAAGACCGATGCCCGCACATCAAAGCCGAAGCCTTGACTAACATATGAAGAGAAAAAAGAGTTGGTGATCCCTGCCGCAAAGCTAAACATCGACAGACCGATCATAATTCCTCCCCATTTCATCACTTCACCCATATCCCCTTTTATGATCCCTTCATCAATGATTTTCGCCATAAATAGTGGGTGCCAAAGCTCAACTAGAAGCTCAATAAGCATAAGTCCCCATGCGACGAACATCGCAAGCCGATACGGTTTTAATATGTATAATACTCTCCTCATCGAATTCCCCCATCTTTCTTACCTCCTTCCATATTAGAATACAAAAAATGAATTGTCATCCCATCGATTTGATTTTTTAATTTTTCGTTTTTCCATATAAATAGGAATTGGACTTATGATAATATCGTGCGTTCGATTGATCTTATTGGGGATTTTTTGCCGGTGAGGGGCAATCTGACGTAGTTCGATTTACCAAAATGGCGTAAATAGGCTATCAAGGGGATCGATAACAACCTGAGCAAAAAGGGGCTATTCAAAGTCAATAAGAGTTTGACTTTAGGACAGCCCCATTTGTGAAAGAAGTTATTTTGACGTGTTTTGGGATTTCCCAGTCTTCATCGTGCCCGGCATTAGTTCCTTGGAAAATTCCGCCAATGCACTACCCATCGACATATTTGCCATTCCGCCGCTCGTTGCTTTATTCATCATATTTTGAACTGGACGAAGTAGCTTTCCATTCATATATTTCCGAAGCCCGTAGACCGCAGCACTTACTGCAATTGGTGCTAAGATTGATACCCACATTTTATTTGAATTTCTATTTTTCATGTTTCTCATGTCAAAACTCTCCTTTCATGCACATTGTCCATTTGATTGGAACAGTCATATTGTTTGCTTTGTTCAGGATCGTTATACTTTGTTTGAGCTTAGCAATGAAAGGAAAATGTTATTTTATTGTTCATTAATATTGTCTATTCGCGTCGAAATCTTTATGATAAGGGATAGTCAAAGCAATTTTTGATTTTTAAAGGAGAGTTTGAATGAAACAACAACGAGAGCAATGGTCATCAAGATTAGGTTTTATCCTTGCCGCTGCGGGTTCTGCGATTGGACTGGGAGCAATTTGGAAATTCCCT
Source organism: Bacillus sp. FJAT-50079 (assembly GCF_018343515.1). Classification (GTDB taxonomy): domain Bacteria; phylum Bacillota; class Bacilli; order Bacillales; family Bacillaceae_C; genus Lederbergia. The sequence continues at coordinate 317,022 of NZ_JAGYPD010000006.1, read as the reverse complement.
TATGTCGCTGGAACTTCGGGGGGAGGCGCATTTTTTGTTATTTTTATTTTATTTACTTTATTAGTTGGCATGCCTATCCTGCTTGCTGAATTTACAATCGGACGTGGCTCGCAGCAAGATGCAATCAATGCCTACCGGAAACTTGCTCCAAAAACATCATGGGATTTATTAGGTAAAATGGGGTTAGCTACAAGCTTTATTTTATTATCTTTTTACAGCGTCGTTGGCGGTTGGATCATTGTTTATTTATTTCAAGCGCTTAGCGGTGGATTAGCTAATTTAACCGAAGCACAATATGGACAATTGTTTTCCGAATTAATTTCATCTCCAATGATTGCTGTCGGAGCACAGTTTCTCTTTATAGTGATCACAATATGGGTCGTTGCTAGAGGCATTCAAAATGGAATTGAACGAGCTAATCAAATTATGATGCCGGCATTATTTATTTCATTTCTTATCCTAATTATTCGTTCATTAACGCTGGAAAATTCATTAGAAGGCGTGAAGTTTTTTCTTTTACCTGATTTTACGGCTTTGACTTCGGCCACGATCCTATATGCGTTAGGTCAATCGTTTTTCGCATTAAGCGTTGGAAATTCGGTGATGGTGACGTACAGTTCTTATTTGGGTAAAGAAGAAAGTTTGCCAAAATCAGCATCCGTCATCGTAGTAATGAATCTTTTCATTTCCCTATTCGCTGGACTAGCTATTTTTCCAGCCGTGTTTTCGCTCGGAATGGAACCGACTGAAGGCCCAGGATTATTATTCGTTGTCCTGCCAGCTGTGTTTAACCAAATGCCATTTGGAATTGTCTTTTTAAGCATTTTTCTTTTACTATTTTTATTCGCTACACTCACATCAGCATTTTCTATGCTTGAAATCTTTGTAGCAGCTTTTGCAAAAGATAATGAGAAAAAGCGAAAGAAAGTAAGTTGGATAATCGGTTTGCTTATCTTCGTTGCCGGCATTCCTTCAGCATTATCATTCGGAATTTTGGCAGACGTCCAACTTTTTGATCGATCGATTTTCGATATTGCCGACTTTCTTGTATCAAATATTTTGTTGCCTCTCGGCGCTCTTGGCATTTCGATCTTTACAGCGTATCGCATTCCAAGAAGCTGGCTTTTTACCGAATTAACCACGGGCACAGGATATAAAAAATTCATCTTTTCTATTTGGTACTTTTTAATTCGATTCATTGCTCCAGCAGCAATCATTATAGTATTTTTAGATGTAATTGGAGTTTGGAACTGGTTGAAAAAAATGTTTTTATAAGGGGAGTCCAAAATGACAAACAATTTAGAAATTGCAACATTCGCAGGTGGATGTTTTTGGTGCATGGTAAAACCTTTTGATCAATGGGATGGGATCGATTCTGTGATCTCCGGATATATGGGGGGACATATTGAAAACCCGACATATGAAGATGTAAAGGCGGGAAACTCAGGGCATTATGAAGTTGTTCAAATTAGTTACGATCCGACGCTCTTCCCTTATGAGAAACTGTTGGAGATTTTCTGGCAGCAAATTGATCCAACAGATGCAGGCGGACAATTCCACGATCGCGGCGATTCTTACCGTGCGGCCATCTTCTTCCATAACGAAGAGCAAAAATTAGAAGCGGTAAAATCGAAAACACAGCTTGAAAATAGTGGAAAATTTGATAAACCAATTGTTACTGAAATTTTACAAGCATCAACATTTTATCGTGCTGAGGAATATCATCAAGACTATTATAAGAAAAACAGAGCACATTATATAGAAGATCGAGAAAAATCAGGGCGCGATCAATTTATTAGTGAACACTGGGAAAAAGACACAGTACGTTAAAATCGATTATGATTGGCTTATATGAAAAAATAATTAGGCAGTATCGCTTATGAACAAGGTTTTATAAAAAGCTGCGACTTCTGTCTATTAGGCACTCGCTATTGGACAAGGGTTCATAAAAAGCAGCTACTTCTGTCCTTTAGACGACTGCTATTGGACAAGGGTTCATATAAAGTAGCTACTTCTGTCCTTTAGGTGACCGCTATTGGACAGGGTTTCATAAAAAGTAGATACTTCTGTCCTTTAGGCGACCGCTATTGGACAAGGGTTCATATAAAGTAGCTACTTCTGTCCTTTAGGTGACCGCTATTGGACAGGGTTTCATAAAAAGTAGCTACTTCTGTCCTTTAGGTGACCGCTATTGGACAGGGTTTCATAAAGAGTAGACACTTCTGTCCTTTAGACGACTGCTATTGGACAAGGTTTCATAAAAGGCAGCTACTTCTATCCTTTAGACGACTGCTATTGGACAAGGGTTCACTAAAAGCAGCGTTTGCCGTCCATTAGACGCTGCCTTTTGGACAGATTACCGCAAATAACAATGGTCGCGGGATATGAGGGCGATTTCTGAAAAAATATCATTCAATAGGACAAGCTGCTGATGAGAGTCTCATCGGCAGCTTGTTTTTTCTAGATTGTTCTTGATGAAGTCGAATAATCAATGGCATCTGGATCAATTCTTTTCAATGGTCGCTCGGCCGGTCCCTCCATGACTTCTCCTTCGTAGGAAAATCTTGAGCCATGGCACGGACAATCCCACGTGCGATCGCCACTATTCCAATGAACCTCACATCCCATATGCGTACATGCAGTGTCAACGATGAATAGCTCGCCATTTTCATTTTTATAAGCGCCTGCCCTGCCACCTTTCATCGTTATGGCTGCTCCCTCGCCCGCTTTTATATCTTTTAATTCTTTATCCGGCCGATCAAACTTACCACCAATTAAATGAGCGGCAACATTAAGATTTTCCTTTATAACATTTTTTAGCCCGGGATTTGCGTGAAAACGCGCCGGAGAAAATAAACCGGCATAGTGATTCTTTTTCCCTTTTATAAGGTCGGTGATTAAAAGAGCGGCAATCGTGCTCGTCGTCATCCCCCATTTTTTAAATCCCGTTGCAACAAATATATTTTCATGTCCTTCAGAGATACGCCCAATGTATGGAACGTGATCAGGAGTTTCTAAGTCTTGGGCTGACCAGCGATACATAATGTCTGTCGCCCCTAATGTTTGTGAGGCAAATGTTTCCAATGCATCATAATGCTCCACTTCTGGGATGCCTTGACCTGTTTTATGCCCTGCCCCCGTAACAAGCAGTATTTCTTCATCTTCAATTGTGACAGAGCGAATCGAGCGGGTTGGTTGTCCAGCGCTAATATACATACCGCCTGGATAGGGATTTTCTGCTTTGACTGCGATGACATAAGAACGTTTTGGATAAAGTCTGGTAAAATAGCCTTGCCCATCGTGAAACGGAAAATGTGAGGCAGAAACAACGTATTTCGCTCTAACTTTATGTCCGTCTCTAAAAAACACTGTTGCTACATCACCGTCCTCCATATGAGTAGCAACGGATTGTTCGTATATTTCTCCCCCATTTTCCTTTATATAGTGAATGAGCTTTGTTAAATAATGTAATGGATGAAATTGAGCCTGCCCCTTCATTACAACCGCTGCTTTTACTGGAATGTCCAATGGGATTTCGTTTGTAAATCCACCTTCAATCCCTAATCTTTCGTACGCTTCCGCTTCTCGTTTAAGTTTTTCAACTTCAGTATTTTCGTTTGTATAAATGTAAGCATCCTCATGCTGAAATTGACAATCAATTTGATATTGATTGATGGTTTCTTTTATAAACTCAGCTGCTTGCGCGTTAGCTTCATAATACAGCTTCGCTCCATCCTCCCCTAATTGCTGAATAAGCTGATCATAAATCAAACCGTGCTGTGCCGTAATTTTTGCAGTCGTATGCCCAGTTGTTCCATTTAACAATGTACTTGCTTCAAATATAGCAACACGGAAACCTTCTTTCATTAGCTTGTATGCCGTTGTAATTCCAGTTATCCCCCCGCCAATAATCGCAACCTCAACTTCTATATCTTTCTTAAGCGGGGAAAATGATTCAAGCTTCGTTGATTCTAACCAGTACGATTGTGGAACATTCCCCTTCTCATCGCGTGCATTCATGTCATATCATCCCTTTCCATTCTCTACTATTGATATCCCCAACTAAGGGATAAAAGATGTATGAAAAATCGGAGATGCTTCCAATTGTTATTTTAAAACAAAACAAAAACAACCCTCGTAAAGAGCGTTGTCTTTGTTTCCATCTATTTATTAGCTAATAACTGGTAAAACCTTTGTTCCTTTTTCCATTTCTGATTTACAAATTGGGCACACAGTTTTTTCGTCTGTGGAGAAGGCATCCCTCATCCAACAAGTGCATTCTGGATTTGTACATTTCCAAATCACAGTTTCTTCTTCAGGGATAGGCTCCTGAGGTCCTCTTCTATAAGCCAAGCAAGATCCCTCCTTTTACTATACCTATTATACGTCATCAAGGGGAATAATCCAAATTCGTTTGGAAAATACCGGAATTAGCTACTAGATTAGGATCATAAATGATTATATCGGGCGCTTCCAACATAAACATGCTATAATATTTTGGATAATGATATTTTGGAGGTTGTGTGAGTTTTGATTACTGTAAATAACGTAGGTCTCCGTTTTGGTGACCGTAAATTGTTTGAAGACATAAATATCAAATTTACACCGGGAAATTGTTACGGATTAATCGGTGCAAATGGAGCAGGAAAATCAACATTTATTAAAATTTTATCAGGGGAGCTTGAGCCTCAGGATGGAACGGTATCTATGACTCCTGGTGAGCGTCTTGCTGTTTTAAAACAGGACCATTTCCAATACGAAGAAGAAGAAGTATTAAAAGTCGTGATTATGGGACATGCCCGTCTTTATGACATTATGCAGGAAAAAGATGCCATTTATATGAAAGCTGATTTTTCTGAAGCAGACGGTATGCGAGCAGCCGAGCTTGAAGGCGAATTTGCTGAGTTAAACGGTTGGGAAGCAGAATCAGAAGCTGCGATTCTTTTAAAAGGTCTTGGGATCGGAGAAGACTCGCATTATAAAAAAATGGCGGAACTTTCTGGAGCGGAAAAAGTGAAAGTGTTATTAGCACAGGCGCTTTTTGGAAAGCCTGACGTTCTTCTGCTTGACGAGCCGACGAACCATCTTGATATAAAGGCTATTCAATGGCTGGAGGAGTTTCTCATTAACTTTGAAAATACAGTCATTGTCGTTTCTCATGATCGTCATTTCTTAAATAAGGTTTGTACACATATTGCTGATCTTGACTTTGGTAAGATCCAAATTTATGCGGGCAACTATGATTTCTGGTATGAATCAAGCCAACTTGCATTGAAAATGGCTCAAGATGCAAACAAAAAGAAAGAAGAAAAGATTAAAGAACTGCAAGCGTTTATCGCTCGTTTTAGTGCAAACGCATCGAAGTCTAAACAAGCGACATCAAGAAAAAAGTCACTTGAGAAAATTACACTTGACGATATTCAGCCATCTTCTCGTAAATATCCGTTCGTCGGATTTACACCTGACAGGGAAATCGGCAATGATTTATTGACAGTGGACCGGATTTCAAAAACCATTGATGGAGTAAAAGTTCTCGATAATATCAGCTTTACAATGAATAAAGATGATAAAATTGCACTTGTTGGACAAAATGAAATTGCGAAAACAACATTATTTAAAATCCTTACTGGAGAAATTGAACCTGATGAAGGATCATTCAAATGGGGCGTTACGACATCCCAAGCCTATTTCCCAAAAGATAACTCTGAGTTTTTTGAAGGTAGCGATTTAAATCTAGTTGATTGGTTGCGCCAATTTTCACCCCAAGATGATAGTGAAAGCTTCCTGCGCGGATTCCTAGGGAGAATGCTCTTTTCAGGCGAAGAAGTGCTTAAAAAAGCTTCCGTCTTATCTGGTGGTGAAAAAGTAAGGTGTATGCTTTCTAAAATGATGCTAAGCGGTTCAAATGTACTCTTACTAGACGAGCCGACAAACCATTTAGACTTAGAGTCGATCACAGCACTAAATAACGGTCTGATCAATTTTAAAGGTTCGATGATTTTTGCATCGCATGACCAGCAATTTATCCAAACGATTGCTAACCGCATCATTGACCTTACTCCAAAAGGAATCATTGATAAAGAAATGAGCTATGATGAATATCTTGAGAATGAACAATTGCAAAAGCAAATTGAAGAAATGTATGCTTAATACGAAACCCTGAGGTCATTTTTACTCCTCAGGGTTTTTTCATGGGGTTAGAAAACGGCTCGACTTTGCAATGATTTGCTCAACAATACCAGCATTTCTTTTATACATTTCTTTTGCTTCTATCGAATCGGTTTCAAGAGCATATGATTCTAAATCAGCTTGGCATTTTTTTAAAGCTGCTAATAAAAGTGGCTTAACTTGTGGCGTTGGTATACTGATTTGATCATCATATACATCGACCGTTAGCTGACCGTTGCAATCAATTTGTCCAATGTACACATTATCTAGAGCCACATTTAATTTTTCCAGCTCTACTTCGAGCCACGCTCGATTATAACCGCTTTCCGCAAGCGGTGCATCCATAATTTTTCCTTCTTTAATCACGGATTGGGGAACTTTTGTAGGTGGGACATCCATTTGCAGATCGGAAGCCGTTAACGGTTGTTTTTCTTTTTTCAGCATTACATTTAGCTCCCCGTTTGTTTCTAGAACTGCGAACTCAACATCAGCAACTTGGAAAGCATTTTTATTTCTTAATAATTGTAATAATTCATCAACAGAATATTTTTCTTTCGTTAAATTTTCTTCTTGGATCTTTCCATCCTTTATGATTACTGTTGCCTCTCCCTCAATAAATTTTCTGGCACGCTTGCTTTTTATTGCAAGGATTCCAGCAACAAAAGGAATAGCTGTCCAAATAAGCAAGCTATATAGACCATGGAAAAAGTTCGTTTCCAATCCTGTTGATATTTCCGCAGCAATGCTCCCAATTGTAATCCCCGCCACATATTCAAAAAACGATAAATGGGATAGCTGTTTTTTCCCAAGCCACCTCGTTAATAAAAATAAAATAAATACGAGGATGACTGAACGAATTACGATATAAAGCCATTGTGGTAGATCCATATTCACCCATCCCCTTTCAGGACTTCCTATATTGAAGTTCCTCTAGCTTCATCCTTTCAATTCGCGCGCGCAAATCAGTAATGACAGGCTCCATTTCCATCATACATTCATGGAAAATCATTTTTGTTGCTTCATCTGTTGATTTTAGTGCTAAATCACTAAAAGCAGCAGAAATCCCCTTCGCATTTGCCATCGTTGCTTGCACATTTGCAAAAACAGTCATAGAGCACCTCGATTCGAATAAGGCTGGGACAAAAGTTTTTATCAAATCTAAATACGAATGCTACTCGCTTCGGAAATATATTTCGCTTTCCGCGGGAGGTTGTTGAGGCCTCGGGCCAACAGAATCTTCGCCAAGAAGCCGTTGCCACACGACGTGGCGAATTTAGGCTGCGTTCCTTAAAAGGCTGCGGGGCCTCAACGATGCCTTTCTGCCCGCTGGAGTACACGTATTTTCCTACGCTAAACTATTGCATTGTTCGCCTAAGAATTGCTCACTTTAGTTATGTCCCAGCCTCATCCAGCTATTATTGATTATATTGTGGCTCTTCTTGCATGATTTCTTGTATGCGTGGCGTTAAAGCGTCAATGACCGCTTGTGTTTGTTGAGCCGTCGTTTTATACAATTGTTTTGCTTGCTCATTATCAGTTGCTAAGGCAAATCCTTCTAAGCTTGCCTGTGCACTTTTTAAACCAGCAATCGTTTGCTGAACATTGCTAATGACCGTCATTATAAAAACAACCTCCTTTTTATTCAGCCAATTCTATTTTGCGATACATAGGCTTTGATTATGAATTGAAAATATTGGACATAAAAAAACCCGTTGATAACGGGTTTAATCTAACTGAATATAGCGATATAAATGACTAACGATCACTTTTAATAAAGCATACGTCGGAACAGCTAAAAGTAATCCAACTAATCCACCGAATTGTCCAGCAATAAGTAAAACGAATATAATCGTTAACGGATGCATATTTAATGCTTTTCCCATAACAAATGGAGAGATAAAATTACTTTCAATTTGCTGCACGACGACCGCAACAATTACAACAAAAATTGCTTGAACAGGTGAAGTTAATAAGGCAACGATTAAGGCAGGAATGGTGCCAATCCATGGACCGATAAATGGAATGACATTCGTAACCATTGCAAGCAATCCGAGCACAAGCGAATATTCCAAGCCAATAATTAAGTAGCCAATATAAGCAAAAATCCCGACGAATAAACTAACGACTAATTGACCTTGTATGTATGAGCTTAATGATTTATCCATTTCTTCTAATATCGTCTCTGCTTCAGCTTGATGTTTTTTCGGTAATACTTTCATTAAAAACTTCGGTGCCTGTTTTCCATCTTTTAACATAAAAAACAGAACGAATGGGATTAATGCGAGCACCATCACAATGTTGGCGATAAAACCGACTGCACCAGCAATTGTTGAAGCAATATTTTGCAGCATACTTTGGGCATTTTGTTCCAATTTTTCTGTTATTTTCTCCAAGGATAAATAATCATTTTGAAAACGTTGGAACCATTCATTTGCCGATAATTCGATCACTGTTTGTTGAACATTACGTATGTATTTTGGAAAGTTTTTCACTAAATGATTAAATTGCGTTTGCAATTCAGGCCCGATTAAAAAGACAGCTCCTGTTGCCAGACCGGCAATGGCAATGAAAATAAGTACGATCGATAAGATGCGCGGAATTTTCTTTGACAATAAATTTACCGCTGGTCGTGTTAAGTAGTATAAAACCCCAGCCAAAACGATTGGCGCAAATAATGTTTGAACGATGATCACAAGCGGTGTGAAAATAAAGCTAATTTTCGTTCCAAGCCAAATAATGACAAACAACATGATAATCGCTATCCCAAATTTAAACCATTTCTCTCTGAGCATAATTCCCCTCTTTTCCTTACATTCATATGTTCTATTATCGCATGGATACAATGAAAAACAACCGTTGAACATTGCTAAACATTTATTTTTTAAAATTGGCTATTCACTGAATAGTTCGTTATAATCAAATTTATTAGGAGCACGAAATAATAAAGGAGGAATGGTTGATGCAAGTTGCTGAAAAACGCTTAAAAAGAGCGGAAGTACCCGAACAGTTAACGTGGGATTTAGCGGATCTTTATGAAACAAAAGATGGATGGAATTTGGCGATCGATGAAATCATAAACGATTTGCCTTCCATCACATATTATAAAGGAACTTTTCATGAAGGCGCGAAAAATCTTGCGCAATGCTTACAACAATTTCAAGCTTTTCAAACAAAACTCATTCGTGTTGCGACCTATGCCAGTCTGCGCCAAGCTGCGGATGGCACAGACCCTGACAATCAGGCAGATTCTGCAAAAATTGCCTCCTTATTGGCGAAAGTAAATGCAGAGCTAGCTTTTATCGATTCGGAAATCCTTGAACTACCTGAAGAAAAGGTTCAGGGGTATTTAAAAGAAGAACAAAGTCTCGAACCATTTACAAAATTTCTCCATGACTTACTTGAAACGAAACAACATAAGCTTTTACCTGAAACAGAAGAAGCTTTAGCATCGCTCGGTGAAGTGTTAGGAGCGCCATTTACGGTTTATCAATTAAGTAAATCTGCCGATATGCAATTTAGCTCGATTACCGATGAAAAAGGCAATGAGCTTCCTGTATCATTTGCCCTTTTTGAAGATCATTATGAGTTTTCCGCAAATACTAACATTCGCAAAAAAGCGTATGATTCATTTGTTCATACATTAAAGCAATATAAAAATACATATGCGGCCACATATGCGGCAGAGATTAAGAAACAGGTGGCTTTGTCACGATTGCGCAACTATGAATCTGTCACACATATGCTGCTGGCGCCCCAACAAGTATCCATTGAGATGTACAATCAACAGCTGGATATTATTTTTAACGAGCTTGCTCCCCATATGCGTCGTTTTGCGAAGCTGAAAAAGGAAGTGCTTGGACTTGAAGAAATGCATTTCTGTGATTTAAAAGCTCCGCTTGATCCAGACTTTAATCCATCAACGACATATGAAGAAACAAGCGCAACGATTTTAGAGGCGCTAAGTGTAATGGGTGAGGAATATAATGAAGCAATGAAAAAAGCGTTGACAGAACGCTGGGTCGATTTAGCCGATAATATTGGCAAATCAACCGGGGCATTCTGTTCAAGCCCATATGGTGTTCATCCGTATATTTTAATTACTTGGACAAATCAAATGAGAAGTGCCTTCGTACTTGCACATGAGCTCGGGCATGCGGGACATTTCTATTTAGCCGGGCGCGATCAAGAGCTGATCAATACACGCCCATCAATGTATTGCATCGAAGCACCATCAACAATGAATGAGCTATTGCTAGCTGAACATATATTAAAAAAAGCAAATGACACACGGATGGAGCGCTGGGTTATTTTACAATTGCTTGGAACGTATTACCATAATTTCGTTACCCATTTATTAGAAGCTGAATTTCAACGACGTGTCTATCATTTGGCAGAAGCTGGCACCCCTCTAACCGCAAGTCTATTCTGTGAACAAAAGACAAATGTTCTTAAAGATTTTTGGGGAGACAGCGTAGAAATCGATGAAGGTGCAAGTCTTATTTGGATGCGCCAGCCACATTATTATATGGGGCTATATCCATACACATATTCCGCAGGTTTAACCGTAGCAACAGCAGCGGCGGAAATGATTAAGGAAGAAGGTCAGCCTGCCGTTGATCGTTGGCTTAAATTATTAAAAGCTGGCGGAACGAAAAAGCCACTTGAGCTCATTCAACTATCTGGAGTAGATATGTCAAAGCCGGATCCAATTAAAAAAGCAGTCGCTTATGTTGGTTCATTAATTAAGAAACTAGAAAATAGTTATAAATAAACTAATTAGCCTAAATGTTTTTTTGAGTCAACCATTTCAACCAATTGTACCGAGTCGTAATAGCGGCCAGCTTATTTGAGCGGTTTGAAATACTCTTTATATTCGCCGAAGACTTAACTCAAATCAGCAAAACTCCATCTGGACTTTTATTGATTTGAGTTAAAGTGGCGGATTTTTGACTCCTAACTTTAGCCAATCTTCCTTTGGCGGACCATAAACGCCAAATGGTTTCAAGCCTGCTTGACGTATAAGAATTGTTAATTGACCACGATGATGAATAATGTGTTTAATTAACCCCATCAAAATTTGAGCATTTGTTTCATCTCTCCCAAATGCCTTTTGTATTTGGCACAAAGAATCATCTGTCCATTGTTGTTCAATCACTCTCGCAGCTTCACTAGACAGCTTTTTAAATGTTTCCGCCATTACTTTTGCTGAGGTAGGGACATTTTCCTCATTTTCAATTTTATCTATCTTTAATCCAAAATGAGTTAAATAATCTGGAATATTGGTTATAAAATGCCACGCAATTCTTCCTAAAGTACGTCCTTCAGGATATACTTGCTGTGCTAAAGAGTCGTCTGTTAAACCAGCCAATACATTTTGTGTTAGCTCAGCTTCTTTATTCCATTCTTTAACAAAGTCTGAAATACTTACATACATGAATATTACACCTCCCCCACCCAAGAACATACATTCCCACTTATTTAAAGTATACATCAAAAAAGAGAATAAGTGCAAGCGCTATTCTTTCTTGATTGGAATCAAATGTGTGATTCATTTATTATATTGTAAAACGATCACTTACTCTTCTACCCAATATTAATAAAATCATTTTTGGCTTAATTTATTTGATTTATTTTTCTTTCTAGCTCTTCTATCTTTTTCTTTAATCTGTTCGTTTCAGATCTTCCAGTTAAAGCAAATACGAATGCGACGATTGCTAGAACAAACGCGGTCGTTTCCATGTTTTTTGCCTCCCTTTCAACTAGTATACGCGTGAAGATCCATTTAAAAACCCCGCTGCCTAACGAAAAGGCAACGGGGTTATATAATACGGCAATTAATTTAATACTGTCTCTCTTTCAAGGCGCTGAATTCTTGCTTGTACTTCGTCTTCTGTTAAATCATGCTCTTTCACATATAGATTACGCGGATGAACGCGACATTCATCTGTACAGCTTCTCATATACTTTTGTTCGTTTTCTTCTGAACAAAGAATTTGTTTATTACATTCAGGATTTGCGCAGTTGACGTAACGCTCGCATGGCTCGCCGTCAAAATAATCACGACCAACGATGACATGCTCTTTACGGTTAACAGGAACAGCAATTCTTTCATCAAAGACATAGCATTGTCCGTCCCAAAGTTCCCCCTGTACTTCAGGGTCTTTTCCGTATGTGACGATTCCGCCATGAAGCTGTGATACATCTTCAAAGCCTTCCTCTAACAACCAGCCTGAAAATTTCTCACAACGAATTCCGCCTGTGCAATACGTTAAGATTTTTTTACCATCTAACATTTCTTTATTTTCACGAACCCAGTCTGGTAAGTCACGGAATGTTTTAATATCTGGACGGATCGCACCCCTGAAATGGCCGAGATCAAACTCATAGTCATTACGCGCGTCCAAAACAACTGTGTCCTCCGCTTGCATCGCTTCGAAAAATTGTTTTGGGCTTAAATATTTCCCTGTCACTTCGTGTGGGTTAATATCGTCTTCCAAGCGCAATGTGACCAACTCTGAACGTGGACGAACATGCATTTTTTTGAACGCATGCTTATCAGCCTCATCAATTTTAAATACCATCGTTTCAAAACGTGGGTCATTTTTCATTGCATTCATATAAGCTTCTGTTTGTTCCCACGTACCTGAGACCGTTCCATTAATCCCTTCATTAGCGACCAAGATACGCCCTTTTAATCCGAGCTCTTTACAAAATGCTAAATGTGCACTTGCAAACTCCTCTGGATTTTCAATTGTTACATACTGGTAATACAATAACACACGATATTTTTCATTTTCTGACATGCAAAATACCACCTATCGATTTATATTTGCAAGATATAAATGTATTTAGGAGGGTAAATTCCTAGATTCCTTCTAGGTCTTATACACTATACTCTTACATCAAGATATTTTACCGCCTGACTAGTAAAAAATCAAGAGAAACTCATTTTATTTAAGTTTACCGAATTTCCTTTAGCATATGTTTTTTTCGGCAAACATCCCCCTTTTGAAAGGGTAATTATTTATTTATATTTTTTAACATAACCAAGTAAACGTGCGTCAAGTACATTCGTGTGGATGGACAAGGGTGTTGATTTCCGTTCTGTCTGGCCGCTTTACGCGTGCGTGCCTTGAGCCACTCCATCCAACAGGTTGTTGGTCACGAAGCCGTTGCCACACGATGTGGCGATTCTAGGCTTCGATCCGATCATCGCTCTGCTGGGTCTCACATCCCACAGGAGTCTCCGCCAGACACCACTCAAATGTATTTCAAATTTAAGTATGCATCTTATTAATACGGCAGAATTGCCCTAAATATAAATAAAGAACTTCGAAACTTTTTCCGATTAATATCGTAATACTCATAAACGGAGGTGGTTTTCTTGAGTATTCTTAGTATGATAGCTTCAATCATTGTAGGAATATTTCTCATTTATTTTGGTTATCTAATTGCTGTGAAAAAGATGCTATCCTTAATTATCGGTTTTAACGAAAATACATTTTACGGTGATAAAAATCAATATGCTAAAAGATCAGGGCTGTCTGCAATAATTTTAGGAATTTTAGTTCTCGTAATGCCTTTAGTTGTTTTGGTTTTTGGTGAAGCTGTTATACAATCATATAAATACATTATCGGATTATATGTCGTATTAATGATCATAGTTGCTAATTATTGGCGATTCCGATTTTAGACCAATGTTTTATGGAGGGTGAATGGGACCTTTTAAAAGCCATTACAGTAACCTTACTACAAGTAATAATAAATATTTGTTAAATGCTTTAATAACATTTTAACACCGTTGACTGGTGTGGAGATCAACAATATTGACGCCTACTAGGGGACTTTTTATTGCCTTGAATAAGCAACTTTAGGAAATCATTTCATCATGCAGATTACAACGAATATATCCGCGAAAATGTTCTTCGACAATTTCACCAATATTAAAAATTAATTCTTCATTTCCATTACAGCTAATCAACTGAATGCCAATCGGCAATCCTTTTTCATCCTTACCGATCGGAATCGTTAAGGATGGAAGACCCCAAACATTCGGATAAGCAACAAATGGCATGTATTTTAAAAATGTCTTTTTAATTGAAAAGAGTTCACGATAAAGCTGGCCATGATTCAATGCTGTTTCATGATAGACAGGCATGATTAGCACCTTGTTTTCTAAATAATGGTGAACAGTTTTACTTCCTTTCCCAATTGTTGCTTCGATTTCCTTTATTCGAATATGATTCGGCTTAAATAAGCGAGTACCGATAAGTGCCCAAGTTAAATAATCATGATACTCAGAACGATGACTAAGCTTTTCTTTCAAATATTCTTTCACAGGATTCATTTTCCGCTCAGATGATGCGGCAGCAACCATCGATGCTCCACCATCGATCGACATAATTTCTTGCCATAATAAGGCGGACTCTTTAAAATACGGTGGAATATTCTCAACGCTTTGAAATGGGAGTCGCTCTTTTATTTGCTCAAGCAAATCCGATGTATGATTTGCTAATGGAAATCCTATATCCGATAAAAATTCAATCGTTATCGGTTCGGAATGTGTACGTTCTTTTTTCTCTTTAGCAATAATCCCGTAAATGAGCCGGGCATCTCGAACCGATTTGACGATCGGCCCAATCCCAAGCATTTGATCTTGCAACGGGTGTTCTACTTTCGGAAAACTCCCTTTTACATCCACTTGACCATAACCTGATTTAAAACCGATCACTCCATTAAAATGACTGGGAAAACGGATCGAACCGCCAATGTCTGAACCAACTCCAGCAGCGGCTCCGCCAACGGCGATGAGTGCTGCCTCTCCTCCACTCGATCCACCTGCCGTTTTCCTGACATCCCAAGGATTGTTCGTGCGTCCGTATAATTTATTATCGCTTTCTTGGCAAAAGCATAATGTTGGCGTATTTGTCTTTCCTAAAATAATCGCTCCTTCTTCTTTCAACTTTTGAACAATTGTCGCATCCTCTGACATCACCATATTGTTTCGATGTCGCAAACCGCTCGTCGTTTTCATATTGCTTACATCGAACGATTCCTTCACACTAATCGGTACACCAAATAATTTTCCTTTCGCATTTCCAACTTTCATTTGTAAATCCGCCGCTTCTGCTTCTTTCAACGCAGCTGTAAAACGATCTTCAACAAGGGCATTAATTGTAGGATTGATATGTTGTAAATGGGATATAAAAGCGGAAGTTGCTTCCACAGATGAAATCTCTTCGTTTCTTATTTTCCCAGCTAATTCGGTTGCATCCATATTTAAAATCATTTGTTGATGAACCACAAGTTTTTTCTCAATCGGTTGCATACCTAACATCCCCCTTTTGCCACTATCATTAATTTACTATTCGTTATCGTTCTTTCGAAATCCTTTACATTTTACAGATTATATTGAAAATGACTATAATATAGCTAAAAGTAAATAAGAAAGGATGATCAAATGAACGGAGCCCAACAAATAAAAGGAACGGTAAATCATAAAAAACTACCGAAAAAAGTTGTATTTTGGAGAGCGGTTCTTGTTACAATCGGCGCGATGCTTATGGCTATTTCTCTCGAATGCTTCTTAGTTCCAAACCATATTTTGGATGGTGGCATAACGGGAATATCAATTATTTTAGCTCATTTGACTGGCGCGCGACTAGGGATCGTTATTTTCCTTTTAAATCTTCCTTTTATCTACCTTGGCTATAAGCAGATCGGAAAAACATTTGCTTTTACAACCCTTTATGGAATCCTCATCCTATCGATTACCTCGATTCTTCTTCATGATGTCGTTATCGTGACAGAGGATTTACTATTAGACACTGTTTTTGGTGGCATTATATTAGGCATGGGTGTTGGTATAGTCATCCGCTATGGAGGTTCCCTTGATGGAACTGAAATACTCTCTATTCTATTAAACAATCGGCTCCCCTTCTCTGTTGGTGAAATTATTATGTTTTTTAACTTTTTTATTTTTGCAACTGCGGGATTTATTTTTAGTTGGGAGCGAGCGATGTACTCGATTATTACCTATTTCATCGCATTTAAAGTCATCGATATTGTTATCCAAGGTTTAGATGAATCAAAATCTGCTTGGATCATCAGTGAGCAAGCAGATGCGATTGGTGAGGCAATCATCGCGAGACTTGGACGTGGCGTGACGTATTTAAAAGGTGAAGGTGCATATACGGGTGATGATAAAAAGGTTATCTTTTGTGTCGTTACTCGCTTAGAAGAGGCAAAGCTAAAATCAATTATTGAAGAATTTGACGATGGTGCGTTCATTGCCGTCGCCAACATTGCTGAAGTACGTGGCGGTCGCTTTAGAAAGAAGCATATCCACTAATAAGAAATGAAATAAAGCCCGTTCCATAAGCGAATAGATCGCCTTAGGAAACGGGCTTTTAAGATTATTCTGCCGTTAATTCACGGACTTTTGCATCTGTCGGTAATAACCATGTTAAAATGCCAAGAAGTGGCAACAGACTACAAAAAACCATTAAAACCTTTATGCTGAATAAGTCGGCAAGCGTACCAAGAAAAACAGCTCCGACCGCCCCCATTCCGAAGGCAAAACCGACGATTAATCCCGAAACCATGCCGATTTTTTTAGGAACAAGTTCTTGCGCGTAGACAACAGTCACACTAAAGCTAGACGTAACGATAAAACCAATGAGAAAAATAAGCGGGATAATCCACTCGATCGATACGTGCGGCAATAAGATCGTTAATGGTGCCGCACCTGCCATCGACATAAAAATGATATTGCGGCGGCCAAATCGATCGGCTAAAGGCCCACCAAAAAAAGTACCTAATACACCAGCAAACATAAAAATGAACAAATATAATTGAGCTTGTTTAATCGTAAACCCGTACTCATTTCGCAAGTAAAATTGATAAAAGTTTACGATTCCTGCTGAATACCAAGAGCGAGCAAACACTAAAAAGACAAGCAAGGCAATCGCCGCTTTAATTTTCCGATGAATCGGAGCACCCTTTTCACCATTTTGTTTTTTCTTCGGCTTGAATGCATCAAGCTCTAGCTGTTTTTTATACCATCTAGAAACAAAAAAGAGCAGGAGCATCCCGAGCAAGGTAACAACAATAAAGCTAAGAGCCCCTTTTTGACCAAACCGAACAAAAATAAAGGCAGTAAACACTGGTGCTAACGATTGGCCAAAGTTTCCGCCGACTTGATAAATTGACTGAGCCAGCCCTCGTTTTGTTCCCGCAGCCATATAAGCAACTCGCGAACCTTCCGGATGGAAGATCGCTGATCCTAAACCAATAAAAAATACAGAAAGAAGGATGACAGGATAATTAGGCGAAAGGCCAAAACCTATTAATCCAATCATGCTTAAAAGCATACCAAACGGTAATAAAAACGGTGTTGGTCTTCGGTCAGCAATATAACCGAACACTGGCTGCATCACCGAGGAAGTCATATTCAAAACAAATGCAATCCAGCCAATCTGTGCATAGGATAATTGTAAAATTTCTTCAAAAACCGGATTCATCGCGGGAACAACCGCTTGAATCGCATCATTAAAAAGATGACCGCCACTTATGGCAAATAACACACCATAGATGGTAGCCATCTGTGGTGTTGCTTTTTGTACTTTTGCTGTATTCATGTAACATCTCTCTTTCCAAAACTCAGTTTATTTCCGGACATACTGAATATCTTTTGCAAAAAAGATCACCATAATCTTTAGGGAGGTGTATGATTGATGGCGAAAATTGGTGTTGAACAAGGGTTAACAAACGTCCAACAAGCATTAAATGAAAAAGGTTATGATGTCGTTCCACTCCACAATGAATCTGATGCGAGTGGTTGCGATTGCTGTGTTGTTTCTGGGATGGATTCAAATGTGATGGGGATGCAAACCATCTCAATTGAAGGACCCGTCATTGAAGCGAGTGGAAGGTCAGCAGATGAAGTTTGTCAAGAAATCGAACATAAACTAAATTTATAATAAAAGATGCGGGGAGCAGCGCTAACAGCCTAGCTCCCCATAGATATGCCGATAAAAATAAGCGACAAACTTTTCCATTTCTTTGTCAGAAAAAACTTCTATATTCATATTTATTTGTAGCTGAGCCGCACTAATAACCGCTTTAATATTTGCCAGCTGATTCAGTAGATACAAATCCTCTTGCCTACGGATTAAAACAACTTTTGGGTATTCTTCCATTTTATATCCTTCAACGAGAATAAGATCTACATGAAGGCTTTCATATATAGCGATCGTTTTTTGTAGAGTGTTCTGACTTGCTTCAATATGTACGATTCCTTCTCCCTCAACCGCCGTGACGATCGCACCAGCAGCCCGATGCTTATCAGAATCCTTCTCTTCAAGTCTGCTGAGTGGAACCCCACCATGTCCATGGTGCTTAATTGTCCCGATCGCGAGCCCTCGACCGCTGCCAGATTGGATCATTTTCTCCATTAATGTCGTCTTACCGCTATTTTGATAACCGACTACTTGGAAAATCTTGCTTCCTGCCATGCAGTTTCACTTCCCTGTTCATCCTCAAGCAATAAAACATCAATCGTATCGCCTGCTTGATAGCCTCTCGTCCCCCCAGGCAGGACAGTGAGACAATCAGCCCATGCTAATGAAGTAACGACCCCCGATTTATCAAGACCAACCGGCTCCGTCAATACTTGTCCGTTATCGACTATCATTTTACTGCGAACGAAGCGGCTAAACGGATTCGGCTTAGGAAAATCAATGTTTAATTTTCCTGAAATTTTCCGGAGATATGGCCGGTCTGAATGAAGCCAATAACGAATAATTGGGCGAACGAATAATTCAAAACCAATATAGCATGCCGATGGATTGCCTGATAAACCAAAAAGCAGTTTATCGCCGGTAACTCCACAGCTTGTTACACTTCCGGGACGCATCGCAATTTTATTAAAGAGTAAATCCGCCCCAAGTTTTCGATAAATCTCAGGCAGGAAATCAAAATCGCCGACAGATACACCTCCGGTTGTAATGACCATATCACACTCCACTAATGCCTTTTCGATCGCTTGGTATAATGCATCCATATCATCTGCGTATGAACCGTATCGTTTATAAACGGCACCCGCCCGTAAAATTTGTGACTCGATCATAAAGCCGTTGCTATTACGAATTTTCCCCGGAACGAGTTCATCTTCCGGGCGAAGCAATTCGCTTCCCGTTGCAATCACACCAATGACAGGACGTGTAGCCACTTTCACCTTGCTATACCCAAACGTCGCTAATAACGCCTTGATTCCTGGATTAATTTTAACCCCTTTTTCAATAAGCGGGGTTCCTTTCTTTGTATCCTCACCTTGAAAAGAAATATTATCACCAGGCTCTATTGTTCGCTTAATTGTAATAAATGGCAGTCCAGCACGCTCCACTTCCTGAACTAACTCAAGCATAATCACACAGTCTGCACCTTCCGGAATTTGAGCACCGGTCATAATTCGAATTGCCTCCATTGGGGCAAGTCTTTTTTCCGAAACCTGTCCAGCACCAATTTCGTCAATGACTTGAAATTGAAGCGGATTTTCTCTCGACGCTTGTTTTGTATCAATTGCGCGCAATGCAAACCCATCATAGGGTGAACGATCAAACGGTGGAACATCATGATCAGCGATGAGTGGATCAGCTAAAAAACGCCCATCACACTCATCAAGGGAAACAAGCTCATGTCCTCCTCGCTGCTTATGTTTCATTACTTTATCAATTGCATCTTTAACCCAAATAGGTTTTCGTTGATCAACCATGTAAACTGTCACTCCTTAGCCGCCAATATAAGACATTTCAATCTTCTTCTTATCAATTGGTTTCCCTTCTGTTCGCTCATCCGAATAGCGATCAGTTCGACCGCTCCAAATATGAGAAATTCGTTCTTCGATTTGTTGATTATTTGCCTCACTGCGAACGAGCGCACGTAAATCATGACCGTTTCCCGCGAATAAACAAGTATAAAACTTGCCATCAGCGGATATCCTCGCTCTTGTACATGAAGAGCAAAACGATTCAGATACGGATGTAATAAATCCAATTTCCGCGTTTGTATCTTTATGTTTATAGCGTTTTGCTACTTCCCCAAAATAACTCTGTTCCACGGGTTCAAGTTGAAAATGCTTGGACAATAACTCGAATATTTCTCTTTTTGTTACGACCTGTTCCCAATTCCAACCATTCGTCGTACCAACATCCATAAATTCAATGAATCGTAATGTCACATCTAAATTGCGAAAATATGTGACCATTGGAATGATTTGGCTATCATTTACTCCTTTTTGCACAACCATATTTACCTTTATCGAAAAGCCGGCTTGCCGAGCAGATTCAATCCCTTTCAGAACCGCTTCTGATCGCACACCGCGCCCATTCATTTTTTGAAAAATCGTATTATCTAATGCATCTAAACTAATGTTTAATCGACGTAATCCAGCATCATATAAATCCTTTGCATATTTCGGAAGCAATACACCGTTTGTTGTCATTCCAATATCTGTAATCCCTTTAATCTCATGCAGCTTTTTAATAAGAATAGGGATGTCTTTTCGCATAAGTGGCTCTCCACCGGTTATTCTTAATTTCTTTACGCCTAAATTGGCAAAGATGGAAGCAATTCGTTCGATTTCCTCAAAAGATAACACTTCTTGCTTACGTAAAAAAGGATAATCCGGACCAAATATTTCTGCTGGCATACAATATTGACAGCGAAAATTACATCTATCAGTAACAGATATGCGGAGATCATGTAAAGGACGATGTAGTTTGTCTTTTAACATACTCATATCATCAACTCCAATCTGAAGCTTTTTAAGCTTATGGTTTTATTGTAACACTTTTACGCTCAAAAGTACTCGATCGTCTTCCTAATTCAAAGACGGACTTCCTTCTAACCTTTCAATTTACAATCAAAAGAAATGAGAGTTTTCTGCCGAAGTTTGATAAAATAAAAATAATATATATAAGTTGAATTAACATTCTCTATGTAAATGGTTTTTGAACAGATGCATACTTAGTTCTCGAAAATACATTGCGTTTCCTTCGTGCGGCGCGGATTCACCGAAGCTTATTCAATGTCTTGGGGATTAGCGGTACCGTTAAGACTTGGTAGGAACGCATGTAAAGAAACGGAAGCCTAAAATTGCCACAGCGTCGGGCAACGGCTTTATGACCAAATACCCTGTTGGTCCCGCCTAGATCGAAAATAAATGGTGTGTGCCTTTCACTTTGTATGGATGTTATTTATTTCAACTTATATAATTGTATAGATTTTGAAAGGATCGAAAAACGAATGCAGGCACGACGGATCGCTATTTTATTTATGATGATTTTTCTTTTTGTCTCCCCATTGCAAATGAGAGCCGAGGCGAGTAAAGTACCTATACCCGTTGGGGAAATATATGTACAAGATTTTGCAGAAGTATTGACGAAAGAACAAAAAAACGAGCTGCTTGAGCTTGGAGCATATATAGAAGAACATACTCACGCACAAATTGCTCTGTTAACCGTCCAATCATTAAATGGGCTTCCTGTTGAGGAATATGCTTTACAAGCATTTCGTCAATATGAACTCGAAAAAGAAGAGGAACATACTGGTATTCTTCTCTTATTATCGTTGCAAGATCGTAAAGTTCACATTGAGGTTGGATATGGGCTTGTAGATATTTTTTCAGATAAAAAAGTCGGCTCTCTATTGGAGCATTATGCTCTCCCTTATTTGGAACAAGATGAAATTGGACTTGCCTTAACAAATACATATAAACAACTATTCAATGAAGTTGCGGATGAATATCGCTTAAAAAAACAAGTTGAGGCCAAAGCTTTTGAATATGGAAATGATCATGGTCCTTCCATATTATCGATTATTATTTTTACTTTCATTGCCGTTGTACTTATCTTTTTAGATTTCCGCTTTCTACGTGGCATCTTTACATTAACAACGTTAAGGTTCTTTTCCTCTATCTTTGCATGGATTAAAAGACAAGGAAAAAGGGTAAGAAAACGAAGCGACTGAATAATAAGGAGCTGAAAACAATGAAAAATGTATGTGCCATTCATTTACTCGTTCATGGTAGAGTGCAAGGTGTCGGCTTTCGCTTTTCCACACAGCAACTCGCAATGGAGCATCATATTAAAGGGTGGGTAAAAAATACAATGGATGGAACCGTAGAAATTGCCGCTGAAGGAGAAAAAACGAATGTAGACAATTTTATTAAAGCTTTGCAAACGAGCCCCAATCTTTTTGCACGGGTCGATCAAATTGATGTCGCACCTATCGATCATCTTCAAGGCTTTCGCTCATTCCAAGTAAAATATTAAAAAGGGTGTCCAAAAAGTCTAGGAAATTGACTATTTTGGACGCCCCTTCTATTTTTATTGGCCTTTCGCTCCAATTAATATGAATTACTTTATCCAATCGATTGAAACAATAGCTTTTTCAACAGCGGGAATAATACATCTGGAAGTTTATCAATTGTAGGCACGATAATGCTATAATGCCCGTAAATGTTTTGAAAAACTTTTCTCTGTTCCTCTTCTACTCCCGTTTTTGAGAGGAAAATATTAAACACTTCAATTCCACTCTTCCTCGCCTCTTGAACAGCCTCATGCGTATCAATGATTCCATTCCGATCATAACCGTAAGCCGCGGGCTCACCGTCAGAAAAAACTAATAGAAATTTTTGTTGCTCACGTTGTTGCAGAAGTCCTTTTGTGATGACTCGGATCGCATAACCATCTCGATTATCTTCTTCAGGGGCTAATTGCATAATCTCCGGCCCGCTGCCCGGCAATAACGATGAAGTATAATCAATCACACGATGAAAGTAGTTAGGCTGGTCTGTTGCTGATGCCTCATTCGCATCTTCCCAAAATCCGGTAATTTCATGACGGACCTTTAATGATTTTAACGCTTCATGGAATAAAATAATCCCCCGTTTTGTTTCGTCCATTTTATCGTACATCGACGCAGAACAATCGACTAATAAACTAAAGAAGGCATCAATTTCCTTTGATTGCTCATCTTTTTTATAAAAAAGACGTGGTTGTTCATCCGTAAAAAATCGGAGTAATTTTTTATTTAAACGTCCAAATTGTAAATCTGAACGAGGTTCAATTTTTTTATGTTCCAACGTAAGGTCGATCATTTTCTTCAATTTTTTTTGGAACAATAGGATGTTTTTCTTATGTTCGTTATATTCCAATTGATCTTCATGATTAGGACTTGTTTTTGGCAAAAATATGGAACGGGCTTGTTTATTTTCTCTTCCATACGGGGAGCCTTTCATGTCCTTCTCTGCACTCGTTTCATCCAAAGCTTCAAGCTTAGAAAAATCTTTATTCGAGCTTTTTCTTGATGAGCCTTGAACGATTGCTAATGCTTGATCACCAGCCTCCCCTTCTCTTGCTCCTTCTGAGAAAATATCCGTTTTCGTCCCTTGATCAAGATCAAATTGGAGGAAGCTTTGTCCGGGGCTGCTTGTTTCCCGATGCCATGTTTTCATTTCTTCGTCAAATACTTCCTCATCACCGGTTGCGGATTCTTCCGCTTCATCATCATTTTTCAATGGATCTTTTCGTAATAAATCCGAATAACTTAATCCTACGGCAGTTTCAGTAATTACCTGTGATAAATGAAAATATTCGTTAATCATGTCTTTGTCTATATATGCCTTTATAAGCTCTACGATTTGCATACAAATATGAGCGATATCTCTCGTTGAGCTCGCTTCAGCTAATGAGAATACTTTTTCGCGAAATAACGGAAGCATTGTTTGAAGATATTCTGGAAATCGTGAGCTTAATTCATAAGGATAATCGGCATTTAGCAATAAATAAATACTATTGTATAATGCATCGATATAAAGGCTTTTTTCTAAATTGACCGTTAATTGTGATTGAAAATAGTCCATATACACTTGACGGCGAATGTTAAATTCCTTCACGGTTCCCGGTCTCGCCCGTTTACACACTTCCTCGACGCGCAAGTCTTCAGCGAGTTTAAACAATTGTTTAGCAAAGCGTGTACAGCCGATTTCTTCGGCCCATTGCTGATACTCAATGACAGCAGCGAAATCTGTATAATGTAAATTTCCAAGCGCCCTTAAAAACACATCGCTTTTCAGCCCCGCCCTCATGATCGTTTCTGGGCGATGATTCCAAAAATGGCTGACGTATATAACTTTTTCTTCCTGGTCTAAATAGGAATGCACACGAAATTCAGCATCGTAATCTCGATCCTTCGCCAACGTTTTTGTTAAATCCGCCAATTCCATAACGAGCATCGAATCGACTTTCTCATCATTGAAATGGATAAATCGATACATGTATGCCTACCTCCTTAGGAAAACAATGTGGCAGCAATATTCATTACAGCTGCTTTTTCTCTTTCCTCTTCAAGCTTATCGGCAATCCCTCTTTGGATCGCTCGCAGCGGAGGCATATATGAGGCAAGATCACACGTATCAATTAATGCGCGAATCGATGCGGCTTCCTCTGGAATTTGCCCGTTGCTCACTTGTGTAATTAGATCCTCTGATAACGTAATGAACTTATCAATCAGTGCTTCATCGCGAAGTTTGCTTTCATTTAGCAATACTTTTTTCAATGTCTCGTTTTGCACATATGGTATTTCGATGACGATAAAGCGATTTTTTAACGCCTCATTAAGCTGTACAGTACCAATATATCCCTCATTGATTGCCGCAATAACGCCAAATGACGGCTTAGCTTTCACGACTTCACCAGTGAATGGATTAAATAACGTTCTGCGATAATCGAGCACACTGTTTAAGATCGGCAATGTTTCCGGCTTAGCCATATTGATTTCATCGATATATAATAGATGACCTTTTTCCATTGATTTGACAACCGGTCCGGGTACGAATTCAATTTTATTTAAGCCATTTTCTTCCCCGATTGTTTTAAATCCAAGCAAGCTTTCCGCATCCATATCAACGGAACAGTTAATACTATGCATTGGTTGTTGGAAAAAATGAGAAAGAGTTTCAGCCAATTTCGTTTTACCTGATCCAGTTGGCCCTTTTAATAAGACGTTCTTTCCAAGCGCAAGAGCGATCATCGCATCAAATATTAAGTTTTTATCTTCAGCAATGAATCCTCCCTTTGAAACTAGCTCTTCATCAATATTTGAAAAGGTTAAATGTCGTTCTTCAATCACTTTCTTTATGTCCGCTGGTAGTTCCATTGTGTTCATCATTAAATCCTTCTTTCATATAAATAAATACAATATAAGTTGAAGTTAATAATTACATACAATGTAGAGGTAATTATTGTTGATTTTGACCCAGGTGGATGCTGTTCGTCACGAAGCGTTTGCCACACGCTGTGGCGGGCGAAATTAGGCATCGCTCTTAAACGTTTCTATGGGACGTCACCTATCACGCTAATCTGAATAATCCTCCGTGAAATCGCACGAAGGAAACGTGAAGCATTTTCGAGCAGTCGTCACCCTTCACTCCAATCAACTAAGTATACCTCTGTTCAAAAGTCATTTACTTAAATAAATGTAGAATCTTATTTCAACTTATATATCCTTATCTATTCTAACAAATGATCATGAAAATAAAAAATTTCACTTACTTGTCGCAAGTGAAATTTCTTAGAACCTTTTTACTTAATGTTGCTCCTTCATAGGGAAATCATCCATTCCCAATATAATCGGCTCGTTTTTAGTTGTATGATAGGTATATAATCCCCTTCCGACTTTAATAATATTTTCATCCACCTTCTCGATTGTTTTCATAAATGTCGTCATATTTGCAATCCGAAAACCAGTGCGATCCTCGATTAGCTTCTTCAAATCGACTCCGCGGATCGGTTCTGTTTGTTCTTTCAAAATAGAAACGGCGGTGTCACGCATCTTCGTCGTTTTACTTCGCCGTGATGGACCTCGTCTCCGATTCTTCTTCGATTGATCCTCATCAGTCTGTTCATCTTCCGAAGGACCTTCAATGAAAGATTTAATCGACTCCAAATACTGCAATTCAGCTTGCTCTGAAGAATTAGATGTATTCTCTTGTTCATCTAATTCTCTTAAACGATTAAAAATAAATGCCCGCTCTTTTCGCAATTCTGTTAACAATCGTTCTTCCGCATCCTTCATTTGCTCCAATCGCATTTTCAAAGCCATTCTTTCATCAAACATCGTCCATCCCTCCGGTTCAAGGTTTATCATCTTCATCATATAATAAAATAAGAAAAATAGTAAAGTAAATAATATGAAGATTTTCATAATTGGATAATAACGTCGAATTTATGATCATTATGAAAATATTTGTCTAAGAGATTAGGTTGTTTTCTGTTAATAGATCTAGTAAACTATTATCTGGAAGCGTTCTCAATTTCCTGTTCCACTATACTTTTATTTAGGGGGAATTCAATGAGTCAAGTTACAATGGAGTTAAATGAAAAGCTGCAAAAGTTTCTACAAGGGACAAAAAAGCTATATATTAATGGCCAATTTGTAGAAAGTGCCTCCGGAAAAACATTCGACACACCTAACCCGGCAACGGGCGAAACGCTTGCAACGATTTATGAAGGTGAAGCTGAAGATATTAACCGCGCAGTTTTAGCAGCTCGAGATGCATTCGAAAATGGCAAATGGGCCAAGATGAGTGCAGCCTCCAGAAGTAGACTAATGTATAAGCTAGCAGATTTAATGGAAGAAAATAAAGATGCTTTAGCACAGTTAGAGACTCTTGATAATGGAAAACCGATTCGTGAAACAACGAATGCGGATATCCCACTAGCAATTGAACATATGCGCTATTATGCTGGATGGGCAACGAAGCAAACAGGGCAAACGATTCCTGTTG
The DNA here is from genome assembly GCF_018343515.1 of Bacillus sp. FJAT-50079. Lineage (GTDB taxonomy): Bacteria > Bacillota > Bacilli > Bacillales > Bacillaceae_C > Lederbergia. The sequence goes on along the minus strand of NZ_JAGYPD010000006.1, from coordinate 290,003 downwards.
CAGGACCATTCTTTACGTATACACGCCATGAAGCAGTTGGAGTAGTTGGACAAATTATTCCTTGGAACTTCCCGCTCTTAATGGCGATGTGGAAATTGGGAGCTGCCTTGGCTACTGGCTGTACAGTCATACTTAAGCCTGCTGAACAAACACCTCTTTCCGCATTATACTTAGCTGAATTAATTGAAGAGGCCGGCTTCCCACCTGGTGTCGTTAATATTATTCCAGGATTTGGTGAAACGGCTGGACAAGCGCTTGTCGATCATCCTCAAGTAGATAAAATCGCGTTTACCGGTTCTACTGAAGTAGGTAAGTTGATCATGCAGCGTGCTTCTTCTACACTAAAACGTGTAACGCTTGAACTTGGTGGTAAATCTCCTAATATTATTTTACCTGATGCTGATTTAACGAAAGCAATCCCAGGTGCGTTAAATGGCGTCATGTTTAACCAAGGACAAGTTTGTTGCGCTGGATCGCGCGTATTTATTCAAAAGAAACATTTTGATAATGTTGTTGCAGATATGACATCACATGCAAAAAATATTAAGCAAGGGGCAGGTTTAAATCAAGAAACGCAAATAGGACCTTTGGTTTCTTCCGAACAGCAAAATCGCGTTCTAAATTATATAGAGAAAGGGATTAGTGAAGGAGCAGAGCTAGTAATCGGGGGGCAAAAACCGCGTGAAGATGGCTTTTTTGTAGAGCCAACGATATTTGCAGATGTAAATGACGAGATGACCATTGCGAAGGAAGAAATTTTTGGTCCGGTCATTGCTGCTTTGCCATATGAAGATCTTGACGAAGTAATTGATCGGGCAAACAGAAGTGAATATGGACTTGCCGCTGGTCTTTGGACACGTGATATTGCCAATGCACATTATGTTGCAAATCGAATTCGCGCCGGCACAGTTTGGGTAAACTGCTACAACGCCTTCGATGCTGCTGCACCATTTGGCGGCTACAAACAATCTGGAATCGGGCGTGAAATGGGCTCCTATGCTCTTGATAATTATACAGAAGTAAAAACCGTCTGGATCTCAACAAAATAAATCCAGCTTCCTTTCTAATAGGAAAACAGCCTTATAGGTCTGTTTTCCTATTTTTATATTTTTCAAGAAATTCAGTTAAAAAACTTTCCATTTTGATTGATTAAGTGTAGAATGGGTGAAAATAGAGAATAATCAATTCCATGAGGAGGTTTTTGCACAGATGAGAGCTATGAGTAATGAACGGCTTGTTGCGGCATATCGAGATGCGAAAAAGAATAACCATGGGGAAGATTGGATTAGATTGCTCAAAATTGAAATTAAAAAACGTGGTTTAAAGCTGTAACGGCCTGTTTCTTTCATACAAAAGAATCGCGTGCATCGCAATATGCACGCTTTTTTTATTTCCATTATGATTCGACCCTTGGAGAGGTAGGATCACAATTTGGCTTCGTTGTCTTCGTTGCTTCCGCTAGCTTTGTTAAATAATAGCACTCTTCCCTAAACATATGGTCAGCCATTAAAACTGGAAAGGTCCCTAACATTTGCGCAGAAATATCCAACTCCAAAATTTCATCCAAAAATAATTGAAATGCCTTAATTTCCAGCTTCGCCTTTTTGTTCATTCTTTTTAAAGCTGGAAAGTTAAAATCATTTGTTCTTAAATAACCAGCGAGCTCTACAGCCTTTAAATATAAATGATCGAAATTCTGATTAAATTGCGCACTTTCCATTTTTAATGATTTTTCCGTTCCATCAAGCTGGTCATTAATTGCCCCTGCATGACCCGATGCATCTTGAAGCCATAATAAATGATGATGCAATTCATGAGCAACCGGTGGAGATTCGTTTTTGACTAAATATGATAAAATTCGTTCATATTCTTCTAATTCATTCACCATATGGTTTAAAAATGTCGGAGATAAATGGATCTTTATTTGCTGATACAAAAGACGTTTCAGAAGGAATAATTTCAAGTTTTTTAATTCCTTTACAAATTGTCCCGCCTCTTTAGAAACATTCATTGCTTTTTCTACATCATCTAGTGAACGTGCTTGCGCGAGAAGTCGGTCGAATTCACTCTTTAATTTTGTGGAGGTTGCAATGGCATTTGCCTCGGATGGACTTAGTGAATCAAAAATAAATCGACAATGATCGCCTAAAACTTGAAGCCAGAATTCATGTTCAAATTTTGCTTCATTTAATGTTAACGCCAATTTAAATTCCTCCTTTACTCATTCATATGAGCTTATTCAAGAGGACAAGATCTTTATGAATAATGTAAGGTAGGATTCTAAACATAAAATTTTCAAGCTACGCAAAATAGAGCAGCCCTATTTGGCTGCTCTCATAATAAAATTACCCTTCTAATAATAGATCTTCCGGATTTTCAAGTAAATTTTTCACTGTTACGAGGAAGCCGACAGCTTCTTTTCCATCAATTACTCGGTGATCGTATGATAATGCGACATACATCATCGGACGGTTTTCCATTCTTTCTGCATCAATCGCTACTGGACGCGTTTGAATCGTATGCATTCCGAGGATTCCAACTTGTGTCCCGTTTAAAATCGGTGTAGATAGAAGCGAACCAAATACGCCTCCGTTCGTAATCGTGAATGTTCCACCTTGTAAATCACTTAACGCTAATTTATTATCGCGCGCTTTTTTCGCTACCGCAAGAATATCTCCTTCAATTTCAGCAAAATTTTTGCGGTCACAATCACGAATTACTGGCACAACGAGACCTTCATCCGTAGAAACGGCAACACCGATATCATAATATTTTTTCAAAATGAGTTCATCGCCCTCAAGCTCAGAATTCACTGCTGGATACTTTCTCAATGCTGCAACGACTGCTTTTGTGAAGAATGACATAAAACCAAGGCGAACATCATGCTGTTCGTAAAATTTATCTTTCTTTCTTTTACGTAAATTCATCACAGCAGTCATATCAATTTCATTAAATGTTGTCAGCATTGCAGCATTTTGTTGAACTTCAACAAGGCGTTTAGCGATAGTTTGACGGCGGCGTGATAGACGAACGCGCTCTACTGGTTTTCCATCCTGTTGAACAGCCGCTGCCGGTGCTGCTGCTTGAGCCGGTTGCTGCTGTGTTTGTTGTTTTGGCTGATTCGAGAACGTTGTTACATCTTGCTTGCGAACGCGCCCGAGTGGGTCAACTGTTGGTACCGTACTTAAATCAATTCCTTTTTCACGTGCAAGCTTTCGTGCTGCTGGTGAAGCAATTAATCGCTCTTTACTCTCTGTATTTGAACTTTCTTGCTCTTGCGGTTCTTGAGTTGCTTGGACTGGTGCAGCTTCAGATTGCTGTGGTTCGCTCGTTTGTTCAGCCTTAGTCTCCGCTCCAGTTGCTGCCGCCCCTGCTTCAACGATCGCAATGACCTCGCCCACCTGAACTGTATCTCCTTCTGCTGCTTTTAATTCCTGAACAACCCCAGCTTCTTCCGAAATAACTTCTAAGTTGACTTTATCTGTCTCTAGCTCAACGATGTATTCGCCTTTTTCTACGTAATCTCCTGGCTTTTTTAACCATTGAGCAATTGTTCCTTCTGTAATCGATTCTGCCAGTTCAGGCACTATAATTTCTGCCACTTTTAAAATCCTCCTCTAAGATTACCGTCCAATGTATTTCTCGATTAGAATAAGAATGCATGATCATTTTACTATTTTATCTAACTGAAGACGCCCAACGACTAGCAAATTCCAAAGGCGCATATCGAATTATCTTGCGATACCCCTCGGTTCGTATAACTCGTCGTTATATGGGCGCTTTTCGTTATTTTGTCAGTGCTGCTTGGATAATTCTATTTTGTTCCTTTCTATGGATCGTTGGATCCCCTTCAGAAGGACTTGATCTTCTGCGACGTCCAGTATATTTTACTTCAACACCTTTAGGTGCCAGCTCACGTAAGTACGGATCCACATGCATCCATCCGCCCATGTTTTTCGGTTCTTCTTGAACCCAAACAAGTTCTTTCACGTTTGGATAACGCGAGAATATTTCGGTAAGCTCTTCATTCGGGAATGGATACAATTCCTCCACCCGAACAATATGGAGCCAATCTAGTTCTTCTTTATCTTTGAGATTTTCTTCAAGATCAATCGCTATTTTTCCACAGCATAGAATGATCCGTTCTACCGCTTGAGTGTTTTCTCCTAATCCTTTTTGCTCTAATACCGGCTTGAAGCTGCCATTAGATAATTCATTAATATTCCCTGCTGCTAATGGATGACGCAACAGACTTTTCGGCGTCATAATTACAAGTGGTTTTACTCTTTCTGTATTAAGCGTTGCTGATTGACGTCTTAATAAATGGAAATATTGCGATGCCGTGGATAGATTGGCAACCGTCCAGTTATTTTCAGCCGCACTTTGCAAAAATCGCTCTACTCTTCCACTTGAATGCTCCGGCCCTTGTCCTTCATATCCATGAGGGAGTAATATAACGAGTCCAGATGATTGACCCCATTTCGCTCTTCCAGAGGAAATAAATTGGTCGAAATAAACTTGAGCCATATTGGCAAAATCGCCGAATTGTGCTTCCCATAAAACGAGCGTTTCAGGTGCAAATACATTATAGCCATATTCAAAACCAACAACTGCGGCTTCAGTTAACGGACTGTTGTACACAACAAAGGATGATTGAGCGCCAGAAATATGGTGCATCGGCACGAACTCTTCGCCAGAATGTTCGTCATGTAAAACGAGATGTCGTTGGGCGAATGTTCCTCTCTGCGAATCTTGTCCAGTTAGTCGAATCGGTGTGCCCTCTTTTAATATTGAAGCGAATGCAAGTGATTCGGCATGTGCCCAATCGATTTTTCCATCGTCTGCTAAAGCTGTTTCTCTTCGCTTTAAAATACGGCTAAGCTTTTGAAGTACATTAAATTGAGCCGGCCATTGCAATAGTTCTTCGTTAATCGTTTTCAATTCCGCAGCAGGGACATTTGTATTGATCTCATTTAAAGCACTCATCACGTATTCAGGCGGATTCATAGCGGAATCTCTCTGATCATCTTGTTTAGAAACCGAATCATATTCCGTTTGTAGACGTGTCTGAATCGCTTGATCGATCTCTTCAACCTCAGCTTTTGTTATGATATTTTTTTCGATTAAACGATTTGCATACAATTCTTTTACCGTTGGATGCTTATGTACAATGGTATACATCATTGGATTCGTTACCATTGGATCATCTGTCTCGTTATGCCCAAATCGTCTATATCCAATCAGATCAATAACAAAATCTTTATGGAATTTTTGTCGGTAATTATACGCAAGATTCGCAGCAGCAAGCACCGCTTCTGGATCATCTGCATTTACATGTACAATTGGAACCTCGAATCCTTTTGCGATGTCTGATGCATATTTCGTTGAGCGTGAATCCGAGCTTTCTGTCGTGAATCCGATCATATTGTTTGCGATAATATGAATCGTACCGCCGGTATCATACCCTTTTAATTGCCCCATGTTTAACGTTTCTTGTACGATCCCTTCTCCTGGGAACGCAGCATCACCATGAACCGAAATTGCGACACAGCTTGCCATATCCTGTTCTGGATATCCCGGTTTAGTCCGATCTTCTTGGGCAGCGCGCGTATAACCATCCACAATCGGTCCGACTACTTCAAGGTGGCTCGGATTGTTTGCAAGCGTAATTCTCGTGTTTGCTGTATTTCCCCGCTTCACCTTTCTATCCGCACCAAGATGATACTTTACATCGCCTGTCCAGCCGTATGTAATACCAATAGAGCCTTCTGACGGAATCATATCTTTATTTGGAGCATTTTGAAACTCTGAGAAAATTAATTTATAAGGTTTCTCGAGAACATGTGCAAGCACATTTAAACGGCCGCGATGCGCCATCCCGATGTTTACTGTTCTTGTTCCAGTTTCAACAGTTGAGCTGATGATTTCGTCCATCAGTGGCACGAGCGTATCAAGTCCTTCGATAGAGAAACGCTTTTGACCAACAAATGTACGATGGATAAACTTTTCAAACCCTTCTACTTCTGAAAGACGGGTAAGCAATTTAACTCTTTGTTCTTTATTTAAATCAGGATAAAAACTTTCTGATTCAATTTGTTGTTGCAACCAATTTTTTTCTTCAAGCTCATGAACATGATGATATTCAAAAGCAATTCTTTGTGTATAAACTTTTTTCAACTGATTGATCGCTTCTAAACCATCTTTTAAGGATGTCGGAGCATTCGGTGAAATTAAAGATGGTGGAACAAGTTTTAAATCTTCATCAGATAATTGATATTCCGATTGTTCAATTCTTCTAATTTGCTTTGAATTTTTATTTAATGGATTAATATCTGCAGCCAAATGACCATATGTACGAATATTATCCGCTAATTTAATCGCAGCAACAATTTTATTGTACATGTTCGGATTATCCGTCATTTGAAAGGATACATCCGCTTGCCCCTTTGTTGACTCATTCTCTGTTACCGAAGTTGGTGCTCCCCATAGATCAAATAGCTCTTTTAAATCGGGATCAACACTTTCGGGATCCTTTACATACTGATCGTATACTTCGATCACATATCCAAGGTTTGGGCCGGAAAAATTACGCCATGGCGCGCCCTGGTATGATGCTTGTTTACTCATGTGTAATACGCCTCCACCATTTAGACGATAATAGTTATAAATACTTTTAAAAAGATTACATAAACGTTTTCATAAATAAACGCTTACAGCTTTATTTTAACACTGAACGACATCAAGTAAAAGAGGAAATGTCAATTACTTTGGAACTCTAGTGAATTTTGGCAACACTTTAAATATATTTGTTTGCTAGACGTTGTTACCACAGTGTTTATGTAATCTAATTTTCCATATACCATCTTACTACGATTAACGAAAAAATCAAATGATTTAGATTTGAAATTACCCTTTTTCAATAAGTATAAGATGTATTAAAATTGCTGTTCAGTTTGGTTGATCCATTTTTAGCTTGACAAAATACCCCTTTTTTTAAAACAGCTGGGAATAATCAGGTTGATGATTTTCGTTCTAGCGGGTATATCTTAAGCCTTAACAGGATGTTGCCCGTTTCGGGAAATAAACAATATTCTATAATAATAGCCTTCCCTTCTTTTTAAAAAGCTAAAAACAGGCATCCATAAACCGACTTTTCACCGGACTTTTGGATGCCTGTTTCATATAAGGGCAAAGCTTTTTTGAGTAAATTCAAAATTTAGAATCCAACAGATTACGTTCGATTCCCGATCCACCCGATTACGCATATACATAAAAGGAAAAACAAGTGACGAGAGGTGAAAAAGATGTTCCCTTGGAAATCATTCCCTTTCAACGGTGATTTCACAAAAATATCCGAGCAAATGGGTCCGAAAGACGTGCATTCATATGTGAATGAGTTAATTGAGAAATTCATTCCGCAAAACCTAGAAAGGTACACACAACCGGCGGATAAAGCAACAGAACAAAACGGACAATTGCAACCAACTATTTTTGAGTCATTGGATGATGTGTATATTAAACTTTCATTGTCCGATAATAATATGACGGATATTAAAATTTCACATACGTCCAATCAAGTCATTGTTGAAAATATTTTGGAAGCAGGTAAGCGAGAATATATCTCACTTCCATGCCCTGTTAGCAAGAAAGGCGGATCTGCCAAAATAGAAGATGGAATTCTGCAAATTAAGCTCCCGAAAAATATTGATACACAGTATACAGAATTAACGATAAAGGAAAACAATATATGATGCTTTCTTACCTTAAGAACTTTTTTTAATTACCTTTTTCAATTGCTCGCGCATCACCTCGGCAAGCTCAGGAATTTCAATCATTTTCGCGATTGCTTGCTCATCATGACGCTGATGGAAGAAGAGTTGATGAATTTGAGCGATCGTTACATGCGGCTGCGGGCGATCGACTAATTGAATCGATGAATGCGATTGTACGACCCCTCCTTCCAAAACTTTTGCAAAAAAGCCGGTTTTTGCGGAACGAATTACTTCAGCAAGCATCCCTCTTTTTCGGTTAAAGCGATCGATCGTTGCGCATGGAATTCTGCCTTGGGTAATTTGTACGGTTACATCGCCCATTTGATAGATGTCACCGATGCACACTTCCGTTTCCAACATATTCGTTACGGTCAGATTTTCTCCAAAGGCAGGTATCGGCAATGCTCGCTCACAAAATTGTTCCCATTCTCTATAATGTTCGAAAGGATAAAAGCATACAGCCCTGTCTTTTCCGCCGTGGTGTTTTTTATCGGCAACCTTATCACCTTCAAAACCATTTTCACTCAACAAAACGGATGAAACCGATTTTTTCCCAATAGCAGAATTCATATTATTTCCCATTCCATCCGCAATGATTTGCGGTCTCCCTATATTAAGCGAATGAATAAACATCCTTTCTCCCCCCGATCTCAATGTGGATAAATAAAAATTATAAGTCCATATTAATGGTACAACGTTTGAAAGGAAATTGCTATGAAGGAAATGAATAAGAGTAATGAAATGGCAGATAAGAAATGGGGAATCATTTCGATTGCCTCGATTCCGTTGATTATGACGTTAGGAAATTCTATGCTTATTCCGATTTTGCCATTAATGGAAAAACAGTTAAACATTAGCAAACTTCAGTCAAGCTATATCATTACAATTTATTCAGTTGTTGCGATTTTTCTCATTCCTGTTGCCGGATTTTTATCCGATAAATTTGGAAGAAAAATGATCATTATCCCTTCTCTAATTATTGCTGGAGTTGGCGGGGCAATATGTGGCTGGGCTTCCTGGAAGCTTGATTCAGCCTTTACCTTCATTATCATCGGAAGAGTCTTACAAGGGATCGGTGCCGCTGGAGCATTTCCAATTGTCTTACCATTAGTTGGCGATATGTTTAAACGCGAAGAAGATGTGAGTGCGTCCTTAGGTATAATCGAAACGTCTAATACATTTGGTAAAGTATTAAGCCCGATCCTCGGTTCTTTTTTGGCGGGGTTCCTTTGGTTTTTACCGTTTTTTTCGATTCCGATTTTTAGCATTATTTCTCTTGTCTTGATTATTTTTTTTGTCAAAAAGCCAAAGGATGATGAACATGCCCTTTCATTTGGACGTTTCACAAAAAATACGAAACAGATTTTCTCCGAGCATTGGCGGTGGTTAACGGCAGTTTTTGTTATTGGCGCGATTTTAATGTTTGTTTTATTTGGATTACTTTTTTATTTATCATCGATTTTAGAAGATGATTATGATTTTACTGGAGTGAAAAAAGGTTTTTTACTCGCGATACCTTTAGCAGCATTATGTATTGCTTCCTTTACAGCAGGAAAATTAATTAAGGATCATTTAAATAGAATGAAGTGGATTATTTTTGCTGGGGTCGTACTTGCTGGTGGAGCGGTTGCGGCGACAATCCTTTCCAAGCAATTGATTTACTTGCTCGTTGTTTTCTCCATTTGCGGTATTGGAATCGGTGCCGCCCTTCCTTGCTTAGATGCGATTTTAACACAAAGCATCGAAAAGGAAATGCGCGGCACGATCACAGCTATATTCAGTTCTATGCGCTTCGCAGGCGTTGCGGCAGGACCACTTGTTACCGCGCTATTAATGGAGAAAAACGTAGGCAGTATGGTGCTATTATTTTCTTCACTTTGTTTAATCGCCTCCATGCTTGCCTTTAAGGCGATTAAACCGGATAAAGATAATCCATTGCCTGATCTCGAGCCAGCCTTAGAATGAAGGTTGCTCCTCCTTCATCGTTAGCGAAACAATGACAAAAACAATGAGCGAAATGAAAATGGGCAAAACAACGGTATGCATTCCGAGCGGATCTGGTAAATATAGGTGGAAATAAATATAGGAAATCATTCCGATTACCATTGAACTTAATGCACCATATTTATTAGCTCTTTTCCAATACAAGCCGAGCACAATCGGCCATATAAACACAGCTTCAAGACCGCCAAACGAAAATAAGTTAAGCCAAATGAGCAGATCTGGAGGCTGGATTGCCAAAAAGCAAACAGCGATCCCAATCAATGCCGTCACCGCAAAACTGCTATATTTTACTGTTCTGACCGAAGCTTTCGGATTCAAATATGTAAGGTATAGATCTTTTACAATCGCGGATGAAACAAGCAAGAGCAATGAATCAACCGTCGACATAATCGCCGCCATTGGTGCTGCTAAAACAATCCCAGCGGCCCATGGCGGCAAAATTGTTAAAGTTAACTCGGGCATCACTGTATCGTATGTCGTAATCCCGGGGATAATTGCACGGGCAAAAACTCCGGCCAAATGCATACCTAACATAATGACTCCTACAACGATCGTTCCAATGATAATCGCTCGGTGCATCGCCCGGGCGTTTTTATATGACATCGCCCTTACTGACACTTGTGGCAGCCCGACCACTCCGACACCGACTAATATCCAAAAAGATGAAAGATAAAGGGGGGTTAAGCTTAAATCTGATCCATACGGACTAAGCAAATTCGGATTTTCATTGCGTAAATCGCTCATAATCGCATCAACTCCGCCACCAGCAACAACGGCGGCAACGACTAGAATGATCGTTCCTCCTAGCATGATCATCCCTTGAATGGCGTCTGTAATCGCAACCGCTCGAAACCCGCCAATAATAACATAAACTAATACCGACACTGCAAAAATAACGAGTGCTGTATGATAGGAAACACCGACGACCGATTCAATTAAGCGTGCACCCCCGACCCATTGGGCGGTCATCGCGGAAAATAAAAAAATAATAATACTAAGGGCGGAAATGATGCTTACTGAGTTTGATTGGTAGCGGCTCTTTAAATAATCGGTTAATGTAACAGCATGATATTTCCGAGCCATAATTGCAAACTTTTTTCCAAGCACCATTAAGATAAAATACCCCGTAACAACTTGCGACATCGCTAATAGTACCCACGCTAATCCATATTTATAAGCGGCACCCGGTCCCCCTAGAAAACTGCTTGCGCTCCCGTACGTCGCAATCATCGTCATCGCCAGCACAAACCCGCCGAGCTGTCTACTTCCTAAAAAATACTCTTGAATGAACGACTCCGATGATGTGACATATTTCGTCGCATATAGCCCCGCCGCAAAAATGATCATAAGAAAAAGAATAAGCGGAAAGACAACTTCCATATTCACAACTTCGTTTCCTCCTTCTCCGGCTCAAAGGGGACCTCTTTAAAATAGAGTTTTACAACCGTTATAACTAAAATAACCATAAAAATAAAGCCAACAATACAGCTATAAAAAAACCAGGCTGGAAAGCCAAATACGTATGTATACTCCTCAACAGGCTTCTTTCCCAAACCATAGGCGAAGCCATACCACCATATAAAATGAACGATCACAAGAGCAATTCCCATTATTGCTTCCCGATGCGCGATTGCATGGCGCCGATCCGATTGTTTCATAATCAAAGATCTCCTTTCTTCGTAATATTAGCTCTTCCGCAATAAAAATGTAATTGGAAGCGCCAAGATGAGCGGAATGAGCGAGTATAAAAATACATCTCCGGCAGCAAGTGCCGATGCGCTATGCGCCTGTTCTCCTCCTTGCATGTAGATCGATGATCGATAGGCAAGTAAAGCTGAAAATAAGGCGATTGAAAGTGAAGCAATGCATTGTCGCGCCCAATTGTTAAGTGCTGAGGCATAGCCGGCAATTTGAGGCGGAATCGTGGACATGCCTGCATTCGTAATCGGCATATTACAAAGGGCAATTCCAATATAGCGGACGGACGTCCAAATAATGACATACAGACTTGTTGTCGCAATGGACAAACTTCCCATCATATATGTGCCGACAATCATAATAACAATTCCCGAAATGATGAGTGAAACCGGTCCGACCGTATCATATAGCTTTCCTGTAATCGGTGTAAATAATGCCATCATACATGCGCCTGGCATCATAATTAACCCCGTCTCCAACGCACTAAGTTGCAGAGAAGTTTGCAAAAAAATCGGAACCAAAAAGGCGCCTGCATAGAGACCGACAGATAATACCGCATTTAAAAACAAGCTATACGTAAAACGGCGATGCGATAGAACAGAGAAGTTTAAAAGTGGAAATTCAATCGCAAGCTCACGTCTGACAAATAAAAATAAAAGCAATATACCGACTGCAACGATGAGCAATGTTTTATAATTGAGCCAGCCCCACGAACCAGCTTCAGCAAATGCCGTTAGTAATAAAATACTGCCGCCGAATGAATACAATAGACCAAGAAAATCGAACGGAGTTTTCCTCCCCTCAGTTGTTTGAGGGAGAAAAATAATTGCCGCTACTATTGCTGCAATTGCAATTGGTAAGTTTAAATAAAACAACGCACGCCAGCTAAATAAATCAATTAAAAATCCCGCTAATACAGGTCCGACAGCTGGTGCAAGCACGGCAGACAAACTCCATAAACTAAGCCCGAATGCTTGCCGACTTTTCTCAATGCTTTGATAGACGAGCGTCATTGTTGTCGGCATTAAAATCCCACTACAAATACCTTGCAGCATCCGAAAAATGATTAACATCTCAATCGCCCAAGATAAAATACTCAACAGAGAAAAGATAAAAAAGCCACATAAAGCACCGATATACACCCGCTTATAACCAAAGCGCGAGCCGAACCAGCCAGCCGAAGGAGCAGCCGCACCAGCAACGAGCATAAAGCCAGTAACTGTCCACTGCGCCCTTGGTAAATCAGCAGAGAATTGTGCCATAAAAGCAGGAACGGCCACATTGACTGTGGAAGTATTCATTACGGCCAAGAAATTACCGAAAAACACAGCAAAAATAATTGACCAAAATGTTTGCTTGCTTTTAGATTCTTCTTCCACATCTTCACCTGATTCCGCATTTTTTAGTATTTGTAGTTTATCAAAATGCGGTCATAAAGTCGAAATCCAACTCTTTTTTACGGGGGATGAGCATTTGAAACATTGGAAAATATATATTGTTCTATTACTATTGATTACTAGCTGTTTATCTGGCTGTCGTACTAAGCTTTTTGGTAGTCAAACAGTGATCGATTGGGTTGATTTTATTAAATGGGATGGGATTGAATATTGGGGAATCCATTCTGGAATTTTAGCAGATGAAACATACATCGGGGAAAAATTAGGGAAAATCAAATATAAAGTAGCGGACAATGTAACAAATCCCCATTATCGAATCAAAGACGGCGACGCAGCTTTTCATGAAAAAGGAACGGAGATTTTTACGATTCTCGGGGAGCCTCATATCATTGCAGTTAAATCTCACTATGAAATTCATGGATATCGTTTATATTATTCAAAGGAAGCGATGGATTATAAGTGGCATTTTCCAAATATCCCACTTGAACAAGTAAACAAAGTCGAATTGTATCAGCTTTATATTGCTCAACATCCGACCCGGTTAACAGCTTTGCAAACTCGAGCAGAAATTGACTCGTTTCTTCGCTTGTTGAAAGCTAGTGAGGAAAAGTTCAATTTTCAACCAAATACAGATAGAGGCGACCTAATTATTATGAAATCGTATTTTATACAGATGATCCAATTGCCTATAAATGTACGATGCAATTTGATGGATCAACGTACTTTTGGCATCCGGGGAACACGGAGATTTTATCGGATGAAATAAAAAATTTTATTCAGCGTGATTAATGCAACTGTTCGTAACGTTCAGCAACTAACTTAAGATCACTTAGGAAGGAATTCCATAAATTCGGCCTGCGTCGGACGGCAAGCGGATGATAGGCAACGCTTGTTTCATAACCTCGAACATTATGCCATGTTTGGCGCATTGTTTTCACATCTGCATCAGAATTTTTGAAAAAAGATTTCACAGCAACATTCCCTAAGCAAAGAATAAGCTTGGGTTTCATTTTTTCAATCTGATTATCTAAATGGATCATACAAATTTGTCGTACCCGTTCCTTTTCATAGGCTCGGGTTGGTCTTCTTTTTAAAATAAATGTCACATATAGATCAGGAATCTGTAAACCAACATCGTTCACTGCGCGTTGTAATGTTTGTCTTGTCCCACATACGTATGGATTCCCCTCGCTATCTTCACGGGCTCCAGGGTTATCGAGAATCAGCATAATTGGTGCTTCAGGATTCCCCTCTCCCCAAACCATTCGAGATCCATGTTTATAAAGCCCACACTCACGACAACTTTTTAAATCCTCCGGAGTTGGCTCCTCTGGCCAAATCTGCGCACAAAAATCAGACATTATCCACATCTCCTTTAAGGCCTATTCTGCCTGAACGCGGAAAAAACATTCCCCTTATTAGGAATAAAATAAGTATTTCCCCACATCTCTTGACAAAAAATGAAATAGTATTGTACTATGCAAGTAATTACTTGCATACAATAAAGGATGTGTCGATGTATTGCTAGCACAATCAACTTCAGATCGAATTATTAACGCTGCAATTGAATTAATTAGTGAAAAAGGCTACAAGGCAGCAACAACGAAAGCCATTGCTCAATTAGCTGGTGTAAACGAGGTCACACTTTTTCGTCACTTTGGAAATAAACATGGAATACTCAAAGCGATTGTTCAAAAATTTTCTTATGGCCCCCATCTGCAAAAAGTAATGCACGAAAAAGTTGTATGGGATGTAGAAATCGATTTATACAATTTTTCAATTGAATATCAATCATATATTATGTCAATTAAAGACTTTGTTCTCATCGGCTTTAAGGAAGCAGATGCCTTTCCGGAAATTAATGAAGAAATTGCCAATGTACCTTTATTTATTAAGAATGAGCTCATCGACTATTTCCGTGAGATGAAAAGAAAAAGGAAAATCATTGATATAAATATTGAAGCGACAGCAATGGCATTAATCGCTATAAATTTTGGTCATTTTATATCACGAGCTCGGTTAGGTGATCAAGTGACCGAGCTCACTACGGACCAATTAATAAAAACAAGTGTAACTATTTTTTCTAGAGGATTAACTCTCTAGAAAAAATTTTATTATAAATGCAAGTATGTACTTACATGCAATATTATTAGGAGGAATTCATTATGAAAGGTTTAAACACTTTGCTTAAAATTCGTGAAACGTATCTCGGTATCGCAGCAGCTATTTTATTCCAACTTATTTTCTTTATCGTCTGGATGACCGCATACGACGGGGTCAACGATCGTTTAGGAAACTTGAAGATCGGCTTAATCAATCATGATATGGTCATTGGAGAGGAAATTGTACGTGAAGTTCAGCAAAAACTACCGTTTCAAGCGGATATGTACACTTCCATTGAACAAGCAAAAGCTGATTTGGATGAGCGAATGATCGAAATGGTAATTGAAATTCCGTCTTCATTCACCGAATCAATTCAATTAGGTCAAAATGCAAACATTGTCTATTGGATTAATCAAGCAAATGCATCTCTGACAAAAACGCTGATGGAAAATTCCGCTGTACAAATAAATGATTCAGTAAATAGAAGCTTGTATGCGTATCAAAAAAACGAAGTGATCAGCCAGTTTACTAAGGAAGTGCCACAACTTCCAATTCCAGCCGAACTTGCTCAGCCGCTTGGAGAGTCGATCACATCCATGGTTAACTCTTTAAATGACAATCCAATCAACGCGGAAATACAGAAAACGAATGCAGTTGACAAATTTGCGGCAAACTTAGTGCCCCTTATGATTATCATTTCTTCTTTCGTCGGCGCAATGGTCATGATTATGCAGCATCAAGAAGCAGCGCACACTGCCAAAAAAGTGCTTTCAAAGTGGGAACTATTCGTGAGTAGACAATTGATTAATATGAGTGTCGCTTTATTACTTCCAATTCTAACAATGCTCCTTATGAATATTTTCCACATTTCAAGTCATGTGTCATGGTTAACTTTATATATATTCCAATCACTATTATTTTTTTCCTTTCTACTATTTGCGCAAGTATTCGTTTTAGTATTCGGGAATCTTGGCATGATTTTCAATATTTTGGCACTTTCTTTACAACTCGTTACCTCAGGTGTGCTTGTGCCCAAAACAATGCTATCAGATTGGTATATCAACGTAGCTTCATTTTTACCCGCCACATACGGGGCAGATGGTTACTACACAATTGTTTTTGGCGGGAGCAAAACGGGCATCTTAAATAATATTTACTCCCTTTGTATCGTCATAGCAATTACTTTGATTATTTCAACAGTTACTGTCGCCTTAAAGCGAAATCAAAATAAAGATGTTATGACCGATGTTTCCGCAATATAGAAAGCTGAATGGCATCTGTCATAGGCAAAATGAAAAAGGCCCTCTTGTATTGTAAGGGGCCTTTTTATGAAGCACTGCTTCGCAGTTTGATTATTTATGCTTCACTTTGAATGTGAACACCAAACGATCGAAGTCAACGATTACCGTCCACCATTCTAAAAAACCTAGCTTTTTCTATCAAAAACAGCATTGGCGATCAGTTCGTACGAGCGAATTCGATCTTCAGATGAGTAGGCAATTGTGTTGATCATTATTTCATCGGCTTTATATTGAAGTTTTAGGTCGATCAGTTTTTCCTTCACTTCATTAGAATTACCGATGATCATGTTTTGTCTGATCTTTTCCAATGTGCTTTTTTCTTTTTCAGTCAATCTATAATCCTTCGCTTCTTGAATCGAAGGAACCCCTTGTCTCCCTTCCCCTTTATCTTTTTGTAAAGCCCAGATCATGGAACTTAACGCAATTTCCTCAGCGCGTTCATTCGTTTCCGCACAAATAACCGAAACAGTAATGATGACTTGAGGCTTATCTCCCTTTTTTCTCGGTTGAAAAGAATGTAAATATTCTTGAACAATTGCTCGTCCATCCTGCTCGCTCATAAATTGACCGAACGTGTAGAAAATCCCTTGTTCAGCTGCAAGCTGAGCACTTTTTTTACTCGTGCCAAGCAACCATGGAACAGGTGGAATGTCGGGAAAAGGTGCCGCAGTAACGTTTGCGAAAGGATGATCTACTGGAAAATCATTGTTTAAAAAATAGAGTAATTCTTGCAATAATGCTGGTAGTTGCCACACTTTTTGCAAAAACTGGTCTGATAATGCATTTGTCGCCTCAGCAGACCCGCCGGGAGCACGTCCAATACCGATGTCGATTCGATTTGGAAATAATGTAGCTAACATATGATACGTTTCAGCTACTTTATACGGCTTATAATGTGGAAGCAACACAGCTCCAGATCCGATTCGAATGCTGTCTGTATTTGCGCCAATATAACTTAACATCACCTCTGGTGCGGAGCAAGCGAGTCCAGGTAAATCATGATGCTCGGCAATCCAATAGCGCGTGTAGCCAAGTTTTTCTCCAGCTTTGACTAGCTTCAGCGACGCTGTTAACGCATCATAAGCTGTTTGATTAGTTGAAATTGGCGATTGATCTAATATGCTTAACCTCAAGATACCCCGCCTTTCTGTATCGGATCATTTGTTATTTAATTGTTCTAAAATCGGGAAAAGTCCTTCCAAATGCTTAATTTCATATGTAGGGATTACTTCATTTCGCTCATTTTGGTGGCGGTTAATCCATACCGATTTAATTCCTACCCGATTCGCTCCTAATATATCCGTCATTAAATTATCTCCGACCATTAGCACTTCATCTTTCTCTAGTGACATTAATGATAGGGCATGTTCGAATATCGTTGGGTCAGGCTTTCCTTTTCCAAAGCCGCCAGAAATAACGATTTGCTCAAAGTATGGAGCAATCTCTGGTGTAATTTCTAACTTTGTATTTTGCAAATCTGGTGATCCATTCGTTAAAAGCAAAAGCCGGTACTTTTCTTTTAATTGGTCCAACACTTGAAATGATTCCTCATATACAAATGGTAGCTTTCTTCGCTCTTGCGGGAATCGTTCAGCTAATTCAAAACCAAATTCAGGATCATCCACACCAAGCTTTTGCAGTCCTTTCGTCCATGCATCCTTACGATATCCCGGTACGATTTCTTTCATTATTCTAAATGTATCATGGTCGTCTAAAAAGTTCCCCCATAACCCTTCAAACGGATTAATCCCAATCATTTGTGTAAAAGAATATGTTTCATACGTTGCATATAATTCTCTTGCTGCTTCACGCACGGCTTCCTCAAGTTGATTTGGATCTATTCCGCAACGCTCTTCGGCCACTTTACATGTAGCAACAAATGCTTCTTTCACACTTTTTTGGTCCCATAATAAAGTATCATCTAAATCAAAAAAAATCGCTTTAATCATTTTGTTCTCCTCTTTTGTCTGTAATTTAATAAGTATATTCTAGTTTACCATTACTCACCAAGAAAAAATCCTTTTACATGAAAATTCATCATATTTTCATAGATTCAAGTTCCCCCTTTCAAAAGTTGCTTCACCGTTTCCTTTCTGTTATGTTCAAACAGTAGTATTAAATTTAACTGAGGAGCGATAGAAATGGCCGTAAATGTGTATCTTAATTTTAATGGAAATTGTCGGGAAGCTGTTGAATTTTATGCACAAGTTTTTCAATTGGAACAACCAGAAATTACGACGTTTGGAGAAAGCCCACAACATCCGGACTATCCTCTGCCGGAAGAGGCGAAAGATTTAGTCATGCATACTCGACTAACGATTAGTGGAAGCAATGTAATGTTTTCTGATACATTTCCAGGCATGCCATTTACCGTTGGAAACAATATTAACCTTGCTCTCGTCAGCACGGATGTAGATGAATTAGCATCTGCCTTTGATAAGTTAAAAGAAGGCGGCGAAGTCGGAATGGAGCTTCAAGAAACATTCTTTAGCAAATGCTACGGTCAATTAACAGATAAATTTGGGGTTAAATGGCAAATCAGTCATGATAATGAAGAATTTAATCAATGATTTTGATTTGGGATAGCGGCTGTTCTATTAACGACTGTCTTATGGACAGGATTTCAAAAAAATCGTTTCTGCTGGCTATTAGACGTATCCTTATGGACAGAGTTTCTAATAATGCAGTGTTTACGGCCCATTTGACACCTGCTTATGGATTCGATTTTGATAAAAGTCGCTTTTGCTGACCAATAGACGCTCCCTTATGGATAAGACTTCGAAAAAACAGCGTTTACAAGGCCATTAGAGCCAAACTGAAGTGTAATTATAAATGAAGCCATCCACAAGGATGGCTTCATTGTTATATTTCCTCTAATTCTGAAATTGCGACCGTTGTTCTCTCTTCTAAAGAACGCGGGTCCTTTAAGTGTACAGTTGCTGTTTGCCCATCTTCGTTAACTTGATCAATCCATACGGGAATACCTTTAAAATGAACTTCTATCGTTGCCGACGAAGTAAGAATTTGGTTTGCACGGTTCAGATCCACTTGATTCACTCCCTATCATTTTTCATCTATTCTTTGAATTAGGAATGAATTTTATACATACATTTAATAAGGATAACCGCTATATGGATAACCGCTATATGGATATGGATACGGGTAAGGATATGGATAAGGAGCCGGCACAGGTGCAGGATACGGATAACCGTAGCCAACTCCCGGTGAAGCTAAAGCTCCCAACGTCAAACCACCTAATACCCCGCCAAGAAACGGTGCCCCAAAGTTATTAAATCCATAGCCGCCATGGTTGTGTCCTCCATGTCCGCCACCGTGATGGTTCCCTCCACCATGATGTCCGCCATGCCCGCCGCCGTGATGGTTCCCTCCTCCATGATGTCCGCCATGCCCCTTAGGCCTTGCGTAAACATTCCGCTGATTCATGCTCATACATCTCCCTTTTCCACAAAAATCATTCTTTTTTTACTCTATGCAAAGACGTATGTCCCTGGAATGGGCGTAACACTAGTTTTGGAGCGATTAAGAGCGACGATAATTAATCATAGGATCCATTCCCGTAAAAAAAGACCTCCATAAACTGGAGGTCTCAGACTGTAGACAAACACAGAAATTTAGGTGTTTGCTTACGGTCTTTTTTCTTTTAAAATAGTGGTAACCTAGGAAAGTTGATTTCCGCTTCGGGCGGACGCGTTCCGCGGGCACGGCTTCAGCCGCTTCCCTCGCTGTGCTCAGTCCAGGGTCTTCAGCTCGCGCTGTTCCCGCAGGAGTCGCCGCCCTACGCTCCAATCAACGGTATTTCTTATTAAAAATAGGAGGTGATGGATATGATGACGAAGAATCAAATCAATGAGCGCGAACAGTTGGAAATGCTGACCATAGAGCAGTTGGTTCCTCAAAATCATCTAGTTCGCAAACTAGATGCGGCTATTGATTTCTCCTTCATCTATCCATTAGTTGAAGATCTTTACTCGACCATCGGTAGACCCAGCATAGATCCTGTAGTGCTGATCAAGATGACATTCATTCAGTATACCTTCGGCATCCGCTCCATGCGCCAGACAATCAAGGAAATTGAAACGAACGTGGCATATCGCTGGTTTCTAGGCTTTGGCTTTCATACCGAGGTTCCTCACTTCTCCACGTTTGGGAAAAACTATGTCCGTCGATTTGCAGATACTGATCTGTTCGAGCAGATTTTCTATAAAGTTCTAAACGAAGTGACAAATCGTGGGCTTCTCAGCCCAGATCATGTCTTCATTGATTCGACCCATGTTAAAGCGAGTGCGAATAAGAGAAAGTTCGAGAAGAAGGTTGTTCGTAAAGAGACGCGAGCTTATGAGAAGAGGCTCCAGGAGGAGCTCAACCTTGATCGTGAAAAGAACGGGAAGAAACCATTCCCACCGGAAAAGTTTGAAACAGAAGAGTACAAGGAGATTAAAGAATCGACAACGGACCCTGAGAGTGGTTATTACGTTAAGGATGAACGGACAAAGCAATTTGCCTATTCTTTTCACGCTGCTACGGACGAGAAGGGATTTGTACTCGCAAACATCGTCACTCCAGGAAATGTTCACGATAGTAATATGCTTGAACCGCTAGTCCAGAAAATCATCGACCAGGTAGGACGTCCAATCGTCGTTGCCGCTGATGCAGCTTACAAAACGCCGGCGATTGCCAACTTTCTTATAGAGAATCAGGTTCTTCCAGCACTACCATACAAACGCTCTATTTGTGCCACGTGTCCGGTGCTTAGCCAATGCACGGAGAGTAAGAATCACCAAAAAAGGATCCAACGTCATATCTGGCAAGATTACTTGGATGTAGCTGAGGACTTACGACACAATCATGAAATTAAAGAAATATACGGAAAGCGTAAAGAGACGATTGAACGTGTCTTTGCCGATGCCAAAGAAAAGCATGGCATGCGCTGGACAACCTTAAAAGGTATTAAAAAATTGTCCATGCAGGCGATGCTGACTTTTGCTGCCTTAAATCTTAAGAAGTTGGCCAGTTGGACATGGAAAACGCCAACCATCGCTTAGTAAGAACCAAAATGGAAAGCTGAAATGAACTTTTTCACAGATTTAACCTGAATTAATAGGAAAAGGGTTGGAAATCAAAATGATTTCCAACCCTTTTGTCTACGCTCTGAGACCTCCATAAACTGGAGGTCTTTCATATTATTCGTATGCGATTAGTGCATTCACACTATGAGCTAATGCTGAGCCTGCTTTTAATGCAACAGCAACAAAAATTGCTTCTGATATTTCTTCCAATGTAGCGTCTGCTTTCTTCGCTGCTTTTGTATGAAGGTCAATACAATATGGGCAGCCTGTTGTATGCGCTACGGCGACTGCAATGAGTTCCTTTTCTTTCACACTTAATTGACCAGCTTTCAAAGCCTGTTGGTCAAAATCGATAAACGATTTAAAAGCATCACCGTTTAGTTTGGAAAACTCAGCTAGACGATTAAAGTACTCTGCTTTATAAAGCTCATCATCTTTTTGCCCATCGAAGGAGTTTAATGCATTTACACCATGAGCTAATGCAGATCCCGCTTTTAGCGCAGTCGCAACGAAAATCGCTTCAGCTACTTCTTCTTTTGACGCTTCTGCTTTTTTAACTTCCGTCACATGAAGATCAATACAATATGGACAACCTGTCACATGCGCAACGGCAACAGCGATTAGTTCTTTTAATTTTACGGATAGTTTTCCTTCAGCTAATGCTTTTCCGTTGAATGCAAAAAATGTTGAAAATTGTTCTGGTGCATATTCCTTTAATTCTGTAATTCTACTAAAATTAGATTTTTTATAAAGACTCATTATAAATCCCCCTACTTGTTTTTGTTAGTATGATTGAAAAACGCTAAAATGATGTTTCACCACCTATAAAATGTGTTTTTTCCAATCGCATTACTTAGCTTTAATGATATGTCCTTACTCAACAAAAAACCTCTCCCATGAAGGAAGAGGTTGGATATGTATCGGACTCTCCCTTATCTTTCAAGCTAAATAAGCTTGCTGGACTTAGCACCATTTTGCGTTTAAGCAACGGTTGCCGCGGGATCATAGGACCAGTTTCCTTCCCCGACTCTTTATAAGGAATAATATGAAATTTTAGCGTAAATTCATCTTACCTTTTCGTAAAAATATTGTCAAGCCTGAATTGTAACACAATTAACTCAAATCCGTCTTTTCCATGTTCAATATTCTTTGGTTGCCAATATAGCTTCCACATGCTACTATAAAACCAACACAACATTTAGTGATTATTTTAACAACAACATACAATATATTGAATTTCAACAAGTTGAGGTGCCCTATCGAGGGTTAAAAGGGAATTCGGTGCAAATCCGAAACTGTCCCCGCAACTGTAATTGCGTACGAACGGGAAAATCCACTGCATTGATAAGCTGAATGGCATCAATGTGGGAAGGTCCTAAGTAGGTTGATGCATGAGTCAGGAAACCTGCCTTGCTTGTCTGAGTTTCAATTCTTCGGGGATTGGGAAGATGAAACGATAGCAAAAGATGGCTGTGCCCTTTTTCTATCGTTTCGTCCGCCCAATCACCGGGCGGATTTTTTTATTATTATGAAGGAAAAGGTGAAAAAATGACTACATTTATTACGAAAGATCATGGTAACAGGAGGTTGGAATTTAGTAAAAAACGCCTCTATTCATTTATCGAAACGAACACATCGATTACATCTACACATTATAAGGAAAAAATTATTCGTAACATTGAATCGAAAGAAGAACTAAAATCTGATTATATCACAGATCTATTAATTCAAACAGCATTAGAAAATGTTGATGAAGCTAATCCGCACTGGGCATATGAAGCAGCCAAGATTTACTTGAAAGAGTTATATAATAAAGCAAGTCAAAATCGTGCTTACGATAAGGAATTAAAGTACGGTGATTTTTACGGTTTATTAAAAACATTGGCAGGAAAGGGCATCTACGCTCCAAATATTTTAGAGAAATATAGTAGAAAAGAAATTATCGAGTTAGCTAGTCTCATTGATCCAGAGCGTGACCTACTATTTGATTACATCGGCTTACACACATTGGCAACAAGGTATTTAGCCACGGATCATGAAAAAAATACATATGAGCTTCCACAAGAGCGATGGTTAGTGATTGCTTTACACCTTATGCAAGATGAGCCGATTGAAAAACGTTCGAAGCTTGTCGGTGAAGCATACTGGGCTTTATCGAATCTTTACATGACAGTTGCAACACCGACACTTGCGAATGCAGGCCTCGCACATGGACAGCTTTCAAGCTGCTTTATCGATACAGTCGAAGATTCATTAATGGGCATTTATAACAGCAACACTGATGTTGCCCGTTTATCTAAGGACGGCGGCGGAATCGGCGTTTATATGGGGAAAGTAAGAAGCCGCGGCAGTTCGATTAAAGGATTTAAAGGTGCTTCATCCGGAATTTTGCCATGGGTTAAACAGCTGAACAATACGGCTGTTAGCGTGGATCAGCTTGGACGAAGAAAAGGTGCAATCGCTGTTTATTTAGATGTGTGGCATGCAGATATCCTCTCCTTCTTAGATTTAAAGCTGAATAATGGGGATGAGCGTCAACGAGCACATGATATTTTCACAGGCGTTTGTTTGCCGGACATATTTATGGAACAAGTTGAAAGACGCGGAGATTGGTTTTTATTTGACCCACATGAAGTAAAAAATGTGATGGGCTATTCACTGGAAGATTTCTATGACGAGAAAAAAGGTGAAGGCAGCTTTAGGGAAAAATATGAAGAGTGCGTTCAAAGCAATGCACTTAGTAAAACAAAAGTGCCCGCAATCCAAATCATGGCAAGAATCATGAAATCGCAATTAGAAACAGGTACACCATTCATGTTTTACCGCGACGAAGTGAACCGAAAAAATCCAAATAAACATGAAGGCATGGTTTATTCAAGTAATTTGTGTACAGAAATCATGCAAAATATGTCCCCTACGGTTCAATACGAAGAAATCGTAGATGGCGACACGATCATCACATATAAAAAGGCAGGAGATTTTGTTGTTTGTAACCTCTCCTCTATCAACCTTGGAAAAGCTGTTCCGAATAACGCATTGGAGCGTTTAATTCCGATCCAAGTAAGAATGCTCGATAATGTTATCGACTTAAATACAATTGATGTCAAACAAGCAACTATTACGAACAAGAAATATAGAGCCGTCGGTTTAGGTACGTTTGGTTGGCATCACTTATTAGCTTTAAATGGTATTAAATGGGAGTCTCAAGAAGCAGTGACATTTGCTGATGAGCTTTATGAACAAGTGGCTCAATTAACAATCCAAGCAAGTGTCGATTTAGCGAAAGAAAAAGGTGCATACTCTAAGTTCTCTGGAAGTGACTGGCAGACAGGTGAATACTTTAAACAACGCGGATATTTAACTGGAGATCATGCTGATTCGTGGAAACAGCTGATGAATGAAGTGGCTGAGCATGGAATTAGAAATGGCTATTTAATGGCCGTGGCTCCAAATTCAAGTACATCTGTGATCGCTGGTTCGACGGCGAGTATTGACCCAATTTTTAAACCTTTCTATCACGAAGAAAAGAAAGACTTTAAACTTCCTGTTGTCGCACCAGATTTAGATCATAATACGTACGATGTATATCGCCGTTCAGCTTATATTGTTGATCAGCGCTGGTCAATTCAGCAAAACGCAGCAAGACAACGCCATATTGATCAATCAATCTCTTTTAACTTCTATGTTCCAAACCATATTAAAGCGCAAGTCATGCTCGATTTGCATTTACAAGCATGGGATTCCGGCATGAAAACAACGTATTACGTTCGTTCTACTGCTTCGGATATTGAGGATTGTGTGTGGTGCGAGTCTTAATTTGTTACGCAAGTTATAGCGGAAATACGCAAGAAGTTGCCGAGCTCATCAAGAAAAAATTAGCAGAAAAAGCACATGACGTTTTTCTGTATCGAATCGGTCCTGGATCTGGAGAAATTCCTGATCCTTCCCTTTTCGATCTGATGTTAATTGGAACTTTTACGTGGGGAAAAGGCGCAACACCAAATGAAGTGAAAGATTTTGTATACGAAATTGGCTATAAACCGCCAAATGTTTTTGTTTTTGGTACAGGTGATACCCAATTTGGCGGCGATGATTTATTCTGCCATGCGGCCGTTAAGCTAGCGAAATTTTATCAATCCTCATTTGAACCATTAAAAATTGAACAAAGTCCAAGAGGAATTCAAGAGGAAAAAGTTCTTACTTGGACGGAAGGAGTGCTGACACATTGTTTGAATTACTTGAAAAAGTAAAAGTATTAGAACCAACCAACCCAAATAAATCAACCGCACTATTTGGAGGAAAAGCGAGCGGAATTCTAAATTGGAATGATCTTGCTTACCCACATTTTTATCAGCATCGTGAGCAAATTAGAGCCCTTTTCTGGCGAGCAAGCGAAGTCGATATGTCTGCTGATATTAAACAGTTCCCTACCTTATCAGAACGTGAACAGGATGCGTTTTTAAAAATCATCGGTTTGCTCGCGACGCTTGATGGGCCACAAACAGATATTGCAGCGAGAATCGCACAATTATCGACAGATCCATCTGTTAAATCAATCATGGCGACGATTGCCGACCAGGAAAGTGAGCATAATCATAGCTATGCCTATGTCCTTTCCTCGGTTACAACATTGTATAAACAAATCGAATCATTTGAAACTGGAAGAACCGATGATGTATTAATGACACGCAATCAACGAATCATTGAAGTGTATAATGAATTTGCTGATCAGCCTTCCGTTTTTACTGCATTGAAAGCAATGGTTTATACCTCATTACTCGAAGGTTTATTTTTCTATTCAGGATTTGCCTTCTTTTATAATCTTGCGCGTAATCAAAAGATGGTTGGAACATCAACGATGATTTCCTATATTAACCGCGATGAACTGCAGCATGGTCGCTTTATTAGCGATTTATTCCGAGCAACATTAGCGGAAAATCCGGAATATAATACTGGGGAATTTACGGAATGGGTGTACGATCAATTCCGCCATTCAGTTGAACAAGAAACAATATGGAGCCATTATGTTCTTTCTGGAATTGATGGAATCGATCTTGTTGAGATGGAAGGATATATTAAATATCGTGCGAATAAAATGCTTCGTTTACTAGGATTGAATGATTTATACGAGGATTATACAGAAAATCCAATGAAATGGATTCGTGCATACGTTGATAATTTTGATGATACAAAAACAGATTTCTTCGAACAGAAATCACGCCAATATACGAAAACAAGCGACTTAAATGGATTTGATGAACTATAATACCAAAAGGGGTGTCCGATAGCCGGACACCCCTTCTCTCTTTCTTATTATGAACAGGCTCCCAACGATTAGCCTTACGATCAAGTTAGCATCGGGCTTTCAGCGCAGTCAAGTTTACGCAACGTCGCACACGAGCGCCTCTCACTTATAACTCAATCAACCTGTATTTACTAGCCCAGCAGCAACCCCGTTGATCGTCAGTAACACTTCTGTTACTAATTCATCAGAAGGTTGATCTGTTGTTCTTAATTTATTGATTAATTCAACTTGTAAAAAGCTCAACGGGTCAACATAAGGATTTCTCCGATGGACGGAGTCTCGAATATTCGGGCTATGCGACATTAGTTCTTCATTTCCAGAAATCGTCAAGAGTGCTTCTTTCGTACGGTTATATTCACCCACGATGTCTGTAAAAATCCGATCAGCAATCGTTTGATCTGTCACTAACGTCAAATATTCTTTTGCTGTCGTCATATCAGCTTTCATTAATGCCATTTGCAAATTATTAATTGTTGATTGGAAAAATGGCCATTGCTTGTACATCGTTTGCAGCATCTCAACGTTTGCTTGCCCTTGGTCAATAAACGTTTGCAAGCCTGATCCAGCCGCATACCACGCCGGTAACATATGACGCGATTGCGTCCATGCAAACACCCAAGGAATTGCTCGTAGGTCTTCAAATCTTTCACTGTTTTTCCTGCTCATTGGTCGTGAACCAATATTTAATGCTCCGATTTCCTTTAATGGCGTAGCTTGATTAAAGTATGTTAAAAAGTCTGGGTCACCAAAAACAAGTGATTGGTATTTTTGCAAGGAGTATCCGGAAATTTCCTCCATCGCATTTTCCCATTCTTTTTCACGGTAATGAGTATCTCCAGGCATGGATGATACTCTTGCACATGCTTCAAACAATGCTGAGGAAGCTTGCTCTAAATTACGAAAAGCAATGTCCTCAAGTAAGTAGCGTGAAGATAATACCTCACCTTGCTCGGTTATTTTCACCCCATCACCAAGTGTCTCAACAGGCTGTGAAAGAATGCTCGTATTTAACGAACCGCCCCCACGCCCTAATGAGCCGCCACGGCCATGGAAAAATTTAAGATGGATATGATATTCCTTCGCCATATTATGAATTTCTTGTTGTGCTTTAAAGAGCTTCCAATTGGCAGTTAACGTGCCTCCATCTTTACTTCCATCCGAATAACCAAGCATGATTTCCTGATGGTTCCCCCGCTCCTTAAGGTGATTATAATAAACATCCAATTCAAATAAAGTTCTCATAATCTCCGGACCGGCCACTAAATCATCGATCGTTTCTAACAATGGAGCAACGTTTAAATCACTTTCTACTCTGCCATCAGAATGCAATCGATAAATGCCCGCTTCTTTCGCTAGCAAAAGTACTTCCAATAAATCGCTAGGAGACTGGGTCATACTAATTAAATACACTTGGATTGACCGCTTACCAAACTCCGCATGCGCCTCTTTAATGAGTTTAAACACTTTCAACACTTTTTGCGTTTCTTGTGAGTATCCTTCTTCAAAAAATAAAAGTGGTCTAGGATCTCTAAGTAATTTCGCTAATAAATTACATTTCTCTTCTTCAGAAAGCATGGAATAGTTTTCAGTAATATTTACTGCTTGTAAAATTTCCCTTACTGCTGTTTCATGTTCCCCACTATGGTTTCTAATATCTAACGTCGCAAGATGGAATCCAAATAATTGCACTTGACGGATTAATTTGCGGATTGCCTTTAATTTTTTCTGTGCAGGTAAATGATTTTCAGCGCAATCTTTAATTTGTGTAAGATCGGCTAATAATTGTTCTGCTCGTTGATAGCCAAGCTCTGATTTACCTACTTCACGCAGTCTTTTCAAAATGATGGCAAATTTGCGACGATAGTACTCTGATTCCACTTGCCACATTTCTGCTTCTTCTAAATATAATTGTTCCTCACGTTCTACCGAGTCGATTAGTTCTTCACTCATCGTAATTCGGCTCGTTGATTGGCTAAATCGTTTCATTAATTCAATGATCGATTCCTCATATTTTTTTAAGACAAGTTCACGTTGCAATTTCAACGTTTCCCAAGTAATTTCAGGCGTTACATTCGGGTTCCCATCCCGGTCTCCCCCAATCCATGATCCGAAGTGAAGAAAATTTGGAACATCCCAGTCATGGTCAGGGAAATAATCGTGAAGATGAAATTCTAATTCTTGGTGGACGGATGGGAGCGTATCAAATAAAGTTTGATCGAAATAATATAATCCATTTCTTACTTCATCCAATACTTGAGGCTTGCGATGTCTTAATTCATCCGTTTGCCATAATGTAGCTACTTCATTAAATAAACTTTCCTCTAAATCTTTCAATTCCTTTCGTGTGACAAGCGGGTTATTACATTTTTGCAATAACGTTGAAATTCGTTTTTGCGCTTCTAATACCGTTCGCTTTGTTGCCTCTGTTGGATGAGCGGTAATAATTAATTCAATTGATAGTTGATCTAAAACATCTTGAATCGCATCGTTTGATAATTCATACTCTTTTACTTTGGCAACTGCTTGTTCAAGTGAATAAGCTTGTCCTACCTTTTCCTCAAGTTGATACTGTCGTCTGCGGTTAATTCGATAGTTTTGCTCAGCGATATTAATCAAATGAAAATAAATCGAGAAAGCTCGGATCACTTGCTGACGTGTTGGTGGCTGTAAATGTTTAATTTCTTCTTTTAATTTATTATACGTTTCCTCATTATACTCTTTGCGGATACTTTTCGTCATTTCTCTAATTGTTTCGACTTTATTGAAAAGTTCGAGTCCACCATGGTGAACTAATATTTCTCCGAGAATATTACCGAGTCTCTTTACATCATTTCGCAACGATGCACTCGTATCGATGTGATTGATCATCCTGTTACCTCCAATTTCCCCTTACTGTCAAAAATACAACAGTTTAACCCTGAGCGTGGGAAAAACTGTCTTCATCCAGTAGAAATATGTATAACTACAAAGTACAATGAATTTTATCAAATTCGAACGATAGTATCAATTAATTTGGTATTTTTATTATTATAACATGGATTGCTTAAAAGTTTCGAACAGAAAATTTGTTAATTTGGTAGATTGCCGTTGTTAAAGGTATCCTTAAATGAAAAAAACTACCCCTAAGGGCAGCTCTTTTTCAGTCTTTTTTAGTAATTACTTATAGTTTAACAACGTTTTCCGCTTGTGGTCCACGTTGACCTTCAACGATTTCAAATTCAACTTGTTGTCCTTCATCAAGCGTTTTGTAGCCATCTCCTTGAATAGCGCTGAAATGAACGAATACATCATTTCCGCCTTCAACTTCGATAAAGCCAAATCCTTTTTCACTGTTAAACCATTTTACTGTTCCTGTTGCCATGAGTAAAACCTCCAAAAATTTTTTAATATGTTACTCATATTTACGGTGTAAATAAAAATTCACATATTATAAGCAATATCCACATTTTGGAGTAGATATTCATTATAATATACAAATACTATATATACCGAAAGCCCTTCCGCTTTACAAATAGATTACTACTGTCAATTCATTCCTATCATACATGAGAAAATAATAAAAAGCAATGATAGGAATAAAAAATTTAAGCGTTATCATTGCCTTCATTTCAATATTTCCTACCTTTTATAGCATTATAACACGCATGGAAAAAATTTCAACTTTTTTATGCTTTTTTCGTTTGCCGTTTTTTAGCTGTCGGTTGTTGTTTTCGGGCAGCCGGCTTTTTCTTCGTCTCTGGTTTTGTTTTATCAATTGAGGCTTGTAGCGCTGCCATTAAATCGTTGACTGGTGTTACTTGTTTCTGCTCCTTCACCTCAATAAGCCCTTTTCCGGTTTTCTTTGCGTCAATTAATCGCAGCAATTCTGTTCGATATTCATCATTATATTTTTCCGGCGCAAACTCAGTCGTTAACTGATCAATAAGTAAAATGGCTGTATCAATCTCTTTTTTGGACACTTCATCGGCTTGCGGGATATTCGGTACATCCGTCGTTTTTCGAACTTCATCTGGGTAATGAATCGTTTCCATAAGTAAGACGCCATTATACACGCGAATAACTGCAAGCTGTTCTTTTGAACGAATCATAATTTTGGCGATCCCCGCCTTTTCTGAATCAATCAGTGCTTTTCGCAAAAGGCTATAAGCTTTTACATTTGCACCATCTGGAGACATATAATAACTCCGATTAAAGTAAATCGGGTCGATTTCACTTAATTTAATAAAATCAATGATTTCAACTGCTTTATTTTCTCTAGCTACACCAAGCTCCTTTAAATCATCCTCTTCGATAATAACGAACTTTCCTTTTTCAATTTCATATCCCTTTACGATTTCTTTCATGTCTAATTCCTGCTCACAAGAAGGACAAATTTTCTCATACTTAATCGGCGTATGACATTTTTTATGAAGTGAACGGAATTTCACGTCCTTATCCTCAGTCGCTGCATGTAATTTAATAGGAATATTAACTAAACCGAAGCTAATGCTTCCCTTCCACATTGTATGCATACATCCCACCCTTTCTTTTTTATATAGCATTTGCAACTTGCCATTAGACTCATTCATGGTAATTTTTTAAAATTGAATGGTTACAATAAAAATGATTAAGAAAGGATGTCATTTCATGAAACCAATGTTAACTACATTGACGATGGAACTGCCGACAACAAATGATTGGCTTTATGAAATTAAATATGATGGTTTTCGAGCAATTTTAATTTGGGATCATGGCCAAATTATACTATCAAGTCGAAATGGCAAAGACTTGCTTCCTCTTTTTCCCGAATTACAAATCTACCTTCAAGAACATGTCGAACAAGTGAAACCGTATTTGCCGCTTACGCTCGACGGAGAGCTCGTCATTTTACATAATGATTTCAAAGCGAATTTCCAACAAATTCAAGTAAGAGGAAGAATGCGATCTCAAGCGAAAATAATGAATAAAGCGGCTATCCAGCCTTGTACATTTCTTGCCTTTGACCTTTTACGCCTAAATGGGCAAAGTTTGATGCCTCATCCATTTATAAAAAGAAAAGAAAAACTATTGCAGTTATTTACGGATATATCCTTCCTTTTACAGCCTACAAAAGAAGCGGCTGCTCGAATTCAATTGATTCCAACTTATGATCATCTAGCGAAAATAAAAGAAATAATGAAGATTTATGATAGTGAAGGAATTGTCGCTAAGCGAAAATCGAGTAAATGGGAGGAAGGTAAACGAACAAACAATTGGTTGAAATACAAAAACTGGAAGTCTATAACTTGCTTTATAACGGGTTATGATGAAAACAATCGTTATTTTCATGTTGGAGTGTATGATGGGCAACAAATAAAAGCCATCGGTTTGTTTACAAACGGATTAGACAAAGAAACGAGAAAAGCCCTCCTACACATTATTCAACAAAATTATGTACAAAGGAGTGAAAGCTTTTTCAGCATTCAACCGGCAATATGTCTTGAGCTATATTTTCTCGAGTTAGATGGCGAGCAAATGCGAGAGCCATACTTTCATACCCTTCGTCTCGATCTAACTCCTGATCAATGCACTTGGACCAATCTACAAGTCGCCGATGCCTCTTTCCCATCCATCGTGCCGATTTCGAACAGCGAAAAATTATTATGGGAGAATGGTTCCGTAACGAAACTAGATTATTTGCGCTATTTACGTAAAGCAAGCTTTGCAATGCTGCCTTATTTAACCGATCGGGCACTTACGGTGATCCGCGCTCCACACGGTGTTTTCGGTGAAAGCTTTTATCAAAAAAACCGACCAGAAACATCCCCTAGTTATGTAAAAGGATGGCTGGTCGACGGAATTGATTACATTGTTTGCAACGATTTGCAAACGCTCATTTGGCTTGGCAACCAACTGGCGATTGAATTTCATATCCCTTTTCAAACGATTCAAAGTCAATTTGTGAGCGAAATCGTCTTTGATCTTGATCCACCATCAAGGGCGGAGTTTTATCTTGCCGTTAAGGCCGCATTATTATTAAAGGAAGCTTTGGATAAACTGCAGCTTACCTCTTTCGTGAAGCTGTCTGGGAACAAAGGGATGCAAGTATACATTCCTCTTCCAGAACGCACATTCACCTGGGAAGAAACCGGGCTTTTTACACAATTGATCGCCACATTTCTGATCACGGCAGATCCAAGCTCATTTACGACTGAAAGATTGAAGAAAAATCGCGGAAAAAAATTGTATATTGATTTCATACAGCACAGAAAAGGCAAAACGATCATTGCTCCTTATTCCGTTCGAATAAATAATGAAGGATCTGTTGCTGCTCCGCTCTTTTGGGATGAAGTAAACGAACAATTACATCCGGAACACTTTACGATCGCCACTGTTTTAGACCGGTTGAATGAGCGTACCGATCCATTCCAGCAGTTTTTCCTTTGCAAAGCAGAGCAACCATTTGCCACGATCATTGCCGAGCTGCAAAATCAAAGTAATAATCATTAACATAAGGAAAGTAAACAAAAGCATATATATTTTTCATCCTCTGATAGATGTTTGGCAAAACGAACGACTGGAGTATTAGGCTGAAATATTAATTGCATTCGAACAGGCATCATCCCTTTTTTAATCGTCATCATTGGCCGCTCATCTTTTGTAAATATAAAGTCGGCATATTTTTTCTTTATTAAAAATGTGCTTGTACCAAGAATCAGTTCCTTCTGCCTTTGTTTTTTCATTGTCATAATGAAGGGCAATTCCTTCTCACGCAAATAAATCATGCCATGATCGGCGTAAATATGAATATAGACTCCGGTTGAAATTCCCATTTTATCAAGGCGATATATCACTCGGGGTCTTCCGGCTCTGCTTCCTTTCTCTCGCAATCGTTTGTCTTTCCCTTTTACTTTTACGATCGAGAAGTGACAAATACCGTCGAAAGAATAGACATCAAACAATGTATGTGAGGATGTTGAATCTAATAATATATATGTCACCTGCTTATCGTCTGGTACATTCATATAGCTTAATGTCATTGTTACCTCTTGCCACTTGTGTGCAAAGTATATATATTTTATAAAAAAATAGACTAAGCATAAAAAAACAAAAAAACCCGCTACATTTGCAGGAATGAAATACATCATCTTCATAGATGGAAGGATAATCATAATAAAAACGAGGGAAAATAAAATGAGCTGATGAATATATAATCGTGTCATCCGAGAATAATAGTTTTTAATGTTCATACCCTTCCCCCTTACCTAACGAAGTATCCAATACATAATATGAACAATCCGTTTCTTTTATACTTTTTATTTCGATTGAACAATACTTATCTCACTCATTCCCGCCAAATTATTTTTTATATTACAATTGAAAACATAGTATATTTATTGTAAAAGAAGGAGTGAGTGATTTTGGAAGTGAAACTTGCAGAAGTATCGGATGCATCACTGATTCACGACTTAATGATTAAGGCGTTTATGGAATATAAAGATGCAACGCCGCCTTCAAGTGCTCTAGAGGAAACGGTTGAATCAATATCAACGGCTTTAAAAGAAAATGAGAAGGGTCTAATCGCCTATGTTGATGAAAAACCAGTGGGAATGGTTCGGTTTCAATTCGTTGACAAAGGACTTTATTTTTATCGTTTGTCAGTGATCCCAGAAAAACAAGGAAAAGGCATTGCAAAAAAAATATTAACTTCTCTCGAAAATTATGCAAAAAATCAAAGGATTCCCGCCTTGCTTTGTAAAGTTCGTTTGACTGTCCCGAAAAACATTCAATTATATCGTTCAATTGGATATACAATTGATAATGAGGAAGTAATACATAGAGGAAACGATATACATATAAAAGTTGTATCTATGAGAAAAAAGATCCGATAGTGTTGCGGACAAAACGTAGAAAAGGATAGATAACCAGGTTCATCCCCTGTTGATCTATCCTTTTCTTACTTCTACACATTATTTAATCAATCTAAAAATAAATGGAATGCGGTATATTTGGCCATCATACGCTTTAATTGCTCCGATAATCGTAAAAATAAATGCCAATAGGCCAACGATCGGCAATAAAACAAATCCGATTAACAATAACACAAGAATACCAGAAATAATGCCATAAACAGTGTAAGAAATTAAAAAATTTAAATACTCCTTGCCATGAAAGTCAATTAAAGGGGATTCATCTTTCTTAAGAAGCCAAATGAGTAAGGGTCCAATCACCGTTGTCAAAAAGCTTGAAATATAAATGGCGGCCGCAAGAGTTCTTTCTGTATTATTGTCCATAAAAATCTCCTCCTTTTTTCTTATTTATCTATACGTTATTACGTACTAGATAGTTTCATACTTGTCGATTATTGTATAAATTTTTTTTCATTTTCCTATTTGCAAACCGACATTTTTTATGTATGATGTCATTAGAATTATTCTACATTTAAATACAACTCATAATTGAGGGAAGGCAAATGGTGCGCCACCAGTCCTTGGGCTGGTTCTAGTGGGTTCGATTCCCACCCCGAAATTTTTTATACAACACTAAAAAATTTCGAGGGTAGAAACGAATCTACGGGACTACCCTGCCCAGGAGGGGGATTCCAATGTTAAAAAAACGTGAATTAAACGGGCCTGAATGCCATGCATTATTTGAATTAATGGCGCACCCAGATGTCTTCCCTTTCGTAAGACAAAAAGCATATTCGTATGAAGAGTTTTTATTTATTACTAAACAGACAATTGAGGCCGAAGAACGCGGGGAATTAATTTCCCGAACGATTCTTGATGAATGGGGCAATCCAATTGGCACAATCAATCTTTATGATATTAAGGATCATGCAGGTTTTCTTGGCACGTGGATCGGTAAGCCGTATCATGGAAAAGGCTTTAATTCACTTGCAAAAGATGCGTTTTTCAAAGAGCTATTTTTCGAACAGCAAATTGAAACGATTTATATGAGGATTCGTTATGAAAATCTTCGTTCCCGGC
The DNA here is from genome assembly GCF_018343515.1 of Bacillus sp. FJAT-50079. Taxonomy (GTDB): domain Bacteria; phylum Bacillota; class Bacilli; order Bacillales; family Bacillaceae_C; genus Lederbergia. The sequence continues at coordinate 254,388 of NZ_JAGYPD010000006.1, read as the reverse complement.
GAGCTGCTGAAAAGCTTCCATACGCTGTACTTGCCAACCAAACACGCCCTGCTATTTATGAAGAGCTTAATAATGGTCAGCATATATATGAATTATATGAGGTGCCTCGGGACTTGTTTACAATGAATTATATTCGTCAATCTTCTGATATGGAAGAGTTACAATCACTTGAAGCATAATATATGAAACACACTCGATTTGGAGTGTGTTTTTGTTTTTCTTCCACTAAAAGTTTACATAATAATATTATCGTATATATCGAGCGATTAATCTCATCTTCATTCTTCTAAATATGATATAATTCTATCGATTAAAATGACATAAAGATGGAGATAGACATGAGACAAACATATCATTTACGAGAAAGACTTCAACAGTTATGGGTGATTCTTATTCCTTTATTAATTACTCAGCTTGCGTTGTTCATGATGACGTTTTTCGACATTATGATGACGGGACGATTTTCGTCTGATCATTTGGCCGGAGTAGCTGTTGGATCATCATTATGGGTCCCCATCTCGACGGGACTAAGCGGGATTTTACTAGCGATTACTCCGATCGTTGGCCATTTAATCGGAGCACGGAAAAAACAAGATGTTCCCATTTCAGTTATCCAAGGGGTATTTGTTGCAATTACAATGGCAATCATCATTATTATTATAGGAGCGTTCATTTTAAATCCTGTTTTAGATTCGATGAATTTAGAGGACAATGTGAGACATGTTGCGAAGCATTACTTAATTTATTTATCTTTTGGGATTATTCCACTCTTTGTATACAATGTTTTGCGCGCCTTCATCGATGCACTTGGAAAAACAAGAGTGACAATGATCGTTACGCTGACGTCATTACCGATTCATTTTGTATTAAATTATATCTTTATATTTGGGAAATTAGGTTTGCCTGCATTAGGTGGGATTGGCGCAGGTATTGCTTCAGCGATTACGTACTGGATTATTACGTTAATCGCCATTTGGATCATTCATAAAAAAGCACCGTTTAGAGATTTTGGCATTTTTAAAACGAGAGCCCGTATTCACCTGCAAAAATGGAAAGAAATATTTTCACTCGGTCTGCCGATTGGGCTGTCGATTTTTATCGAGACAAGTATTTTCTCTGCTGTAACATTATTTATGAGTACATTTGGAACAAACGTTATTGCCGCACATCAAGCTGCCCTTAATTTCGCATCCCTGCTTTATATGATACCGTTAAGTATTTCAATGGCTTTAACGATACTCATTGGATATGAGGTTGGAGCGGGTCGACATAAAGATGCCCGTTCTTATAGCTGGATTGGGGTTATGAGTGGTGTAAGCTTGTCACTTTTAATGGGAATACTTCTTTTTATTTATCGAATCGAAGTTGCGCATATTTATAGTGATGATCTCGAAGTCGTCAAATTAACGTCTCAGTTTTTACTTTTCGCTGTATTTTTCCAATTATCCGATGCGGTCCAAGCTCCGATTCAAGGGGCTTTGCGTGGATATAAAGATGTAAATGTGACATTTATAATGGCCTTAATTTCATTTTGGATCATTGGCTTACCAGTAGGGTTCGTACTCGCTAATTATACGGAACTTGGTCCGTATGGATACTGGCTTGGACTTATCATCGGTTTAGCTGTTGGAGCGATCACTCTCTCCCTCCGTTTACGATTCATTCAGAAAAAATATATTGCAGCAATAAAAAACGAACAGGTGTGAAAACCTGTTCGTTTTTCATTTTCATATTATTTTCCGATAAATTGTTGTGTCCAGTAATTGCCGTTTGCCACATAGCCTATTCCGATATGAGTGAAGTTTGTGCTTAGAATGTTTGCTCGGTGACCTGAGCTATTCATCCATGCATTCACAACTTCTTCTGGTGTACGTTGGCCCATCGCAATATTTTCACCTGCTGAACGATACGTAATTCCAAATTTTTTCATCATATCAAATGGCGATCCGTAAGTCGGGCTATTATGATCAAAGTATTTATTTACAGACATATCTCGAGATTTTTCACGAGCTACTTTACTTAATTCAAGATCAATTTTTAATGGTGCTAACCCATTTTTTGCTCTTTCTTGGTTTGTTAACTCAAAAACCTGTTGCTCAAACGCACTTAATTGTGAGTTTGTTTGTTCTGCTGGCTTTTGCTCAGTAGGCTGTGGAGAAGCAGGTTTTTGTGCTTGCTGTTCTACCGGTTGTGTTGGTGCCGGTTTTTCCGTTGGCGTTGGTGCTGGTACTGGTTTTTCTACTGGCTTTTGCACCGGTTGTTGTTGCACTGGTTTTTGCGTTTGTACTTCTTGCTTTTCAGGTGCAAGCTGATACTTTGTATTCCAATTGACAGCGTCTTTCAAATTGATATTTAATTGTTTAAGGACCGTTTCATACCAATCATTTGATAGCTTGCTAGCATCTATTTGATAATATACGACCTTTGTTTGAATCGGTTTTATTTCAGCCGCATCAGCTTTTCCAGCGAATGGTGCAGCTAAGATTGCTGCTGCCGCAGCAGTAGTAACGATCATTTTTTTCATTTGTATTTCCTCCCCGAAAACTCGTTTTCTCTCTTGCAAAAACATCTTATCATATGTTTTTTGTAATATTTGCGGAAGGAAATGCCAGATTACTAGAATTAAAATTTACAACTCTATTTTTCAATTAAGAATATGAAAAAAACAGCCTTTTCTCCCTCTTTCATTCCGTGGCTTTCATTGGTCACTTTTCCATTTTTATGGTGCTATTACCAGTAACTGCTATGAATTACATATTGACAGTTTTTAGATCGAGCCTTTTTTATTACGTATGTTACAGCAATGTGTCAATTATAATTTTTCGTTACGTTCATACATCATATTTTTTTCCATTTTGGTTATCCTATTTATATACAATTGATAGCGGAGGTTGATATGATGAGTGCACCATATTGTTGTCCAAACTGTAAAACAAATCGTTCACGGTTTAATATTATTGAACAAATCGCACATGCGGTTAGATTGGACCCACAAACGGGAGAAACGATTGAGAGATTCGATGCAGTCAGTGATGCAGGTCCTTTGCAGGCTGCTTATAATGGACCTGCAAGAAGAATACAATGTGGTTCTTGCGGATTAGTGGAAGATGAAAAAACATTTATTAAGTTTGGCGAAAACTACAAAAGAATGTAATAAAAGAATAAACCTTTAGAAACAAAAAAGTATACTCCCCTTTAAAATAAGGAGAGTATACTTTTTATTTTGTTAAAATTTCAACCGCTTTTTTTACTTGTGGATCATTTTCTTTCCAATAGTCCCGAATTTTTTCCATTAATGTTAGCGTCGTTTCACCTTGAATCGTCCCTGTCGTCTCAAGTTCGACACTCTTCTGAAATTCTTCGACCGCTTTTACTGTTTCTTCATCATAATGTGTATCAACAGTTCCTGGATTAAAGCCTAAAATATTCAACATTTCTTCTGCTGATTTTACTTCATTAGCAATCGTATCTTGCTTTAATTCCTTTTCTGGATCAATATACGTAATCTCCGAATAAGCTGGCAAGGTTTCTACATAGTCAGGCTCGATTCCTTTTTCGTGAATCCAATTTCCTTTCGGTGTAAGCCATTTTGCCATCGTATATTTTATATTTGAGGCATCTGTAAATTCTTTCGTTGTTTGAACGGTTCCTTTTCCAAATGACTTTTCGCCAATGAGCTGAACATTTGCTGATTCCTTTACAGCTGCTGCTAAAATCTCTGAAGCACTTGCACTCCCCCCGTCAATCAGCATCACGGTTGGAACTGTAATCTTCTTACCATCTTTTGCGACATACTCTTGTTTTGTCCCATCTTTATATTCCACTTGGAATAAAATTTTCCCTTTAGGTACGAACAGATTTGAAATCGTAATCGCCTGATCGAGCAAGCCACCCGGGTTTTGGCGAACATCTAAAATAAGCGACTTCATTCCTTTACTTTCCATTTCATTTAGAGCGCTTGTAAGATCTTTATCTGTATGCCGTGAAAAACTTGTAATTTGTATTTTTGCAACTCCATCTTCGAGCATTTCAGCATAAACTGTATTGATTGGGATTTCATCACGAGTAATCGTCAAATTGATCGGTTCATCGCTTCCATCCCTCTGAATAACTAAATTTACTGTCGTACCCTTTTTCCCTCTTATGAGGAGAACGGCTTCATTTGCACTCATCCCTTGCAGGTCTTTATCATCAACTTTCATGATTTTATCCTTTGGTTTAATTCCTGCACGTTCTGCTGGTGTTCCTTTAATAGGAGAGACAACGACAATATTTCCAGCTAACTCCTGAATTTCCGCACCGATGCCTTGAAAGGATGATGAAATGCTTTCTTCAAACTGCTTTGCCTCATCCTTTGTCATATAATCTGAATAAGGATCTTCCAGTGCTTTCATCATCCCATCGATTGCACCATCCAGCAATGCCGCTTGATTCACATCTTGAAAATAGCTCTTTTTTAGTTCGTCGTATGCATTATACAGCTTTGTAAATTCCTTGCGTTCTTGTACACCTACATTAACCGCTTTTTCATCACCAAATGCTAATGCTACTAATGTAATACCAGCGGTGGAAAACACGAGTAAAAATAGTAACATGACAAATGTAAACTTTTTCATTCGTATATACCGATTATTTTCCGACGGACCGTTCGTATCTTTATGATCATTATTTTCTACCATTCCATTCACCACTTTCATTCCCCGCAGAGATGCAACCCTCTGATTCTCTATTTAATTACCGACCACTATATTTTATCAGTTTTTCAGCTAATGGGAAAGAGCTACGTGTCTTTCAAGAAGCGCAGTCGTATTACTTAGAAAGAAATCGAAGAAATAGCCAATTTTTCCGAACAATGACGTATCTACATAATTTTGTTCATATCTTGCTGAACTTTCCCAAAAGTTCCTCTAAAAATTTGGAACATCCGCCGCAGGCTTAATTTGAATTGGAGCTCCCTCTATTACAGCATCCAGCCTATGACTTATAGATGGGGAGGACTTGAGCAAAAAGATGGCCAATCTGCATCAAGAAGAAAAACTCCCATCTCGGGAGTTTTATAGTTTTTTCACTTCTTGAAAAAATTCTTCCAATGTCCAACCATGTTCATAAATCCAGCCAGCTACTTTTTCTCCTACGTAACGAAAATGCCACGGCTCGTACTGATATTCCGTAATATCTTCTTTTTCTTGCGGATACCTAAGAATAAAGCCATAACGATGAGCATTTTCTTTCAACCACTGACCTTCGGCTGTTTCACCAAATTGTTCAGATAATAAAAATTGTGCACTTTGACTAGAGATATCCATAGCCAGCCCTGTTTGGTGCTCACTTTTACCAGGATATGCGACCGCTTGAAGCGCTTGTTCTTCGCCGACTCTTGCAATTTCTGCGTCAAAAACTGCTTTTTGTCGCTCGTAAGAACGATAGCCTGATACAGCGAATAGATAGATGCCTTCACTTTCCGCTGCCTCAAACATGTTCTCAAGTGCTTCAGCTGCATCTTTCCTTAAATAACTTTTCTCAATATCTTGATCACCAAATGAAAATTCAACATTCGGACGAACCAAATCCTCAGGTTCATACGTTTCCGGCAAAGCAAATATTTTATTGACAAGTGCCATCACATTATCTGGATTTTTAATTTCAGTAATACCGTTAACTTCATGTGTATCATTAAAATATGCTGCTTCAATCGCGATTTCATTTTCCACTTCTTCATTCTTTTCCTCTGATTGGATCGGCTCTTCCTCTGGAACTTGCTCAACCTCATGATTTTGCTCTTGTTCTTCGGTCGGAGCATTTGGCTGTTTTTTAAATGTTAAAAAGTCTGGCACTGTACAACCAGCTAAGAAGATCGCCATCACCATCATTGTTAATCCTTTTTTCACTTTCTTTTCACTACTCCTCAAATACAACGAATCGCGTTCGTTTTACTTGATCGAAGCATCCAATGCTACTTCAATCATTTCATTAAATGTCGTTTGTCGCTCTTCAGCTGTTGTTTCTTCCCCTGTGATAATATGATCACTAACCGTTAAAACAGAAAGAGCCTTTCTTCCAAACTTCGCTGCCAATGTGTATAAAGCCGCTGTTTCCATTTCAATTGCCAATATGCCATACTGAGCCCATTTTTCATGTTCCGCATGGTCATTATAGAACGTGTCTGCTGTAAACACATTGCCGACTTTTAAGTTTAGCCCTTTTTCAACGCCAACATCATACGCATTTTTTAAAAGTTCAAAAGAAGCTGTCGGCGCATAATCTATCGCACCAAACGTAATTCGATTCATTTGAGAGTCTGTCGATGCAGTCATTGCCAAAATGACATCACGAACTTTTACATCCTTTTGAATGGCGCCGCACGTTCCAACACGAATTAAGTTTTGCACGTCATAGCTTTGAATTAATTCGTTGACATAAATTGAAATCGAAGGAACACCCATCCCAGTACCCTGAACTGAAATTCTATGACCTTTATATTCACCGGTAAAACCGAGCATATTTCTCACTTTATTATAACATTTTACATTTTCTAGAAATGTTTCCGCAATATATTGTGCACGTAATGGATCACCGGGCAATAAAATCGTTTCTGCAATTTCATGTTTCTCTGCTTCAATATGTACGCTCATGTATATTCCTCCTAAATTTCATCACATCCGTCTTTCATTTTAAATGTTTCTTGTAATGGATGCAAATTCCGAAGGCGAGGCTTTTGAAGTGTTCTTCACTAAAAACATTCTCATAGCTCAAAAGAAAAAGGGGCTATCACAGAAAGTCAGTTTTCACCTACTTTCTGGACAGCCCCAACCGTTTGGGACAATTTTAATATTCTTCTGCCTCTTCATCAATGATTCTTTTTTCAATCAAATAATCAAAAGTAATATCCGCCAATACATCTGCTTCATCTTCCGTTACATGAAAGCCCCTTCTCAATAACTCTTCATAGAAGAATTCAGAGATTTCTTCCGTGTCAATGAATACTTCTAGATCCCCCATTATGGTCTCCCCTTTCATGAAGTTGCTTTTCACTAGCGAATATTACAAACGAGTCATTTATCTTCTGATTCCTTATATAGTTCCCACACATCATCAAAAATGGTCATCGATGACAAATAATGGCCATTTAATTCTAAATACTGTGTGAGTTGGTGATAGTCGACTGAATTTTTAGGAAAGCCGTGATCTTCATACGCAGCATTTGCAAATTCACTGATTTCGTCTTTTTCAATCGCGTGACGATATTTCATTAAAAAATGATAAAAAGATTTCTTCAACAGTACACAACCGCCTTTCTTCATTGTCCTATGTGCTAATATAGCGGATTGCGCGGGCGGCGTAAATTGAAAAAATTACATTTCATTAAAATTTTTTCTTCCTTCATTGTATGCACATAAAAAGCATTCATGCTTCACGAATCAATTTATATACATAACAAGCCCCTGAATCTCTTCAGGGGCTGTTGTATCAGCGAAATTTATTTAGGGAAGCACCAGCAAGCACCGATGATAATCAACAAAATAAATAGAACGACGATGAGAGCAAAGCTATTTCTGCCTCCCACGCCACATCCAGCTCCATATCCATAAGTTGGATAGCTTTCATAACAGCATCCATCATAATACATAAAATTCACTCCTCATTCTAATTTTCTATTCGCTGTTATTCTATGTATATGATGGATGGGCGGTATGTGCGATTGCCCATTTATAGAAAAATCGCCCGAAAATGCGGACGTTTATTTCATCGTTACTTCTATAATCGCTGTTTCACCAGCCGTTACTTTTCCTAAAGGTTGCTTTTCTAATGAAGCTACATCATCGCCATTTGTAATGATGATCGGCGTAATCGTACTTGCAGCTTTTTCAGTGACGAGTGCAAAATCAAATTCAACAAGTGTATCACCCGTCTTCACTTTATCGCCTTCCTTAACAAAGGTTGTAAAACCTTCACCCTTCATGCCAACCGTTTCTAAGCCAATATGAAGTAATATTTCCGCCCCATTATTTGCTTTAATGCCAACCGCATGTTTTGTTGGAAAGACTTGAATGATCTCCCCTTCAACAGGCGAAACAACCTTTCCAGCTTCAGGACGAATCGCGATTCCATCCCCCATCATTTTTTGTGAAAATACGGGATCAGGTACATCACTTAAATCAATTAGTTCTCCTGTCAATGGCGCTGTAATCGTTACTGATTTTGGTGCTGTTTCTTTTTTACCGAATAGTTTTTTAAACATTATTTTATGCCTTCCTTCTTTTCATTAATAATATAACAATGAAGTGTCATTGTTCAAATAACTTATTATATTCCCCATAGCCTTCCTCTTCAAGCTTGTTTTTAGGAATGAACCGTAATGCCGCAGAATTGATGCAATATCTTAAATGCGAAGGGCCAGGACCATCAGGAAACACATGTCCCAAATGTGAATCAGCTTGCTTACTTCTTACTTCTGTTCGCACCATCCCGTGGCTTCTATCCATTTTTTCTACGATTTCCTCTTCGTAAATCGGCTTTGTAAAGCTCGGCCAGCCACAGCCAGCATCATATTTATCCCGTGAACTAAATAACGGTTTACCAGAAATAATATCAACATAAATACCGTCTACCTCAAGATCCCAGTATTCGTTTTGGAATGGTGGCTCTGTTCCGTTATTTTGCGTCACATTGTATTGCATCGGTGTTAGTCTTTGTTTCAATCCATCATTATTCATTCGAATCCCTCCAATGTGTTTGAATAAAGTTGGCACGACCGGATCCAGTTTGATATGCACCATATCGTTCAGGATTTTTCCGATAAAAATGTTGATGATATTGCTCAGCAGGATAAAATGGTTTCGCTTTCTCGATAGGAACGACAATCGGAGCATTAAATCTTTTGCTTTCATCTAATTCCTTTTTGGACTTTTCCGCAAGCTGCTTTTGCTGCTCATTATGATAGAAGATTACAGGACGATACGATTCTCCTCGGTCGTAAAATTGGCCAGTCGCATCGGTTGGATCAATTTGCATCCAATATATTTGCAATAGTTTCTCATAAGGAAAAACGGATGGATCAAACGTAATTTGAACCGCTTCTGTATGTCCCGTCATCCCTGAGCAAACTTCTTCATACGTTGGATTCTCGGTCGTTCCACCAGTATAGCCTGATATAACCGATTCAATGCCGGGTTGCTCATCAAATGGTTTGACCATACACCAAAAACAACCGCCAGCAAACGTTGCTAATTGTACATTTTCCATTTCCTCAGCTCCTTATTCAATCCACAATTCTACTCAGTCGGAACGAGCATTTTGAATGAGATTACATCCGAACGTAAATCGAATTTTTCCGCACGTATTTGAATGCCATTATTTAATCTCATCTTTTGTAATGCTACGTACACTTCTTTATCATTCGGTTGAATGGTAACCCAGTCTGGCATTTTATATGCATCCTGAATGATTTTCATAATATAGGAAACGGGCAATTTCACCTTTCCAAGCGAAATTGTTTTTTGCTTTAAAATGAGATCCCCGTTCTCAAGCGCCTCTGGTTCGAATGTCATTTTCAGCCTGAGCATTTGTGAAAAAACTTGAATATCTCCATATAGCTCAACTTCATCTGTTAATAAAACTTGATAATTGATCGGCCCATTTAACCCTTCTTTTTCAATATAGTGGGTAATCAACGCATTTAAATCGCTTTTCTCTGTCTGAATAAGAAATTCAGATCCATTTTGTTTCGGTATGCTCTGCTTCGGTATCGGCTCTTGATCAGCTGCAAGAAAGAAAATCAATCCTACCGCTGCTACGAGTAAAATATTGATGGAAAGCAGAGTGATAAAAAGGATCTTCCATTTGTTTCTCTTGTCCATGATTCACACCCTTTAAACAATTCACTTCCTACCTTGCAACATTTGATCCTTCTCCAAATATTCATAAATTCTTTCAGCCATCAATTGATAGCCTCGATTATTCGGATGAAATAAATCACTATAAAGCAGGTTTTCCTCATTATTTTCAAAAATATCCGCAACTGGAATGAAACTTGTGTCGTTAAATTCAGTAACAATTGATTCACTAGTTTTATTCCAATTCATCACAATATCATCCATCTCCTTTATATCGGAAAAATATTTCATAAATGGATTATAAATACCAACAAGTGCGATCCTAGCCTCATTATTATAAGAGCGAATGGTTTCGATGATTTCTTTTAGTCTTTTACTGTACCCTGTTTCGGCCGCAGCAAACTGGCTAACTTCTAAACCAAGCAAGTTCTCTTTAAACACTTGCATCACATCATTGCCACCAATCGTAATGATAACGAGATCAGCTTCCTCAATCGCTTGAACCATTTCTTTCTTTTTTAATCGCGTTAATAATTGGCCGCTTCGATTTCCTTTCACACCATAATTGACAAAGCTAGCAGTCTTAATTCCCTTACTGTCTTCAAGTTCTTCCTTTAAATAAGAAATATACCCACCTAAGTGCTGATCATCGCCGACTCCTTGCGTTAATGAATCACCAACCGAAACGATTGAAATATTTTTTGGGATAAAATCTTCTGGTGGAAATGGTTTTAACAATCCGGTCGTTGTTCTTGGCTTTAATTGAACATTTACATTTGAAGCAGAACAGCTCATTAGCGCTAAAACAAGCAGTAATAACAAAATCATTAGTCGTTTCATTCGCTGTTTTCATCCTTTATTTTAACTTAATTCCAGTATAACATGGGTTAGCGGAAGAGAAAAAACATTTGAGTGAACGCTCTTTATTAATCAGCGTAATACATGAACCCGACTGCACCTCGCCCTGCATGTGTTGCGATCACAGGTGTTGTATAATGAATGTCAATCTTGTCAAATCCTGTTAGTTCCTCGATTTTCGCTTTCATTTTTAGCGCCAACTCGTATCCATCCGCATGGGCGAGCTCAATACGCCTAATTGTTTTGCCTTCGATATCTTGTAATAATTGTTTCATTAAGTATTTAATTGCTTGTGAATGATTCCTTACTCTTGCTGCTGGCGATAGCTCACCATCTTCCAATTTTGCAATTGGCTTAATGTGGAGCAATGAACCGAGCAATGCTTTTCCCTTGCCAATTCTGCCGCCTTTTAATAGATTTTCAAGTGTATCAACGACAATATACAATTTAGTTTCTGTCCGAATTCGTTCAAGTTCCACAGTTATTTCTTTTAGTGATTTACCTAATAAGGAGAGCTGAGCCGCTTTTCTCACTTGAAATCCTAATGCTTTTGAAGTAAAGAAAGAATCAATAATTGTTACGTTCGTATTTGACATTTGTGCAGCTGTTCGAGCTGCATCGACCGTACCACTTAATTTTCCAGACATATGGATGGAAAGAACTTCACTGCCATCCCTACCCAATTCATCAAATAATTTTAGGAATTCACCTACGGCTGGTTGTGAGCTTTTAGGTAGTTCATCTGCCTGTTCCATCTTCTCTATAAAAGCTTCTGGCGAAATATCCACTCTATCAATATATGTTTTACCATCAATGATAATCGATAATGGCACGACATGAATATCTAGTTGGGCAATTTCTTCTTCTGTTAAATCGCAAGTCGAATCTGTTACAATCGTCATTTTTTTCATTTAGTCACGTCCTTATTAGTATCATGTTACATTATACCGATTGAACAATAATAAAGGTAGAAAAGAGCTGTAATTTGCAAAACGTTCATATTCATATTTGCTATCATTGTTTGATCGAGATAAGATGGAAAGAGACAGATAGGAGGCGTGGCATGGAAACAACTTATTATACAGATGGACAGATATACAATTGGAAGGAAGAATTAGCAAATGCGATTACACATGGAATTGGCTTTCTTTTAAGCATTCCAGCATTGGTCGTATTGATCGTTGCAGCTGCACAAAAGGGAGGAGCACTGCAAATCGTCAGCTTTACGATTTTCGGTGTATCGATGCTTTTACTTTATTTATTTTCAACAATGCTCCATAGTTTCAAGCCATCGAAAGTAAAAAATCTATTCGCTATTTTAGACCATTCGGCCATTTATCTGCTTATTGCAGGAACATACACTCCGCTCGTCCTCGTTGCCTTAAACGGGGTACTAGGTTGGACATTATTTGGAATCATTTGGGGATTAGCGTTTGCTGGAATTGCCTTTAAATGCTTTTTAATCAATCGTTTCCGCATCCTTTCCACGATTTTTTATCTCGCGATGGGATGGTTAGTCATTATTGCGATTAAACCACTATATTCAAGTTTAAGTGGTGCTGGATTTGCCTTATTGCTAACAGGAGGCTTGCTTTATTCCGTTGGTGCGATTTTTTATATTTGGCGCAATCTGCCATACTCACATGCGATTTGGCATTTATTCGTTATTGCTGGCAGTGGGTTTATGTACTTTTGTATTTTGTTTTACGTGTAAGTACTTTATTTTATATAGAAATCTCACGAAAATTAAAAGGCAAGTACGGACTACTTGCCTTTTTATATTGCTGATCTGCAGAAGGGTTCCAATTTAAAAAGGTTTATTCTTTTTAATGGAAGATGCGCAATTAGGCTTTGAACTTACGCAATTAATGAAAAAGATACGTAATTACACCTGAAACTTACGCAATTAATCTAAAAGATACGCAATTATCATTTTTGTTAATTTTTCAGAATCAAGACAAATAATTAATCGTACCTACCCTTGTACTCCAAAGTAATTGCATCGTTATCATCCATTGTTGCCTTATATAGAAGAATATTTCCGCCTATCGGTATCGCGGAATGCGAATGAATTTTGATATTTTCCCCCAAGGCAATGGTCCATACTGCTTCTTGATCCCTTTTTAAAACAATCGCAAGTGTGCCATATTGATAAACATGGTCCCAAGTAAACTGCTCGGATTGGCCTTTTACCGTGACCGCAATCCCTTCTGTGTCACTATCAACGGTGACCCCTTCACCTTCCCAGATGCCTTGAATTTCCGGTCCAACATTATAATAGGAGGCACCCCCGCGGTTGCCATAGGTGGCGATAAATTGTTGAATCAAGCCATCTGTCGTTTTATATGTAACAGCAGCGACATCTTTTGCTAACCATTGCACCTTAAATTCGCCAGTTGCCCTAAATGGAAGTGCCTCTTTCGGGCGTGCAAGAATCCCGTAATAGGAACGATAGTATACTGTTTCACCACGAGGTATATTTTCTTTTAATCCAAGAACATGCTTGTAGTCCGGTGAAATACTTGTGATGTTCTTAATTTTTCCATTGCTGTTATAGAGTAGAGTCGCTTGGACAATCACAAAAACAAGGACAATGCTTGCACTGATTATCGTTCCTTTTTTTGACATTCCAAAAAGAAACAAAACAGCAGCCAGAAAGCTTATGATACACAAAATATTGACGATGTAAAATAATCGATTGTCGATATACTCGACTTGAAATTGGCTAGAAACAAGTAAGTAGCCGATTTGTAGGCAAAAAAGGCCAACCGCCAAAACTAGGAACAACCAGCCAATTATTTTATTCCATTTCATCAGGCTGTACCTCCATCGCAAACTCCCAAGTTGCGCCATGATCTGTTGAAATAAATTTACCTTTTACAAGCCCACCGGCATAATCCCCATTTGGGCCTTGATTAACCAATACAGCCAAATGATCGCCTTCCTTTATCGGTGTTTCGGCGATGACAAAGATACGTTTATATTTTTCGGGTATATACATCATTGCTTCATGCCAGGACTTACCGCCATCTTGGGTAACATATAAGTCCGGGGCCTCCGGATTGATCGTGCCATAGGATAAAAATCCAGTTTCCTCATCAACAAACCCGCCCCCCGCAATGAGTCTAGTAATCTCGGAATTAGTTGTTGGCCCCCAATGTTCACCGCCATCATTTGTTACATACACTTGGGAAAATTCTTGGGACATCGTGCGGTCACCAGAAAGAATCGCATAGCCGAAACGATCATTCACAAAATCTATTATTCTAAAACGGACATGTGAAAAAGGATCCGCAATGACAGATTCTTTCCATGTTGCTCCTTGATCCTTTGAATAAATCATCCGGACACTTTCATTTTCCCATTCAGCCCCATCCACATATAAAAACGCAACTACATTTTCCGTTAAAAGATAACTGTCCGTGATTAATTCTTGTTTGTTTCCTTGATATTCCCCGCCGAACAGCTGATCCATTTTAACCGGAACAACCTGCCAATTGGCTCCTTGATCAAAGGAAATGTTCAATTCGTTGTTTTGCAAACTGTATGTCACTTTTTCATTGTTTATCGGGTGTAGCATTTCGGGCTCTTGTTCCTTTTGAATCATTGAATTTTCGCTTATTTGTCCGAATTGTGGTGGCCGCGGCTGTGTTATGGCCGTGGATTTTTGATGATAAAAAATGGTGGCAATCATTAAAACCAGGACCATCACGCCGGAAACACTTAGGATGAATTTTTGCACATAGGAAACCTCCTCTATTCAAAATCCTATCTTACATCATAATTAAGTTGATTAAATATTAACATAACTTGTTAAACAATTTGCATCCGATGGAATTTTACTCGATTGGGAGAAACCTTCAATTACCATCTTTTCAGTTTGAGACTCTCTAATTAACAAAAAAAAACAGGAATGCTTTAACGCTAGAACATTCCTGTTTTTGTAAACGAGGTACTAAGGATATTCCCTTTTCATCTCTGTCTTTCATACACTTGAAACTCATAATCGTACGGATTTTTTTCATCCTTTGGACCTTTTTGATTTGAATCAAGCGTCCATTCATCCCAATTTAATTTAGGGAAATATGTGGTTCCTTCGAACACTTCATCAATCTTTGTTACGTATAATCGATCAACCTCTTCAAGAAATAAAGAAAATATTTCTGAACCACCTGTAATAAAAACTTCTGTATTTTGCGTGCTAATCCACTCGGATAACGCTTCTTTTGAATAGAAAACAAGACAGCCTTCCGTTTGATAATTTTGATCACGCGTTAAAATAATATTTGTTCGGCCTGGTAAAGGTCGTCCAATTGATTCATATGTTTTTCTTCCCATCACTATCGGATGACCCATCGTCGTTTCTTTAAAATATTTTAAATCTGCCGGCAAACGCCATGGCAGGTCATTGTTTTTACCAATTAATCCATTTCTATCTTCCGCCCATAAAAAAGAAATCATACACTTACAGCTCCTTTAATATGTGGATGTGGATCATAATTTTCCAATGTAAAATCTTCAAATGTAAATGCAAATAAGTCTTTAACATCTGGATTGATCCGCATCGTTGGAAGCGAACGCACATCTCGCCCTAACTGAAGTTCCACTTGCTCAATATGATTGCTATAAATATGGGCATCACCAAGTGTATGGACAAATTCACCTGGCTCAAGGCCTGATACTTGGGCCATCATCATTGTTAATAAAGCATAGGAGGCAATATTGAAAGGTACGCCGAGGAAAATATCTGCTGATCTTTGATATAATTGACAAGATAACTTTCCATCAGCTACATAAAATTGAAATAAACAATGGCATGGTGGTAAAGCCATTTTATCAATATCCGCCACATTCCAGGCATTGACGATCATTCTTCTTGAATCAGGGTTATTATTTAGCTGATCAAGCACGATCCGAATTTGATCAATCGTTTGACCATTTGCCCCTTCCCAAGATCTCCACTGTTTCCCGTATACAGGTCCAAGCTCACCGTTTTCATCTGCCCATTCGTTCCATATTCTTACACCATTCTCTTGCAAATACGAAACGTTTGTATCTCCAGCTAAAAACCAAAGCAGTTCATGAATGATTGATTTCGTATGAAGTTTTTTTGTCGTAAGCAATGGGAAACCATCTTGTAAATCAAAGCGCATTTGATAGCCAAATGTGCTAATCGTTCCCGTTCCCGTTCGATCCTCTTTTTTTGTTCCATTTTCAAGTACATGTTGACATAATTTCAAATATTGTTCCATTCCAAACACTTCCTATTCATCTATTTCAGCAAAAAGGGCATACATATGTGGTGCATTCTGTTTTAATTTTGTTCTTGATTCATTAGATAGAAAATAGTATGCAAAGCTTTCAGCAAAAAATTCTTCTTCGTAATCGAGAAAATATTTCTGTTCTGGGAATAAGCTTTTCGCTTCTTTTTCCCAGGCATCCTTCAGTTTTGCGTCCATATCGGGATCACGATACACATAGCGATAAAGGCTATGAGCTACCTCGTGGAATTCAAGATTAACGGACCCATGCCCATTGCCATATTCACTATGACCTATCTTAACATGAACAAGCTTTGATCCACCAATTCCAGGTACGTCATCCCAAACAATCGAATCGGGGTAGCCGCGAGGAACAACTCCTTTTAAATACGATGTATAACGTTGATCGGTTAATTTTCCAGTAAAAAAGACGACCTTAATGTTTTTGTTTTTTAACTCCTGTAAAATCGTTTGTGGCAATTGGTCCAATCTATGAATCATGTTTGTCGCTTCTTCTTCATCAAAATCGCCTTCAGGCAATACGATCATATATTTTAATAATTGCTCGGATTGCAGATGTAATTGTGGAAATAACGGACTTTTATACAAGAGTACTCCATCATATATAGGCCTTGATAAGCCCGTCCCTACAATGACAATCATGATTAAGAGTGGGAATAACGTCCACTTTTTCATTGTTGACTCTTCCTTCATGTTATAAGATTAGTAATATTATTCTATTATAACATGGATTAGAGTCAGCGAGAATTGAAGATAAATAGAAAAACAAGTACGGTTTTTCGCACTTGTTTTCCAGTTAAACAGTTTTCCATTTAGGGGGTGTGTTTTTATCCCAATAAATCGTACCTAATGTGTAATGTGTTTGAAAATGATCGTGGTAAGTATGGTAGTGGAAGTTAAATTGATACCCTTCCAATGGAGGCTTGTCCCTTCTCACATGAAAACGAATAATATCTTTGTTTGTTTCTGCATTATAAATGTGAAAAATTTTCTCGCTTACGCCACCGCTTGGGCTTTCTGTAATCGCTAATTGCGATAACGATTCCTCCGGAAATTGCGCAGCTGTCATCTCAATTGCTGCTTCAATATTTGGTAATACAACATCACGAAATTCTTTTTCAATCACATTCGAAATTTTGGGGCCAAACTTTTCAATTGACTGCCGTTCAGCTTCAATTGTCATCGTTTGGATAAAATCATCCTTCCCGGCTTTTACAACTTCCGTCGGTATTGTCGTCTCAACAGTTGGTTGACTTGCAGTATGCCCGGAAGATTCTCCGCGTTGCTGTGACTTTGCAACACCTTGTTCTTCAGACCAAACTGGATGTGATGGTGTAACAGTACCGAACGTTATAATAGATACTAAAATAATAAGCGATTTCCGAAGCCACTGTTTCATCCGACGACCCCTTCTCCATTAGTCAAATATGATATTTCTATCATATACCTTAATAGACGTAACTACCATAGGTAAAGTTTCATAATTTCAAAAATAGCTTTCATAATTAATTTAGGTATAATATAGATAGTTGAAAAAAGGAGGATGTCTCAATGACTTCAGCATTGATTACAATCGGAATTTTTGTTATGCTCGGTTATTTTGTTTACCTAGCAATCGCAGAATAAAGCAATGGGCAAAAAAGCCCATTGCTTTATTTTCGTCAATTAACAATGTTGCTGAAAAGCATGAGTAAGATTTTCAACAATTTCTTCTACTTCATTATCTTCAATGTCTTCACGCGGAATAAAATGGACAACGTCTTTCCCTTTTAATAAAGCCATTGATGGGGATGACGGCTCATAGCCTTGAAAATACTCGCGCATTTTTGCTGTCGCTTCCCTTTCTTGGCCAGCAAAAACGGTGACGAGGTGGTCTGGCTTTACTTCGCTTGTTGCAACAGCATGGATCGCAGCTGGTCGCGCAAGTCCAGCCGCACAGCCACAGACAGAATTAATAACAACGAGTGTTGTTCCTTCCACCTTCTCTATGAACTGCTCAACCTCCTCTTCTGTTAATAACTCTTGAAAGTTTGCTGCCGTTAATTCTTCTCTCATCGGTTTAACTACTTGCCTCATATATTCTTCATAAGCCATTGACATTGTAAATCCCTCCACATCAATATTAACTTTTTCTCGCTTCTGTCATTTGCTTCCAAACGGAACCTCGCGCTTCTTCTCCACCTTCAATGCGCTCAATCGCCATTTTAATTTGAAGCTGCACTTCAAATTCCGGATCATTTTCCACAGCTTTCAGCGCAGGTAATGCCCGCTCATCTCCGACTTCATATAAGAACATCGCTGCACGCCAGCGAACAATTTTGCTTCGATCATTGAGCGCCTTACACATTTCATCCATCGCTTCTGGAAAACCAAGATCTGATAAACAATCACCAGCCGTCCTTCGAACAGGAACCGTTTTGTCTTTTAACCCAATGTATAAAAGCGGCAAGACTCGTTGATCCTCAATCATACCCAAATAAACGACGGCGAGTCGGCGTATGGAAGACTTTTCATCTGCTAACGCTTTTTCTAATACTGGCAAGTCTTCGATCGTCGGATCATCCATTTGTTCTAAAAGCTGGTAGCGTGTTTTCCAATCTGGATCATCCAATTGCTCAGGTATAAGCTTGATTTTTTTCACTTGTTTTATTTCTCCACCATTAATTGGATTTTTCGCTAGTTCAACGAGTTCTTTTAAACGGTCCTTAGGATAGGCGGCACCTAATTCCTCGACAACGTCTTTCCCTAATTGCTCGAGATCACCGTATCTTACACCAAAATCTTTCCACTTTCGCAATAGTACATAGTTTTCACCTTCAAGTTGAGCCTGCTCTAATGCCTGTAAAAAACGGTCGGGCATCGCGAATCGTTTTTCCTCTGAGCCCGTTAGCAGCTTTACTTGGGTAGGTATATTCTTAAACATTAACACTTGAACATTGACTTCACCGTAATGCTCATCAAACTGATCGGTTGCTACTTCATAATTTTCAACATTTTCACCGAAAGCTTGCCTCACTTGTGGAAGAATTTCTTCCCAACTAAATCGACCATTTCTTTCAATCGCTATAAAGTCGGCAACATGGTAAACACCATTTACACCTTCAATTGCAAGGATGTTTTGAATGATCAATGGAGCACCTTCCGATTGGTCTTTCTTATAATTATTGCTTTTTCCCGCTGGAAGCTCTTCATCCAAATTAATTTTCATCGTATTCGGACTTGGAGTTGGTTCAATTGATATGATCTTCATTAAGCTCCACCTTTCTTCTCAAAAATGGGCATATTCCATCTATATTGTAGCATAGGCGGCTGATCGCCACTATTGTTCCGTACTATTCAACAAATTCAGAGAGGTATGTCCATCTCGCAATCCGTTGCTCTAATTTTTCATTGTTTTTTTCAATTTCTTCCATCAGTCGCTGTGCTTTTTCAAAGTCACTTCCAATCGAGAGAAGCTCCGTGTTTAACTGCTCCACTTTTTCCTCTAGCTCAGCAATATCATCTTCAATTGTTTCCCATTCCATTTTTTCTTTATATGTCATCCGTTTCTTTTTTTCTTGTTCGCTAGAAGGTTTAACAGGTTCCTCGCGCTTCGGTTGTGAAGTTTGACTCGCTTTCTCCGCCTCAACAGTGGACTCTAAGTATTCGGAATACGTTCCGTAATATCGTTCAATGTTTCCCTCATCTTGAAAGACAAGTAATTGCTCAGCCGTTTTGTCTAAGAAATAGCGATCATGAGAAACAGAAATGACAACACCAGGGAACTCTTCAATATAATTCTCCAAAACTGTCAATGTTGTCGTATCTAAATCATTCGTCGGTTCATCAAGTAATAATACATTCGGCTTTTCCATTAGCAGCTTTAGTAAAAATAAGCGACGTTTTTCTCCACCTGATAACTTTTTAATCGGTGTTCCGTGCGTGCTCATCGGAAATAGGAAACGCTCCAACATTTGTGATGCCGAAATTTTGTCCCCATCAGCCGTTTCGATTAATTCTCCTGCCTCACGTATATAAGCAATCATTCGCGTATTTTCATCGGTCATATCGGTCTCTTGCGTGTAATAAGCAATGTTTACCGTTTGACCTGTATGAAATTCCCCGCTATCAATCCGCAATTTTCCAGCTAAAAGATTTAACAATGTCGATTTACCGCTGCCGTTCTTCCCAACAATTCCGTAACGGTCTCCCGGCTTTACAAGCCAATTAAAATCGTGCAATATTTTCCGATTTTCAAATGACTTATTCGCTTCAATAAACTCAAATACTTGCTTGCCAAGCCGTGTCCCTTGCATCGCTAAATCGAGGTTTTCTTTTGCAGGCACATGGCCTAATTCTGATGAGAGCGCATCAAATCGTTGAATTCGCGCTTTCTGCTTCGTTGAGCGCGCTTTCGCACCACGCTTAATCCATGCCAATTCTCTGCGGTATAAATTCCGCCGTTTATCTTCAGCCTGAAGCTCCTGTTCTTCCCTCAATGATTTCGCCTCAATGAAAGCTTCATAATTTCCTGTATAGGAATAGAGATTCCCATTGTCTAGTTCAAACACTCGCGTAGCGATTTGATCGAGAAAATAACGATCATGGGTAATAATCATTACTGCATAATGGTATTTGCTTAAATACGTTTGCAACCATTGAATTGTTTCATAATCAAGATGGTTCGTCGGTTCATCTAAAAGTAATAGATCAGGTGTTTCAATTAGTATTTGTGCAAGGGCTACTCGTTTTTTCTGACCACCGGATAAATGTTTGACTTTTGCAGAAATATCATCAAAGCCGAGCTTCGATAAAATCGTCTTTGCATTTGTACTTGCTTCCCAACCGTTCGTATCATCCATTTGCTTTTGCAGTTGAAAAAGTTTTTGTTGTAATGCTTCATTTTCTGGATCGCTTGTTAATTGGATAAGTGCTTCTTCATGTTCCCTCATTAATTTAATGGATGGTGCATCGCTCTGGAACACCTGCTCAAGAATCGTTAATGTTTCATCGAGCAACGGTTCTTGAGGTAAATAGCCAATTGAATAGTCTTTTGGATGTGTCATTCGCCCTGAATCTAGATCATCAATTCCAGCGATTATTTTCAACAAGCTTGATTTACCCGTTCCGTTAACGCCGATTAAGCCAATTCGTTCTTTTTCCTGGATATGAAAAGTGATATCGTTAAATACCCGCTTATCACCATATGTTTTTGACAGATTTTCAGCTGAAAATATTTTCATATTATTAAACATCCTATTCGCATTTTGTTCATTCAATTATTTATCGACACGCACAAGCAGAAACAATTGCATAAATGTTAATGCCTGCTTTAATTCATTGGCAAGTGGCCCTACTACTGCTTCTGTCACTCCGCGTTTATATACCCCTTTTTCCGCGATTTTCCTCCAGCCATTTTCGCTAGCTAAACGTTCAAACTCCCAAGGCATCATCGTATTGCAAATGGCTTTTTTTCCATATAATCTTGGATAGCTATTCTCTCGCGGTTTGGCAGTCGGGCCTAAAATACCAATGCAGGCATGACCTCCGACTTTTGTGATTCTATGTAATTCATTCAATGCTTCCAGCGGTGACTTTGTCCATTCCAAACAATTAATCGACATGACGCCATCAAAGGTTCCAGCATCATAAGGGATGTTTTGTACATCGGCGGTTTGAAAAGTGAGGTGGTCCTTTTGTTGTCGTTTAGCAATCCGGATCATTTCCTCCGAAAGATCCATCCCAACGACAAGATATCCGTGATCATGTAATAATTTTGAACCGTAGCCATCACCACAACCGATATCAGCGATTTTACTCCCCGCTGAAATATACTTCGTCATAAACGGAATGATTTCCTTCCGACTACCTGTTTCCCACATATTCATACTATTTTGATGCCAATACGCTGCCTTATTATCCCATGAGGTTTTCGCTTGCTCAAGCCATGAACCTTCGCCCATCTATGCCACCTCTTTTCCGCTCTTTTACGTAAAAAAGAACCACGTTAAATGGGTTCTTTATCAGCTGCTTCTTCTTCGTTTTTGATTTGTATTAATTTTAGCCTCTCAATTCGCTCGGGATCTTCCTCAAAATACTCGACGAGATCTCCAATTCTTTCAATCGAATTCCAGCTAAGATGATGTTCAATTCCTTCTACATCATCATATATTTTCTCCTCATTTACACCGATGATTTTTAGAAACTTTTCTAATAAATCATGGCGATCGACAAGTTTTCGTCCAATTTTTTTCCCCTTCGCGGTTAGAACGAGCCCACGATATCTTTCATAAATCAGATAGCTGTCACGATCAAGCTTTTGTACCATCTTTGTGACTGAGGAGGGGTGAACATCTAAAGCTTCCGCAATATCTGACACCCGGGCATACCCCTTGCTCTCGATTAAAAGATATATTTGTTCAATATAATCTTCCATACTTGGAGTTGGCATCCGACCGTCTCCCTCCCCTCAAAATAATCAGCATCTAAAATTTTACTATATCCACTTCCTTTTAACAAGTAAAGGCATGCCCGCCATTTTGCCAAGGGCTTGAAAATTCACTAAAATTAAGCAAATATATTGGCAACAGTCTTGACATTAATAGTATTTAATTGTAAATTGAATGTATCATCTAACTAATTTGGTGATAATATTTTTTCATGGCACAACGTGCTGTAAGATCTAGGAGGAATAAGTAATATGCAAAACGGTAAAGTTAAATGGTTTAATAATGAAAAAGGCTTTGGATTCATCGAAGTTGAAGGTGGAGAAGATGTTTTCGTTCATTTCTCAGCAATTCAATCTGAAGGCTTCAAATCATTAGAAGAAGGCGAAGAAGTTTCTTTCGAAATCGTAGAAGGAAACCGCGGACCTCAAGCTGCTAATGTAACTAAACTATAATATATCTTACGAGGCTGACGCTTTTGCGTTCAGCCTTTTTCTATGTCGCTGCCCAACAATCCTCTTCCTTTTTTTTGAATTTCCGCCCCGACCGTACATTGATGAATACAAAAACGATGGGCGTATGTTTTGCTGTATGTCCTTTTAAAATGTGAACGCAATAAACAATCTTGGCAAAAGTAGGAAACTGTTTCATCAATTTCTTTTAAAATCTTTGAACGTGTCATACATACAACCTTTCCGCCTACTATTCATCGATTTTCGCATGGCTTTGTACTATTGTATTCGCAAGAGCTTGGCTTGCAAGCTTATCTGCTTCCTTATTTTCTTTTCTTGAAATGACTTCATAGCTCGGTTTTATTCCTAATTCCTGTATCTTTGCTTCCATTCGATCTAACCAGCGATTTAAGGCAGGCTCATAGCATGGCCACTCACCTGCCAGCTGCATTAACACCCCTTGTGAATCTCCACGAATCACACATGGCATATGGTGAATATCGATTTCTTCTAATAATAAAAGACCATTATATAATGCCGCATATTCCGCTTCATTATTTGACTCAAGCTCATCAAGCTTTGCATTGAAACGATAACGGTACCTTTCATCGCCTTTTTCATAATAAATGACGACCCCGATTCCGGATACACGTGTCTGCAAATCAAAGCCCCCATCAAAATAGAGCTTCGGATTGCGCGGAGCCAACTCGTTTTTTTGTTTTAATTTCTCGTATTCTTTTCTCGTCCATTCCCGATCCATTTCATCCACAATGATCATCTCACTGCATCTGCCTGTTTTTTGCATGTCAGCCAGTAAGATGTCCACCGCTTTTTCCTCAATCCACTCTGACTCCATTTGAACATGGGCTGTTTTCGGGCCTTTATATACGAATTTTACTTTCATCTTCATCTTGATTAGCACCTCCCAATACCCATTTTCGTTTTCTCTCGTTATAATAGTGGTGGCTTCTGCCATCTTATAGTGCGTGTTCAAAAAGGAGGATAAAAAGGACCAAGAAGTTCGAGGCGGCGTAGCTTTGAGCAGCACAGCGTATGCTTTTAATACGTGAGCAGCGGAAAAGCAAGCCAACGAAGAAATTCGACGTGTCATTTTTACCGGACTTTTTGAACATCCTCTTATTATATGATATTTCCCTTTGTCTATAAAAATTAACCGTTGAAAGAGGTTTTCCTATGGTTGAAGTGTATATTGATGGTGCAAGCGCCGGCGATCCTGGTCCAAGCGGGGCAGGTATTTTTATCAAACACGCCGGCAATGTTTCATCCTATTCGATTCCGCTTGGCATCATGAATAATCATGAAGCTGAATTTTCCGCATTAATTAAAAGCTTGGAAATTTGTAGAGAACAAGGACATTCGATCGTCTCTGTTCGCTCTGATTCCACAGCAGTCGTACATGCAGTAGAAAAAGAATTCGCAAAAAATCCAAAATATCGTATCCTATTAGATCAAGTGCTGACACTTGCAAATGAATTTGAATTATTTTTCATTAAATGGATTCCTTCCAAACAAAATAAACGAGCAGATGAACTGGCAAGGCAGGCGATTCATACAAAGTAAAGGATGCAGGATAATTAATAAGGTTGGACAAGAATATAACTAAAAGGTGCGAATAAATGAAAAAAGTAATCATTGTTATTTTACTTTTGTTAACTTTTTTTGGAACAGTCGAAGTTGTATCGGCTCGTTCAATAAAATCAGTTATGAGTACATTAGAAGTATCTGAGCACCAAGAATTGTCATTAAAACAAGCGATTCAATTGGCTTATCCATCCGCTTTGAAATGGGATAAAAAAGCGCAATTAATATAGACTTGGATAAGCCTGGAATGTCAATAGGAAGCAATGGTAAAAGAAAAAATTGGAATGTGATCTATGGAGTACCTGATACTCATAAGTCATTTTTAATCACGATCCATCATGGAAAAATCGATCAAACAACAGATTTAACCGTGGAAGGTACATCTCCCTATCCCCAAAAAGAGTTTATACAATTGGAGGATATTAACTACGATTCACCTGTTACTTAAAATGGGCAGTATTTATCCAGGCAAGGCTTGGGCAAAGCAAAGACATAGAAACAAATATCACCCTAATGTTGCTAATTGGGTGGAATAGCGACCAAACAAAAATGAAAGCAGTTGGCTTTAATATATTCCGCCCAAGATTTGAATTTTTTGCTATATGACTTTGTTGAGCCGACAGGTGAGCTAGCACAATAACATTGTATGTTTGTGGTAATGAGACATTGGGTTGTACAAAAAAGGATAGATAGAGCATCATTTCTACTGCTCACCTATCCTTTTTAGTCACTCCCTTAAAATATGTGACACTAATATGAATTCAATGTGATAAAGGTTTTTATAAAAGATCCACTGCGTGTCCTTTGTTAGGCTAGCATCCCCAACTTATCGGCTAAATCATACGCTTGTTTTTTTGTTTTAATGTTTTTTCGTATAAAGGTTTCTAATAATGATAAGTAGAAGCTCCCATCAAATCGTTTTTGTGTTTTTAATGTTAATTCGATCGCAATGGAAACAAGGTAATCATCCGAACCTGTCAATTGCTTTCCGAAATAAATAAAAGAAATGGCATCTTCCTTTAACTTAAAGCCCTTATCATCGAGATGCAAAAGAAATGTTCCAAGATTTTTTTGCGCGTTGTACAATGACCTCTGCCCCTTTTAAATACCACTTTCAACTAATCGATTCGTTTCCTCAAACCAATTTGCTTTTACAAGATGATTGCGAACAACTTTCAATCCGTGCTCATCGACAAATGCTTGTGCGCTGTTGGGAAGTCCATTTAACAAAGCTTGTGAAATGTCGAGCGCTAATGAAACATCACATTTAATCTCTGCCAATTGTCGCGAAAGATGAAGCATGTCAAGATCCTCTTCAATTTTCTGTTGTTGTGACTTCGTTAATTTCGTTACGTTAGCGAGTAATATGTCAATATTTTCATATGTTTTAATCAATCGTAAAGCCGTTTTTTCGCCGATTCCTCTTACACCTGGATAGCCGTCGCTCGTATCCCCCATCAATGCTTTTACATCAATGAGCTGTGCGGGCTGAATGTCATATTGTTCAATAAAGCTCTCTTTCGTATAGTTAAGATAATTACCAATTCCCTTTTGAAGCAGCAGCACGTTTACACGCTCATCTACGATTTGCAATAAGTCGCGATCCCCTGTTAACACCGTAATGTTCATTGCATCTTTATATTGGGAACAGAGTGTTCCAATGCAATCATCCGCTTCATACCCTGCAATCCCGATACTCGGGATGCCGAATGCGTCAGTGATCTCTTTTGCCATATCAAATTGAGGGATCATTTCTGTCGGCGGAGCATCTCGATTCGCTTTATAGCCGCTGTAAAGGTCGGTGCGGAACGTTTCACTTCCCATATCCCAGCAAACAGCCACATGAGATGGATTCACATTTTCAAGTGCAGTAAGCAAATGGCGCATATAGCCTTGAACCGCATTCGTTGGAACCCCGTTATGATTAAGCATAAACTGCCTATGAACCGATGTTGCAAAAAAAGCACGAAACAGAAGTGCCATGCCATCGACCAATAATAAATGTTGTTTTTTCATTTTCTATGAACACCTCTTATTTTAGTTCAACTTTATCTATTATAGCATAAGAGAATCAGCTCACCTATAAGGGATCATATTCACATTTCATCCCATACCAAAGTCCAAGTAGTACAATGAATATCTCTACCCAAGTTATAATATCAAATTTCAATCTTTGTTTTAAACCTATCCCGCAATCAGAGAGGCGAGCGAATCTAAAAATAGTATGAAAATGACAACATATTTGTGACATTCTTCCTCTAACTCCTTATTTCCCAAAGAAAAGCAGAGCCATTTGACTCTGCAAAAAACGTTCCTATTCGCCTAACTCGACTTCATTTTCCGAATAAGAAACCCAATCCGAATAGCTGCCGGCATATAGTTTTACATGTTCAAATCCAGCTTCAAGCAAGGCAATAATGTTCGGTGTGGCTGTGACTCCTGATCCGCAATAGACGATGATTTCGTCCGATTTCTTAAAATCTTTGAAGCGTTTTTCTTGTTCCTGCTTATCTTTCCATCTTCCATTCGCAAAGCCATCCGTCCATTCTCTATTCACCGCATTAGGAATATGTCCAGGTTTAGCATCAATCGGCTCCTCAAGCCCAAGATAGCGAGAGCGTGCGCGTGAATCTAGCAATATCGCTTGCTGATCCGCGCTGCTCTCTTTTACTTCTTCATACGTTGCAAGCATTTGTGTTTGTCTATCCATATGAAATGTCGTCCGTTCATATGTTGGTATCTCTTTCGCCGTCGAATAACCCGCCTGTTTCCATTCAGTAAATCCTCCATCTAATACGTAGACAGATCGATGGCCGCTATATCGCAGCATCCACCAGAAACGGGAAGCAAATGCCCCTTCGCCATCATCGTACGCGATCACAGTTACTTCCTCATTTATGGCTGCAAGTTCAAGTTGCTCTCGAAAAACGTCCATATTTGGTAAGGGGTGCCTTCCCCCATGTGCTTCGACCGGTCCAGAAAGATCCTCGCCAAGATCAAAATAAACAGATCCTGGAATATGCTCTGCTTCATAAGCATGTTTCCCATACAAAGGATTATCCAATGCATATCGACAATCAACAACTCTGATCTCTTTGCTTGTTATGTTGTTTACTAGCCATTCGCTCGATTTAATAAATTGCATCTTTACTCCCCCTTATTACCCAATTCAATTAACCCGTCGCGAATTCTTACCCAATCATCCAGTTTATCGGAGTGATCAAATGCCGCCAGCATTACGTTATATTGATCTTCTACATCGGTTTGAATCGATGCGAGCATTTCCGCAAAACGTTGTTCAAGCAAATCACCAAAATGGGTTTTGAAATGTTCCAGTTCGTTTTCAATATACATATCCGCTAATGGGCTCAATGATAGTTGCAGTGCTTCTTCCATCCGCTTCTTTTCATTTTTTTCAAAGAAAGCTTTCGGATTTTTAAAATATTTGAATGTACTTTCTAATTGCTTTTGATCGTTTTCTGAAAATGGAGCGTGAAATGGCAATGTTGCATTGCTTTCCCATTCAAATGCGGAAAGTGAAAGTTCTGCTTGTAATGATTGCAATTCCCGTTCCATCAATTGAAAGCGTTCAGCTAAACGTTTGCTTATGAAGCGCTCGACTCGAAGTGAAGTTGCTCTCATTTCCTGGACAAAATCATAGCTAGTCGATGCAAGCAATTCCTCTAATGCCTTTTTTAATAAATGGCGTTGGTTACTCGTAAGCAATGCCGGGTTAAATGCCTCTTTAAAGAAATCTGGGAATCGGTAAAATACTCTTTGCTTCACATAATATAAAAGCTCCTCTATTTCCTGAGTCATCCGCTCGGTTAATGTTCCTAGCTGAGCTTCTAGTAACCATGCTTTTACCCGCTCGCGCGTATCTATTAATTCTGCTTTTCTTCTTTCTTTCTCATGTTCATTTTCGCTCGCTGTTGCGATTAATTGCTCAAGCATTGAAACAGCCCTGTGAAACGAAGCTTCGGCAGCTTGAACAGCCATTTTCTGCAAATCTGCCTCCAAGAAATGATGAAAGGCTTGCTCGAATTGACCAATATTTGATGCTTCTCTTCCTTCGGATTGCTGGGCAAGCTTGCTAGAAACACCAAATATGCGCGGAAAACGAATACCGTATTCATTAAGCTGGTCTTCTACATAATGCAACACTTCGTCAACCTCTGCATTCGAATGGGCCAAATCAATGGCATTGACAATAAAGAACATTTTATCTAATTCAAACGCGTCTTTTACACGCCCTAATTGAATTAAAAATTCACGATCCGCTTTTGAAAAGGCATGGTTATAATACGTCACGAAAAGAATCGCATCAGAATTTTTAATATAGTCAAAGGCGACGCCTGTATGGCGGGCATTGATTGAATCGGCTCCTGGTGTGTCTACGAGCGTGATTCCTTGTTTTGTAAATGAGCAATCATAATATAGATCAATCGTTTCAACAAAACATGATTGTGATTCATTAGCGACAAACTGGCGAAAGTCTGCCAAGTTCGTCTTGATCGCATTTCCTAATTGCGGATGAAATTGCTCATAACCCTGATGAAACGCAGCTAAAAATGATAAATGAATATGGGCCGCACCTTCTGTATTTGCCGTCGCTAATACGTTCGGAATGATCGCATATGCGTCAGCTAGCGAATGACAGTCAAAGCCAAACATTTGCAATGATTGCCGAATGTCTTCTTCCATCTGTTCTGCCGTCTTTAAGCGGACATTCGCAGTTCCATGACGATATCCTGCATTTGGCGGGCAAATCCGGTTAATCGCTGCTGTTGTTGGATTCGGAGAAACAGGCAGAACATTTTCTCCTAACAAAGCATTGGCAAAGGATGATTTTCCAGCACTAAAAGCACCAAATAAAGCAATCGTATAATTTTTCTCTTTTAAACGCTTCGCTCTTTGCATTAATTGTGCTGTCATTCTTTCGAAGCTTTGTTCATTTCGCAAATAAGCTACGGCATGATCTAGTTTCCTAATGACATCATTGATAGGAATTGTCTCCGTTTGAATTTCCTGCTCTTGTTTTACGGCCAATTGCATCTCTCGTTCTACCGCGCTCTTTTTGTGAAGCGATTCCGAGTAAAGCCGCACATTTTTCTCAGCATGTTTCCATTCATCAAGGAGTTCATTAAGCGTCTCTTCTTCATTACCCGTTTGTTCCGTCATCATCGCTTGCTTATTTTCGTAAAATATTTCCATCTCAGCGATCTGCTTCACCGCATCTGTCGCCTTTGTTACACCATTTAATTCTTTCTGAAGCGCTGCCTTATCTCCTTTTATTTGCTCATTGATCACACTTATGATCCGTTCAATCAACCGATCGATTTCCTTTTCAGCCACTTTTTTAACATCATGGGCAACATCATTACAATAGTTTAGTACCGATTGACCGGTTACACCTGCTCCTTTTTTAATGAGATCGGTGAAACGTTGATCTGGAAATGGAACTGATAATTGCTGGGCGGCTACTTGTAAATCATCATCGGCAAGCTGTGCTTGCACAAGAAATTGCGCAGCCATTTGCCGCATATGCCATTCGAGCTGTGATTCAATCTGTTTGCGCACACTTGCAGCAAAGCTTTGTAAACGGCTGCTTCTTTCAGCTTCTGTCTTCTTTTTGCTAAATAAAAGTCCTACTTTGAAATCCGCTTGGGCCGCAAGCAAAAATTGCTCCGCTAACTCCCGTGTTTCAGCTGGCATTAAATAAGCATTTTTCAATAATTGCGCACGCTCTAATTCAAATTGATTTTCCAGATCATTCGCTTTATTTGAATAATTTTCAAATTCATTTCGCAATTCTGTTTCTTTTTCAAATATGCAAGCAAGCTCCTCTTCTGAATAGGAAGCTAAAATATGGTCATACGGAGCAATCGCTTCTGCTTTTTGCTCATCTAGCCAGTTTCGATGTTCCTCTTCCATTCGATCAAAAGCCGCATCAATCGTATTGTTCAGCCATTGATCGTGATAACGTAAGGCGTCATCAATTAACTGCTTCACCGCTTCAAACTCGTTTTCTGGATGATCAGGCGCTTTTAATGATGTAAAAAACATCCCCTCTGGTTGGACATTCCATGAGGCAAATGATTCATACACAGACTGTTTAAACTCAGAAAACGAAAGCTCTGCCTCATTATGCTTATCAATTTGATTAATAATTAAATAAAGCTTAACCCCATGTTTGAGTAAATTTTTCGTATACATGAAATTAAGTTCAGATTGAACATGATTATAATCCATCACATAAAAAACAAGATCTGCTAAATGAAGGGCAGATTCCGTTGAAATTCGATGGGCATCGTCAGTCGAATCAACCCCAGGCGTATCCATTACCGTAACCCCGTCTGGAAGCAATGTATCAATCTTACCAATCTCCACCTCAACGACATCACCGTTTTTACAAAAATCCTTCACCGTTTCAAAATCATAAGCACCTTTAAAAAGTAAAGGTTTTTCTGTTTGATAATAGATTTTCGCATAATCTTCATCTGAGCGGTGAACGTTAACGAGATTCGCACTCGTCGGAATTGGGCTAGACGGCAACACTTGACCCCCGATTAACGCATTGATCATTGTTGATTTACCCGCAGAGAAATGTCCGCAAAAGGCGGTGATGAATTCATGATCGTGTATTTTTTTAATCAGTTTTTTTGCTTTATCTGCTCGTTCCAGATCACCATGTAATAAAAATCGCTCTAACAATGTAACTGTTTTTTGAAGCTGTCTGTTCTTTAAATCAACTTCCACTTGTTTCAGCATGCTGTAAACGGCTCCTTATCATTCAACATTTCGGGTAGTTCTATCTTCCTTCTATTCTACCTAATTATTCAGTTTTTTGATATACGCTCATTTCCAAAAATAAAAAAAGAATATTGCATTTGCGCAATACTCTTTCTTCATCAAAACTGTTCCCCATAATTCGTATGTTCCCGCAATGCTTTTTCTTCCGCAGCAATTCTAACAGCAAGAATCCACTGATTTAAAAGAAAAAAAATAATCGCTGTTATGTATGCCTGACATAGGAGCGGGATAACGAGTAATTCGATCGTAACGATAATATAATTTGGGTGTTTTACATATTTAAATGGGCCTGTTTTTACAATATGAGCACCGGGAAGGACGATAATTTTTGTATTCCAATATTTACCGAGTGTCGTGATCACCCATATTCTTATACACTGAGTAATAATAAAAATTAGTAATAAGATCATCCAGTATGGACTCCACATTCGGTGAAAATAGAAAACTTCCGCGATTAAAGAAAGAAAAAAACAGAGATGGAGCAATACCATATATGGATAATGCTTAATTCCATATTCTATCCCACCTTGCTTCTTCATCCATCGTTCATTGCTTTTAGCTATCCTTAGCTCAATGAAGCGTTGAGCCATAATGAATAAAACAAAGAAAGTAAACATCATTATGACCACCGCAATAGAAGAAGCTCTGAGCTAAATCCTGGTCCAAGCGCGGTGATCAAGCCATAATCACCTACATTGATTTGTTCTTCCAAAAATTTTTGTAATACAAATAGGACGGTGACGGATGACATATTTCCATATTCATTTAATATGGTCCGGGAGTGCTTGGATTTTTCCGGATCTAACCGCAAAGCCTTTTCATAGGCAGCGATCACTTTCTTTCCGCCCGGATGTGCGACAAAATGAGCAATATCTTCTTTATCAATCCCGTTGCTTGTTAAAAATTGCTGGACATTCGGTTCTAGCCATTTTTCAACAATCGAGGGTATGCTTTTAGAAAACACGACGTACAAACCGTGATCTTTTATATCCCAGCCCATTACATTAAGTGAGTCAGGCATTAATGTCGATTGAGTGGCGATGATTTTCGGCAATGGCTGTGAGCAATTCATTCGATGAACCTCATCACCAGTAATAAGAACAGCAGCTGCCCCATCTGCAAACAATGATGCACCAATTAAATTACTTTTGCTTATATCATCCTTTTGAAAGGTTAAGCTGCATAATTCCACGGCAACTAGCAATACTTTCGCACCCGGATATGCTAAGCAATATTCATACGCTCTTGATAAACCAGCAGCTCCTCCTGCACAACCAAGCCCCCAAATCGGCACTCTTTTCATATGCGGAGAAAAAGGCAATTGGTTCATTATTCGGGCATCAAGACTCGGTGTCGCAATGCCTGTCGTCGTAACCATAAAAATCGCATCAATTTCATTGTAGGCAAACTTAAGATCGGCCGCATTCATACATTGTTGAATGGCTTCAATCGCAAGTGTTTCAGCCTCACGAATAAACGCTGTATTTTTTTCAGAAAAGGAATGATCCTCTTTATACCAGTCAATGCTTTTGACAAAATGACGCTTCACTATGTCACCATTATGAAAAACATGTAATAAGCGATCAAGGTCCTTGATCGAATCGGAAAATAATTGCTTCGTTAATTCCATCGTTTCTTGCTGTGAAATCGCAAATGATGGAATTCCAGTACCTACCGAAATAATTCGCGGCATATGGTTCGCCCCTTTCAATGTCATCGGCTTAGTTTATAGCAATATTAACCTTATCAGGATACCCTAATCGCTTCATTTTTAACTATTTTTCTTTAATTGTTCCAATTGCTGAAAAAAGTTTGGATACGAAATCGAGATTGCTTCGCTATTGGCAATTTCTGTCTCACCTTGTGCTAGACAAGCAGCGATCGCGAGCATCATGCCGATTCGATGATCGCCACGACTGTCAACATCGCTCGCGGCATGCAGTGAAGACTTTCCATAAATCTTCATCCCATCTTCTGTCGCTTCAATGTTCGCTCCCATTTTTTTCAGTTCTTCAACAACGGCATCAATTCGATTCGTTTCCTTTACTTTTAGTTCGGCAGCATCTTTTATAATCGTTACCCCTTCTGCTTGCGTAGCGGCAAGCGCTAGGATCGGAATTTCATCAATGAGTCGCGGAATGATTTCCCCACTAATTTCGACTGCTTGCAAATTTGACGTACGGACAGTAATATCCGCAGATGGCTCAACAGCTTCTTCATTTACGTTTTCAATTGTCAAATCCGCTCCCATTTGTTGAAGCACATCAATAATTCCCGTTCGCGTTGGGTTCATCCCAACATTTTGCAGCGTGATTTGACTATTTGGCAAAATCGCTCCGGCAACTAAAAAGAAGGCAGCGGATGAAATATCACCTGGTACATTTATTTCAGTTGCGACAAGCTTTTGTTTTCCTTTAAGTGATTTCTTCAAGCCATCCTCATTCACCTCAACTCCAAAAGCTCTTAACATCCGTTCCGTATGATCTCTTGATGCCTCTGGTTCTGTCACAGATGTTTCACCTTCTGCTTGTAATCCCGCAAGCAGGACGGCTGATTTCACTTGCGCACTTGCGACTGGTGATTGATAATCAATCCCCTGTATGCCGCCGCCGCGTATACTTAATGGTGTAAATGATCCGTTTGATCTTCCATCAATTTTGGCGCCCATTTGTTTTAACGGCACAGTTACGCGATCCATCGGGCGTTTCGCAATTGATTCGTCACCAATAACATTTGTATGAAACGGAAGATTAGCTAGAATGCCTAATAATAAGCGGATCGTCGTTCCTGAATTTCCAACATCTAAAATATGTTCAGGCTCCTTCAATCCTTCTAGACCTTGACCATCAATTTCTACATAATCACCATCTTGAAGAATGTTCACGCCTAATTTACGAAAACAGGCAATCGTATTTAAACAATCGTCCCCTGTCAGCAATCCTTTTACGATCGTTTTTCCTTGGGCAATCGACCCGAACATAACCGCACGATGCGAGATCGATTTATCTCCCGGTACACGTATAACCCCTTGTAATTGTGTACGTTCTTCTGTCACTACTTTCGCCATCTTTTTCACTCCCTACATACTAATATATGTCTCATATCCCCTTGCTTCTAGACTGATCCTTGCTTTCTCCATGTCCTCTAATGTTTGAAAGCTAAGCCGCAAGACACCATACACATCTTCACGCGCCTCAATAATTCGGATATTTGTAATACTAATGTTTTCCTCTGCAAGTAACGATGTCACACTTGAAATGACACCTGGTTTATCGAGCACATCTACATATAAATCATAAAATGCTGTAATCGCCCCTCGCGCTCTTACTGGTAAGGAATCGCGGAATTTTTTTGCTCCAGAGAAATAATCATATAAATGCTCGCTATTCCCTTCATGAATGAGCCCGCGAACTTGATCCATCTCCTTCATCCATTCATCAATTAATGATAATAGCATTGGTTGATTGTGGCGAACGATATCACGCCACATTTCTGGGCTGCTCGAAGCGATTCGCGTAATATCCCGGAAGCCACCAGCAGCAAGGAAGTTCACATGCTCATTTTTCTCTGAATAGGACTGGACGTGTCGTACCAAGCTTGCTGCAATGACATGCGGGAAGTGACTGACAACTCCAGTGACTAAATCATGCTCTTGTGCATCCATTATAATGAAGTTTGCCTTCGTCCCTCTCAACCATTCTTTTAATTCAGCAACTGCTTCAGGTCTTGCTTGTTTCGATGGAGTTAATACATAGAAGGCATTTTCAAATAAATGAGCTTTCGCACTGCCAGGCCCAACTTTGTGGGACCCAGCCATTGGATGTCCGCCAATAAACGCCGCGTTTCCATTAAAAAGTGCTTCTGCTTTTTCCATTAAACGGCTTTTTGTACTACATACATCCGTAATAATTACATTTTTTTTCAACGTAAGATTTTCTAGCGTTGATAATATCCGCTCTGCCTTTTCAACAGGACAAGCTAGTATGATCAAATCTGCATTGCCTGCTTCTTGTTCAATAGACTCTGTATAACGATCGATAATATTCATTTTTTCCGCCAACTTACAGTTCTCCTCATTAACATCAAAGCCTGTAATGTTGACATCATGTTCTTTTTTAATTGCCAGTGCAACGGAGCCGCCGATCAGACCGACTCCAATTAAAAGTATGTGCTTTCTTTCTTCCATCTTGTCACTGCCTATCCTTGTTAAACTTTTACAACAAGCATCTCTTTCAATAATTGCTTTAATTCATCATTATCTTTCTCCGCACCGACTGTAATTCGGATACCGGTAGGAAATGGGCGAACGATGAAGCCTCTTTCAAGCAAATATTGAAATACTTCTCCACTTGTTTTTCCTGGAATGTTTATAAAAATAAAATTTCCTAATGACTGATAATAAGAAATACCATGCTTATCAAAAAACTGATAAAATTTTTCTCTCTCGGTCGCATTGCGCTCAACGCTTGTTTGCACAAATTCAAGATCATCCAGTCCGGCAATTGCCGCTTCTTGTGCGAGGACAGATGTATTAAATGGCAGCCTCGCTACTTCTAATTGCTGAATCAAGCTTGCTGCGCCGACACCATAACCAATTCTAAATGCGGCCAGTCCGTATGCTTTAGAAAATGTTCGCAAAACCATTAAGTTATCATATTGAGCAACGAGCGGAATCGTTTGCGGGTAATCTTCCGCTGTCGCATATTCGTAATATGCTTCATCTAAAACGACAAGCACATCAGCTGGAACACGCGCTAAAAATTGATCAAGTTCATCTTTATTTACATATGTGCCCGTTGGATTATTCGGATTACAAATCCAGACGATTTTCGTCCGCTTATCAACTGCTGCTAACATACCTTCTAAATCATGGCAGCCATCTTTTAAAGGCACTTCACGAATTTCGGCATTTTCAATTACAGCATGATGCTTGTATTGCGGAAATGTACCTTGTGCCATTACCGTATTCGTTTCAGGCGATAAAATCGCTCTGCTTAAAATTTGAATCAGTTCATCTAATCCACTTGAAAAGATAAGCTGATTTTCAGCCACTTGAACATGTTTTGCGACCTTTGCTCGTAATTTTGAAGCTGCACCGTCAGGATAGATAGCAAAGTCTTCAATATTTGTAATCGCCTTAAGAACATGTGGTGAGCTTCCGTATGGATTTTCGTTCGAAGCTAATTTGACGATTTTTTCTAAACCATATTGTTGCTTCACTTCATCGGTCGTTTTTCCTGGAGCATATGCCGTTAATGTTTGAAGCTGCTTTTTGATCATAATCGGTTCCCACTTTCATTCATATTTTCTTTAAAGGCTAAGTTGCATGATATCCAACGGAGGTTTAACTTGAATCAGCAAATCTTTTTGTACCGACAGCAAGGTACAAAAAGATTTAAATTGTGATACAGCATTCAACCTGCCACTTATCAAAGTGAGTGACTTCCGCTAATTCGAGTTAAAATTGCAATGAATATTCTTTATGCCTCTGTATGTTTTCTTTGATCGCATCCATACGATCACGGCCAAATTGATCTAGTAATGCTACGGCAAGCTCCCATGCGATCACTGATTCGGCAACGACACTTGCTGCTGGCACTGCACAGCTATCAGAGCGTTCTATGCTTGCTTTGAAAGGTTCTTTTGTATCGATGTCAACACTTTCAAGTGGTTTATATAAAGTTGGAATTGGTTTCATGACCCCTCTAATGACGATTGGCATTCCCGTCGTCATTCCACCTTCAAAGCCACCTGCATTATTCGACCTGCGCGAATAACCATTTTGCTCATCCCAAGTAATTTCATCGTGAACTTGGCTTCCTGGCTTCTCAGCCGCTTCAAACCCGATTCCGATTTCCGCACCTTTAAATGCATTAATGCTCATCATTGCGCCACCAAGCTTTGCTTCCAGCTTTCGATCATAATGAACATAGCTGCCGACACCAATCGGCATTCCTTCTGCGATCACTTCCACAATCCCGCCGATTGAATCGCCGTTCTCCTTTGCTTCATCAATTGCCCTCATCATTTTTTCTCCCGCTTCCTCATCAAGGCAACGAACCGGAGAGGCTTCCGTGATTTCTTGCAATGACTTAATCGAATCATATGGCAATCTTTTCGCTTTCACTCCACCAATCTCCAATACATGACCACCGATGTGAACACCAAGCTCACGTAAAATGACTTTCGCAACCGCCCCTGCTGCTACTCTCACTGTCGTTTCTCGAGCTGAAGATCTTTCCAAAACGTTTCTCATATCACGGTGTCCGTATTTTAATGCGCCATTTAAATCTGCATGGCCTGGACGCGGTCTCGTTAATTGTCTTTTTACTTCTTCACGCTCTTCTTCACTAATTGGGGCTGCTCCCATAATTTTTGTCCAATGTTTAAAATCATTATTTTGAACAACAAGTGTAATTGGTCCCCCAAGTGTATAGCCATGTCTTACACCGCTTAAAATTTCAACCTCATCTTTTTCAATTTGCATTCTTCGGCCACGGCCATACCCTTTTTGTCTTCTTGCCAGCTCATCATTAATCATTTCTGCTGTTAAATATAAACCCGCTGGCACCCCTTCAATAATCGTTGTTAATTGCGGTCCATGTGACTCGCCTGCTGTTAAATATCTCATCATTATTCCTCCAGTCATCTTTTCCTTAAAATACAAAAATCGCCCCTGCATTTAGCAGGGACGATTAAATATCGCGGTACCACCCTAATTGTGGACATACGTCCACCTCTCATCAAATGGATAACGGCTCTACCGTCTTTTTTTACTGATTTAGCAAGTGGCTAAACGTTCTAAAAAGAAGCTCGAGGGAGTAATTCACATTCAAATCTGTGCTGATTTTCACCATCCACCAGCTCTCTGACTTTACAATGATAGGAATGCTACTGTGCCCTGTCTTTGCTTTTTTATTGGCTATTTAGATTTAATTTTTATCATAAGCGAACGAAATTGTAAAGTGATATTTCGTTATTTTCTAAAAGATTTTATAATAAAAGCGCAAGGGGCTTGTCTAGTGACGTACAAACTGCCCAACAGGATGTTGGTGCGTCGACGTTCCTTAAAGTATACACGGCGAAAGAGCCGATGTTGACTTATCGTAGGAAGAAGAGTGAAGTTCGTTAGTCGCTTAGAGCTAGACACGGAAGTCTGATTTTTGAAATGAAAACAATAAAAATTATATATTCTTTACTTTCAAAAAAGACAATTTCAATCATTTTATCATGTTGTCATTAGCTTTTACTTTATATATTCATTCTTCACCATTTTGTCACACTTTACATGATTTCATGTAAAATAATGAAAAAGAAAAATACTTTCTTTTAACCTCTTGACAGCTTTGCATTTAAGGTCTAATGTATTGAACTATCAACAAAAATAATCACACACACACTTTACAGCGTTGAAGTCTTAAAGTGAGAAAACTCTGAATTATTACAGAGTTTCGCTGTGAACCATTCGAAAATTATAAGGAGGGCTTATCGTTGTCAGAACTAGAGGTATTGCGTTCAAAAATTGAGAAAACGACGTTACAAATGTTAGAATTATTAAACGAACGAGGCCGGATTGCACAAGAAATCGGTAAATTAAAAGAAATGCAGGGCACTAAGCGTTTTGACCCTGTTCAAGAAAGAAAATTATTAAATTTATTAGCTGAACATAACGAAGGCCCATTCGATACGTCGACGGTCCAACACGTATTCAAACAAATTTTCCAAGCAAGCTTAGAGCTTCAAGAAGACGATAACAGAAAGGCTTTACTCGTATCAAGAAAGAAAAAGCCTGAAGATACAATCGTTTCTATACTTGGTGAGAATATTGGTGATGGAAACGCTCATTTCATCATGGGGCCTTGTGCGGTTGAAAGTTATGAGCAAGTAAAATCAGTTGCTCAAGCAATGAAAAAACAAGGATTGAAATTACTGCGCGGCGGAGCGTTTAAACCACGTTCATCACCATACGATTTCCAAGGTCTTGGCGAAGATGGCTTAAAAATCTTGCGTCAAGTTGCGGATGAAGAAGGTTTGGCAGTGATTAGTGAAATCCTTCATCCAAATCATATGGAAATGGCATTGAAATACGTTGATGTCATTCAAATCGGAGCAAGAAACATGCATAACTTCGAATTGCTAAAAGAAGCGGGAGCTGTGCGCAAGCCTGTTCTCTTAAAACGTGGACTTTCGGCAACAATTGAAGAATTCATCTATGCTGCTGAATACATTATCGCGCAAGGAAACGATCAAATCATTCTTTGTGAAAGAGGTATTCGTACGTACGAAAGAGCAACAAGAAATACATTAGATATTTCAGCTGTTCCTATTTTGAAGAAAGAAACACATTTGCCTGTTGTTGTTGATGTTACGCATTCAACAGGACGCAAAGATTTACTTCTTCCATCTTCAAAAGCAGCGCTTGCGATTGGAGCAGACGTTGTTATGGCTGAGGTTCATCCTGATCCAGCCGTTGCATTATCTGATTCAGCTCAACAAATGAACATTGATGAGTTCAATGCATACATTGAAGAATTAAAAGATTTCGCAAAAACACTCAAAAAAGCACCAGTAAATATTTAATAATGCAAGAAGCGGACTCAAATTGAGTCCGCTTCTTTTAATTTTAAACTGCCTTTTTATCGGCTACTAAAACCGTTTTTGTTTTTTTCGACGGTAACATATTAAAAACAATATTTAAAATTATTGCCGTCATACTTCCAGCTACAATTCCGTTGCTTGTTAATATTTGCATACTATTCGGCAACTGTGCAAAAAGATCTGGAACAACCGTTACACCTAACCCGATTCCGATTGAACATGCAATAATCATCGCGTTTTCTTGTGAATCTGAAATGACCTTACTTAGCATTTTTATTCCTTGTGAGATGACCATGCCAAACATGGCAACCATCGCGCCTCCTAAAACGGAATTCGGGATAATCGTTGTAATTGCCCCGATCTTTGGAATAAAACCAAGCGTAATCAGCATTCCACCTGTAATAAAGATAACATTCCTAGATTTTACACCGGACATTTGAATAAGACCGACATTCTGTGAAAATGTTGTATAAGGGAAAGCATTGAAAAAACCGCCAAATAAAATCGCAAGCCCCTCTGCCCGATAACCTTTCGAAAGATCTTCTTCTGATAAATCACGTTTACAAATATCACCGAGTGCAAAATAAACACCAGTGGATTCAACAAGGCTGACCATCGCAACAAGAATCATCGTTAAAATGGCAGACCAATGAAATGTTGGTGTTCCGAAGTAAAATGGTTTAACGAGATGAAACCATGATGCATCTAGAACTGGGCTGAAATTCACCATTCCAGCAAAAGCGGCAACAATCGTCCCTACTAATAAACCTAATAATATTGAAATTGCTTTTATAAAACCAGTAGAAAAACGATATAGTAATATAATAAATATTAATGTCCCAAATGCGAGACTGATATTTTTCATTGATCCAAAATCAGCTGCTCCACTTCCTCCACCCATATTGTTGATCGCGACAGGTATAAGTGTAATCCCAATTATCGTTACTACTGAACCTGTTACAACTGGTGGAAAAAAGCGAACTAATTTGCCAAAAAACTGACTAATTAACACAACGAATAGTCCAGAAACGAGAATTGAACCATAAATGGCTGAGATTCCATATTCTCCTCCAATGGCAATCATCGGTCCAACTGCTGTAAATGTACAACCAAGAACAACAGGGAGCCCAATTCCAAAGAAACGATTACTCATTACTTGAAGAATGGTAGCAACTCCACACATTAATATATCAATTGAAACTAGATAGGTGAGCTGTTCAACAGTAAGACCAAGCGCACCTCCAACAATGAGGGGAACGATCACTGCCCCCGCATACATCGCTAATACATGCTGCATGCCGAGGGCCGATAAACGGAGCTGCTTCTTCATTACTTAACATCCTCCTCAATAAAAGTAACGATTCCACCTTCAAGGGATTTAATAATGGCAAGGGATTCTACATTCAGTCCTTTATTTCTCAGCAAGCTTCCACCATCTTGGAAGCCTTTTTCAATGACAATACCTGCACCAACACAGCTAGCATTTGCTTGTTCGATCATATCGAGTAAGCCAAGCACAGCTTGTCCATTCGCTAAAAAGTCGTCAATGATCAGAATTCGATCCTCTTCGCTTATAAAATCTTTTGACACACAGATTTCATTCGTTTCATTCTTTGTAAAAGAATGAACCTGTGCGACATACATATTATTTTTTAAAGTTAATGATTTTCGTTTACGAGCAAAAACAACGGGAACGCCAAGCGTTAATCCAGTCATTAGAGCTGGAGCAATACCAGATGACTCGATTGACAAGATTTTTGTTATGCCAGCATTGGCAAATCTTGCTGCAAATTCTTCTCCCGCCGCTTTCATAAGCTCTGGGTCCAACTGATGATTTAAAAAGGAATCCACCTTTAAAACCGTATCTGAAAGTACAGAGCCTTCCTTAATGATTTTGTCCTTTAATAATTTCACTATTTTTTTCCCCTTTCAAATATTTGCCAAAGAGCAATAAAAAAAGCCCAAAGGCGATGGCATCCAAACATAAAAATGAGTGGAGCAATGTCCTTCGAGCTTATATTCGAAAGAAAAAGGTTGTAAACGAATGTACACATGACCTTCACTGCTCACCCATAGTCGATTTGTTTACGGCAAATCGGTAGAAACTTGCGAGCCATATTCTCGCGATTATATGAGTGAATGCATAATAAGAATGTTCTTAGTATAACATGATTTGATCGAGTTGCAATATTATTTCAACATAACAAAAGACGATTTTGCAGGAACAGGAAGAACCTTCTCTACTTCAGGTAAAATTGTATCCCTTTCGTCCTTACTCATCCAAACATGAACTGTACCTTTATCTGTTGAAGTTCTTACTAATCTTCCAATTCCTTGTTTTAGCCTTAAAAGCATGTAAGGAAGATCCACCTCTTCAAATGGAGATTGCGCAGCATTCCTCTTTGCATCAAAAACAGGATCAAATGGTGGAAACGGAAGAGAATCAATCATAACATTTTCCAGTGCAGACCCAGGAATATCCAACCCTTCCCATAGCGTATATGCGCAAAGAACAATCTGATCATCATTTTGAAATTGCTCAATTAATGTACTAATTTCAGCGTCCCCTTCAAAGACAACAGGATATTCTTTATATTCGATTTGTGCCACGTATCGTTTAAATTGAGCAAGATCCGATTGATGATTAAAGAGAAGTAAGGACCTTCCTTTCGCTTCATTAATCGATCGCAACATGTTTTTCCATTTATTCTCTTTATCGTCCTCAAGATGTAAAGATATTTCCATTTGCTCTTCATACTGAAACGGAGATTCAACGGTTAATGATAAATAGTCTTTAATCCCTAAACTATTACTCAAGTAGGAGAAATCCCCATCATTTGAGAGGGTTGCGGAAGAAAACACATAAGGTATTTTTTGTGAAAACACTTGATTACTTAAAATATCACTGACAAGTCTTGGCATGATCACAAGCGTTTGACTAGCTGAATATTGCTCAAACCAAATAATCCCTTTTTTATCTTCAATAAGCAATGTCAAAGAAAAGATGATTTGATCTAGATATTCTTCAACGATTTTTAATTCATATTCGTCAATTGTATATAATTCTGATTCAAATACGAGCTCTTCTGATAATTGATTGATTTGTTGCAAAAGTGCTTTTGCCTGGGCGATTAATTCAGTCGTTTTACTTAGCTCCATTCGATCTGAACCGACAACAGGCTTTGCAGATGCAGATAGTGCAGCAAACAACTCCATATTCAACTCTAGGACATGTTCAATCGAAAAAAGTGTACTCTCTCTTACATCATTTTCTTGAAGGCGAATAAGCAGTTGTTCCAACGTTTCAGCCGTAATTCGATATGTTAATGCTTTTTGACTAGCAAATTCTAATAGATGCCCTTCGTCAAACACGACACTGCTTGCTTCCGGCAATAGAGGAAGTTGCCCCTCTCGTTTGCGCGCATCCTTCGTCCAAATATGCTCCATATAAAAATCATGGGAACAAACGATGATATCAGCAGCTTTTCGATAATAATCACGGTGAAGTGTCTGGCCACAGCGATGTCTTTTCGAACATGATACACAATCTTGGAGTGAGTCCCATGCTACATTTGCCCACTCTTCTTCAGTAACATAAGGATAGTCTTTACGATCGCCATATTTATCAAAGTTCATCATCGATGAATTCTCGTGGACAAACGCAGGTAACTCGTCATGAATATCTAAATACGTGTCAGAATCTGATTGATTGATCACTTGATCTAATTTTTGCAGACATAAATATTGCTCCCTTGACTTTGCCAGCCTAACATCAATCGGAAATCCTAGTGCCTTCTCGATCTTTTTAATGTCACCTTCTTTTTTTACAAGCTGCTCAATCAATGATTCATCCGCACACGCAATGATCGCTGGCTTCCCTGTATATCTTGCATAAGCGATCGAGTATAAAAGGTATACGAGCGTTTTTCCTGTGCCAACACCCGCTTCAGCGAACATGACTTTTTTCTCTGAAAAAGCCTTTTCCAATTGAAAAGCCATAAAGATTTGCTCATCTCTTAATTCAAAACCTTTGTCTGGTAAAATATCATAAAACACATCTCCAATCCAATCTTGGAGATGTTCATAAAAAGAACGATCTTTCGATAATTCAAATGGTAATGCTGGACGCATAA
Source organism: Bacillus sp. FJAT-50079 (assembly GCF_018343515.1). Taxonomy (GTDB): domain Bacteria; phylum Bacillota; class Bacilli; order Bacillales; family Bacillaceae_C; genus Lederbergia. The sequence goes on along the minus strand of NZ_JAGYPD010000006.1, from coordinate 210,392 downwards.
CATATCCCCCAGTAACAACAATGTATTAACCAATATGAAACGCAAGTGCAATAGCACTTGCGTGTAATTGAAGCTTCCATAGATGTTCAGTTTTCTATTTCTGCTTAAGTAAATGTCAGAACGGGATTATTAATTGCCTGTTCATGCAGGAAAATGATTGATTCTATCTTCTTTTCTGCATTAATAAATGGTGTAAGGCACTATGTAATCCCTCTTTTGCTTCATCCAAACGTTCTAACCCTTGTTCTGTTGCACTTTCATCATTCGCTACTGCATCGTAAGACGATTGAAGTGCGTTTGATATTTTTTGCAAATCATCTACATAAGAATGCATACCCCTCACCTCGCACGGTAAAATATACATCCAGTATATTCAGTAAAGGGGATTCTTATTCATGCTTATTTTCTTGGTGGTCTTGGCCCCCAAAATTGGTATAAATCTGTTCGAATAAAACCGTTGAACAGCTTTCTTTTTTTTGTTGCCTTCTTCCCGTATAATTGTTCAAATTCTGGATGGGACGTTAAGAAATAATACGACCAAGTATCAAACTTTTGAAAGGCGTGACCAATTTCCTTGTACATCTTTTCAACGATCTTTTTATCTCCTAGCCGCTCACCATATGGAGGGTTTCCGAGCATAACACCATATTCACTTTTCGTTGTAAAATCCTGCGCACGCATTTGCTTAAATTCGATCAAATCCCCAAGCCCGGCTTCAAATGCATTAGCTTGTGAAATTTCAATCATTCTATGGTCAATATCTGTACCAGATATATTCAGCTTTTGATCATAATCAGCTACATCCTCTGCTTCCATCCTCGCATCTGCCCAAATCTTTTCATCCATCCACGGCCATTCTTCACCTAGAAATTCTCGATTAAATCCTGGAGCGATGTTTTGCCCAATTAGTGCTGCTTCAATCGGGATTGTGCCTGATCCGCAAAATGGATCATGAAACGGGCGTTCTGGATGCCAATTAGTTAGCTTAATTAATGCAGCAGCAAGTGTTTCTTTTATCGGTGCCTCTCCTTGTCCTGCTCGATAACCACGCTTATGCAATCCCGCTCCTGATGTATCAATTGTAAGCAATGCCTTATCTTTTAATAACGACACTTCGATTTTAAATAATGGTCCTGTTTCAGCAAGCCATGTATCTTTTTTATAAGCGGTTTTTAGCCTATCAACAATCGCTTTTTTAACAATAGCTTGACAGTCAGACACACTGAATAAGGTTGATTTTACCGACTTCCCTTGAACGGGAAATTCAGCATCGACAGGGAGATAATCTTCCCAGCGCAATGCCTTCGTTTTTTCAAAAAGCTCTTCGAATGTTCTAGCAGGAAATTCGCCAACGACGATTTTTACTCGGTCCGCTGTGCGCAGCCATAAATTCGTGCGGGCAATTGTTAATTCATCGCCAGTAAAAATAACTTTTCCATTTTCCACTTCACATTGGTAACCAAGCTTTCTTACTTCGTCTGCAGCAATAGCCTCGATTCCCATAGCGGTCGTTGCGATTAGTTTAAATTTTCCCATCTTCTTCTCACCTTTATTTTAATTGATTTGAAACCGATTCACGTGATCGTCTTTTCAATGGATCAGTGAGACGGAGAGAAAATCGTATCATTTCCATTATTATGTAAGTTTAGCACATTTTAAACACGGAATAATGCCCTTCTTCATAAAAAGAAGGGCATGTCTTTGTGCATTAGCCTATTATAACATTCATGTAAGCCATGTTCTGTACCTTTGTACTGCAAGCGGTCAAAGGTGGACCTCGTACTCCGGCGGTAATCATCTATCTGCAAGATCATCATATCTTGCCTCTTTCCTCGTTCGTTTCCTCAGAAAGAGTGCCTCTACCAAATTTTGAGTTGCTCGCTCATGGGGTTTACCTCGTTCCACCTTTGCTGTTTCCAACAAAGCTCCGTCACTGTGGCACTTTCAAGGTAGTCACACCATATCAAGAAGACGTAGGTGTTTTCCCTGCCGTCAGCCCCGTTTATACCGAGCTGCCCTGACTTATTGTTTCGTCAGGCATGAACACTACAGGCATCACAGCACTGTGCGAGCATGGACTTTCCTCTACCGCATGATGCGGCAGCGATTACCCGAATGTTATCGTAGCACCGACTTTTAATTGTAATCGTATTTGCTTATAATTGCAATGGTAAATTCGTGAAACTTATTCATCTAATTTACTGCCGAAAACATGTTTTTCTAAATTTGATAGCCGCTTTAAAATATCAAAATTCGTTGTTCCTGCCGGTTGTACAGGCTGTCTACGAGATTGATCTTCAAGCTGTTTTTTTAAGCGCAAGTTTTCTTGCTGCAAATCATCAACCGTTTGATGCATCACTTCATAATCTTTAATAATTAAATCTAAAAATTTATCTACTTCTTCTTGTTTATAACCACGGAAGCCAGTTTTAAATTCTTTTTCTAAAATTTCTTTTGCCGTCATTTTTAATTTATCAGCCAACATTCAAAACATCACCTCGACATTCACCCTACATTATGTATATTCTTTCAAAATTTAGCCATTTTGTCAAAAGTTATCCTCATCAACAATCGCTTGCAGATCATAAAAATCAATTGTTCTTATCTCATAAGGTTGTTTTTCCCGATAATTCTGAGCAAGTTGATAATAATATTTAGGTGACCCTTCTTTTTCCTCATCATAAAGTATAATCGCCCCATTCGTTTTTTCAAGAAAAAATTGATTTTTATTTCGAAATTGCCAAGGTGCCGTATAAGGCTGTTTTGATAACGATGCAACATAGTCGGCATGGGCAATCACCTTTTCATATAATTGCTGATTGTCTTCATTCCATTTTTCTTCCTGATGCAAAAATGGCGTAATAACAGCAAGTTTTAAATCTGGGTATTGATCTTGCAAAGCGATTAAAGCCTCTGCCCCCCAAAGCTCGACTCCTTGTTGACCGGAAATAATCACCCATTCAAGCCCTTCTTCGGCTAATTGTGCAATCTGTCTTGATAATAACTTTTTTATGTATTGTACAGCAGGATCACTGTTTTTGTATATACCTAATTCAAATGATTTATATCCAGTGATAGCCACGACTTTTAGCAAAATGAGTCCTCCACTTTCTTAAACATTTATTTAAATGAAAAGCAAGGATGAAAATAACTTCATCCTCGCTTTTATTTATAGCATATTAATAAGGGAATCCTGGGCGAGGACCACAGGATCCTGGACGCGGGCCGAATCCTGGTCCTGGACCCATTCCCATCGGCCCTACTCCCATTGGACCCGGTCCTGGACCCATTCCTGGACCCATTCCCATTGGTCCTGGACCCATTCCTGGACCCATCCCCATTGGTCCTGGTCCAAATCCTGGTCCTGCTACTCCACCAACTCCCGGTCCTGGACCGGGCATCACAACTTGCTCATTTGTCACTTCATTTACAAAAGACTCAGTGTGTGGGAAATAATGTTGATGGATAATATTTTCATGATTGACATGTGTTGTATGTGAAGGATGGATTTCCGGCACAATAATATTATTACAAGAATGTTTTACACAGCACTTTGTTGGGTGAACAACGGCAGGCATAACACACGTAGGACAACCACATTTGTTAAACATGTACATAGCTCCTTTCTTCTCGTTTATCTGTTTACACTTACACTCTATGTGAATAGTCCAATACATGTACTAATGGAAATACCTATTTTTCCGTCTTTTACCCATTCAAATTTTGACGATTTATATAGCAAAATAGATAAAAAAACGTCGACTACTGCGCTTGCCCGGGAAATGATTGAAATTTCTCTAATTTCCCATGAAGGCGCTTCATTCTTTTATTTCCTGCTAAAACGAATGGATCAGCATGATCAATTTGACCATTATTCGTCTGTTCATGAACCATTATTGCGCTTTCTGTATAAGCGAGGGCTTTTTTGTAATCTTTATATTGATGCTCCATTAATTTGGCAAGCTCGATGAATGCCTCTTTTCGGATTCGTTGATCATTTCCTTGCGTTGCTGTGAGCCATAATTGTTTTGCCTTGTCATAGTTTTTCTTCCGTTTATAATAATATGCCAGCTCATATTCAGCCGTGATATCCTCATTCATCGCAAGTTCAAACGTTGAAGCTGCTACTTCACGTTCACCAATCGCATTAAACCATTTCCCAATAAACACTTTTTCTTCCGCTGTTTGCTGCGGATCAAGGCAATGTATTTGAAAGGTTAAGTGAGTATATAACGTAATTAATGACAAAATATCCAGTTCATTATGCTTCATTACTTTTAAGATTGCTTCTGGATTCTTTCTTTCAACATAATCAAAATAAATCATTGGCGCCAAATAGCCTGGCACATCATCTTTTCTTGTCACACCGAGAATATGTTTTTCAACATTAACGAGCTTCACTGATTCAAGCTTATTTTTCCACAATCTTCTCGCCGCATGATATAAGTCAAAATGACCGAAGTCTGGCAATTTTGGTACATGCTCTTTCACAAATGTATGACGAGTTTTTACTTGTGGCCAGTCAAATGCTTTTCCATTGTATGTAACGAGCGTTGTATAATCAACCGACTCTAAAAAACTTTTATATAATGGAACTTCAAACCCTGGCTCAGGTAAAAAATGTTGTCTTACGATTACTTCATGATCAATAACGCGAGCATGTCCTAATAAAAAAATTGTATTTCCCGCTCCGCCATAAAGACCTGTCGTTTCCGTATCAAAGAAAAACAAATCCGATGGTCCCATCCCTTTCGTTGAAAGTGGGTGACTCCCCTCAAATTGATTCCACTGATAAACAGCCGTTATAAAATCTGAAAACGAATAGTTCCCATGCACATGATGCAATGGATAACGTTTCTCCCGAATAAAACAAACAGCATCCTCATCTTTATACGTAACGACCCCAGCTTCCTTCCATACGTTTTCATAATCGTGTGGATAATCGAAGCCAACTTTTTTGCTTTCTTGAATGCTTACATCTGAGTCTCTAATAATATGTTGCTTAAATCGCTTTAAATGGTTTGTAAGAGACACTCAAATCCTCTCCTATTTAGACTGCTAACTTTCCAGTGCATTTTGCCATATTGCTAATAAAGTAGTCGTAGCCTCTTTTGCACCTTTCTCTATCTGATCCGTACCAATACATGATGGACAGCCATGATCACAACGACAGTGAGCAATCATCTGATTCGTCGCCTGAATGATTTCCGGCATCTGTTCATATACTTTCTCACTTAAACCGATGCCTCCTGGGTATTGATCATAAATAAAGATTGTCGGCTTTTCATTATGAGTCGCCTTTATTTGTGGAACTACATGAATATCAGCTGGATCACACATAACAAATAAAGGAATCATCGCTTTTAACGCATGTGCCGCCCCAATCATTCCAACCTCAAGATCCGCGATTCGGTTATCGATTAATGGCTCATTCATCGATAGCCAAGCCGCGCTTGTATGCAATTCAAGTTCTGGTAGATGGATTGGCCCCGAGCCGATATTTTCATGCGTGTCAAATTTGATCTTTTTGAAAATAGTGGCCATCGCATTAACGGTCACATCTCCATAAGCCATTTCAGCTAGTGGAGTATGTTTATGCTTATCCATTTCAAGAACTTTTAATTGGACAGCTAAATTGGCATCTGTAAAATAATCGACATCCACTTCCGTTACGAAAGCTTTCTTTTCATCCCAATCAAGATACTCTACTTGGTATTGCGTCCCTTGATGCAAGTAAATCGCTTCATCGTGCAAAAGCGTCAAAGCGCTAAACGTGTCCATTTCCCCAATCACCTTTACATGCGCTTGATCTGTCCGATCAACGATGACAACATTTTCTTGCGAAGCCGATCGCAAACTAATATTATGGGCGGGGAATGAATCATTCATCCAATACCATTTATCTCCATTTTGATGCAATACGCGTTCTTCTGTTAAAAATTGTAATATTTCCTTTATATCCAACTTACCAAATTGTTCTCCATCACTAAAAGGAAGCTCATATGCAGCACATTTAATATGATCAAGCAAAATAATCAAATTATCTGGATTAATCCTCGCTGTTTCCGGAGACTGTTTCAAAAAATATTCCGGATGCTCGATCACATATTGATCGAGCGGTGCAGAGCTGGCTACCATAATGACGAGTGACTCCCCCATCCTGCGACCGGCTCGTCCCGCCTGCTGCCATGCGCTGGCAATCGTCCCTGGATAGCCCGCCATAATACAAACTTGCAATTGTCCAATGTCTACTCCTAGTTCTAACGCATTCGTGCTTACTACTCCATAAATGGACCCATCGCGTAATCCTCGTTCAATTTCCCGGCGTTGCGTCGGTAAATACCCGCCGCGGTATCCACGAATCGATTTTGGCCCTAATTCTCTTAAAACGAGTTCTTGTAAATACGTTAAAATTATTTCAACCCTTACCCTACTTCTCGCAAAAATAATCGTTTGGATTTTTTGCTTTAAGAATTCTGAAGCAAGTTTTCTCACTTCCAATGTTGCACTTCTGCGAATGTTTAACTGACGATTAACAATCGGCGGATTATAAAAAACAAAATGTTTTTTCCCACTTGGCGCCCCATTACGATCAATTAAGCGCAGCTTTTCGCCCGTAAGCCCTTCCCCTAACTCTTGCGGATTGGCAATGGTCGCTGATGTGCATATAAAAATAGGATTTGCTCCATAAAAGCGGCAAATTCTTTTCAATCTCCTTATGACATTTGCCACATGGCTTCCAAAAACTCCGCGATAAATATGTAATTCATCAATAATAATAAATTTTAAGTTTTCAAATAAGGCTACCCATTTTGTATGATGCGGTAAAATGGCGGAATGAAGCATATCTGGATTCGTAATAACGATATTGCCCGCTTTTCTTATTTTTTGCCGAATATTCGCTGCCGTATCTCCGTCATATGTATAACTATTAATCGGAAGATCACCGAAATCAATCAATTCATTCAAATCCGCCTTTTGATCTTGGGCAAGCGCCTTTGTCGGAAATAAATACAACGCACGTGCCGATTGCTCTTTAATCATTGTTTGTAAAACGGGTAAGTTATAGCATAAACTTTTCCCGGACGCCGTCGGGGTAATCGCAGTAAAATGTTGTCCCTCCATCGCTGCCTGAAAAGCTTCCTCTTGATGAATGTATAATTCAGAAATCCCCTTCTTTTGCAATGCTTCTGCAAGAGATGGATGAAGTTCTCTAGGAAACGGTGCCGTTTTTGCTTGTCTTTCGGGGATTGTATGCCAAGAAATGACCCGATCGCGAAAATCGGCATGATTTTTTAGATTATCTATTAATTGTTGAAATGAATATCGCTTGATCATCAACATCACCTCTTCACTCTAGTATAACGAATGAGCGTTCGCTTTGGAATGATTACTTTTTTAAGTTTACCGATTTTCATCAATAATTAAGGATCTTTTCTATGATGTGGTCTTTTTTAGGATCGAAACATTATATATTGACAATTTTAGGTATTAAAAAAAGTACGGTTGGTAGTGAGATGGAGGTGTTGATTTCCGTTCTGCCTGGAGCGGAAATTAACAGTATTATGTATCCTTTTAAAAGATTAAAATAGGCATCCAAAAATTCATTTTTTGGATGACGTTTTCATATAAAGGTCAAGTTTTATTTTTGGGTAAACTTAAATTTGTTTATGAAAATAAAACAGGAACCGGTCTCCCGATTCCTGAGCTACACTTTAAAAAAACTGCCTAATCCCTTTGCCATATTGGAAACTTGCGTGAGCGCATTGACAAGCTGCCCAGTCGTATTCACCATTTTATTTACATCAAACGAACCATCCTGTGATTTAAAGGAATTCATAAACGATCCCTTTTTATTAAGCTGAGACTGATTGGGCCCTGGCATTGGTTTATGATATGGCTGACCATAAGATTGATTGTATTTTTGTTGGTTGCCATACAAATAATCTTCCTCCGGCTGTAACGGATTTTGAAATAGTCCATACCCTTGCTCACTCAAGCCGTATTGCATCGTTGGATTCATTTGAAATGCTGCATATGGAGGATACATCCCTTGATTGACTGGCATTCCTCCATAGCCTTGCATCCCCATGTATTGGTTGCCAGGATGAAAATATGGTTGTTGCGTCGGATATGGTGCCGGGGAATAAGGGTAATAATGATTACGTCGCATCCTGATCATTCCTCCTTGTTCATCGCTAATAACTGTTCAAAAGACCGATAATGAAATAGCATATTGTAACGTACTACCCAAACGTCCTCTTATACTTATAGACTATGTGCGATGATCACAGCAGGTGAGCGTCAGAAAATGGTTCTTCTCTCATTTATCTTCCAGTTCATCAAGCATCCTTTTTAGCACAAATTCAATCGATTGAATATGATCCTTCATTTTTTTTAAGCTTGTTGAAGGAAAAAAGGCTCTAACTGAAACCATTTGAATATTTTCCGCCGTGTTTTTTATTTGAAGCGGATAAATATGCTTTGGTTTATTTTTAAGGAGCCATTTAACTGCTTCCGGCTCCCATCTTACCACACACTCTTTAACAGCATCCGCAAATGGTTTTACTTCTTTATAAAAATCACCTTCAACTCCCGTTTCCCTACCTTGTTGAAAATGTTGTGATGCCTGTTGGTTATATTCATAAAGCTGACTCGTCAGCAAATATAATTCACGTTGATCCACTGCTTGCACCCCTTCCTAAGGAATTAAAAAAACAGCATAAAAACTATGCTGCATATGATCTATCTTAAAAGGATGTTTCGCCTTTTTCAAGATTATGAAACTTTATATGTTTGTTCATTTGCTTTCGTTGTCACATCTAAGCGATGAATGGCTCGTCTTGCCCGTTCGTTCGTTCTTTCCATCTCTGTTTTCATTGCCTGTTTTTCATTCCTCATTTTCTCCTCAAGCATGATTTCCATTTGCTCAAGTTGAACACGTATGAACTCTAGTTTCGCGAGAAGATCTTGTCGGGTCATTCTTTCCGCCTCCATCCAAATCTATAATATATGTCTAATTCTCGCTAACTTTCGATCTTCCTTCACGCCTGACAAAACTAGAAGCAATTCGGCAAACAAAGTTTTTATTTGCAGCTTCTCCTATTTGTATTCGACATTTCCATATATTAATATAAGAAAAGCACAAACGTTCTTTCAGAACTGTATTATTACAAACTGTGCCACCGGGATGTTGGTTTTCAAATCAGAATAAGCTAGATTCAAATAATCAAATATCAAAATGATTTCTTAAAAAATGGATACTTTCTGCTTTTCCTTTTGAAAAAGTGAAACTTTAAACAATGTTTATACGTCTTATGGTGATAGGCAACATCTGCCTCTCGTTCTAGCTATGGTATAATAAGGCAAGTGAGGTGGGATCATGATGGAGTTTCATTATCCGAATGGAAAAAAATACTCGCTGCAAACAAACAAAAATAAACAAGTGAAGGAATTAAAAAATGCTTCGTACGCAAAGCGAGGAATGACATTAGAGGAAGATATTAACGATACGAATCTATATTACTTATCGAGAGGCATGGCCGTCATCCATAAGAAACCGACCCCGATTCAAATTGTAAATGTCGATTATAAGCGCCGAAGCGCCGCCGTTATAAAGGAGGCCTATTTCCGCCAAGCATCAACAACCGATTTTAATGGAGTGTACAAAGGGAGATATATTGATTTTGAAGCAAAGGAAACAAAAAGCGATACGTCGTTTCCGCTCAAAAATTTCCATGTTCACCAAATCACTCATATGGACGATGTAGTCAAATGTGGTGGAATTGCCTTTGTCATCGTTAGATTTTCCAAGACTGAGGAAGTGTTTTTATTAGAATACGATTATTTGTCACAGTTTTGGGAACGGATGGGAAAAGGCGGAAGAAAGTCGATTACAAAAGAAGAGTTCATCAAATATGGATATGAGATCAAACTTGGCTACCAACCGCGAATTGATTATTTGAAAGTCATCAAAGATATCTATGCAATATGAAGGTTGTTCGATCTGGCGAATGGAACAGCTATTGTAATTTGCTTGAATGAAAGTGAGGAATGCTGCATATGGCAGAAAATCAACAAACACGTGAAGCACGGCGCAAACAAGCCGCGCAAAAAAGAAAAACATCGAAAAAACCGATGAAACTATTTAAGAAAATCATTTTATGGTTATTTATACTTGGAGTAGCAGGACTGTTATTTGGGGTTGGACTTTTCGCTTATTACGTAAAAGACGCACCAAAGCTCGATAAAACTGCATTAATCGATCCTGTCGCTTCGCAATTATTAGATAAGGATGGCAACCCATTTACAACACTTGGGACCGAAACAAGGGACTATGTTGACTACGAAGATATTCCTGAATCGGTTCGTGATGCCGTTTTAGCAACGGAAGATGTTCGCTTTTTTAAACATAGCGGAATTGATTTAAGAAGACTGACTGGGGCTGTACTCGCAAACGTAACACGCGGCTTCGGTTCTGAAGGAGCTTCAACCATCACCCAGCAAGTCATTAAAGGATCGTTTTTAACAAACGAAAAAACATTAAAAAGAAAAGCACAGGAAGCATGGCTTTCATTGCAATTAGAGAAAAATTATACGAAAAAGCAAATTTTCGAAATGTATGTGAACAAAATCAGTTATGCGAACGGAATTCATGGAATCGAAACAGCATCCAAGTATTATTTTGGTAAAGAATTGAGCGAGTTAGAATTGCAAGAGATTGCTGTCTTAGCAGGTCTGCCGCAAAGTCCTTACAATTATAATCCATATGAATTCCCTGAAAAAGCTGATAAACGAAAGAATATTGTATTATCATTAATGCATCAACATGGAAAAATTAGTAAAGAGCAAATGGAAACTGCGCAAAATGTTTCCATTACGGCAAGCTTAGTTGATGAGGAAGAAAATAAAAAGAATGCCTATAAGTATGACTCCTTTGTCGATCAAGTCATTAGAGAGGTTGAAGCTTTAGGCGACTATAATATTTTTGCGGATGGATTAACGGTGTATACGACACTTGATCCAAACGCGCAAGAATATGTAGAAAAAATGCTAGCTCCTACAGAAACAAATGAAATTATTGATTTCCCTGACGATGATATGCAAGCGGGAATCGTTTTACAAGATACAAAAACAGGGGAAATTCGCGCAATTGGCGGCAATCGATATCAAGATATTAAACGTGGAACAAATTTTGCCACAACACTTAGAGATCGCTCACCTGGATCAACGATCAAACCGATTTTGGATTATGCGCCAGCGATTGAGTATTTAAATTGGTCAACATATGAACAAATCGTTGATGAGCCGTACACATATTCAAACGGGACAGCAATTCGAAATTTTGATAAAGGTCATCTCGGACAGATGACAATGAGAGAAGCACTTTATCGTTCGCGGAATATTCCTGCCTTAAAGGCATTTCAAGCGGCTGGACTTGAAAAATCGAGAGAATTTGCGGCAAATCTTGGCCTTGAGTTTGATGAAAAGGAATTTTTCGAATCTGCTTCCATTGGAGGCATCACGAATGTATCCCCGATGAAATTAGCAGGAGCATATGCCACTTTCGGGAACAATGGCGTATATAACACACCACATACGGTGACAAAAATTGTTTTACGTGATGGTGAAACAGAAGTTAAAAACAAAATCGAGTCTAGAATCGCGATGAAGGATTCTACTGCATATATGATTACCGATATGCTTAAAGATGTTATTTCCAATAAATCTGGAGCAACAGGAAAATTAGCGATTATTCCTGGCCTACATGCTGCTGGTAAAACAGGAACATCGAACTATACGAACGAAGAGTTCACAAAATACAACTTAAGTGAAGGCGATGTTCCTGATTCTTGGTTCGCTGGCTATACGACAAATTATTCTACGGCTGTCTGGACCGGATATGCGCAAAGGAGTACACCGTTAAAAACTCCTAGAAACGGAAATGACCAATTAATCGCCCGCGAGCTTTACAAGCACTTAATGCAGTACGTTTCAGATGGTATTGAAACGCCAGACTTTACAATGCCGAATAGTGTTGTCAAAGCAGCGGTTGAAAAAGGATCTAATCCAGCTAAAAAGCCAAGTGAGTATACACCTGATAGCAATATCGTCTACGAGCTATTTGTTGCCGGAACAGAGCCGAAGGAAGTATCAAAAGCATTTGATAAGCTTGACCCGCCTTCTGTTCATGGAGAATATCATCAGGCGGAAAGCGAAGTGCTCTTTACATGGGATCATCCAGATAAAGACAAAAAGGAATTGCAGTTTAACGTCACGATAAAAACAGATGATGGCAATACACAAGATGTTGGCGTGATAGATGGATACAGTCATATCGTTCAAAATGTCCAACCAGGGGTCACCTATTCCATCGAAGTGGTTGCAATTGCAAATGACCAAGAAAGCACAGCGGGAACAGCGAGTGTGACGATCCCTAAGTTTGAAGAAAATGATGAGGATGAACAAGAGCAAGGAAATATAGAAGAACCGAATGGAAATGACAATGGTGGGTCCCCTCCCCCAGATGAAAATCAAAGCGAGGACAATGGCGAAGCTGGGGAAGATGACAATGGTTCAACAGAAAATCCCGACACTCCCGTAGGGCAAGAGCCGCCTCCGGCTAACCGAGAAAACGAGAATGGCAATAACAATTAATAAATAAAGCAACAGCAAAAAGGGGTATTCAAAAGTCAAACTTTTATTGACTTTTGAATACCCCCTTCTTTTTTATGCTCAGGTTGATTTCCATTTCCCCTTGATAGCCTATTCACTTCATTAATGTCAATCGTACTCTATCCGATTGCCCTTCTCCCTCAGAAAGTCTTCAATAAGGTCAATCGAAACACATTCGATCGACCCTCACCAGTTATAAACTCCCATTAAGGTCATTCGAAACATACTCGATTAACCCTCAACGGCAATAAATCCTCATTAAGATTAATCGAGCGTACGATGTTTAGCAATAGCCTACTTCCCTTTTAGACAGTCCCGTCCAAAAGTCTGAGGACTCCTTCTATTGTTGGTCTATGTTAATTTACGCTCCAATTCCTTTCATTTGATGGAGTTTTAGATCGCCCTCTCACTTTGATCGCTGCGTAATGTTTTTGTTGTTCTAACATTAATTCCTGCAATTGTTTAAATGCTTGATATGAAAAAGGACGATTGAGGATAAAGTCCAAGCGGTCAGGTAAATTATACGGTGTAATTTGCAGGAGCTTTATTTTCTTATGCAATTGATTTAATTGAACAGGTTGATGATTTGTCCAAAAAAGCAAACTAAGATAATGTGCGATTATCTTTTTCATCTCCGCTTCAGACACTTGTCGGCGTGCCTGAAATTGAGCTTGTAATGTTCGCTCGGCGGATGTCCATTCAATCATAATATCTTTTACAGACTTATCCGGGTCATTCCAAGGAAGGAACTTATCCTCATCTAATCCGCTATAATATTTCATTTCATAAGGGAAATATTGCTCAGTCTTATGAGCAAATAACGGATGATCTAATTCAGTTGGAATTGCGGAATGTTTACACATGTTCAATTGCTTGTTCCTTCTTTTTCATCCGCTTTTTTCCTTCACGACATACATCAAGCAACGGGCAACTTGGACATTGAGGATTTTGCGCTTTGCAATGATAACGTCCGAAGAAAATCATCCGATGATGGGTAACCGACCATTCCTCTTCTGGAACTTTCCGCATTAATGTCTTCTCTACTTCTAGTACACTATCTTTCCAACGACAAAATGCTAATCGCTTGCTCACCCTTTCAACATGCGTATCAACAGCAATTGCCGGCACATTATATGCAACGGACATAACGACATTCGCTGTTTTCCGGCCAACTCCAGGTAGCTTTTCTAATTCTTCCCTTTCCGATGGGACGACTCTTCCATAATCATCAATTAACATTTGGCATAATTTTTGGATGTTCTTTGCTTTATTTCTAAATAAACCAATCGAACGGATATCACTTTCAAGTTCACTTAATGATACCGCTAAATAATCTTCGGGTGTTTTATATTTTTCAAAAAGCTTCTCCGTCACACGATTGACGAGGGCATCTGTACATTGCGCAGAGAGCAAAACAGCTATTACTAATTCAAATGGGTTTGAATGGACTAATTCGCAATGTGCGTGAGGAAACATTTTCGCCATTTCATCTAAACAAAAACGAATTTGCTTTCGATTTAGCACGTATTTTCACCTTCCATTTTTTTATCATCCATCTACTGCTCTAACCAATTATAAAAAGGCACCGCATTGGAGCTTTGAACAGGCTTTTGATCTGGTTTGTTTGTTTTTTGGCGAAATTTCAGCGCTTGAACACGCGCTTGTTCCAATGTAACAATTCCATTTTTCTTCCATTCAAATAAAATTCGATCGATATAACGGAAGTTCAGTTTTCCTGACATGACCGATTCTCGTAAAGCCGCTTTTATTAATACAGGGTCATGTTTATCTTGATCAATCCACATCGCCATTGATTCACATTCCAGCGGCGATAGCGGCCTGCCAAATTCCTGTTCGAACAGCGTATATAAGTTCTGTTCTTCCATCAATGCCGTTTCTACATTTGCTTGTTTTTGTTCGCGTTCTATGTCATCGATAAGCTTTAGCCATAATGGAGCGAGTGAATACTTTTCAAACCCTACTCCATCCTTTGATTGATCCTCGATTTGTATAAAACCAGCTTGAACAAGCTTTCTTAACATCATCGCGCATTCCTCGCTTGTCATTGTCATTCTATGCGCCAATTGTTCAGGCGTTGGAAATTCATTGCCTTTTTCAGCGAAGGAAATGATGTGCAAAAGCAAGACGAGCTCTTTTTCATCTAAACCGATTTGTCGGTATTTATTCATGAGTAAATGAGGGATTTGAATGGTTCCGGCTTCGATCCACGCTAGCATTAATTGTTTGTCCATCTTTTCACCCCTTTTAAGTATACTTCTTCGATAGCAAAGCCACGCACGATAGGCGTACGTGGCTCTCTATTATGGATATAAACGATTTAATAGTCTTGGGAATGGGATTGTCTCCCTTACATGCTCAACACCTGAAATCCAGGCTACTGTCCGTTCTAGCCCTAAGCCAAATCCTGAGTGCGGGACAGATCCATATCGGGATAAGTCAAGATACCATTGATACGCTTCTAGTGGAAGCTTATGTTCTTCAATTTGCTGTTTCATCAGCTCGTAGTCGTGAATCCGCTCCGAGCCCCCGATGATCTCTCCATACCCTTCCGGAGCGATCATATCTGCGCAAAGTACGACATCATCACGGTCAGGTGCAGGTTGCATATAAAATGGCTTAATTTTCTTCGGATAATTCGTAATGAATACAGGCTTATCATAATGGTTGGCAATCGCTGTTTCATGTGGTGCACCGAAGTCATCGCCCCATTCAATATCATCAAATCCGTTTTCATGCAAGAACGTAATCGCATCGTCATACGTAATTCTTGGAAATGGAGCTATAATCTTTTCAAGCTTCGTCGTATCTCTTCCAAGTCGTTCTAATTCAAGTGAACAGTTTTTTAACACTGATTGAACAAGGTGTGCAACATATTGCTCTTGTACTTGCAAACTATCTTCATGGTTGTAAAAAGCCATTTCCGGCTCGATCATCCAAAACTCGATTAAATGGCGGCGAGTTTTCGATTTTTCCGCTCTAAAAGTTGGACCGAATGAAAATACTTTGCCAAGCGCCATTGCTGCTGCTTCCATATAAAGCTGCCCGCTCTGAGATAAAAAGGCATCTTCATCAAAATACTTCGTATGAAATAATTCGGTCGTTCCTTCTGGTGCGCTTCCCGTTAAAATCGGTGGGTCAATTTTAACGAATCCATTGTCATTAAAAAATTCATACGTAGCTCGAATGATTTCGTTTCTAATTTTCATGACCGCATGCTGTTTACGGGAACGAAGCCATAGATGGCGATGATCCATTAGGAATTCCGTTCCGTGTTCCTTTGGTGTAATCGGATAATCGACAGCTTCTTGAATAACCTCAATATTTGTTACTTGCATCTCATAACCAAAAGGTGAGCGATTATCTTCCTGAATCGTTCCTGTTACATAAACAGATGATTCTTGTGTAAGTGACTTCGCTTTTTGAAAAACAGCTTCATCCACTTCACTTTTGACAACAACCCCTTGAATAAACCCAGTCCCATCTCTTAATTGCAAAAAGGCAATTTTCCCACTTGATCGTTTATTCGCAAGCCAAGCACCGATTGTTACTTGCTTGCCTACAAATTTACTTACTTCAGAAATGGTCGTTTTCACTTTTACAACATCCCTTCAAATCAATCCATCTTACCATTATTATTGATCGTTTCTTTTCTTTTCGATATATGCGTGAATACGCTCGACAGCTTCCTCTAATAATTCTAGTGATGTCGCATAGGAGATTCGAATATTATCCGGCGCTCCAAAACCAGAACCTGGAACGACGGCAACAAGTGCTTCTTCAAGCAATCCAGTAACAAAATCATCAACATTGCGAAAACCGGCTAGCTGTGCTGCTTCCTTCACATTTGGGAAGAAATAAAATGCCCCTTGTGGCTTTAAGCAGCTCACACCAGGTATCGCAATTAATTTTTCATGAATCGTATGAAGTCTTTCTTCAAATGCTTTACGCATTTCTTCGACCGCATCTTGTGGGCCTTTGTATGCTTCTATCGCCCCATATTGGGAGGTCGTTGTCGGGTTTGATGTCGAGTGGCTAGCCAGGTCTGTCATCGCTGAGATGATTGTTTCATTGCCTACTGCATAACCAATTCTCCAACCTGTCATCGAATGCGATTTCGATACCCCATTAATGATCATTGTTACTTCTTTTAATTTTGTTGAGATTTCGGCAATCGAGACATGGGAATGTCCATCATACACTAGTTTTTCATATATTTCATCGGAAACGATTAGTAAATCATGCTTGAGGCATACTTCACCAATTGCTGCAAGCTCCTCTTTCGTATAAATCATTCCAGTTGGATTGCTTGGTGAATTGAGGATAATCGCTCTCGTTTTCTCAGTAATCGCAGCTTCAAGCTGTTCTGGTGTAATTTTAAATTGCAGCTCTTCTTTCCCTTCAACATAGACTGGTTTTCCACCAGCAAGCTTCACTTGTTCAGGATAGCTCACCCAATATGGCGTCGGAATGATCACTTCATCGCCTTCATTTAAAATTACTTGAAACAATGTATATAATACGTGCTTAGCTCCGATTCCTACCATCACTTCACTGTTTTTATATACAAGATTTTGATCTTTTTCTAACTTATTAATAATCGCTTTTTTTAATTCTGGCAATCCGCCAGATGGAGTATATTTTGTTTTCCCATCTTTCATTGATTGATAGGCGGCTTCAATAATATGTTCGGGGGTATTAAAATCTGGTTCACCTGCACCTAAACCAATAACATTTAAACCTTGCGCTTTTAATTCTTTCGCTTTCGCAGTAATCGCTAAAGTTGATGATGGTGTTAGTGCTGCTACTCGATTTGCTAATGTTACTTTCATGATAATCCCAGCCTTTTTATAAGTTTTCAATCGTTTTCCACCATTTACCCGTTTCAAAATCAATCAAATAATAATTTAAGTTTGATTTTTCATCTAAATAAGCTAACTCCCAAATGGGGGTTTCTCCCTCTAGTCCAAGCCTTGCAGCTAATAATTCATCTGGTTTTTGTTCCTGATAAAGCTTATGAATCGCTTCCTCCTCAGTAACACCCTCAGACATCTTTCTTGTTATGATCTTTTGCTTTTTATCCGCAGGAACCCATACGACGATTTCATTTCCATCGCTTTGTTTGCCAATGATCGTATATACCGTCGTGTTTCCATTATACAAATAAAATTTTTCTATCTCCGTTATTCCCGCCTCGTTCATTGCACGATTTTCAGCTGTTGTTTGAGCAGTTTTCATTGGTTCTCTTGCCTTTATATATACGACAACCGCAGTTGTAGAGAAAGCAATGACGAATAAAGAGATTACTACAATCCATTTTTTCATTTATATTCATCCTTTAAAGCCATTTATCTATTATTGATATAATCTCCTTTAACCCTCCGCGTTCAATGGGTATCTTCGGCAAGGATTGTAAAAAGGCTTTCCCGTAAGTTGTTGTATCGATTCGTCGATCGAGCACAATGACAACCCCTCGATCTGTTTCCGTTCGAATTAATCGGCCAAAGCCTTGTTTAAAACGGATAACAGCCTCAGGTAAGGAGGAAACAGAAAACGGGTTTTTACCTATTTTTTTTATTTCCTCAAACTTAGCCGCTGTAAGTGGATCTTGTGGTGAAGAAAATGGCAGCCTTACGATGACTAAACAAGCTAAATCTTTTCCGGGAATGTCTACTCCTTCCCAGAAACTGTTCGTTCCGAAAAGAATTGCCTTATCAAATTGCTGAAAGTTTTTCGTTAATCTCGTTCGGCTTCCCGCCGTAATACCTTGGGCAAGGAGTACAAATTCTTCAAGCAAGCCACTTTCTTTCACTAATTGATATGTTTTTCTTAACATGTCGTGTGATGTAAATAATACGAGCATTCGCCCTTCTGTCGCTTCAGCAATCGCCGCTAAATGACCGGCGACTGCTTCAATGAATTCATCATTATCCCCCGCTCGGATTTGCGGTAAATCCGTTGGAATTAATAATTTTGCCAGCTTTTCATAGGCGAAAGGAGAGCGGATTTGCATTTGTATAACCGCAGCCGATTCAAGATGCAATTGTTGTAAAAAATATTGAAAAGATTGATCAATCGTCATTGTTGCGGATGTCATCACAACACTCGCCTTTTTTGCAAAGAAATGATCTGATAATAAATCCCCAACATTGACGGGTTGTGAATATAAGCTAAGGCTGTTAGGCATCGTTCTCGCATCGCCTTCCACCCATACAACATCGTTAGTCGAAGCTTTAATCATTAATTCTTTCCAATTTTCACCAAGGCTATCCCATTCGAGCAAGAAGCTATTCATCTCTTCAATTAATGCCTTCTCCCTCGACTCTATCTTGCTTTGCTCTTTCATTTTTTGTAAACGTTCATGCAAACCATTGTAAATCTGCCGTTGGAGATCTAAAAGACGTTCGGCACACATTGTTAAAGCTGACCATAATCGATCCTCTTTGATTCTCTCGGTAATCCGAATTTGAAGCTTCACTGCTTGCTTCATGTGGTTCGTCTCTTTTACAATTAATCGGCTTAACAGCATAAAAAAGTCATCAATTTCAGCATCGAATTGCGATATATACTGATCAAGCTGCCCCGGGTAAATCGTCGTTTCCAGCCCTTTTTGTTGAATCATTTGTTCAAACCGGGAAAACATCTGGCGATTCTCAAGGGTTCCAAGTTTTCCTAATATATATTTTACAGAATGAAACTCGATTTTTTTCCCATAACTTTTCCTAGCTGCTTGAATGAAATTATGTGCCTCATCGACGATGATAAAATTCGCTTCTGGCAATAAGCCTTTTTCCTTCTCCATATCAACGAGCAGCATTGCATGATTCGTGATGACGATCTCGGCATGTAGGGCTAGCTTTCTTGCATGCATGTAAAAATCTCTAGAGATCCACGGGTCTTTTTCTTTTTGTAGAAACCATCCGTCATGTCTAATACGCTCTTTATATCTTTTCCCGCCACTGGAGAAATTCAATTCATCAATATCGCCGGTGTCTGTTTTTGTTAACCAAACAAGCAGCTGCATCTTTGTCATTACATGGTCATATACAGGATCGACCTCATTTAATGATTGTTCAAATTTTAATAAATTTAAATAATTATGTCTTCCTTTTAAGACCGTCGCTCGGAACGAAAATGGTACAATTTTCGACATTTTTTGGATTTCAGTGTTTAATTGATCTTGCATTTGCAATGTATATGTACTTATAATGATTGGTTCTTTTCGTTCCATTGCAAAATAGAGGGCGGGAAATAAATAACCTAATGATTTTCCAATTCCAGTCTCTGCTTCAATCAATGCATGCTTTTTCGTCGTAAAGGCTTCATACACGGCATTCATCATATCCATTTGACCGACACGCTTTTCATAGCCATTGACAACCGTTTGGATTAATTTTTCCTTGTCTTCATGATGTAGCGGAAAATTCGGATCACTCGTAACCTCTGCTTCTTCCGGAGTTTCTTTTTTCTTTAAAGCGATCCCACGGAACACCTCTAAATGCGGTGGCAGGTCCTCAATTTTTCTTCGTTTTTCTTTTATGATTTCATGAAGTAATATCGATATATCACTTTTTAGGTAAAAAGATAAATCCGCAAGTTTTTCTAATGTAACCAACGGTAATTGTTTTGCGTTCTCAATTAATAATCGTAATAATTCCGCTGTTGCTAATGCATCGCTATCTGCTCGATGAGGATGATCGTGAACAAACTCAAATTGCTCTGATAAATCAGCAAGCTTATAGCTTGGTAAATCAGGCATAATTATTTTCGTCAACTCAACGGTATCAATTGCTTCATCGACGGAAGTTAAAAATCCCGCAGATCGAAGCTCCCCTTGTAAAAAGCTTAAATCAAAAAGTACATTATGTGCAACAAATATCGAATCAGCTAAAAATGCCTTCACCTGATGAGCGATTTCAGAAAATGTCGGCGCATTTTCTACCATATGATCATTAATTCCTGTCAACTCTTCTATAAATGGCGGGATAGAAATCCCTGGATTTATAAAAGATGTATATTGATCGACTATTTTATTATTTTCTACGGCTACTGCTGAAATTTGGATGATTCGATCCCCTTTTTCAAACGAATTACCCGTAGTTTCCAAATCGACGACGACAAAGTTTCGCGACATCTCATCCACACCTTTAAAATACTCCTCGCAATTGTATCATAATATGATTACAACGGAAAAGAAGAAGCTATGTTAAGTTTACCGATTTTCACGCTTGCTAAAGGAATTATTCAAGAGATAGACCTTTTTTCGGATGTAAAATCGTTGCTTGTTTAATAATTTTATTCAGATAATAGCAAATAAACATAGTTACGTATATGTTTTGAAAAGGTTGGTGTGGCTGGGGGTGTTGATTTCCGTTCTGGCTCGCGGAAAGCGAAGTGCCTGGAGCGCAAATCAACATCCAAGTTAAACGCAGATGAGTAAAGTTGAAAAGAACTTCCAAGAAATTCAGTTTTTCCGACCTTTTTGGACAGCCCATAAAAAGAATTATTGTTGAGTAAACTTAAAAACAAGCTATGTTAAGATGAAAAATCCAGTCTGATTGACTGGATTTTTCCATTTATGCAAATACCGTTGCCTCCGGCTCATGTGAAATGATTTCCTCAATTTGATTATCTCTTCCCATTAAAGCGATTTTCGGCGTATGTGAAGCGAGTTGGTCCTCAGCAATGAGTGCGTAAGAAATAATAATAATAATATCTCCAGGTTGAACGAGACGGGCAGCCGCTCCATTTACACAAATGACCCCAGAGCCTCTTTCTCCTTCGATAATATACGTTTCAAAACGGGCACCATTGTTATTGTTAACGATTTGTACTTTTTCATTGGCCAGCATGCCAACTGCATCTAAGATATTTTTATCAATGGTAATGCTGCCAACATAATTTAAATTCGCTTCTGTAACAGTTGCTCTATGAATTTTTCCATTCATCATTGTCCGAAACATGTTATTTTTTGCCTCCTATGATCCAATCTCAACGATTACATTGTCAATCAGTCGTGCTTTAGAAAATGCGACGGCAATCGCAATGATTACTTTCCCATCTAATGTCGTCTTGTTTTGTAATTGCGGATATGATAATAATTCAACATAATCAATCATGCCATCCGTCCCATTGTGTATCTGTTCGCGAATGAGTCGTTTAATTACTTCCGGATTACGTTCACCGTCTTTTATCGCCTTTTCTGCCTTTTTCAAGCTTTTGTATAATTCTGGAGCTTGCCTACGCTCACTTTCACTTAAGTACACATTTCTAGAGCTGCGCGCTAATCCATCTGATTCTCTTACCGTTTCAACGCCGACCAATTTGACCGGTAAGTCGAATTCTTCAATCAATGCTTGGACAACCGCTACTTGTTGCGCATCCTTTAAGCCGAAATAAGCACGATCCGGCAAAGTGAGATTGAACAGTTTCATTAATACAGTCGCAACGCCATCAAAATGACCAGGTCTACTTTTTCCGCATAGGACGTCAACACGATCGTTGACACTTAAGCGAAACGATAATTCCTCACTATACATTTCCTCGCTTTGAGGCATAAATAGAAGATCTACCCCTGCTTCTTTTGCAAGCTGTTCATCTCGCTTTTGATCGCGCGGATATGATTCAAAATCTTCATTTGGCCCAAATTGGAGTGGGTTCACGAAAATACTCATAACCGTTATATCATTTTCTTGCACAGATTGTTTGACGAGCTCTAAATGTCCGTCATGTAAAAAGCCCATAGTCGGAACAAAACCAATCGTTTTGCCTGCGGTTTTTAATTGCTTTACATTTGCTTGAATCTCTGCTTTTGTTGTAATAATTTCCACGTTATTTTCCCCCGTATAATATCGCCAGCTCTTCTTCTTTCATCGTAAACGAATGCTTCTGTTCTGGAAATTGTCCACGTTTGACATCCTGAACATACGAATGAATCGCATTTACAGCAACGTCATTCATATCCGCATATTTTTTGACAAATTTCGCGACGCGCTCAACACCGTATGTGAGCAGATCATGATAGACGAGCACTTGACCATCAACCTCGGATCCGGCACCAATCCCAATCGTCGGAATCGAAATACGTGCGGAAACCTCCTGTGCTAGTTGCTTCGGAATACATTCAAGCACAAGCGCAAATGCTCCAGCCTCTTGACATTTAACCGCTTCTTCCACTAATAATTCGGCTGCTTCAGCTGTTTTTGCTTGAACTTTATAGCCGCCAAGCACTCCAGCTGTTTGGGGTGTAAGACCGAGATGAGCCATAACAGGAACACCAGCGGCAGTTAATTTTTCAATGAGAGGAATAACATCTCCTCCCCCTTCCACTTTCACTGCATGTGCTCCCCCCTCTTGCATAAGGGCAGCCGCCGCTTTCATCGCCTCTTCCACGCTTATATGATAAGTCATAAATGGAAGATCGGCGACGATAAATGTGTTAGTAGCTCCTCGTTTTACCGCCTTCGTATGATGAATCATGTCCGCTAATGTGACGGGAACGGTTGATTCATAGCCAAGGACAACCATCCCTAGGGAATCTCCAACTAAAATCATGTCTACATTTGCCTGCTCCGCCAGCTTCGCTCCAGGAAAATCATAAGCCGTAACCATGGCGATTTTTTCCCCATTGTATTTCATCATTTCAAAATCTGTCGTTTGTTTCAAATCACACATCCCCTTTTTCATATTCAGAGGACGAAGATGATTGAGCGATCATAAAAAAAGTCCATGCCAAATAGGCAAAGGACTTTTCGTTTCTTTTCACTCATTTCGGCCCTCTGTCCTAGTCCGTAATGGATCAAGGCAGATAAAATACGTTAAATTGTCATGAATCAAGGTGCAGCTCATTTCGATACCGCCCACTTCGTATTATAACAAAATTCCTGCCTATTGACTACGACTTGATCTCAATATCAGCGGAATAAATATGATGGATTTGTCCATCTTCCCCTTCGATTTTTAACACTCCTTCTTCTGTGATCCCCACTGCTTTTCCGGTGATTTCAGAAGTAAGGGTTTTAGCTACGATCGTTTTACCAATGCTTACCGCATAACTTTCCCAGAGAAGCTTTAACGGAGCGAATCCCTTTTCTACATACAACTGATAATATTTTTCGAAATTTTTCAATACATTTTGTACGAGCACAGCCCTTGCAACTTGCTCTCCTTTCTCGATTGCAAGTGAAGTCGCAATCTCCTTTACTTCCTCGGGAAAATCCGCTTTCGCATGATTCACATTCATTCCAATCCCAATGATTAAATAATGAATATGATCCGCCTCACCTTGAAGTTCGGTTAAAATCCCGGTTATTTTCTTCCCATTCAGTAAAATATCATTTGGCCATTTAATTTCCGGTTCCAATCCAGTTGTTTCTTCAATTGCTTTCACAACCGCAATCGCAGTTATGAGTGTAAACTGGGGAGCTTGTTGAAGATGAAGTTTGGGTCGGACGATAAAACTCATCCAAACGCCCTTTTTCTTTAATGAATGCCATGGACGGGACATCCTTCCTCTTCCACTTGTCTGCTCTTCAGCAATGACGACGGTTCCTTCTGGTGCACCTTTTTCTGCTAACTGATGTGCTTTCACTTGCGTTGAATCAATCTTGTCAAAATGATAAATATGCCGACCAAAACATTCGGTTGTTAAGCCGAAAAGAATTTCATTTTCCGTCATTTGGTCGGGCAATTCAATGATTCGATAGCCTTTTTTTCTGACTGCCTCTAATTCAAAACCGGATTTCCGCAATTCTTCAATATGCTTCCAGATCGCTGTTCGCGAACAACCGATCATTTCAGCCAGTGCTTGTCCAGATAAAAATTGACCGTTTGCATTCGAGAGAGCGGCGATCAATTGTTGTTTAATCGAAGGCGCCATTTTCTCTCCACCTCCTAATTGCTTGCTTTTCGTTTTTCACTTCATTGGAAACGACGGCCCGCTCAATGCTTTCAAGCTCTGCGCTTACCCACGGCCCCGCAGGCTTATTCGTCCATTCAAGCAAATCCTTACCTGTAATAGCTAGCTCTGATTTTGATGTAATTAGGAGTTCATCAAACGCTTTTGTTAGTTGTGCTTCAATTTGATGCTCGTCTTGATGCTCGTCTTTTTTGATCAAAGCTGTGTAAACTTTTTCGACTGTCAGGGCAGCCGTTAATCCAGCACGGTATAATGTATATGGCGCCCATTCTGCCTCTAATCGTTTCTGTAAATTGGCTAAGCAGTGAAGAAGATAGTTGATTTTTTTCGTCGGCAGTCTCCATCTTTTTAATGCATCTTTTGGATCCGCAGGATTTTCTTTATGTAAAATAAGCAGCCACATTTCTACTTCTGATAAATGCTGTAATGGCAAGGTAAGGATCGAGTGAATTGTTTTGCGTTGAAATAAAGACGGTAAATAGGCTGATAAATGGCGATCAATTAACTTTAACGCCTCAATCTTATAATCTCCGTCTAATAATTTAATCATTTCCGCAGTAATCCGCTCAATTGCAATTTTGTTTAATAATGGTGCATATGTTGCAATCGCCTTTTCCGTTTCAAGATTAAGCAAAAAACCGAGCTGGCTAACAAAACGAACGGCCCGCATTAACCTCAATGCATCTTCATTAAATCGTTCTGCAGGCTCACCAACCGTTACAATCCTCTTTTCCATTAATGCTTTCTTTCCGTGAAACGGATCGATAATGTTCATACTTTTATCCATTGCCATTGCATTCATTGTAAAATCTCTCCGTTTTAAATCTTCATGCAATGAACGAATAAATTCGACCGAACTCGGTCTTCTGAAGTCAATATAATCGGATTCTGCTCGATACGTTGTAACTTCAAATCCTGTCCCATTTTCGATGACAAGAATCGTTCCATGTTCAATGCCAATATCGACGGTCGCCCTAAATATTGCTTTTATTTCTTCTGGGGTTGCTGACGTGGCAATATCAACATCATGAATCGGACGATCAAGCAACCAATCTCTTACACATCCACCGACAAAAAACGCTTCAAAGCCATGATTCTCTATTCTCTCAATGAGTGGAATCGCTTTTTCAAATAGTTGCTTCATAACATCACCCTTGTCTATCAGTTAGCTTTATATAAAATCTTGTTAATTTCCGCTCTAGGTGGACGTTTTTTCCAAGTGAAGTTCGGCGAACAGATTGTTGAAAAGCCATCGCCACACGATGTGGCGACTTCCTTTAAAAACCTCCTGCGAGCTTTGGCGTAGACTGCTAACCCCGCAGGACATCGGATTAACTTCTCCAAACCCGCCACCGCGCCAAGGAATTACAACGCATTTCTCGGAAAATCGCCATCTTCTGCAACAATCAACGTTATCAGCTTAAAATCAAGTTTATTTGAGCGTATCCGTTAAAAGAGAATAATATAACTGTTCATATTGAGAAACGATGGCCTCTGAGCGAAATTGTTTTTCTGGCGTTGCTAATGCATTTAGTGAAAACTCGCTAAATAGTTGTTGATTTTGCAATAATTGGATCGCCTTTGCAGCAATCCCTTCAATATCACCTAATTCACAAACATAGCCATTCACACCGTCTTCAATTACTTCTGGAATGCCACCAATATTCGTACCGATACAAGGAACACCACATGCCATCGCTTCAAGCGCAACCAAACCGAAGCTTTCTTTTTCAGACAACAAAAGCATAAGATCACTTATCGAATACACTTCTTCAAGATGATCTTGCCTCCCAAGAAAAATCACTTTATGTTCAATATCTAATTGTTGGACGAGTTTATACAAACTCGTTTTTTCTGGACCATCTCCAACAAGTAATAGCTTTGCTTCTATTTGCTTCGCAATTTGTGCAAACGCTAGTACAACATCACGCACACGTTTGACAGGTCTAAAATTTGATACGTGAATGAGCACTTTCTCATGAGGAGAAATGCCATATGCCGTTTTTAAATGATCCGCATCGACTTTTTTATAAATTCGTTCATCAATAAAATTATGAATCACTTCGAGCTCTTTCTTCGGATCAATCAATTCCATCGTTTCCTTTACAAGAGCTTCAGATACGGCCGTGACACAATCTGATTTTTCAATTCCATATTTGATCGCTTCAACAAGGGTTGAATCATAGCCTAATACCGTAATATCGGTTCCGTGCAAGGTTGTAACAATTTTCACATCTGTTCCAGCCATCTGTTTGGCAAGAATCGCACAAATCGCATGTGGAACGGCATAGTGAACGTGTAAAATATCAAGTTGTTCGCGTTTGATCACTTCAGCCATTTTACTCGCCAATGCAATATCATATGGAGCATATTGAAATACTGAATATTGATTCACATTTACTTGATGGAAAAAAATATTAGGATGCATAATATTTAAACGAAACGGTAGGTTGGATGTAATAAAATGAATTTCATGCCCTCGCTCCGCTAACATTTTCCCTAATTCAGTCGCAATTACACCGGACCCTCCAACGGTCGGGTAACAGGTTATGCCAATTTTCAATTTCATACGTCATCACCAAAAATATCATCATTTATAAGCATAGGGCCATTTACTTTAAACCCTTCTGCATAGAGGACCCCTGCCTCCTTGCCAAACACTCGCTCCCTTGCGATGACCGTCTCAATATATCCGTCAGTTAATGGCGTTTGTACACCTTGATCTTGAAATATAAATTGAGATTCATATGCTGCTAAGGCGGATTTTTTCTGTTCAATAAATGTGGATATATTAATTAGAAAATCAGGCTTTGAAAAGCCATTAATCATATAATAATATAAGCCTCGAGCTTTATGAGGCGGTAAGCCACCGTCGTATTTCCTAATTCCTGCTGAAAAAAAAGCTTCTCTAATTAAATTCGCACAATTGCTATGATCTGGATGGCGATCTTCAAAATAAGGAGCAAATACTAGTGTAGGCTTATACGTTCGAATCACCGTTGTAATTTGCCGGATATATTCGTCGGTCATAAATAAACCGCGATCAGGCATTTGCAAATTAATCCGCTCTTGTATGCCAAGCACAGATGCCGCCAATGCGGCTTCTTCTTTTCTTTTTTTCACATTGCCATTTGATGACAATTCCGCTTCTGTTAGTTCACAAATAACGATTTTTTTGCCGGCAGACGACCATTTCGCCAATGCCCCCGCCATTCCAATCTCAACATCATCTGCATGTGCACCAAACGCGAGAATGTCAATCTGTTCTTGCTCCATCATTTCCCCGTCCTTTAATCAATAATATGCTCTAAGCCGTATACAAGCGTTGTTAATGACATAACGGTTTCTACGGATACTTTTACACCAGACATAAACGAAGCACGGTTAAATGAATCATGACGAATCGTTAATAATTGTCCATCTGCTCCGAACATTACTTGCTGATGAGCAACTAAACCTGGAAGACGCACACTATGAACACGCATTCCATCATAATCTGCCCCTCTTGCTCCTTGCATCATTTCTTTTTCATCCGTATGACCTTGCTTTTTTTCTTGACGATTGACAGCAATCATTTCCGCCGTTTTTACGGCCGTTCCGGATGGTGCATCCAATTTTTGGTCGTGATGCATTTCAATGATTTCCACATCATGAAAATATTTTGCCGCCATTTCAGAAAACTTCATCATTAAAATCGCACCAATCGCAAAGTTAGGAGCAATAATACAGCCGATCCCTTTTTCCTCTGCAAGCTGTTTCAATTCTTCAAGCTGCTCCTTCGTAAATCCAGTCGTGCCAACAACAGGGCGTACCCCGTATTGCAAAGCTGTTTTAGTATGTACATACCCCGTTTCTGGTACGGTTAAATCAACGAGCACGTCCGCTTCTACTTGCTGGAAGCACTGTTCAACATTTGTAAAAATCGGAACATTTATATTGGTAAAGCCTTCTATATCTCCTAAACTCATTCCATCATTTTTTCGATCCAATACAGCGACCAATTCAAATTGTGACGCGCTTTCGATCATTTTCACTGCTTCATAGCCCATTCTCCCGCGTGGTCCAGCAACGACTATTTTAATTTTCTTTTCCATTTTGATCTTCCCCTTCTTTTCTTGTCCATCTATTTTTATCGCGAGTAGCAAATTTGTGCATGACACGATCATGTGCTGATTGTAAATCGATTCCTAGAGAATTCGCAAGACAAATCGTCACAAATAAAACATCGCCGATTTCCTCTTCGATTGTTTTCTCCGTTTCGGTTGTTTTTTTCGGTTTTTCCCCATAATAATGGTTAATTTCTCGAGCAAGCTCGCCCATTTCTTCTGTCAATCTCGCCATCATCGCGAGTGGGCTAAAATAACCTTCTTTAAATTGGCTAATATACTCATCCACTTCATTTTGTAATTGTTGAACCGTTTTTTGTTCAGACATATGCACTCACCTTCCTCTTTCATGTTAGCGAATTCCTTTTTTTTATACAAATGATTTTACTTATAGCGCACCATTTGCCTCGGTTCGAGTGAAATGCTTATAATAAGAAAAACATAAGCCTCTATTTAGGACGCATGTCCAATTGCGGAATATGAGCTCGCGAAAGCCTTGATTACGGTATTCTTAAGTGCAAGCGAAAAAGCGAAGACGCAATTATTCTTGTAAAATAATTATGCACAATTATTCTTTTAATGGAGATGAGAAAATGATGTTTGGTTTAAAGGTGAAAAATATCTTTTTCATTTTACTCGGCGCCGCCATTTTTTCCTTTGGAATCGTACATTTTAATATGCAAAACAACTTGGCTGAAGGTGGATTCACTGGGATTACATTGTTGCTTTATTTTTTGTTTAATGTGGATCCTTCCATCTCAAACTTACTATTAAATATTCCCCTTTTCCTCATCGGCTGGAAATTACTCGGGAAAAAAGCCTTTACTTATACGATTATAGGGACGATCAGCGTATCTATTTTTTTATTCATTTTTCAACGCTTTCAAATTTCTATTCCCCTTGAAGGAGATTTATTTTTAGCTGCCCTCTTTGCTGGTGTTTTTATCGGTATTGGCCTCGGCATTACGTTTCGTTACGGAGGCACAACCGGAGGAGTAGATATTATCGCCCGGCTTTTACATAAATATAAAGGAATTAGTATGGGAAGAACGATGTTTATCTTTGATGCCGTTGTTATTACTGTATCACTGCTCACTTATTTAAACCATAGGCAAGCGATGTATACGCTCGTAGCCGTCTTTGTCGGAGCACGAGTCATTGATTTTATGCAAGAGGGGGCATATGCTGCACGTGGCGCCCTGATTATTTCCGAAGTACACCATCAAGAAATCGCTGATGCGATTATGGATAAAATGAACCGTGGCGTAACCATTTTAAACGGAAAAGGTTCGTATTCAAAAAAAGAAAAAGAAATACTTTACTGTGTTGTTGGCAGAACTGAAATCGTTTATTTGAAAAAAATCATCCATGCGATCGATCCTCATGCATTTGTTTCCGTCGTTGTCGTTCACGATGTAATCGGTGAAGGATTTACCCTCGATGAAAATAAAAATCCGTATGATGCATGAGATGGACTCGTTCTTAAAACAATGGTGATTTTATCAGCTTGCCAGAAACTAAAAGACAGATTTTTGACTTTTTAAATCTTTTGTTCGAAGCACAATTCTGTTGGAATTTCCTAGTCATTTGTTTCTTTAAGAGTTTTTTCAAAGTTTTGCAGAGGGAATTCTTTGCCAACGTCATCACAGACCTTTCAGAGAAGCTTTATCAAGCAAGGTCGGCCATAAAAAAAAGGAGAAGCACTTAAAAAGTGCCTCTACCTTCGCTTAATCACGGTTATTAAAAATCATAATGAGACGAACAAGTTCCAGAACAGCAACTGCGGCAGCGGCTACATAGGTCATCGCAGCAGCATTCAAGACTTTTCGCGCATCACGTTCCTCAGTATTGCTTATTAGTCCAAGTGAGACGATTTCATCCATCGCTCTAGATGAAGCATTGAATTCAACTGGCAATGTAATAATCTGAAAAAGGACTCCTGCCGCCATTAAGATGATCCCAATTAACAGGAAATTCGGTAATGCTGTAACAAAAATACCAATCATAATAAATATCCAAGCGAGTTTGGAACTAATATTTGCGACTGGCACGAGTGCATGGCGTAAGCGTAACGCAGAGTATCCAACTTTATCCTGGATAGCATGTCCCACCTCATGGGCTGCAACAGCCGCACCAGCAACAGAATGATTATGGTAATTATCTGGAGATAAATGCACTGATTTCGTCAATGGATTATAATGATCACTTAGAAAACCAGGCGTTTCTCTTACAGCAATATGTTGTAAACCATTAGCATCTAAAATTCTTCTCGCTACTTCTGCACCGCTCATTCCTGCTGTCGTAGGAATTTTCGAATACTTTGAATACGTGCTTTTAACCTTATACTGGGCGTATATTGGAATGATAATAATAATCGCCAAGTATATTAAATAACCCCCCATTTGAAACCTCCATCTCTACTATTATTATTTATATTTTAGTCAATATATCACTGGAGGTCAATCATTTGACTTTCTACCTTTTTTCTTCGCTTTTTCGGCCCGATATTTTTTCCAGCCTACATAAGACAATGTAGTAATAATAATGCTACCGGTCATAATCATTACCCACCAAACGGACGGATCAATTTCGTCTTTACTTACATTTGAAAACAGATTTACTAAATCTTTCTCAATCGTATCTAATTGTTCTTCCCAATCATGGTCTGAAAATTTCGAGCGATATTTATCAAGAAATGCCATTTTCGAATCTAATTTTTGGACCTTCTCTACCGGAACGCTAATTTTAATGCTCGGTTGAATAACGGAATAAGTCGCAAGAAATTCATTTAACTCTCGATTATATAAATCGGCATCCCCTTCTAAAGCAGCTCCTTTCACTTCTTGAAAGGATTGTAATATTTGCGGCTCCATTTCGATCCACATCGGCTGATATTTCGATGTCACCGCATCGGCAGCAAGACGAAATGCAGTCACTCGTTTTACTCGATCATCTATGCCCATCCCAACGCTTGTCACCGCGCCTAACGCTTCGTTTTGAGCAGTCGTTAACACTCTAATTTGATCGATTGTAAAATTTTTTTCAGCAACACCTTCACTTGCAAATAACTCCCCGTAGCGAGTCAATAATTGTTTCGCTTCCTCGAATCGGCCAAATCTCGTTAGCTGTAACGCTTCATCAGCAAGTCGGTCAAGCTCAGAACTCGTTGATGCTTCTTGCGCCAACACGGGTGAAATGCCTATAACGATCCAGATCGACAGAAGGATGAGCATAATATGTTTCATCTTAATCCCTCCCCATACTACTATTAAACTGTATGAGAGAGTGGACAAGAATAGACCGAGCAATCATTTCACTCAGTCTTAAAACATATATTTTCCTTCTGTTTGGTTACGCTTAGAAAAATAGTAGGCAATTGCGATCGCGACAATACTTAGCCAAAAAGTGAAATAACCGATTTCTGCAATATAAAGCTCCAAGCCCGGATAAATCGGATATTGCATAAATACATAATCAATCACGTCATTATGAAGCGTCCAAATCGCAGCAGCGGCAATATGCCATGTTTTCATTCGATAATAAGGCGCGTAAAGAATCGCCTGAATGGCCATTGCCCCGTGTGAAGCGATTAACATATAGCCTTGCCAAGGGAGATAACCTGTGACATTTAAGGTTAAAATATTCATAACTACTGCCCAAATTCCGTATTTAAATAACGTAATAAGCGCCAACGCTTCAGCTAATCCCCAATTTTTCTTTAATAGAAAGGCTAGCAAAACGAAACAAAAAAATAAGCTTGCTGTTGGACTATCAGGTACAAAAGGCAGAAAATACGTTGGTGTCAGTTCAAGCTGACCTTCATACCAAATGTATCCATAAATCGTCCCAGCCGTATTTACTATTAAAAGCAACCATAAAAAAAGACGGTTCGTTAATATCGTATATATATGATTCATATTCGAATAATGAGCCTCCATTCTAAGAAAAGCGCAAGCGCCCGTTTAGCGACGTACAAACTGGAGCGATTCTGACGAGATAAAGGAAACACGGCGAAAGAATGAGCCGATGTTGACTTATCGTAGGAAGAAGAGTGAAGTTTGCTAGTCGCTGGGCGACTGGAGCTAGACAAGAATATGCTACTTCAAAATGAAAGCAACGAAAAATCTATACTTTCTATTCTCTTGAAAAAAGAGTCGGCAAAAGCCGACTCTTCTTTTCATTATTCACTTTTCAAATTCACTAAGAACTCAGCTAGTTTATCTAAATCTTCTTCAGAACCATCGTACTGACCAGCAGGCATACTTCCAATCCCGTTATGGGCAATGTCTTTAATTTCATCAACCGTATGCTCCATATCTACTAATGCTGGAGCAGCTGGCCCTCCTTCGAGGTTTTCACCATGACAGTTGATACAACTTTGGTTTGCGTACACTTGATAGCCTTCATCTTCCTTGTCGACTTCGAATGCTGCGGTGATTTTTCCTTGTTGTGCTGCTGCATCCCAGTCATGCATATCTACCGCTTCCCAAGTTAAATAGAAAATACCGGCAAATGCAAGAAGCATGAATCCTGTTGCAAATGGACGTTTAGATGCGCGACGCTCAGGTCCGCGATCAATAAATGGTGCAAGCAATAATCCACCAAATGCAAGCCCAGGAATGACTACTGTTCCAAGAATATTATAAGGACCAGATGTATATGAGTACTTTAATAATTGATATAGAAACAAGAAATACCAGTCCGGAATTGCGATATATCCGGTATCAGTTGGATCGGCAATGCGCTCGAGCGGAGGCTCATGCGCCACTGTCAAACATAAAAATCCGATTAGGAAAACAGCACCAACTAGCCATTCCTTCAAAAGGAAATCGGGCCAGAATGCTTCCGTTTTTCCAGGGTATTCGGAATAGTCCTTCGGCAGATTCGATTTCCGCTCAGCTGAAACACGTGAATCTCCGACAAACTTCATTCCTTTGCCTCGTTGCATGACGTCCCCTCCTTTAAGTTACATATAAGTATTCAGTAAATTTTACAGTGGACCAGCGATACCTTGTCTGCGAATCATAATAAAATGCGCAGCCATTAGTCCAATCAATGCTGCTGGCAAGAAGAATACGTGAATAGCGAAGAAACGTGTTAACGTTTGCGCTCCAACGATCGTCGGATCACCCGCAATTAATGTTTTCGCATACGGTCCGATTAACGGAACAGATTCAACAATGTCCAAAGTAACCTTCGTTGCAAACAATGCCTTCATATCCCATGGAAGTAAGTATCCAGTCAAACCAAGTGCAAGCATAACGAAGAAGATAAGTACCCCTACTACCCAGTTAAGCTCACGCGGTTTTTTATATGCGCCTTGGAAAAATACGCGCAGTGTATGTAAAAACATCATTACAATGACTAGACTTGCTCCCCAGTGGTGCATGCCGCGAACAATTTGTCCAAACGCTACTTCATTTTGAAGATAATAAACGGATTCCCAAGCGTTTTTAATATCAGGCACATAATACATTGTTAAAAACATACCTGATAAGATTTGGATTACTGTAATAAAGAACGTTAAACCGCCGAAGCAGTAAACGAACGCAGAAAAATGATGTGCTGGGTTTACGTGCTCAGGCACTTCATGGTCTGCAATGTCTCTCCATATTGGCGTAATATCCAAGCGCTCGTCAATCCAATCATACACTTTGTTTAGCAATGATTACGCCTCCTTTACTTTCTTACAAATGGATTTTCTTCAGGTGTACCAAGCATTAAAAAGCCGTCTTTTTCTTGCACTGGATAAGCGTCCAGTGGTCCTCGCGGCGGTGTGCCTGGGACGTTATTTCCATCTTTCGTGTAAACACCGTTATGACACGGGCAGAAAAAGCGGTCTGGGTATTTTTCACTTCCATTCCAGCTAACTGTACAGCCAAGATGTTTACAGATTGGTGAAAGCGCTACAATTTCACCTGCGTCATTTGTGTAGACCCATGCGGTCTGGGTTGTTTCTCCTGTGTGCCATGCATCTTTTTGTTCATATTTAAAGTCAACACGCACCGGTTCTGCTGTGATATCAGCAATTTTTTTATCGGTCATTTTAAAATCACCTGTTGCTTCTGCTTTTAACACTGGATCAATTGCAAAGCGAAGCATTGGCATGATCATTCCAGCCGCCATAAATCCACCTACACCTGTTAGTGTATAGCTTAAAAATTGACGTCTAGTTACAGGATTCTTGCTCATCCTTTTCCCCCCTCTGTCAGTAAGGTAAGTCCAGCCGGACAAAATTATGCACATTATAACAAACTAGGACATAATAATGATATATCAATAAAGCAAGAAGGTCAATCAAATACGAACGTAAACATTGTCAACTATGTGGCATTCACTGGGAACGCTGCCAACCTCCAACAATATCCGGCATCATCTTTTTGAGTTGGTCCTCCATAATCGAGTGTTTATACTTGTCTTCCATATGTTGCAACGGCACGGAAGGGACATAAAATAATGAGCCTTTTAGATGCTCTTGCAGTGATGTCCAACGCCCATCGGATGTCAGAAAAAACACATGCAAGAAGCCGCTCTCCATTATCTTTTCTTCCCACTTTTGTAGCATTTCAATCATCGTTTCAGGCTCATCCACATATGTAAAGGGAGGAAAAAACAACATTCTACCTTTAAATTGTCGCTCTAAATGCATTGAAAATAATGTAGTATATTCCCCTTGCTCAGCCGCTGCCCTTATCCCAGATTGAAAGGAAATCGGCAGCAACGGAATGACAGCCGTATCAATATAATCCCTTTCTTGTAAATATAATTCCACATCTTGCGCATTCCAATTCATCGATTCCACCTCTTATTATCTTCATCCATTCTACTTTACCACGTTGGATTTAATTTAACATGTTTAACACATTGGTCCCTTACCTATATTCTGCGGAAAAACGCAAGAGTAAAAGCGGAATGATCAAAATAGTATATAGAAATTAAATTACTTTCGGAAAACATTGGCATGGGATATTAACGCTTGTTTTCAAACAATTTTCGCTTAAGCAAAGACCGAGAACATTTGTCGCTTTCTTTTTGACAGAATTTTATTAAGTTGCGAAGGAAAGATCATTAAACACTTCCTATTGGACAGAGTTCAATAAAATTCAGAGAGAATGTCCTTTAGCCGCTTCTTAATGGACAGTGTTTCACTAAATTACAGGGAGGATGTCTTTTAGGCGCTTCCTATTGGACAGAGTTCAATAAAATTCAGAGAGTGTGTCCTTTAGACGCTTCCTATTAGACAGTGTTTCACTAAATTACAGGAAGTGCGTCCTTTAGACTCTTCCTATTAGACAAAGTTTCACTAAATTACAGCAAGAATGTCCTTTAGACTATTCCTATTGGACAAAGTTTCACTAAATTACAGCAAGAATGTCCTTTAGACTATTCCTATTAGACAGTGTTTCACTAAATTACAGGGAGGATGTCTTTTAGACGCTTCCTATTAGACAGTGTTTCACTAAATTACAGGGAGGATGTCTTTTAGGCACTTCCTATTAGACAGTGTTTCACTAAATTACAGGGAGAATGTCCTTTAGGCACTTCCTATTAGACAGTGTTTCACTAAATTACAGGGAGAGTGTCCTTTAGGCACTTCCTATTGGACAAAGTTTCACTAAATTACAGCAAGAATGTCCTTTAGGCACTTCCTATTGGACAAAGTTTCACTAAATTACAGGGAGGATGTCTTTTAGGCGCTTCCTATTGGACACAGTTTCACTAAATTACAGGAAGAGTGTCTTTTAGGCACTTCCTATTGGACAGTGTTTCACTAAATTACAGGGAGAGGGTCCTTTAGACGCTTCCTATTAGACAGAGTTTCACTAAATTACAGCAAGATTGTCCTTTAGACTATTCCTATTAGACAGTGTTCACTAAATCACAGGAAGAGTGTCCTTTAGACGCTTCCTATTGGACAAAGTTTCACTAAATTACAGCAAGAATGTCCTTTAGGCACTTCCTATTGGACAAAGTTTCACTAAATTACAGGGAGGATGTCTTTTAGGCGCTTCCTATTAGACAGTGTTTCATTAAATTACAGGAAGAGTGTCCTTTAGGCACTTCCTATTGGACAGTGTTTCACCAAATTACAGGGAGGATGTCTTTTAGACAAAAAATCACAGATTTAAAGGCTATAAGCCGTCTGCTTTCTTAATTGTTCATTAATTAAAACCGATTCATTCCGATTATATCGGACTTAATGTTCCTCTTCTCTTAATGACTTCGGCACCGTTAACTACTTTCTAGAACCACTAAAATGCGTTAATCGAACCCGGCACTATATCACAACAAATTTTGTTAACAAAAAACATCCTCCAAAGACGTTGGAGGATGCTATGTCATTCTTAATTCATTTAATTTTACTGATAGTTGTTCAAATGTTTCTTTATCACCTGAATCCAGTGCTTGATCGATCGCTTTTAATAGTTTTTCCTCTTGAAAGGATTTCAAACTATGAGAAAGCAATTTTTCCACAATGACTTTATCCTTTTCATTAATATACGAGTTTTTTTGCAAATATGGATTATCCTCTAGCACTGCTGCATATTGATGCGATAAATTCGATGAGCGAAAATTAATTTGAATGTATATTTCTTCATCACGATTTAAGCGGATATCATGAAATGATTTTTCCGCATCAGTCGTCATAATGTTTTCTTTGTAAAAGCGAAATGGGACATCTCTTGTACAATGAGTAGACATAATCAAGCCTCTCGGACAACATTGGGCTTCCTCGACAAAATGCACTTTTTCCATTAACTTGTCATGACTCATTAAATAATTGAGAATCCAAACCGACTCTCTTCTCTTCAATTGATATCGATTTAAAAACCAACGAATAAATTCTTTCTTCTCGTTGACAGATACAGGGGTTGCCATTTTACTTCCCTCCTCTGCTTTTTTTCGCTTATTATTCATCTATACTTCTAAGGAGCTCATACCATTCCTCGTTGTCAGGCTCCATTTGTAAAAGTTTCTTGAAAAGGTGAGAGGACTCTTCCCTTTTGCCTTCCTCTAATAAAAAATATCCATAATCAACGAGGAAATCACGGTTATGTTTGAAATCATTATATGCGAGTTCATAATGCTTTAATGCCATTGAATATTGCTCTGTATGCTGAAAACTTACAGCCGCATCCCACTGAAATTGAGGATCTGCATTCCCATCATCAAGCATATGAATAATTTCCAGCACCTCTTCGTATCTTTCCTGATGAATCAATAATTTATTTATATTTAGCGCAGCCATAACAAATTCTGGATCGAGGGCGAGGGCTTCGCGGAAATAGTGTTCAGCTTCCTGCTCATTATTATTTTTTAGAAATAAATTGCCCGCATAAAAATGTAAGTCTTTATTATATTCATCAAGCTCAAGTCCAAATTTAACTGCCTCTAAAGCAGATTTGATGTCATTCTCATGTTCATAACATTTAGCTAAATATAAATATAATGAATGATAATCTGGATCCATTTCTTTTAACTTTTTAAAAGCATTCAGCGCTTTTTGATACAAGCCAGCTTGATAACTTGTTAATCCGTAACCAAACAATACGTTAACATCCGATTGATTAGCAAGTGAGTTTTCATAATAAAATAATGATTCCTCAAACGCGCCTCCCGCACTTAATGCTTCAGCCATCCTCGCATGTAAATCAATATTATTCAGAGAGGCAGGCTTAGCATCAATGAGCAGCTGAAACAGCCGAGAAGCTTCCAGAAAGCGTCCTTGTGACATATAAAGCTCTGCTAAAGCATAATCAATGATCGGCTCGTCTGCTACAATTTCCTTTGCCTGTAAAAGCTTTTGTTCACTTACTTCATAAAGGCCCTGCATTTCATATAAATCGGCTTCAATCAGTAAACTTTTTGGATAATTCGGGTCCTCTGGTGATATGGATTCCAAATAATGATATGCTTCCTCATCCATATCCATTTCAATTAATGTTTGTGCAAGTAAAATTTTCAGTTCCGACTCTTCAGGATGGTTCACCAGCAATAATTCAAAAAGCTGTCGCGCCTCTTCTAAAAATCCATATTGGGACAACACTTCGGCTAACTCAAACTTTTCCTCATCACTGCTACTTACTTTCACTAATTCAAATTGTTTTTCTGCTTCCTGCAAATTTTGTTCTTCTATATAACGAATCATTAACTGTGCGGGATTCATCGGCATCACCCTTCCTACTAAACAAATAAAGCTGTTTGATTAATTACAAGCTCCTCGCCAAAGCCTGAATGAAAATGCGCATGTGGATCGCTGAAAAGGAACTTCCCTTTATGAACGGAAACAGCTAATTGTAATTGCTGAACCTCTACTTCAGATTGAGGGTCCGCATGTCCATCTTTCCAGTAAAGGTTATAACTAACTTCTCCACCAACCCGTAAAATTCCTCTATTCGGATATAAACCAATTTTCTT
The DNA here is from genome assembly GCF_018343515.1 of Bacillus sp. FJAT-50079. Taxonomy (GTDB): domain Bacteria; phylum Bacillota; class Bacilli; order Bacillales; family Bacillaceae_C; genus Lederbergia. Next base: position 171,257 of record NZ_JAGYPD010000006.1, on the reverse strand, counting down.
TAATATATTTTCTTGTAATGGTGTATGCTCATCTAGCGGACTAGACAAATGATTGATTTTTTCATTCACTAATATTTTTGTCCAAACTTTGCATAATCGCTTTTGTGCCGCAGTCTTTAAGTTTGAATCTAGAATAGGAATAAATATCGGATTAGATGGAAATGACGCTTCTTTGATCCATCCCCACGGCTTTGCATCAAGCTCCGTTCTCTCCTTCACCACAACGAAAATAATTGGTATTTTATATCTTGCACATTTTCTTACAATAGCAGGCGTTAATTTACTGAGCGAAATGCGAAGCCCGATCACATAATCGATCGGACTACTAAAAAGAGCTGCACGCTTTTCACTTAAACGCTCGTCAATCTCTGATTCATAACGAATGGAAAAGTCAGTGATCATTGTACCACATCCTGCTGCAAGTAACCGCTCACTAACAAATGCTTTGAAAATTGCAAAAGAATCTGCTGGTAAATTGGGAGTATACATAATATGTGAAGGGGTAAGGAAAAACGAAGCTGCTTCCATCTTCATAACAGAATACATCGAAACGGAGTCCCCTATATAACGGATTTCTCTATTTTGAACCATAAGTGAAATCCTTCTTTTCCGACCCGCTTGAATAAAATGAGCATTTTCAATAATAAAGTGCATCCAATCCCTCCTCCTTTTATCACTCTTAAGACAAGCTATGAAAGAATTGAGGGAATGATGCGAATTTTTCGTAATCGATTAGATTTTTGCGTTCTCCATTTGTTCTGTGAATATTTTTTCAAGTTCATGCTTTTCCACTTTTCGCAATAGAGGCTGTCCTATTTTTTCTAAAAGTACGAAATATGGCTCACTGCCGATTGATTTCTTATCGCGCTGCATTGTTTGAAAAGCCGTCTCAAAATCAAGCGTTTCAGGCAAATTCACTTGATAGCCAAGACTGCGGATCCACGCGACGAAGGAAGAGAGTGGGAGATCCAATCCAAGCATGCTTTTACTAATATGTAATGCATAGACCATTCCGATCATTACAGCCTCTCCATGCGTATATACACCATAGCCTGCCGTTGCTTCAATCGCGTGACCAAGCGTATGACCAAAGTTCAAGTAAGCCCGAACTCCCGTTTCACGCTCGTCCTCAGAAACGATGCCTGCTTTGATTTCAATTCCCCTTTTTAAGATGTACGCATATGTCTCCGCGCTAATATTTTTAATATCGGAAATCTCATTCATTAAAAAGTGCAATAACTCTTCATCAGCGATTAACGCATGTTTAATGACTTCTGCCATGCCGGATCTTAGTTCAGAGTCTGGAAGGCTTTGTAAAAAATCAATATCATAAATGACCGCCTCAGGTTGATGAAAAGCCCCGACCATATTTTTGCCAAGTGTTACATTGATCGCTGTTTTGCCTCCGACTGCACTATCATGAGCCAAGATGGTCGTTGGCACTTGAATAAAGTCAATTCCCCGCATAAATGTAGCCGCAACAAAGCCGGCAAGATCCCCGACGGCTCCCCCGCCGAATGCGATAATGCATGACTTACGATCAAGCCCTTCTTGTAATGCAAAGTTTAAACATGCTTCATAAACGGAAAACTGCTTTGCTTTTTCGCCAGCGGGAACCGTATAAGCGACCGTTTCAATCTCTTCTGGTAATTGTGCTTTTAATCTTTCAAGATACAAACTCTCAACAACCGTATCCGTAATAACAAATAATTTCGTGTATTGCTTTTGATGCAAAGTTTCACGAATAAAGCGAATCGCTCCTTGTTCAATATAAACCGGATATGTTTTGGATGCCGTGTTGATCATTACCTTCATCGTTTATCCCTCTCTCATTTTACTTTTTTATAAAAGAATGTATCTTCTACTTCAAAGCCGTATTGACTTGGATTAAAGATTTGCTCTGTACTGCCGACAAATAAAACACCACCTATTTTTAAAGCGGCAGAGAACTTCTTATAAAGGCGATCTTTCGCTTCCTCCGTAAAATAGATTAGTACGTTTCTACAAACAATTAAATCAAAAGAAGAATCAAAAGGATCAGATAGTAAATTCATTTTCTTGTATGTAACGGTTCGTTTCAACTCGTTGGTAAAAGCATATACATTTCCTTTTTTTTGAAAATACTGCTTTTTCATATCTTGTGGCACTTCAGTAAGTGATCGCTCCGAATAAATACCCGTTTTAGCCGTGGCAAGTGCTTGCTCATCAATATCCGTTGCCAATATTGAAATTTGTTGGACTGGGCAGAACTTTGTTAAGATCATCGCCAATGTATAGGGCTCTTCACCTGTTGAGGAAGCAGCACTCCATACTTTTAACTGTTTATTGTTTTCATATAAACGTGGCAAAATTTTCTTCTCCAATACGTCCCATCGGGCTTTATTGCGGTAAAACTCTGTCACATTGATCGTCATCCGATCAAGAAATTCATTAAATAATTGTTCATCTTTTGTCATGCTAGCAAAAAATTCAGCAAATGAAGTGTAGCCTTTTTTTTCATAGAGAGACTTCAATCTTCTTTTCATTTGATTTTCTTTATATAAAGATAAATCGATGCTCGTTTTCTGCTTTACTTGGCTAATAAATTTTTCATAATCTACATCCATTCCCCAAATCTCCTATCACACTTTTCCTTCATCAATTATACATGAAACCAGCTACTTTTATTAGGATTTAATATAGAATAATAAGTATGCCAGTGTAGACAGCCACTGACTGTTTGCTAATTAATGTGAATCTATATAAATTGAAATAAGAGCTTTAAAATAAAAACTGTAAGAAATTCCTTTTAAAAAAACCGCTTGCAAAATTGCAAGCGGGAAAAGCTTAATACAGCCATGTATTGATGAGCTTTGAATACTCGACCAATTCTTCATCCTTAAAAAACAATCCAATTTCTCGATCTGCACTTTCTCGGGAGTCAGAACCATGAATCACGTTTTTCCCGACGATTAACCCAAAGTCACCCCGAATCGTTCCTGGACTCGCATCTTTCGGATTGGTTACCCCCATCATATTCCGTGCAACAGCTACTACATTTTCGCCTTGCCATACCATTGCAAACACCGGGCCTGATGTGATGAAATCGACTAACTCACCAAAAAAAGGACGCTCCTTATGTTCAGCATAATGTTTCTCTGCTAAATCCTTTGACATTTGTATAAGTTTTGCACCGACAAGCTGATACCCCTTTTTTTCAAAGCGTGAAACGATCTCTCCGACTAACCCTCTTTGTACCCCATCTGGTTTTACCATTAAAAATGTCTTTTCCATCTAAGATCACCTCTGATATTATGTAGGTCTGCACCGATGCATTCCAAGCAAATAATACCATTGTTTTAATTGTATGGCAATTAAGCTTTTTCAAATATAAGAAGCTCCAGCGACTTTCTCTCGCTTCAGCGTGTTGTGTAGCTTCTCCTGTTGCCAACATCTGATTACATCACTAAATGGGCAGATCAATAGGATCGTTTGCCGATAAAATTAGCAATTTCATTCAATGTCCTTTTGGCTCGATTGGCAGGTAATTCGTCTAATATTTGTTTTGCTTTCTCTAAATATCGATTACTTATAGCTAACGATTGTTCTATTGCTCCCGAATCTTTAATAAGCTTAATAATTCGATTCATCTCTGCCTTTTCTATATTTTCATGCACTGTCGAAATAACGGACTTTAAGTTCGCATCCCTCATCGCAAACAAGGCTGGTAATGTAATATTCCCTTGACGTAAATCCTCTCCAGCAGGCTTACCTAATTGTTTCTCCGTTCCAGTAAAATCGAGAATATCGTCAGTAATTTGAAAAGACATGCCAATATAATAGCCGAACTTATATAACTTTTTATACGTATATTCATCCGTATCCGCCGCAACCGCTCCTAATTTACAGCTAACAGCAATTAACAGTGCCGTTTTCCTTTTAATTCTTCTAAAATAATCCCTAACCGTTTGATCAAATCGATACTTATCTTTAATTTGCTCAACTTCTCCGATACATACTTCGATAATCGCATCAGCAAGGATTTTGTGAGCGATCGGGTTTTTCAGCTTTGTCATATATTCTAGTGAACTTGCTAAAATATAATCGCCTGTATACATCGCAATTTCGTCGTTCCACTGATGATTAATCGTTGGTACTCCTCTTCTTAAGCGTGCCTCATCGATCACATCATCGTGGACGAGTGAAGCCATATGGATGAGCTCAAGCGCAACGGCAACATTTTTGATTTCATGAATGTCGTATGTACCAAACTTAGCAGCAAGCAGCACGAAGACAGGACGAATTCTTTTGCCGCCTGCTTTTAATAATTGGCTGGCGGTCGTTTGAAGCAGCTCCGTCTCTGAATAAATAGCAAGCTCAAGCTCGCGTTCAATAAGAGTAAAATCTGTTTTAAAATTTGAATTAAGCAATGATCGTTTCATTTCATATCCACCCGGACGTTATTTCTGTTTCACACCAATATGAGTTGCTGCCGCACCGCCGCTAAAAGGCTTATAGATTACATCGATAAACCCTGCTTTCCAGAAATCCTGAGCTAGCTCTTCCATCCCCGGAAAATCGCGTGCTGATTCTTGTAACCAAGAATATTCTTTATAGCTTTTAGCAAAGACCTTGCCAAACAAAGGCATAACATAGCGAAAATAAGTGTAATAAAGCTGGCGATAAACCGGTAATGTTGGCTGCGATGTTTCTAAACAAACAGCCATTCCACCTGGTTTTAATACACGGTGCATTTCCTTTAACACTTGCTTATAATCAGGCACATTACGAAGTCCAAACCCGATTGTTACATAATCGAACGTATGATCATCAAATGGAAGACTCATTGCGTTGCCATGAACGAGTTCAACCTGTTCCAATTGTTGTTGCTCTACTTTTTGTTTAGCAATCTTTAGCATATTTTCACTAAAATCAAGACCGATCACTTTTCCTTCTGTACCGGTACTGTTTGCTAATGCAATCGTCCAATCCCCGGTTCCGCAACAAAGATCAAGCGCGTGATCGCCTTTTTGAACGTTCATTTTTTTCATTGTCGTATTTCGCCATTTGATATGTTGGTTAAAACTAATGATCGAATTCATTTTATCGTATTGATCGTAAATTTTTTCAAACACATTATGTACACGTTCTTCTTTTGATTGCATAAGTCAACCTTTCTCTACGCATAAGCTCGTTATTTTGATCCCCCTAATGACCTCATCGATACGCGTTTGAAAAATAGGAGGCAATTCAGAAAAGCTCGCGAGATATTCATTCATATTATTTATTGATTCACTTAAAATTTGAAGGCTTATATCATTTACTTTTTTTGTATCCTCTTTTGTCAGTGCTGTTGCATTTTCGGGAAAAAGATGTTGGATCAACATTTGAAAAAAGCTCGAAGTTTTTCCATTGTGAAACTGCTCCATTTCTGCGTGCAGCTTTTTCACAAAGAGAAACTCATTAAACAGTCCTATATATTTCGTGGAGTGAAAATGAAGAAAAAGTTGTTCAACAACTGAAATTTCTACTTCTTTAAAGCTGCTAATGATTTGCTCTAAGGAATGTTTATTTTTCTCACGAATAAGGATCTTATGTTCATTAATAGTTTTAATCGCTACGGCTAACGCTTTGATGAGTTCCGTATGATTGTGTTCTGCTAATAAGCGGTAATACAGGCCGCTATAATAATCGCCGGCGAGTACAGTAATCTGGCGCTCCTTCAATAAAAGCTGGCGAGTTGCGATCTTTTCATGTGTATCCAAAGCAAGTTGCACAAGCATAGCAGAAGTAATACATGTTAACCGTTCTGAATCCGGTATGTTTACGTCTTGAAGAGCGATCGACATCATCAAGATGCGGTCCTCATCTACTTGTGGGGAGCCAATAATTTTCCGAAAATAACTGTTATAGCTTTTCTCAGCTATCATTTCTTTAATTAATTGAATTTGCTGCTCATGATCGAGTACAGTCATCGCCGGAGTCCTCATTTCTATTCCCTAATTTTACTGATCATTATAACATACAATGCTCACTTGCGTTGTAATTAGCTCTTAAGCATTGTAACTTCATTTTCCTTCGCTTTCAACTTCCCCAAACGAAGTTGTAATGATTGCATTTCCTCGAACCTTCATTGCGGACGTATGCTCGGTGAATTGAGCAATCATCACTTCACCTTTGTCTAATTTTTCAGAGTGATGAAATTTCGTATCCGATCCTCTCGTTAAGCCAATGACATTAACCCCGTCTTCCAAAGCTTTAATAATAATAAATTCGGAATGCCCGTTTCCAGCTTGGTTCATCTTTACTCACTCCGTCCTCTATTCTTTTATTAATGACAAAACTTCAGCGCGTGCTTGACTGTCCGTTGTAAAAATTCCTCGTACTGCGGATGTTACGGTCTTCGCTCCTGGCTTTTTAATGCCCCTCATCGTCATACACATATGCTCTGCTTCTAAAACGACCATGACACCATATGGTTCAAGCTTCTCCATCATGACGTTCGCTACCGTGCTCGTAATTCGTTCTTGAAGCTGTGGTCGTGCTGCAACCGTTTCAACCGCCCGTGCGAGCTTACTTAATCCAGTAACTTTACCGTTTCGAGGAATATAAGCAACATGGGCAACACCGAAGAACGGAACAAGATGGTGCTCACACATTGAATAAAACGGAATATCTTTGACGAGCACCAATTCTTCATGCTCTTCACCAAATATTGTTTCAAAGTATTCTTCTGGATTTTTTCCTAGTCCTGCGAATACTTCTTCATACATCTTTGCCACACGCTTCGGGGTATCTACTAATCCCTCTCTATTTGGATCTTCTCCAAAACCCTCGATCAGCATTCGTACTGCTTCTTCAATCTGCGGGCGATTAAACTTTGCCATATGTAATCCTCCTAAAATAACAATTCCAATACTCCAATATTAGCATAGGTTTGAATATAAATAAAAAGGAACTACCGATTGGCAGTTCCTTTTTACGTCATCTTAAAGATGTATGTATTATTTTACAGCATCTTTAAGAGCTTTACCTGGTTTGAATGCAGGTACTTTGCTTGCTGCGATATCAATCTCTTCACCTGTTTGTGGGTTACGACCTTTACGAGCAGCACGCTCACGAACCTCGAAGTTACCAAAACCGATTAGTGATACTTTATCACCGCTTGATAATGCGTCCTGAATTGATTGGAAAACAGCATCAACCGCTTTAGTAGCATCTTTTTTAGATAGTTCAGTTGCTTCGGCAACAGAATTAATAAGTTCAGTTTTATTCATTCCATTCACCTCCTCCCAAAAAGAGAGTATTCATTGTACTACTATTACATTAGTGAACAATTAAATGGATTTCTAAACATTTCCTATGCAAGAAATCGTCTGAACTGCATATATATCAACGATTTAACAGCAATTCTGTTTAAAAGATTAACATAATCAAAACATGTAAGCAAGAATAAAAGTCATATTAAATGGAAAAAGTGCTGAATTCCTCCATTCAGCACTTTTTCTTGACATTTTATTGAAATTTTCAAGGTGTTAATTGTCATAAAATAATCGCAATTAAACCGCCAGATCCTTCGTTAATGATTCTTTCAAGCGTTTCTTTCAATTTATATCTTGCATTTTCTGGCATCATGGCAATTTTACCCTGAATTCCTTCCCTTACTAATGAGCTTAAGCTTCTACCAAAAATATCGGAATTCCAAATCGATAGTGGATCGTCTTCGAAATCTTGCATTAAATATCTAACGAGCTCTTCACTTTGTTTTTCTGTACCAATAATCGGAGCAAATTCAGATTCAACATCTACTTTAAGCATATGAATCGATGGGGCAACAGCTTTTAAACGGACGCCAAAGCGTGAACCTTGACGGATAATTTCCGGCTCATCAAGACTCATATCCGCCAATGATGGAGCAGCGATACCATACCCCGTTTGACGTACCATCGCAAGCGCATCCGAAATTTGATCGTATTCACGTTTTGCATTCGCAAAATCTTGCATTAATTCAAGGAGATGATCCTTCCCTCTAACTTCTACACCAACAATTTCTTTTAATACGTCATCATATAAATGATCTGGAGCAATCAAATCAATTTCTGCAACCCCTTGCCCCATATCTACACCTGCAAGACCTGCATTTTCAATAAATTCATATTCATAAAATTGTTGCACAACCCGATCGACATCGCGCAGCCTCTTAATGTCCTTCACCGTTTCTTTTACTGCATTTTGATAGCTTGAGCGCAGCCAATGGTTATTGTTTAAGACCATTACCCAGCTCGGTAAGTTCACATTCACTTCTAATACCGGGAATTCATAAAGAGCTTCACGGAGAACGTTTAACACGTCTGCTTCGCGCATATTTTCTACTGACATGGCGATGACTGGTATATCATATTTTTCTTCAAGTTGTCCTCTTAATACTTCCGTTTCTGGGCTATGTGGTCGAGAGGAGTTGACGACCATAATAAAAGGTTTTCCAACCTCTTTTAATTCTTCAATGACACGTTCTTCCGCTTCTATATAATCATGGCGGGGAATATCACCGATTGTGCCATCTGTTGTAACGACGACTCCAAGGACGGAATGTTCTTGAATGACTTTTCTTGTGCCAATTTCGGCCGCTTCGTGAAAAGAGATCGGCTCCTCATACCATGGTGTATTAATCATTCGTGGACCGTTTTCATCTTCATACCCCTTCGCTCCCGGCACAGTATAGCCAACACAATCAACAAGTCGCACATTCACTTCTAGCCCTTCGTCGACATGCACAGAAACAGCTTGATTTGGTACAAATTTCGGTTCAGTAGTCATGATTGTTTTACCAGCAGCACTTTGTGGAAGCTCATCTTGTGCTCGAACTCTATCAGACTCATTTTTAATATTCGGCAAAACAACCAATTCCATAAATTTTTTTATGAATGTGGATTTACCTGTTCTAACTGCACCTACTACTCCTAAATAAATATCTCCACCCGTTCTTTCAGCAATATCTTTAAAAATATCCACCTTTTCCAAGAGGTTCCCTCCTATCATTGGGTTCAAAGGACAAACATCATCCATCATTTTTGACGTTGTCCGATTTTGATATTCGTAGTTTGAAAGTAAATAAAAAATCCTTCTTCCACATTATATTGTGCTGAAGAAGGATTATGCTTATTTCGCCATGTAAACTGGTTCATTCTTTTCATCAACGGTGTATGGAACTGAATACGCTGGAACAACAGCAGATTTATCCGATAAAATCGAGCGAATATCATCACCAGGCGCAAACATTTGTTCACTTCCCTGTAAAGTGAGGTATAGATCACTTATATAATCAACATATACTTCTCCATTACCAGTAATGATAAACGGCAAATGATGATTCGTGTAAGGCGAAACGATATACGGATCTGTTTTATAGCCTAATTTTTCATAATCGAGCATAAACACATTATCTGCTATCGTCTCTTTAAAAGGTGGATAACCTTGAGATTTAATTCTTGATTTAATCTCTCTTATTTTTTCTGCTATTCGCAAGTCAACGACCTTTACTGTCGGATTTGTTTCCACATCGATTAGAACATACTGAAAAATCCCGCCATTTTCAAATGAATTTCCTGGAGGGCCTGATATGTACTGTGGGGCAATTTTTTTAAATTCAATCGGATATTTTATGTATATCGGTGTTTCCATATCCCGAGTTTTGATTGGTAATAATCCACCATTTGCCTCTTGAAATTTATTTACCGCTTGTTGAACAGATTGAATTTGTTCCTCATATGGAATTTGATTTTCAACCTTTCTTTCTTGCGGATACATACATCCTGATAATAGAATACATACAATGAATACGATTGACGATTTTAGTAATATTGCTTTCATCGATTTTTCTTCCTTTCTATTTACCCATTGCCGCATATTTAATTGATTAACTTGTTGGCCCTGGCAATACGATAATAAGTGAAAGAAGAAAACCGATGATTAAACAAAGCCAAGCTATAAGCGACATGAAAAACTTCAATATCCCTTTCTTCATTTTAAAGCGACTTATGTAAATCGCAAACATCGCCAGCGCAAAAAGAATCATCGCGATGATCGATATCCACATTTTTTGCATAGACAGTGACATCTTCATTCCTCCATCGTAATAAGTCATCTAAACAAAAGCTATTATAACACGGTGCAGAAAGTAATTTGAGAAAAATACTTACGAATTCGTGGACATTGTATCATTTTAGCTTAACGGGAAAGAAATCGGCACAAGACCGATTTCTAAATTTCTGCTATTTCATTTCCAAATAATTGAAAGCGTTTGATCTGCATGCAAACTGCGCCGACATTCCTTAGTCTGACTACGTACTTAGCCTATATACTAACCTTTTGTATTAAAATGAATACATTTCTTAACCGACAAAAAGCAGGAAGCAAAGAAATATTCCTTTGCTTCCCCAAAACAAAAATACCCAAACCGGCTGTTTAAGCAATTGTTACACCGCATTATATGCAGAAAAATCAGATACGCATTACGTTTCGCCCATCCTCTTACTGTTGATCAAGCTGTTCGCTTAAAATATCAATGAGGTCTTCCATTTCATTTGTTTTTAAGCGTGCCATTAGCTGCGTGACTGCTTCTTTTGCGTTAACGTCACTAAACAAAACATAATGAAGCATTTCCGTAATTGGCATGCTAGAATTGTATTTTTCCGCTAACTGATAAGCAGCTTTCGTCGTCCTTACTCCTTCTACGACCATTCCCATGTTTTCGAGCACCTCATCGAGATCATGGCCTTTTCCAAGCAGATTTCCCGCCCTCCAATTTCGTGAGTGGACACTCGTACACGTAACAATTAAATCACCAATTCCCGCTAAACCAGAAAACGTTAACGGATTAGCCCCCATTTTTGTACCAAGACGAGAAATTTCCGCAAGCCCTCTCGTTATTAAAGCAGCTTTTGCATTATCACCGAAACCTAATCCATCAGAAATTCCAGCAGCAAGCGCAATAATGTTTTTTAATGCGCCACCAATTTCGACTCCAACGATATCCGGGTTTGTGTATACACGGAAATGTTGATTCATAAATAAATCTTGTGCATATTCAGCTGCTTTCAAATTTTTCGATGAGACGACTACAGTTGTCGGATGATGCAGGCTCACTTCCTCTGCATGGCTTGGTCCTGAAAGAACTACAACATCTTTTAAAACATTTTCTGGAACTTCTTGCTCAATCATCTCAGAAATTCGCAATAATGTGTCTGGCTCAATTCCTTTACTCACATGAATAAACGTAAGTGGCTGCTGTTGAAATAAAACAATATTCCGCATTAATTCCCTAATTGCCTTTGTCGGAACAGCTACGATTGCCGTTTCTACATTTTCTAATACTTCTTCCAACGATGTATGAGCTTGAATTTGCTCAGGCAATTGAATGCCTGGCAAATATTTTTCATTCGTATGACGCTCATTAATCTCCTTTTGCTGTTCTTCACTTCTTAGCCATAGATGTACGTCATGACCATTATCGGCAAGTACAATTGCAAGTGCTGTTCCCCAGCTCCCTGCACCGAGAACTGCAAGCTTTTCTTTTTTATTCATATGCCCACCTACTTATTTTTGTTTCTTTTGAAAGGATCATCTTCTCATTTTTAATTTTGTTAAAGTTATCCTTATCCAGCCTCGGACGCTAACGCATAACTCACATCGGCATTGCCACGGAAGGCTCGCGGGATACAAATCATAAGGGCGTTGCAAATAGGCCGTGGCGAACTTCTCCTACAAACGTTAGGCGATGTTCCATTGCTCCTGTTAGAATCCCAAAAGTAAATACGTCGCAAAGCGTCCCCTTGCGTTTTTATTATTATTTGCGTTGACGGGTAATAATTTTAATTGGTGTTCCTTCAAAACCAAATGCTTCACGAATTCGATTTTGTAAAAAACGCTCATAAGAAAAATGCATAATTTCCGGGTCGTTTACAAATACAACAAAAGTTGGTGGTTTAACACTTACTTGTGTTGCGTAATAAATCTTCAATCTTCTTCCTTTATCAGATGGAGCCGGATTCATTGCGACCGCATCTAGTATCACTTCATTCAATACACTCGATTGGACACGCATCGAATGATTCTCACTCGCCGTTTGAATCGCAGGCAATAAGTTGGTTAACCGTTGCTTCGTTTTTGCTGAAATAAATACAATCGGAGCGTAATCAAGAAATAGAAAATGTTCTCTAATTTTCTCCTCAAATTTCATCATCGTTTTCTCATCTTTTTCAACAGCATCCCATTTATTGACGACGATCACGATTGCACGCCCTGCTTCATGTGCATACCCAGCAATTCGTTTATCTTGCTCGCGTATTCCTTCCTCGCCATTAATGACGAATAGAACGACGTCTGAGCGCTCAATCGCTTTAAGCGCGCGAAGAACACTATACTTTTCTGTACTTTCGTATACTTTTCCGCGTTTGCGCATTCCTGCTGTATCGATAATGACGTATTCTTGTCCGTCGTATGCGTAGCTCGTATCAATCGCATCTCTTGTTGTTCCCGCGATATTACTGACGATCACACGATCTTCGCCAAGCAATGCGTTTACAATCGACGATTTCCCGACATTTGGGCGTCCAATTAAGCAAAATTTAATCGTATCATCATCAATCTCTTCTTCTTTCACTGCTGGGAAATGCTTGACGACTTCATCTAGTACATCACCTAGACCAAGTCCGTGGGAACCAGAGATCGGAAAAGGCTCCCCAAAGCCAAGTGCGTAAAAATCATATATTTCCGAACGCATTTCCGGGTTATCCACTTTGTTGACCGCTAAAACGACTGGCTTTTTTGAACGATAAAGAATTTTTGCCACTTCTTCATCCGCCGATGTCACACCTTCACGGCTGTTTGCAATAAAAATAATCACATCTGCTTCTTCAATCGCAATTTCCGCTTGCAAACGTATTTCTTCAAGAAATGGTGCATCACCGATCTCAATTCCACCAGTATCAATCAAGTTAAATTCATGCGTAAGCCAATCTGCCGTGCTGTAAATACGATCCCTTGTTACACCAGGGGTATCCTCGACGATTGAAATTCGTTCTCCAACAATTCGATTAAATATCGTTGATTTTCCTACATTAGGGCGACCTACAATCGCCACAGTTGGTCTAGCCAATACCATCACTCGCTTTAATTAAATTAGTCTTTTTACCATATGTTGAACAAAAGCGGAAACACCCATTTAACGACGTGCAAACAGTGCCCGCCGACATTGCCACAGAAACTTAATCGATGATCCTTAAAGGAAACACGGAGGAGCCTACAAGGCAAGCCGATCTTTTCATAGGAGATATCGTGAAGTTTACTAGTAGCTAGGCGTCTGAGCTAGCCGTAGATTATTAAAATTGAAAGATTATCTACAAGCCAATATGTTGTAATTTCCAAGACGACATTCAAATGTTCAATTTATGTTATCATAGTTTTTTTGAAAATGGCAATTTAAGTCGTATTTCTCGATCATTGTTGCAATTTTTTACGATTGATTTGTGTCGAAAACGAAACGAGATGAACAATCGCTTGGAAGATAAGTAATAACGAGCAAGTAATCGCTAAAATATCTAAACATTCCTTCGCTCCGACCATATGGACCATTCCCCAATGGGAAAGAAGAATGGCAAAGAAGATTTCCCCGTGTAGCACACCAAGGCAAATAAAGAGTAGGCGCAATGATAATGACGATGGATACATAAAATAGGCAAAGAAAAATAAGAAAAAGCAAAAAAAACTTTTTCGATCAATGAACACCCAAATCGGATCATATATTTCAAATAAACGAAAACCGGAATAACCGATTGATAAAGACAGAATTGCCCCACTAACATATAGTTTTTGCTTCCAAGGTAGTTTTGATAGAAAATAATAGCCGATGAACAAGATAATGATTGTCGATCCACTCATTAACATGAACTTGAGTGAAAGATGAACCGGAAATAAAATCAATAATAAAAGTGCGCCAGCTGCCATTGGCAATCGATAAAATTGTTGTTTCTCTAACAAAAAAGTAGCGATAATCCATATGCTCCATAAAAAAAACAAATAAAAAATACCGTCCATATTACACCTCCACCTTTCCAGTATTGGAAAAAGGTAGAAGTTTTAACCATTATCATTTTTCGTTTTAAGATTAGGAGCAACACCATAGCGATGAATAGCAAGCGAGCGTTTTCAAGATTCCTTTTCCTAATGGCGTTAGGGAGAACAAGATGTGCCATAAAACTAATCACTGGGTGGTTAAGTAACTTGAATTAGCGGAAGCCGCCCGCCTTTTATAAATAGTGAGCAAAATCCCGTATTCCCATCCAAATCAGGGCGAGCTCCAATTCCCTGCTATTTTAAGCTAAAGCCTACGGTGGAGAAGCTTAGAAAGGCAACCTAAGTTCATCGGTTCTGAGGGCACGAACTCGAAAAATATCTGGACACTACATAATTAGTTTATTTAAAAAGGTCTGAACTCCCAATTGGAAGAACAGACCTTCTTTTCTACAATCATCTTTAGTTTTTAAAGTTTTTTAATTTATCGCCGATCATATCACTTAACTGGAAACCTTTTGATTCTTCAGGAAGCTCATAATCCTTTTGTTGTTCGTTTTCTTCAAGTTCCTTCATGCTTAATGATAGGCGTTGTTCATTTTCATTCGCATCAAGAACTTTCACTTTCACACTTTGTCCTTCTTTCAGCACTTCATGAGGTGTGCCGATATGTTTATGGGAAATTTGCGAGATATGAACAAGCCCTTCAACACCAGAGAATACTTCAACAAAAGCACCGAACGAGACAAGACGCTTGACCGTTCCTTCGAGCACAGTTCCTCGTGGAGCTTTCTCGGCAATATTTGCCCATGGTCCTGGAAGTGTTTCTTTAATCGATAAAGAAATTCTTTCGTTGTCACGATCAACTGACAATACTTTTACTTGTACTTTTTCACCTTCTGTGACAACGTCAGCAGGCTTATCAATATGCTCATGTGATAGTTGAGAAATGTGAACAAGCCCATCGATACCACCAATGTCAACAAAGGCACCGAAATCAGTCAATCGTTGTACTGTTCCATCCAATACTTGACCAGCTTCAAGCTTCTCTAATAATGCGCGTTTTTCTTTGCTCTTTTCTTCTTCTACAACTACTCGGTGAGATAAAATCAGTCTATTTTTCTCCCGATCTAATTCGACAATTTTAAATGATAATGTTTTGCCTTGATAATCTGCAAAGTCTTCCACATAATGGTCTTCAACCATTGATGCTGGAACGAAACCTCTTACCCCAAGATCAACGACGAGCCCACCTTTGACGACTTCATTCACTTCAGCGTCAAATACTTCTTGGTTTTGATAACGGCTTTCCAGAACTTCCCATGCTTTTTCAGCATCGATTTTTCGTTTTGAAAGCACAAGCAATTCCTCTTCTACTTTCGTAACGATCAAGTCAAGAACTTCTCCTTCTTTTACAGCATCCGATGCTTTTTCGATATGGAGACTTGAAAGTTCGCTGATCGGAATAATTCCATCAACTTTGCTATCTTCAATATCTACAAGGACCTGCTTTTCTTCAATCTTTGTAACAGTTCCTTTTACTCTGTCGCCTTCTGAAAAGCTTCTAACTTCAACATTATTCATTTCCTCAGACATATGTACTCCTCCTATCAACTTAAAAAATGCTGCAAGGATACTCATTCATCATTTTCATTTATCGGTTTCATAAATCCTCACATAATTCGAAATAATTACCTTGTTACTAACTTCTTATAAATACTGGATTTTGTCAAGTAAATGAATTCACGAACGGTGCTTTTCCAGTAACTTTTTAATTTCCGCCATGATGACTTTTGTTGCTTCTTCTGCTGATGCTTTATTGTTTCGCATTTCTGTAAAATCGATCGGCTGACCAAAGACGATTTTTAATTTCCTAAAAGGTTTATAAGGACCAATAATCGCACATGGGACAACATGCGCATTCGATCTGAGCGCAAAGAACCCAGCTCCACCAAGCCCTTCTCCTAACTCTCCCGTCTTACTTCTCGTACCTTCAGGAAAAAGTCCGACAACTTCGCCAGATTTTAAAAATTTTAATCCTGTTCTTAATGCTTCTCGGTCACTCATCCCTCTTTTTACCGGGAACACCTTAATGCTCTCCATCAATTTTTTTGACCAAGCATATTTGAATAATTCGGCCTTCCCCATAAAATAGACAGGTCGTGGTGATGTAAATCCTATGATCGGAGGGTCAAGGTTATCGATATGGTTCGGACAAAGCAAGACACCGCCTTCTTTCGGAAAATTCTCAGTCCCAACCGTTTCGATTCGATAAAGCGAGCTTAAAATAAATTTCGTTACCGCCTTCGCAAAAGCATAAAAACTCATTTTTCTTCGATCCTTTCTCTTGCCAGCGTCAATATTTCATTTTTCACTTCGTCAATGGAAAGATGAGATGTATCAATCACGATTGCATCGTCCGCTTTCACTAGCGGTGAGATTTCTCGCTCGGAATCTTGCTTATCGCGAAGCTCAATCTCCTTCATCAATTCCTCTAAATCGGTAGTAATCCCTTTCGCTTTATTTTCCTCGTATCTGCGCTGAGCCCGTATTTCCACACTTGCTAGCAAAAAGATTTTCAATTCCGCATCGGGAAGCACACTCGTCCCAATATCTCTCCCATCCATGACAACACCACCGTTTTTTCCAAATTGACGTTGGCGTTCAACTAAATCAAGGCGAACGGCTTTTGATGCCGCTACTGCTGACACAGCATTTGTTACATCGGATTGACGAATGCGTTCCGTTACATCTTGACCATCCAAATAAACAAGCTGTCCACTCACACTAGCTTTCAACTCGATTTTCGTCTTCGCGAGAAGTTCTTCCAAATATCCTTCATTTTGAATATCCACTTTCTCCTGAAGGGTCTTATACGTAAAAGCCCGATACATTGCCCCCGTATCGACATAAATATATGATAATTGTTCTGCCACCCTTTTCGCGACAGTACTTTTTCCAGCTGCTGCTGGGCCATCGATGGCAATGCTAATTTTCTTTTGTACCAACACGTTCACCTGCTTATCGTTATTAAAATTTAAAACTACCTTTTCTATTTAAAATCATTTCATAAAATGATTCAAATATCTATCCCCTTTTTACGATATTCTACTTGCTTTTCAAAACAAAAGCGAATGAGCTGTTGCTCATATTTTTGATTATCGATAAATTGGATTGACGCATATTTCATCCCCTCTTTTTCGAAAATCCTTTTTATTTTACAAGAAAGCTCTAAATAATGGTACTCTTGATCTTTCATCACTAAGACGACGCAAATTTTCCCTGATTCACCTTGATGAACGTTTGTTGTTGAAGGTATGATAATTAGACAGCCGCCAGCACTAAAATCTTCCGTCACTGTCGCGAATTTCGAACCACTTTCTGAAAATTCACAAGCAACATCAACTGAAACAGCTATTCTTACGTATTCTCTGCGCTGAATTTTCATTAAGTTATCCCGTCCTGGATAATGAAGAATAAGCATTGGAACAGGGTTTCGTATTCGTCCGTTTACATATGTTCGAAACGTGTATGCAGTCAAATTTTCGGAAACGAAATTTGCATACATAGTAATATTTGCTGGCAAATAAGACGTTCTGTTCGTCTCAATGTTTAATGGATATTGAATGTAAATTTGGTTATCACGTATATCCGCAATTTTCGATTTATACGTTTCTTCCTTTCCTTGGTTATGTAATTCAATCATTATTTCCATTCCGATTTTTAACATCCGCTCCACATCCTGTCGAATACTTAGTACTATTATCGCATGTCAGAAGATGTGTTTCCACCACAATTGTTTTTAAGTCTACCGTTTTTCATCACAGCTAAGCGTATTTTTCAAGAGAACCTCTAGTCAAGTTTTTTTAATTTGTTTTATAGAGCTGTTGAAAAGGTTGGGAAAAAAACGACTTTCATTGAAGCCTTCATCAATTTTACTCATTCTACGCTGAACTTGGATGTTGATTTGCGCTCCATGCACTTCGCTTTCCACAGGGCGAGCGGTGAGCCGCTTCGGGCCAACAGGATGTTGGTCACGAAGCCGTTGCCACACGATGTGGCGAATTTAGGCTTTGTTCCTTAAACGCGCCTTGCAGGTCTCACCTGTCTCGCACATCCCGCAGGTGCGGAAACCAACATTATTAGATAGATGAAACATCTATTTTCAAGCACATAAAAAATGCGGGCGGTTTTCTCCGCCCACATTCATCGATTAAATAATATCCTCGTATACGGTTTCTGCATTTTGTAGCTTTTCTACTTTTTCCTCAATCCCATTTTCAGCATTAATATAAAGACGATATGTGTCATCGTCCATCGTTCCGATAAATTCATAACATAATACTTCTTCGCCAAGATCATTGACAATGATCGCTAATCGGTTTTCCATCACACGCACATTTTCGTTTATAAATCCCCTCGCATCCGCAAGAGTGAGAACAGGCTCTGTCATTTTTCGTTCTTTTTTTCCTTTTAAATAATCGGCAGCAGCAAATCCGATAATTTGCCCATTGTCTAAAGCGACTTTAATTTTAATGGATTCTGGATAAATCGTTACCCCATCTTGGACAGATGTGAATGTCAATAATCCGATCGAATCATATTGAGTGCTCTCAGTTAGCTGTAATTGTTCATAGTCATGTGATGATAAAAATTGTTCTGCTTTTACTTGTGCATCATGCAAACTTAGTTTTTGCTCGCCGATGTCACGATGGTTCATAAACCAGACGGGATATCCGCCTTTTTTTGTAATATCAAGGCTTGCACTATTACCATTGCCATCATCAAGGTTAACACTATAAAATCCGTAATTGGCCCCTTTTCCATTTTCGGCTACGACAGATTGCTCGACTGTTTTCATTGCCGCATATTTTTGTGCCAATTGTACCGCTTCTTTTTCGGTAATTGTTTTTCCTGTTATATGATCGTAATTTTCATCTTTTTTCTTAAAAGATACGATTGCCGTATCTTGAAAATTTTCTTCATCATACCCTTCCACTTGCTTTTCCACCGTCTTAAAACCATCGATAATTGTATTATCCGCCGCTTCTTTTCCGGACGCTAATGCAGTCTCGACGTCCATCCAGCGCAAATTATTCTTTAATACTTGATGCTGAACATTTCGCAATTCACCGCGAATATCATTACTTTGCTTATACAGCTTTTTCAATGTTGCGTACTCTTCATCTGAAAGCGGCTCATTATCTAGATCACGGACTGCCGTTCGATAACTAAAGTTTCCGATATTCGTTAGAAACTCTTCCGTTTTATTAAACGGCATTAACGTGAGAGGCAATTGTCCAACTTCTCCCCTTGCTTCAGAAGTAATTCTCCAAACATCCGCCAAAGTCGGTGATAGTGACTTTTTTGAGTTCATCGCTAATGTTGACCCAATTTTGTCATTTAATAAATCCATTTGATACGTCAAATTATGAAATGCTCGCTGATAATTATTCTCTGCATTGATAAGGATTGCATTTTTTTCCTGATGCTCTTGATAACCCCAATATGCTGACCCAATCACTCCAACAGTTAACACTGCTATCAAAATGGTTCTAATCATGTCTCCTCACCTCCATTATTTACAAAAAATATGCTTGCCAATTTGCTTAATTTGCGGTCTTGTCCAAATCCAAGCACTTGTTGCTGTATCCGGGTTAAAATAATACAATGCGCCTGTCGATGGATCCCAGCCATTAATCGCATCTAAAACGGCTCTTTTCGATGTTTCATTTGGCGTCAACCAAATCTGGCCATCTGCAACGGCTGTAAAAGCTCGTGGCTCAAAAATAACACCAGAAACAGTATTCGGGAATGATGGACTATTTACCCGGTTTAAAATAACAGCCGCGACCGCGACTTGCCCTTCATAAGGTTCTCCACGCGCTTCACCATGAACAGCATTCGCCATTAAAGCAATATCATTTTGCGAAAAGCCAGCAGGAGTGTTTGTCGCCTTCGTTTGTGACTCCGTTTGTCCGGCAGTATTCGTTGTTCCACCGTAATGTGTAAATGGTTGTCCTTTTTGAATTTGCCCCATTACATAATCTTTCCGATATTCAGAGGCCTTTACAAGCCTGGCTTTCGTGTCCGCGCCAGCCAATCCATCGACTTTCATTCCAAATTCATATTGAAAGTTTCGCAGCCCCCAATATGTACCCCAGCCAAAGACACCATCAATTTTACCGTTATAAAAACCTAAATATTGTAGGCGTGCTTGGAGTTCTATCACGTCATCGCCAACAGCACCTTGTTGAATGACTTGATTCGTGAACGCCTTTGTATCATCAGGATGCTGGGCCGAAATCGTCAGGGCACATAAGAATAATACAAAGATCAGGCTCATTATTTTGCTATTCTTCATTTTTTGGAAACCCTCCAACATTTATTTTCTTAGAAAGTAGTTTTTGAAAAAAAAGGAGATTTATTCATACGAAAAAGCACAACCTTTTAAAAATGAAAAGGTTGTGCTTTTTCGTTATTGTATTTTTTTGTTAAAAGATGTGCTGCCTTTACCTTTTTTAATCCAAACCACCAAAGGAAAAACATAAAAGGGAATAAATAGTATAACCATTTTTCTTCAGCTAATAAAATATAGTCATACAGCCCATGTAATAGAAATGGAATAAAAAACGATAGAAACATCCAAATACGCCTGCGGTCTTGTCGATGAAATTTTGCCTTACCGAAATAATACCCCATGATAACACCGAATAAGGCATGGCTTGAAACCGGAAAGAGCGCACGACCAAACGCGAATTCCAACCCATTGGCAATTAAATACAAAATATTTTCCACCGTTGCAAACCCTAAGGACATGCTTGCACCATACACAATTCCATCATACGGTTCATCAAAATCGGCATGTTGATAAACAGCTAAAAATAGCATAAAGCATTTAAAAAATTCCTCAAGCAAAGCAGCCGAAAAAAAAGAGCTCAATATTTTGCTTTGAAATATACCCTCTACACCGATCACATACTGAATAAACATAATCGGAAACGTCATAATTGCCCCAAACATAAACACTTTAAAAACTGTAATAATTGGCTCCTGATCATACTGATCTTTTAAATAAAAATAACTAAGCAAGGCAAGTCCCGGAGCAATGCCTGCTGAAACAATGACAAGCATATGCAACTCTCTTTTCTTTCCGTTTCCCTTATCGTAACACGGATATTCGTGAAAGAACATTGGATATTTTTTGTAAGCTCAGTCAAAATTGAAAATTGATCCTTTTTAGAATCACTTTTAACTATTCATTCGTTAACAGCAGAGATTCTTCGTTTAATTGAATTGCTTTGGCAATTTGACTGCCGTGGAATCGTCCATTTTCAATGAAAATCTCATTTGCATTATTTCCAGCAGCAATCACTCCAGCGATAAAAAGATGAGGGACATTCGTTTCCATCGTATCTTCATTAAAGCTTGGTCTACCTGTTGAAGGATCAATAGCAACTCCCATATTTGTTAAAAACTGATGATCTGGATGATAGCCTGTCATCGCAAAAACGAAATCATTGGTGATTTCCCTTTCTTCGTCATTCACACTATACTTAAGCGTATTTTCTGTTATCTCTTTCACATGAGCATTGAATTCCATTTTTATTTCTCCGCTTTTCACAAGCGAAATAAATTCAGGGATGATCCATGGCTTAACGCTTGATGAATAATCCGCCCCTCGATAAATACAAGTGACACGAGCCCCGGCCTTATGCAATTCAAGAGCAGCGTCAACTGCTGAATTTTTTCCGCCAATGACTGCCACATCTGTATCAAAATAAGGATGGCCTTCTTTGAAATAATGGAGAACTTTATCAAGCTTTTCTCCAGGTACATTCATGTAATTAGGATGATCATAGTAACCAGTAGCAATGACAACATATGGCGTACCATAAATTTGTTTATTCGTTCTTACTGTAAAATAATCATGTTCCTCTCGCTTAACATGTTCAACCTTTTCAAAGCGGTGAATGCGCAATTCATGACTTTTCACGACCTCACGATAATAGGTTAATGCTTGATTTCGATATGGCTTACGTTCAACTGTAATAAATGGAACATCACCAATCGCCAGCTTTTCGCTGGAACTGAAAAACGTTTGGTGTGTTGGATATTGATAAATCGCATTTACAATATTTCCCTTTTCAATAACTAACGGATTTTTTCCTATCTTCTTTAAGGCAATTGCCGCTGCTAACCCACACGGCCCGCCACCAATGACAATACAATCTTCTTTTTGCAAAGCGTATACTCCCCTATCTAATCAATCATGTGAAAAATCTCCTAACCATAATGATAGGAGATTTCAAAAACGAGTGCAATGAAATTGTTCGAATTCAAATGTAATCGTTAATATATTTTTAAAAATATTGTTGGAATGTTTCAAATGCTTTATCATGACAAACCGCCATTCCATACTCATCTAAAATTGCTTCAGTGATGACTGTTGTTCTTCCGTATTCCTCGCACTGAGCTACTATCCCTTCTTGATAAGCATCGACAAATGTGAGGATGAGATAGTATGCTCCTTTGAACATGTATAGTGAACTTTTCAATTTGTACTTCGAGCCTATATCGATTGATTTCGAAAGCGAAATCCAATCTTCAATATCCATAAATTCAAAGACAACATGCTTTCGATCAGAATAACGTTTTTCATTATATGAAGGCAAATTAGATGATTCTACCGTTTCATCATCTAATGTGACGATTAAAACGAGCTCTTGCGAAGTTAAAGAATAAATCTCAATCGCAACTGCTTCACATTCGTCCAACTCAAATAATTTGCTTGCTTCATCAAGCATATCTTCAAATAAATCATCCCAAATATATGATTCTTTTAGCATTTCATCATGGATAAAGCCTTTCAGTGTCAATTCTTCAAATGTAATGGAATATTTAATTTGATTTGGTGATATCCGTTCCAGCTTCATGAAACCACCCCCTGAATATTGCTCTTATCTTCATATTATGAAGAGCGATGCGGATGGTTCATGACATTCGATGTTCCAATGTAATTAAATGCGCCTCTGGCTTTGCACCGAGCCGGAGTGGCAAAAGGGATGTTCCATATCCATTACTAACGAAAAGCGTCATCCCATTAATTTGTTTCACTCCTCCATGCTCATATGGTCCAAAGCCAAATAGACGAATCTGCCCTCCGTGTGTATGTCCAGATAGCATGAGTGAAACATCCTCTTCGTCACTAAATGTTTCAATAAACTTCGGATTATGAGCAAGTACAATCTTAAATGAAATATCCGCCATTTTGTTCAACATTACATCAATCCGTTCCGGATATTGTGACATATCATCAACACCAACGAATAGAATCTTCTCACCATTTCGCTCGAGTACTTCAGTTTTATTTTTCAGAATGATAACATCCAACGATTCTAGCAGCAAAGTAAACTCTCCATAGTTTAATTCGTAATCATTATTCCCCCAAATAAAATAGACTGGACCTAGCTGTTTTAGCAAGATAATATTCTCTTTCACCCGTTGTAAAGGAACTCCTTTTTCCGCTAAATCTCCACCAATGACAACTATATCAGTCTTATTTTTCGCACGCTCAATCAAAGATGGATGGATACGTCGACGATGAATATCAGAAATAAAAAAAATCGTAAGCTTTCCAAATTTTTTCGGAAAGGTACTGAATGATAGTTGCTCTTGTTTAAGATGATTAGAAAATGCCTGACAAAACATATAACACCCTAAGGCGATGATTCCAATGCAAAACATAATGATTACAACAACTTCCATCTAATCACCTATTTTTATCTATTTTCATTTCTTTACTATTATACAGGAAAAACGCGCAATTCAGAACGCGGAATGTAACCAAGCTATCTCCCATACAATGTAGCGAGGAATGGTAAAGGAGGTAATTAATATGCCAAGCTTTTATAGAACATATAAACCGTATATAAGCCCGTTTGATCCATGTCCGCCAATCACAACGAAAACATATTCCACACCGCCCAATTTATTTATGGGCTTTCAGCCGACCAACTTACCACAATTCACTCCACACGAAGCATTGAGAAAAGGCACGCTTTGGAAAGCTTTTTACGACCCGTATTACAGTCCATACGAACGAGCGAGAGAGGAGGAAAAGCAATGAGGCAAGTGCCTCCAGAATATTACAAGCAGCTTGAAGAACTGCAAACCGTTGATTTTGTCATTGTAGAATTAACGCTTTATTTAGATACACATCCTAATGACCAAGATGCGATCCAGCAATATAATACATTTGTTCATAAAAGAAAAGCAATTAAACGACAGTTTGAAAAAGATTTCGGAGCCTTAACGAACTTTGGATATAGCTATTCGCAATATCCGTGGGATTGGAAAGAAGCCCCTTGGCCATGGCAAGTTTAGCAATATTTTTATCATCAATTTCAGTGCTTAATCGGTAATTGTCTGATTAATTGAGGAATTCACGTTCCGCGCTTTAAATATGAGTAAGCAAGGAGGTTTTTCCGAAAATGTGGGTGTACGAGAAGAAGCTACAATACCCCGTTAGAGTAAGTCAATGCAATCCGATGCTCGCCAAGTTTTTGATCGAACAATATGGCGGAGCTGATGGCGAATTGGCCGCAGCGCTCAGATATTTAAATCAGCGCTATACGATTCCTGATAAAGTCATCGGTCTACTAACAGATATTGGGACCGAAGAGTTTGCACATCTCGAAATGATTGCGACGATGGTATACAAGCTGACAAAAGATGCGACCCCCGATCAGATGATCGCAGCCGGACTCGGTGCTCATTACGCCAATCACGAAAAAGCATTATATTATGAAAATGCCGGTGGAGTTCCATGGACGGCGACCTATATCCAAGCTAAAGGAGATCCGATTGCTGATCTTTATGAGGATATTGCGGCAGAAGAAAAGGCCCGGGCTACGTATCAATGGATCATTAATATGAGTGATGATCCTGATTTGAATGATGGTCTGCGCTTCTTACGAGAAAGAGAAATTATACATTCACAAAGATTTAGAGAAGCCGTTGAAATTTTAAAGGAGGAACGAGATCGGAAGAAGATTTTTTAATGGACAAATAATAAGAAAATGGCAAGCGCTGTTTAGCAACGTACAAGCTGCGCCAACAGGATGTTGGTGCGTCGGCGTTGCCACAGGAAGTAGGCAATCTTAGTCGACCGTCAATCGAGATAAAGGAAACAAGGAGAAGATTGAGCCAATGTTGACTTATCCCAAGAAAAAGAGCGAAGTTAGCTAGTCGCTGGGTGGCTGGCGCTAGACAAGAATATGCTACTTCAAAATGAAATCAACGAAAAATTTATACTTTCATTTTTTTATCAAAAAACATGAGTCTTTAAATAAAGGTAGCATATCCGCATGTGACTATTTTAAACAAGCAACGGGTCATTAGAAGACGCCTTATGGAATAAGTTTGCATTTTTTTTATCTCCATGAAAAAACGATTCATTTCCTTTTAGATCTCACTGAACTCCCAGTAAAATATGCCAGTTAGAAACACTGTGTCAGAACCAAAAAGTTATAATATATTATAATTTCAAATTAAAACTGCCCCTTACATTTCCACAAAATGAAGGGGTCTTTAGTATATTTAGTAATCCTTTTACACCTTTTTCACAAACTCTGACTTCAACTTCATCGCACCAAATCCGGCGATTTTGCAATCGATATTATGATCACCATCAACTAATCGGATGTCTTTTACCTTCGTTCCGATTTTAATGACCGATGAGCTTCCTTTTACTTTTAAGTCCTTAATAACAGTAACTGTATCCCCGTCTTTAAGCGGGTTACCGTTTGCATCTTTAAACAGCAATTCTGCATCCGTATTCGTCGTTTCTAAGCCCCATTCGTGTCCACACTCAGGGCACACGAATAAACCTCGATCCTCATATGTGTATGTTGATTGGCATTGTGGGCAAGTTGGTATATTTGACATCTTTTTTTCCTCCATCTGTTTATTGTCCGCGATCAAGCTTATATAGCATTTGATAGCGTTCATTTGTTTGAATTAGTTCCTCATGCGTTCCTTGAATCGCGATCCGCCCTTCATCTAAAAATAAAATCTCGTCTGCACGCTCGATCCCAATTAAGTGATGGGTAATCCAAATAATTGTTTTATCTTTTAATGCGCTGAAAATCGTTTCAATTAATTCATATTCTGTTTCAGGGTCTAAACCGACCGTTGGCTCATCGAGAATGACGATCGGCGTATTTTTCAATAAAATTCGTGCCAATGCAATTCGCTGTCTTTCTCCACCTGAAAAGCGCTGCCCCGTTTCCTCCATTTGCGTTTGCAAACCATTGGGGAGCGAGTGAATATACGTATCTAATTTTACTTGTTTCATCACAGATTCGATTTCTTCTTTTGTCGCTTCCTGATTGCCTAATCGTATATTATTTTCCACCGTTGTTGCGAATAAATAAGGTTTTTGATTCAATATTCCCATCATATCAGAAATATGTTCTCCATAATATACGGGTAGCTGATCATTGATCGATATTTTTCCCGCAGTAGGTCCAATTGCTCCTTGCAATAGTTGAAGTAAAGTTGATTTTCCTGCTCCACTTTTCCCGAGCAAGGCGATTTTTTTCCCGAAAGGAATGTATAATGAAAGATCGTGGATTGCATCCACTCCTTCCCCATTATACCGATAAAACAAATGTTCAATGGCAATATTCGCCTTTTCACTCGTTTGTATTTGTTTTTTCACTTCTTGTTCTTCAGGAACAAATTGCTGAATGGAATCAATCCTTTGAAGTGATTCATAATAAGCGGGAATTCGTTCAATTGCGTGCGAAAGTGGCAGCAATCCTTCAAGAATTGGCAAGGTAACCAATGTGAAGGCGGCAATATACGTTGGTGCGATCACACCTTGCTCAGCTTTAATCCCAGCCCAAAGTCCGACAAGTAAAACAAGGAAACCTGCGAAAATCTGCAATTGTAATTGGCGTGATTGGCTCCAATAGGCTAATTTCTTTTCAACACGATCACTCTTTCTATGCCCTTCCATAAAATCGCGAATCCATTGCTCTTTATTGCCGCTAATCATCCAATCGGTTAATCCAAAGATCGCATCCGTAAATAAACGGTACAAGTAAGCTCGTTTTTGCTTTGATTCTCTCTGTCTTTTTTTCAGCATATATAACGATATTAGCGGGTAAACGAACACGATTACACTTAAGCATAATCCGATCCAAATCGCGAATAACCAATCAAAAAGCGCCAACATTGTAATCGCGTAAACGAATAAACATAAGCCAATCACCGTTGGAAAAATCGTGCGAATGTAAACGTCCTGTAAATGTTCGATATCATCCGCTAAAGTTCCAAGTAAATCTCCTGTTTGAAAGCGGGAGCGAATAAATAATGCTTGGGGCTCAAGCATTCGATATAATTTCACACGTAGTTCAGATAAGATTTTTAACACCGCATTATGTCCAGCTAGACGCTCCAAATAGCGGGCAACAGCGCGTGATAAACCGAATGTGCGCACGCCGACAATCGGGACATACAAAAGCAAGATCGTTGCCGGCATTTCCGAGGCTCGAGAAATTAAATAGCCAGAAGTAAAAGTTAACATTGCCCCTGATAAAACAGATAAACATCCTAGGAAAATCGTTACACCGATTAAACCTTTGTATTTTTTTACATATGGCATAATATAAGCTTGAAATAAATTCATTGCTTCATTCCCCTTTGATGAGCATGGATGAGGCGTTTATAAACCGTCGCGTTTTCAGCCAATTGCTCATGTGTTCCTGTTTCAACAATTTGCCCATTATCAATCACGAAAATCATGTCCATATCCTTCATCCAATGCAAGCGATGAGTGGCAAAAAAGACAAGCTTATCGTTTAATATCGGAAGCATCATTTCTTTTAACTCATGCTCGGTTTCAATATCTAGATGGGCAGTTGGTTCATCAAAAATGAGAACGGGACGTTTTTGCAGCAATGAGCGGGCAAGTGCAACTCGCTGCTCTTCTCCCCCGCTTAATGTTCTCCCTCCTTGACCAATCTTTTCAGCAAGTCCGTTTGGAAATCTCGCGATTAATTGTTCGAGCCCTGTCATTTTACAAACATGTTCAATCTCTGTCCGTTTCGCATTCGGTTCATAAAAACTAATATTTTCTGCAATCGTTCCAGAAAAAATGTATGGATGCTGTGGAATATACGTCACTTGATCATACCAACTTTTCAATGTTAAATGTGAAACATCAACACCATCGATTGAGATAGATCCAGCCGTTGGTTGTGTAAACCCAGATATGATATCGATCAATGTTGATTTCCCGGCACCTGAGGCACCGACAATGCCAATTTTTTGAAATCCTTTCACGTGCAGATCGATCTTTCGTAATATGTCGCGCCCCTCTTCTGAACGCTTATGAATTTGACTGAACTGCATTTCACTGTTATTCGTCCATCTCGGGACATTTTCAGTTTGAGTCTGAACAATTGTTTTCTCAGCTAGCAAACGATGGATTTGCTCCCCCGCTTCTTTACCATCCATTGTTGCATGATAATCATTGCCAAGATCACGAACAGGCTGAAAATACTCCGGGGCTAATATTAAGATCACTAATGCGGCTTCAAGACCAATCTGTCCATGAATAAGACGCAATCCCAGCTCAACCGCAATGACCGCAACAGATAAGCTTGTAAAGAAGTCCAATGAAAACGTAGATAAAAAAGCGACGCGCAACGTACGGTTCGTCGCAATTCGGTATTTATTACTAACAATTTCAATTGATTTTTGGTGCGACTTGCTTCGTCCTAAATATTTTAGCGTGACAAGTCCGCGCAAAGAATCAACAAAATGTCGCGATAATAAACGATACGTGTCCAATTGCGCATCAATTTGTTTTTGTGCGGCAAAGCCGAGTAGTATTAAAAAGGCGATTAAAATCGGGAAAACAATCGCAAGAATGATCCCGGACATTCGATCGACAGTAAAAATGGCTAAAAATAATGACAGCGGGATGATTCCGATCGATATGAAGCGAGGAATAAATAATTGTAAATACGTTTTAAATTGGGAAACGCCTTCTAATGATAGTGTAATGAGATTTCCTGATCCATGTTTGCCAACAGTGCGTGGGCCAAGTTCAAATATTTTTCGGATAAGCTGCTCTTGAAATGAAGCAGCTGTTTTTTCGGCAAACTGATAAGCGAGTCGTTCTTTTCCCCATTGGATAAAATGCCGTAAACTATATGCGATCAAAAATATAAAAAACGAAGGCAGGACTGCCTGTAATACAGTCCCATGGAATAATTGTGTAATTGCCTTCGCTAAAAATAATGCTTGGAAAATGACCGCAGCTGCTTGAGCGAGCGTCAATACCCCAACGAAAGCCATTATTTTTTTACTACCTTTATAACGCAATAAATGTTTGTCCATTAGTATTCTAGCTGCCCCTTATCTGTCACACGCTTACGGAAAACATAGTAGCTCCAAATCGTATAGGCGAGAACAATCGGGATCATTGTCGCCGCCACAATCGTCATAATCTTAAGCGAATAATCCCCTGATGCTGCTTCATAAATCGTCATATGATAAGCGATGTCTAATGAACTGATCATGACATTTGGGAATAACGAGATAAAGAAAGTGGTCATAACAAGAATAATCATCAATCCGGTCATCGTAAAACTAAGTCGTTCAGATTTATTACGTAAAAGAAAGAATAATAAGCTATATAACAATAGAACGATCACATAGATCGGGATTAATATATACCCTTTTTCAGAAAAAGCATCGGTATATGCGGCGGTTAATACGGTAAAAGCGACGAGGATCATACCGCTAACCACGTAAATTTTTTGCGCCTCTTTTCTAGCGCGTTCACGAATAGAGCCGGTCGTTTTTAAACTAATAAACATCAGTCCATGCAAATAGCTTAATGCAACGAACGCAAGTCCACCAACAATCGTATACACATTAACAATATCAAAAAAGCCTGCATACATATTCATCTGTTCATCAATTGGCAAACCTTTAATTAAGCTCGAAAACATGACACCGAGTAAAAATGGCGGTAAAATACTGCCAATGAAAATCGACCAATCCCATGTTTGCACCCACCGCTTGGAATCAACCTTCCCTCTAAATTCAAAAGCAACACCTCTTGCAATAAAAGCAAGTAAAAGAAGAACGAACGGTAAATAATAGCCGCTGAATAATGTCGCATACCAATGAGGAAATGCAGCAAACATTGCCCCACCTGCTGTAATTAGCCAAACTTCATTCGCATCCCAAAATGGTCCAATCGTATTGATAAGCACACGCTTTTCGAGATCATTTTTAGCGAGAAACTTTGTACTCATTCCAACACCGAAGTCAAACCCTTCAAGAAACATAAATCCTACGAATAAAACACCGATTAATACAAACCATATTTCACTTAACTGCATGTTCCATCCCTCCTGTTTCAAACGGGTCTGATGCTGAGACATCATCTTTACGTTTTTCATGCGGTCCTTGCTTGATCACCCGAATAAATAAATAGACCATCGCAATAGCGAGTAATGTATAGATCGTCGAGAAGGAAATAAGTGAAAATAAGATTTGTCCGGCTGATACGTTCGGAGAAACCGCGTCCTCTGTTTTCATCAACCCATTGACCACCCATGGCTGCCGGCCAATTTCGGACATGATCCATCCAAATGAATTCCCAATAAACGGAAGGAATATTGCAGGAACGAGCCATTTTAAATATTTTGTACTAAAAACTAGCTTTTTTCGATAGGATAAATATAAGCCGGTTAAGCTTAGTAATAGTAAGACGCCTCCCGTTCCAGCCATAATGCGGAAGCTCCAAAAAGTTGTTTTAACAGGAGGCATATAATTACCTTCACCAAACTGCTCCTCATATCTTGCTTGTAATGTGTTCATTCCTTCTACTTTACCTTTAAATTCACTAAATGCTAAATAACTTAATAAATAAGGAATTTCAACTCTGCTTGTGCTTTCCTTATTTTCAACATCAATATTGGCAATGAGCGTCCATGCGGCCGGATCTCCACTATCTTCCCATAACCCTTCTGCTGCCGCCATTTTCATTGGCTGTGCATGCATTAAATATGTTGCTTGGGAATGGCCGGAAAAAGCAAGGCCAAGCCCGGAAATTAAACCAAGTACAAGTGAGATGTTCATTGACTTCTTAAAGAAGTCAACATCTCTTTTCTTTAACATGTTCCATGCACTCACACCAATGATAAAGAACGCACCTGTTGCAAAACTACCGAAAACAGTGTGTGGAAATGCAACCCATAATTTTTCGTTTGTAAGCAAAGCGATAATATCATTCATTTCCGCCCGCCCATTTTGAATAATAAAACCGACGGGATTGTGCATGAAGGAGTTAGCGGCTAGAATCCAAAAGGCTGAAGCGATCGTTCCGATTGAAACGAGCCAAATACATGCTAAATGAATTTTTTCCGGCAGGCGATTCCAGCCAAACACCCAAAGACCGATAAATGTCGATTCCATAAAAAAGGCTAACAATGCCTCAACTGCTAATGGTGCTCCAAAAATATCTCCGACAAATCTAGAATAAGTGGACCAATTCATCCCAAATTGGAATTCTTGAATAATCCCTGTAACAACTCCAACTGCAAAATTAATTAGGAAAAAAACACTCCAAAACTTCGTCATCTTTAAATAAACTTCATCTCTTTTTATAACATACATCGTCTGCATGATCGCAATTAATAATGCTAGACCGATTGATAAAGGTACGAAGATAAAATGAAACAATGTTGTAGAAGCAAATTGAATTCTTGCTAACAAGACTGCATCCATATATGTATCCCTCCAAATTTCCATCGATACTACTAGTATAACTATGGAGGGTGTTTTGTTTGTGAACTTTCAAACAAAGTTTTGTTACAAATTAAGTAACTCTGTATTATTACTTTTTTATGTCTGTTATATAAACTTCACAATTCGTTCAATATTCGATTTTAACAACGCTGTTACAGTAATAATTATTGTTAATTGTAACAGATTAAACTTAATTATCCATTTCAATTAGCCACTTTGATAGTAGTGTGGAGAAATTGTCAAATCTACAGTTGATATTCCCCTTCACCATTAGCAGAACAAAAGCGCAAGCGCCCGTTTAGCGCGTACTTCCTTTCGCGATTCTGACGAGATTCTATGGGATCAATGGCTAAAACCGCCACATCCTTTGGCAACGCCGTTGTGACCTGCATCGTGCAGGCACACGTCCAATAATGAGTCGATGTTGACTTATCGTTGGAAGAAGAGTGAAGTTTGCTAGTCGCTGAGCGACTGGAGCTAGACGTAGATTGCTCCAGTCGAAATTGTCCACAAGCAAGTATTTGACATAGTACGCTAGATAACAAATAAGCGCTTGGAAAAAAATCATCTCCAAGCGTTTTTAACGTCTATATTTTTTTGTTTTTTATTTTTCACCCTAACGATGTCATCTTCTTTTGTTACCAATCGTTCGCTCAATAATATCAAATCAAAAATACGAACGCTAGCAACTGCAAATGACTCGCTCCGGAAATATACTTCGCTAAGGTATTGCATTGTTCACCAATGGGAATGGATCACTTTAGCTATGTCCCAGCCTCTACTGTATCTTTATAAAAACTGAACTATTTATTTTACTGCTGTTGAAGGGAATCAAAATCAATGATTCGATCACATAGTCGATTCATTAGCTTTGCTTCATGACTAACGACAATGATTCCCATATTTCGTTGCTTTGCAATATCAAGAACGGCGTGCCAAATTTGTGCCTGAGTAATGGCATCGAGCATCGTCGTCATTTCGTCGGCAATTAAAATACGAGTATCTGGGCCTAATGCTCGAGCAACGCAAAATCGTTGTAACTCTCCGCCAGATAGCTCATTTGGCCAACGTTTTAACCACGCTTGCTCAATCCCTAATTTGTTCAGCAATTCTTGATCAGGCTTCCATCCTTCTTGAAGACTTTTCTCCATTTTCCAACGTGGATTAATTGCTTTTTCCGGATGCTGAAAGACGAGTTGAATCGGATGATATCCTTTTTGAGCGATGTCCTCCCCATTAAAAGTGATCGTTCCTTCGTTTGCTTTTTCAAACCCAGCTAATATACGGCAGAAGCTCGTTTTCCCACGGCCACTCGGCCCGGTTATACCGACTATTTCTCCCGGTGATAATGTAAAATCAACGCCACGGAATAGCCAAGGGCCATTTCCATAACGAAATCCGACTCCCTTTGCTTCAAGTTGCATATATACACCTCACCGTTCCATTACGCAGCTCCCTCATTTCCGGTTGTGCTTTCGAGCAATCTGCCGTTGCAAGCGGACAGCGCAGTGCAAATAAACACCCTGATGGCAATGCACTTGAAAGTGGCTGTGAACCAGAAATTGGAATAAAGTCATTTTGCGGTAACGCACGCCATAATGCTTTGCTGTACGGATGGCGCAATGCCTCCCCCTGATCGGAGAAATCTTCGACTGGAGCAATTTCGACGGTTGTGCCTGCATAAAAAACCGCGATTTTATCAGCGATTTGTAATGCTGATTCAATATCATGCGTAATGAGCATAACCGCACAGCCAGCATCAGCCAGTTCACGAAAATGGCTTAATG
This sequence comes from Bacillus sp. FJAT-50079, assembly GCF_018343515.1. Lineage (GTDB taxonomy): Bacteria > Bacillota > Bacilli > Bacillales > Bacillaceae_C > Lederbergia. The sequence goes on along the minus strand of NZ_JAGYPD010000006.1, from coordinate 137,583 downwards.
CTTCTTTTATGACGATAGGGTCAAGGCCAGGCGTAGGTTCATCAGCGATGATTACCTTTGCTCCGCTTACAACTGCCGTTGACAGTAGCGTTCTTCTTGCCATACCCCCAGATAGTTGAAACGGGTACATACGCTCAACCTCTTGTTGTAGATGATAACGCTGAAACACGTCTCTCTGCGCTGCTACTGGATCTGCTCCGTTCACCGCTGTGCGCACTTGCTTACCAACGCGCATAAGCGGATCTAAATAATTCACAGATTGTGGAATAAGAGCAATCTCTTTCCCTCTTAATGCCGCCTGCCGATCAGCTGTTAACTTCTCACCCATATAACTGATCGAACCGTTAATACGTGCATTATTCGGAAGAATACCAAGTATGGCGTGCGCAAGCAAGCTTTTCCCTGACCCACTTGCTCCTACGACCGCAAGAATTTCTCCCTCTTCTAGTGCTACATCTAAACTCGATATAACTCGGTATGTTTTGCGTTTTAAACCGCTCGTATATTGCGTAAACGATACCGATAATTGTTCAACTTTAAGAACGGACATTGAAAACCTCCTCTTACTTCAAATCATTCATGGGCCCTTATTGGATCGATCAGAAGGCGTAATTGTTCCCCAATCAGATCAAACGTCCGCACGATGATTAATAAACAAAGCCCCGGAAAAAACGCAAGCCACCACATGCCTGAAGATAAGTACTTCATTGATTCTGATAAAATAATTCCAATGGCTGGTTCATGCGGTGACAACCCTAAGCCTAAAAATGTTACGGCCGCTTCATGTAAAATGACATGAGGAAATAAAAGCATAAAACCAATGATAACTTGCGGCAAAATATGTGGGAATATATGATGGAATGCAATCCAGATACGCGGTTTTCCCATTTTTCGTGAAATTTGCACATATTCCGCTGAACGAACTTGCATCACTTCCGCCCGAATGACCCTAGCAAGACTTGGCCAATGCGTAAGCATTAAACCAATGACGATCCCCTTCAATCCACCGCCTAATGTAAACGCAATAAGAATGAGCGTAACGAGATGCGGCACGCTTAGAAAAAGATCGATAAGCCAGGAAATAAAACGGTCGGTCATTTTCCCCATTGTAGCAGCCCCCATGCCGAGAAGAAAAGCGATCGTTGCACTACCAATTGCACCGATTAGACCAACTTGAATACTTAAAGACAAGCCCTTCATCGTACGTGTAAACATATCTCTTCCTAACCAGTCCGTGCCAAATAAATGGGCGAACGATGGGGCTGCGTTTCGCTGATCAAGATTTGACGCAATCTTTCCTTCATCCAGAAAGGTACTTAATAAGAAAATACTGATTAAAAAAACAACGGCAATTATAATCGTAATGACCGTCTTCCGTCTTCGATTGATTTTGAGGGATGAGATCATACGGTTTTCTCCTCCCTCATCCGTGGATCTAAAACAAGATAAATAAAATCAGCAAGAAGATTACCACCAAAAACAAAAATGGAACTAAAGAGAACAAGACCTAATAAAAGCGGAACATCTCCTCTTAATCCCGCTTCAACCGTTGCCTGACCTAAACCCGGATAAGAAAATACTTGCTCAGCCAGCACTGCACCACCGAATAGTTCGCTAAATCCGGCAAATTGAAGTGTAATAGCAGGCAGCGCAACATTGCGCAATCCATGTCTCCAAAATAAGACGAAGCCGCGCTCTCCTCGCGCTCTAGCGAATAATATATAGTCACTAGCGAGCACATCAACTAATTTTTGACGAGTGTGAAGGGCAACGTTTGCTACCCCAATCATACTCAATGTCAGTGCAGGTAGAATGAGATGTTCAATGCGATCAAGCAGCGTCACATCATGCGCAAGCACCCCGGCGGGAACTCCTAGACCAACTGGAAACCAACGGAGCCAGACGGCAAAAACAATGAGAATAAGCAGCCCCATCCAAAACGTCGGCGTTGAGGCTAGTGTATAACAATACCATTTAATCAAGCGATCGATCCATGTATCTTTTTTCATCGCCGCAAAAATCCCCATCACAAAGCCAATAATTCCTGATAATAGCCAAGCGATCGCCATAAGTGCGAGAGAATTCAAAAATCGTTCGCCGATTATATCAGCGACGGGCCGACGGTAAATCATTGAAGTCCCTAGATCACCCGCGAGCAAAGCGGAACCCCAGTTCAAAAACTGGGTCATGAGCGGTTGATTAAGCCCCCAATATTCCGCAATTTTCTCGCGCTGCTCTGGTCCAACCTTTAACATATCGGCACCGATATACGCTTGGATTGGATCGATCGGAGAATTTTTAATTAATAGAAAGGAAATCAGACAAATGGCGAATAATAAAGTTGCCATTCGCAAGCCTTTCAACAAAATAAACATCGCTATCCTTTTAAACATGTTGTTGCGCACTGTTACTTACTCCACTTCCAATCGACGATATTATCTGTCGCTGGCCACCCATGACCATGTACATGAATTCTTTGTTCTCCAATATCTAATCCATCCTTTACTAAGTATAGATGGTCAATATTTACGAGCCAAGCCCAAGCAGCGTCACCTTTTGCACTGTATCCCGTCGTTCCGTCCCATTGTGCTTTTTTCCAAAACTCTATCGCTTCGTTTTCTGTTGAAGCACCTAATGCTTGATGAAAATAGTTATCAACCGTTTCATTTTTATAAAAGCCAGTATTATAATAATCTACTCCAGCATTTTCACTGCCATAAATATTGTACATTTCATGAGGATCATGACTGCCCCAGCCCATTAAAACCGGGCTTGAGTACATGTTTTTCCCTATGATATCCCAACTTGCTCCTTCAAGATTTACCTGAATTCCTAAAGGTTTTACCATATCCGCAACTGTGATCGCAAGCGATTGTCTAATCACATCACTCGCTGGATAATATAGGCTGAATTCAGCCTTCAAACCATCTTTTTCAATGATGCCGTCACCATCCGTATCACTCCATCCGGCTTCTTCCAGCAACTGTTGAGCAGTATCCATATCGGCATCTTCAATTACCGTTTCGGGATTCCACCAAGGTAGCTGATCAACGGAAGTGTATGCCGGTGTTCCATAGCCTTCTAACACACCATCGACAAGTGCTTGACGGTCAACCGCGATATTAATCGCCTGACGTATCGCCAAATCTGCCGTTACATCATTTCCGATTGGTAAACCATCTTCTGTGACCTCTCCTGATTTTACAACCGGAAAAGCAACCCCTCGATTATCAACTGTTTTTATTGCTTCAAGTCTCATACCGGCAACCTCTTTTTGGCTGAATGCTGCGGGAATATAAGCAATATCAACCTCTCCTGACTGAGCAGCAGCAAATGCCGCATCCTCGCCTAAAAATAAAAAGGTTAGCTTTTTAAAATAAGGGCTTTTTTCGTAATACTCCGGGTTGGCCTCAACAATTAATTGCTGCCCTTTATCCCATTGAACGAGCTTATATGGACCGGAACCGATTGGATTTTCCGCATAATCCGCCGAATAAGCATGCTTAGGAACAATTCCTGTTGCAGCTAACGTATTAACAAACGTTGATTGAGGCTCTTTCAACGTAAACTTAACTATATGTTCATCGATCGCCTCCACCTTTTCCAATATATTCAAATCAACAACAGATCCATTTGACTGCGCCGTTTCAAATGTAAAAACAACATCCTCCGCTGTTAATGGCTCTCCATCTGAAAATTTCACATCATCCCGTAAAGTTACCGTCCATGTCTTTCTATCTTGTTCATCGACTTCATAGCCTGTCGCAAGATCATTGACAATTTGAAGTTGGTCATCTCTTTTCAATAATGTGCTCTGAAATAATGGTGATCCATAGCGTCCCCATCCTGTTGTCGGATCAAATCCCGCTTCAGGCTCAGAGCCAAAGGCTAAAACGAGTTCATCTTTTTCATTTTTGTTATTTTTATTACTATCATCATTTTGTTGATTTGCTTGATTACAACCAACTAGCATAAAAATGACTAGTATTATAATTCCAATAAATTTTTTACCCATTTCCTTCCCCTCCGTCAATTGCTTAAATATGTTCAATCGGTGCAACTGTAAATTTTCCGTATTGCACACCTCTTAAACTTGTTAATTTATTGCTTAGTTGCTGAATTTCTTTTGCTTTCCCTTTAACAATAATCAGCTCAAGACAATTCGAATGATCCAAATGAAAATGCGTTGTGGCAATGATATTATCATGCATGCTATGTTGAATATTTGTCATTTCATCTAGCAAATTGCGCTGATGGTGATCGTAAAATAAAAGAATCGATCCTGCTACAACTTGCTCATCTTTTTCCCAAGAATGTTGAATAAGCGCATCACGTACAAGATCACGTACAGCTTCTGAGCGATTTTCGTACCCTTTATCACTCACTAAACGATCAAACTTTTGCAATAACTGTCCTTCCATCGACACGCTAAATCTTTTTAATGTAGAATGGTCCATACTAACTTTCCTCCCCCAGTAACACGATAACTAACTTTCGTAACACGATCGTGCATAACTATGTAAAAACAAACAATAATCATACTTTATCATCTTATATTTATGAAATCAATTCTTACTTCTTATGAAGGAAGCAAGTAACATTTTTATTCCCATTCGTAACACAAAAAAGACAATCCAACTTTTATATAGAAGCTGGATTGTCTTTATATTACTGCTTAGAATTTTGGCGTTTTGTTGGATGGATCGCTTTTTCTAAATCCTCAGCAGCAATCATCGGTTTAATCGTATCACTGTTCGGTTTTCCCTTCTGGCTATATCCCTTATCCCTTTTGCTACTCATATGCCATTTCCTCCTTTTCTTGCCGTTCATATATATGATGGAGGAAAACAGGTGCACTCATTCATGGCTAAAAATAGCAGTTCTCATTTATTTCCGTTTCATTTGCTTTCATGGTAAAGATTGATGTCATATTGCTTTTTTAGATGGGCATATATCGTGTGGCGATTTCGCCATCTTTCTTCTTTCCATAAATCTTTGCTTTTATCAATGATTTCACAGCGAAGATCATGAAATTCTTTTTCAGCCTTCTCTTTTTTATCAAAGTAAATTTTAACAGCACCAAACAGAATGCATCCAATCAAGCCAAGATAGAAGAACAATGATTGACTCAATAGAATAGAAATTGTATCAAGGACAGATTGCTGATTCGTCCCAACGAGATGTGTGTACACATAATAGAAAGCGGAGATGCTATACATTGTTGCGAAAGTTAATAAAATAAAATGAATGGTTTTGTAGCGATTTGATTTTAATTTTTTCTTAATAAGATTTTGCAACATTTGATTTGTTGCTTCGTCCACTTCCTTCTCGCGGATAATGGAATCCATCTTCAACGCCCCCAGCTCTTATCCCGAAAATCAATAACGGAATGAAGCGTGTACTTCACTTCATCATATGAGCTAGTCCATTAATTTATGATTCATTCATCGAGAGGAATGACTAATCGTTGTCCCACGGAAATCTCATTTTCAACGATGCCGTTTGCTTGGCGGATCTTTTCAATCCCACTTTGGCTATTGTAATAGTGGTTAGAAATTCGATAAAGGGTTTCTCCGGCTTGAACGGTATGATAAACCGTCTTTGCTTGTTTTTGCTCTTTTTCAGCCTGTTCCTTCGCGATTCGTTCTTCTTCCGCCCTTTTCTCCTCTTCCTCTTTTTTCTTCATTGCTTCTTCTTCAGCTTTTCGTTCTGCTTCTTCCTCAGCCTTTTGTTTGGCTTCTTCTTCGGCTTTTTGCTTCGCTTCCTCTTCTGCTTGTCGCTCCGCTTCTTCCCGATCAGCTTGCTCAGCTTTTTCTTTTTCCTTAGCGTCAATAGCTGGTTTCTTCTCAAAGGAAATATGTTCTCCAACACGACTCGTGTTAGCTGCTTGAGATGGCTGCTGCTTCGCAAAGTAAGAATATGAATAATATATAATTGGCAATAAAAGCAGAAGGATTAATAAAATAAACGGAATCGAAATTTTTATTTTTTTTGATTGCTTTTTATCCATATTTTTTTTACGCGTTTTTCTTTTTTTATATTTATGTCCGTGAAGTTCAACCCTTGATGCTGTTCCATTTGACTTCTCAGCATCGTCCTTGGACTCATACGGTGTATATTTTTTATCTTTATCCATATTTTATCCCTTTCTTATGTTTGTGATATCCGCTTGCTTATATAAAGACCGAGAATAAAATCAATTGTAAAATGCATAGCGATGACAGGTAAAAGCAAGTGGCCAGACATTGAATAAATGAGACCAATCCAAAAGCTTAACACGACTACATTTACGATTAAAAACCAATGCCGCCAATAGCGCATATGAATAAATGCGAATATGAGACTAGCAGCAATGATACCTACTTTCGTTTGAATGATTCCTCTAAAAAGGATTTCTTCTGAACAAGCGACAAGCAATGCAATAAGCGCAATCTTCCAAACTGGCATATTTTGAAATAGTTTCTCGTTAATCCCCCCATCATCATAATACTTGTGCGGGAGAACTTTCCATAAAATCATATCGATTGCAGCTACGATCAATCCACTGAATATGCCAATGAAAATCCAAAATCCATCCAAACGAAGATGTGGAAGGATATCCGCAAATGGACGGAACAGAAAAAACCCTAATCCAAATGCAATGACCAATATGATAGCTTGTGATAAATACAGTTGTAGTTGTAATTGGTTTGGAGTCATTTGTTGTATAAGCTGTTCTTGCTTTTTAAGATTCATATTGATTTACCAGCAATTGCTGAAGAATCCCTTCCCATGTAATTGTCTGTTCTTTCATTGATTCTTCCGACTCCTTATACATATTTAGCTGTAGCCCACAGCGATCACAGCATACATCTTGTTTTTCGCTGAAGCTTTCATCAAACATCGTTAATATATGTTGTCTTCGGCAATTTATTGCTTCAATCCACTGTTTCATTTCGTTTACTTTGCTTATTTTATGAGCCATTCGCTGATTTCTTGCTTTCAGAACACGATCAATTGAATGGTTAGAATGAATACTCGGATCAAAATAATGTTCCATAAAACGGAGCTGCGTCTCTGTCGCTTCGAGATCATGTTTATTTTGCAAAGCGGCAAATGTTTGTATTTGCCAATCCGTTGGGAGTTCATAATCCATGAGCTGATAATGTATTTGCTCATCTCCTTGACAATACAATAAGATCGCGACGCTTTTCTTCCCATCTCGGCCAGCACGACCGATTTCCTGTACATATGATTCAAGTTGGTTGGGCATATGAAAATGAATAACAAAACGGATATTGTCTTTATTGACTCCCATGCCAAATGCGCTTGTAGCACAGATAATTTGGAGTTGATCATGTAAAAATTGCTGTTGAATTAATATTCGCTGCTCTTGCTCCATCCCTCCGTGATAAGCCGCGACACCTTTGATCCCTAGTGTACGCAAATCGTCTGCCATCTCTTCCGCTAATCGCTTGCTTGAAAAGTAAATAATTCCTGGTTTGCGTAAATATTGTACGAGTTCTAGCACTCTTTGTTTCTTTTCATCTAACCCATTAATCTTTTCCACAACCATACTTATATTCGGACGATCGACACTATATATGAACTCTTCAGCATGTTCCAGCTGCAAACATTTTTTTATATCTTCCCTTACTTCACGGGCAGCCGTTGCTGTTAACGCTAATAATGGCGGGTTTCCAAGTTCATAACGAATCGTTCCTAATTGTAAGTAGTCGGGACGGAAATCATGCCCCCATTGAGAAATACAATGGGCTTCATCTATGACAAATAATGAAATCTCAATCTCTTTTAATTTTGCCCTCACGTACGGAAGGTTTAGCATTTCAGGAGATAGATATAGAAAACGATATTGAGCAAGCCGTTTTAAAACCTCGCTTCTTTCATGTTGTGTAAGAAAAGAATTCAAGGCTACTACCCTTTTTTCTCCAATCATGTTTAATTGTTCGACTTGATCTTGCATTAATGAAATAAGTGGTGAAACGATCAAAACCGTCCCTTCTAATAAATATCCGGGCAACTGAAAGCAAAGCGATTTGCCAGTTCCAGTCGGTAGCATGGCCAGCACATCATTTTTGCCTAGGACGGCTTCGATAATTTCTTTTTGGCCTTTTTTAAATTGTGAAAAGCCAAAAACATCTTTTAATACTTCATACGTTCTCATTCTCTATCTCTCCTAATCTAGCTAAAACGAGGCGAATTTGAAAATAAGAGACATCGTTGATTTCTTCTTTTATCGGTTTTAGCTTTTTCCTTCCTAACCGCTTAGCTGCATGAGTAATTTTCTCTTGTAATGCTTCGCTTATGAATGGTGCAATTGAAAAAGACGGATCTGTTAAAGCAATTTCAATAATATGATCTTCAATCGTACTCACTCGAAGATTGCGCATATGAGCGATTTGTTCAATCGATATTTCTTTTCGCAAGTATTCATACGTTTCGAGCGTTGATTTCGTATACGGGATCATTTGAAATACGTCGGAAATCATTGCGTAAAAAATCGGATAGACTGTACGTTGATTAACTGCTTGCTGAATAATATAGTGGAGCCCATTTAAAAAGCGGTAATGATATTCTGACTGTTCGAGCTGTAAATGTTCAGCCGTTTGCTTACTCGTCATCCCAATGAATCCATAACCACTTAACCTCGCGATAATTACGAGCGGATTTTCAGGAAAAGGGTGAGAAAAAAGCGTATGTATTTCCTGATATAGTGAATGAATGAGCGTAGTTCGACAGCTTGAATTTGTCTTTAAAAATTGTTTTACCCATGCATAAACGTCAGGGTCACGTTGAATCGTTTGATAGCGTTTATTCCGATAATGCAAGTGAGAAACGACTTGAACGAGTAACGTCATTCTTTTCCATAGTAAAATGGCTGCATCTTGATATTTCCAACCATTTACATAAGTTGGAATAGAACGATGAGAAAAAAATTCATTGATGGCTATCGTACCAGCATTCGTAACGGTTCCTGTTTGCATCTCCTCATCCATTTCAACATATGCTTTATTAATTAACTCTCGTACGATTTCATCAAAGTGAGCTCGTTTCATTTGTGGAACGGTTTTAAAGAGGTGTTCAAGCTGAAACAGGTGGGCGTCTTGTATCGTTTGTGATGATTTTTTCCCATTGAGCAAATGATAGACGGAATAGGTTGTGCGCTCCGCATTTATCGTTCTCAAACAGTCCATGATCACCGCTTGTAAGAAAGTCATAACAATCGCTTCCCCTAGCTATATTTCCCTTAATTTTACCATGAATTCATTTTTTCGACTATATTCATTGAATGCTTCCAATAAATTCGAAAATTATTGACAAACTTGTCTAATTTTCTTTCCTAAAATCAATTAAAGTTGAAATGTTCATTTAACAGTATTAAAATAATGTGTATGGAATTTTATTTCAATCATATTCGTAACGCTTTAGTGCAGTATGATAGATGTAAGGGTGGGAGGTTTTACTCGTGGCAAAATTTACAATTGTCGATAAAGATACTTGCATTGCCTGCGGCGCTTGCGGTGCAGCAGCTCCTGACATATATGATTACGATGACGAAGGCTTAGCATATGTGATCTTAGACGATAACCAAGGAACGGCGGAAGTTCCTGATATTTTAGAGGATGATTTAATCGATGCTTTTGAAGGCTGTCCAACAGACTCCATTAAAGTAGCCGACGAATCATTCGATGGCGATCCGTTGAAATATGAATAGGTAAAATTAAAAAACCGGGCATAGATCGTAACGCCCGGTTTTTTCTTTACTATAATTAAGTTAAACCTAAGATTTTAGAGCAAGGAAACAGGTTTATAAGCCGGAGTGCCGTTTTATTACGAGCTGATATGCAATGTTCGAAATGAAAAAGCGAATTTTAAACTTGTTATGAAGACATACAAGCCGGTTATGCAGTTTTACAAGCCACTATTCACTTTTTTCGAGCCACTTTAATGCTTTTACAAGCTGGAAACAACTAGGTACAAGCCACTTAAGCAATTTTTCGAGCCAGATACGGATTTCGTCCATTCAAAAAAGGTGTCCAAAAAGTTATTTTCTCTAACTTTTTGAACACCTTTATTTTTTACTTAGGCACCTCTATATGATAGTTGCTTATCGATCCAGCCCTTCATCCGATTATATAACAAGATGAAGATGACAGCGACGATTAATCCTTTAATAAGATTAAAAGGCAGAATCGCAGCAACGACTAATTGACGTAAAGCGGATGTTGACATTGGATCCCAATAACCAAGTAGATATATATACGCCGGCAAAATAAAGAAGTAATTTAAAATACTCATGATAACGCTCATTACTGTAATCCCTGTAATTAACGAAACGACCAAACCTTTTTTCGTTTTTAAACGATTATAAACAAAATAGGTCGGCAGGACAAATGTGATTCCAGCTAAGAAATTTGCCATATTACCGATTGGTAATCCAGCCTCACTGCCACTCATTACATAATCTAGAATATTTTTAAAAAGCTCAACCAAAACTGCAGCAATTGGACCAAATAATAATGCAGCGATCAATGCAGGTATGTCGCTAAAGTCCACTGATAACCAAGCAGGAAATGGCGGAATTGGAAATTTGATCATCATTAGTAAAAATGACAAACTACTCAACATTCCAATTGCAACAAACGATTTAACAGATAACTTTTTCAATTTTTCCTCTCTCCTTAGGAGATTCATCCCATGTTGAAGAAAGGTTGACCTTCGTTTCCACGCTTCAAATAAAAACCCCCAAAGAAATATTCTTTGAGGGAGATAGTTTAGGCGTGTTTAAACAAGCGTCCAAAAACCTGCAATTTTTGAACACTGGCAACCTTCACCTTCTCCCATCCAGACTATACTGTCGGCTTTGGAATCGCACCAAATCCTGCCTATAAAGGCTCGCGGGCTTAGAAGCAAAAAGCTTACATTACCGCCGGTCGGGAATTTCACCGCGCCCCGAAGATGAATCGTATTTTATTTTCTACACCATTATACATGATATCGAGTAGTTTGTGAAGAGATTTGTTTACAAGCAAAACAAATGGCGCGGATTCCGCACCATTTGTTTTTATTTTGAATTAAGCATTAGCAATAATTCCCGCAACACTTTACATGCGGCAGCTGTTGATACCCCGCTTTGATCATAAACAGGTGAAAGCTCATTGATATCGCAGCCGACAATGTTTAACCCGCTCACCGCTAACATCGCATTCAATAATTCTATAAAACTCACTCCGCCAGCTTCTGGGGTGCCAGTTCCTGGGAAAACGGATGGATCAAGCACATCAAGATCGATCGTTAAATATACAGGCTTCCCCTGTAATTTTTCCACGACTGTTTCCAAGCCAGCAAAATTAAACTTATTCGTAAAGACATGGTCTTTTCCCCATTGGAATTCGTTGCGATCGCCAGAACGAATGCCAAATTGGAAAATCTTCCCGTCGCCGAGCATATCCCACACTCTGCGGATTACCGTTGCGTGGGAAAGTGGCTCACCGAGGTAATCATCGCGTAAATCTGTATGTGCATCAAATTGAATGATATGCAGATCTGGGTATTTTTTGGCGGCCGCTCTTACAGCTCCAAGTGTAACGAGATGCTCGCCACCGATCATGCACGGAATTTTATTATCTTCCAGCACTTCGGCGGCAAACTTCTCAATCTGAGCTAGAGCTTTTTCCGTATTTCCAAAGCTAAGCTCCAAGTCTCCACCATCAAATACAGCGATATCTTCTAAATCTTTATCTTGATAAGGGCTGTATGTTTCAATCCCGAACGATTCGCTGCGCATTACCTTGCTCGCAAACCGTGTTCCCGGACGAAAGGAGGTCGTCGAGTCAAACGGAGCGCCGAAAATGACAGTCTTCGACTCTTCATACTCGTTATCACAGCCGATGAACGTTTCAATATTTTTACTCCGCATCGTCCAATTGCTCCTTCACATAATTTGGAAGGGCGAATGAACCAACATGGATATCAGTATTATAGTATTTCGTTTGTAAGCCGAGACGATTCCAGGCTTCTGCATCCAAATCTTGAATCGGATCGAATTTTTTTGATGCAAATCCGAATAACCAGTGCCCAGAAGGATATGTTGGAATATGTGCTTGATACACTTTACATACTGGGAAGAAATCAACAATCCGCTTATGGGCTCTTTGCATCGAATGAGAGTATTCACTATAAAATGGACTTTCATGCTGATTGACGAGAATGCCCTCCTCGTTTAACGCCTTATAGCAATTACCGTAAAATTCCTTTGTAAATAGCCCTTCTCCTGGTCCAAATGGATCGGTTGAATCAACGATAATTAAATCATACTCGTTCTCTTTATCGCGAACAAACTTCAATCCATCCTCAAAATATAAATTTACTCTTGGGTCATCAAGCTTTGATGCCGTTAATGGGATGAATTCCCGGCAAACATCAACGACCATTTTATCGATTTCAACCATATCGATTCGTTCAACATTGTCATACTTTGTCAACTCTCGCACCGTTCCACCGTCTCCGGCACCGATGACGAGAACTTTTTTTATATTCGGGTTTGTCGCCATTGGCACGTGAACAATCATATCATGATAAATGAATTCATCCTTTTCCGTGACCATGACTAGCCCATCTAATGTGAGCAACTTTCCAAATTCCGCTGTTTGCAATACATCAATTTTCTGAAACTCACTTTTCCCCGAATAAAGATGCTGCTCCACTTTTAATGAAAATCGTACATTTGGTGTATGCTCTTCGGTATACCATACATTCATCTTTCCCTACTCCTTTACTACATTAATCTGTTTAATCTCACTATCCTCTGTTCCCGTTAAGAAGCAGCCCTTTTCCTTTGAGTATTCAATATAAGCTAATATTTCATCTGTTACCCGTTCCCCTGGGGCAAGAATCGGAATGCCTGGAGGGTAGCACATGACGAACTCACTCGAAATCCTTCCTGAACTTTTGCCTAATGGCAGATTCTCTTTCTCCTCGTAAAAGGCCTCTTGAGGTGTGAGTACGACTTCTGGTGTAATGTATTCATGATCAAATAATCCAGTTTTATCTTGCGAATACCTTCTCTTAATTTCGGCAAGGGCAGAAATGAGCCGTTCAAGGTCCATCTGGCGATCACCTACTGAAAGATAGGCGAGTAAATTGCCAATATCGCCAAACTCAATTTGGATATCATATTCGTCACGCAAAATATCATACACCTCGATGCCAGCTAGTCCAATTTCAAGCGTATGGACAGAAAGCTTGGTCACATCGAAATCATAAATCGTATCACCATTTAACAATTCTTTTGAAAAAGCGTAATAGCCGCCAATTTTATTAATTTCATCGCGAGTATATTGCGCCATTTTGGCTACTTTTCGAAATATTTCTTTCCCGTTTAAGGCTAAATTGCGTCTCGATATATCCAATGATGAAAGGAGCAAATATGAGCCACTCGTCGTCTGTGTTAAGTTAATAATTTGTCGCGTATATCCTTTGCTCACTTCATTATTAATTAATAGAAACGAGCTTTGCGTCAATGATCCGCCTGATTTATGCATACTAACAGCCGCCATATCTGCTCCAGCTGCCATTGCGGAAAGCGGCAAATCATCACCGAAATAAAAATGAGTGCCATGTGCTTCATCAACGAGCACAAGCATCCCATAGCGATGGGCCAGATCAGTGATCGCTTGTAAATTTGAACAAATCCCATAGTAGGTAGGATTATTAATCAAAATCGCCTTCGCGTCACGATTGTCCAAAATCGCCTGTTCTACATCTTTCAATGACATGCCTAAAGGAATCCCAAGTTCGTTATTCACTCCGGGATTCACATAAACCGGAACAGCACCGCTAACAATGAGTGCGTTAATCGCACTGCGATGGACGTTGCGAGGCATGATAATTTTTTCGCCTGCCTTACATGCCGTCATGACCATCGCCTGAACAGCCGATGTCGTACCATTGACCATGAAAAAGGCATGCTTCGCCCCAAAGGCCTGTGCCGCAAGCTGCTCCGCTTCAAGAATAACCGATACAGGGTGGCAAAGATTATCCAATGGCTTCATTGAGTTGACATCAACGGACAAGCATTGTTCTCCTAAAAAAGATGCTAAATCATCATTGCCTCTCCCCCGTTTATGCCCTGGAACATCGAAAGGGACGACCCGCATTGATTTATAACGTTCTAACGCCTCCATAATCGGCGCTCGCTGTTGTGAATTCTCGATCATTTCCTTAGCTCTCATTCTTCGTAAATATTCGTTCCGCTAAAAATTTCAATCATTTCCTTGCGTAGATTATTCGTTATTTGCAGACGTTCTTTTGGCGGGAGTTCATACACATCTGTATTAAATAAATAATCTTGCAAATCAATGTCTTTAATCAATAATTTTGTATGGAATATATTTGATTGATACACATTCACATCAATCGCATCGTACTTTTGCAATGTGTCTTTATCTATATAATCCTGGATGGATGTTATTTTATGATCAATATATAATTTCTTTCCTTGTTCATCGCGCGTAAATCCACGAACTCGATAATCGGTCGTAATGATATCCGAATCGAAACTACTAATTAAATAGTTCAATGCGTTTAACGGCGAAATTTGTCCACATGTCGAAACATCAATATCGACACGGAACGTCGCAATCGAATTATCTGGATGATATTCCGGATACGTGTGGACGGTAACGTGACTCTTATCTAAATGCCCAACAACCGTTTCGCGCGTCTTTAAAATATCAACCTCGCCACGGTTACAGGATTTATCAATCAACCCGACTGGAATGGCTTCTTCCGAAATGAGAATCGTGACACTTGCACCTTGCGGGTCGTAATCCTGTTTGCTTACATTCAACACATGGGCACCAATCATTTCTGTTACATCATAGAGAATATTGGTTAATCGTTCTGAATTATACTGCTCATCTATATAGGCAATATATTCTTTTTGTTCACGCTCACTTTTTGCATAGCTTACATCATAGATGTTAAAGCTAAGTGTTTTGGTGAGGTTGTTAAAGCCGTAAAGTTTCAGCTTATTTTCCAACCCTATCATCACGCCTCTCATTACTAAATAATTATTTATGAACACTTTTGATGATCATCCAACAATAATGACAAACATAAAAAATATTCATTATTAAATATAAAGTATTACCTTCACAAGTCAATATTATTTTTAAAAAATATTTTACAACTTAACAACTGGTGGGAACGCTTACCATTTATACTATATATAGTCACTATGATTAGAATATGCATCGGAAGGATGAGTGTGAAATCAAATTGAAATAAGAATGATTGATTTCCGCCTTATTCCACGAGCTTTCTCACCTTTCTCAAATCAAGGATCATCTCGTCCAGCGATGTATCAATGATGAAATAATTGATTTAATTGATAAGTAGAAAAGCATCTTACGGTTATGCGGAATGCGGGGACTGGAGAATTCGTGCTCGTTCACTAGATGTATAGTGAAATTGTGGCTCGTGGAATTTAAGTATATCATGCATCATTTAGCTTAATATTGAAAAGACCGAGTGCCTTAACACTCAGTCAATTTATTGACAACCTCATAAGGAGCGGTTAGCCGGTGTAAAGAAAGTTACAAAGAATAATCATCCTATTTACATAGGTCGTAGCGAAGGCTTGTTATTTCTCTTTATTGGTGTATATAGCAATAAGCCCAAGTATGCCTGTTGCTCTAGCTGCAAGGAATATAGCAGATTGAAATAGCATTATTCATCGCATCATATGTCACCATGTAGACACCCCCTTTCTTTTAAGGGAGTGCCACCCATTCGCTATATGTCGCTACAACTATTTTTTCTATCAGTTCTAATAGGTATATTCGTAAAATGAATTTCTTGAATTTTCTTTTCGTTCTCTTCTTCAAACCACTTTCATTCGTTCCACTTATTTTTTTGCTCAAACTCGGGAATATCACGTTCTTTTTGAATTTAGGATCATCTACAAATACATCGAAGGATTTCTTCGAAAAATCTTTTGCGTTTTCTTTTTCAATATAAACCCGAGCTTACCTGAAGTATCTGCAAATTACTCCATCATCTATGCTGCTTCCATTCATATGTCCATTTCTCCCACAAGAAATGAAATATGGGATTTATTTAACCATAACAGTATAGCCGAAGCGAGAATAACGATCGAAATAGGGCCCCCGTAATAATATTTACAATCAAAATATAAGTTAAGGTGACAGGTAAACAAATACCTAAAATGTGGATATAAAATATTAATTTATATCCATAACAGACTCCTTCCTTTATACAGATTGATTTTCCCATTTCGCTATCTCTTCTCGAACGAGTGGTGCCACTTCTTTTCCGAGAAGTTCGATTGCCTTCATGACATCGGGATGCGGCATCGTTCCAACAGGCACATGCAACATAAATCTTGTAATCCCAACGTTTTTTCGAAGGTGAATGATTTTTTCAGCAACAACCTTTGGATCTCCGACATACAATGCTCCTTCAAAGCTGCGAGCAGCATCAAAACTTGAGCGCGTATATGGTCCCCATCCGCGTTCTCGTCCTAGTTTACTCATCACTTGTTGTGTTGATGGGAAAAATTTATTCGCTGCTGTTTCAGTATCCTCTGCGATAAACCCATGCGAATGCGAAGCGACTGGAAGTTTTGTTATGTCATGACCAGCGCGAGCAGCTGCCCGTTTATATAGTCTCACAAGCGGCTCAAAATGCATAGGGCTGCCGCCAATAATCGCTAGAACGAGCGGCAGTCCAAGAGCGCCTGCACGAACCACAGACTCCGAAGTACCGCCACTGCCGATCCATACAGGCAAAGGCTGCTGAACAGGACGTGGATATACGCCTAAATTGTCAATTGCTGGGCGATGGCCACCTCTCCAGCTCACTTTTTCCGATTCTCGAATCTTTAGCAGCAGCTCTAACTTCTCCTCAAACAACTCATTATAATCATTGAGCTCATAACCAAATAACGGAAAAGATTCAATAAAAGAGCCACGTCCCGCCATAATCTCAGCTCGTCCATTTGAGATCGCATCAACCGTAGCAAAATCCTGAAACACACGGACGGGATCAGCAGAAGAAAGCACCGTTACTGCACTTGTTAAACGAATCCGCTTCGTTCGTGCTGCCGCCGCTGCTAAAATAATCGCAGGAGAAGATGCCGCAAAATCTTCGCGATGATGCTCCCCGACACCGAATACGTCGAGTCCTACCTCGTCAGCTAATACAATCTCTTCGACGACCTCTCTAATCCGTTGCGCATGACTAATCACCTCACCCGTTTCAACATCCGGGGTCGTCTCAACAAACGTACTTATACCAATTTCCATGAAAAATTCCTCCTGCTTCCTCGTAGTGTAAATCGTATATTCGTTTAGATAAAGATAATTAAATTTTAGATTTTCCCCTTTTACAGCCTTTCTTACTGACACTTTACAATGGTGATCCTATTTTCGCAAGTAGATTCATCGTCAGAAAAAAGAAAAGGAAGCGCAGCTTTTATCAGTACGCTTCCTTACTAACATTACTTTTCAGATTCTTCGATCAGATTAGCAGCAACCGGCACAGTAATCGGTTTTGTGAAATCGAATCGATCCCAATGTTCTGGCTCGATATTTTCAAATTGTAATTGTTTATATCCGAATTCTTTCGCCGTCAGTAAAATCCCTTCAACCATTCGGATTTTTGCTATTGAATCTCCTTCATCAAGCAAGATTTCTTCTTTAAAATTGACTGTCGCTTCACCATTCTCTTCGGTTACAACCGGATGCACATCTTCAGGAATTAAAGGCTGAAAAAAAGCATTTGGTGTTTCACGCATGTCTTCAATTGCTTTTGAGAATTGAGGGGAGTCCGAAGTAGCCGCTACAATAAATATCTCTCCCGTCTTCGTTGTAAATAAATAATGAGCTTTGTTTAAATTTTGCTCGATGTCACGATCTTGAACGACACCAAAGTTACCTAGTTCAACCGGCTCCCCATGCTCATTGCGAAACTTTGTCATTTGAACTTCTTCATTTCGTAACGTGTAATCTAACATTTCCACAATCTGATTTACATTATTTACAAAAAAGGAACGATTGTCCGGGTGAACGGTAACGATCATTGCCTTTGTTTCCTGCTCATATTCCAACGCATCTAGCATCGGTGTAATCGGCTTAAATCCATGGCGCTCCACATCAAGCTTTTGTGCCGCTCTTTTATAAACGCTAAGCCAATCCTCTTTCCCATCATAAGCAACATACATACTAATTGGAATGACAAAGGCATCTTCAGTGCTCACACCGTATGTAACGAGCTTATGATTCGCGTCGTCAGGTTCGTATGCAGCCGTCGTCATATGAGGCGATTTCTGTTGCTCAACCATTTCATTGCTCTCCTTAACGAGTAAGGAAGATTCATTCTTCTGTTCTGCCATATCCATACTGCTTTTTTCTTCCATTAACGGTGTGCTGTTACGAGTAAACTCTCCTTTTTGAAAATAGGTTGGAATCGCGATCATGAATAGAATAAGCGCAGCGAGCGTAGCAAGGGAAGGAATGATGAACCGACGCTTCTTTGGTTTTTTCGCAAGATGCTGATTCACATTTCTGTATAGTTGATCAAATGATCTTTCGTCTTCAATTTTCGGAAGCTGATCAAAAAGTTCGATCAATTCCTGCTCTTTTTTATCATCATAATTCATGGTCATCCTCCTCCTTTCCTCGCATACGTTCCATCATCGACTTTACTTGTTTGATTGCTCGATGCTGTGTCGTTTTCACTTTGCTTTCAGACCAGTTTAAGGAAGTCGCTGTTTCCGTTATCGTTAGCCCATTTAAAAATCTCATTACTAAAACGAGGCGTTGATTCGTTGTACAGCGGTCTAAACATTTATATAATTGACGTATTTCTTCATTTTGCAGGGCGATTTCTTCAGGGAGTGGTCGAATGTCTCGTATATGATTTCGATCCCAGTCAAATGTTTCATATAGGCGCCCTTTCCAGCCCTTTTGTTTTCTAAAATGATCAATTGCGACATTTTTAGCAATCGAAAATAGCCACGTTTTTTTCGAACTTCTTCCTTCAAATGTATGATAAGCTTTCATAATGCGAATATAAACTTCCTGTACTAAATCTTCCGCTTCTTCACGGCTTTTAACCATGTAAAAAAGAAACTGAAACAAATCTTGGTGATGCTCCTCATATATTTCTCGAAAAACGGAGTCCATTCATTCCCCTCCCCGTCAATAGATTAGTCGTTTATAACAATTAAAAAGTTACATTTTACTCATTCTTAATTTGAAATAAAAAAAGCGGATTGAACAACCTTCAGAAGTTCATTCAATCCGCTGTTTCTCGTGTAACAAGATTACGCGTCATTTTTCAACAATATATCACGATTCACTTGGCGAATATGGTAAGAAAAAAGTAAATGTTGTTCCTTGTCCTTGTTTACTTTGTACAGTGATCGTTCCAAGGTGAGCATCAATAATGTTTTTAGCAATTGCTAATCCGAGCCCTGTCCCGGCTCCACCTCTCGTTCTCGCTTTATCTGCTTTGTAAAAACGTTCAAAAACAAAAGGTAGATCTTCCTCAGGTATGCCCGTTCCATCATCTTGAACAGAAATCGCTATTCCTTTCGCATGCTCAGTTTGTGAAATCGTAATTGAACCTTTATCCTTTGTATGTCTAATCGCATTATCAATTAAATTTGTCAATACTTGTTCAATCCTATCCGGATCCATTCTCCAAGTTTGCCCTTTTAATGCAATCGAGGAGTGTAAGGCAACGTCATTTTCACTTGCCATCCCTTTAAATTTGTAGATGATTCGCTCGATGAATTTCTCAATATCTACATCCTCATAATTCAACGAGATATGGCCTGATTCCATTCGAGCTAAATCAAGCAACTCATTTACAAGGCGGCCAATGCGCAATGATTCATCATAAATAATTTTTGCCAGCTCCTTATTTTCCTCTTCTGATCCAGCAATATCATCGATGATTGCCTCACTATATCCTTGGAGCATAGCAATCGGTGTTCTAAGCTCATGCGATACATTCGATATGAAATCAATCCGCAGCTTATCAAGCCTTCGTTCCTCCGTCATATCACGGACAACCGCCACCGCACCGCGGACACTTTCTTGATTTTGTGTATACAACGGACTAACAATGACGACATAATAGCGTCCTTGGAGCTGCAATTCTCCAATTTGCTCCATTTCCGTTTTAATTGCTTGACTTAATAATTCATCAAGCTCCGTCGGTATTGGACTATCTTGTTCACCTACGTAATGCCACTGTTGTAAAAATCGTTCCGCTGGAGGATTTGTAATGAGGATCGAACCATTTTGACTAAATGTCATGACCCCATCAGCCATGCTGCTTAAAATGCTCGTAAGTTGCTCTTTTTCTTGGCTTAATACATTCATATTAAAATTAAGCCTTTTGCCCATTTGATTAAAAGCGATCGCCAATTCACCGATTTCATCATGACTTAAAAATGGAATTTTCGTATCGAATTTCCCTTTTGAAATTTCTAGTACTGCCTCTTTCATTTTTCGGAGTGGAGCAGTAATTCGTGTCGATAGAAAAAAGGCAAAGATCGTCGTTAATACAATCGCAATTCCAGCAGCAAGCAAAATGAGTCTTGTCGTTTTCTGGGTCGTATCTTTCAACGCGGCAAGTGATTGATAGACATATATGGCCCCATTATCCCCAGCGATTTGAATCGGGACTCCTGCGACAATAAAATTATCGTATCTACTCCCTCTTTCCTCTTTCCCTGCTAGGGATAATTCTTTTCTTACTTGAACCTTATCTGAAAAAACTTTCGAGAGTTCTTGATCATCTAGAAAGACAGATTTCGGAATCCAGCCTTCCGTTTCACTTGTCGGCGAATATAAAAATGTTTCTTCATTGTATGCAATCGCTACGCCAACAGGATCATCAACAATTTCAAAGACAATTTTTTCTCCCATATTATCATCAGCATGCGCTTCGATAATCGCTGAAATTTTTCTTGCTTGTTCCGATAAACCTTGTTCAATCTGATTGACATGATATGTTTCAAAAAATTGCAACAGCAACATAGTAAGAATGATAAGCACGAACGAAACGAGCGCAAGAATTGTCATCCATAACTTGCCTACAACACTACGCCAAAGTCTCATGCATGATGACCCGGCTCAAATTTATATCCGACTCCCCATACGGTTACGATCATACCCGCTGCTTTTTCGGAAACTCGGTTTAATTTTTCGCGCAATCTCTTCACATGGGTATCAACCGTGCGTAAATCACCGAAAAATTCATATTGCCATACTTCTTTTAGTAAATGCTCACGGTCAAATACTTTATCAGGTGATTTTGCTAGGAAATGAAGAAGTTCATATTCTTTCGGTGTCAAATTTACTTCCTTTCCATCTGCTGTTACACGATGTGCGTCATGATCAATTGATAAATGCGGATAAACGATAATATCCCTTGTGGTTGCGCCTGGCTGCATATAAGAAGATTGAGTCGATCTTCTTAAAATCGCTTTCACGCGTAAAACGACCTCTCGCGGGCTAAACGGTTTTACAATATAATCATCCGCCCCTACTTCAAAGCCTTGTACTCGATTAGCTTCTTCTCCCTTTGCCGTTAACATAATGACAGGAGTCGTCTTTTCTTCGCGAAGCTCCTTACATACTTCGATTCCATCTTTTTCTGGCATCATTAAATCAAGAAGGATGCAGCTATACTCATTTTGTAAGGCAAGCGCTAATGCTTCTTCACCATTAGCTGCTTCGTCAATGACATAATTTTCTCTTTCTAAATACATCTTTAATAATCTACGAATACGATCCTCATCGTCAACGACTAATATTTTTACCTGTTGATCCATCGATAAACCCCTCTCAAATATATATATACTGCTATTGTACAAGAAAAAGCCCCACACCTAAAGTGAAGGGCTTTTTTTCTACCCTTTTAAGAGGATGTTCAAAAAGTCCGATATAAAATGACGCAGCGAATTTCTTCGTCGGCTCGCTTTTCTGTTTCTCAAAGCTACACCACCTCGAACTTCTCGGTCTTTTTGAACTCGCATTTAAGGGCTAATTGGCTGCGTAGGAATGCAATCCAAATAAAATTAAGTTGACAGCAACGAGATTGAACATAATAATCGCAAAGCCAACTACCGCAAGCCAGGCAGATTTTTCTCCATGCCAACCTCTTGATAATCGAAGGTGTAGAAACGCGGCATAAAATAAGAAAGTAATCAATGCCCATACTTCTTTCGGATCCCAGCCCCAAAAGCGCGTCCAAGCAATTTGTGCCCAAATCATCGCAAAAATTAAACCACCAAGAGTGAACACTGGGAAACCAATTAATACAGAACGATAGCCAATTTCATCGACTAAATCGAGGTTAACCCTCTTCATAAGCGGCTGAACGATTGTACTTATTCGTCTTCTAAAAAGAATTCTAATGAGTCCATATAAAATTGTACCTGTAAAAAAGCTCCAAATCGTCGTATTTAATTTTTGTGCATCAATGATTGCCGGCATACTAATAAGCGGCTCCATACGCTCTTCCGTTAATAGCTCGCCTTCATGTGGGCCAACAAGTGCTGGAAGCTGGTATTCTGCAACTCTGACTTGATCTTCTTTGTTCACCCATTTAAATTGCGCTTCATACCCAGAAGTTGAAAATGCTGTCGTAATGACAATGAAGCCGACCGCTAAAACGAGCGAATACATAATCGCTTCGAGCCAAAATGCTCGCTTATCTTTCGCTCGTGTATCAACTGCTTTTAGTAAATACATCACACCAGCCACAAAGCTTAGAACAAGAATCGATTGTCCAATCCCAACCGTTGTCACGTGAATATAAAGCCAATGACTTTTTAATGATGGAATAAGTGGACTTACTTCACTTGGGAACATGCTTGCATAGGCAATCATAAGCATCGCCAAAGTCAATGAAAAAATACCTAGAACGTTCACTTTATAAATAAAATAAATAATGATAAAGGCGCCGACTAACATCATGCCGAAAAACGTTGTAAATTCGAACATATTACTAACAGGAGCATGCCCTCCCGCAATCCAGCGCGTAATGAAATACCCAAGCTGGGATGCAAAACCGAGCAATGTTAAACTGATAGCAATGATTGACCATTTGTTAGGCCCATCCCCGGGTTTTCGACTTCTGCTTTCCCGGATTCCTCCTCCGAAAAACAGCGTCGCAATTAAATATAATACAAACGAAATTTCTAATAAATGTCCGCTTGTTTTTAAAAGATCCGTCATTTATATTCCCACTTTCTTTGACGTTTTTTCTTCTTGCTGGTCAATCGGTTCAGGGATTGATGTATCTTTTACAATCAGTGCAATTTCCCTTCTTAGCGTATGCCAATTTTTATTCGTATGGGCAGCAATGATCATTTTCCCGTTTACCTTTTGCAGCCATATCCGTCGATGATTCCAATAAGATCCTTGAATGACACCGATCATAAAGATCGCCCCCCCAAGACCTAGTATCCATAGTGTTAAATCTTTACGAACAATAAGGACAGACGCATTGCGTGTACTAATGTCTTTAAACGTCATTTTATAATCCGTTTCACCGAGCGGCTCCAATGTTTGCTGAATGGCAGCGAAACTCACTTCTCCATTCGGGTGCTCGGGTGAAATCATATTAAAAACAAATGCTGGATTATTTGGAACGGAGGAATTCGTTTTTGGTTCTCCGTTTTCCGAAAACCCGGAAAAATCCGGATAATAGCCTAATAACTCAAGTTTGTACCCATCGCCAAGATCATACAGATCTTGTGGATCAAATAAATCAATCGTTACATCTGCCTTGATTGATTCATCCGATTTTTTCATGAAGTTAAAGGACATTGTTTTAAATTCATCTAATTTATATTCAAATTGATATAATGCATAGTTGCCAAATTTCAACGGTTCGTTTACGCGAATTTCCGTATCTTCCATTTTGATGAGTTCGCCTTCTTCACCGAGTGTTTTTTCCTCATCGCGTTTATAAAGGACGACATCCGTTTGGAAGTTTTTCACAACAGATCCAACACGATCGAGAGCCGCTCCAAACACTTCCCCGTCCGTTTCTGTATCATATAATTCAACGGAGAACCGTTTATTTTCCAATACGTATTGATCATGGGTGCCTGGAATCGTCTTCGTTTCGCCTTCACGGATCCATAGCCTTTCATCGACATACATTCCTGGTACAAATCGAAGCATTCCTCCGATTAAAAAGATAATAAGACCTATATGGTTCACATAAGGGCCCCAACGCGAAAAACGACCTTTTTCCGCAAGTAAATACCCGTTTTCTTCACGGATTTTATAGCGTTTTTCTTTAAGTCTTTGCTTTACAGTACTCCAGTCTTGTTCCGCTTCATCGTTCGCCTCAACAAGATTGTACAGCCTTTGTCTTTTCAGAAAGCTTTCGTGGCGGTTGATGCGTTGATTTTTCAATGCGCGATATAAAGGAATGACCCGGTCAAGGCTACAAATGACTAATGAAATACCAATCGATGCAATTAATAGCAAATACCACCATGAGCTATACATATCATGTAGACCGAGAAGATAATAAATCTGCCCAATGAACCCATATTGCTCCGAATAAAATTCAGCAGGGTCAACATTTGGGGGTATGTACATCTTTTGCGGAAAAATCGTCCCTAGCGCCGAAGCAATTAATGTTATGATAATCAGCCAAATGCCCACTTTGACCGATGAAAAAAAGCTCCAAACTTTATCGACGATCGTTCGATTATATGTTTGTGATCTACGCGCGCTTCCTTCATAGCGCATATCATGAAGCTTTTCCTGCTTTGCATCTTCTGTCAATGCGCGGCCACATGCTTCACATAAAATCGTCCCAATCGGATTTACGTGACCGCATTCACATTTTACTTCCTTCATCATTTAAACTCCCCTATTAACTATTAGGTTTAATGCTTTCCATCATGCCTTTTATTTTAGCCTCTGTTAGCTCTCCTACTTCGATAAGAGTTATTTCCCCTTCGGGATTCACTAAAAAGGTCGCTGGCAAATAACCGACATCATAGACCGACATGACGTCTTTATTCTTATCTTTTAAAATAGGAAAATCAAGATTATGCCGGTTCGCAAATTTATTAATTAAAAACTCTGGTTCCCCTACGTTTACAGCGAGAATTTCCACTCCTTGATCTTGATATGCATGAAACTGGTTATTCATATAAGGCATCTCGCGTTTACAAGGTTCACAATATGTACCCCAAAAGTTCAGGAATACACCCTTCCCTCTATAATCAGATAATTTATGTTTATTGCCGTCCATATCTGTAAGGACAAAGTCTGGTGCTTGATCGCCCACTGCAATCTTTGTTCGTGTATCTTTCGTGAAGTTTGCATATAACGTATAAACAACAGCGGCAACCATCACAGATAGGATAACGGTCCTAAGCAGCAATCGACGCTTTTTCTTATTCACCATAGTAAACTTCTTTCCCCCTTGCATTTGTGCTTATGCTGGTCTCGTTGTCATTATATCATTCTCGGGACAAATCGTATCATTCGCTTATGAAGGTTATGTGAACTCACCACTTATATACGTGTTCTTTTTCCTGTTTCAGCTAACGTACGTAGTTGCTTTACTTCATGAGGAGTAAGTTCACGGCTATCCCCTGGGTTTAAGCCATGTAAAGTAAGTGACCCATATTGCTCCCTTTTCAATTTCATAACTGGATGGCCAATTGCATCCATCATTCGTCGAACTTGGCGATTACGCCCTTCATGAATGGCAATTTCAATAATAGCAGTCCCTTTTCGTTTATCAAATGAAAGCATTTTCACCTTAGCAGGAGCCGTCTTTCCATCTTCTAACATCACTCCACGCTCTAATTTTTTTAGCGATTCTCTTAATGGGACTCCTTTTACTTTTGCTACGTATTTCTTTTCCACTTCATAGCGCGGATGAGCGAGCAAATTAGTAAATTCACCGTCATTTGAAAGCAGTAATAACCCAGACGTATCATAATCAAGTCTGCCGATTGGATAAATACGTTCCTTCACATGCGGGAAAAAATCGGTAACAACTTTTCGATTTTTATCATCTTTTACAGCAGAAATAACGCCTCTCGGTTTATAAAGAAGAAAATATCGTTTCCCCTCCTGCTCAAGCGGGATGCCATTTACTTCAATCCGATCGGATGCGGTCACCTTTGTTCCTAATTGTTGTACAACTTTTCCATTTACTGTTACGGATCCTTCGAGGATAAGCTTTTCTGCATTTCTCCTTGATGCGATCCCAGCATGGGCAATTACTTTTTGTAAACGTTCCATTTCATTCACCTCATTATCGGGTTAACAAGAGCGATTCAAAAAGCAATCAGTCGAATATTGTCAGCTTTTTGAACACACTACCAGTATGAATTATTGCATATGTATCGTAAAAATCAAAGAAAGTTCGCTTTCTTTTTCCAAAAAGCAATAAAAAAATGTCCAGATTACGAACTGAACATTAAAGTGATAATGATAATTGCCGCTGATATACCGGCGAGGTCTGCGAGTAACCCTACTTTTAGCGCATCCCCCATTTTTTTAATCCCGACGGCTCCAAAATAAACAGTCAGAACATAGAAAGTCGTATCTGTGCTCCCTTGAATCGTTGATGCTAATTTTCCAATAAAAGAATCCGGACCATGGGTGGCGATCAAATCACTCATAACACCAAGCGCAGCAGTACCGGAAATCGGACGAATGAGCGCTAATGGAACGACTTCCGCTGGTACTCCAAGCACCTGTAACATCGGCTTGATCAGCTGTATAAAAAAATCTAATGCACCTGATGCTCTAAAAACAGTAATCGCAACAAGCATGCCAACTAAAAACGGAATAATCGAAATTGCAATCTTAATTCCTTCTTTTCCGCCTTCAACAAAATATTCATACGACGGTGCCTTTTTTAAAGTACTATATATAAGAATAACACTAATCATAATTGGAATGATCCAAAGTGAAATAACGGAAAGGAGTTGCACTTATTTCACACCCTTTCGCGAGCGGCGCTTGTAAAAAAACCGATCGAGCGCAATCGCGGCAATCGTCGCACACACGGTCGCAAGCAATGTTGGTCCAACAATTTCGGTCGGAGATGCTGATTGGTAGTTCATGCGAATCGCAATAACTGTCGTTGGAATAAGAGTTAAACCCGATGTATTAAGAGCAAGGAATGTAATCATTGATCGACTCGCTGATGTTTTCCCGCCATTTAATTGTTTTAATTGTTCCATCGCTTTAATTCCTAGTGGGGTTGCCGCGTTTCCAAGCCCAAGCATATTCGCAATAATATTCGATACCATATAGCCAACTGCTGGATGATCGCTAGGTACATCTGGGAAAAGCTTCATAATGATTGGTTTAAAAAGTGATGATAATTTCGCAAGCAAACCCGTTTCCTGGGCAATCCTCATCATTCCGAGCCAAAATACGAGAATGCTAATTAACCCGATACATAGAGTCACAGCTTCATTTGCTGACGAAAAAATCGCCTCGTTTACTTCTTTCATCGTCCCGTTGATTGCAGCAAATACAAAGCCAATGATGGTCATCGCTACCCAAATATAATTAATCATTGCCAATCACACCGAAAATAAACTCTTTTATTTTTTTCCACCAATGCTTCCCATCCCCTTTATCGTTCATGTCTTTCATATAAATGGGTAGTTTTTTTATCGGTTCATTTTGAAAATAAACAATGGCTAGTCCTGCCTTTCCGCTTCTTTTCTCTTGTAGTTTCTTTTTTGGTAGCATCTTGTATTCAATTTTAATTTCTTCTAAATCCGCATCTGAGACAGGATAATAAAAATCTTCTTTTATATAAAACTCTTTATCTTCAATATCTTTTACTTCTGATATTAGTCCCTTATTTAACAGCCTCTTTACTTCGTATTCAGCAAACCCATATTCATACATTGCAGCATGGTCGTCCCAATCATTCGAATCATTCAATGTCACCGCAATTAAATCTACCCCATCTTTAGATGCTGTCGTGACTAGCGTTCGATTGGCCCGTTTCGTATATCCTGTTTTCCCACCTGTACTATACGGGTACAAAGTTAATAGGCGATTTTTATTCTTCCATTGCTGTGTCCCATGTTCGCGCTCAAATGTGTGTACCTTCGTTCCCGAAATTTTTTGATACGTTGCATTTTCCATCGCATAACGAGTAAGCAATGCCATATCATACGGCGTTGAGTAATGATCCTCATGGTCATCAAGCCCATGTGGATTCGCGAAGACGGTGTTGCGCATACCAATTTCTTCAGCCTTTTGATTCATTAAAAACACAAATCCTTCCACACTTCCTCCGACATGCTCTGCAATTGCGGTCGCTGCATCATTCCCCGATCTCAACATTAATCCGTACACAAGATCCTCTAGCTTGATGAGTTCACCTTTTTGTAAATAAACGGAAGATCCCTCCGTGTAAACAGCTTTTTCGCTCACTTTCACAGAATCATTTAATTTTCCCGATTCGATCGCAATGATCGCCGTCATAATTTTTGTAATTGAAGCGATTCGTCTAATTTCATGCGGATTTTTTTCATATAACACTCTGCCTGACTGTTGTTCCATTAAAATTGCGCCATCGGCATTTACCGAAATCGCCGCGGCAAAGTTTGGCGATAAAGTAAGTAGTACGATTGAGATGAGGCCGATACATATATATTTTCTCGTTCCTTTCATCGTTTCGCCCCTTCATATCCTGATTTCTTATTTGTACAAGTTTATGCACGCATCAAGCTGTTATGAATAAAAACGATCGGTGAACTTGATCCAATAATAGAAAAAGTGTAGTCGCCTAAGTGGCAGAGATTGAATCCGTCTTATTTTAGCCGAATCAGCAATGGTCAACCACTTTTATAAGCGGTAGTTCAGGCGATTCAAACGTCTGTACCTGGGCTTCGCTCCCGGTGAAAAAGATTTGTTCATCCAAATAAAGCTTCTAGCGGATGTCGCAGATTTTAAAAGAGATTTTAAAACAAACTCGAAAAAATTTGGATGCAATTAAGCTGTGGGATAATTAATTAGAAAAATAGAGGCAATAACGATGAAGAATAGCTTTTAAAGCTAAATTTCGAGAAATTGTTGAGGGGCGGGTAATTAGAATTTCCCTATTAGACATTCCTTTGGAATCTCACCGGAGTGCAGGCGATTAGAACCTTGCTATTAGACATTCTTTCGGAATTTCGCCAAGAATAGGCGATTAAAACCTTGCTATTAGACACTCTTTCAGAATTTCGCCAAGCCACAGGCGATTAGAACCTTGCTATTAGACATTCTTTCGGAATTTCGCCAGTCATGGGCGATTAAAACCTTGCTATTAGACATTCTTTCGGAATTTCGCCATGCCACAGGCGATTAGAACCTTGCTATTAGACATTCTTTCGGAATTTCGCCAGGCATGGGCGATTAGAACCTTGCTATTAGACACTCTTTCGGAATTTCGCCAAGGCGTGGGAGATTAGAACCTTGCTATTAGACGCTCTTTCGGAATTTCGCCATGCCACGGGCGATTAGAACCTTGCTATTAGACACTCTTTCGGAATTTCGCCAAGCATGGGCGATTAAAACCTTGCTATTAGACACTCTTTCAGAATTTTGCCATGCCACAGGCGATTAGAACCTTGCTATTAGACATTCTTTCGGAATTTCACCAAGGCGCGGGCGATTAGAACCTTGCTATTAGACATTCTTTCGGAATTTCACCAAGGCGCGGGCGATTAGAACCTTGCTATTAGACACTCTTTCGGAATTTCGCCAAGCCACAGGCGATTAGAACCTGTCTATTAGACATTCTTTCGGAATTTCGCCAAGCCACAGGCGATTAGAACCTGTCTATTAGACATTCTTTCGGAAACTCACCAAGGCGCGGGCGATTAGAATTGCCTCATAAATATAAAAAGCAAAAAAATAGTAAAACATAGATAAATGGTATAGTCGCTGAACATCATTGGGGAGATAACTGATTAGACGAAAAAAAAATTAAAAAAAGCATATTATGCAAAAAAGGTGTAATTCCCTTTTTTGAAGGGAATCACACCTTTTTTAAAACTTGAATGTTATTTTAAAGAAAGATTGCCGTACCTTTATTCCGTTTCTTCCTTGAACGAGGAAAAAAACAACTCTGCTTCATCTTCGGCGTCTTCATCTGTTTGGAGTGACAGTTCGGGCAGCTCGTCTAGTTCACTTAATCCAAAATAATCTAGAAATTCCTTCGTTGTCCCATATAATATGGCTCGACCCGTTCCTTCCGCTCGACCCATTTCTTGGATCAATCCTCTTGATAAAAGTGTTTGCAACGGTCTTTCCGTTTTTACCCCGCGAATCTCCTCGATTTCAACGCGTGTAATTGGTTGTTTATAGGCAATAATCGCAAGTGTTTCCAAACCCGCTTGTGACAATGAAGATGGTCCCGGGGCTTCGACAAGTTTTTTTAAGTAATCGGCAAATTCCCGTTTCGTCGCCAGTTGGTACGTTTCAGCTAACGCAATTAATGTGATGCCACGATTGGAGTCATTTTCATATTCTGTTTGGAGCTGGTCGATTAAGTGAATCGCTTTTTCCTTAGTGATCGCCATTGTGTCGCAAATTTGCTTTAAAGATAAGCCTTCATCACCAGCTGCAAATAATAAACTTTCAAGTATTCCTTTATATTTGGATTCACTCAATTCACTGAGCCTCCTTTACACCTGACAAATAAATTTCGTCAAAATTCCCATGTTGTTCAACAATGATTTCTTTCCGTTTCATTAATTCGAGCATTGCCAAAAAAGTGACAACGATGAATGATTTATGCTCTGACTGAAAAAAGGAAAAAAAACTTTTTCTTTCTCCCTTTTTTAAATCTAATAAAAGCTCGTCCATTCGATCCTCAATTGACAATTCTCTCTGTGTTATTTTTGTTACTAGCGGCCTTTTTAGTTTTTTTCTTCTCATTAATTTATGATACGCGCCAAGCATATCATAAATCGTTACGCCAATATCAAGCATCTCTTCTTTTTTCGGCTCTGCAAAAGGAGATAGATCACTTGGCGGCTTCATAAATATTTCCCCTCGATCACGCTCCTTTTGCTTTAATTCAAGCGCTGCTTCTTTATACTTTTTATATTCAATTAACCGTTCGACGAGCTCATCTCGCGGATCTTCCTCTTCAAAAAACAATTCATCTTCATGCTGCTCATCATATGTTGGAAGAAGCATTTTGCTCTTAATCGCTAAAAGCGTTGCCGCCATTACTAAATATTCGCTCGCGCCGTCAAGTTCTAATTCTTTCATCGCATGAACGAATAATAAATATTGTTCGGTAATTTCTGCCATCGGAATATCATAAATATCGATTTCCAATCGATTAATTAAATGAAGCAATAAGTCCAGTGGACCTTCAAACGATTCAATTTTTACTTTATACTCCATAATATCACCAATTCTACACTCTATTGACCACTTACCTATTTTACATGAGAAAATGGCACTTGAAAACACTCCCCCGAGCATTTTTTCTAAAAAACAATGAAATTCATTCTCAATTATGATATAATTAAAATTATTTAGTTTGTATTGAAAGGAGCACATTGATTGCGTATTTCTGCACCATTTTTAGATTATTTGTTTCATTTTCATGCGGATCGGGACTATTTTGAATGCCACGAGGTGCTTGAAGAGCATTGGAAGCAAAATGGCATGCAGCGGAAATCCATTTGGGTTGGGCTTATTCAAGTTGCAGTCGCCTTTTATCATTACCGCCGTGGAAACAGGAAAGGTGCGGTTAAAATGCTTCAAAAGGCTCTTGAACAATTAGCGATACAACGAGAAAATATTTACTCTCTTGGAGTCGATTATGATCGACTTATAGATGATTTGCAGATGGTCGAATTTGAAATCCAAGAGCATGTCCCTTATAAAGCGTATCATCTACCCATCTATGACCAGCCGTTATTAACATTATGCAAAACCCGGGCTGCTGAGGCAGGATACGAATGGGAAGCGAATGTAGACAATGCTCCAGCAGCTATTGTTCATAAACATATTACTCGCGACCGTACTGAGGTGGAGGCTGAGCGCGAGCAAGCCCTTTTTGCTAGACGTACAAAAGAACGAATGCCGCTATCGGTATAGTTTATTATAGTGCGTGTTCAAAAAGGAGGATAAAAGGACCAAGAAGTTCGAGGCGGCGCAGCTTTGAGCAGCGGGCTTGTACAGGATGTACTGACTTCCGTGTTGCCCACAGGAGGTGGGCGGTTTTAACGGAAGTTTCCCCTCTCGCCAACGAAGAAATTCGATGTGTCATTTTTACCGGACTTTTTGAACATCCTCTTATAGAAAAAATGAAAAACAGTTCAGATGCTTTATGCATCCGAACTGTTTTGTTCGTCTTCGCGACATTTTTCAAAAAATCCAGCAGTGTATTCGTTTGGGCAAATCGTTTTTCCTTCAAAAAGCTGACCGAGTGATCTCATCATACTCTTGCCTATTCCCTCATGTCGATGTGATGGATTCACCGAAATATGCTGCACTTCCACATCCTCATCATGAATCCGAACACCGATTAATCCGACAATATCTTCTTCCTTCCATAAGAAAAGTTGCCAACCTTCCTCAGTTTCATACTTTTTCATCGTATTTTGAAGTTTCTTCAAATCCTTTTCATTTGGCATAAATGAGAGAAGGCCCATCGCAATCTTTTCATATGATTTTTTATATCGAATTAACATACTAATCCCTCGTTATCCTTTTTTCCGTACATAAATGATCGAAGCTGTTGATCCATTTATATTGATTTAACGGTTTGGCGCAATGAAAATCCAATAAGCAATTCCCCACCCAATCGCTACAAGCGCAATGATGATGTACAGTACTATATTCTTCTTATTCATTTACGTAACCCCTCATCCTACAATTGGAACGTCAAGATCATTCCGCTAATCAAAACCCATTGTAACGATTTATCTGCTTTCTCGCAACTATATGGTAAATGATCAAATTTTCTCCTTGACTGAAAGAGGTACATCAAGTCTCACTAAATCTTCATATGATTCTCGTTTGACGACAAGTTGATCATGACCATCTTCGACAAAGATAACCGGCGGGCGAGGGATTCTATTATAATTATTTGCCATCGAATAACCATATGCCCCAGTACAGAAAACAGCGAGCAAATCATTCTCATTTGCTTGTGGCAATGGTAAGTCCCAAATAAGCATATCTCCTGATTCACAACATTTGCCCGCGATCGACACCGTCTCATCTGGTTGCTCATCGGCTCGATTGGCTAAAACAGCTTCATATTTTGCATCGTATAAAGCAGGTCGTAAATTATCGGTCATCCCTCCGTCAACGGCGAGATATTTCCGCACATTTGGCACATCTTTAGATGAACCAAGTGAATATAACGTTGTTCCAGCGTCACCGACAAGTGAACGTCCTGGCTCAATCCAAATTTCCGGCATTGACATTCCTAGGCGTTCTGTTTCTTGCCTTACTTCATGAATCATTTCTTGAACGTAACGATCAGGATTTAGCGGCTCATCTTCTGCTGTGTAACGAATGCCGAAGCCACCACCTAAATTCAATACTTCAGGGACGAAATGATGTGCTTTATGCCATTCAGACATTTTCTCTAAAATCTTTCTTGCTGCAAGGATGAAACCAGTTGTTTCAAAAATTTGTGAACCAATATGGCAATGCAAACCGAGTACATGAATATACTCGCTTTTCATTGCTGTTACAATTGCGGTTTCCGCTTGACCATTTTGCAAATCAAACCCAAATTTAGAATCCTCTTGCCCCGTTAAAATATAATCATGTGTATGGGCTTCAATTCCAGGAGTGACGCGGATTAAAATGTTCACTTTTTGCTTGCGCGTCTCACAAAGCCGTTGCAACATACTAAGCTCAAAGAAATTATCGACGACAATACAGCCAACCTTATATTCTAAAGCCATCATTAATTCCGTTTCGCTTTTGTTATTTCCATGAAAATGGATTTTATCAACTGGATATTCCGCTTTGATTGCTGTGTAAAGCTCTCCCCCAGATACAACGTCTAGTGAAAGTCCTTCTTCCTTCATTACTTGTAGAATTGCAACGGTTGAGAACGCTTTGCTCGCATAAGCGACCTGCGCTTTAATTCCCATTTTTTCAAACGTTTCTTTAAAAGCTCTCGCTCGTTTACGAATGAGAGCTAAATCATAAACGTATAGTGGCGTTCCATATTTTTCAGCGAGTTCGACCGTGTCCTTTCCACCGATTTCCAAATGTCCTGCCCGATTCACAGACGCTGTACCATAAAGATGCATTTCTTTTCCTCCCAATACAAAATCCCTTATTTAATAAAGCAATCGGAAACATCCCGATTGCTCTCATGTTCTAAGCGCTCAGAAAGTAAAGCTTCCGTTACCTTCCTGTTAAGTAGCTAAACTTTATCATAATTTGCATAATTCCGCAATGGATGGAAGGCTATTTGGGAGGCTGCCGATACTTATCTCTCGGATGTACAATGCTTGGACGGAGGACTGACCCAGGTACCGCTCTCCTTACAATAATATGACTGAATGCCCGTGGATTAAATGGTAAGAGCGGCCATAAATACGGGGCATTTAACGGACGCAAGCTCGCCAAAAAGAGAATAAAGATTGTTGAACCAATAATCAACCCTGGCGCTTTAAAAAAGGCGACCAAAATGAGTAAAACCATTCGCACCATTTTATTCGCAACACTTAATTCATAGCTCGGAGTTGAAAATGTTCCAATTGCAGCGAAGGAAATATACAAAATGACCTCTGGATTGAACAAACCAACATCAATCGCAATTTGTCCAATAAGAACAGCAGCAATTAATCCCATTGCTGTCGAAAGTGGTGTTGGCGTATGAATTGCAGCAATCCTTAAAAACTCCACCCCAAGATCCGCAATGAGCAACTGATAGATTAACGGGATTTCTGATTGTTCATTAGGACCGATAAAAGCTAATGCAGATGGGAGCATGGACGGCTCTTGAGCAAATAAAAACCATAAAGGTAAAATAAAAAGCGATGCCCAAATCCCTAAAAATCTCGTCCAACGGACAAATGTCCCGACAGCAGGTGATTGGCGATACTCTTCCGCATGCTGAACATGATGAAAAAAGGTAGTCGGAGTAATCATAATGCTTGGTGATGTATCAATATATATAAGTACATGCCCCTCGAGTAAATGAATCGAACCGACATCAGCCCGTTCTGTATATCGAACTAACGGATATGGATTGTAGCCTTGCTTCATAATAAATTCTTCAACCGTTTTATCCGCCATCGTAATTCCGTCGATATCTATATTTTTTATTTCCTTCTTAATTGTTTCTATCAATTGTGGGTTGGCTACATCGGATAAATATCCAATCGCAATATCTGTTTTCGATCGTTCCCCAATTGTAAAAATTTCAAAGCGAAGTCTCTCATCGCGAATTCTTCTTCGCGTTAAGGCCGTGTTTACAATTATATTCTCAACATATCCATCGCGTGAACCACGAACAACCTTCTCAGTGTCTGGCTCCTCTGGTTGTCGACCTGGATAGCTGCGCACATCAATGATAAACGCGGATCCTTCACCTTCGACTACAACGGCTAATAATCCAGATAACACTTGGTCAACCATTTCGTCACTCGTCTTAACGACTTCAACTGAGTCGTGTACAAGTCGGTTTTCAATTAATTTTCCGATTTCTTTCGTCGGTTTTTCAACATCGTTTAAATTGACGAGCTCTTTAATAATTTCAATGACATAAAGTGAATCAGTCAGCCCGTTCACGTAGTATAAATGAACATTTGTCTTCAAAACGATTAACTTACGGATTCCCAAATCAAAGGATGTGCCTAAACCGATACGTTTTTCAAAGAATTGTTCAAGCCGGTCAAGATCTTTATCAATTTTCCTTTTTTCCTTCTTCCCTTCGTTTGCCATTCATATCTACTCCCGTAATTTCTGTATTATTACGTTAGTATGTAGCAAGTAAATCGATTCAATGCGTGATTAATACAAAAAAAGAACACAAGGCATACTCTATGTATCCATGTGTTCTTTCATTTGCTCTAATATTTTCTTTTCTAGCCGTGATACTTGGACTTGTGAAATTCCGAGGCGTTCCGCTACTTCCGATTGGGTTCGATCTTTATAATATCGCAAGTAGACAATGAGCCGTTCACGTTCCTCAAGATCGCGAATCGCTTCCTTTAAGGCAATTTTATCAAACCATTTCTGCTCGTTCTGATCAGCAATTTGATCCATTAATGTAATCGGATCACCATCATTTTCATAAACCGTTTCGTGGATCGAAGCCGGTTTCCTTCCGGCATCTTGCGCCATAATGACATCCTCACGAGAAACATCTAAATGGGCAGCAATCTCATTAACAGTCGGAATTTTCCCATGTAGCTTCGATAATTCATCTTTCGCTCTGCGAATTCGGTTGCTTAGCTCCTTTAAGGAGCGGCTCACTTTTACCGTCCCGTCATCGCGAATAAATCGCTGAATTTCACCAATAATCATTGGAACAGCATACGTTGAAAACTTCACATCGTAAGATAGATCAAATTTATCAACCGATTTCAACAGCCCAATGCTGCCGATTTGAAATAAATCATCTGGCTCATACCCGCGGTTTAAAAAACGCTGGACAACTGACCAGACAAGCCTCACATTTTTTTCAACCAGCAGATCACGAGCGTCTTGATCCCCCGCCTGGCTCCTTCTAATATATTCCTTTACCTCAGCATCTTTTAAAAAGCCCTGATTTGGCTCTTTTTTAAGTTCCACATCCATAGGCTCGGCTCCTTAATTGCATAGCGCTTTGTTTTTCGTTACATATTTGATTAAACGAATCGTTGTGCCTGTACCAAGGTGTGATTCTACTTCGAGATGATCCATAAAATTTTCCATAATCGTAAAGCCCATCCCTGAACGCTCCAATTCCGGCTTTGTTGTAAATAAAGGTTGGCGCGCCTCTTCAATGTCTGAAATACCGACTCCATTATCGCGGATAACAAGATCGATCATTCCGTCTTCAATTGCCACTGAAATATATACAATTCCGGCAGGATTTTGCTCGTAACCGTGGATGATTGCATTCGTGACAGCCTCCGATACGACCGTTTTTATTTCCGTCAGCTCATCCATCGTCGGGTCAAGCTGGGCAATAAATGCGGCAACGGTGATGCGAGCAAATGATTCGTTCTCACTTAATGCACTAAATTGAATTTGCATTTCATTTCTCATCGACTACGCAACCCCCAATCTTTCAAGCGCATATTGCTCAGATGTTTCCAGTTTAATAATTTTGAAAAGACCTGACATATCGAAAAGCCGTTTAATCGGAGGAGAAATTGCGCAGACAACCATCTCTCCATGTCTTAATTTAATTTGTTTATACCTGCCTAAAATGACCCCTAACCCAGAGCTATCCATAAATAATAGCTTTTCCAAATTTAAAACGAGATGAACGATATTGTACTTTTCAATCGCTTCAGTTACCTTATCCTTGACTTCTCCCGCCGTATGATGATCCAATTCACCCGAAAGCCTAATACAGAGAACTTTTTGTCTTACTTCCAAATCAATTGTTAGACTCACTATTGAATGCCTCCTTTGTTTTCTCTGGCGCATAATGAGTCAATTCTACCTTTAGCGATCCAATTCCTTCTTCATGACAAAACTAGAAGCATTTCGCTAAATTTTTTCCGATTTTCGTTTGTAAAAATCAAACTTATGCAATAATCGGTAAAAGTCGTGCAATTGCTAGATTAGAGATTCCCACTGATTAATTTGAATGAGTAAACATACCAAATGCCCGTTTATATAGTTGCCACCAAGATGCGCGTTTGACATCGGCATCGGCAATGAGCGGGGATTTCGATAGCTCTTTCCCATCTTTTAATACGATAAGTGTGCCAACTTGGTCACCTTTTTTCACCGGTGCAGAAATACTCTTATCAAGCTTTACTTCTGTCGTAATTTGATCGGTTTTTTCGCCTTTTTTAATTAATGCGGCGATCGAATCTTTCGTCACTGCTTGCACTTCTTTTTTACTACCTTTGCTCACTTTTACTTTTCCTAAAGCTTTTCCTTTTTTATGAATCGCATGGGTAGCATATTGAGAAAAGGAATAATCAAGCATTTTCGTTACTTGTGCGTTTCTACTTTTTGATGTGGGCGCTCCAAAAACAACGGCAATGACACGCATTCCATCTTTCATCGCAGTAGCCGTTAAACAATATTTCGCTTCACTTGTAAATCCTGTTTTCAGGCCATCAACACCAGGATAAAATTTCACAAGTTTATTCGTATTGACAAGCCAGAACTTCTTATCTGTATTTTCACGTAAATAGCCTTCATATACTTTTGTAAAATCAATGATTTTTTCATGGTGCAACAATTCCTTCGCCATCATCGCCATATCATATGCCGTACTATAATGATCCTTCTCAGGTAGTCCGGTTGTATTTTTGAATTGAGTATCATTTAACCCTAACTTTTTGGCGCGTTTATTCATCATGTCAATGAAGCCTTCTTCACTTCCTGCAATATGCTCTGCCATTGCAACAGAAGCGTCATTGGCTGACACAACTGCAATTCCCATCAACATTTCCTTTACTGTCATTTCCTCGCCTGGCTCAAGGAAAATTTGCGATCCACCCATTGATGCAGCATGCTCACTTGTTCGAACTTGATCATCCATTGATATTTGACCAGATTCAATCGCTTCCATAATCAATAACATCGTCATGATCTTCGTCATGGATGCTGGCGGAAGCTTTTCATGAACATTTTTTTCATATAAAATCGTTCCCGTATCCTTTTCGATTAAAATTGCGGATTTCGAATCATCTGATAGTTCTGCTTGTTTTTCTTCAGCAAAAACGGTTTGGGAAAATAAAGAAAATATAATAAACAAACTGATAACAGGACTAAGCAATTTTTTCAAGTTGACCCCTCCTTATATGAAATGTTTTCCATAGCCCCATTGTCCCCCGAGAAGTTTTTTTTATACTATCAAAAATAAAAAAAGAAAAGGTTCAAATATATATAAGTTGAAATAAATAATATACATAAAATACGGGAAGTAATCACCGGTGATTTTCGGTCAGATGGACGCTTTCTTACCTTTAATCAACTGTTTTTTCAGGAGTTCTTTTCCATTTTTCAGGTTGAACTTGGATATCGATTTGCACTTCAGGCACTTTACTTTCCGCAGGGCGACGGTGAAAGGATGTTGATCACCAAGGCGTTGCCACACGATGTGGCGCCCTTTAGGCTTCGTTCCTTAAAACGGCCTTGCGGGGACTCACCTGTCCCGCTAGACATTGAATATGGTACAACTACACGAAGGAAATGCAGAGCATTTCCGAGGCTGCCTTTCACTACAATCACCTAGGTATGTATCTGTTTGGAGGTTAGTTAGGTATGTTTTAGTGCGAAAATCTTTTGCTTATATAATTGGAAAATCTTCATTCAATTTAAATAGAAATGAGAAAAAACTGTCCTTCAAAATTGAAAGACAGTTTTAAGTGGTGTAATGATAAAGTTTTATTTCATGTTTTCAACAAGCGCTTTGACGAACCTTAAAAAAT
Organism: Bacillus sp. FJAT-50079; assembly: GCF_018343515.1. Lineage (GTDB taxonomy): Bacteria > Bacillota > Bacilli > Bacillales > Bacillaceae_C > Lederbergia. The sequence continues at coordinate 97,931 of NZ_JAGYPD010000006.1, read as the reverse complement.
CCGCTTTTACTTTTTCCGTCGTTTCAATGACTTCCTCATGTGTAAGCGGCTGGTCGAGCATGCCCGCAGCGAGGTTGGAAATGCATGATATTCCGAGTACGTCTAATCCTGCATGACGAGCTACGATCACTTCAGGGACAGTCGACATCCCGACTGCATCACCGCCAAAATGACGAATCATTTTTACCTCTGCTGGCGTTTCATACATCGGCCCGGGATTGCCAACGTAAACCCCTTCTTGAATCGCAATGCCAAGCCGATTTGCTGTTTCTTTTGCAAATTGAATAAGCTTTTTGTTATAAGGCTCAGACATGTCGGGAAATCGAGCACCGAATCGCTCTTCATTGGGGCCAATCAATGGATTGCCGCCCATTTGATTAATATGGTCGGTAATGATCATTAAATCACCGGGATTAAACGTTTCATTCACCCCACCAGCCGCATTTGTTACGATCAATCTACTAACGCCGAGCAACTTCATCACCCGAACTGGAAAAGTTACTTCGGAAAAATGATAACCTTCATAATAATGAAAGCGCCCTTGCATCGCAATCACTTGCTTGCCTTGCAAACGCCCGATCACGAGCTGACCCACATGACCTTCAACGGTTGAAACGGGAAAATGCGGGATTTGCTCGTATGGAATCTTAATTGGCTCCTCAATTTCCTCTGCCAAAATTCCCAACCCTGACCCAAGGATCAAGCCGATTTCGGGGCTTACTGAATATTTTTCTTGAATAAATTGTGCAGCTTGTTCAATTTTATTATACATTTCCTTACTCCTTTATTTTTAATTCCTCTAAAAAGCTCGTCCCATGTCCGTCCCAAGCAACATTGAAATTATGGGCAATTGTGGCACCTACATCAGCAAACGTTGTTCGAAGCGGCAATTCTCCCCCTAATTGGAACTGCTTAGAATAAACGAGCAAAGGTACAAACTCCCGTGTATGATCTGTCCCGTGATGGGTCGGATCGTTTCCATGATCAGCTGTAATGATCAATAAATCCTCGTCCTTCATCTTTGCATACAGTTCCGGTAAACGTTCATCAAATTGTTCGAGCGCTTTTCCATACCCTTCTGGATCACGACGATGTCCGTATACCGCATCAAAATCAACGAGATTTACAAAGCTAAGACCTGTAAACACTTGATCGGCTATATCGATCAATTTATCCATCCCGTCCATATTAGAGACCGTTCTCACCGATTGAGTAATTCCTTCACCATCATAAATATCATGAATTTTTCCGATGGCAATCACATCGTAGCCATCGTCTTTTAATGCATTCATTACCGTTCTTTCAGAAGGCTTTAATGCATAGTCATGGCGATTCGCTGTACGTTGAAATTGACCGGGTGAGCCGATAAATGGACGTGCGATTACGCGCCCGACTTTAAATTCTTCAGCTAATGTTAATTCTCGGGCTGTTTCACAAATGTGATATAATTCCTCGATCGGCACGATTTCTTCATGTGCGGCAATTTGTAAGACCGAATCAGCGGATGTATAGACAATAATTGCCCCTGTCTTCATATGTTCCTCACCTAGCTGGTCAATGATTTCTGTTCCGCTTGCTGGTATGTTTCCAATGATTCCGCGACCGGTTCTTTGTTCTAGCTCTGAAAGGAGTGCGGGCGGAAAACCATTTGGAAACACTTGAAAAGGCTTCTCGGTAATCAGACCCATTATTTCCCAATGACCAGTCATCGTATCTTTTCCATTTGATGCTTCTTGCATTTTTGTATAAAAGCCATACGGCTGTTCCACTTTTTCGATCCCTTTTATTTCTTTAATATTGGAAAGACCAAGCTTTTCCATATTCGGCATATGTAAACCGTTCATCTTTTCAGCAATATGACCGAGCGTATCTGCCCCTAAATCATCAAATTTACCTGCATCCGGCGCTTCACCAATTCCAACCGAATCCAATACGATTAAATGCACTCGTTTAAACATGCTGCTTCCTCCTCAAATTTAGATTGCACGTAATTGTATCATACCCTCAATTAAACAAGAAAAAAACCGCCAGCTTGCGGTTTTAACATTTTTATTTACGAAAATTACGCATATAGCTCCCCTACGACTTACCTAATCGTACGATGCCACTTGTATAACAACGCATGGGTTTAGCCATTACTTTCATTAACAGGAAACTTACTTTTCTGCATCTATCATGCCCTTGGATGATATTTCGTATATACGTCCTTCAGTCTAGTTTTCGTTACATGTGTGTAAATTTGGGTCGTTGAAATATCAGCATGGCCGAGCATTTCTTGAACCGCTCGTAAATCAGCCCCATTTTCTAGTAAATGGGTCGCAAAGGAATGGCGCAATGTATGTGGTGTTAGTTCTTTTTCAATCTTAGCTTCGGCCGCAAGTCGTTTTATGATTTTCCAAAAGCCTTGACGCGTTAGCCGATTGCCATGATGATTTAAAAAGAGTGAATCGGTTTTATGTTTCGCACTTCGTAATTTTGGGCGAGCATCCCGTAAATAGCTCTCAATGATATCCGTTGCATATTGTCCAATCGGAATAATTCGCTCTTTATTCCCTTTTCCGATACAGCGAACAAACCCCATCGTTAAATGAACATTTTCTAAATCTAAATTGATTAATTCGCTTACCCGAATTCCGGTTGCATATAAAATTTCAAGCATCGCCCGATCACGCAATCCGATTGGAGTCGATAAATCCGATGCCTCCAATAAGGATTCCACCTCAGGAAAACTTAACACTTTAGGCAGATTTCGATCTTTTTGCGGTGTTTCAATATGTACGGAAGGGTCTTGCTCGACCGCTTTTTCTCTCAATAAAAATTGATGAAAGGCTCGAACTGAAGCAATATGGCGGGCGAGCGTACTTGCTGACTTTCCTTGTTCTTTTAATAAGCTTAAAAAATGCAAAATATGAATGCGTGAAACATCATTTAAAGAAGATAATTGCTCGACTTCAACAATGTATTTTAAATAATGCTTTAAATCGCGTTCATAGGAAACAATTGTATTTTGGGCTAGTCCCTTTTCTACAACCATAAAGTGGATAAAATCTTGAAGATGATCATTCATTGATTATTACTCTCCATTTCGATAAAAAAGCAATAGACGATGATACCAGTCATTTTCCTGATCTTTCATTGGCTGAAATGCTTTTACAGCTGTTCCTTCTGGCTCATCATAACGTCGATAATTTTCATACTCTTGATGTATCCACATGATACCATAATAAAAGAGAATGGTGCATCCAACAAATAGCAAAAACAGACGAATTGATTGGAAGAAGAATTTCATGATCTGTTTCATATATGATCAGTCCTTTAAATAATTTCTCATTTCATCTGTTACACTATATGCCCTGCTTGTCTAAATTTATTCATGTTGGAAGAAACTCTTTAAAAAGCGGGGTGGATCGAGAGCCCAGGCATCGTTGGGACATAGCCCGTGTTATCTTGCGTCGATACCGCATAAAGATTACAAGTTTTCATTCGATTTATAAAAACAACGAAAAAAGCCTTTTCCGTTAAAAGGAAAAGGCTTTTTATTCTTTCGGTTCTTCTGTTTCTTCTTTTTCGTGACATCGATGGCAAATGCCATGAAATGTAAGTCTATGATCCTTTATTTTAAAATTCCAGTCACGTTCAACAATTTTTTCTACATCCCCAAGTAAGTCTTCTTGAATTTCATCCACTGCACCACATTCGATACAAACTAAATGATGGTGAAAATGTGCCGCACCTTCCCGACGTAAATCGTAGCGTGAAACACCATCGCCAAAATTAATTTTATCGACAATTTTTAATTCGGTTAAAAGCTCCAACGTTCGATAGACGGTTGCAAGGCCGATCTCCGGAGATTTTACCTTTACAAGCAAATAAACATCTTCCGCGCTCATATGATCCTCTTCATGTTCAAGCAACACCCGAACCGTGGCCTCACGCTGGGGAGTAAGCTTATAGCTTGCGGAATGCAGTTGTTTCTTTATACGATCAATGCGACTTTCCATACGTCAGTATCCTCCCTCGCCACTATCCACTACATTATAGCAGATGCAAGGGGAGAATCAAACGAAAATGATACTAAACCCTCGTCTTATTCACTTAGATTTATTTTGTAAACGCAGTAATCATTGATTTCATAAGCACAGGTGAAATGTATGCCTCGATGCTTGCCGCCACCGTAATGAGTGCCACGGCCGCTACATAGACTAAAACATAGCTCGCAAAGGCCGGTGCTAATTGAATTGAAAAGCTTTGTCTCATAAAAATTTTCCTAATTAACTTCATCGAGAAGCCAATTGAACAAACACCGATAAACATTATGACGGGAATGATGAATAAATTTTGCGGCAATAACGAAACAAACGAAAGCAACAATCCATTCCATCCCATTTGACTGACAAGAAATCCTACGGAGAAGCCAACGATAATTCCTTTTATGAAAACTAATATAAAAATAAGCGGAAAGCCAATGATCGAAATGCCTAATATCCACATAAAACCGGTAAATTTTACATTATGCAAAAAGCTTAGTTTTAGCAGTTCTTCAGGAGGCACCATCTTTCCGCTTGAAACTTGTGTAAAAAACTGATTCAAATAATAAAAGAGATCATCTTTTTGCGAGGCTGATAAGCTATTAACGAGGATTGCTCCAAAAATAATCCCCATTAAAAATAACACCATAATAAATGTATAAATCGGAAAATTTTCTTGGATATGTCTCGTTATAAAATTAGAAGAGAATCGATTGCGCATAATTTGCTGCCCCCTGTTCTGCGATTGTTACATCTTATGTGGGACAGGCATTCGTTATGACTTTGCTTATGTTATTTTCCCATATTTCCCTCCACCGCCTGCGGAAATGACAAGCTCCCCATTTCTAGCTTTCACAATTAGTTTAGCTAATGCTGGCTTTACTACCTCCATTAATTCCTCTTCACTTACATGGTGCAATATATTCATTTCCGTGCCAAAGTAATTAAACAGCTTTTCTAATGTTTTTGGCCCTAATCCCGGAATGAAGTCCAATGGCACTTGATGAATATAAGATGGGCGATGTGGCGGCGCTTCGTCGTTCGTTGCCAGTTCTGTAATTCGCTCGGAAACACCTTTTGTCCATTTTTCCGAGCCGCATACATGACAAACATGACCACTCCAAGGAGTAAAACATTGTGCACATGCCGTTCGGTAATATTTCCCTAAATATGGGTCCAATCCATAATTCGCTACGATTTCATTTTCCCCTTCGTTTTTGAGAGCTTCTTTCAACGCTTGAAAGGTTGGCGCCTCTAAATTCAACGCTTGGTATTCACGAGCAATTTTCGGGAGCGAATGGGCATCGGAATTAGAAATGAATGTATAATCATGTAGCTCAGCAATCTTGTCCGCCATTTCTGTATTGGAGCTTAAACCGAGCTCAACAGCATCAATGAAATCGGGATTGAGTACTTCGGTTAATGATTGGATGACTCCTTTGCCATATAAACTTTTAAACGGTGTAAAAATATGAGCCGGGATAAATAATCCTTCCATTGCTTTTACCTTTTCCTGCAACACTTGAGCGTCTTCATACATTCTTTGTGTACTTAATTGAAGATTGGTCACCCGCTTTGATAGCCAAGCAGAAAATTCTTTCATCGCTTCAAGCGTCGGAAAATAAGCAAGCACATGTATCGGTCCATGGCAATGCTGATCATACACTTCTATTTCAGAGCCGGGAATGAGGGTAACCTCATCCAGAAATCTTAAGCCACCTGCTTCCATTTCCACTAAATCGCCGCTTTTGATCAATCCTTCCATTTCTTCGATGACTTCAGGGGAATGACAATCAATGACACCAACGATGTCTAACCCTTTAGGAAACTTCGCCGTCTCAAGAATATTTGTGAGCGTAAGATTTTTCGCAGCCGTAATTTTCACTGGTTTCCCGCGATACGTTCTTCCAATATGAATATGCAGATCTGCAAAACATAGACTCATCTAGTAGCTGACCTCCCCATTTCTAATTGTAAGTGTGACACAGCATAAACCGTTTTTGCATCAAAGATTTTTTGTTCCTGTACTGCTTGCTGCGCTTGTTCTAACGTAAGCTCGTACAGCTCGACAAATTCATCCTCATCACCACTTGGCGGTTGCTCAAGCTTCGTTAGCCCTGTTGCAACATAAAGATGGATAAGCTCATCCGCAAAGCCTGGAGATGTATAAAATGAGATCAGATGCTCCAACTTTTTCGCAGCATATCCCGTTTCTTCTTCAAGCTCTCGCGCTGCGGTAATTTCCGGTTTTTCCCCTTGTTCCATTTTCCCGGCCGGAATTTCAAGCAATGATCTTTCAAGCGCTTTTCGATATTGTTCCACCATTACAATTTTATTTTCATCGGTTAAAGCAATAACCGCAACGGCACCTGGATGTTTGATTATTTCTCTTTTGGCAATTTTCCCATCAGGAAGCTCGACATCATCCACTTGCAAGCGAATGATCTTCCCTACAAAAATCTCTTCCGTATGAATCGTCTTCTCTTCGAATTTTTTCATCATTTCCCACTCCTCTATACAAACTGCAATCATCATATCATACGATACTTGAAACATTCCTTTTGTTTATCTTGACCCAAATCCAGTATTATAAAGAAAAGAAGAAAAGGTGGGATTTTTGATGGAAAAACGGCGCTTAGGCAAATCGGATTTATACGTTTCTTCATTAGCACTCGGTTGCATGTCACTCGGTACAGATGAAAATCAAGCGGCAAATATTATTCAGGCAGCATTAGAGGAGGGTATTAATTATTTCGATACGGCCGATTTATACGATTACGGTGTAAATGAAGCAATTGTCGGCAAAACACTTGCGCCTCAACGTGATCAGGTGATCATCGCAACGAAGGTCGGGAATCGCTGGAATGACACAAAGAGTGGCTGGTATTGGGACCCTTCCAAAGCATACATAAAGGAAGCCGTCAAAAATAGCTTACGGAGATTGCAAACCGATTATATTGATCTATATCAACTTCATGGTGGGACGATTGAAGATCGGATCGACGAAACGATCGAAGCATTTGAGGAATTAAAATCAGAAGGATTGATCCGAGAATATGGAATTTCTTCCATTCGCCCCAATGTCATCCGCAGATTTATCGAAGATTCTTCCATCGTTAATGTGATGATGCAATATAGCTTATTGGATCGACGTCCGGAGGAAACAATGAGTGCATTAAAAGAACATCAGATTAGCGTCGTAACGAGAGGCTCAGTCGCAAAAGGTTTATTAAGCGATCGGACGCTGGCGATGATCGAGGCTGGCGAAGACTTTGCTGAAAAAGGCTATCTTGATTACACTCATACAGAAATAAAACAGCTGCTTGAAAGTGTGAAAGCGAAAATACGTTCACGCTCCATGACTGAGATCGCCCTGCAGTTCAATTTAAAAAATGAAACAGTTGCGGCGGTCGTTACAGGGGCAAGCTCAGTCAAGCAAATTCAAGCAAACGCTAAAGCGGTTCAAGCTCCGTTACTAACAGATGAAGAGCTTACAGTATTACAATCGCTCACAAAGACACAATTATATGCTGAGCATCGCTAATGAACAAAAGCGCAAGCGCCCGTTTAGCGACGTACTTCCTTTCGCGATTCTGACGAGATTCTATGGGATCAACGGCTAAAACCGCCACGTCCTGTGGCAACGCCGTTGTGACCTGCATCCGGCAGGCCTAAACACGGCTTCGATAGAGCCGATGTTGACTTATCGTAGGAAGAAGAGTGAAGTTTGCTAGTCGCTGGGCGACTGGAGCTAGACGTAGATTGCTCCAATCGAAATTGGCCACAAGCAAGTATTTTATAATTAACTAGATAATGAAAAAATTCCGTTTTAACGTTATTTTTATGAAACAATCCTTCGTTATATGGTATACTTTGCTATAAGGAAGGTGAAGATTTACATGATTGGTGAACGTATACGTGAATATCGAAAGCAAAGAGGAATGTCTTTATCCGAATTGGCTGAAAAAGCCGGAGTTGCTAAATCGTATTTAAGCTCGATTGAAAGAAGGATCCAATCAAATCCTTCCATCCAATTTTTGGAGAAAATTTCAGCTGTATTAGGCATTCCCGTAAATTCTCTACTCCACGGTGAATCTCATCATAATGAAAGCAACACTCAACTTGATCACGATTGGGAAGTGCTCGTCCGAGAGGCAATGGCTTCTGGCGTATCTAAACAAGAATTCCGAGAATTTCTTGAATTTAACAAATGGAAAATGCAAAATAAATAACTAAAAAAAACGTTCTGATGACCTTATGTCATCAGAACGTTTTTTTTAGTTTATTATCGATGAACTATCCTATATGAAAACCCCAATATTGAAGAAACGCCTAAACATTTTTTATAGTTCCTTGGTACTTACAAGAAATGCTCTAATCTCTTCTTTCGTCAACCCTATTTTTTTTGCTTCTAATATAAGTCTTGCCCATTCTTGATCAAGTGACTTCACTTCTACTACTGTATCCTTCACACTTTCCCCCCCAAAAATGGATCGTATTTAAGGTAACCCGGCCATCATTGTATTTTCATACTTTAGATCCGTGATTTTGCGTCCCCATCTTTCAATGGGTTTGCCCTTTTCTATGTAATGTATAATGATATTCTATGACAGATTCATTATTTAATGTGTTACTTTTTGTCTACTCGAAAAATTCATCGGACAAGTTTATTACCCAATAATCGACAAGATTCAGCAACATCATTTACATATAGCAAAGGAAAGACGCTGAAATCGGTTCTTCACGTAGATGTTTCAGTCGAATCCCTTTTATGTTCATAGAAAAACTACCTAATACTTTTGTCTTTTTGGAGTGTGTGATCACAAGCAACAGTTTGTTATTCCTATTACAAAATATATACCCTTTTGAAAACGAGGAAAACTTCGCATTTTTGCTTTCTTATAAACCCTTTTCTTCTTTTCACGCTTCACATTCTAAATATAAGACATTGCATATTACTTAAAATCGTGCCAATTCAATGATGTTTCATTTAATAGCTCTTCGAACGATTTATTTTTTTCCTTTTGTTTTCTTTCCTCAAGCAATTGTCTTTTTTCAGCCGCTTTTTTCTGTTCTTCTTTTTCAAGCAAATTATGTTTTGTTTCTTTTAATTTGTCGAGAATATTTTGATCCAATCCATCTGCCAACGTAACAGCTTGGTCTTTTTCTTTTTTGATTTGCTTTTGTCCTCTCTTTTTAGCCATTGTTTATTCTCCCCTTCCAGTTCATACTTTCAAAAGCTCTTTTTATTCCTTATAATAAGATGTAAATGAAACTTTTTTTGATCGCAAACCGTAGTAATAAGGTAATAGTACGAGACAGGAGTCGATGCAATATGAAATCATTATTAACGTTTTTTCTTGGAATGTTTACTACGGCTGGAGCAATCTTTCTATGGGTGATCTTATTTTTCGGTTTCGATCTGCCGTTTCTAAACGCTTCTATTATATCGTTAACGACTGGATTGTTCACGTTTTTTAGTGTGAAGCTCGTTACCGAATACCAATTTTTAAAGAAAAACAATTTAACAAGAAAAGATTATGTATATATCCAAAAAAATTTAGATGAAGCAAAAAAGAAAATCAATCGCCTGCAAAAAGCGTTCTTTTCTGTTCGTACAATGGGTGCATTTAAGCAATTGTATGAGCTCAATAAATTAGTAAAACGAATGCATTCGATTGTTAGTAAGGATCCTCGCCGCTTTTACCAATCGGAACGGTTTTTCTTTTACCATTTAGATTCAGTCGTTGAGCTTTCTGAGCGCTATGCGGATCTTGCCGCTCAACCGATAAAAAATGATACGATCTATCTATCATTGAAAGAGACGCAAAGTACTTTAGGAGATTTAAGTGAATCGATTAAAAAGGATATTTACGATGCGCTCTCGAATGATATTGATGAATTGAATTTTGAACTTGATGTTGCAAAACATTCGTTAAAAAAACTCGAATACAACCCTCTTGATGATGAAAGGAGCAAGAAAGAATGACAGAACAAAATAAAAACACGAATACAATGGTAGATACAGATTTTTCAAGCGGATTGGACGATCTGCTTGCCAACCCATTTGGTGAGCAAGAGCTTGTCCCGCTTGAGCAAGAATCGGTGCAAACCCAACCAAAACCGGTACGGCTCGTTGATAGCCTACCTGAAGAAAATAAAAAGCGTGCGCTTGAGCTGTCAAAACAAATTGATCCTAGCAACCACCAAGCTGTTATTGGTTATGGGACACAAGCACAATCTCAATTATTAAATTTTTCAAGCTCCATGCTTGATCATGTACAAAATAAAGACATTGGACCAATTGGTGATATTTTAAGCGAATTAATGGGCAAGCTTCGCGATGTAAATCCAGAAGAACTTGCACCGGAAAAAAAGAACTTTTTCGCAAAAATGTTCGGCAAAATTTCTAACTCGATGAATGAGGTCATGTCAAAATACCAAAAAACTGGTGCGCAAATTGATCGAATTAGCGTAAAGCTAAACCAATCGAAAGAAGTTTTATTAACAGATGTAAAAACACTTGAACAATTGTATGAGAAAAACAAGGAATATTTTCACGCCTTAAATATTTATATTGCAGCAGGTGAGTTAAAAATTGAAGAAATGCGTACTGAATTGATTCCTCGTTTAAAGCAAAAAGCAGAATCTAGTGGGGATCAAATGGCTTATCAAGAAGTGAATGATATGATTCAGTTCGCTGATCGATTGGAAAAGCGTTTATACGATTTGAAATTAAGCAGACAAATTACGATTCAAAGCGCCCCACAAATTAGATTGATTCAAAATACGAATCAGGCACTGGCTGAAAAAATCCAGACGTCAATCATGACGGCAATCCCACTTTGGAAAAATCAAATTGCGATTGCATTAACGCTCATTCGTCAACGCCAAGCCGTTGAAGCACAGAAACAAGTGTCGCAAACAACGAATGATTTATTATTAAAAAATGCAGAGATGTTAAAAACAAACACGATTGAAACGGCTCGTGAAAACGAACGTGGCCTCGTCGACATCGAAACATTGAAAAAAACCCAATCAAACTTAATTTCAACCTTGGAAGAAACGATCAAAATTCAGCAAGAAGGCCGAGCAAAACGTGCACAAGCCGAACAAGAACTTGTTTCCATGGAAAACGAATTGAAGCAAAAACTGCTTAAGATGACATAAGCAAAGCAAATAAAGGATGAAATTCGCTCTTTGCGAAGAATGTGAAGCTACCGAAATCTAATGTTCGGTAGCTTTTTTAAAAATGTTGGACTCACAACATTGCTCATCTTCAAATCATTATTGAAGAATTACTTCCCTTTTTTTCCGTGCACCAAGGAATAAACATCTATCCATTAAATAAGCTTGGAGTGTGTACTCACAAGCGATTCGTTAGGAGGAATTCCGATGAACCTGCTCGAAAAAGTAACGATCATCGAAGTAGGCCCACGCGATGGTTTGCAAAATGAAGCAAATTTTATTGATACTTCCATTAAACAGCAGTTTATTCATAAGCTAGCTGCCGCTGGAATTAAAAATATGGAAATTACTTCATTCGTTTCACCAAAATGGGTGCCACAAATGAAGGATGCGGCAAATGTGATTCAAACGAGGCCCACTCATATTCAAAGCATCGTGCTCATTCCCAACCAAAAAGGTGCGGAGCTTATTCAAGAAACAGATTGTCATGCCGCAGCAGTTTTTGTCGGTGTCAGCAACACGTTTAATCAAAAGAACATTAATCAATCGACCGAAAGCAGCCTACGGGGGCTAAAACCAATTATTGCTGATTTAAAGCAGAAAGGATTTTTCATAAGGGCATGTATCTCCACCGCCTTTTACTGCCCTTATGAAGGGAAAATAGCTGAGTCCGCTACGCTCAAGCTATGCCAGCAATTTGCTGATTTTGGTGTAGATGAGTTAAGCGTCGCCGATACAATCGGCATGGCAACACCACTCGAATCTTTTTCTTTATTTTCAAAACTGAAGGATAAACTGCCTCATCTGATGCTTTCGGCACATTTTCACGATACGAGAAAAATGGCTTTAGCCAATATTTTTGCCGCCTTACAAGCAGGCATCGACCGGTTTGATTCATCTGCTGGTGGTCTTGGCGGTTGTCCTTTTGCTCCCGGTGCTAGCGGCAATGTTGCTACCGAAGATGTTGTCTATATGCTTAAACGAATGGACATTCAAACCGACATTGATCTCGATCAGCTTGTTGAAGCGATTGACGTGATCGCCCCTTCTCTTTCACATCCGATTCGTACGGGATATTATTCTTTAGCTAAGAAAAAGAATCGTTCTACTCATTGAGGCAATTTCTACCTATTTGTGAGAATTCACCGAAATGTCGGTCATTTTTTGATTGCATAAAAAATACCATAGTCAACATGACTATGGTATTTTTTCTTTTCTAAAACATTAGTTTGTTTTCACTGTACAACTCATATGGCCGTTTAAAATTTGATTGGGACTGCTAAGGCGAAATGTGTGCGATCCGGGAGAAAAATCGATTTTCAACTCATCATCGAAAAAGATCATCTTTGAATTTTCCATAATAATTGGCAGCCCGCCCGTTTCGATTTGAATATCATCGCTGTCGATCGCGTCTTTTCGAATCAATTGTAAAGTTGGAACTCCATTCACTGCGCAACCGCAGCCGTCCGTTTCATATTTCAACTTTAGTATAAGATCATCGTTAACCATTTTTTCTTTAATTTTCTCCGTTGCTTCTGGTGTAATCGTAAGCGAAACCATGATGAACACCTGACCTTTCCATGTATTACTTTTATTTTATCATACCCTCTTTCATATGTTGTCGCATTTGCCTCACGTGCTCGAATATATAGACGGAGTACATCGACGATTGTCGTTAGGTGATTTTGTGATAGCCATATATCGGGGTCATTTTTCGTCATCTCCCCACTATTTCCCAGTTATAAACGAACGTATTTTCGTATATAATAAACAAGAACATCCGTTCTATCCCTTTTACAAAGGAGAAATTAAGATGGGAACGAAAGTCATTTTCCTTGTCGATATGCAATCGTTCTATGCATCGGTTGAAAAAGCGGATCATCCCGAGCTTAGAAATAAGCCGATCATTGTTTCCGGAGATCCTGAACGGCGTAGCGGAGTTGTGCTTGCTGCATGTCCATTGGCGAAAAAATGGGGTGTTGAAAATGCGTCACGGCTGTGGGAAGCCCAGCAGCTTTGTCCACATGCGACCATCATTCGTCCCCGTATGCAGCGCTATCTTGATGTTTCTATCCAAATCACAAATATTTTGAACTGTTTTACAGACCTCGTCGAAGTCTTTTCCATCGATGAGCAGTTTATGGATGTAACAGGTAGCAGACGATTATTCGGTCCCCCGCTCGTAATCGCCGAAAAGATCCAACGAGCTATTATGGAAAAAACTGGCGTTTATGCTCGGATTGGTATCGGACCTAATAAAGTACTCGCTAAAATGGCTTGCGACAATTTTGCCAAGAAAAACAAAAACGGAATATTTCAATTGGATATTGAGCATTTGCAACAGTTGTTATGGCCACTTCCCGTTGGAAAAATGTTCGGCGTAGGTCGAAGAATGAACCAACATTTAAATCGAATGGGTATTCGTACGATCGGTCATTTAGCGAATTTTCCTCCGGCTCTTTTGAAAAAAAGATGGGGGATCAATGGAGAAGTGCTATCTCGAATCGCCAATGGAGTCGATGACTCACCTGTTACCGCGAAAACGCATGACGGGCAAAAAGCAATCGGTCATCATATGACGCTACCTCGGGACTACGGAACACTTCAAGAAATCAAAGTTGTCCTGCTTGAATTAAGTGAAGAGGTTGCCCGCCGTTCCCGTTTTAAACATTATATGGGCAGCACGGTGTCCGTGACTGTTCGTGGAGCCGACTTCGATTTTCCAACCGGCTTTCATCGGCAAATGAAATTGACCGCTCCCACTCATTTTGGAAGCGACATCTTTCGAGCCGCCTATCAATTATTTCAAGCTTATTGGGACGGTGCACCGATTCGCAGCGTCGGGATTGCCCTTTCACAATTACAAATCCAACAGCATTATCAATTAAATTTATTTGATTTTGATGCAAAAAAGGAAAAGATCAATCAAGCGCTAGATCTCATTTATGCAAAATATGGCCCAGCAGCGATTGTCCGTGCCTCCTCTTTAACAGAAGCTGGGCAAGCATTCCATCGGGCGGAAAAAATCGGAGGCCATTATAAATAAGGAATTAGGAGGAACTTTAATGATGCCTAATAAATTAACACCAGGCTATAACTTATTATGGGAGTCGAGTCGAATGATGTTACCTGAACACCGCGAACAATTATTAAAAGAACGAAGAAAATGGGAGGAGTTTCATCTACCTATTCTTGATGAGCAGCAATTAGCGGAGATAAATATAATGATTGCTCAAGCATTCGAACAAAAGCAAGTGATTACGATTACGTATGCAAAAAAATATCAACCCGCATCGTTTTGCGGGCTGATTCAAAAAATAAATACAAATGAAGCATCGTTAAAAATAAGTAATGATAAGGATACGCTCACTCTTTTTTTTGAGCAAATTCTACATGTTGAATTTGCCTAGCACTAGGTGCGACCCGCCCAAACCTGGGATCTTTAACTAGATTTATAGGTCGTCATTCAGATGTTGCCAGCTATAAACTAGGTTTATAAGCCAGTTAGCCGAATTTACAAGCCACTTACTTAGATTTATAAGCCAGTCAGCCAGATTTACAAGCCGCTTTCCTAGATTTATAAGCCAGTCAGCCATAGGAAGCTCATTAGTGAAAAAAACTCACTATTTTTTGAAAAAAGCTTTCCTCCCTAAGCGTTCAACGATTCTCGGCATGAGCGTGTGGAGGATGCTTGTCATATTCATCCAGCCAGGCAAATTAATTTCGCGCCGGTTCGTCAGCATCGCTGCAACGATTTTTTCTGCTACCTTGTCGGGATCTAGCATGAGTCTATCTACATTTTCAATATATGTGCCGTTGGGATCAGCGAGTTCAAAAAAGTTCGTCCGTATCGGTCCAGGATTGACGGCAGTCACATAGATCCCGTGCTGAGACATTTCCATCCGCAAGCTATTTGTAAAACCTAGAACGGCATGCTTCGTAGCAGCATACACGCTTGATTTCGGTGTTGCAAGCTTCCCAGCCTGCGAGGCAATATTAATAATATGACCGTGATGGCGTTCAATCATAGTGGGTAGAACTTCCCTTGTGCAGGCGATCAACCCAAGTACGTTGACTGCAAACATTCCTTGCACATCTGCCAATTCAACATGCCTTGCTTCAATAAATGTACCGTATCCTGCATTATTAACTAATATATCGATGCTCCCTATATGCTCAACGATCTGTTGGAACGCGCCCGGAATCATGTCATGCCGAGAAACGTCCAGTTCCATTGCGGTACAATCAACCTGGTACTCCATGCGAATGCGTTCGGCAATCTGCGTAAGCTTTTCTTGATTGCGAGCAAGTAAAACTAAGTTCGCTCCACTTTGGGCGCATGTATACGCAATCTTCTCCCCTAGTCCACCAGATGCTCCAGTAATGACAATCGTCTTTCCTTTGATCCGTTCATTTCTCATTTATTCAATCTTCCTGCCTTCGCTGTAAAGTAAGCAACCCCACCATCGCCCATTTCTTTTACAATCAGCTCTAGTGATAGTAAATAATCAAGCTGTGCCGTCGTTTCTGACAAGGTTAACCCGAGCTCTTTTTCATACACGGCCGGGAATAGATTTTTTGTAATCGAAAAAGTCGTGAGCCGCTCGTGTTCAAGCATTTCCTTCACTTGCAACGCTCGTTCATGTTGACGTTGCAGTCTCCGCTTCACGAGCTCATGAGCCCTAAGCACTTCGGTCCCGTGTCCGGTATATGCGATCTGAATCGGAATGTCTAATAATTTTTTCAATGAATCAATATATTGAAGCTGCGGCTTCGGTCGAGCAGCGGATGGATCTAATGCTGGCTCAAGCAATGGATTTGAGGAAATCGTTGCAAGCAGATGGTCCCCTGATAAAAGCACACCATCCTTTGGGCGATAGAATGATAGATGGCTTTGGGCATGTCCCGGTGTATAGAAAATGCTCCAGTCCTCAAGTCCCGGAATGCTGTCTCCTTCTTCGATTTCATTAGTAAGCGGACGTGTACTCCCGTAGCGAAGCGGGGCCTTTAATCTTTTTAACATGCTCGCAAAATCGCCCTGAAGGCCAAATTCGGTAAGGAGCCCTTCATAAAATCGATCATATCCTGCGAAAAATGATTCATCATCCTCAAGCCATGGACGTGCATATGGATGTCCGTATACAGGGATATCATCTGATAGCCATTCCAACAAACCGATATGATCGGGATGATGATGTGTAAGGACAACTTGATCAATATCCTCAGGAATGAGCCCGCGTTGAGCGAGCTGAAATTGAAAGGCATCCCATGCTTCCTGCGTCTTCACCCCCGCATCAACGAGCGTTAACGCCTCCCCTTTGATGATATAGACATTGACATCACCGACGGCAAACGGTGTAGGTAATGTAATTTTGAAAACTTGGCTCAATGAACTTGTCACATCTATCCCTCAACTTTCATATATTTACAAAAGAATATTCCAATCATAACAGATTGATTTACCTGTCATTACATACGCTTGCAACTATCTGCACAATCTTTTTAAACTAGCCTTTTGCGAGCTTATTTTTTCAAATGAAATCTTGACATTTCCTTTGCTTAACAGCA
The DNA here is from genome assembly GCF_018343515.1 of Bacillus sp. FJAT-50079. Taxonomy (GTDB): domain Bacteria; phylum Bacillota; class Bacilli; order Bacillales; family Bacillaceae_C; genus Lederbergia. The sequence continues at coordinate 81,147 of NZ_JAGYPD010000006.1, read as the reverse complement.
TAATCATAAGTAAACTTTACGCAAATAGCAATGATCAGGATTAGTAAATAAGAAATGATGTAAGAGAGTGGAGTTCATTGGCTGGGAAACTCCATCATCCGCTTTCCTATTGAACCTGCCTAGTGAGCTGTCAGCAAAACTGACCGCTTCCCTGCGTTATGGGGTTTGAGATACTGTCCAAGACAGTAATTAAAGGTGGTACCACGAAATGAACCCTTTCGTCCTTTTTCAGGATGAAAGGTTTTTATTTTTTGTTCTGTTGTTGATTTACGCTTCAGGCGCTCGCTTCGCAGGGGAGCTATCCTTGCCCCGCACTCTCGCAGGAGTCTTGCGCCTTCCGCTCCAATCAACTGTACTAAAAAAGGTAACTTTTACGTATTAACAATTATTTTTTATGGAGGGATGAAACGTGAAGATTTCGTTTATTGGCGCAGGCTCAATGGCAGAGGCGATGATCACTGGATTAATTGAACGTGATATTTGCCAATGCGACCAAATTTACGCAACAAACGGTGGCAACAAAATAAAATTAGCTGAGTTGGAAAATCGTTATCGCATCCATACCTCTTATGATTTGAAAGAAATCGTAAGTGGTGCTGATATTATTATTTTTGCGGTTAAACCGAAGGATGCGGATGCCGCTTTAAGAAACATTCAGCCTTTTATTGAAAAACAAGCGCTCTTCGTATCTGTGTTAGCAGGGATTTCCTTAGCTTTTATTGAAGAAAGAATCGGCACTGATCATGCGATTGTCCGCGCAATGCCAAATACATCAGCAAGTGTCGGAAAATCAGCAACGGCAGTAACGTGTAACCGCAATGTGTCATCAGCCCAAGAACAACTGACATTGGATATTTTCTCATCAATCGGGATGACTGCCATTGTAGAAGAAAATCAGCTTGATGCGATTACTGGCCTTTCTGGAAGCGGCCCTGCATATATTTATTATCTTGTAGAGGCAATGGAACAATCCGCAGTCGAGTTAGGGCTTGATGCAGACATTGCAAAAAGACTTATTATTCAAACTTTATCAGGAGCTGCTGATATGCTCTTAACTTCAGGTAAAGAAGCAGCCACATTGCGAGCGGAAGTAACGAGTCCTGGTGGAACGACGGAAGCAGGGCTTAGCGTTCTTCAACAAAACGGAGTGAAAGAAGCGTTGATGGAATGCGTCAAAACAGCAGCAAAGCAGTCGGCTAAACTTGGTTCCATGTATGAAAAAGAGCATATGAATTCAAGATAAAGCAAACTACTGTCCATTCCCCCTTCATGCTTGATATAATGAAACGTAAATCAGTTTGGAGGGTTAGCATGACGATCAAATTATTTGAACCTTTTACAATTAAAAATATGACAGTAAAAAATCGTATTGTCATGTCGCCAATGTGCATGTATACCTCTATAAATGAAGATGGGAACGTGCAAGATTGGCATGAAATTCATTATGCGAGTCGCGCCGCCGGCCAAGTAGGACTTATTATCGTTGAAGCCACTGCGGTCACTCCCCAAGGAAGAATCAGCCCTCGGGATTTAGGGATTTGGGACGATGAACATATTGACGGATTAGCCAAACTCGTTACGAAGGTAAAGGCAAATGGAGCAGCCATTGGCATCCAGCTTGCACATGCTGGACGTAAGGCGAATCTCGATGGAGAAATTATCGCTCCTTCCGCTCTCCCATTCGACTCATCGATGAAAACACCAATAGAGATGAGTGTGGAGGAAATCCAGGCAACGATCACAGCATTCAAACACGCGGCAATCCGTACAAAACAATCTGGCTTCGATATGATTGAACTGCATGGTGCACATGGGTATTTAATCAATGAATTTCTCTCCCCAATTACGAATAAGCGGACAGATGTATATGGGGGCTCACAAGAAAATCGCTATCGCTTTTTAAGAGAAATCATTGATGAGGTAAAATCGGTTTGGGATGGACCATTATTTGTCCGAATTTCAGCGACCGATTATATAGAAGAAGGATTAAAGATTGACGATTACATCGTCATCGGACAGTGGATGAAAGAGCAAGGCGTTGATTTGATCGATGTCAGTTCCGGTGCCGTCGCTCCTGCGAAAATTTCGGCTTATCCCGGCTATCAAGTGCCGTTTGCGGAGCGAATCAAAAAAGAGGTCGGCATTGCGACTGGCGCTGTCGGTTTGATAACCACGGGGATTCAAGCGGAGGAAATTTTGCAAAATGAGCGAGCAGATCTCATCTTTATTGCGCGAGCCCTTTTGCGTGATCCATATTGGCCGCGCACAGCTGCACAGGAGCTCCGCTACGATCTCGATGCTCCTGAGCAATATAAACGTGGCTGGATTATACGCTAATTATTCGGGCGACCCGACATTGATTTCAAAAAAATCATGGGCGATTTCCGTAGATGGAAAAACCGTTCGCGCTTCGGCTGCAAGTTCTTCCCATATTTCTTTCCCATATCGGGAACTAATATGAGTAAGACAAAGTGTTCCAACATTCGCCGCTTTTGCCAATTCGGCCGCCTGGAGCGTTGTTGAATGGTAGTAATCACGAGCCATCTCCTCACTTCCGGCGGCAAATGTTGCTTCATGAATAAGCAAATCTGCTTCTTGAGCAAGCGGAAGCGCATTTGCGCATGGTCTTGTATCACCAAGAATGCAAACGACTTTACCTTTTTGATTTGGACCGACATAATCAAGCCCGTTAATCATTCGACCATCTTTCAATGTAACGGTTGCACCATTTTTTAATTGCTGATAAATCGGACCTGGCGAAATCCCATCAGCCATTAAACGGCTAGCATCGAGTGTGCCTTGCTTATCCTTTTCGGTAATGCGAAATCCATAACTTGTAATTGCATGATCAAGGAGCTTCGCTTCAACTCGAAATTGATCATCTTCAAAGATGATTCCTTCTTCCATTTCGATGATTTCTAATGGATATTTTATATGTGTTTGACTCACATGTAAGGAAGTTTCGAGATATTGGCGAATTCCTTTTGGTCCATAAACAGTCAGCTTCGATTCTCCACCTTGAAACGATCTGCTGCCTACAAGTCCAGGCAAACCGAAAATATGGTCACCGTGAAGATGAGTAATGAAGATTTTTTCGATCTTCCGTGGTTTGATCGATGTATGGATAATTTGATGCTGGGTTGCTTCTCCACAATCGAATAGCCAGACGGCATTGCGTTCTTCTAGCATTTTTAGAGCAATTGCAGTTACGTTTCGTAATTTAGCGGGAACTCCAGCACCCGTTCCGAGAAATAGTACTTCCATTCCCGAACACCCCCGAGATTGTATTTTACCTATTCTATCATACAATCTCCGAACGGAAATGAATATTTTTTTGCGAAAAAGAACGTAATATGTCGTCTTTTTTCAGAATAATTGATAAGATAATAAAGTAAACGATCGTAACAAAAAGTTACAGATAGAAAAGAGAGGTTAAAAGATGATTCAATCAGAAACACCTGCATCATTAATTATGATTTTTGGAGCAACAGGGGATTTAGCAAAGAGAAAGCTCTACCCATCTCTTTATCACTTATATCGTAAAGGTAAGCTTGCTGAACACTTCGCTGTCGTAGGAGTTGCTAGACGCCCATGGACAAACGAAGTATTAAGAGAGCATGTAAAAGACTCTGTTCTTTCTTCCATAGATGGTGCTGAAAATATTGACGAATTTATTTCTCATTTTTATTATCAGTCACATGATGTGAGTGATTCAAACTCATACATAGAACTCAAAAACCTAGCAAATGAGCTTGATCAAAAATACTCATTAGAAGGCAACCGCGTCTTTTATTTAGCGATGGCACCGGAGTTTTTCGGGACGATTGCAGAACATTTAAAAACAGATGGTTTAACGGATACGAACGGGTTTAATCGTCTTGTCATTGAAAAACCATTTGGGCATAATCTTGAATCTGCGAAAGAACTAAACGCACAAATTCGCAGTGTTTTTGATGAAAATGATATTTATCGAATCGACCATTATCTTGGAAAAGAAATGGTACAAAACATTGAAGTAATCCGCTTTGCGAATGCGATTTTTGAACCACTTTGGAACAACCGCTTCATTTCAAACATTCAAATCACATCAAGTGAAGTGCTTGGAGTCGAAGAACGTGGCGGTTATTACGAGACGAGTGGCGCGCTACGTGATATGGTGCAAAACCATATGCTGCAAATGGTTGCGTTGCTAGCAATGGAGCCACCGATTCGCCTCACTCCGAAGGAAATTCGCAGTGAAAAAGTAAAGGTGCTTGGTGCAATGCGTTCGCTTAAACATGAGAATATTAAAGATTATTTCGTTCGTGGCCAATATGGACCTGGAGTGGAGAACGGTAAACCTGCACTTGGTTATCGTGAGGAAATAAATGTGAATCCTGAATCGAATACAGACACATATGTTGCAGGAAAGATTTTGATTGATAATTTCCGTTGGGCTGGCGTTCCGTTTTATATTAGAACAGGAAAACGCATGGCTGCAAAATCAACGAAAATTATTATTCAATTTAAAGATGTTCCAATGAATCTTTATTACAGCTCTGATCAAAAGCTTGCTCCAAACCTGCTCGTTATCCATATTCAGCCGGAAGAAGGGATCACTCTTCAACTAAATGCGAAGGATACAGGACAATCAAGCGAAACGACTCCGGTTAAGCTTAATTTTTCGACGAATGATATCGCCGGAATGAATACGCCTGAAGCGTATGAAAAATTGCTGCATGACTGCTTGCGCGGCGATGCAACAAACTTTACCCATTGGGATGAAGTAGCACTATCATGGAGCTTGGTAGATAAAATCAGCCAGGTTTGGGAAAGCGAGAAAGCAAACTTCCCGAATTACGCGGCAGGTTCAATGGGTCCTAAGGAAGCAGATGAGCTTCTAGCAAAGGACGGTTTCCATTGGTGGCCAGTTGCCAATAATGACGAAAAATAAGGTTAATCTTTTGATGATGGCTGCTTCGATCGGAGCAGCCCTTAATCAATTACGCCTCGGCGTAATTGCGTCCGGATTTATTCGGGTTTGCACCCGCGGGACGCGGCGAACTTAGATTGTTTTCCTAGGCTTCTCTAAAAATCTGTGACATATGCCACAGGCTTAACTTGGATAGAAATCTTTTTTGTAGTGAAAGCGAAGTGTTAGGATTTGAAAGACAATACAGCATTATCCCGGAGCTTATGAAGGAAAGGGACTTATGCTGATTAGAGTTAACATTTAAGATTGAAGAAGAATATAGTATCGCGGAGGTGTATTTGCCGTGAAGAATACGAATGTAGATGATTATTTACAAGCAGGAGTATATGGGCCAAGACAAATAAAGCCGGAAGAACGAAGAAAGTTTCTCGGCACAATTAGAGAAAGAATTGCCATTGCTTTAACAAAAGGTCAAGTAATGGAAAACGGTATATATTCTGAGGTCATCCAATTAATGGATCAGTATCCGGATGCAACCCTCTTATTAAATGGCGATCTTGATTACTCCTATTTATCCGATTATATTCAACAAGCACGTGCGAAAAATATATCGTATTCCATCGTTACGAATCAAGAAAGCCAAACTCGAATCGGGCTTGTGCTTACTTGTGACTATGCGATTCATCAAGAAAATATTTATATTACAAAGCAAGCGATGAAAAAACCGATCGTTAAAAAGAAGAAAAAAGGATTTTTTGCCCGATTGATTCATTTTATTAAAAAATAATCATTCCTTTTTTTTATGTTTCCAATCGTCTCGAATACGGATGCCTTTTTGCACAATCGATGGCCCATATTTATTTTTCATTTTTGCCATTGCCTTATATAGTGGTTCTTTTTGGGCTTCTTGTTTATACGAAAAGAGATCGAGCTGCTCAAAGGCACTGTCTTCCTCAATTAAATCCTGGCCAGTAATTCCTAAAAGCCGCACCGGATCCCCATTCCAGTTTTCATTAAATAGCCGTTTCGCAGCAGCAAAGATTTCGTCCGCTTGTATCACTGGATTGACGAGCTTTCGGCTTCTCGATATCGTTTTTCGATTTTTATAGCGAATCGTTACTGATATATTATTGGATACATAGGCTTTGCGTTTTAATCGTTCTGAGACACTTTTTGCTAAGCTTTCTAAGACGTTTAGAAGCTCGACTTGATTTGTTATATCTCTTGGCAATGTCGTGGAGCTTCCGATCGTTTTATGCTCCTGTGCAGCAGCCGGATCAACAGGGCGTTGGTCATGTCCATTTGCTCTCTCTTTTAGCTGCTGCCCACGGATACCGAGCAAGGCATTAAGTTGATAATCATTCGCTTGGGCTAAATCGCCGATCGTATCGACTTGAAGCGTCGCTAATTTTTCCGCCGTTTTTTCTCCTACTCCATGCATTTCAATGATTGGAAGCGGCCAAATGATCTTCTCGATGTCCCGAAGCCGTAAAATTGTAATGCCTAGAGGCTTTTTCATATCCGAAGCCATTTTTGCAAGAAATTTATTTGGGGCAATGCCGATACTCGAAGGTAAATCAAGCTTTTTCATTAAGTTTTGCTGGATTGCTTTAGCGATCTCAGTTGGTTTCCCTAGATGATAGCAATTCGTTATATCCATATATCCTTCATCGATTGAGATCGGCTCCACCCATTCCGTCACTTCCCGTAATTGCTCGAACATCATTTGTGAAGCAGTCCGATAACGTTCAAAATTCGGCTGTTTGACGATGAGCTGTGGGCATAGCTTCTTCGCTTCCCAAACAGGCATCGTCGTTTTCACGCCAAATTTGCGGGCTTCATAACTGCATGTAACAACGATCCCCCTGCGCTTTTCTGCATCTCCAGCGATCGCCAGTGGCTTTCCTTTTAATGAAGGATCATAGGCCATTTCGACTGAAGCAAAAAAACTATTCATATCGACATGGAGAATCACTCGACCGTTTTTAGGATAAAACTCCTTCATATGTTTTTTCCCCTTACATATGTTCAAAAAGACCCGCGCTATGCCGGACTTTTTGAACATCCTTTATGTTATGCCTCTTGCTTTTGTTCATTCAAATAGTCTTTAACCTCTTTAATGCCCTCTAATGAATCGAGCATGACGACCGGATCAATCATTGTAATAAGCCGATCAGTTAGTTGAGCAATTGAGGAGAAATACTTTGTTTTCTCGTAGGCAACAAGCCCGAGTTGGTTCTGTGCATCATGAGGAATTTCGATGATTTCTTTAGCTTCTTTAACAAGAAGACCGAAAGCAAGCTCATCGGTATGAATGACAATCATTCTTGCATCCTTATCGATTTGAAGAGGACTGCCATATAAAATAGCACTCAAATCTAAGACTGGAATAAGCGTTCCTCTCGCTTTTGTAATACCGACCATATACACTGGCAAATGTGGGACTGGATTCATCGCTTCTATTTTTTCAATTGAAATAACGTAAGGAATCGGAATCGCATATTCCTCCTTCCCCGCGTGAAAAACAACTACTTTTTCCGTCATCATCAATCACTCCATTTTAGTAGGGACTGTCAAAACAGCCCCCTTCTCTTTCATTATTTTCCTGTTGTTTCTTTTACAAGGGCTACGACCATTTCCGCCAACTTATTCAGCTCGGAAATCGGCATTCTTTCATTCGTTGTATGGATTTCCTCATAGCCGACAGCAAGGTTCACTGTTGGAATGCCAAAACCAGCAATCACATTTGCGTCGCTTCCACCGCCACTCGTCAGTAGCTTTGCCTCACGACCAATCGCAGCGGCTGCCCTTTTAGCTACCTCCACGACTTCGTCGCCATCGCCAAATTTAAAGCCAGGATACATAATTTCAATATCCACTTTTGCTTTTCCACCCATATTATCAGCTACTTCTTCAAATGCTTTTTTCATAGCAGCTGCTTGCTTTTCCATTTTGTCAGCAACAAGCGATCTTGCTTCCGCTAAAACATAGACATAGTCTGCAACAATATTCGTCGCTTGCCCGCCTTCGAAACGGCCAATATTCGCTGTTGTTTCTTCATCAATTCGCCCAAGTGACATTTTTGCCACCGCTTTGGCCGCAATTGTAATCGCGGAAACGCCTTTTTCTGGTGCAACACCAGCATGTGCTGTTTTGCCATGAATTTCAGCGATGATTTTTGCTTGGGTCGGTGCAGCGATAATAATATCTCCAACAGGACCATCACTATCAAGGGCAAATCCATATTTTGCTTTTACAAGAGATGGATCGAGCACTTTCGCTCCGACCAAACCAGATTCTTCCCCAACTGTAATAATAAATTGAATTGTGCCATGTGGAATATTTTCTTCCTTCAATACGCGAATCGCTTCGAACATCGCCGCAAGACCCGCCTTATCATCGGCACCTAAAATCGTTGTTCCATCTGTAACAACATAACCATTCTCAATCGATGGTTTTATATTATTTCCGGGAACGACAGTGTCCATATGTGATGTAAAATAAATTGTATCTGCATCTGACTCTGTCCCCTTTAATGTACAAATTAAATTTCCTGCCCCATGCCCTGTTTGCTCCGTTGTATCATCCTCAAAGACATGAACACCAAGAGCTTCAAATTTTTGTTTTAATACTTTAGCGATGTTTGCTTCATTTTTCGTTTCTGAATCGATCTGTACCAGTTCAAGAAACTCATCTAATAATCGTTGTTCATTAATCATGTTCCAACCTCCAGATAGTAATAATGCTTAAAAAATTAAATTTGTTTCCAAATTTTGTGAGCAATTCGAAAAGCTCCTCTAAAAAATCTGGTGATATTTCCTCTGATTTGAAAGGCTATACGGCATTTAATCTCAATTATGAAGTGAGCAACTTCCGCGATTTAAAGTGGAATATTTCCATGTTTCTTCTTTGGCCTACTTTCACGCTTATTGCGCAGCATTTCCAGTGCCTGAATTAATTTAATTCTCGTTTCCCGTGGATCAATGACATCATCGACCATCCCTCTTGCCGCAGCAATATACGGATTAGCAAATTTCTCCCGATATTCTTCAATTTTTTCCTGACGGGTTGCTTCTGGATTTTTGCTATTTTGAATATCACGGGCAAAAATAATATTCGCCGCTCCATGTGGTCCCATAACAGCGATTTCCGCATTCGGCCAAGCATAAACGAGATCGGCGCCGATCGCTTTACTATTAAGAGCTACATATGCACCACCATATGCTTTACGTAAAATAACCGTAATTTTCGGCACGGTTGCCTCAGAATAAGCATATAAAATTTTCGCACCATGTCTAATGATACCACCATGCTCTTGTTTGATTCCAGGGAAAAAGCCAGTCACATCCTCAAAGGTGAGCAGCGGGATTTGAAACGAGTCGCAAAAGCGAATAAAACGTGCAGCTTTATCGGATGAATCGATGTCTAGACCACCTGCCATAAATTTTGGCTGGTTACAAACGAGACCGACAACTTCACCGCGAATTCTCGCGAAACCAACGACAATGTTTTTCGCAAACTCCTTATGTACTTCAAAAAACGAACCTTCATCAACAACTTGATCAACGACAATCCGCACATCATATGGTTTGACCGAATCGAATGGGATCAACTCGGTTAAGTCAGGAAGATCATCATTCGTAGAATCATATTCAGAGATCATCGCCTTCTCTTCATTATTTTGTGGCAAATAACCAATTAAAGTTCGAACCATCTGTAAAACTTTCATTTCACTTTCCGCGCGAAAATGAGCATTTCCACTAATCGTATTATGTACTTTCGAACCACCTAAATCTTCGGACGAAATCTTTTCCCCTGTGACGGTCTCAATTACTTTTGGGCCTGTAATAAACATTTGACTCGATTGATCGACCATGAAAACAAAGTCTGTAATCGCTGGTGAATAGACAGCGCCACCCGCACATGGTCCCATAATAACCGATATTTGTGGAATAACCCCCGAATAAATCGCATTGCGATAAAAAACATGTCCGTATCCGTCTAATGAAACGACTCCTTCTTGAATGCGGGCTCCTCCCGAATCATTCAAGCCAATAAACGGTGCACCATTCTTCGCTGCCAGATCCATTGCCTTTGCAATTTTTTCTGCGTGCATTTCACCAAGCGCTCCGCCAAATACGGTAAAATCTTGAGAAAATAGATAGATTGGTCGCCCATTTATTTTTCCGTAACCTGTGACAACCCCATCGCCGGGATATTTCATTTCTTCGAGGCCAAAATCAGTTGAGCGGTGTTCAATAAATGGATTTAGTTCAACGAATGAACCCGGGTCAACGAGTAAATCTATTCGCTCCCGTGCTGTCAGCTTTCCTTTTGCATGCTGTCGATCGATTCGTTCATCACCTCCCCCAAGCTCTGCTTGACGGCGACGATCATACAACTCATTTATTTTCTCATAAATATCCGTCACTGTTTCCCCTCCTCCACTGCCTTTTCACATAGCTCATATAAAACACCATGGGTAGATCTTGGATGGATAAATGCGACGAGCGCCCCTCCTGCGCCTCGTTTCGCATGATCATTTAACATTTGAATCCCTTTTTCTTTTAATTGTGCGATGCGCTGTTCAATGGATTCCACTGCAAAAGCAATATGATGGATCCCTTCACCGCGTTTTTCTATAAACTTTGCAATTGGACTATGTGGATCGGTTGCTTCAAGCAATTCAATTTTAACATTATTTGCATCTAAAAAGGCAATCTTTACACGTTCAGATTCAACGAGCTCAATGGCCAAACATGGTAAGCTAAGATGACCCGTGTAAAACGGCAGAGCTTGCTCCAATGATTTCACAGCTACCCCAATATGATCAACTTTTTTCATCTTCTCACCCCATTAGATGATTCGTTCTTGTATGAAGGCTTGTTTCAAAGTTAATTAAGCGTTAAAATAGAAGTAAATTTACTGTTGCTAGGAGTGCTCTTATGTCAAATAAAAAAGTGCAACGCGTTATTATTTATCTAATGCTGTTCTCGATGATCGCAACGACGATTATGGCTGGACTTTCATTCTTATAATTTTCAGGAAAGAGGCGCGCTCAGTCGCGACCTCTTTTTTCATTTCATATTCCGCTCAATGCGAAGGTTTGGCTTAAGAAGGGGCAATCGGGAGGAAAACCATTTACCCTTCACGCTGATTTTCGATGGGAACGAGAAATCGAAACGCATTCGATTTACCATTCGAACCAATTTTTGACGTGAAAGGGAAATCGAAACGCTCCCGTTTTACCATTCAACCCATTTTTGACGAGAACGGGAAATCGAAACTCATTCGATTCACCATTCAAACCCATTCTTGACGAGAAAGGGAAATCGAAATACATCCGATTTACCATTCGAACTCATTTTTGACGAGAACGGGAAATCGAAACGCTCCCGTTTTACCATTCGAACTCATTTTTGACGGGAACGGGAAATCGAAACACATCCGATTTACCATTCGAACCCATTTTTGACGAGAAAGGGAAATCGAAACTCATTCGATTTACCATTCAAACCAATTTTTGACGTGAAAGGGAAATCGAGACCCATTCGATTTACCATTCGAACCCATTTTTGACGAGAAAGGGAAATCGAAACGCTCCCGTTTTACCATTCAAACCAATTCTTGACGAGAAAGGGCAATCGAAACACATCCGATTTACCATTCGAACTCATTTTTGACGGGAACGGTAAATCGAGACCCATTCGATTTACCATTCAAACCAATTTTTGACGAGAACGGGCAATCGAAACTCATTCGATTTACCATTCAAACCAATTCTTGACGAGAAAGGTAAATCGAGACACATCCGTTTTACCATTCGAACCAATTTTTGACGAGAAAGGGCAATCGAAACTCATTCGATTTACCATTCGAACCAATTTTTGACGGGACCGGGCAATCGAAACTCATTCGATTTACCATTCGAACTCATTTTTGACGGGAACGGGAAATTGAGACCCATTCGATTTACCATTCAAACCAATTTTTGACGGGAACGGGAAATAGAAACACATCCGATTTACTCCTTACACTGATTTTCGACGGGGGACGGGTATTCAATGACCGACCCATTCAAGCCTCAAATGACACCGCTTTCCTTCGCTAGTTGTTCAAATGATTTGCTTGAATTTGTAACAAGTATCTTTGTTCCGAGCGGAATTTCGTCATAAAGTTGTTCAAGCATTTTTTGTGGCAACCTAATGCAGCCAAGCGAGATGTACTTTCCAATTGAATCGGGCTGATTTGTCCCATGTAAACCGTAAATCCGTCCGTCTGTTCCTCTGGCATCAAAGCCGATCCACCTTGTTCCAAGTGGATTACGTGGGTCCCCTCCTGGAATATTCTTCTTTCGGTAATATGGATTTTTCGCCTTCACTGTTACCGTAAACAATCCTTCCGGTGTTAAATCGTTCGTTTTCCCAGTTGCTACCTTTGTCTGTACGATTATTTTACCATAATTTACCCATACTAGCTCATTCGTTTTTTTATTGACGATAATTAATGAATCCCCCGGCAAAAGGGATGCATCAAACGGCCAAAATGGTGAACCAATTAGAAACATAACCGCTAAAAGTAAGTTCATGTTTATCACCCTGTTTTAGCTTTTGTAAAAAGGATGTTTTTTAATAGGAAACATCAATTTAGATTAAGTATCTCTTGAAAAAATTCATCTTTATATTTTACTTTTGGATAATTGCGCTACTTTCAAGGTGAATTGCGTCACATCCAGAATAATTGCGTAAATTCAAGGACGAACATAAAAAACACCTCAAATTGTGAAAAATCACATTTGAGGCGTTTACGATAATTAAACTTCTTCGCAATACTGCTCGTAATATTGCTGAAGCTTATTAACGACTGACATCGGATCATGTCCTTCAATTTCATGTCGTTCGACCATCGTAATAATTTCTCCATCTTTTAATAGAGCAAATGATGGTGATGATGGCGGATAATCTGTGAAATAGCTGCGGGCTTTCGCTACTGCATCGCGCTCTTGCCCCGCAAAAATCGTAACTAAATGGTCTGGTCGCTTATCGTAATGAAGTGAATGAATCGCAGCTGGACGGGCAATTCCACCAGCACAGCCACAAACCGAGTTAATCATAACTAATGTCGTTCCTTTTTTGTTAAAGGCTTCCTCAACATCTTCGGGAGTAAAAAGTTGTGTGTAACCAGCTGCTTCCATCTCTTCACGCGCTTGGCTTACGATGTCGTTCATATATAATTGAAAGTCCATCTATAAATCGCTCCTTTAGTAATTTGCTTATATCATTCCATTGTTATCATAGCAGTTTTTTTACATATTAATCAAATTTTCGAAACGAAATGTAGAAAAATAGGTTTAAATTCTGTCGTATGGGGAACATTACAAATACATCTAGATCCATACCCCTAAACTCCCTAGATGTTTTGGACGGCAAACAATTGTGCTGTCCTTTTTTTATTTCCTTTGAAAAGCGTTAAATAATAGGTTAGTTGCATGTGGGACCGTCATCATACCTTTTTTTATGTCAGATTCAATGGTTGGCAACAGCCGTTTTACGTTCTCATCCTCGAAAAATTTCGTTTCTAATCGATCTTTCACCATTGAGTAAAGCCATTCGATAATTTGCTCATTCCTGCGTTGCTCAAACACACCTGATTCTTTTGTTTGATTGGCAAATGTATAAATGAGTTTTACCATTTCATCGATTCCTTCACCCGTCAATGACGAACATATATACGCACGGGGATTCCATCCCGATGTAGCTGGCGTTAGTAAGTGGAGAATTTGCGTGTATTCTCTTTTTGTTTTCAGCGCTAGCTTGCGATTTTCTCCATCTGCTTTATTGACGATGATCGCGTCAATCAGTTCCATGATTCCTTTTTTCATCCCTTGCAATTCATCACCGGCTCCAGTCAAGGCCAATAAAAGAAATACATCAACCATTCCCCTTACAATTGCTTCGCTTTGTCCAACGCCGACCGTTTCCACAATGATAATATCAAAGCCGGCAGCTTCACAGGCGATCACCGCTTCCCTAGACCTTTTATGAACACCACCTAACGTTCCGCTTGAAGGAGAAGGGCGTATAAATGCTTGTGGATGCCTTGCGAGCAACTCCATCCTCGTCTTATCACCAAGGATGCTGCCGCCATTTATCGTCGAGCTTGGATCAATCGCCAAGACAGCAACACGATGTCCGTGGTCACATAGGACTGTGCCTAACGCTTCGATGAATGTGCTTTTTCCTGCTCCTGGTACACCGGTAATTCCGATGCGAATCGATTTCCCTGCATGCGGAAGTAACGATTGCATCATCACTTGGGCGAGCTGTTGATCATGTGCTATGCGACTCTCAATGAGCGTAATCGCCTTTGAAAGAGCCGTTCTAGACCCTGATAGAATTCCGTCAACTAATTGTTCTGGTGTCTGTCTTCTCTCGACTTTTTTCACAAACTTTTTTCGTTGCTGCTCAGTCATTTTGTACATCCACTTCCTCATATCCAAGTCGATGATAAATTTCTTCGATCACCTTCTGGGCAGCGACTGGAATGACCGTACCAGGTCCAAAGATGGCTGAAGCACCGTTTTCCATCAAAAATTCATAGTCTTGAACAGGAATGACCCCTCCGATGACAACGACGATCTCTTCTCGGCCGATTTTTTTTAATTCGCTTATTAATTGTGGCAAAAGTGTTCGATGACCAGCGGCAAGCGAACTAACGCCAATCACATGGACATCGTTTTCCGCGGCTTGCTTTGCCGTCTCTTCTGGTGTTTGAAATAGCGGGCCGATGTCAACATCGAATCCTAAATCAGCAAATGCCGTTGCAATTACTTTTGCTCCGCGATCATGTCCGTCCTGTCCCATTTTTGCGATTAAAATTCTCGGTCTTCTTCCTTCATTTTCTAAAAAGTCATCCGTCATCGCTTTTACCGCTTCAATTTCTTGCTGCTCAGAAAAATGCGAACGATATATGCCACTTATTGACCGAATATGCGCTCGATGTCGACTTGATGATTTTTCAATCGCATCAGAAATTTCTCCTAATGTCGCTCTTGCCCGTGCTGCTTCAACGGCAAAAGTTAATAAATTTCCTTTGCCTGTTTCTGCACATTTCGTTAATGCTGATAAGGTCGTTATGACATCCTCTTCATTCCGCGTTTTTTTCAATTCATGAAGTCGGTCGATTTGCATTTTTCGAACGGCCGCATTATCGATCGCTAAAATATCGATTTCTTCTTCTTCTTCAAGCCGATAGCGATTCACGCCGATAATTGTCTCTTGCTTCGAGTCAATCTGTGCTTGCCTTCTTGCTGCTGCTTCTTCAATCCGCATTTTTGGCAGACCCGTTTCAATCGCCTTTGTCATCCCGCCAAGCTCCTCAATTTCGGCAATATGACTCCACGCCCGCTCCATCAATGCATCCGTCAATGACTCAACATAATAGGAACCGCCCCACGGATCAATGACATTGGTCACACCTGTTTCCTCTTGTAAAAATAATTGCGTATTGCGGGCAATTTTCGCCGAGAAATCCGTTGGCAAGGCTATCGCCTCATCAAGTGCGTTCGTATGAAGCGACTGTGTATGACCCATAGCCGCCGCATGTGCCTCAATAAATGTGCGAATGATATTATTATATGGATCTTGCTCCGTGAGACTCCATCCCGATGTTTGACAATGGGTTCGCAAGGCAAGTGATTTTGGATTTTTCGGATGGAACTGACACATCAACTTTGCCCAAATATTTCGTGCCGCCCGCAGCTTGGCAACTTCCATAAAATAATTCATGCCGATGCCCCAAAAAAACGAAAGCCGTGGCGCAAAAGCGTCAATATCAATGCCACTATTTATCCCGGTTCGAACATACTCCAATCCGTCGGCCAATGTGTAGCCAAGTTCTAGATCAGCCGGAGCCCCAGCTTCTTGCATATGATAGCCAGAGATCGAAATGCTATTAAACTTTGGCATATATTTGGACGTATAATCAAAAATATCACCAATGATTCTCATTGACATGTTTGGTGGGTAAATATATGTATTTCTCACCATATATTCCTTTAAAATATCATTTTGAATCGTTCCGGATAGCGCCTGTTTGTGAACACCCTGCTCCTCAGCCGTAACGATATAAAAAGCCATGATCGGAATGACTGCGCCATTCATTGTCATTGATACCGACATTTGATCAAGCGGGATTCCTTCGAATAATATTTTCATATCCAGCACAGAATCGATCGCCACACCCGCTTTACCTACGTCCCCTTCCACGCGCGGATGATCGGAATCGTAGCCGCGATGTGTCGCTAAATCAAATGCGACCGATAAACCTTTTTGTCCCATCGCTAGATTCCTACGATAAAAGGCATTGCTTTCCTCGGCAGTGGAAAAACCAGCGTATTGCCGAACCGTCCACGGCCGATTCACATACATCGTCGGGTATGGCCCACGTGTAAAAGGTGCAAAGCCTGGAAAATCATGCAAATGGGTGACCTGATCGAGATCAGCCGCTGTATAAAAAGATTTCACAGAAATATTTTCATTTGTTTGATACGTCACTGACTTTGCTTTAATTTGCTGTTCCTCTATAAAAGCTTTCGGAGTAATCACTTGAAAGTTAGGCTTCTTATTCATTCACACCCGCCTCCCATCTGTCCAATAGCTCTGCAAGCTTTACCTTTACATTTTGACCAGCATGGATCGTTCCATCTGTCGCAAATGTATGCTCATGTTTCCCAGCAAGCTGAACAATCACATCTTGCTTTGTTTTTTGAAGCCAATTGAGCGTTTTTTCAACGATTGGTGCGCATGCATCGGTCACTCCACAAAAGCAATAAAGCTGTTTTGGATGCTCTTTCAGAAAGGCAATCACATCCTCCAACTGCAAACAGTCACCACTCCATACCGTCTCGATTCCACCAGCGGCGAAAAAGCCTGCTACAAAATCTGCCTGCTGTTTATACTCTTTAAGCTGCCCCAAACAAAGAAGACCGACAGATGGCTGCCTTCCTTTTCTCTTTAACTGTAACGATCGTTCGCGCAAGCGTTCAAACCCTTCAGCAAGCCGATAGCCAGTCATTGGCTCGACTACTACCGCCGCCCCTTCTCCCTTTACATCTCCGCTCTGTTTTTCAGTAAATTGAGGGCTTTCATCCAATGTTGCATATAAATTTACCCCGATCATCCTTTTCTTTCGTGTTTCAATGTCTTTTATTCTTTTATCCATTACTGCACGAATTTCCTCTTGAAGCCAGCCACTTTTTATCACTTCATATATGCCATTTTTCCGATCAATCGTTTGAAATAAACCCCATGCCCGATCAACAAGCTGAGCAGTAAGTGATTCAACATAATATGATCCGGCAGCAGGATCGAATACACGATTCATCGCCGCTTCCTCACGAAGCAATAGTTGTGTATTTTTAGCAACTCTTAATGAAAATGGATGTTGCTGTCCGTCAAAGGGAGAAACGATAACATAATCACCCCCACCCAAGACAGCGGCAAATGCTTCGTTGCCACCCCGAAGAATATTCATATACGGATCAAGCACTGATTTTGTCATTGGTGATGTCTCTGTACTGATCGTCATTTTACTCAACTCATTCGGAAGACGGTACGCCTCCGCTACCGTCTTCCAAAGCTGTTTAAACGCTCTCATTTTTGCTATTTCGCTAAAAAACTGACCTCCAATTGCAAAATGGAACGTTAATTTTTCAACCGTTTTGCTCGGGGGAAAACCTCTTTCACGCATCGCTTCAATATAATAAACGGCTGTGCTAATTGCAATTCCCAGTTCATGAACCGCATTTGCCCCACTTGAATGATAAGGCACAAGGTCGACTAATATCGTTTTTACTTTACTGCAATGTTGATCAAGTGTATGAATCGCATTCTGCCACTCGGTAAATTGTTCTCCAGCTTCTGCAAATAGTTTTCCTGACTGTAATTGAGCAGAAATAAGATCCATTGCCATGACGCCGAAAAATTTTTCTTTACTTGCGATCATTTTTTTTGCCATTTGTGAAAAACGTGATTTCGTGTGAATAAACAATGGGATATCTTCTGTATGTAATGGTGCAAAATCGATCGATTGAATATCTTCTAATTGATCGATCTCAAATGAAATCGTATCAACACCTGTCGAAAGTCCAGCAAAAAGCTCTTTCTTTATATCGTTCCAGTTGTCTCCACTGTATTTTTGTACGATTTTCCAGTCATTGCTTGATCGTTGTGCAAATTCACCACCATTAGCAACCGCTTTCAAATCTTCCGCAGTGTATAGCGGAGCAAGATTGATTTCTTCATATGTCGGAGTAAATGAATGGTTCTTCAATGTAGCATAAGCCGTTTTTTGCCATTGTTCAAAACTAATTTTGCTAAAAGTTGCTTCTTTTGCTTGATCGATCGCCATTAATGATACACTCCTTCCGCTATTGACTATATTTATATTTTAATATAGTTATGATTGCCAAGCAATGGAACAAAAATAAGAAAAGTGCAAACGGATTGTGGGAACCTCGCTTAGCCGTATAGCTAGTCACTTAAGAAGGACTCTTTCGAAAAACAAAAGCAGGCCATTGTTGACCTGCTTTTCATTTCAATTAATATACCGCTGTCGTTTCCTTCGAAACATTTTCAAGAATTTCCTTCACTCGATGGAGGAAGCGACCACAGACAAGTCCATCTAAAACACGATGGTCCAATGATAGACAAAGATTGCACATGTCGCGTACCGCAATCATGCTATTATGCATAACAACCGGTCTTTTCACAATCGATTCTACTTGCAAAATTGCTGCTTGCGGATAATTGATAATCCCCATCGATTGGACGGAACCGAAGGAGCCTGGGTTATTGACGGTGAAAGTACCACCTTGCATATCATCTGTCGTCAAGGAGCCATTTCTTACCTTCGTTGCTAATTCCGTAATTTCTCTTGCAATTCCTTTGATCGATTTCTCATCGGCATGCTTAATGACTGGAACATACAATGCATCTTCCGTTGAAATCGCAATCGAAATATTAATATCTTTCTTTTGTATGATTTTATCTCCAGCCCACATTGAATTCATCATCGGAAATTCCTTTAATGCTTGGGCAACGGCTTTAACGAAAAAGGCAAAGTACGTTAAATTGTATCCCTCTCGTTGGATAAACTCTGTCTTAATCGAATCACGATATTGGACTAGATCTGTAACATCGACCTCCATCATCGTCCATGCATGAGGAATTTCCTGTTTGCTTTGCACCATTTTAGAAGCAATTGCTTTTCGGATGCCGTGAACAGGAATTTCAAGATCGCCCGACATGGTAAGCTTAGGGCTTTGATTGTTAGGCGCTTGATTTTCCATGACAGGTTGCGGCGAGCTTACTTGTTCGTTTGTTGATCCTACAGGCATATTCGATGTCTGACCCGCATCAATCAACTTTTGTAAATCTTTTCTCGTAATCCGGCCTTCTTTGCCGCTTCCGGTTACTTTCGATAGATCAATGCCATGCTCTTGTGACATTTTCAAAACGGCAGGCGAAAAGCGGTTTTTTCCTGCTTGTTGACTTGGCTGCAATGTAGGTGCTTCCGGTGTTTTTACCTCTTGTATAATAGTTGGAGCTCCCGCATCCTCCGTTTCAATTGTACAAATCGTTTCACCAACGGCATGTGTCTCTCCTATTTCAGCAGTCAGTTGTTGAATAACACCGGTGAAAGATGATGGGATTTCGGCGTTCACTTTGTCCGTCATCACTTCCGCAATCGGGTCATATTTATTTACTTGATCACCTGGCTTAACGAGCCAGTTTGTGATCGTTCCTTCGGTGACACTTTCACCGAGCTGTGGCATCGTGATCTTCTCAATTGCCAATCAAAAAACCTCCTTTTTCAACAAACACCAGGTTAAAATTCAGCCAGCTCACGCATCGCTTTCTCCACCTTATCAGGATTGATCAAAAAGTATTTTTCCATCGTCGGTGTGAAAGGCATTGCAGGGATATCTGGTCCGGCAAGTCGCATAATCGGTGCGTCCAATTCAAATAGACAATTCTCTGCGATAATTGCCGCAACCTCACCGATGATGCTTCCTTCCTTATTGTCTTCCGTTAACAATAATACTTTCCCTGTTTTCGAAGCTGCTTCAATAATCGCAGCTTGATCAATAGGGTAGACCGTCCTTAAATCTAGTATATGCGCCTCTATCCCATCTTCGGCTAATCTTTCAGCAGCTTGAAGGGCAAAATGAACACAAAGTCCGTATGTGATAACGGTAATATCATCACCTTGACGTTTCACATCCGCCTTTCCGATCGGAAGTACGTAATCTTCATCAGGTACTTCGCCTTTAATTAAGCGGTATGCCCGTTTATGCTCCAAAAATAGAACGGGATCCTCGTCACGAATGGCGGCTTTTAAAAGACCTTTCACATCATACGGTGTCGATGGCATGACAATTTTTAACCCTGGCTGATTGGCAAAAATTGCTTCAATGGACTGTGAGTGGTAAAGACCACCGTTCACCCCTCCCCCATATGGGGCTCTAATGACAATCGGACAGCTCCAGTCATTATTGGAGCGATAACGAATTCGCGCCGCTTCCGAGATAATCTGATTAACCGCAGGCATAATAAAATCTGCAAACTGCATCTCGGCAATTGGGCGATAACCATACATAGCAGCACCAATTCCTACCCCTGCAATTGCAGACTCAGCGAGCGGTGTATCGATCACCCTTTCTTCTCCGAATTGATCGTACAAACCTTGAGTTGCTTTAAAGACGCCGCCTTTTTTACCTACATCTTCCCCAAGAAGGAAAACTTTGTCATCCCGCTCCATCTCTTCTCTAATCGCCATTGTCACAGCTTCGATATATGACTTTACTGCCATTGCTTCATCCCCCCGTTACTCTGCTGCATATACATGCTTTAATGCATCCTCTGCTACTGGATATGGAGCTGCTTCCGCGTAATCGGTCGCTTCGTTAATTTCTTTCATAATCCGATCATTGATGCCCTTTATTTTAGACTCGTCTAAAACACCGAGTGAAGTTAAATAGCTTTCAAATAAATGGAGCGGATCTTCTTTTTTCATCGACTCTAGTTCTTCCGCGGAGCGATAGCTGCGATCATCATCATCTGATGAATGGGCGGTGAGACGATGCGTCATCGTTTCGATCAATGTTGGTCCTTCACCACGACGTCCGCGTTCAACCGCTTCTTTAACAACCTTGTACACTTCGAGCGGATCTTTTCCATCAACTGTTACTCCAGGCATTCCATAACCAATTGCTCGATCCGATACTTTTGCACAGCCGAGCTGCTTTTCGACCGGCACAGAAATCGCATATTCGTTATTTTCACACATAAAGATGACTGGCAATTTATGCACACCTGCATAGTTCAGTCCTTCGTGAAAATCCCCTTGGTTGGATGAACCTTCACCGAAAGTAACGAAAGAAACAAGATCACTTTTATCCATTCTTGCTGCCAAAGCAATTCCTACTGCATGAGGAACTTGTGTCGTAACGGGTGAAGATCCAGTTACGATTCGATTTTTCTTTTGACCAAAATGTCCCGGCATTTGTCGTCCACCGGAATTGGGATCTTCCGCTTTCGCAAATCCCGATAACATAATCTCTTTCGTTGTCATGCCAAATGTTAGCACAACTCCTAAATCACGATAATAAGGCAAAATATAATCTTTATTTCGATCAAGTGCAAAAGCTGCACCGATTTGTGCCGCCTCCTGTCCTTGACATGAAATGACAAACGGGATTTTCCCCGCTCGATTTAATAACCACATTCTTTCATCGATCCGACGAGCAAGTAGCATCATTTCATACATATTAACAACTTGCTCATCACTTAATCCTAGCTCAGAATGACGATTTTCTGCCATGATTATCCCTCCTCCAATTTTTGCTTGATCTATGAGTGGATGGCCATTCCGTCAACAGCAAGCGCTGCTTCCCCAATCACTTCGCTTAATGTGGGGTGCGGATGAATAACATTCGCCACTTCCCACGGGGTAGCGTCTAATACTTTTGCAAGTCCTGCTTCAGATATCATATCCGTTACATGTGGGCCGATCATATGAATACCTAAAATGTCATTCGTTTTTACATCTGCGACAATTTTCACAAAACCAGAAGAGTCACCAAATACAAGTGCTTTTCCATTCGCTGAAAATGGAAATTTTCCAACCTTTATCTCATACCCTTTTTCCTTCGCTTCCTGCTCGGTTAATCCAACACTCGCTGCTTCTGGATTACTGTAAATACATTTGGCGATTGTTTCGTATTGTAACGGCTCAGGCTTATTCCCAGCTATATGCTCGACTGCTTTTATTCCTTCATGTGATGCAACATGGGCAAGCTGTAATCCACCAATTACATCCCCGATCGCATAAATATGTGATTCTTTCGTTTGATAAAAATTATTCACCTGAATGTAGCCATTTTCAACGTGAATATCGGTATTTTGCAAACCAATATTCTCCGTATTTCCTTTCCTGCCGACTGACACTAATATTTTCTCCGCGGAAAATTGCTTCTGTTCACCATTGACCTCTGCGGATATCATAGCCATCCCATTTTCAGTGGCAATCGTTTCAGACAATACCTTCGCTTGTGTAACGATCGTAATCCCCTTTTTTTGCAAATGAGTTTGCAGCTCCTGGGCAATCTCACGATCTTCTGTCGGAACAATCCGATCGGCATATTCAATAACTGTAACAGCAACGCCAAAGTCTGACAACATCGATGCCCATTCGATTCCAATCACTCCGCCACCGATAATAAGTATCGATTTTGGTAATTCTTTCATTTCTAATGCCTCGTCCGATGTGATGACAATTGAGCCATCAATGGTTAGACCAGGTAAACTACGTGGTCGCGATCCGGTTGCAATGATGACATTTTTAGAAATGAGCATTTCATTCTCATCGCCATTCCCCATTTCCACCGAAATCGTTCCGGGAATAGGAGAAAAAATAGATGGACCTAGAATTCGCCCAATCCCATGGTAAACATCAATTTTCCCACGTTTTATTAAATAATTTACCCCTTTATGGAGCTGCTCTACTACATTGTTTTTCCTTTTTTGCACCTGGTCAAATTGCAAAGTGACATCTGATGTGAAAACACCAAATTCTTCACTTCGTTTTACCGTATGATACACTTCCGCGCTTCTTAACAACGCTTTACTAGGAATGCATCCTTTATGTAAACAAGTTCCTCCAAGCTTATCTTTTTCAACAATCGCTGTTTTCAATCCAAGCTGAGAGGCGCGGATGGCTGCAACGTATCCACCTGTTCCTCCGCCAAGAATGACGACATCATATTCTTGTGACAAGTGATTCCCTCCTTTTGCTTTTAGACGGAAAAGCGCCCTTAGGCGCTTCAACCTATCACATTATATTCTATTATTTAGCACATGTTTACTATTAAGCAAAAATGAATTTCTCGCATTTCGGACCGTTGCAATTCTTTCCTCCGCCATTCTGTCCGCGGCCAAGTATGTAGGAATGCGATCACGCTTAGAAATTTCAATTACTTTCGCGACATTATGATAAATGCCCTCTACTTTTTTCAAGGCACGTTCTTTATTATAACCATTTAATTCATCTGCAACATTAATAACACCACCCGCATTGATTACATAATCAGGTGCATACACAATGCCAAGCTCATGAATTTGATCTCCATGGCGAGCTTCTTTCAATTGATTATTCGCAGAACCAGCAATCACTTTTACTTTTAACTGCGGGATCGTTTCGTCATTAATTACGGCTCCAAGCGCACATGGAGAAAAAATATCCGCTTCAACATTGTAAATGTCAGCAGGATCAACTGCTTTTGCTCCAAAAGCTTCAACGGCGCGCTGAACAGAATCTTTATTAATATCTGTTACAATCAGCTGTGCCCCTTCTTCATGTAAGTAGCGTGAAAGCTCAAATGCAACATTTCCTACACCTTGAAGCGCAATCGTTCTTCCTTCGAGTGAATCCGTTCCAAACGCTTCCTTCGCTGCCGCTTTCATCCCGACGTAGCAGCCATACGCCGTTACAGGAGCAGGATTTCCTGATGAGCCAAACGCCTGTGATATACCCGTTACAAAGCTTGTCTCTTCATGAATAATATCCATATCGGCTACCGTTGTTCCTACATCTTCCGCTGTTATGTATCTGCCATTCAAACCTTGCACAAAACGACCGAAGGCACGGAACAATGCCTCACTCTTATCTTTTTTCGGATCGCCAATAATAACCGTTTTTCCGCCGCCAAGATTTAAGCCAGCCGCAGCATTTTTATAGGTCATCCCTCTAGCAAGTCGCAGTGCATCCTCAATTGCAGCATCTTCGCTCGCATATGTCCACATTCTTGTACCACCAAGTGCAGGACCTAACGTTGTATCATGAATCGCAATAATCGCTTTTAAACCTGATTGTTCATCTTGACAAAATACGAGCTGTTCATAGTCGTAACTTTCCATATAATCAAAAATTTTCATCTTTATTCCTCCGCCTTTACTCTTTCGCTGTTTATTAACAAACTTCTCAATTCGATTTTTATCGGATTTTCCATACCATTACATTGTAACGAAAAGCCGGTTTCTTGACAAATGATTCCGTTGGTATATGATTTTTTTAAGTACTAAAAAGTATGTAATTTTCCATCAAGTAGATAGGCAAAATGAAAATATTACTTTTTTTCTATAAGTGCGGGTTCAAAAAAGAGGAGAAAAAGGACCAAGAAGTCGAGGCGGCGCAGCTTTGAGCAGCAGACTTGTACAGGATGTACTAATTTCCGTGTTGCCCACAGGACGTGGGCGGTTTTAACGGAGGTTCCCCCTCGTAATGAAGACATTCGAAGTGTCATTTTTACCGAACTTTTTGAACATCCTCTATTAAGATGGAATGAATGAAGGAGAATGAAATGGTAAGGCTAATTGCACTTATAATATTATTAATCCCCGGAATTCTAGCAGGATATGGCATTAAATTGATGAGGGATATGTTGTTTGGAATACTTTTAAGCCCGTTCCCTTATTTATGGTTGCAATTTTTTGCAGGATTATTGTTTTTCATTATCGGACTTGGTTTTATTGCTGGTTTTATTTTACATCGTGATCGTAAGCGTAATAAGGTTCAAAAGCGGTTTAAAAAACAGTAGAGTATATACATAAGAAAAGCGCAAGCGCCCGTTTAGCAACGTACAAACTGCGCCATCAAGATGTTGGTGCGTCGACGTTACCACAGGACGTAGCGACCTTAGTCGACGATCCTTAACGTAGAAAGTGTTAGTCGCTGGGCGACTGGAGCTAGACAAGAATATGCTACTTCTTGAAAACAACAAAAATTTATACTTTCTTTTAAAAAGAGCGTTTGGGAAAATGTCCCAACGCTCTTTTTTAGGCAATTCCACATTTGTTGAGCCATTCTTTTTGGAGCTTCTTCGCCTTTTTTGGGTAGTCAGTGATGATTGCTGTACAGCCAATCGCTAGCAGTTTTTTCATATCACGTATACTGTTGATCGTATAGGGCCTAACTGCTACACCAGCTTCCATCGCCGCTTGAATATCCGATAATGAGATGGAAACAAGCTTTGGATGGATACCGCTACATTGTAATGACCAAGCATACTCCCATGGTTTCGTTATTTTTCTTTTGTATAGCGGAGCTGTTTCAATTGTTGGAGCTATCCGCTTAATTCGGAGAAGGGATTGATGATTAAATGACGAAATGACGATTCGCTTTTCTAACCCGAATTCTTTAATAAGCCCGATCACCTTTTCCTCGAGCCCTTCATATGGAATATCATTGTTTTTCAATTCAATATTACAGCTCAACTTATTACATTTCATCCATTCAAATACTTCCCTTAATGTTGGGATTCGTGAAGCTCGTTTAAAAAAATGCTTATAATGACAATTTGCCTTTAGTTGTTTTAATTCAGCTAATGTAAAATCTTTCACTTTTCCTGTTCCATTTGTCGTTCGATCGAGCGTCGTATCGTGAATGACAACGACTTCTCCATCCAAGCTTAGTTGAACATCCAATTCAATTCCATCTGCTCCATACTTTTCCGCTGCAATAAAAGCGTCCATTGTGTTTTCCGGATGCGTTCCAGCAGAGCCACGATGAGCAATAATCAGTGTCATGCAATCACCACCTAGCATAGTGTATACTCTCATCATACCGTGACAAAACGGTAAATGTGAATAAAAAAGACACCATGCTCATCATTAGTCTTCAGATAAAACAGAAGGATAGATACATGCATTGTTTTGAAAAATAGTTAAATTCTTTTTCTGTTCCCTCCAATGAAAATAACGCCGTACATAAAAAAGAGCCAGGCTAGTAAAAGAATAGAACCTCGATACTTAAACTCAGTAAATTGGATAATCAATCCCATAGCTATTATCACAGCCACCATAATAATAAACCATACTTTAACTTCCTTGTTTTTAAAGCTTACTTCAAGTCAATTGCTCATCTGCCTCGCTCTATCGGCTTCATAGTATCCATCGTTTTTTTGAAAAAGGGAATTCACATTTAATGAGGTATTATCGACTTCATTAATAAATAATTGCACGACTTTAGAATGAACTTGCATACCTTCGAGTACAAATTGGGTTAGTATGTAAAAAGACACCTTTCTTTACTGATAATTTAACCAATAAAAAATGATGTCTTTGCAAAAATGAGCTACTTATGTTTTGTTACAATACTGGATAAGTGCTTTTAAACGAATTTAAATCTTTTTAATTTTAAGAAGCTTGATGTTCCAGTCTTAGCTTGTCTGCAACCATCGCGATGAATTCTGAATTTGTAGGTTTTGCTTTAGACATGCTGATCGTATAGCCAAATAAGGAGGAAATTGAATCGATGTTGCCTCTGCTCCACGCTACTTCGATTGCGTGACGAATCGCTCTTTCTACCCGGCTTGCTGTCGTGTTAAATTTCTTCGCGATATCTGGATAGAGAACCTTTGTAATCGATCCAAGCAATTCGATATCATTATAAACCATCGAAATCGCTTCACGTAAATATAAATATCCTTTAATGTGAGCCGGGACTCCAATTTCATGGATGACAGATGTGATGCTCGCTTCAAGATTAAGCGGCTTTTTGTCTTCTTGAACTCTCGTAGGTGCCGATTTTCTTGGTGAGTATACTCCCTTTCCACTAACTTGCCGTATATGGTTCGTTAAATGTTCCATATCAAATGGCTTGAGAATGAAATAAGAAGCTCCAAGCTCAACCGCTTTTGTTGTTACGTCTTCCTGACCAAAAGCAGTTAGCATAATAACATTTGGAAAAGGAGTTGTATGCGCTTCCCGCAAGTGTTCTAGCACACCTAGGCCGTCTAAATGTGGCATAATAATATCTAATATGAGTACATCTGGGGAGACTTCTTCGAGCAATTGTAAGCAGTCTTGTCCGTTGTGCGCAGTCCCGATTACTTCCATATCTTCCTGTGAAGAAATAAACTCATCAAGTAAGCCGACTAGTTCACGATTATCGTCTACAATACAAACTTTAATTTTTCTCAAATCCAACTTCCTCCTCAAATTCCAAAAATTGATTTTATTTTGTATTTTATATTCTAACAGATAATTTCTCCAAAAAGTCGCAAATCCCTGCAATTTATATTAAAAGACATAACATTACATATGTTTCCTCTTTATTCCTTCATATATCTCTATTTTACGACTTCTTCCGCCAAGAAATCGCCACTTTGTCGAAAATTCTTTATTTTTTATATCATAGCATATAAAATGAACTACCGCTACGACCGTTAGACCCAAAAAAAAGAGGGTTTTCACCCCCTTAACTCGCTTTATCCTTTTCGTAAATATCAATCCCAGCTTCCTGCAACATCCATTCGATATGAACTCCGTATCCAGAAGTCGGATCATTCACAAATACATGTGTAACTGCACCGATTACTTTTCCATCTTGAATAATGGGACTACCGCTCATCCCTTGCACGATTCCACCTGTTTTATTTAATAACGTTGGATCGGTCACTTTTATAACCATCCCTTTTGTCGCCGGAAACTTTTGCGGAACGGTACTGACAATTTCCACATCATATTCCTCAACATTATTTCCGTCAACAACGGTTAAGATTTTTGCCGGTCCTTCCTTCACTTGACTCGACAATGCAATTGGCATTGGCTTATCAAGAATGCCATTTTTAATTGGTTTATTTAGTTTGCCAAATATTCCAAATGGACTATTTAGTGTAATATTGCCAATCACTTCTTGATTCTCGGAAAAACGGGCAAGCTTTTCTCCTGGTGTTCCGTTTTTCCCTTTCTCAATCGCTGTTACGGTTGAATTAACAATTTGTCCATCTTCAACTACGATCGGCTTTTTCGTATCCATATCTGAAATAACATGACCAAGCGCCCCATATTTTTTTGAATTTGGTTCAAAGAAGGTCATTGTTCCGATTCCAGCCGCTGAATCCCTAATGTAAATACCGATTTTATACACTTTTGCCTTGTCATCAAAAATTGGCTTTAACATCGTATTAAATTTTTCTTTTCCTCGTTGCACGCTCAATTGCAGCGCCTGTCCATTTTTCCCAGCTTCTTCAACAAATGGTCCTACATCCGCCATACTGTTAATTTTCTTTCCTTCGATCGATGTAATAATATCTCCAACTTTGATCCCCGCATCCTCTCCAGGGGACAATTTCTCGTCCTTCGTTGCCACAAGATGATGCCCGACGACGAGTACGCCAAGTGTATTTAATTTAACACCAATCGATTGTCCACCGGGGTATACTTTAAAATCCTTTAAAATGTTTACATCGACTTTTTTGACTGGAAAACCAGCCATTTCTAATAATAATTTATCTTCTCCCGCCTGCATTCCCTCAAGTGAAATCGCATATTGACTTTCATTCACATCGATATGCTCATTCGTCGCTGCGGTCGCCACCGCTAGATGATCTGCTTTGTTAAACGTTAGCTCCTGTCCTTCAAAAATGGTTATTTGATCAGGAATTTGGATATATTGTTGAAAAGGCTTATAAAAGCCAAGCAATAATAGTGAAACAAGGAGAATTCCACCTGTTATTTTTCTTATGTGTTCAAATCTCAATTATGTTCACTCTCCTCGCTTTCTGGCCCACACCTTTAATTTAGCCTCCTTTCCATCCATTTATAACTGCTTAACAGGAAAAAAGCTCTCCAAAGTAGGATAGCTTTTCAAGTAACTTTTAATGTATAGGCAATTTCTAACAATTCCTTAGCATGTTGCTTCGTTAAATCCGTTATTTCTGTTCCAGAAATCATCCGACCAATTTCCTTCACTTTTTCTTCTTCGTTTAAAATCAAAAGCTTTGTTCGTGTTCGGTCATTATTGACCTCTTTTAATATGAGTACGTGTGTATCAGCCATTGCCGCAACTTGTGGCAAATGGGAAATACAAAGCACTTGAGAATGGGTAGATACTTGATTAATCTTTTCAGCAATCGCCTGGGCCACTCTGCCGCTTACACCTGTATCGACTTCATCAAAAATAATCGATGTTACCCCTTGATGTTTTGAGAAGATCGTTTTAAGTGCAAGCATAATCCGTGACAGCTCTCCGCCTGAGGCAACTCTTGCTAACGGCTTTAATGGTTCACCAGGATTCGTGGAAATATGAAAGACAACGTCATCTAACCCATGTTTAGTTATTTTCGGTTCATCATATTTAAGAAACACTGGCTCAAATATCGTTTTATCCATATAAAGCTGCTTCAATTCATGATGGATCGCTTTCGTTAATTGCTTTGCCCATCTTTTTCGCAAATCGGTTAATTGTTCGCCCTCTAATAATAAATCTTTCTTTAAAGACGTCAATTTTTTTTGAAGCTGATGAATGCGGTCATCTTTATTCGTAATCAGCTCAATTTCTTCTTCGATTTTTGCACTATATTCGAGAATTTCTTCAATCGTTGATCCATATTTACGTTTCAACTGATTAAGATCATGTAAGCGAGATTCAATTTCGTTTAATCGGACTGGATCAAATTCCAGCTTTTCCATTTCGTTTCGCAACGTCGCAGCCGCATCTTCAAGGGCATAATAACTATTTGCGACACTTTCAAAAACCGAGGCATACTCCTTATCCAAATCAGCAGCGATTTCCAAATGTCCCATTGCATGTCCAATGAAATCTAAGCCTCGCTGCTCTCCTTGCAATCCTTCATAACTCGATTTCACCGCAGCAAATAGCTTCTCAAAATTCCCAAGACGATTTCTTTCCTTCGTTAATTCCTCATCTTCATTTAGCTTCACATTCGCTTTGCGAATTTCATTAAGCTGAAATTGCAATAAATCAAGGCGATGAGCCATTTGCTGCTCATTTTCAGTTAGTTGTTTTAATTGCTTTTCCGTCTGATCATAAGCCATATATGCTTCCTGATAACATGCATAGGCTTTTTCGATTTCTTGTTTGCCGTACTGATCAAGTAAATGAAGATGGAGCGATTCATCCATTAGTTCTTGATGTTCATGTTGTCCATGAATATCAATTAATGTGCTGCCAATTTCACGCAACGTGGAAATTGTTACGAGCTTACCGTTCACTCGGCAAACACTTTTTCCGGTATTGGAAATATCACGGCGTAAAATGAGCATTCCCTCTTCAATCTCAATTCCAAATTGAGTGGCTCGTTCAAAGCATGGATGATGTTCCTCAAGAAAAAACAAGCCTTCAATTTCTGCTTTTTTTTCACCGTGGCGTACAAATTCAGACGATCCGCGTCCGCCAACGAGCAAATGGAGAGCGTCGATAATAATGGATTTTCCCGCTCCTGTTTCACCCGTTAATACGGTTAAACCTTTCTCAAATGATATCGATATTTGATCAATAATTGCAAAGTTCTTAATTGATAATTCTTGTAGCAAAAATAAATCGCCTCACTTCCTAAAAATCCAATTACAATGTGTGTTCAAAAAAGAGGATAAAACTTCGAGCCGCGCAGATTGGGACAACAGGCTTATGCAGGATGTACTTACTTTCGCGTTGCCACAGGTTTGGACGCTATTAACCGAAGTTTATCTCTCACTAACGAAGAAATTCGATGCGCCATTATTTCCCGCACTTTTTGAACATTCTCTTACAACATTTCAATAAATTTATCGTGAATGGTTATCGCATCATCATTTGTTCGACAAATAATTAAGCATGTATCGTCCCCACAAATCGTACCCATAATTTCGGACCAATCTAAATGATCAATCAGCGCCCCAACTGCTTGTGCATTTCCAGGCAATGTCTTCATTACGATTAAATTTTGTGCATAATCAATTCCAACAAATGAATCCATTAATGATCGTTTTAATTTTTGCAATGGATTAAAACGCTGATCGGCTGGTAGGCTATATTTATACCGACCATCCGCTAATGGGACTTTGACAAGATGTAACTCCTTAATATCACGTGAAACCGTCGCTTGTGTGACATTGTAGCCTTCCTTTTTCAATTGATCGACAAGTTCATCTTGTGTTTCAATTTCCTTCGTTCCAATTAATTCTCTAATCTTAATATGTCGTTGACCTTTCGTCATCATTCTCATCCTTTAATAAAAAACTTGTATTTTTATACTTCATTATACATGTATTATATAAATTCAAAGCAAAAAGGGCAATTCTTAACGAATTGCCCTTCATTTCCAATATCGGTTCATTTTAAGCTTTGATGCGCTTCCTTTACAACATCGATAACCGTTACATCAAGTTTATCGGTGCCTTGATCACCATGATCATCCCAGCGTAAATGAATTAAAAATTCAATATTTCCTTCACCGCCGGTAATGGGTGAATACGTAAGGTTTTGAACATCGTATCCTTGCTCAAGCGAAAAGGTTTTGATCTTATTAATCACGGCCTCATGGATGCTCGCCTCGCGAACAATTCCTTTTTTCCCGACTTGATCCTTACCAGCTTCAAATTGAGGCTTAATTAAGGCAATAACATCACTTCCTGGTGCAAGCAATGTTTTTAAGACAGGCAGGATGAGCCTTAATGATATGAACGAAACATCGATTGTCGCAATTGTCGGTATTTCTTTCTTTAGATCTGCGGGCTCGACATAGCGGAAATTGGTCCTTTCCATTACAATGACACGTTCATCTTGGCGAAGTTTCCATGCGAGCTGATTATAGCCGACATCGATCGCATAGGACATAATTGCGCCGTTTTGGAGCGCACAATCCGTAAAACCGCCAGTCGACGCACCAACATCAATCATTACTTTACCTTCCATCGAAATCGCGAACTTTTCCAAAGCCTTTTCTAGCTTCACCCCACCGCGACTTACATAAGGCATCGTATTTCCTTTTACGGTAAGCGGAATATCTTCGCTCACTTTATCACCTGGTTTATCAAGGCGAGTTTCATTTGAAAAAACAATGCCGGCCATAATCGCACGCTTTGCTTTTTCCCGTGTTTCACATAAACCCCGTTCAACTAATAGTACATCTACTCTTTGTTTTTTTACCTTCATCATGTTACGCCCTTTTTTTTCTTTCCGGTAAAATCATTTTTACTTTACGAATGATATTTTCCGGCGTCATGCCAATTTCACGATATAATTCCTTCACAGATCCATGTTCGATAAAGTGGTCTGGTACACCGATTCGATCGATTGTAATATGATGATAGCGGTGATCATGAGCAAATTCCATGACCGCGCTGCCGAACCCACCTTGAAGGACCGCTTCTTCCACGGTTAAAATTGGCATGTTTTTCTCCATTAAATCGTGAAGCATAGCCTCATCCATTGGTTTGATAAACCTTGCATTAACAACTTGAACGGAAACGCCCTGCTTCTCCAAGTGATAGGCCGCTTCCATTGCCATTGGAATCGTTGTACCAAATGTTAAAATCGCAACATCATGGCCCTGTTTGATGACTTCCCATTTTCCAATTGGAATCGTTTGTAGTTCCGAATCCATTTGAATTCCATAGCCATTCCCACGTGGATATCTAATCGCAATCGGCCCATCATCGTATTTTACCGCCGTATTGACCATATGTTGCCCTTCATTTTCATCTTTCGGCATCATAAGGACCATATTTGGCAAGCTCCGTAAAAAAGCAATATCAAATACCCCTTGATGTGTTTCACCATCGGCACCAACAAGTCCGGCGCGATCAATTCCAATAAACACGTTTAATTTTTGCCTGCAAATGTCATGCAATACTTGGTCGTAGGCTCTTTGGAGAAAGGTCGAATAAATCGCAAGAAAAGGTTTCATCTTTTGCGTTGCGATTCCAGCAGCCATCGTTGCCGCATGTTGTTCCGCAATGCCGACATCAAACATGCGATCTGGAAACTCTTCAGCAAATTTTTCAAGTTTCGAACCAACAGGCATCGCAGGTGTGATCGCTACAATTCGTTTATCTTCACGAGCAAGCTTACGCACCGTTTCACTGATGACGGAGCTCCATGCTGGTGCGGGATTGACCGCTTTAATTAAATCACCTGTTTCAATTTTATATGGACCTGTTCCGTGCCAAGTTCCAATTGTATCTTGTTCAGCTGGAGTAAATCCTTTGCCCTTTTTTGTGATGACATGCAATAAAACCGGGCCTTTTGTTTTTTTCGCATATTGAAGATTTTCAAATAAATCTTCATAATCATGTCCATCGACCGGCCCTAAATAAGTAAAGCCAAGCTCTTCAAAAAAGACCCCTGATACGAGCAAATATTTTAAGCTGTCTTTAACCCGCTCCGCTGTTGCCGCTAACTTTCCACCGACAGCAGGGATCTTTTTCAACAGATATTCAAGCTCATCTTTCGCCCACTTATATTTCCCAGCCGTGCGCAGCTTGCCTAGAATATTATGCAAGGCTCCAACGTTTGGAGCGATTGACATTTCATTATCATTTAAGATGACGATCATGTCTTTTTTCTCATGACCAATATTATTTAACGCTTCTAAGGCCATTCCTCCTGTTAATGCCCCATCGCCAATGACTGGGATGACATAGGAGTTTTCACCTTGAATATCACGGGCAACCGCCATTCCCATCGCCGCTGACAGCGATGTTGAGCTATGACCCGTTTCCCAAACATCATGCTCGCTTTCCGACATTTTTGGAAAACCGCATAATCCTTTATATTGCCTAAGGGAATCAAACTGTCCCGCTCTCCCCGTTAAAATTTTATGAACATATGATTGATGCCCTACATCCCAGATAATTTTATCCTTGGGACTGTCGAAGCATTTATGAAGTGCAATTGTTAATTCAACGACACCTAAATTTGGACCAATATGCCCACCTGTGATTGAAAGTTTTTCAATTAAAAAATTTCGTATTTCTTCGCTTAATTGTTCTAATTCTTGTTTGTTCATTTTTTTTAGAAATGAAGGGTCTTTAATAGACATAAGATCCAATGGGACCACTCACTTTCGCTTCTTGAATTTTTGCTTTGCTTTTTTCTTCTTATTCTCTTTCATTATAGTCAAATGGAGGTTTTCCTCAAGAAATTGCAGTACTTTTCCTACTTGAAAAATAATATCTTTCGAATAGGTAATGGCAAATGTTTTCCCAAACGCCTTTCCCCCGACTGTAATGGCCGCAATTAAGCTCGTTAAGCCTATATTGATTCCATATTCAAACGGTGAATGTCTTGCGATGTCAGCGCTCTGAATAAGCTGAATAATCACTAATGCGGTCGCTGTTCCACTAATAATACCCGATATATCCCCAATCACATCATTACAAAAGTTTGAAAAACGGTCAGCATTGCGAATGATTCGAATGGAATACTTAGCGCCGAATATTTTCCTAGCAGCCATTGAGTGGAATGGTGTTTCATCTGCCGCAGTAGCAGCAATTCCGATCATATCAAAAAGTATACCAATTAATACAATGAAAAGTACAACAAGAAGACCAAGTGACCATGGCGCCCCATTCAATATGCCATTTGAAGCAACTGAAAAAATAGCCGCTAACACGAATGTGATAACGGCAATTGTAATACTCCACTTCATTGAGTTTTTTACGATTTCTTTCATTTTATTATTCATTCACCATTCATCGAAATGTAGTGGATGGTCACAAATTGAGTAAAATTTACGGCTTAGGTCCAGTAGGATTTCCCAAACAAGTACCAGCTGTCGCCATACTGACGGTTTCCCTTTAAACCTGTTTTGACAGTGTCACCATCTGTCAGACTGGATTACCACTTAGTCCGCACTCTAATCCTCAACTTGTGTCAATGAGAATAGTCTAGGAGATTTCCTCAACGACCTTTAACCTGATTTCTAGCCTCTTTTGCAAAGCCGATTTCATATGGACGAAAGAGTACAGGTCGATGGCCAACCGAGACTGTTCTCCTATAACCATAATCCCCTCAAACTTCACGCAAGGCAGGCTACGCTGCTAGTGGTGCCTTCACCACATCGCAGGTCTATACTCCACATGTACGCGCATGCATTTGAGCTAGCCGAGTAATGTGAAGCCTCCGCGGTAAAGGGTCAACGCCCACATGCCTTTGTGGATCGCCCTTACACCTTTACTCCCAGCTCCGACCCAAGGCTGGGCGCCCTAAGCCGAAACAAGGAACTTCATCGATGTGCCCTTTAGTGGATTTTTAGGCCCACCTTCAAAATCGGTAGATCGACTAGAATACTACACCATCCATCAATCTGGTGAAATTATAACATAAAAATAGGCGTTTTTCAATGTTAGGAGTTACTCGGATTTAGCGGTTTCCATATGGACCTGCTTTTTGAACGGATTGCTAAAAAACGGACATCACTATCTATTTGACGATGCCTTATATAAAAACAACCGTCGCTGTCTATTAGACGAGCGTTTATAGACTGGATTCATTAATAAACAGCCTTCACCGTCGATTAGACGAGCGCTTATAGACTGGATTCATTAATAAACAGCCTTCGCTGTCGATTAGACGAGCGCTTATAGACTGGATTCATTAATAAACAGCCTTCACCGTCGATTAGACGAGCGTTTATAGACAGGATTCATTAATAAACAGCCTTCACTGTCGATTAGACGAGCGCTTATAGACTGGATTCATTAATAAACAGCCTTCACTGTCGATTAGACGAGCGCTTATAGACTGGATTCATTTAAAAACAGCCTTCGCTGTCTATTAAACGCAGTCTCTAATAGAGCAAATTAAGAAAAGCGCAAGAAGCCCGCTGTAAATGAGGACATTGTCTAAGCTCGAATAGAGGAATAAAGTTTAATTTCGCCATGTCCTGTTGTAACACCTCATTGTGCTAGCGCCTATGCAACTCACGGCGTGCGGCCTCGCGGGAGTTCTTCAGCCATCACAGCAAGCGGCCCGCCTGCTTTGCTATATCCAATCTATGCCAATTGAGCATAAACTTCTCGAATAGGCTTCCCTGAGGATTATGACCTGAGTCGATAGCTTTTAAAGCTAAATACGTATACATAAAGCGATATCTTTTCTATAAAAACAGGCATCATTCAACCCGATTTTCCATCGAGTTTGATGATGCCTATTTCCATATAAAGGTTTGTCTAATTAATGATCACGAGCACCAATCATTGTTGTTATTTCTTCTAGTAATGATGTTTGTAGGTTCGTTTCAATGAGAGCTTGCTTCGCTGCCTCAATATGCATTTCAAGTTGTTGCTTCGCACCTTGTAAAGTTAATACAGATGGGTACGTACTCTTTATATTTCCCGTATCGCTGCCAACTGGCTTGCCTAGTCGTTGTTCGGTCCCTTCAACATCCAATATGTCATCGCTAATTTGAAAAGCAAGTCCTAAATGCTTAGAAAAAGTTTCAAATAAAGCAAGTTGTTTCGGGGTGGCCCCGCCGATCATCGCCCCCGCCATGACGGCATAGGAGAGCAGTTTCCCCGTTTTATGGAGGTGAATATACTCCAAGTCCTCGAGTGCTAAATGTTGATTTTCTCCTTGAATATCTGCCGTTTGTCCGCCAACCATTCCTTCTGGGCCCGCACAAGCAGCAAGTAAAGAGATTAATTTAATTTTCAAATCAGGATTTAAGTTTTTGTCTTCGGCAATTAATTGGAAGCTGTACGTTAATAGTCCATCTCCAGCCAAAATAGCGATCGCTTCCCCGAAAACTTTGTGATTTGTTGGCTTTCCGCGTCTTAAATCATCATCATCCATGCTTGGCAAATCATCATGGACGAGCGAATAAGTATGAATCATTTCCAATGAGGCAGCCGCCGTTAATCCAAGCTCTGGCTTTTTTTCGAATGCAGCGATCGCCGCAAATAATAAAAGCGGTCGTATTCGTTTTCCACCAGCTTCTAATGAATATCGCATCGATTCTTTAAGTATGCTCGGTGCTTTCAGTTCATTAACTGCCGTTATCATTGTCTGGTCAAGTATCGGCTTATACGTGTTGATGAAGCGATCTAATTGATTCATCAAGCCTGGTCCTCCTCACGAAGTTGGAAATCCTCTTCGCCATCATCCGTTAAAACCTTTGTAAGCTGG
The DNA here is from genome assembly GCF_018343515.1 of Bacillus sp. FJAT-50079. Taxonomy (GTDB): domain Bacteria; phylum Bacillota; class Bacilli; order Bacillales; family Bacillaceae_C; genus Lederbergia. The sequence continues at coordinate 43,763 of NZ_JAGYPD010000006.1, read as the reverse complement.
GCTTCGGCATTTTTTAATTTATCATGACAAAGCTTTGATAGTTCAACACCCTTTTGATAAATAACCAATGCCTCTTCAAGAGGAATATCTCCTTCCTCCAATTTTTGAACAATCGTATCCAGTTGATCCATTGCTTCTTCAAACGTTAATTTATCACTCATTTTGCTCACCTTTTTCAATTTGGTTAATCGTACACGATATCTTACCATCTGTGACGATTAGTTTCATTGTTTCTCCTGGCCGCACCTGATCCACATTTTTTACAATTTTCCCTTCTTGATCATGAGCAATGCTAAAGCCCCTTTGCAATGTGCTCAACGGACTAAGCGCCTCTAAAGTTGCAACTTTGCCGATAAACGCCTGTGATTTATCTTTCAATCGCTTTCGTGCTTCAAGTACGAGTCTACGTTTTGTTTGATTATACCTTTCAACACTTAACCGCAATGTGTTTGCGGGATGATATCTACGCAATGAACGATTCAACTGAATATAGCGCTCCCTACGTTCTTTGAAAATCGTCGTTTGACCTACGTAAAGTCTTTCGGATAATCGATCAAGCCGTTCCCATTTTTGCTCGTATAGTTTCTGAGGATTTCTCATCATATATGATTGGTCAAGGGCTTTAAGCTTGTTTCTTTTCTCTTTCGTTAGCTGACTCATGCTTCTGAATATCCGCATTTTCCGATTCATCAGTCGCTCTAATAACTCTTCAATATGCGGGACCGCTATTTCAGCCGCAGCGGTCGGCGTTGCCGCTCTTACATCAGCAACAAGATCGGCAATCGTGAAATCCGTCTCATGACCAACAGCCGAGACGATCGGAATGCTTGATTCATAAATCGCCCTTGCAACGATTTCTTCGTTAAAAGCCCAAAGCTCCTCAATCGATCCGCCTCCCCGCCCAACGATTAAAACATCGATATCTGCTCGACTATTTGCTTGTTGAATTGCTCTAGCAATTGAGGTTGAGGCTTGCTGTCCTTGCACGAGGGCGGGTATGAGCAAGACTTTTCCAATAGGATAGCGGCGGCGAATCGTTGTAATAATGTCTCGTATGGCTGCACCTGTTGGAGATGTAATGATTCCAATCGTTTGAGGATAAATAGGTAGCATCTTTTTTCGACTAGGATGAAATAAGCCTTCTTTCTCTAGCTTTTCCTTAAGCTGCTCATAAGCGAGGTATAATGCGCCAATTCCGTCTGGCTGCATTTCTTTTACATATATTTGGTATTGCCCAGAAGCTTCATAAACAGAAATGCTTCCTCTCACAAGTACATTCATCCCATTTTCCGGAATAAATTTCATTCCCTTTGCCGAGCTCGCAAACATAACAGCTAACATTCTCGCCTTTTCGTCTTTTAAAGTGAAATACATATGACCACTTGAATGTTGCTTAAAATTGGAAATTTCACCTTTTACAAATACATCTGTTAAGTGAGGATCTGCATCAAACTTTCGTTTTATATATTTCGTCAACGAATGGACGGTTAAATATCGTCTATTTTCCATTTTTCCGCACCCTTTTTTGAACGTCATTTTATCACAAGAAAAGCTGCATCTAAGATGGCAGCTTTTCTTTTTTTATGACTGATACCATGTTTAGCGATTAGTTAGTAATGCTTGGGCTGATTTGACAGTATTGTATAAAAGCATCGTAATCGTCATTGGTCCAACTCCACCTGGAACTGGTGTAATATAGCCCGCTTTTTCTTTCACATCGTCGAAATCAACATCCCCACAAAGCTTGCCATTTTCGTCTCTGTTCATACCAACATCGATGACAACTGCCCCTTCTTTTATCTGGTCAGCTTTTAGCATTTTCGCCTTTCCAACGGCAGCAATGACAATATCCGCTTGTTTCGTAAATGAAGCAAGATCTGGTGTTTTTGAATGACAATACGTAACCGTTGCATTTTCGTTAAGCATCAGTTGACCAGCTGGCTTGCCAACGATATTGCTTCTTCCGATAATGACTGCATGTTTCCCAGTGATTGAAATTTGCTCATGTTTTAACATCTCTAGTACACCAAACGGGGTACAAGGTAAAAATGTATCCTGTCCAGTCATCATTTTTCCAATATTCACTGGATGGAAGCCATCAACATCTTTCTCAGGAGAAATTGTTTCGATTACCTTTTCTTCAGAAATATGTTTTGGCAATGGTAATTGCACTAGAATTCCATGAATATTATCTTGCTCATTCAATTCATGAATTTTTTGCAAAAGGATTTCTTCCTCTACATCTTCTGGCAGCTCAATGAGCAACGATTCCATTCCAATCGCTTTACAGCTTTTTTGCTTGGATGTGACATATGTACGTGATGCAGGATTATTACCGACAAGTATAACCGCTAGCCCAGGCTTAATTCCTGCTTCTGTTAATTTAGCAACTTCAGATTCCAATCCTTTACGAATATGGTCTGAGATTTCTTTTCCATTAATTAATTTTGCTGTCATTTCCATTCTCCTCTTTAGCAATGATTAGCTGCTATTCCCCACTTATCTTTGACAAAATACCATTGATAAATTTTCCGGATTTCTCATCACCAAAAAGTTTGGCAATTTCAATTGCTTCGTTAATGGCAACATTATCTGGTACTTCATCGCTGAACAATAACTCAAACACACCGATTCGTAAAATATTTACATCGACTTTCGCTAAGCGATCAATCGACCAGCGTTCTAGATGCTTGCTAATTTCTTCGTCAATTTCCTTTTTATTGGCTAGTATCCCTTCAACAAGGTTTTGTAAAAACGGATCAGGCTTCGCATCTTCAAGCACATGATTCAGTGCTTCGGCTGGATCCGCGCCACCTAAATCAATTTGATACAATGCTTGCAAAGCCTTTTCACGCGCCACTCTTCTTTTCATCATGTAAAACTCCTTTTAGAGGATGTTCAAAAAATCCGACGACTTTGGAACTTTGTACATTTTATACAAGTAGCTCTTCAAAGCGGTGCCAACTCGCACCTTAGGTCCTACTATTGAACACACAACTTTAATCGCCTAGCAGTTGATTGAAAAAGCCAAAGGATTTCCCTCTGGCCATTTATTTATCCTGCATCATGCGTTGCCACTCAAGTGGCGATTTCAGCATATCCCAATTTATTGAAGTTTGTTTTATTGTTCTTCAAATTCATCGGCTTCATCTTGACGCTGATGTTCAAATGCAACGCCAACGATATGAACATTCACTTCTTCAGCTTCTAATGCAGTCATATTATACAATGTTTGCCGAATATTATCTTGAACTTTTTGAGCAACGTTCGGAATGGAAACGCCGAAATTCATAAGGCAGTAAACATCTACTTTAATTCCTTCATCGGAAAGTTCAACTCGAATCCCTTTTCCATGGTTTTTCTTTCCAAGGCGTTCAACAACCCCTGTTGCGAAATTGCCGCGCATTTGTGCTACACCTTCAACTTCAGAAGCGGCAATACCCGCAATGACTTCAATGACTTCAGGTGCTATTTCAATTTTCCCATGGTGATGCCCTTCTTCTACTGTCATCTCCAACATATTTACGTTTTCTTCCATTTTCCGCACCTCCGCTTATTTTTGATTCATTACATCATAGTTCTCTAAAAACTTCGTATTAAACTCTTTAGAAATAAACGCCTCATGTTCGAGTAAATTCAAATGGAATGGAATCGTCGTTTTAACCCCTTCGATAATAAACTCTTCCAAGGCCCGTTTCATTCTTGCAATCGCTTCTTCCCTCGTCGCTCCGTATGAAATGACTTTAGCGATCATCGAATCATAGTATGGTGGAATCGTGTAACCAGGATAAGCCCCTGAATCTACTCTTACTCCAAAGCCACCTGGCGGTAAATACATTTCGATTTTTCCTGCGGAAGGCATGAAGTTTTTTTCCGGATTCTCAGCATTGATTCGGCATTCAATTGACCAACCGTTAAATTGTACCTCTTCTTGAGTGACAGACAATGTATTGCCTGAAGCAACATGAATCATTTCTTTGATTAAATCGATTCCTGTCACCATCTCTGTGACCGGATGCTCTACCTGAATCCTCGTATTCATTTCCATGAAATAAAATTCACGATTGCGGTAATCGTAAATGAATTCAATCGTACCTGCCCCAGTATAATTAACTGCTTTTGCTGCTTTTACTGCCGCCGCACCCATGATTTCTCGCATCTCTGAATCAATCGCTGGTGAGGGTGTTTCTTCGATCAGTTTTTGCAGCCTTCTTTGAATCGAACAATCTCTTTCTCCAAGATGTATGACATTCCCATGACCATCAGCCATAATTTGAATTTCAACGTGGCGGAAATCTTCAATGTATTTCTCAATGTATACACCTGGATTACCGAAAGCTGTCAATGCTTCCTGTTGTGTAATTGTAATTCCTTTTGCTAGCTCTTCTTCGTTTCTAGCTACGCGGATTCCTTTGCCACCGCCGCCTGCTGTTGCTTTTATAATTACAGGATAACCAATTTCGTCTGCAAGCTCAACTGCTTCATCAATATCTTGAATGATGCCATGTGAGCCAGGAACGATTGGTACTCCTGCCATTTGCATCGTTTCTCTTGCAACATCCTTCGTTCCCATTTTAGATATTGCCTCTGGACTTGGTCCAACAAAAACAATATTACAGTCGCGGCATAGCTCAGCAAAATCAGCATTTTCAGCTAAAAATCCATATCCCGGATGAATCGCATCACAGCCAGTTAATTTCGCAACACTAATGACATTTGCTGTATTTAAATAGCTATCCTTTGATGCTTTTGGTCCAATACAATAAGCTTCATCAGCAAGCTGGACGTGCAACGCTTCTTTATCAGCCTCCGAATAAACGGCAACCGATTCAATATCCATTTCTTTACATGCTCGAATAATTCTAACGGCGATTTCTCCCCTATTAGCGATTAATAGTTTTTTTATCATCTCTTCTACTCCTTATCTAGGCTTTACGAGGAATAATGGTTGGCCATACTCAACAAGCTGACCATCTTTAGCAAGAACTTCAACGATCTCGCCTTCCACTTCCGCTTCGATTTCATTGAATAGTTTCATCGCTTCAACGATACAAACGACCGTGTCTGCTTTCACTTCTGAACCTGAACTTACATATGGAGGGCTATCAGGTGAAGAGGATTGATAAAAAGTTCCAACCATCGGAGAGGTGATTGTATGTAAGTTGGCATTATCCACCCCACTTTGTTCTGCTGCGGCTGGTTGTGCAGCTGGTGCGGCTACTTCTGGTGCGCTTACCGGTTGAACAGGAGCTTGCTGAACAAATGTCGGCTGTGCAGCGATTGGTGCTGAAGTGACTTGCTGTACAGGAGCATGGACGTTTTTCTTTAAGACAATTTTTGCTCCTTCATGCTCATACTTAAATTCTTCGATATCAGATTGATCAATTAATTTTATGATTTCACGTATTTCCTGAATTTTTAACATATTTGACACTCCTTCAAAAATTATGAGTAGATGCTAACATCATATTATAAAACAGGTTCATAATTCAATGCTGAAGGGTAATATTAATAAAAATGACGGATGCACTTGGCACATCCGTCATTTTTCAAATCATTTAATTTGGCTGAAACACAACGGTTGCGACCGTTTGCGTTCCAAATTCTTCGCGAACAATACTTAATATTTTTGCTGCATCCTCACGTGTATGTTCTGTCTTTTTCACGGTCACTTTCACCTGACCTTCATCCGCTCTAACTAATGCATCGCTATATCCGAGTGATTTAATTAAGCTCTCGATTGTACTTTCTTTTGTTTCATACTCAGCTAAGTCCTCCATTTGTTCATACAGCTTATTTTTCTCTTCAGCAGTTAGTTCGGGTGAAGCAACTTGCATTGTTAGATCAGTGCGTTCCTTGCTTCGCTTATCTTGAAGCTCAAGCCGCATTGTTTCAAATGCCTCATCGCCAGCTGCCTCCGTAATGACTTTCATGTCTTTATCATCTGCCGCCGCTTCTTCCTCTTTCGCATCTTTCTTACCAACTGCGGCTAAATCAGTCGTCCCTGGGTCAGATGTAACATAATAAACCGATAATACAACAACGAGACTTAACATCGTTAATAGCCAGACGGTTTGTTTCTTCAATAGCATTTAAGAATCCCCCTTTGATTTTTTAGGAATGACGGCAACTTTATGACTCGGAACATCAAGCAAGCGTGTAACAGCCTCAATAATCCATTTTTTCACTTGGATGTTTTCTGCACCACCAGCAACAATGAGTACGCCCTTAATTTCTGGTTTTCTAATCTCCTTAACGACTGGAGTGTCTTTTTCGCCTTCATTGATGAGGACGAGCTCTTCCTCTTGTGATTGATCTTCAATTTGGCGAGTTCCGCCTTCTTTATCTTCTTCACTCGTCGTTTGATTTCGTAAAATGGTATTTTTCTCAAACACCTTTTGTTCGGTCGATCCGACATGGACGACAACCGACACGTGAGAAACACCAACAATCCCTTCGAGTGCTTCCTTTAGCTGATTTTCATATTGATCCTCTAATTGTTTCATTTCATCATTTTTATTAGAATCTTTCTTTGCAAACGTCTCTACTTCCTCACTCACTGTATTTTGATCGGCCGATACTACTGTTGCTTGCTGATCCGCCGTATCATTTTTCCATATACTTCCGATTAACATAAAGAGGACACCCGCTAGAAGCAAGATAAGCAAATAATAGTTTTTTCCATTTTTATTCCCGGGAGGCATCGAATCTAATTTTTGTTTTAGCCAGTCAAGAGGCCCGTTTTGCTTGCTCATTCGTTACATCAGCCCCTCCCTTCGCGACAATTTCTATAATCGAAATAGGGATTTCCCAATTAGTTGATAAGACGTCGATGATTTCCGTAAAATCTTCTAGCTTTTCTTCTTTTGCCTGTCCATTAATTTGAATATGAACGGGTACAATTTCTCTCGTTCCTCCTTCTCCCCGCTCTACGGTTACTTTCACCTTTTTCAGTTGTTCAGTCGTAATAATTTCTCGATCTTCCGCTTTTATATCGATGTTCGTTATGATTAATCCAAATCTTTCCATCAACTCCTTTTCCACATCCGCTTTCATTAGGACAGCCATTTGCTCTAATGTATATGCATCCAAACTAGCTTGTATTTCTCTTTTTTTATTTTCTAACAAACTTTCCTCATGTTGAAATTGTTGCTCCGCCTCGATAGAGATATTGCGCAACAGTGTTTCAAAGTCGGTCGACATAAGTTTGAATAGCGGGGTAATGATAATTGCAATTAGGACGAGTCCAGTGACAAGCTTTGTATATTTTTTCATTGCAGAATTAGGAAGCAGCATATCAATGACCATCGCGAGCAGTAAAAAGATAATAATGGTAAAGACCCACTCACTAATTGCATTCATTCAAGCTCCCCCCTTATCGAACCATCATCGTTATGTTACTCGAGGCGATCAATAGCGTTAAACTAAGAAAAAACATGAAAGATACAATCGCAAGAGCAGCGAATATATAAAGCATCGTTTTGCTTACTTGGTGTAAGCATTCGATGACGGGTCCATTTCCTAGTGGTTGCAGGAGTGCTGATGCTAATTTATAAATAAACGAAATCACTAAAATTTTAATCGCAGGAAAAGCGGCAATAAGTAAAACGATGGCAGCACCAGCAATCCCAACCGTATTTTTCAGTAGCAAAGAAGCGGCGATCACTGTGTCTGCAGCATCCGTAAACATCCGACCAACAACAGGTACAAAATTACCGGCAACAAATTTGGCTGTCTTAATCGCAACCCCATCTGCCACGGCTGCGGCGGCTCCGCGCACGGAGAGGACACCAAGCAAAACAGTAACAAAAACACCGAGAACACCAATGCTCGCTTTTTGCAGCAATCCTGACAGCTGTGTGACTTTAAATTGACTGCTTAGTGAACTCGTAATATTAAGCAATGTTGAAAGAAATAATAATGGGAGAACGACATTTTTAATGACGATTCCACTCGTATGGATAAGAAATAATAAGATTGGATGAAAAAATGCGGATGAAGCCAACCCGCCTGAAGAAGCAATTAATGCTAAGACGAGCGGAATAAGCGCGAGTATAAATTGACTCATCGTATCGATGGCTCCAATCGCATAATCAGCCGCTACCCTAAAACTATTTAACGCGACAATGATTAACACGATAAAAATAATCGAGTAAGCAACCTTACTTACTGCTCCATTTTCAAACGATGTTTGCAATGATTGTAAAAAGGCACTAAAAATCGTTAAGAGCATAAGCGAGCCAAGCAATTTTGCATTAATCGCAATTTCTTGAAAAGCAAAGGCAATCATTCCCCTAAATAAACCATTCAATGAAAAAGCTTGATCTCCCTTAATAAAATCTAACAATGTCCCCCTTTGACTTTCTGGTAAGTAGCTCCCATATTCCGAGACGATCGCTTCCCAATGCTCCGTTAATTCTTCAAGCCCAAGTTGATCCAATTGCTTATCTAACAACGACGAACTACTGTCTTCACTATTTTCACCCTCGATAGCTTGTACATTTCCAACATGAAAAAAAAGAAAAAAACAAACAAGCAATATGATTCTTTTAGGCATAACGTCCACTCCGATCAAACAGTGCATTATCTTACGGGCATCATTTGGATGATGGTTTCGATCATTGCAGTTAATATTGGTACAGCTAATGCTAAAATTAATATTTTTCCAGCTAACTCCACTTTTGCCGCCATCGCTCCTAGACCTGCATCCTTGCTAATATGTGCAGCAAATTCAGCGATATAGGCGATTCCGATGATTTTTAGAATCGTTTTCACGTACATTACATTGACATTCGCACTTGATGCTAATTGTTCAATTAAGCGAATGATCAATTGGATTTGATCGAGTAAGAAAATGAAAATACCGCTGCCAACAAACAAGACGAGTAAGAACGCAAAATTAGGCTTCTGTTCTTTAATTGCTAAGGCGAGAAACGTTGTGATTAAAGCGATCCCGGCTATTTGTAAAATCGCGATCACGGATCCCTCCCATCACTGGAATAAAAAGACCGATCTTATTTTTTGAAAGAGACCGTCAACGATCGTTACAACTAAAAATAAAATGTAAATAAATCCGAAAAGAGTTACCCATTGCGCATATTCTTTTTTCCCTACTTGATCAAGAATTGTATGGAGAAAAGCAACAACAATTCCGACTCCCGCTATTTTAAATATGACATCTACATCAATCCCCATCACTTTTCCCCCATTCATCCAAAAAGCATAAGTCGACCACTGATCGCCTCATTGCACTCTCGCCATCCACTACATAAGCAATATGATGAAAAGAATTCCTGTTAATAGCCCCAGGCTTTTGGCCATTTTTTCATAGTTTTTTTGTTTATCACGTGCATTTTCTTCTTCTCGTTCAAGATGGGATAATGTGAGCATGATTTGCTTTTGCTCGGTCATCCGATCATGCTTACCGAGGTTCTCTCCAAATTGTTGAAGAATTTCGTATTCACTTTTTTGCAAAGCCGTCTTGGGCCATAATTCACGTAAACTCTGTTCCCAAGCAGATGAAACGGTCGCATTTGCCTCTGTTAACTTTTCTGAAAATGATTGATATTGAAGAGAAATCGGTTCTGACAGCTGTGCTGCAATCCTTCGGGCCGCCTCTCCCAATGGTGCATGGCTGTACATAATTTCTGCCTCTAATGTTTGTAGGGAGCTTCTAAAGTGCCTGAGCTGCTTTGTTCGGTCGCTTAAACGTTTTGAAAAACCAAAACCAGCCCATGTCGTTGCACAAACAATGAAAATCGCACCGATAATTTTCAGCATATGACGAGCCCACCCTTTTTATGAAGCGGAAATCCGCTCCCATCCATGACAGCGCTCATCTTGCCACGTTTGTTTTCACCTGATAATTGTATGACGCGCTCAAACACTTGTTGTTCAATGATTGGTTGCAAAATCGGACGTTTCTTTATTTCTTGAAAATCACGCCCATGCGTCGTCATCACTAAACGAATGCCAGCATTAACCGCTTCTAAAATCGCCTCGCTATCTTCTGGTCGACCAATCTCATCGACGATTAATAGCTCGGGACTCATCGAGCGGATTAACATCATCATCCCTTCTGCTTTCGGACAAGCATCAAGCACATCCACACGTGGTCCAAATTGCAATTGAGGAGTACCATGAACACAGCCGGCGATTTCTGAACGCTCATCAACGATTCCTACTTTTACAGCTGGAATGTTTCGATCATCCATCCCCATCGAAGCAAGCCTTGCAATATCTCTTAATAATGTTGTTTTTCCCGTTTGCGGTGGACCAATAATGATTGTATTTTTCCATCCATGTTCATATAAAAAGGGAAGATAACTTTTAGCAATTCCGATTTTTTCCCGAGCGATGCGAATATTAAATGAGGCAACATGCCTAATTGCTTTCACAGATCCATTTTCCAAAATTACTTTTCCAGCTAAGCCGATGCGATGACCGCCAGCAATCGTTATATATCCTTTTTGCAATTCCTCATCCAAAGTATAAAAAGAATGATTTCCTAATTTACTAATGAACTGGTCCGCATCACTTTTTGTGAAAACATAGGGAAGAAAATGAGGCTGTCCGCCTGCACAAATTTCCACAGGGCGGCTAACTCTTAATCTAATTTCTTCGATTTCCTCCTGTACGTGCAGAGGCAGGCAAACGAGTAACTCCTTTATTTGCCTAGCTAAAAATGGCAGTACCGTCTCCATCTCACTCCTCCTTTCCACAGCTCCCACTACTTCATATGTATTCGGCCAAGCTTAATATATGAAAAATTTTTTAAGGAACAAAGCCGTGCCTAGTCGAGTCTTTTTTGAAGTTGCGCAATTAAGCCTTGAACTGGCGCAATTAATCAAAAAAATACGCAATTAATCAAAAAGGCGCGCAATTCCACCCCGAAGTTGCGCAATTATAGAAAAAAAGAAATAAGGGTGTTCAAAAAGCCAGAGAAATTGACTTTTTAAACACCCTTATTTCTTTTATTCATGTATTATACTTTTAAATAATTATGCTCTTGAAACGTATGAACCCTCTGACGTATTAATGACGAGCTTGTCTCCAACGTTCACAAAAAACGGTACGTTGACAGTTAGACCTGTTTCCATTTTAGCTGGTTTATGTCCGCCTGAAGCTGTGTCACCCTTAATTCCTGGTTCCGTTTCAACCACCTCTAGTTCAACGTTAACAGGAAGCTCAACACCTAATGTTTCTCCTTGATACATCATAATATGAACTTCCATGTTTTCTTTTAAAAACTTCAATTCATATTCGATTTGTGATGCTGGCAATTCGATTTGCTCATATGATGTGTTGTCCATAAATACGTGCATATCACCGCTCGCATACAAATATTGCATTGTTCGATTATCAATTTGCGCTCTTCCAACCTTTTCACCAGCTCGGAATGTTTTTTCTTGGATCGCGCCATTACGTAAGTTTCTTAATTTAGAACGAACAAACGCAGCCCCTTTTCCCGGCTTAACATGTTGGAAATCCATTACCCGCCAAATGCCGCCATCTACCTCAATTGTTAATCCTGTGCGAAAATCATTTACTGAAATCATTCTGTTTCCTCCTCGTTCATTATAAAATAAGCAAATTCTTCGTTGAATGCGTCAATGTTTCATTACCCGTTTCCGTTATGACGATATCATCTTCAATTCTTACTCCGCCGATTCCCGGTAAATAAATTCCCGGTTCGACCGTTACGACCATTCCTTTTTCAAGCTTCACTTTAGAGCGAAAGGACAAGCCAGGGCCTTCATGGACTTCAAGACCGATTCCATGACCGAGCGAATGCCCAAACTGCTTACCAAAGCCTTTTGCAGCAATAATATCGCGTGCTAGCGCATCTGCTTCAATCCCCGTCATTCCGGGCTTAATTTGCTCCATTGCATGCAGCTGTGCCTCCAGTACGACATCATATACTTCTTTTAACTGTGCAGATGGCTCCCCAACCGCAACCGTTCGTGTAATATCAGAAACATATCCTTTATGGAGCGCTCCAAAATCGAGCGTAATCATATCGCCTAGTTCAATGATTTTGTCGGTTGCAACTCCATGCGGCAAAGCAGATCGTACACCAGAAGCCACAATAATATCAAAGGATGATGACGTTGCACCGCATTTTCTCATGAAAAATTCAAGCTCATTGGCAACGTCTAATTCGGTTAACCCTGGTTTAATAAATTCCGTGATATGTTTAAAAGCAGCATCGGCAATATCTGCCGCTTCTTTAATCACACCGATTTCATCATTTGTTTTAATTAACCGCATGTTTTCAATGCAATTTGAAACGGGCACAAGCTCGGCATCAACGGCTTCTTTGTACTCATGCCAGATCGCATATGGCATATGATCCTGTTCGAACCCTAGCTTACGAATTCCTAATTCTTTCACTTTTTCTGCTACTTCTTTAATAAGTGATCCTGAATGCTGGACAATATGAAAGTCTTTAGCCTGTTTTTCAGCCTGCTCCGTATAACGGAAATCGGTAATAAACATCGCTTTATCAGCACTGATAAGAGCTACCCCAGCCGTTCCTGTAAAATTCGTCACATAGCGGCGATTGTATGTGCTTGAAATTAACAAACCGTCAATTTGATAGTGATCGAATTGTTTACGAAGCTTATCTAGTTTCTTCATCCTATCCTCTCCCTCGCAAATAGTCCTTCATTGCAAGTAAACCAAGTTCGTATCCGTAAAAACCAAATCCGGCAATTTGCCCGATGACAACAGGTGCAGTCACAGAATTTTTTCTAAATTCTTCACGTGCATGAATATTAGATATATGTATTTCAATAACTGGTAAATCGATGGCTGCGATTGCATCCCGTAAAGCAATACTATAATGGGTTAAAGCACCGGGATTAATGAGGATCCCACTATAACCATTGTCCATCGCTCCATGAATGTCATCAATCAATGTACCTTCATAATTAGATTGCTTACAATTGATCTCAATTCCATCCATGTTGCCAATTTCGATTAATTTTTCTTCCAATTGCTGCAATGTTTGTGTCCCGTAAATTCCTGGTTCACGTTTACCAAGCATGTTTAAATTAGGGCCATTTAATAAAAGAATTTTCATTATTTCCACACCTTACAATAGGATATTCGCCATGAATATTCTACCATAAACGTGCATGCCAATCCTAACATTAATTAAACTAATCGCTAAATTCCTTTATATGAAGCTGTTCTTCATATTCATACGAGATCGAATAGCCAATAAACGTTCCATACAGTAAATAAAAGCAAATTTCTGTACAAAATGTGATAAAGTCTTTTTTCCAAATCGGCTCTCCTCCAAGGAGGATCGGATAAAACACAAAAAAAACAAGAATGAATGTCACCACTCCATACATCATGCCCCATACGATTGAATTACGCTTCCGTAAAAGAACATAATAAAGTGCGGCCGCCACAATCGATAAAATACCGTATATTAAAAGTGCAACGACAAAACCAATCCATGTTACCTTCCATTTCCCGCTTAGAGCGGCAAAAACAACGGTAGGATGAATGGATGTTAAATGAAAATAATGAGCGAGATAATGAAATCCCGTTCCGAAAACTCCTGCGATAAAACCCGTCAAAATCGTTAAATGTGTAAGTGATATTTGATATGCATCGATCGTTGATTTTCTTTCCATCGTACCCACCTCCAATCATAGTTTGTCCAAGCAACCGAAATTTTCCTCACAAAATTATTAGCACTGGTGAATTTTTCATTTCTTTAGTACACTTAGAATAACTAAAAATTACAATCAATGAAGTTGGTGCTATAATGAAACATTCACAAAAAGGAACGTATGGAGGGCAAGCGGTCGTTGAAGGAGTAATGTTCGGTGGCAAGCATCATATGGTAACGGCGATCCGAAGAAAAGATGATTCAATCGAATATTTTCATATGCCACGTAAACAAAGACCGGCGTTGCAAGCTTTAAAAAAGATCCCTTTCATTCGTGGGATCGTTGCAATAATTGAAGCAAGTGCAACAGGCTCACAACATTTAACCTTTTCAACCGATCGATACGATGTCGATCCGGAAGATGATAAAAAAATTGAAAGCGAAAAAATGTCGAAAACAACATTAATTTTAAGTGTTGCTGCAATCGGTGTCCTTTCCTTTCTATTTTCTAAATTTATTTTTACACTTGTGCCTGTCTTTTTAGCAGCTCTTACAAAGCCTATCTTTCCTGGAGATGTGGCTCAAGTATTAATTGAAGGCTTATTCAAGCTCATTCTACTGCTTGGCTATATTTATTTTATTTCTTTAACCCCAATGGTTAAGCGCGTTTTCCAATATCATGGGGCTGAGCATAAAGTAATTAATGCTTATGAAAATGATTTAGAATTGACAGTGGAAAATGTCCAGTCAGCTTCTAGATTACATTATCGATGTGGAAGCAGCTTTATTTTGTTCACAGTAGTAATCGGAGTTTTTATTTATTTACTTGTTCCAACTGACCCATTAATTGTGCGTATTTTAAACAGACTCGCTCTAATTCCAGTTGTACTAGGTGTTTCTTTTGAAGTTCTTCAATTAACGAATAAACTTCGCCATGTCCCAGTTCTTCGATTTCTCGGCTATCCAGGGCTATGGCTGCAGCTTCTTACAACGAAAGAACCTGACAATAAACAAGTAGAAGTTGCAATTGCCTCGTTTAACGAATTACTAAAAGTGGAAAAAGAAAAAGAAGAAGCAGGAAATAGAGAAATAATTGTCTAATTAGTATATTAGCTGTACTTTTAGGGAAAAATACTCCCGAGGAGGTGGCACTCTTGAATGTACGAAACTGGTTTTTTATTGGGATTCTAGTATTTGCTGCAATTGGGTTAGGTTCATCATTATTTACGAACCCACTCGGACTCATGAAACAAGTAATCTTCATCATTGTGGTCGCAGCTGCTATTTTTGGAGTGTATAGATTTTTGAGTGGAAGAAGACCAGGAGCAGGTGAGTACAGATCATTTGCTAAAGCTGCCAAACAATCGAAAAAACGAATGAAACATAGGCAAACCCCTTCTAAACAAAGTAGCTCAGCTAAAGTAAAACCTTTGCGTAAAAGATCAGCAGCGCATTTAACAGTGATTGAAGGAAAAAAGGGCAAGAAGAAGGATCGTGCGATTTTTTAATACGTCCAAGTCTTCAAAAATTCCGTTGCCCGCACCCGTCCGCTTTCGATGAGAGCGGCTTTTTTTTCGTCTGATAGCGCAAATTCAGCAGTAGACGCTTCACTCGTAGGAATAAAAATGATATTCTTTTCATGTTTTCGAGAAATATATTTAGCATCATGTGCATCTTTCATCGTTTGAAAAAGAGCTTCAAATAATTGGAGCCCATTCCGAATGTTCATTTTCGGTGCTTCCTCAAAATTTTGACTTAGTTTTAATCCGATTACTGGTCTTTTCGGCCGCAGCTTATCTTTTTGAAATAGCCACATCGGAAAATTACTGAGTATTCCTCCATCAACAATAATATCTACTCCTGAAAGTGAACGCATTCTCACTGGTTCAAAAAAATAGGGCAAGCCACAGCTCATCCGAATCGCCTTTGCAACTGGAAAGGTTTCTTTGGGAATTCCATAATCACCCAAATCATCAGGCAAGACAAGCATTCTCCCATTAGTTAAATCAGATGCTATAACACGTAATTTATTTTTCGGCAGATCAGCGAAAGTATAGACTCCTTTATGTGCTAATTGCTTTGCAATCCATTCTTCTAATGCTTCTCCTTTATACAATCCCATCCTCCAAAATAATAATAACCATTTGGAAATCGCAAAAGGCAGAAGTGTTTTTCTTTGATCCATAAACGCTTTTACTCCAAGAGTATTTAACATCGCTTTAATTTCCTCGCTATGATAACCGGACGCAAGAAACGCAGCTACGATGGATCCAGCACTCGTACCCGCAACATCTTTAAAAACAAACCCTTTTTCCTCCAATACTTCAATTGCACCAACTAATGCAAAGCCCCTTACGCCTCCTCCCGAAAATACGGCATCAATGTCCATATTCTCCCTCCCTTAGCAAAGCTTCTTATTAAATGTAAGCACCGTGGGAGTGAATTAGAACAACAAACAAGCCAGTCGTAAAAATACGACTAGCTTGTTTGTTTTACTGCTTATTATAAACCACATTTTAATTGGGCATTACAATTGTCACATGTATTGCAGCCACCGATTTCTTTTACTTGTCCTTTTCGGCAGACTGGGCATGTGTTACCAACTTCCGATCCAATTGTTACACTCGTGGAGCGTACATCTTGAATCGTATCGACTAATACGACTGGTTGTTGAAATTCAAGCTGTTCGCTTGCATCCATTTGATTTTCTTCGGCTTTTAATGTGAGCACTTGTGAATCGCGGCTTCCATCTACGTATACCGTACCGCCTTTTGCTCCACCTTTGTATAGACGCTCATACACTTTCTCAACTTGTTCAACGGAATAGCCTTTTGGCGCGTTAACCGTTTTTGAAATCGAGCTATCAATCCAACGCTGAATGACACATTGTACATCCGCATGTGCTTCAGGTTTAAGTGACATTGCCGTCACAAACCAATGTGGAAGTTGATCCGGATCAGCATTTGGATGATCTTGTAAGTAATCTTCAACAATATCTGCCTTCACTTCAATGAACTTACCGAGACGCCCGCTACGATAGTAGGTGAAAGAGAAATATGGCTCTAAGCCTGTTGAAACGCCAACCATTGTTCCAGTACTTCCCGTCGGAGCAACTGTCAATAAATGAGAGTTTCTGATTCCCGTTTCTAATATCGCTGCACGCACATCTTCTGGCATTTGCTTCATATATCCAGTATTGATGAATGCTTCACGCAATCTGTTTGTTTCTTCCTCCGAGTCTCCGTTTAAGAATGGGAAGCTGCCTTTTTCTTTTGCAAGCTCCACAGACTCACGATAAGCAGTTGTTGCAATAGCTTCAAATACTTGATCAACAAGCTCATTGCCTTCAGGTGATCCATATTCTTTTTCACAATAGATTAATAAGTCAGCTAGACCCATGACTCCTAGGCCAACACGGCGTTCGCCAAGTGCTTGCTTTTTATTATCTTCTAAGAAATATGGCGTTGCGTCGATGACATTATCTTGCATTCTCACGCCAACTTTTACTGTCTGCTCTAGCTTTTCAAAATCAACCGTTTTATTTTTGCGGTCGACCATCTCTGCTAAGTTGACAGCGGCTAGGTTACAGACTGAATATGGCGCGAGTGGTTGTTCCAGTTTTTGTTATCCTAAAGGCTTTTTATCCTTTAGTTCTTACAGTTGATTTCCTGTAAGTTCAGCATACATTTTCACTACAATTTCGTAGTGTTGCGGTCTCGTGGGAGGATTATATTCTCTTTCGAGTTTCACCTTCTAATTAAACAAATCTACGGTTTTTTTCTCATATTTTAAATCTATCTTGTAATGCATACATGGCACCATTTTGACATATGGTGCGACCAACTTCAAAAATTTTATAGAGTTAGGAACATTCATCCAAACTTTGTATTTATCTCTTGACTTATGAAGTCGAGCTTCAATATCCCAAATCTCTTTAAAATAGCCAATGATATTGTTTTGGCTTTCACTGTCAAAACCCTCAGTATGGAGCGTTACATTTCTACTTTTAATAGAACCATTGGGGTTTTTACGATACCCCAGATTTCCATCATCCATGTACCAAATAGCTAATCCTAATGGAGTCAATTGATTGAGTAGGTGTCTGGTTACAATTTTCTTATTTGATATATAAGACTCCTTATATACTTGGGTAACAAGAGGATGAGTACCTAGTTGCCCAACGTGCATGGTATATACCTTGCCTGCATTTCCACTATAGGATCCTTTACCAGTGAATTTTGTCTCTTTGGTTGTCAGCCAATAATTTTTGGTCAAATTCTGTTTAAGAATTTCCATTTTCCATACAAGATAATCATACTGTTTAGGATTATGAGTACATGAGATATTGTAATTTACAGCTTTCTTTCCTTTACGAATATGCCCATCCCCCATAATCATTCCAATGAGAAAACTCTTCTTGTCCGTAGTAGATAATTTCATAAAATCACCTTTTACTTTGCCTTAAAAGGCAAATCTAATTTATTGTTAATTAGTCCTATGCGTTGCCCCTGACTAAAGCTTTACTTTTAGTCTTCGGTTCGGATTAGCATCTCAGCCTTCCCGCTTTATCCCGCAATGTTTAACGTGAGGCGAACTCCACCACACGGATTCGTTGCAACTACTTTTTGACCGTAAGCTTTTGCATTTGTCATATCATTAGCATTATCAATGAAGAAAATCCCCGGCTCTGCCGAATAAGTCGCACAAATGTTAATCAAATTCCAAAGTTCTTTTGCCTTGATTTTTCGGTACGTACGAACCTTATAACCCATCTCATTCCATTCGCGTACATCACCGATATTATGCCATTCTTCATTATAGGCTTTCATTTCTTCTGGACTGTAATTTTCTACATCAGGGAAACGAAGTTCATATTCTTCATCATTTTCAATGGCTGCCATAAATTCTTTCGTGAGGCAGACAGAAATATTTGCACCAGTTAGAAACTCCGGATTATGAACTGAGTATGTACCGCCTTCAGTCAATTTTTCCTCAGCCTCACGGAAAATTCTTTCATCAAATCCACCAAGGCCTGGCATGTTGCGATAATTAAGAATCCCTTGGTACATCGCTTCTTCCGTGTCCGTTAACGGCGTAAATTTCAACTTATCCTTCGCATGCTTTTTAATCACTGGATCTGAAGTTGTTTCGATTAAAAACTTTAAAATTCTTGGATTTTGCATTTTCGAAATAATGAATTCAACAATGTCTGGATGCCAGTCCGATAGCATAATCATCTGAGCTCCGCGTCTTGAACCACCCTGTTCGACAAGATGCGTCAGCTTCGCGATATCATCTAACCATGATACCGAACCAGATGATTTACCGTTTACTCCACGTGCAAGTGTGTTGCGCGGTCTTAATGTCGAACCATTCGTCCCTACGCCACCACCGCGGCTCATGATTTCCATTACTTGTTTACGATGCTCGGAAATTCCTTCGCGTGAATCAGCAACAAAAGGCATAACGTAACAGTTAAAGAACGTAACTTCCGTCTCTGAACCCGCTCCATATAGCACGCGCCCCGCTGGAATAAAATTAAGGCTAGCCAGCTCTTTATAAAACTTCTCAAACCATTCCTGTCTTTTTTCTTCCGTTTTTTCAACCGCAGCTAAGCCGGTCGCATTTCGCTTGGCAATTTGCTCATAATAGATTTCCAACGGTTTTTCAATTATATCAATTGGACGGACAATGATTCCCGTTTCTCTTTCCTCTTGACTATCAAGCGCATTGCGGAATTCTTCCTCTACAATGACCGTTGCCGTATTTTCTTCCCAATCGATCGATTGAACGAAACCAAGTCCGCGAGCTGGAAACTTCGGATCTTCTTTAATGGTTAATACGACAAAATCCCCATCAGATAATGTGATTTTCTCCGTATCCTTATAAGCATAACGGTCAATCATGACAAGGCGTGATACCCCTTTATGCGTAATCTTCATGTCAGGTGTAATTGGATGGACCTGTTTAAACAATTGAATGTCTTTATTCAGTTTTTCTACATCTAGATTCATTTCTTTCAGATAAACTGTAGACACAACATCAACTCCTCTACAATATTAACTTAACTAAACTTACCATATACACAACCTAAAAATCAATCATTAAACACAAGATATTGTATTAATCCAAAGAAACACAACACTACATATAGTTAAACAGCCAAGGATAAATAAATTTGTCAAGTTTAAAAATTGGAGGGATTGAAAGGAATCCAGTCATTTTATAAGAAAAAACCGCTTTAATCCCGTTATTTCGACATGTTTTACAGTTGCATATTTAAATATCGCTTTAACATTAGGTGGCATAAAGGTCTCTTCATTTTTTATTTAACAAAAATTTTTTTTGCCATGAATATGTCGAAAAAAACGAGAAACAAGCAAAATAGTTTTGATTCATGGCGATAAGATGAATATAATAGGAATAGTGTCATTTAGTAGAAGGGGGAAGAAAAAAATTGACGGCCGTTTATACGATGCTCATTTTATTGGGAGTCATTATTGCTTTTTCTTTATATAATTACTTCCATCAAAAGAAAATTTTAAAAACACTTACAGAGGATGAATTCCGAGCGGGCTATCGAAAAGCTCAGCTGATCGATGTACGGGAGGCAAATGAGTATGAAGCGGGACATATACTCGGAGCACGTAACATTCCGATCTCACAACTAAAAGCGAGAATGAAGGAAATTCGTCCTGATAAACCCGTTTATCTTTATTGTCAAAGCGGCTTGCGTAGCGGAAGAGCGGGACAAACGCTCTATAAAAAGGGCTATAAACAGCTTTACCATTTAGAAGGCGGCTTTAAAAAATGGTCTGGAAAAATTAAAACAAAGAAATAGATGGACCAGATTCATTTTAAAGTCCAAAAGAAACACACTTTGAAATTTTCGAAGTGTGTATTTCATTCTAATGGGGTCGATGAATAAAATAATGTATATACAACAACCCGCAGAAATTTCTTCTGCGGGTTGTTTTATATACTTATGCACTGATTGCTTTTTTCGAAAGGACCTCGTTCATACTTCCTGTGCGATAGCCGCATAGGTCTAGTGAGACGTAAGCAAAGCCTAATGAAACGAGTTTCTCATGAATTTCATCTTTATGCTTCACTAATTCAACAATTTGCTCTGCTGTTACTTCAATTCGTGCAACATTATCATGATGACGGACACGAACATGAGCAAAGCCAAGTTCAGCTAGGAAAAGTTCCGCTTCGTTCACTTGATTGATTTTTTGTTGATTCAGTTTGATTCCATATGGAATTCTTGATGCTAAACTGCATGATGCCGGTTTATTCCAAACTGGAAGCTCTAATTCTTGCGCCAGTTCACGGACTTCATCCTTATACAGATCAGCTTCCTGTAATACGCTGCGAATCCCCTCTTCATCTCTCGCTTTTAATCCTGGTCGGAAATCGTCCATATCATCCATAATCATTCCATCAAGAACATACGGAAAGTCCTTTTCCTTTGCCAATTCATTTAAACGAGTATAAAGAAGCTTTTTGCTATAATACCAGCTTTCTGGATTGTTCGCTACAATCCCCGGATGCTCGAGCTCTTTCACTTCTGTTTCATATACACGGACACCGATTTCCTCCGCTAATTTCACAGCCGCATGAAACTCTTCTTCTCGAAAAAGTTCCGATTTAACGACGACCGCTGCTACTTGATCACCTAACTCTTGCTGCGCGCGCTTTAAAACAACTGCACTATCTACACCGCCAGAAAAGGCGATCATTACCCGTCCCATGTCAGATAAAATTTCGCCCAATCGACGATTTTTTTCATTAATTGCTTCGTTCATGTTTGCTTGCCTCACTTTCCCCTTTAAAAGGATGTTGATATACACTGAATTTGATGACCTATCTAAGGCATCATAAATGAAATTATTAAAATAGTTTACACACTCACATTACTTCTACTAGGATTTTTTGTCAATAAAAACGCTCACAAACCGCATCTTTACAGCTTATAACGAAGAATCGGTTTACGCGCTGCTTTTGTTTCATCTAAACGTTTTACGATTGTCATATGCGGAGCTTCTTGGACGATTTCAGGATCTTTCTCTACTTCCTTGGCAATCTGAATCATCGCATCGATAAACGCATCCAACGTTTCCTTTGATTCCGTCTCCGTTGGTTCAATCATCATACATTCATCGACGATTAACGGGAAATAAATCGTCGGCGGGTGATAGCCAAAATCAAGCAATCGTTTGGCGATATCGAGCGTTCGAACCCCAAGTTTTTTCTGGCGTTTGCCGCTGAGAACGAACTCATGCTTACAATGGCGATCATATGGTAGATAGAAATAAGGAGCTAGCTTTCTCATCATATAATTCGCATTTAATACAGCATATTCCGTCACTGCCTTTAGCCCATCTGGTCCCATCGTCCGAATATACGTATATGCACGAACATTGATTCCAAAGTTCCCGTAAAATGGTTTCACCCGCCCAATCGAAGCTGGACGATCATCCTCCATTACGTATTGATCTCCCTTTTTTGTAATGATTGGCTTAGGCAAAAACGGAATAAACTCCTTTTTTACCCCGACAGGACCCGAACCAGGGCCACCCCCACCATGTGGACCAGTAAATGTTTTATGCAAATTTAAATGGACGACATCAAAGCCCATATCTCCAGGACGTGCTTTCGACATGACCGCGTTTAAGTTTGCTCCGTCATAATAAAGCTTACCACCAACATTATGAACAATAGCAGCCATTTCAACGATTTGCTCCTCAAACAGACCGAGTGTGTTTGGATTTGTTAACATAAATGCGGCTGTTTTATCATCAACAAGCTGCTGCAAATGTTCTAAATCAACAAGCCCATCTTTTCCCGATCGAACGGTCACTGTTTCAAATCCAGCTACGGTCGCCGATGCAGGATTGGTTCCGTGCGCCGAGTCAGGTATAATCACCTTCGAACGAGCAAAATCACCATTCGCTTCATGGAAGGCTCGAATCATCATCAGTCCTGTCCATTCCCCATGTGCCCCGGCTGCTGGTTGAAGCGTAACGGCATCCATTCCAGTGATTTCTTGCAAATGCTCTTGCAAGTCATACATTAATTCTAATGCTCCTTGGATTGTAGAAGCTGGCTGTAATGGGTGGATATGGGCAAATCCTGGCATTCTAGCTACTAGTTCATTTATTTTCGGATTATATTTCATCGTACAGGAACCTAATGGATAAAATCCGGAATCCACCCCGTAATTACGAGTCGATAATTCAGTATAATGACGAACCAAATCAAGCTCGGAAACTTCAGGAAGATCAGGCTCATCTTGGCGAATGTAGCCACTTGGCAAACATTCACTCATTTCCACATTAGGAACATCCAATTCTGGCAAACTGTACCCGATTCTTCCAAGTGTTGATTGCTCAAAAATGAATGGCACTTCCTGTCTTCTCATGCCGATCCCTCCATCCCGCTCACTAAACGATCAATTTCTTCCTTCGTTCGCAGCTCCGTAACGGCAATTAACATATGCCCTTCTTGCTTTGGATCATCACGGCCTAAATCGTATCCTCCAATAATGCCTTGGGATAATAGCCTGTCGTTAACAGCAGAAATCGATTCCGTTAATTTGACAACAAATTCATTGAAATGGAAGCCATCAAAAGGAAGCAAAAACCCTTTTTCCTTAAAACGTTTTTTTGCATAATGCGCTTTTTGGACATTTTGGACAGCCATCTCTCTTACTCCTTTTTTTCCAAGTGCCGCGATCGCAACAGATGCAGCTAACGCATTTAAGGCCTGATTAGAGCAAATATTCGATGTCGCTTTATCACGGCGAATATGTTGTTCCCGCGCTTGTAACGTCAATACGAAGCCGCGCCTTCCTTCCTCATCCGTCGTTTGGCCAACCAATCTGCCTGGAATTTTTCTCATTAGTTTTGTCGTCGTGGCAAAATAGCCGCAATGCGGGCCACCTAATGACGTGGGAATGCCGAATACTTGAGCATCACCAACGACAATATCGGCATTTAATTCACCAGGAGGCGTTAAAATTCCGAGTGAAAGCGGATTGCTGGAAACGATAAACAATGCACCTTGTTGATGAATGAGCGGCTCGATTTCCTTCAACGGCTCAATCAGACCAAAAAAATTTGGGTATTGAGTAATTACAGCAGCAACATTGTCTGCTAATTGTTCCTTTAGCGATTCGATATGGATGATGCCATTTTCATGTGGAATTTCAATCACCTCGAGTGATTGGCCTTTTGCGTATGTTTTCAATACTTCTCTCGCCTGCGGATGTACGGTTTGTGCAACGAGAATTTTTTTGCGCCGTGTATGTGAACAACTAAGCATCGCCGCTTCAGCAAGTGCTGTGCCACCGTCATACATCGAGGAATTGGCGACATCCATACCCGTTAGTTCACAAATCATCGTTTGGAACTCAAAAATTGCTTGTAGCTCCCCCTGTGATATTTCCGGCTGGTACGGAGTATAGGCCGTGTAAAATTCCGAGCGGGAAATAACCGCGTCAACAATCGTTGGAATGTAATGATCGTATACCCCTGCACCGAGGAAAGAAGGATATTGTTTAAGATTCGCATTTTTCGTTGCCATATTTGTTAGCTCTTTAATTAGATCTGTTTCGGCCTTTGCTTTTTTTATGTTGTAATCCCCTTTAAAACGCACCTTTTCTGGAATATCGGCAAATAACTCATCAATTGACTGAACTCCAATCGTCGCTAGCATGTCTTTTTTATTTTGCTCAGTCATTGGTAAATAGCGGTGGCGAAACATACGCATCCCTCCAATCTTTAAGAGCGAGTATAAAATGGTGTTTGCACAACTTTGGCTTTTAACCGTTTCCCTCGGATGTCTACGTACAATTCATTCCCAATCTTTTTATGGATCGAATCAATCAAAGCAAGCCCAAGATTTCGTTTTAACGTCGGTGATTGTGTCCCCGAAGTAACTATTCCGATTTCCTCATTCTGGTTAAACACTTTATAGCCATGCCTTGGGATGCCACGCTCGATCATTTCAATTCCGACAATTGTTTTGCTAACTCCAATTTCCTTCTGCTCCATTAAAGCTGCTTTCCCGATAAAATCATCCTGTATATTCAATTTAACAGCAAATGATAAGCCTGCTTCTAGCGGAGTAATATGTGGAGCAAGCTCTTGACCGTATAAAGACAAGCCCGCTTCAAAGCGCAAAGTATCCCGTGCCCCGAGACCACATGGAAGAAGTCCGTTCTCCTTGCCGGCTAAAAGCAAATCAGTCCATAGTTTTTTTGCGTCATGTGGATGACAATATAGCTCGAAGCCATTCTCTCCCGTGTATCCCGTTCGCGAAACAAGGGTTATACAATCATTTACGAAAACATTTTCCGAAAAGGTGAAATGTTCAATCTGCTTTAAATTGAATGAGGTTAGCTTTTGCATAATTTTTTCAGCACTTGGACCTTGGATGGCGAGCAATGCATATTCCCAGGAGCGATCGTCTATTTCAACAGCCCCCCTTTGATGCTTCCTTAGCCACTCAATATCTTTCTTTGTATTCGCTGCATTGACGACGAGAAGATAATCGGTTTCTGTTCGTTTATAAATGAGCAGATCGTCAAGTACTCCACCCTTTTCATTGCACATAAGCGTATATTGAATACTGCCCGCCTTTAAACGAGAAAGATCATTCGTCATCATCTTTTGTAAAAACGAAGCACTATCCTTACCCGTAACAGCAATTTCCCCCATATGCGACACATCGAATAGCCCGGCCTTCGTTCTTACCGCCTCATGTTCTTGTTTAATGCTTGTAAATTGAATAGGAAGCTCCCAACCGGCAAATGAGCCCATTTTTGCACCAAGCTTTTGAAAGTTTGAATATAGTGGAGTTCGGTTTACATTGATCATTTCCCTTCCTCCTACGCTTGAACATATTTTTTTATAAACAGGGCATAATAACGAAGAAAGCGCAATCACTTTATGAAAATAGCGTAACATTGATTGCCTGTTTGCACAATATATCCCTTCCATTTGTTAGGAGGATTACGATGGTCGTTACGATTGAATTTGATCATGATTGGAAAAATGAATTTTTACATAGAGTTGAAAAAGATGGGCCATGGTCCCGGCAAGATATGGCGCGTTTGACACTTCAAGGTGAACAGCATTTATGCATTCCAGAATTTGAAGGTTTGCTAGCAACAAAGTTTCTACCAAATCTGACACCATTGCCCCATCAATTGGAGACCGCCCAGCAAGTGGTTGAACAGATGAATGGAAAAGCCATATTGGCTGATGAAGTCGGACTTGGTAAAACGATTGAAGCGGGATTAATCTTAAAAGAGTATATGATTCGTGGGCTTGTCAAAAAAACATTGATTCTTGTACCCGCGTCACTCGTATCACAATGGGTTGCTGAACTAAATACAAAGTTTCATATTCCAGCTGTCGCTCAGCGGAAAAGCTATGTATGGGAACAGTATGACTGTGTTGTTTCTTCGATCGATACGGCAAAAAGAAGCCCTCATCGAGAAATCATCGCTCAGCAGCAATATGATTTGATTATCATTGATGAGGCACACAAACTTAAAAATCATAAAACAAAGAACTATGAATTTGCTCAATCATTAAAAAAGAAATTTTGCCTGCTATTAACGGCAACACCGATCCAAAATCGAATTGAAGAGATCTTTTATTTAGTCTCGCTTTTAAAACCTGGGCATTTAGGGAGTCAAAGCGGATTTTTGGAAAAATACAAAAATAAAAAGCTATCGGTTCAAGAGGATGAACATTTAAAAAACCTCGTCAATAAAGTAATGATTCGCAATCGCCGAGCAACGACAGGAATTGAATGGACAGAACGGCGTGTCGAAGCAATTCCGATCGAGTTCACAGATGAAGAGCGTGATTTATATGATTCACTAGAAATTTTAAGAAATGCCGAGCCTGAGTTTGCCGCACACGGTTTTTCTTTGCTTACATTAAAACGAGAGGCTTGCAGCAGCAGAGAAGCGGTTTTCTTCACATTAAAAAACATGCTGAACAAGCATGAGCAGCCATCAGAACGGTACGTCAAGACGCTTCAATATCTCCAGAAAAAAATCGAAGCAGTCACGCAAAACTCAAAAGCGGAAAAAGCGCTTGAATTAATTCAAACGATTAATGATAAAGTGATCATTTTTACAGAATATCGGGCAACTCAATTGTATTTGCAATGGTTTTTGCAACAACACGGGATTAAGTCCGTTCCTTTTCGAGGAGGGTTTAAACGAGGGAAGAAAGATTGGATGCGCGACTTGTTTCAAAATCATGTGCAAGTATTAATCGCCACAGAAGCAGGCGGCGAAGGGATTAACTTGCAGTTTTGCAGTCATGTTATTAATTTCGATCTTCCTTGGAACCCGATGCGTCTAGAGCAAAGAATTGGACGTGTCCATCGGTTAGGACAAGAAAATGACGTCCATATTTATAATTTTGCCGTAAAAAATACGATTGAGGAACATATATTAAAGCTTTTATATGAGAAGATTAAGCTCTTCGAACGAGTGGTCGGGGAACTGGATGAAATTTTAGCGAATCTTGATTGCAATCATTTGGAAGATCATTTCAAAGATATCTTTCAACATTCACAAACCGAAGGCGAAATGAAGGTAAAAATGGAAAACCTTTCATCATTAATCCATTTTGCCGATTCGCTGCGAAAGGAAGAGTTAACAAATGCTTCAGAAAGAAATTCATCAATATCTTGAACAGTTTTTTCAAGCGAGTGAATGTGAAATCATCGAGCAAGGCCCTGGATTTCTAACCATTCAATTAACAGTTGCGATGGATAAAGAGTTAATGAATCGACCTTTTTATTGGACATATTTAGAAAAAACAGGTGGCATTCCGAATCCGTTTGCGGTCACCTTTATTACTGATCAGGAAAAAGCCCCGGATGATTTAAAAGGGGAAGTGATTCATTTTGGTGCTCCCCGACTTCATCAACTATTTCGCACAGCAAAAAAATTCGGGGCATATGTCCGCCTCTACGAGGATCCGAGAACAGCCGATAGCCAACGGCATGTTCCTCTCCATCCTTGGCTCACTCTAAATATGAAAGTTTCTTACCAATGCGATCGCAAAAAAGATCAGATCATTTCGCTCGGCTTAAACTTAATCAACGGAATGATGAAGGAAGATATTCAAGCCGTTATTGAGCAAGCACACCTGACATCAAGCATTCCTGACTATTGTTTTACAGTTTCCCCCATTATAAAACCGGTGAGCGGATTAGCACGTATTGAAAAATACATGACGGATTCGATTGCAAGCAAGCCGCATACATGGGCTGAGGAAGCGCGCCAAAGATGGGACGAAGATGCCGCATTATTACATCATTTTTATGAAGAGTATGATGAAATGCCAGAAACATATGAAATCGAAAAACAAGCGTTACAGGAACAATATGAACCAAAAGTCAAGATTGAAGTCATTAACGGAGGGTTGATATATCTTGCTGCTGGTGCTTAGAGCTCCTTATATAAAAAGCTGACCCATCGTCTATCTAAGATGGGTCAGCTTTTGCGAAATAACATCGTAATTGATGCCGGAATAAGTCCAAACCAGTGAAAGAGGGTTGGCGGTCTTGCTTCCTTTCGTTCCAGCCTTATCTGCTTCCTTTCACTTTTAGGCTGTTCAAAATGACGGACAAATGTTTCTGTCATATATTTTAAGTAATCGTTGCCGGACATATTCTGCAACTCCTTCCTGTTATTAGGAAGTATAGCCAGATGTAGCGATGTTCATTCGTTCAATAATTTGATTTGCCACTTCATCGATTGATGCGCTTGTCGTATCGATGATCATTTCTGCACATTCCTTATATAAAGGGAGCCGTGCTTCATACATTTCCGCAATATCAGCTTGGGATTTTTTTTGAATCAATGGGCGTGTCGTGTCATGTTCAAGCCTTACAGCGGTAATGGCTGGATCACAAGCTAAAAACACAGTCTGCTCCCCTTTTAAAAATCGGCGATTCTCTTCATTTAAAATGACACCGCCACCCGTTGTAATGATGCAATCCTGTTTTGCGATTTTTCTTAAAACTTCGGATTCCTTATGGCGAAAATACGCTTCCCCGTCTTCACGGAAAATATCAGTAATTTCTTTCCCCTCTTCTCGAACAATTTGCTCATCCATATCAAATACGTCATAACCACAAATTTCTGCCATTCTTTTTCCTACTTCTGTTTTCCCCGCTCCCATAAAGCCAATTAAATAAATTGGTCTAGCCATGTTGTCCACCTCTATAAATTTATGTTTCTAATCGTATTATAATCGATTTTGTCATTTGTCGCATCGATATTTAAGAGAAGCTGTCGAAGCTCACTCTCATAGTAGTGCTTCATTTCCGTTACATACCCGTATTCGGATACATAAATATGCGTTGCTTCGATTAAGATGAATAGGGTAATAAGAGTTATGACTAATGTGAGCGGATAAATCATCCCTTGCTCATTTCGAATGATGAGCACCTCCTCACTTTTTAATTGGAATTCTCGTCTCATCCTTCGTTCCATTTAAAAATTCAACGGAAAGGATCAGAAAATCATCTTGTTTTGAAAAATGAGCATTTTTCAACTGCTGTAACACGACTTCATGGCCAAGTCCGTGATTTTTTCTACGAATAACATCCTGATATACTTCGTATTCAACAAATGTATGACGAATATCAATGAACATCCGCTCTTTGCCAATTGTTAGCTGATCACCCATTTCCACTTCTTGACGAAATTGAATAAGAAAGAGATTCCATTCATAATCATCAGCAACATCCAATGAACGATCTAATGCAGTAAAGGCGGAAAAAACGAGTGGTATAATCAACATAATCATCGTTAATATAAGTATCGACAAGGTCATCTCCAACAGCGTAAAGCCCAATTGACTATTCCATACATTTTTGCTTTCCTTCATAACCCATACATGCCTTCCACATTCCATCCCCGTTTCTTTTTAACGAAAGCTCATAATCCACCATCCTTACCGATCGAGTAACATTCCCTTCACTGCCAAGCACTAACTGCTGCTCAACATGTTCATATAATAGCCTTAGCCCTGTCATTTCCTTTTTTCCTTCACTTATATTAGCTAACATGGAATATAGTACGGGGATAAGTGTAAACGCTAATAATACGATCATCGTAAAAGCAAGGATTCCTTCAAGAAAAGCGATTCCTTTTTCATCTTCTAACATTGAATCTCCCCCTCCCGATATAAAAAGTTAGCTGAATCGAATGGTCCTGATGTTTAAAAGTAACCGTCCCGAAATGTGACACTGTCCCCTCCGATGTAATTGTATAGCTTAAAACAGACAGTTCACTAATATATATAGGTGTACGGATTTTTCGTTTAAGTAAAAGCTCACCACTTTGTGCAACCGCTTCGTATTGATTTTCTTCTTTTAAAAATTTAACATGTACCGATTCTTTCCGATTGATGGCAAACGCTTGAGCGTAATAAAGATCAGATTGCAATTGAGTGATAAACAGTTCCCGTTGCATCCAGTCATGGAAATGCTTGAATGAAAACAGACTAAAGCTAAGTAAAATGGTTAAAACCGATATTACTACGAGCATCTCAATCAATGTAAAGCCATCTTGCCGATTATTTCTCTTGAACCTTTCCATCGACAATCTCCAATTCGCTTCCGTTTGGACAACGGAGTTTACCATCCTCCTCATTTTGTTTAACATATCCTTCCGTAATAAGCTGTTCCATCGTTGGTGTTACTCCGTTTTCCAATTCATACGCTTGAGCTTGCCCTTGAACCATTTGAATAAGCGCCGCACAGCCTTTTTTATTAATCGCTGAACTATGTGTCGTCACATTTGGTAAAGCAACGAGCAAAATAATCGTAATGACGAGCATAACGATCATCATTTCCACTAAAGTGAAGCCCTTTTCTTTTTTTAGCCATTTCAACATGCTTCTTCTCTCCTTTTACATTGATTCAATCATCCGAAACATCGGTAGAAAAATAGACATATACATAATGATCACAACGAAGCCAATGACCGCGAAAATCGTAGGTTGGATCACTTGAAAAAGTTTCATCGTCATTTCCTCAAATCGTTGTAAGCAGATTTGACTATAATAAAGTAATTCACGATCAAGCCGACTGTTTTGTTCGCCATGGGCAACAATAAGAGCCATTTCATCTTCGAGAAAATGCAAGTGGGCTAATGCTTCTGAAGTAGAGTAACCGACAAGCAGTAATCGCTTCACATATTCTGCTGTCTCCCGCATCAAAGGGCGTAAGTTTTGCTCCTCCATAATGTGCATAATTTCATTCATCGAAAAACCACTTTTTAAGAGAAAGCTCCACTCCCTCGAAAGAAAAATCGTCTGATATAGCTTGTAAAACGATTTTATAAACGGCAGCCGGGAATAAAGTGAAGCGATTTCCAATGCGCTATATTTGCGGATGATGATAACTGCTGTTACAGCAAAACCAACACTTAATATGATAAAAATGAATGAATAGATAGGAAGATAGGTTGTCAAATGGAGAAGGAGCTTTAGGCCAGTATTCGGCTCATAGCCCATTGTTTGATAAAAGAGTTGGAAGCGTGGAAGCAAGAATAGCTGCATAAGAAGCCCAACGATCAATAAAACAAAAAATAAAAGTAGTGGATAGTAGAGCAATTGAACGAGTTTTTTACGTTCAGTGTCTCTCCGTATTAAATATTGACCAGCTTCTTCCAATGATTCTGCTAAAAAACCATGTTTATCAGCAAAATATACTTGAGTGCAAGCTTTGCGATCAAAATCGTGCCCAAGCATTACATGATGAAACGGCTGTCCCGTTTGTAGCTGATCAATCATCGAGGAAAAAAACATTTGATGTTTACGGTACATTCTTCCTTGAAAATCGAGTGCCTGCTGCAATGTAAATCCATTGTTAAGCATATTACCTGTCTTAAGGAGGATTTCACCTTGAATATGAAGTGGTAATCTCCCCTTCAACGTTCCAGCGACGATATTCTTTATACGAAATAAATCCAAGTGCCATCCCCTTCCTCATTAAAGAGTGAATCGTTTCATATTTTCCAGAATCATTTCCGCGCAAGATATTTTGTAATGCATGTCCGTATAAAATCTCATACACACCAACCCTTTTGGAGTATTCCTTTCGAATGCAGTACTTTGAACAATCCTGTCCGCAAAATGGACATAATAACGTTACAAGTCGTTGAGCACTAACAGCAAGAAGCGTTTGTTCAATTTCCTCGTGATTGATCCCAAATTCCAATAACCGATAAATCGCACCTTTGGCATCACGCGTATGCAAACTCGATAAGACGAGATGACCAGTCATCGCTGCTCGTATTGCAATTTCTGCCGTTTCCGCATCACGGATTTCTCCAATGAGAATCACATCCGGATCATGGCGCAAAATGGCTTTCAAACCTGTCTGATACGTAATTCCAGCCTTTTCATTTAGTTGAACTTGTAAAAATAAATCATTTTGTTTTTCTACTGGGTCCTCAATCGTTACAATTTTACGCTGTAATTGCTGAGCACAGTATTCTGCGAGGGCGTACATCGTTGAAGATTTGCCGCTGCCGGTTGGACCTGTGAATAATAACAATCCGAATGGATGATCCATTAATGAAGTAAGTGTTGTCATTGCTGACGGAAAAAGAGCTAGCTTTTGCAGAGAAATGCTCTGGTCTTGAGGTAAAATACGAATAACGAGGCTTTCGCGAAAAAGCGCAGTAGGAAGAGTGGATATACGTAATGCTGTCGGTCTGCCACTGATAGCCATCTGTAAGGAACCGCTTTGTGGCTTCCTTTTCTCACTAATATCAATCGATGCCATAAACTTTAAATGGGAAATCAATCTTTCGCCTGATTTTGGGGGGACCATCTTAATTGTTGCAAGCGAACCTTGAAGTCGAAATTGAACGAGGTAATCATGCTTTCGTGGAGTAAGATGAATATCTGTTGCTTCTAAATAAAGAGCATGCGATAAAATCTGGTCTGCTATTTTTTCAATCGACATTTTTCATGAAACACACCCTTTCTTTTTGCTTAGTACACCTTATTCGACATTCTCCCCTGTTTTCCTTCAAAAAAAGAAAAGTTTATTTCTTTTTTTCATTTTCTATAAAATGGGGTATAATATAAAGTAGATAAGCATGTTTGTTTATCACGTATTCGTCACAAACAAAACAGCACTTATATTTACTTTTTTATCATCATTCCTTTATAATAAGGAATTGATGGACTTTAGCTGCAAGGGAGGGATACATATGGAACGTATGTATAGGGTATTAGGCTTCTGGACTGCCATTTTTGCGATTATGTTTTATTTAGGCGGCATGGACAAAACCGCTTTGCTTTTTCTCGGACAAACGGGCTTCTTTGTACTACTTAGCTATTTAAAATTAACGGAACGCATGTATTTGTATGTATTTGGCGCATATTTAACCGTATTCTTCGCTGGATTTACATACTATACATTATTTATAATGCCTCCGGGTGGCGGATTGTCCTAATGACAAAAAGACTGGTTAATGAAACCAGTCTTTTTTCATTTTTATAGAAATGGATTAACGTCTTTCTCTCTTCCGATCGTTGTTGCCGGACCATGCCCTGATAGTACAACCGTATTATCTGGTAATGTTAGCAGTTTATTATGAATGCTTTCAATTAATTGATCGTAATTCCCATCAAGTAAATCCGTTCTTCCAATCCCGCTAGAAAAAAGAGCATCACCAGAAAAAACGGCATTTTCCTCCTCTACATAATAGGAAAGACTGCCCGGTGAATGGCCAGGCGTATGCATATACTTAAGTGTGAAAGGACCAATTTCGAGTGTCGCGTCCCCTGTTAATTGATGATCTGCCGGCCTTGCTGTAATCTGTGTTGGAAAGCGGGCAGAACCATTAAAACTAGGATTCGTTAACCATTCAGCCTCCACTTTATGAATATAAACGGGTATATTCCATTCATCCCGAACCGCATCAACAGCACCGATATGATCGAAATGAGCATGTGTTAATACAACCGCAAGCGGCTTAAATTCTTCTCTCTTTATGTAATCATTGAGTGCATGTCCCTCATGACCTGGATCGAAAATAATACACTCTTTTTCTTGATTATAAAGTATGTAACAATTTGTCTGATAATCCCCTAATGGGATCTGCTTCCAATTCATTATCTTTTTCCTCACTTTAGCTTTTTCTTAAGTTTAACATAAGATCTAGCGGGATTCTAAGTTTACCCGAAAATCAAGATTGACCTTCGTACGATGAATAAGTATTAAAAAAACAATGAAAAACGGAGGGTACTGAAAAAGCCCTCTTAATCCAGGGATCATTCATACTGTTGATTTTCGCTCCAGATAGACGCGTTCCTCGGAAAGCGTCCAATCAGAACGGAAATCAACACTCACAGCACACCACCATTTTGACACATTTTAATCAATCAAACGATTTCTATACTTAAAATACTTGTATGATGAAAAAGACCTCCATCTCTAATGATAATTGGTAAACTTAAACGTTGATTCTTTGATGAGAACCCTTCATTTGTGTATACTATACATAGCCATTCATAGAAGTGTCACTTTTGCAACTCGACAAAATCGAGAAAAAGCTATAAAATATGTAAGGACGTATTCATTTTACTTATATGATGGACAATATTGCAGAAAGGGGCTTTTTAAAAATGGGCACAGTGATCATTTTTCTTTTAGTTGCTTTGCTTGCTGTATTCGGTACAATTAGTGCACTTAAAAACAAAAATCCACTCGGTATTATTTTCGGATTAGGAGCGGTTGGTGTATTCGGCTTTTTCGCGATCGCTTCCTTATTAAAAATTTCGGAGTCTTTACCCGAACTATAATTCAAACGAATACATAAAGCGAAGCTTCCTTAATTGGAAGCTTCGCTTTTTTCGTTGTTTACAATCGACTCTATTTTCCCTGACTCTAAATGAAGCAGCTCTTCTAATTGGTAGCCGTATAAGCAAAGTTCTCCTTCAGGAGCACAGCGAATCGGCTTGTTTTCCAATTGATCGGACACGACAGTTTCTGATAAATCATCTAGATCTAATTGAATCAATGCAAATCCATCATTGTACATATCGACACTTCCATGTTTTTGAGGAATAAACGTAAAAAACTGATGATCACTCACTCGATAATCATAATGTGGAATCAGCCAATCGGAAAATTGAGTTAAATTAGGCACAGCCCGTGTTCCTAGCTCTTCCATGGATTGATTGTAGAAATGATATTCAATTTTAGTTTGGTCGTTATCAGGAACCGTAATGGCCATCAGATAATCTGAAAACACATCAAAGTGATATACATTCTCCAGTAATAAAGCAGATGATTGCTGATCAGCCAGCGGTGTTTTCCATAGAGGAGCAAAGAAAGAAAGTCCATTCTCCTCCCATCTTTGTTCAATAACAGTTTGATCCCCATACCATTTCATAAATGGCTGTAAATGGTTTCGTTCAGTTAACTGCTTTGTCGTTGTATTCACTGAGTATACTTTATATGACCAATCAGCATTGAAGGCGGTAATAAGCAGTTTAGAATCGTCTGTATCGGACCATTCAAATGCAAGCTCATGTGATTCAATCTCGGTGGAATAGTCCATATCTCCTTTAACATCTATTATAAAAATTTCTGCCCCATATGTATGTGGTGATGTGTGAATAAGAATCTTTTCTCGATCTGGATGAACGATGACATCAACAATCGGAGCGGAGGTTGTAAAAATGATTGTCGATTCATTCGAGAATAGTTGATGAGTTGAAAGATAATACGTTCCAGCCTGTTCATATGACCATAAAATCGTTTCTTGATCAAGCCAACCATAGATTGATTGAAAATGCCCTTCCCTGATTGTGAGCGGATTGACTCGCTTAACCTCACTAGCCTCGTCCACCTGCTCTTCATTCAAATCGTGAGGAAGCTGCGGAATCGTCTGGGAGGGAATTTGTTCAATTTGCGTTTTTGCACAACTCGTTAGAAAAAAAAGCCCAAAAACCAATAAAAATAGTAGATAACAAAATTTTAGTCGCACAAACTCCCCCCCTTTTTCATTCCAATTATTTCAAAAAATTGTTTGAAAAACTCCCACAGAATGTTTCTATGGGAGTTGTTTTTCTAGCTCTTGTTCAGACTGTAAATAATTTGGATTTTCGTAAAAACGAAGCAGATCTCCGTAAATGATTTTATCTGAATAATTCAATTCTGTTCTTGCCTTTTCTTTAAATGGTTCACAGAAAGAATCATCAACTGGCTCTTCTGTCTCTTTTGAGTAACAAACATTATCAGCATATACATAATCCTTTGTTACAAATCGACCATCGCGGAAAACAACAAAGTCATGGTGATCAGGAGAAAATAGGTCTGCACCAAATTGAATATCATTCTTCGTATCTACACCGAGCAAATGCAATAACGTCGGTTTCAAATCAATTTGACCACTCACTTTTGAAATCGTCTTCCCTCTACCATGATCGGTTACACCAGGAATATGGACGAAAAATGGTACACGTTGCAGCTGCGCACTTACAAATGGTGTTACCTCTTGACCTAAATATTGCTCCATTGCGGCGTTATGATTTTCTGAGATACCATAATGGTCGCCGTACATGACGATGATAGAATTATCATAGATGCCTGCTTCTTTTAACTGCTCAAAGAACACTTTGAGTGCTTCATCCATATAACGGACGGTTGTGAAATAGCGATTGAGCGTACCGCTTTTTGAGTCATATTCATCAATCATCTTATCTTCACCTTCCACTTTAAATGGATGGTGATTCGTTAGTGTAATCATTTTCGTATAGAAAGGTTTTGGCATATCTTTCATTAGTTCAACGGATTGCTCGAAAAATGGAATATCTTTCATGCCCCAACCAACTGAATTTTCAGGAGTGATCGTATAGTCTGTTGCCGAATAAAAATAGTTATAGCCTAAAGCTTCATACATAATGTCTCGATTCCAAAAGCTTTTATTATTCGCATGCATTGTCGATG
The DNA here is from genome assembly GCF_018343515.1 of Bacillus sp. FJAT-50079. GTDB lineage: Bacteria > Bacillota > Bacilli > Bacillales > Bacillaceae_C > Lederbergia. The sequence goes on along the minus strand of NZ_JAGYPD010000006.1, from coordinate 7,114 downwards.
TGAAATAACCTGTCTCACTTAGCTTTTCAGCCATCGCATCAAACTCGTTGCCTGAGTGCGTAAAGAAAACTGCCCCACGGTTTAATGGATATAAGGAGTTTTCTAATAAAAACTCAGAGTCTGATGTTTTCCCTTGACCTGTTTGATGGTAAAACTGGTCAAAATAATAACTATCATTTATTAGACTATTTAAAAACGGCGTTACTTCTTGGCCGTATACATCATTATTAATAACGAAGTTTTGCAATGATTCTAATGAAATGACGATCAAGTTTTTGTCTTTGGCAATCCCGAACATTTCCTCGTCTGGTTTAGCATAGCTTGCATTAATATAATTATCGATATCAACTAATTCACTGCCATCCGCCATTGCTCTTTGTGCAGACGATTTTGACTGCAAGAAAATATCATAAAGATGATAATTGTACGTGCCAAGATTTTTAACGAGCATTTCTCTATCAAATGTCCGTGTTAATAACTGAGGACGTTCTGTTTCTGCTAAGCCTAAATTTAAAAAGAGCATGGCTGCTGCGACAAGAAAATAGGCGCGGCGATTTGCTTTTTTAATTGGAGTACTTTTTATTGTTTTCGGCTTAAATTTCATGAGCACAAGCAATAGAACAACATCAATAAAATAAATGATATCCATTAGATGGATTTCCGTTGCTGCACTATCGCCCAAATCGGCAAAATTACTCGTTTGGAACAATACTGGTAATGTTAAGAAGTCTGTAAAAAAACGATAAAAAGCCACATTCGCATATAATATGAATCCTAGGATAAAACTAGTAATGACAACATAGCGATTTCTCGCTTTTTCCGTTTGAAAAAATAAGGCTATACCAAATGCAAATAGCAAGAAACTTAATGGATTAATAAATAAAATAAGCTCTTGCATGAAATTTTCAATTTTAATATTAAAACTTGTTTTATAGACAATATATGTTTTGATCCAAAGCATAAGTGCTGCTATGATTGGAAAAAAGATACTGCTTTTTCTAAGCTTACTCAAAGCGTTAACCTCCTACCTAATGTTGTTGCGCCATGAATGTATTTCCATTTAATTGAAATTAATAATATGAACCAACGAATATCATAATATGTTTCTGCCAAAAAATCAAATCCAGCCTTCTCCTTCTATACCATTCAATCGCCGAATCGATCGTGCACATATATATAGACGACTGAGCGGCAAAAAAGTTTCATGTCTGTCCAAAAAAATGCAAAAACAGCCTATTTTCCTACAACTCATTAGGTATTTTCTCATATAATTAATAGAGAAAGGGCGAGGTTCTTGTCGCCCTAGCCCTTTTAACGATAGTTTATTTTATTCGCCGCAATCCATGCTGCGCCAACAATTCCAGCGTCATTCCCCAACTCCGCTAGGACCATTTCCGTATTTTCTGCAACAGGTTTAAAGGCATATTTTTTAAAGTATGTTGTGAGTGGCGTCATTAAACCATCTCCAGCCTTGGAAACTCCTCCGCCAATAACGATTTTCTCAGGGTTAAGAACGACTGATACATTCGCTAATGCAAGCCCTAAATAATTAGCAAGATCGTGAACCGTCTCCTGCGCCAATGAGTCCCCTAATGAGGCCGTTTCAAAAATATCTTTTGCAGAAATCGTTCCTTGCTCCGCAAATTGCTGCTTTAACTTGGAATCTCCTTCAAAATCCGTCATCTTTTCTTTAGCCATTCTAACAATGCCTGTGGCCGATGCGACGGTTTCTAAACAACCAGTTTTTCCACAATTGCAGCGCGCACCGCCATGAGGAACAGATGTAATATGGCCGACTTCTCCAGCAGCGCCCTTACTGCCATGAACGATATCTCCATCGTTAATAACGCCTCCACCAACTCCTGTACCGAGTGTAATGCAAATCATATTTTTTGCGCCTTTTCCAGCCCCTTGCCACATTTCACCTAATGCTGCACAATTCGCATCATTGTCAATTGCTACTGGAATATTTAGAGCGGTTTCCATTAAATCACTCAATGGGTAATCGTCAGGCCAACCAATGTTAACAGCCTCAAAAAGCAAGCCTTTTTCCGTATCGACTGGACCCGGCGCACCGACACCAGCGGCGATAAGCTGATCACGTTCCATATGTAATTCCTCTAATTTTTCAAAAATCGATGCGGCAATTTCAGAAATCACATGTTTGCCACCCTCTTGTTTATTCGTAGCGATTTCCCATTTATGATTAATATTCCCGCTCTCTGTTAAAAATGCAAGTTTTATAGATGTCCCACCAATATCAATGCCAACAAGTTTTTTTTCATTCATTTCATTTTCCCCACATTTCCTATTTTTTATTTTTTTCTTTAGTAATCTCGCTTCGTAAAATAAGTAATGCTTGCTGAAATTGTTCCGAAGTGATTAATTTTGATCCATAAAGTTCTCTAACTTCTGCTTCCATTAATTCTAAATCTGCCAATCGGTCCCCAATATAAATAAAAATCCCAAAGTTTTTTAAAAGTTGTTGAACATCAAATGCTGATTTCATTTTTCTCACCACTATGTTTTTCTAATTCATGAATGAATTGTTCATACTTATCATTTTGAAAGAGGTCATTCGCAATTTCCGCGTGAATTTTCGCTTGCTCAATCTCACCCGTTTCCAAGTAAAGGATCGCTAAATTGAAATGTGCTTCATGAAATTTTGGTTCAATTTCAACCGCCTCTTCCAATAAGTCTCTCGCTTTCAAATAATCTTCTTGATAGATTTCAAGAAGTGATAATTGAAAATACGATAATTCATTTCCTTTCCCATCGTTTACATATTGTGACAATAAATCATAGGCCTTTTGCCATTCGCCTTTTTCGACATACTCTTGGGCCATTTGATTAAAAACGGCGGGGCGATCGTTCGCAAACCCGATAGTAAACATAAGCCAAATGGCTGCTGCCGTTAATAAAGCGAAAACCGCTTGAAACGAAATACGACGTTTTTTCGGAAAATGAACGATTCCAGTAGCGAAAAATCCTCCGATTAATCCTCCGATATGCCCAGCATTATCAATGCCTGGAACGGAAAAGCCAAATATTAAGTTGATTCCGATAAGTGCGATCACATTCATTCCTACGGTTCTGAAAAACAGTTGTGAGTTCACAACCCCTAAATAAAGCAATGCACCGAAGCAACCGAAAATAGCCCCGCTCGCACCTGCTGATAAATGATCGGTGAATACGAAGCTTGCAAGTGTACCAGCAAATCCGGAAAATAAATATATCCAAAGAAATCGTATGCGTCCAAACATTCTTTCCACTGCAGTTCCTAAATAATAAAGAGCTAACGTATTCATAAGTAAATGTAAAATACCAATATGTAAAAAGACAGGCGTAATAAAACGCCACCATTCTCCAGCCAAAATAAGCGGATTATATTTCGCCCCAAATGTAATCAAAGTCTCTGTATTCGTACTGCCACCTTTTGCCTCCATCAATAAAAACATGATGATTTGAACAGCCATAAAGAAATATGCAAAAAAAGGCTTAGCAAAATCAAATAATTGTCGTTCTTCTTGGACCTGATCTGAAGTTTGCCTAATAATATTTTCTTTAAGTGAAATAATTTCACTCTCTTCATACTCTTCCTTTATACGAAGGTCAAGCGGCGCCCCGATTATTTTTCCAACTTCGTCGAGCGCTTCATTAGCATATTTCCTTGTGATGATGACAGTCGGGATCCTTACCTTTTTATTTCCGATGTTCGCTCTAGTCAATTGATCATCGTCTACTGGGGGATGCTCTGATACATAAAGATTTAACACCGTTAAATGCCTAGCATAAAAATGCTTTCTTAGTCTTTCTGCTTGCATATATACCATTTGTAAATCTCGTCGTATTTTCGCATTCCAATCAAGGTCATATCTAACTAAACGGATCATTCTTGCTTGTTTATTTTTTCTATTTTCTAACCAGATTTCCGTCTGTGATTCATTTACTCTAACTAACCGATAATTTTTTTCTGAGATAAACTCGTTGATCAATTGCCAAAACAAAAAATCTTCTTGTCCTGCCAAGACGCAAGCCCCACTTTCATACGTTCGAACCGTTTTGTATATTATTTTTACTATAACGAAAACCCTCAACGGTTGCAATTAGAACGCTAGCTCTTTGTAATACGCAAGCACCCGTTAGGATTTATGTTCCAAGCGGATGCCTAAAACATAAATCCACTAAAGAGGTTTCTATTAAAAAATCTTAATTCCATATAGTTATTCCGTTACATTGTTCAGTAGATGAATACTAAAAAATCATCATGAACAAAAAAAGATCATCACTGATCTTTTTAGCATGAAATGACTTCTTTATTTGTAATAATTTTATGTACCGGAATATCATGAGCTTCAGTTGGAATATCATCGATAATTTGTTCAGCAAAAGCAAGTGAGATCATCTTCCCTTGAAACCGCTTTAAATATCGATCATAGTAGCCGCCGCCAAAGCCGATGCGATATCCGCTTCGATTGTAAATTAACCCTGGAACAATGATTAATTGAAGCTGCTCTTTTTCAATCGCTTCCGTTTCTTCAATCGGTTCAAGTAAGCCATAATAAGCTGATTCCAATTGATCAAACGATGTAATTTTTTTAAATACCATCTCCTTTGAAGCTGGAATACATTTAGGCACGGAAATAATTTTCCCTTGGGCCCACCCTTCCTTAATAAGCCGTCTCGTTTCAACTTCTGGAAACTGAGAAATGGTGATTGCGATTGTTTCCGCCTTTATCCACTCTGTTGTATCTATTAACCGATCGGCAATCTGCCCTGACTTTTTCTTATATGTCATTTCGTCCATTTCATTTAAGTAATCACTCATTTGTTTTCTTATCATTTTTTTATCCATAGCAGAAACTCCTCTTAATGAAAAAAGACCAAAACACTGGTGCGTACAATGTTTTGGCCTTTTATTAATTACTTCGTTTCACGATGCAAAGTAACCCGTTTTTCTCTTGGGCAGTATTTTTTAAGCTCAAGACGGTCAGTATTATTACGTTTGTTTTTTGTTGAAATATAGTTACGCTCACTGCATTCCGTGCAAGCTAGTGTAATATTTACGCGCATGTCTTTCCCTCCAAACTTCAATGCATTCTTCACTATTCATACGACCTTTTAATAATATCACTATTGTTTAAGAAATGCTAGTAATTTTTCATCTGAATGTTGTACTTAGATGAGCGATTGATATAATAAGAATATTGAAAAGGTAGAGGTGGAATATGAATACAATTATTATTATTTTATTAAGCGCATCAGCATTATTATTGTTCATTTCCTTTTTCCAAAAAAATCGTACGCGCGAATTGGAAAAAGAAATGGAACAATTATCGATCCAAATGCTACAAGAGCATTATTCCCTCAAGAAAAGAATGAGCATTCTTGAGGAAGAATTACTTTTAGAGGACGAGCCTTTGGAGTTTAAAAAAGAACCAAATGAAATATTAATGAATCAAGTGTTAGCTTTATTTAATCAAGGGCTCGATATCCACCAAATTGCTAAACAATCCTCCCTATCGCTTGAAACGGTTCGCGATATATTAAGCAGGAGGTCGTAATGATGGATAAACAGACAACGAGAGGATTAGCAGCCGGTTTATTTCTTGCCGCTCTCATTTTAATTATCTACCATTCTTTTTTTGCCAAAGAAGAAAAGATAGCGAAACAGCCTGATCCCGATTATATTGAAGTAAAGCTTGCTGATTATGAGCGTATCGTTGAGCAAGAAAAAGAATGGAGAGAAAAATACGAGTCCCTTTTAGCTGAAAAAGAGCCAGTAAAGCAAGATGATGTCGAGCCAAAAATCATCACCTTTAAATTGGATATTGTTGAAGGGATGTCATCGAAAGAAATTAGCAAACAATTAGAGGATGCCGGAGTGATCGATAGCTCTGAACAGTTTAATGCATTTCTTGGAGAAAAAGAGCTCCAACGTTATATTCAAATTGGCACATTTCAATTAGACAACACGATGACAAACGAACAAATTGCCAAAATGATTACGAAAGAATAGAAATAAGGTATGCATAAGCAAAAACACACTTCGTATGAAGTGTGTTCAGACTGTAGACAAACACAGAAATTTAGGTGTTTGCCTACGGTCTTTTTTCTTTTAAAATAGTGGTAACCTAGGAAAGTTGATTTCCGCTTCGGGCGGACGCGTTCCGCGGGCACGGCTTCAGCCGCTTCCCTCGCTGTGCTCAGTCCAGGGTCTTCAGCTCGCGCTGTTCCCGCAGGAGTCGCCGCCCTACGCTCCAATCAACGGTATTTCTTATTAAAAATAGGAGGTGATGGATATGATGACGAAGAATCAAATCAATGAGCGCGAACAGTTGGAAATGCTGACCATAGAGCAGTTGGTTCCTCAAAATCATCTAGTTCGCAAACTAGATGCGGCTATTGATTTCTCCTTCATCTATCCATTAGTTGAAGATCTTTACTCGACCATCGGTAGACCCAGCATAGATCCTGTAGTGCTGATCAAGATGACATTCATTCAGTATACCTTCGGCATCCGCTCCATGCGCCAGACAATCAAGGAAATTGAAACGAACGTGGCATATCGCTGGTTTCTAGGCTTTGGCTTTCATACCGAGGTTCCTCACTTCTCCACGTTTGGGAAAAACTATGTCCGTCGATTTGCAGATACTGATCTGTTCGAGCAGATTTTCTATAAAGTTCTAAACGAAGTGACAAATCGTGGGCTTCTCAGCCCAGATCATGTCTTCATTGATTCGACCCATGTTAAAGCGAGTGCGAATAAGAGAAAGTTCGAGAAGAAGGTTGTTCGTAAAGAGACGCGAGCTTATGAGAAGAGGCTCCAGGAGGAGCTCAACCTTGATCGTGAAAAGAACGGGAAGAAACCATTCCCACCGGAAAAGTTTGAAACAGAAGAGTACAAGGAGATTAAAGAATCGACAACGGACCCTGAGAGTGGTTATTACGTTAAGGATGAACGGACAAAGCAATTTGCCTATTCTTTTCACGCTGCTACGGACGAGAAGGGATTTGTACTCGCAAACATCGTCACTCCAGGAAATGTTCACGATAGTAATATGCTTGAACCGCTAGTCCAGAAAATCATCGACCAGGTAGGACGTCCAATCGT
>NZ_JAGYPD010000005.1:204917-522880 GCF_018343515.1 Bacillus sp. FJAT-50079 | reverse complement strand
GATTAAGTTAATAAGGGCGCACGGCGGATGCCTTGGCACTAGGAGCCGATGAAGGACGGGACTAACACCGATATGCTTCGGGGAGCTGTAAGCAAGCGTTGATCCGGAGATTTCCGAATGGGGAAACCCACTGCTCGTAATGGAGTAGTATCCATTTCTGAATACATAGGAAATGGAAGGCAGACCCGGGGAACTGAAACATCTAAGTACCCGGAGGAAGAGAAAGAAACATCGATTCCCTAAGTAGCGGCGAGCGAAACGGGAAGAGCCCAAACCAAGAGGCTTGCCTCTTGGGGTTGTAGGACACTCTACACGGAGTTACAAAGGAACGAAGTAGATGAAGCGGTCTGGAAAGACCCGCCAGAGAAGGTAACAGCCCTGTATTCGAAACTTCGTTCCCTCCAGAGTGGATCCTGAGTACGGCGGGACACGTGAAATCCCGTCGGAAGCAGGGAGGACCATCTCCCAAGGCTAAATACTCCCTAGTGACCGATAGTGAACCAGTACCGTGAGGGAAAGGTGAAAAGCACCCCGGAAGGGGAGTGAAAAAGATCCTGAAACCGTGTGCCTACAAGTAGTCAGAGCACATTCATGTGTGATGGCGTGCCTTTTGTAGAATGAACCGGCGAGTTGCGATTTCATGCAAGGTTAAGTTGAAGAGACGGAGCCGCAGCGAAAGCGAGTCTGAATAGGGCGAATAAGTATGAGGTCGCAGACCCGAAACCAGGTGATCTACCCATGTCCAGGGTGAAGGTAAGGTAACACTTACTGGAGGCCCGAACCCACGTACGTTGAAAAGTGCGGGGATGAGGTGTGGGTAGCGGTGAAATTCCAATCGAACCTGGAGATAGCTGGTTCTCTCCGAAATAGCTTTAGGGCTAGCCTCAAGGTAAGAGTGTTGGAGGTAGAGCACTGTTTGGACTAGGGGCCCTCATCGGGTTACCGAATTCAGACAAACTCCGAATGCCAATTACTTGTCCTTGGGAGTCAGACTGCGAGTGATAAGATCCGTAGTCGAGAGGGAAACAACCCAGACCGCCAGCTAAGGTCCCAAAGTATACGTTAAGTGGAAAAGGATGTGGAGTTGCTTAGACAACCAGGATGTTGGCTTAGAAGCAGCCACCATTTAAAGAGTGCGTAATAGCTCACTGGTCGAGTGACTCTGCGCCGAAAATGTACCGGGGCTAAACGTATCACCGAAGCTGCGGATTGACACCTTCTGGTGTCAATGGTAGGAGAGCGTTCTAAGGGCTGTGAAGCCAGATCGTAAGGACTGGTGGAGCGCTTAGAAGTGAGAATGCCGGTATGAGTAGCGAAAGAAGGGTGAGAATCCCTTCCACCGAATGCCTAAGGTTTCCTGAGGAAGGCTCGTCCGCTCAGGGTTAGTCGGGGCCTAAGCCGAGGCCGAAAGGCGTAGGCGATGGACAACAGGTTGATATTCCTGTACCACCTAATTTCCGTTTGAGTAATGGGGGGACGCAGGAGGATAGGGTAAGCGCGCTGCTGGATTAGCGCGTCCAAGCAGGTAGGCTGGGAGTGAGGCAAATCCTTACTCCTAAGGCTGAACTGTGATGGCGAGGGAAATATAGTACCGAAGTTCCTGATTCCACACTGCCAAGAAAAGCCTCTAGCGAGGAAATGGGTGCCCGTACCGCAAACCGACACAGGTAGGCGAGGAGAGAATCCTAAGGTGATCGAGAGAACTCTCGTTAAGGAACTCGGCAAAATGACCCCGTAACTTCGGGAGAAGGGGTGCTCCCGCGAGTGAAAGCTTGCGGAAGCCGCAGTGAATAGGCCCAGGCGACTGTTTAGCAAAAACACAGGTCTCTGCGAAGCCGTAAGGCGAAGTATAGGGGCTGACGCCTGCCCGGTGCTGGAAGGTTAAGAGGAGCGCTTAGACTTCGGTCGAAGGTGCGAATTGAAGCCCCAGTAAACGGCGGCCGTAACTATAACGGTCCTAAGGTAGCGAAATTCCTTGTCGGGTAAGTTCCGACCCGCACGAAAGGCGCAACGATCTGGGCACTGTCTCAACGAGAGACTCGGTGAAATTATAGTACCTGTGAAGATGCAGGTTACCCGCGACAGGACGGAAAGACCCCGTGGAGCTTTACTGCAGCCTGATATTGAATGTTGGTGCAGCTTGTACAGGATAGGTAGGAGCCTTGGAAACCGGAGCGCCAGCTTCGGTGGAGGCATTGGTGGGATACTACCCTTGCTGTATTGACATTCTAACCCGCAGCCGTGATCCGGCTGGGAGACAGTGTCTGGCAGGCAGTTTGACTGGGGCGGTCGCCTCCTAAAATGTAACGGAGGCGCCCAAAGGTTCCCTCAGAATGGTTGGAAATCATTCGCAGAGTGTAAAGGCACAAGGGAGCTTGACTGCGAGACCTACAAGTCGAGCAGGGACGAAAGTCGGGCTTAGTGATCCGGTGGTTCCGCATGGAAGGGCCATCGCTCAACGGATAAAAGCTACCCCGGGGATAACAGGCTTATCTCCCCCAAGAGTTCACATCGACGGGGAGGTTTGGCACCTCGATGTCGGCTCATCGCATCCTGGGGCTGTAGTCGGTCCCAAGGGTTGGGCTGTTCGCCCATTAAAGCGGTACGCGAGCTGGGTTCAGAACGTCGTGAGACAGTTCGGTCCCTATCCGTCGTGGGCGCAGGAAATTTGAGAGGAGCTGTCCTTAGTACGAGAGGACCGGGATGGACGCACCGCTGGTGTACCAGTTGTTCCGCCAGGAGCATCGCTGGGTAGCTATGTGCGGACGGGATAAGTGCTGAAAGCATCTAAGCATGAAGCCCCCCTCAAGATGAGATTTCCCATAGCGCAAGCTAGTAAGATCCCTGAAAGATGATCAGGTTGATAGGTCCGGTGTGGAAGTGTGGTGACACATGGAGCTGACGGATACTAATCGATCGAGGACTTAATCAATTTATTACATGGTTTACCTTCTCATTTATCTAGTTTTGAGAGAACGAACATTTTCTCAAGCAGAAAAGGATCTTCTGTTAAGATCGCTCACGTCCTGTGAGCAACACAGAAGCCAGTACATCCTGTACAAGTCTGGTGGCGATAGCGAAGAGGTCACACCCGTTCCCATCTCGAACACGGCAGTTAAGCTCTTCAGCGCCGATGGTAGTTGGGGGTTTCCCCCTGCAAGAGTAGGACGTTGCCAGGCAGTCAAAGACATTCTCAAAAAGAGGGTGTCTTTTTTTGACTCTTTCCTTTATAGGAGGAGCAAGTAGGTCGAGGAACCAAGGAAGCGAGACTCAGGATGTGCAATGCCCATGAGAATCGAGCGAGCGCAAGTGACGAAGAGATTCGCCGGTCATCATGATTCGCAGCGCGAATACGGCAGTTAAGCTCGAACGCCGATGTAGTTTGGGATTTCCCCCTGCAAAAGTAAGGCATTGTCAGGCAAGCAAAGCGTAACACATACATTTGTGTTACGCTTTTTATATTGAATTGAGAAGTGTATTGCTCAAAAATGAACTGGCTCATAAACCGGAGCAAGTGGCTTGTATTTTCACGCAAGTGGCTCGTAAACCGGAGCAAGTGGCTTGTATTTTCATGCAAGTGGCTCGTAAACCTGAGCAAGTAGCTTGTATTTTCACGCAAGTGGCTCGTAAACCTGAGCAAGTAGCTTGTATTTTCACGTAAGTGGCTCGTAAACCTGAGCAAGTAGCTTGTATTTTCACGCAAGTGGCTCGTAAACTGGAGCAAGTAGCTTGTATTTTCATGCAAGTGGCCCGTGAATTAAAATAAGTGGATTGTTATCCCTACGCAAGTGGATATAAACAGCAATTTGATTTTGCTCGAATCATTATTTTCATACTAAAGGAGGCTTTATGATTATAGTATCTCAATTACATTTATTTTTGCTTACATAGAAAAGTACAATCATGAAATGGGAGTAGAAACAATGGAACTAGGGAAGACAAAATATAATAAGATGAATTGCAAAATGGAGGAGTCTGGATGTTAGAAAATGGCTTAATGATGGTTGCTATTATTTTACTTATTAATATTGTGTATGTTACCTTTTTTACGATTAGGATGATCCTAACTTTAAAAGGGTATCGTTATCTTGCAGCATTTTTAAGTATGATTGAAGTTGTCATTTATGTCGTCGGGCTCGGCCTCGTATTAGATAATTTGAATCAAATTCAAAATTTAATTGCTTATGCGGTTGGATATGGAATTGGAGTCATTGTCGGCTCGAAGATTGAAGAGAAGATGGCCCTTGGATATATTACAGTGAATGTTATTACAAAGGAGTACGACCGAGATCTTCCAAAGCAATTGCGTGCAGAAGGTTATGGTGTAACTAGCTGGGCAGCCCAAGGTTTAGAAGGGGATCGAATGGCTTTACAGGTGCTTACAGCGAGAAAGTATGAGTTAAAATTATATGAAAAAATTAAGGAGCTGGATCCGAAGGCATTTATTATTTCTTATGAGCCTAAAGCTATCCATGGCGGATTTTGGGTAAAATCAATTAGAGGAAGGAAAGTAAAATGAAAAAACAGTTTGAAGTTCAAGAGGGAGAAACGATTCAGCAATGTTTAGAACGAATGAGCCGGGAAGGATACCGCCCTGTAAGAAGAATGGAAAAACCGATTTTTAAAGAAGAAAAGAAAAAGGGAGAAACCAATTATATTCCAATTGCTCAAAAAATAGTCTTTCAAGGTGTGAAAGAGCCCTAAATCCGAACATTAAATTATTCGTATGTTAAAATGTTCGATTTTTAGTTGACATCCCAAACGAATCTTTGCTAAAATCAATATGTTGATGAAAACCTCATATATTATGGGAATAAGGCCCGTACGTTTCTACCCGATTACCGTAAATAATTGGACTATGAGGAAAGTGGAAGTTTGGGAAGCATTTGATGTGCTTTTTTCAAGTGTGATTTCTACTCCCGGATAGACTGCTTTCTTTTACAGAAAAGCAGTCTATCCGTTTTTTATTTTTACATAAAGGACGGAGGGATTTTGATGAAAACCGAAGTCGGAATTATTATGGGAAGTACATCTGACTGGGAAACGATGACGCATGCTTGTGAAGTGCTTGATGAATTACAAGTACCGTATGAAAAAAAGGTTGTTTCGGCACATCGTACTCCTGATTTAATGTTCGAGTATGCAGAAACAGCAAAAGAAAGAGGCTTGAAGGTGATTATCGCTGGTGCTGGAGGGGCTGCGCATCTTCCAGGAATGGTTGCGGCGAAAACGGTACTGCCGGTTATTGGTGTTCCTGTTGAATCGAAGTCATTGAAGGGAATGGATTCTCTCCTTTCGATTGTGCAAATGCCTGGCGGTGTTCCGGTTGCGACAGTAGCAATTGGGAAAGCAGGGGCAGTAAATGCTGGCTTGCTTGCTGCACAAATTTTAGGTACAGAGAACGAACAGATTGCAAGAAGACTGGAAAATCGACGAAATGAAATGAAAGAAAAAGTGTTGGAAAGCAGTGATCAACTTGTCTAAGACATTCATTCAACCGGGACAAACAATTGGGATCATCGGCGGTGGTCAGTTGGGGAGAATGATGACTTTTTCCGCAAAAGAAGCTGGTTTTCGTGTCATCATTTTGGAGCCTGCACCGGACTCACCGGCAGGTCAAGTGGCAGATGAACAAATCATCGCTACGTACGATGATCGTGAGGCACTTGCCCTTTTGGCGGAAAAAAGTGATGTGATCACTTATGAATTTGAAAATATTGATTATGAAGCATTGAAATGGCTAACGGAAAAAGCATACATTCCACAAGGAGCCGAGCTGATTAAAATAACGCAAGATCGAATTTTAGAAAAGCAGGCATTAACTGAAGCTGGAGTTGAAGTTGCTCCGTATGCAGTGATTTATTCGGAAGATGATTTAGAGCGTGAAGTTGAAACGATTGGAATACCATGTGTATTAAAAACTTCTCGTGGCGGATACGATGGCAAAGGGCAATACGTAATCAAAAGTCGTGGAGATTGCGCCGAGGCAGCAACATTATTGAATGCAGGTCCTTGTGTGCTTGAAGCGTGGATTCCTTTCGATAAGGAAATATCAATCGTCATGACGAGAGGTGTAAACGGTGAGTTAACATGGTTTCCGATTGGCGAAAATATTCATAAAAATAACATTTTACATGAAACGATCGTGCCTGCGAGAATAACAGCGCAAGTGGAGCAGGATGTAAGCGAATTGGCAGAAAAAATTGCAGACAAGCTTCAGCTTATTGGTACGTTGGCAGTGGAATTATTTTTGACTGAAGAAGGACAGTTATATGTGAATGAACTTGCACCGAGACCTCATAATTCAGGCCATTACACAATTGAAGCATGTACACTTTCGCAATTTGACCAGCATATTCGGGCTGTTTGTGGTTGGCCATTGCCTAAAGTGAGGTTATTGCAGCCAGCCATTATGGTCAATGTGCTTGGAGAGCATGTCGCTGGGGTAGTCAATGAAATTCCACAACGTCCTGATTGGTCAGTTCATTTTTATGGAAAAGCAGAAGCAAAACAGGGAAGAAAAATGGGGCATATTACGATTTTAACGGATGAACTGGATGTAACTTTACAAGAGCTAGACGCAACTCAAATTTGGAACGGATAAGAGAGGGGAAATCATCATGTATAAAGTGAAAGTTTATGTAACATTAAAAGAGAGTGTTGTTGATCCACATGGTTCTGCTGCGACAAAAGCATTGCAAAAAGCGGAATTTACTGAAGTTCAGGATGTAAGAATTGGAAAGTATATGGAAGTTACGATCGAAAAAACGGAGAAAAACATCGAAGAGACAGTTCACAAATTATGTCGCGACTTGCTTGTCAATACGGTAATTGAAGATTATCGTTTTGAAATCGAGGAGGTTGAAGCAAAGTGAAATTTGCTATCATCGTTTTTCCAGGGACAAGCTGTGAAGTAGATACGTATAATGCGATTGTCGATCAGCTTGGTGAAGAGGCAGAAGTAGTTAGACATGATAATGATAACTTAGATCGTTTTGATGCAGTAGTTCTTCCGGGAGGCACATCATATGGTGATGCCGTTCGTCCAGGTGCGATTGCCCGTATGCAACCGATCATGAAGGCAGTTGAAGAGGCGGCAGCTTCTGGCAAGCCTGTATTAGGAATCGGAAATGGGTTTCAAATGTTAACGGAGGCTGGTCTGCTTCCAGGAGTATTGCTGCAAAATCAGAGCCTTAAATTTACTTGTAAATCTGTTCAGTTACATGTTGAAAACAATGATACAATGTTTTCTTCTTCATTTGAAAATGGTGAACAGATTGCGATTCCAATCGCACATGCGAAAGGGAATTATTATGTAGATGAAGTGACATTGGCGGATCTAAAAGCAAACAATCAAATTATTTTCACTTATACATCGAAAAATCCAAACGGCAGCGTAGAGAACATTGCTGGAGTTACGAATAAGCAAGGAAACATCCTTGGGTTAATGCCACATCCAGAGCGTGCTGTGGATCAAATTTTCGGAAGTAAAGACGGATTAAGAATTTTCCAATCAATTGTTAGAAACTGGAGGGAATCACATGCCACAAATGCATGAGCCAAACCCAAATCAAATAAAAGACGAGAAAATTTATAAGGAAATGGGTTTGACAGACGAAGAATTTTTACTTGCGGAAAAAATGCTAGGAAGAACACCGAATTACACGGAAACAGGATTGTTTTCTGTTATGTGGTCTGAGCATTGTAGCTATAAAAATTCTAAGCCAGTATTGAAAAAGTTCCCAACAGAAGGAAAACAAGTGCTCCAAGGACCCGGTGAAGGTGCAGGAATCGTTGATATTGGTGACAATCAAGCAGTCGTTTTCAAAATTGAAAGTCATAACTCACCATCGGCGGTTGAACCATATGAAGGTGCGGCAACAGGTGTTGGTGGAATCGTGCGTGATGTTTTTTCAATGGGAGCAAGACCGATTGCCTCATTAAACTCACTCCGTTTCGGCGAATTGGATTCACCGCGAGTTCGTTATTTATTAGAGCAAGCAGTAGCTGGGATTGCTGATTATGGTAACGGGCTAGGGATTCCAACAGTTGGCGGCGAAATTCAATTCGATCCAGCTTACGAACATAATCCACTTGTCAATGCGATGGTCGTTGGTTTAATCGATCATGAAAACATGCAAAAAGGCCAAGCAAAAGGGGTTGGCAACACGGTGATGTACGCGGGCGCTGCAACCGGACGTGATGGCATTCACGGAGCAACCTTCTCATCTGTTGAATTATCGGATGAAGAGGATGAAGATCGCGCAGCAGTACAACGCGGTGACTCGTTTACGGAAAAAATGCTAATGGATGCATGTTTGGAGCTCGTTAAATCAGATGCATTAATCGGGATTCAAGACATGGGGGCAGCAGGTTTAGCGAGCTCATCTTCAGAAATGGCGAGTAAAGCCGGTTCTGGAATTGAAATGAACCTTGATCTTGTCCCACAACGTGAAGAAAACATGACAGCTTATGAAATGATGCTTTCTGAATCACAAGAGCGGATGCTGCTCGTTATTGAAAAAGGCCGCGAGCAAGAAATCGTTGATCTTTTCGCTAAATACGACATCGAGGCAGTGACGGTTGGTCATGTAACAGATGATAAAATGTTGCGCTTGCTTCATAAAGGGGAAGTCGTAGCTGAAATTCCAGCTGATGCATTAGCAGAAGATGCACCGGTGTATCATAAGCCATCTGCTGAACCAGCATACTATCGTGAGTTCCAAGCGATGGAACAGGCAGTACCGGAAGTGTCTGATTATAACGAAACATTAACGAAGCTTTTACAACAACCGACGATTGCGAGCAAAGAATGGGTATATAGCCAGTTTGATCATCATGTTGGCTCTAACACAGTTGTAAGCCCTGGCTCAGATGCGGCAGTTGTTAGAATAAGCGGTACGAATAAAGCAATCGCGATTACAACAGACTGTAACTCTCGCTATCTATATTTAGACCCAGAAGTCGGCGGGAAAATTGCGGTAGCAGAAGCTGCGCGAAATGTTGTTTGTTCAGGAGCGGAGCCGTTAGCGATCACTGACGGATTGAACTTTGGAAGTCCAGAAAAGCCGGAAATCTTTTGGCAAATTGAACAATCAGCAGCTGGAATCAGTGCAGCTTGTTTAGCGCTTGAAAGCCCAGTTATTGGCGGAAACGTGTCACTTTTCAATGAAAAAGGCGGCAGTGCGATTTATCCGACACCGATTATTGGGATGGTCGGTTTAATCCAAGATTTGTCTTATGTGACAACGCAAAACTTTAAATCAGCAGGCGACCTTATTTATCTCGTTGGTGAAACGAAAGATGAGTTTGGCGGCAGTGAATTGCAAAAAATGGTGCACGGAGATATTTTCGGTAAAGCACCAGCGATTGATTTAGACGTTGAAGTAAAAAGACAAAAACAAATTTTACAAGCGATCCGCAGTGGATTTGTTGCATCTGCACATGATGTATCCGAAGGTGGAGCGGCTGTTGCACTTGCTGAATCCTTGTTTGGCACAAACGGTCTTGGTGCAAAAGTAGCTCTAGAAGGAAATGAAACATCTGCATTATTCTCTGAAACACAATCTCGCTTTATTTTATCTGTGAAAAAAGAGCATCAGGCTGTGTTTGAACAGCTTGTTGAGGATGCTGTTCGCATCGGTGAGGTAACAGATAATGGTGAACTCATTATCGATGGTTCTGAAAAACAATTGATTCAATCTAACGTTAAGGTAATGGAAGAAGCCTGGAAAGGAGCCATTCCATGTTTGCTGAATTTAGAGGGCTAAACGAGGAATGTGGTGTGTTTGGAATATGGGGTCATCCCGATGCGGCTCAATTTACGTATTATGGACTGCATAGTTTACAACACCGCGGTCAAGAAGGTGCCGGCATTGTTGTTACCGATCGTGAACGGTTAAAAGGAGTACGAGGCGAAGGGCTTGTAAATGATGTTTTTGATGAAAAGAAAATAAAAAGTTTAGTAGGATCAAGCGCGATCGGCCATGTGAAGTATGGTGGGGCAGATAAGGGCGGTACAGAAAATGTGCAGCCTTTCCTCCTCCATTCACAAAGCGGCAGCTTGACGCTTGCGCATAATGGGAACTTAATTAATGCGAATGATTTAAGACATCAGCTCGAAATGCAAGGGAGTATTTTTCAGACGAGCTCAGATACAGAAGTGCTTGCCCATTTAATTAAACGAAGTGGGTATCTGGCGTTAAAAGACAAAGTGAAAAATGCCCTTTCAATGGTAAAAGGAGCCTATGCGCTTGTCATTATGTCGGAAAACGAATTGATTATCGCCCAAGATCCGAACGGCATGCGCCCACTTTCGATTGGAAAAGTAGGAGATGCTTACTGCGTATCTTCAGAAACTTGTGCTTATGATTTAATTGGAGCTGAGTTCGTTCGTGACGTAGAGCCAGGGGAATTAATCATTATTAATGATGATGGACTACAATCAGAACGTTTTTCCCTTTCGGCCAAAAGTGCCATGTGTACAATGGAATATGTATACTTTTCCCGTCCAGACAGTGATATTGAAGGAATTAACATTCATACAGCAAGGAAAAATCTCGGAAAAATGCTTGCCAAGGAAGCGCAAATTGAAGCGGATGTAGTTACAGGTGTGCCAGATTCAAGTATTTCGGCGGCAATTGGTTTTGCGGAAACAGCTGGTATTCCATACGAGCTCGGCATCATTAAAAATCGTTATGTTGGCCGTACATTCATTAAACCTTCTCAAGAACTGCGCGAGCAAGGGGTAAAGATGAAGCTTTCACCTGTACGAAAAGTGGTGGAAGGAAAAAGAGTCGTCATGGTCGATGATTCGATCGTTCGTGGAACAACGTGTAAACGAATTGTCAGGATGCTGAAAGAGGCAGGTGCAACGGAAGTTCACGTGTGCATCAGCTCTCCACCGATGAAAAATCCTTGTTTTTATGGAATCGATACATCCACACATGAAGAGTTAATCGCATCTGCGCATAGTGTCGAAGAAATTCGTGAAATGATTGAAGCTGATTCTTTAACTTTTTTAAGTGTCGAAGGAACGCTTGAAGCAATTGGACGAAAAGGCTATGGAAAAGATTGCGGTCAATGTATGGCATGCTTTACTGGGGAATATCCGACAGAAATTTATCCAGATACTCCATTGCCATATGAAAAAGAAATCATCAATTGATCTTATGAGGAGGCTATAAGGATGGCGAATGCCTACCGAAATGCCGGCGTTGATATTGAGGCCGGATATGAAGCGGTTGAAAAAATTAAAAAGCATACGAAGCGAACAATGCGTCCAGGTGTGATGGGACAATTAGGTGGCTTTGGCGGTGCGTTTGATCTGTCAGCTCTCAATCTAAAAGAGCCTGTACTTGTTTCAGGAACCGATGGGGTTGGAACAAAATTAAAGCTCGCTTTCATGATGGATAAGCACGATACGATTGGAATTGACTGTGTCGCAATGTGTGTAAATGATATCGTTGTTCAAGGGGCAGAGCCGCTCTATTTTCTAGACTATGTGGCACTTGGCAAAGCCGTTCCTGATAAAATTGAACAGATCGTAAGTGGAATTGCGGATGGCTGTGAACAAGCCGGATGTGCGCTCATTGGCGGAGAGACAGCAGAAATGCCAGGATTATATGAGGAAGATGAATATGATTTGGCTGGTTTTTCCGTTGGTGCTTGTGAGAAATCAGACATCATTACGGGTGAAAAGATCCAAGATGGCGATGTATTAATCGGTCTTGCTTCAAGTGGCATTCATAGCAATGGCTACTCACTCGTCCGAAAAATCTTCCTTGAGAATCAAGGGTTTGAACTTGATGCAAAGCTTCCAGAGCTTAAAAGAAGCTTAGGTGAAGAGTTATTAAAACCGACGAAGATTTATGTGAAACCTGTTTTGGCTGCCCATAAAGAATTTGGCCTAAAAGGTATGTCACATATTACTGGTGGCGGGTTTATTGAAAATATTCCGAGAATGCTTCCTCAAGATATTGGTGCAGTAGTTGAGCTTGATTCATGGCCTGTATTGCCAATTTTTAAAGCACTTGAAAAATATGGCGAGCTTGATAGAGAAGAAATGTTCAATATTTTTAATATGGGAATTGGATTTGTCATTGCTGTTGATGCAAACAAGGCAGATGCGGTTACTCGCTTCTTGATTGAACAAGGCGAAAAGGCGTATCAAATTGGCACAGTAGTGAAAGGTGAAGGCGTTCAGTTCGTAAAACCGGGGGAAGCAAAGTGAAGAGAATAGCCGTTTTCGCATCAGGAACAGGAAGTAATTTTCAAGCGATTGTTGATGCAGTGAAGGAGAGTCGCCTTCATGCACAAATCGCTTTATTAGTATGTGACAAGCCTGGTGCGGCAGTCATCAATAAAGCAAATGAAGCAAAGGTGGACACTTTTGTTTTTTCTCCGAAACAATATGCTTCAAAAGTAGAGTTTGAACAAGAGATTGTGAATCAGCTGCATAGTCATGAAGTGGATTATATCGTGCTTGCAGGTTATATGAGACTCATTGGTCCGACGTTACTTGAAGCATTTTCGAATAAAATTATTAATATTCATCCGTCCTTATTGCCTGCTTTCCCTGGAATCGATGCGGTCGGGCAAGCGGTTCGTGCAGGTGTGAAAGTAACGGGAGTAACGATCCATTATGTAGATGAGGGGATGGATACGGGACCGATCATTGCTCAAAGAGCGGTTGAACTCGTTGACACAGATGCATTGGAAGATGTGGAACAAAAAATTCATGAAGTTGAGCATGTGTTTTACCCAGAAACGTTGGAGAAATTACTTCAAGAATAGCGGAGGGAAGCTGGATGAAAAGAGCACTAATTAGTGTATCAGATAAAACAGGTGTAGTTGAATTTACGAAGGAGCTTGTTGCACTCGGATTTGAAATCCTCTCAACAGGCGGAACAAAAAAAACATTGGAAGAGAACGGAGTTTCTGTGAAAGCAGTCGACGAAGTGACCGGCTTTCCAGAAATTTTAGAAGGACGAGTGAAAACATTACATCCATTCATCCATGGCGGTCTGCTGGCAAAACGCGACGATGCTGGACATATGGCTCAGCTTGATGAACAAGGAATCAAACCGATTGATTTAGTATGTGTAAATTTATACCCATTCCAACAAACGATTGCCAAACCTGATGTTACAGCTGAAGATGCGATTGAAAACATCGATATCGGCGGTCCAGCGATGTTAAGAGCTTCGGCTAAGAACCATGATCATTTAACGGTTGTCGTTGATGCAGCAGATTATCGTAAAGTGTTAGAGGAACTACGCACAGATGGGGAAGTATCGAAAACAACGAAACGTTGGCTTGCAGCAAAAGTATTCCGCCACACAGCAGCATATGACGCACAAATTGCTGAGTATATGACTGAGCTTGCAGGTGAAGAACAGCCAGAACGCGTGACGTTTACGTATGAGTTAAAGCAAAGCTTGCGCTACGGTGAAAATCCTCATCAAAAGGCAGCATTTTATGAGCGCCCATTAGGATCGAAGTTTTCGATCGCTCATGCGGAGCAATTACACGGAAAAGAACTTTCCTATAACAATATTCATGATGCAGATGCAGCTTTACAGCTCGTGAAAGATTTTCAAGAACCAGCGGCTGTCGCTGTCAAGCATATGAATCCATGTGGTGCGGGTGTTGGTGCAACAGCTGCTGAAGCATTCAAAAAAGCGTATGAAGCAGATCCGACATCGATTTTCGGTGGAATTGTTGCCTTAAACCGTGAAGTTGATGCAGAAACAGCAAGTCAATTGCATGAAATTTTCCTAGAAATTGTCATTGCTCCAAGTTTTACACAAGAAGCATTGGACATATTAACCGCGAAGAAAAACCTTCGTTTATTAACGATTCCATTCGAGTCGGCGAATAAACAAGAAAAAATGCTCACTTCCGTAGAAGGCGGATTGCTTATCCAAGATCAAGATGCTTATACGTATGAGGATGCAGAAATTACAGTCCCAACAAAGCGCAAACCAACGGATGCTGAGCTTGCTGCATTAAAACTCGGCTGGAAAGTTGTGAAGCATGTAAAATCCAATGCGATTGTTGTTGCGGATAGTCAGATGACGCTTGGAGTCGGTGCTGGTCAAATGAACCGAGTTGGTGCGGCTAAAATCGCACTTGAACAAGCTGGTGAACGTGCGAAAGGTGCAGTGCTTGCATCCGATGCGTTTTTCCCAATGGGTGATACGGTTGAAGCAGCTGCAAAAGCGGGAATTACAGCGATTATCCAACCAGGTGGCTCGATCCGTGATGAAGATTCCATTAAAGCGGCGGATGAATACGGCATTGCAATGGTCTTTACAGGAGTACGTCATTTTAAACATTAATTAATTAGAAGGGGTCAGTCCGACATATTAAGGACTGGCCCCTCATCTGGAAGGTGAATGGAATGAAAGTATTAGTTGTCGGCAGTGGCGGCAGGGAGCATGCCATCTGTCAAAAGGTTAAGGAAAGTGCGCTCGTATCGGAAGTTTTTTGTGCGCCAGGAAATGCAGGCATCGAGATGGACGCGACACTCGTTCCAATTGAAGAAACAGCTTTTGCTGATTTAGTTGATTTTGCGAAAAAAGAAGCGATTGACCTTACGATCGTTGGACCAGAAGTGCCACTTTCAGGGGGAATCGTCGATGAATTTGAAGCGGCAGGCTTGAAGATATTCGGACCAAGAAAAAATGCAGCAATCATCGAAGGCAGTAAATCATTTGCGAAAGATTTAATGAAAAAGTACCAAATTCCAACAGCTGCTTATGAAACATTTCACTCGTATGAAGAAGCAAAAGCTTATGTTGAGCAACAAGGTGCACCGATCGTCATTAAAGCAGACGGGCTTGCGGCTGGTAAAGGCGTTGTCGTAGCAATGACCGTTGAAGAAGCGATCGATGCATTGAAAGATATGCTTTTAGATGCTCGATTCGGCGAATCATCAGCAAGTGTTGTTATCGAAGAATTTTTAGATGGAGAAGAGTTTTCATTAATGGCGTTCGTTCATGGCGAAGACGTATACCCGATGGTCATTGCACAAGATCATAAGCGCGCATTTGATGGTGACCAAGGTCCAAATACGGGCGGAATGGGCTCTTACACACCGGTTCCACACATTTCAGATCAAGACGTGCAATTTGGCGTTGATGAAATTTTAATTCCAACAGCGAAAGCGATGATCGCTGAGGATCGAACATTTACAGGCATTTTGTATGCCGGTCTTATCCAAACAGAGAATGGACCGAAAGTGATTGAATTTAATGCACGTTTCGGTGATCCAGAAACACAAGTGGTGTTGGCTAGACTTGAAAGTGATTTAGTCCAATTGCTATTGGATATTTTAGCTGGAGAAAAACCTGAGCTTCAATGGTCAGATGACGCGGTTGTCGGCGTTGTCTATGCATCTGAAGGGTACCCGGGCGATTATAAAAAAGGTGTAGCCCTTCCTGACTTGAACACGATTGGTTCTGAAGCGGCGATTTTCCATGCGGGTACGGCTAAAGGGGCTGATGGTGGTTTTGTTTCAAACGGCGGACGCCTACTGCTTGTAACAGCAAAGGGTGAAACGATCCAAGCAGCGGTAGACAAAGTATATACGGAAATGGAAAAAATCGAGGATGAAAACTTTTTCTTCCGTAAAGACATTGCGTATAAAGCGTTATAAAATAAGGAGAAATGCCCTGATGATGAAAGGGGCATTTCTTTTTTTCGTTTGGCTCAGTTAATTAGGAAGTAGCCCAATTATAATCGAGTTGCCTAATTGAATGGTAACGTTTTCACAAAATGTTCGAATTCACTCCGAAACGACCATGCGCGAATGAGATTAATATGTTAGTATAGTTTATATGGAAATACCTAGGAGGAAGAGAATGATAGAGCAAAAATATCGTTGGAAAAACAAACAAATTCGTAAACAAGTTGCTGTCATCGATGGAAAAGAGAGCCCTACGCTTCTTTTAAAAAATGCGCGCTTCCTACATTCTGTCTTGCGCATCTGGATGACAGCACATATTTGGATATATAAAGATCGCATCATTTATATTGGAGAAGAATTGCCAGATGCAACACAAGATTGTGAGATTATTGATTGTTCAGAGTACACGCTTGTACCAGGGTATATCGAACCACATGTTCATCCGTTTCAACTGTATAATCCGCAAACTTTTTCTCGCTTTGCTGCTCAGACGGGAACGACGACGTTGATTAATGATAACTTAGTCCTCTTTTTACAATTAAATAAAAAGAAAGCGTTTTCGTTGCTAGCGAAATTGAATCAATCCCCTGTATCGATGTATTGGTGGAGTCGATTTGATTCACAAACGGAAATGGCAGATGAAGAAACAATTTTTTCAAATGGTGATATTCAATCATGGCTTGAGCATGATTCGATCGTACAAGGTGGGGAGTTGACTGGTTGGCCGAAGCTGCTCGCTGGTGATGATTTAATGCTTCATTGGATTCAAGAGGCAAAGCGACTAGGTAAGAAAGTCGAAGGCCATTTTCCAGGCGCATCTGATCGTACATTAGCGAAAATGATGTTATTCGGTGTTGATTCGGATCATGAGGCGATGACGGGTGAGGATGTGTATAAACGGTTAATGCATGGATATGCCGTTTCTTTACGTCATTCATCGATTCGCCCAGACTTGCCGGTACTATTGAAGGAAATGAAAGAACTCGGGCTTAATCAATATGATTCAATGATGTTTACAACGGATGGTTCTACACCTGCATTTATGAAACAAGGCGTAATCGACCGGATGATCAAGCTAGCTCTTGATCATGGTATCCCTGCGATTGATGCTTACCAAATGGCGTCTTATAATGTGGCGCGTCATTTAAATTTATTACATCATCATGGCATGATTGCAACAGGGCGCGTTGCTAATATTAATTTTTTGAAAAATGAGCATGAGCCAACACCGATATCTGTCCTAGCAAAAGGGCAATGGGTGAAGAAAGATGGCCAGCAAGTCATCGTAGATGAAAACATTGAGTGGTCAACATATGGATTAGATCGACTAGATATTCGGTGGGAATTAACTGAAGCAGATATGCAATTTTCCATGCCATTCGGCATTGAAATGGTGAATGATGTCATTACGAAGCCTTATTCAGTTTCACTAGAGCTTGCTGTTGACCATCTTTCACGTGAGCATGATGAGAGCTATTTTATGCTAATTGACCGTGAAGGAAAATGGAGAACAAACACGATAATAAAAGGATTTGCAAGCGGTGTAAGTGGGTTTGCTTCGTCCTTCTCCAATACGGGTGACTTCATTTTAATCGGAAAAAATAAAGCAGATATGTTCCTTGCTTTTCAACGAATGAAAGAAATTGGAGGCGGGATTGTCTTAGCTGAAAATGGAAGTGTCATCTATGAGTTGCAGCTCCCTCTTTTAGGATTAATGTCTGAACAAGAGCTCCCTGAACTTATAAAATCAGAAGAAAGATTAAAAGAATTATTGAAAGATAGAGGCTATCCCTTTGCCGATCCGATCTATTCCTTACTTTTTTTCTCGTCGACTCATTTGCCGTATATCCGCGTGACACAACGAGGAATGTATGATGTAATGAATAAAACAATTCTCTTTCCGGCGTTAATGCGTTAAAATAGATAGAAAGATGCCAAAAGGATTTGAGGGATGAGACGTGCAATATCGTAAAATGCTAGTTACATCGATGATTTGCTTTGCATTTCTTTTAGGTGCATGCAGCAAAACGACAACGGAACAGCCGATTCAAGAAGAAGAGAAAAATCCTCCGAAACAAGAGGAAGCACCCAATGCTGAACAGGAAAGTTTTCCACTTACCGGTGTAAAGACGAGTGAATCCGTTGAGGGTAGGGCGATTGCTGTCATGGTGAATAATCATCCAGATGCACGTCCACAAAGCGGACTTGCAGAGGCAGATATTGTCTATGAACTGCTTGCTGAAGGGAATGTGACAAGATTTCTAGCGATATATCAAAGCGAATGGCCAGAAATCATTGGACCCGTTCGGAGTGCACGTGATTATTATATCAATTTGGCGCTTGGGTATGATAGTCTTTTTCTAGCACATGGGTATAGCCCAGATGCGCAGGAAATGTTGTTATCAGGTGTAATCGATCAAATAAACGGGATGCAATATGACGGTACGTTATTTAAGAGAGCTGATTTTCGGAAAGCACCACATAATTCATACATCAGTGCAGAAAGTATACAGGAAGGTGCTGAAAAGCTAGGCTATGATCTCATCCGTACCCCAGACGGCTTATCGTTTAGCGATGAAGCGCCAACGGGTGAGCAAGCAGATTATGTGAAAGTTGCTTATGATGGCGGTGGCCCTTTTACAGCGGAATATATGTATGATGAAGCCGAGCAAACGTATGCTAGATATTCAGCTGGTGAGCAAACGAAAAATTTAGAAACGGAAGCACCCATCGCGCTATCGAATATTTTGATATTCGAAACCGTTCACCGTGTGATTGACGACGCTGGGCGTAAAGCAATCGATCTTACTTCAGGTGGGCGTGCTTATGTCGTGCAAAAAGGTGTGTATCAAGAAATAGAATGGAAAAATCAAGATGGCAGATTGCTTCCATTTGCGGATGGGACATTGGTACAATTAACTCCAGGAAAAACATGGATCCATATCGTTCCTGATATGAACATCGTATCTTTCGAGAAATAAGGCTGATCGGTAAAAGGAGAGAATGGTATATATGCAAATTGAAAAACTACGTGGGAAAGAATTGGACCAACTATTTACGGCAATTTTATCGTTGAAAGATGTGGAAGAGTGCTATCGGTTTTTCGATGATCTATGTACGATAAATGAAATCCAAGCATTATCTCAGCGCCTTGAGGTGGCGAGATTGCTTCGGGATGGAAGCACGTATCACCAAATTGAGGGAGCTACTGGTGCGAGCACGGCGACAATCTCAAGGGTGAAACGTTGTCTTAATTATGGAAATGATACGTATGAGATGGTGCTAAAGCGTCTTGAAGAAACGAATTCTTAATAAAGCAACCGGTGTAAAAATCATACATTCTATTAAATTCAAACCGCAGACATAATCTCTGCGGTTTTTCCTTCTGCACAAATAGACATAATGCTATAATGGTGTATGGAATTGAGAATGGAGGATAAAGCGAATATGTACGATGTGAGGCAATGGCGACATGCCTTTAAATTAGATCCGAATAAGGAAATTTCAGATAGAGACCTTGAGCTTGTTTGTGAATCTGGTACTGATGCGATCATTGTTGGCGGGACTGATGGAATCACACTTGAAAAGGTATTGAATGTAATGGCCAGGGTTCGTAGATATACGGTTCCATGCGTATTAGAAGTAAGTAATATTGAGTCAATTACGCCTGGATTTGATTTGTATTTTATCCCGACAGTATTAAACAGTAAAGACACTCGCTGGATTACTGGCTTGCACCATGAAGCAATGAAAGAATACGGTGAATTGATTGATTGGAATGAAATGGTCATTGAAGGTTATTGTATTTTGAATGATGATTGTAAAGTAGCAAAGCTGACGAATGCAATGACAGATATCGATGATGAAGATGTGATTGCCTATGCGATGATGGCAGAGAACATGTTTCGTTTGCCGATTTTTTACTTAGAATATAGCGGCACATATGGAAACCCTACGCTCGTAAAAGAAGTAAAAGACCAGCTTACGAATACAACTTTGTTTTATGGTGGCGGAATTGCGACGGCTGATCAAGCGAGGGAAATGGGGCAATATGCGGATGTGATTGTCGTTGGCAATATTGTATATGAAGACTTGAAAGCGGCATTGCGGACCGTAGATGCAGTGAAAAACAACTGACAGTCAAAAGGAAATAAGATATAATGGAACAAACGTTCTTGGAAGGTGGTTAAGTCCGTGAATTTTTTATCAGATCGTCTCCTTGAAGGATTAAATTCTGAGCAGAAGGAGGCCGTCAAAACGACGGACGGTCCTCTATTAATTATGGCTGGGGCCGGAAGTGGAAAAACACGTGTGTTAACACATCGTGTTGCCTATTTAATGGTCGAAAAAGGTGTGAATCCGTACAATATTTTAGCTATTACATTTACGAATAAAGCGGCACGAGAAATGAAGGAACGGATTAGACAAATTATGGGTGGCGCAGCGGAAGATGTCTGGATTTCTACGTTCCACTCGATGTGTGTTCGGATTTTACGCCGTGATATTGATCGGCTTGGGTACAACCGAAATTTTACGATTCTCGATACGACTGATCAATTATCGGTCATTAGAAATATTTTAAAAGACAAAAACATCGATCCGAAAAAATTTGAACCAAGGGCGATTCTCGGTTCGATTAGCAGCGCGAAAAACGAACTCATTACGGCGGAGGAATATGCGAGACAATCAGGCGGCTATTATGGGCAAGTGATTAGTGATGTGTATACAGAATATCAAAAACGTCTGCGCAGAAATAGCGCACTTGATTTTGATGATCTTATTATGATAACGATCCAGCTTTTTGAACGTGTGCCGGAAGTGCTGGAATTTTATCAGCGTAAATTTCAATACATTCATGTCGACGAGTATCAGGATACGAACCGCGCGCAGTACATGCTTGTAAAATTGCTTGCGATGCGTTTGAAAAATCTATGTGTCGTCGGTGATTCCGATCAGTCGATCTATCGCTGGCGTGGTGCCGATATCGCCAATATTTTATCGTTTGAAAAAGATTATCCAAACGCACAAATGATTATTTTGGAGCAAAATTATCGATCAACGAAAAAGATTCTTCAGGCTGCAAATGAAGTGATTCAAAATAACTTTAACCGCAAACCGAAAAACTTATGGACGGACAATGATGAAGGACAAAAGATTGTTTATTATCGGGCAGATGGTGAACAAACGGAAGCTCAATTTGTCACAGGGAAAATTCAAGAATTGATCCGCAGCGGGAAGCGTGCGCTCTCAGACTTTGCTGTTTTATATCGAACAAACGCCCAGTCACGTGTGATTGAGGAAGTGCTCTTAAAGTCAAATATTGAATACAACATCGTTGGTGGAACAAAGTTCTATGATCGAAAAGAAATTAAAGACTTGCTCGCTTATTTACGGTTAATTGCCAATCCCGATGATGACATTAGCTTGCAAAGAGCAATTAATGTCCCAAAACGTGGAATTGGTGCGACGTCGATCGACAAAATTGCTAATTATGCGCAAGACCATGATATTTCATTATTTCAGGCGTTAAATGAAATTGATTTTGTCGGATTAACAGGAAGAGCAGCGAATGCGGCAGCTGCATTTCATGGTTTAATCAAAAATTACACACAAATGCAGGAATTTCTTTCGGTGACGGAATTAGTTGAAGAAGTGATCGAGAAATCTGGTTATAAAGAAATGTTACTTGCTGAAAAGTCTTTAGAAGCGGAAAGTAGGCTAGAGAACATCAATGAATTTCTCTCAGTGACGAAAAGCTTTGAAGATGGCAGTGATGATAAGAGCTTAATTGCATTTTTAACAGACTTAGCACTCGTCGCCGATATTGATAAGCTTGATGAAGATGGCACACCTGGAGAAGCGATCACGCTAATGACCCTCCATTCAGCGAAAGGATTAGAATACCCTGTCGTCTTTTTAATCGGGATGGAAGAGGGAGTTTTCCCACATAGCCGCTCGCTTATGGAAGAGGAAGAAATGGAAGAAGAGCGCAGGTTAGCTTATGTCGGTATTACACGTGCAGAAGAAGAGCTGTATATAACGAATGCACAAATGAGAACACTATTTGGACGAACGAATATGAATCCAGTTTCCCGTTTTATTAATGAGATTCCGGAAGAATTAATCGAGTCGGCAAATGAGGAAAAACGACGTACGCCATCAACAAGTTTCGCCTCAGGAGGATTGAGACGAAACAGACCGGTAGTGAGACCGACACAAACGGCGAGTCCAGGTGCTGGAACAGCAGCATGGAAAGTTGGGGACAAAGCGGAGCATAATAAATGGGGAATCGGAACGGTTGTCAGTGTGAAAGGCGAGGCAAATAGTATTGAACTCGATATTGCATTCCCAAGTCCAACGGGAATCAAGCGGCTATTGGCAGAATTTGCTCCGATTAAAAAAGTGTAGAAAGGGCTGTATCCATGAATGAAGTAGAAAAGCAGCTGAAAGAACTGCACAATGTATTAAATAAATATAATTATGAGTATTATGTGCTTGATCAACCATCCGTCCCCGATGCGGAATATGATCGGCTTATGCAGCAATTAGTTGAATTAGAAACAAAGTATCCGGAATTAGTGACTCCAGATTCTCCGACACAACGTGTTGGTGGTGAAGCATTAGCCGCGTTTGAAAAAGTGACCCATGAAACACCGATGCTCAGCCTTGCCAATGCTTTTTCCGAAGCCGATTTACGTGATTTTGATCGTCGGATTCGCCAAGCAATCGGTGAGGAATTTACGTATGTTTGCGAATTGAAAATCGATGGACTTGCTGTTTCTCTACGTTATGAAGATGGTTTATTTGTGAAAGGATCAACGCGAGGCGATGGGGAGATTGGCGAGGATATAACAGCTAACTTAAAAACGATCCGCTCGATTCCGTTGCGCCTACGTCAACCATTTTCACTTGAAGTGCGTGGAGAAGTATATATGCCAAAGAAATCATTTGAGCAACTGAATCAAATGAGAGAAGAAAATGGAGAAATGCTGTTTGCGAACCCGAGAAACGCGGCGGCAGGTTCTCTGCGCCAGCTTGATCCGCGGATTGCGGCTTCAAGAAACCTTGATATTTTCCTTTATGGAATCGGTGATTATGGAACAACTGGTGTAACGACACATAGTTCGGGTCTAGATTTATTAGAAAAGCTCGGTTTAAAAGTAAATAAGCAGCGACGATTATGCACCTCAATCGAGGAGGTCCTCGAATATGTCGAGGAATGGAAGAGCAATCGTCAAGCGTTAGATTATGAGATTGATGGAATTGTCATCAAAATTGATTCACTCGACGAGCAGGAGCAACTCGGTGCAACAGCAAAAACCCCACGCTGGGCAACGGCGTTTAAGTTCCCAGCTGAAGAAGTGGTGACAAAGCTCATCGATATTGAATTAAGTGTTGGAAGAACCGGGGTAATAACTCCGACGGCTATTCTTGAACCGGTTCGGGTAGCAGGTACAACCGTCCAAAGGGCTTCCCTTCATAATGAAGATTTAATTAAAGAAAAAGATATCCGGATTGGAGACTCGGTCGTTATTCGTAAGGCTGGAGACATCATTCCTGAGGTGGTCAGTGTTATCGAAGAGCGCAGAACGGGAGAAGAACTGCCTTATGCAATGCCTGAACATTGCCCGGAATGCAACAGCGAAGTAGTCAGACTGGAAGGCGAAGTCGCACTGCGCTGTGTGAACCCGAAATGTCCGGCACAAATCCGTGAAAGCCTAATTCATTTCGTTTCTCGCAACGCAATGAATATTGAAGGGTTTGGGGAAAAAGTAATCGGTCAATTATTTGCCCATGAGCTCGTGCGCGATGTTGCAGATCTTTATTTTTTGAAGAAAGAACAATTACTTGAGCTCGAACGAATGGGGGAAAAATCGGTTTCAAACTTGCTCCAATCCATTGAAAACTCAAAATCCAACTCATTAGAGAAATTGCTATTTGGTCTTGGCATTCGTCATGTCGGGGCTGGTGCTGCGAAAACACTCGCCGAACATTTCGAAACGATCGATCGAATCAAAGCGGCGACGGAAGAGGAATTGCTGGAAGTTCCGGAAATTGGCGAAAAGATGGCTGATTCGATTCATACATTTTTCGATAATGAAGAGGTGGAACAGTTAATCGAGGAGCTAAAAGCAGCCGGAGTGAATATGAATTATCTTGGTATTAGGCGATCAGAAGTGGAGAATATCGTTTCCCCATTTAACGGGAAAACAATCGTTCTAACTGGCAAGCTAGAAAAATTAAGTCGAAATGAAGCGAAAAAACAAATTGAAGCTTTAGGCGGGAAAGTATCTGGAAGTGTAAGCAAGAAAACGGATCTCGTCATTGCTGGCGCAGATGCCGGATCCAAGTTAACGAAAGCCCATGAACTTGAAATTGAAGTATGGGATGAAGAGAGGTTACTTGGCGAACTCGAACAATAAAGGTGCGTGTTCAAAAAGGAGGATAAAAAGGACTGAGAAGTTCGAGGCGGTGCTGCAGGCTTGTACAGGATGTACGAGACTTCCGTGTTGTCCACAGGACGTGGGCGGTTTTAATGGAAGTTCTGCTTTCGCGAACGAAGAATTTCGATGTGTCATTTTTACCGGACTTTTGAACATCCTTATAAAGGTGGTATACAGCGTGAAAAAATGGCTCATTCCGCTGCTTGCGGTCACCCTCCTGACTGGATGTCTTCCGGCCTTTGAGGGAAATAATGAAGTTGTCCAAGAAAAAGAAGAATTAGAAGAAACATCAATTATTCCGAGCTATCAAATTTCGGATTCTTATTATCGTTCGATCGTTTCCTCCGATCCAATTACAAGTAAAACAAGAGGGATGGTTGTTTCTAATCTTTATTCAAAATATGACATTGACGAATTTGAAAAAGGATTATTAAGAGTAGCGAAGGAAAATTTTTCTCCAGATGAGTATGTGTTTCAAGAAGGGCAAGTATTGGATCGCGATACTGTTTCATCTTGGCTTAATCGAAAATATACGGAAGAGCAATTGGCAGAACGAAAACTATCCGAAAAGGATAATGTCGGGCTAAATCCGCTCAATGATGGAGAAGGAAGCGTAGAGGAACAAAATACAAAGAACCCGATTTACTTGGCACATATTTTAGAACATGATTATTTAGTGAAAAGTGAAAATACGGTTAAGCTTGGCGGAATCGTGATCGGACTTGCATTAAATTCTGTTCATTATTACCAAAAGGAAAAATATGGCGCTACATTTGAAATGGATATTCCTCATGAAAAGCTTGTTGAGGAAGGCAAGAAAATGGCACAGGAAGTGTATGCACGTCTACGTGCAATGGAAGAGGTAGGCGATATTCCAATTACAATTGCTCTTTTTGAGCAAAAGGGACGAAATACGATTGCCCCAGGAACCTTTTTTGCCTATTCACACGCAAGTAATGGTTCATCACTTGGCGATTGGAAAAATATCGATGAAAAATATCTTATTTTAAATACATCTGAAGCGGAGCAACAGCATCCGAAAGATGTCGCGTTTTTCATGAGATTTAAGGATGATATCGAGAAATATTTCCCAAATTATAATGGAATTATTGGCCGAGCCTTTTATAAAAATGATCAACTCATTAATTTGACGATTGACATTACGATTCAATTTTTCGGAGAGACGGAAGTTATTGGTTTCACGCAATGGGCGACTTCTCTCGTCATGGACCATATGCCAGATTATATTAATGTAGATGTTAATATTTCTTCGGTAAATGGCGCGGAAGCATTGATCGTTAAAAAGGCTGGCGAAAAGGAACCATATGTCCATATTTATTAGGAGATATGCAAGAATGGCGAAAGGGCAATATGCTTGTCATTCTTGCGTTTTCTCACCTTTTTCTGATATTATCAATAGTATTGCAAGGTTCGACAAATCATGGAGGTGTGGAGAAAAATGTCAGGAATTTCAAAGGAACAAGTACTACATGTTGCCAATCTAGCTCGACTTGAAATAAATGATGGGGAAGCGGAAAAGTTTACAAAGGAACTCGCTCAAATGATTGAGATGGCTGAAACGCTCAATCAATTAGATACGGCGAATATTGAACCGACTACACATGTTTTTAATCAAAAAAATGTGATGAGAGAGGACGTTGTAACAGAAGGCTTGCCGATTGAACAAGTAATGAAAAACGTACCAGATCATCAAGACGGTTTAATTAAAGTTCCAACAATTATAGAATAAGGAGGGGATCATATGTCTTTATTTGATCATAAAATTGCTGATTTACATGAGCTATTACATAAAAAAGAAATTTCGGTTTCTGATCTTGTTGATGAGTCTTTCAAACGGATCAATGAAGTCGACGGTAAAGTGAAGGCATTTCTTACACTCGATGAAGAAAATGCACGCAATAAAGCGAAAGAAATGGATGGAAAAGTAGGAGATCATCCTCTTTTTGGGATCCCTGCTGCGATTAAAGATAATATCGTTACGCAAAACTTGAGAACAACATGTGCAAGTAAAATGCTCGAAAACTTTGATCCGATTTATAATGCGACAGTTATGAATAAGTTAAATGATGCAAATGCAATTACAATCGGAAAAGCAAACTTAGATGAGTTTGCGATGGGCTCAACGACAGAAACATCTGCTTTTCAACTAACAAGAAACCCGTGGGATTTAGATCGTGTTCCTGGCGGTTCTTCCGGTGGATCTGCGGCAGCTGTTGCAGCTGGCCAGCTTCCATTTGCACTTGGAACAGATACAGGCGGCTCAATTCGCCAACCAGCAGCCTTTTGTGGGGTTGTAGGTCTTAAGCCAACTTATGGACGTGTTTCCCGTTACGGTGTTGTTGCTTTTGCTTCTTCATTAGACGTTGTAGGACCGATTACACGTACAGTTGAGGATAATGCGTTAGTGTTACAGACCATTGCAGGTGCTGACCCAGCTGATTCAACGACAGTAGACAAAGAAGTACCTAACTATGTATCGGGCTTAACAGGCGATATTAAAGGGCTGAAAATTGCTGTACCGAAAGAGTATTTAAGCGAAGGTGTGAGTGAGGCATCTCGTCAAGCGGTATTAGATGCGTTAAAAGTTCTTGAAGGATTAGGAGCAACATGGGAGGAAGTATCTCTACCACATTCTAAATACGGCGTTGCCGCTTATTACTTAGTTGCATCTTCTGAGGCTTCCGCAAACCTTGCTCGTTTTGACGGCGTACGTTACGGCTATCGCACACCGAATCCGAAGAACTTGATGGAATTATATAAAAAGACACGCTCTGAAGGATTTGGAGACGAAGTAAAACGCCGGATCATGCTTGGTACGTTCGCATTAAGCTCAGGCTACTATGATGCTTACTATAAAAAAGCTCAGCAAGCAAGAACGCTCATTAAGCAAGATTTTGATCAAGTGTTTGAAAAATATGATGTGGTCATTGGACCAACGACACCAACAACGGCATATAAAATTGGTGAAGCGATGGATGACTTAATGACGATGTATGCGGGCGATTTGCTAACGATTCCAGTAAACTTAGCTGGGGTACCAAGTATTTCTGTTCCTGCCGGTTTAGCGGATGGTCTTCCACTTGGTTTACAAATTATCGGTAACCATTTTGACGAACAAACGATTTTACGCGTTGCACATGCATTTGAGCAAGCAACTAATTTCCATGCGAACAAACCACAATTGTAAGGGGTGAGATGAGATGAATTTTGAAACAGTCATTGGACTTGAAGTCCACGTAGAATTAAAAACCGATTCAAAAATATTTTCACCAGCACCGAATCATTTCGGGGCTGAACCGAATACAAATACAACGGTCATTGACCTCGCGTACCCAGGTGTGTTGCCTGTATTAAACAAGCGAGCGGTTGAATACGGAATGAAAGCAGCAATGGCGCTGAACTGTGAGATTGCAACTGAAACGAAATTTGACCGTAAAAACTACTTTTACCCGGATAACCCGAAGGCATACCAAATCTCCCAAGATGATAAACCAATCGGTGAGCATGGCTGGGTAGAAATTGAAGTCGATGGCGTGAAAAAGAAAATTCGTATTAACCGTGTCCATCTTGAAGAAGATGCTGGAAAATTAACGCATACAGATGAAGGATATTCACTCGTTGACTTAAACCGTGCTGGCACGCCGCTCATTGAAATTGTTTCAGAGGCAGATATTCGTACACCTGCTGAAGCGTATGCATTTTTAGAAAAACTAAGATCGATCGTTTTATTTACAGGCGTTTCCGATGTGAAAATGGAAGAAGGGTCACTACGTTGTGATGCGAACATTTCACTCCGTCCAATTGGACAAGAAGAATTCGGTACAAAGGCAGAGTTGAAAAACTTAAACTCCTTTAACTTCGTGCGCCGCGGCCTTGAGTTTGAAGAAAAGCGTCAGGAAAAGGTTCTTCTTTCCGGCGGAATCATCGAGCAAGAAACACGCCGCTTTGACGAAGCGACAGGCGAAACAATTTTGATGCGAGTGAAGGAAACAGCCGATGATTATCGCTATTTCCCTGAACCAGATCTTGTTCATCTAATTATTGACGATGAGTGGAAAGAGCGGATTCGCGCCGAAATTCCAGAGCTGCCAGACGTACGTCAGAAGCGCTATATCGAAGAATTAGGACTTCCTGCATATGACGCAATGGTACTAACATTGACGAAGCAAATGTCCGATTATTTTGAAGCGGTTGTAGCTGAAGGTGCGGACGCTAAGCAAGCATCGAACTGGCTCATGGGGGATGTGTCTGCATACTTGAATTCCGAGCAAAAGGAATTGCATGAAGTTGCATTAACACCTGCTGGACTTGCTGGTATGATCAAACTTATTGAAGATGGCACGATTTCATCAAAAATTGCCAAGAAAGTGTTCCGTGAATTGATTGAAAACGGCGGAGACGCAGCAACAATTGTCAAAGAAAAAGGTCTCGTCCAAATCTCTGACGAAAGTGCCCTTGTTCCGATCGTGAATGAAATCTTAGATGCTAACGCTCAATCCATCGAAGATTACAAAAACGGTAAAGGACGCGCACTCGGCTTCCTCGTCGGTCAAATCATGAAAGCAACCAAAGGACAAGCAAACCCTCCAATGGTTAACAAGTTACTTAAGCAAGAAATTGATAAGCGATAAATATGAAAATCCAACATTGCCGTATGTACGGTGATGTTGGATTTTTTTCTCGTTATATGGGATTCACCGCAAGTAGAATGAAAAATTGAGTTGGCTTGTAAATCGCTCATAGTAGCTTATAAATATGGGATAGTCGCTTGTATATCTAGGTTAGCGGCTTGTAAATTGAACTAAGTGGCTTGTAAATATAAGAAGACGACTTGTTATTCACATTATTTGCCCGAATATAAGCACACAAACTAATAATTTTAGCGTTTAAAACAAGTTTTCAAGATCATTATTACTAAATTCAGAAAAGGGGAGGATTTTGTTCTATTTTGTAGAAATAAATGTGTATCATATAAAAAGAGGTGGTACTTTGATAAAAAAATATAGAGATATTCCGTATCGGGTTCTGAAATTGGAAGCTTTATTAAGGAGACTCTTGCAAGACCATGCAATACGGGAACAAATTGAAGCGGATTTAGGCGCTCGTCAGGCTGGTATAAGAGGCGAAAAAGCATTGGATTATTACATCGCTCAAATTACCGAAAAGGGACATTTTATCTTCCAAAATCTACGCCTTCCTCTTCCTAATGGATCTTTCTTTCAAATCGATATCCTCTTTCTGTCTCAACGTCAATTCATCATTTTCGAAGCTAAAAATATTAGTGGAGACATCTACATTGATCCAAATCAAATGGAAAGAACATTGGGTGAAACGAAAAATAGTTATTCCAATCCAATTGATCAAGTAGCAAATCAACAATATCATCTTCAAAATTTAATTGAGTCGCACATGAATATTAAATTGCCTGCATATTCATTTGTTGTTTTCACAAATCAAAATTCTACAATTATCCCTAATCCTCAATATCGAGCAATTGCTGAGAAAGTAATCCGTCCTTTGGTTATAAGGCAGAGAGTTGCCATTCTATCAGAAAGAAATCGACGGGACATAATGGAGAAAAAGCAACTGAATAAGTTAGCACGTATTTTATTGAAATTGCATACTCCAGATGATCCTAACATATTGGATAAGTTTCTGATAAATAAAGAAGAGCTGATTACAGGTATTCAGTGCGAGAACTGCAAAAATTTCACTGTACAAAAATATGGACATGCATGGCTATGTACCAATTGCAATGGAATAAGTAAAACCGCTCATTTGCGGGCATTGCTAGATTACTGCTTGCTCATAGGTTCAACAATATCTCGCAAGCAATGTAGTGAATTTCTTCATCTCACCCCATCTGTTTCTTCTAAACTACTTCGTTCTCTCAAGTTACCAACTTCCGGAAAGCTTAAAACCCAAACATATGAACTTTCTATTAGTGATCTGCAAAAAAGAATTGAAGAAACAAAGTAGATTGAATGGATGATTTGTGTCCGGCTTAAGTGGCTTGTAAAAATGTCAAAGTGGCTTATAAACTACGTAAACCGGCTTGTAAACCATACAAAGTGGCTTGTAAATCTGATCAAGTGGCTCGTAAATTACTTCGAATTTGGCTTCAGTACCAACTTTCATGTAAATGTCTCGCGAATTCGTTTATCCGGTCATCCAACATGGCAAAATTGTCACGCTTCTCTCGCATGTTTAGCACGAAAACAATTGCCATGTACGAAATGTAATCGGATCGCCGACAAATTCCGTAAAAATGTTGTATAATATTGACAAAGAAACGTGAAGGGGGAGTGCTTTATCAATGGAACAAGTTGTTAACGCATATTTAAAATATTTACGACTTGATCGCGAGAAACCGAGCTTAAATTATTTGCAACGTCTGATTCAGCACCAGCTTTCACTCATTCCGTATGAATCATTTAGTAAATTCCATTATTACAGTCTCGCCCCTGGTTATATTCCGCCATTGCCAGTGTTTATTCAAAATTTGCTTGATAAAGGGTGGGGTGGGACATGTTTTACGTTAAATATGAATTTTGCCAGATTACTTGCCGAACTTGATTTTGAATGTTCTTTCGTCCGAGTGGAACCGGGGCATTTGGCTATCATGGTTGAATTCCAGAATAAAAAGTTTTATGTCGATGTAGGTTACGGGTCACCGATTATGAAGCCATTGGAGCTTGAATCAAAGCGCCGCCATATGATGCACGGATTTGGTGAAGAAATCATCATTACAAGATTAAGTACGGACGAGTATGAAATTGATCGTCGGGCCAATGGAAAGTCTTTTGTAAAAAAAGTGATTCATTGGATTCCGCTCGCTGAAGCGGATATTAAAGCAGACATTCGTACCTCTTATGAAGATAGTGATGACAATATTACGATGAGACGGGTGACAGCCGTTCGCTTCAATGGGCATCAATGTTTTTATTTGCGAAATGGCGTGTTGAAAGTAATGACCTTTCGCAACATTAGTGAAATCAAAATGAATGATATAAACAAGTGGGCAACTCTCGTTCAAGAGGTGTATCAAATTGATGCAGATATATTATCGGAGTCGCTTCAATTTCTTGAAAAAAGAGGTGTCGAATTATTTTAATGAAAAATGGATGCCGAAAACAGTTCAGCATCCATTTTTGTTATTATATTTCTCTTCGCATTGCCTGTAAAACGTCTACCTTTGTAGCGCGTTCTGCTGGTCGCCAGCCGGAAAAAATCGTGACGATCAAACAAATGGATACACTAATGGCAGTGAGCGATAACGGGATATAAGAAAGGACAATTCCTTCGGGCATCTTCTCATCAAAGATGCTTTGCACAACGAACGGTAAAGCAAAATTGACGAGATAGCTAATTCCATAGGCAACAATCGTTCCAAATACTGCACCGAGAAAGCCAATATAACTGCTTTCGAGTAAAAATACATTACGAATCGTTTTCGGATTTGCGCCGATTGCTTTCATGATCCCAATATCTGGGGCTCGCTCGGTGACCGCCATTGTCATCGTATTATAAATACCGATTGATGCGATGAGCAGAGCGATCGTTCCGATAAACAATAAACCGATTTTCATAATCGTGAACATCATATTGATTTGTTTCATTTCACTTACGATCGAATAGGTAAAATATTGCTCTGCTTTTAATTGATCAACGATCCCAGTGACAGCTTGAACATCATCTGCGTACACTTTTACTTGATCATAATAACGCTCACTCTCGTTATTCGCAGCATGATCTTCACCTAAAGGCTCGGGATAGCCGCCGATATTGCCCGTGAAGTCTTCAATCTTTTTCATTACAGAAGGTGAGATGAACACAGTTGTATCTTTCATCCATTCTCTACCAGGTGCATCAGCAACTCCAACGATTGTAACAGGGATCGTTTTCGACGTTTCTTCACCAGACTCCATCTTCACGACCTTCATATCAAACGTTTTTCCAACTACATCCCCGCTATATGCAAATTCCTCTTTCAATGATCCGTCTTCCTTATACGGATCATCGCCCTCGCCAATTTCTTTTGATAAAAATTCTTGAAAATGGTGTCCTACAATGATTTCATCATCTTTTTCTGGGAGACGTCCTTCAGAAAGCTTAAAGCCTGCCTTGATTTCAGAAGGAAAATCGGTCACAAACGTTTGAGCAGAAGTACTATAATCCTCGGTAATAAATAGAGGCGTTTGTTCGACGGATTTTCTTCGTGTTACTGCTTTTACATGTTCTATCGACTCAAAATGCTCAATATCTTTATCGGTCAATCCGTAATACTCGCCAGCATCATCTGTTCGACCATGAACCTCAATCTGTGTAATAAGCTGATCTTCCATCCGATCTTTAATAATAGATTTATGAAGGCCAAAACCGACCGAAGCTAAAACAATTAGGAACGTGCAGCCAATCGCTGTCGCTAAAATCGTCATAAAGAGCCGCATTTTATTTTTCTTCATATTTTGTCTAACAAAGCGGAATTGATCTTTAAACGTCATCGTATAATACCCTCCAACACTTTTCCGTCCGCAATTTCAATCGTGCGGTTCCCGATATTTGCTACTTTTTCATCATGAGTAATAATAAGAAACGTAATGCCAAGTTCACTATTTAATTTTCGAATAAACTCAAGCAGCTCTGTTTCTGTTTCACTATCAAGACTTCCCGTCGGCTCATCAGCCAAAATAAGCGGGGGATTGACAACGAGAGCGCGAGCAATGCTGACACGCTGTTGCTGCCCGCCAGAAAGTTCGCTCGGATAATGCTCCTTATATTCCAATAAACCAACCTTTGCCAGCGTTTCATCGACTTGCATTTTTCGGCTTTGCTCATCCATACCTTTAAGGACAAGCGGCAGCTCCACATTTTGAAAAGCCGTCATACTAGGGATGAGCTGAAAGTTTTGGAAAATAAATCCGAGATGCTTCAAGCGAAAGTCAGCGAATTTTGATTCATTCAAATCACTAACCTTCGTTCCATCGATCCAAACCTCGCCCTCTTTCGGTTTGATAAATCCGCTAATAATATTAAGCAGGGTAGATTTTCCCGACCCGCTCCGGCCAACAATCGTGACGATTTCTCCTTTATCGACCGTAAAAGAGATATTTTCCAGAACAGGAATCCTATTTTTTTGTCCCTTCTTTCCAATCTCAAATGCATGGCTTACTTGTTTTACTTCAATCACTGTTTTTCCCACCTTTTTACATTGCTACTCTATTAGACGAGGCAAAAGCCCAAATCACTACAAAAAATAAAAAACAGCGAAGATTTTTATTCTCAGCTGTTTTCATACTCATTTGGTTTGGCCCAATATTGTCTTTTACCATCAGCATTCATACTAAGAAATTGACCGCGAAAATCGCGAATGAGAACGAGGAGCGAAATCTCAGCGATAAATGTTGCAATTGACGTGGTAATGAGCAGAAAATATATCGTGGTGTCCGCAACATTAAAAATAAAGTTCACAGCCGTAGCGCTTGCAAGCGAAACGATCATATAAAAGGTTCCTCGTGAATTTGTTTTCTTTTCCATCCATGGGAGTTTTCTGTTTTTGGCCAAATCAATAAACCCATGCAATAAATAAAAAATAAATACAATATGCAATAAGTGATAGATCGTATTGGTGAGCATAATGCCAAGGGATGGCTGTATTTCTTCTAATATATTTATTTGTGGTACGAGTAAATATGGAATCGCTAGGATCGCTAATAAAAATGCAGTTACTTTCGCTTTTAAAAAAGCCTTTGAAAATGGCTGCAGTTCCCCTAATGCAGAGGCAATGAGCAAATAGCCGATAAAGTCTGGCAATAGGTCAATAAAAACAATATTTATATCGAGCAATACAAGCATAAGCCCCCAAAAGATTCGATTGATGACCTTTGGCATATCGATCATTTTTTAGCCTCCCGTACCAAATCTCTCATTTCTTTTTCGCTGATGTATGGTTGGTAAAAAATAGGTACAGCGGTTTTCACGAAATGTTCTCCGTTCTCATTCTTTCCCAAAAAATTAATATCTAGGTTATATACATTTAAGCGATTCATATCATTATCGTCGAAAGAGAATCGATAGGTAAGAGAAAGATCATCACCTTTTGCAAATGAAATGGGGAAGAAATCCTGTTCAGGATCTTTAAGATTCAGTTGCTCATCATTTAACGTAAGTGATATCGTTGAAGGTAGCTCTTCTTTATATGGTGTTTGTAACCCAATCAAGGTAATGTTTTCTTCGGCTTTGATCCTTTGAAATCCATCGTTATCACTCGAACCCCCACCACCCATCCACTCAAAAGGCGCCTCATCTTCTTGCTTATAAAGGATCAGTTTATTGTCACGAAGTGTTTTCGTTTCCCCGTCCGTAAAGAAAACCGTTAATTCATCGAATTCCAATCGATCATCAATCTTTGTTTCGATCTCATCTGGAAACGACAGTCGTACTACTTTATACTCATAATGTGTATACGCTTGAATCGTATATTCATATTCAGGAATCAGCATTACATCCAATCCGGGAATGGTTACCCAAGCAATATCCATTTCTCTATCCGAATATCGGTTCTTAATATAATGAAGATCGATCGTCATTTCTTCCATAAATGGCCGCTCATAGTAATGTTGTAAAAAAATCGGTTCATCTAATTGATTCTTTGCGAAAAATAGATAATTGCCGAGGAGACTCGTTATTACAACCACTATTCCGACGGATAAAATGGTTTTATTCAAGTCAGATCTCCTTTCCATTTTAACAAAAGTGTAGGGATATAGAAATAAAGCACGTCTATATGTAAGAGGTGAATGAAAGTGAAGAAAACAAGAGTGTTTCTATTTATATTATTGATGATCGGAGTTTTATTTTTTTATAAAGATGCAATTATGTTTGCCATCCAACCAGCGCAGGTGAAAATCGATGCTGAGGCAGCTGTCATTATAGATGAAGACACAGGTGAAATCTTATTTGCGAAAAACAAACAGATGAAGCTTTATCCAGCTAGTACGACCAAATTATTAACGGCGTTAGTCGCTTTAGATAAAAGTACGATGGATGAACAAGTGATCGTTGGGGAAGAGGTTTACTTAAGCGTGGATCAAGAAGCTCGTGCGGGCTTATTTGAAGGACAAGCTTTAACGGTGGAAGAGTTATTAGCCGCGATGCTCCTTCAATCGGGAAATGACGCAGCAAGATCACTAGCCGTTTATATTGCGCAAAAGGAGCTTGGTGAACAACGCTCTCCCGACGAAGCGATTCATTATTTTTCCCAATTAATGAATGAGAAGGCTCAAGAAATAGGCGCAACACATTCTCATTTTACGAACCCGCATGGATTGCATGATCCAAATCATTACTCGACAGCGGGCGATATGGCGCTCATTGCTAAAGAGGCGAGGCATCACGTTGAAATTGATCAGATCGTTAGCCAGGAAAAAATTGCAACTGAAAGCCATACGTATATGAATCGAAATCAATTGCTTAACTCGGCAAGCCCTTATTTCTATGATGGGGCGACCGGATTAAAAACTGGATTTACCGATCAAGCCGGGTATTGTTTAGCTTCATCGGCTGAAAGACATGGAAGGAAGCTTGTTGCTGTTGTACTTAATTCTGGCAAGGAGACGGTATGGAGTGATTCGATTTCTCTCCTAGACTATGGATTTGAAAAATGATGAAGAAAAAATGTTATAGTATGGTGTAGTGTTTTTAGAAAAGCTTTACGTCTATATAGAT
Source organism: Bacillus sp. FJAT-50079 (assembly GCF_018343515.1). Taxonomy (GTDB): domain Bacteria; phylum Bacillota; class Bacilli; order Bacillales; family Bacillaceae_C; genus Lederbergia. Next base: position 486,997 of record NZ_JAGYPD010000005.1, on the reverse strand, counting down.
GCAGGTTTGAAAGGGGGGAGAGAAGGATTGGATGAAGCGCTCATCGATAAAATATTACAAGGCAACGATCATGCATTTCGCCTATTAGTAGAAAAATATCGGAACACGGTATTCTATTCTACATATGGCGTACTCAGGAATGAAAAAGATGCAGAGGATGCCGCACAGGAAGTGTTCATGAAAATCTATACTTCTCTCCCCAAATACGAGAAGCAAGGGTTAAAAACATGGATTACGAGGATTGCGGTGAATCATGCGATAGATATAAAGCGGAAAAAGATTAGAAGAAAAGAAGATGAACAAATTGAATATGAGGAATTCCATGCCGAGCCGACGGCAAGCACGGAATGGCTGATTATAAAAAAAGAAAAGCAACAAATTCTTCGGGACAAAATCGAAGAGCTGCCGGAAAACTATCGCGGAGTTGTAAAAGGCTTTTATTTTCAAGACAAAACGTTTAAAGAGCTTGCGGAAGAAGAAAATGTTTTACCGAAATCAATTGAAGTGAAATTATATCGAGCAAGGCAGTGGATGAAGAAGCACTGGAAGGAGGATGATTTTTCATGAAGCATATGACATTAGATAATTGGCTTCAATATGTACAAGACAATCTTGATGAACAAACACGTGTGGAATATGAAAACCATCTATATAGCTGCGACGACTGTTTGGAATTATATTTACAAGCAGTAGAAGTGAATGAAGCCCAGATGCCATCGCTGCCAGCACCAACGGATTTCACGGATGCAATTATGAAGCAAATCGATCCTCCGGCTAAAAAGAAAAAGCCGGAAATAAGAAGGAAACAGACGTTCATTCATTATGCATTGGCCGCGGCGATGACATTATTGCTTATGTCAACAGGCGTTTTTTCACAGTTAATGAATGTCGCTAGTGAATTTGAAAAACAAGAGCATGAACAAGAACAGTCATTTGTCCATGCATTTTTAAATAACTCAATTTCGATCATTGATCAGTTTGAACATAATCTAAACAAGGGGGATGACAAATGAATAAAAATCCGATTATTGCATTTTTGCTCGCATTTTTTCCGGGTGGAGGTTTAATGTACCTCGGCAAAGTATTACGTGGGCTTTTCTATACCGCAACTGTATTTGGGATTCCGATTTTCTCGTTTATTATTGCGGGAATATCATACAATGATGTATTTACGGTATTTGCCTTAGGTGGTGTCCTTCTTTACATCGTTAACTTTATCGATACGGCTGTAACAGCTTCTAAGCTTTATAATCAAGCGAAAAATCCAGGCAACGAAGCAGTCATAGAGAAAAATCCGGAATCTGAACGCTTCTTCACGATCGTTCTTTCCTTTATCCCAGGGCTTGGACATTTTCAACTTGGTCTCGTGTATCGTGGGATGACCTTGCTTGCTACGTTTATCGGGCTAGCGATTATGATTTTGTTTGTAACGGCATTAACGCATCGCAGCGAATTTCTTATTTTCCTTGCATCATTGCCAATCATTTGGATTTATAGCTTTTTTGACGCAATGAAACAACTTGAACGAAAAAATAAAGGTGAACAATTAGTCGATCGTTCGATTTTTGATGACTTTGAAAACCGTGGTTCAGAAGGCAAGAAAAGCAAAACATTTGCGACATTGCTTTCGATTATCCCAGGTGCCGGTCATTTATATTTAGGATTGCAAAAACGCGGCGTTCAGCTCATGGCTGCCTTTCTCTTTTCCATTTATATTCTCGATGTATTGCGGTTAGGCATCTTCCTATTTGTGATCCCGATCATTTGGTTTTATAGCTTTTTTGACGGTTTGCAAAAGGCATCGCGGGCGGATGCGGGACCGATTGAGGATGAGCCGCTCGTATCATATTTCATTAATCATCAACGCTGGATTGGGATCGGGCTCATTGCCTTTGGACTATATTACTTAACGACGAATATTTTGTTGCCAGCTGTAAGCCCGTTTATTGATAGCTTTTTTAATATTGATATTCAATATTGGATTTATCGCTATTTCCAAACGGGAATTATTTGCCTACTCTTTATCATCGGGGGAATGAAGCTGTTAATGGGGAATAAGACAAAGCAAATAGAAAGAGAAGGTGAAGAAGAATGAGGACATGGCGAGTAGGTTCTTTTTCAATGGGAGCAGCCCTTGTGTTGCTTGGTGTATTCCTTCTTTTAGTAGAAGTGTTAAAATGGGACCCAGCGATTGCGATGGTTTCATGGTGGCCTGTTCTCTTCATTATTCTTGGAATAGAAATCCTTTTCTACTTAGGAATGAAAAAGAATGAAGAACAGCAAGTGAAGTATGATTTTATTAGCATTCTATTTATCGGTTTAATTGGTACAGTTGGTCTTGGAATGGCTGTTTTACAAACAACAGGGGTGCTTGAACTATCGAAGCAATTTGTCAGTGCCGAAGAACGAACAATTGATTTGCCAAAATATGAAGAGCAACTGACGGCTGATATTCAACGAGTGGTCATCGAACCAGGTTCATATACTGTCAATATCGAGGCATCTACTGGAAACGAAGCAGTTATATTTGGAACATATTGGGGAAGCATGCAAAAGGGAGCTAGTTCGATCGAAGAGGTCTCTGATTATGCCCTAATTGAAAAACAAGGGGATACTCTATACATGAAACTGAAGCAGATGCCAACAGGCCGATTTATGCACATGCATAATGGTGGTCAATTAGAAGCGACGGTACTCATACCTGCAAATGTAAAGCTTGAAGTCAATGGGGGAAATAACATAACGATCAACCCGCGAGAGTTAAAAGCAGATTGGGCGATTGCGGATATGAGTTATGTAACACTTGATGTAGCTGATCATGCGAATGTATTAATCGAAGCGATTAACATCCAACAATTGGAAGGGAAAGATTGGAAAAAGGAAAAAGCAGCAATGGCTTCTGGGAACGAGGCTGTGGAAGTTGATCACTATGACGAGAGCGGTTTTACAGAAAGTCTCGTTTTCGGATCGGGAGAACATAAACTACAAATCAAAAATAGTTATTCTGTTCAAATTCGATAACATTCGGGCGGTGCCAAGGCACCGTCCGAATTTTGTCGAATTGGATTTAAATGTGATTTAGAGATATAATATATGAAGTAAATAGCAGATCCTTCAGTTAAGGGGATAGTAAAATGAAATTGAAAAGAGCGCGTATTATATACAATCCAACCTCTGGACGGGAAATATTTAAGCGAAGCCTTGCAGACGTATTGCAAAAGCTCGAGGCCGGAGGCTATGAAGCATCATGTCACGCGACAACAGGAGAAGGGGATGCAGTTGAAGCAGCCAAAATCGCTGTTGCGCGTAAATATGATCTCGTCATCGCCGCAGGTGGGGACGGCACAATTAATGAAGTAGTCAATGGCTTGGCCGAACAAGACTACCGTCCGAAGCTTGGAGTAATTCCAACGGGAACGACGAATGATTTTGCAAGAGCATTACAAATTCCGCGAGATATTGACGATGCAGTTGATATTATTCTTACTGGAGATACGATTCCAGTAGATATTGGCCGAATGAATGACAGCTACTTTATTAATATTGCGGGTGGTGGCAGGCTAACTGAACTTACTTACGAAGTCCCGAGTAAACTGAAAACGGTGCTCGGACAATTGGCCTATTATTTAAAAGGAATTGAAATGTTACCATCAATTCACCCAGCAGAAGTAAGCATTGAATATGATGGAAAATTATTTGAAGGCGAAATTATGTTATTTTTAATCGGGTTAACAAACTCGATTGGCGGCTTTGAAAAGCTTGCTCCTGATTCATCCGTAAACGATGGCTTGTTTACGCTCATGATTTTAAAGAAAACAAATCTCGCCGAATTTATTCGCGTCGCTTCACTCGCACTTCGTGGAGAACATATTAATGACCCGAATCTGATTTACGTGAAAGCGAACCATATTAAAGTCAAATCATCAGAAAAAATGCAGTTAAATATTGATGGAGAATATGGTGGTTTATTACCGGCCGAATTTTCTAATCTATACCGTCATCTCGACGTGTTTGTGCCACTTGATAAAATTCGCCCTCAAGACCGGATTGACTGAGAAAAGTGAAAAGCGCTCAATCAGGGGCGACAGTAATAAGACAAGCCAACAGCGATATTTTAAGCTGTTGGCTTTTTACAAAGAAAGTATAAATTTTTCATTGTTTTTATTTTGAAGTAGCGTATTCTTGTCTAGCTCCAGTCACCCAGCGACTAGCTGTACGATAAGGCTCATTCTTCGCCGTGTTTCCTTTAAGGATAGCCGCATGCCGACGCACTAATCTTCTGTTGACGCAGTTTCTACATCGCTAAAACGGGCGCTTGCGCTTTTCTTAATTACAATAATTTATATAAATATAATTCATTGACAGGTTGGCCATTTATTACTAATGAATGATTTTTTTCTCCTTCTACTTCAAATCCGAGCTTTTTATATAATTTCGTCGCTCTTTCATTATAATCGATGACTGTTAAACTTAGTCTTGTAATGCTAACTTCCTTTGCCCAGCGAAACGCTTCTTTAAAAAGTCTTACGGCAATTCCTTGACCACGATAATCTTCAAGTATGCCACAAACGATATAGGCGGAATGACGATTTCGATTACTTGTACCACCGAGAATAATGATATATCCAATCAAGCGATCATTATCTTCAGCAACGATGATGGTAGAATTTCCTTGAAGGAGTATCGCTTCAATTCGCTTTTCTTCTTGTTCTTGGCTCGTTTTACGTTCACCGGGATCGTAGAGCATCATATTCGAAGCATCAATGCTAACTAATAAATTCGCAAATTGCTCAGCATCTTCAAGCCTTATTTGTCTAATGATCATCCATAACTCCCCTTGAAATATACTTTATACAGCTATACTATTAAGAATTTATTATGAATATAATTCCCCTAATATAATATAAACCTATATGTATTTTACCACATTTTTAAAAAATGCAAATTGTAAACCTTTTCATTTGAAAAAAATCAAAAAAAGGATTGAATTAAATTGGAAGTATGATATATTCATAAACGAGAATGAGTTTCATTATCGCGGTGATGCAGAAAAATCAAAGTTCTTATGTCTATGCAATAAGCATTACATAATTATAGATGAAGAGGTGGAAATGGAATGAAGAAGTTATTATCAATCGCAAGTATTGTATTTTTAATGATGGTACTTGCTGCATGTGGTTCAAATAACTCGAAAAACGAGGGAGCTGAGAACAACAATAATAATTCAGCAGATAACGAACCAAAAACAGAAGAAGTAGAAGAAGTAGAGGAGTTAACGATTAAGCATCAATTAGGTGAAACACCTGTTAAAGTAAATCCGGAAAAAGTCGTTGTATTTGACTTTGGTTCACTTGATACTCTAGACAAGCTTGGTATTGAAGTAACAGCACTTCCACAAAACAATATTCCAAGCTACTTGGAAAAATATGAAGATGAAAAGTATGTTAACGTAGGAAGTCTAAAAGAACCTGATTTAGAAAAAATCAATGAAATCAAACCAGATTTAATTATTATTTCTGGAAGACAATCTGATTTATACGAAGAATTTTCAAAAATCGCACCAACAATTTTCTTAGGTGTTGACACAGCAAGATACATGGAATCATTCGAAGAAAATGTAAAAACAATTGGACAAATCTTTGATAAAGAAGCTGAAGCTGAAGCTGAATTAGCAAAAATCGAAGATGATATTAAAGCATTAAATGATAAAGCATCTGCTCTTGATGAAAAAGCATTAATCGTTTTAGCGAACGAAGGGAAAGTAAGTGCGTACGGTCCAAGCTCTAGATTTGGAATTATCCACGACGTATTCGGATTTGCGCCAGTAGATTCTACAATTGAAGTATCTACTCACGGTCAAAGCATTTCTTTTGAATATATTTTAGAAAAAGACCCGGACGTTTTATTCGTTATTGATCGTAGTGCAGCAGTTGGTGGCGAAGCTGGAGCGAAAGAATCGATTGAAAATGATTTAGTAAAAGGCACAAAAGCATATAAAAATGGAAAAATTATTTACTTAGATCCTGACTTCTGGTACCTATCAGGCGGCGGACTTGAGTCTGTTGCACAAATGGTGAACGAAGTAGGAGCAAGCGTCGAATAAGTGTTAAGAAACAAGCAGGTGAAGAAATCTTCACCTGCTTGTTTGCTTCTATTTATAATAGGCTCTCGATACAATCAACCCGACAAGTCCTAGTAGGATGAACAGTGCTGCCCTCACTGCAATCGATACGAAGTGAATATCAATTAAAATAATTTTACCTAGTGTAATAAAGAGAACGCCTACCCCGACATATTTCCCTTGGATGATGGAGCGACTTTTTCCAACAAGCATAAACCCAATCGCAATCACGATCCAAAGTACACTTAACACAATCGGTTCTGTACGGCCGATTCCTTCAACTCCTGTTATGAGAGCGGACAGGTTTGATGTAAACGTAAGAAGAAGGAGCGCAAAATACGGAAAACCAATATGAAGAATTCGTTTGTTTCCTTTTTTTAATGTAGATAAATAATAAAGGGAAAAGCCTGTTGCTGCTAGAAAAACAATCCAATGAAGCATACGCCATGAAATCCACGAATGAATTGGCAATGAAATAATAATTATAAATGCAATTAAATATTGAAATCCAGCTAGAAAATAATGAAATTTACTTTTGTATTTTTTCGCGAGATATAGATAAATAAGACTGGAGCCGACCAATACTTCGTATGCGAAATGGCTTGAGTGGATGAGAGTGAGTAATAATAAACTTATGAATGTATTTGCAATAAAAATCGGTGCTCGCATTGAATCGGATCGATACAAATAATAGGAAATCCCATAAAGCAATGCCAATAGTATAAAAATGATCGATGATTCGGATGTAGTTAAAATAATGCTAATCCATAACGATGTGAATAACACACTAGCAAATAATGTATACGCTTGCCGTTTTAAATGAAAATCGGTTCGAACAAAGCCAATTAACAAAGCGAATTGTTGGAATAAAATCGGTGAAACGGCAATCCATTTATATTCATTTGCAACAGAAGCGAAGTTGAAAAAAATGAGTAAGGAAAGATGCAGAAAAATACCAGAAAAAAAATATAGGGCTGTGTAGCGATAGGTAAGCGCAATCCAAATGAATACAAGGTAAAGCAGCGTTTCATACATAACAAATACAGGAATATTCGGCGTCGTACTTGCAATTAAAAACGGAACGAAAACCCCGCCAATAGCAGACACAATCCCAATGCTTTGTGAGCGATATTGATAGGTGAAATAAACCCCGAGTCCAATCCAAATAATGTTTAGAAGAAACGAGATGGTTGGCCCTGTCATTCCATATAATTGATGCATCGCAAACGTCGTCAACATCAAAACCGGAATCGCCCCACCAAGAAGAACCTGCCCTAAAATGGTCCGTGATTTTTTCAATTGCAATAAACCGAAGATAATAAGGGCGCTTGCAGTAAGAAAACCAATGATGATTTTCACAGCATTAGTTAGAAATCCATAATCAGAAGCAGCTTTAAATCCCCACAAAATGCCAATGATTAATACAAAAATAAATAGTCGGGGCAAGATCTTTTGGAAAATCAGCACATCCCATTCGATCTTTGGCGCATCTTCAGTGGATGTGACTGACAAAGAGGGTGGCGCTTGCTTTATGGGCGTACTTGACTTCGTTACATACAGCTTCTCTTCAAGATAGCGCACGCGCTTTTCCAAATAGTCAACCCGTTCTTCAAGAGTCGGTTTCTTTTCCATCATATCCCACCTTTCACCCCAATCATAGCAATATTCACTCTATTCGTATATAGTGTAGTTGGATGATGACCTTTTAGAAGGAGAGGATTTCATTGTTATCACAATGGTTAAAAGAATCTAATTATACCGTCGTTTTCACAGGGGCGGGGATGTCAACGGAAAGTGGCCTTCCTGATTTTCGATCGAAAAATAGCGGGATGTGGAAGCAAGAAGATCCGAGTAAAATCGCAACGACAGAGGCATTAAATGAAAACGTTGAGCGATTTTTTGAATTTTACAGACAGCGTGTTATCGGTGTAAATGAATGCAAGCCGCATAAAGGCTATCATACTTTAGCTAAATGGGAAAAAGATGGGATTATTCAAAGTATTATCACGCAAAATGTGGATGGATTTCATAAAGAAGCTGGCAGTGAAAACGTAGCGGAACTTCATGGGACGATGAAGCAAGTACATTGCCATACGTGCGGGAAAGAATACGGGAATGAAATGTACGCGGATCAAAAATTTCATTGTGAATGCGGAGGCAAACTCCGACCTTCTGTTGTCTTATTCGGAGAGATGCTTCCTGAAGAGCCCTTTATGAAGGCGGCAGAAGAAAGTGAAAAAGCTGAGCTGTTCATCGTTCTTGGTTCTTCATTAACGGTAAGTCCTGCCAATCAATTTCCGTTAATCGCTAAACAAAATAGAGCAAAGCTTGTCATCATTAATATGGAACCAACGGAATTTGATATGTATGCAGATCTCGTTATCAACGATCGCAAAATTGGCGAAGTGTTGCAAGAAAGCCAGCCCTATTAAAAGGACTGGCTTCAGGATTATATTATTCTTTTAAATCTTCAATCGAGTCAATGTCCATATAAGCAGGGACTGTGAGTCCAATTTTTACGTTTTCCATACTAATCCCAATATCTACAAATTTGCCTTCGAATTTTTCAGCATATGTTTTGTGTGTAACAGGTAACCAACCAGCGAGAGATGCGTCAGCACTTCCGTCAGCAATCGCTGACCACATTGGTCCTGCTTCAACTTGCGAGATCGTCACGTCATAGCCTAAATCTTCTAGGACAAGCTTTATAACATTTGTACTTGCAATTTCACTATCCCACGCAACGTAGGCAAGTTTAAATTTGTCCCCATCGACTTTATTTACTCCATCTGTCCACTCAGCAACCTTTTCTTCATTTGCATCAATCCAATTTTGTGCAGCAACTTCAGGTTTTTCACCATCCTGAATTTCAAGCATTACCGCACCCATATCAGCGTCTTCCCAATGGAATTGCTGCAACAATTTATATGCTTCTGGATGGTCTTCTTCCAGATTCAAACGTCCGATTGAATGGATCTCTTCCGCTCCACCGTAAACACCTTTCGGATCTTCTAAATATTTTAAATCATACTTAGCAAATTTCCAGTGCGGATTCCAGCCAGTAACAATAATCGGCTCTTCTTTGTCATATGCCTTTTTTAATGCAGCGGTCATTGCTGCACTAGAGCCTGATACAAGCTCCCAATCATCCAATTCATATTCTTCGATAGCTGTTTCTGTTGTTTCCATAATTCCTGCACCAGGGTCGATTCCTGTAATTTTATAACCAACACTTTTACCGACAGAATCTGAACTTTCTCCTGAACCTGTATTTGCACTATCACTTCCACAAGCGGCAAGTCCAATTGCTAGTAGTGCGACTGTTCCAAGTCCTGTTATTTTTTTTGCTATATTCATGATACCATTCCTCCTCGTTTTTGTTTTCCTGCGTGTTGTGTAATTCGATCTAAAATGATCGCAACGATGACGATTGCTAATCCTGCTTCAAAGCCTACACCTGTTTTTAATTGTGTTACTGCTCGATATACTTCTTCACCGAGACCAGGTGCTCCAACCATCGAAGCAATGACAACCATTGATAAAGCGAGCATAATGCTCTGATTAATACCTGCCATAATCGTCGGCATCGCTAATGGGATTTGAACTTTAAATAATTTTTGACTAGTCGTCGACCCAAATGCTTCTGTCGCTTCAATTAAGTCTTCTGGTACTTGGCGAATACCCAATGTCGTTAGGCGAATCGTTGGCGGCATTGAAAAAATGACTGACGCAACAATACCAGGAACGACCCCAATATTGAAAAAGAAGATCGCTGGCAATAAGTAAACGAATGCGGGCATCGTTTGCATAAAGTCAAGCACAGGCGTTACGATTCGTCGCGCCGTATCATTTTGCGAAGCCCAAATGCCAATTGGAATTCCAAAGGCAATGGAAATGATGACCGAAGTTAAAACGAGCGCGAGCATTTGCAACATAGGATTCCAAAAGCCTAAATAGTCGACAATTAAAAAGCCGATAAGTGAAAAGATCGCAATTTTTCTTGTAGAAACCCACCATGCGAACAATCCAAATAAAATCGCTAATATAATAGAAGGAATAAACCCGAGACCTGCAACAATCCCATTTACGGTTCCTTCTAACAAGGCGGTTATGCCATCAAAAACGTTCCCGAACGTAGCAATGAGCCAATCAAGCATTTGATCGATCCACGAAGCTAGAGGGATTCTTGGAATTAATGTATCCAAATTAATTCACCTCCCGTAATTCATGTTTGTCTGGATCGTCTTGCCCATTAATAAAATGATCGTCACCGGATAGCGCACCAATGAGTGCTCCGCGAATGATGATCCCCTGAAGTCGATGTTCTTCATTTACTACCGCAACTGGAATAGGAGTAGTAGAAACAAGGTTGAAAAGGTCTGTCAACAATGTATTAGAAGGTACAGTAGAAATATCTTTTATGAGGACTTCCTGAAGAGTGCGACCTGCCTCTGAAGCAGCATTTGCATCTTGAGCTGTAACTGCACCAAGCAGTCTATGTTGACGATCAACGACATAAATGGAAGAAATACCAAGATCCTTCATTAATCGAAGAGCCACTCGTGGGCCTCTATCAATTTGAACAGTTTCTGCACGTTTCATAATATGTCCGGCAGTTAATACTTTTGATAGATCCACATCTTCAACGAATCTCTCTACATAATCATTTGAAGGATTCATTAAAATTTCTTCTGGCGTGCCAATTTGCACGATTTGTCCATCTCTCATCAAGGCAATACGATCACCGATCCGTAATGCTTCATCAAGGTCATGTGTTATAAAAATAATCGTTTTACCCATTTCATCGTGAAGCTGCAATAATTCATTTTGCATATCTTTACGAATAAGTGGATCCAATGCACTGAATGCTTCATCCATGAGCAAAATATCAGGATCATTTGCTAAAGCTCGCGCTAGTCCAACGCGTTGCTGCATTCCTCCACTTAATTGATCAGGATATTGATGTTCATAGCCAGCTAATCCAACAAGCTGTAATGCTTCAATCGCTTTTGCCTGACGTACGTTCTTTTGGATACCTTGTACTTCTAATCCGTATTCGGTATTTTCCAAAATCGTACGATGGGGGAATAGAGCAAATTTTTGGAAGACCATTCCAATTTTTTTACGTCGAACATTTCGAAGCTGCTCTTTATTCATTTGAACAATATCTTCCCCATCTAACAATACATGGCCGGAAGTAGGTTCAATTAATCGGTTTAACATCCGAACAAGTGTAGATTTTCCACTACCTGAAAGTCCCATAATGACAAAAATTTCGCCATCATACACATCAAAGTTGGCTTGATTTACACCAACGGTAGTACCGGTTGCTTTTAATATGTCGGCTTTAGACTTGCCCTCTTGTAAGAGCTGATTTGCTCTTCGAAGATTTCTGCCAAACATCTTTGTTACATTTTTCACTTCTATTTTTTTATTCCTCGTTCCATCCATGATCTCACCCCTTAGTCATATTTATATTTTCAACGACTTATACAAGTGTAGTAGAATTCAAGCTTGTAACACAAATGTCATATGCCTTGATTTTCTATGTGTTACATCGTGTCAGATTAGACTGAGTAAGTAAAATGCAAGTGATGCTTACAAATGCTCCAGATCCCTTTCATTTCCTTACCAACTTCATTTTTATTTGAAAATTTAGTCTAATTTAAAAATAGGGATAATATCGATGGGCGGGTAAGGGGAAGAGGCGTTTCATATAGGCTTGTGCAACTTTCATATAAAATTGTACGTTCGAAAAAACGTGCGAATTCCGTCAGCCTTCTTTGTATGCTACAATCAAATCACCGAATTCAGTATGAAAAGGAAGAACATAATGGCAAAAGTACAAGCACCGATTAAGAAAAATGATTATATTGATGTCATTTTTGAAGATTTAACCCATGATGGCAATGGAGTTGCAAAGATAGATGGATATCCGCTTTTCATTCCAAATGGCTTGCCGGGAGAAAAAGCAAAAATCAAAGTGACAAAATTAAATAAAGGATATGGCTTCGGAAGGTTAATCGAGCTTTACGAAGAAAGCGATCATCGAGTAGAACCGCCATGTTCCATTTATTCCCAATGTGGCGGCTGCCAGCTTCAACATTTAAGTTATGAAGGGCAATTATTGGCGAAAGAAAAACAAGTTCGTGATGTTTTGGAACGAATCGGAAAATTAAAAGAGATAAAAGTCCATCCAACATTAGGGATGGATACACCTTGGCGTTATCGTAATAAATCTCAAGTTCCGATCGGGGAGCACGAAGGCGGACTCATTGGCGGTTTTTATAGACAGCGTACACATGACATCATTGATATGAAGGAATGCTTCATTCAGCTTGAGGAAAATGATATCGTTTTGCAAAAAGTAAAAGCCATTTGCGGAAAATATGGCGTAAAAGCATACAATGAAAAAACAAATAAAGGGACGCTTCGACATGTCATGGTACGCTCCGGTAAAGTGACGGGAGAAATCATGGTTGTATTCATCACACGAACGCAAGATTTGCCGAATCAAAAGAAAATAATTGAAGAAATTTCCCGGGACATAATTGGTATAAAATCAATTGTACAAAACGTAAATCCTAAGCGAACAAATGTAATTTTCGGTGAGAAAACGAAAGTGTTGTGGGGAGAAGAGGTTATCTATGATTTGATCGGCGATATTAAGTTTGCGATTTCAGCTCGTTCATTCTATCAAGTGAATCCCGAACAAACAAAGGTGCTCTACGACAAAGCCTTAGAATACGCCAACCTAAGTGGCGAAGAAACAGTCATTGACGCATATTGCGGAATTGGAACAATCTCTCTATTCCTTGCCCAACAGGCTAAAAAGGTATACGGAGTCGAAATTGTCCCCGAAGCAATCGAAGACGCAAGAAAAAACGCTGAACTCAATCAGATGACAAACGTTGAATTTGCTGTCGGAGAAGCAGAGGTAGTCATTCCTGATTGGTATAAAAAGGGAATTGAGGCCGATGTCCTCGTCGTTGACCCACCACGCAAAGGCTGTGACCAATCCCTGCTCGACACGATCATTAAAATGAAACCGAAAAAAGTCGTCTATGTTTCGTGTAACCCTGCAACGTTGGCACGAGATTTAAGGATATTAGAAGATGGTGGATATAAAACGATGGAAGTGCAGCCGGTCGATATGTTTCCGCAGACGATGCATGTGGAGTGTGTTGCCTTGATGTCACGGGTGGAGAAATAGAGAAGTTTTAAATAGAAACCAATCTGCATAGATAGGTGTAATCCAAGTATGCTTGTGGTAAACTAAGCATATACTAAAAAAGACCGGGTGCGACAACACCCAGTCAATGCAGCTGACATCCGCTTGAAGTGCGGTTGGCCAGTAAAAGACATAAGGTGTTACAAAGAGTAACCACTCAGCTTCCTGGACAGTAGCGGAGGGTGGTTACTTTTTTCTGTTGATGAATAGAGCAATCATCGCAACAATAGCTGTTGCTGCTGTTGCGAGGAATATACCAAATTGAAAAAGCATATTCATTGCATCGTATGTCACCATGTAAACACCCCCTTTCTCAAGGGAGTGCCAACCGCCCATCCGCTGTATTTAGCTGCACCTACTATTCTATCATGTTGAATACAGAAAACGAATAGAAACAGATAATGATTACTGTAGACGGTTCAATAAATTATTAATTCCAAAAAAATATGAAAAAACGCATAGAAAACAGGTGAAAGGGTCATTTTCGAATCAAAAATCCTCCATTTTGGGAGGTGGGTCGGTGAACATTATTTTAACTCGGACGAAGGAATGCGGGTTGGGGGCTGTGGGAAAGTTTATTGACTATATGTTAATTACACAAGAATAAAGATTGATATACTAACGTTAAATGAAACATCTATTTGTCAACTTGCCATAATAGGTATTTTCTTGTTTGTGGAATCAGATCAAGTTTATGTTGAAAGTGGTTAGGTGAATTGATGAAAAGATGTCGGTTTAGTGAGTATATACATTGGATTTTCCGTCCCATATAAAGTGAGAAAAAAATGAAGAACTACCTTTAGGTAAAATGGATAATTACTTAAAAGTAGTTCTTTATTTGAGTAGGAAAGATATATAAATCATAAGAGCGTTGAAAGTAAAAAGTAATTTTTAACCCACATTAACGGACGGTAAGATTTCTACTTCAAATTTAGGGAAAGTGTAAGAATATGTAGAATATCAACTGCTCGTATAATCCCGATTGGTTCAACTCCAATTAGTGGTGGATGAGGAAATTCCTCCATTAATTGGAGTTTCATTTTACAATAAGTCTTTCTAATTTCGTTTATAAAATCCTAATGATAATAACTGACCGATTTTTTTCCAAAATCGTATAAAAACAATGTAGTTATAACTATTAATTTTATTAGTCCTCGTTTGGCTATTCATTCATTCATCGCTGACTATTACAAATCTAATAGGCACTTTTTCTAAGTGGAAATGGTGTTAGCAATTTTGGTAATCTAGTTCTCTGCTAATGATGGCGCACGTAATTCCAATGCAACATGATCAATAATTTCATATAAATCTTTTTCCGTAGGTTCTGTTATTCTCCTCTGCAAGAGTATATCCTGCCATTTTCAATAGTTCCTCAGTTTGTTTCAAGTCCAATTCAAAAGCAATTGCAAAGCATAATAACTTCAAAGAAAGATATTTCATCTCTAAAGTAATGCTACACATCTAGCACCATTTAACTTAGTCTATAACAGCTTTCATATGCGCTTTTGTCACTGCCCAATGAGTAGCTGACCAATATTTCGCTTTATTTTTAATGTAAATAATTTGCGGTGATTCATGCTTCACATTTAAATCAGTTTCGATTTTATTAGAAACAGGACGAGATTCTCTTACTTTAACTAACGTATAATCAATATTTTGATCTGGATTATCTTCCAAATAATCGTTATACTCATCTAACGCATTGAAACTAACCGGACAAGTTGTACTATGTTTAAGAATAACTTGGTCTTTTTCTGCCGACTTTTCTAAGATAGCATCCCATTCTTCGAGTGTGGTAATTTCCTTCCATTCCATTATAAAATGTCCTCCCTTTAGATAAAGATATATTTATATTCTTATTTCTAATATAGTTTACGACAAATTAATGTGATTTCAAAAGAACGTGCTTATATTAAAAAATCATATGGTAAAAGGGCGAAGTGTAATCATTTTCTTTGGAAATAGTAATAAAAGCAAAAATAAGAATTAAATTGAAATTACTGAGATCTCAAAGCTCAACTTTAAGAGAGCTGATTATTCATGGTAATGTTAATATAATAAGGTTAGAATCAGATTCTTAATATTTTTTTGATAAAAGCAAACTTGGTAAGAAAAGACTTAATAAAAATCCACACTACTTACTTGTGGATATGGTGAAAAAAATATAAATATCTAAATTATCTTTGATGCTGCTTAAAATGGTTGTTTTATTAATAAAAATTTGTATATGGACGGTGTAGTATTATGGTTGGAATGGGATCAAGAACGATTAAGACAGCTATAGGGGCATCTTTAGCGATATGGCTTGCAGGTTTACTGCAACTTGAGTTTTCTGTATTTGCTGCCATCATTGTAATCATGTGTGTTGAAAGGACAAAAAAACGGACTGTACAAACAATCTTAGATAAATTTTTCGCCTGTTTATTGTCCTTATTTCTAAGTGGTGTCGCTTTTGAAATCTTTGGTTATTCTCCGGTTGTCATTGGATTTTTTATTCTATTGTTTGTTCCCTTATTGGTAAAATGGAAAATTCAGAATGGCTTTGTTACAAGTATGGTGGTGGTTACTCATCTTTACACATTACGAGACTTTAGCCTGGAAATCATATTAAGTGAGTTATTGATTATTATCATTGGTATCGGAATTGCATTTATTATAAACAATATCATGCCAAGTTTTAAAAAGGAAATTGAAACTTATAAAGATCAAATCGAAGAAAAGTTTAGTATGATTCTTTCTATGTTTGCGGTCTATTTAAGGGGGCATCAACAAACTTGTGATAGCCAAGAAATTGTTCTGGCGGAGGATTTAATAAAAAAAGCAAAAGAAATGGTCATACAGGATATTGAAAACCATTTAATCAAAAATCATCGTCAGGACTACTTTTATTTAGAGATGAGGGAAGACCAATTTATCATCCTTAAACGTATGTTGCCAGTCGTTTCTTCCCTTGGACAAAACTTAAAGCAAAAGGAATATATTGCTGATTTACTCGAATATCTGAGTCAAAATGTGAATGAGAAAAATACGACACATATTTCATTTGGAAAAGTAAAAGAGAGTTGGAAATTAATCAAAAAAACCGACTTACCTAAAACGAGAGATGAATTTGAAACAAGGGCAAATTTATTCTATTTAATGAAAGAAATCGAGAATTATTTACAAATCAAAAGACAACTTTATTCTAAAAGTTGACAATTTCCATTCGTTAAAAGAATAATAATTAATTTTCAGAATTCTATTATTTAATTGAGTGACTAATTAATGCATTTATATAACCTATCCAATTAGTACTTTTATAACATTATAATGCTAATGAAAGATGTGGTTATGTGAAAAAATTCTCTTTTCCATTGGTAATACTTCTATTATAAGTATTATTAATTGGTTGTTCTGATCAAGATTATCCAACAACATATACAAATAACAAAACGGTTGAGCATTCCAATGTAATTGTTACTCTAGTCGAGTAAAGTAAGATATGAATCCAAGAGAAAAAATAAGCTCTGTTGAGTTTACGATTAAAAATAACTTAAATCACCCTATACAAGTACCATGATCTTATCACTTTCTAGATAATAAAAATAAATTGTGCGATTTAATTGGATACGGCAGTGATGAAGAAGCAGTTTATCTAGTAGGAATAGAGCCAAGAGAAGTACCATTTGAAATTTCCGTAAATAAAGAGGCTAACTGTGCATTGTTCCTTTTTCTTATTCCTCAATTCTATTTTCTCTCATCTCACTTCTAAAATAGTGAACAATCTATATATTGGCAAGGTAAACACAACTACATCCTTTTAAATATGTCTGCGACCTACTATCAACACATGTTGAAGTAGTTTCGTATCTAGAACGTACAGATGATTTCGATGAAGAAGTAAGAAAGAATTGATGTGAAGGATAGAGCAGCTCATATTGGGGCATGGGCTGTTTTTGTATTTGACTATAATAAGCGTTACTAATTCACAATTAAATATTTATGGTTGCATTCACTATTTTAAAAGTAAGCACCTACGAGGTAGACAATGTCGTATGCCGTGCTAATATCAACAACAAGTATGTCGATGCCGATTAGCATCGTTTTTCCTTTATATGAAACGGACATTTCGATTTTTAGAAAATGATTCCATCATCCAATTCTACAAAATTTGTGTGGCAAACAATTGTATTCACATCTGATTTTTTAATCGTTGATAGCCACAATAAAAAGTGAATTGGCAGATGGTGGTGAAGGAATTTGCGTGATATTATGTAGGAGAGAGAAGGTGCAAGATGAACAAAGGAAAGTTAAAAGTTAAATGTATAGGTCTGCATGAAAGTGGAAAGGGAATTATAAATATCAAGGGAAAAGATTACCTTGTATCCAATCTACTTGAAGGAGAAACTGCAATCGTTGAAACGATAAAAACCCCAAAAAAAGTTTCTGTTAATGTGATCAAAATTGAAAAAGAGTCAAAGGATAGGGTAAAACCAGAATGCACATATTATAGTAAATGTGGTGGATGTCAGCTTCAACATATGTCCCCTGAAGCACAGGACAATTTTAAACAAAAACTAGTGGAAAATCTTTTAGGGTCATATTGTAAGGTCAATGATATTTTAACTATGAAAGAACCTTATTACTATAGGAATAAGGTGCATTCAACATTTGCTTATGATAAAAAGAGACAGATTATATCAGGGATATACCAGGAAGACAGTCATAATGTAATTGATATAGACGAATGTTTGATACATGACCGTAAGGCAGATGAAATTATAGAAACCATCAAGGGATTTATGAAGTCTTTCAAAATGCAACCATTTGATGAAGACACAGGTAGAGGGTTCCTAAGGCATGTACTGATAAAAAGGGGATTTTCAACGAATCAAGTAATGGTTGTCCTAGTCACATCAACGAAAATTTTCCCAGGCAAAAATAATTTTATCAAAGCATTGCTCAAAGCTCATCCAGAAATATCTACTGTTATAATGAATATTAATAAGCGGAGAACGTCAGTAGTACTGGGAAATGAGGAAATTGTTTTATATGGAAAAGGATATATTGAAGATATATTATGTGATGTAAAATTCCAAATTTCAGCTAAGTCTTTTTATCAAGTCAACCCAATTCAAACTGAGATTTTATACAACAAGGGAATTGAGATGGCAAAACTAAAGGGCAATGAAACAGTAATAGACGCATATTGTGGAATAGGCACGATATCATTAATAGTCAGCGACAAAGTGAAGAAGGTTATAGGTGTTGAACTAAATAAAGATGCCGTAAAAGATGCAATAAAAAACGCTAAAAATAACAATATTAAAAATGCCTATTTTTACAACGATGATGCCGGGGACTTTATGGTGAAACTTGCAAATGAACATACAAAAATGGACTTAGTAATAATGGATCCACCAAGGTCAGGAAGTGACGAAAAGTTCTTATCTTCCCTGATAAAACTATCGCCACAGAAAGTGATTTATGTCTCCTGCAATCCAGTCACTTTGGAAAGAGACCTAAGATATCTAACTAAAAATGGATATAAAGTAAAAGAAATTCAACCAGTAGACATGTTCCCGCAAACGGCGCATGTGGAGTGCTGTGTGTTGCTAGAACGTCGGGTGTAGCCCAAAGGTAAACATTTCCGATTTTTGATTCTGATTCAATATCATCCAAAATAAAACTGCTTGGTGTTCGTGTGATATTCGAGCAGGAAGAAAAGAAATATTAGAGAGGGTGGGAACAGAATCCCATCCTTTTTGCCTGATTGAAAAAAGAAGAAAAACCCTGCCCTATGATTATTTCAATCTACATTCACAAACTAATAAGGACTTCTGTAAAGAAGTTACTTTAACTTTTGCTTCATCCTCTAGGAATAACTGTTAAGTTTTCGGACTATTCAACGAATGAAATATGGACTTTAAATTTTGAAGATGCACAATCCTTATTATAGGGGTCAGTTGCTGGATATATGCTTAGGGAAAGTATTTTGTAAAAATAATAAGTTTAATTAATTAGGAAAGGCCTGATAGTTAAGATTCAAGCCTTTTCTATTTGATTATTAAAATACTGGTTTAGTATTACTAATTCTATATCATATCAATATTCAATTCATACTCAGTCTCCAATAACAACCCATTAAGGTTTTAGTCCCCGTAGTGTGGAACCAAACCTTTATAATGTAACCCACCAGCACTCTTGTGTTGCCACATACACTCTGCACATGTGGCGTTGCTTCAACTGTAAATGTAGCACAATAATAAACAACGAATCCCAACTCTAACCCAATATTATCCCGGTTTTCTTCTTGCCTTAATAGAAGAAAGAGTGGGGGAAAAGAGTTCTTTTTTCTCTCTTCTTTTCCTTTTAACCCATAGCTGTCAATGAAGTTATCAAATAACCTACTAAATAAACATTCAATTTTATCCAATATTTTCATATTTACTCTTGATCACTTTTCTTCACTATCTTTTCACCTTCTTCTTTTCCATACTTGAAGTTATGAGTTAATTTAAAGACTTGTTTAATGATCTGAATATTCGGATTGTTATTGTTTTTTATTCTATTTTGCTTCCATATATTAACTTCTATACAATAATGTTAAATAGATAGATAGACGGGGGTTTTAAATACAATGAGTCAGATTAAATCTTTGCTCGATTATTGGTATAATTTAGAGTTTTTTTCACCACTTACTATAAATAAGCAAAAACAGATGTCGGTTATTTCTGATAAAGAAATGAGATTACCCTGGCATGAGGTGGATAAGAGGGCTAAAGGGTATGAAGTCTTTTTAGGAACATATACGACAGGTGATTTAGTAGAAGAAATGTATAAAGCAATTGATAAAAAAGATGCCATTGATGAAGATAAATCCATTTCGTATTTATGTGGACTTCAATTAGATGAAGATGGAAAATATGTAGAGGAATCTTTCTCAGTCTCTCCATATATTTGGGCGGTTGCCCAAATTATTTATCATCGGAATGTACATATTGATTTAAAAGAAGAAGTGTTAGAAGATGTAAACGAAAAAATAAACGATTATTTAGTCAATCAACCTTCTTTTAATCATGAAGCATTAAAGAAATTATGTGAAAAAATCCAAAGTAACATCCAATTATCTATTCCTTTTCAATATCGTGGTTTAATTGATCCATTAAAAAAATCACCGATGGATGAAGAAAAGCAAACGAATAGCGTTTTGCCGAGTTTCTATGCTTCAGATATTAAAATGGTACGAAAAGAAATAGATGAAAATGATCCAATTGCTTTTTATATTAAGGCATTAATAAAGGAAACGGAACGTATTCATATCGATTCAGACGTTGAACATATGAAAAAATGGACACACCCAGACAGATATCCTTTAGGGAAATGGCCCTCTATCTATCATCCAAGTTTAATGCAACAAATAGCGATTAATATGGGAATTTCTGATGAAGGTTTTACAAATAATATATTCTCTGTCAACGGTCCACCTGGAACAGGAAAAACAACATTGTTAAAAGAGATCATTGCTTCAAATGTAGTTGAACGGGCGATCAAACTAAGTCAGTTAAATCAACCATCGCATGCGTTTACTCGACAATCTTTTATTTCACCTCCAGGTCAATTTTTGAAAAACTTTTATATGCTACGAGATGATTTAAAAGAATACGGCATTATTGTTGCCTCAAATAATAACAATGCAGTTGAGAACCTATCGAAAGAATTACCTTTAGCGGATGAGGTAGCTAATGCCCATTCAGATTTATTCAATATTAGAAAGCATAAGAATGTTTACTTTACTGAACTTGCTAAACATTTAGAAGAAGATGAGCCATTTTGGGGAATTATTTCTCTTGCGGGTGGAAAGAGCAGTAACATTAAAAAAATGAAGACGATTTTTGACAATCGTAAAGGTAAACGATTTGGAAGTTTATACGAAGGTGAAATCCATAGTTGGAAAGAAGCAAAACAGTCCTTTAAAAAGAAACATGATGAAGTACTTGCTTATCGAAAAAAACTAAAAGAAATATATGAAAATGTTCAAAAATTAGATGCATGGAAAGAAGACTTAAACGAACTACAACGTTTGATGAACGAAATTAATTCTACAATCATTGGAAAAACTGAAAAATTAGAGTCTATTAAAATGGCAATTAAAAATTTAGAAGAAAGAATTATCATTGATACACATACGATTAATGAGTTGAAGGATCGTATTCCGTTTTATAAGAAATGGTTCTCCTTCTTCTTTAAAAATGACATATCTTTTCAAAAAATTAAAGAATTAGAGCAAACAGTAAATCATGCGATTATCGAAAAAAATAATAATCAAAAAGATGAGGTGGAAACAAATCAGCAATTACATAATGCTGAGACGTCAATACAAAAAGCTAAAAAAGAATATACTCAATTAGAAATAGAAATACAGACAGTTGAAGAGCATTTGGACAATGCTAAAGAAAAGTTACAAGGCAATTTTGCTGATGATGCATTTTGGAAAGATATTACGAATAATGAATCATCGCAATTGGCCTCTCCTTGGACGAATAAAGATTATGATTTGTTGCGAGAAGAATTATTTTATGAAGCCCTGCAATTACATGAATCTTTTATATTAAATTCAAAAGAAGTAAAACAAAATATTAATTGCTTAATGAACATGTGGGATGGAGCTTTTCAAAAAGAAGATAAACAATTAGCATATGCGTATCTTTTAAATACATTAATGATGATTTCACCTGTCATTTCTACAACCTTTGCTTCGGTGAAGCGATTTTTAGCAGATGTAGGGAAAGGAGAATTAGGTATGCTTGTCATAGATGAAGCGGGACAAGCAACACCACATCAAGCACTTGGTGCAATATGGCGTACGAGCAAAGCAATCGTTGTTGGAGATCCATTGCAAGTAGAACCAGTTGTGACCGTACCTAAGACAATTACAACGATATTAGCAGATAATCTGAGTATAGATGCTGCTTATCGTCCTTTAGAATTATCTGTTCAAGTTTTAGCCGATCATGTCAATCGATTCGGTGGAATGACAGAATATCTTGATAAAGAATTATGGTTAGGATGTCCGTTATCTGTCCATCGTCGTTGTTTAGATCCGATGTTCTCAATTTCTAATGAAATTGCCTATAATAATCGAATGTATAATCAATCGGTGGGACCGAAAGATAATGTGAAGTTATTGTTTAAACAATCACAGTGGCTTGATATAAATGGAAAATCAAAAGGTGGTAAAAACCATTTTATTCAAGAACAAGGTGATAAAGTTGTTGAATGTGTTTTAGCAGCTTATGATTTACAAGGTGAGTTTCCAAATCTGTATATCATTAGTCCTTTTAAATCAGTTGCTGAAGGGATAAAAACATTACTTCGTCGTCAACTAAAACAAAGACTAGTAAATGAAGATCCAAAACAAATTATAAGTTGGGTTAGGGATTCTTGTGGCACGATTCATACGTTCCAAGGAAAAGAAGCTCACGAGGTAATACTTGTATTAGGTTGTGATAATAATGAAGGAAAAGGTGCAGCTAATTGGGCTGGATCAACACCGAATATATTAAATGTTGCGGTAACACGAGCGAAATATCGGCTCGTTATCATAGGTGATAGCAAGGTGTGGAAAGATATTCCATACTTTGAAGATGCTTTTAAAACATTAAAAAGAATTAATTAAGAGCGGAAATACAAAAAATATAGATAAGAAATAAATGTGTAATTTGCATTCCCGGAATGTATAACAAGAAACTACTAAAAAACCGCTAAAAAATATAGCGGTTTTTATATTCACTTTAACCTCGTTACACATAAAAATATGTAACGAGGTGTGTGTCGTGGTGGAAACTATCTATCAAAAGAACGTATATCATAATGAAGCTGATTGGGTAAAGAAAAAAACAAGGGCGAAACGAATACTTATCCGGAAAGTCGATCCTGAAAATGACGGGCATGACTATACATTAATTTTCCTTCACAACGCGATCGTAGGTTAAATGGTGTAAAACTTTTCTTGATGAATGCTTGTATTTTAGCCATTGTTTTCATTACATACTGATTTAATGCCCCTGCCGATATTGCCAACCTATTGCTCTCCTTATATCATTAGATAAGAGAATATTAAAGGGGGACACAATGTTGATCCCAGCAAAAATAGATTCGATTTCAATTAATACGATAAAGGAAAAAGGTATAGAACCCATTGTTGATTGGTTCGACCAGCATAAACGATCGCTCTATGCTTTGGGTTTGGTCTATTTTAAAAATCAGCAGCAAATGGAGGAGCTTTTTTACCAATCTATTATAAAAGTGCACAATGAATTGCCACGATTTACAAAAGAAACATCATTCGAAATGTTGGTAACCTCTATTTTTATACATACATGCCGGGAGCTTTCTAAAGATTTACAAGTTTCCGAGGAAATTGAACAGTCTTGGGATTTATTCAAAGCACTCGATCATCTTGAGGAGTATGAAAAAGAGGCGTTAATTCTTACATTTATAATAGGATTTTCTAAAGAGGAAACAGCACATCTTCTCCAAATTTCCGTGGAAAAGCTGAAAGAGTATCTATTTGCTGGAATTCAGTCCATTAGAAAAGAAATGGGATATGGCTCATCTTTTAATGGCTGTAAGAAATATCATCAATATTATATCGATTACTTAGAAAGAACCCTGGATCGGTCGAAAAAGATTGATTTCGAGATGCATATTTATCATTGCGAAGACTGTCAGGATGATTTGGGTACCTTTCAGGATGTTATGTTACATCTTAATGAAGGGATGGGGGAACTTAATTTCCCATCTGGTTTCATGGAGAACGTCAAAGGTAGGCTGGCAGAAAAGGAGAAGCATAGGCAACAGAAAAACAAGAAACATAAAAGAGTGGGACTTGTTTTCGCAAGTGTATTCGCATTATTAATCGGGATCGAATTTTTTACCGGTGCTTTTTCTAACCTCTACTATACATGGATAGAAGAAGATCAGGAATTGCGCGCTTTTATGAAACATAATTTGGGTGAAAGGCTGAACCTGGAAGCTGAAAGCGATGGAATAAAAATAAGAATCAAGCGGGTGATTGCCGATGATGTACAGACGCTTATTTTTTATGAAATAGTCGATACTGCTGAAGATAATCAGTATATGCTCGATTATTATGAAGGTGTTTCTGTGGAGAACAAGCTTGAAATTATGAATCGTGAAACGTATCTAAAGTACTATCCTCCTGACCTTCATTCAGATGTAAATAATAAAGAAAAGAACGTGTATCAAGGAAGAATTAGTCTGCTGCCACTAAAAACAAATAGCGGAACAATCGAGCTTAAAATTACAAAGCTTTTTAAAATGATTCGTGATTCCACTGAATCGAATCATTTTATGAATTATGAGTACGTGGAACATGGAACAGGCGAGTGGAACTTCGAGATACCCGTAACAAAACAGCCATCAATCGAATATAAACTTGATAAAGAAATAGAAGTCGAGGGGGTTCCGATTCAATTTGATCAGCTAACGGTCGCTCCAACAGTGACGATTCTGCATTATACGATTAATCCAGAACAGCTAGATAAGCGGATAGAACATCTTAAGTTTGCAAAGCTAGAAGTGAACAATAAGAAAGTAGAGGCTCATACGTTTGACAGCTTTCTGCCACATCCGAATGGGTATGAGGATATTTTTCAAGCACACTTTGATCCACTACTTGGAGAAAAACCAAAAGAGGTTAACATTCAATTTGAATCTATTCACTTAATGTTTGAAGACCAAAAAACGATTGAACTGGGTGCGTCTGAGGAATATCCTCAAACCATTGAATATGCGGGCAGTACAATCTTAATTGACATGGTGGAGGATAGCCAGTTCACCAATGTTGACATAAGCAATCATGAAATCGAAAATCGAGCATTTGAGTGGCTTTACCTCTATGCTGAAAGCGAGAATGAAAACAATTCAATGGAAATGGATTCTGAAGGAGTATTCGTTGATAAAAACGGGATTGAATACGGTAATGAATATCCTTTCTCCTATGAAGAAATGGAGCAGCCGCGTTATTTCTTTACCGTTCAACGGATAAGGTTTCGCGGTAACAACAATGGAGAGAATGAAAATGCTAAAAGACTGGTGATTTATGGATATAATTCAACAAAGTATTTGGATGATGTTGTGAAGATTTCGCTGGAATAATTACAAAAAGAAAAGGTGTAAGGGCCACTGAGAATTTGCGTTTTTGCAAAAACAGAGAGGTAAAAGGCGGTATTATCGTAATGCTACGCAAAGTATCATAGATGTAAACTGGAATTTCTCGAACTTTATGAAATTAAATGATACAACTTTCATTATAAGAGGAACGAGGGGGACTTGATTTGACTTTAGGCGAAAAAATAAAGGAATTTCGAATGAGAGCAGGATTATCGCAGGAACAGTTAGCAGAGAAATTATGTGTATCAAGACAGGCTATTACAAAATGGGAAAATGACAGAGGTATTCCAGATATTAATAACTTGCAGAACATTGCTAATTTATTTGCTGTAAGTATTGATTCATTAGTTAATAGTCAGGAGGGCATTACTACAATGGTAATCAAAGAAGATATTGATATAGAAGACTATCAAAAAAGTGGAAAATGTCGTTCAAAGTATGATGCAGTCGCGAAAGAAAAATTCCCACATGCAAAAGTAATTTATCCTTTAATTAGAAGAAAAAAGTTAAATTTGGCACAAGACATTGTTGATTTTGTTACACAGCCGGGGGTTTTACAAGTAGCCGATTCATTTAACGATATGTCTTCCTACTATCTTGTTGAAATGAATAACAAGCAGCTGTTAGTTAGAATTACGAAAACATTTATTGAAGGAAGAGAATTAAATTTTAAATTCGATGGAAAGAAATGCATTATTGATAGCAATCTTTTCAAAAAGGCTGCATACACAATCTAACAAGGGGAAAAGAAAATAGGGATATTTCACATCCACTCCTATCCTGGAGAAGTGTTAGCACACTTCTCTCTTTTATAATTCTATTTTCAAACTGAGGAACATATAGGGCAAAACATAAGATAATGATATGGTCGTCATCTTTAATAATGTTGAAATCGATGTCCCAAAGGATACGTACGATTTTCGGAGAAACTAGGTGATTAATTTGAAAAAGGCAATAGTACTTCTCACTTTCATTTTCATAGGGCTTTTAATAATAGGTTCTTTTCCTTCGATTATAAATGCTTGTTCGTGTGCAGAATTACCAAGTGTTGAGGAAGAATTTGAACGTTCGAAAGCAGTTTTTAGTGGAAAAGTGATCGATATAAGAGAGAAACAAAGTCTAGATGGATATACGTCTAACTCAGTCCAATTTGAAGTAACTAACACTTGGAAGGGCGTAGAACAGTCACAAATAATTATCACCACTGGTCTAGGTGGCGGAGACTGTGGGTTTGATTTTAAAGAAGGAAAAGAATACCTGGTTTATGCTTACGAATCGACGATGTATGGAGAAGAATCACTCGTATCCATTATTTGTGGTCGAACAAATAAATTGAGCTCTTCTCAAGAAGATTTGGCGTTACTTGGCGAAGGGAAGCCTCCGAGTGAAGGCATAGGAGAAATAAAAAAAATTGAAGAAGTTGAGGAAATTGTAGACATTGAATTACCTGGTGATGAGCATGAAGAAAATCAATTGTATATATGGATTGCGGCAGTTTTAGTCATCGGAATTGTAATGATTTTCGCAATAAAGAGTCGTAAAGGTTCTAATAATAAGGGAAAGTGAAGACAAACATAATATCTATCTTTATCAGCTCGGTAAGTGCATACAATCTTCCAAAAAGAGAGTTGGATGATGTGAAAGAAATAAAAAATTATCTTAAATCGAAGGTGTCAGTGCGATAAAAGTAGATGCATATGAGCTAGGTAATGAGTTATGGGGGAGTGCTATTCGCAAATTGTTTACTACCCTTAGGATTTGTTGCTGGGATATCATCTATTTGTCTTTGGATAGTTTTTATTTTCTTCACCCCTTATTGAGTACAACTGACTTTACATCGTATTAAACACATTTCTCATGCTATGTCTTCCTGCGTGTTTAGCAATCATTTCTGTTTAATTGCCTTTATCTGGTCGGTGCCGAACAGTTTGTACATTGCTTATGACCCCTAGTATATTTGCTTTGTTTGGTGTTACATGTTTTGGTTATTTAATTAGTTATTTACTGAAGCTAAAGGGATAGGCATTTTATTAATAGTCTTACTGCACAATATTGCTGGAGGAATTCGCATGATCATTATTAAAAAAATTAGTAAAGAAGAAGCTTGGGAATTGCGGCATATAGTTATGTGGCCTGACAAAGATTTTGATTACATTAAATTAGAAAATGATGATTTAGGTATTCATTTTGGCCTTTTTAAAGCAAACCTACTGATTTCTGTCATCTCACTTTTTATAACTGAAGAGAAGTGCCAATTTCGCAAATTTGCAACACTGCAACAAGAACAAGGTAAGGGATACGGAAGTACATTATTAGACTATGTAATAATGGAAGCAAAGAAGCGTGGCTTAAAGAGAATTTGGTGCAATGCTAGAATGAATAAGGTGAATTTTTATAAGAAATTCGATTTACAAGAAACGACTGCCCACTTTATTAAAGGTGGTAAATCTTACGTTATAATGGAGAAAAACTTGTAGTAGGCAATTGGACGTTGTTGTTGTAAGAGGGGGACTTGATTTATGGGTTTAATGGAAAAACTGCAAACCGTTATTATCATTTTAGCGGTGGGGCTTGGAATTGCTTTAGGACAGGTTTCTTATATAGAAGGAATAGCTGAGTACTTTATTGTTCCTTTTTTACTGTTCATGTTATACGGCCTATTTTTAACGGTCCCAATGAAAGACTTAAAGAAAGCACTTCTAAATGGTAAGTTTGCAAGTTCGAGTTTATTGATTAATTTTTTGTGGACACCATTATTAGCGTGGGGATTAGGGGCTGTATTTCTTTCAGATCATCCAGCACTTTGGATTGGATTTATTATGCTGATGGTAACACCATGTACGGATTGGTACTTGGCATTTACGGGAATTGCTAAAGGGAATGTAGCTCTGTCTACCGCCATTCTTCCTTTGAATTTAATTTTACAAGTTCTTCTACTGCCAATTTATTTATTGATTTTTGCGGGAATGATGGAGACGGTGAAACTGTCTGTTCTTTTTGAGAGTATTTTACTTGTATTGGTATTGCCATTTTTACTGGCGATCTTAACAAGATACATATTTAGCAAAGGAAAAAAACAGAATGTTTTCAAGAAAAAAGTGGTTCCGTTTTTTGAGACGACCCAAATCATTTTCTTAAGTTTGGCGATTGTAGCGATGTTTGCTTCGCAAGGGAGAAACTTATTTGAAAACATGAATGTGGTATTATTATTGCTATTACCTGTGTTATTATTTTTTATAATAAATTTCATATTAAGCCGTATCGTTAGCAGACTTTTAAACATGTCATATGAGGATTCGGTTAGTTTAAATCTTACCATATTAGCGAGAAACTCGCCGATTTCCTTAGCCATCGCTGTGACTGCATTTCCAGATCAGCCTCTTATCGCATTAGCGTTAGTAATAGGCCCACTAATAGAATTGCCTGTACTTGCCATTGTTTCTCAACTGTTATTGTTTACTCGTAAAGGTGAAAAAAGTAGGAGGATGAAAATAATTGAATGTGAGTAAAAAACTGAATTTTTTACTTTTTTATGAAAAAGTCCTTTATAATGGTTGGTGATAGTAACCTATCCAAATCCAATATAAAGGACGATCACATGGAATAAGTCTATTAGGGAATAAGGCATTGCTTGTTATTGAAGTACAATATATAGGGGGATACATCACTTTGGACAAAAAATACTTAGATTTACTGGCTGAAAAATATGATAGCGAAGAAAAAGTAGTTACAGAAATTATTAATTTGGAAGCGATTCTAAATCTGCCAAAGGGAACAGAGCATTTTGTCAGTGATTTACATGGTGAGCACCAATCTTTTCAACATGTGTTGAGAAATGGATCTGGGAGAGTAAAAGAGAAAATAGAGGAACTTTTTAAGGATGTATTATCTGAGAAAGATATTAACGACTTGACGACATTGGTATATTATCCTGAAGAGAAATTACAGATAATTAAGAATAGATATAATAATAAGCAGGAATTAAACGGGTGGTATGCTGAAACGATTGACCGAATGATTAAGCTCATTTCATTTGCCTCTTCCAAATATACACGCTCTAAATTACGTAAAGCATTGCCCGAACAGTTTGTTTATATAATAGAAGAATTATTATACAAAACGGAAGAAGAATCTTTAAATAAGAAACCTTATTACAGCAAAATTGTTCAGCAAATTATTTCTCTTAATCAGGCTGATAAGCTTATGATAGGTCTAGCTTATTGCACGCAGAGATTAGTCGTGGACCATTTGCATGTAGTCGGGGACATTTATGATCGTGGACCCGAGCCTCATCGTATTATGGATACTCTTATTAATTATCATTCTGTTGATATTCAGTGGGGAAATCACGATGTATTATGGCTAGGTGCATACGCAGGTTCCAAGGTTTGTCTAGCTAATATTCTCCGTATCAGTGCTCGGTATGATAATTTAGATATTATCGAAGATGTGTATGGAGTTAATCTTAGACCACTTCTAAATTTAGCCGAAAAATACTATAAGGATAATCCGGCTTTTAGACCAAAGAAAACTTCAGGAAATAATTTGTCAGAGGAAGAAGAATTACAAATCACAAAAATTCATCAAGCGATTGCGATGATTCAGTTCAAACTAGAAATTCCGATCATTAAGAGGCGACCATTTTTTAATATGTCGGAAAGACTATTACTTGAGAAAATGGATTATGATAAAAACGAAATTGAGATTCATGGAAAAACATATCAACTGGAAAATACTTGCTTTGCAACGGTTAATCCAGAAAACCCGAGTCAATTATTAGAGGAGGAACAGCAGGTAATTGTTAAATTACTATTTTCCGTACAGAATTCGGAAAAATTGGCGAGACATATGAACTTTCTAATGAAGAAAGGCAGCCTCTATTTGAAATACAATGGTAACTTATTAATTCATGGTTGTATTCCTTTAGATGACAAAGGAAATATGGAAAAAATGGTGATAGAACAATCAACATATGAAGGTCGAGATTTATTGGATGTTTTTGAATATCACTTACGACATGCTTTTGCACATCCTGAAAAAACGGATGATCTTTCAACAGATATGGTCTGGTATTTATGGACAGGAGAATATTCATCACTCTTTGGTAAAAGAGAAATGACCACCTTTGAAAGGTATTTTATTAAAGATAAAGAGACTCATAAAGAGAGAAAAAATCCATATTACTATTTACGGGAAAACGAAGAAATCTGCCGAAAAATTTTAACGGAATTTAACCTAAACCCTGAACATGGCCATATCATAAATGGGCATACACCTGTTAAAGAAATTGAAGGAGAAGACCCGATTAAAGCAAATGGAAAAATGATTGTGATTGACGGTGGCTTCTCAAAAGCCTATCAATCAACTACCGGGATCGCCGGCTATACTTTATTATATAATTCATTCGGTATGAAACTAGTTGCCCATAAACATTTTAATTCCAAAGAAAATGTCTTACATAATGGCATGGACGTATTATCCATGAAACGATTAGTAGACAAAGTGGTAGAAAGAAAAATGGTACTCGAAACGAATGTCGGGGAGGAATTATTAAAGGAAGTTTCTGCTTTGAAGCGTTTGCTGGAGTATCGCTATATGAAGTGAATTTAATAGGTAAAAAGAAGGGCCTGTCTAAAAGGATATACTAGTCGGTTTTTGGTAAACATCGTGCGCCCGATTGCCCATATCGGGTATTTTTTGTAGGTGAGGGTAAATCGAACGTGTTTCGAATGCCCGTCTAGTGGATTTTTTGTAAGTAAGGGTAAATCGAGCATATCTCGAATGCCCATGTTGTTGATTTTTTGTAGGTGAGGGTAAATCGAACGTGTCTCGAATGCCCGTATTGTTGATTTTTTGTAGCTGAGGGTAAATCGAGCATGTTTCGACTGCCCATGTTGTTGATTTTTTGTAGCTGAGGGTAAATCGAGCATGTTTCGACTGCCCGTGTTGTTGATTTTTTGTAGGTGAGGGTAAATCGAGCATGTTTCGACTGCCCGTGTTGTTGATTTTTTGTAAGTAAGGGTAAATCGGAAGTGTTTCGACTGCCCGTGTTGTTGATTTTTTGTAGGTGAGGGTAAATCGAACGTGTTTCGACTGCCCATGTTGTTGATTTTTTGTAGCTGAGGGTAAATCGAGCATGTTTCGACTGCCCGTGTTGTTGATTTTTTGTAGGTGAGGGTAAATCGGAAGTGTTTCGACTGCCCGTGTTGTTGATTTTTTGTAGGTGAGGGTAAATCGAACGTGTCTCGACTGCCCGTATTGTTGATTTTTTGTAGGTGAGGGTAAATCGATCGTGTTTCGACTGCCCGTGTTGTTGATTTTTTGTAGCTGAGGGTAAATCGAGCATGTTTCGACTGCCCGTGTTGTTGATTTTTTGTAGATGAGGGTAAATCGAACGTGTCTCGAATGCCCGTATTGTTGATTTTTTGTAGCTGAGGGTAAATCGAGCATGTTTCGACTGCCCGTGTTGTTGATTTTTTGTAGGTGAGGGTAAATCGATCGTGTCTCGAATGCCCGTGTTGTTGATTTTTTGTAAGTAAGGGTAAATCGATCGTGTTTCGACTGCCCGTATTGAAGATTTTCCGCGTGAGAAGGGCAATCGGATGAGGTCCGATTGACGTAAATTTGCTCTCGGGAGAAAATGGATAATGAATTTGTGCGAAAAAAGGGGCTATTCTAAAGTCAATAAAAGTTTGACTTCTAGGATAGCCCCAACCCTTGGATTTTCTACCAATAATATACTAAAACCAATGGTGATCATATGTTTTTTATAAGAGAAGAGCGGAGGAAGTATGGACTTATTGCAAAATACGCACGCACTTGGTACAATCAAAAGCGTTTCGATGATAATCCAAAAAACAGCCTCATTAAAAAGAATAGATTGAGGATTCAGAAGTTTTTCTTGTGGAACAATTTGGGAAACAAGAAAAATCGGATCGTTGCAGTAACGAAGGAAGGGTTTGAATTTGCATATGAAAGATAATTTTTGGCGTGATTTACCACGGCCGTTTTTTATACTGGCACCAATGGAAGATGTGACAGATGTTGTTTTTCGTCATGTCGTGAGTGAAGCAGCAAGACCCGATGTGTTTTTTACAGAGTTTGCAAATACAGTGAGTTATTGTCACCCAGAGGGGAAAGAAAGTGTGCGTGGACGTTTGACTTTTACAGAAGACGAACAACCAATTGTCGCCCATATATGGGGAGATCAGCCCGAATACTTTAGGCAAATGAGTATTGGTATGGCAGAACTAGGGTTTCGAGGGGTAGATATTAATATGGGCTGTCCAGTGCCTAACGTGGCAACTAAAGGGAAGGGCAGCGGTCTTATCCTGCGTCCGGAAGTGGCAGCAGATATCATCCAAGCATCAAAAGCAGGAGGATTACCCGTTAGCGTAAAAACAAGGCTTGGTTACACGGATATCGAAGAATGGCACGATTGGATAACACACATATTGAAACAAGACATCGCTAATCTTTCCATTCATTTGCGTACAAGAAAGGAAATGAGCAAAGTAGATGCCCATTGGGAACTGATTCCAGAGATTAAGAAACTTCGCGATCAAATTGCACCAGATACACTTTTGACGATCAATGGAGATATTCCTGACCGTCAAACTGGTTTGGAGCTCGTTCAAAAATACGGTGTGGACGGGATTATGATTGGGCGTGGTATTTTTAAAAATCCATTTGCTTTTGAAAAGCAGCCGAGGGAACATAGTGGTAAAGAATTGCTTGATCTCTTAAGGTTACAGCTTGACCTTCATGACAAATATTCAAATGAAATCGAGCCGCGTCCATTCAAACCTCTTCATCGCTTTTTTAAGATATATGTCAAAGGGTTTCGAGGGGCTAGTGAATTAAGACATCAATTGATGAGAACTAAGTCAACAGATGAAGTGCGTGCAATGCTTGATAACTTTGAATGCAAGAATAGGACCGTGTGAAGGGAGACGCAAAGGGGATGTTAAAGTTTTCCCTCTGTTCCTATACTTAGTCTTTAAATCAAAAGCGATGATCGTTTCTATCAAAATATCAAAAGCAAGAGGGAAGGACACCAAGGTTCTTTCCTCTCTCTTTTTTTCCTTTAATATGGGAAAGTACATCTGAAGATATGTTACATGCAAAAAAAATTGACAGTGAAATGGTTAAAGAATGGAGTTGCGGAATCTTTTACGTAAATATCCCTTATTACTAGCGCTTCGTTTTACTTATTACTTAGAAGGTTATATACTAACGGTGTTCAGAAAAGCAGGAAATTTCACTTAGTCTGAAATTTGCAAAGAGAGTAATTCCATTTACCAACATATTAAGAAAAACATTATGTAATAAAATGGAGAGCAAATATCAAGGAGGATTTTATAATGGCAGAAGATCGTTATCAACGCGGTTTAGAGAAATTAAAGGAGCTGAGTCCAACTGGCGAGATGGACATTGGTGAGGGGTTTAAAGACATTGCTCCTGATTTAAGCAAATATGTCGTTGAATTTGCCTTTGGCGACATTTATTCACGTCCGGGATTGGATAATAAACAAAAAGTACTTACAACGATTACAGCCCTTGTTGCCCAAGGAAAACCGCAGATTGAGATGCATATCAAAACTGGGCTTAACGTTGGTTTAACACCAGATGAGATTGTAGGTTGCATTATGCACCTGATCCCATATACAGGATTCCCGAGTGTTCTGAATGCTTTAACGGTTGCTAAAAAAGTATTTGCAGAACGTGGTGTGTCTGTTACAACGTCTGAGGATTGAATAGGTTCCTTTTGCGAGAAACTATCCTGAAAAAGAAGCTTGCTAACCCTGCTTCTTTTTAGTACGTTTTTTAAAAAGCAAAGATGCAATTTGACATATTTTTATTAAGGGGGCGAAAATAGGTGCTTACTTACTTTTTTACATTTGTTGTCATTGTGATTTCCGTTTTCATAACCCTTTTATTCAAATATGAATTGGAGCAGATGTTTCGGGAAAAAGAGAGTGTTGGCGTCTTTCATCTAGCCAATCTGGTTTTCACTTTCATGGTTTCAATTGGAGCCTTTGCTGTTCTGACTATCTATGTGACGGGGAAGGAATTCAAGCTGTTTCAACATGCGGCTATCCTCTTGTTTATTATCCTGCCGATTTATCTTTTGGGGCATATTGCGTTTGAAAAATATAAATTCAATTATCAAAGATACAGGACAACTGAGAACGAGAAAGTCGTCGTCCTCAATCAAAAGTTTTTACAGAAAAAAAGATCAGCAAAATTTAAAGTGTATAATGCCGCTGCCAAGGAAGACAGCGAAGGTAATAGCGGTGCATCAAGGCACAGGTATTGATTACATAATATGGAAACCAACTATACTATCAAAGGAAGACATGACAATACTAGTAGATTGCGATGTCTTCTTTTTCATAAAAAGACTAGAGGCTAGAAAAGCAATAACCACCTATCAAATAATGTAATAGGTGGTTTTAAAGTTGTTTAACATTTGAATCAATGTTGAACATTTTTACTTGTTTTTTCTCAATTACTTTACTAGCTACAGAAGCTAATACTTGCTGGAATAGCATTCCGAAAACGACAGGCATGGCTACCTTGGAAGGGAAATATGTTGTGGCGATAATTACTCCCACTGCAATATTACGCATTCCGCCAGTAAATACAAATGTAGTTGTTATACTTTGATCTTTCCAGATTATCCGTCCTAATAACATAGTAAAAACATAACCAGAAACGGCAATAATAAATACTAGTAAAATGACACCGATCAATTCCCACGTAATATCCCTTAAATAGGGAGCAATTGCACTGCTATTAATCATAATAACTCCAAAAAGGCAAAGTTTTGAAAAAGGAGCTAATTTCATTCCATATTTCTTTTGAATAGAGCCTTTCGAAAGTTCATTTAATAATATCCCTAAAATCGATGGCAATACAATCATCCATACTAAATCTAAAACAAGAGAAGTACTATCAATGGCGATTGATTCTCCAACAATTAGTTGAAGGAGTGCTGGCATAACAATAGGAGATATTAACGTATCAATAAGAACAATAGATAAACAAAGCGGCAAATTACCTTTCGAAATGGTTACCCAAATCACGCTAGTAACACCTGTCGGAACAGCCACAGCTATAACAAAACCAATTGTTAATAAATGATCTTGAAAAATGAATTTTGATAAAAAATAAGCCCAAAGAGGCATGATAATATGTAAGAAAGCTATGCTAAAAAGGATGGTTTTAGGGTACTTCACAAAAACTTTTACATCTTTAAATTTCATGCCTAAACTACTAACAAAGGTCATAAATGCAAATAACCACGAAACGAGGAATAATAGATGTTCTCCTACATTTTCAAGTAGTACACCAATAATTAAACTAAGTGGTGTTAATATAGGCATCCATTTTTGAATGAATTTATTCAATTTTTCTAACAAAATAAGGACCTTCTTTCCAAAAAGAAAACGAATTACTTTATTATACATAAAATCATCATAATTTTCCTTTTTAAAAAATAAAAGCTACTTTTTCAGAATTTAGTTTCTCAAAGCTATGATATTGATCCTTATTAAGAACTTAATATAATACTTCCTTTTGCAAGGTATTAAGCAATACGCTTAGAGGTTTTATTTCCAGTTGTTCAAGTAGAAACAAATCGTCAATTTTTAAAATTACTTTTATAGAATTTTTTTAAAAAGGCAGATCATGAAATTATGTCCAAAATAACCAAAAGATCACCTGCATAGTTATTAATTATTGTGCATTTTTATGTATGTTTATCTATTTATTATGTTATTATGTAAAGATAAAACGGACGTATGAAGAGATAAAATTTGAAAGCAGGGTATATTTTGGGGCTATTTTTTACATATGTTTTAGCTGGGCTTGCCATTGCGATGCCTGTTGGAGCAATTACAGTTGAAATGACGAAGCAAGGGTTGAAAAAAGGTTTTATGCATGGATGGGCTGTCGGATTAGGTGGAATGACAGTAGATTTCCTGTTAATTATTTCCTTATATATGGGATTGGCATCTGTGCTTGCTATACCGTACATTCAAATACCAATGTGGCTCATTGGTGCGGGCTTTTTAGCATTTTTAGGTTATGATTCTATCAAAAACTCAGATAAAGACATTATGTTAGCTGGTGGAAAATCGAATAAGTCATTTTTAACCTCCTATCGCAACGGGTTACTTGTAGCTATTTCACCAGGGAATCTTGTATTTTGGATTTCCGTTTTTGGAGCTGTACTCTCCGATTCTTACGATGCTTCGCATCCATCAAGTTTTTTAATCGTTGGGTCAGGCATCTTAGTTGGTATTCTCCTTCATGATATTGGGTTACTATCAATTATTTCAGTAACAAGGAAAGTAATGAGCCGTACGATGATAAAGTGGGTATCGATCATCGCTGGGATTATTTTAATCGGTTTTGCGGGATACTTCATTTATGAGTTTGTAATCGCAATTAAAGGAATGTAATCAAAAACGAAATCTAATAGCTTAAGAATATTTTAAGTATCCTTTGCGGTTTGTGAAATAGAGCGGGATGAAGGATTTGAATTAGATAAAATCTATTAAATTAAAGAAGCCAGGGCTAGGAGAGAGCAAGGAAAAACTAATTGTGATCGCATCGATTAATGGCTATTTTAGATATTTGAAATGGTATTGTGAATAAGGTGGGTGCAGGGAATGTTCCTTTTTCCCTTAAATCCCATCATCGCAATCAACAAGTCTTTTGTATAATATAATCGCTGAATCCGATAGGGGGACGTCATAATGAAAAGTATCGCAGTATTTTGTGGTTCCAGTGATGGAGCATCGAATGTATATATAGAAAGTGCCAAAAAATTTGGTGAAGAACTGGCCAAACATGGTATTACACTTGTTTATGGTGGGGCAAGTGTAGGGGTTATGGGGGCAGTTGCTGATGCTGTTTTAGATGCAGGTGGAGAAGTCATTGGGATTATGCCTAATTTTCTAGAGCAAAGAGAAATATCACATAGAAGCTTATCGAAGCTGATCGTTGTCAATTCTATGCACGAAAGGAAGGCTAAAATGGCAGAGCTTGCAGATGGCTTTGTCGCTTTACCAGGTGGACCGGGAACATTAGAAGAGTTCTTTGAAATTTTTACATGGGCACAATTAGGACTTCATCAAAAACCTTGTGGTCTTCTAAACATTAATCGATACTTTGATCCTCTTGTTGAACTGTTTAATCATATGACAAAGGAACAATTTTTACACGAAAAGTACCGTTCTATGACACTTGTAGATGTTGAACCGAATCGATTACTTGAAAAATTAAATTTTTATGAACCACCAAGCATAAAAACGTATCTTAATGAAAAACAGACTTAAAGGCTAAACTATAGACCAAGTTATGTGAAGTTTTGAAACACATCTCAAACCGATTTTTACGATAAATAAAAAGAATCTATTTTGGAAAAAGATTGTTCAAAATAGATTCTTTTCTATTAGACTTTAGTTTTGTTTTTATAAAAAAGCTTGATCATTTCTATGTTCCTTTTATCAGGTTATCAACTTATTGATTAGATTTTTATCTCCTAATTCACTAAGCCTCTTGACTATAAGGTTTTCTATATCCTTACTTAATAATAATTGTTCGGATGAAAATGGTGATAATTGTGAATTTCCACCAATCATGACTGAATACAATGCATGTTGAAACATTGCAATATCATTGGCATCATTACCAAATGCTATATATTCCCCTTCTTTTACACCGAGTTGCTGCAATCCACTCCACTTATCTATTCCAATTGGACTTACATCTAATACTCCCTCATTTCCATGAGAGTGAACCACAACATTCAGATTGCGAAGCCGTCCTTCAACTTCTTTCAAATTGTCTGAAGTAAGGATTAAAACTTTTATGATGGACTGTAATGTATCTAATTTGACGTTTTTAGCACGCTTGTCTGGATCAAGATTGTTCAAAATTGGATGTGTGGCTGGACCTGTATAGGCATAATCCCAATCACCATCTATTAAATAAGAAGCATTATAGGTTCTAAGTAATTGCACAATATTTGCAAGTGTATCGTCATCAAAATGACTCGTTGATATGATTTTCCCTTTACTTGCAATAATTGAACCATTTCCACCAATCATTGAGTATTGATGAAAACGCCTATGCAAGACAGGGAGTAAATCACGTATTGGCCTAGCTGAAGCAAAAATAACCTCGTGGCCTTGTGCTACTAGCTTTTCTAATGATATTAGTAGTTTTTCGGAAATAGGCTGACCTTTAAAGCAAATTGTCCCATCTAAATCGAACACAAATTTCATTCTATGCCACTCCTACAACTTTTATTTTTTTATCATATCAATTTATCGTATAATGAAAAGGACATATGTCCCAAAAAGGAGTTTTTTATGAAATTTATTCAGGACTTGAAACTGCTCGAATCAAAATTACAAGAATATCATATCGAAGAAATGTTTGACCAAGAAAAGCAACTCCCATTTACATTGCAACAATATGGGAAAGACGAAATTGTTTTATTTGAAGGAATGGAAATGGAATCATTATTATTTTTAGTGGAAGGAAAATTAAAAATAACTTCGAGTGTTGAAACTGGAAAATCACTTTTACTACGATTTGTACAACCTTTCTCTATTATTGGTGATATTGAATTAATCCGAAACGTTCCTGTCCAATCACAAGTTAAAGCGGTTAATGAGTGCTTATTGATTGGACTACATTTTGATTATATAAAACAACATGAAATGAATAATCCAAAGTTTTTACATACACTTTTACAACATGTAAGCTACAAGCTTCAAACTTGTACAACTGCTTCGCGTGTAAATTTATTAGCATCTGTGGAAAACAAGTTTGCGAGTTATCTTATGTCTACGATATCGTCTGACCCAGGTAACATCTTTGGAATGGAGCTAGAGACTTCCAATATAAGAGAGATTGCAGATTTACTTGGTACGACTTATCGACACCTAAATCGAGTTATTCATTCGCTATCAGAAAAAAAAATTATTGAAAGAGATAAAAACTCGATTCGCATATTAAACTGGAAAAATTTAGAGGAAATATCCAACGGAATTCGATATAACTAAAGATGATGCCGTAATCAGAATAATCATCTCGAAGAGGTAATACATACTCTTCCTTCATTTTAGTTTTGCCAATTGGCTGATTACTTTTGTTAACATAAATTTAACCCCTTTTCTTTCATAGGAAAAATCATTAAAAGTTCCAATTAAATAGGTATCCATTTTAGGGTGATAAAACATATAGGCACCTGTTCCACCCGCATGTCCCCAAACATTAAATATTTTTGGCATAAGTAGTGGAACGGTTTTAAACTGCATTAGGCCATAACCATAATCAATTCCTATACTATACTTCGTTTTATCGTTCATCATTTTCTTTAGTGTTTCTTTTTTCACTAATTGATAGGATGATAATGCCTTCATAAATTTTAACAAATCTTCCCCAGTAGATACGACTCCACCTCCTGCATAGGCAAGCCTTGCATGCCCTTTGTGGTTAGTAATATTGTTTTGATTAACATAAAAATTTGCTAACTGTTGGGTGTCTTTATCTAATGGTTCCGAATCGTGTAGGATAGATGAATTCATCATCCCGAGTGGTTGATAGATGTATTGTTTCATAACTACATGAAAAGGTAATCCTGTAACTCTTTCGATAATTAATCCTAGTAGTTGATAGTTTGTATTGGAATAGTTAAATCCGTTGCCTGGAGAGAAAAGAGGTTTTTGATGTATTTTTGCCCAAGTAATTGTCTCCTGTGGGTTCATGTTAAAATCTTGATCATCAACCAGTTTGCGAAGAAGCGGGTAGAAATTATCACGCAATCCAGATGTGTGATTTAATAGATGTTTAATTTTTATGTGCTTTATATAATCTTTCCCTTTGTATACATGAAGATTTTGAATCAATGAAAGGTCTAGATATTTAGTGATTGCATCATCGAATGTTAATTGTCCTCTTTCATACAATATACTAATGATAACAGAAGTAAATATTTTCCCCACACTAGCCACATATATTGGTTGGTCCAGATTCATGGAACCTTCTGCAATCTTTAAATGAATACCTTTCTTTTCGGAATGAACAAGTAAAAATGCACTCTTTAACCTTTTGTCTTTTTGTACTTGTTTTTTGAATGATTTTTTTATTGAGTTGATTACCTTTTCATTTTGTTTCGCTTGCATAAGCATCCCACCTTATTTGATATTATTTCATTATACATAAACATTTAGAATAATATGTAAGTTGAAATATAGAGCAATTAAAAGAAATGAAAGGAGCCGACTTTTCATTAGTACTCTGCCATGGAGACTGGAATAATTGAAAGTTAAAAAATAACGCTGTGGTTTAGAAGGGTTCAATTATTTATTGTAATCTGATATGGGGATGTTTATTATGAGGGGATTATTGATAATTAGTTGGATAAGTATGCGGAAACGATTGTGGTTTGTGTGATAATAGGAGACCAGTAGGAGATCAAGACGTTGTCAAAAGATCTATTCTGCTTATGCAGTGATACAAAATGCTATGAAAAGTCAGGTTTTTATGTAAAAATCTATTCCAAATATATAAGGGATGATGATCGTGAAAAAAATTTTAATTATAGAAGACGAATTTGCAATTAGCGAGGTGTTAAGAGTTTATTTACAAAAAGCTGGATTTCATGTTGAACAAGTATTTAACGGTATGGAGGCCATGGAGGCATTTTATTCAAGCCATCCGGATCTTGTATTATTAGATGTAATGCTCCCTGGGAAAGATGGCTGGGAACTGCTCAAAGAGATACGTAAAATTAATACATGTGCTGTTATTATGCTCACAGCTTTAGGAGATGTTAATTATCGTTTAAATGGTTTGAATGAAGGCGCAGATGATTATATTGCGAAGCCGTTTAATGGAGAAGAAGTGGTGGCCCGTGTAAAAGCAGTGTTGCGTCGTTCTAAAGTTGATAATTCCCAGGTTAAAGGGTTTGGTCAGCTTGAAATTGACTTGAAATCTCATCATGTTAAGCTTTTAGGAAAGACAATCCGCTTAATCCCACGTGATTTATCGCTGCTTTTATTTTTAGCTGACCATCCTAACCAATCGTTTACAAGGGATCAATTAATAGAAGAAGTTTGGGGCTGGGATTATGAGGGAAGTGACCGGGCGGTTGATCTTGCTATAAAGCGATTAAGAAACGAATTACAGGACTGGCCGAAAGAAGAAGGTGAAATTAAAACGCTTCGGGGAATGGGGTATCAATTTAGTGTTTATAAAAAGTAAAAAGCGAACCCCCTTAAATCGTTATTGGACAAGTCGTTATTTATTGACTTTATGTATTGGATTAATTGTCATTGGACTATTATCTGCGTTATGGATTCGCAATACAACGATAGAAAATCGCATTAATATTATGAAGTTGCTTACGGAAGACATGGCAAGCAGAATTGTAAGTGATAACGAACAAAGACCACCTCTTGGAAGAGGTATTCCAGGAGGATTTCCAGATCGCCGTTGGATGGATTTAGAAAGTGAACCATTTATATATATTGTAAATACTGAAGGACAAGTTGTTTCCAGTAATAATCGACCAATGGTACCTTTCGACAATTACGTAAATGTGAACATTGTACAATCTGAAGAAACAGTTCAAAAACTGCCATTAGGTAAGGATTCAATATATTTCTATATCGTTAAAGCACCAATATCAGTAGATGAAAATATAATTGGTTGGGTTGTAATGTTTGAGTCCGAAATAGAATTAGCGAAAGTAAACCAGGAATACACGTTGCTAACCATTATGATTATTAGTCTTGCATTGCTTGGGTGGGGAGCTATCTATTTTTTAACAAAGCGGTTATCAAGGCCGATTAAAGAAGTTGCCCAAGCAGCAAAACAAGTTCAAGAAGGGGATTATCGTATTCATCTTCCGCAAAACAGCAAGGAAGAGGAAGTGTATGAACTTGTTACATCTTTTAAGGAAATGGCGAATCGATTAGAACAGCTTGAATCCCTCCGGACGGAATTGTTAGCTGGTGTAACTCATGAATTAAAAACCCCGGTTACTTCTATAAGTGGCTTACTTCAAGCGATAAATGACAACGTTGTTTCCGGTGATGAAGCAAAAGAGTTTATCAAAATTTCCCTTAAAGAAACAACAAAAATGAAAACAATGGTTGAGGATTTACTTGCTTTTAATTCGTTTGCTGCAAATGCTGTCCCTTTAACGATCGTAAAAGCCAATATCAATGATTTGGTAGAAAACATTGTATATCAGTGGAATGTTTCCCAAGAAGAGGAAGGTATTAGAACAACGATTTCACTTTTAAAAAATGACTCGCAAATAGAAATAGATACAATTAGATTAGAACAAATTATGATTAATTTGCTTAATAATGCTAAGCAAGCGATTCAAGAAGGAGAAATACAAGTAAACGTAAGCCTTGATCAATATCATGTTTATATTGATATTGCTGATAATGGACCGGGAATCCCATTTAAAGAGCAATCTTTTATCTTTGAGCGTTTTTATCGGGGAGAAGAGAAGAAATACAAACACAGGGGGTTAGGTCTTGGATTATCTTTAAGTAAAATGATTGCTCAAGCAATGAAGGGGGATCTCTATTTGAAGCAAAGCGATACTACGGGAACCGTGTTTCGTATTCGTCTTCCAAGAGTATAGGAAATCACTAAAAAACACAGCTGCGAAGAGTCGAAGTTGTGTTTTTTTGTGTACAAGCATGCATGAAATTAAAGCATCGATTAAAAACAAACCGCCTTTTTCGCTAGTCTAACGTAGAAAAGACGGTGTATTTATTTATTTCCACTTTCTAAAATCATTTCGACTCCAAAAATCTGTCCTTTGTAAAGTTTTGAAAAATCTTTTGTTTTGACATCTGCTTGACACAATCCAGCAGTAAAGTATGTTTTGAAAGAAAAGAGGAGGAATCGAAATGGAACAGTCCAAACAAAACCTAATAAAAATTTTACTCATTGTAAATTTGGTGATAAGTGCGTGTACAGCGATAGGGGTAGGTTATGTAGCTTATAAACAAAGTGCAAGCCCAAATTTCTCAGAAATGGGACCAAGAGGGGATGGACAAATGTTCCCAGGCAATGGAGAGTTCCAGCCAGGGCAATTCCAGCCGGGGCAAGATCAACCAGGTCAAACTAAATGATTGAAAGGAGATTAGAAATTTGAAAAAGTGGATGATTATTTCAATAATTATTGTTGTAATAGGAGGAGCAAGTGCCTGGTTCTTTTTAGGTAAAAAAGATCAAGCTCAAAATGTTGCTGCTGCAGCACAAACAACAACCGTACAAAAAGGAAAATTAGAGGTGGCAGTTAGTGGCTCAGGTTCAGTTACAGCAATGACAGATCAAGATGTAACGGCAGAAAATACAATTCTTGTTGTTGATAGTGTAAGTGTAGCATCAGGCGATACAGTATATAAAGGTAGTACACTTGTAACGTTTAATAACGGTGACGTTATTACGGCCCCACATTATGGAACAATTACGGAAGTTAATGTGAAAAGTGGCGAAGGCGCATCACGGGGAACAATCCTTCTTCGTATCGAAGATGGAGATGGGGTCATTTCACCTGTAACAAGGGAAGATAGTAATGTTTCAGATAGTTTAAGTGGTGGAAGTAGCTTAACAGCGGATACTGTCAGTGTAAAGGAAGGAGATGTTGTGGAAGCAGGTGCAACACTTATAACCTTT
The DNA here is from genome assembly GCF_018343515.1 of Bacillus sp. FJAT-50079. Classification (GTDB taxonomy): domain Bacteria; phylum Bacillota; class Bacilli; order Bacillales; family Bacillaceae_C; genus Lederbergia. The sequence continues at coordinate 442,739 of NZ_JAGYPD010000005.1, read as the reverse complement.
ACAGATGGAAGTATCTTACAAGCTCCGGCTGCTGGGACAATCACAAGCCTTTCTGTTGCAAGCGGTGATTCCGTGCAAATGTCGGAGACAATTGCACACATAACAAATTACAGCTCATTGCAAACAACTATTAGTGTGGATGAATTAGATATTACGAAAGTACAAGAAGGACAGGCGGTAAAAATAACAGCAAATGCATTTGAAGATGAAACATTTGATGGAAAAGTAACGAAAATAGCAAATGAAGGAACATCATCAAATGGAGTTTCTACATTTGACGTTACTGTACAAATTACAGATCCAAAAAGTCTGAAAATCGGTATGTCAACAGAAGCAAGTATCACAATAGAGAGCAAAGAAGACACACTATACGTTCCAGTAGAAGCTGTGTATAAAAGCGGAGATGAAAAATATGTACTCGTTCCTGTGGCTTCTGACGATTCCACACAATCTACAAAAAAAGTAACAGTAGAAACGGGTATTTCAAATGATACGTATGTAGAAATTACAAATGGGGTAGCAGTAGGAGAGTCTATTCAATTACCAATCGTACAATCTAGTGGTAATTCTTCTCAAGGTGGAATGATGATGCCAGGCGGCGGCAGCTTCCCAGCTGGTGGCGGTTTGCCAAGTGGTGGTGACTTTGGAGGAAGAAATGGAGGCGGCTTCCAAGGTGGCGGCGGTGCTCCATCAGGTGGACGAGGAGGGAACTAATGACGATTCATGAGCCGATTATTCAAATTAAAAGTATGAAAAAAGTGTATGAACTTGGCGGCGAAAAGGTGTTGGCTCTTCAAAGTGTTTCCCTCGATATTCAAAAAGGTGATTTTATTTCTATCATTGGTCCATCGGGTTCTGGAAAATCAACATTTATGAACATGATTGGATGTTTAGATCGACCAGATTCTGGCGAATATTTGTTAGATGGTGAAGAAGTAGGGAAAATGAAGAGCTCCCAGCTTGCTACCATTCGAAATGAAAAGATAGGTTTTATTTTTCAGAATTTCAATCTTATACCAAAATTAACAGCGGTTGAAAATGTAGAGCTTCCTCTCATTTATCGTGGAATAAAAGCAGCAGAACGAAGAGAAATTGCTTTAGACGCGTTAAAAAAAGTAGGTTTAGTCGATCGAGCGACTCATTTACCAACCCAATTATCAGGGGGGCAGCAGCAACGTGTTGCAATTGCGCGCGCGTTGGCTGGACATCCTCCTATTTTACTAGCAGATGAACCAACGGGTGCACTAGATAGTAAAACGAGTAAAGAAATTTTGGAGATTATGGATTCATTAAATGAGCAAGGGCATACCATTATTCTCATTACGCATGATTTAGATGTTGCCAAAAAAGCAAATCGTGTCGTTCGTATTCACGATGGACAGCTTTATGAGAATGGAGGTGAATGGTTTGCAGACGCTCAAAATGGCACTGAAAAGCATCAAAGCAAATAAAATCAGAGCGTTCCTAACGATGCTGGGAATTATTATTGGGGTGTCCTCTGTTATCGTCATGGTTGCGATCGGACAAGGATCAACAAAACAAGTACAAGATCAAATTGGCAGCTTGGGTACAAATGTGTTAACTGTAACGGTTACGGGTTCAGATGTTACATTTAAAGAAGAGGATGTAGAACAGATTCAGGCTGTAGATGGTATTGAAGAAATTGCGCCAACCGTGTCGGGAAGAGTTACGATAAAAAATGGAAGAAGTAATGTGCAAGTATCAATGATCGGAACCACATCTTCCTATTTAAAAGTTCGGGATTTACAGCTGCAATCAGGACGATTCATTGCAGATTTGGATCATGAAAATCATTCGAAAATTGCGGTGCTTGGTTCAGAAACAGCCCAAACTTTATTCGGATTCGGTGACCCAGTGGGAGAGTATGTAAAAGTGAATGGCACATCTTATAAAGTAGTTGGGGTTCTTGAATCAGTCGGAAGTTCATTAGGAACAAGCGGAGATAGTACGATTATTGTACCTCTTAGCACAGGGCAACGTTTAGCTTCTACGACTACTATTGGAACAACATATGTGAAAGTAGAAAATGAAGATATGATTAATTTCATATCAAGCGGGATTGAAAGAACGATGTATTCAATTGTAGGTGATGCCGATAGTTATAGTGTATCAAGTCAAAAGGATTTAATGGAAACTGCATCATCCGTTAATGAAACGATGACATTAATGTTAGGAGGAAGTGCAGCTATTTCTCTTATCGTTGGCGGAATCGGTATCATGAACATTATGCTTGTATCCGTTTCAGAACGGACCAAGGAAATTGGGATTAGAAAAGCAATTGGAGCAAAGCGTGGAAACATTCTTCTTCAATTTCTCATAGAATCAATGGTATTAAGCTCATTTGGCGGGATCATAGGAGTTGGAATTGGGATAGTTAGTGCTCAAATATTTACTTTGGCAACGGGAACGGCCATTACCTATTCCGTATCTGTCATGCTATTATCATTTGCCTTCTCTTTATTAGTTGGAGTTTTATTCGGTGTATTTCCAGCGAACAAAGCGTCTAAGCTTGATCCAATTCAAGCCCTTCGATATGAATAGAAAAAACAAAGCGATTCGTTTCAGCGGACGCTTTGTTTTTTTGCTATATTTAAAATTTAAATGTACAGGAATATATGAAATTAAGTTAGTTGATTTATTCTTTAGTGTGAATAACTGTTCGATCATTAAATCAGTGATTGGATCACCATTATATACATCATTGTGAAAAGAGGCTTTAACGGTAATGTCAAAAGTTCTATCAAAACTTGATGATTTATCTTCTGATTTTATCTAGGCTGCTCTTTAATCGCCGGTTTCCCGTTGAAGACCGCAAAACTTGTCCAATAGGATTGCTCTAATGTCCCGTTATCTGATGAAAATCACAATCTTTGTCCAATAGCCGTCTTTTAATCTCCCGTTTCCCGTTGAAGACCGCAAACTTTGTCTAATAGGATTGCTCTAATGTCCCGTTATCTGATAAAAATCATAATCTTTGTCCAATAGCCGTTCATTAATCTCCGGTTTCCCGTTGAAGATCGCAAAACTTGTCCAATAGAATTGCTCTAATGTCCCGTTATCTGATGAAAATCACAATCTTTGTCCAATAGCCGTCTTTTAATCTCCGGTTTCCCGTTGAAGATCGCAAAACTTGTCCAATAGAATTGCTCTAATGTCCCGTTATCTGATGAAAATCACAATCTTTGTCCAATAGCCGTCTTTTAATCGCCGGTTTCCCGTTGAAGACCGCAAAACTTGTCCAATAGGATTGCTCTAATGTCCCGTTATCTGATGAAAATCACAATCTTTGTCCAATAGCCGTCTTTTAATCTCCCGTTTCCCGTTGAAGACCGCAAACTTTGTCTAATAGGATTGCTCTAATGTCCCGTTATCTGATAAAAATCATAATCTTTGTCCAATAGCCGTTCATTAATCTCCGGTTTCCCGTTGAAGATCGCAAAACTTGTCCAATAGAATTGCTCTAATGTCCCGTTATCTGATGAAAATCACAATCTTTGTCCAATAGCCGTCTTTTAATCTCCGGTTTCCCGTTGAAGATCGCAAAACTTGTCCAATAGAATTGCTCTAATGTCCCGTTATCTGATGAAAATCACAATCTTTGTCCAATAGCCGTCTTTTAATCTCCGGTTTTCCGTTGAAGATCGCAAAACTTGTCCAATAGGATTGCTCTAATGTCCCGTTATCTGATGAAAATCACAATCTTTGTCCAATAGCCGTCTTTTAATCTTCCGTTTCTTGTTTACTTAGCAATGTCCATTCTTTAAACTCACTCCTGCTCCATACATCCGAGAATATCCCTGTCCACTCTTGTGCAAGTTCTTCATTAGCGACTGTAATGAGCTGTTCTAAATTTTCATTGGCGGACGCTTCTGTAAAATTATAAGAACCAGTTACAATCAGACGTTCATCGATAATCGCCATTTTTAAATGCATTTTTCTTAATGTGTTGATTTTTACGTCAATATTATTTTGTGAAAATTCATCTAATATTGCGGCTTGGTTCTCTTTTTTCGCTTTACTAGCATCGGTAATAATTCTAACATTGACTCCGCGATTATTGGCATTAAGCACGGCTTGAGCAATTTCTTTATCTTCAAAATTATAGATTGCAATGTCCAAAGTGTAATTTGCTTCATCTATCGCTTGAAGTAGAAGCGTTTTTGGATCATCCACAACATCACTAAAAGCAAAATGAATGTCGCCGCTATTTAAAGAAAACGATGATGAATACTCTTTTGTTACTACTTTGTTAAGAAGAAGAATATTAACAAGCAGTGAAGCAATAAATCCTAAAAGTAGTAATGTTTTGCTATTTGGCAATTCTACCCCTCCTAATAAATCTCCTGTTCATTACATGATAAGTGTCCAATAAGTCGGGAAGATGTCTGTTTAAAAAGAAAAGCTCTTTTGTAAAGTTTTCATTGAGAAAAGGTAAAGGTTTTGTAAATGAATTTTTGTTCTGACATCTGCTTGACACAATGCAACAGTAAAGTATGTGTTGAAAGAAAGGAGGAGCTAGCTTGCAAAAGAAATTAACATTTCGCCATGAATTAAAATATTATGTCAACTACCATCAATACTATCTCATTCGTCAGAGATTAAGGCTTTTGATGAAACAAGATAAGCATGCCAATGAAAATGGCGAATACCATATACGCAGCCTTTATTTTGATGATATTGAAAATAAAGCATTACAAGAAAAACAAGATGGGATTGAAAATCGACATAAATATAGAATACGCATGTATAACAAAAGTGATAGGATTATTCATTTTGAAAAAAAGATTAAACGCAATACAATGATTGCCAAAGAAAAGACCCCTATTTCAAGAGAGGTACTGGACAGGTTATTGGTAAATGACTATACAGTGCTTGCAAATGAAAGTTCACCACTTTTGCAGGAAGTATATTATGAAATGAAAAATAAAATGTTAAGGCCAAAAGTAATTGTTGATTATGTGAGGGAAGCGTATGTGGCTAGAACAGGAAATGTTCGAATTACATTTGACAAAGAACTGCGAACAGGGCTGAACGGGATTAACCCCTTTGATCCCAATTTGTTTCCTGTTAAAGCGCTGGACGAACCCCTTTACATCCTAGAGGTAAAGTATGATGAGTACATTCCGAACTATATTCGAGATGGTTTACAGCTAAATGGTTTACAGCGACAAGCAGCATCAAAGTATACGATTTGCAGAAAATTTATTAAAACAAATGCATGGGAGGATCAATAAAAATGCAACAGAACAACAATGGTTCCGTCAACTTTATGGATATTATTAATCAAGATATCCTTTCAAATTTCAATACAGATATTACCCTGCTTCAAATTGGGATTACACTGTCGATCTCTTTTTTATTAGGGCTTTTTATTTATACACTTTATAAACGTGTTTTTAGTGGAGTTCTCTATTCAAAGAACTTTAACATTACGCTCGTTGCCTTATCGATGATAACGTCTCTGATCATTATGGCCATTGGATCAAATTTAATTTTATCACTTGGAATGGTTGGGGCGCTGTCAATCGTTCGCTTTAGAACGCCGATTAAGGATCCAACAGATTTGATCTTTTTATTCTGGGCGCTTGCTACCGGGATTATAACAGGAGCTGGTTTTTACTCACTTTCCATCCTTGGTTCTATTGTGATCGGAATTGTACTATTTATTTTTATGAAAAAGTCAAGTTTTGAAACACCTTATTTATTTATCGTTCATTTTAATGGCTACGAAACAGAAGAGGTAATTTATAAACAATTAAAATCAGAAGTGAATCGCTTTGAGGTAAAACAAAAATCGGTCACTGCTGAACAAACAGAAGTGACATTTGAAATTCGTCTAAAAGGAAATGAACCAAGTTTCGTAAACAGCATTTCCAACATTAATGGCGTAGAGAATGCAGTATTAATTAGTTATAACGGTGATTACGTTCAATAATAAGTTTGGGTGTGCTTCTCTTATCGGGAGTTAGTGCACTCTTTTAATAAAAAGAAGGTGATTGAATTGAGTAAATCAAAAGATAGAAAATGGGGCATCGTTACAAGTTTAGTCATCGTGTTGATGCTCGTTTTCTGGGGAACTACTACCCGTGCAATTGCAGAAGAAAAACATACAGATGATCCTATTTTCAAAAAGGGCAAAATTAGCAACGTTAATATAGAAATAGATGAAGCGGACCTTCAAGATATGTTGGATAATCCGATGGAAGAAGAATATAAAGAAGGAACGGTCACGTATAATGGAATAACAATTGGCTATACCGGTGTGCGTGTTAAAGGTAATTCGTCATTAATGTCTGTGGCTAGTTCTGACTCCAATCGTTATAGTTTTAAATTGGAGTTTAATAAATATATTGATCAAAATTTAGAGGGATATACAAAAATTAACCTGAACAATAATTTTGCAGATCCTTCCTATATGCGAGAATATTTAACTTATGATTTGTTGAAGGCTATGGGGCTTGAAACGCCTAACTATGGTTATGTTAATGTTTCGATTAATGGGGAACTTTATGGACTTTATCTAGCTGTTGAAAATATTGAAGAACCCTATCTAGAAAGAAATTTCGGAAATTCCACAGGAAATTTATATAAAGCGGATACAGGGGCCTCGTTAACCTGGGAGAACGGTATGAGTATTGAGCAAACGGGATTAACAATGAAATCAGGGCGAGCGAATAACACAAAACTACTTGAGTTTATAAAGGCTCTAAATGATAAAAAAGAGGTTGAATCCTATTTTGATGTAGATAAATATTTACGTTATTTAGCGGTTAGTACCGTTACAGCTAGTATGGATAGCTATCAGGGAATGATGAGTCATAATTATTATCTATATGAACAGAATGGGAAATTCACCTTTCTTGCTTGGGATCAAAACATGTCCATTGGTGGAATGATGGGACAGGATGTAGATGGACAGAAAGAAATGCTCATTGATGAACCGACTGTTGGAGCAGTAAAGAACCACCCTCTTGTTGATTATGTATTATCCAATAACGAATATAAAGAACAATATCATCAATATGTTCAACAAACAGTCGATTTACTTAAAGATATAGAGTCTCAAGTTGATCAATTGAAGTCACTTATAGGAGATGATGTAAAAAAAGACCCGACAGCTTTTTATTCATATGATGAATTTATTGCTAACACTGGCGACCAATTGATAGACGGCAAGCCTGGAATTGTTGGATTTATGAAAGAGCGTCTTACACATGTTCAGAAACAATTAGATGGTGAAATCCCAAGCTATGTAAATGGTGAAGGGATAAGTGGTGGAATGCAAGGTATGGATAATAGAGGAATGCGGGAAGGAATGCAAGGTATGGGTAATGGAGAAATGCCAGAAGGATTTCCAGGTATGGGTAATGGAGAAATGCCAGAAGGATTTCCAGGTATGGGTAATGGAGAAATGCCAGAAGGATTTCCAGGTATGGGTAATGGAGAAATGCCAGAAGGATTTCCAAATATGAATAACGGAGAAATGCCAGAAGGAATGCCAGCCATGGGGAATGGAGGTATGCCAAATATGGGGAGAGGGGGCATGCCTTGGGGAATGAATGGAAACCAAGGTGCAAATCATCAAGACCAGCTGAAGGAACTAATAACGGTTGCTGCCCTACTTGTTTTGTTATTTGGTTCTTTACTGTTTGTTAATCGTTTCAAGAGGTATCGTGGGTATAAAAGGTCAGGTAAGTAGTTAGACAAAATAGAAGAAGGTAGTTAGATTAATTGGAAAAATTGTAAAAATATGCGGGACTTTAATTTAAATGTATAGGATTTGTGAAAAAATAAACATCAACATTTATCGATCTGGACCCCGATTTCGTGAAAAAAGCATTCTGATTTCGGGGTCCTTTTCTATCCAAACTGTTGTGTCTCCGGTTTTTTCTCCTTTTTCATTATCGATAAACATGATTTTCAACCCTGAAGGCCGGAGATCACGATTAAGTATGCAAAGGAGGGAAAATCAGAAGCCTTTATTTTGTTTTACACAGTAGAGAAAAAACTTCTCTTCAATTTAGATAGGACATATATTCAAATGCTGTTATGCCATACGTCTTTTTAAAATGTTTGTTTAAATGGGTTAAATCAACAAACCCACAGTCAGCGACTGCTGCATAAATATCTCGATTTTTATCTATTAGCCGCTTGGCACGTTCGATCTTACAGTTAAGAAAATATTGGTATGGTGTGATTCCAGTGTGGGATTTGAATAAACGGATAAATTGAAATTTTGATAAATGAAGCTCTTTACTGATTTCCTCAAGTTTAAGTACATTACCTAAGTCAGAATGAAGCATCTCTTTTGCTTTCCTAATTAGCGTATGATCTCTTTGACCATCTGTTGAAAGATTTGTTTGAATCAGGTTATCCGAGAGGGATAAAAGTAATTCAGAGCACAACGCTTCATCTTTTTCATTTAATATTGCATTAGCTAAACTTAGCACTCTTTGTTCAAGTCTAAAATCATATACAATTGGAGTTGAAAAACGTACGATATCCTTTTTCTGAGTAATCTCTAAAAGCAGTTGGGGATCAATATAAAGCATTACATAATCAATGCCTTCCTTATCATGCGCCATTCCGTCGTGTGCCTGTTCTGGATTAAAAAGCATGACTCCATTCGGATACGATAATTGTAAACTGCCATCCAAGTTATAACTTTGGATGCCACGCAATGTGACGCCAACTGCATATTCCTTATGGGAGTGAATTTTATACTTAAAATCAGTGAGACTAGCTGACAACGCCGTAATACCAGCCGCCTTTTTATAAATAAATTTATCCACTTCATTCACCTCTTACAACACTACCTTATTTCCAGATCATAATTGTAGCATAAACTAGGCATAGAGCCATGATTACATTTACAACCCGACTATGCTTTTGTAAAAACTTCTTAAAGAATGCACCGAAAAGAACCCATGCAATAAATGCTAAGAATCCAATAATCGTTATAGCGATAACACTTATTGACACGGCCGACATGTCGGTATAGTAGGGCAAAACAAAGCTAGGAATGACTGTCAGTGTAAATATTACTACTTTTGGATTTAAAAACTGCATAAGAAAACCGGAGATAAAAGTGCCAGTCTTGTTGTCAGTCGGTTCTGATGAATCCATTTTGTAGATTTGATAAGAAAGATATAACATATAGATCGTTCCGATTAGCTGCATACCAATTAAAATCTTTGGTATGACATTTATCAATACTGTATTCAACATAGCGGAAATACCAAGTAATAAACCAAAAGCAATCGTTGCGCCATACGTATATTCCATTGCTTTTTTTGCTCCATAATTATGTACTGTGGATAATATGACAATATTCGTAGGTCCAGGAGTAAAAGTTACAATAAAACAATATAAGATAAAAGATGCAATATCCATGATGAAAACCCCTTTCAATAATCTTATATAAATATATAACTAAAAATTGAAAGGAATATAGTATATTATTGCAGGGGGAAATCCAGGATTTGTTAAACATGACAGACAATATAGAAAGTGTGAAGTTGACCAAAAACAATGAAGTATTATTGTTAAATGGTATTTTTTTATTGTTAAACAATAAAATATATATTAGGATATGAATAAAAGGAAAAAGGTGGGATGCTTCATGAAACAAGGAAAGATTACTTTTCTAAAGACAACGATTTATGTGATTGGGCTAGTAATTCTCTGTTTATGTGTCTTTGCTTTACCGTCTTTGGCAAGATATTCAGCTGAAATGAATCCTGAATATGCCTATTTGCAATACCCGGTTCTAATTGGTTTGTATCTTACGGCGATACCATTTTTCTTTGCCCTTTATCAAGTATTAAAATTACTAAATTATATTGAAAACAACCATGCCTTTTCGGAGTTGGCTTTACATGCTCTTAACCAAGTAAAACATTGTGCAGTCATAATTATTATTTTGTATGTTATTGGGATGGTATTTCTTGGATCACAAAATGCTTTGCATCCAGGTATAGCCCTTATTGGTTTTGTCATCCTCTTTTCAACGATTGTTATTTTTTTCTTTGCCGCTGTTCTTCAAGAGCTCTTAAAAAATGGATTAACAATTAAATTAGAAAATGAATGGACAATCTGAGGTGGAAACGTGGCAATAATAATCAATATCGATGTGATGTTAGCTAAAAGAAAAATGAGCGTGACAGAATTGTCGGAGAAGGTGGGGATTACGATGTCAAACCTCTCCATTTTGAAAAATGGCAAAGCTAAAGCGATTCGATTTTCCACATTAGAGGGAATATGTAAGGCCTTGGAATGTCAACCAGGTGATATTTTAGAGTATAGAAGTGACGCGGAAGCGGGAGAGTGAGACGTTAGTATTGCCGCAGATTTCATGAAAAAGAATGAATGCGTGCTGAGTTTAATGGAAATGGGGAAACAAATATGGAAGATGAATACTTTAAAATATTCGATGAAGATAGAAATGAAATTGGGATTGCCTCCCGAAACGACGTACATAGACTTGGATATTGGCATGAAACCTTCCATTGTTGGTTTGTAACGAAACATAAAGGAAAAGATTATATCTATTTACAGCTTCGAAGCGATACGAAACAAGACTACCCGAATCTTTTTGACATTACTGCCGCGGGCCATTTAACGTCAGATGAAAAAGTCCAAGATGGTGTTAGGGAGGTCAAAGAGGAACTAGGTATTGATGTTCTATTTAATGATTTAGTGCCCTTGGGAATCATGGAGTACTGTACGATAAAAGAAAATTTCATAGATAAAGAATTTGCACATGTTTTTCTGTATAAAAGTGAGCATAGCCTTGATGAGTTTATTCTTCAAACTGAGGAAGTCTCAGGAATGGTGTTGGCAGAATTTAAAGATTTTAGCGATCTTTGGTTTGGTGAAAAAGAAACAATCAAGATTAAAGGATTTGAATTAAATAAAGAAGGCAAAAGAATGATGATTGATAAATATATTGGAAAAGATCAGTTTGCCCCACATCAACCTTCATTTTATCTGGGAGTGATTCAAAAAATAGAAGAAGAAATTTACTAAAGTTGCGATTTTTATAAGCAGTTCCCCTATACACATAAGGGGTTTTCCGAAAGTGTGGATATTAAAATTGGGGGTGTTAGATATCAATTTTATTTATTATGAAGGAGGAAGATACTATGTCAAAGATTACAAAGTTGGAACAGTTTGAAAAAGTTAAAAAGAACGGTATAGGCTATATTGTTATAACGGATAAGCCAACTAAAACACAAACCTTGCATCGTTCTAAGTGCCCACATGTAGATGTAAGAAATTTTACTAAAAAGGTTATTGATAATCGGGAGGAAAACGGTAGCTATTATTGGTATAGGGATAAACGAGTTGCTATACAAGAAAGAGATCCAGTTGAGTGTTTAGTATGTAAATAATTATGCCTAGAATAATTAGATCAATTTTTCTTGCAAACCCTTTTGAAGAGCAGGGAATATCCCAGCTCTCCAAAAGGACTAAAATCCTTATAAATAAACAATCACATTATCTGAATAACTGGTCTATCTGATCCCGATCATAATCCAATATCCAATCATTACAAGCTACATAAAGTTGACGTAGATCCTCTTTGTTAGATGCAATCACGTCACAACCCCGGTCATCATAAAGATGGTAAATCAATTTCCGTGTAACATTCACAAAATAAATGTCATAACTACAGCTATTATTTCGTTTTAAGATTCTTGTTGGATGTGGGAAATCTTCATAGCTGATTGCGGATAATAGCTGATGGTATCGCATGTCGTTTTTTTTGCAAGGAAGAACAAATCGGTGTGTGACCATATCCCCGTAAACTTCATCATCTTCCGCGAACACATTCGGCAATAGATTGTGTTTAAGCTTCTTGAGTAATTCTTTGTTCTTTACATATTTTTTATAGACGTTTGTCGGTCTCTTCCGCAAAAAGGTATCATTTACTCCGCAATGGATATCAGTAATAAGTAATATTTCATCCGTGTCTTGAAAGACATGATTGAAAATTCCCGTGCTTCGTTCATTAATTTGTTGAAGGTTGTTTTCATCTTCATGATCTATCCAAGGCATGGAAATTTCAAAACGAATCCCATCTGGCCATAAATAAAATAAAGGCGGTCTAAGTGTGAGATTGTTAAAATGATCTTTCATAAAATGCTTTATAATCGTTGTCATTATATTCCTCCAAATAAATACCGAAATGTAATACTATGATCATATGAAAAAGGTCAGGCATCAAAAAAATAAATTGGTATAGGTTGGTGGTTTCATATGAATGCTTCAAAAGACTGTCTGCCAAGAAATAAGCATGACTTTATAAGAGTGTATCAGCTTAAAAGTATAAAAAGAAGTGGGCTTATCCATCTGTTACCTGGTCTAATGGAATGGATTAAAGATATGAATTGGCCAATCGCTAAAGAGGTGGCAGAACTACTATTAACATTTCCTAATGAACTAGTTCCCCTTTTAAAAACGGTCCTAGCGACTAACGACGATGTATGGAAATATTGGTGTTTAGAGTGTTTAGTGAAAAAATTGCCAGTAGAATTACAGATGCAATTAAAAGATGAATTAGTAAGACTTGCAAAAGAGCCCAAAGAAGGAGAAAAGTTAGAAGAACTCGATGAAACTGCAATGGAGATTTTACGGATGATCGAAATGAGGTGATTTAATGATAAAAAATAAAACAAAATTTTATCTCGCTCTTTTTTTCCTTTTCACAACGATGGTATTAAACCTTCCCTTTCCGCATGAGAGCCTATACGGAGAAACAATTGTATCAGCGTTTAATATACCTATTCGTTCAGTTAATGGATTCCATTATATAGGAATTTCCTTGTTTTTACTATTCCTTATCAGTATATATCTTCTAATCAATTCGCTTGAAAAATATCATGGACGTATTGTCATACTTGCTATTATTTTAGTATCGATTGGACCATCAATGATTGCAAGTTCATTTCAAAAAACAATTGCCACGGGTATTTATGCTATTAATTATGAGCGGGATTTAAGTTCTTGCCATTTTGAAAAGATAAATGAAACAACATTACTTGGAGAATGTAAGCTTCCATTTCAAAATTTCAATAGAAATGATGTTCATTATACTATCGAATTTTATGAAAAATATTATTTTGAGGATGATATTCGAATGTTATCACTCATGAATAATGATTCCCCTTATGAAGTGGAGCTAAAAGGTCATGAAAGAAAAACGGTGAAAATTAAGACGTACATTGATGTATCAAATATGGAAAACCACATTGAAAATGGAGAAGCATCTTCCGTAAACATTATTATTAAGTCGGGCGAAAAAAGTAGAAGGTTATAAGGGGAAGGGAGGAGACCATATAAATTAGGGGTATTCGATATGGCTCGGAAATGTTAGGGGGCGAGTGGTATTCAAAAAGTGTCAGCCATATTGGGGATCGTTGCAGGTGATGAAATTACATGATGTGGAGTGATAGTATGAAACACGATGTCAGCAAAGGAAAGGGTGGTTTTTAAAAACCACCCCCCAGTTTTCGTTATTTGATTTTAATGAAAATATATAGGTCAAAGTTGTACTGTGATTCATAGATTTCTGCGCTATTGATGAGAATGCTCATTTTCACTTGCTCATTTTCTTGAATCAATGTAGCCTCTTCCGCTGTCAATGAATGCCCTTTGCTATGATTGTTTTCTTCGCCCATCTCCTGAATCAAGTTGACAATATCCTTTGTATTGAACTGGATTAATTCTTTATCATTGCTCATTAATCTAATCCTTACGTCATTATCAACGGGTTGTTTTGTTAATGTATAGACGTTCCCATTGATTTCAAGTGGAATATTTTTCTTCGCATCGATGCCTCCATAGCTGTTTATATATAGATGAACCATACGCTCATAGCCATCAATATTAATAGCGGGATTTCGACTCCAATCGAGGTTGGCAAAATAATTTGATCCGCGATTATAATTATCATACACGGCATCAAATCCAAATGTCTTATTAAAATGATCGTAATAAAATAGTTTGTCAGGCAACCAATCTGATGTATCTTTATAATTCAAGCTATCCAAATAACTGGTTGTTTTTGTAATTATTAATTTATCTTCCGTAGAAATCGTTGAATTTGGAACGATGCGATTATTCTCAAGCATATTGTTTTTCTCAAGTGTATGTTCAAGCAAATGGAATTGATTTACGCGGCTAACTGTAAAAGCATCGATTGGCGGAATAATGGAAATGGCCGAAAAGATAATTAAAATAGGCGCAATTAACCCATTTTTTTTCGTTTTCATGAAACTGAAAATGATCCCAGAAATAATGGCAAAGATCCCAAACATGATGACATAATAGCGTCCATGGGTAACGCCCATTTCGTTTATTTTCAACATAGAAGCGAGCGTTTGAAATAACACAATTGGGATTAATATTTTAGGAAATATTTTTCTGAAAAAGTGAACGAATCGATTTTCAAGGCTGCTAGCGAGAATATAAACTAAAATAACGATAATCGCATAGGAAACCAATAATGGTTCTAATAGGTTTTTTGTCCAAAAGTCCCCGCTAATATTTAAGATGACATAGACAAGTAGAATCATCGTATATACGGCGGTCAAAGGAATAATAATATAAGAAAGCAGAATTTCAAGGGTTTTCGGACAGTTCATTGACCTTTCTATCATTTGCTCTCGCAAAGCCAGCTCCTCATGCGTTCGATTAGCATCATTTTTTCCAGGATAGGGCGGTGTCAGAGATAGAAAGAAAATCGGAGCAAATAAGGAATAGATTATATTTAACGCATGGATGGTTGCTTTGTAGTTAACTGAGAAAAAAAGTTGATCGATGGCAAAAATAATTAAACTAACACCAGCTGAAATGACTGTGCTAAAAAGAACAGTAGTGAAAAACGCTTTAAAAGCGGACAAAAAGCTCCCGTTAAAAGGAATCTTACTTTTGATTGTTGGAACCCATATGAAGGCAATCAGGAGCGCAAACAATGCAACGGCTGTTTTTGTCCCCGGCTCGATACTAAAAAGCGATGTCGTCCGAACGGAAAGAAAGTATAAAGCCGTTAAAACGACCGCCCCACCCATTATGAGAAGACGTTCACTCCTTTTTGTAAAAAATCGTTCATATACATGCTGTCCGACTGCACTAATAAATGCCCCAATAATAAAAGTAAAGATAAATTTTGAATAATCGCCTGCATCATCGTTAATTGCTTTTGCACTAACTACCGTAGTGATGAACAGAAAGAGCATTGTTAACGGATAACGATCTACAGCTTGTGAGAGCCCTTTTAGCTTGGTCTGTAAGCTTGAAATTCCCTTCACTTTTATCACCTATCTTTCCTAATTTATTGAAAAAACGGATCCTTTCTTTTCCTTTATTATATGCTTACCCGTCATAAAAATCTTTATTATCGCATATTCAGCATAATGATAGTTTTATTTGAAGTCCTATCTGAAACAGAGGAGGATTTTCTAATAACCGATATGGGGAAAATGGGAGAAGTCGATAAAATTTCTATAATGAAATGGAAAAGAAACAAGAACGCTTTGGACGTTCGTTCGATTTCGGAAATCACTCATTCATGAAATAACCCATATTCCAACTCCAATAGTAAATTCAAATATATAAAGCCTAATTTCTCATGGGAAGTGAGAAATTAGGCTTTAATTAGGCAAGATTGATCTTCCTTCAGAAATAAAGCTATATAAATGGAATTAGTGGTTGATTATTATTTCCGCAATATTTTCTCGATCGCTTTTCCCTTTGCTAACTCATCGATTAGCTTATCCAAATAGCGAATTTCCTGCATCGTTGGTTCTTCGATATCTTCCACTCGGACTCCGCAAACGACCCCTTTGATCAAAGCGCGTGCAGGGTTCATTCCGCAAAGAAGGGCTCGAAGTAAGTCTGTTTTTCCAGTTGTACTTCTAAGTCTTCCTGGCTATATCCTGTCAACCAACGGATAATTTCGTCAACCTCTGTTTTCTTACGTCCTTTTTTCTCCGCCTTTGTAATATAAAGGGGATAGACTCTGGCAATGCTCATTGTATAAATTTGATGTTTGGCCAAGATACTCCCTACCTAGTATCGTTATCTTAATCATAGTTCCGAAAAAAGTCAGATTCGTTATAAATTATAAAGGAAAATCTAACTGCCAAGACACCCCAAAGCGATCATTTAGCCATCCAAACTTTTTACTGAAACCATAATCACCAATTGGCATTAGGGCTTGTCCACCATCAATCAATTTTTGATAAAGATGATCAATTTCCTCTTCTGTATCGCAAGTAACATAGATGGAGAATGAAGGTGTGAAGGTAAACTGATGTTTTATATTACTGTCAATACATATAAAATCTTGCCCTTTGAGAGTAAAGGTAGCCTTCATGACCGTTCCTTCTTCTCCAGCTTCATTTGCCCCATACCTAATTATGCTTTTAATTTCGGAATCCTCAATGAGTGATGTGTAGTATGTCATAGCTTCTTCTGCGATGCCATCCTGGAACATTAAAAATGGAGTTACTTTTTTCATATATAACTACCCTTTCATTTTAAAAATTTCGTTGTTATTTCTTGAAACTTAACCTTTATAGCTAATTTTCCCTGTTTCAACTAATTCCTTTAATCCCATAAACATTAAATTCCAGCCGTGTTCAGTGCTATCATGCCATTCGCCATGGGCTTTTTCGATATCAGTGTCTGTCCAATTCTCTTCATGAACAACATGGATTACTTGCGTGAACGTCATCTCACAGCCTTGCTCGATTTCTTTGAGTTCAACTGTAATTGTATCTTCTAGTTCGCTAAATTGTGGCATCTTAAACGTGAACACGATTTTTTTCGGAGGATCAATTTCAAGATACTCTCCAACTGCCCGATAGTCTTTTCCCTCTCTATGATCCACGATCTCCCAAGTTCCACCTACTCTGGGGTCATTCTGTGCAACCTTGTTCGTTCCTTCTAATGTAAAAAACCACTTTTTCATCATTAAGGGATTCAACCATGCGTCAAAAACCCTTTCACGTTTTACATTAAATTCTCTTATCATTTTTAATGTTGTCGTTGAGATGTTGTTCATAAAAATACTCCTTCCAATGGCTTTAGTGTTCTTTCTTTTCAGCTTTTAATAGCTCACTTTCCAGAAGATCAAAACGATTGCTCCAAAATTTCTCATAAAAATGGAGCCATTTAGTAGCTTGAGATAATGATTCAGCATTTAAGCGACATATGTGAGTTCTTCCATTTACACTCCTATCCACTAAATTTGCTCTCTCAAGAACTTTAATATGCTTTGAAATCCCAGCAAGAGACATATCAAAAGGCTCTGCTAATTCAGAAACGGTCCTTTCTTTTTGAGCTAACATATGGACTATTTCTCTTCTAGTTGAATCAGCTAAAGCATGAAAAATTTTGTTTAAATGATCATTATTATGGTTAACCATGTAGTTAAATATATCAGGGATGATTTTTATATTCAACCATTTGGTTAAATATAAGCCGTTTGCACTTAATTCTTTTCAATGAGGGGATTATGCGAAATATTCAAAGTTTCGAATGAGATCGATTGTAAAGTATGAAAGATAAAAAACGTAAATACAGCTAGGAGTAAAACACGATTACGTTAGTTGGGAAATGTGTGTACATACGATGAATTTTTCAAAAGAAATGAAAACAAGTTTTAATGTTATTTGAATATGTTAAAATATTCACAGAGTGAACTCTCTCAATATGAAAGCAAAACAGGAGTGAATGATGATGAAAAAAGGTTTGCTTGCGTTTTCAGGTTTATTGCTGGCTATCATGTTGGCGGCTTGTAGTAATAGTAGTACACCAAATGAAAAAGCTGTACAGGATATAAAGGAATTAGTTCATGATTATAGTGTTGGCAGTTTTGACAATGTCACTGCATCGATCACATCAGCTGAACTGATTGTAACTGATAAAGGTAAAAAGACTTCATTTGACCTTCCAGAAGAAGAATTTTTTGTTTCAATTGCACCGTTTGAAAAGGAAACACATCCTTGTGCAATCCATAATTTGACAGGTTGCCAAGGAGAATTAGTCGAAAAGGAATTCCATGTCTATATTCAGGATGAAGAAGGCAATATCGTTGTCGATGAAACGATGAAGTCATTGGAAAACGGATTTATTGATTTATGGCTTCCGCGAGATCAAACATTTCAAGTGAAAATTAAGCATGATGGAAAAACGGCAGTATCTGAAATTTCAACCTTTGAAGGCGATAATACGTGTGTAACGACAATGCAGTTAATATAGGGCAGGAAAGAGGAGTGTGATTGAAAATTAACCAATCATCTTTACTAGAAATATTCGTCGAGTCCGAAATAGAATTGCTTGTTGAGTTACGTATGGGCAATGGTTTGGACCGAGAAGAATATGAAAAGTTCATCCATACTTTTACAGAGCTTATTAGACTGTGGGAACAAAAGGGTGGAATACCAAATAAAGCAGTTCATCCAATCATTGAAATCTATGCTGAACTGTATCAGTTTTCATTAAATTATTCGGGGGAAGAAGCCAAACGGATAAGTGATGCTGTGCATCAGATCTATAAGTTGAGAGAGCACTGTCTTTCTAGTGAGCCGAATCACTGTCAGGATGATATCACTCTAGATCTGATAAAATTTATCGATGAAAATAATGGTTTTTTTGTTCAAATGAGACAGGGAAAAGGGATGGATCAAGAGCAGTTTGAAAAAATATTTGAGGAACTGACAAAGATCCATGGTGAAATAACCTCTTGGGAAGCAATACCAAAATCGTTGGTGAAAATACTAATTGCTTTTTATGAAATGGATTTACTTGTAATCAAGTATAAGGACGTGTTCAACATGCAAAAAGAAGCAGACGAAATTTATGACGCATATGAAAGAGTATTTGAACTAATTAGTGGCTAGAAAGTTTTATCTCCAAAAGCTTAACAAGAGAAGGATTAGTGGTTGAGTGATATTCGAAAAATTCCAACTGTATTAGGGCTCAATACAGGAAGGAGACTAGGACGTAACTAAAGCGATCAATTCTAATGCAATACCTTAACGTAGTAAATATACGTAGACCCCCTGTGGGAAGAGAGGTAACGCTACGACCTCGCAGTGTTTGTTTAAGGAACGCAGCCTAAATTCACCACATCCTGTTGGCCCGAGGCTCAACAGCCGCTCGCGGAAAGCGAAGTATATTAAAGGAGAGTTTAAAGCAATTGCTAGTGTTCGTATGTTGAGTTGATAAAATTTTTTGTACCAGTTTTCTTCAACCCTTACTCGAATACAATTGATTTTGCACCTATATTAAATACTTTTATTATGCTATGCCTTCTCACATGTTTAGCAATTAATTCTTCATGAAAATCAAAAAAATATACTTGACAATTGCTTTCATATGGAGTTACCAATCAATTTATTCGTTAATATGACAAAAAGCCGTGATATAGAAGTCGTATTCTTCACGCTACAATTAGACGTAATCGAAGCGGGAATATTTTGTATCCATTCTTGCAGAGAAAAGAATAAGTTTTAGCATCTTTTTATAAATAACCTTCCGCTTATAATTTCAATTGACAAACGAATACTTGTGAACTATATTAAATATGATATTGAGAATCATCCTCATTTAGAATATACATATAAAAGGAGAAAGAAGACTTGAAGAAATATTTTGGATTTTCAAAACTAATAGGATTGTCATTGTTTATACTTATCTTGTTTGCGCTTGCGGGTTGCTCGTCTACTCAAAAGGAGGAAACGGATAAAACAGATAAAACAGGTGTTGAGGATACTGCGGTCGTAATCGATACAAAATTTGGAGAGGTGAAGATTACGGAGCAGCCTAAGCGGATTGTTGCACTTGGTTGGGGAGATGCGGAGACTGCATTAAGTCTTGGTGTGGAGCCCGTTGGAGCAAGTGACTGGCTTGCGCTCGGCGGAGATGGTGTTGGACCATGGTTAGAAGGCGCGTATGAGAATTCACCAACGATTATCGGCACAATGGAGTTGGATTATGAGCAAATTGCTGCGCTTGAACCAGATCTTATTCTTGATGTGAAGTCTTCAGGTGACGAAGAACGCTATAAACGACTATCGGAAATTACGACAACGGTTGGCGTTCCTGAAGGCGGGGAAAACTATATCACTTCGATGGAAGATCAAGTCCGAATGATTGCAAAAGCAATTGGTAAAGTTGAAGAAGGAGAGAAACTGCTGAAAGAAGTTGACGCGGCATTTGAAAAAGCAGCCAATGAAAATCCTGAGTTTGCTGACAAAACCATTGTTGTCGGTGCGTATGATGCAAATGGATTTGGTGCATATGTAGAGGGCGATGCGCGTATTGATTTTGCTACGAGCCTAGGCTTTAAGACGAAGGATGAAATTGAAGCACTTGATGAAGGAAACTTTTATATTAAAGTTGCCGATGAACAATTAGAACTATTGGATGCTGATCTTACGGTTATTATGCCAATTTGGGTGGATCCTAGTGAAATTACAAATAATGAACTGTTTCAAAAGATCCCTTCCGTTGTAGATGGCAGATCGATCATACTTGATGCTAACACGGCAAATGCATTTTCAATGGGAACAGTTCCGGCATTACTATGGACGATCGAAAACTTAACACCTCAGTTTAAAGAAGTATTAGAAAACGGGAAGTGAACAATTTGACAGTGGGGAAGCGGTCAAAGAATAGGAGAAATATGAATATCATTACTTCTGTAAGGCTGCAACGTATGATCGGCTTCCTTGTATTGCTTATTTTGTTGTCTGCTGCAGTATTACTAAGTCTTATGATTGGTGCTAAACCACTTCCAATTGGAGTTGTTTGGGATGCACTGTTTGCTCCAACAAATAGCTATGATGATACGATTATTCAAAATTCACGTATTCCGCGTACATTGATTGCACTTGCAGTCGGTCCTGCATTTGGACTAGCTGGTGCGTTAATCCAAGCATTAACGCGGAACCCTTTGGCAGACCCTGGCATTCTTGGAGTGAATGCTGGGGCTGCTTTTGCTGTTGCATTGGCTGTTGGGATATTTTCCGTTACAACTATGTCCGGTTATGTATGGTTTGCTCTATTGGGGGCATTTGTTGCAACCATTGCAGTATATGTTATTAGCGGAGGTGCTGGCAAGAAAACACCAACACCTGTTCAAATTACACTTGCTGGAGTTGCTTTAGGAGCCGCTCTTAGCGGGATTACGACGGCCTTAACATTAATGAATAGCGGCGCTTTTACGCGGATGTTAAATTGGAATGTTGGTACTTTGGCAAGAAGAAGTTTGGACGATCTTTGGTCTGTATTGCCGATTCTTGTTGTTGGTGCACTCCTAGCTTTCGTCGCAGCACCAGCGTTAAATGCGATTGCTTATGGCGATGACCGTGCATCATCCTTAGGAGTAAACGTGGGAACGACCCGAACGATCAGTTTACTTTCAATCACTTTATTAGCTGGCGGCGGCACTGCATTAGCGGGACCAATTGGTTTTATCGGATTAATGGTGCCCCATTGTGTACGATGGTTCATAGGTCCGGACCAACCGTGGATTTTTCTATATTCACTTGTCGCAGCACCAATTTTACTTATCCTTTCTGATATAATTGGTAGAGTTGTTTTGGCTCCAACTGAAGTTCCAGTTGGAATCATTACAGGGTTAATTGGTGCTCCGATATTATTAATTCTCGTTCGAAGAAGAAAAGTAAGCGGATTGTGATCGGAACAAGCTGTGTGGCCCCGGTTTGAAAGGAGGGAGGAGCAGATGATGCGTCCCATTGATTTTGGCCGGCGCTACGTGCGAATTAATGGCCCAATAAAACTGCGCATTGATATGAAAAGCCTGATCATTACAGCAATACTGATTTTACTTACGATTGCAGTAGCGATATTTGCATTAATGACGGGCACATTAAAATTAAGTGTTCAAGAAGTTTTCTCGGCTTTCGTTGGTCAAGCGTCTGGAATGAAGCGAACCGTCGTCATGGAATGGCGCTTGCCACGGATATTAGCAGCAATCATATTCGGCGCAGGACTAGCTGTTAGTGGGGCTATATTTCAATCGATAACACGAAATCCGTTGGGTTCCCCCGACATTATAGGTTTCACCTCGGGCTCCTACACAGGTGCACTTGTAGCCATGCTTGTTTCAGGGGCGACTTCTTACATCGGTGTTGCAACTGGGGCGTTAATTGGAGGGTTTGCCACGGCAATCATTATATATTTGCTTGCTTTTAGGAAAGGGACACAGGGATTTCGACTAATTATCGTTGGGATCGCGATTTCGGCCGTTTTAGGAAGTGTGAACTCGATGTTACTTTTAAAAAGTGATGCGGAAGTCGCACTAACCGCAGCAGCATGGGGAGTAGGTTCATTGAACGGGATTGATTGGGAGCAAGCAATTCTGCCCATCATCGTTGTTATTTTCTTGCTTATATGTGCTTGGATCATGAACAGACCATTACGTGAAATGGAATTGGGAGATGATGCTGCCAAATCACATGGTGTCCGAATAGGGCGAGATCAGTTGTTACTTATACTTATTGCGGTTGCATTAACTGCGGCACCGACGGCGGTAATGGGGCCGATTAGTTTTGTCGCCCTTGTTGCTCCACAGATTGCTTTACGGCTTACCAAATCTGCCGAGAGTTTATTCCCGATAGCGGCAATGGGCGCTTTTCTATTACTTGGTGCGGATGTTTTAGCTCAAAGAATAATTTCAGGAAATATTTTTCCGGTTGGAGTCGTCACGTTATCATTAGGTGGAATCTATCTCATCTATTTATTATTTCATCAGGCGCGCACAACACTTTAGCTTATTTACAAATGTAATCGTAAATGGGGAAATACTGTTTGAAAGAAGTTGAATTGGAGTATGACATTACTAAATGCTGCCCATCAAGGCAAGAAAAGCTCTATTATAGACACCCGACTTTGGACAGAAAATATTACAATTAAATACGATGACCGTGTCATATCCGAAAACCTATCTGTAAAAATTCCTCCAGGCTCCTTTACGGCGATTGTAGGGCCAAATGCATGTGGAAAATCAACCCTTTTGCGCACATTATCAAAATTGATTAAACCGTCAAAAGGACATGTGCTTTTAGATGGTAAAAAAATCACCGCTTACAAATCTAAGGAAGTTGCTCGTAAATTAGGTTTGCTCCCACAATCTTCAACGGCTCCTGATGGCATTACAGTAGCGAATTTGATCGCTCATGGACGTTATCCTTATCAGAGTCTCATGAAACAGTGGACCGACGAAGATGAAAAAGCGGTTCTGACTGCAATGGAACTTACGAATACGAGTAGTTTATCACATCGTTTCGTTGATGAACTTTCGGGTGGACAAAGACAGAGAGTTTGGATTGCGATGGTACTTGCCCAGCAAACACCGCTGCTTCTATTAGACGAACCAACGACATACCTTGATATCGCCCATCAAATTGAGTTACTTGAGTTGTTTACTGACTTAAATGAGCAAGGCAATACATTAGTGGCTGTCCTGCATGATCTTAATCATGCTGCTAGATATGCAAACCATATTATTGCTATGAAAGAGGGGCGAATGATCTCGCAAGGAAATCCTAAGGAGATTGTCACGGCGCAGCTAGTGGAAGAAGTATTTGGCTTAAAATGTATCGTCATCGATGATCCTATTTCCCACACGCCACTTGTCATCCCGTTAGGCAAAGAACGTCTTTGATAAGAAAATGAAGCTTACCAATAGCAAAATAAAGATCAATAGTTTTTAAAAAATGGAAGCTGGGACAAAAGTTTTTTATCAAATCAACATACGAATTATAGCAACTGCAAATAACTCGCTCTGGAAACATACCTCGCTTTCCTCGGTGAGGCTGTTGAGCTCGGGTCAACAGGATGTTGGTGACAAAGCCATTGCCGCACGATGTGGCGATGGCTTTGTACCTTAAACGAGCACTGCGTGGTCTCACCGGTGCCTTTCTTCTACGTATATTTCCTATGTTTTAAGCTATTGTGTTGGTCATTTAAGTGTTCCAGTTACCTTTCATCTTAATTGTTCTTATTAATTATCCAATAGGTCTAATTCAAAAATAAGTGAATCTCTATCAGGATAATCATATATAATTGTCAAATCCTCTTTAGCAACCTCCTTAAATCCAACCTTCTTATAAAAGCTATGTGACCTAGTGGCTTTGGAGGGAGTGTCTAAAATCACCTTTAAAAATCTTTGTTTATTGGCAAAATCAAGCAAAGCTTTGTATAAACTTGTTCCTATCCCCAACTCTTTGCCGCGGTATTCTTTATAAACGAAAAACTTCTTTAATATGGCAACCTCGTTCGTTTTCTTCTGTAAACCGATTGAACCTACAACCTTACCGTTTTCATTTAACGCTACCCAAAAATTTCCTCCGTCATTTATATAGTTTGATTGAATATCCAAAAGGTCTGGTTGCTCTTCTATACTGATTCCTACACCATATTCAACATTCTGTATGTGCAATACTAATTGAATAACATCTTCTTTATATGTATCATCATAAATCACAATCAATCTTTGAACATCTCCTTTTACCTATTTCTACTTAAACATCAACTATTAATAAAATTGAAAATCGCCATTTTATTACAGACCAACCGGAACGAGAAAGGATTTCTTTTCTAATATTATAACTTACAGAAGGTTTACTTGTTTCACTAAATTTCCACCTTTGTAAAATATATGGTATATTAAAAAATATTTGTCTAACTATACGTATGTATGACCGCTGCTGTATTTTGGGGCTTGAGGGTGTGGTCGGTGCTTGGGGAATGAAGGGAAAAGAGGTTGTTCCGTTTTATGCGATTAATATAAGACAGATGACCTCCACATTAAGCTATGGAATTTTAATTGTGCCTTTCATTCATGGTTATCCGCTAGCATTTGAAGCTGCGTCCTCTAATATCGTATGGATCATTGTACTAGCCGGTTTTTTAGGAACCGCAAATTATTCTTTATACTACACGTCCATTCATTTAATCGGGGCAGCAAGAGAGCAATCGCTTAACAATACATATGTTTTTTGGGCGATATTAACGGAAATTTTATTTTTGGGAGCTTCTATAAACTTGCAATTTATTATAGGAACTATCATTGTTCTATTAGGATCCGTTCTTGTCTCAGCCAGCGTAAAAGACCCGAAAAGTTAGCTTTATGACGTATCGGTTCATCCTCATTCTTAGGCAAAAGAATGGGGATTTTTTTCTGTTGAAAAAATAACATGATTGAAAATAAATGAAGTATTATAAAATAGTGGGTTCAGAAATGGTATTGAGAAACTTCCTGCCTTTGACAAGCCTTAACTACAAAGGAATACATATTAAGTTTAATATTAAATCTTTAAATAAGGAGTATGGCGATGAAACAACATTGTTGTGAATATATGAATGATCATGCAACGTTTCAATGTGATTTACATGATGATCCATTTAAATGTCCTGATCAGTTAATCTTATTTGACGAAAAGGCTAATGATTACAGCTTGATGATTCATGATGGCGGTTCTTCTGTGATAGGAATCAAATTTTGCCCATGGTGTGGAACAAACTTGTCGTTTAGGAAAGATGAAAAGTAAATAGGAGAATTGTTTTCATGTGGACAAATTTTATCAACAAAGGTGATGCAATACTTGGTATTCATAACTACGAACCTATTTTCTATACTGATATAAACGATTTTATTAAAGATCATGGGGAAGTATTAAAAGGAGTAATAGGATCAACAATTGAAGAAATATGGACAGTGCATAAGAGAATGGATGGTGAGTTTTGGGCTGATTGCCCTATTATTTTAATTATTGGTGGGAAACGATTAGTATTTTGCTCAATTAGAGATGAAATATCTATTACATGGGGTCAAATAGATGTAATGAGAGAGCTAGATTGGTATGGAAGTCAAGAATCAAATCTAGAGTGGCGCAAAAATGCGTTAAGCAGATATCATTCATTTATAGGTAAAACAAAAGAAGATATTGAAGTCATTCAAAGAAAGCAGGAGGCATATGATTTATCAGGTGTCCTGTTAGATTTAGAATTATCGTTGAATGGGATCGGATTGAATACGGGAGATAGTTATTTATCTATTTTTAATGCTTTTGATGAAACTGGTTTTACTGATATAAAGGAGAAGAATCGTATATATATTAAAATTTAAAACATCATTTAGTTTATAGAAATGCTTGTTTAATCTCAAAAAAGGATAAATGTATATAGAGAGGACTTACAATATGAAAACCAAAAGGAAAATATTGTATGTATTTATTTTAATCGCAATCATCCTATTATTATTCAGCTTATTCTCTCCAACCTGGACTCCCAAGATAAAAGGCAATAATAGCATTAGTAAGCTGGAACAGATCAATATTAATGGAACAAAACTGGAAGTAATGATTAGAGGGGCTGACAAAAAGAACCCTGTTATTATCTTTGTTCATGGTGGCCCAGGGTGCTCCGAAATCCCGTATGTACGAAAATATCAAGATCTACTTGAGAAGAATTTTACGATAGTACATTATGACCAACGCGGGAGTGGTAAGTCTTACCATTTCCTCGAGGATTATTCTAATCTATCAACAGATGTGCATGTCGATGATTTACTGGCATTAACAGACTATATAACAAAGGAGTTTGGCCAACAAAAGGTATTATTAATTGGTCATTCGTTTGGTACATATATAGGAATAAAAGCTGCGGAAAAAGCACCTAATAAATTTGCTGCTTATATTGGTATTGGTCAAGTTGCTGACACGGTTCAGAGTGAATTGGATAGCTTGGATTATACAGTCTATCAGGCAAAGCAAGCAAATAATAAGAAGGATGTTGAAAAACTAGAGTCACTTAGGGAGTCAATTGTCAGAGGAGATACTTTTACACCGAGAAATTTAGTGCGGAAGTACGGGGGGGCTTCAAGATTAATCGATGATAATATGGATTATGTTAAAGGATTTCTGTTCAAACCTGAATACAATTTGCTTGATATGATCCGTTTCTTCAAAGGGGTCTCCATCTCACAAGACGTCCTGTTAACAGAAGAAAGAAATAATAATATAACAAGTATCGTAGACCACTTGGATATTCCCGCTTATTTTGTAATGGGGAAATATGATTATATGACATCGGTAAATGCAGCAATGGAATATTTTAAAGAACTAGAAGCACCAGTAAAAGATTTCGTTATTTTTGATCGATCAGCACATTATCCTCAGTTTGAGGAAAAAGAGCAATTTGCTGAATGGTTGGATAAAATGTGGGTAGAACTGCTTGAATGATTGATTCTAATCAAGTTCAGTATGATAATAGACTTCCATTTTGTTTAACTGAATTATAATTATGGAGGTTAAAATGTATAAAACGCGTTTACAGTTATAGTGGGATCTTGGTAAAAAGCGGCGATGTAGAAATGTCAAAGCCATTATCTTAAATGAAAAATATACAAGCAGTTTTTTAATATATAGACTGCCCATCTGTTAGAATCGCAGTTGTTCTTTTTGAAAGGTTGGAAATATCTATTACTAAGAATCATTTACATACTATAAATTAACAATTCCATTAGGGTGATGATTTTGAGAGCAGAATGCATTAAATACTATGAATTTGGTAAGCCTGAAGACGTATTAAAAGTAGAACATAAACATATTAAAGCTCCTAAGAACGGTGAAATTATTGTTCGTATGACAGCGCGTCCCATTAATCCATCCGATCTCATTCCGATTCAAGGAGCGTATTCGAATCGTATTACTTTGCCTGCCGTTCCTGGATACGAAGGGGTAGGAATTGTAGAAGCTGTTGGACCTTCAGTCTCTCAAACTTTAATTGGCCGGCGCGTTCTGCCGTTGCGTGGAGAAGGAACATGGCAGGAGTATGTAAAAACAAATGCAAATCTGGCAGTCACAATCCCTGATACGATCGATGATGATATCGCCTCCCAATTATACATCAATCCGTTAACTGCATGGATTGTCAGTAAGGAAATTTTAAAGCTGCAACCAGATGATGTTTTACTAGTCAATGCTTGTGGATCCTCGATTGGCCGGATATTTGCACAGCTTTCAAAGTTATTCGGATTTCGATTGATTGCTGTAACGAGGGATCATACATATACAGAAGAATTGCTTCGGTTAGGTGCTTCACATGTGATTAATACAGCAGTAACATCATTACATCATACGGTGATGGAGTTAACAAATGGGATGGGCGCTCAGGCAGCAATTGATTCGGTTGGTGGGATGGAAGGGACGGAATTAGCCTTTTGTGTCCAGCCTAAAGGCATCTTCTTAATGCTCGGGCTCCTATCAGGGAAATCTGTGAATTGGAAAAAGATATCGGAATCGATAGATGTGACGATTCGGATGTTTCACCTTCGACATTGGAATCAGCAAGTGTCAATATTAGATTGGCAAGAAACATTTAATCTTGTGATCGCTTTAATAAACGATGAAAAATTGAAGCTGATGCAACCAAGCTCCTACTATAATTTATCGAATGTACTAGAAGCTGTTCGTGTTGCAGAGCGAACGAAAGGAAATCTGGGGAAAGTAATATTAACAAGTTAGTTTTAAAGAAACATATAATGGGGCTTTTAACGATGACTGCAATTAGCAGTCTTTTTTTGTTTTGGAATGTTTTCGTTATAATTTTCTAGATTAAAAATAGACTGTAATAGAGTGTTCTATTGGTTTGGGAAATTTAATAGAAAGGATGGTAGTGATTAATGAAAAAAAATCAACGAACTCCTGTTTATGTATTAAGCGGATTCCTTGGAAGCGGAAAGACAACGGTTTTATTACATATGCTTAAACAATGTAAGGAGCAAGGACTCCGACCGGGAATTATCCTAAATGAGCTAGGAGAAACCAATGTAGAAGGCCATTTGTTTAAAAATGAAAACGTGTACGAGTTATTGAATGGTTGTATTTGCTGTACTATTCAAGACGACTTAAAGGAAACGATGGATGAGCTGATTTTGCAAACAGAAAAAGAAGCAATCGATATTTTATTTATTGAAGGTACGGGTGTAGCCAATCCTCTTGAAATACAGGAGGTTCTTTTTAGTAGACCTTATATGGAAAGATTCGAATTAATGTCTGTGATCACCGTATTGGATGCGAGCCATTTCTTAGAATTCCAAAGTGTTTTTTCAAGTTCATCTGAGCTTCGAACGCTATTAAAAGAACAAATGATATGTGGAAGTCTATTGCTGTTAAATAAAACAGATCTCATCCGCCTTGAGCAATTGGAAAAAGTTAAAAGTAAAATTCAGAGGATAGTAGGTGATGATAAAAAACTAATTGAAAGTACGTTTGGAAAGGTCGATTCTGATCAACTTTTAAAAAAGCGAATTCGATCAATATTAATGGGGAGCGAAGGTGAATATCACCATCACCATTCCACTGTTCAAATGGTCAAGCTTGAGGAGGTTCCGCCATTGAAACAAAAGATATTTGAAAAATGGCTGAAGCAATTACCTTGTCATGTTTTACGAGGAAAAGGATATGTTCAAATAGATGGATCTGATCAGCTTTTTAGTTTTCAATATGCGTCTGGAAAGTCTGCATTTATGCCAGTGTCTGCTGGTTTCAATCGAAAACCGGTTATCATTCTCATTGGAATAGATATAGATGTCGAACAAATGAAAAAGGATTGGAAACAGCTAGCTCATTCAAAATAAATAGATTGGAGTTTAAAAACATGCGTGGAATCGGAGCGGCTTTGGTAAAGGAAGGGACAGGCTTGCTGTTTATTGGTGTATTGCTCTTTCTGTTTGTGTATGCTGATTTCACTAATATTCAAGAGACTATTCCTAAAAGCTGGTTGAATGTCAATACGATCTTTTTAAGTATTGTTTTAGAGGCTTTGCCATTTGTGTTGCTTGGTGTTTTTGTATCCGCATTGATCCAAACATTTGTAGCAGAGGAGGCAGTGAGGCGCTTCATTCCTAGGAATGCACTTGCCGCAATAGTACCTGCGGTTATTGTAAGTGCGATCTTTCCTGTTTGTGAATGTGCAATTATACCTGTTGTAAGAAGGTTAATAAAAAAAGGAATGCCGTTACATATTGGTGTCATATTTATCGTTGGAGCACCGATATTAAATCCGATTGTATTTGCTGCTACTTATTATGCTTTTCAGACGACACCAATGATTGCATATGCACGAATGGGACTTGCTTTCCTATTATCTATTATAATTGGTTGTTTAATATATGTAGTCTTTCGAAATCGCGATCAATTAAAATGGACGACAACGGAGCTGCTGGATCGACCGATAGAAGTGAATACAATCAGAACCAATAAACTAAAATCGACCTTTTTTCATGCGAGTGATGAGTTTTTTGACATGGGGAAATATTTAATAATGGGGGCCATCATTGCCAGCCTTTTTCAAGTGTTTTTTGATCGAAATATCATTGTGAACCTAGCTTCGAGTGACTCCGTTTCTCCCATCATCATGATGGGCTTTGCCTTTGTGCTATCGCTTTGTTCTGAAGCGGATGCTTTTGTTGCTTCTTCATTTTCCCACACCTTTTCAATCGGTTCGCTGCTCGCATTTTTAGTATACGGACCAATGCTAGATTTAAAAAATGCGATTATGCTGTTTGCCTATTTTCGAGCTAAATTTGTCATTGCTTTTATGATCATTGTTACGATAGCTGTTTATGCAACAATATTGATCTATCAATACTTGTTTTTGTGAGGTGCATAAATGAATAGAGAATTAGCTTACGGTCTCCATTTATTGCTGAGAGGGATCATTTTAATCGGCTTCTTTTTATTAATTTTTAAGTTGCTTATAACTGGAGATATTCATCGTTTCATAGCACCAAAAATGATTTCGTTTCAATATTTTACCATTACGGTCTTTTTTATATTGGGGTTTATGCAAATTTGGAGGAGTGGTTCAAAACGAATGGAGGATTTATATTGCAATTGTGGTTTTGATCACAATCAAAATGGATCATTCGTTCAAACGCTTTTTATTTATTTATTGTTTTTTCTACCAGTGATATCAGGATTGTTATTTCCTAACACGGTACTGGACAGCTCGGTTGTCGCAAAAAGAGGGATTAAATATGGATCCAGTGTATATGCCGAACAACTTGCGGATCATGATAACCTAGCTGGTGAAGACCAAGAGAATGTAATGATGTCAGATGAGGAAGAAAAGCTGAAAGCCGAGTTTTTAAATCATGATAAAATCAATGTAGAAGAAGAGCGATATCTTGAAATATTAGATTTCCTCCATGATTATCCACATGTATTCTTAGGTAAAGAAGTAGAAATCGTAGGGTTTGTCTTTAAAGAGCCAGAATTTGAGGACCATCAATTTGTTATCGCTAGATTTGTAGTGGCATGTTGTGTTGCAGATGCGTCCGTGTATGGCCTCCTTTCCACGATCGATCATGGCCAGGATGTTTTGACGGATGAATGGGTAAAGGTAACAGGAATCTTATCTACAACGATGGTACAAGGGCAAGAACTTCCTTATTTAAAAATTAATCAAGTAGAAAAAGTGGAACAGCCCGAGAATCCGTATGTTTATGAAATGCTAAAGCCGTTAATAGAGTGAATGGAATTGATACTGTTATATTCACCATTTAGTTGCCGCCATTTTGGTTTCTATGTATTTATAAGGAAAAAGGGATGCTCTAAAACGGCATCCCTCTTAGTTATATTTATAATCCACTTACATTTCCTTTTTTAAACGTCTCTAAAAGCAACATTTTAAAGAAATCGATGATACCTTAACGCTTTAAAATCTTCGCCTGGGAGGATGCCATACTCATCTTGCTCGTGGACAAATTGAAATCCTTTTGCTTCATAAAACGGAATGCCTTTTTGATTTCCTTTTGTAACATTGACCCATTGCTCTTTAGCGCCATATTTAATTAATTCATCTGTAACTGTATCTAAAATCATTGTGCCAATTCCTTTTTTTCTTCGTTCTGGATCAGTATATAAAACAAATAATTCGCCGTGATCCTTGCTAATCATCCCGCCAACACCTGCACCGACAACTTCATCATCTTCAACAGCGACAATCCAGCCAATCCAAGATCTTGAGGTTTTCGTCACTTCATCTAGCAATCGATTAGGATTATAAAATTCTTTAATGAGACGTTCTATGTATGCCGTCGATAGTAAGTCGCCGTATGTCGCCCGGTAGCCAGCGATACAAATCCTTGCAATGCCATGAATATGCTTTTGTTTAGCTTTTTGAACGGTTATCAATCGGGCTCGCTCCTTTCGAATAAATTTCCCATTATTGTATATTACTATCCGCTTCTAGTGTAGCAGAATTGGATTATAAAAAGCCTATGCTTATGATAAATAACACAATCTTAATCTTTCATCTCTTCACTAACATCCTGTACAATGATGTGTAACAATGCAGCGGATAAGGATGGGTGAAATGAAGCAGATATATAGTGATATTATTCAATTTCGTGGGGATCATTATGATTTTGGATTTATGCAAGGGGAACAAATAAAAGATTCATTAACACTTGAAAATCGGGAAAGAATATGGAAGCTTAGAAAACCAAAATTTACCGTTGATGAAAAGGAGACCAAACAGGTATTTATGACATTTGCGCCAGCGATCTGGGCTGAAATCGAAGGTCTAAGGGATGCGCTTAAATGGCCAATGCAGGATATTTTACGAGATTTTGGTGGTTATAGAATCCCAATCGAACGGAGTGGTTGTTCGATTTTCACCGGTAAGGATTTCATGGTACGAAATTATGACTTTCACCCGAAAACGTATGAGGGAAGGTTTAGCATTTTTCAGCCAACAGATACAGGCTATGCTAGTATAGGACCAGCACAGCGCATCATAGGTCGGATGGATGGGATGAATGAAAAAGGGCTAGCAATGGGCTACAATTCGATGCATCGTAAACAACCGGGTGTAGGGTTTGTTTGCTGGATGATCGGCCGAATGATACTAGAAAACTGTGCCAATGTTAAGGAAGCCATTGCGTTGCTCAACGAAATTCCGCATCGGCATTCATTTAGTTATATCGTGCTTGATCCTAATGAAGAAACGTATGTTATCGAAACAAGTCCAAGAGCTGTAGCCATTCGCCAATCTAACGCCTGTACGAATCATTTTGAAATCATGACCGAGGAAAACCGTCGTCATTTGGTTGACTCCCATAAACGTTTGGACGCTATTTTGGAGCAAAAAGACAATGCTACAAATGCATATGCAGCTTTTCGGATGTTAAATGATAAAGATAAACATGTGTTTTCTAACGAATATAAGAGCTGGGCGGGAACGATTCATACTTCTGTCTATCTACCAAAAGAAAAGCAGGCATGGATGGCACTCGGAGGAGACCAGGAACCAGTGAAATTTGATTTTTCCAAATGGCTCCAAGGTGAAGATATACGAGTAACAAGAATTTATGGCGAGGTTGATACGGAGCTTGGCTTTGCACATATGGATAAAGGGCTGCGCTAGAGTGGAGGGATACTCATGAACGATTTAATGGATATAGAACAATTGAAAAAAATCATCAATGAAATGCCCGAGGAGGAAGCAAAATCACTGCTTTTTCATGTTTTTCTAAGAGTAAGTCTTATGAAAGATACGACCTATTCGAACAACGAGTTTGTCAATGATATGGAAAATTTATACGATAAGGTTTTGGAATTACATAATAAAGAAATGAAAGAGGATGTCGAAAGGGTTCATCTACTTTTCGGTGATTCCGCCGCTGGAAGTTTAAGAGTTGCATTAAAGGATTTGGGAAGATATAAAATGGAAAAGATCATATCGTTTTGGGATATGTTTTCCGTTGGACCCATTTATCAGTTACATGATGAGGCAGGGAAAGAAGCTAGATTTACCTGGATGAAAAAGAATATGAATGATGAATACGAAGAGTTTCAAAATAGATTTCAAGAGTCTGTAAACGAAATAAGCATGATTCAAGAGGAGATACCGATTACGATCTGGGTTTCAGATAGTTCCCATGAACAGACGGGTCTGCTTTACGCTCTTTATCTGTTAAAAAATAAAGAAAATGATATTGTCGTCATCAATACGACGAAGAAACATGCTGAACTTTTTGATCAAAAAGATATAGAGTATACCGTCTTACATACAGGGGAACTGTCCCCCGAAAAAATTCAAATAATTGATGAGCGGAGTAAAAATATATCGCCATTAACAGAGCAAGAGCGAGTCACATTAGAAAATGAATGGCTCACCCTTTCAAAGTGTGCAGAAACATTACGAATATGGGGAAATGGCAGAATAAAGAGAGTTCCTGAAGACTATTATGATTCATTCATGATTCAAAGGGCCAAAAGTCTACATCGACAATCAGAGCTAAGTGGTTTCATGAAATCTGCCAGATTAATTGGTGATGTGCTTGGACATTTAGAACAGCATGTTGGCGATGCGTTTTTAGAATATCGGCTTAGAATGCTTATCGACGCAGGGATATTTGAGTCAAAAGGAAGTCTTGAAGCGATGAGATTTTATAGCGTGAAATTGAAACAATGATGCGAAGAGGGAATTTGAAAATGAAATTAAAAATGGTCATTTTAATCATATCTATTGTAGGAACGTTGATTTTAGTTGGCTGTCAATTACGGCCGACCGAAACGATGGTTCTTTTAGATGAAAAGATTTCAAAAGTGGAAATTTCAAAATCTAATGGATTTGGCGAAATGAATGAAGATATAATGCAAACTTATACCGATGCCGAATCGATCAAAATATTTAGACATGTGATCACAGCAGCTCAAAAACAAAAGGATAAAATAGATATATCTGAACCGGAATATGATGTAATGATTGGATACACATCTGAGGAAGGTCCATTGCCAACACACGCAATTCATTTGTGGCTAGGTAAGGAAAATGAAAAAAGTATGTTTATGTACCTTGGGGATAAAGATGTTTATTTTACAACGGTTAAAGACACTCAAAAATTAAGATCATTCATTCAATCTAATCTTTGATTTTAGTGTTTGTAATATAAGGGGGCAGCGATATGAAAAAAGCATCGGCCATATTAGGAATCATTGCGGGGATATTATCTATTTGTCTATGGCTTGTATTTAGTTTCTTCAATCCTTATTCGAATTCTGCTGAATTTGCGCCTATTTTAAATACTTTCATCATGCTATTTATTCCCGCCTGTTTAGCAATTATCTCTTCCTTAAAGAGGAAAAAATTATGGATGTTCATTGCCTTCATCTGGTCGCTGCCAATCAGTTTATACACTGCAATGACTCCAAGCATATTTGCTTTGTTTGGCGTGACGTGTTTTCTGTATTTACTCAGTTATTTACTAATGCTTAAGGGATCGTAGTAATTCTCGATGTTTTCGAAAGGAAATAAAGGAAAGGATGTGGAAAAGGCTTTTAATCCTTATTTTAATACTCACTAGTCTATTGGCATACGGAATTTATTGGGCATTTTTTGATATGGGAAGACTGCCTAAAGGTGAGTATATCAATGAAGTAACATCACCAGATGGTCGATATACGGTAAAGGCATATGTAACAAACGGCGGAGCCACAACTTCATATGCGGTTCGTGGAGAGCTAAATTTTAATAATGAAAAAAGGAAGCCGAAAAATATTTATTGGCAATATAGAATTGAAATAGCTACGATAAGATGGGTCGATCATGATACAGTCATTATTAATCATGTTGAGCTCAATGTTCCAAAGGATACGTATGATTTTCGGAGAAATGAGAGCTCGTTTGAACAGAATCCGCCAGATCCCGATGTTAATTAAACTCCAACTTAAAGTATTTGGTGGAGGACGATTAATAATAGAAGAGAGGTGAGCATGCTGGCAAGGGAACGAAAATTTACAGTCGATGATCTATATAAAACGACTAAGGAATTGCTTCTTCTTCATGGTTATGAGGGTTTTACCTTTAGCATTTTAGCGGAGCGATTAGAAATATCAAGAGGTGCACTATATAAGTATTTCGAAAATAAGGAAGAGCTCATTACAGATTATATGCTGGATGAATTGGAAAGATTTTTATTAAAGCTGGAAAACATTCAAAAATTTGAAGGGTTTGAACAACAATTTGATGCTTTAATCGAACTTATTTTTAAACATACTGAAATTCATCAAATGATTATTATTGCTTTACAAATACGTGCGAACATTTCTGAAAAGGTGAAAAAAAATAAAGCGAAACTTGATGAATTACATCTTGATATGTATAAGCAATTGCAAGGATTTATTACATTAGGGAAACAAGAAAAAAGATTAAAATCACATCTTGCTGACGGGTTATTATTAGGGTTTATTTTTCAAACGATTGCAATTCCAAATCATTCCGGCATTTCTCATGATGAATGGGTGCGTTCCATTAAAGAAATTATTAGTCATGGAATGTTTACAAAAAAGTAATTGACACTACTGTTACCTTTAAAAGATAATAACAATGACAGTAGTGTCATTTTATTTTTCTTTAAAGTGACAAGTGTGTCACTTTGCTTGTCCATTTAATAAAGCGAAATCCTACACATAGAAAGGGCTGAGAATATGAAAGCTTTTTTGCAATTCATTACAGACCGTGTAACAACGAAAAAAGGGATGTGGATTACCCTTGCCGTCTGGTTTATTTTGACGATGGGGCTAGCAATCTTTGCGCCAAGTGCAAAGGAATATCAGGTATCTTCCATTGATGCATTGCCAAAAGAAGCACAATCTGTGATCGCTAATAAAAAAGTCGATACGTATTTTAAAGATAGTGATGGTGTGCCCGGCATTCTCGTTTTTCAATCAGATAAAGGGGAAATTGAGCTTCAGCAGCTGGTTGACTTAGTCGACCGAATTGAAAAGGCAGACATGAAAGAAGTGGAACAAATCATCCCTTTATCCGCATTGCCGCCACAAGCAACTGCTGGATTTTTCTCAGCAGACAAAAAAACGGCAGTTATTCCTTTAACGTTCAATGCTTCGCTTGAAACAAAAGAACTAAAGCAAGCAAAAGAACAAATTGAAAAAATTGTTAAGGAGCAAAGTGATTTAGCATTGTATGTTACTGGCCCTGCTGGCATTGCTGCTGATACGCTTGAACTATTTTCAAGAGCGGACGTCGTTTTGATTTTATCAACGGTTGGATTAATTCTCGTGCTATTGGTCATTATTTATCGATCTCCATTACTGGCACTAATCCCACTTTTGGCAGCCGCCTTCGTTTATGAAGTTGTCATGCAAACACTCGGTGTAATGGGCGCTGCTGGACTTGTTTTCAGCAATCAAACATTGTCGATTATGACGATTTTATTATTTGCCGCTGTGATTGATTATTCTTTATTCGTATTTTCTCGCTATCGCGAAGAGCTGAAAACCTATGAAAGCAAGTATGATGCAATGAGTGCGGCAATGCGCGAAATAGGAATGCCTGTTTTCTTTTCAGGTGGGACGGTATTAGCTGCAATGCTTGTCCTATTCTTCGCTGAATTTGGGGATTATAACAATTTTGCTCCGACGTTTGGAACAACGATGGTAATTATTATGCTAGCATCAATCACACTCGTTCCAGCCTTGTTTACGCTCTTTGGCAGAAAATCATTTTGGCCAAAAATCCCGCAAGTTGGTGAGACGATTATTAAATCAAATTCCATCTGGAGTCGGGTTGGTAGATTTGTTGTAAGGAAGCCGGGGCTTTCTGTTGCGGTGATTGGGGTTTTCTTACTTGTTTCGGCGAGCAATCTGTTTAATATGCAATACGAGTTTGATACGATGAAATCCTTTCCTGAGGATATGCCATCAAGACAAGGCTATGAAATTTTAGAGAAAAACTTTCATAAAGGAGATTTAGCGCCTACAACGGTATTGTTTGAGGCAACAGAAATCATTACGCTCGAGCAGCAAGAAAATTTAAAAAATGCGCTAGCGAGTCAACCATTAGTGAATAATGTTCGGATAAATGGCATTTCTGAGAATGAAAAAGTGATCAATTATAGCCTAACTTTTGATGAGAGCCCTTATGCGATTGATACAATCGATGCTTTAAAAAATATCATCGACAACTCGGAAACAATTATGACAGACCAGCAACTAGAAGGCAGTCTGCACTTTGCTGGGGAGACGGCTTCCAAGGTGGATGAGCGCTCCATTAATAATCGCGATTTAATTTTAATTGTCATATTGGAAACGATTCTTATTTTTGCCTTGCTAATTGTTTTAACGAAATCGATTAAGATGCCTATTTATATGATGGGAACCATTTTAATCTCCTTTCTTGCCGCTTTAGGTTTAGGGATGTTTTTAAGTGGGATTATCTTTGATCTTCATACGATAAGTGATAGAGTACCACTATATTCCTTTGTATTCTTAGTTGCACTAGGGGTGGATTACAACATCATATTAATCTCTAGATATCAAGAGGAAAGGAGAAAGCATGCTGTCAAAGAGGCGGTTCAAATTGCCGTCGCTAATACTGGAGGGGTTATTTCCTCGGCTGGTTTAATTTTAGCGGCAACTTTCGCTGTCCTTATGACTCAGCCGATTGAACTTTTATTTGTCTTTGGCTTCATTGTCGCGGTTGGTATTTTATTAGATACATTTTTAATAAGGGGTGTTCTTTTGCCGGGACTCATCGTATTATTTGAAAAAGAAAAAGCCGTTAAACGAAAACACTCAAATTAAGCCTAATAAGGAAGATAGGGGATAGCGATGAGTATTTATCAATTTTCAGCCCCTTTAATGAATGGGGAAGAGAAATCATTACGTGATTATGAAGGGAAAGTACTTTTAATCGTCAATACAGCTACAAAATGCGGGTTTGCCCCGCAATTTGACGAATTGCAACAATTATACGATACGTATAAGGGGAAAAACTTTGTAGTGTTAGGCTTTCCATGCAATCAGTTCAAAAATCAAGAGCCGGGATCAGACGAAGAAGTAGCAAAAGCTTGTCAGTTAAACTTTGGCGTCCACTTTCCTTTATTTAAAAAAGTCGAAGTAAAGGGGAAAGAGGCCCATCCCCTATTTCAATATTTAACAGAGGAAAAAAAAGGTTTAATCACATCGGATATCAAATGGAATTTCACAAAATTTCTCATCGATAAAAAAGGAAATGTCATTAAACGATACGCACCGACTATTCGACCGCTAAAAATCGAAGAGGATATTTTAAAATTATTAAAAGAATAACGAGCAGAGAGGGCCCAGAGTAATACGGGCTCTTTCTTTTGTTAGGGATCGATAGCCACCTTTGAAAAGAACAAAGATCCCCCAATCCTTAAAATGTATAAATGCTATACTAATAGCAATGAAGATTGAACCGGGGTGGATATGAATGAGATGGTCATTTTTAAAATTACTAAAAATTATGTTTGCTGCGGTCATTTTATCATTCGTTATTTCGCTATTTGGTTCATTCATAAGCTACACCAAATTATCCGAAAGGGAGCCGAATGTTTACTATTTTTCTATTTGGGAAGGCTTCATTTTTGCGATAATTTACATTACGCCGATTTTGCTTGTTGTGAGCATCTTAGCTTATACCGTCTATGTATTAATGGGAAAGATCACACGTTTTTCCCGAACTATTAAGGTTATTTTCAGTATATTACTAGCAGCCACTGTCATATCGCTCACTCTGTATTTGTTGAACAAAAGTGATGAAACGAACGATATATACTTAATACCTAACGGGTACGAAGGAGATGTTTATGTTTTTTACAATGTAAAAGGAGCACCGATCGTTAAAACCGAAGATGGTTATGAAGTGCATGTTATTAATGAAAAAGGATATTTCGTAACTTCGACACCCGATATGGACTATGGCATTGTAACGGATAAATACTATTACGTAGATGAAAAAGGGAATCGAACTGCTATAAATCATACATGTGTTAGCCCATTTGGAACAGGAGGGTTTTCAACATCTGCGGATGAAGAAATTGATATTCGTTATACTGGCTTCAAGCTAACAAAAGTTCATTGCAATGATGAATTTAGGACGGAAAGTCATGGAAGGGGAGAAAATAAAGAAAAGATTATTCGAGAAATAATCAAGGAATACTACGGAGTGGAATGGTAAATTGTAATGGAGTTTTTACTTGGGATAGATGATGTCCTATTAAAAAATGCTGACTAAAGATTCGATCTTTCGGTCAGCATGTTTAGCATGATTATTTTCTTTTTCGGATCATATCAAAAGGTTTAACAGGCGCTTTTACTTTCATTTTTACAATCATCATCGCATTCGGGGCACGATCAATTGGATTTCCTGCTTCATCCCATAAAAAATCGATCGTTTGATGCAGGTGAGTAAAGCCCGGACCGAAAAATTCAATTTCGTCTCCTACGCCAAAATGATTGCGTTGTTGGATCGTTGCTATTTGTGTTTCTTCATCATAATCTAACACTTGTCCAATAAAAGCATAGGCAGGAATTTTTCGGCGTTCGCCAAATAATTGCTCAGTTTCAGTTGGTGTTCCATAATAAAAACCTACTGATAATTCCCGTTGAGCTACTTTCCAGAGCTCATCTTCCCACTCTTGTTTGAACTCATAATGATCGGGATCATTGCAATAAGCATCGATCGCTTGACGATACACATTTGAAACGGTTGATACATAATGAATGGATTTCATTCTTCCCTCAATTTTTAAACTGTCAATGCCATTTTCCACTAAATCGGGGATGTGGCGGATCATCGACATATCGACGGCGCTCATGGAAAAATCCTCAATGGGATCACCTGCTAGAGCTGATTGACGTACATTTGGCAAAGGCATTTCGAATAAATCGTATTTCCAACGGCATGATTGTGAACAGCCTCCACGGTTCGCGTCACGAGCTGACATATGGTTTGATAATGTACAACGACCTGAATATGAAATACACATAGCCCCATGAATAAAAGCCTCAATCTCCACATCTGTATTTTGCCTAATTTCCTTGATTTCTTCCATGCTCACTTCTCTTGCCAATACAACGCGCTCTAATCCTTCTGCATGCCAAAAATTCAATGTTTCATAATTCGTTGCAGAAGCTTGTGTTGATAAATGAATCGGCAAACCTGGAGCTTCTGTTGCACAAATATCAATGAGTACCGGGTCAGATACAATCACTGCATGAATGCCGATATCTCGCAGGGTTTGAAAGAATGTACCTGCACCATCTGCATCCCCTTCATGTGTTACCATGTTTGCCGCAACATACACCTTTGCATCATGCTTTTTGGCAAATTCTAACCCTTCGCGCATTTCATCATATGTAAAGTTTCCCGCACGGCTTCTAAGTCCGTACTGATTCCCACCAATATACACAGCATCCGCGCCGTATATAATGGCCGTTTTCAACTTTTCAAGTGTTCCTGCTGGAGATAAAACCTCTGGCTTTTTCGTTATTTTTCTCATTATAATCCCCCTCGTTATTTTACATCGTTCGGATCTTTTAAGAAAAATCCTTCGTCTAAAGATCTTTCTTTTGGGTGAAGAGAGATTAGCTGCCCGTTTAATTGTTCTATTAATTTTTCCGTCAAATTACCTGCCGCTAACGCTTGTTTCGCTTCAATAAAAAGGCGTGCGATTTCAATAAAATCATCACCGTGAGTAAAAATTCCATCTAATTTCCATTGGGTTAGACCGACATCAACTAATGATTCTAAATATGGCAGGAGATTGACGTCATTCGTCGCAAAAATATGGGTTCCATTCATATCTTCAAAAATAGAATAGTGGGAATCTGGCTTTTTTGGTTCGGAAATAAAAAGACCTTCAGAAGGCATCGATTGCTCTGTAAAGTTAAAATAATTTTCTAGAAGCGGTCGTTTAGAGTGATGAATACATGTTGCACCATACACTAATATTTCAATTGGAATCGTAACCTGAGCTGCAATTGTTTTTAATTCCTCAAACGTTAATTCCCTTGCGAGAACAGCACCGATTGCACCACGCTTCATCCAAAAATTTATTTGTTTTGCACTGGCAATCATCGTATGTGCATCATAAACGTACGGAATATCTATTTTATTTATTTTTAATAAGTGAATAACGCCCGGATCGCCAACTGTGATCGAGTCAACACCAATTTTCTGTAAAAATTCCAAGTACGGAATGACCTCTTTAATCCGATCATTATGCATAATCGCATTTACGGCTACACAAATTCGTTTATTGTATGTGTGTGCAAACTCTGTGATCTCGATCATTTCTTCCCTGGAGAAGGAAGCTGGCAGACGCAGCCCAAATTCTTCTTCACCTATATACAATGTATCAACTCCAGCCCGGATCAATCCTTTTGCTTGATCAACCGATTCAGCAGTTGTTATGAGCTCAATCATTCACAATCCTCTTTTCATCGTTCTAAAATTCAATAGGATAAACATATCAAAAAAAGGAAACTTACACTGTGACATTTGTCACTTTTGTTTTAAGTGGATTGTTTAGCACATTTCATAGATTAAATGTATTTATTGTGAAGGGGAGAGGTCATTTCAAGGCTGGAGTAATTATGCAAGGATGCTTACTTTGGAGCGGTTACTGGCGGTGACAGTGAACTTAGTATCATTGGTGCTTAACGTGCCCTTCAGAAACAGGACAAGCTGTAAATGGGAAATCGAGAGATTCATAAATTAGACATTAGTTCGGGAAAGAATTTCTTTAACGTTGTATATACGAATGAATAATTCACGGAATAATATTAAATATTTTCAAATACAATAGACCATCTGCCACTATTTAAATGGATAAGGAGTGGTAAAATGGGAGCGATAAGTGGAAAAGAGTATATTGACCGCCGAAATCAGTTGAATATTGACCTTTGGTATGATGGCGAAAAAGTTAAAGGGAAGATCACTGAACATCCTTCCTTTAGAGGGATGATTCAATCAACCGCTTCTTTATATGACTTACAAATGGACCTTTCCTTAAAAGACAAAATGACATTCAATGCAACTGGCAAGAACGAATCGATTGGGCTTTCGTATTTACAGCCAAAATCGAAAGCTGATTTAAAAAGAAGAAGGGCAATGATTGAATGCTGGGCAGGACATAGTTGCGGAATGCTCGGAAGAAGTCCAGATTATATGAATACGACCATTATGAGTTATGCCGCGTCAGCAGCCATATTAAAGGGGAAAGATCATTGCTTTCCAGAAAACATTCAGTCCCTTTATGAAAGAGCGATGGAAAAAGATTTATCTTTTACACATACATTCATTACCCCACAGGTGAATCGTTCTCAAATCAATTTGGGATTTTCAAATGAACCCATTTCAGCAAGAGTGATTGAGAAAAATAATAAAGGAATCATTATTAAAGGTGCACGCCTTCTTGCTACACAAGGAGGTTTGACCGATGAGGTATTGGTTTATACGGCTCCTAGATTCTTTTTTAATCCAGATGAAGCATTTGCCTTTTCCATTCCCTCCGATACTGATGGATTAAAGTTTATTTGCCGGGAATCTTTTGTTGGAGGGGAATCCACTTTCAATTATCCGTTAAGTTCAAGATTTGAAGAAATGGATTCCATTGTTGTGTTTGATCATGTATTAGTACCGTGGGAAAAAGTCTTTTTTTATGACAATGTTGAAGTGGCCACAGATTTCAAAGAACAAAGCTCTTTTTATCATTTTGCTTACCATCAAGTAATCATAAGGCAAATTGCCAAAATAGAATTTATCTTTGGTTTAGCTCAACTGCTCGTCGAAACCATTAATATTAATGAATATCAACATATTCAGGAAAAACTATCGGAAATCATTATTGGTATTGAAACAATGAAAGCACTATTAGAGAAAGCCGAGAACGAAGCAGAATTGGATGAATGGGGATTTATGCGTCCAAGTTTGATTCCTCTACAAGTGGCAAGTAACGTTTTTCCGAGGATTTACCCTCGTTTTAGCGAAATTATTCAATTAATAGCGGCTAGCGGGATTATCTCATTGCCTTCAGAAAATGCTTTCCATTCACTTAAACAAGATCTTGATATGTATCTTCAAGGTGATAATAGAAATGCTTTTGATCGGGTAAAACTATTCCGATTGGCTTGGGATCTTACTATGAGTTCATTTGGTACGAGGCAGACTCAATACGAAAGATACTTTTTTGGTGACCCGATTCGTCTATCCAGTCAATTATATAGAAGCTATCCAAAGGAGAAAAATGTAAAAACAGTTAGCGATTTTTTGAAAATATAGGCATGAATATAGGTATGGATGTTCCAGCTGGAATGTATTAAGTACCTTCCTTTAACCCATTACATAGGATAAATGGATTAATATGTGAAGGGTTGGAGAAAAAATGTACTATGTTCCTTGTGTATATCCATATTATGTTCGCATGCTGCCAATCCATAATTATGGAGGACAGTCTGTTTACGGGATTTTACCTTATGAAGTTGATCGAACAAATGAACGTATTTTGTTAAAAGATTATGGAGGAAAACCGTTTGTTGTTAATATTGATAAAGCCGCGAAGCAAAATAGAACGTACCGTACAGCTTTATGGACAGGATCGCATTTACAAGTTACTTTAATGAGTATTGGTGTTGGCGAAGATATTGGCTTGGAAGTTCACCCTCATGTTGATCAGTTTTTACGAATTGAACAAGGGCAAGGGATCGTTCAAATGG
Source organism: Bacillus sp. FJAT-50079 (assembly GCF_018343515.1). Taxonomy (GTDB): domain Bacteria; phylum Bacillota; class Bacilli; order Bacillales; family Bacillaceae_C; genus Lederbergia. The sequence goes on along the minus strand of NZ_JAGYPD010000005.1, from coordinate 398,121 downwards.
GGAAGACGAAGGAAAATTTAAACTTCCAAAGAGACGTTTTTGATGACTTCGCCATTATGGTCCCTGCTGGAACATGGCATAATGTAACGAACACAGGAAATATTCCGCTAAAACTTTATTCGATTTATGCGCCACCAAATCATCCCTTTGGTACAGTCCATGAAACGAAAGCAGTTGCAGAAGCGATGGAAGGCTAATGAATAATCGTAAATTTTTCCAAATGTGACCCTGATTTCGTTCCGGGTCTTTTTTGTTGTCTAGAATGAAAGCTTAATTCGTATCGTAGCCGCAGGAAGCGAGTTATAATATGGATCGATAGCTCCTATTCATTCGAATCGAGGCTTAAAATTTGAATGAACATTTTTAATACCTTTATAATAATGAATAGGTAAGTGTAAGCGATGTCAATAAAGAAGTAGGAGGATATGATGGGAAGATTAATTCATTTTGAAATTCATGTAAATGATATGGAACGGGCAAAGAATTTTTATGGAGAGGTATTTGGCTGGTCATTTCAAGACTGGAGTGATTATGCTGGGATGCCTTACTTTGGAGCGGTTACTGGCGATGAGAATGAACTTGGAATCAATGGTGCCTTAATGCAGCGGCAAAGTGCTCCGCCGGAAACAGGCCAAGCTCTAAATGGATTTGCTTGTACAATGGGAGTTGAAAATTACGATGTAACGGAGGCTAAAATCATTGAGCATGGTGGGAAGGTGGCCAAGCCGAAACATGCCTTACCTGGAATGGCGTGGCAAGGATATTATATTGATACAGAGGGCAATGTATTTGGAATCCATCAACCTGATGTAAATGCGCAATAAAAACAATAAAATCGTACACGTGATGATAGAGGCATGTTATCACGTGTTTTTTTGTGCGAATTCCCGTACGATTCTTTTAAATTCCCCGTAGTACATCAAGCCTGTCACCAATTCTGAATCTACTGTATACTATTGGTACATAGCAATGAAGGAGATGAAGAGATGTCCGAAAAAAAGTTGAAATTAAAGGAGATTCCACCTTCCTATGAGTACAACGAAGAACGTTTCGAATTAATAGAGGGAATTCGCTATGATATGCAAGCAGCACCAGCGATTAGACATCAACAATTAGTCACTTACTTTTTAAAAAATTTGGAGGATACTTGTGCACCTGATGGACTTATTCTCACCTCGCCTATTGATGTGAAGTTTAATGACGATAACGAGTGCCAGCCCGACTTGATCTATATTGCAAATGACAATCTTCACATTGTTACGGAGAAAAAAGTGATTGGCGCCCCTGACCTCATCATTGAAATTCTATCACCAAGCACAAGCAACAACGATAAAATCCACAAAAAAGCCGTATATGAACGTTTCGGTGTGAAAGAATACTGGATTGTCGATCCGACACATTTATATGTGGATCAATTCATTCTTACGGATCAAAAATACATCCTTGCACAGACATATGGCAATAAGGACTCGATTCGCTCCGACTTATTAACTTGTATAAACGTTGATTTGGAGTCGATATTTAGTCGGTTGTTGGTGTTTGATCGGTCCGAAGACTAAAAACGATAAAACCCAAGAAAGTTGTAATAACAACATTTTTTGGTTTTTCTTTTTGGGCTAGTTTCGATGGATTGGATTTTATTGTCATCACTGCACTTCGAACAGCCTTAATGATGGTTTGAATCAAATATTAATCTACAACATGTAGCCGGTATAATGCTTGTTATGATATTAACATTTTTTTACAATCGGTAGTATTGAATGGATAATCGGTAGTAATAGCATGAAAATCGGTAGTAACGGTAAGAAGATCGGTAGTAACCATATAATAATCGGTAGTAATCACTGTATATCACCACAGTTAGAAGTTTTTATCCCTGAAACGAATGAAACTTCAATTGAAAAAAGCAATAACGATACCGTATTCCGCTATCATATCGCTAATACAGTGCCTAATTTAATCGTCTTATTTATAAAACAGGCCTGCAGCATAACGCAAGCCTTTTCTCCATCACATATGATTTATTTCGTACATGAAAATATCCTATTATCTAAAATTCCATGATATTTCGCCATAATATTAAAATGCTGAATCATTATCATCAAAAGTTCCGTTTCTACATAATCAGAGAATGGAAATTCAGTCATTGAATGATAGAGAGGTGATTTTTGCATATGAATTTTTATATTTTGAAAACCTGACTGTCCTAATAATGTGATCCAGTCTTGCTCCATAAGGATGTTATTAAGTCCATAAAATTGTTTTATTTCTTTTTTACTAGTTTCATCAAGTGAATGATTGATGGTTAGTTCATTTGCAATGAACCGACCTCCACTTTTTACAACCCTGAATATTTCTTTAAGGGATTTAGGTGCATTTGCAAAGGCAAGAACAGATTCACAAAGGATGAAATCAAATTGATTATTTTCAAATGGGCAATCCTCTATTGAACCTTGAATAATGTCTACGGGTAATTTATATTGTTTCATTCGAAGTCTGGCTTTTTCCACCATGATTGGATTAATATCTATCCCTATTACTTTTGCACCGTAATGAGCAGCTAAATAAGCGGCAGTTTGACCAGTACCACATCCAACATCTAAAATGTATGACGATCTGTTAATCTTCTCCATCGACAATAATTCCTTTGTTAATTGAAAACCACCAGGATGTGCACCGCCAACACCCAGTTTGGACAAAAAATCTATATACATTGACTGTCCAATTAGAACCACCCCCTACATCATCATGATATGTCAGTAAAAATCGGATGGTTCCACATATGACTAGGTCATCCATTACTTTCCTTCCTACGTGAACGTATGTTTACTCCTATATAAGTAAATATCGTGATAACGATTTGAATATTATTTTCATAATAGTATTGTAATATATTAAAAAAGTAAGTATAATCGTATTTATTGAAAAGACAACTGTATTTTTGTGGTGGAATATTAATAGAATCCGAACAATTTTTGCTATATATGTCTAGAATGTATGAAGATAACCGTGGAATGGGAGAAATGGAGGAAAATATATGAAGAATTTACTGGAAAAATGGAATCGACTGAGTTTAGTTAAACAAATCGTTGTCGGTTTAGTTATTGGTATTGTTTTGGCATTAACGATCCCAGAAGCAGCTAGTCCGATTGGTATTTTTGGTTCTTTATTTGTAGGAGCTTTAAAAGCAATCGCGCCAGTCCTAGTGCTTGTTTTAGTAATAGCTGCAATCGCACAACATAAAGCGGGTGAACGGACGAATATGAAGTCGATCATCGTTCTTTACCTAATAGGTACTTTTTTAGCCGGCCTTATTGCTGTTATTGTAAGTTTTATTTTTCCTGTAAGCTTAACGCTTGTAAATGGAGCGGAGGATCTAGCACCTCCTAGCGGCGTTGCTGAGGTTCTTAAAACATTGCTGTTAAATATTGTTGATAATCCGATTAATGCTATTTCTAATGCGAATTATATTGGGATTTTAGCTTGGGCGGTTCTTCTTGGCTTGGCTTTAAGAAATGCTGCCGACTCGACAAAGACGCTAATTTCTAATTTTTCTGATGCAGTTTCGAAAGTTGTTACATGGGTGATTAAACTTGCACCATTAGGCATCATGGGCCTTGTATTTGATTCGATTACGACAAGTGGGTTAGATGCATTGCTTGGATATGGAAAATTACTTGCATTGTTAATTGGCTGTATGCTCTTTGTGGCACTGGTCGTTAATCCAATCATTGTATATATACTTATTAAACAAAATCCCTTCCCGCTCGTTTTCAAGTGCTTAAGGGAAAGCGGCATTACGGCATTCTTTACACGAAGCTCTGCTGCAAATATTCCTGTAAACATGAAATTATGTCAAAATCTTGGTTTAAATAAAGATAGTTATTCTGTATCGATTCCATTAGGAGCGACGATCAATATGGCTGGGGCGGCTGTTACGATTTCCGTTTTAACTCTCGCAGCCGTTCATACACTTGGAATTGAGGTAGATATTCCAACAGCAATCATCCTAAGTGTATTATCAGCGATATGTGCCTGTGGTGCTTCAGGGATTGCTGGCGGTTCCCTATTATTGATCCCTCTAGCATGTAGCTTATTTGGAATTTCTCCAGATGTTGCAATGCAAGTCGTTGGAGTAGGCTTTATCATTGGTGTTTTACAAGACTCTTTTGAAACAGCACTTAATTCATCGACGGACGTTCTTTTCACAGCAGCAGCTGAATATAAAGAATGGCGTAAACAAGGGAAAACAATTAAATTTAATAAAATAGCATAATATGAAAAATGAAGCTGCACCTTAATGAAATGGAAGAAACATAAAGGTGCAGTTTTTTGATCATATAAATTCGTATTAAAACGAAAACTTTACCATTAATTAATCAGTAGAGGGGGAGTTGGAGCATGGATAAATCAAAGCTAGTACGTAAATTTGATAAACAAGCTGGTTTATATGAAAAGCAAAGAAAAACGAAAAATCTTGAAGCGTGGCGAAGACAGCTTTTGCTGGGAGCAGAAGGAAAGGTCTTGGAGCTTGCAGTAGGGGCCGGGGCGAATTTTGCATATTATTCATCCGACGTAAAAGTGACAGCCGTTGATTTCAGTCCGCAAATGCTAGATAAAGCGAAAATAGCGGCTAAGGAACAAGGAATTGATACGGAATTTATATTATCGGATATCGAAACACTTGAATTTCCCGAGAAAACGTTCGATACCATTGTATCCACATTATCTTTTTGCGCCTATGAACATCCCGTTAAAGTACTCAATCAACTTAGTCACTGGTGCAAGCCACAAGGGCAGATTTTGCTTATGGAGCACGGACTTAGTTTTAATCCGGTAGTTGGATTTGTTCAGAAAGTTATAGATCCTATTCACTTTAAGTTGATTGGCTGTCATCAAAAGCGAGATATGCTTCGTCTTATTCAAGAATCAGACTTACAATTACGTAAGGTCGAAAGTCATTGGTGGGGCATGTTTCATTTAATATGGGCAACACCTGGAAGGATTAGCTAAACTAATAAGAGAATAGTTCTAACAAAAACTGCTGAATAGATGTAATAATCCGTGCTTCGCATTCAATTGAGCCACATGGATAAAATTTAATGAAATATACCGTGTCTGGATGAGGCAACATTATCTGTGAAAGATGCATGGGGCAGATAGAGCTTTAAAACTTATGAAAAAAATATCGATGATGCTTATAGACCCATTTGCTTTTTTATAATGCCCACTTCTCGCTCTGTTTTAACGGCCTTTTCCCAAGTAAAATCTTGGTCGATTTTTATTAATTGTAATTCAGATAGGATTTGCTCATGGCGCTCATCGCCCTTTTTTTCAATCCGAGAAATATTCTCGCGCATGAAACCCATCTCTGTCTTCATTGAGTCCATATCTGCCTTCATGGTGCCCATGTCCGCCTTCAATGAGTCCATATCAGTTTTCATGGTGCCCATGTCTGCCTTCAATGAGTCCACATCAGTTTTCAAAGCCATTTCTTTTCTCATTTTTGCTTGCTCTTGATTCGTATTTGCTACCATTTTTAATAGCTGTGCCAGCATTTCCTCAATCCGATCAAATCTTTCCTCACTCATCATTTCCACCTCCTTTTTTTTCATCCTATCATATGTAAGAGAGGCTGCCAATCCTTATTTATTCGTTTGGGATTTTCATCGCGTGGCACTTTTATGACGGTGGGGAATCGATAAAAAAATCAGATATGTATGACTGTATTAGTCGACTCAAATGTTTAAATAGTGCAGCGATTAAGGGAAGAGTGCCGCGCAATTAAAAAGTAGGTAGAGAAAAATAACCGTTTTACTCTACCTATTTTATTCATAAGGATAATAGAGTTCCGCCGCATGCACCTGTTAATACAACGATCCACGGGGGGAGCTTCCAAAAGACGAGTAAACTAAATAAAACGGCCGCAAAGGCAAAATCAATCGGTGTTAAGATGGTACTTGTCCAGATGGGGTCGTAAAGTGCAGAAATTAGAATTCCTACTACGGAAGCATTTACACCCATGAATGCGCCTTTTATTTTTGGATTACGGCGCAAGGAGTCCCAAAAAGGCAGTGCACCAAAAACAAGTAAAATAGCAGGTAAAAAGATGGCGAAAGTAGCTAAAACTCCACCTTGCCAACCATCAATGACCGTACCGATGTAAGCTGCAAACGTAAATAGAGGGCCTGGAACTGCTTGTGTTGCACCGTATCCAGCAAGAAACTCCTCTGTACTTAACCAACCTGTTGGAACAAATTCGCGTTCAAGCAATGGTAAAACAACATGCCCCCCTCCAAATACAAGTGAGCCAGATCGGTAAAAATGGTCGAATAAAGCGATCCAGTGAATGGAAACGGACTCACGTAAAATAGGAAGTACAATAAGTAAAGCAAAAAACAATGATAAACAAACATATGCCGTACGGCGTGAAATGGGAACGTAGATGGGCGATGATCCATCTTTATCCATTGTCTGTTGTTTATAAATAAAGTACCCGATGATGCCTGCAATGAGGATGACAGCAACTTGTGAAAAGGCTGTCTGCCATAATAAAGTGACAACCATTGAAAATAGAGCGATCGTCCGCCGTTGTATATCAGGCGTTAAGTTCTTGGCCATTCCTAATACAGCATGGGCCACAATTGCCACAGCGACTAACTTTAACCCATGAATCCAGCCAGCACTTTCAATAGTAAACGTGTGAAGAAGTGAGGCGAAAAGAATGAGTGCGAGGACAGATGGGAGAGTGAAGCCGATAAAAGCAAACATTCCGCCCAAAACTCCCGCACGCATGACCCCAATTCCAATTCCTACTTGACTACTTGCGGGACCAGGTAAAAATTGACATAAGGCAACTAAGTCGGCATAATCTTTTTCATCCATCCATTTTCTTCTACGAATATATTCTTCATGGAAATAGCCTAAATGAGCGATGGGTCCACCGAATGAAGTAAGCCCAAGTTTGGAAGCAATGATAAAAATTTCAATTAATAATTTAAATTTTTCTACTCCTCTAGCAATCATAAACTACACCTAACTTCTTTTTTTGATGCCTTATACAATCGGTGTGAACATAAGGAGTCTCAATGTCGATAAAAATGATGGCAACATCCTCTTGACCCTGTATAAGCGAACGCTTATATGATACCTCGCTTATATGTAAATAACAATGCACGGAACATTGAGGTTGTTTTAAGAATAGGTAAAGAAAATGATTTGTTCAAAATTAGAATGGAAAGAGCAATAAGGCTTTCGAATCTTTCAGTGCTAGAATATGATAAAGGTAGAGGATTGATCGAATATAGTAAGCTTTATAACAAAAGGAAATGAGGAATGAAATGAACCTTCTTCATTTTGAGCAGCACATAAATAAGACAATTCTAGACAGGGGCTATAGTTACTATCTTGAAGGTAATATTGTAGAGGCATACGAACAAGAACGTAACGAGTATATTTTTATCATTGAAGGGAGCGAAGACTACGAGGTTTTCGTTGAAATCGATGATAGCAGAGAAATACAATGTTCAACTTGCGATTGTCCTTATGATTTTGGACCGATATGCAAACACGAAGTTGCTGCCTATTTTAAATTAATTGAAATGTTGAATGAGCATGGTGAGTCATTAAAGCACAGGAAAAGTCAGCCAAAAATAAAAGAAGTGTTAGTCAATCTTTCAAAAGAAGAACTGGTGGATATTCTTATCAATATGGCTAATGAGGATGCCGTTTTAAAGCAGAGTTTAATCTTCAAATATGCTAAAGGTGATGATCAGGATGAGCTTGAAAAATGCAAAGCGTTGATGAATAAGATTAAGAACAGATATATCGCTAGGGATGGATTCATCAGCTATCGAGAAGTATCTGATTTTGTAGGGGAACTAGATGATATTTTCGAAAAGGCGAGAAATCATGAAAATCCACTCATGGGGTTGGAAATCGCTCTTTTTTTATTGATAGAAGCGATGAACGCCTTTCAATATGCGGATGATTCTGATGGAGACATTGGTGGCTTAGTCACAGTTACTCTGGAATTAATAGAGGAGATCGTAATAGAAAGTAACGAATTAGGCATCCCTCAAAGGGAACGAGCATTTGAAAAATTAATGGCTCATGTTGATAGTGGAGTTTTTTCCGGATGGGAAGAATTTAAAATTAATCTACTATATATATGTACAGAATTTGCAGATGTAGTTGAGTTAAGGGCTCGGCTTAAAGTAAAAATTGAATCAATGCTAGAGCTAAGCACAGATGACCGATATACGGAATATAACAATGAAGGCATGCTGCAAATTTTATTCACTTTAATTGAATCATATGGGACAAGGGAAGAAGCAGAACAATTCATTATCGATCACATCACATATACATCCTTTAGAGAGCAGCTAATTAATCAATGTTTTCAAGAAAGAAATTATCATAAGGTGATAGAATTGACGAAAGACGGGGAAATGCAAGATGCACAATACCCAGGATTAGTATCGAAATGGAAACAGCTTCGCTACGTGGCTTATAAAGAACAATCATTAAAAAAAGAACAAGAACAATTGGCAAAGGAGCTTTTATTTGAAGGGGATTTCCACTATTATGAAGACCTAAAGGAATTATCTATTGAGGATAAAGCCGTATTTTATGATAAATTAAAAGAAGAACTGAGAAATGACAATGGCTGGGGTTCTAAAAATATATTTCTTAAGCTAATTGAGGAAGAAAATGATGTAGAAGAGATCATGCAATATGTTAGAAAGAATATAACAAGGATCGAATATTATGCCGATAGGCTTATCGAATCATTCAGGGATGAAGTGATTGACCTATATAAAGACTATATAAATAAAGAAGCAAAGGCTTCATCTTATCGTAATGCGTATCGAAATGTATGTAATAAACTTAAAAAATATAAAACACTAGCTGGTAAGGAAAAACAGGAAGAATTGATAAACGAACTGTCTCTCACATATAAGAGAAGACCAGCATTCCTAGATGAATTAGAGAAAATAAAATAATTTGTGGTGCCCTACCCCCGGTGCGTAAAAAATTAACGTGCTGGGGGCTGGCGCTGTTTTAAGGAGCAAAGAAATGAAGAAAGAAACAAATAAGAGATCCGTTGTCATTGCATTATTGATTTCCACTTTTTTAATGGCGATTGAAGGAACGATCGTTAGTACGGCAATGCCAAAAATTGTGGCTGATTTAGGCGGTAGCCATTTATATACATGGGTCATTTCAATCTATTTATTAGCAGTTGTCATTAGCACGCCGATATTTGGAAAAATGGCTGATTTATACGGAAGAAAATCGATGTTTACGATCGGGACGATTGTTTTTTTAGTCGGATCTGTACTTTGTGGTTTTTCACAAACGATGGAACAACTTGTAATCTTTCGGTTGATTCAAGGAATAGGTGCTGGGGCATTAGCAACAATTCCTTTTACGATTATTGGGGACGTATTTGAATTTGAAACCCGCGCGAAAATGCAAGGGTGGATGAGTAGTGTGTGGGGCATAGCTGGTATTTTTGGCCCGCTCACAGGTGGATTTATCGTTGATACGATCTCATGGCATTGGATTTTCTTTATGAATCTTCCATTTGGTATCATTGCACTCATCATGTTATGGATGTCATTACACGAACAAATCGAAAAGAAAAAGCAAATTATTGATTATAAAGGAATTTTTGCTTTTACAGTAAGTATGAGTGCCTTTTTATATGCTTTAACATTAGTAAAAGAATATAAGCAGATGAACAGTCACTTACTCATATTATTTCTTGTCGCTTTCATCGCTCTTTGCTTTTTTATTTTGTTTCAAGCAAAAGGGAAAGAACCGATGCTCCCACTTGAATTGTTTAAAAATAAACTGATTACGATCGCGAATCTGACGGGATTCCTGCTAGGGTTTATTCTTGTGACTGTTACTTTCTATATTCCTTTATGGGTGCAAGGCGTCACAAATTTAAATGCAACTTTTTCCGGCATTGCAATGCTGCCAATGTCTTTAACATGGCCGCTGGGTGCTGTTTTTTCGGGAAGATGGATGAGCAAAAGACCGATTTCTCATATTACGATGTTAGGGGTCGCAATCATTATTGTTGGCTGTATCGGTCTAATCTTTTTCCGAACAGATACGACGCTGGCATGGATGATGCTTGTGACGGCCATTTTAGGACTCGGCTTCGGGTTCACCTATACTGCATTCACTGTCGCCGTTCAATCTGCCGTTCAATGGGAAATGCGTGGCGCCGCGATGGGATCGCATAATTTACTAAAAAATCTTGGTCAAGCGATTGGGATCGCGGTTTCTGGATTATGGTTAAGCGATGAATTAAGAGGATTTGCACTAGAATCAAGCTTGCAGTCAGTATTTATTTTGCTGCTCGTCCTTGCCATTTGCTCCTTCGCTGTCACAGGAATGTTGTTAAGCAAAAAAGAGAAGTCTTTTATAGTGGAATAAAAAAGATAGGTTGGGAAAATTAGATGAATTTTCTCAACCTATTTTTCATGTAACAAAAATGATATTTTGACGTCTAACATGTTAAACGTATGAAAAGGGGAGGTGGATAATAAGATGAAAAAGGCTTGGATTATCGCTATTATGCTATTTCTATTTGGATGTGGAACAGAGGGCAATTTATCATCCAATAAAGAATGGAATCCATTAAAGACAGTGAGTGGAAGGGAAATCATTGCCGAGTTAAAACAGACGACGAGAGATACGAGTAAACGTGATGAAAAGCTTGAAAATATTCAACAAAATATGGCACCTGAAATGATAGAAGATGTGATCTATCAACAAATTGAAGGACAGGCGGCAATCGACGAAATTGACAATGTCTATGGAACCAGCCCAGGATTTTATGCTGAAGGGGTTATTTTCATGGAAAATAAAGAAGATGGCGCGGAATATCCTGGTATTTGGATCGGTGTGAAAAATCCTGATGCTCGATTAACGAAAGTATTAGATAGTTTACAACAGCAAGTGGACAATGGTGAGATACTAGCAAACTATATTTACGTGTATAAAGAAAAACATTCACAAGCAGATATCGATTTATTATCGGAAGAAGTTTCTACCGCCATTAATGATTATGCTCAAAAACACGAAAAAGCAAATCAAGTATCGTGGACTGTCTATGTGAATTCGCTGACGAACACGATCGAGGTCGGACATAATTTTTTAACGAAAGAAAATATAGACGAATTGCAAACATCATTCGCTGACTATGAGTGGAATATTAAACAAGATGGACGCTTAGTTCCAGTCGGTGATGAGGAAGATGTCGTATATCCTGATAAAAAAACAATCAATATGCCTTCAAAAGATGGTTCGTATATTGTAAGTATAGATGAGAATGGAATAATGGTCGTCCGTGCGATGCCACAAAACTTTGGCTCTACTGGCGGAAACGAAGAATTTTATGAGGCAATCAGCTTTCGCTTTCCACAGGCGAAGAAAAAATTAAAAATAGGGCAAAGAGTAATAGTAGAAAGCTCTGGGCCATTATTGGAATCCTATCCGGCACAAGGTACCGCCAAATTCGTTGAAGTACTGTCAGAATATAAGCCCGAGCAATCCATCCTTTCAGAGTCGGAAGTGATCCGGTCCGCAGTGGAAATGGCGAAAGAAAAATCAACATGGGTTCCAGCGATTCGTGACATACAATATGAAGATGAAAAGGGCATATGGATCGTTAGTATAAAACAAGAAGAATTGGAATATGAGCTAGAAATAAAAGATGAATAAGGGATTCTACTTAAAATAGGGGAAAATATTCATTTTTCCCTATTTCATAAATATTATTAGAATTATGAAAGTATGTAACTCGCAAATCATGCGAAGTGGCTTGTAAATAAGGAATAGTGGCTTGAAAATTGTGTGAAGTGGCTCGTAAATAAGGAAAAGTGGCTTGAAAAATGTTCGAAGTGGCTCGTAAATAAGGGAAAGTGGCTTGAAAAATGTGCGAAGTGGCTCGTAAATGGGAAAGCGGCTCGAAAAATGTTCGAAGTGGCTCGTAAATAAGGGAAAGTGGCTTGAAAAATGTTCGAAGTGGCTCGTAAATGGGAAAGCGGCTCGAAAAATGTTCGAAGTGGCTCGTAAATAAGGGAAAGTGGCTTGAAAAATGTGTGAAGCAGCTCGTAAATGGGAAAGTGGCTCGAAAAATGTGTGAAGTGGCTCGTAAATAAGGAAAAGCGGCTTGAAAAATGTGCGAAGTGGCTCGTAAATGGGAAAGCGGCTCGAAAAATGTGTGAAGTGGCTCGTAAATAAGGGAAAGTGGCTTTGAAAAATGTGCGAAGTGGCTCGTAAATAAGGGAAAGTGGCTTGAAAATTGCGTGAAGTGGCTCGTAAATGGGAAAGAGGCTTGAAAAATGTTCGAAGTGGCTCGTAAATAAGGGAAAGTGGCTTGAAAAATGTGTGAAGCAGCTCGTAAATGGGAAAGCGGCTTGAAAAATGCGTGAAGTGGCTCGTAAATAAGGGAAAGTGGCTTGAAAAATGCGTGAAGCGGCTCGTAAATAAGGGAAAGCGGCTTGAAAAATGTGTGAAGTGGCTCGTATATAAGAGAGTACCTCGTAACTCGCGCGAAATAACTCGTAAAAAAGTATCAATTGGCTTGAAAGCATACCGAGCTTGGCCTAGAAGCACAGCCTAAAAGCTCATTCATAATATCCACAATCAACTTGTTCAAATTTTTGTAACAAATATGGAGGAAATGCGAAATGAAATTATGTATACTAAAGATAAGTAACAAATGCCATTTTTCTTTATAGTGTTATGTGAATATTTTCACAAATAACTGATTCCGTGCATTTAATTATAACTCTATATTTTTTTAATCACACTTGTGAATCATTTCACAATAAAGGGTTTAGGAGGACAAAAGATGAGAAAGAAACTAGTGATGATTGGGAATGGGATGGCTGGTGTTAGGTGCGTTGAGGAAATTTTAAAAAGGAATCGTGATTTGTTTGAGATTACGATTATCGGGGATGAGCCGCATCCGAATTACAATCGAATTATGTTATCCAATGTGTTACAAGGGTCTGTTCAGTTTGATGAGATTAATGTGAATGAGTGGGATTGGTATAAAGAAAATGATATTACCTTATATACAGGAGAAGAAGTAATTGAAATTGCCTCTGAAATGAAAGAAGTGATCACAAACACTGGGAGAAGAATCCAATACGATGAATTAATTATTGCTACGGGTTCAAGTCCATTTATTTTACCGCTCCCGGGTAAAGATTTAGAAGGTGTCATTGGTTTCCGAACGATCCAAGATACGGAATATATGATTAATACGGCGAAAAAGTATAAAAAGGCGGCTGTGATCGGCGGCGGATTGCTCGGTTTGGAGGCTGCTAAAGGGCTGATCGATCGCGGGATGGACGTGCATGTGATTCATTTGCTGCCGCATTTAATGGAGCAGCAATTGGATTCGACAGCAGCAAACATGCTAAAAAGAGATTTGGAATTGCAAGGCATGAAATTTTTAATGGAAAAACAAACGTCTAAAATCATCGGTAACGATCGTGTCGAGGGACTTGTTTTCTCTGATGGGACATCGCTTGAATGTGATTTAGTTGTGATGGCTGTTGGAATCCGTCCGAATACTGCGTTAGCTGCTAATGCGGGATTAAAAGTAAATCGTGGCATCGTTGTCAATGATTATATGAAAACATCAATCGATCATATTTATGCGGTCGGCGAATGTTCAGAGCATAACGGAATCACGTATGGTTTAGTTGCGCCACTGTATGAGCAAGGAACCGCACTTGCAACCTATTTAACTGGTGAGGAAACGAAAGGCTATCAAGGTAGTATTTTATCAACCCAGTTAAAGGTGGCCGGCTGCGATCTTTTCTCCGGTGGAAAAATTCATGAAGATAGTGATACGAAGGCGATCATTGTTCAAGATCAATTCGCCGGACTTTACAAAAAAATATTAATTGAGGAGAACAAAATCGTAGGAATCGTCCTTTATGGCGATGCATCGGATGGAACCCGCCTTTTCACCATGTTGAAAAAAGAAACAGATATTAGTGGTTTTACAAGTGCAGCTGTTTTACAACAAGTAGGAGCAGATGCTGTAACAGACATGATTGCTGAAATGGATGCCGAAGAAACGGTTTGCGGCTGTAATGGAGTGACGAAGGGGACGATCGTCCAGGCGATTCTTGAACAGGATTTACACACGTATGAAGAAGTAAAAACTTGCACAAAAGCAGGTGCTTCTTGTGGAAAATGCCGCGGAGTCGTCGAGGGAATCCTCTCACACACATTGGGAGATAGCTTTAGCGCCGTGGAAGAAAAAGTTGGAATGTGCGGCTGTACAATCTTAACACGGGATGAAGTGGTGGAGGAAATCAGAGCGAAAGGCTTACAGTCCCCAAAAGAAGTTCGCAACGTATTAGGGTTTGCGCATGAAGAGGGCTGTTCAACATGCCGCCCAGCGTTGAACTATTATATGAGAATGCTTTATCCAACAGAATATGCGGATGACAAAGCATCTCGATTCGTTAATGAGCGGATGGAAGGAAACATTCAAAAAGACGGTACCTTCTCGGTCATTCCCAGAATGTATGGAGGTACAACAACGGGTGATGACTTAATTAAATTAGGGGAAGTCGCCAAGAAATACAATGTGCCGTTAGTAAAAATTACCGGTGCAAGCAGGGTTGGATTATATGGAGTGAAAAAAGAGGATGTGCCGAACGTTTGGAAAGATCTCGGTATGCGCTCAGGCTATGCGTACTCTAAATCATTACGGAATGTGAAATCATGTGTCGGTTCACGCTTCTGCCGTTTTGGAACGCAAGATGCATTAGGACTTGGCATTGACTTGGAAAAGGCCATTGAAATGGTCGATACCCCACATAAAATGAAAATGGGCGTTTCCGGTTGTCCTCGTAACTGTGCGGAAGCATTAACAAAAGATTTTGGCGTCATCTGTGTTGAAAATGGCTTCCAGCTCTATTTCGGTGGAAACGGTGGAACGGTTACGCGTGACTGTGATTCGTTTATGGCTGTAAAAACGGAAGATGAAGTGATTTATTATGCGAAGGCATTTACACAGTATTATCGTGAAACAGGCATTTATAACGAAAGAACAGCCCCATGGGTAGAACGTCTAGGAACGGAGACGATTAAAGCCGTATTATTAGATCGCAATATGACAGACCAACTCGTAGCACGCTTTGATGAAGCGAAAAGCACATATGAAGAAGCGTGGACAAGCGCACTGGAGAATAAGAAGAAAATGGGTATGTTTGAAGTCATCAAAAGATAAAGGAGGGATCTTCATGGAGACGAAACAGCTCGTAAAAATCATCGAATTAACAGAGTTACCGAAGCAAATAGGAAAAGAAGTGCATGTAGAAGGAAAGTCAATCGCCCTTTTCCATTTAGGAAACGGTGAAGTAAGGGCAATTGGCAGCACATGCCCGCATACGAACGGTCCTTTGGCTGAAGGGATCGTTGCTGGCGAATATGTATTTTGTCCGTTGCAAAATTGGAAGGTTAGCTTGATCACTGGAGAAGTACAAAAACCAGATGATGGTATAGTAGAAGTTTTCAAAACAGCTGTGAAGGATGGATTTGTCTATATCGAGGTGTGAGAAATGACAAACAACAAAGGATTTGTATCGATCGTTGGGGCAGGACCTGGAGATCTTGAATTAATTACATGCAAAGGGCTGAAGTGTATTGAAGAGGCGGACGTTATTTTATACGACCGCCTCGCCAATCCGCGCTTATTACGCGAAGCGAAAGATGAATGTGAATTTATTTATTGCGGAAAATTGCCAAGCAATCATGTGATGCGTCAAGAAATGATTAATGCGAAGCTTGTGGAATTAGCAAAGCAAGGGAAATATGTCGTCCGTTTAAAAGGCGGAGATCCTTCTGTATTTGGAAGAGTGGGAGAAGAAGCAGAAGAGCTAGTGAAAAATAACATTCCGTATGAATGGATTCCGGGCATTACTTCAAGCATTGCCGCAGCGGCTTATGCGGGAATTCCTGTTACACATCGGAAATATAGTAATAGTTTTACAATGAGGACTGGACATGATTGTGCATTGAACGAAGGGAAAGAAGGAGCTCATCAGCAAGTCGGGGATACGATCGCTTACTATATGAGTGTGAAAAACATCGGAGCAAACTGTGAGAAATTAATTGCTCAAGGAAAATCAAAGCATACAAAAGTAGCGATGATTCAATGGGGCACGCTTGGCAAGCAAAAAGTGATTGAAGGAACGCTTGAAACGATGGCTCAAATCGCCCGTGAACATGAAATTGAAAATCCGGCGATGACGATTATCGGTGATGTCGTATCATTGAGAGAATCACTCTCCTGGTTTGAAACGAAACCATTCTATGGAAAACATATTCTTATTGCCCGATCGCAAACAGGTAATTTTGAGCTTGAACGACATTTTAGTGATCAAGGAGCAGAGGCATACTCATTTCCTCTTCTTAAAAGAAAAAAGAAGCAACTTACAGACGCTGAAATTAAGCAAATTTTAAACAGTCAATCGTTGATGTTTGCTAGCCCGGAAAGTGCAGAATTATTTTTGGAGCAACTGCTTATTGAAGGAATCGATATTAGGGACTTACCGCGGAAAATTGTTTGTCGTTCCAATCAAACGAAGAAGCTGCTTGCTGCAAAAGGGCTGGTCGCGGAAAAGGGAGTGGAAGAAGCGGAGATGGTAGTCATTGCTCCCTATGGTTATGAAACTAAAAATGGGGATGCCAACATTTTTCATACACATGAAATGGTTATCGATGAACGCTTTCGCGAAATAAATGAACGAATGTTAACGGAATATAAATGGGACACCGTTATTTTTCCAAACAAGGCAGCGATCGATCTGTTTATAAAAGAAAATGTCTATACCGAGAACGAGTTGTCATTTGCTTATATCGGAGAATCAGTTAAGGAATATGCGCTGAAGAAAGGTTTCACTACGATTGATCAAAAAGTCCAAGATGAGCTGGAAAGGGAGAAGTGGGGGAAGACAAATGTTTGATGCAATTGTATATATCGGCCACGGCAGCCGTAAAGCAGAGGGAAATGCACAATTCATTCAGTTCGTCCAAGCGGTAATGGAGGAGCTTCCATATGAGAAGCAAGCGGTCGCCTTTTTAGAGCTGACAACACCTACGATTTCAGATACGCTTAATAAGCTCATTAAAGAAGGAGCGTCGAATCTATTAATCGTTCCCGTTCTTTTGTTTTCAGCACTCCATCATAAGCGAGATATTCCGATAGAACTCCAAGAGATTCGGAGAAAGTACCCGCATATATCCTTTACGATGACCGAGCCGTTTGGGGTTCATGAGTATATGATCCAGCTTGTCCAAAAGCGAGTAGAGACGGCAATGTGTGAAAAAAATGGCGCTGTCCTACTTGTAGGAAGAGGAAGCAGCGATAGCGACCCCATTTTTCAGCTAAAGGAAATAGCTAAGCATGTTGAGCAGAGATTACAAATACCGGTATACAATGCATTCCTAACTGCACATGATCCAAAGGTAAATCAAGCATTAGACAAGCTGCAACACGAATACAAAACGGTCTATGTCATGCCTTACCTCCTTTTTACAGGATTATTGTTAAAACATATCGAGCGCATCACAGCTAAATATCCACGTACTGCTGTCATGTGCAATCATTTACAATTTGATGATTTAATGAAGCAAACCTTATTAGTGAGAATTGAGGAAAAGCGATGTCAGAATATGTGTATCCCGTCATAATGAAGCTAAAGGGGAAAAATGTGGTGATCGTCGGAGGAGGGAGCATCGCATTAAGAAAAGCGAGAGGATTCGTAGGAACTGGGGCAAACATAATGATTATCAGCCCAGAGATTAATAAAGAGCTATTGCAATTGCCTTGTATACAATGGAGGAAAAAGGAATTTTCAGCAGACGATATTCGCGATGCCCATCTTATTTTTGCAGCGACAAATAATCAGGAAGTGAATCAATCGGTTTGCCAATCGGCCCATGAATTTCAATGGGTAAACGATACGAGCGACAGTGAAAACTCAAGCTTTATCACTCCAGCGGTTGTTAGAAAAGAGCAACTCCTTTTAACGGTTTCTACATCAGGAGCTAGCCCAATCCTTGCAAAGGAAATCAAACAAGAATTAGAAGAAAAATACGCTGGATACGGAAAGCTTGTGAAGGAGTATGCGGAGAGGAGAGAAAAAAATGAAAGCAACCGTTGATGCTTTTGCAAACACAGCAGCGTTAAAAGTGAATCAACTAAAAAGCAGTAAACGTAAATATTTAACGATGGCAATGTTAGCAGGATTTTTCATTGGCTTAGGAATTATTCTTATTTTCACGATCGGTGGTTTATTAGCTCCAGCGCAATTTGCTGGTACAAAAATCGTCATGGGTATTTCGTTCGGGATCGCCCTCACATTAGTCATTATGGCTGGAGCCGATCTATTTACTGGCAATAATATGATTATGACGATCGGAACGATGATGAAAAAAACAACATGGGCGGAGACAGCATCGATATGGATGTATAGCTATATAGGTAATTTTGCGGGTTCAGTCCTTGTCGCAATTTTATTTTTCTATTCAGGTTTAGCCGTTGGTGATACGGCTGATTTTATTGCACAATCAGCAAGTGCAAAGATGAACGCCCCATTTATGGAGCTGTTTGTTCGCGGGATTCTCTGTAATATTTTAGTCTGTTTAGCCGTCTGGTGTTCTGTCAAATTGAAAAGTGAAACAGCGAAGTTAATTGTCATCTTCTGGTGCTTATTTGCTTTTATCACTTCTGGCTTTGAGCATAGTGTGGCAAATATGACGTTATTATCGATATCACTGCTCGTTCCCCATCCTGAAACGGTCACAATTGTCGGAATGGCAGCTAATTTAATTCCAGTGACACTTGGTAACATCGTCGGTGGCGCCCTGTTTGTCGGAGCTGCTTATTCATACGGAGCCGTTGAAAAGAAACCAAAAATGACCGCGAGTCGATTACGAAAATTAGGATAAATGAAAGGGAGGGAGGCGGATATCGTTATTTTATTAAACGATAACCGACTCCCTAAATCGCGGGTTCGAAAGGTCCACTTCTATTTTTTTCTAAATACGGACGGTGACTGTCGTAGAATTCCCTAATGAATCATATCCCCAAATTGCCTAAAGCCACAATTAATCAAATTCCTTCATTGTAAAAGTTCTTTCAACCCCATGTATAAATACTTTTTGCGAGTCATTATGGACCTCCAAGTTGAATCTCTTTTGAGATAAAAATAGATAATGAACGTGGGTCACTGTTCATTATCTGGCTTCATTTCAACCTATGTTGTTTTCTTCTAATAATTTTTCAAACTCGGATAGTGTGTCTTCTTCTAATGGTTGAGGTTCATCTTCCTTTATTTCTTTTACTGCCAAAACTGTTTCTTCGATGTCTTCAATCTTTTCTTCCACAGCAGGCTGTACCTCTTCCTCAAGTGGTATAGTCGTACCCATTTCCGATTGATCCGCTTCTTTCATTGCGAAATTTAAAATAATATACCATTGTTTCAGGTCATATAAAATTTCTTGGTATTTAGGCGTGTTTTTTGCTAATGCTGTTTCAACGCCAGGCATCCCGTAAAATCGGATAAGGTGAACTGGCTTTGTCATATCATTGACGAGCGAAAAGGATGAAAGTTCCATCATTTTTCCAGTTAACAAGAAAAGCAGTATACTAAGGTCAAATTCTAAAGGGGATGTTGAAAATGAAACATGCGTTGATTGTCGGTGGAACAGGGATGCTAGCAAATGTGTCGCATTGGCTCGTTGCCAATGGCTATCATGTGTCGGTTATTGGCCGAAACCAAGTGCGAATGGAAAAGTTTTTAGAACGGATCGATTCAAAAGAGGTAACACCAATAATCGTAGATTATATAAACGAAAAGGAATTACGAGAAAGGCTCCAACAGTCCATTCGGCTGAATCATCCAATTAATCTAGTTGTCGCATGGATACATACGATTGCTCCTGATGCACTGAAAGCAATTTGCCATGAAGTTTCGCTTTATCATTACGAATGGTCATTATTTCACGTTTTGGGCAGCAGCTCAAATATAGAAGATATTAAGCAAAAAACAGCTGTTCCTCCATTTTGTCAATATCATCAAATTCAGCTCGGATTTATCAACGAAGGCAATCAATCACGCTGGTTAACACATCAGGAAATTTCCAATGGTGTAATCGAAGCGATTCAACAGAAAAAGTCCGTGCATACTGTTGGTGTCATTGAACCTTGGGAAAAGCGGCCATATTGAGCGGTAGAAATTGTCTAGAACGATAGTTATTTTGATTTTTTCCTTTTAATAGTGAAAATGATTATATAAAAGACGAGAGCACCTAAAATAAAAAAGAAAAAATTAATAAAATTAAAACTGCCTTTAATTAGTCCGATAATAAGAAAAGCAATGATTGCACCTAAAAGATATCCGATTACGTTTTTTAAATTCAAGACTATCCCTCCAATCATGAATGGTAAAATCACTATAAGACAATAATCACTTTCCGGCTAGCTATATATTTATTGAATCGAGCAAGCTTAGTAGAGAAGAGTGAAAAAGATAGAATTTTATTTGTCCTTAAAAAATTAATAATAAGTAAGGATGCCATAATATACAAACTGAAATTAGTATATATGGCTTTTTTAAATTAATCTAACTAAATACCTATATTACTTAGAAAATTACATAAAGTTTGCATAATCAATATCATACGTTTACAGATTCTTAACTTCATGGTTGTAAAGTAGTAAATAATAACTATTGAAGGAGGAAATAAATTTGTTAAGAAAAAGGATGTTTATTTTGTTTTTATGTTTTTTAGTATTTTTTAACGCGTTTCAAAGTACAATTCATATGGTTCATGCGAAAGATTTGATTCGATTAGAACATGATAGCGTGGAAGAAGAGCTTGGTAACAAAGTAGTGCATGAAACAGAGGTGGAAAGTAATCCGGAAATACATGAAGGGGTGATCGGTCAACAGGAGGCATTAAATCATATGGACCAGACCGACACGGAAGTTATTGAAACGGATGAAACTAGGGAAAATACTAGTGAAATTGACGGACAGGAAATAGAAGAAAGTCAATCAGAGAAAATAAAAGTAGATAATACTAATCATAAAGAAGCTGAAAATATTGAAGAGCGTAGTATTCAACAAGCTTCACTTATGGCAGATAAGATAAACCAGGAAATAAGTGAACCTTACATAGTTTTAGAGGATTTTGAAAATGGAATTGGTAGTTGGAATACAAGTGGGGCCAAATATAATTCCATTAATGCTTCTATTACAACGGATGTTGTTCGATTTGGTCAGAATGCGCTGAAATTAGACTATGATTTTACTGATACACAGGGAACTTCAGGAATTTATGCATCTACCGATAAAATCGTAATTCCAGGTAACCCTGTGAAAATTGGCATGTGGGTTTATGGTGATGGGCATAAGCATTGGCTTAGGCAACAGCTAACAGATGCTAATGGCCAAAATTTCAACATTGATTTCACTCCCTCCTATCCAAATGGGGTGACATGGCAAGGATGGAAATATGTCGAGGCGACAATACCGACTACATGGGTTGCTCCTTATAGTATGGGAAGTCAAGCAATAAGATATATGGCTACTAGTGATGATGCAAAAACAGCCGGAACTATTTATATAGATAGTATACGTGCTGTTTACTATGATTCCGAAGAGGATGTTATTAACCCAGGTTTATCCAACTTTAAACCAGCTGACCAGGAGATTGACTATTTCAATCAACCTGAAATTAGTGCTGTCGCTACTGATAATGAAGGTGGTTCCGGAATTAATGCGGAACAAATTTTTATGAAAGTGGATGGTAAATCCGTTGCACCTACATATGACTCTTTATCAGGTAAAATAGCTTATACGCCAGCTTCACCACTTGCGGAAGGATTACATGAAGTTTGGATCGAAGTGTTTGATCATGCGGGAAATCATAAGTTTCATACTTGGAATTTCTTTGTTTCTACGGATGGACCTGCATTCGGGTGGAAAGGGTCTGAAAAAGCATATGCCGGTTCAACCTTTGAAGTTCAAATTACAATGGAGAATGTTGATGTCCTAAGCGGAACAGAGGTCCAATTATCATATAATAGCAATTTACTTGAATTAGTGGACGCGGCAGAAGAGATAGAAGGCATTCAAGTAAATATTCCTGATAAACTAAAAGATTCCGTTATTACCCACGAGGTTAATAATGAAACAGGTAAGATCAACTTGAAGTGGGCCAACTTAGATAAATTAACATTGGAGAAAAATGAAGCGTTAGCTACGCTTACCTTTCGATTAGGCTTAGACGCTACGGGGTATGTGAAGCTAGAAGCTACAAATGGCTCTTTAACATATCTAGATCCGCTGATTGGTACAATCCCATTTTTCATGGAACCTTATATTGCTGAGATTTCCCAGCCATTAACTTTATATATCGAAGGAAAGTCATTGAACACACCTAGTACAATTAAGGTGAAAGATCAGAATGGTAATCCTGTTGAAGGAGCTAAAATTGAAATATTAGATGGAAATAATCTTATTAAGGTTCTAAATCCAACTGATATTTACAAAGGTGGGAGCGGGATAGCCGGTGATCCGTATCAACAAGTTGATGTAGGGACTTACATGCCATATGCCAATAAACCTTATGCTGGGTTTGATTATTATCGAATCTATATGCCAGACGGACAACAACGTTATTATCATGTTCCTAAACAGGACGTAGAAGAGGTTGAATGGAGTTCTGTTTTTGACCAAACAGATGAAAATGGTGAAGTAAAGACAGACTTACTAACTCTTTCGAGAATACCGATCCGTATTCAAGCTAGCAAGGGGGAACTGGTTAGTCAGGTCATTTCGTTTGTCGTTTTACCGCAATTAGGTGTTAAGACGCCAGAAAATATTGTTCTAACATGGGTAAATGATCCGAAAACAACGCAGCACTTTACATGGCGTACGAATACGGCTCCACAAAACTCACTAGTAGAAGTTGTTCCTACGAGTGTGGAAGAAGGATTTAAAAGTAATCAAGTACAACGTTTTGATGGTGAAAATGAATTATTTGCTGATCAAAATGAAACGGGAGAAATGATCATCCATCGTGCAGAAGCAACCGGTTTAACCCCTGGGGTTACATATCAATATCGCGTCGGTGATGGTTCTGATGAAGGATGGAGTGAAGTAGGTACATTTAAAACGGAATCCGCGTCTGAAAAGGAGCCATTTAACTTCTTATTCTTTACGGATACACAAGCATATGATCCAGCTGGTTTTGCCTTATGGACACAATTATACCAACTAGGATTAGAAAAATTTCCAGATTCAAGATTTGCTCTTCATTCGGGTGATATTGTAGAGGATGGAAGTCAATTAAGCCAGTGGGAGTATTTCTTAAATGCTGCTCAAGAGTTAACGACTAAAATCCCTCTTTTATCGGTACTTGGGAATCATGATGTATATGGTGATGGAGCAAATATGTACAACAAGCTATTTCCAAATCCACAAAATGGTCCAGAAGGTAAACAAGGATTTGTATACTCATTTGATTATGGGGATGCCCGCTTCATCATGTTGAATTCGGAATTTGGCGTATCTGACATGAAAGAACAACAAGAATGGATTCGACAAGAGGTCGAAAACTCGGATAAGCACTGGACAATTGCTATGTTTCATCGCTCACCTTACGCGAGTAACCCATTAAGAGGCCGTGACGCTACTGCTGAGACTTTTTCACCGATACTGGAGGAGTTAGGCGTTGATTTAGTACTTACAGGTCATGATCACGCGTATATGAGGTCATATTTAATGAAAGATGGTCAGCCACAATTAGATGGACAAGGAACACAATATATTATCGGGGGATCAGCTGGACCTAAATTTTACCCTGCTGAATCATATGATTATGTAGATGTTTTGTATGATACCGACAAACAAATATTCACTTCGATTACAGTGGACGGAGAAGAAATTAAGGGAGAAGTATATACAATTGATAATGAGCTTGTAGATACATTTACATTGGAGAAGCAATTCCAAGCCCAAGAACCTGAACCAGAGCCAGAAACTCCGATCGAAGATGTAGATGAAGATGAGCAGGAACAAATAATAGATAAAGATGATCCTATTAATAGCGAAGATCCATCTTCTGATGAAGTGGAAAACGGAGAGAAGAATGATTCAACTTCGGATAATAAAGAGGGTGATAACGTAAAGAATGAAACAGAAAAAGAGATGGATAAAAAAGTTGAAGTGTCGGAAAGAGGAGAGAAAATAGGAATTGATAAAGGAAAGCCACTGCCAAATACTGCGACATCTATGTATAATTGGCTACTAGCTGGTGTTGTTCTGCTAGTTTTAAGTGGAGGAATTCTAGTCGCTTATCGAAGAGCAAGAAATAATCAATTAAAGATTTGAGTAGATTAAAAGTTCAAGAATATCCAGCTTTTCCGTTTTATAAAATATGATTGTCTATCATTCAATGATAAAAAGGTGAGTATCTACTAAGGTAGTGTCTCATCTTTTTTTGTTTATCTTAAATCACGGTCATAACAGCCTAAGCAAACTATATATGAAGTACTTGACATGATAAATAAGATACCTCGTTCTCGAAGGAAATAATTTAATCTTTAAAAGTTACCGATATTTCTGTAATATATATGAAAGCACGCAAAGTCGATGAAAGTAAAAAAATAGCAGTTACAAATGAATAATTGGATCGACTTGTTTAGCGCGATAAAAGTTATTATTTTGAGGGGTGAACGGATTTGACAAATGTTGCAAATAGGATAAATAAAGTGCTAGTTGCCAATCGGGGAGAAATTGCTATTCGTGTTTTTCGGGCCTGTACAGAGCTGCATATACGAACGGTAGCAATATATTCGAAAGAAGATACGGGATCTTATCATCGCTATAAAGCGGATGAGGCATATCTAGTAGGTGAAGGGAAAAAGCCAATTGACGCTTATCTTGATATTGACAGTATTATTGAGGTAGCAAAACAAGCGAAAGTGGATGCGATTCATCCAGGTTACGGATTTTTATCAGAAAACATTGAATTCGCGAGACGTTGTGAAGAAGAAGGCATCATATTCATCGGACCTAACACTAAACATTTAGATATGTTCGGTGATAAGGTGAAGGCGAGAATCCAAGCTCAGAATGCCAATATCCCTGTGATTCCAGGCACGGATGGACCAGTATCTGATCTTGAGGAAGTCGTTACATTCGGAAAACAGCATGGATTCCCGATCATCATTAAAGCGGCGCTTGGCGGTGGCGGCCGTGGAATGAGAATTGTGAACAGCATCGAAGAAGTGAGAGAAGCATACGACCGGGCTAAATCAGAAGCAAAAGCGGCTTTCGGAAATAGTGAAGTGTACGTGGAAAAGTTTGTCCAAAACCCAAAGCATATTGAAGTACAAATACTTGGTGATCATGAGGGAAACATCATTCATTTATTTGAAAGAGACTGTTCGGTACAGCGTCGTCATCAAAAGGTAGTCGAGGTTGCTCCATGCGTATCATTACCTGAAAATTTACGCAATCAAATTTGTGCTGCGGCCGTCAAATTGATGAAAAACGTTAGTTATTTAAATGCGGGTACGGTCGAATTTCTTGTTGCGGACAATGAATTTTATTTTATTGAAGTAAATCCACGTATTCAGGTGGAACATACGATTACTGAAATGATAACAGGGATCGATATTGTTCAGTCACAAATTTTAATTGCCGAAGGTCATTCTCTACATAGTGATAAAGTTGGTATCCCGAAACAAAACGATATTACGATTCACGGATATGCGATTCAATCACGTGTGACAACAGAAGACCCATTAAATGATTTTATGCCAGATACAGGGAAAATTATGGCGTATCGTACCGGCGGTGGATTCGGTGTTCGGTTAGATGCGGGCAACGGTTTCCAAGGGGCAGTCATTACTCCTTATTATGACTCATTGCTTGTAAAAGTTTCTACACAGGCGCTGACGTTGGAGCAAGCGGCGTCAAAAATGCTGCGAAACTTACAGGAATTCCGTATTCGAGGGATTAAAACAAACATTCCTTTTTTAGAAAACGTCATGCGCCACGAAAACTTTATTACTGGAAATTATGATACATCCTTTATCGATACAACACCGGAATTGTTTGTTTTTTCAAAAAGACAAGACCGTGGTACCAAAATGCTGAACTATATTGGCAATGTAACTATTAACGGCTTCCCAGGCATTGAGAAAAAGGAAAAACCAATGTTTGAAAAAAGCTTTGTGCCAAAAGTGAATCCATTACAGCCTGCTCCAGCAGGAACGAAGCAAATTCTTGATGAACAAGGGGCAGCCGGACTGATCGACTGGATCAAATCACGTTCTGAGGTCCTTCTTACGGATACGACTTTTCGTGATGCCCATCAATCATTGCTTGCGACTCGAGTACGGACAAATGATTTAACTCGAATTGCGGAGCCGACATCAAAGCTTTTACCTGAATTGTTTTCGCTCGAAATGTGGGGAGGTGCCACATTTGATGTAGCTTATCGCTTTTTGAAGGAAGATCCGTGGAAGCGTCTGATCACATTGAGAGAGCAAATTCCAAATGTCATGTTCCAAATGCTTCTCCGTGCGTCGAACGCTGTTGGATACACAAATTACCCAGATAATGTTATCCGTGAATTTGTGGAAAAATCAGCGAATGCGGGCATTGATGTGTTCCGTATTTTTGACAGTTTGAATTGGATTAAAGGGATGGAAACAGCCATTGATGCTGTCCGTCAAACCGGGAAGATTGCTGAAGCGTCTATTTGTTATACGGGGGATATCGATGATCCAACAAGAACGAAGTATAACATTCAGTATTATAGAGAAATGGCGAAAGAATTAGAAAATCAAGGTGCGCATATTCTTGGCATTAAAGACATGGCTGGCTTATTAAAGCCACAGGCCGCTTACCGACTCATTTCCGAGCTTAAAGAAACCATCGATATTCCGATCCATCTTCATACGCATGATACGAGTGGGAATGGGATTTACATGTATGCGAAAGCAATTGAGGCGGGTGTAGATATCGTTGATGTTGCCATCAGTGCGATGGCTGGATTAACTTCACAACCAAGCGCGAACACGCTTTATTACGCATTGAAAGGAACCGAACGTGAGCCATCTATCAATATTGACTCACTAGAGCAGCTCTCGCAGTATTGGGAAGGAATCCGCAAATATTATCAAGACTTCGAAAGCGGAATGATCGCTCCGCACACGGAAATTTACAAGCATGAAATGCCAGGAGGACAATACAGCAATTTGCAGCAACAAGCAAAAGCGGTAGGACTCGGCGAGCGCTGGGAAGAAGTAAAAGATATGTACAGCCGAGTGAACTTAATGTTTGGAGATATCGTAAAAGTTACCCCATCCTCTAAAGTAGTCGGCGACATGGCATTGTTCATGGTGCAAAATGATTTAACAGAGGAAGATGTATTAACAAAAGGCGACAAAATTAATTTTCCTGATTCAGTCATCGAATTATTTGAAGGTTATTTAGGGCAGCCGTATGGTGGATTCCCAGAGCAACTTCAAAAAGTAATTTTAAAAGGAAAAGAACCGCTTACCGTCCGTCCGGGCGAATTACTGAAAGAAGTCGATTTCGAAGCATTGCATGATGAGTTATTGAAAGAATTAGGACGTCATGCAACAAGCCATGATATGATTGCTTATGCGTTATATCCAAAAGTTTTCATCGAATATGCTAACACGCTCGATCGCTTTGGAGATATATCTGTGCTCGACACGCCAACGTTTTTATATGGAATGCGTCTCGGCGAAGAAATTGAAATCGAAATTGAAATAGGGAAAACCTTGATTGTAAAGCTTGTCTCCATTGGGCAGCCGGAGGCCGATGGCACACGTGTCGTTTATTTCGAATTAAACGGACAGCCGCGAGAAGTGATCATAAAAGATGAAAGCATTCAATCATCCGTTGCCTCGAAGGTGAAAGCAGATCCAAAAAATGAAAGCCATCTAGCCGCTACGATGCCCGGTACAGTTATAAAAGTATTAGTAGAAAAAGGCCAAAAAGTTATGCAAGGCGATTATTTATTGATCACAGAAGCGATGAAAATGGAAACGACAATCCAAGCGTCATTTTCTGGGAGGATCAAAAGTATTCACGTGCAAAACGGCGAAGCGATCGCAACCGGTGATTTACTAATTGAATTAGAAAAACAAACAGAGGAATTAGTAAAACAGGAACCTGTTAATAATGTTCTAAGCACAATATAAGATTTTACAGTGTGGCATTTCAAAGCCGATAAGGGGCTGAAGTTTTAAGTTCAGCCCCTTTTTTTATTTTCCAAGTAAATGGTGCAATAATCGATCCTTATCTTCGAAAAATTGTTTCATAATATTGTAGTGATTTGTTTCTTCCAGTGATGTCTCTCTTAATCCATCTTCGGTACATTCGATGATCTTCGCATGTGGATATGCCATTATGATCGGTGAGTGTGTAGCAATGATGAACTGTGAATGTTGATGGACTAAGTCATGAATTTGAGCCAACATTGATAATTGCCTTAGCGGTGATAAGGCGGCTTCTGGTTCATCTAATATATACAATCCTTCTCCGCGAAAACGATTCATAAAGGTAGCCCAAAAAGATTCCCCGTGTGATTGTTCATGAAGAGACGTCCCGCCAAATGAATCAATAATACGTGGTCCTGAACCTGGTTCAAGATCCAATTGTTCAATATTCGTTGCTACATTATAGAAGGTTTCTGCACGTAGAAAGAATCCATCCTTCGGTCGCTGAATTCCTTTGATTAATGTCAAATATTTTTCCAACGAAGAATGGGAATGATAGGTTGAAAACTGAAAATTAGATGAGCCTCCTTCTGGATTAAATCCCGCGGAAATCGCAATCGCTTCTAGTAATGTCGACTTCCCCATTCCATTTTCACCAACAAAATAAGTTACATTTGGATGAAAAGACAGCTCATTTAAAGTCTTTATACTTGGCAAGTGAAACGGATAATCACGAAAAGAAGAAATGCGAGCTCGTTCTAGCCTCATCCCTCTAATATAATGTTTTTCCCTCATAAGAACTCCTTTTTTAATTTAGTATAACAAATTAAATAAGGAATCCCTCCATACGTGATTAGGATAATCATTGTTATATAATATAAATAAAGCTTTCATCATGCTTGTGTCATATCCTACGCAAATCTGTGAGGAGTACTTCTATGAATACAGATTCATGGGATTTTTAATTCATGTGAAATTAAACACTCGAAATAGCCGAATGGAAAACGGGGAAAAATTTATACATCGAACCTCCTTTTTGCGGCGATTAGGGTACAATATTTGTATAAAAGATAACCGCACCTTTTATTTATCCAATACATATGAATAAGTGAGTTGGACGATATAGAAGGAGGATATTTTCGAATATACGAAAATTATTATTATGCCAATCAAGCGCCGATGCATAGACAAAGAATAACGAAGCAACAAGCACAATATATTGCCCTTAAACGTGTACTAGGGAAAGTTATACACGTAGGTATGGATTTAGAAAAGGGCGTTTTAGTTTATGAGGTATTTATTTTAACAGCGGATAATCGAATATTTGAAGTAGAGGTTCGCGCAAAAAATGGAAGAATTATAAAGGTTGAAGAGGAACATGATTTGATTAATAAATAATTATAGGATGTGGCGGTCGGTTCACATCCTTGTTATGGTTGGGAGCTATGAGGATGAACGTATTAGCAGTTGGCATTGGTGGTTTTTTTGGTGCGATTCTTCGATATTTAATTAGTGAATGGCTTCCTATCACGAACGGCTTTCCAATGGGTACTTTTGTCATTAATTTATCAGGCTGCTTTTTTCTTGCTTGGTTTTTTACAATAACGGTTAAACGCTGGAGCATTAGTCCACAAGTCAAATTAGCAATTGGAACCGGCTTTACTGGCGCATTCACAACATTTTCAACTTTTTCAGTGGAAACATTGACATTAATTGAACATCAACAATATATGATCGCTTTTACATATGTTTTTTTTAGTATTTTTGGTGGTATAACACTCGCTTTCGTCGGTGTGAAAGTAGCTGTTAACAAAGGAGGAAAGCAATGATATATGTAGGGATTGGCGGGATCGGCGGCGCCATTGTCCGATTTTTGCTAGGAAAATGGATTGCGGGCAAGACGACTTCCTCGTTTCCAATAGGCACGTGGATTATTAATATAACAGGTTCGTTTTTCCTCGGTATTTTATTCGTATTACATTTGCGACATATGTTTTCGGATTGGGCATGGTTGCTCTTGGGAACTGGCTTTCTCGGTGCATACACAACGTTCTCCACCTTCGGTTATGAAACGATTCAGCTGTTAGAGAAAAAAGAGGTGGGAAACGCTCTTCTTTATGTGATGACCTCTGTTGTATTAGCCATTCTTTTCGCTTGGGGAGGAGGGCAAATTGGGAAAATGATTGCTGTGTAGGAAGACCTGCAATTAGGCATGAAAGTGGTGCAATTGTAATCGAAAGTCATGCAAATCAATGAGAAACCCGTGCAATTGCAAAAATCCAACATATTTTATATCATTTTTCAAAGGTAAAATGCCGTTTCTTTTAGAACAAGCTGTTCATAAGATAGCACAAGGAGGCGGTGAAATGTTTGAAATTTATGACGTTGTACTTATCCCGCTAATCATGGGGATTGTAGAAATGTTTAAAAAGGCGGGTGTAAACAAAAAATATCTTCCTTTTATTGCTCTTGCTATTGGAATCATTATCGGAGTTGTATACGTCGCTGCAATGGATTGGAAGCAAGGAGTTCTCGTCGGGATGATGCTCGGTTTATCAGCAAGTGGTCTATATAGCGGGGCAAAATCAACGATGAAAAGCGATGACTAGTCATCGCTTTTTTCGTTTGTAGGTTAATACCAGATCAATTTGACACCCATTACCTAATCCGATACAGTACATAAGTATGAATTTTTTAGGAGGAAACAATGGAAGCTCAGAATCACAGACAAGTAAAAGTTACAACAGCAGATCCGTCCGCTTTAGGTTTGTTCGGTTTAGCGATGGTCACATTCGTAGCATCATCACAAAAGTTAGGTATAACAGAGGGACTATCTTATCTATTGCCTTGGGTATTTTTCTTAGGAGGGCTGGCCCAAATATATGCTTCGATTTTAGATGCAAAGCTTAACAATATATTTGGCACAACAGCATTCGCGGCATTCGGACTTTTTTGGTTTGGTGTCGGAACGACATGGTTGATTCAGTTAGGTTTTTTCGGAGAAGTCCTCGCTGCAAATGCTGATCCGAAACAACTTGGGTTTGCATTTATCGGCTATTTAATTTTCAGTATATTTATGACGATAGGGGCGATGGAGACAAATAAAGTATTATTCTTTATTTTTATCTTTATCGATTTCCTATTCATTGGCTTATCTTTAAGCTCTTTTAACATTTTTTATAATGTAACCCATATGATCGCCGCAATAGCAGAAATGTGTATCGCTTTGCTATCTTTTTATGCTTCCGCAGCAAATGTGTTAAACACTCACTTCGGACAAGTCGTGCTGCCGATCGGTAAACCATTTGGGATTTTTAAAAAACAACAAGTACATGTACATGTGAAAAAGAGAGTAAGCTAATATGCGATTCCTTATAGTTAATGATGAAAAATTAACTATAAGGATTTTTTTAAAGTTTACCTAAAATGTACTACATAATACTGTTGATTTCCGCTCCTGGGGACGCCAGAACGGAAATCAACACTCTTGTCTTACTATTAACCTTTTAGAAAAAGGTACCTAACCGTACGTTTATTTGCTATGCCTCAAATGAGCAAACAGAATTGAATCAAACGATTTTTATTTCGAAAGTGCCTGTTTGATGAAAAAGCCTTTACCCCTAATGAAAATCGGTAAACTTAAATTTTTTTATCTTTACTTTTCATTCAAAAAAATATAAACTTTGTATATACCTAAAATAACTATGTAGGTGAGAATATGTTTAATCGAGAATTGGTAAAAGGAAGTAGCTCACTTTTATTACTTCAATTGCTTGAAGAAAAAGATATGTACGGGTATGAACTTGTAAAAGAATTGGAAAAGCGCAGTGAAAATGAATTTTCTATAAAGGAAGGTACATTGTATCCTGCTCTTCATAAGCTTGAAAAACAAGAATACATTGAAAGCTACTGGAGGGAACAGGAAAAAGGTCCGGCGCGAAAATATTATCGAATTACGCAGGCGGGAGAAGAAATGCTTCTTGAAAAAACCCGTGAATGGCATGACTTTGTGTCGGTGATGAACAGGCTAATGGGGAGAAAAAAGCATGGAACGTTTGAAGAATGAATTTTTAGCGGATCTTGCGCAATGCCTTGCTCATCATAAAGAGAAAGAAGCGATCCTACAAGAATATGAGAGTCATCTGGATGAATTTCTATTAGAACTGACAATGTTTGAGGATGAATTAAACATACGTGAGCAGATCCATTCACGTTTTGGAACACCTGAAGAGATTG
This sequence comes from Bacillus sp. FJAT-50079, assembly GCF_018343515.1. GTDB lineage: Bacteria > Bacillota > Bacilli > Bacillales > Bacillaceae_C > Lederbergia. The sequence goes on along the minus strand of NZ_JAGYPD010000005.1, from coordinate 365,552 downwards.
CGGCAATGTGGAAAGCAGAACTTTCAGTGACACCGAGCAATATGAAGTGGCTTTTCATTGGTATGAATGTTTTGCTTTTCGGTGGGGGGGCGATCTTTACACTTGCACATCATCTCTTTGATTGGAAGTGGCTTTCAAGCTTATGGCAGCAGATTACCTCGATCCCGATCTTTATAGCCCTTCTGTACATGTTTTTTTGGGCATTGCTTGGCTATGAAATAGGTAGGGGATTTGGACATAAAGGGAAAAGGCTGATGCGAAAGACGTTTTTGTTAGCGTTAATTCCTAATTTAACATTGATGGTCTTAACGGTTTTTAACATCATTCCTCATGAATGGTTTTATCCACTGTTAACAAAAACATTTATAAGTCTTTGTATTTTCTTAACACTACTTTTATACCCCGTATGCTTGATTAGCTATCAATGGGGGAAAAAAGCTTCCATTTGAGCTTTTTTTACTTATATACATAGAATAACTATGTATATAGAACAACTATATACGGAGGTTGAAAAATGGATATACAAATTAAAAGGTTGGATTGGTTCTTTTTTATCGCTTGTTTATTTTTAGGGATTGTTGCGGAAGAGGCTTTTTTCAGGGGAGAAATGGGCGTGGCCTATATCCTTTTTATTGCTCTATTTTATGCCGTCTTCTTTTATCGATTTCGCTCGTTTTCATTTTCACATCAACGGTTTGGTTACTTATTACTAATAGCGATTTGGCTTTTGGCGGTCGGCTACTTTTTATATGATGTAGCGCTTTTTAAAGTATTAAACTTATTGATCATCCCTTCCCTTGTTATTTTTCATCTTGTCGTTATAACGTCACCAAAGAAAGCGGAATGGAGCCGTATTTTTTTCGTCTTTTATACGTTACAGCGATTGTTTGAGGGCTTTCTCTATAATGCCTTTTTTACAAAATATGTGGCAAAACTATTGATGCGAAGCAACAATAAGAAGCAGTATGATGTGTGGAAAAAAGTCATTATTGGAATTTGTATTTCTATACCATTATTGTTCCTCATTTTGCAATTGCTTGTTTCGGCAGATGCCCATTTTGAAAAGTTAGTAAGCGAAATTCCGAATTTGCTAACGATTGATGCAGAAACGGTATTTCGAATCATCATCATTTTACTATATACGTTTGGTTTTTTCGGATTTATGCAAGTGCTGATAAACAAACAAATGGTATTTAAGAACGAAATCACAATTGAGCCGATTAAAATGGATGGAATCATTACGTTAACGATGCTTTTACTTTTTAATGCTGTTTATGTATTATTTATTGCCGTCCAATTTACGTATTTTTTCAGCGGAACGCTTAATGATGGCTATACGTATGCTGAATATGCCCGCCGAGGTTTTTTTGAATTGTTATTTGTGACGCTTATTAATATAACAATTACCACAGCGGTTATTCACTTTACAAAGACGGTTCAAGGGACAATGAAAAAGGCGATTCGTCTGGCACTTTCAGTTCTCGTTTTATCAAGTGGCGTCCTCCTTGTTTCTGCTTTCATGCGGATGTCGATGTATGAAGCGGCTTATGGTTATACATTTACTCGCGTCCTCGTTAATACGTTTATGGTATTTCTTATGGTCATTTTGGCTTATACATTCGTAAAAATTTGGCTGGAAAAGTTATCGCTGTTCCGTTTCTATTTCATCGCTTCGCTTATTTATTATGTCGGTATAAATGTTATCAATCTCGACCGCATTGTGGTTGAGCGAAATCTCGAACGTTTTGAGATGACTGGGAAAATCGATATTGGCTATTTAAGCCATCTTTCATCGACGGGCATTTTAGGGCTAATGGAATTACATGAAAGAAATCCTCATATTCAAGGACTTGAAGAGTTGCTTCAGAGCCATAAAGAGGAAAGGATGTCTTTAAAAACGGACTCATGGCGGTCATTTAATGTAACGAAAAACAAAGCATATATAAAGCTTGGTGAGTTGGAATTGGATAAATAATCGTAATAGTAATTTCGCCCATAGTGTAGTCAAAGCTATGGGCATCTTTATTTTTCTTCCTTAACTTCTTCAAAAACACGTATGCTGTGCAATGCCAGAAAGGCTTATGACAGCTAATGTAAGTGGAGTTCTATTTATTTCATATTAAAGCCATTCCAATTCGGAATGGCTTTATTTTTTTAAAAAGAAACTTATATCATAACTCATTTTTATAAAATGTGCTAAATGTTATTTTGATATAATGTCGTCTTTTTATCGACTTTTTTACCATTTTGTGAATAAACTTCATGAACACTTTGTGACGTAGATCACATTTTACTGTCTTTCGTACGAATCTAATAATAAAATAATGAAATGCTACTGTATTACTTTTTAAAGTTTTTACTCCAAAGGAAAGAGGGGAGACCTTAATGAAATTGAAATGGGCTTTGTTTAGTTTGGTTATCACATGCTTGGTTGTGTTAGCCGGGTGCGAACCATTAATGGTTTTGGATCCAAAAGGGCCTCAAGCAGAAACACAAGCAAATGTCATTTGGATCTCAATCGTAACGATGGCATTTATTGTAGTAGTTGTCTTTGGTCTTTTAATATATATCGTAACAAAATATCGGGCTTCAAAACAAAGTGATGATTATGAACCGCCACATATTGAAGGCAATCCGATTGTGGAATCGATCATTGTCGGCATTCCTGTACTCATTATTATCTTTCTTTCAATTGTTACGGTGAAATCGACGTACGAAGTAGAAGCAACGCCGAAAGGCTATGAAGATCAAAAGCCGTTAACGATTTATGCTGCTTCATCTGATTGGAAATGGCATTTTAGCTATCCAGAAGAGGGGATTGAAACGGTCAATTATTTATATATCCCAACAGATCGTGCGCTTGAATTCAAATTATATTCTTATGGGCCGATCACGAGCTTTTGGATTCCGCAATTAGGCGGCCAAAAATACGCGATGTCTGACATGGTGACGACGTTGCATCTCGCTGCGAGTGAACCTGGTGAATTTATGGGAAGGAACGCAAACTTCAGCGGGAAAGGATTCGCAGAAAATACGTTCCAAGTAAAAGCAATGTCTCAAGAGGATTTTGATAAATGGGTTGAAGACGTAAAGGAAACGGCTGAACCATTAACAGAAGAAACATTTAATGAATTGCTAGAGCCAGGGCATCTTGGACAGATGACATTTACTGGCACTCATTTAACATTTTTACCTGCTCCAGAAGGTGAGTACAGTGGTCACAATCATGGGTCAGCGCATTCTAATAAAGAATCCGAACACGATCATGAGGAACATGTGCAACATTCTCATGAAGAAACAAACGAACATCATCATGAATAGATTGAACGTTTGTTACCAAATCGATTTGCATGAAAGGAGTCAAAAGTATGAGTTACTTTGATCGATTTGCCATTCCACACCCAAGCCCGGCAATTTATGCTTCGATGGTTGCGATCGGCCTTACGGTTATCGCCATCCTAGTCGGCTTAACCTATTTTAAAAAATGGGGTTATTTATGGCGTGAATGGTTGACTACGGTCGACCATAAACGAATTGGTATTATGTATTTAATTTCCGCTTTACTTATGTTATTCCGTGGTGGCGTAGATGCTCTGATGATGAGGGCACAAACGGCCGTCCCTGATAATACATTGTTAGACGCGCAGCACTATAATGAAGTATTTACTACGCACGGAGTAGTCATGATTATTTTTATGGCGATGCCATTTATTTATGCGTTAATGAATTTCGTTGTTCCATTACAAATTGGTGCACGTGATGTGGCATTCCCACGCTTAAACGCACTTAGTTTTTGGTTGTTTTTCATGGGAGCGATGCTGTTCAATATTTCTTTCGTTGTCGGTGGTTCACCTGATGCAGGTTGGACATCCTATTTCCCGCTAGCGAGCAATGATTTCAGTCAATCGGTCGGAACGAATTATTATATGCTTTCGATCCAAATTGCTGGTATTGGGACATTAATATCGGGGATTAACTTTATTACAACGATTTTGAAAATGAGAGCACCAGGCATGACATTGATGAAAATGCCGATGTTTACATGGACTGCTTTTATTACGAATATCATTGTAGTTTATGCTTTCCCAGTATTAACAATTGCTCTTTTATTAGGGACTATGGATCGCCTGTTTGGCGCAAACTTCTTTACAACAACAAATGGCGGGATGGACATGCTTTGGGCCAACCTTTTCTGGGTTTGGGGACATCCTGAAGTATACATTTTAATTCTGCCGGCATTCGGTATTTACAGTGAAATCATCTCGACTTTTTCACGGCGAAATCTTTACGGTTATAAATCGATGGTCGGTTCGATCGTTATTATTTCGTTTTTCTCATTCCTAGTTTGGACACACCATTTCTTTACAATGGGGCAAGGTCCACTAACGAATAGTATTTTCTCGATTACAACAATGGCGATTGCGATTCCGACTGGAATTAAGATTTTCAACTGGCTATTGACGATGTGGAAAGGGAAAATCAAATTTTCGGTTCCAATGCTTTATGCAGTCGGCTTTATTCCGATTTTTACGATCGGTGGAGTAACTGGGGTTATGCTTGGTATGGCAAGTGCCGATTATCAATATCATAATACGATGTTCTTAGTCGCTCACTTCCACTATACGATTATTCCTGGGGTCGTATTTGCGATGCTCGCTGGTCTTACGTATTGGTGGCCAAAAATGTTTGGCTTTATGCTTAACGAAAGAATCGGAAAATGGGCATTCTGGTTTATTGCGATTAGCTTTAATGTTACCTTCTTCCCGATGTTTTTCACTGGTTTAGACGGTCAAGCACGCAGAATGTACACATATTCTGAAGCAACTGGATTTGGTCCGTTGAACTTGCTATCCTTCGCCGGAGCAGTCGGTCTTGCAATCGGTTTTGCTTTAATAGTTTATAACGTATATTACAGCACACGGTATGCATCAAGAAATATTAGCTCAGATCCATGGGATGCACGCTCACTTGAATGGGCGACACATAGCCCGGTTCCAACTTATAACTTTGCCGTTACGCCGCAAGTGAATTCAATCGAAGCGTTCTGGGATGCGAAGAAGAAGAATATTCCTTTATTCCCTGGGAAAGTGGAAAAGATCCATATGCCAAATAATAGTGGTGTTCCATTTATTATGAGTTGTATTTTCTTCGTATGGGGATTCTCATTCGTATTTAGTATGTGGATTCCAGCCATTATTACAACGATCGCCATTTTTATTTGTATGGCTCATCGTTCATTTGAGAAGGATGACGGATATTATATTTCTGTTAAAGAAGTTGAAGAAACAGAAAAAAAACTGCGAGGTGTTAGCTAATGAAGATGGATCACTCGCTCCCACTTGAATATAGTACGGATCAAAATAAATTAAATATATTAGGGTTCTGGATTTTCCTTGGAGCCGAAGTTATGCTGTTTGCCACACTTTTCGCTACTTATTTCACATTAGTGGATCGTACGGGAAGCGGGCCGGCAGGTTCAGAGATTTTTGAAATTGCTCCTGTACTTGTTGAAACATTTGTCCTTTTAACGAGTAGTTTTACAATCGGGCTTGGTGTTCATGCAATGAGATTAGGTAGAAAGAATGCGATGATCACATTCTTTGCGATCACACTGCTTCTTGGCCTTACCTTTTTAGGAGTAGAAATTTATGAGTTTGCACATTATGTGCATATTGGGGCAGGTCTTCAAACGAGTGCATTTACTGCGGTTCTGCTTACAACATTAGGTACGCATGGGGCACACGTAACAGTTGGTTTATTTTGGGGATTATTTATAATTCTGCAAGTGAAAAAACGCGGATTAACGCCTGCAACAGCGAATAAATCATTCATCTTTTCCCTTTATTGGCACTTCTTAGATGTCGTTTGGATCTTTATTTTCAGCTTCGTCTATTTGAAAGGAATGATGTAATATGAGCGAATTATTCCCAAGAAAGCAAGTAATGGGCTTCATCTTCTCATTAGTCCTTACTGTCGTTGCTTTAGCTGTTTATTTCTTTGATTTATCATTTGCAGTTGGAATGACCATTCTCTTGGCCACTGCTTTTATTCAAGCACTCGTTCAGCTCATTGTCTTTATGCATGCTGGCGAAACCGGAGATAAAGGATCGATTTATACGAATCTTTTCTATGGATTTGCGATTGCTCTCGTTACGATTTTCGGGACATTGCTCATTTTAATTTGGGATATGTAATAATGCGAGGAGCGCCGATAGTGGCGCTCCTTTTACTATTCTTTAGACGAAATCAGCCTAATGCCTTTATCTGTTCTTTCCTGCACTTCCTCCGTCGCTACGAAAAAAACCCCCATTAAAAAGATAAAAATCGCTCCCATTACGGTACCAATTCCAATGCTTGTCACTGTACTGCTATCGCTTACAAAAAATCCGTATAAAAATAGAGCGCTTCCAATTGTAAGGATTGAATAACCAATATATTTAACCGCATTTAATAATTTTTCATGAACGTTCATTGTATTGCCCCCTTTTATCTTATTATTCACCTTGTTCACAAAGTTGTCAAATGTTTTTTGAAGGATAGGATGGAGCCTATATGGATAATTGGAAGTGACGATTGGTGGGCATGGTATAATATTGTCAATTATAAATGAATGATAGAAAGAACTGGAGTGAGAAAATGAAGATTAGAGGACTGCATGAGCATGAGCAAGCTCCAATGGATTTATTGCTGTTAGCTGATCCTTCTCCGGAGAAGATTGAAGATTACGTCAACAAGGGAGAGTGTTTTCTTGCTGAAAAGGATGGAGAGATGATTGGCGTTTATGTGCTGCTTCCCATAAGAATTGGTGTAGTAGAATTAGTAAATATTGCAATAAGAGAAGAGCAGCAAGGAAATGGATTAGGAAAACAATTAGTAATGGACGCTATTCAAAGAGCGAAAAGGAAATATAAAGTGATTGAAGTGGGCACTGGAAATTCGAGTATTGGACCATTGGCCTTGTATCAAAAATGTGGTTTTCGAATCATAGGTATAGACAGAGACTTTTTCATCAGGCATTATCAGCAAAAGATTGTCGAGAACGGGATTCAATGCCGGGATATGATACGCTTATCTCTAGATTTATAATTTTTATATCGATGGGGTGTATACGATGTTACGTAATGACTTGACGGACGATCTACAAATTGAGCATCCAATTATTCAAGCGCCAATGGCAGGTGGGGTAACAACATCATCACTTGTTTCTGCCGTTTCCAATCATGGTGGTCTTGGTATGATCGGAGCAGGTTATATGAGTCCTGGTCAAATACGCGAGCAAATTAAGGATGTAAGGAAATTAACTGCAAACCAATTTGGCATCAATCTATTTGTCCCTAATGAATTTACAGTGAAGGAAAACGACATTGTAATAAGTAATCAGTTATTGCAGCCGATACGTGACCAATTAAACATAAAACAAGAAAATGTGAAGCTTCCTAGTCCAAAAGAATATTTTCATATTTTTCATGAGCAAATACAAGTTATCATTGAAGAGAAGATCCCTGTTTGTTCTTTTACGTTTGGCATCCCGTCAAAAGAAGTCATATCCGCTTTAAAACAAAAAGGGATCATATTAATAGGGACTGCTACGACAGTGAAGGAAGCAATTGAAGTCGAAAAAAGCGGGATGGATATCGTTGTCGTGCAAGGGAGTGAAGCAGGGGGACATCGTGGGAATTTTATTTCTTCCGCAGAAGATGGCATGATCGGTTTAATGTCGTTAATTCCTCAAGTTGTTGACCATGTCAGCATTCCTGTCATCGCTGCCGGAGGAATTATGGATGGAAGAGGGGTGATGGCCGCCATTTGTTTAGGAGCAAAAGCGGTGCAAATGGGTACAGCCTTTTTAACATGCAGCGAGAGCGGGGCACATCAAATGCACAAGGATGCGATCCTTAATAGTGATGAAGATGAAACAGCAGTAACGCGCGCTTTTTCGGGAAAATGGGCAAGAGGGATAAAAAATCAATTGATTCGGGAGATGCAAGATTTTGAAGTGGATTTTCCAGTTTTCCCAATACAAAATACACTTACTCAATCAATTAGAAAAGCATCTAGTAAACAAAATAATTGCGAGTTCATGTCTCTTTGGTCTGGACAAAGTCCGAGATTGGCGAAAAATCAAAGTGTGGAATCGTTAATAAACGCGATTATTTCTGAGGCGAAGAAAATAAGCATGGCAAATCATTAAAGTTTTTCGTCCATTGCGAAGTCCTTATCCACTATTAAAATAGAGGAGATATTTATGATCAAAGGGTTTAATCATTTTCTATTCTCTGTTTCTCATCTAGAAACATCGATCCAATTTTATCAGCAAGTGTTCGACGCAAAATTATTAGTAAAAGGGAGGAGCACCGCCTATTTTGATGTAAATGGGATGTGGTTCGCTTTAAATGAAGAAAAATTAATTCCCCGCAATGAAATCAAACAATCGTACACACATATTGCCTTCACAATTGATGAAGCAGATTTCGATCAGATGTATGAAAAGTTAAAGAAGCTACAAGTGCATATCCTTCCAGGCCGTCCAAGAGATAAACGGGATAAAAAATCGATCTACTTTAGTGATCCCGATGGACATAAGTTTGAATTTCATACAGGTACTTTACAAGATCGTTTAGCTTATTATAAACAGGAAAAAGAGCATATGAAGTTTTTTGATTGAAAAAGAGGTGCGTCAAAATAGGCGCACCTTTTCTGTATAACATTTTTAGTCGGCAATGATGACCTTTGGGGATGATTTCACTTCATCATCTATTTTTTAATTTTCCCTTGCTTAGCTAGGAGACTTATATCCATATGGAGCGTATCAAAAGAAATGGTGAGTTCCTTTGATAACGGATAATTTAAGTGTCTTTTTGATTGTCAGTCATTCGATAATGTTCTGTGGTCTTTAGACTGGAGGATTCTTTTCACCCATTGATAGACGTTTTTGCTCCCCTTGCATTAAAAACGACTACTGACTAGATTTATATATTACGCCTGAAAAGGCTGATTGGAATATATATCGCTTATATGATCAGTCGAAACAATAAGAAATATTCCACGGTGTGCCGAGAAGCATAATTTTGAGAAAATGAGGCTGGGACATAACTTAAGTGATCAATTCCATAGGCGAAACAATGCAATACCTTAGCGAAGTATATGTCTGAAGTAAGTCATTTGCAGTAGCTAGCGTTCGTATTTTGATTTGATAAAAACCTTTTGTCCCAGCCTCATTTTATTAATTATTAGGTCAAATCCACTACTACTTTAATCGTTTCACTTGCTTCAATCGCTTTATTGAACGCTTCTTGAATGCTATTTAAATGATATACTTGCGTTACCATTGTCGCGATAGGTGTTTTTCTTTCGTTAATATGGGCAATGACTTTTGTAATATCTTCATGTGTATAGCCACTTGCACCAATAATTTTAACTTCTTTACTCATCACTTGTGCTAGATTGATAGGAACTTCTTGCTTGTATACGGCGATAATTGCGATTCTTGCGTTAGGTTTAACAATGTCCATTACTTCTTCAAATAGAATTGGGGCGCCGGCTGCATCGACAAAGGCATCTACATTTGGTACATCCATACCGTATACATTTACTTGACCAAAGTGCCTACTCAAGCCTTTTGCTAATGATTCTTCTTTCGTATTGATTGTTTTCGCTCCTAATTCTCTTGCTTTTGCTAAACGCCAGTCATCGATGTCAACAACCGCGACATTATAAATCCCCTCCCCAATTAAGCTTGCAGCAGCGGAGAGGCCGATCGGCCCAGCTCCTAAAACGACAATATTTTCGCCAATTTGTGGATTGGTACTAAATGCACCATGAAAACCGACGCTCATCGGTTCCATTAGTACGGCTTCTTCAGGCGTTACATCGTCTGCAAATTCATATAAATTGTAGTTTAAGGCAGCGTCCTCAACTAATACATATTGCGAGAAGCCACCTACTTCAAGCGAATAACGGCGTCCCGCACGTTTAGCTGTAATTGGGTTGAGGCCTACTCGCATTCCTACTTTTACATCTGTGACTTCTGCACCTATTTTAACGACCTCACCAAATAATTCATGACCAAATTCTTTTCCGAAGCGAATCCCCATCTCATTTCCAGCTTTAATAATATTAATATCTGTGCCACAGATTCCTCCGCGCAAATTACGGATTAGAACATCTTTTGGTCCAACAGTTGGTATAGGACGTTCCTCAACACGTACATCTTGCTGCCCGTGATAAATACCGGCTTTCATCAATTTAGACGACCCCCTTAAATAAATAATTCTCCTTTATCGTAAAAGGAATTTAAGGATTCCACAATCTACAGTTCGTTAGATGATGACAATTAAACTACATATAAATGGATAATGTAAAAAAATGATTCAATCTTAGACAAATGTGAATGATATGTTAGCGGATTTTAGGGAAGAAAGGATTCAGTTTAACCATTTGTTTCGCTAAGTAATGTGGAGAATAAGGCATATCTTCACCTAACCAAAGTGCAATGGTCCCGACCATTGCAGATGTCCCGTACCAGGCAGCAATATCTTTTGGGATATCTGAGCCTTGAAATGCAGGAGAAGTATGAGTTTCGTCTTGTAAAATCATTTTTTGCATCAATTCTATAAGGCGTGGCGTGAAATATGGAATACTTTTGGAAACCATTAAAGTTTTATAAATATGAGAATTGGCAGAGATGTATTCAAGAAAGGTGACAAGTATATTAAGCTCATAGTCGGGCTCCTCAGGTGCGTCATATTTTGCCATCAAAATGGTTTCAATCTCATCGAGCAGATCTTGTAAAAATTGTTCGATAAAATCATCCATATCTTGATAATGGAGATAATAGGTAACTCGATTAATTTCAGCCTTTTTTGTAAGAGCTTGAACAGAAATTTTGTAGAATTCTTGCTCTTCAAGCAGGGAAATAAACGCCTTTTTCAAATATTTTCGAGTTCGATATACCCTTAAATCATTGGAAGTCATAGACATACGATCGCTCCTTTAATAAACACTATGTAAATTATAATACATATTGTTGTTGGTGAGAGAAATGTTTGGCATATAAAAAATTGAGCTGAATACAATGAAGAGGTGAAATAAGACAAAGAAAGATGGGAAATGATGAAGACATTTCGCTCGCTCATGATGATTGTATTCGTTGCTAGTTTAATAGGAATGGCAGGATGCGCCAACAAAAACGCAAAAGAAGAAGAGTTGGAGGAGAAAATCGCTGAATTACAAAAGAAAATTGATATGTACGATAAAAAAGAAGAAGAGACACAAATAGAAGTGGAAAACCCGATGACAGTGGAAGTGGTCGATCCGAGGACAAATGAGGTCATTCAAACGTTTTATCCTCTGGAAATGGACATTAACGATGAAGAAAATAAAAAGGAAATCGAACAATGGGCAAGGGAGTTGGCGAGAGGAACAGAAACAGCGGAAGGCTATGACCAAAGAATGATTCCGGATATAATAGGTGAAAACGGACAGGTCATCAAAGGAACTCCTCGAGTGATTTTAGAGGAAGCAGAGCTATCTGAAAAAGTGATCAACGCCTTTAAAGATGGAGGCATCGTAGAGCTACCTCTTTATGTAAGCGAAAGCGGATATAAACCGGAAGAAGTGCCGCAATTGGAGGAAGTAGTCATCGCATCCTATTCAACAACTTTTGATAGCAGTGTAGCCGGAAGGACGAAGAATATTGAGCTTTCCGCAGATGCGATCAATAATGTCATTGTTGGAGTTGGGGACATATTTTCCTTTAATACGACGGTTGGTCCGAGTGATGAGGAACACGGTTATCAAAAAGCAATGGAAGCGTTAAATGGAAAACTCGTTGAAGGGATCGGTGGGGGCATTTGCCAAACTTCATCGACCTTATTCAATGCGGTAGATAAACTTGCTGTTTCATATGTGGAAAAACATCATCATTCCTTAAATGTTGGTTATGTTCCAAATGGACGGGATGCGACGGTATCATACGGTGGCTTAGATTTTCGCTTTCAAAATACAACGGGTATTCCATTTTTATTAAAGGCATATACAAAGAATGGATCGCTTACTGTCGAATTAAGAACATCGCAGGAAAATCAACTCATATTGAATGAATCATCATGAGTAAAAAACAAGAGGTGCAACAGCTTCATGGCACCTCTTGTTAAACCTATGATTATTGTGCATCGATAAATAATTCTTTTGATTCTCCTGTTTCTCGATTCATAAGGATGATGGCACCAACCCCTTGGCGGGCATAATCTCCAAGCAAATATTGATCAAAAAGATAGATTGAAGTTATATATGCACCCAAATCTGTTTTATCTTCACCAGATGTATTAACAGAATAGATGGAACGATCAACTTCATTTTCAGCTGTTGAGTAATATATCGTATTTCCATCCACATTAAAAAAGTCAACTGGTTCTGTAATGATATGGTATTTTTCCTTATCTGCCAATGAGTAACGGAAAAGCCCTGACTCACCTTCAAAATGGGTAAAATACAGATTATTTTCCTCAAAGACGAAATCCCCGTAGCTCTCTAGAAAAAGTTCTTCAGCTTCTGAACCTTTAATATCACCTAAATGATAACCAGCATGATTATAAAAAACGATTTGATTTTCAAACACACTCATTGAAAAAGCGGTATAAGGAAGGGAGACTGCTTCTTTCTCATTGATATTCATTGTATGGACCTTATCATCCATAATAAAGATCAGGTCATTACCAAAAACATGTAATTCGCCAACAGGATGTTCTAATACAACACTTGCATCACCGCCATCTACGTTCACTCTATTGATTGATAAGTGAATGGGATACATGTCGTCATAGTCTAACTGTACATAGTAAATCCAATCCCTGACCAGTTGAATATTAGTGACGGGATGCTCAGTCAACTTACTTACTTCCGTCCCATCGGCTTTCATTTTATATAAATGGTTTTCATCAAAAAGATTGGCAAAGTAGACCCAATCATTCGCATAAATGAAACGTCCACCCGCCTTCACATTTCCGCTAGAATGAATAAAAGATGGTTGACCTTCTTGTTCTACCTCATGGTCATCAACTTCAGCTAATTCGTTATTTGCCGCTATATCCTCTTCTTGTTGTCCAATATTGACTTCCTGATCTTCTTGTATATTCTCTGTCGCTTTCGAACAGGCACATAGTAAGAACATACTGATCAAGATAAAAATCCCCTTTTTCATTTCAAGCAAGCTCCTTTTATCTATTTAATCTTCCCACTCCTTATTCATATCGGAAGCTGCTTTAATAATTAAAGAGTCGTTCTTTTTCTTTCATACAGATGAAAATAATAAACAAAAGGATTCTTTTCATCAGTGATGCCCTTTTCAACGGAAACCTCTTTCCATTCTTCATGATCAAAGTCTGGAAAATATGTATCTCCTTCAAATGAATGATGAATCTTTGTTATATACATCCTTTCAACATAAGGAAGAAACATTTGATAAATTTGTTCTCCTCCGAAAATAAATATTTCCTCTTCACCTTTACACAGTTCAAAAACATCTTCAATAGTGTGGGCAATTTCACAGCCATCGTATGTACAACGACTATTTCTAGTAAGTATAATATTTCTTCTTCCCGGCAAAGGTCTCCCAATCGATTCAAAGTTTTTTCTCCCTAAAATAATCGGATGCCCCATTGTTATCTTTTTCAAATGTTGCCAATCCCTCGGTAATCTCCAAGGAAGATCATTATTCTGACCGATCACACGATTTATATCCATCGCAGCAATTAAAGAAATGTTCACGTTAGCTCCTCCTTTTTCTATATCGTACCATGTGATGGAAAAATAGAGGGATTTACATTTGCATATCGAAATGATCATTAGTTAAAAGAAATGGAGAGAAATCATGGATAGAATTGAATTTATCAGAAAAGAAGAAAAGGAATATCACGATTTTTGTTACGATCATTACAAGCTTTTTGAAGCAGGATCATGGCTTCATAAGCCTGTTAAAACAGTGATCGATCTTATTCCTCTCTTGGCTGACAGCCCGCAACCAATGATTCTTGATTTAGGTGCGGGTGTAGGGAGAAATAGCATTCCATTGGCCAAAGCGATAAAAGAAAAAGAAGGAAAGGTCATCTGTGTTGATCTGCTAGATTCGGCATTAGAAAAATTAGTGCAATATAGTGAAAAGTATCAAGTGAACGAAGTGATTCAAACGGTTAAAGCTGACATTGAACATTATCCAATTAATCCCGATGAGTTTGATCTGATTGTTGCTGTTTCCAGTCTTGAGCATGTACGAACAGAAGCGATTTTTACTAAGACGCTTGAACGAATGGCGAAAGGGACGAAAGAAAATGGCATCAATTGTATTATCGTCAATTCTGAAGTGGAAGAAATAAATATTGAGACAAATGAAAAACTCGATGCATTGATTGAGCTCAATATCCCTACAAACGAGATGATAAAGAAGTTACAGGAGGCATACTTGGGTTGGAAGCAATTGGATACGATCGTAAAACGATTAGAATATAAAATTGTTAGAAATGAAAAGCCAGTTTTGTTAAAGACGAATGCAATTACTTTTGTTGTTAGCAAATGAATAGGAGGGTTTCGGATGGTTGGAAAAAATCGTGTAGCGCTGAAAGGATTTATCTTTATCGGCATTCCAGCTCGGACAAATAATCGGGCAGAAATGAATGGAGAAGGGGTGATCGCTGCGCAGTGGGAAAATTTTTACAAATTTGATCTGTGGAAGAACATACAGAATAAGAAGAATTCCTCTATTATTGCTTTATATACGGATTATGAATCGGATGAAGCGGGAATGTATACATTTGCAATTGGAGCTGAAATAACAGAGGCTTCAAGTACTGTCAAAGGAATGAAAACGATTGAGATCCCTAAAGGCAAGTATGTAATATTCACAACGAGAAAAGGACCCGTCCAAGAAGTGGTTGTTGAAGCATGGCAAGAAATTTGGGAATGGACTCAACATAATGAGAGGGCTTTCTCCACTGATTTTGAAGTATATGATGAGCGGGCGGCCGATCCTGAAAATAGCCAGGTCGATATATATATTTCAGTGAAATAAATTTAATGGCAAAAGAGCACTTATAATAAGTTGTTTCTTTGTTATTTTAAATTGCGTGAAGCGAATATTTTAAATCTTCAAATTTCGGTTGCGGACTACTGATAAAACTGTTTATACTTAAGTAATAAATGTGAATTAAGACCTAATGATGATAATGAAGTTTTTTTTCTTTCAGCCTAGTCATTACAGGAATAACAATATAACTGTGAAAGTTTCAAACCCTGAACAAATGGTTAGGGGGGAAAGAGTGAAGATAAGTCGCTTATTTAATTATTTTAATACGATCAAAAATAAAATCTTCTTTGTTACCTTATTCCTACTATTTCTATTCAGTTTAACAGTACTTTTTTTATTTCACTATTTTTCTAAAATGTACGAAGAACGGATTTACACCGAGTCAGCCGAAAGTCTGCTTTTATGGTCAACGATATTAGATGAAGAGCTGAAAAAGGTGGAAAAAATGTCGTTTCAAATTAGTACGGATAGTATGTTCCAAATGTATTTGCGTACGATTAAGTCTAATCCTCTTGATTACCAAGCATATAAGACAAGGATGATGCTCACTGAACGATTGGCTGCTTATGCCAATATGGAGTGGTATATTACATCTGTTCAAATGATTGACTATCATTCAGAGCCTTATATTGGCGGATATGATTATGGCTCACATCATGATTTAGAAATATATAACGAAGAAATCTATAATTTTCAAGGGGCGAATGTGTGGGGAAGTTTAGAACAAGATACGTTATTATCCGCTAGACAAATTCGACGGACGGAAAATGTTAAGCTGGATCATCTTGGCATCCTTTATATAAAAATTGATACAAAGAATTTACTTAGGAAGCTGTTGAATTACCCGATTGATCGTAAAATTATTATTACAAAGGGGGATGACATTCTTTATAAGGATGGTCTGTCTGAAAGCGGTATCGATGAATTTCTTGAAAGAGATACATATGGTCAGAAACGTGGTTATCATATTAGTGAAATTGAAGGGAAAAAATCTTTTATTACATTTCAAACATCTGCCTATTCAAATCTAACCTATTATCATGTTCTTCCTTACGATCATATCGCGGAAAAAACGAAGATTATCACCCATGTAATGATCATGTTTTTTATCTTTATGATCGTGTTAACCGTTTTTATCAGTAGAAGAGCGGCAAAGGCGATATCAAAGCCGATTGAAGAATTAACCGAAAAAATGAAGCAAGTTCAGACAGGAACGTTTGAAGACTTGCATTTTACGAATGAAAACTATCAAAAAGACGAAATTGGCCAAATGCAAAAACATTTTAGTTTAATGTTAAAAGAAATTAACGAACTAATTAGAGAAAATTATCAAAAACAGCTAATTATAAAGGAGACGCAATATAAGGCACTTCAAGCACAAATTAATCCACATTTTTTATACAATACACTTGATTCAATTAATTGGCTAGCAAGAATGAATAAACAAGATAAGATTTCGAGTCTAGCAGAGGCATTGGGAAATATGATGAGAAATATTATTAGTAAAAAGGCCCCCTTGATCACGATTGAAGAGGAATTTGATATTGTTCATCATTATATTACGATTCAAAAATATCGTTATGAAAAGAGGCTTCGGTACACAATTTATGGAGAAGACGACATAAAAAAATATAGTATCCCAAAATTAACGATTCAGCCAATTGTCGAAAACGCGATCCAGCATGGATTGGAGGAAATAGTTTCCGAATGTGAGATTACAATTTACTGTGAAACGCTTGAAGATCAACTGCAAATTATAGTCATTGATAATGGTCCAGGTATGGAAGAGGAAACCATCCAAACCATTTATGAGGGGAAAATACGATCAAAAGGTTCCGGAATTGGTCTATTTAATATAAATGAACGAATTAAATTAATGTTTGGGAATGAATATGGAATTCACATCGAAAGTAAAAAAGGTTCTGGAACAAAGGTTGTTATAACCTTACCTTTCATGACGAGGTGAAGAAATTGTATAAAGTTTTATTGGTCGATGATGAGATTCATATTTTACAAGGAATCGCGATGCTTGTAGATTGGGAAAAATGTGGAACGAAGCTCGTTGGGGAGGCGTATCATGGCCAAATGGCCTTAGAGTATGTGGAGAAGCGTGTCCCTGATATTGTCATAACCGATATAAAAATGCCTGGAATGAATGGAATTGAGCTAATTGAAAAAATTCATACGTCATATCCACATGTAAGGTTTATTATTCTTTCGGGTTATGATGAGTTTGAATATGCCAAAACAGCAATGGCATACAATGTAAGACATTATTTGCTGAAACCGAGCAATGAAACAAAAATTGAACAAGCCCTTCTAAAAGTTGTCGAGGAGATCAATGAACAAAAGCGAAAAGAACAATTCCTTTCATCAATGAATCAAAAACTGGAACGAATTCTTCCGCGAGCGAAGGAGCAATTTTTAAAAGATTACATTACAAATAAAAAATATGGAGTGAAAGAGTGGGAATATTATCAAACTCTTTTTGATATTGAAGTAAACAACATACAATTCCGGGTGCTCATATTAATGATTGAAAACGAACATGAATATGAACATATTTTTGCTTTGAAAGAAACGCTTGCAAATGAAATAAAAAAGTGGCCGGTCTTATTAAATACAACGATTGGTGAGAAAATTATTATAATCACACAAAATATTGAAGTGGAGCAGTTTATTGAATTATTAAAAGGTGTCCAACAAATTTTTACAAATGTTTATCAGCTTACGTTTACGACGGCAATAAGTAGTTCAGGTTATATACAAGAAGTGCGAAAACTTTACAATGAGGCACTGGATTATTTAATGAGGAGATTCTATTTAGGAGAAGGAAGTATTATTACGAAGCAAGATTGTGAAGAAAAAGAAACGAATGAAACAAGTTTCCAATTTGACCACGAAGAACTCATACGCGCAATTCGTAACGGCGATTTAATTAGGGTTCGCAGCTATGTAGATCAATTTTTCGTTCATTTACAACAGGATATGTATGATGAGCATCTAGTGAAAACACATAGTTTAGAATTATTTATGTCGATGATTAGACAAGCAAATAAAGAGCATAGGGATGCCTTATTTAAACAAATCATTCAATTAGTCCAATTATCTACATTTGAGCAAATTAGAGAGTTTATGGTGACGATTGCACAGGGGGTAACTCGACTCTATTATTCAAATACGAAACAAACACAAAGCTCAATTATAAAAAAGGCAATCGAATATGTGGCTGAACATCTTAACGAGGAAGGATTGTCGATTACGAAAATTGCAAATGAAGTCGTTTATATGAATTCCGATTATCTTGGGAAATTATTTAAAAAGGAAATGGGAGAGAAATTTTCCACCTATTTAATAGACCAACGTATTAAAAAGGCAATTGAATTATTTGAACAACCAGAAGAAATGAAGACAATAGAAGTAGCAAAGAAAGTAGGATTCGGAAATAATCCCCGCTATTTTAGCCAAGTATTCAAGAAGCAGACAGGTTTTACGCCAACGGAATATAAACATCATCATGGGATTGTTCAATAGTTAAAGGAGGAGGTAAAAAATCTTCCTTTTTCTTTTTGTCTAATTTTTATACATTCACCTCTGATTTTTTTATTTTTCGAAATGTTGAAATGCAATATAGTAAAGAGGATATAGAAAGCGTTTACAATAAAAGGATGGAGGGGGATTAATGAAGAAATATTTGCTCTTAATATTAACAGTTGTATTTGCTGTTGTATTAGCTGCCTGCTCCGGGGGGACAGAACAAGGTTCATCAAGTACAAACGACACTGGAAATGAACAAGAAAAAGAAAACAAAGAAGAACAACCGGTTAAAGAAGAACCAGAACAAGTTACATTAAGAATGTCGTGGTGGGGCTCCCAAGGAAGACATGATATGACGCTAAAAATTATTGAACTGTATGAAGAGCAAAATCCGCATGTGAAGATTGAACCTGAGTTTACTGGCTTTGATGGTTATTTTGAAAGAATGGCCGCACAGGCTGCTGGAAATAACTTACCTGATATTATGCAGCAAAACTTTGGTGAATATTTAAATTTATACGCTTCACAAGGATTACTGGCTGATTTAAATCCTTTTGTTAAAGATGGAACGCTTAATTTAGACGGGGTGAGCGAAACGGTAATGGATTCCGGTATAAAAGATGACAAACTATTAGGCATCCCTACTGGAACGAATGCATTAACTGCCCTTTATGACCCTGCGATGATGGAGGAAGCCGGGGTAGAAATGAAACATGATTGGACATGGGAAGACTATGAAAATGTTGTTACAGCTGTAAAAGATAAAACAGGTAATTTCGGTGCAAGATTACCAGAGCCGAAAAATATTTTTGAATATTATTTAAGAGAGCAAGGATATCGCTTATTTAACGATGATGGAACAGGATTAGGTTATGATGATGATCAATTACTGATCGATTATTTTAAGCTTAACCTAAAGCTGTATGAAGCTGGTTCACTGCCTGGCTATGACGTGATTCAACAAGTGCAGGGACCGGAAGATGAACTGATTGTTCACGGGAAGGCTGCCATCGATTGGAGATGGTCAAATCAAGTTGGAGTTGTGACGACTGCATCTGGAAGAGAACTAGAATTAAATCTATTGCCTGGTGCAAACAATACAAAAGGGATGTATTTAAAACCAGCTATGTTCTGGTCCATTGCAGAAAATTCCACAAAGAAAGAGGAAGCGGCTAAGTTTATCGATTTCTTTACGAATAATATTGAGGTATATAATATCGGCGGTACAGATCGTGGAATTCCAATTAAAGAAGAAATTAGGAATGCCATGTCAGCTAATTTAGGGGACGTCGATAAAAAGGTATTTGAATATATTGAGTATGTAACGGAGAATAGCACACCAATTGATTCCAACTTCCCGCCTGAAGCATCCGAAGTATTAACGGAATTAGCGAATGTGGATGAGATGGTCATGTATAAGAAGTTGTCACCTGAAGAAGGGGCAGCGGAATTTAGAAAAGAAGCGGAGACGATCTTGAATCGCAAGAAATAAACGTAAGAATCGTACCTTTAATAAATGGTCCTGTGTTCATGTAAATGACCAGGACCATTTATATCAGGAGAAACTTGGGAAAGGGTGAGTATGGTGGCAATAAATAAACTAGAAATAACACCCGAAACACCGATGAAAACGCCGCGAAGGCGAAAATTAAAAACCGATTATGAAAATCGTATGGGCTATCTTTTTATTTCACCTTTTATTATTGGCTTAATTGGTTTGACCCTTTATCCGATTTTATATTCATTATATTTATCATTTACCGATTATACGATGGGTGGTCAAGGCAATTGGATAGGACTGGGAAATTATGAGCGGATGTTTACAGCGGATAAAACTTGGAAGGAATCATTAAAAGTAACGTTTTTTTACGCGGCTACTGCTGTACCAATAAGATTGATTTTTGCTTTATTTGTGGCAGTTGTTCTAAATAAAGTGGTAGAGGCTGTTGGTTTGTATCGTACACTCCTTTACTTGCCGTCTGTTGTTGGAGGAAGCATCGGTATTGCGATCATGTGGAGACAATTATTCGGAATTGATGGGGCGCTTAATTCAATTTTAGCAATGCTAGGTTTGCCTACTCATTCATGGTTAGGCGATCCAGATACAGCCATTTGGACATTGGTTGCTCTATACGGGTGGCAATTTGGTTCATCTATGTTAATTTTCCTTGCTGGGCTGAGGAATATACCACAAACGTATTATGAAGCATCAAGCGTAGATGGAGCTAAGCCTTGGCAACAGTTTATGAAAATTACGATTCCACTGCTCACTCCGGTTATTTTATTCAATACTGTAATGCAAACGATTCAAGGATTTATGGCCTTTACGCCTAGTTTTATCGTAACAAATGGAGGACCAATGAACAGTACGTTATTATATGTTCTTTATATGTATCGAAGAGCGTTTGAATTTTTTGATATGGGTTACGCTTCAGCGATGGCGTGGGTAATGCTGATTATCATTGCTTTTTTAACCGCACTTATTTTTAAGAGTTCAGATAAATGGGTACATTACGGTGATTAATAAGGAAGGGAGCCTACCAAGATGGATATAAGGACGAAAAAAAGGAATAACAAAATACTTTTACATATAGGGCTCATCATTTTTACCGCAATCATGCTGTACCCACTTGCCTGGATGACAATGAGCTCCTTTAAGGAAAGTTCCACCGTTTTTGTTGATGCTCATAAATTAATTCCAACTTCATGGGATTTTTCGAATTTTAAAGAAGGATGGAAAGGATTTGGAGGCATAACATTCTCCACCTTTTTCAAAAATTCCTTCATTATTACGTTTATATCAACAATTGGCAGTATTATCTCATCCACTTTTATTGCCT
Source organism: Bacillus sp. FJAT-50079 (assembly GCF_018343515.1). Classification (GTDB taxonomy): domain Bacteria; phylum Bacillota; class Bacilli; order Bacillales; family Bacillaceae_C; genus Lederbergia. The sequence goes on along the minus strand of NZ_JAGYPD010000005.1, from coordinate 344,096 downwards.
ATGGCTTTTCAAGGGTGAAGTTCGTCGGAAGAAATATTTGGTTTGTATTAATGATGCTGACAATGATGCTTCCATATGAAATGGTCATGATTCCACAGTATATTATGTTTAATAGTTTTGGGTGGATTGATACGTATCTTCCATTAATTTTGCCAACCTTTTTCGGAGTGCCATTCTTTATATTTTTGATCATGCAGTTTATTAGAACAATTCCAACCGAACTAGACCAAGCTGCGAGAATTGATGGCTGCAATACAATTTCAATTTTCTTTAGAATTATTGTGCCATTAGTTGTTCCGGCAATGATGACAGCAGCTATTTTTTCATTCTATTGGCGCTGGGATGACTTTATGGGACCATTATTATACTTAGTTACTCCTGAAAAATATCCTGTTTCTTTGGCATTAAAGCTTTTTTCGGATCCTAATGCGGTAACGAACTGGGGGGCTATGTTTGCGATGACGACGGTTAGTTTATTACCCGTCTTTATTATCTTTTTTATCTTCCAAAAATATATCGTGGAAGGGATTAGTACAAGTGGGTTGAAATCGTAACTTGTCCATTCCGATTGCTTAGGAAGGAGTGGGGAAAAATGCAAATGAATCGATTATTAACAGGGATTTACAATGTTTGTCGATGGATTACTCATTTCTTTTATTTAAATGTATTATGGGTTGGCTTTACTTTATTAGGTGGGATTCTCTTAGGGATAATGCCTAGTACGATTGCCCTTTATTCAATTGCGAGAAAAACAGCGATGGGCGAGGAAGATATTCCGATTACAAAAACATTTTGGCATGTGTATCGGAAGGAGTTTTTGCGTTCAAACAGATTTGGAGCTATGTTGCTTATCTTGGCTCTCTTAATTACGTTTAATTTATTCTTTTTCAGAAGCTTTGAAGGATCTGGCAGCCTAATTATGAGCTTCCTAATGCTCTTAATTGCGGTTGTGTTCATTATCTTACTTTTTTATGTGTTTCCAGTTTATGTTCATTATAAACTAAGCTTGTTTGAGTATTTGAAGCAAGCGTTAATCATTGCCTTTTTACATCCCGCAAACCTGATCGCCATGATCATTACATGCGTAACAGCGTATTACTTTTTTATTTATTTACCGGGCTTTATTCCTCTTTTTGGCATCACCTTTTTATGCCATTTAAATATGTGGTTAGCTTATCAATGCTTTCAATCGATTGAGCGGATGACAGAAAAAACACATACAGGGCGGGTAGCTTTATAAACGTCATTATTGTAGACAAAAATGAAAGCATGCTAATTCTAAGCATGCTTTCATGTATCTATTGTACCTTCACTCCAATTACACGAATTCGCTTATAATCCGCGATCCATTGACCATCCACATATAGAATATGTTTTAAACGTTTTTCCGCATTCTCGATAACTATTTCTTTTTTTTCTTCAGTGAAGCCTGCTAATAGGTTATCCGCAAACATGGTGATCCAATTTCTAAGCCCATTTTCCCCTTCTAAAGGAGTAGGACGTGCAAAGTGATGGGCAAATGTTACGTGGAATCCAATCTTCTCCATTAAAGCTGTATATTCACCAATGCTAGGAAAATACCAAGGAAATTGCGTATAATCATACTCCATTCCTAGCTTCTCGATTTGATGGATCATTTCCTCGGTAATACTTTGGACATTTCCTATTCCGCCAAATTCAGCAACCAATCTACCTCCTTTTTTCAAGCTATTAAAAATGCTATGTAATACTCGTTCTGGCGGTTTTATCCAATGCAAGGTTGCGTTTGAAAAGACAGCATCAAACTCGTTATTGTACGGTAAATCGAGTGCGTTTTGCACTTGAAAGGAAAGATTCGGATACTTGTTTAATGCTTGATTTACCATATTTTCCGATTGATCAACGCCAATAATATTTGTGTCTAAATCGGACAAACGTTTAGCTAAATCTCCTGTACCACAGCCGAGATCAAGAATCTTTTCTCCTTTCATTGGAGCCAATAAATCAATGAGCGACTCACCATATTGTGAAACGAAAGCATGTTTTCTGTCATACAAATGGGCATTCCATTGATCGTCCATTGTCAAACACTCCTCAAAAATCTAGATTGGTTACAATTATAATGAATAAACGGAAGATTAGATATAGTCTTTTACAATCGATCAACTTAAAAATCAGAATAGGGGGATGTTTATATAAGTACAAGGAGATGAAAGCAGGATAATAATGCCCAATATGGCGCACTTAATCAAATAATCGCTCAGATGAGTGAAAGGGCGTATGAAATTTGGTTAACAGATACGAATAATCTTCGGAGATCGAGTAGTGGGCAATTTCTCACTAAGTGATTCGGAAAAATGAATGTTAAAAGCCTAACCTGCATGATGTGAATTAACAAAGGAGTTGAAATCTATGATAATTCGGCATAGCTTACAGTAAGGATTAGCTAGCGAGGAACAAACAGAACTCTTGATCACTTTAAAAACTTATAGATTTAATCGAATTAGACGTTTGCAAATGAATAAAAAATGTGGCTGCCCAAACAGGCAGCCACATGTAAATCTAATGCTCTAATTTATTTGTCATTAAGTTAGATACTTTAGATTCCATATTTTCAAGGTCTTCCTCTTCAAGAACATTTTTCGGATGGGGGTGGAACCATTGGATTTCTTCATCATGATAAATTCCTTGATATGTGTGACCTTCGATATTTAATGTAAATTGCTGACGTTCATGAATTTGATTTTTAAATAATGGTTTTACTTCAAAGTTTTCAATTTCTTCATTGGTTATTAAATCATAAACCTTGGTTTCAACATTCTCAAGATCTTCCTCTTCGAGAATATTTTTAGGGTGGGGATGAAACCATTGAATTTCCTTTTCATGAAAAATCCCCTGATATTTATTGCCTTCAATGCTTAATGTAAATTGTTGACGCTCGTGAATTTGTCCTTCGAAAAGCGTTTTTACCTCAAAATCTTGAACCATGTTGAAAACCTCCTCCTATTTTCATTTTCTAAAGATTTTAATCATGTCTTGCTTCTGTATTACCATCATAACGATCCAATTTAAAAGAACAATGAGGATAAGATTAAAATTTCATTAGAAAGTAAATCCAGAAATCGGCATTTTGTATTGTGATTTCTATATTGTGATCCATTGTAACATAAAATAAATAGAAATGAATGGGAAGTTTAAGGTAATTTCTCTTATGATCAAATGGTCATAGACGATCAATCTCGATGGTGATAGGTCTCATTATGATTCATCTGAATGAGAAAAGGATTTCAGGAGAAGCTAACGTGAAACGAAAATAGGAGTGGCGTGATGAAAACAAATGACGAAAATCGTTCAAATGACATATTCACAGTAGCCGGAACAAATATTAATGAAGTGAAAAGAAAAAATGAGCAATCGGGCATGTCTTACAATGAAGTAAAGGAATGGCTAGCCCAAACAACGGGTGGGAAAGGTACAACAATATATAGCGATACGGATGTGGAGGAAGTAAAAAGGAAAAACCGACAATCTACATGGTGACGAATATTTTCTCTCTCCTTTCTCATAATAAAGATGAAATGAGGAGGATGTCCCATGGCGAAACGAACGAAGAAAAAAGATGCGGAACAAAAGAATAAACAAGGATTTGACCAAAGTAAAACGGATGCAGAATTCTCTAAAGAATTTGGTAGCGCAAATGCTAATCGCGCACATAAGGAAAAAGCTAAAAAAGCAAAGTCATCGAAAAATCAAGGAGAATGGAAGGGGATGCATTAAAGGGTAAAGAAAAAGGCGTGATCCGAATAGGACCATGCCTTTTCCTTTGCCCTTTAAGAGGTGGCTACAATGTCCGAGAAAAAGAACGTTCGAAACCTAATTTCCACCCACATGATTGATTACCTTTCAGTATAAGCAGAATATTATAGAGGTTTCTTGGCATTTTTCTCCTCTTTTTCAGCCCGCTCAAAAAGGGGTGCACACGGAAAATTTGTTTATTCCATTTCACATTTCCCAAACTGTCCTTCCTGACGAACAATAAAATACCCGTCAATGCAGTTTGATGGATCTGACTGTCATTGCCTACCTGGCATAGGAAACATCCCTTTTTGCAGTCAGTCTTCAAGTTGCACTTTCACAAAAAATCTACTGCCAATTACGATAAAACACTGTGAATAGAACCATGTTTGGTTCTTGACGAGTGTACCAAATCGCCAGCGAAGCAAACTTTCCGCCAAGGCTGTGCATTTCATCCATTGAATGTAACTGTAAACTCCCCGTCTACATACATATCATCCAATGGTTGTTTCGCCTTGTATTTTCTATTTACCCGAATCAAAGGAGGATAAACATATTATGCGAAAAAAATTTTTCTACCATGTATAATGATGGGTACAAAAGGTAAGGAGAGCAATGATGAATATACCGATTCTATATGAAGATAACCATGTACTCGTTGTTGAAAAACCAGTAAATATTCCTGTACAAGCAGATAATAGCGGTGACAATGATTTATTGACGATTTTAAAACAAGACTTAAAAATTCGCTACCAAAAGCCTGGAAATGTCTATTTAGGGCTTGTTCATCGTCTTGATCGTCCTGTCGGAGGTGTGATGGTATTTGCGAAAACATCTAAGTCCGCATCGCGATTATCGGATGTGATCCGAAAAGGAGAGCTTGACCGCTGGTACATCGCTGTTGTGAGAGGAAAACCACAGGAAAATCAGGGAATATTGGAACACTATCTATATAAAGACACAAAAAAGAATAAAGTCCACGCGGTTTCAGCAGATCATAAGCAAGCAAAAAAGGCAGTACTTGAATACGAATTAATAGGAACGAGAGACAAACTAAGTCTACTTGCCGTTCGTCTGCATACAGGGCGTTCACATCAAATCCGCGTCCAACTCTCAGCATCCGGACTGCCACTTTATGGCGATCAAAAATATGGGCCAAAAGTAAATCGTCCTGGGCAACAAATCGCATTATGGGCTCGAACATTAAATTTTCCACATCCAACAACGAAAGAAATAGTGGAAGTTCATTCAAAGCCACCAAACGAATATCCATGGAATTTGTGGGAGATTTAACAAGCTGCTTGAAGAATCTGGAGCTAGCCCGTAGAAGAGTGGTTAATGATGTACAGATTGTTAATGAACCGATATTACGACTTTAGACAAGAAGCGAGAAAATGAAGATTGTCTAATCTTCCAAGTTCTTGCTCTAGCCCGGTGAAAACTGATCGATAAGAACTACCTAATCGCCAGTCCTCTTGATTTTAGATGAGAATCAGTCGATTAGGAATTGCCTAATGGACAAACTTCATGAAATTGTATAGTACTTGGTCGATAAGCCACTGTCTAATCGCCAGTCCTCTTGATTTTAGATGAGAATCAGTCGATAAGGGATTGCCTAATGGACAAACATTATGAATATGTATAGTACCTGGTCGATAAGCGACTGTCTAATAGCCAGTCATCTTGATTTTAGATGAGAACGAGTCGATAAGGGCGTTCCTAATGGACAAATATCATGAATATGCATAGTACCTGGTCGATAAGCCACTGTCTAATCGCCGGTCGTCTTGATTTTAGATGGAAACCAGTCGATAAGGGCGTTCCTAATGGACAAATATCATGAATATGCATAGTACCTGGTCGATAAGGGACTGTCTAATAGCCGGTCGTCTTGATTTTAGCTAAGAACGAGTCGATAAGGGCGTTCCTAATGGACAAATATCATGAATATGCATAGTACCTGGTCGATAAGGAACTGTCTAATAGCCGGTCGTCTTGATTTTAGCTAAGAACGAGTCGATAAGGGCGTTTCTAATGGACAAATATCATGAATATGCATAGTACCTTGTCGATAAGCCACTGTCTAATAGCCGATCTTCTTGATTTTAGATGGAAACCAGTCGATAAGGGCGTTCCTAATGGACAAATATCATGAATATGCATAGTACCTTGTCGATAAGCCACTGTCTAATCGCCGGTCCTCTTGATTTTAGATGGAAACCAGTCGATTAGGAACTGCCCAATGGCTAGCCATCTCACTTTTGGATAAGAACCTGTCGATCAGGATCTTTCGAATGAACCGCTTTCTCGACTCTCGACAGGAAGCGGTCAATTAGCCACCGTCTAACAGTCTAAGTTCTCATTTTAAAGTTTTTGATACGGTCACCATCGCAAATCATTTTCCAACTTTAATTGTCATCTGAATAAGTGAATGTCGATAAAACAAAAAGGAGCAGCCTCATTTCGCTGCTCCCTTGCAATTAATCATCCAATTCTACGGCTACTTCTAGCTCACTCCAAGCGATGCCGAGTGCTTCGGCTACGCCTTGGCCGTAGGCCGGATCGGCTTTGTAACAATTTTTTATATGACGTAGTTGAATATGTTTATCAGCTGGCCCAATATTGGCTGCTGTATTTTCGAATAGCGCCTGCTTTTGCTCGGCGCTCATTAAATTAAAGAGCTTTCCAGGTTGTTCGTAGTAATTATCATCATCTTCTCTGAAATTCCACCGGTCTGCATTGCCGTAAAGGGATAGAGCAGGTTCGCTGTATTCAGGCTGTTCTTTCCACTCACCATAACTATTCGGCTCATAATGGAGTGTGCTGCCAGCGTTTCCGTCCACTCTCATTGCTCCATCGCGGTGGAAGCTATGTACTGGACATCTTGGTTGATTGACCGGAATTTGATGATGGTTGACACCTAAACGGTACCGTTGCGCATCACCGTAAGAGAAAAGTCTTCCTTGTAACATTTTGTCAGGGGAGAAGCTAATACCAGGTACAACGTTTGCTGGTGTGAAGGCAGCTTGCTCTACTTCAGCAAAATAGTTATCCGGATTTCGGTTTAGCTCAAATTCTCCAACTTCAATCAATGGGAAATCCTTTTTATACCATACTTTTGTTAAGTCAAACGGGTTATATGGCATATTGTTTGCTTGTTCTTCTGTCATGACTTGGATGTACATTTTCCATTTCGGGAAATTGCCTTCTTCAATCGCCTCATATAAATCTCTTTGATGGCTTTCACGGTCAACGCCGACGACATCAATTGCCTCTTCATCCGTTAAGTTTTCAATTCCTTGTTGGGAACGAAAATGGAACTTCACCCAAACGCGTTCATTTTCTGCGTTAATCATACTGAATGCATGACTTCCGAAGCCGTGCATCGTCCGATAAGATTTCGGAATTCCGCGATCACTCATGACGATCGTTACTTGATGAAGAGCTTCAGGTAAGTTTGTCCAAAAATCCCAGTTATTATTTGCACTGCGCATATTTGTGCGCGGGTCACGCTTAACGGCGTGGTTTAAATCTGGGAATTTTAGCGGGTCGCGGAAGAAAAATACAGGTGTATTGTTTCCGACGATATCCCAGTTACCTTCTTCGGTATAAAATCGTAAAGCGAATCCCCGAATATCGCGTTCTGCATCAGCGGCCCCACGCTCACCAGCAACGGTTGAAAAGCGCGCGAACATGTCCGTTTTCTTGCCAATATCCGAGAAAATTTTCGCCCTCGTGTACTTCGAAATATCATGTGTTACGGTAAATGTGCCATATGCACCAGATCCCTTCGCATGCATACGCCGCTCAGGAATTACCTCTCGATCGAAATGAGCCATTTTTTCTAAAAACCAAACATCTTGCAATAACATTGGCCCTCTAGGACCAGCCGTCATTGAATCCTGATTGTTACTAACTGGAGCACCAGCTGCTGTAGTCATTCTTTTCTGATTTTTATTCTCACTCATTGGATCTCACTCCCTGACATGAATTTGTACACTATTAATGATAGCAAAAAGATTAGGAATATACCAGTAATTATATTAATTATAAAACGATAACGATTAAAATTTGGCTTGCTATATTTATTAAAAAATATTTTCAATAAGTGTGATATTCCTCACAATGGTGAGAATCACTATCAACTACACTAAAGATACAAAATGAATAAGGGAGGTCTCAGTTCTATGAAAGCAGTGAATGAGTCGAAATCACCTTTAAATAAAGAGGAAAAAGAAACGTATAAAGGGACGATGTTTTCAGTCGGTGTCGTTGGCTTCGTCATTTTGATTACGTATTTAGTACTTTATGGCCTATATATGGCAAGAGTATAGGAGGGGAAAAAGATGAAAATGCATCGATCTGAAGAGATATGGCTAATCATTAGCTTCGGAATGATCTTAGGATTCATGCTGTTAACGGGATATCAAACATTTGCTCTTGGAATGGGGCCACCGAGCCATACAGAGACGATTGACCCGCAAAAAGTAGATGAAACAGCACCATTCGACCAACCAGGCGTCTTTGAAATTGGGGAAAACGAATATGAAGTAGTGATGACGTTGGAAGTATTTAATTTTAATCCAGGAAATATTGAAATTCCTGCAGGGGCAACCGTACACTTTACAATGACTTCTAAAGATGTCATTCATGGCTTCCAAATTGCTGGAACGAATGTTAACGCAATGGTTATGCCAGGGCATATTCAAAAAATTAAACAAAAATTTGATGAACCTGGCGAATATTTAGTGCTTTGTAATGAATATTGCGGCGCTGGTCATCAATATATGAGCACAACGATTACGGTGAAATAAAGGAGGGGAGATCAATGGAGGCGGCGTTATCAGGATCATTTAAGGAAAAAACAAATAAAGCGCTTGGAATCAATGCGGCAGATGCCCGGTTTACAAGAACGTATATGATTGTAGCGTTTATCGCCTTACTCGTTGGGGGAACGCTAGGGTTATTGCAAGGACTCGAACGTGCCGGAGTTTTGCAATTACCGTCATGGTTTAACTATTACCAAGTATTGACGGCTCACGGTGTACTATTAGTTCTCGTTCTCACAGCTTTCTTCACAATTGGCTACTTTTACGCAGCACTATCACATACTTTAGGCGGACTTCTTCCAAAGGTAAGAAAAATGGGATGGATTGGCTTTGGAATGAAGGTGTTCGGACTCGTACTTGCAGTTATCCCTATTTTATTAAATAAAGCATCTGTCATGTTTACCTTTTATCCGCCGATGGCAGCTTCGCCCGATTTTTATATAGGCCTAGTGTTTATTGTATTAGGAGTATGGATGTGTGCATTTGGAGCTTTTATCAATGTAGCCCATTGGCGCAAACAAAATCCAGGAAAACATTTACCGATTTTAGCATTCTTCGGAACAGGCGTATTTGTCCTACTATTTTTCGGTAGTCTACCTGTGGCAATTGAAGTATTAACGATTATTCCTTGGTCATTCGGATGGGTAGAAACAATTAACGTTATGGTTGCACGAACACTGTTTTGGGCGTTTGGGCATACGCTCGTAAATATTTGGTATTTGACAGCCGTATCCGCATGGTATGTAATCGTACCAAAAATTATCGGCGGCAGACGCTTCAGCGACACGCTTACTCGCGTTGTGATCATGCTATTAGTCATTTTGAATATTACAGGTGGATTCCACCATCAAATTGTTGACCCTGGTATTTCGGAGTCTGTGAAATATATGCATGTGTTTATGAGTCTCGCAATTGGTTTTCCATCTTTAATGACGGCGTATGCAATGTTCTCGGTGTTTGAAAAAACAGCAAGAAAAAAAGGCGGAAAAGGACTCATTACATGGTATAAAAAACTTCCATGGGGAGATGTTCGCTTTCTCGCACCGTTCATTGCGATGGTTGCTTTTATTCCCGGTGGGGCAGGTGGAATTGCGCAAACAACGAACCAGCTAAACCAAGTAGTTCATAATACAATGTGGGTCGTCGGCCATTTTCACCTAACGGTTGGAACATCAGTCATGCTCACGTTCTTCGGAATTAGTTATTGGCTCATTCCATTCATTTCTAAACGTGAGTTAACACCAGCGATGAATAAAGTAGGTGTCATCCAAACTATTATTTGGACAGTTGGAATGTTGTTTATGTCTGGTGCGATGCATTATGTTGGACTGCTAGGCTCACCGAGAAGAACGTCCTACACAACATATGGAGATAATGCAACCGCGCTTAGCTGGGACCCATATCTGATTTTATTAGCAATCGGTGGAACGCTCTTGATTATTGGCGTCATCATTCAAGTGTACGCAGTATTTCATCTCATGTTCCGCGCACCAAAAGGCGTAACAGAATTTCCAATCGCGGAAAAAGAAGAAAACGACACGTACACACCTTATTGGACAGAGCGTTGGAGCGTAACGATCGTATTGATGCTCTTAATTGTAGCAATGGCCTATGTGATCCCGCTCGTTGAATTTATCGTCAACGCACCACCAGGATCGCCGCCGTTTAAAACATGGTAACAAGAAAAGTGTAAGGTGCTTGCCTAGTCCGGCGAGAAGGTTGGTTTATCCCTTCTTGCCGCTGCGGGACCTTTCAAAGGATGTGGTTTACATGATCCAAAACAAGCATAATCTGTTGGCTATCATCCTCGTTTTATTATTTGGGGCTGGACTTTTTTACATTGGCACGGACGGCTTCCAAGCGTATACAGCAGAAACCGCCCGGGTCAATCAACTAATTGAAGAAAAACCAAAGTTTCCGGACGTCATCTTAGAAGACAGTAATCAACGAATCTATCCAATTACCGAATTTGAGGATCAGTATTTATTCATCACGTTCATGTACACATCTTGCACGACGGTTTGTATTGAATTGGAATTTAATATGGCGGATGTGTATGAATTAATTCCGCGCGAATATCTCGGGAATAAAATCACTTTTTTAAGCATTAGTTTTGATCCTGAAAGAGATGATCCGACAACGTTAGATCGATATAAAGATTATTTTTATAGTGATGGGGAAACGTGGCGCATGGCTAGAATTAACGATCAAAAGCAGTTAGATGCATTATTAAAAAAATTTGGTGTTATCGTCATACCTGATGGAAGTGGAAATTTTGCTCATAACTCCGCCTTTTATTTCGTTGATAAACAAGGTCACCTCGTTGATGTGATGGATTATAAAAATATTGACGAGGCAGCTGCTAAAGTGATCGAAGTGTTGAAAGGGGAGGAGAAGGGATGAGGCAATCATTTTACGGCTTGCTGCTTTATCTTTTCCTTATAACTCCACCTGTCGCCCATGTAATGGAGTCAATTATGATCGTGCATATGCACATGCAAATGCCATTATTGATCATTGCCGGGTTTTTAATGGGAAAGTTTTTTCAAAATAAATTCCCGCGTTTTATTGAAAAATGGAATGGAAACGGTGTTCCAGGGATTCTTTTATTCATCATTATTTTCGTCTATTGGATGATTCCGCGAACGATGGATGAAGCGTTAACGGTATGGACGGTTGAACTATTCAAGTTTATTAGTCTCCCATTTTTAGCTGGTGTCCCTTTTCGTGATTCATGGCGAAAGCTAGAATTAACAGGGAAAAGCATTATTTTCGTCAGCTTTACGGCGATGTTTATCGGTTTAGGCTGGTTGTACATTCGTTCACCTGTTCAATTATGCAATAACTACTTGTTAATCGAACAAATTACACTCGGTTGGGGGTTTTTATTAACGGCGATTTGTATGATTGTTTATATGATTTACATGACTTTTATGGACCATACAAAATATGAATGAAATCAAAGGAGGAAACGGAAATGAAAAAATGGTTTTCAGCATTATTAATAGCGATTGTAGCTATATTGGCTTTGTCTGCTTGTGGCAGCAAATCAGAGGATGCTACGGGTACAGGAGAAGTAAAAGAGTTTACAATTGAAGCATCAAATTTTGATTTTGACCTTAAGGAAATCAAAGTAAATAAAGGGGATACGGTTAAAGTAACACTGAAAAATGTAGAAGGGATGCATGCCGTTGAATTCGAAGGGTATAAAAAAGAAGTAAAAGCTGATGAAACAATCACATTTGTTGCTGACAAAGCAGGAGAATTTGAATATATTTGTTCAATCTTCTGTGGAGCAGGCCATAATGATATGGTAGGAAAATTAATTGTAGAGGAATAGAATCGAATCTCCCAAACAGCTAGCACGGTAGCTATTTGGGAGATTTTTCTATTCGTGCATACTTGAATAAGTTCTGGAGATTAATATGACTATATCAACTTATTTGGAGGGAAAGATTTGAAAAAAAATGAAAGCGATATGACCTTAACGAATCGTCAAGGTCACCCAGTTACAGATAACCAAAACATTAGAACGGTTGGAGACAGGGGACCATCTACTTTAGAAAATTACCATTTCATTGAGAAAATTTCACATTTTGATCGCGAGAAAATCCCTGAACGAGTTGTACATGCACGCGGAGCAGGGGCACATGGATATTTTGAAGCTTTCGGGAAGGTTGGAGATGAGCCGATCTCTAAATATACGAGAGCGAAATTATTACAAGAAGCGGGGAAGCAAACGCCTGTCTTCGTTCGTTTTTCCACGGTAGCCGGTGGAGGTCAATCTCCGGAGACTTTACGTGATCCTCGTGGATTCGCGGTAAAGTTCTACACAGAAGAAGGAAACTGGGATTTAGTCGGAAATAATTTAAAAATCTTTTTTATTCGCGATGCAATGAAATTCCCTGATATGATTCATGCTTTTAAGCATGACCCGGTCTCACATCTTCCCGATCCAGAAAGAATGTTTGATTTTGTTTCGCAAACACCGGAAGCCACACATATGATCACCTTTTTATTTTCTCCATGGGGGATTCCGGCCAATTATCGTCAAATGCAAGGCTCGGGGGTGAATACGTATAAATGGGTAAATAGTGAAGGGGAAGCAGTGCTCATTAAATATCACTGGGTACCGAAGCAAGGGATAAAAAATTTAACACAAAAGGAAGCAGAAGAAATTCAAGGAAAGAATTTTAATCATGCGACTCAAGATTTATATGAAGCGATTGAACGCGGTGATTACCCTGAGTGGGAGCTGCATGTCCAAATTATGAGCGATGATGAGCATCCTGAATTGGATTTCGACCCTCTTGATGACACAAAATTATGGCCGGAAGATCAATTTCCATGGCTACCAATCGGAAAAATGATCTTAAATAAAAATCCCGAAGATTATTTTACGGAAGTAGAACAGGCTGCCTTTGGTACAGGTGTACTTGTGGATGGGCTTGATTTCTCTGATGATAAAATGCTTCAAGGCCGGACGTTCTCTTATTCTGACACTCAGCGTTATCGGGTAGGTACGAATTATTTGCAACTGCCGATTAACGCTCCAAGATGTAGAGTGGCAACGAATCAAGGCGGCGGACAAATGCAATATAAAGTGGACCGCGCCCCTGGTCAAAATCCTCACGTAAACTATGAGCCGTCGGTCCTAGGTGGATTACAGGAGGCAGCGAAAACAGGGAAAGATCATGAACCGTATTATGACGCTAAACTCGTTAGGCAAAAAATTGACCGGACCAATGATTTCAAACAAGCAGGGGAAACATATCGCGCTTTAGATGATGTGGAACGTCAAGATTTAATCTCAAATTTAGTCGATGCTTTAAAAATATGTAACCCAAAAATTCAAAAAAAAATGATCGAATACTTTACAAATGCTGACCCTGAATACGGCAAACGTGTAGCAGAAGGAATTAAAAATGCGAAACAGGAAAGCTACGAACATAACAGTAGTGCCACGGCAGATAAGGCAGTAAAGGACGCAGAAAAGATGGGGCATAAAACAGACGGTTATTAAGAAGCGCGAATAAATCTAAAACGATTGGTATTTATAATAGTTAAGGGCACGGAAAAGCTACTTGATTTTCATTGCCCTTAACATGATATCTTTATTTGTTTTCCAACAATTCTTTTATTCGATTAATATCTTTTATTACAATTCTTCTTCGATCAACGACCAAAATATTTTCCTTTGTCAGTTGGTTCAAAAGGCGGTTAATTGTTTCCCGAGTCGTCCCGACTGAGTTTGCGAATTCTTGGTGCGTCATTGGCAAATTGATCGTTATTTGCTGATCTTTCATTTGGCCGTGCTGATCAGCAAGTTTTAACAAGAAGGAGAGAGCACGATATTTAACATCCTGTCCAGTTAATACTTGAAGCTTTTCTTGCAACTCACGAATAATGTCTCCCATCACATGCATCATTTTTATTGCGATCGACGGCGTCTCGGTCATCAAATGTTCGAACAATCTGACCGGAATAGCGAACAGCTTACAATCAATAATCGCTTCTGCAGTTGCGGGGTATGGTTTTTTATTAAAAAGTCCTGTATGTGGAAACATATCTCCAGCTTTTAAGAACGAAATAATTTGCTCATGGCCATTTTCATCGGTTTTGTATGTCTTGACCAATCCTTCCATAATAAAGAAAACAGCTTCCTTTTCAACTCCCTCGGAAAAAATAACTGATTTTCTCGATACAGATCGTGAAATTGTAATCTCTTCAAGTCTATCTAATTCTTGGATCGTTAAATCTTGAAATAAGGGAATTTGCTGGAAAAATTCAGTGATCTTTTTGTCGCTCATTGGAATGCTCCTTCCATACTCTCTTCCTTCATTATAGCTAACGAATGGGCATCCACCAATATATACAAGGTAAAGATCACCAATTCTTCACAAGCTCATTCATGCTCGATCATTTCCTGATTGCTTAAACCAGGTGGAACGATCGGATATACATTCGTTTCCTCGATTACATCAAATTCCATAATAACGGGGCCATTTTTGCGAAGGGCTAACTTGATCATGTTTTTGGCATCATCAGTATTGTTAGCGGAAAAACCGTGTGCACCGAATGTTTTGGCCATTGAGGCAAAATCGGGAGAGCTAATTCGTACTGCCGAATAGCGTTGATTAAGAAATAACTGTTGCCACTGTCTAACCATGCCAAGATAACCATTTTTCAAAATTACGATTTTAATATTTAAGCCAAGATCAACGGCGGTCATCATTTCTTGCATATTCATTTGAAAACTTCCATCACCACTAATGCAGATGACTTGACGGTTGGGGAAGGCAACGGCAGCACCAATCGAAGCTGGTAAACCATATCCCATCGTTCCAAGTCCACCAGATGTTAAAAAAGACCGCGGCTGTGTAAACGTATAATGATGTGCTGTCCATATTTGATGCTGACCAACATCGGTCGTAACAATCGCCTCATCATCAGCTAATTCACAAACTTGCCGAATTACTTCTTGAGGAGTTAATAATTGCTGGTCAGATGTTTTAAATTTTGGCGCATGTTTCGGCCATTGATTGATTTGTTTATGCCAACGATGATGCGTTTTTGTTTGGACCCGGTTGAGAATGCCCCGAAGTGCATCATCGACGGATCCGCGTATTGCCATGTGAATATTTTTGTTTAATTCAGCTGCATCGATATCTACTTGAATCTTGAACGAATGGGGTGAAAAGGATTTACGTTTGCCAGTGACACGATCACTAAACCGCATTCCTAAGCAAAGTAGAACATCTGCCGCATGCACCGTGCGATTGGCGGCAACCGTTCCATGCATTCCAAGCATCCCTAAATAGAATGGATTGTTCGTTGGAAATGCGCCAATTCCCATTAATGTCGTAATTACTGGAAGCTGGCAACGGGCTGCAAGCTTTTGTAATAAAAATGGAGCGTCACCTGTAATACAACCGCCGC
Source organism: Bacillus sp. FJAT-50079 (assembly GCF_018343515.1). Classification (GTDB taxonomy): domain Bacteria; phylum Bacillota; class Bacilli; order Bacillales; family Bacillaceae_C; genus Lederbergia. The sequence goes on along the minus strand of NZ_JAGYPD010000005.1, from coordinate 328,554 downwards.
CAACAACTAGTGCTGGTCTTTCGGCGCTCATCAATCTTTCAACCATTTGATCAAGCTGGTCACCGTTGATTGTTGGTTGCGCCATCTTTATATACTTTTCGTCTTTAAAATCGAAAAATCTTGTTACTTTTTCCATCATTATATTTTTCGGTAAATCGATTAGCACAGGTCCGGGTCGTCCTGTTGCTGCAATCTGAAAAGCTTCGCGAATCATTTTTGGCAAATCATTTGGATTTGTAACGATATAATTATGTTTAGTGATTGACATGGTCATCCGGAAAATATCTACTTCTTGAAAACTATCCAAACCGAGTAAGTCCGTTGACACTTGTCCCGTTAGTACGATCAGCGGCACAGAGTCCATATAGGCAGTGGCAATACCAGTTATCGCATTCGTTGCTCCTGGACCACTCGTGACTAATGCGACACCTGGCTTTCCGGTTGCTCGTGCATAACCGTCGGCGGCATGAACGGCAGCTTGTTCATGCCGAACCAAAATATGATTAATACGATCACAATCAAATAAAGCATCGTATACAGGCAGCACTGCGCCGCCCGGATATCCAAAAATAGTATCTACTTCTTGTTCTATCAACAATTGAATTAGCATTTCTGCCCCATACATAATTTTCTTCCTCCTTATTTGTAGCAACATTACCAAAGGATTGAAGAAATAGATGTGATATGAATCACATTCTTTTAATGCTATGCGCAATTTTCTGATAAAAAATTAATGTCCACTGCCACAGCCAGCTTTTTTCAGTTCGCTTCGACTTGGCAAACGATTTAATTCAAGCGTTTTTGTGAAAAATTGACTAATTATCGTATGTAGTTGGTTAAATTCACGCTGAGCATATAAATATTGGCGAATGACATCATAATCATATAAAGCTCGCTCAGCCTGGTCATATGCCTCGATTTCCTCTTTACTTAATTCAATGTCTTTCTGTTCCTTTTCATAAAGGTGTTGATGTATTTCCATGAAATGCTCATATTGTTGCACTGCTTCTACATCTGAATTGAACTGATCGATCATCTCTCTAAACAATTTATAAGATTTTTGCTTCAATAAGGTAGAACAAAGTTCCTCCATCTTTTCAAAAACGAATTCTGTATTTGATTTTACAACCATTCTTCAATCACTCCACTTTAATCATTTGAAATCCATTTTACTTTACATCGATTTATAAGAAGGAGATGTGACAAGCCTCACAATTAAAATAATTGTTAATAATCATGAACCAATTCTATGCATGTCAAAAAATATAAATGGGATGCTTAATATTAAGAAAAGGCATTACTTTCATTACCATCTAGATCATGTGGTACATTATATAAAGAAAATGACTGCCCAACACATGGAAGGTGGCGTTAACATATGAGGCATAAATATGAGTTTATTGAACATCAAGAAAATTTACCTTTCAAAATGTTTATCAATAGCGTGGATTATATTCCATTTCATTGGCATAAGGAAATTGAGCTAATTTTTGTTATACAAGGGTCGATTGAGTTAATTGTAGAAAGTCAGCGGTATATACTGAATGAACGAGATTTGATTGTGATAAATAGCATGGATGTACATAAAGTTGATAAAATCGATTCGGAAAATGTGTTGTTAACGTTACAAATTGATCTAGACCTGACAAAGCACTACATTCCAGAATTAGATAAAGCAATATTCCATTGCAATTCCCAAGATACAGAGCATCAAGAGACATACGATATTATTCGGCGTTATCTCGCACAGATGGTCTGGGAATTCAATAAACGTGTACATGGATTCCGGTCAAATCTAGTGGGGATTCTTTATTTATTAATTGGGCATCTGTTTCGTTCTTTTCCTCATGAATTTAAAGATCCAGAAATGATTAAGTCCAATAATCATGATATGGAACGATTAAGCAGGATTATTCAGTACATTGATGAAAATTATATGCGAAAGCTGTCTTTAAATGAAATGGCAGAACGAGAGCATCTTAGTTTTTACTATTTTTCACACTTTTTTAAGAATAAGATGGGCTTGTCTTTTAAAAAATACCTAACCTTAATTAGGTTAGATAAAGCAGCTACTCAGTTGTTGGAAACGGATAAAAGAATCTTAGATATTTCTTTTGATTGCGGCTTTGCGAATACGAAAGCATTTAATAAGAGTTTTAAGGATAAATTTGAAATGACGCCAACCGAGTTTCGTCAGCAGTGTATTGGGCACCAAACTTTTCTTCCGCCATTAATCCCTTTAAAGATCGAGGAAACGCCCAATGGCATTTATTCAGATGTTTCTAAGGTAAACATCTTAGAAAATTTATTTGAATATTTACCTAGCGAGGAGACTTATGTTGCAGGGGAACTTACTACCATTAATCAACTTCGCGTTGAAGTTGATATCGACAAGCATAGTCAGCCCTATGAACCATATTGGCAAGTATTAACGACTGCTGGAAGAGCAGCAGAAGGTCTTCGAGCAGATTGGCAAGAACAATTTATAATGTTGAAAGAAGAATTAGATTTTCAGTACATTCGTTTCCATGGGATCTTTAATGATGAAATGATGGTTTATCAGGAATCACCTGAGGGAAAGAGCATTTACAATTGGAATTACGTCGATAAATTATACGATTTCCTCATTAAGACGAAGACACATCCATTTGTCGAATTGGGATTTATGCCCTCTAGTTTAAGACGTTCGGATGAGACGATATTTTGGTGGAAAGGCAATATTGCTCCGCCCAATGATATGAGAAAATGGACTGATCTCGTCGAGAATTTTATTCGCCATTGTATTCGGCGTTATGGAATCGAGGAAGTGCGAAATTGGAATTTTGAAGTTTGGAACGAGCCAGATTTAGAAGGTGTCTGTTGGGCTGGGACACGTGAAGAATACTTTGAATTTTATCAAGCGACAGCGAATACGATCAAGTCGGTTTCCCCCGAGTTAAAGGTAGGAGGACCTGCTCTTAATTATGGAACTGCTTTGGAAAAAACATGGCTGTCAGATTTCCTTCATTTTTGCGAGCAAAATGAAGTACCGATTGATTTTGTTTCGTTTCATATGTATTCCGAATACATAGATACAGCGGAAACAAAATCTACTCATTTAACTGAAATTAAGCAAGCAACATTTTATCAAGAAATCATTAACAGAGTGCAAGAAACATTATCCCGTGCTAATCGTAATGATTTAAGTATGCATGTGACGGAGTGGAATTTCTCACTTTTTTCACGAAATCTTATTCATGATACGATGTTTATGGGGCCGTTTATTATCAAGCATGTGCTTGATTCAATCGGTAAGGTTCAGTCGCTTGGTTTTTGGACATTTACTGACATTTTTGAGGAATTTCTTGCAGGTACATCGGTATTTCATGGCGGGTTTGGCTTGATGAATATGCAAGGCTTAAAGAAGCCTTCCTACTATGCCTACTATTTGCTGAATAAATTAGGGCCTCACATCATTAAGAAAGGTGAACAGTATATCATCACGAAGAAAAACGAGGACATCCAAATACTTGCCTTTAATTATAGTCATGTGGATCAACTGTTTATGGAAGGTGATTGGTCAGGTATTACGGAAAAAGATCGATATAGTGTGTTTGAAATAAAAGAACAAATAAGTCTTGAATTGAAGATCCACAACATATCCGGAGATTATAAATTTACGCACTATCAGTTGGATCGCAAGCATGGCTCTGTCTTTGATGAGTGGTTAGCGATGGGTGCGCCCGAATCTCCTTCAACAGAGGAAATTAATTATCTGAAAAAAAGAAGTGGGCCAACAATTCGAACAGAACAGCTTGTTGTTGACTCTTCCATTCAAGTGACAATGGAAATTCCATCTTTTGGTGTCCAATTAATTACTCTTAATAAAACCATCTAATGAACACAAGACATTCTTGCTAAACAGCAGGGGTGTTTTTTGTTTTTTTTTGATTTTCCCCGATGATTGCGTTAACCAAATCAACAAAAAACGCCTTGAAACTTAACAAAAACATCGAAGTAAAGGTTAACCAACTTATATACTATGAAGGTTATAAGGTCGATTCAAATTTAAAATCATGAGAAATAGATTTAACATCAGGAGATGAAAAGAAGATGAATATAAATGAAAGCCTTTCAACGTTAACATTAGAAGAGAAGATATCTCTACTATTTGGAAAAGGAATGTGGGAGATCGCTGGTGTTAGTGATATTCCAGATGTAATGATGGTGGACGGGCCACATGGAGTACGTAAGCCGCTTGACATTAATACGACCGGAGTATTCGAGGGGAATAATCCAGCAACGGCTTTCCCGATATTAGGAGCGCTAGCTTCCACTTGGAACCCCGAATTAGCTCACGAAGTAGGGGAGACTTTAGCGAATGAATGTCATCATTATGATGTTCATGTACTCTTGGCACCTGGAGTAAATATCAAACGAACTCCATTAGGAGGCAGAAACTTCGAGTATCTTTCTGAAGACCCGATTCTAGCAGGTGAAATAGCTAGTGCCTATATTAATGGTTTACAAGAAAACGGAATTGGTACTTCACTAAAACACTACGCAGCTAATAATTCTGAATTTGAGCGGATGACAATTAGTTCGGAAGTGGATGAACGAACATTACGTGAAATTTATTTAACTGCTTTTGAAATCGCTATTAAAAAATCAAATCCTTGGCTTGTTATGACTTCTTATAATCTAGTCAATGGTTATCGCTCGGAGGAAAATCCGCATTTAATGAATCAAATTTTGCGAAATGAATGGAATTATAACGGTGTAACAATTTCCGATTGGGGAGCTGTCACGAATCGCTTAAAAGCATTGCAAGCGACTCTAGATATTGAAATGCCAGGACCGTCTCTTTCTAGGCAAAAACAGTTAGTTGAACAGATTCGCAATGGTGAAGTCGATGAGGCCGTAGTTGATGCTAGCGTGAAACGAATCCTCGAATTAGTTATGAAAGCGATTAAGGGGAAAAAATTGGCGAAAGACGCTTGTGACTTCGACCAACATCATTTAGTCGCAAAGCAGGTAGCTGTTGAAGGAACAGTATTATTGAAAAATGAAAATGCCGTTTTACCGATTCGAAAAGGAAAAACGAAATCAATATTAGTCCTTGGTAAACATGCGATTGACCCTCGAATTGGTGGTAAAGGCGGAAGTGCAATGGTCACGCCGTATCGCTTGGACATTCCGTTGGAAAAGATGAAAGAAATTGCCGGTGATGATATTACGATTCATTATTTGGATGGATATGATGATTTTGATCCAAGTAAAAATAAAATGAATCAGCAAGAAGCGATTGCTTTAGCGAAACAAGTAGACAAAGTCATTATCTTTGCAGGCATACCAGAAGAATTAGAGGAAGCGGAGGGATTTGATAAAGAAGTGACTGAATTGCCGCAGTCGCAAATCGATCTGATTTTAGCTATTGTACAAGAACAAGCAAATACGGCGGTTGTTTTATCGAATGGTTCTCCGTTAACGATGACTAGCTGGGTGGATCAAGTGCCCGCCTTAGTTGAAGGCTGGTTTGCCGGACAGGCAGGTGGAAGTGCAATTGCCGATATTTTATTTGGGCTGGCAAACCCATCAGGCAAGTTGTCGGAAACATTTCCTGAACATATATCCCATAATCCAGCGCATTTAACTTACCCAGGTGAAAATGGCAAGGTTCATTATCGTGAAGGTATTTTCGTTGGCTACCGCTACTATGATAAAAAGAATATCAAGCCACTGTTCCCATTTGGACATGGTCTATCTTATACCGAGTTTACGTATGAATCGATTCAAGTGAACAAGGAAGCAATAAACGATACTGAAACTGTTGAAGTAACTGTAATGATCCGAAATAATGGCTTAATGGCTGGTAAAGAAGTAGTCCAACTTTATGTGAGTGATCAAGGTTCTCGTGTAATCCGCCCATTAAAGGAACTAAAAAAATTCGAAAAGGTTGACTTACAGCCTGGTGAAGCTAAGCAGATTACTTTCAAATTAGCGAAACGTGATTTTTCCTATTATGATGTTGGATCTCAAGGATGGCATGTAGAAACAGGATTATTTAATCTTTTAGTAGGAAGTTCCGTTGCAGACATTCGTTTATCAACTACGATACATGTAACTTCAACTGAAGTGAGGAATCCTATGCTTACACGAAAAAGCTTAACAAAAGAATGGTTACAAGATGAAAATGGCAAAAAAATTATCGTGAATTTCTTTGATCAGCTAAGTGACGAATTGAATATGGAAGATCCATACACTTTATCATTTCTTAAGGAATGCCCAATTCCAGCAGTGATTTCGCTATTTGGGCAAAAATGGATGGATGAAAATGATGCTGATGCCGTATTAGATCAGTTGCTTGCCCAAGTTAATCAGGTGAATGAAACTGCCAAGGGAGGGCTTTTAAATGGATAGGTTAATTAACTGGATGAATGTAAAGTTTGCGCCGAAATTAAACAAGTTCACTGAAAATGTGTATGTTTCCTCCATTTCTGAGGCAATCATGGTTATATTACCAATGATCCTTGTCGGTTCATTATTAACCCTATTTTCCATTTTAAATGATTTTATCTCATGGTTGCCTGATTTATCGCCAATTACAACATTCAGTTTCGGATTATTCGGCTTATTTATCTCTTTCCTAACACCATATTATATTATGGATAAAAAGGGCTATGATAAAAACAAGATCATCGCAGGTGCAACGGGGTTATCACTATTTTTAATGCTCTTACGACCTTCCATTACGGATGAAGGACATATTACTTTCATTTTAGAAAGACTTGGGCCATCCGGAATGATGAATGCATTAATTGTCGGAATGTTTGTCGGCCTAGTAATGGGGATCTTTAAACGCTTTTCATTTTTTAAAAAAGGCAGTGAACTCCCGGAGTTTATTATCGAATGGATTGATTCATTAATTCCGATAACCTTTATTTTACTTGTAGGTTGGCTATTTAATTATCAATTACAAATAGATATGTTTGATGTAATATTAGGAGCGCTTGAACCACTTACTTTAATTAGTCAAAGTTTCGCAGGGTTTGTGCTCATTAATTTCATCCTAGTTTTCCTTTATTCGTTTGGGATGAGTCCTTGGGTTTTAATGCCAATCCTAATGCCAATCTGGCTGCAAGCGATTAATGAGAACTCTTCACTTGTTGGACAAGGCTTAGACCCAGTTAATATTAATACATTTGAAACATTTTTCTCTGGTTGGCTTGGGGTCGGTGGTTTAGGTGCAACACTTCCATTGGTGATTTTGTTATTCTTTGCGAAATCAACACGTTTGAAAGCAGTTGGTAAGACAACATTAGTTCCATCCTTGTTTAATATTAATGAGCCAATTGTTTATGGAGCCGTTGCTTTTAATCCGATCTTAATGATTCCATTTTGGATAAATGGATTGGTATCACCAATCATTGTATACATTGCTCTTAATACTGGATTAGTTCCAATTCCAAGCATACTGTTTCAACTTTGGTATACACCACTCGGTATTTCAACATACATTATTGCGGGCATAACGGGATTAATTTTACTCGCAATTGTATTGGTGATCATGTTCCTTATATGGTTCCCATTCTTTAAAGTGTACGACAAACAAGAATGGGAAAAAGAGAAAAAAGAAAGAAGATAGGTATAACTAATATTCACTAGCTAAAAAGTACCGGGCATGGTTTTTGCCCGGTTTTTTTTACCTCGAAACTTTACATCGATTTTATAAGAAGGAGATGTGACAAGCCTCACAATTAAAATAATTATACTATGTGATACGCATCACAGAATCGTTGCACTAACAGGCTTAAGATGATAGGTGTAATCAATTATTTAGGAGGAATCAATGATGAGTACTTTTGCAGCAACAGTTAAAGTAACAGAGTATCCGCCACATCTTAAACATAAAGTTATTTTCGAGACGTTTAAACAATTACATTCTTCAGAGTCAATGTTAATCGTAAATGATCATGATCCAGTACCATTACGTTTTCAGTTTGAGTCAATGTATGAGGGAAAATTTAACTGGGAGTATATCGAACAAGGTCCAACAACATTTCAAGTAAAAATAGATAAATTATAATATCGTACGGAGTTGATCATAGTGGTAAATGTGACGATTACCGATGAAAAGAAGATAAAAATTACATTAACGATTGAGGATGCCATTTCAATGGTTCAAGCTGCGGCTAGAGAAGTGGAAAATTATGCATATGAAATTATGATGATCTATGAAAAAATGCCTGAATTTCATTTTACGCATTATTGTTTTTATGCGTATGAAAATAGCGCGCAATTATTTGAAAAAATGTTGGGAATTGATCCGAAACAATACAAGTTATTTTCTCTTGACGCACCAGATGCTTTCTTTTACTCACTTTATGGAGGAATGGCAAGTTTATATGAGAGCGCAAAAAAATTCGTTTCAGCGGCATAAAGGGAGGATTCATGATCAAACAGTCTTATCGCACCGTTGAGTTAGATGTAAGACCTTATTTAAGGGAAAAAATCGAGCCGTTTAAAATCATTATGGATACGGTGAAAAGCTTGGAAATGGATGATGTGTTTGTTCTTCACGCCACCTTTAAACCAACTCCGCTTCTAGGAGTTTTGAAAATGCGCGGATTTGTAAATAAGGTCGAAAAGAAAGAAAAGGATCATTGGATTGTCACGTTTGTAAATAAGAAAAATCGTCATCTGTTAAATATTGATCCAAATGAAGTGATCGAACCTGCCTCGGTCTCGCCAAAGAAAAAGACGGAGCGAGCCGCAAAAACGATCGAATTGGATAATCGAGGTTTGGAGCCGCCACAGCCGATGATGCGGACGTTAGCGGCTTTAGACCGAAGTCAGCCAGGTGATCAGGTGCTCATTCATAATGATCGAGTCCCCGTTTTTTTAATCGAGGAATTAAACGGGCTTGGTTATCCTTTTCATGTTGAAGAACAAACGGATGGCACAGCGAAAGTAAAGATTCAAAAAGTGTAAGGAGGGATGAGCATGTCTCGTCTCCCATTTTTCTTTATTATAACGGGAATGATCGGATTTTTCGTCTTTCATGGGGCGTCGATAATTTCCCTTTTTGATTGGATGAATCATAGCTTGCGGGGTCCCGACGGATGGTTTCATATTCATTTATTCGTTCTTGGGTGGGCAACGATGCTTGCGATGGGCGCAGTCTACCAGCTTATCAATGTCATTTTGCAATCAGAGATTTATAGTAAAAAGCTCGGTTATATTCATTATGCCGTTTTCACGATCGGACTTTCCGGTCTATTATATGGTTTCCTAAAAGCAGAAATTTTTATGATTGCTAGCTTTGCTTCGTTAATGTTTATCGGTATTTTAATATTTGCGTGGAATATTTTTATCACATTAATACGTGCATCGCTATGGAACGCAATTACGATTAGTGCGGGTTGCTCCGTATTATATTTAGTTTTGACAGGTGTGTCAGGGCTTGCGATGGGGATCAATTTTGTGACAGGGACATGGAATTTGTATCACGAAAACATATTCGCGGCCCATATTTGGTTAGGAACGATTGGCTGGTTTGGCTTGCTCATCACTGGATTTAGCTATAAAATGCTACCGATGTTTTACTTATCACATCATTATCCTGTTCGTTTGCAAAAGATGATTGTGCTCATTTGGAATTTCGCTGTTTTATTTGGGGCTGCCTCGTTTTTATTGAATGGCGGATTCGCGTTTATCTGGTTTACCCTTTTTGTGATCACGGTCGCAATCATCTTGTATAATGTTCATTTATTGCAAATAAAGAAATATCGCTTCAAAAAAAGTCCCGGACTTGGAATCATTTGGTCCATTTATGCAAGTCAAGCATTGATGGTATTTGCGATGATTATGACCATTTACGCATTCATTTTTCCAGGGCAAATGCTTACCGCTAAATCAATATCGTTGGCAGGCTGGATTTATATTGGCGGCTGGGTTTCTTTCACGATTCTTTGTTATGCATCAAAAATTATTCCGTTTCTTTGGTGGTCGATGAAATATGGCAAACAGGCTGGAAAGGCTAATACACCGTTAATGGCTGATTTGCTCGATGAAAAGAAGGTAAGGGCTGGGTTAGCAGCCATTGCCGTTTGTATTATTAGCTTATTAATTGCATTTATTATTGACGCATCAACGCTGATGTTAATAAGCGGAATCGCATTTTCCACTTTTTCTATTTTGTATATGGGGTTAATTGGTTTCGTATTTTCACGCTAGAGGAGTGAGGCGATGTGGTAGAAAACATCAAAGAAGTATTAAAGCTTGTTTATGACCCAGAGTTAGGAATAAGCATTATTGATCTTGGACTTGTTTATGATATGCAGTGTAATGATGGTGACATTTATATAAAAATGACGCTAACGACCCCAGGCTGCCCGATGCATGATTCAATTGTGAACAGTGTGAAGATCGCATTACTAGAAAAGCTCGACATTCAAACAGTCAACGTTGACGTTGTTTGGGAACCGCAATGGACTCCTGAAATGATTAGTGAAGAAGGAAAAATGATACTAGGAGCTTTTTAACTTGAATCAGAGGAAATCCCGCATTGGCGAGATGAATCCATATTGTATGTAAAAAACTCCCTGCTGATTAAAGGTAAGTTTCCGGCGATGTAACAGATTTTTTCGAACGGGCTCGAAAAAATCTGGACAATGAATTGATCAGGTATAGAAAATGAGTCGTTTTCTATACCTGTTTTTTATTATTTACCTTATTTTGTGACAACTATCACAGAGGGAATGTCCCTACTCAAATATAATTGCAGATGGAAGAATATTTAAAGAAGAGAGGAATTCACATGTTTCCGATCGTAAAAGAACGAGATTATAACGTAAATCCTTTCATTGTTATATGGGAAGTCACGCGTGCCTGCGCATTAAAATGTCTGCATTGTCGAGCGGAGGCGCAATATAAAGCCGATCCGCGTCAGCTTTCTTTTGAGGAAGGGAAAAGGCTCATTGATGAGATTGCTGAAATGGATCATCCGCTATTTGTATTCACGGGAGGAGACCCTTTAATGCGGCCAGATTTATATAATCTTGCTCGCTATGCGATTGAAGAAAAAAAGCTGCCTGTTTCGATGACACCAAGCGCAACACCAAGAGTTACATTCAAAGCGATCCAAAAGGCGAAAGAAGTGGGCTTGTCACGATGGGCCTTCAGTCTTGATGGATCGTGTGCGGAAATTCACGACCATTTTAGAGGAACAAAAGGTTCGTATGATATGACGATGAGGGGGATTGAATATTTGAAGGAAATGAGCATCCCCATCCAAGTCAATACGACCGTATCAAACTATAATCTCCATGATCTCGAAGCGATATCTCAAAAAGTGGAAGAGATGGGGGCTGTCCTTTGGAGTTTGTTTTTCCTCGTTCCAACGGGCCGCGGGATGGAAAAAGATATGATTACCCCGGAGCAACACGAAGAAGTTATGAAATGGTTGTATCGTATTCAGCGAAAAATGCCTTATGGAGTGAAAACTACGGAGGCACCTTTTTACCGCAGAGTTTTCCTTCAGGAGAAGCAAAAAATGGGTGAGACACTAAGCAATCAAGTAGGGAAACGGGAAGATTTGCTCGGTCGTGCCCATAAAAGCGTCAATGACGGGGATGGATTTGTTTTTATTAGCCATATTGGCGATGTGTATCCGAGCGGCTTTCTCCCTGTTGTATGCGGAAATGTGAGGGAGCAATCGCTTGCCGATATTTATCGGAATTCATCTGTCATGCAAGAGCTGCGTAATAAATCGCTATTAAAAGGCAAATGTGGCGTTTGTGAATTCAAGGAAATTTGCGGCGGCTCCCGCTCAAGAGCGTATGCCGTTACAGGTGACTATTTGGAAAGCGATCCATCATGCGCGTATATTCCAAAGGCCCTTGCAAGATAAAGGAGTAGATCAAAGAATGGTCAACGAACAAAGAAAGATTGTCATTATAGGCGGAGGAATAACAGGATTAGTAGCGGCTTTTTATACGAAAAAAAGGTATGAAAAGCTATGCATTCCTGTTGAAATTACGATTGTTGAAAAAGGTAAAGCATTAGGTGGAAAAATCCAAACGATTCGCCGTGCCGGCTTTATCATTGAAAGGGGACCTGACTCCTTTTTAGCTCGAAAGCCTTCCATCTTGGCGCTGACAAAGGAATTAGGAATTGAAAATGAGTTAATCGCAACGGATCCGAGCAATAAAGCGAACTATATTTTACACAAAGGCAAGCTTCATCCAATGCCCCTTGGTCTCGTTCTCGGTATTCCGACGGAAATAAAACCATTTATAAAAACGGGGCTTATTTCTCCACTTGGAAAAGTCCGTGCGGCATTCGATTTACTTTTACCAAAAAAGAAAGACGGAGGCGATGAAGCATTAGGAAGCTTTATTAAACGAAGACTGGGAAAAGAGGTGTTAGAAAATATTACCGAACCACTTCTTGCAGGTATTTATGCGGGGGATACAGAAACATTAAGTTTAGATTCTACCTTTCCACAGTTTAAACAACTAGAACAAAAACATCGCAGTTTGATGGTTGGAATGCTTGCGAGTAAAAAGAAACAGCGAACTGTACCAAACTTGCCAGAAATTGCGCAAAAGAGTTTATTTCTTTCATATAAAAATGGACTTGCTACTGTTATAGAATCGCTTGTTCAAGCTTTACATACAGAGCAAATCATAACAGGACAAGGCGTTACAAAAATTAAGAAAAGAGAGGGCTGTTTTCAGCTCACTTTGGAGAACGATGAAGAGCTTTACGCGGATGGCGTGATTGTCGCCGCACAAGCTCCGCAAGCAGCCAAACTGTTTCCCGAGCAAGCAATTATGAATACTCTTGGACAAACGAACTATGTGTCTGTTGCGAATGTCGCTTTAGCGTACAATCAGGAAGATATCTCTTTTCCGATGACAGGATCTGGATTTGTTGTGCCGCGTAAAGAAGGTAGAACAATTACTGCCTGCACATGGTCATCATCGAAATGGGCACATGTAGCTCCGCAAGGAAAAGTTTTATTGCGCACATATATTGGACGTTCTGGTGCGGAGGAGTGGGTGCACTTATCAGACGAAGAAATCCTCACGAATGTACAAAAGGATTTGCAAGAAATTATGGGCGTTACGAGTAAGCCATCCTTTTCCATCATCTCTCGCCACCATCACTCGATGCCCCAATACGAGGTAGGTCATTTGGAAAAACTGAGAAAGACAAGGGAGCAATTGAAAAATCAAATGCCAGGTATTTTTCTATGCGGAGCCGGGTATGAAGGTGTTGGCATCCCAGATTGCATCCGGCAAGGAAAAACGGCAGCAGAGGAAATGGTTGAATTCATAGAAAAGCAGAAATAATTTATAGAAGGCAGTCTTAAAGGCATTTTTCAAGTGGCATGCCTTTAAGATTTCTTCAACTAAAAGGCAAGGAGTGAATTATTATTCCACTACTTAGATGTATATCAAATATAAACTTCAACTAATTCATAACATCTTTCTTCTGTCAGATTTGCTAGAACAGTTACATATTCTAACTGTTCCATCGTACCGCCCTCATATTTTAGCGATGCTTCTTTTGCGGCAGCATCTCTGTTGTTTATCCAATTCCTTTGCTCTTCTCTTAATTGTTCCATCTCATCAGTAGAAAGTTGATCTTTTAGGACTCCATAAATTTCATTTAACAATTCGTCCCAAACATCATATCTATCACCTTCCACTTTTTTCATTTCATATGTAATGGCAGCTTCCGAGTTTTTTTGTATTTCATCCATTTCTTTTTTAGTAGTATTTAATTTTTGAAGATACTCTTCCTTTAGACTCGCTGAATTATGTGCAGTAGTTGCATCTTCATCTTTTGCTGGTGCATCTGATGTATCCGATTTTTCGTTTGAATTATTGTTTGTTTCCATGATATCTGAATTAGTGTTGTCAGTGCTTGAAGCTGTTTCTGGTGGTTCTGCATTAGAAGAATTGTCATTTGGATTTTGTGACTGGTTATCTACATCAGAGTTTCCACATGCAGCTAATAAGACTGTAAATATTACTATTAAAATTTTATTATTAATTTTCATAATAATAGCCTCCTTTTGTAATAAAAATTCGTACTCTTTATTAAAGATATTAGTTTTTATTACCAATTGCAATGAAACGCAATTTCTGCTAAGACTTGAAACTCTTCCACCGAAAATTGAATACTCTTAATTTAGTTGAAACAAAAAAGGAGATTATTCACCTCCAATACCTTTTAGCAATAAAAGCACCTTTTCAAATAATTAATAATAATGCATAGCATGTCTATTAGGAATGTTCTAAAATCCTTATTTGTGAAAAGGTTGCTTTTTGTGTCTATTAGAGCTGCTCTAAAATCCCGAATTCGTGAAAAGGCTGGATTTCGTGTCTAATAGGAACGTTCTAAAATCCCGAATTGGTGAAAAGGCTGCATTTCGTGTCTAATAGGAATGTTCTAAAATCCTTATTTGTGAAAAGACTGCATTTCGTGTCTAATAGGGACGTTCTAAAATCCTATATTCGTGAAAAAGATGCATTACAAGTCTATTAGAGCTGCTCTAAAATCCCGAATTGGTGAAAAGGCTGCATTTCGTGTCTAATAGGAATGTTCTAAAATCCTTATTTGTGAAAAGACTGCATTTCGTGTCTAATAGGGACGTTCTAAAATCCTATATTCGTGAAAAAGATGCATTACAAGTCTATTAGAGCTGCTCTAAAATCCCGAATTGGTGAAAAGGCTGGATTTCATGTCTAATAGGAATGTTCTAAAATCCCGAATTCGTGAAAAGGCTGGATTTCATGTCTAATAGGAATGTTCTAAAATCCTATATTCGTGAAAAAGATGCATTACATGTCTATTAGAGCGGCTCTAAAATCCCGAATTGGTGAAAAGGCTGCATTTCGTGTCTAATAGGAACGTTCTAAAATCCTATATTCGTGAAAAAGATGCATTACATGTCTAATAGGAACGTTCTAAAATCCTATATTCGTGAAAAGGCTGGATTTCATGTCTAATAGGAATGTTCTAAAATCCTAAATTTGTGAAAAGGCTGTATTCCATGTCTAATAGGAATGTTCTAAAATCCCGAATTGGTGAAAAGGCTGCATTTCGTGTCTATTAGAGCTGCTCTAAAACCCCGAACTTCCGAAAGAAGGCCATTCATGTTCAATAGACTTGTTCTAAATCCCGAATTTGTGAAAAGAATGCATTACATGTCTAATAGGAATGCACTAAAATCCCGAATTCGTGAAAAGGCTGGATTTCATGTCTAATAGGAATGTTCTAAAATCCCGAATTGGTGAAAAGGCTGCATTACATGTCTATTAGGGCTGCTCTAAAACCCCGAACTTCCGAAAGAAGGCCATTCATGTTCAATAGACTTGTTCTAAATCCAATTTTCCTGAAATAAAGGGATTCTCAGGTAATAACCGTTTAGCTGATGGATAAAGATTCCGATCTTTCGCACTCCAACATGTATAATAAAGGTACGAACTTTCCGATAGGAGCGAATCATGAAGGAATATTATTATGATAAATTATTAAATATTAAAACGAGCGGCGATCAAAACGAAGCAAGTTTGTCCTTTCATTATCATCGTTATGAACCGACGCCATATTATGCATTGGAGCAACTTTTTCAACAATATGAACTTAAAAGCAGTGATCGGGTTGTCGATTTCGGCTGCGGAAAAGGCCGGTTAAACTTTTTCATTCACCATTTATTCAAGGCTACGGTCGTTGGGATTGAAATGAATGAAAAGCTTTATCAAGAGGCGCTAAAAAATCGTAGCACGTATGGCGGAAAATCCAAAATTAAGTTGGAACAAATTCACTTTCATTGCTGCTTAGCTGAAGAATATGAAATTGATCCGCAAGACAACCGTTTTTACTTTTTTAATCCATTTTCTATTCAAATTTTCATGGGGATTATTCATAACATTTTATTGTCCGCGGAAAGAAACATCCGTGATATTGAAATTGTTTTGTATTATGGCTCAGAAGAGTATATGTTTTTCTTAGAAAATCACACGTTTTTTGAATTTAAAGAGGAAATCATTATTCCAGGGGTATACGAGCGTAATTCGTATGAGCGATTTTTGATTTATCGATTGGCGATTTAAGAAATTTACGAAACTTTTATCATGTAACGCCGTAGTAAAAACATAGGAGGGATGAAATTGAAAAAGGCGATTATGTTTGCAGGCATTTTTATCGTTGCTTTTATGGCATTACAAATTGTTTCAGGGTTACTGCTAACAATGGCTTACACCCCAAACTTTATGGGGGCGGTGGCTAAATCATCACAAGTGGATTTTGGGCAAATGAATATATTTTCACTATTGCTGATTGCTTTACTATCATCGGCTACTGCTTTTGTAATAACGAAAAAATGGCGAACGAACTTGTAGGCAGATGAATAAATGTGCTGGGATGGCAGAGGATAATAGTGGAGGTGCGAAAAATGGATCAACAGGACTTTGAGAAAATTTATAACGAGTACCGGGAAAACGAGAACCATTCAGATGGATCCGAAGCCAATTCCAGCGGAAAAGAAGAAATTGTTGCGGTCAGAAAAAATAATGATGGCAACATTATTGCCTTTAAAACTAATACAGGGCGAGAGTTGGATTATGTGACAGCATTACATGAGGCGAAAGCTGGGAATATCGCTCATATCGATGTGTTCCATAAGTATGGCAGAGACATTATTCGCAGCGAGCCAGATGGAATTGAGGAAAATAATTTAGATAACCTACCGACATTCTAGCCCCCTAACGGGGCTTATTCCATTCACAAATTATTATTTTGTTGTTCGATTTCTTTTTCCGCTAAAAATAAATTCCCGCTTTCCCTCGCACGATGTTCGTCAACCGAATCACCGGGTTCAAGGTTGTTCTGAATTGCCTGCATCGCCACTTTTTCTTCTGTTGAATTCTTTTTTCTCTCCATTTCAATCAATCCCTCCATTCATAGCTAGTCTTTACGAAATCGATCGGTTCATTCATAATTATTCTATGGACATCTTTTGCAAATAAAGGGGTTAAACAATATGAATGAGTTTTTTATGATGCTCCAAAATCTTTTTGATTTTAATTATGAAAAGGTAAGAGATTATTTCGTTACGTTGTTTTTAACGATTCTTTTTACTTATTTCTTGATTATTATCATCAGAGCAATCCTGAGACAGATTTTTAAACATATGAGCCTTTTAGAAGAAAAAAAGAAAGAAACGATTGAAAGTGTCGTTAAAAATACATCGCGCTATATATTTGCGACGATTATTTTAATCGCCGCCATTAAACCATTCGTAGTAGATTTAAAAGAAGTTATTTTAGCTGGAGGAATTATTGCCGCTGTTATTGGGTTTGGGGCGCAAAAGTTAATCAATGATATCATTAGCGGGATTTTCATGATCTTTGAAGGAACGATTAAACGCGGGGACTTTATTCATATTAATGGTGAACTTGAAGGGGGGACCGTTGAGGAATTAGGGTTTCGCATCGTCAAGATCCGATTAATTAACGGAAAGCTCGTGACGATTTCCAATGGGGAAATTCGCAAGACGGTAAATGGATCGGTGGAAAAAAGACGGATTTTCGAAAGTGTTATCGTCTCATTTGATCAAAATCCAGGAGAGGTTTTTCCAATCTTACAAGATGTTTGCAATGAACTAAACGAAAGGCAAGCAGATTATTTAAAAGTGGATAAGGAGCTTGGCGAATACGTTGAAATGTATAAAATATATGGATTGCATTCCCTTGATGCAAGTCCATTAGGATACAAGTTTACAATCGTTGCAACGGTGAATGATACGGACTATCTAGCCGCTTCTCTAGAAGCGAAAAAAATATTAGCCCAAAAATTATATGATAATCAGATTAAGCTTGCTGTGCAATCGATCAATATGGGTTCCCGAGCTTAAGGAAATAGTGTCTGCTCACGTTACATTAACGCTTTTTGTAACGAGCAGGCATTTTTTTAAAAAAGATTAGTGGAAAATATAGTAAAAAGAACGTATAGTAAGAATACTCTCTTGATTGTAGAAATTCCTTAGAAAAAACGTAATGATGTTGTGCTTCGAGATATTTGTGGCATTGTTATCAGGGATTATTCACTTTTTACATAGGTATGGGTGGCTGGCTAGAAGCGTATCTTAATTTTACTCTTTCTTGAGGATCTAGTACTGCCTATGAAGGGACGGGTGGCTAGATTTTTTAAAAAGGTGAATTTGAAAATAATGGTATCACATTGTTTTGAAAAATGGTAAAATAGAACTAGATTTTATATTTAGAAAATTCCGATAGAGATAGTTAAATGTTTTTTAAAAAGCTAGTCGTATGAACGAATTTATAACTACGATTATTAACTAGATAAAACTCGTACTGAAATGGGGGCAGTCTGTTGGATAAGGAAAAAATCCTTGTTGTCGATGATGATCCTGATATTCGTAAAGTGCTGCAATTGTATTTATGTAAATCAGGCTATGACGTCATTGAAGCGGAAAATGGTGAAATCGCTTTAACAATATTTGATCAAGTATCACCAGATTTGCTCATTTTAGATGTGATGATGCCTGGAATGGATGGATTAGAGTTATGTCAAATGATTAGACGAAAAAGCGATATTCCTATTTTATTTTTAAGTGCGAAAGAAGATGATGTCGATAAAATTGTTGGTCTAGGTGTCGGCGGTGACGATTACGTATCAAAACCCTTTAGTCCATCTGTGTTGACTGCTAAAGTAAAGGCCCACCTGCGAAGAAGACGTTTTCTGGATAAGCGAATCACTCAATCGGAACATGAGAATAAAGGAAGAAAATCAATGATTATTTATGAAGGCTTAGTCATTGATCAAGAATCATATTCTGTGAAGGTAAATCATCAGGAAATACATTTGTCAGCAAAAGAGTATCAAATCTTAAGTTTGCTAGCTATGAATCCAAATCGGGTTTACACGGCAGAGCAGCTATTTCATAAGATTTGGGGCGAAGATAGCTTCGGTGACCATCGAACAGTTATGGTACATATTAGTAATCTACGGAAAAAGGTCGAAGCTGATCCGACCCAACCTAGATTTATTACGACGGTTAGAGGGATTGGATATAAGTTCACTGCTTCCTAATGATGAACGGATCGGTTTTATATAAAAAAGTCCGTATGTCATCCACTGTCAGACCGATCTCTCTAGCTGATTGGAGTAATGCCACCCATTCTTCGTCCAATGGCATTTCTTGCAGACTATCTTCTATTATTAGTCTTTGTTCGATTTGCTTCAAAAGAGATCACTCCTAACATGTATTGAATCCTATCGTACACCCTATTGTATAAACTGCGTTCAAAATTATCTAAAGATTCGTTAAAGTTTTTTCGTAAGGGAGGCTGCTTATGAATGTGCAAGTTGATTTAAAAATGAATTTGCCCGGATACGAAATGATTCAAGAGTTGGACACAAATCGGTCGTGGAACTTTTATAGCGCATTCGATCAATCATCTGGAAAAACCGTATTGATTAAAGGGCATGTCAAAGAGCATACCAATTCTCATGACTTAGCGGCAGCAACCCATGAATTTCATTTGATGAAGGAACTTCACATGAATGGGATGTTAGTCCCTATCGCTCTGGAAAAACATTGGAATCGGCCCTTTCTTATTATGGAGCCTTTTGATGGTATTTCCTTAAGTACCTTTATGAACAATAAAAAAATCGATATCGACATGTTTATCAATATTGCAAAAGAATTAACGGCAATGATCAATAAGCTCCATAACCATCATGTGATTCATAAAAACATTCAACCGGATAATATTTTAGTGAATAAACAAGCGACTCGTGTAAAACTAACAGGTTTTTATCACGCTGCGAAGCTTAGACGTGAAAATCATCGTTCCCACGTTAATCCCTATACGTTAGGAAGACAATTGATGTATATTGCACCTGAGCAAACAGGGCGTTTATATCGATATCTCGATTATCGTTCTGATCTTTATTCATTGGGCGTCGTGTTTTACGAGATGTTAACGGGAAACGTCCCATTTGAAAGAGAAGATCCAATCGAACTTGTTCATGCGCATATTGCCAAAAATCCGGTTCCACCCATTGAAGTAAACCCTTTTCTCCCTCAAATGCTATCAGAGATTGTTATGAAGTTATTAGCTAAAATGCCGGAATCACGTTACCAAAGTGCGTCGGGATTAACCTATGATTTAATTGAATTCGAGAAGTTGTGGAAAGCAGAGGAGACAACCTCGCAGTTTTTATTAGCACAAAAAGATACCCCACAAAGCTTTGAAATCGGTGAAAAACTATATGGGCGAGAAGAGGCGATTGAGAGCCTACTTTCGGCTTTTGAACATACGTGTAAAGGCCATTGTACGTTCGTATTAATACCAGGTGTCTCGGGAATTGGAAAAACAGCCCTCGTCAATGAGGTACAAAAACCACTTGTTCGCAATAAGGGCTATTTTATTTCAGGAAAGTTTGATCAATTGAAAAGCCAAGTTCCATACGCCCCTCTCATTCATGCTTTTCAGGACTTGTTGAAACAAGCAATGGCAGAAGGAGAAAAAAGTATTCGAAATTGGAAAGCTCGATTGGAATCTGAACTTGGAGCCTATTTACCTGTCATTGCAAAAATACTCCCAGAGATAAAATGGATCACAGGAGAGCTTCCAGAGCCCGAAGTATTGCCAGCAATTGAAACGAAAAACCGAAACCGATACGCTCTTTTGACATTCGTTCACGTATTCGCCCAGGAACAGCATCCACTCGTGTTATTTTTTGATGATTTACAATGGGCAGATCAAGCAACATTAGATTTAGTGCAATTTATCCTTTCACAACAAAAAACGAGTTATTTATTTGTCATTGGTGCTTATCGAGATAACGAAGTGGATATTACTCACCCTTTTCGTGTGATGTTAAACGAATTACAAGAACATGAAGGTTTAATGAAATCGATTCCTCTTAAGCCACTGCAAAAAAAGCATATCGAAGAATGGGTTGCCAATTCTTTATTGTGTGAAGTGAATGAAGGAGCGGAATTAGCTAGTCTTATGTACAAAATTACACAGGGAAATCCGTTCTTTATGAAGCAATTATTTCAATCTTTTTATGATCAGCAATTGATTAAATATGATGAGAAACAAATAAAATGGATAAGTGACCCTCTGAAGTTGTCCAAATTAGATATTCAAGAGGATATTATTCGTTTTATCGCAAAACGATTTTACAAGCTACCAGAAGAAACGCAAAAATTATTAAAGCTTGCATCATGCATCGGAAATCAATTTGATTTAAATGTTCTCAGTGCCGTTTATGAAAAAAACAGTGTCGTAACTACGAACACACTTTGGAAAGGGTTAGAGGAAGGACTGTTATTACCCCTTAGTCCTAGTTATAAATGGATCTATTCAAATGAAGATTTGCAAGTGAAGGAGGAACAACCTTTACTGTATCGATTTTTACATGATCGGGTGCAGCAAGCGATTTATTCCACGATGACAACGGAGGAGCTAGAGAACAACCATTTAACGATTGGCAAACTATTATTGGATTATTATACGGGGAAAAATAGCTTTGAAGAATACATATTTGTGATTGTGAATCATTTGAATCATTGCCGAAATCGCTTAAATAACAATGAGAAGCTTCAACTTGCTGAGTGGAACACGATCGCGGGCGAAAAGGCAAAGCAAGGTGCGGCATTTAAAGCATCACTCTCGTTTTTTACCATTGCAAAAGAATTATTAGGTGAGAATGGATGGGAGACTCATAATGAATTAACGACTAAAATTACGATCGGACTTGGAGAAGTCGAATACTTGGATAATGAATTTGAAAATGCTGAGAAGAGATTTGACGAGGCATTAGAACGGGTTCAATCTAAGCAGGACCAACTTAAAATATATAATTTAAAAATCGCTTTATATATCCATTTGCATCGTGTTGAGGAAGCTGTTGATTGTGGACTAAAGGCATTGCAATTATTCGGATTGACCTTAAATAAACGACCTGGAAAAGCTGCAATTGCATGGGAATTTTTACAGACAAAGATTGCCCTTAGAACTCGAAAGGCAAACGATTTGAAAAGATTGCCAAAGATGAAGGAGGGAGATGAGCGTCTCATTATGCAGACGTTAATCAATATGAACGCTCCCGCCTACCATGTAGATCAAAATTTAGCCACATTATTAATGCTAAAGGCATTCAACTATATGATGAAACATGGAACGGTTGATCTATCCGCCCTCGTCTATAATAATTACTCACTTATTTTAAGTGCAGGTTTCCATCAATACAAAGACAGTTATGAATACGGTCAACTCGCGCTTCATTATGCTGAGAATAGCCAAAACTCCCATTTGTTAGGGAGGGTTTATTTTGTATATGCAAGCTTTGTGAATCATTGGAAAAAGCATTTAATGTTTAATCAGCAATATTTAGAGCGTTCACAAAAATATTGCATCGAATCAGGAAATTTCCATTTAGCTGGTGCGGCAAGTTCGTTTATTTGTATAGCTAGTTTTTTACAGGGGCATAGATTAGTAGGAACGCTGCAAATCATTGATCAGCAGCTCCAATTCACGAAGCAAATACAATATGATTTATCAAAAAACTTTTTGAATGAATTAACGTATTGGATTGATATATTGCAAGAAACAGCAAAAGTGCCCGATTGGAATCTTGTGCAAATGACAGATGATCAATCAGCCGAAATTGTTCATTACACACTCCGATTGCAGCTTACTTATATTCTTGATGAACAAGATGTAGCAAAGTCTTTATTAAAGAAGCTTAATCAGCTCGTTGACTCATCTTTAGTTCTCATTATTGCACCTGAATATTACTTTTATGAAGCATTGTGGATGATGAAAATGTACAGCAGCGAAAAAGTCGAGAGAAGGCTCTATATTCGCAAGCGACTAAAAAAACATCTTTCACTTTGGAAAAGATGGGCGAAGGAATCACCAGAAAACTATCTGCACAAATATTTGCTAATCAAAGCGGAAGAGGCACGGATGAAAAAAAGAATGTCAAAAGCAGCATTATTGTATGATCAAGCGATTGTTCAAGCACAGAAAAACGGGTTTATTCAAGATACGGCGATTGCAAACGAATGTGCGGGTTATTTTTATTTTGGTAGAGGGTTGCCTTATGTTGCAAAAGTTTATATACAAGCAGCCCATTCTGCCTATGAAAACTGGGGAGCAAGCCGAAAAGCATTGTTGCTTAGAAATAAGCACCGAGATTTATTCGTGGATGGAAACCAAGCCGTAATTCAAACAGATGAATTGGAACAATATTCATTTGACTATGCGACAGTGATGAAGGCAGCCCAAGCCTTTTCTGGAGAAATTGTATTAGAGAAACTGATTGCGCGTTTGATGGACATTGTTTTAGAAAATAGTGGAGCTCAAAAAGCCGTTATGTTTTTAAAAATAGAAGAACAATTAAAAGCCGTAGCGCAAGGGAATATAAAGAAAACAATTACATTAATTGACGAAGAAGATGTCGTAGAGTACCCTGCAAATATTGTTCACTATGTAGAAAGAAGTCTTGATCCAGTCGTCCTTACAAATGGTGCGGTTACAGGTGTGTTTACAAATGATGATTATATGAAAGCTTATGATCCAAAATCGATCTTATGTTTTCCGATTTTACATCAAGGAAAACTCATTGGTGCCTTATATTTAGAAAATAATATGGTGACGCATGCTTTTACGAAGGAAAGAATTGATTTGCTAAATTTTCTTTCCTCACAAGCAGCGATTTCATTGGAAAATGCTTTTTTATATAGAAACTTAGAAAAAAAGGTAAAAGAACGTACAGCTCTCTTGGAATCAGCATACGAAAACCTAGAAAAGGCGAATCAACATTTGGCTCAAGAAGAGAAACGCAGGCGGCAATTTTTATCTGATATATCCCATGATCTAAGATCACCACTCACCTCGGCACAAGGGTATATTGAGGCTATTTTAGATGGGGTGATTGAAAAAGAGGAAGATCAATTCTTGTACCTTGAGAGAAGTCATCAACGTTTATTAACACTTAATCGGATGATCCATGATCTATTCGAATTGGCTAAGCTAGAGTCACGCGGATTATCATTTGATATGGAATATGTACCTTGCGATCAGTTGCTGAAACATCTTAGCAACCAATTTGAGCCTGATATTATAGATGCACATCTTACCTTTACGATGCTGATCGAATCACATTCTCAAGAAAATCGTTATCCACTTGTAAAAGTGGATATTAGAAGGATGGAACAAGTTATTCAAAACCTAGTTTCGAATGCGATTAAATTTACAAAAACAGGCGGAATTACATTACAGTATACGTATGACGAGTTTAATAAAGAGGCAATGTTTACGCTTGAGGACACAGGAGTTGGCATTTCAAAGGATGAATTACCATTCATATTTGAACGGTTTTACACAAAATCCTCCGAGAGAAAGGATGGGCATGGCTTAGGACTCGCAATATGTAAGGAAATTATTCATTACCACCAGGGGGAAATTACGGCCGAAAGCATCGAGGGGCAAGGGACAAGGTTTAATATCTCTCTTCCCGTTTATGAACTAGAAGAAGCTTTTGAATGAACAGGCCAAATAATTGGTTCGCCTCGCTTTCAATGATACAGTTAAGATAAATAATATGTAGATGGGGTGGAGAAATGGATATAAAAACATACATATCATTAGATGCGACGGACATGGCTGAGCTCATTCAAAAAAAAGAAGTTGCACCGATTGAACTGATTGAATTAAGCTTGCAGCAATTAGAAAAGGTCAATCCGACATTAAATGCTGTTACACATGTACGGAAGGAAAAAGTGTTAGAAGAAGCGAAGCGATTAAAAATTGATGACCGGCCATTTGCAGGTGTGCCGATCCTCTTGAAAAATATATCACAATCACTAAAAGATGAGCCGATGACTTCGGGAGCATCATTATTCAAATCAATGATCTCAAACCATCATTCCAATTTTGTCCAGAAGCTTGAAGATGCAGGGTTTTTATTTTTAGGACATACAAACACACCGGAATTTGGCTTGAAAAATATAACAGAACCTGAACTGCATGGACCAACAAGAAGTCCATGGAATACTGACTATTCCCCAGGCGGATCAAGTGGAGGTGCGGCTGCGGCGATTACGGGTGGGATTGTACCGCTCGCAGGTGCAAGCGATGGCGGAGGCTCGATCCGTATTCCAGCATCGTTCTCTAGTTTATTTGGTCTAAAACCTACAAGAGGACGGACACCGGTTGGTCCTGGAGTAGGTCGTCAATGGCAAGGCGCATCGATTGATTTCGTACTTAGTCGCACGGTGCGAGATAGCGCGGCGATGATTGATGCATTGCAAGTCGTTCAACAATCGGCGGCTTTCCATACACCGCTTCTTCCGGGAAGTTCTTTAGACGTGCTTCATCGTCCGTTCAAAAAACAATTGCGTATTGCTTTTACAACCAAATCTCCTGTTGACACGCCGGTTTCTGAAGAGGCGAAGGGAGCAGTTGAAAAAGTTGTGCGTTGGTTGGAGCAGGAAGGACATATCGTTGAGGAACAGGCAAATGATGTAAATGGTGTTCAATTGATGAAAGATTACTTTTTAATGAATAGCGGAGAAATTTCTTCGGTAATTGAGCAAATTGAAGCCGGAGTCGGGCGAGCAATTACAGCGGATGACGTTGAAATTGAAACATGGTTGCTAAATGAAGCCGGAAAGTCTGTATCAGCTGCGAAATATTCTGCAAGCCTTGCTTCATGGGATACAGCCGCAGAACAGATGGCTGCCTTCCATGAAACATATGATCTTTATATTACACCAGCAACGGCATTCACCGCACCGAAAATTGGTGAGTTGACACATTCTAAAGAGGAGCAGGAACGATTGCGTGGCATGATGGCTGAAACAAACAATAGCGATCAGAAACAAGCGTTAATTTGGGATATGTTCTTACCGAGCTTAACGTATACGCCATTTACACAGCTTGCCAATTTAACAGGGCAGCCGGCAATGTCGCTTCCGGTTCATCTTTCAGATGCGGGGCTGCCAATCGGCGTGCAAGTAATGGCGAAAAAAGGCGAAGAAAGACTGCTCTTACAGCTTGCTTCCCAGCTAGAACAAACGGATTTATGGGTGGGGATGAATGGAGAGGCAAAGTTAAAATAATACAAACAATTCAAAATAGCTGTTGACTTAAAAAAATAGATCAACTATAATTCATATGAGTTTACTAAAGTAATAAAATACCTAACTTAATATATAATTTCTTATCCAGAGTGACTGAGGGACAGGCCCGATGAAGTCCGGCAACCTACAAGTGAAAGCTTGAAAAGGTGCTAATTCCTGCAGGTATTATACCTGAAAGATAAGATGAGGCACCCTCTTCTTATTGAAGAGGGTTTTTTATTTGCCATTTCGGATAGATGGAGTAATAGATGGTCAATGAATCTTATAAAAATGAAGAAAGACGTATATAGGAGGAAATAAAAATGACACAGCATGATTCGACTATTTTATGGGAGCCAAATGAACAGTGGATTTCACAATCCAATTTAAAAAAGTTTTCCGAACAGATTCGTTTTCCGCTTTTCCCTTATGAACGCCTTCATCGGTGGTCAATCGCAAATACGGAAGCGTTCTGGTCAGCAGTTTGGGATTTTGCCGATATTATCGGTGATAAAGGCGAGAGCTTTTTTGTCCCTTCTAATGATGGTTCCATGCTTGGTGCAAAATGGTTTCCCGAAGCAAAATTAAATTTTGCGGAAAACTTATTGCGAGGAGAGGGCAAAGAAACAGCTGTTTTTGCTGCTCGTGAAGATGGAACGGTCACATCGTACACTTTTGCCGAATTACGGGGTAAAGTAGCGAAAGCGCAAGAAGGACTGCGAAATTTAGGGGTAGGCAGCGGTGATCGGGTTGCTGGAGTTGTGACGAACGGAATTGAAGCATTAGTCGCCCTCCTTGCAACGACTTCATTAGGAGCTGTATGGACATCTTGCTCACCTGATTTCGGCTCACAAGGAATTGTTGATCGCATCGGTCAAGTCCGTCCTAAACTATTGATTGCGTCATTGGAATATGACTATAATGGCAAACATTTTGATATCCGTGAAAACATCAGCAAAGTATGCGAGGTCCTTCATGATGTTTCTGCTATTGTCACACTAACTGAAGATAAAGAGATCGTAAAAGACGAATCACAGCAATTGTTAAGCTGGGATGAATTATGTAAAAACAGCGCAACTGTGCCGACATTTACGAGAGTGCCCTTTGACCATCCATTATATATTTTATATACGTCAGGAACGACAGGACTGCCAAAAGCGATTGTCCATTCAGCTGGTGGAACGCTTTTAAAGCATGTAAAGGAACATCAATTGCACTGTGATTTAAAACAAGGTGATGTGTTGTATTGGTATACGAATACGGCTTGGATGATGTATCCATGGTTAGTTACTGGATTAGCAAGTCAGGCTGCAATTCTACTATATGATGGTGCACCGCTTCGCAAAGACAAGATTGGCATTCTATGGGAGATTGCTGAGAAGGTTGGTGTGACCCACTTTGGAACAAGTCCAAAATATTTGGAAACCTTACAAAGATCGGATTATTCAGTAGGCGAAAACCATCAATTGCCTCAGCTTCGCAGTTTGCTAGCTTGTGGTTCACCGCTTTCAGCAGAGCAGTATGATTGGGTCTATGAGGCGATAAAAAAGGATCTTTTACTTGCTTCGATCTCGGGCGGAACAGAAATTATCGGCTGCTTTGTTGTGGGTTCACCAATTCATCCTGTCCGTCGTGGAGAAATTACGTGTAAAGCGCTTGGGATGGCTGTTGATGTGCTTGATGAGCGGGGGGCATCCGTTATTAGGCAGAAGGGAGACTTGGTTTGTACGGTACCATTTCCGAGCATGCCGCTCACATTTTGGGGCGAGAATGGGGATGAACGCTATCATTCATCCTATTTTGAGAAACGACCTGGAATTTGGACACATGGCGATTTTGCCGAGCAAACGGTTGAACAATCGCTCATTATTTATGGACGTGCAGATACGACGTTAAATCCTGGCGGAGTGCGAATTGGTACTGCTGAAATTTATCGGGTGCTTGAGCAAATACCAGAAATCAAGGATTCCATCGTTTTCGGGATACCGAATGAAGGGGATGAGGAAATTGTTCTCTGTGTTGTCGTTCAAGATGGAAAGCTAAGTGAGGAATTGACAAGCTTCATTCGTCGAAATATTCGCAAGAAGGCTTCTCCGCGCCACGTACCGCGCCGCATTTACACTGTTCAGGAAATTCCTTATACAGTGAATGGTAAAAAAGTGGAAGGTGCTGCGCGTTCAACGGTACTCGGGCAACAAGTGAAAAATAAAGGGTCACTAAGCAATCCAAATAGCTTAGTAGATTATGAAACATTATTAGAAAGGAATTTTGTCTAATGAGAAAACGTCGTGTTCCCACAAGCGCGATCATTGGAATCGCCGAACTAACACCGAGACGATATACAGAAGGTGAGACGACTTTAGGGTTAATCGCTGAATCAGTTCGTTTAGCCGTTCAAGATGCAGGACTTGAAAAGGAGGCAATCGATGGGTTGCTCGTCGGTCCGCAGGTTGGTGAAACACCTCAACATGTCCCAGCAACGGTCGCTGAGTATTTAGGAATTGAACCAACGATGGCAAATGTCGTAGACCTTGGAGGAGCAACCGCTGCTGGCATGGTATGGCGAGCAGCGGCTGCGATCGAGGCAGGCATGTGTAATACGGTTGTTTGTGTGCTAGCCAATATAAACGAAAGAAATGGAAATCCACGCTCTCCAAATCGTAATCCAATTCGTGAGTTTGATGTACCTTTTGGAGCTTCTGGAGCGAATACTTCCTATGCATTGTTAAAACAGCGTCATATGGCGGAATACGGTTCGACTCAAGAGGATTTTGCGTTGATCGCTCATTGGGCACGCAAAAATGCACAATTAAACCCGGAAGCGATTTTTTATGGTAAACCGGCTACGGTTGAGGAAGTGTTACAATCGCCATTAATTATTGATCCGATGCATTTATTTGAAATCGTTATGCCTGTTGCTGGCGGGGCGGCTATTGTCGTTACTGCAAAAGAGAATGTAAAAGAAACGCAGCGACCTGTTTACTTACTAGGTGCGGGTGAAAAGATTACCCACCGAGCCGTTAGCCATGCACCAGCACTTGAATCTGCGCCATTAGTTTCTTCGATCTCATCTGCCCTAGGGCAAGCGAATGTAAAGGTAGAGGATATGAATCTATTATCTTTGTACGATTGTTATACGAGTGTTGTCGGTTTGACAATTGAGAATGCAGGATTATGTGCACCTGGACAATTTGGTGCTTGGATGAAGGAACATACCTTTGGGCACGATGGCGATTGGCCGCTGAATACCCATGGAGGACAGCTCGGATTTGGACAAGCAGACTTAGCAGGAGGAATGTCACATATTATTGAAGCGGTTCGTCAGCTAAGACAGGAAGCTTTTTCAAGACAAATACGGAATGCAGAATATGCACTTGTCACTGGAAATGGTGCCACATTAAGCGAGGCTGCAGCTTTAGTATTGGGGGTGGAGTCATGAGTGAAAAGTTTGAAACACTCGTTGTGCCAGGACCAACCATTACCTCAGTTACGAAACCATTTTGGGATGGAATTGAGAAAAAGCAATTTTTATTACAACAATGTGGCGATTGTCAGCAATGGGTTTTTTATCCGCGCACGATTTGTCCGCATTGCTGGAGTAATAATTTAGAATGGAAAGCAGCTTCTGGCAAGGCAAAATTAAAAACATGGGGAATTGTTCACCGACCAGGTCACCCAGCATGGAGTGAAATCGCCCCATACGTATTAGGAGTTGTAGAGTTGGAAGAAGGTCCAACGATGATGACCCATCTTTTGCTTGATCCAGAAGAGGAGTTCAAAATTGGCTTGCCATTAGAAGTAAGCTACACGAAATGTAATGAAAGATGGTTGCCGTTTTTTAAGCGGCTTTCAAATTGAGTAAAGCACTCGATTTACTTATGATAAGAAAGGGATGTAATGATGGCACAACAATTGGTTGTTGATAAGAAAGAGAAAGGATTTTCTCGAGAGCATCGAAAAGTTGCTCTAGCTAGTTTTATTGGTACGACGATTGAATGGTATGATTTTTATTTATATGGAACGGCGGCTGCACTCGTTTTCCCGGCGTTATTTTTTCCTCAGTTCGATCCGCTATACGGGACATTAGCTGCTTTTGGTTCGTATGCGGCTGGTTTTATCGCGCGTCCGCTCGGAAGTATGGTGTTTGGTCACTACGGGGATAGGCTTGGCAGAAAAAAAGTGCTGACGATTTCACTATTACTCATGGGGATTGCGACCTTTTTGATGGGGGTACTTCCAACCTATCAATCTGTTGGACTACTTGCACCACTATTAATTAGTCTCCTGCGTGTTGTCCAAGGATTTGCGATTGGCGGAGAATGGGGATCGGCTGTTGTTATGTCTGTTGAACATGCGCCAAAGGGAAAAAGGGGCCTTTACGGTAGTTTTCCACAAATGGGAGTACCAGCGGGGCTGCTCTTATCCACGGCAGTATTTGCATTGGTATCAAATAATATGACAAATGAAGCTTTCCTTACTTGGGGCTGGAGAATTCCATTTCTATTAAGTATTTTCCTCGTTCTTATTGGCCTTTATATTCGTTTAAAAGTGAGCGAATCACCGGTATTCCAAGAATTGGTTGATAATAAGGAACAAGAAAAGCGACCGGTTGTTACAGTATTACGTGAACAGAAAAAGCCTTTATTTTTAACAATTGGGATGAAACTAGTACAAAATGCCGTGTTTTACATTTATTCTGTATTTATCCTTACGTATCTTGTCACGACACATGGATTTGATCGCTCGGTTGGGTTGAATGCAGTGATGATTTCCTCGGTGGTTGGATTAGCTACGATGCCGCTTTGGTCTCACTTATCTGATCGAATTGGCCGTAAACCAGTCTATTTATTTGGAACGATCGCATCAACATTGTTCGTTTTTCCATTCTTCTGGATGATGAATTCTGGTTCAATATTTATTATTACGATTGGAATCGTAATTGGACTAAATGTTTTGCATGACGCTGTTTACGGACCGCAAGCTGTGTACTACTCTGAACTTTTTTCTACAAAAACGCGGTTAAGTGGAGCATCGATCGGGTATCAAATCGGAGCGATTCTCGCGGGAGGATTTTCGCCAATTATCGCAACAGCGTTGCTAGCAAGATTCGAGGGTCAATATTGGCCGATTGCCCTTTATTTGATAGGGCTCGGGGTGCTTAGTACAGTTGCTACCTTATATGCGCGTGAAACATATAAGGATGCTTTAACATAATCACATATTAGATGAAGGATGATTTAATTGAGAAAAGCTGTGTTATTAGATGGGGTTCGTACACCAATCGGTCGGTTTAAAGGGATTTTCCAATCGAAATCAGCCGTTGAGCTCGGGGAAATCGCCGTTTCTGAATTGATTCGTCGTTATCCCGAAGTTGCCAACGCTGATGGAGCGATCTTAGCCCAGGTTATTCAAGCTGGGCAAGGTCAGAATCCTACGCGGCAAGTGGCTGTTCAAGCAGGAATTGATTTAAGCACACCTGCGATTACATTAAACAATGTTTGCCTTGCAAGCTTAGCGACAGTTGCCGATGCTGCTCGTCGGATCGAACGAAATGAAGGGGACTTATTTGTTGTTGGCGGATTTGAATCTATGACAAATGCGCCACATATTTCTAACTTGCGCGCGGGGGTAAAGCTTGGTTCAGTCGAATTGCAGGACACACTTAATGATGGACTATGGTGTGCACTATCCGATCAGTCGATGGGCGGCATCTCGGAAAAAGCGAACCGTGAATTACAAATTCAACGCCAAGAACAAGACGAGTACGCAGAACAATCACAAGTGAGAGCTGCGAAGGCTCAAGCTGAAGGGATCTTTAAAGAAGAGATTGTCAGCGTCAAAGTCGCTGATCAATTGATTACAGAGGACGAGTGCATACGTCCACAAACAACATTGGAAAAACTGCAAAATCTAAGACCTGCATTTGAGGCGAATGGAACAATCACTGCTGGAAATGCAAGCCAAATGTCCGATGGGGCAAGTGCTGGTATAATCACAAACCTTGAAACATGCGAGAAAATTGGAAAGAAACCACTCGCAACAATCATTGATTGGTCATTTGTAGCAGGTCCTGATCCAACATTGCACTTGCAGCCAGCCAATGCGATTCAATCACTATTAGATCGGACACAACTAAAATTATCAGACATCGATTTATTCGAAATTAACGAAGCCTTCGCTGGAGTAGTTATCGCCAGCCAGCGCAAATTGGGTCTTCCATCTGACATCGTCAACGTAAACGGAGGAGCAATTGCGATCGGTCACCCGTTAGGAGCGAGCGGATTTCGCACATTGCTGACACTCGCGAAAGAACTCAAACGCCGCGGCGGCGGTCGAGGAATTGCGACTTTATGCGGCGGTGGAGGACAAGGAGCAGCAGTGTTGATAGAGGTAGAGTAATACAAGGAGAGGATTTTCCCTAGGAAATCCTCTCCTTTTAAATTACCTTATGTATTATGGATCATATGAAACTTAATGCTCACACTTTCGTAGTAAATATTAAAGAGTACTACAAAAGGAGGAATCTAATAATGGGAATTCTCATTATCATTGGTTCGGTTTTAGTACTTTATTATATTATTCTAATCCCATTTCAATACTCCAACATTGCAGCAATAAAGGAGTCGGAGAAAAAGTCGAATGCAACTTATAATGAAATGTATGAAAAAATGAGTTTTGAAGAGCAACAATTACAATTTAATCTCCAAGGAAATCTTTTAAATTTACCTGCTACCTTGATTGCGCAGCTAATTTATTTTATTAGGCATCGAGGTGAACATAACAGAATTTGATTGGAGTTAAGTTGATTGTAGGTTGAAAACTAATGCCTCATCCCATGCGTATTAATTCAACAGAGATGAGGCATATTTCAACCAGACTTGCCTTTATCATAGTAAGAGGTAGAGTAAACCCAGGTCGGATTTCGCATAGTATTTACACTGCAAAGAACTCAAATGCAACGACTATGGTCGAAGAATTGGTTCATCGTGCGGCAGTGGTGATGGTTGAGGTGGAGAACTGACATAAAAATATGAAAACCAAAGAGTGCTTTGGCATATTGCTCAAAGCACTTTTTGGTCATGGGAGGATTTCTAATAGAGTCCAATCGGTTCTAGTTTTGGGGCTGTTTCCCATTTTTTCAATTGATAGGTTATTACTAATGTTATATAATTAGGAGAAAATTACTATGTCTTTGGGACGGAGGTATGAAAGATATAACTTTAGTAGGGGGGATATAAGGAAATTCAAACCTAGTAAATTTATAAGTAGTGCTTTCCAGTATAAAAAGAGCGTAGTTAACTGACTTTTCAAAAATGAAAAACCCATCAGAAAGATAGGTTTTCATATAATATCATTAGATTTTCAATCCACGCCATAATTTGACGACATATTAATTTTATCTAAAAGACAGTCAATTTTCAATCATGTTTTAAACTTTTCTTCATATTATATCATTAGAGAAGTTTGAATTGCGAAAAAAGGGGGAAAGAAATAAACGAGTGGCTGATATAACAATTTGCTTGAAAACAACCAATTCTAATCCGAAGGAGGTTTAAACTTGATGGTTAAATCTTTATTAGGAAAAAAGGAGAAAATTGAAATTCAGTGGCTTTTGAAGATTAAATGTCTGGGCTTATTTAGTTTTTTTAAACTACGGATATAACTTTTAGGGTGTATTTAGTTTGGTACTAAGCAGAAAAATCAAAAGGACTTTAATAATAGAAGAAAGAAGGCAGATGGATATCAGCATACTCATCTAAAAGTTAGGAGGATTATATATGATTGCACATATAAGAGAGTCCGATTTTAAAATACAAACCGTTCAAGAACATTTGCAAACTGTTTCAATCATGGCAAAAGAATTTGGAAAAAAAGCAGGTTTTCAATCGATGGCTGAGCTGTCGGGTTTTTTACATGACATGGGTAAAAATACGAAAGCTTTTAGTGTATATATTGAAAATGCTGTAAAAGAAACTGGGGAGCCACTTGAGAGGATTGATCATTCAACTGCTGGTGCAAAATATTTATACGAAGCTTATTATGTGGACAAACCAAAGGATCAAACTGAAGCGGTAAGTAACTTAGTAGTAGAAATTGTAGGGATGGTAATTTTATCCCATCACTCAGGCTTGCAAAATTTTATTCAAACAGACGGAAGTCAATCGGATTTCTTTAGAAGGGTGTGTAGGCAAGATCTTCCCTATTATGAGGAAGTATACAGAGAGTTTGTAAGTATGGAAGGCAACAAGGAAAAAGTAGAGAAGCTTTATCGAGCTGCTCAAGATGAAGTGAAATCATTCATGTTACGTTTGCAACAACTTTTACATAAATATCAAAATAAAGAGAGAGTATCGCCTTTAGTTTTTTATAGTTTAGTGATGAAATATGTATTCAGTTGTTTGATTGATGCGGACAGAACGGACACCCGCCGCTTTGAAGAAAACGATACATCAGCGTGGCATCAATCATACCAAACATTTTTCGAGAAAAGTTATGAACATTTGATCAATCAATTAAATGAATGGGCAGCTAATCCCTCTGCAACAAATCCAATCAATCAATTACGTGCGGAAATGTCAGAACAGTGCGATTACTTGGCGGAACAGCCGTCTGCAATTTACCAATTATCAATTCCCACAGGTGGTGGAAAAACACTTGCAAGCCTGCGATATGCGCTCAAACATGCAAAATTAAAAGGAAAGGACCGAATCATTTATGTCGTTCCATATACAACAATATTGGAGCAAAACGCAGATGCGGTTCGCAAAATCATCCAGAACGATGAAAAGGTGTTAGAGCATCATGCGAATGTAATTGATAATGCAGAAAATGAAAATGAACCCGATTATTATCGAGAAGCTCGACAAAAAAAGATGCAATTAGCGCGAGATAATTGGGATTATCCAATTATCTTTACAACAATGGTTCAATTTTTAGATACATTTTATGCGAAAGGAACTCGCAAAGCACGAAGATTACATAATCTTACGAATGCGATTATTATTTTTGACGAAGTGCAATCGGTACCAGTTAAACATATTTCATTATTTAATAACGCAGTAAACTTCTTACATCATTTTGGAGGAAGCAGTATCGTCCTATGCACAGCAACACAGCCATCTCTCACCAAAACAAATTATCCGCTTCTAATGGATGAAGGGACAGAAATGGTAAAGAATTTACGAGAAGTTGTAAAGGCGTTCGAACGTGTATCAATCGTTAATAAAATTGAAAAAGAAGGCTGGACATCCGAAAAAATAAGTGAATTTGCAGTGGAAGAATTAAATGAAAAACAATCCCTGCTTATTATATTAAATACGAAAAAAGCGGTCTTAAATGTGTATCAACAATTAAAAGATTTACAAGGATATTGCGTTTATCATTTAAGCACTTCGATGTGTCCTCAGCATCGAAAAGACATTTTAAAAAGGGTGAAAGATAAGCTTAAATCCCCTAATGAAAAGGTAGTTTGTATAAGTACTCAGCTGATAGAGGCTGGCGTAGACATCGATTTTGAATGTGTGATTCGTTCGCTAGCTGGACTAGATTCGATTGCTCAAGCGGCCGGACGTTGTAATCGTCATGGTGAGCGGACAAAAGGAACTGTGTATATTATTCGTGCTAAGGACGAAGAGCTATCCAAATTGCCGGAAATCGCCCTCGGTCAAAAAGTGACAGAAGAAGATGTTCTTACTCGAGGAAAATTAGCTAATGATTTATTAGGTCCGAAAGCGATTCAGACCTATTTCGACTTCTATTTAACAAAGGCAGCCAATGAAATTAATATGACCGATTCTAAACTTAATGTTGAATTAATTGAATTACTTGATCAAAGTCAAAAATATCTTGATGCCATTCCGAATCAAAATCCAAGGACAATGATGCGATCTATGTTTAAAACATTAGAATCGCATTTTGAAGTAATTGAGGCTCCAACAACAGCTATTTTAGTCCCTTATGGTGAAGGAGAAGAGTTAATAAGTAACTTAAATGAAGATATTCATGATTATAAAAAGCTCAACGAATATTTGAAAAAGGCACAGCAATACAGTGTTAACGTATATCGTCATACATTGCAAGAGCTTGCAAACGAAGGGTTATTAGTATCCCTGTACAATGATTCGATCTACGCCCTGAAAGATGGCGGCTATCATAAAGAATATGGATTAGAAACAACAGGAGAAGGTCAATTAAGCCAACTATTATATTAAAGGAGGTGAAAAGCAATGCGTAATCAAATTGAATTTATTGTTTATGGTAAATATGGGCTGTTTACAGATCCCATTACTAAAATTGGTGGAGAAAAGTTTACATATCAAATCCCAACTTACCAGGCATTGAAGGGTATTGTTGAATCCATTTATTGGAAGCCTACCCTCGTATGGTACATCGATGAAGTAAGGGTGATAAATGCCATTCAAACGGAGGTAAAAGGGCTACGCCCGATAAAATATCAAGATTCTTCCAATGAACTTGCTTATTATACTTATTTGCGAAAACCAATGTATCAAGTGCGCGCCCATTTTGAATTTAATGAGCATCGTGAAGATCTCGCGTTCGACCGTGATGAGCATAAACATCATAACATTGCGAAACGTTCAGTAAAACGCGGGGGACGCCGGGATATTTATCTTGGCAGTCGTGAGTGTCAAGGATATGTGGAAGCTTGTGAATTCGGAAGTGGAAAAGGTTTTTATGATGATTATGGTGAAATTAATTTTGGTCACATGTTTCATGGATTTAATTACCCAGATGAGACAGGGAAGGACGACTTAGAAGCAAGGGTTTGGACTCCTACGATGAAAAATGGCGTCATTCAATTTGTACGTCCTGAAGAATGTCCAATCGTACGACCGATAAAAAAACAAGAAGCGAAAGTATTTACTGTTGGTGAAAACGTTAAATCGGTGGACGAAGAATTTGTTGAAATGTTTGCGGAGGAGGTGGAAAAATGAGTTGGATGAAGCGGTTGTATGACGTGTACGAGAATAATAGTCTTCAAGTTGGAGTGTTTAAGCAACGGGGAGAAGGTCAACGCTTTACCTTATTACCGATATCGCATGTCACACAAAGCGCGCAAATCGAAGTCGTTTTAGATCATGAGGGTCATTTCTTTAAAGCAACGGTTGTTCCAAAAGACAGGGCTCGGACAATTGTACCGGCCACATTGGATTCGGCGAATCGTTCCGGTGCTAAAGTCGCTGCACACTATCTTCATGATAAATTATTTTATGCTGCCGGAGATTATTTAAAGTATGGCGGGGAAGAAAAACGTGCCAAAAACTATCCAAATTATATCGAACAGATGAAAGATTGGGCAACTGGGGAAGTTACCCATCCGAAGGTTGAGCTTATTTATAATTATGTAAAAAAGGGTAGATTAATTGAAGATCTTGTAAATGCGGAAGTACTATTCGTTGATGAAAATAACAAACTCATAGAAAAATGGACAACCCAAGATGATAAAAAATATGGTCGTGATAAACCGGATATTTATAAAGTTGTTACTGGGCAAAGTAGTGAAGCGCTTGTCCGATTTACAATTTTAAGTCAGTATCCGGGCGATCCAGTTGTTTGGGAGGATAAGAGCCTTTATCAAACATTTCAAGATTATCTTGCAAGTAAAATGGAAGAAAAATCCGAGAGGGGTATTTGTTACATTACTGGACAAGCAGTTCCCTTAACAGAGCGCCATGGTTCACGTTTGCGGAATGCGGGAGATATGTCAAAGTTGATTTCTTCCAACGATGATACGGGATTTACATACCGCGGTCGTTTTAATACACCGAATCAAGCGGTACAAATTGGCTACGATGTTTCGCAAAAGGCCCATAATGCATTGCGCTGGCTTATTCAACGCCAAGATTTTAGATCTGATTCACGGCATTTTATTACATTTGGAGTAAAAGAACCAGCAGTCGTTCAGCCGTTCAAAGGTACGATGGATATATATCAGGAAGATCCGATGAATTTTATTATCGGTGCCGAAGTAGCTGAGGTTGAAAAAGATTATACAAATCAGGTGATTGCGGAACAAGTCCAACTGGCTTTTAAAGGGTTGAAGCATTATTTTAACTCAGAAGGTGCCAAACATATTATTGTGATGGCGGTCGATGCAGCAACCACGGGTCGATTATCGATTGTTTATTACCAAGAGTTGGATAGTGAGCTATTTTTTGATCAATTATCTCATTGGCATGATACATGTAAATGGCAACAAAACTATTATGATGATGCTAGTAAGAAGATGAGCAGATATATAGGAACACCTTCCACCTATCATATTGTTGAAGCGGTATATGGTGAACGTGCAGATGAAAAAATAAAGAAAGAGCTATATACACGCTTGCTTCCATGTATTGTCGATCGGGCAGCTATCCCAAAAGATATTATAAGAACGATCTATAATCGCGTGAAAAATCCAATGAGTTTTAAAAAGGATTTATCAAATCAATTAGGTGAATGGCAACGTACATTGAATATTGCTTGTGCACTGATTAGAAAACAATTCGAAAAGGAGGAAATAGGCATGGCATTGGATCTAGAAAATCAAAATCGAGATTATTTGTTTGGACGCTTGCTCGGCGTAGCAGAAGTCTTAGAACGTAATGAATTAAAACGCCGACAAGATGACCGAGCGACAAATGCAATGCGATATTTCAATGCATTTTCCCAACACCCGGCACGTACTTGGATGACGATTCGTAAACAGCTTCATCCTTATCAAGTACGGCAAGGGCAAAAAATGAGTTACTATAACAAACTAATTCGGGACATTGAAGACAGCATTATGGAAAAAGATATGAATAATGATGCACTGGGACCAAAATTTTTACTTGGATATAGTAGCCAAGTAAACGCCTTATATGCAAAAAACGAACGGAAAGAGGAGAATTCAAATGACGACAATTCAAAATAAAGTTGATTTTGCTGTTGTATTTACGGTTGATAAGGCAAATCCAAACGGTGACCCATTGAATGGGAATCGTCCGCGGCAAGACTATGATGGGCATGGGGAAGTATCGGATGTGGCGATTAAACGAAAACTTCGTAATAGATTACAAGACGAAGGCGAGTCGATATTGGTTCAATCTGATGAACGCCGAAGCGATGGATACCGAAGCATTTTGGCAAGAGTGGAGGGGAATGAAGAAGTTGCGCCATACTTTACTAAGAAAAATAAAGAGCCAAATAAAGAAGAATTAGTGGAGACGTTCGCGAGCAAAGAATGGTACGATGTCCGTGCATTTGGACAAGTATTTGCATTCAAAGGGACAGATGTTTCAGTAGGGGTTCGCGGACCTGTCTCAATTCATACTGCAACAAGTATCCATCCTGTTGATATAACAAGCATGCAAATTACGAAAAGTGTAAACTCTACAACGAATGCCAAGGACCCAAGTCAAAAAACATCTGATACAATGGGCATGAAGCATCGAGTTGATTTTGGCGTATATGTATTTTATGGAAGCATCAACCCACAATTGGCGGAAAGAACAGGGTTTTCAGAAGGCGATGCTGAAAAACTTAAACAAGCGTTGATTACTATGTTTGCGAATGATTCATCATCAGCTCGACCAGATGGAAGCATGGAAGTCAATAAAGTCTTTTGGTGGGAGCATAACTCCAAGCTTGGACAGTATTCTTCAGCAAAAGTACATCGTTCCGTTAAAATTCAATTAAAGGACGAT
Source organism: Bacillus sp. FJAT-50079 (assembly GCF_018343515.1). Taxonomy (GTDB): domain Bacteria; phylum Bacillota; class Bacilli; order Bacillales; family Bacillaceae_C; genus Lederbergia. The sequence continues at coordinate 288,699 of NZ_JAGYPD010000005.1, read as the reverse complement.
ACGATTCTGCCAAAGTCGATAGAAGACTATAACATTACAGTAGATAGGCTCGAGGGCCTAGCTGTGAAAGAATATGAAGGGCTATGATGCTTCAGAGTTTCTTATGCTCTCTGGTATTCAGCATTTCCATTTTTGTGAAAGGCAATGGGCATTAATTCATATTGAACAAGAATGGGAAGAAAATGTTCTAACGGTTGAAGGGAGTCATCTGCATGATAAAGCAGATGATCCCTTTATAAGAGAAAAACGTAAGGATGTATTATATGTACGTGGCTTACCTGTTCATTCTTCAACATTGGGCTTAACGGGAATATGTGATGTCGTTGAATTTCACAAAGATGAAAATGGGATCACATTACAAAATGAAGTGGGAACCTATTCTCCTATTCCGGTTGAATATAAAAGAGGTAAACCAAAAAATGATCAATCAGATATATTACAACTTGTCGCGCAAGCAATCTGTTTAGAAGAGATGTTATGTTGTTCAATTTCACGGGGGGACTTGTTTTATCATGAAATGAGACGTCGAGTTGAGGTCGAGATTACAGAAGAATTAAAAAAACAAGTTAGAAGAACCGCTGAGCGCATGCATCAATATTATGAAAGGCGGTACACGCCCCGTGTAAAAACGGGTAAACATTGTAAGAACTGTTCATTGCGTCATATTTGTTTACCAGAATTGTTAACGAAAGAATCGGTTGCAAGTTATATGAAAAGGATGCTGGCTGAATGAGAAAGTTATTGAATACACTATACATCACAATACCAGACGCATATCTTGCATTGAAAGGTGAAAATATTGCAATTATAAAAGAGGACGAAGCAATTGGACGAGTGCCGCTTCATAATTTGGAGGCCATTTGCACATTTGGACGTCAAGGAGCTAGCCCAGCATTGATGGCGGCCTGTGTAGAAAGAGATATCGCAATTACGTTTTTAACAAGCAGTGGTAAACTCCGTGCACGAATAATTGGTCCGTCTAAAGGGAATGTTGTGTTACGGAAAACGCAATATCGAATATCAGATGATGAAAAAGAAAGTGCAAAAATTGCAAGAAACTTCTTGATTGGTAAACTTTATAATTCCAAATGGATTTTAGAAAGAATGACACGGGAACATGCTTTACGAATTGATGTTGACAAATTTAAAAAGATGTCCGCTTATTTAACAGAGTCCATCCAACAATTAGTGGCAGTTGATGACTTAGAAGTATTGCGTGGAATTGAAGGAAACGCAGCCAGTGCCTACTTTTCCTTAATGGATGAAATGATTTTACAGCAAAAAGGGGATTTCTTCTTTAAAGGGAGAAATCGTAGACCGCCACTTGACAATGTCAATGCACTCCTGTCGTTTGTTTATACATTACTTGCATCGGATGTTGGAGCGGCCTTGGAAACTGTTGGATTAGATGCATATGTTGGTTTTCTGCATCGAGATCGGCCAGGCCGAATGTCGCTTGCTCTCGATATGATGGAAGAGTTAAGAAGTGTGTATGCAGACAGATTTGTCATATCTATGATTAATAAAAAACAAGTGCAATCGTCAGATTTTTATAAAAAAGAAAGTGGAGCAGTTCTCATGACTGATGAAGCAAGAAGAGAAATATTACAACTGTGGCAAAAGAAAAAAGAAGAAAAGATTACACATCCGTATTTAAAGGAGAAGATTCCATGGGGACTTGTTCCACATGCGCAAGCTTTATTACTAGCCCGTTTTCTAAGAGGTGATCTTGAAGCATACCCACCATTTTTATGGAAGTAGGTGATCAATCATTTTAGTCTTGATTACGTACGATGTAAGCACAACATCAATTGGCGGTAAGAGAAGGTTGAGGAAAGTGGCGAAGAAATGCGAAGATTTTGGTATACGTGTACAAAACTCTGTTTTCGAATGTGTTCTTGATGCCACTCAACTTAAAAAGTTAGAAATTGAATTAGAACAATTAATTGATCCAAAAGTTGATAGTTTAAGATTTTATAAACTAGGAAATAACTATAAATTTAAAGTCAAACATTTAGGAGCAAAACAAACAATAGATGTAGAAGAACCATTAATTTTTTAGTGCGGACCCGAAGCTCACATAAAATCCCTAGGAGATCCGCACCACGAAAAGTTGTAAAATAGCCTGTTTTTGGATAATATCAGAATGTGAATGAAGGTAAAAATGTATTAAATGGATCATTATTACTAAAAAATTAGTGAAATAGTCCTTATTTAATACAATTTCGCAGTCGCACTCTACATGAGTGCGTGGATTGAAATAATCTCGAATTGATCAGCAACGACCACTTGTTGCCGTCGCACTCTACATGAGTGCGTGGATTGAAATTTATGGTTGTTATTTAACAGAGATAGCTTAAACGTCGCACTCTACATGAGTGCGTGGATTGAAATCTCAACTGTGAATCCTGGATAAACGATTTACGATGTCGCACTCTACATGAGTGCGTGGATTGAAATAAAAGTCCAATAAAGCTGACCATTCTCATTAATCGGTCGCACTCTACATGAGTGCGTGGATTGAAATTCCTCAATTTGAAACATCCCTTTAAGAATTGATTGGTCGCACTCTACATGAGTGCGTGGATTGAAATTGCGTGGGTATTACTACCCCACGCAATACCTGTCCGTCGCACTCTACATGAGTGCGTGGATTGAAATATGTGGATTCAATCAAAGAAGAAGGTGAACGTAAGTCGCACTCTACATGAGTGCGTGGATTGAAATAAATAAATATTCGAGTTTACCTGGACGAAAAATTGTCGCACTCTACATGAGTGCGTGGATTGAAATTGTTTTAGTCCTTTCAAGACGATTGTTAGTAGGTGTCGCACTCTACATGAGTGCGTGGATTGAAATCTAAAAGCAATTGAAAACAATATTGGCGGTGCGGCTGTCGCACTCTACATGAGTGCGTGGATTGAAATGTAGTAATTAAGGTATCATATTTGTTTTGTTTGAGTCGCACTCTACATGAGTGCGTGGATTGAAATAAAAGTCGTGTATTTTGATAAATGGTTAAAATGATGTCGCACTCTACATGAGTGCGTGGATTGAAATCTTCATGCTACCCCTCCTGCTTATCCATCTTGTCGTCGCACTCTACATGAGTGCGTGGATTGAAATATCGCAAAGCTTCTTTAAGAAATCCCTATCCTCTGTCGCACTCTACATGAGTGCGTGGATTGAAATCATGTTATCCCTCATTGATTTTGGTCAACAGCTCCGTCGCACTCTACATGAGTGCGTGGATTGAAATGGTAAGAGTTTCAGCACGAGCATTGATCATCTTATAGCGTCGCACTCTACATGAGTGCGTGGATTGAAATGTATCAAACGTAAGGAGAAACGAAAAACGAAGTACGTCGCACTCTACATGAGTGCGTGGATTGAAATAAGGCTATTCGACAGATTGGCGCTCCTACCGTGGAGTCGCACTCTACATGAGTGCGTGGATTGAAATTTCGGAGACCTAGTAAGACTTAGAAGCAAACAAGTCGCACTCTACATGAGTGCGTGGATTGAAATTAATGACTTTATTGTTTGTAACAGTTCGAGTAAATGTCGCACTCTACATGAGTGCGTGGATTGAAATCTATGGCTTCGCGCGCAACCTGAATAGGTGGTTTTGTCGCACTCTACATGAGTGCGTGGATTGAAATGCATAACAGTCTTAACACAAAGGCTATTCAAGAACGTCGCACTCTACATGAGTGCGTGGATTGAAATTTTTGTATGTCATCCTTTTGAGATTTCAGAGCTGTTTTGTCGCACTCTACATGAGTGCGTGGATTGAAATTTTCCGTCGCACCAATCAGAAAGAAGGCGGGCGCGTCGCACTCTACATGAGTGCGTGGATTGAAATTAAATATGCAACAGGCGAAAACATTCCGGCATCTGTGTCGCACTCTACATGAGTGCGTGGATTGAAATTATATAGAGTGCTTCGATCCATCCCAATTCCTTCGTCGCACTCTACATGAGTGCGTGGATTGAAATCATTTTGGGTGAGTCCCGTTAATTTTTGCTAACCAGTCGCACTCTACATGAGTGCGTGGATTGAAATCATGTTATCCTTCATTGATCTTGATCAACAGCTCCGTCGCACTCTACATGAGTGCGTGGATTGAAATATTTCAGGTACGCGTAAGGGGAAAGGATGAGGCAGTCGCACTCTACATGAGTGCGTGGATTGAAATTTCTGGATTGGTTACTGGGTCAGGTGGTAATTCGTCGCACTCTACATGAGTGCGTGGATTGAAATTATCAAAACTACTAATAATAAATTAGATGGATTAGGTCGCACTCTACATGAGTGCGTGGATTGAAATAATCCTCTTTGACAGCTATCAATAATTTTTAATAACGTCGCACTCTACATGAGTGCGTGGATTGAAATTTTCTGGCTTGATCTTCTGTTTTAAATTGCATTGAGTCGCACTCTACATGAGTGCGTGGATTGAAATAAGGAAATAGCAATGGAAGATAGCAGCATTTTAGGTCGCACTCTACATGAGTGCGTGGATTGAAATACTTTTCCCTAATATGTTATAATTTTGATCCTTATCGTCGCACTCTACATGAGTGCGTGGATTGAAATCCCCTTTTATAGCCTTTGCTCTTCGCAAAACATCGTCGCACTCTACATGAGTGCGTGGATTGAAATTTCCTTGCTGTACTTGCTTTTGAAGCCCTTTTTAGTCGCACTCTACATGAGTGCGTGGATTGAAATATTTGGACGATCAATACCGGAAACCCTGCATCAGGTCGCACTCTACATGAGTGCGTAGATTGAAATAGTTTCTAGGGCTTTCAACACATCTGGCACTTCGGTCGCACTCTACATGAGTGCGTGGATTGAAATCGGAAAAAATGGTTCGTAAATAATGCCTGTCTTACTGTCGCACTCTACATGAGTGCGTGGATTGAAATTTCGATGTGTCTACTGATTATTTATTGGGTCGCACAGGTCGCACTCTACATGAGTGCGTGGATTGAAATCGAAAATGGCTTACCATGTTTTCTAACATGATTAAGTCGCACTCTACATGAGTGCGTGGATTGAAATACGGTAACTACAAAGTAGCGGAAAAAGCTTGGGATGTCGCACTCTACATGAGTGCGTGGATTGAAATGTTGGGGCTTGATCCCGAGTTGGGCAAAAGATGGTCGCACTCTACATGAGTGCGTGGATTGAAATTTTAATCGCTAGGTGGTCTTATGAAAACATTGGCGTCGCACTCTACATGAGTGCGTGGATTGAAATTTCTCAATGCCTCAATTGTATACATTAAAAGATGGGTCGCACTCTACATGAGTGCGTGGATTGAAATAAATGAATCAACAAGTGCATCGGTCGATTCCATTTGTCGCACTCTACATGAGTGCGTGGATTGAAATGAGTATTCGAGCATCCATAAATAAATAAGGCTCAGTCGCACTCTACATGAGTGCGTGGATTGAAATACCCAGACCCATACAACATCAAACACGTTCAACCGTCGCACTCTACATGAGTGCGTGGATTGAAATGCACAAGGAAAAACATCATAAGTTTAGAGTTGTAGTCGCACTCTACATGAGTGCGTGGATTGAAATATCGACAGAGGGGGTTTACTCATAATGTCCCATGGCGTCGCACTCTACATGAGTGCGTGGATTGAAATTTCTTTCAAATCATGAACAGACGCTTCCAAATGTGTCGCACTCTACATGAGTGCGTGGATTGAAATGTAAAGGCGTTTCAAGAGGACGCAATCGGAGCCATTGTCGCACTCTACATGAGTGCGTGGATTGAAATATCAATAAAAATCCAAAACTCCCCGTCAAACTCGGTCGCACTCTACATGAGTGCGTGGATTGAAATAGTTTTTGGGGTTGCATCCCTTTGTGTGGTTGCATGTCGCACTCCTCATGAGCAAGACTAATATTTTTTGTGTTACAAAGCAACAGTTGAAAATAGGTTACGTCACTCTTTCAATTTTCGTATGGGAAAAATAAACTATTATGATACAATGCAAATATATGATTTAATAATAGTAGTGATTGTGGCTGTGGAAGGAAAGTTCACACTCTTTCATCGGAAGATCCATAATCGATAAATATGGATGTAAATGCAAATCTAGAACATAGCAAATGATTAAGAGGATGAGCATGGTTACATCCATTTCTAACAATAGTGAAAAGCATGCCGAGAAATAAGTGACACTTTACTTTCTCAAGCATGCTTTGTATTTTATATAATGAGTAGGAAAGGAGAAAAAATACGATGAGTTCGTGTAAACTAGATCATTCATTAGCTGATGTCTTGAAGAAGTTGGAAGATCAAAGAGCCTTTCTACCAACTGGGCTGTATGAGGCAATTAGCCAATATTTAGATGCTAAAGTAAACCAAGCCGTTTTAAACGAAATCTTTCATTTACTGAAAAAATATGATTTGGCTACTAATACAATTAAGGAAGAACGCAACGAGAAGCTAAGGCAAATCGTACAATAAATTTGCTGCGTTATTTATGGTGAAGAGATGAGGAATTTAAAAATCATTAGCGATTATCTCCATAATGAAGAATTACGAAAAAGCTTTAACCAATTATCTCAGGATATATTTAAATTAAATATGGAGCCGTGGTATCAAGCTGGTTTTTTCAAAAATCGCTATATTCCGTTTTCTTATTTATATGAAGGAAAAATAATCGCAAATGCATCGATAAGCTTTATCGACGTCATCATCAATCATGAGCTGAAAAAAGCGATTCAGATTGGAACGGTTATGACGGATAAAAAGTTTCGAAAGCAAGGGTTGGCGAAACGCCTAATGAATCAAATTATTGACGAATACGAAGAGAAAGTTGATTTTATCTACTTATTTGCAAACGATTCCGTGTTGAGTTTTTATCCGCGCTTTGGATTTAAAAAGGTTTTGGAACAGCATTATACAATGGATGCGAGTCATATTTTCGGGCAAGAAGCGATGATTCGCAAGTTAGATCCCGAGGATCGTCAAGATCAAACAATCATGATAAGGTTAATGGAAAATCGTAAGCCGATATCGAAAACATTAGGCATCGTCAATGATCAATGGCCACTTTCTGTGTCACTGCTTGATCGATATTGTGATTTTCTAGACCGCTATTATCTTGTGGAAGATGATATGATTGTATTAGCTGATCGGAACGATGGAATATTAGATATTTATGATGTGATTAGCCAAAATGATATCCATTTAGATGATATAATTGAAAAAATGCTCTCTCCTCAAGATCGAAGAGTAGAGTTTCATTTTATTCCTGAATTGAAAAAATATACAGCAAAAAAATCGATTGCCAATTGGGAAGACGATACTTTATTTGTCAGGTCTAAGCATCCTTTTTATGATGAAGTATTATTTCCATTAACATCCCATACATAAGATGAAGTAGGTGAATGAAGTTGGAAAAGGTTGTATCTTTTAAAGACGTATCATGGAAACGAAGTGGCCGGGAAATTTTAAGTGGAATTAATTGGGAGATAAATCCAAATGAACATTGGACGATTCTTGGATTAAATGGTTCTGGTAAAACATCGATATTAAATATTGTTACAGGTTATCATTTTTCAACAACAGGGGATGTCTTTGTGTTGGGAAATGAATACGGAAAAACAAATTTGCCTGAATTACGTAAGGAAATCGGCTATGTTAGTAGTTCCTTAGAACGTTTTTCGCACATACTCGAGCATGAATCAATCGAGGAAATCGTTGTAAGTGGAAAATTTGCAAGCTTTGGTCTGTATGAACAAGTGTCAGAGGCTGATTGGGAGAAAGCGAAAACGATCATTAAAAAGTTACGCTTGGATTATTTGCAAGGGAAGGCATACAATTTGTTGTCACAAGGGGAAAGAAGGAGAGTGCTTATTGCGAGAGCGTTAATGAGTGACCCTAAAATCCTTATTTTAGACGAGCCTTGTTCAGGTTTAGATATTTTCTCGCGTGAGGAATTATTAAATTTAATGAAAGAAATCGCTCAAACGAATTGCCATATCCTTTATGTAACGCACCATATTGAAGAAATTACCGAAGAGATCACACATGTTCTTCTTTTACACGGTGGAAAAATTGTAGCCAAAGGACCGAAAAGAGAAGTATTAACAGATAATCTACTAACAGAGGCATTTCAAATGCCGATCAAGGTTCGGTGGGAAGAAGATCGCCCTTGGATTACGATACAAAAAAATGCTGTAAAAGAGGCTTAATATGTTGAGGCTGTTCGAAAATTAGTTTACGAACAGCCCTTTTAGGTGAATAGAAGAATAATCCTTCTTTTACTTTAGTGGAAAATTTATCCACAAGGACGTTGGATTGATAGAAAATGATATAATACCGATAAGCGAATCTTTTGAAATTGGAGTGAATGAGTTGTCGCTCCTAAATAGATCGTATCTGTACATATGCGAGTATTTTTCATGCAAGCCACTCCTTAGGCAAAACAGTAGGAAGTTTTTCCTGAATTATGAATTATTTTGAAGGGGTATGTATTTGATTCGAATTTTTCCATTGCCTGCGGTCGATTCAAGAAGATCGCAGTTGTAAAGGAAGCCCTAACATTGTTCATTGAATGCTTTCGAAGGATGGAGTTGGAGAATTCACCAAATTCGAACATACAGGTGTGAAAGAATATTTGCTAGAGAGCCAAAAGACAAGATGGTAAGTGGTTTTACTAAGAATTGCTCGTACAGACTTGGAAAAAGAATTATGGAAAATATCTATATTTGACGAGCTAGTCATTAATTTAATAATAGTATTTTCCGAATAGGGCCACAGCTCAATGAAAAAAGAAGGAGCCAATAAAATGATTAAAGTTGTATGTAAAATGAAACTAAAACCGGATGTAACTATTGAAGAATATTTAGCATTAGCTAGAGAAGTTATTTCAGAAACGAGAAAAGAAAAAGGATGTATCATGTACGCCCTTCATCAAGATATTAATGACCCGTCTACTCTAACAATGCTTGAGGAATGGGAGAGTGAAGAGGCTTTAAATGAACATAATAAAACCGAGCATGTTTTGAACATTGTACCTGAACTACGAAAGTTTCGAGAAAGTACGGAAATCAACATTTATAGGGAAATAGAGTAACCTTTTTAAATAATTGTTTATACGGGGTTTTCAGAATGGACAAAATAGCAACTGAATAATCTGTTTCAGTTGCTAAATTTTTTGCAGGAAGACGTATTATTGAGATTAAGGTAGGATTGGTATTTATCGGAAAGGAGTCTTCGAAATGGAACAGGAGAATAAACAATGGTCTACTATATTGGATCTTTTAAAAAATCGTATAAGTAAACCGAGTTTTGAAACTTGGTTCAAACAAACGAAATTGAAGGTGAAAGAAAACGAATGGTTGATTATTGCTCCGAATGAATTTGCAAGGGATTGGATTGAATCAAGCTACTTTAGTGAAATAAAAAATGCCATCTATCAGGTGACTAGTGAATCACCTCATGTGAAAATTATTGTAGAAAAACAGGCAGAGGATCACCGTTATAAAGTTAAAAATATTATGCAATTAATTGAGTCATTAACAGTGAATGAGAGAGAAAAATTACTTGCATTATTAAATAAAACCTATTCCCCACGAATGAATAATTTAAATCCAGAATATACTTTTTCAAATTATATTTCTCATTACGATAATCGCTTGGCATACACTGCAGCTAAATCAATTTCCGAAGCCCAAGGACAAGCTGATAATCCTTTGTATATTTATGGACCTACAACTTCAGGTAAAACCCATTTGCTACATGCCATCGGTAATTCTATTCTTGAACAAAGTCCAACATTGAAAGTGATCATAATAAATGCAGAGCAATACATACATGAATTCATTGAAAGTATTAAAAATAATACAATGGATGATTTTAGATTGAAATATACACAAGCAGATCTTTTACTTTTAGATGATATAGAAATCTTATTAGGAAGGGAACAGACGCAAGAAGAGCTTTTGCATTTATTTAATGTCCTATTTGAGAAGTCCAAGCAAATTGTATTTACAAGCGACCGCCATCCAAGCGAAATGTCGGCGATGAATGAACGTTTACTTGCTCGTTTGGAATGGGGAGCTGTGATCGAGATTGCCCCCCAAAGGCAGAAAGAGAAAGAAATTGCACACAAGAAAAATGATGAAAGACTAAAAAATTTAGAAATCGAGCTAGCTCTTATGAAAGAGCGTTACAGTCAGCTTGAAGTAAAATTATTGTCGATCGTGGAAAAGTTGCTGGAGGATAAGTAATTATTAGCATAAAGTAGTTCCTAGGAAGGATTTGATTAAGAAATGTCACAGCGATTAAATATATTGATCTTAATAGCCATTTTATCGTTATTCTTATTAAGAATGGATTGGATAACTCCTATAATATTTATTTGGATCTTTCTTCCTGCTGGGTTAGTCATGCTATATTTCGGTATGAAAGAGTTTAAAAATGCGTTAAAGGGAAATTGAAAATGGGGCGCAAGCACATCAATTAAGCTTGGCAAATACATAAGGGATGATGCATCAATCGCACCATCCCTACTCGTTAGCTAGTTTCTATCTTACCTAACATATCCTTAGGAAGTTTACATACTAATGTATATGCTGGATTATACACATTGCCTATGTCGTATTGGACACAATGTCCTAGCAATACACTCGCTGCTACATGATCAAGACCGTAATCCTCTCTTAACCATTGCAACATTTCCGTTGTTGCATGTTGGAGGGCTAACTCCAATGGTCTCGCATTTCCAATTGTGAAAATATGGTTTTCGTCTTCACCACGAGGCCAGCCGATTCTTTTTTCTTTGATCAGATGTACGGTGAATTGCACCTCAAAAGACGTTTCTATTCCAGTTCCAATGATTTCGCCATCTCCCTGTCTAGCATGTGAGTCACCTAAGTAGAATAATGCACCAGGTTCAAAAACAGGAAAATAGGCAGTTACTCCAGCTTGGAAGCCGCGGTAATCCATGTTTCCGCCATGTTCAGCTGAGCTAGCAGTTGAGATCATTTCTCCTCTAGCAGGAGCAACTCCGAAACATCCTAAAAATGGTTCTATCTTTAACTGAATATTAGATAGACCCGAAATGGGCTTAGAAGGTTGGGCAGTATCCTTCTTTAGATCAAAATCCCAATCAATTAGCTCACGTTGAGGTAAATTTACTACTTCTTCAGCGTTCACTAAGTGTGGCGCTACGATATTACCGGTCCATCCACTATTCCTGTTTGGCTTCATATGATCAAAGCAGACAGCTAGTGTGTCACCAGGCTCAGCTCCTTCAATAAAAAATGGGCCAGTGACAGGGTTAGGGGGAGAGGCAATAACACGTAAATTTTTATTCTTGCCTCTTGAATCAATTGTTGATGTTACTACGGAATCGCCATCTTTAATATACAAAACGGGTTCATGTGAGCCCATCGTATTATAATAAAGACTTGGCTCAAATGTATGTATACTCATCTAAAATCTACCTCCACTTAAGGATAGGATGGTGCAGTCATTGCACCATCCCTAACATTTACTTATTCATTTCTTTATAAGAAGCACTAAACTCCTCTATAATTTCATTTCCACCTTGGTTTTTCCATTGTTCAATGACAGCTTCAAATCCATCTTTGTCAATATCACGAATAATATATTTTATTGTTGCATCATCGATCAATTGTTGTAAGCTTGTACCTTTAAGTAAAAATGTTGGTGAATCTAATCCAATTGTCGCATCAGGAATCAGATAATTTTCATTATCAATGTATAAGTCTTCTGCTTTTGCCTTTGGTTCGTATGTGAATAGCCCTTTTAGTTTACCATCCCTTACTTCATCACCGATTCTCATCGACTGAAGAGGGAACACTTCACGCTCAAATAATTCTTTATTAATTACTTCCGCTTTTCCATCTGTCACTTGATAATGATCACCTTCAATTCCCCAGAATGTTAAATTAGTTCCTTCTGGAGACATAAGATAATCATAGAATGATAGAATTCTTTTTAATTCTTCTTCTGTTTTTATTGATGATTTCGGAAACACGATTCCATCACCGTATCCTGGTAAAGACCATACAGTGAATTCTCCGTCCGGGCCTGCTACTTGATTGAAAACATCTAGCTCCGCTTCCGGATCAACCTCTTTTAAGCCATTGTATAGTGATTCGACATCACCCATCGAGCCAATATACGCACCAGCTGTCCCATTTTTCAACATTGCTTGTTGATCAACCTTACTAGCAACTGGGAAGTCTTGATTAATATAGCCATCTTCGTGCATTTTTCTGAAATAGTCCAGTGTCTCCATATATTCAGGGAACATGAACTCCGGTAAAATCTTTTCATCTTTCAAACCGAAATTCGTTGGTGTATGAAACCAGGAGGCGACCGTTTTAAAAGCACCGAATATTAAATCATCACGGTTTGTTAAACCGATCGTGTCTTTTTTACCATTTCCATCAGGATCGTCCTCTGTAAAAGCTCTTAACATTTCATAAAATTCATCTACATTCGTAGGTGTAGAGATTCCGAGCTTATCAGCCCAATCTTTTCGATAAATAACACCTTGGCGGGACGAAGGTTTCCCTTGATAAATCATATAAATTTTCCCGTCAATCATTGTATTTTTTAAGACTTCCGGGTTCATTTTACTTAAGTGTTCGTATTCATCTAAGTAAGGACCGATTTCCCAAAACTGTCCATCACGGATTGCTTCTTTATATTGATTAATCATATCTAAATCTAAAATGACAGAATGTGGGAAGGACTCCGTAGCAAAAACGGTATTTACCTTTTCGGGATAAAGCGTATACGGCACAAATTGAATGTCTAACTCCATATTTGTTTTTTCAGCTACGATGTCTAATACTCGTTGATCTGGTGCTTCTTGGGTATGTAATTTTACCATTGCGGTAATTTTAAAGGGCTTGTCCGCATCTTTTGAAGCGCTTTCATTTCCGGGAGAACTTTTACTACTACAAGCTGCCAAGATTCCAATAGTCAAAAAGATCACAAAAACAGAAAGAACCTTCTTTATGTTTTTCACAACGATTCAACCTCCATCATAATATTTGATATTTGATATTTGATATATCAGTGATTAAATCATAAACGAATGGATGAATAAAGTAAACTATTTTTTTGGAATTTTTTTAAAATAATCTAAACAGAGTAGAGTTGCTATTTACAGAGGATAGCGAATCATGATATGTTTGATATATGATATATCAGTAAATGAATTAGGTGAGGTGAAAGAAATGAGTGAAAGCTTATTTTCAATAAAAACGGAACAAATTAAATCATTAAGAGATGTTGTTCTTGAATCGCTGAGGGAAGCGATTGTGACGGGACGCTTTAAACCAGGGGAACATTTAAAAGAACGTGAGCTGGCAGAAATTATGGGGGTTAGCACAACACCAATCAAAGAAGCGTTTCGAATGCTTGGTTATGAAGGCTTAGTAGAAACAATTCCACGAAAAGGAACATTCGTGTCAGAGTTAGCGGAAACGAGTATTCAAGAGGTGCAAATGTTGCGAGCATCAATTGAAGGTCTTTGTGCAAAACTTGCTGCAGTGAAGTTAACTGAAGAACAAGCTGAACAATTATCGGAGCAAATTAATTATATGGAACAACTATTAAGTGAGAATAAAGCTGAACAATTAGTTGAGGAAAATACAAAGTTTCATCAATTAATTAGAGAGGCAGCAAGTAATCCGATGATCTCACAAATATTAGAAAATATATCTAGCTTTGATCAAGCGTTTCGCAAACGGGCATTAATGGAGAAAAATGAATTATACGATGGGTTTAACGAACATAAGCAAATCTATGAAGCAATTATTTCCAAGAATCCCGACCAGGCAGAAGCTGTAACAAAACAACATATTTTAAGAACCGCCCATGATGTATTAAATGTGAAAATGAAATAGTTTTAGAAGATATCTGAAATGTATTCTGTTTGTTGATTGTAACGGAAGGTGGCGACTCCGACGGGATGTGCGAGGCAGATGAGACCCTGCAAGGCGCAATTAAGGAAGAAAGCCTAAATTCGCCACATCGTGTGGCAACCGCTTCGTGACCAACATCTTGTTAGCACGAAGCGTACTCATTGCTCGCCCCGCGGAAAGCGTCCACCTAGAGCGAAAATTAGCAGACCTGTGGCATTATTCGAAAGAAATGAAAGCGATAACAAAAGGAGTTTGGAGGGATTACATTGACAGACACTCAAATGAATCTATTAGTCGAGCAATATATGAAAACGGACAAATGGTATTCTTCACGATGGCATTATATTGAAGGGTGTATTTTAAAGGGATATTTGGATTTCTATGAAAGTACATCTGATCAAAAATATTATGATTTTGTAAAAGACTTTATTGACCGACAATTTAACGAGGAGCAAAACATACCTGCGATTAATTTAAAATCTTATAATATTGATCAGATTCGAATGGCAAGCATCTTATATCCACTTTACAAAAAAGAAAAAGATCCAAAATATAAAAAGATACTTGATCAGCTATACGATCAGTTGAAAATATATCCACGGACAGCAAGCGGGAATTTTTGGCATAAAGAAAATTATCCAAATCAAGTTTGGCTCGATGGATTATATATGGGACAACCTTTTTATGCCCAATACATAAAAGAGTTTGAAGATGAAAAAGATTATTCAGATATCATTAACCAATTTTTAAACGTAAGAAAGTTTGCTTTTAATGAAAACAATCAATTGTATTACCACGCTTATGATGAAAGCAGAAAGATGTTTTGGTGTGATAAAGAAACGGGAAGATCACCGCATGTGTGGGGACGCGGTGTCGGTTGGTTTCTTATGGCATTAGTCGATATGTTGGAGATTTTAGAAGGGGAAGAAGTAAATAGCCAGCCATTAAAGGAACTGCTGGAAGAAGCGGTTAAAGGGATGCTTCCTTATCAAGATAATAGTGGAATGTGGTATCAAATCGTCGACAAAGCGGAGCGACCAGAAAATTATCTTGAAACAACAGGAACACTGATGTGCGCTTATGCGATTTTAAAGGCGGTTCGTTTAGGTTATCTTCTCGAAGAATATCGAACTTACGGGCAGGCTGCTTTTAATGGGACAATGACAAAATATCTACGTGTAGAAAAGGGCGAGGTTCGACTCGGCGGTATTTGTAGAAGTGCTGGTTTAGGTAAAAAGCCGGAAACAGGCGTTATCCGTGATGGAAGCTTTTTATATTATACAACGCAAGAAAAGATCGTCGAAAACAACGGTCATGGGGTAGCTCCATTTTTAATGGCTTATAACGAAATCCAGATTTTGAAAAAAGTATCTGTATAAAATTTTCGAAAAAATGATTGAATTACCAGAATATAAAGCCTATAATAAAAATTACTGATATATGATATATCAGATATCAAAAGAAGGGTTTGTCTAGAGATAAATGACATGGAGGAGATTGGCAATGGAATACAAGGAATTTTCGAAAAAACTGGAAACGATTAATGGAATTAGTTTGACGCCTTTTGATTCGAACACGAAAGAAATCGATTGGACTGGCGTGGAAGATAATATTCAATACCTTATTAATAAGGGGTTAAAAGTAATTGTTCCGTGTGGAAATACGAGTGAGTTCTATTCTCTGTCAATCGAAGAGGCGAAGGAAGAAATAAAAAGAGTCGTAGAAATCGTCAATGGTCGAGCATTAGTAGTTGCAGGAATTGGTTACTCTTTACCAATGGCGATTGAACTCGGAACATACGCTCAAGAAGTTGGAGCTGACGCCGTAATGATCCATCAGCCGATTCATCCGTATATCACGGATTCAGGGGCTGTTTCTTATTATAAAAAAATCATTAACTCTTTAGATATTCCTTCTGTTGTGTATTGGAAAGATGAGAAATTAAGCGATGATGTGTTAAAGGAGATAGCCCCTCTAGAAAAATTTGTCGCTGTTAAATATTCGATTAATGATCTTCCGCGTTTTGCAAAAATTGTAAGAGAAATTCCATCAGAACATCATATTACGTGGATATGTGGGACAGCCGAAAAGTGGGCGCCATTTTATTTTCATGCAGGGGCAAAAGGATTTACGTCAGGACTTGTCAATCTTTACCCAGAAAAGTCATTTGAAATGCTTCATGCTCTTCGAAATGGTGATGAAAAAACGACTTGGAAGGTATGGGAAGAAACATTGCCATTTGAAAATTTACGTGCTAAATATCATAACGGCAACAACGTCGTCGTTATAAAAGAAGCGATGAACTTACTTGGCTTAAATGCTGGGGTGACACGAGAACCGGTTGATCCATTAGACGCGGATGATAAGGAGCAAGTGATGCATCTGCTTGAAAAATGGGGATTGCTTCAGTCTCAACAAGCTTAAAAGTTATATAGGAGGGATTTACATGGACTATCTAAATTATATTGATGGGGCATGGATTTCGGCTGAAAGCAAGGAAACGCTGAGCAGTATAAATCCAGCAAATACGAATGAAGTGATTGGACATTTTCCAAGCTCATCGGAACAGGATGTAGATTTCGCTGTAAAAGCGGCAAAGCAAGCGCTCAAGGGATGGAGAAAACAATCTTCTATCGATCGGGGAAATTATCTACATAAAACAGCCGATCTTTTGGAAGATCGCATAGAAGATATTGCGATTACAGCAACGAAGGAAATGGGGAAAACACTTGCTGAATGTAAAGGGGAAGTTGCAAGGGGAGTAGCGATTTTACGCTATTATGCACAGGAAGGATATCGAAAGACGGGCGATATTATTCCGTCAGCAGATAGCCGTAATTTATTGTATACAACACGAGTCCCGATCGGGGTCGTTGGGGTGATCTCCCCATGGAATTTCCCAATTGCTATTCCGATTTGGAAGATTGCACCGGCACTTGTTTTTGGCAATACGGTTGTTTTCAAGCCAGCCTCAGAAACATCGATTACTGCCGCAAAGATTGTGGAAGCTTTTCACGAGGCGGGAATTCCAAAAGGAGTGCTCAATCTTGTTCAAGGGCGAGGCTCTATCATTGGCGATGCGATCGTAAACCATCGGGCAGTCAACGGAATTACTTTTACAGGATCAAACCAGGTCGGGAAAAAAGTAGCGGGAATTGCCGCCGGCCGCGGAGCAAAGTTTCAATTGGAAATGGGCGGGAAGAACCCTACCATTGTATTGGAGGATGCCGATCTAAATTTAGCTGCGGAATTAACTGTTAGCGCTGCAATGAAGCATACAGGCCAAAAATGTACGGCGACGAGCCGCTGTTTCGTTCAGAGCTCTGTATACGATTTGTTTAAACAAAAAATTATAGACAAAGTAAAGAATATTAAAGTAGGCTCGGGTTTAGATCCTGATACGTACATGGGACCGCTTGCATCAAGTTCACAATTAGATACGGTCGCGGGTTATATTGAAAAAGGAAAAGAAGAAGGCGCGACATTATTAATCGGCGGAAATGTATTGAAAGAAAATGAATATGAAGATGGATTTTATGTTGAGCCAACAGTCTTTGAAAATGTGAAAAATGAAATGGTGATTGCACAAGAAGAAATCTTTGGTCCCGTATTATGTTTAATTAAGATTGATACGTTTGAAGAAGCGATTGATCAAGCAAATGATACACAGTTTGGTCTTGCGGCTTCCTTATTTACCCGTGACCTAGCAAAGTCACTCGCTTTTATTGATGAAATTGAAGCAGGGATGATTAAGGTAAATGGAGAAAGTGCTGGAGTCGAGCTTCAAGCTCCATTTGGCGGAATGAAAGGGTCAAGCTCCTATTCCCGTGAACAAGGGCAGGCAGCGATTGAATTTTTCACATCGACGAAAACGATTACGATCACACCTACCGCTTAAATGATATGGAATGCAAATCAATAAATCTTTTAACATAGCAAACTGAAAAAAATAAAGATAGGATGAGTGACAATGAAAATAACTGATATTGAGTTAACGGCAGTTGGTATTCCGCGTCATACAGGCTTCATTAACAAACATGTAATCGTAAAGATTTATTCGGATGAAGGGATCTTCGGTGTAGGCGAGATGTCAGACTTCTCTCATTTACCGCGCTATGCTCCAGACCTTAATGACTTAACGAATGTATTAAAATCAGTGCTTGTTGGTGAAAATCCATTTGATATTATGAAGTTAAATAAAGAGCTTGCGGGGAATTTCCCCGAAGCGATGTATTATTATGAAAAAGGCAGCTTTATTCGTAATGGGGTCGATGTCGCGCTCTATGATTTATGTGCAAAATCTTTGGGGATTTCAGTCGCGGATATGCTAGGTGGGAGAATAAGAGAAAAAATCAAAGTTTGTTATCCGATTTTTAGAATGAGATTTATGGATGAGATTGAAGAAAATATTGAGGTTGTGAGAGAGAGATTGAACCAAGGGTTCGATGTATTTAGACTGTACGTTGGGAAAAACGTGGATGCTGATGAAGCATTTTTGGATGCGGTGAAAAGTGAATTTGGAAATCAAGTAAAAATTAAATCATTTGATTTTAGCCATTTATTAGATTGGAAGGCTGCATTAAAAGCTGTCAATCGATTAACAAAATATGATATTGGGCTTGAGATGATCGAAAGTCCAGCTTTCGCCAATGATCATGAGGGGTTGCATCATATTCGCATGAGAACCGAATACCCAATCAGTGAACATGTTTGGAGTAAAAAGCAACAATATGACATGATTAAGCATGATTCAGTCGACATCTTCAATATTTCACCGGTATTTATTGGCGGATTATCAGCAGCCAAAAGAGCGGCTTCAGCAGCAGAAGTGGCAAATAAGAGTGTCATCCTTGGAACAACCCAGGAATTATCGATTGGGACCGCAGCAATGTCACATCTAGGTGCATCACTCGTAAACCTAGAATACACGTCTGATCCAACTGGGCCGGAGTTATACGTAGGCGATGTCGTAAAGAATAGAGTGGAGTACAAAGACGGTTATTTACACGTACCTGAGCGTGGAATCACAGGGTTAGGAATTGAACTGGATGAGGAATTAATTGAAACATATCGTGTGCCAGATTTAAGCTGGGGAGAAGTAACTGTGCATCAATTACAAGATCGAACAGCTCAAACAGCAAAATAATCAATAAATCGATGAGAAATAGGTGTAGTCCTGTTTCTCTTTTTTTTCACGTTTGTATGCTACACTAGATCATAGAGATTTTCTATGAAAGGAAGCGAGCGAATGAAACGATTAATTCCCGTCATTCCCGTCGTCATTGCTGTGGCAATCATGTCGATGTGGATTCTTGAAAGGAATTTTTCCGAAATCGATGGGCAAACGAGGATGCTGATTGCTGCTGGCGGAACGATCCTGTCAGGCGTATTGTCTTATTTTTTATTTGGAAGCTATGATGATAAAAATGATCTTCCGCCTTGGCGAAATAAAAAGTAAGAGTACAAGAACTCTTACTTTTTTGAAGGTAAAAAAAGTATAAAATGTTTATTCGAAAAATCGGATTTCTGTGTCTAGCTTCAGGCGCCTAGCTACTAGCAAACTTCACTCTTCTTCCTACGATAAGTCAACATCGGCTCTATCGAATCCGTGTTTAGGTCTGCACGATGCAGGTCACAACGGCGTTGCCACAGGAGGCTCGCACGATGCCTTTGCTCCTCCATTCGGTTTTAGCCGTTGATCCCACAGAATCTCGTCAGAATCGCGAAAGGAAGCACGTCGCTAAACGGGCGCTTGCGCTTTTGTTATATAGGCTAGCTGATAAATCGGAATAAGTGTTTCAAATGTTTCTTTTATAAGGTTTATCAATTGATCACCATCTTTTAAAACCGGATCACTCGGGCTTATATGCTTACCAATAAGAAATTCTGCTTTTTTCACATCGCGAAAACGTTCAAGAGCTTTTTGAACATCCAAGTCTTTAATTGCAACCGCGTCTTTTTTCATATGGTCCAATGAAACAACAAAGTCACTTGGTATCGTCGATTCGAGCAGGTCAATATGGTGTAAAAATGTTTTAGCAATTTCCGCTTTTCCAGGTAATTCATAAATGAATGCCAACCAAATAAATAAATGGTCATCAAACAGCCCGACTTGAAAATGCGGATGTTGTTTATAGCCACGTTTATTATTACAAATGGCTAACCACGTATCTTGAGGTGGATTGACTGTTCTTCTCGCATGCCTTGCAATATGCAAAAACATTTCATTTCCAAGCTGTGCAGATAGATCGTCGGCCAATATGTTACCGATCATTCGAAACTTAGGCTGGATACTTTCTTGAATGGCTTGCATCCTTTTTTCCAGTCCATTTATTTGAAATGTATCAAAATCGCTTTGAGTGAACCCATTAAACTGCATTGTCAAAATTCCCTTCCATAAGTATGATGAATACAGGTGTCTGACACCACCCGAATTTTGTCAATTTTTCACAAAATGAAAATCCGAGGAGGAATCATATTGAAACCTAACGTATATTTAACATTACCAGTTCCAGAGGAAGTTAGAAAGTATATTGCTGAGTATTGTGAAATTCGTGAGTGGACTGGAGATGGTCCGATCCCACGGGAAAGACTAATGAAAGAAATTGCTGATGTCGAAGGACTATATACGTCCGGTGGAAAAATTGATGGCAAATTACTTGATCATGCGCCAAAATTAAAAGTCGTCAGCAACATGTCTGTTGGCTACAATAATTTTGACGTGGAAGCAATGAAAGCTCGAAATGTAATTGGTACGAATACACCATATGTATTAGATAATACGGTCGCTGATTTAACATTTGCGCTTATTTTATCAGCTGCTAGAAGAATTGCTGAATTAGATCACCTTGTGAAAGATGGCCAGTGGGAGCCTATGAAAGATGAAGAAGCATTTTTCGGGGTGGATGTACATAACAAAACGATTGGCATTATCGGAATGGGCAGAATTGGGGAAGCGATCGCAAAGAGGGCTAAATTCGGTTTTGAGATGGATGTTCTATACTATAATCGAAGTCGAAAATTGGAAGCGGAAGAAAAGTATGGCGCGACTTATTGTGATTTAGAATCCCTTTTACAAAAATCCGATTTCGTTGTTTTAATGACGCCGCTTACTCCTGAAACATATCAGCTAATTGGGGAAAATGAATTCGATCTAATGAAGGAATCGGCGATTTTTATTAATGTTTCTCGCGGACAAACGGTTGATGAGAATGCGCTTATTCATGCTTTACAAGATAATAAAATTTATGGAGCGGGACTTGATGTATTTGAAAAAGAACCCGTTGACAAGGATAACCCATTATTAGCGATGAAGAATGTTGTTACCGTACCACATATAGGTTCTGCAACCCGTCAGACACGCGATGCAATGGCGATGCGAGCGGCTGAAAATCTCGTTGCGGTTGTAACGGGAAAAGCAGCGATTGATCCTGTTTATTAATATAAATGTGAGTAAAAACATTTCCGTCTCTCTGCCGATTTAAGTAAACATAGGGGGATGGAACGAATTATTTCCGAGCATTGATCGAAAAAAATTTGGACTTCAAGATATAATTGATTAGATGTAAACTGCACCGTAAATATGGTGCAGTTTATTTTTAGCTAAAATGATAGAATATTAAATAATTAGAATGGAGTGAATATGATGCAAAAATGGTTGGAATGGTCGAAGCGAATTCAGTCGATTGCACAGGCGGGATTGACTTTTTCTAATGATGTGTATGATCGAGAACGTTTCGAGGAGTTGCGAACAATTAGTTTGGAAATTATGCACGAGTATACGGATGTAGAAATGGAGAAGCTGACAAAATTATTTGCTAATGAAACCGGATACCAAACACCGAAAGTCGATGTTCGAGGCGTCGTTTTTCAAGGAAATAGAATTTTGATGGTCCGTGAAAACCATGATCATCATTGGTCGCTGCCTGGTGGATTTTGTGATGTTGGCTTATCACCTTCCGAAAATGTAGTGAAAGAAATCAAGGAAGAATCAGGATACGATGTCGTTCCAAAAAGGATTCTCGCTGTACTAGATTCAAATAAGCATCCGCACCCACCGCAACCGTATCATTATTATAAAATCTTTATACTATGCGAAATCGTTGGTGGAGATGCGAATATAGGGATAGAAACAAATCAGATTGGTTTTTTTGAAGAAGATCAACTACCGCCACTATCTGAAAATCGTAATACCGCTTCGCAGCTTAACTTATTGTTCACATTTTTACAGGAACCTCTCAAGGAAACGATATTTGATTAAGAAGTGGGTGAAGCGAGTGATGGAAAGGTTTATGAACTTAAAGCTTCATACAAAATTGATGTTATTTTTTTCTGCGATTACCCTTATCCCGCTTTTATTTTTAGGCTTATTTACGTATCAAGTTTCATCGAAAATGGTAAAAGAGCAGGCGAGCAATGGAGTAATGGAAAAATTAACACAAATAAATAAAAATGTCGCTTTTTTTTCACGAGATATTGAACAATTAAGCAACTATATTTATCGCTCAGAATTAATCCATGAGGTGTTAGAGAAGTCTACGACTCGTACAAATAAGGAGAAATATCAGGATTTCAAGAAAGTAAATGAGTTATTTGACTCTGTATTGGGAACGAAAACATGGAATATTAATTTATATATTTTAGGTGTGAACGGTGATCGATATTTTACAGGTGATTATTTACCAATTCGATACAATGATATTCAAGCGAATTGGGGTATATTTAGGAAAGCGGAAGAGGGAAATGGAGCTGCTGTATGGGATACACATTATACGACAAAGCAAACCGATGTACAGGAGGTTGTGCTACGTATCGGACGTCTCATTAAAAATCCGCAAAGTGAGGAAACGATTGGTTATGTAATCATCGATATTTTAGAATCTTCCATTGCGGAACTTTACCAGTCAGATGATCAGAATTCACTCAATCAATTGTTTTTACTTGATGCCAAAGGATATGTGATTTCCAGTTTTCCAAGTAAAGCAACGATCGGTATGAGAATGCAGCATGGATCAATGGATAATATTATGAACAGCCAAAGTGGAGTATTCCAGACAAAATGGAATAACGAAAACTATATGGCGATATTTGATACTAACGAAGAAACGCATTATAAAATTGCTTCTTTTTTGCCTGAACGTATAATTGCAGAAAGCGGACGTACGATCAAATTATTAACGATCTTATTAATTGGCATTGGTTTTATTGTTGCGATATGGTTTTCGTACTTTTTATCTTTATCGATTACAAAGCCAGTCAATCGATTAACGAAAGTGATGAAAAAAGTTGAGGACGGAGATTTAAATGTTCGTTTTCAGGCGAGATATGAAGATGAGATTAGTGGATTAGGTCGAAATTTTAATAAGATGATTGTCAAATTGAACACAACAATGAAAGAGAGCTTAGAAAAACAAACACGTTTGCAACGATCTGAGATTCAAATGCTTCGTGCGCAAATCAATCCTCATTTTCTTTATAATACGTTAGAAACAATTAGTGCAATTGCAAAAATTAAAGGAGTGCGAATGATTAGTGAATTGGCGGTAGCGCTTGGAGAAATGATGCGTTATTCGATTAAAAAGGATAATGAACTTGTTC
Source organism: Bacillus sp. FJAT-50079 (assembly GCF_018343515.1). Lineage (GTDB taxonomy): Bacteria > Bacillota > Bacilli > Bacillales > Bacillaceae_C > Lederbergia. The sequence goes on along the minus strand of NZ_JAGYPD010000005.1, from coordinate 265,155 downwards.
GTTTGGAAGAGGATTTACTTTTATTAGAACGTTATTTATACATACAAGAGGTGCGATTTCAGGACAAAATGTCGATTGATTTCACCGTTGATGAAGATGTAAAACAATTATGGATACCTCCATTACTCATTCAACCAATTGTTGAAAATGCGATCATCCATGGGTTGGAACCAAAAATAGGTAAAGGGACTCTCTCAATTCATATCTTTCAGCAAAAAGATATTTTAATCGTTGAAGTGAAGGATGACGGTGTGGGCATTCATGAGCAAAAATTAAAAAATATAATGAAGCAACTTAACGATACAAGAAAGAATAAGAAATTAGGGATTGGTTTAGAAAATGTGAAGAAGCGGATTGCTTTATATTTCGGAGATACATATGGAATATTCATAGACAGTGTACCGAATATGGGGGCAACTGTGCAGATGAGATTACCGATATTAAAGGAGAAATGAACATGTGGAGGATGGTTATTGCTGATGACGAATGGTTTATCCGCGAAAGTCTTCATCGGGGCATTGACTGGAATGAATTACATATTCACGTTGTTGGCGTTGCCTCCGATGGATTGGAAGCACTAGAAGTAATAAAAAATGAACGCCCTCATCTTTTATTAACTGATATTAGGATGCCAGGAATAGATGGACTAGAATTAATCCAACAAGCAAAAGAAATGGCTCCACATTTACGCACCGTTATTATTTCTGGATTTGAGGAATTCACGTACGCGCAAAAAGCGCTGAAAATTGGCGCCGATGACTACATATTAAAGCCAATTGAGGAAGAAGATTTAGTGTTAATTGTAAAGCGTTTAATTGATGAGTGGGAAAAGGAAAAGGTTGAAATGCTAACACAGCATCTATTTCTTGGGCACGTAATTGACCTAACCCTGTTTGCAAAACAATATGCGTTTATATGCTGGGAAAGTAGCGTGCCTGTCCAAATACCGATCATGCCGGGAGTGAGCTGCCTCGTCCATCAAGAGTGTGAAGGGATCTTATTTATTGAGGAAGCAGAAAAGAAAAAAGAATATGTTCGGCAATTAGATGAATTTTTTAAAAACCATCAAATCGTTGGCGGTCGCAGCATCCTTTCTGAAGAGCCAACGGACTTTCAACATTTGTATAAGCAAGCATTGATGATTAAAAATCAATATAAAAGCAATCAACAAAAGGGATTATTTTCAGAATCGCCTTCACCAATCAATATGGAGGAAGTCATTCAATATATTAAAGATCATTATCAGGAATCGATTTCATTACAAGATCTTGCTGCTCAATTTTTTATTTCCGATAGTTATTTCAGTCGAATTTTTAAGGAGCATACAGGACAGAATTTTATTGAATATGTTACAGAACATCGGATAACCGTTGCTAAAGATTTATTGAAATATACATCACTCAAAACAAATGAAGTAAGTTCGTATGTAGGGTATACGGACCAACGCTATTTCAGTCAGATTTTTAAAAAGTACACTGGAATGACGCCTACTGCGTATAAAAAGACTTGTTAGTAGGGAGTCTCTGAGAAGAAAACTTGCCGTGAGTTCTAACGAACAATATAAGGGTGTCCAAAATGTCAATTTCTAGACATTTGGACACCTTCTTTATGATTAAAATCGCCCGAAATATTTTCAACATTTATGAAATTATACCTCGTTGTTAACGCTTTCTTTCGGGATATATAATGGATGTAGAAATGAACATAAAAAAAGAGGGGTTGAGATGATTGAAAAAGGTATTAGCTTTTATGCTTCTTGTTTTACTTTCATTTACGGTTGCAGCTTGTGGAAATAAGGAAAAAAGCAGTGAGGAAACGGGTAATAATCAGTCGAAAGAAAAGGCTTCAACAAAAGTAACCGTATATTCACCACATCAAGCAGAAATTATCAATCCAATTGTAAAAGAATTTCAGGATCGAACAGGCATTGAAGTCGAACTAGTGACAGGCGGTACAGGTGAATTATTAAACCGGATGAAGGCGGAAGCGAATAATCCGTTAGGGGATGTTTTCTGGGGAGGTGGAGCTGAGTCATTAGCTGCCTTTAGTGAAAGCTTTGAACCATATAAAGTCGAAAATGATGGAGAGATTGCTGATATTTATAAAAGTGCAGACGGAGCGTGGACTGGTTTCTCTGCGTTGCCAATGGTCATCATGTACAACAAAGATATGGTGGAAGAGGCAGATGTTCCACAATCGTGGAGCGACTTACTTGATCCAAAATGGAAAGGAAAGATCGCTTATACCGACCCTGCTAAATCGGGATCATCTTATACTCAGCTAGTGACGATGTTATTTGCTCAAGAGGATGACGGAAATGATGGATGGGATTTTGTCGGCAAATTTGTCGATAATTTAGATGGGAAAATTTTAAGCGGATCAAGCATGGTGTATAAAGGAGTAGCTGATGGAGAGTTTCCAATCGGGATTACATTAGAAGAAGCAGCTTACCGCTATATTTCAGGCGGTGCCAATGTTGACGTTGTGTATCCATCAGAAGGAACATCGGCTGTTCCAGATGGAATGGCGTTAATTAAAGGAGCTAAAAATAAAGAAAATGCACAAACGTTTTTAGACTTTTTAGCAAGTAAAGATGTTCAAGAAATCATTGTAAAAGAGTTTAATAGACGCTCCATTCTTGATGGGATTGCGGCTCCAGAAGGATTAATTGATTCTAAGGATATTCCGTTAGTAGATTATGACTTTAATTGGGCATCTGAGAATCAAGATGAAGTAATGAAGAAATTTCAAGATTTAATTATTGGAAAATAAAAGAATTGAGAAGAATCGTATATTCGTACGATTCTTCTCAATCTATTTGGATAGATTGAGGGGGAAGGCAACGATGACAGATGTTCGGATTGATCAGGTTACAAAGTATTTTGGTGAGATGAAAGCAATCAATCAAGCGGATATTCATATTAAGGAGGGGGAGTTTTTTACATTATTAGGACCGAGCGGATGTGGAAAAACAACCTTATTACGCGCGTTAGCTGGATTTTATCGGCAAGACGAGGGAAATATTTACTTTGGGGATCAATGTGTGAATGATGTGCCAGCACATGAACGTAATATAGGAATGGTTTTTCAAAGCTATGCAATTTTTCCACATATGTCGGTGTTTGATAATGTCGCCTATGGGCTGAAGGCGCGGAAAGTAAAAAAGCCAGAAATTCAAACGCGGGTAATGGAAGCGCTAGAAATGGTGGAGCTTGCCCATTTAAAAGATCGTCAGCCATCACAAATGAGCGGGGGACAACAGCAACGAATTGCCCTTGCTCGTGCAATTGTCATTCATCCAGGTCTGTTATTAATGGATGAGCCGCTATCAAATTTAGATGCGAAGCTTCGTTTAAAAATGCGCTCGGATATTCGGGAGCTGCAAAAGCGACTTCATATTACCACCGTCTATGTGACACATGATCAAGAAGAAGCATTGGCCGTATCTGACCGAATTGCGGTGTTGAATCAAGGAGAAATTCAGCAAATCGGTAAGCCGCATGAAATCTATTTGCGTCCGGTAAATAAGTTTGTAGCCAACTTTATTGGATCAACGAATTTTCTTGAAGGTGAATTGTTTCAACAAACGATTAAGCTAGAAGGTGTGGAATTCCCCATTTCTATTGATTTATCTTATGAAGGAAAAGTAATTTATAGTGTGAGACCGGAACAAATTCGACTAAAGAAGACGAATTCGGAACAAATTGGCCCACTTGTGAAAGGGATCATTAAAGAGACGACGTTTCTTGGCGAGAAGGTGGAATATAAGGTTGAACTAGCTTCAGGGACATCCATTCATATTCATGAACATGCGGTAAGTTATCGAGATTTAATGAATGAGGGAGAAACAATTGAATTGTATTTAAATCCTGAAGAAGCAATTATTTATTCAGAAAGTGGAGAGGAGGCTTTGAACCTTCATGGCACCTCATAAAACGAAAAAGTTATTTCGCTGGGATTTTTGGAATTTTGTCACGCTAGCTGCCTTTTTGCTCGTGCTCTTATTATTAGTTTATCCTTTATTTAATATATTTGTTAATAGTTTTGTTCAAGAGGGCAAATTCACATTAGAGACGTATAAGGACTTTTTTACATTAAAATATTATTATAGCTCGCTAACAAATAGTTTAATAGTCTGTTCATTAGCGACGATTTTTGCGATTTGTTTAGGGCTGCCAATGGCTTATATTATGGCTAGATTTGATATTCCGTTTAAGAAAACGATCCATATTTTAATTATATTAACCTTGCTCTCCCCTCCGTTTATCGGTGCGTATTCATGGATATTAATGCTTGGAAACAACGGTTTTCTAACGAGATTCTTTCATGATCTTGGCTTGAATACGAAGTCAATTTACGGATTGCACGGAATGGTTTGGGTATTTACGATTCAGTTTTATCCGCATATTTATTTATACGTATCAGGGGCATTAAGAACGATTGATTCATCATTAGAGGAAGCGGCGGAAAGCTTGGGAAGTGCGCGTTGGGGAAAATTAAAAAATGTAACAATCCCATTGATCTTTCCTACATTATCTACTGGAGCATTAATGGTATTTATGGCGTCCTTTGCTGATTTTGGAACACCAATGTTGATGGGACAAGGAATTAAAGTATTACCCATTTTAGCTTATGAGCAATTTATTAATGAAATGGGTGCAAATCCCGCAATGGCAAGTACACTAAGCATGATATTATTAGCTGTAAGTACAAGTATCTTATTTTTACAACGATATTTAGTATCACGGAAAACATTTACAATGAGTGCGCTGCGACCTCCAACAGTGATTAAATTGAAGCCCATTCAAAAGTTTTTTGCCCTTACCTATGTTTTTATCGTAGTTGGTGTATCTATCATCCCGCAAGCAACGGTGATCACAACCTCTTTTCTAAAAACAAATGGACCAGTATTTACTTCACAATTTAGTTTAGACAGTTATCGTGAAGTGTTGTACCGAGTTCCCAAAGCGATCGTTCATACGTTCACTTATGCGAGTGTGTCGATTGCGTTTATGTTAATTGCCGGCTTATTATTATCTTATATTGTCGTAAGAAGAAGTTCGAAATTAAGCTCGCTTTTAGATGCATTGATTATGATTCCTTATGTTATACCTGGCACGGTGCTTGGGATCAGTTTAATTATTGCGTTTAATAAGCCACCGCTTGAACTAACGGGAACATGGATCATTTTAGTGATGGCCTATTTTATTAGAAAATTGCCATATACGATGCGGTCGAGCACAGCAATTTTGTATCAAATTGATAAAAGTGTCGAAGAGGCATCCATTAGTCTCGGTGTCCCGCCAATGAAAACCTTTTTCAAGACGACCGCTGTTTTAATGATTCCGGGGGTTTTATCAGGAGCGATTTTAAGTTGGGTGACAACGATTAATGAATTAAGTTCGACGATCGTTTTATATGCGGGATCAACTGCAACGATCACTGTTGCGATATATAGTGAAGTATTCACAGCCAATTTTGGTACCGCCGCAGCTTTAGCTTCAATATTATCTTTAAGTACCATTATTTCACTTATTATCGTAACGATTATTTCTGGGAAAAAAGGAGTGTCGCTTTAAAATTTAGGCGACAGAAGGAGGAAGATAATGAAAAAGTATTTTGCTTTTATAAGTGCTATCATTCTTTTCCTCTGTCTATTTTTTCTATACTCTTTAAAGCCAGAAAAAGCGAATGAGCAACAAATGAAAAATAAAAGACAAATTGTATTTTGGGTCTATTCCCCAAGCTGGCTAGAGATCGCTGAGCAATTTGAAAGAGAGCATCCGAATGTGAGGGTAGTCGTCAAGCTTTTGAAAAATTCTCCTATTTTATTAGAGGAACTCTACGCAGCGCAGTCAGCAGGAAGTCCGCCAGATATTGCTGAGATGCCGTCCTGGTATGGTGCTTATCCACTCATCGAATCAAATGCGCTTTTGCCTGTTGAGGATTTTTTAACGGAAGAATATAGGGAGGAAATGCCAAAAGCAATAGCGAAACGTTTTCAATTATATGATACATTATGGGCCATTCCAATTAGTTATGAAATCCCTTTATTATATGTAAATGAGGCATATCTATCGAAAGTGATGCACTCTGCTGATGACTTAGACAGTCTAGATCATTTGCTTCAAATAGGAAAAGAGCTTACGGACACAACAGCAATATGGGGAATCAATGCCGATAATATGTACCCATGGTATGTAATGAATTTGAATGAAGATACAAACGAAAAAAGTGCTGATTACCTTGAGCATGATCCAGAATATCTCTTTCATATGAACCATATGGCATTGACGCAGTTTGTGAATGGAGAAGGCGGAATTCTTCTTAGCTCTTCTGGAAAAATGCAACTGATCGAAAAATTAATAGGAAGTAAGTTTAAATGGAGTATTGCCCCTTTTCCGATTGCAAGCGAAAAAGTTATCCCAAATGGGAACGGTCTTGTGATTTTTAGAAAAGGAGAACGATTATCTGATGACATGGAACAATTTTTAAGTTATGTTCAAACGGAGGAGCAATTACGGAATTTCGCCATCCATGCATCAATGATTCCAGCTCATGCAAAATTAATAAACGAACCGGATTTTTTAGACGTTTACCGTCATTTTCCGGGCTATCAAGCAGTATTATCGAAAAGTTTACAAATGAAAGGAAAACTTTTACAAAAAGAAGATGGTGAACATTGGAATTCAATCGTAGAGGCAAATGAAAATAAAGAATAGGGTGGGAGAGGACGATGACCATTACGATCAAAGAGATATTAAATGAAGGAAAAATCGGAGTCCCAGAAAAATGTGAGGATTTATATGTGACGAACGATCGCTTTGTAGCTGTGATCGATGGTGCGACAAATATTACAGGTCAGTTGATTCAAGGAAAGGCACCTGGTAGATTCGCTGCTGAGGTCGTTCAACATTCAATTATGAATGCTAATGCTGACTGTACACTCGAAGAATTAGTAGCAGAAATGAATTCTAATTTACTTCAACTATATGAAAAATACGATCTATTGCATGCGATTGAGGAACATGCATGGATGGCGCCTACTGCGTGTTTCATTTGTTACAGCCATTATTATCGAGAAATTTGGCAAATTGGCGATTGCCAATGTTTAATCGATGGGCAACTCTATACAAACGAAAAACAAATTGATGAGATTACCGCGAATGCAAGAGCCTTATTTTTAGAAGCTGAAATAAAATCAGGTAAAACAATTGAAGAATTGCTTGAGCATGATACAGGCTGGGAGTATATTCAAACATTAGTTCAATTACAATATTATTTGCAAAATGATGAGAACAATCAGTTTGGCTTTGAAGTGATCAATGGTTTTGAGGTCGATTTTTCAAGGGTAAAAAGGATAAAAGTCCCTAAAGACGCAAGGACAATTATTCTCACTTCGGACGGCTATCCGACAATCAAGTCAACATTGGCTGAAACGGAAAACACTTTGCAGCAGCTGCTCCAAGCAGATCCGCTTTGCTTTCGACAATTTAAATCGACGAAAGGGCTTCAAAAAGGGCAATTATCTTTTGATGATCGTACATATATTAAGTTTGAAATCTGACAATCACTAGAAGAGACTGGTATGCAAATATAGTTAAACGGATAAAAATAAAATAACCTTCAGAGCCTTACTACGATATACATGTAGCGGGGCTCTAATTTTTTCATCATATGAAGAACTTCTAAATAGCCCCTTCCTTCATCCGACGGGTGCATATTGTTTTTTCGTTTCCACTATTCACCTACTTTTCTCATTATACGCATGTGGTGAGAACGTATATTCCCGCCTGATTGATGTACAGAACAATGGAAGTTAGGTGTCACGTCTGAAGGAAGAGAAAAAATGGCCAACCGCCATTCATCTCCCAGCTACTCATTGGGCAATGCCCTCCCATTCCTTAAGGTGGGAGTTTTTCGTCGGAATTTGATAAAATAGTATCCAATATGATATGAGGGACGATTGTATGAAAAAAGACAAAACGAATGCGATGCGCATATTAGACCGAGCAAAAATCGATTATTTAATGATAACTTATCAACTAGAAGATGGAAAAGTCGATGGAGTTTCCGTTGCTGACAAAATAGGGAAAGAGGCACAGCAGGTGTTTAAAACATTGATTTCAAAAGGGGCAAGTGGAGCCTTTTATGTGTATGTCATCCCAGTAGCAGCTGAACTTGAATTAAAAAAAGCGGCAAAGGTTGCAGGTGAAAAAAAGATCGAAATGATCCCAGTCAAAGATATTACTAAAGTTACTGGATATGTGCGAGGAGGATGTTCGCCGGTCGGGATGAAAAAGTTATTCCCAACCTTTATTGATGCGAGTGCAGAAGCTCTTGAAACGATCATCGTGAGCGCTGGAAAAATTGGTGTCCAAATGGAGCTAACGGTTGAGAATTTAGCGGCAATAACAAAAGCGAAAATTGCCCAATTAACGAAATAATAGGGAGTACACAACGATGAAATCAACAAAAACACGCTTTTTTAAGCTGCCTTTGGGCGCACAATCACATCAAATTCCGTTTGCCCAGATCGCTGAGACGGCAACGAGCGTGGACATTGTACAGTCTATAGAAAATGACGCGTTTTATTTTCGAGCGCTGGAAGAGCAAGGAATTCAATTAAATCGAGCACAGTTAGATGCAGTGAGAAGCACGGATGGACCGTTATTAGTATTGGCAGGTGCTGGTACTGGAAAAACGTCCGCGCTCGTCAGTCGAACAGGCTATTTGCTTCAGGTAAAGCAAGTGGCAGCCCAACATATTTTATTGATGACATTTACGAAAAAAGCTGCTGATGAAATGAAGGAGAGGATTGCGGCATTGCCTGGCATTAGAGATTGGCAAGCAAAACAAGTAGAAGTCCGAACGTATCATTCTTTTTTCCTTCACATATTAAGACATGCCGGATATCGTCAAGAGATGTTAACGAGTGATTCATTTAAACAAATTTTACTGAAGAAAAAAATGAAAGAGCTTGGCCTGGAAGATGAATTACAGCCAGAGTCGATTTTGTCCGTCTTATCGCTGTACAAAATGAGCGGAAAAACAATGGAGCAGATGCCAGAAAAGACGCAAGCAGACAAAGAAATCAAACAGCTTGCGTCGTATTATGAGCAATGGAAAAGAGATCATCAGAAACTTGATTTTGATGATGTGTTAACGGAAGCCTACGCCTTGCTTCAGCGTGATGAAAGACTTTTGCGGACATTGCAGCAACGATTTCAATATGTAATGGTCGACGAATTTCAAGATAGTAATCCACTTCAATATGAATTAATTAAACTGATCGCTTCGCCGCAAAATCATTTATGTGTTGTAGGGGATGACGATCAAACGATTTATGCTTTTCAAGGAGCACGGAATGAGATTATTTTAGATTTTGATAAGCAGTATCCACAAACAAAAACGGTATTGCTAACGACGAATTACCGTTCCACTTCTCCAATTGTTGGGCTTGGAAATGCGGTCATTCGGCAAAATAAAATTCGTAAAGAGAAGCAGCTGCAATCAATATGTAAAAGCAATCAAGTTCCAGCTTATTTGCGTCCATGGTCAACAGATGAAGAGGCTGAATGGATTACGGAAGAAATTCAAAGAAAAGTAAAGGAAGGTAACTGTACATATAAGGATATTGCGATTTTACATCGAACAGCAAGCAATAGCCGGGCAATTTTTGAGCAATTAGCACTTGAAGAAATTCCTTTTTTTGATTATGGATTAGGGCATTATTTTTTCTATGAGCAAAGCAACGTAAGTGTTGTGCTTGCTTATATGCAATTAGCGACCAATCCGCTTGACTGGCATGCATTTGAACAAATTCTGCCTACGATGTATATCCGAAGGGATGCAGGGATGCAGCAAGTCCATGCAGAGCAAATCCGCCAACCGAAACAGCAGTTGATCGATCATATGCTTGTGTACCCTGGATTAAAAGCATATCAGCTCAAATCAATTGAGCAGAAAAGACAGCTGCTTATTCAACTTCCGACATTAAAACCGAAAGATGCGATCAAACGAATCCGGCAGCAATTTTATGATAAGTATATCGAAGCGAATGATTGGCAAACGGTTACGACACAAAAAGAAGCGATAAAGGAGCAGCTTGACGAACTTGAAACATCAGCCAGCCGTTTTGATCGTCTAGAAGACATGCTTTCGTTTATTAAAGATATGAAAAAGCGCTACGAACAAATGAAATCGGCTGGAAATGATTCAGCAGCAGATGTAGTAAAAGTGATGACAATCCATAAGGCAAAAGGACTCGAATTTCCAATTGTGTTTTTCATTGGTGCATCTGAAGGAATTGTTCCACATATTACAGCGATCGAAATGAAAAAATATGAAGATGTGAAGCTTAAGGCGAAAGTTCAGGCAGAGCAGCTCAAGGCAATTGAAGAAGAAAGAAGGCTTGCTTACGTGGCGATAACAAGGGCGAAAGAAGAACTATTTATTAGTTCGCCAGCTTTTTATCGCGGGAAAAAAGTAGAGGTATCGCGTTTTATTCAAGATGTGTTTATAGATAAAGAGAAAGCAAACACATCGAAGCACCACGGGGAAAGTGCAGAAAAAGTATATGCATGGATATGCACATCCAACAGCTGCATAGCTTGGCAGCGAATCATTTCACATGAAGAAGCGATCCTGCCTAGCAAACAATGCCCGCTTTGTTCTGCGCCGATGGAAAAAGGGGAGAAGAGTATTTAAAACTTCAATGAAATAAAAGGGGAATGTGGTCGATGAAAGTTGTAAAGCCAACCGTTTTTCCGAAGCCGGGAACATATAGTACAAATAAAGTCCATGTGAATATGATGAGTTTTACGAAAGACGCTCACATTTATTATACGCTCGATGGCAGTGATCCTAATCAAGAAAGTGCGACATTCAATATAGCTGATGGTCTATTAACATTGCAATTAGATGAAGGAGAAGCTCAAAAAGACTTTTACCTTAAGGCGATTGCGATCAAAGAAGGATCTTCCAGTGATGTCGCTGCATTTCATTTTTCAATACGAGCGTTGCCTAATGACGAATATTTCTATACGATTCTTCAAGAAAAAGAAGCTGGTTCTCCGGCGATTATTCGAATCGAGGACGAATATCAGGTGAAGATGTACTTTGTCATTGGAAGTGAAAGAGCGATCTTGATCGATGCAGGTTTAAATAAGGAAAATGACCTGAAAGGCTTTTTGGATATGCTAGCAGATGGACTGCCGTATGAGGCAGTGATTACTCACGCACATCCTGACCACGATGCACAAGCACAATCATTGATCGATCAAGGGATTACCGTTTATCTTAATTCGGAAGAAAAAGCAACGTTAGATCAATTTGGAGGAACGTTAACTGGCTTTGTTGACTTTAACGAAGGTCATATTTTTGACTTAGGAGATTGTCAATTAAAAGCATATAAAATACCCGGACATACGAAAGGGCATATCATTTTATTAGATGAAAAAAATGGCCTGCTTTTTGCTTCAGATGCATTTGGAAATAACCGTAATACGTTAATGGATACGGCATTTCTTCATCTAGCTGGTGGAGAAGAAAGTACGATGGATCGATTCTTAGCTGTTTTACAAAATTTTAGACATGCTACGAGAGGCAAGATTAACAAAATCTTTTTCGGACATAATGATCATGTTTTAAATGAAAATTACCTCGAAAATCTTGAAAAAGCGGTACAGCAAGCCATTGATTTTGGCGAAGAGGCATTGTCACCAACGCTTAGACCAGCTAAGGAATGCATGGGTTCAAGCAAAATTAGCTTGATCGGAAATTATATGACGGATTTGGATTGGGTTGGAATTAATATTGAACATATTTATTCAGATAACTATACTTCTGAAAATATTGATACACTAAGTGCAGTTTTCATAAAAGGTGGTTCAATGGAGCCTGCATTTGATCCAAAAACTGAAAACTATACGCTTAGATTAGATCAAGATAGCGCTGAAGTTGAGATATTAGTACTAGCAACATCAACAAGGGCGCAAAACGTTGAAATTAATGGTGTTGCCGCCAATCAAAATGAATATGCCAAAATGGGCGTTCATAAAAATATGGAGATCGTTATTCAGGTCGTATCCCCAAATGGCAAGAATAAAAAGCAGTACACCATCGTAATTAAATGAGTATACAAAAAAATTCGAGAAAATGGATTCTCGAATTTTTTTGCTTAAACCGTTTCGCCGAATCTTTTCCTTTTTACAACTTGAATCTTTGTCTCGGAAATAATAATCGCCCCTAGGATGAGAATTGCCCCGATAATCATTTTCGCGGTTATCATTTCTTTTAATATTACGACCGAAAAAGCCATGCCCCAAAATGATTCCGTTGATAGAATAATCGCCGCTTTCGTTTCGGTAATGAATTTCTGTCCAACCGTTTGCAGTAAATACGCGATCGTCGTTGAGAAAAGCCCTAAATAAAGGAGGGGGAGCAACCCTTCTGACTCGAATGTGAAGGATGTTTCACCTTTAAACAGGACGGTAATCCAGCTGATAACGGCAGCTGTTACCATTTGCACAATCGTCAGCAGTATACCGTCCTCATTTTTTACAAATTTCGCCGTATAAAAAATATGGAAGGCAAATCCAACTGCACAGCAAAGTGTCAGCAGATCCCCAATATTAACTTCAAAAGATAATTGAAGTGAAAGGACGGCAACACCTGCCAAAGCTGTAATCGCACCAACTAATTCAAACGTATTTAACTTTCGTTTATACAGAAAAAATCCGATAAATGGAACAATCACAACATTTACCGCTGTTAAAAAAGCATTTTTGGAAGGTGTCGTATGAATGAGTCCAACTGTTTGGAGCACGAAGGCTACGTATAAAAAGAGCCCTAAAATCATGCCTTTTACAAGTGTACTTCTCTTTATGTTCGTCAATTTTTTATTAAATACAATGCATAAAATCACTGAACCGATTAAAAATCTACCTGCCAAAATTTGATAAGGCGTGTAATGCTCCAACGCCATTGCGCTGCCAACAAATCCACTTCCCCAGATGATTGCTGTAATGACAAGTCCTATCTCACCTAAGTATTTTCGCACAAGAATCACCACCAAATTCGATCAATAGAACTATTATAGTTGATGAATCGTGGTTGTGGGTAATTCTTTTAGTTAAACAAGTTGTAATCTATGAGTAATCGTCCTGAAACGTTCAACTGCTAAAATGGACAATGGATCTTTATTGCTATGAAGAAAGGGGACTTGATCATGGAAGATCATGTGAAAAAGTCATTGGAAGAGTGGAAGGAAGAAATTTGTGATTTATTAATTGAAATAGATAAAGAATATGAAGAGGTCAAACGGGAGCTCCAAGTATATTCTTATAAATTCAGTATTACAAAACAGGTAATCCAATCAACCGTTAATGATGAAATTATAAAAAGCATTCGTGAGCTGTACCATACACCGTTTGAGGAAAGATTCGTAAGCTTAAAAGAAGAAATAAGAGACCTCGATGAAAAGAAAAAAGTGTTCCAAATGTTTGTCGATAAAATTGATAAAGTAAAAGAAAGAAATAACGAACAACAGTATTCATCAGTTACATAAAATATCCCAAGGTTGAACTTTTTCAGCCTTGGGATTCTCATATTAATCCTTATATGGATCAAATTCGTAGGCGCCTGCCATACATACTCCAATCGGTTTAAGAACGTGTAAAATATCAATCGTGTCTTTATGGGCATCAAGTACATTTTGTAATTTTCGATAGACAAATGGACTTTCATCTGTGCCGCCTCCACGTAATTCTACACCGAAGCTTTTTATCGCATCATCCATTTGCTTTTGAGAAATTTGCCCACCTGTTCGCGTACGTTTTCTCCAATTCATTTTTCCAGCTGCCTGTGTACGACTCATAATTCGGCCGGCACCGTGAACCGTACTATAAAACGCATTCTGATTTTCTCGTGTGTCTTTTCCTTGGACAATGACAGAAATATCGCCCATGCTTCCACCAATAAAGCCGAGCTGACCAGGCGCTGATGGGGTTGCCCCTTTTCGAACGACAATATAATCTTTACCACGGTGAGACTCTTTCCAAGCGAAGTTATGATGATTATGAACTTCGAAAGTGGCCTTGGCACCAAGAATAGCCAACACTTGTTCAATCACATAATCCCTGCCAGCGTAGGCGTATTTACCAGCTAACATCATCGCACGGTAATACAGGTCACCAAGTTCACTATGTAAGTCAATTAATGTAGGTGCCTGCTCCATGCTTTCTCCCGGAGCTCGATCTGAAAATTTACGCCCATTTGCGAGATTAAGAAAACCGCTAGCGGTTTTATGTCCGAAGCCTCGGCTTCCGAAATGGTTGGCGATCCACACATCTCCTGTTTTTTCATCGATAAGAAGATCAACAAAGTGGTTGCCCGAACCGACCGTACCTAATTGATCGCTTGCTAATTTTTTTAATTGGTCATGTTCATGCTTGCCAATTTGTTGATACACGCCCCAGTCCGGGTCATCGAAAAGTTCGTGATCTACTTTAGTCTTATTTTTACGGCCTATTCCAAACGAGATTTTTTTAGCGATCTCATCCATGATATGTGGGATACCGTCCTTAATTTCATTGTATTGAATATTCGTTTTTACCGCCTTGTTTCCACAAGCAATGTCATAACCGACGCCAGATGGAGAGATTTGCCCATCATAAACAACGACTCCACCTACTGGCTGGCTATAACCGTAATGCCCATCCGCACAAAGGACACCGCCAACTACATCGCCAGTCTTTAAACAGTTATGAAACTGACGTAGTGTATTCTCATCATGTTGCCCGAACGTTACGATATGCATGAAGTTGCCTCCTGAAAAATTGTTATCATGACTCTATTATATATGAATAGATCATGTATAATGAAGAAAAAAGGAGATGTAGTGAATGATCCAATTAAAGCCTTGCGTGGCGTCCAAGAAGTTAGAAATTCTTAGAGTCTTGCACACTCGAATGAATTTTTCTATGAAAGAGAAAAAGTATTATTTGAATCTAGAAAAAGGTTATCAGGGTGAAGTAAAATTTGCCCAATTAACAAGGAAGCTCGAATGTGAAGGTTACATACTCCATGATTTATGCCTCGAATATAATCACTCCTTATTCCAAATTGACACATTAATCATATCCCAAAAAACAATTTTTCCAATCGAAGTAAAAAATTATGATGGTGACTATGTATATGAATCTAGAGAATTTCGAAGTCACCCATCCAATCAAGAAATAATGAACCCGTTAGATCAGTTGAAACGAAGTCAAACATTGCTTCGCTCACTACTTAAAAGTCATGGGATTCATTTCCAAATTGAAAGTTACGTCGCTTTTGTAAACCCCGAATTTACTTTATATCAAGCCCCCGTACATGCACCAATCATTTTTCCATCTCAGCTTAATGTCTTTATGAAAAAATTAAATGAATTACCGTTAAAACTAGATGATCAGCATAAAAAGCTAGCCAACCTCTTAATTTCACTACATCAAAAAGAATCACCATATGCTCGCTTACCATCCTACGATGCCAGTCAATTGAAAAAAGGAATTACTTGTAACAGCTGTCGTTCTTTTGAAATGTCGATTCTTGATAGGGAATTGATCTGTGTGAAATGTGGATGCATTGAACAATTTGAATCAGCAGTCCTACGGATTGCCGAGGAAATAAGACTTCTTTTTCCAGAGAAAAAAATTACGACTCGGATTGTTTATGAATGGTGTAAAGGAATAAAATCTAAAAAGTCGATTCATCGGATTCTTATGAAAAATTTCCGATCAATGGGGGTTAAAAAGCATAGATACTTTGAATAAAACGTTGAACTAGTGAATTCGAATCATAAGCTGTCTATAAGGTCGTATCTAATCGCCCATTGCCAGTGAAAATCGCTCAAAGCAGTCTATAAAGTCGTGTCTAATCGCCCGTTGCAAGTAAAAATGGCTCAAAGCAGTCTATAAGGTCGTGCCTAATCGCCCATTGCTAGTGAAAATTGCTCAAAGCAGTCTATAAGGTCGCGCCTAATCGCCCATCGCCAGTAAAAATGGCTCAAAGCTGTCTATAAGGTCGCGCCTAATCGCCCATTGCCAGTGAAAATCGCTCAAAGCAGTCTATAAGCCGTCGCCTAATCGCCCGTTGCTAGTGAAAATGGCTCAAAGCTGTCTATAAGGTCGTGTCTAATCGCCCGTTGCAAGTAAAAATTGATCGAAGCTGTCTATAAGGTTGTGTCTAATCGCCCATCGCCAGTGAAAATCGCTCAAATCTGTCTATAAGGTCGTGCCTAATCGCCCGTTGCAAGTAAAAATGGCTCAAAGCAGTCTATAAGGTCGTATCTAATCGCTCCCAATCAGGGAAAACAAGTCTCCTTCACTGGAATTTCATTACGGCTCAATGTGTTACTTGCTACCCTGGCGATAAGCTTTGTTAAAAACAAATATGATATGATAATAGTTTAGACAATCATTAAAAGAAGGTGTTAAAATGATAAAAATAAAAGGGCTTCATCATATTAGTCTGGCCGTGACGGACTTAGAGAAAAGCAAGCAATTTTATGGGGAAATTCTAGGTTTAAAAGAGTTAAAGCGACCTAATTTTGAATTTGCTGGAGCATGGTTTGAAATGGGTGAGAAACAGCTTCATTTAATTGTCTGTCCTGAATCAGAGTCATTAAGAGAAAGCAGTGAAATTATTACTGTTGATACGCATATCGCATTAAGCGTGGAAGCAGAATATAATGATGTTTTACAGTATTTAAACGAACATCAAGTACCAAATTATGAAAATACAACGACAAGAAGCGGATTTACCCAAATATTTTGTCTGGATCCTGATCGGCATATTATTGAATTAAATATTCGTTAATGAAAAAGAACGTGCAGCTAACTTCTTAAGCTGTACGTTTTTTTTAGAAAATCTAAAAAAAGTGGAACTTTATCTAAAGACTGTGCCCTTATATGAAAACGCTATCATTGCTATACTAGGGTTCAAGAAGATAACTTACGAATAAATCTAGTATGGTAGTGTTCAAGAATACAAGCCTGAATATTTTTAAAAAAGGGGGAGTTATAAAATGCATACTAGTAAAGCAAAAGTCAATAAAAGTTATAAAGCATGGCTGCAATATACGCTTAAAGATGAAAAGGATGCCAAAAATTATTCAAAATATGTAGAAACAATTACATATGAAGCAGAGACGAAAATCATTGAGTCTGCTAGAAATGAGTTGTCACACGCAATTGAAGAGATGTTTGAGATTTCTCCAAGCATTCAATGTGGATCAATCAATGATCAAGGTAGAGGAATCGTTCTCCAATTATCCGCTGATCGTCAGCCAATTGATGAATATAAAATCGAACAAATTAATGAACGCGTGATCATTAGTAGTGGGTCTGATAGAGGGATTTTGTATGGAGTGTTTCACTTACTTCGACTCGTACAGATGGGAGAAAAGCTTGAGGGTATCTCGATCGTTGAAAAGCCATTGAATCGACTGAGGATGATGAATCATTGGGATAATATCGATGGCAGCATTGAGCGTGGGTATGCGGGCACATCGATTTTCTATACTG
Source organism: Bacillus sp. FJAT-50079 (assembly GCF_018343515.1). GTDB lineage: Bacteria > Bacillota > Bacilli > Bacillales > Bacillaceae_C > Lederbergia. The sequence continues at coordinate 247,585 of NZ_JAGYPD010000005.1, read as the reverse complement.
ATGACCAGTTTATTGGGGATGAAAAACGGATTGAAGATTATGCGCGGCTGCTTGCATCGATTGGGATTAACGCCCTTTCAATCAATAATGTGAATGTACATAGAGTTGAAACGACACTTATTACCGATTTACTGCCAGAGGTGGAAAAAGTAGCCTCAATTTTTAGGGGATACGGAATTACCTTGTTTTTAAGTATCAATTTTTCAAGCCCAATTGAAATTGGCGGGTTATCAACAGCAGACCCGCTTGATGAAAATGTACGAGCTTGGTGGAAAAGTATCGCAGAGCATATCTATAAGCAAATTCCAGACTTCGGTGGTTTTGTTGTAAAAGCGGATTCGGAATATCGACCTGGACCGTTTACATATGGCCGTGACCATACGGATGGAGCGAATATGCTAGCTGATGCTTTAAAACCATATGGCGGAATCGTTATTTGGCGTTGCTTCGTATATAACTGCCTTCAAGATTGGCGCGATCGCAAAACCGACCGTGCAAGGGCTGCCTATGATCATTTCCAGCCATTAGATGGTCAGTTTGACGAAAATGTTATTTTACAAGTGAAAAATGGGCCGATGGATTTTCAAGTAAGAGAACCAGTATCCCCATTGATTGGCGCCCTTCAGAAAACGAATCAAATATTAGAACTCCAAGTGACGCAAGAATATACAGGGCAACAAAGACATTTATGCTATTTAGTTCCTCAATGGAAAGAAGTGCTAGATTTTGATACATATGCTAACGGAAAAGGGACAGAGGTTTATAAAATTACATCTGGCAAGGTAAATGACTATCAATATAGTGGTATCGTTGCGGTTTCAAATATAGGATCTGATGAAAACTGGACAGGACATGATTTAGCGCAAGCGAATTTATATGGATTTGGCAGGCTATGCTGGGATCCGACTTTAGATGCTGAAACAATTACGATTGAATGGATCCAACAAACATTTGGAAATAGCCCTAAATTAGTACGTACATTGCAAAAAATGTTGTTGAATTCCTGGAGAATTTACGAAAAATATACTGCTCCATTAGGTGTTGGCTGGATGGTAAATCCAAATCATCATTATGGACCAAATGTAGATGGATATGAATATTCCTTATGGGGGACATATCATTATGCTGATCGAAATGGAGTCGGTGTCGATCGAACAATGGAAACAGGAACGGGCTATTCAGGGCAATATCATGAACCAAATGCAAGCATGTATAACTCACTATCCCAATGTCCAGACGAATTATTGCTTTTCTTTCATCATGTACCCTACACGCATCAATTACAATCTGGAAAAACGGTCATCCAATCGATTTATGATACGCATTTTGAAGGTGTGGAAGAAGCCGAAGAATTACTGAATGACTGGCTGTCTTTAGAAGAAGAAGTTGATCATCAGCGTTATCAAGCAATTGCTGACAAATTACGTGAACAGCATGAGCATTCAAAAGAATGGCGTGACATCATCAATACGTATTTTTACAGAAAATCCGGTATCGATGATGAAGAGGGAAGAAAGATCTATTAATAAAAGGATAAAGGAGGGGCGAGTGTGCAACAATTGGTTGAAAAATCCGACGTAAACGTAAAATTAAATAAGCCAAAAACGACAAAATTACAAACATCAGTCAGATCAATTAAGAAAGATTGGCAACTTTATTCGTTATTAATCATTCCGGTTGTCTATCTGATTATTTTTAAGTATGGTCCAATGTTTGGGAATATCATTGCTTTTCGAAAGTTTTCACCTGGAGGAAGTATTTTTGGCGACTATTGGGTTGGTTTGCATTACGTAAAAATGTTCATTGCTGACCCAACATTTTTAAAAGTCTTTAAAAATACACTCATCCTTAGTAGTTTGACATTACTAATTACATTTCCGGCCCCCATTATTTTTGCACTTTTATTAAATGAGCTCAAATCAAGGAAATTTAAAAGATTTGTGCAAACAGCTTCTTATTTACCGCATTTTTTTTCCGTTGTTATTGTTTCAGGAATGATCTTAGAACTCGTAGCTGTTAATGGATCGATAAATAATTTGGTTGAATTTTTCACAGGAGAAAGAATTAGCTTTATTCAAAAACCTGAATGGTTTAGAACAATTTATATTGGCTCGGAAATTTGGCAAGGTCTAGGTTGGGGAGCCATTCTTTATCTAGCTGCACTTACGGGTATAAGTGAAGAGCTATATGAAGCCGCTAAAATTGATGGAGCTAATCGTTGGAAGCAAACGATTCATATTACGATTCCTGGGATTCTACCGACAATTATTACGTTATTAATTTTAAATATTGGTAGTTTATTGGCAGTTGGATTTGAAAAAATATTACTAATTTATAATCCGCTAAACTATAAAACATCTGATGTCATTGCTACTTATGTTTACCGGGTCGGTCTAGAGTCGAGTAACTTTAGTTATGCCACTGCGATCGGTCTATTTGAAGGAATAATAGGGTTAATACTCGTCTTTTCAGCCAATTTTATTTCTAGAAAGCTAACTAATAATAGTTTGTGGTAAAAGGAGGGAAGCATTTTGAAAGAATCCGTGCAATACAAAATATTTCGGGTATTTAACGTTACATTACTAATCACGATTGTTGCTTTAACCTTTTATCCCTTTATAAATATTGTTGCACAGTCGTTCAGTTCGGAATCTTATATCAATGCTGGAAAAATAAATCTGTGGCCAAAAGGATTTAACATAGATACTTACAAACTGATTGTAAAGGATAAAATGTTCTGGATTAATTATAAAAATACAGTTGTTTACACAGTTGTAGGGACAGTCATTCAAATGATAGTAACGACGATGTTTGCCTATGCTTTATCAAAGAAGCGTCTGTTAGGAAGAGAATTCTTCACGATGTTTGCTGTATTTACGATGTTCTTTGGTGGGGGTCTTATTCCTAACTATGTATTAGTTCAAAAATTAGGCATGGGTAATACGATGTGGGCGATTGTTATACCAGGAGCAATGAGTGTTTTTAATATGTTAATTATGAAAACATTTTTTCAAAATCTTCCGGATGAACTCGAGGAAGCCGCAATTATGGATGGATCGACTACGTATGGGATTTTGCTGAAAATTGTCATCCCTCTCTCTTTGCCGGTGATTGCAACAATGATTCTCTTCTATGCAGTAGGAAATTGGAATTCATGGTTTGCGGCGTTTATCTATTTGGATAGTAAGGAACTATTCCCAGTACAGATTTATTTAAGAAACTTAATTAAAGGAGCCGAAGGAAGTATATCAGCCGGAGCAACGAGCGCAGACAATCTGACACAAATATCCGCAAATATTAAAGCGGTTACAATGGTTCTAACTGTACTACCAATCTTATGTGTTTACCCGTACGTACAGAAATATTTCGTTTCTGGCGTCATGCTTGGTTCTGTAAAGGGGTAATCAATGATTGGCTCAGTCTAGATAAGTAACTAGAAAGGAGGCGGATCAATCACATCTCTTATTGCTGTGCTACTTATATGACAATTTTAAAAGGGGGAGAATGGAATGAATAAGCGTTTTAAGAGGTTTCTATATTTACTTTCCTGCTTAATGATCTTTAGTTTTTTATTAGTCGCTTGTAATAATGCAGAAAAAACAGAAGGAAACAATGAAAAAGAAGTAGTCGATGTTCCTGAAAGTGAAAATGCAATGGATAGCTACGGAGTTGGTGATCAATTTAAAGCAAAAGAAGAATTGACCTTTTCTATGACGTTTAGTGATCACCCAAACTATCCTTATAAGAAAGAGTGGCTTTTAATAGAAGAGATTAAGAAGAGAACAAATGTGAATTTAGACATGACAATTATCCCGATGAGTGATTATGGCGAAAAAAGAAGCTTACTCATTAGTAGTGGAAATGCCCCATTAATTATACCAAAGACATATCCAGGAGAAGAAACACCATTTGTTGCTTCGGGCACGATTCTACCTATTAGTGATTATGTTGATTTAATGCCAAACTTCAAAGACAAAGTTGAAAAATGGAATATTGAACCTTTTCTAGAAGGTTTACGCCAAGATGATGGAAAATATTACTTGCTGCCTGGTCTGCATGAAGAAGTGTGGCCTGATTACACATTAGCTATTCGGACGGATATTGTGGAAGAACTTGGCTTTGAAATGCCGAATACTTGGGATGAATTGGAAGAGATCATGGTAGCAATGAAAGAAGCCCATCCAGAATCGACTCCATTCTCTGATCGTTGGCAATTAAATAGTACTCTTAATGTTGCTGCGGTAGGTTTTGGAACATCAGCAGGTTGGGGGTTAGGATCTGCATTAAATTATGACGAACAAGAAGACAAGTTTATTTTCGGAGCAACATCTGATGGATACAGACAACTAGTAACTTATTTCAATGGTCTCGTTGAAAAAGGATTACTTGATAAAGAAAGTGTAACGCAAGATGATGATCAAGCGATTAAGAAGTTTATTAATGGAGAATCTTTCGTCATTGGAACGAACTCACAAACGGTTGTTGACTACCGTAAAGATATGAATGAGACATTAGGTGAAGGTAATTTTGCGATTAAGAAAATTATCCAGCCTGGGGGACCAGCAGGGCAGTTAATGGGAGGGTCCAAATTAGAGAACGGAATTATGATTTCTGCTAAAGCAAAGGATGATCCAAATTTTGAAGCCTTACTGCAATTTGTTGATTGGCTATGGTATAGCGATGAAGGTCAAGAATTCGCTAAATGGGGGGTAGAAGGAGTTACCTATACGAAAGACGGAGGTAAACGCGTCCTAGCAGATGACGTTAACTATGTTGGCCTAAATCCAAACGGAACGAAGGCATTAAATGCCGACTTTGGCTTCTCTGGTGGGAACTTTGCATACGGTGGTACGACAGATCTACTTCATTCAATGTTTGCAGAAGAAGAGATTGAATTTCAGGAAGCGATGCATGCAACTAAAGAGCTTGTATTGCCGGACCCGCCAATTAAGTATAGCGAAATGGAACTTGAGCGAGCAAACTTATTAAGCACACCGCTAAAGGATTTTGTTGCTACGGCAACATATGAATTTATTTTAGGGGATCGTGATCTGTCTAAATGGGATGACTATGTAAAAGAGTTGGAAAACATGGGAATGCAAGATTATGTTGATCTGGCAAATGAAGTGTATAAGAAATCAAAGTGATGAAATAATTGAATGATGAATCATTGCCTGCAATAAAATCGAAACAAAATTATTGCGGGCAATGATATTAACCCGCTTCATTCCCGCAAATTTCCTACTGTAAGATTAATTATATCCTTCAATCCGATTATCTAAATATTAAGCTTAAGTTAATAAGAGTAATGTTTTTAAACTTCCATAAAGGCAGGGATAGTAATGACAATTCTCGTTCGGGATGTAGTGGATCAACTTATAAAGCCCGCACAGAAATTAGAACCAACAGTAGATCGGTTAATCGCAGGTAATGAACAAGTTCCTATAAAGGGGATGGCGACAACATTTATTGCGACGCAGCATGTCATTCAACAAGCAATCGATTTAGGTGTAAACCTACTTATTACTCACGAAGGAATCTACTATCGCCATCATGAGCAATGGCTTAATGACCCTGTATATGAAGAGAAAAAATGTCTGATTAAAAATGCGGATATCGCTATCTTCCGTTTTCATGATTATGTTCATTTATATAAGCCTGACGGTATAATGGCGGGTCTACTTTATAAATTAAACTGGAAAGCTTATGTAGAGAAGCATTGCGACATTGTTTCTGTCCTTTCCCTTCCTGCTATTTCCCTAGATGAAATGACACAATATATAAAAGCGAGGCTAAATCTTTCATATGTTCGTGTAGTCGGCGATCTGTCAATGATGTGTGAACGCGTAGGGCTATTAGTTGGATATAGAGGAGGAGGCGATCTTGCGATTCCGTTATTCCAGCAAAATCAACTTGACGTCATGATTATAGGCGAGGGTCCTGAATGGGAAACTCCTGAATATGTGCGAGATGCAGTTCAGCAAGGTCGAGGCAAGGCTTTAATCGTACTTGGTCACGCAGAAAGTGAGAAGCATGGCATGGAATACATAGCTATAAAGCTCCAAATGCTTTATCCTAACATACCAGTTCATTTTATTGATGATAAACCAGTTTTTCAATTCGTATAATGGGTAACTTTCATCAATTTAAAATTGAGAGGAGGGAGTAGTATGAATACAAAAATTCTTTTTAACGATGGTTGGGAATTTGCCAAAAGTGATCTTGAAGTAACTGATTGTAGTCATTTACCTTTTCAGCCAGTCGACCTTCCACATGATTGGCTTATCTACGATACATTGCGTTTATATGAAACGGGAATTGGCTGGTATCGCAAACGATTTACATGTAAGAAAAAAAATAAAAAGATTCTTTTAAGTTTCGATGGTGTTAATATGGATTCTTCGGTATATGTAAACAATCAATTCGTTGGAGAATGGAAATACGGTTATTCTGCTTTTGAGCATGAAATCACTGATGCGCTCGTAGAAGGGAAAAATGAGGTTATTGTGAAAGTTGTTTATCAAAGTCCAAATAGTCGATGGTATTCAGGTGCTGGAATCTATCGGAATGTTTGGCTGAAGACAAGAAATCAAACTCATATTGTCACAGATGGGATTTATATGACGACAAAGCAAAAAGATCAGGGCTGGTACGTGGAAATCGATACAGATTTAAAGCTAAGCGAAGATGTCACACTCATTCATACGATTAAAAGAAATGATCAAGAAGTTGCGAAAAGTTTGAAAATGATTGTTGCAAATAGCGATGTTCGTAAACAAAATAAGCAAACAATATTTGTTGAACAGCCTCTATTATGGAGCACAGAAAAGCCAAATCTTTATGAACTTGAAACAAAAATACTTTCTAATGAAGCGAGAGTACTAGAATCTATTTCCCAAAACATTGGATTTCGAAGTATCGAGCTCCACCCCCAGGTAGGTTTTAAACTAAATGGACGTAAGATGAAATTAAATGGAGTGTGCGAACATCATGACCTCGGAGCATTAGGAGCCGCCTTTAATAAGACTGCATTAAGAAGGAGATTGGAAATATTAAAGGAAATGGGTGTGAACGCCATCCGAACGGCCCATAATATGCCCGCAAAAGAACTGATGGAATTAACGGATGAAATGGGCTTTCTTGTTGTATCTGAAGCATTTGATATGTGGGAAAGATCGAAAACAACCTATGATTACGCAAGATTTTTTAATGAGTGGGCGTTGGCGGATGTGAAAAGCTGGGTCAAACGTGATCGCAATCATCCAAGCTTGTTGATGTGGAGTATAGGCAATGAAGTTTATGATACTCATGCAGATGAGCGAGGGCAAGAATTAACAAAAATGCTTATTAGCTATGTGCGAAAATACGACCCGAAAGAAAATGCAGTCATTACATTTGGCTCGAATTATTTGCCATGGGAAAATACGCAAAAATGCGCGGATCTTTTGAAAGTGGTTGGTTATAATTACTCGGAAAAATATTATGAGCAGCATCATAAAAAACATCCGGATTGGATGATCTATGGGAGCGAGACAGCTTCTGTCGTTCAAAGCAGGGGAATCTATCATTTTCCGTTTGAACAATCGATTTTAGCGGATGATGATGAACAATGCTCTGCCCTTGGAAATAGTTCAACAAGCTGGGGAGCAAAGTCAGCTGAAGCTTGCATTATCGCAGAAAGGGACACCCCTTTCTCTTTAGGACAATTTCTTTGGACAGGCTTTGATTATATTGGCGAGCCGACTCCATATCATACGAAAAATTCCTATTTTGGCCAATTGGATACGGCCACATTTGAAAAAGATTCTTTTTACATTTATCAAGCGGCATGGACAGATTATAAGAAAAAGCCAATGGTGCATCTTTTCCCCTATTGGGATTTTAATGAAGGACAATTCATAGATGTGCGAGTATGTTCAAATGCTCCAAAAATTGAATTGCAATTAAATGGCCGGACAATCGGCATCCATCATATCGATCATAAATGTGGGACAGAACTTGTCGGCTGGTGGAAGGTCCCTTACGAGCAAGGGGAACTAAAGGCAATCGCCTATGATGAAACAGATAAAATCATCGCCACGGACGTTAGTAAATCGTTTGGCGATGCGAAAAGGATAAGCTTAATAGCTAATAAGGAAAGCCTGATTGCTAATGGTACAGATTTACTTTTTGTAGAAATCAACGTAGAAGATGAAAATGGAAATAAAGTTGAAAATGCAAATAATCGGGTTACCATAAATGTTATCGGTGCAGGACGATTAATTGGTTTAGACAATGGTGACAGTACAGATTACGATCAATATAAAGGGATTAGCAGGAGATTATTTAGCGGTAAGCTGATGGCCATCATTGCGTCGACATTAGAAGCGGGACCTATCCAACTTGAAGTTACTTCCCCAGGATTGCTTGGACAGTCAGTGCAATTTAAGGCAATTGTAGATGAGCCAGTAATTGGGGTTTCTGCAAATGAGAAAAATCTAGATGTTCCATGTGTAATAGGAAATAAAGATGAAATCCCACTACGAAAGATTGAAATCATTAGCGATGCGGGGCAAACCTTAAATCAAACAAGAAAAGAAATAATGGTTCAAGCAAAATTATATCCAGTGAACACATCTTATCAAGAAATTGAATGGAGTGCTGTGGATGATAGCGGAATTAAATCAAATATCGCAAAAGTTGAAGCTGAAGGACAAAAGGCAAAGGTGAGCGCAATCGGGGATGGAGCATTCCGACTTCGTTGCACAAGCAAAAATGGAACAGACAAAACGAGGCTTATATCTGAACTAGAATTTACGGCAATAGAAATTGGTACTGCTTATAAAAATCCATATGATTTTATTTCCGCTGGACTTTATGATTATTCGAAAGGAGAAGTGACAAATGGAAATGACAGGGGGGTGGCTACTAGCCGGGATGGGGAAACGCAAGTAGGCTTTCGCGATATTGACTTTGGGCCCTATGGATCTGATCTAATAACGATTCCGATTTTTGCTTTGTCAAAAGAGAAGTATACCTTGCAAATTTGGGAAGGGATGCCAGATGAAGATAACAGTCAATTACTCGCAGATGTCATCTACCAAAAAGAATCAAAGTGGAATGTTTACCAGGAAGAGACATATCGTTTGTCGAAAAAGCTTCGCGGCATTACATCTCTTTGCTTTGTCCTTCAGCAAAAGGTACATATAAAAGGCTTTTCCTTTACAAAAATAAACAGAGCGTTTGAACAAAATCAAGCAAGCGAATGTGATCAAATTTATGGAGATGCATTCGATATAGCGGATAAATATGTAGAAGGCATTGGAAATAATGTTTCATTAGTCTATGAAAATATGGACTTTACAAGTGAAGGAGTGACAAGACTATCTATTTTTGGCCACTCACCAATTGAAAAAAATACGATTCATATTCATTTTTCCGACGGTGATATAAAAAGCAACCAAATCATTGAATTCCCACAAACTGAAGAGTATGAAGAACGAATATTTACATTGGATAAAATAACAGGGATGAAAAAAGTAACCTTTATATTTTTACCAGGTAGCAATTTTGACTTTGGCTTGTTCCAATTTAAGAAATAGCAAGGAGATGAGTAAGACTACTATAAATTATAAAAAGAATAAAAAGTAATTAATGTGATAGAAAGTCCGTGATGATATGATGAAGATAAGTTGTTGGACGGTAGCACATTAATTACGAAAGAAGGGTTACAATGCTTAGCAAAGAGAAAACAAAAATGTCTACGAGGGAGCAATCGTATCTTATTTTAAAACAGAAAATTTTAAATCTTGAATTAGAACCAGGTACTAGAATTTCGGAAAATGAAATTGCAGAAGAGCTTAAGGTGAGTAGAACGCCAGTTCGAGAAGCGTTTATGAAGTTGGCTCAGGAAGAGCTTCTCGATATCATCCCGCAAAGCGGTACAATTGTATCGCGAATTAATTTAGAGCATGTAGAGGAAGGACGTTTTATACGAGAAAAGCTTGAAAGAGAAATTGTAACATTAGCGTGTGCACATTTTCCCGAGGAATATTTATTTCGTTTAGAAACAAATATTGCGTTGCAAGAACTATGTATTGGAAAAAATAATTACCATCAGCTTTATGACCTAGACGAAGAGTATCATAAAATATTATTCCAAGGTTGCCGGAAATCACGGACATGGGAGATGCTACAACTATTAAATAGTCATTTCAATCGTTTGCGGATATTACGTCTATCCCATGACTTTAATTGGGATCATATTATTTCCCAACATAAAGAAATCTATCAATTAATTATTAATAAAGATATAGCAAATGCAAGGACAGTGATGGAACAACATTTGCGGATGGTTGTGATTGAAAAGGACCAATTGCTTAAAGACTACCCGTATTATTTTATCTAATTTCTTTAATTACAAGAAATACTGTATACGAAGAGGTTCTCCGGTTAAATAGGCTGTTTTTTAATTAATGATCATAAAAAAACTTAATATATTTCTGTCCATAGCTGCTGTTAGAAAGCGAAATGTAATGAAGATTAGTTGCTTGTGAGTTTAGAATTTAGAGGCTCAGTAGTTATCTTCGAGGGGATAACTAGAACTACGAGCATGGAAGTAGCTTTTTGAGCTTACTGAATCAAAGAAAGTATGGTACTCGTCGAGCGCTAAGCTTTCAAATAAATTGTCAAATGTAAATTCCGAAATAAATACTATAAGGGAAATTTGTCTTACTTGGGCGGTTTATCACGGTTAACGTTCAGATCCAGCGTAAGCTACACAGTAGAATCTGATATGCCGCTTCAAGTGGAAGAAACGACTAAAATTATCCAGAGTGGTGCTGTTAATAGGAAATTTACTTAATGTCTATGCGTAATAAAATTAAACGATTTGCGTATGTTTTTCCGAAACGTGACTTTATTGTATGTCTATGGGAGTGTGGAGAAGTTCCATAAAAAACTTCAGTGAATGATTGAAAAAGTCATATGTTACAGCGGATTTTTACATATAGAAGGCATTACTATAAACACGCTTTTCAAAGTGTTACTGAATCATATATTTTTTTGAACACTCATTTTGTGCCGACATTGTCCGGAAAAATCAAACAAGCTGTTATTGCTATCGTCTAAGAACTTAGAAACTTTTAATAGATTATACTTCAGAAATAGTAATACTTTATAATTTTCTTTTAAGTCTGAGATCGTCTTTCGTAACACGGATATTTGCGTGTTTAAATATTTTTGTGAAATAAAAATATTTAAAATAACTTGAATAGATGGATAACTTGGAATATAATAATGTTCGACTACCATACTAGTATGATTACCTTACTAAAATTCAAGTAAAGACAAATCATCTTAAATGGAAGTGCTTTCAATGTGAAACCACATTAGTAAAGGATTCAAATAAAAAGAGTAGGAGTGATTTGTTTTCGAAAAGATATTTATTTAGCTCTCTTTGCAAACGCTGTCAAAAAAGTCGTATAAATAAACTAAAGTTAATTGGATTTAAATGTAAGTGCTATCAAGTTGATTATATAAATAAATTTTGGGAGAGATTTAAAAATGAAAAAATATGCATACTCAATAGTCAGTTTGCTGCTGATATTCACTCTCATACTATCAGGATGTAGCGGACAAACATCTGGAAAAAGTGGAGCATCGAAAGGTGACAAACCAACTACTATTACAATCTATACTGTGGCTGGTGGAGACGAGTACTATAATGACATTTTAATACCAATGTTTGAGAAAGAAACAGGTGGAAAATATAAGATTGAATATGGAAGAGGAACACCCCAAGAAGTAATTAACAAAATTAAAGCTCAAGGAAAAAATGGAAATATTGATCTCGTTATTACCGGATTAGATGGCCTTCCACTAGGAATTGAGGAAGGGATTTGGGAACAGCTTGTACCGAATTATGGCGATGAGGTGCATGTAGATGAATGGAATGAAATAGCGAAAGCGTACATTGATAAATTCGATGGCTATGGGGCACCGATAACAACAGGATCTGGAGGTCCGATCATCGTTTATAACGAAGATGCTGTTAAAAATCCGCCGACAACATATGCAGAGCTTAAAGACTGGATTAACGAACATCCTAATCGATTTTTATATCCTACCGTTCCATCAAGTGGTCCTGCCCGCGGCTTTTTCTTAGGACTTGTTAATTCTTTAGGTGAGGACTTTAATAATCCAGATTCATTAGATAAGACATGGAACTATTTAGAGGAAATCGGCGACAAAATTCAACATTATCCAACAAAGACTTCCGATGCGATTACTGCACTTTATGATGGAGATGTAGATATCATTCCGCATGTTCCATTTTGGTTTGCGAACAACCAAGTTCAGGGAGTTGTTCCACCAAATATTAAAGGGATTACTTTGACGGATTCACCGCAAATTATTGACTCTCATTTTTATGTCATGTTAAAGGATTTGCCAGAAGATCGCAAAAAAGCTGCATTAGAATTTCTTACATTTGCAACATCTAAGGAAGCACAATCACAGGCATTAGGAGTTGCGTTTATGCCAGCAAATAAAGAAGCGTCAGCTGATTTATTAAATGAAGAATATAAAGAAGGCTATAACCAGTTAGTGGAAATGATTCTTCCAGAGTTTAAAAAAGATGGTGAACTTATTATGCCGGAAGAAGATTGGTCATTATTCCCTAATCTTGAAGAAACAACAACCCTTTATAAACAATGGGAAGAAAAAATACAATCTAAAAAATAAAACCGTTTAATTGTGAAAATTAACTGCCAGTCTCTTTATTAAAAATGAAGAGATTGGTATTTAATATAGTTGAAGAAGAGGTGAAATAGGATGGCACAGTCTTTTGCAGAGTTAAAAGTCAATACATCCAGTACGAGTGTACAAATAAGAAATCTAACAAAAAAGTTTGGCGAAACAACAGCAGTCCATAGCACAGATATTGATATAGAGAGTGGAGAATTTTTATCTTTATTAGGTCCTAGTGGTTGTGGAAAAACAACGATACTATCAATGATTCTAGGCATTATTGAATCTACTGCCGGGGAGATTTCATTTAATGGAGAAATCATAAACAATATCCCTATGCATAAAAGGGATGTAGGGATGGTCTTCCAAAACTACGCTTTATTCCCTCATATGACAGTAGCTCAAAATGTTTCATTTGGACTTGATATGAGAAAAGTTGCAAAAGAAGAAAAAAGAAAATTAGTACAAGAAGCATTAGAAATGGTTCAGCTTGGGGAATATGGAGATCGTTTCCCTAAGGAATTAAGTGGAGGGCAGCAGCAAAGGGTAGCTTTAGCAAGAGCGCTAATCATTCGACCTAAAGTTCTTTTATTAGATGAACCACTTAGTAATTTAGATGCGAAATTACGTAAAGATATGCGCATTCAACTAAAAAGACTGCATGATGAATTAGGGATTACAATTATTTACGTTACACATGATCAAGAGGAAGCCCTCTCTTTATCAACTAAAGTAGTGGTGATGTCCAAAGGTATCGTACAACAAATCGGAACACCGCAAGAAATATTTGTGAATCCGAGAAACTACTTTGTCGCTAGTTTTGTAGGATACTCTAACTTCATCCCTGGTAGATTAGTTGAAGAAGAAGGTGAGAATTTTGTTTTCGAATCGGAAAAAATAGGGCGACTATTAGTACGAAAAAACGGGAGACATCATGTAGGGGATGAAGTGATCTTAACAATTAAACCAGAAAATGTTGAGATAATACAACCTGATAATAACCAAAGGCTCAACACTATTAATGGAAAGATTTTAGTTAGTGATTATGTTGGAAGTACGACTGGATACGAAATTGAAAGTGAAGTAGGCGAAATATTTAAAGCAAATGTATTAGGACTTGTACCATATTCGCCAGGACATAAAGTAACTCTCTTTTTAAATCCGGAATCCTTGTTAATTTTAGATCAGGAGTGAAAGCGATGAATCAGCAATCGATACCAAGAAAGAGTGATTACCTCCTTCTTCTGCCAGCGTTATTACCCATTGTTGTCATCTTTGTCTATCCCTTTCTAAAAGGAATATTACTGACCTTTCAAGAAAATGGTGATAGTGGTTTTACACTGAATAATTACATTCGTTTTTTTACAGAGCCTGTATATTACAAAACGATCTCACGAACATTGCTTTTGGTTGTTCCAGCGGCTTTTTTAGAATTAATCGTAGCATTTGCCATCACCTATTTTATTAGGGGAAAAATGAAAGGTAAAGGAATCATTGCCGGGTTGATAATATTTCCACTTACTTTAGGCTCGTTAATAATTGATATGGGAATCATTGCATTTTTTAGTCCAAGTGGTTGGTTTAATCAATTTATGATGAGTATTGGATTAATTGAGGAACCAATTCGAATTGTGTATACGTACTGGGGTGCATTTATTGCATTATTTATCCTTGGCGTCGCATTTCTAGCATCCAATTTTATTGGAATGATGGATTCGATTGATACAAATTTGGAACAAGCAGCTCGTTCTCTTGGAGCGAATGAGTGGACAACCTTTCGGAGGGTTTTCTTTCCCTTAATTCGTTCAAATGTCTTAACAATTTTTGCATTAAATTTAATCATGCAGATAGGAGTTTTTACTTCAGCAATTATTGTTGGAAATCCAGCATCAGACACAAGGACTTTTGCAGTAGTGGCTTTTGAGGAAGCAATGCGCAATTTTAATTATGGCATGGCAAATACGGTAGCGATCGTGATGGCTCTCACTCAATTAGCCTGTTTGCTTATTATTTTTGCTATTAGAAAAAGAGGGTATGTTGGTTCGGCATCTACATTTAAATAAAGGAGGGAAGTAAACGTGCAAACGGAAGCTACGTCAAACAAAATAACAGAACTAAATAAATCTGTTCAAAAGAAGAAGGTTGGATTTGGGAAATACACATTTACAACACTCAACTGGATACTTATTAATGTATTTTTAATTGTTGTTTTAGGTATGACATTAGCTGTTTTACTTAGTGCTTTTGGAAAAGAGTGGTATGGAACGATACTACCAAACGGCTATTCTTTTGAATGGTTTAAAAAAGCTTGGGTAGCATATGATGTTGGTTTTTACTACTTAGTTACTTTACAAATTGTTATCCCAGCGACGATTATTTCACTTGTACTTAGTATACCGACAGCATATATATTAGCCAGAAGAGATTTTAAGTATAAAGAAGCATTGATCGGATTTTTTCAAATGCCCTTTACTTTGCCGGAGTTAGTTTACGCCATTCCA
Source organism: Bacillus sp. FJAT-50079 (assembly GCF_018343515.1). GTDB lineage: Bacteria > Bacillota > Bacilli > Bacillales > Bacillaceae_C > Lederbergia. The sequence goes on along the minus strand of NZ_JAGYPD010000005.1, from coordinate 232,355 downwards.
ATTGCATCTATTTTTTACTCAATTGGCTTAGCAGAGACAATTCCCGGATTAATTATTGTCAATTTAATTATTGGTATCCCATTCTCGGTATTTATTTTGATCCCATTTATGGAATCATTAGACCCGCGCTTGGAGTGGGCAGCGCAATCTCTAGGAGCGAGCAAACAAAAAATGTTCACAAGAATCATCGTTCCACAATTAGTGCCAGGAATAACGGCATCAGCTATTAATATTTTTATTAGGATGTTTAGTACATTTACAATTATTCTTTTAATTTCCGGACCGAAGACACAAACGATTCCTGTTTTAGTATTTAGCGTTCTTCAAGGAGCGGGATCTCAGCCGCCGGCAATGCTAAATTCATTAGCTTTAACATTAATGCTTCCTTTGCTGATCTTTGCCTTTATTAGTCTATGGATTTCAGCATATACACAGCGGAGACTAGGGAAATAAGTAGATTAGATACGTATGTGTACGGCAACGGGGAATGTTTTGCACTTGGTGGAAGGCGGTTACTTGAAGCCGATCAAATTAAGCATTCTGATATAAAACGAAGGAGAGAAACTTGGATGATACATGTTGCAATAATTGGCGCTGGAGCGATAGCGCCTTCTCATATAAAAGGTTATTTGGCATTTCCTGAAACATGCAAGATTGTAGCGATTTGTGATATATATCCGGAAAAGGCGAAAGGATTGGTGGATGAGTTTGGATTAGATGCTCATATATACAATGATTATAAGCAAATATTGGAACGCTCAGATATTGATTTAGTTTCTGTTTGTACACCGCCGTATACACATGCAGAAATAGCGATAGACTTGTTGAATGCGAAAAAGAATGTGCTTGTTGAAAAACCGATGGCCTCTTCATTAGAAGAATGTGATGCGATGAATGCTGCCGCTGAGAAAAACGGGAAAATTTTGTCGGTTGTTGCTCAAAATCGATTTACTTCTCCAATGATGAAATTAAAGCATATTCTTGATTCTAAATTAATGGGAAGAATTGTACATACTCAAGTCGATTCTTACTGGTGGAGAGGTTACAGTTATTACGACTTATGGTGGAGAGGCACGTGGGAAAAGGAAGGCGGTGGATGCACATTGAATCATGCTGTTCACCATATCGATATTTATCAATGGATGAACGGGATGCCTTCTGAAATAACGGCTGTCATGAGCAATGCCGCACATGATAATGCAGAAGTAGAAGATATATCTGTTGCGATTGGGCGTTATGATGACGGAAGTCTCGTTCAGATTACGAGCTCTGTTATCCACCATGGGGAAGAACAGCAACTCATTTTTCAAGGGGAAAATGCACGCGTTTCCGTACCATGGAAGTTAAAAGCTTCTAAGACTAAGGAAAATGGATTCCCGGAAGAAGATATTGATTTAGAGGAAAAGATACAAAAACTTTATGATGAGCAACCAGATTTACAATTCGAAGGTCATGCAGGTCAAATTAATGACATATTTCAAGCTATTCAAGGGAAAAAGAAAGTGCTAGTCGATGGAAACCAAGGAAGGCAAACACTTGAATTGATTACAGCTATTTACCAATCTGCTAGTTTAGGAAAGACTGTAAAACTCCCATTGAATCATGAGAGTCCTTTTTATACGAGAGATGGGGTACTGAAATATGTGACTCATTTTTACGAGAAAAAAAATTCAATAGAGAATTTTTCAAACACTACCATTACGACGGGTGGAAATTATTCTTAAGTGAATAAGGAGAGATCATAATGAACAAAAATGACGGAATGAATTATGCGCCAAAAGGGAATGTAAATAAAGTTGTTGAAGACGGGGATTTCCCATTCGCAGCAATAGGCCTTGATCACGGTCATATTTATGGGATGTGTAATGGATTAATAGAGGCTGGTGGAAATCTAGTAGCGGTCTATGATCCAGATCCAAATAAGGTAGAAAAATTTATTGAAACTTATCCAGGGGTTAAAGCTGCACATTCAGAAGCAGAGATTTTGGAAGACGCTAGTATTAAGTTAGTTGCCGCTGCAAATATTCCTTCCGAAAGAGGAGCTTTGGGCTTAAAAGTATTAGATCATGGAAAACATTACTTTGCTGATAAGCCAGCATTTACGAAATTAGAGCAAGTTCAGAAGGCAAGAGAAAAAGTACTTGAAACAGGTTTAAAGTGGGGGATCTACTATAGTGAACGAATCCATGTAGAAGGTGCTGTATTTGCCGGTCAATTAATTGAGGAGGGTGCGATAGGCCGAGTCGTTCAAGTCATTGGAACAGGTCCGCATCGTGCGAATCCGAACAGTAGACCAGAGTGGTTTTTTGATCCTAAACAATTTGGCGGGATTTTATGTGATATTGGTAGTCATCAAATTGAACAATTTCTACATTTTTCTGGGGCGAAGGACGCGCAAGTGCTGCACAGTAAGGTAGCAAACTATAGCATGAAGGAGTATCCTCAATTTCAAGATTTTGGTGATGCGACACTCGTTGCTGATAATGGAGCGACTTTTTATTTCCGTGTCGACTGGCTTACTCCAGACGGCCTCGGCACTTGGGGTGATGGCCGTGTGATCATTTTAGGAACAGAAGGATATATAGAAGTAAGGAAATATATTGATATTGCCCGTTCTCAATCTTCAAACCATTTATATTTAGTCAATCAAAAAGGGGAACAACATTTTGAAGTTTCAGGAAAGGTAGGTTTTCCATACTTTGGTGAGTTTATATTAGATTGCTTGAATGGTACTGAATATGCTATGACTCAGGAACATGCATTTAGAGTAGCGGAGCTTTGCATTGAAGCACAAGAAAAGGCGATTCATATTGAAGCATCGGAAGGAATTCTTATAAATAGATGATTATGCTCTTATCAATATAAATAAACGTGTATTTATGCGTTGTAATATTTAGCTAGGTTTTAAGAGTTCAGATAGATTTTCAACTATCCCATTGCTGTACTTTCTCATGAAATATTTTTAGAATTGATTTGCGGTTATGAATCACATTCGAGGCTGGGACAATAAACTTTTATAAAAACAAAATTCGCGAGCTAGTAACTGTTGCTTTCCGCGGGCTGCTGAGCCTCCCTATGTGAGGTTTTAACGATGCCTTACCTACGTATATTTTCTACGCTAAGATATTGCATTGTTCGTTTTAGTTATGTTAAAGCCTCGGATTACCTATCTTCGAGATAATGGGGAGAGGATAAAAACAACAATAGTAATTTTTACTTCATTATTTAATTAAGAGAGGGATTAAGCATATGAAAGTTTCATTCCGCTGGTTCGGTAGTACAGATGATAGTGTTTCCTTGGCTCATATTAAACAGATACCTGGAATAGAAGGGATCGTAGGGACGCTTCCAGACATTCAAGCTGGTGAAATCTGGCCTTTAGATCGAATTATGGAGCTGAAGGAGGAGATTGAAAGCTATGGTTTAAAACTTGAAGTGATTGAAAGCGTTAATATTCACGAAGATATTAAACTCGGTCTTCCGAGCCGTGATCGGTATATTCAAAACTATATCGAAACAATGCGACATTTGGCTAGTGCCGGAATAAAGGTGATTTGTTATAATTTTATGCCTGTGTTTGACTGGATTCGCTCTGATTTAGCGAAGATGTTGGAGGACGATTCAACGGTCCTTGCCTATGAGAAAGAAAAGGTGGAAACGCTTGATCCATCTGTGTTGTTTGGCAGAATGGAAGGTGAAGCGAATGGATTTTCACTCCCGGGGTGGGAAGAGGAACGGATGAAGTTGATCGAGGAATTATTTGAACAATATAAGAATGTGAACGAAGAGGCTTTATTTGCTAACTTACAATATTTTCTTGAAAAGGTTATTCCTATTGCTGAAGAATGCGACATTAAGATGGCGCTCCATCCAGATGATCCACCGTGGTCTGTGTTTGGTTTGCCGCGAATTGTAACGAATAAGGCTAATTTAGAAAGAATTATACAGCTAGTCGATAGCCCAGCGAATGGCTTGACGATCTGTACGGGCTCTTTAGGGGCAAATCCAGAAAATGATATACCTGAAATACTAGACCATTTTTGCAAAAAAGATCGTGTGCCATTTGTCCATATCCGGAATATTAAAATGTATGAAAATGGTGATTTTGAGGAGAGATCTCATTTAAATCGTGATGGGTCATTGAATATGCCTGAGATTGTAAAAGTGCTTTGTAAGAATGAATATACAGGCTATTTTCGACCGGATCACGGGCGGATGATCTGGGGAGAACAGGCCCGGCCAGGATACGGATTATACGACCGGGCACTTGGAATTATGTACATACTAGGATTATGGGATAGTTTAGAGAATAGCAAGAAAGGAAGAAAAGAATGCTATCAATCAATGAACAATTAAAAGGAAAAGTAGCTGTTATAACAGGTGGAGGAGGAGTGCTTGGGAGCTATATGGCGAAAGAGCTCGCCCGCCACGGTGTAAAGGTAGCGATCTTAAATCGTACATACGAAAAAGGGCGGAAAATAGCCGACGAAATTATAAATGAGGGCGGGGAAGCCCTTGCGGTTGAATGCAATGTAATCGACGTTGAAAGTGTGAAAAAGGCCGAAGAGCTTGTTACGAAGGAGCTTGGTCCATGCGAAATTCTTATTAATGCTGCTGGTGGAAACCATCCGGATGGAATGACAACGAATGAAACATTGCAAATAGAGGATCTTGCCAATGAAGAGATCAAAACATTCTTCGATTTAACGATGGACGGATTTGGTTTTGTCTTTAACTTGAATATCATTGGCACGTTAATTCCGACGCAAATTTTTGCGAAAAAAATGGTTGGTAACTCCGGTACAATCATTAATATTTCATCTATGAGCGCACCAAGTCCAATGACAAAGGTTCCAGCTTATAGTGCAGCGAAGGCGGGAATTGATAATTTTACGAAATGGGCAGCTGTGCATATGGCTGAAGTGGGGATCCGAGTCAATGCGATCGCGCCAGGATTTTTCTTAACTTCACAAAATGAAGCATTGTTAAAGAATTCAGACGGAACAAATACAGAAAGAACAGAAAAGATTTTGGCACATACACCAATGAGGCGTCTTGGAAATCCAGAGGATTTGCTTGGTACACTGCTTTGGTTAGCCGATGATCAGTCCAGTGGATTTGTTACAGGTATTACCGTTCCAGTTGACGGCGGGTTTATGGCTTATTCGGGCGTGTAAAAAAAGTGGGACAATTATGTCCCATTTTTCATTTGTATAGCAACGGTCTGTTTAACTTTTAAGTTAAATAAAGAAAGAAGTGAATGATGAATGGAAAATATACCTTCGTTAAAAAAGATATATGAGGATTATTTTACAATTGGGTCAGCGGTGAGTACCGAGACCATTACCCGTCATCAAGATTTATTAAAGAAGCATTTTAATAGTTTAACAGCCGAAAATGAAATGAAATTTGAGCATATCCAGCCTGAAGAAGGAGTTTTTACCTTTGAACGTGGCGATCAATTAGTGCAGTTTGCCAAGGAGCATCATATGCAAATGAGAGGGCATACACTCGTATGGCATAATCAAACGCCTGATTGGGTTTTTAAGAACAGGCAAGGGGAAAAAGCATCAAGAGAAGAACTTTTATCACGAATGAAGGCACATATTTTCACAGTGATGGAGAGATATAAAGGTAAAATTGGCTGCTGGGATGTAGTAAATGAGTCAATTGCTGATGAGGGAGGGAGGTTGCTTCGGGAATCCTCATGGCTTGAGATCATTGGTGAAAATTTCGTAGAAAAGGCTTTTCAGTTCGCACATCAAGCAGATCCAAATGCAAAGCTCTTTTATAATGATTATAATGAGTCTCACCCTGAGAAGCGTGAGAAAATCTATACACTTGTGAAATCTTTAGTCGATAAAAATATTCCTATTCACGGAATTGGCTTGCAAGGGCATTGGAATATAGCAGAGCCGAGCATCGAGCACATTCATATGGCGATTGAAAAATATGCTGCCTTAGGATTGGAGATTCATTTTACCGAATTAGATGTCTCTGTTTTTGAATGGGATGATAAGAGAACGAATATTACCGCTCCTACTGAAAGAATGCTGGAACAGCAAGCGAAACGCTTTGAAGAAATGTTTACCCTTTTTAGAGACTATCGATCCGTCATTACTAATATTACGTTTTGGGGGACAGCTGACGATTATACGTGGCTCGATGATTTTCCAATAAAGGGAAGAAAAAACTGGCCATTTTTATTTGATGAGTATCATCGACCTAAGGCTTCATTTTATAAAGTCGTTGATTTTTAAAGGAGTTGAAATCCGTGAATGAAGGTGCTTTTTATACGAGGGAATATCGAAATCTATTGTCCGAATATGGGTATGATCTTCCTGCAATCGAAGAAAAGATCGAACAGACCTGGGATGATATTTTTTATGGTGATGAGAATACTAGAATCTATTATACAGATAGAGAAAAGGGCGCATACTTATTAGATACAGGGAATTTAGATGTTCGGACGGAAGGAATGTCATATGGAATGATGATGGCCGTCCAGCTTGATAAAAAGGAGGAGTTTGATCGACTTTGGTATTGGTCGAAAAAATATATGTATATGGCGAAAGGCTTGCATAAAGGCTATTTCGCATGGTCATGCAACCCTGATGGAACGAAGCGGTCTCATGGCCCAGCACCAGATGGAGAGGAATATTTTGCGTTGGCCTTATTTTTTGCCTCTCATCGGTGGGGCGACGGTCCCGAACCATTTGATTACAGTACTCAAGCAAAGGATATTTTAAGGACATGTCTGCATCAAGGAGAAGATGGAATCGGCTATCCAATGTGGAACAAGGAAAATAAACTGATAAAATTTGTGCCAGAAGTTGAATTTTCCAATCCATCGTATCATTTACCGCATTTCTATGAGTTATTTGCATTATGGGCCTATCCAGAAGATAGAGCATTTTGGAAGGAAGCTGCGAGGGCAAGTAGAGCTTATATAAAGCTCGCCTGTCATCCAAAAACAGGCTTGGCTCCTGAATATGCATTCTATGACGGTACACCGAACCATATACGGGGATATGGTCATTTTTTTAGCGATTCCTATCGTGTAGCGAGCAATATTGGCTTGGACCATGAATGGTTTAGGGGGCATGAGTCGGAAATTAAAATTGCCAATAACATTCAGGCGTTTTTCGTTCATAAAGATCCTAATGATTATCGCAGGTATACGATCGAAGGGGAGCCATTCGAAGAGAAATCATTGCATCCAGTTGGGTTAATTGCTACGAATGCAATGGCTTCCTTGGCTACGGATGGTGGTCCATATGCGAAGCAACTAGTCGATTTGTTTTGGCAAACTCCGGTAAGAACAGGGGTAAGACGGTACTACGATAATTGTTTGTACATGTTAGCCATCCTCGCGCTAAGTGGAAAATTTAAAATATGGTTTCCCGAAAATAGATAGAGACGGTCTAAAACCAATCATAATAAAATATAAGAAAAATGAGCAGTGGAGCAATTAAAAGACAGAGGTGAATTCAATCATTGAATTCCCTCTTTTTTCTTGTTTTTAAAGGGGATTAAATGGTGAGCAAGGAAAGGAAAAAGAAGTTAACATTATTTACAATTTTATGGGACAAACGCCGATTTATACAAAAAGTGGAACAATGAACTCCCTTTCCAATAGTGGTAGCTTAAACTCTATGAAAATGCTACCATTTAATTAACGTATTGAAATAGCATCGTGGACAGGCATAGTATATAATAAAATTAACTGTTCAGAAAGATTAGGGGGAGAAAGAATGTCAGCGCTTCGAATAATAACAGGCTTATGGAGAAACAGCACCGAGACAAGTGATCGAGCGAAAGATCCGAAATTAAAAACACGATATTATAAAACGAGCAAGCGTAATATGCTTGAAAAAATAACGTATATTGTCAATAACAAATTAAAGGGTTGGAGCCTTACACATGTAGATGAGGATCGCGGCGAAATGCTCATCGAGAAAAGAGGAGCGGTAAGAAAAAATCAAATCGTAATTACCGTCTATCAAGTCGAACCACTACGCTGTGCTGTCGATCTCGTTTCTGCGTATAAAGAAGGTTTTGGTGATTTAGGAATGAGCTATTTTACGATCCTTAACTTTTTTGAGGTATTAAATAAAGAAATACCTGTTGAAAAAAAATAAAAAAGAACTCAGTCAAAAAGAACGTTTTCATTGACTGAGTTTTTTTGCTTATGAGCAAGTTATTTTCCTTTAGTAAGATAATCTGTAAAATAGGAATAAAGTCATGGTGGAGGTTGGGCAGAATGAGTATTTATAACTATCTAGTGCGCAAATCAAATGGAGAAATCCTTTCTATGGAAACATATCGTGGAAAAACGATATTAATTGTGAACACAGCAAGTCAATGTCAATTTACGTATCAATTCGACGAGCTACAAAAATTGTATGATCGATATAAAGAGCGAAACTTCGTCATCCTTGGATTTCCATGTGACCAATTTGGAAATCAAAACCCTGAAAACGGAGCAGATTCTTTAACTTTTTGTCAACGAAATTACGGGGTTACCTTTCCCGTATTTGATCTTGTTTACGTAAATGGAGTCGGATCTGATCCGTTGTTCTCTTATTTAAAACATGAAGTTTCATTCAGAAATTTAGATGAAACTGTGATGACTGAAAAATTATTATTAATGAAAATTAAATCGGAAAATCCGGAGCATTTACAAGGGAGAAATATAAAGTGGAACTTCACCAAGTTTCTCATTTCTTCAGATGGTGAAGTTGTTAAACGATTTGAGCCAACCGATTCAAGACTGGACATTGAGGAAGCAATTGAACAAAGTTTGGCTGAAAAGGTATTAATTTAACTCTTTATGGAAAGAGGCCGGGACATAATTAAAGTGACGAATCTAGAGGCGAATAATAAAATGACTTAGCGTAGGAAATATACAGTAGACTCCTAAGGGGAAAAAAGGCCTCGGTGAGACCCTGGCAGTGCGCGTTTAAGGAACGAAGCCTACATTCGCCACATCGTGTGGCAATGGCTTCGTGACCAACATCCTGTTGGCCCGAGGCTCACCTGCCACCCGCGGAAAGCGAAGTAGTTATTATTGTTCGTATTTTGATTTGGCAATAAACTTTTATCCCAGCCTCTTGGAAAGTTAAATAAGCTCTTTAAAGTTCAAGCGTTTATTAAGTGAAATCATTATTGGAACCCCGATTGTCATTACAACAACTTCACCAATCGCAACGGTTAACCAGCCAATCCAAAATGGCACTTCGTAAACGATGTTCAACTCAATCGCGATTAAGAAAGAGAAAATCGCAAACATAACAACGTTAAAAAACATCCGCTCGGTTATTCCTTTAATAAACTTTGCTGAAACAATCGTCGCTGCAAGGGCGAGGCCCGTCATACCAACACCATAAACGAGGTCAATCACACCGAGTGGCGAAAATAGATTGGCAACGAAGACGCCAATGACAATTCCAAAAAAGTATTTCTTATTGAATACAATAAGATGGTTAAAGATTTCCGAAAACCGAAATTGGATACTCGAAAATGCGAGTGGCGCAATTAACAACGATACAGTGACATACAAAGCAGCAATAATACCACTTATGACCATAGATTTTACTTTCATATTCCTATCTCCTTAGTTTTTTATCGTGGGATGGTTTCGAACCACGTTTTACAAAACACGTCCTCAAGAATAGCATAGTAGTGCATGTTTGTATATATGTAAAATTTTCATATTCATATAGAGTTGCCGAATTAGTAATGAATTTCTCGTATTATTTAAATTTTCTTCTGTGTTTTGATTGGAATGTAGCAGTACTTCGTCACTTTATCTACTTCTCCGAATAATTCTTCTGCTTTGAGCCACTTTGTTCTTCATTTCCCAAAAACATATTATTTTAATAGTTGCAAAATAAAAGGGTATCTCTTATAATTAATAATGATAATCATTATCACTTAGTAGTTGCGCATTTGTGCTCTGTTTCATCATTTCGTTCGTTTTAGCTCATATACGCCTCGTTCTGAAGAGATCTCCCATTTCTCAGAATGAATGAGCTAAAAACGCTTGTCGACGAATTTGATGAACAGGGCAATTTTTTTGAATGTCATACGGGGGTGTGAGACAGTGTTCAAGAGATTTTTTTCTTATTATCGTCCATACAAAGGGCTATTTGTATTAGATTTTTCTTGTGCTATTATTGCTGCACTATTTGAACTGGCTTTTCCATTGGCGGTGAATCGAGTTGTTGATGATTTATTGCCGCTTGGTAATTGGACATATATTTTATGGGCCTGTGCAGGCTTATTTATTATTTATATGATTAGTTCGGTTCTCCATTATGTCGTTACCTATTATGGTCATAAGCTTGGAGTAAATATTGAAACAGATATGAGGAAGGAGTTGTTTACGCATATTCAAAAGCAGCCCTTCCGTTTTTTTGATAATAATAAAACAGGTCATTTAGTATCGAGGATGACGAATGATTTAATGGACATTGGAGAAATTGCCCACCACGGTCCAGAAGATTTATTCATCGCATTGATGACTTTAACGGGGGCTTTTGCTTTAATGCTTTCGATTAATTGGAAGTTAGCCATTCTTACATTTATCATTATCCCGTTTATTATTTATTTATCGCTTTATTTTAGCCGGAAAATGTCCCGGGCATTTGATCGAATGTTTGCAGATATCGCTGATTTTAATGCGAGAGTAGAAAATAATGTGAGCGGCATGCGCGTCGTTCAAGCTTTTGCTAATGAGGAGCATGAAATCGCACAATTTGCTGAAAATAACGGACGTTTTCGAAGCACGAAGCTTATTGCATATCGGATTATGGCATGGAATTCATCGATCAGCCATATTTTGATGAAGATCGTATCGATCTTCGTTTTATTATGCGGTACTTGGTTTGTTATTCAAAACCATATGACGTATGGAGAATTTATTGCGTTTATTTTACTCTCGAATGTTTTTCTCGGTCCGATTAATCAAATAAATGCGGTCATTGAAATGTATCCGAAAGGAATCGCTGGCTTTAAACGTTACGTACAGTTGCTTGAGACTGAACCTGATGTAAAAGATGCTCCGGATGCAATTCATGTTTCATATTTACATGGAAATATTGATCTTCAACATGTTTCATTCGGTTATGAAGGCAAGGAGAATGTATTAAATCAAATTGATTTATCGATTCGTGCAGGCGAAACCGTTGCGCTCGTTGGTCCATCAGGTGCGGGGAAAACAACGATTTGCAGTTTAATCCCTCGATTTTATGATATTCATAGTGGTTCCATTAAGATTGATGGAACGGATATTAGGAAAATGACATTGGCATCCTTGCGTTCACAGATTGGAATAGTGCAACAAGATGTGTTTTTATTTGATGGGACCATTCGGGAAAATATCGCTTATGGTAAATTGGATGCTTCTGAGGAGGAAATTTGGGAGGCGGCTAGCAGGGCACAATTGAAGGAGATTATTGTTAGCCTCCCGGAAGGGATGGACACGATGATCGGAGAAAGAGGAGTGAAGCTATCTGGGGGACAGAAGCAACGATTGTCTATCGCCCGGATGTTCTTGAAAAACCCGTCCATTCTTATATTAGATGAAGCGACATCCGCATTAGATACGGAAACAGAGGTTGCGATTCAAGAGGCATTATCAGATTTAGCAAAAGGGCGTACGACGCTCGTCATTGCCCATCGTTTAGCAACAATTAAAAATGCGGATCGAATCATTGTTGTAACGGAAGAAGGCATTGCAGAACAAGGAAACCATGATGAATTATTAGATATGAGAGGCGCATATCATCGACTTCATGAAGCACAATTCGGCTATTAATGTATTAGACACTGTCATAGAGGGCAGTGTCTTTTGTACTGATAAAGGATGAAAGATTAAGGAAACGTTGAAGCGTGTGGGGGAAATTAAGGGGAGAGAAGTAATGATAAGTTGAATCGCCTTGTTGAATAAGAAGGAGCTTCATGTCACTTGCCGCGTCCATTTTTAAAAAATGGGTCCATATTATGGGCTTATATTTTATAAGAATAACATGAGAAACCGGATCCTTTTTACAGATCCGGTTTCATTTTTTTGTACTTTACCATGTCGTAATTTGATGCGCTCCTAAAGCTGCTGTTTTCTCAGGAAGTTGATCAAAATAGCCGAGACATAGTACGCCGACAATTCGCTCATCCGATTGAATACCAAGAATGGAAAGGAAATCGACACAATCTGTATAGTCGGCTAACTGCCAAATCATTCCGAGCTGATTTGCCCAGCCGAGCAGTTGGATGTTTTGAATGAGGCAACAGACGGCGGCGAAGTCATCATCTGAAATATATTTGTCCTCGTTCTTTTTTGCAGTAATGACCAAACAAACGGGAGCTGCGGCGATGGTTTGTTGCAACTGTCCATGTTTATCTGGATCTAGCGTAAGAGCAAGCTTTTGTTTTCTCTCACCCTTAGCAAGGATCATCCGCCAAGGCTCGCGAAATTTATGGTTTGGCGCCCAAACAGCTTCTTCAAGTATGCTTAAGATCAATGATTGTGGGACTGGTTTATCTGCAAAATACTGAATGGGACGAGTTTCTTCAAAAAGTGGAAGCATGTTCATTAAAGCGACCTCCTTATGTTTTATTCATTTTGGTTTATTCTTGTAATAAAGTTAGCTTTTCAATAGCAGGGGTCCGTTGTTTGGCTCTAGGAATTTTTTTAAAATAGCCGATGTACATGATGCATATTACACGTTCATCTTCTTGTAATTTGATTGCATCTGAAAACGCCTTTTCGTGAATATATGATTCTGTATTCCACACCATTCCCAACCCATCTTGCCATCCCAGCAATGAAAAACTTTGAAGCATGGCACATATCGCCGCGTAATCTCTCTCACGATCCTCAGCCTTGCCCATCCCTTTTTGAATAGCGATTAAAAAAGCAGGAATACGTGCTGTTCGTTCGACGAGTGCTTGATTAAGTTTATTTGGCAACCATTTCATCCTTTGATCCAAATAAGCTTTCATGATCGCAGACGCAACTTTTTCCTTGGCTTTTTGACTTGATATGAATAAAAAACGATATGAATCGTATTGTTGATCTAGAGCAATCGATTGGATGGAAACTCGGAGTAATTCCGTTACTAAATGATTTGAAACTGGGCGTAATTCAAATTTGCGGATCGTCCGCCGTTCTCTAATTAAATGGGCCATATCCAATGCATCCTGAGAAGGTTTTGATCGCATCTCAACTGTATCCATTTGTTCACCTAGCCTCCCTTATAGAGTGTAGTCATCCATAAGCTGAAATACCTTATTCAATTATCATCATACATGATAATGAGAATCGTTATCAATTAAAATATGAAAATATTGGAATATCATAAAACCCGTAGCTCCATTGTTTTAGGAAAATAGGGAAGTTTCCCATCTAATAAAAAGTTAAAATTATTAAGTGTTTTCACAATGAGTGAAGGTAAATTTCGTTCACACAACTTCTTTTTTCGCTGTCATTGGCAATTCACAAATTAGACATTGTTTTTTTCTTTTTTGCCGTGTAATATGTAAATGAAAATGATTCTCATTATTAATTGATGTTGTATGCGAGTCTTTTTTAATAGACATAAAGGAGTTACATAGGGATGAGGAAATCGAAACTACATATCATAACGATGATATTAATTCTATTTACTTTCATGTTGATTGCTTGTAACAAAGCAGCGCCTTCAACAAAAGATGGTGAAAAGGAGAAGGAAGGATCAAAAGTAGAGCAACAAGCGGATGGAACGAGGGATTTTGATACGGTTAAAGGTGTCGTGGAAATTCCGAAAAAGCCAATGCGAATTGTAACAGATTTTTACGGTGGTGAGCTGCTTTCGGTTGATGCTAATGTAGTTGGTGTTGAGCCGACGGCGTTCGATAATCCTTTTATTAAAGATTTATTAAAGGATGCAACGGATATTGGGCAGCCGATCAATCCTGAGAAAGTATTGGAACTAGATCCGGATTTAATCGTGGTCATGTACGATGATCAATATGAACAGCTTTCTGAAATTGCTCCAACGATTCATATCCCATACGGGACAGCGACGAATATTTATGAAACGGTCAAGCTATTTGGAGATATAACCGGAAATGATAAAGAGGCTGAGGAGTTTATTCGGAAATTTGATCAAAAGGCGGAAGAAGGAAGAAAGCAACTTTCAGGGATAGTCGATCCCGAGGCGACATTTGGGATATATGAATTAACGGATAAAGGGGACTTATGGATTTTTGGAGATAATGCCGGACGTGGAGGCCAGGCATTGTATAATGCCTTAAAGCTAAAAATGCCTCATAAAAACAAAAATGAAGAACAAACATTACAGTTATCGATGGAAGTCTTACCAGAATACGCTGCTGATTATATGTTTTTAACTACATATGATCCTGAAAATAAAGGAGAGGCATTAAAAAATTTAAAAGCTTCATCTGTATGGCAAGGACTAGATGCGATCAAAAATAACTTAATATTTTACAATGATTTCGATACATATTATCGTTATGATCCAATTGCAATCTATGAGCAAATTGATTTATTTGTAGACATGATTATAGAAAGTAGTAAATAAGCTTCTTCTCGTAATGACAGGAGTAAATATAGTGTTAGCAGCTGTAAAACGTATTGAATATAGCGCAATCATACATTATAATTAAAGAATTGAAAATGATTCTCATTATCGTGAGAAGAAGGAATGATTGATATGTCAATTCTTACTGTCGATCAAGTAGCAGTAGGTTATGCAAACGCAATGATTATAGATGGGTTAAGTGTGAAAATCCCTGAACGTAAGATTACAACGATCATCGGTCCGAATGGATGTGGGAAATCAACGTTGCTGAAGGCGATTGCCCGAATATTAAAGACGCAAAAAGGGACAGTATTATTGGAAGGCCGAGCCATTCATCAATTGTCTACGAAAGAAATTGCTAAAAAGATGGCAATTTTACCGCAGACCGCTGAAGCACCGCCGGGATTGACCATTTTTGAGTTGGTTTCATATGGAAGATATCCTCACCAACGTGGCTTCGGAACGTTAAAAAAAGAAGACTTGCAGCATATTCATTGGGCAATTGATGTGACGGGATTAAGTGAATTAAAGGATCGACCAGTTGAAGCATTATCTGGCGGACAAAGACAGCGAGTTTGGATTGCGATGGCGCTTGCTCAAGATACGGAAATTCTCATATTGGATGAGCCAACGACTTATTTAGATTTGGCCCATCAATTGGACATTCTTTTATTACTAAAAAGATTGAATGAGGAAGAAGGAAAAACGATTGTCATGGTCCTTCATGATTTGAATCATGCTTCCCGTTTTTCCGATTACATGATTGCAATGAAAGACGGAACAATTGTAACAGAGGGAGCACCTGATGAAGTAATGACATGTGCTAATCTGCAAGCTGTTTTCGAAATTCATGCAACATTAATGGCTTGCCCATTTAGCCAAAATCCGATTTGCCTCTCATACCAATTAAACAAAGAAGCAGAATGCTTATTGCAAACAGCTGAACAGTCGTAAGGAGATAGAAGATGTCCGCTTCAATGAATGATTTAGAAGAAGTACAAAAAGTATATAAAGGATCGCGCCCATTGATGGCAAGCCTTATCTTAATTGGTGGGATGATTTGCCTCTTATTGGTCGTTGCTCTTTCTATCTCCTTCGGTGCAGCCGATATTGAATTTAAAACCGTTTGGGAAGCTGTTTTTCATTTCAATCCAGAGTTGACGGCTCATCAAATTATTCAAGAAATAAGACTACCGCGTGTGCTTGGCGCCGCATTAGTAGGCGCTTGCTTTGCTGTGTCGGGCTCGATTATGCAAGGGATGACCCGAAATCCGTTAGCGGATTCAGGCATTCTAGGATTAAATGCGGGGGCAGTTTTTATGTTAGCGATTTGTTTCGCTTTTTTCCCAGGCTTGCCTTATATGTATATCATTCTATTTTGCTTTTTGGGTGCGGCATTAGGTGCTGGTCTTGTATATGGAATTGGTTCACTTGCAAAAGGCGGGCTGACACCGATGCGTTTAGTGCTTGCCGGTGCGGCGGTCAGTGCTTTGCTTGTCGCTTTAAGTGAAGGAATCGCGATTTATTATCGGATCGGTCAAGATATGGCCTTCTGGTATGCTGGCGGAGTTTCGGGGACGAAGTGGGAGCATTTGCAAATGATGGTTCCGTGGATCGCTATTGCTTTAGTTGGTGCCCTCATTTTATCTAAATCGATTACATTGCTTAGCCTCGGTGATGAAGTGGCGATTGGACTTGGTACACGTACGGGGATGATTAAATTTTTCGGTGCAATCGTCGTATTAATTTTAGCGGGTGCAGCTGTATCGGTCGTCGGTGCTGTTGGCTTTGTTGGATTAATCGTTCCACATGTCACCCGTTTTCTCGTTGGCAGTGACTATCGTTGGATCGTTCCGTGTTCCGCTATATTAGGGAGCTTGCTCGTTGTACTCGCAGATTTTGCGGCACGCATGGTCAATCCTCCGTATGAAACACCGATTGGTGCTTTAATTGCGCTAATTGGTGTGCCATTCTTCCTTTACCTTGCACGGAAAGGAGGAAAAGAGTTATGAAACAGCCTGTATCTACTTATCAACAGAGGAAGCATCGAAAAAATATCTTAATCATTTTTACGATATTACTTCTTATTATTGTCATGTTTATCGTTAGTATGAACACGGGGTATATTCGACTTTCGCCATGGGAGCTGATTCAAACTTTGTTTGGAATGGGAACAAGTAAGCAAAGTTTAATTTTATTTGAATTCCGGCTACCAAGAATTGTGATTGCTATTTTAGTAGGAATGGCGCTCGCTGTGTCCGGTAGCATTTTCCAAGGAGTATCAAGGAACGCCTTAGCAGACCCGGGAATTTTAGGGATTAATGCTGGCGCAGGATTGGCGGTCATCTTGTTTATCTCTTTTTTCCCTGCTCCAACGGGAGGGTCAATTTTTTTACTGCCATTCCTTGCGTTTATTGGTTCAGGGGTGACAGCCGTTATCATTTATCTTTTATCGTATAAACGTGATGAAGGTCTTTCGCCGACAAGATTGTTGCTCACAGGGGTGGCAATCGCAGCTGGTATTAGTGCGGCAATGATTGTATTGACATTAAGATTAACACCTGAAAACTATCAATTTGTTGCTGTCTGGCTCGCTGGTAGTATTTGGGGATCGAATTGGAAATTTGTCTTGGCATTATTGCCATGGATTGTCATCCTTTTGCCAATTGCCTATACAAAATCACGTGTATTAAATACGTTGAATCTAGGCGAAATGCCAGCTACTGGGCTCGGTGTTGCGATTGAAAAAGAAAGATTGCTTTTACTTGCCGTTGCTGTCGGCCTGGCAGGAGCAAGTGTATCTGTCAGTGGTGGAATCGGCTTCGTTGGCTTAATTGCACCACACTTAGCACGTCAATTAGTCGGGGCAAGATATCAGTATTTAATCCCAGCGACAGCTTTAGTTGGAGCACTTTTATTAATTACGGCTGATACGATTGGTAGATGGATCGTTGAACCATCTGAGGTTCCAGCAGGTATTGTCGTGGCGGTGATTGGAGCGCCATATTTCTTATACTTACTTGCAAGGTCAAAAGCATAGTTAACGTGTTTTTTAGAAGGGAGCATTCATAATGAGTTCTGAGCAATTGTTTGATGTAACGATTATTGGCGGTGGCCCAGCTGGACTGTTTTCCGCTTTTTATAGTGGTTTAAGGGAAATGAAAACGAAAATCATTGAATATCAACCAATACTAGGTGGGAAAGTCCACGTTTATCCAGAGAAAATGATTTGGGATGTCGGCGGTCTTACACCTGTGACAGGAGAAAAACTAATTGAACAAATGGTTCAACAAGGTTTGACGTTTGATCCTGAAGTTGTATTAAATGAGAAGGTTACTTCAATTAATAAGGATGAGAATGGGAACTTTATTATCCAGACTGCTTCTAATGAAACACATTTTTCGAAAACGGTCATTTTAGCTGTTGGCGGCGGAATTTTAAAGCCGATGAAATTAAATATTGAGGGTGCTGAACGATTTGAAGTATCCAATCTGCATTATACAGTGAAATCTTTGGAACGATTTAAAGGAAAGACTGTGTTAATTTCAGGTGGTGGAAATTCAGCGGTTGACTGGGCGAATGAACTGGAGCCAATTGCAAAAAAAGTGTACTTAACGTATCGAAAGGATATGTTAAAAGGCCATGAAGCAGAAGTATCTAGACTGCTAGACAGCACTGTCGATTGCTTATTAAATACGTCGATTGAGAAACTGATTGCAAGCGATGATCATGAAAGCATTGAAAAAGTGGTATTAGTAAACAGTGAGGATGGAAGCACGATCCAATTGTCTGTTGATGAAGTGATTATTAATCACGGCTATGAACGTGATGATGATTTAACAGCCAATAGTGATTTGAATATTGAAATGGCTGAAACCTTTGGTGTGGCCGGGAGCCCGATGAGTGAGACTTCTGTCGAGGGGCTTTATGCGGCAGGCGATATTTTAAATCATGAAGGAAAACTATATTTAATTGCGGGTGCCTTTCAGGATGCGGCAAATGCAGTGAATAAAGCGAAGCAATATATTACACCTGATGCGTTTGAAAGAGCAATGGTTTCCTCACATAATGATCGCTTTAAAGAGAGGAACCGTGAATTAAAGAAGCATTTATATTCAGTAAAATAAAAGTGATATAGCGGAAAGAGGCAAAGGCCATGAAACGCTTAACAAGCATTATATTTATTATTTTAATGATAGGAATTTTGGCAGCATGCGGGAAAACATCAGATGGAAAGGATTCTGAGGAAAAAGTAGCAGGCGAAGTTGAAACGATTACGTATTCAACGGTAAATGGTGATATTGATATTCCAAAAAATCCACAAAGAGTCGTTGTTGTAGCGGATAGTTACGTAGGTGATTTTCTAGCATTAGGGATTAAGCCTATTGGTGTAACAGAACACGCGATGCAAAATACATTTTTTGAAGGGCTATTAGATGGCGTTGAAAGTATTGGTGAAGACGCGGGCGTAAACACGGAAAAAATTCTTGAACTCGATCCAGATTTGATTATTGCCTTTAACGATCCGGAAACGTATGAGCAGTTATCAAAAATTGCACCAACAGTTGCAATTAATTATGGTGAGAAAGATTATAAAGAACAGCTTCTTGAATTTGGTAAAATGACAGGCAAAGAAAAAGAAGCCGAAGCATGGTTGAAAAATTGGGAAGAAAAAATCAATGAAGTAAAACCAAAAGTGCAAGAAGCGGTTGGTGATAAAACGGTTGCGATTTTGACCCCGTTCTCAAAAGGAATCTATGCTTTTGGACATAGCTTTGCGCGCGGCGGAGAAATCATTTATGGTGAATTTGGCTTAAAAGCTCCTGAGCCGATTCAAGAAGCAGCGATTGATAGTGGGCAAGGCTGGGCGGAGCTTTCGCTTGAAAACCTACCAGAATTTGCAGGAGATTATATTTTTACATGCCCATGGTCCGGGGATGATGCAGACCCAGAAAAAGTGTACGGAAGCAGCTTATGGAAAGATCTCCCTGCCGTGAAAAATGGCAATGTCTTTGAACTTGACAGAGCAGCATCATACTTTAATGATCCCGTTTCATTAGAAAAGCAACTTGATTTCATCGTTGAAAGTTTGACTGGTAAATAAGCGAATTGGTGAATGGCTTATAAAAATTTATAAGATTGTCTAACGATTACAAATTACAAAGCAGAGGCGGCCCTATTTCAAGGGTTCGCCTCTTTTCTTATAACGCTATTTATCTTCAAATTTTCGTCCGCGTGTAAGCTTTTCGAATTCCTTCATATCATTATTTTTTAAATCTATTACATGGAAAGGATTTTCTGATTGTGTGGAATAATCAATTCTTACCCCCATTTGTGTGCTCCCAGTTCCTGTCGAATCATTAATCATTGCCTCACGCTTACCATCGAAATGCGGGTCTGGGTTCCTTCCAATATTTCTCTTGCTATCTGGCATCCTGATCAACTCCTTTTTCTTATGATGAGGTCAAATGAGAAAATTATGCGTAATAGTGAAACAAAGAAGCATACTTGCTCGTGTAAGGAACAGAGTGATGTACAAGGGGAGAATAAAATGCAGACTGTAAAAATAGACGGATTAACGAAAAACTATCGAAAATTCCAAGCATTAAAAGGGATTGATCTGCAAATCGGGACGGGATTATTCGGGCTGCTCGGACCGAATGGCGCAGGCAAGTCAACCCTTATGAACATATTAAGTACGACTTTACCATTTCAAGCAGGAGACGTATCGATTTACCAATTTGATCTTACAAAAGAGGGGGATAAAGTTCGGGAGCTGCTCGGGTATTTGCCGCAGCATTTTCATGCTCCTTCACAGATGACTGGGAAGGAATTTTTACATTATGTTGCTTCATTAAAAGGGATGACGAACCAACAAGAAAGAACGGAGCAAGTCGAACGTTTGCTGGAAGAGGTGAATTTACTGCCACAGGCGCATAAAAAAATTAAAGGCTACTCTGGTGGGATGAAGCGACGACTTGGCATCGCGCAAGCATTAATCGGAGATCCGCTCCTAATTATTCTCGATGAGCCAACTGCCGGGCTTGATCCGTCGGAGCGAATTCGCTTTCGTAATCTTTTAGATAAATTGAGTAAAGATCGCTCGATTATTTTATCGACCCATATCATTAGTGATATTGAATCGAGTTGTGAACAGGTTGCGGTTATGAATCATGGTCAGGTGCTTTTTCAAGGAACAACAGAGGCATTGGCGCAAAAGGCAGCTAATGTTGTTTGGGAGTTATTTGTTCCGATTTCCGATTATGATGCTGTTGAAAAACAATATGTCATGATTTCGAGTCGCCAAGAACA
Source organism: Bacillus sp. FJAT-50079 (assembly GCF_018343515.1). Taxonomy (GTDB): domain Bacteria; phylum Bacillota; class Bacilli; order Bacillales; family Bacillaceae_C; genus Lederbergia. The sequence continues at coordinate 211,455 of NZ_JAGYPD010000005.1, read as the reverse complement.
TGGGCAAGCTGTTTTCCGAGTGATAGCAAAGGAAATGGGAGATGAGCGGGCGAGAGCAGTGGAGCCAACGATTGAAGATGGTTATATGGCTGTCATTCATGGGGTGGTGTCATGAAGATGATCCAAGCGATGATTCGAAATGAACGGCTGCTCCTGTTTCGCAATAAATTTATCTCACTGCCATTTGTTATCAATCTTTTATGTTGGGGATATCTCATTATTACATATGAAATCGAGACGATTCATTATGGAACGCGCATGGCCATTTTTTATCAAGGGTTCATCTGGATGCTATTGCTCAATCTGTTTATCATCGGTTTATTTGCTGTTTACATGGCTGGAAAGGATCGCGAGTTTGAACAGTTAGCTGCAACGTATAGAGTGAAAAATATCGAATGGCTTACTGGAAAATGGCTGATCACACAAATATACGGACTGTGTGTGACGCTCTTAACAATGATCATTCAAGTGTGCTGGCTTGCGAGCAGTGGGGTCTCATTTGCGGATATCATTTACGTTTTTGTGCAAATGGGAGGTGCTTTGTTTTTCATTATTTCAATCGGCTTTTTAAGCAGCATTATCATAAAAAATATGTTTGCATATTTAGTCATTCCAGTTATTTTATTGCTTAGCTTATTGATGCCATTTGATTATTCTGGAACAGCCCTCTCATTTGATAATCCAAGATTTCATATATTAACACCGTTCGATTATATGTTTATCGAAACTCCATATGAAGGCTTATGGGGGATTGATCGGGTATTTGCAGGCTCAATACTTCACCAAAGTGCTGTGCTCTTGTTAAGTGTAATGATTTTTTTAGCTGTATTGCTATTATATCGTCCTGTTCGCAGACTGCAAAGTGAAAAAGAGCTTGTTCTTTCGCTGCTTGTCATCTTTATCATTCCAACGCTTATTTTTAGCGGAATTCGTTACGCACAATATGAACAGGCGCTGAAACAATATATCAAAACGGGAAATCTGTACACAAAATCATATGAAGAAGATGATGAGCAGGAATATTACGAATGGATGAATTCCTATTATGATTATTATTTAGATGACCAACCATATGAATTTTCAATGGAAAAAACAAATTTAACGGTCGAACTTTTAACAGATGATCGGCTTCAGGTTAACAGCCAATTAACGATGAAAAATAACGGTAATATAGCGGTGAATGATCTGTTTCTTACGTTATACCATGGATTACAGATTAAGGAGTGTGCGAGTGAGCAAGCGATAAGCTGTTCACGGGACAAGGATGTGATTACACTTCATTTTGATGAAAAGATCGAGCCGAACGCAGAAATAGAAGTAAGTCTTCGTTACGAAGGAAATATTTTACAATATCGTAATGATGGAAATATCGAGCAAGCTTTTATTAAAAAAAATCGAGTATACTTGCCGAAAGAATCCGGGTGGTATCCGCTCGTTGGCAAGCGTCCATTAGTCATTTCCCGTGAACACGACAAACAATTTGTTCAATTTGAACTAAGAAATGGCAGGTTGGTCGAGGATTTTCCGACGGACTTTACGGTTGAAGTGATTGCTAAGGATCAGAAAGTTCCAATGGCATTATCAATTCCAGAGGTGAGTGCTGGACGATATGAAGGTAGTTCCCAATACGGTCTATCTTTAATAGGCGGTAATATAAAGGAAATAACTGTTGATCAAATAAGAGTGATTGGGCAGCCTGAAATGCTAGCTGGTGCAGAGGAAGTGGTTCATCAATATGAAAAAGGCTGGAACTTTATTGAGAGTTGGCTAGGAATTCAAATGAAGCCATCTGTTATTTATATTTTGAATGATCGGCATTACTACAATATCATTCACACGATCAATTATGACTTTTTCGCACTAGGGAGTGGAGAACTACGATCGATTGATGATGAAGAGATTGCTTACGCGTTAATGAATGAGTTAACAAATGATCGGCCAATGACTATGTATAATGAAGATTTTAACGCTTTCTACGATGCGATGTTATGGCTGCTGACGAATCAGCTTCGGGAAGTTGTTTCTTTTCAAGAGTGGTATATGGAGAATCGCTGGATTGAGGATGATGTTCCTCCTCAAGTGAAATTATTGCAGAGCTATGAGGAAAAAGGTGAATTTGCTGAAGTCGTCAAATTCCTTTATGAACAATATCGCGAGCTTGAAGATAAGCAGGAATTTCAAATCGATGCGGCTTTACGATTGTATGAAGGGGAGTCAAACAAATGAACGGATTTTTGCTAAGACTGCGCCTATTTGCAAAACTTTGGTGTACGTCGATTTATTTGCCGATCATCATGCTCCTAATTCCGATTGTCGCGATGATTCTTTACAATTCTGGGGTGTATACGATTGAGACTTTTTCAAGTATGATATATGAAAAAGCGGCACCGCTCTGGCTTATTTTTATTTTTCAATGGTGTTTTGCGGTCGATGTTGACTCGAAGTTTGTGCGGGTTTTGTGCACATATCCGATGAAAAAATCGCAATTTCTTCTAGAAAGATGGCTGTTTTCGCTACTTATTTTCGGAGGGCTTATAAGTATTGTGACAGTTGTGTTGATGCCGATTGGAGGCAGTGTCCTTTGGAACGGCTTTGTTTTTACGATTCCGGTATATATTGCAATGAGTGGTTTTATCATATTTGGGACGATGATCGGCAACCATTCACTTGGCGGATTACTAGCCGGGATCTTCTTTTGGAGCTTTTCTTTATTAGGCGGGGCGCTATTGCGTGATCTAAATGTCATCTTACTTGTCTACACAAATGTGTATCATTTTGTGACTGGGGTCGGCGGGTTGCCATTGAGTGAAAATGTTTGGATCCTTTATAATCGCCTGTTTTATTTTGGGTTTGGAATTTTCTTTATGACAGCCGCGATCTTACGATTCAATCGGAAAAATTGGACGGAATAAGGAGGGGGAAAAGTGCAGGACGAAGAGTATATGCGCCAATTGTCATATGGCAATGACGCTGCATTTGATCCTCTCGTTTTTCGTTATCATAAGCCGTTATTTGGTTATATATATCGTTTACTTTTAGATGAAAAATTAGCAGAGGATCTTGTCCAAGAGACGTTTATTACGATTTATGAGCAAGGAAAAAAGGGCTTTGTTCCCGATCAGTTTAAGCCTTGGATGTATAAAATTGCAACGAATCGTTGCAAGGATTATTGGAGAAAAGCGTCTACTAAGCGTGAGCAGATTACCGATGAGATGATTGAGACAGGAGCACAAATTTTTCATCTAATTGACCATCAGCTTGAGCGCCAATGGATGGTCGATTCATTAAAGCAATTATCGCTCGATTATCGGGCCGTCCTTTATTTACGCTTTTATCAAGATTTGCAATATAAGGAAATTGCACTGACGTTGGATATTCCGATTGGTACAGTGAAAACGCGAATCGCGCGCGGATTAAAGCAGTTGGAGAAAATATTAGCTGAAGACGAAAGAAAAGGAGCGGGCGTCAATGAGTGAAAATGAGTTATCACAGGTAGAGCATGAGTGGAAAAACCGCTTTGATCGTTTCACAGTACCGGAGCCGACGCGCGAGCAAACGTTGCAGCTCATTGATCGAATAAAAGCGGTGGATGAGGCAAAGCCGCTTGATTTACGCGCTGAATTAGAGGCAAGTCAAGCGCAGCAAACGGTTTTTCAAAAAATGGCGAGCATGTTTTTATCCCAATGGAATTTTCATGGAGCAGCGAGCTGGCTATTAACAGGGGCCGTTATATTAATTATAACTTTTACAATTAGTGGGAATTTCGGTGACGCTGCCACTGGATTTAATGCTTGGATTAAGTGGATTAGTTTATTAATGATCGCTGTCATTGGTTATGCATTCCGTGCGAAAAATGAAGGCAATCGAATCATCGAAACATTAAGTTATTACCCGCTCATTCAACAAATGTTTACTCGCTTTTTGATCGTCATTACGCTGCAATTAGTGATTGCATTGCCATTAAGTTTTTTTGTCTTTGGCGAAGCGAGTTCTGTAATATACATCGCTAGCTCCTTTACACCGCTATTCTTCTTCGGCGTCATTGGGTTTGTGAGTACGATTTGGTTAGGGGAAAAGCTCGGCCTATTGATCACATTATCGATTTGGTTTAGCCAACTGTTCGTTAAAGAACCGGTTTTACTTCAAGTGCCTTCATTATTCATGCATCTCATGATTATTAGTTGCTCTGTACTGTTATTAACCAGCCTTTTATTGAAAAAGCGTGAGGTACAAAGATGAGAATAACGCTAAAAAATGTGCAAGACAATTTGAACGTTCTTGACGATATCACCTGTTCATTTTCAACAGGAATCACATATGTTGTCGGTAAAAATGGAGCGGGGAAAAGTTCGCTCCTAAAACTAATCGCAACGGCTACCGAGCCGACTCAAGGTGAGATCATTTTTACAAAGCTGAATCGTGAAGAAATGTATCGAAAGCAACTGAGGATGGAGGAAGTCAGGACAATGATTGGATACATGCCGCAACATTTCACTGGTCATCAGGAAATGACAATTAAAAGGTATGTAACGTATATCGCTTTACATAAAGGCATTCCTTATCATCTTGTCAAACCAATTGTCGAAAAATGGTTGCAGGAAACCGGGTTGTTTTTATTACAAAAAAGAAAATTAAAAGAGCTTTCAGGGGGACAGCTACAAAAGGTTGGCCTCATTCAAGCACTTATTAATCAGCCGCGCATCTGTATTTTAGATGAGCCATTTGAAAGCTTGGACATTGAGGAAAAGCTTTATTTTCAGCGCGTTCTCCAACGTTTATCTTTTCATAGCATTGTATTGTTTAGCACCCATTTAATCGAAGAAATTCGGTATAATGAGGGAGATGTTTTATACTTAAACGCAGGAAAGCTGACGTTTCACGGTGGAGTGAACGAAAGTGAGTTCGTTTGGCGAACATTGCAGGAGGAAGATTCGACATGTATTTAACGATTGAAGAAGCAGCGGAGTATTTACAGTTACCGGCTTCGTTCATCCGCTCACTGATCCAGCAAGGAAAAATTCGAGCGCTTCATGATGGAAAGGATTATTTAGTTAATAAAGAGCAATTCAATCATCACGTGGAGCAAATAGAAAAGCTTAAAAAGCAATATGCAGAATATTTATCGGAAGCAATTCCAGAAGATATTGATATTAAAGATGAAGATTAATCATTCGTACTGTGTTACACTAAAGTAAAGAAGTGAGTGGAGAAGGGGATATCATGATTAAAACAGTATTATTTGATGTAGATGGTGTTTTATTAAGTGAAGAACGATATTTTGATATGTCTGCACTAACGGTTTGGGAAGTTTTATATAGTGATAAATATGTAGGATTAGCCCCTGAAAAATTTAAGACGGTGCTTTCTGATGATGAAATTACAGCGATCCGCGCTGAAATTTTTCAAAATGATCAAGTATTTAAATTAATGAAATCGGGTGGGATTAATTCAAACTGGGATATGATTTATCTCACAGCGACGTATCAACTTATTCGTTTGTTAGAGCAAGTGAAAGACATTGAAAAGGAAAAGATCATTACATGGGTATCGAATGAGATCGATCGCAGTGTGCTGTTGGAAATGGCAGAAGTACTTGCAACGAAGGATGTTACATTAGATTTTTCAGCATTTTTAACTGATTTTTCTAAGGCAGAGCAATCGAAAGCTGGTTTATTTGCCCATCTTGATCAGCTTGCCAAAGAAAAACTAGAAGTGGAAGCAACCGTTTTTGGACAAATTGGCGAACTATGGGCCACATATGAGCTCATTGCTCAGGAATGGTATGTAGGGGACAAGCATGTCATCGCATCGACTGGTCGCTCTTCGGTACAGTCGGGGAAAAAGGGATTTTTATCTGATGAAAAAACATTGCGTTCTCCAGAGGAAATTTCCGAATTATTTCAAGCGTTGAAGCGAGCTGGAATTACGATTGGCATTGGCACGGGGCGCCCTAAATTAGAAACAATTGAACCGTTTAAACATTTAGGGTGGTTGGAGCATTTTGATGTAAATTATATCGTTACGGCTGACGACGTTTTAGCGGCGGAGGCTGAGTTGAAAGAGGGACCATCGCTTTCCAAGCCGCATCCGTATACATATATACTTGGATTATCAGGAAAAACGAAAAGTGTTGAGCAATGCTTGGCGGAAAAATTGCCAATTGCAAATGGGAATGAACTACTGATCGTTGGTGATTCCCTTGCCGATTTATTAGCAGCTAGAGAAATGGGTGCTGTATTTGCCGCTGTGTTAACCGGATTATCCGGAAAAGATGCTAGAGCCGAATTTGAAGAGTATCAAGCAGAGTACATTTTTGATGATGTATCAGCAATTAAAGAATTTGTTTTATCACTTGTAGAAAAATAATATGGTGAAATGATAGAAAATCGAGAAGAATGCTTGCATTTCTTCTCGAATTTCTAAGCCATAGATCGAATTTCTAAGCCATAGATCGAATTTCTAAGCCATAGATCGAATTTCTAAGCCATAGATCGAATTTCTAAGCCATAGATCGAATTTCTAAGCCATAGATCGAATT
>NZ_JAGYPD010000005.1:0-204907 GCF_018343515.1 Bacillus sp. FJAT-50079 | reverse complement strand
AAGCCATAGATCGAATTTCTAAGCCATAGATCGAATTTCTAAGCCATAGATCGAATTTCTAAGCCATAGATCGAATTTCTAAGCCATAGATCGAATTTCTAAGCCATAGATCGAATTTCTAAGCCATAGATCGAATTTCTAAGCCATAGATCGAATTTCTAAGCCATCATTCGAATTTCTAATCACAAAAAAGGACCGAACTCCTATCCGAGTTTGGTCCTTTTTCATATCATATTATCCAAGCAGGTTTTCGTTTAGCTCAAGAAACTGTGCAGCTTCTAAACCTTCTAAACTTGTTAATGCTTCGATCACATTTTCTTCAACGATTTTATCGAGCGTTAAGACCATGATTGCTTCTCCGCCAACGTCCGCACGTCCAACTTGCATCGTTCCGATGTTAATATCGAAATTACCGAGAGTCGTTCCAACGCGACCAATCATGCCAGGAATGTCATGATGTTTAATGTATAGCAGATATTGTTCAGGTCTTACGTCAACGCGATATTCGTTCATTTTTACGATACGCGCTCCATAGCCATTTAGGATCGTTGCACCAATCGTAGATTTTGTATCGCCACGATATAGAGAAAGCTCGACATAGCTTGCAAAACCTTTACTTTTTGATGTTTTTGATACGTTTGATGTCACACCTTGCTCTTTCATTAAATGCATGGCATTGATCATGTTCACAGTATCACCTAAATGATGGGCAAGAATGCCTTTGATCATCGTTCTTGTTACAAGGTCTGTATCCTCTTTTGTAATTTCACCGAAGTAATTAATTTCAATTCGCTCAGGCGCTTGATTTAAAAGTTGAACAGCAAGTGCTCCGATTTGCTCGCTTAGGTCAATAAATGGTTGCAGTTTTTTCTGTGTTTTACCTGAAACTGACGGCATATTGACTGCGTGACGAATCGAGTGAGTTTCAAAAATTTCAATGATGTCTTCGCTCACTTCATTAGCGACTTTTTCTTGTGCTTCCACAGTTGATGCACCAAGATGCGGGGTTACGATCACATTTGGATGGCCGAGAAGCTCAAAGTTTTGTGATGGTTCTGTTTCAAACACATCCAATGCTGCGCCTGCTACTTGTCCAGAATTTAGCGCACGAACAAGAGCTGCTTCATCAATAATTCCACCACGTGCACAGTTGACGATACGAACGCCTTTTTTCGTTTTTGCAAGATACTCATCATTAATAATGCCTCGAGTTTCTTTAATTAGAGGTGTGTGGATTGTAATAATATCAGCATCTTTGGCAATTTCATCAAGCGTTGCTTTCGAAATTCCTAAATGCTCAGCACGCTCTTCTGTTAAATAAGGATCATAGCCGAGAATTCTCATGCCGAAGCTTTTTGCTCGATTGGCTACTTCAGTACCAATTTTCCCCATGCCGACAACACCGAGTGTTTTTCCGTACATCTCCACACCTTTAAAAGAACTGCGTTCCCATTTTCCTTTTGAAGTGGATGCATGAGCGTGAGGAATGCTGCGAGCAAGAGATAACATCATTGCCATTGTCAATTCGGCAGCAGAAATCGTATTTCCGCCTGGTGCATTAATGACAATGATCCCTTTTTTTGTTGCGGCATTCACATCGATATTATCAACGCCGACACCAGCACGAGCAATGACGCGAAGATTATTCGCATTTTCCAAAATGCTTTCTGTTACTTGCGTTTGGCTGCGCACAATTAAAGCGTCATAACCACCAATAATATCTTTCAGTTCAGCTGCTGATAATCCAGAAACTTTATCAATCACAAATTTTGGATGGTCATACAAAGCTTTAAGCCCGGTGTCGCTAATTGGATCTGATACTAAAATTTTGTACATGGTTTGAAATCCCCTCTTCTTGGTTTGTAATAATTATGATCTAGCATGATGAAAAAATGAAAACGTCCCCATAACATACGCATTGCGTTTAGTTATGAGGGACGTTAGATCGTGGTGCCACCCTCGTTCGCCATTCAATCATGTTTTCATTGTTTAGCCCACAGAGTCATATCTTTGCATGCCTCATCTATAATAAATGGTAGGGGCTAAACGAGGCGAAAACAAATTGTAACAGCCTCGAGTCAGTAACGGCTAACGCCGGGCCATGGCCAGTTCAGAAGTGCTGGGCAATTTGTAAACAATACATCGGTTTCCACCAACCACCGACTCTCTATCGTTTTCTTTACAAGCCTTCTTCATCATTACTTTTATTCGTATAAAATTAAATTCGACAAGAATATACAGAACATTCTACCACAACCTTCTATGATTATAAAGATTAAAAATAAAAAAACAGAAAAAATATCATTCCAACTAACAAGAACGATGCAAGATGAAGAAAAATGCAATATAGTAGATATATACATAATTCGCTATGATGTTCAAAAAGTCAGGTGAAAACGACAAACCGAATTTTCCTTGCCCATAACTGGAGCTATTTTGAACATATATAATAAATAGGAGGTAATTTGAATGATTCGTTTTGGCATCGTAGGAACGAACTGGATTACAGAAGAGTTCATTCAATCAGCATCACATTTACCCGATTTTCAATTAACGGCCGTCTATTCGCGGACAGAAGAAAAGGGCCGACAATTTGCCGACAAATATGATGTGAAGCATGTGTTCACAAATCTAGAAGAAATGGCAAAGAGTGATTGTCTTGATGCCGTTTATATTGCAAGTCCAACCTCTTTCCATGCAGAGCAATCAATTGTATTTTTGCAAAATAATAAACATGTTTTATGCGAAAAGCCATTGGCTTCAAATCCACAAGAAGTCGAAGCGATGATTGCAACGGCGAAAAAGCATCAAGTGCTTTTAATGGAGGCGATGAAAACAACGTTTCTACCAAGTTTTAAAGCGATTCAAAAGCATATACATAAAATTGGAAAAGTAAGAATGTACTTTTCAAGTTATTGCAAATATTCTTCGCGTTATGATGCGTATCGGGAAGGGAATATATTAAATGCATTTAACCCGATCTTTTCAAATGGTTCTTTAATGGATCTTGGCGTTTATTGCATTTATCCACTCGTATTACTATTTGGCGAACCAAAAAGTATAAAGGCGAATGGAGTGATGTTAGAGTCAGGTGTTGATGGGAATGGGATGGTTTTATTGAAGTATGATGATTTTGAAGCAGTCGTTGTTCATTCAAAAATATCGACCTCTTATTTGCCAATCGAAATTCAAGGAGAAGAAGGGACGATGATCATCCAAAATCCATCGACACCGGGAAAACTTGAAATTCGTTATCGTAATGGGGAATTGGAAAAAATTAACGAAGAAACAGAACACCCATCTATGTATTATGAAGTAGAGGAGTTTCTTCGCCTAATACAAGCGGGAAAGAGAGAATCAATGATCAATTCATACGATCACTCACTGATTACCGCTCGTATTTTAGCTGAGGCAAGAAAACAAATTGGTCTCGTTTATCCAGCAGATCATAAAGTATGATTACGAAAGAAAGATGGTGAGAGGAATGACACTGGAAAATTCGTTGATCCAAAAAACATATTATGAAACATTTACTCTAGAAGCGGATAAAGTGGAGCATCCAGCGAATGTTCTTGGTAACCTATATTTTTCGGAACAGAAGAAAGAAATTCCCGACCTTTCTAATATTCGCTTTGCCCAAGGGGAAGTATACTTCCAAATGCAAGATTTCGAAGCAGCCATTTATAAATGGGAAAATATTCAGAATGAGTTGGAGCCATGGGCGAAAAAAAACATGGCGGATGCTTATCTTGAGCTTGAATTGTTCGAAACAGCTGAAAATTTATATCGATCGATTTCGACGGATTCACTTACGTTAAATACGGAAATTACGTTACAGCTTTTTGAATTATATTTATCAGAACAAAGGATTGCTGAGGCGGATCAAATGATGAAGCATGTCGTCGTTCTGAATCCGAGTTACCCAAATGTAACGACAATTGCCCGGGCTTTTTTTGAAGAACAAAATGACTGGGAAAGCGCTGTTGATCTAGCTGTGAATGAAGCCGTTCGGACGAAGTCATTGGAATGGTTTCAACTGCTTAGTAAATATGCAAAAGCTGGGCACATAACGAAACCACCTGGGTATTTTATCTCAGCACTGACGCTGTTAGCGTCGATCGATATGAAGGAATTAGAAAAACTTTTGGTTGATCTGTGGAGCAGTTATCAAAAGGAAAACACCTATTTTACATGGCTTCAAGAGATAAATTCATTTTTAAACGACAATCAATTTGATTATCAATGGAAGCAATTACCTACTTTATATCAGTCTGCCTATATGAAAATGGTAAGTGGGAAATATTCGATTTCCGTCTGCAAAGATATCGCACCAGACCTTTTAAAAGCATGGATAAACATTGCTTCTTCTTCGACTGCTTTTGCAGCAGCTGCTAGTTTACTAGCGTGGAATGATTTATTTTCAGAATATATGGAAGAAGAAATGGTTAGCAAGGCAGAAGCCCTTTTAGCTGATTCACAAAATGAAGATCAATTATTTACGGAGAGTGTCACATTATTCCGCAAAATCCAAAACTGGGCTGATGGACATAAAATTCATATGGATGAGTCAACTTTAACGTTGATTGGGCAGATGTCCGATCTATCAAACCAATATGTATTGTTCAATGATCAATCAACCATTGATCGTTATCAAGATCGAGTGACGAACAATGAAAAAGCGTTGCCGCAGTCTTTATCGATTTTATATGTTCCAGAAAATAAGTGGGCAAGTCATCCATTGACGAGATTGGCCGACCATTGTTTATTTACCTTAAATACAAATGCTCCTTTTACACATGATGAGCAGCTCGTGCTTATACATATAAAAGAGCAACTGCCCGAGCTTCACATTGATTTTATGCTGCGGTCCGAGAGCCCTGAAACGTCATTGGATGATTTAAGGAAGAACATCCAAGCTTATTTTCCAGTTGCACATGTTTTCGATATAGAGGAGCAATGGCTTGAATCGATTCGCGATCAGAGAGATGAATGGAAGCGTAAACGAGTAACGAGGTTGTTGGCGGAAATTCGAAGATTGCTTGCACAATTAATCGAACAGCAGGTCATTGTTGAGCAGGAATTAATCAAATCCGTTGATCAAGACGAAGATATTTTAGGTAAACTAAAAGGCTCGATTCATCAGCTTGATGATCTTGTTGATGAAAAGAAACGGGTGATCAAAGAGGCATTTCAAACGATTAAATATGAAATTAAAGCTGAATTTGAAAAAACAATTCCCGAGATTATTAAAAATACATCAGAAATTATAAAAGATGATAGTGATTTTAAAACGATTCACATTGCATTGAACGAAGAGATGAATAAACGAATTGCCTCGTACATTGAGGAAAATGTCATGCCCATTTACGCAAGCTCGCTTCAAGATTGGATTTCTTTTTCGAAAAATGAATTTGAATTAAGCCAAGAGCAGTTGAGTGAGTGGGAGCAAGCCTTTAATGCGATGCTCGCTGAAGAAAGAATTCATTTAAGCTGTGATTTTCAAGTACTTAATGATTGGCGCCGTGATGCCGATCGAATGACGAGCGCCGTTCACATTGAGCAGGAAAACATTATGCTGCGCCGAACACCTTCGCAAGTATTATTAAAAGGAGCGGGAAAACTTTTAGGTGTACTCCCGAAAAATAATACGGTATTAACAAACACGTTTAAAAACTTTATTCAAAATGAAAGTTTCCAAGAAACGGCCACGGCTATTTCTACTCAGTTTTTCCAGCAGTTTGAGTTGTTCGAAAAAGCAATTGAAAGAGATATTCAAATCTTTTTCCGAGAGCCAATTGCGGAATTGGAAAAGATGGTTGAAGAAATCAAAGCTGAGAAAGAAGAGAATCAGTCGGCATTGGCGGAAATGACATCGAATCCTGAAGCGTTTCGCGGCCCTCTAAGATTATTTGAAGTAAGGCTCCGTCAATATGAATGGATGGATTACGCGGAACAGGTGAAAGTTGAAATGCCAGTTGAAATTAAAATAGACAAGGAATGATGATGGATGAATATTGCATTAATCGCTCATGACAAAAAGAAAGAAGATATGGTTCAATTTGCAATCGCATATAAACTCATTTTAGAAAAACATCGTCTGTTTGCAACAGGTACGACAGGAAAAAGAATCACAGAGGCGACAGGACTAGACGTGCATCGCTTCCAATCGGGCCCACTTGGCGGTGACCAGCAAATTGGAGCGTATATCGCGCAAAATGAAATGGATATGGTCATTTTCTTCCGCGATCCATTAACAGCACAACCGCATGAGCCAGATATTTCCGCTCTCATGCGCTTATCGGATGTATACAATGTTCCGCTTGCAACGAATATGGGAACAGCGGAAATTTTACTTCGCGGGCTTGATACAGGCTATTTAGATTGGAGAAATGTGTTAGACAACGAATAATAAAAAGGTGGAGAGGATTGCCTACAAAGGTGAGTCCTCTTTTTTTTGTGAAAAATTCAAGGGTTCATGTAAATGTCATAATATGTCTAATGATCTTTATTTCTATTCGATGTATACTATAATAGATTCATATTAACAAAGGAGATGGAACAGTGAAGTCGAATTCCAAAATCGCAGCGAAGATTGTTCCTTTAGCCATTGGTTTAGTTGTCGTTATTGCATGTATTGTATGGGCATTAGTAAGCTTTAATAAAGGAACCGTCATTCCATTCTCGGCAATTGAAAAAACGATTCAAGCGCAAAATGGTGAATTGGTTACTTTAAAAGAAATGTCCAACGGTACTTTATATATAGAAACACCAGACGGAAAATATATTTCTCATTTTCGGCCAAATAGCCCGTTAGTAGAGCAATTGGTAGAAAAATATCATATTAATTATCAATATTCCAACGGGAGTACAGTTAATAATGTTCTTCTTGGTGCGATCGTTCTTATGCTGATTGCAACAGCGATCGTTGTAAGGAAGAAGGGTGGAGTCGGCACTGCAAAAATGAAACAAAGCACGTCGAAGGTGACACCACTACCATCAATTACATTAGATGATATTGGCGGACTTCCTGAAGAAATGAAGGAAGAGATTCATCAAACATTAGAAATTTTTAAAGATCCAGCACGCTCGGCATTAATTGGGATTAAGCCGCCGAAAGGTATTCTATTATATGGACCACCAGGGACTGGTAAAACATTGTTAGCCCAAGCGATGGCAAAAGAAATTGGTGCTACATTCTACTCATCTAGTGGCTCGGCATTTACAGAGCTATTTGTCGGAGTTGGGGCATCGCGTGTTCGCAGTTTATTTGAAAATGCAAGAAAGCAAACTCCAGCGGTTATTTTCATCGATGAAGTCGACGCACTTGCAGGGAAACGAAAAGCGCATGGTGGAGAAGAAGCGGAAAAAACGTTGACGGAACTTCTCGTTCAGCTTGATGGCGGGCATGAAAACGATCAAATTCTCTTCATTGCAGCGACGAACCGAAAGGATATGCTTGATGATGCGTTCCTGCGTCCAGGAAGAATCGATTTTACATTCCAAGTGCCGCTTCCAGATATGAAAGGACGTAAGGAAATCATCGATATTCATACGAAGGGAAAACGTCTTTCCGATGCTGTTGTTGCTTCATTAGACACCCTCGCTGAAAGTACTTCAGGCTTCTCAGGTGCTGAAATCAGTTCATTATTTGAATCTGCAAGCAGAAAAGCAGTTAGGGAAGGCAGAGATACAGTCGATATGGGAGATCTTGATTACGCGATTGATCGAACGATTCTCGGAAGCACATCAAGGGCATTGAATGATCCAGAAACAAAGCGCCGTGTTGCGATTCATGAAGCTGGACATGCATTAATTCAAGAACTTACGAAGCCAGGATCAGTGCGTAAAGCAACGATTATCCCACGTGGACAAGCACTTGGCTATGTAGCTCCTATCCAGAAGGAACTCCACTTAACAACAACGAGTGAATTGCTAGATCAAGTGAGTATGATTTTAGCAGGTGGAGTCGCTGAGCGAGTACATCTCGGTGAGCATAGCATTGGTGTAAGCGGAGATGTCCAGCAGGCCAAACATATTTTAGAACAGATGGTTGATACAGGAATGCTTCAAGATGGATTTACATTAACATTCCAAAAAGGTGAAAAAGATACGAAAATGCAGGAATTATTCCAGCAGGCCCTTGAAAATACGGAGCAAATGATTCAAAAGCATGATCAAGTGTTCCACCAGCTTGTTGAAGCCCTCATGAAAAAAGAAACGTTAGATGGGGCAGAGGTACAGGAAATTGTTGCAGGAAAAATTATATCTCAACAAAATACAATTGTTTACGCATAAAAATAAATCCCCAGACACGTTTGGGGATTTATTTTTATAATTAAAGAGGAAGGATAACGGTAACAATGGTGCCGGTACCTTCTTCACTTTCAATTGTAAGCTGGCCATGATGCAATTTTATAATTTGTTGGCAAATCGCTAATCCAAGTCCAGCCCCAGCTACGTTTTCATTAGCTTTATAAAAAGGGTCCATAATGTTTGGTAGATCTTTCTTATTAATTCCTGCGCCAGTATCACGAACTTTGCATATTAAAGATGCTTGATCTACGGTTCCGTCAATTGTGATGTTTCCTCCTTGGTCACTGTATTTAATCGCATTATCGATTAGATTAATGAATACTTGCTTTATACGATTTTTATCAGCGTAGAGGAGAATGTCAGGTACTGCTTCCACTTGTAAGCTTATTTGCTTACTTTTACAGTGTTTATCGAATTGAAGCACGACTTCAGAAATAAGTGTACATATAGGAAATGTCGTTTTCTCTATTTTTAATAATTGATGATTAAACTGTGAGAAATCAAGCAGTTCTTCTACCATTGTTTTCAGTCTGTCTGTTTCGTTTGTAATGATTTGTAGGCCAGTTATCAATTCCTGCATATCATCTAAACTGCCGGAAATTAATGTCTCACTCCACCCTTTTATACTTGTAAGAGGCGTTCTTAGTTCATGTGAGACAGAAGAAATAAATTGATTTTTTAGGTTTTCATGCTGCAGTAAGGACCGTCCTAATTCATTAAACGAGGTTGCCAATGTCCCGAGCTCCCCGATATAATTTTCATTAATTCTTGTTGTAAAATGTCCCTCTGCGAGCTGTTTTGAAGCCTCTGTTAAATTTGTTAATGGTGTCGTAATTTTTTTAGCTAAGATGACGCTAAATAGCATGACGAGTGAAATAATCAAAATTCCGATGCCAATGGCAAACAGGCTTAGTTTCCAAAAAAGCTGATCGATTAATGAAAGCGAGATGACATATCGGAAGTAGATGAATGTTTCGTCCTCATATTGCAATGGAACAATGGTCGCCATAATTCGTTCATCAGCTATTTTACTTCTACCTTTCCATGCAGCCGGTTGCTCAATCGTTGCAGCCCGCAATTGCTCGGTATCAATCGTTTCGTTCGTTGGAAATCCAGTTGAGGAGACGATGATATCGCCTGAAGGAGAAATAATTTGCATCTCAGCTTGGGGCATCATGAACTCATTTAATAATTTTGATAAATTTAATTGAATGTTAAAAGGGGAAATATCCAAAAAACGCATCGCAAAATTAGCTGATGTCTTTGCGTGGGCGGTTAGCATTTCTTCTGTTGACTTGTAATAATATTGATAGATACTAACAAAAAAAACGCCTTCCAATAGTGAAACAGTTAAAGAGATGATCAGTAAGTGCTGAAAGAACAATCGTTTCTGAATGCCTGTTTTCCTGTTCATTCTTTTACCCATTTATATCCGAATCCCCAAATTGTTTGAATAAAATCTGGTTCTGATGGATTTATTTCTACTTTCCGGCGAATTCTCCGAATATTGACATCCACAATTTTAGGATCACCTAGATAATTCACACCCCATACTTCGTCTAATATATCATGTCGACTGATCGCTTCGCCTTTGGCCATGTCAAGCAATGATAGTATGTCGTATTCAGTCGGAGATAATTCAATTTTTTTCTCATCTTTAATTAAGCATCTTTGGGCGCGATCTAGGGATAGACCTTTCATTTTATCCTTCGTTTGAATGTGAATTCTCCGCAATAGAGATTGAATTCTAGCAATTAATTCATTCGGGCTAAACGGCTTTGCTACATAATCATCAGCACCGTTCAGCAAACCTTGAACCTTATCTAGTTCCATCGTTTTTGCGGTTAGCATAATGATGCCGATCTGCTGATTCGTTTCGCGAATTTGTTTGCATACTTGAAATCCGTCGATTCCTGGCATCATAATATCTAATAATATGAGGGAAATATCGTGATGCTCACGTAATAATTGTAAACCCATTTCCCCGCTTTCTGCTTCAAGAACGCTATACCCATATCTTTTCAAATTAATTAAAATAAAGCTTCGAATATTTTCTTCATCTTCAATGATCAATATTTTTTCCATGTGTAACCCCTCTATCATTTTAACAATGTAAATTGAATGGACTTGTCGTAATCAATCGTCTTTGTTAAATAAACTAAATTATTTGATTCGGCTAGTTTTTTCCAGTCTGATTGTGATTGTAGCTGCATATCTGAAACGAATACATCAAAAAGAACTTCCTTCGTTTTCGGGTGTAAAACCTCGATATACTTGCGATTTTCCGATGATCTTATTTCTAATGCTGGTGAATCAAGTGGAAATTCAATTTGATAGTTATATTCATAGTTAATAAAGTAGTTAGCCGTTTTATTTACATTTAATTGATCATCTAGTTGATAGTATACAGTGAAATAATTTGTTTCTACATAAGGAAGAGGTTCTTCCATATAAGGCTCCTCTAGCATCCCAAATTCAAGAATACCGTCATGGTTTGTATCTTTACTAAAAACCATTGATGCTTTATAAGTTAGATCTTTGTTATCTGTAAATAGTTCCAGTAAATGGGTGCCTTTCACTTCAATAATAAACGTTGTTGCTGAATGTGCTCCGATGCCAGCGTCAAGCATCAATCCCTTTTTAGTCTGTGAGATTTGACCGCTAATGATCTCTTCGTAGCCATTGATATATGGATCAAGCTCTAGTTGATTCATTATTTGTAAATGCTGATCATGATATTGATACAAAAACACGGTATTTTGCTTACCTTTATCAAATTTAAGTAATACAAGACTATCTTTACCGCCATGATCAAAATCATCCAAGAGAAATCCCGTATAGGCGGAGTCTAATAACAGTGTAGGGGTATGATTAGAAAAAATTTCATAAACGAGTAAACCGTGCTCAGTTGAATTCTCCGAATAAGCAAAACCAGCAATGATTTCTTTTTTTCCGTCATTCGACAAATCTGCAAATTGTAAATCGATCAGGCGCGTTCCAATCCCATCGATTTCGGCAAGTTTCTTCCAGCCATTTTTATAGGACAAAATCAAGCCTTTGAGCCGCTCAGTACGATCTTCTGTCTTATAGAAAAGCACGGCCTCATCGACTCCGTCACCATCTAGATCTACAAGTAAAGTAGGACCATTGATCTGATTATTTACTGGTGTGAGTAACTCGGCATTTTTCGGTAAATAAGTTGAAAAGGCAGCTGTAATTTCGGCCTCCTTACCTGGGAGCTCTGGTGGAATCATTAAAGATGTATTTGATTGAATTCGAATACAACCAGATAAAAAGAAGGCAGAAAGAATGGCCAGAAATAAATATTTCATATGTAAACCTCCATTAATAGTAAGTATATCAATCTCAAATATATACGGGGTAACAAAAAAGTGACAATTTTCATAGCAAATATTGTCATTATTTTGTTACCCTTTTCACTCAAATAAAAGATATGATGAAGTAAGTCGAAACATGTTGAAGGGATGAGAAAAAGTGGGGGAGACAGAGAGAAAAAGGGTGAAATTAAATCTCAGGGGGAAAATATTAGTAGGAGGGATGTTGCTTCTTACGATTCTTTCATTTTACTATTTTACTAATGCCAAAGATATTACAAAGGAGCATCAGACATTGGCAAAAAATAATGTTGAAGAAGTCGTGAAAATTGATCAGCCGATCGTAGAGAAACATCATGCTAATCAACCAAATGCCTCTTATAAACAAGAAGAAAAAGATCAGGATCTGGAAAGAAAAGAAGAAATCATGAAAGAAGAGAAGGAGCAGAGCGAACCTCAATCACAATTGCAAATTGGAAAAGTGGTTTATTTAACTTTTGACGATGGTCCGCATTCATCTTCGGAGAAATTGCTGCAAATACTAAAGAAATATGATGCGAAAGCAACTTTTTTTATGCTGGAGCCAAATATGAACATGCATGCGAATGCAGTAAAGCTCATGGTTGAGGAGGGGCATACGGTTGGTGTTCATGGGGTTTCCCATACGGTTGCAAAGATATATAAATCCCCTGCTAGTTTTATAGCTGAGATGCAACAGGCGATTAATCGTGTGGAAGAACTTACAAATGTTCATACGAGACTTATTCGAGCTCCATATGGATCTAAGCCTTATGTAACTGCTCCGTTTAGAACTGCTATCGATCAGGAACATTTGCTTATGTGGGATTGGAATATCGATTCAACTGACTGGAAACTAACCAACGGATCGTATGTACAGAATGTAATTGAGCAAATCGAGCAATTGGTTAATAAACAGCCACTCGTCATTTTATTGCACGAAAAACAATCAACAATAGATCATATCGAAAAATTACTTATTTATTTACAAGATAACGGATATGAGATGAAATCCATTTATGAAGATATGGAACCTATTCAATTTAAGTGAATGTACGTCTAGACTATTGATAAATTTCGTTAAAAGGAAATTTATTAATAGTCTTTTTAGTAGGAAAGGTAGAAGTTACGCAATTATGGGCGAAAGTGGAGCAATTAACATTCGAAGTGGCGCAATTACTCCGAAACTTACGCAATTCACCCTCAAAGTGGCGCAATTAAATTAAAAACGCACGGCACTGCGCTACACTTCAATCAAAATTTGCTCCGTTTTACGTTATTTTTTTAAATGTCCATAGTCATTTCATCAAAATATCACAAATCTCATGTATGATTATTGGTAGATGTGAAGCTGATCACGATAAAGGTGTGAGAAAATGAATAACAACAAATGGGTCCTCGTTATAACGTTTGTATGCATTCTGCTTAGTGGCTGTCAGAAGGAAAAGTATGCTCCGATTGACGAGAATCAGCCATTTGTTGCGACATTAAACGTGCGGGACCATGGCATTGATTTTTTAAATGAAACCGGTAAAAGAATTGCACACTGGCATTTAAATAAGATGTATACGGGAGGCCGACTGCTTTCGGATGGAGATACATTAATTTTATACGGAACAGAGCTTGAAGAAGTTGATATATTTTCCCTAAAGACAGGGGAACAAAAAAGCTCGATTAAGACAGGTAAAGGGATTACGAATGGACTCGATATTGAATCAATTTCAAAATTAGCTTTTACAGATAAAATTCGCAATGAAATCCGCTTTTTTGATTACTCAGGAAAAGAAACGAATCATATAAAAACGGATACCTATCCATTAACGATGCAGGCAGATGATCAACATGTGTACGTTGCTTCGTACCAAGGGACGAAGCTATCGATCATTGATTTGCAGACACTTACGCTTGAAGCAGAAATGAAGATCATTCCTTCCGCAACGGGCATGCTTATTCGAAAGGATGCAGATGAATTATGGCTTGGTGGACATGGATCAGGCAATAAAGCACAATCATTTATTTCTGTTTATTCATTGAAATCTGATCAGTTAAAAGAAGAACTTTCTGCTCCGCTGATGCCAGTGGACTTTTATGAAAATGAATTTGGCATTTATGCAATAAGTCACGGTACAAATATGCTTTACCACTTCAATGAAGAAAAGCAACTTATAAATCAGGTCGAAGTCGGAGCAAATCCGTTTGCTTTAAGCTTTTTTGCTGGGAACGTAATTGTGGCTGGGTTTGATAGTGATACACTCTATTGGCTTAATCCAGAAACGCTCAAAATTGAACGGCAAGCTGAGGTTGGAAAAGGACCGTTCGTCATTTTTACACGTGAGAAGGTGGAAGAATGGTAAACATATTAATTGTTGATGATGAGGCTGATATGAGGCAGCTCATTGCTATGTATTTACACAATTCAGGATATGAAACGTCTGAAGCGGCTGACGATCGTGAAGTGGATGAAAAATTAGCAAATAATCAAGTCGATTTAATTTTGTTAGATATTATGCTGCCTGAAATAGATGGCTTTGAAATTTGCAAGCATATACGAAAAACTAGCCGGATCCCGATTATTTTTTTAACGGCTAAGGGGGAAGAATGGGATAAAGTGAAAGGACTTCAGCTTGGCGGCGATGATTATATTGTGAAGCCATTTTCTCCTGGTGAGCTTGTTGCTAGAATTGATGCTGTTTTACGAAGAACATCGTATGAAAACAAATCAAATGCAGCGATTGAATATGGAGTAATCAAGCTTGATATCGATGCGAGAACACTTACGATTGCAAATAAGCCGGTTAATATTACATATAAAGAATTTGAACTGCTTAAAATGTTAATGAGTCGTCCTGAAAAAGTATATACACGGGAAGAGTTATTAGATTTCGTTTGGGGGATCGATTATCAAGGCGGCCCACGCACGGTGGACACACATATAAAAACATTACGAATGAAGATGGGAAAGGAAGCAGGGAGTCGTATTCAAACGATATGGGGCAGCGGCTATAAATTTGAGGTGCTAAAATGAAAATTAGTCTCTCGCGTAAACTCTCCTTTGTCTTATTGATTGCTTTGATTGCTTCAATTTTTTATGCCTATTTCTTTTCTAATGTTTTATACGAACGCTTCTACGTGAAAAATATGGAAGGTGAGTTACAGATGACAGGAGAGCGCTTAGCTCATTCCTATGAGAAAGGACCTGTCACCGATTCATTTATTGATGAAATCAATTTTTTTAATAGCAAATCCAATTTTGAAGTGTTTGCGGTAAGGAATCCACGTGAATTAAGTATGTGCCTTCCATTTGAAGTCGATTACGATGCCCTGATTAATGGTGAGGACCGTGAAATGCTACTAAATGGAGAAACGGTTTATCATAAAGGATTTGTAAAACGATTAAATCGCGAAGTAATCTCCGTTGTCGTGCCACTGTTAGACGAGAAAAAATTAGAAGGAATTATTTATTTATATTATCCATTAGAAAATGTAAGCGAAATGACTTCCTATTATACGCTTTATTGGATTGCAGGGGCAGCTTTGTTTTTAATTATTGGTTTAACAATTGGGGTTAAATGGATACGCCATGTCATTCAACCGTTGCAGGAAATGAAATTGGCAGCAAAGCAAGTGTCAGAAGGAAATTTATCAGCTAGGATTGCCCAATATAAAGATGATGAGATTGGTCAACTAGCACAAACCTTTAATGATATGGCTGAATCAATTCAAAAAGAAGACGAAGAAAGAAGACGATTTTTGGAAAATGTGTCCCATGAGCTGCGTACGCCGTTAAGTTATATAAAAGGATACTCAGAGGCGATCCACATGGGGATTGCCCCTGAAAAAGACGTACAGAAATATCAGCATATAATTTTGCGGGAATCGCGGCGGATGGAGCGGCTCGTCGGAGATTTGATGGAACTGGCAAAGCTGGAATCGAAGGAATTTAGCTTGGAGAAGATGCCGATTCCGTTAGCGCAAACGATTGAAGAATCGTTAGAAAAGGTCGATCAACTTGTAAAGGATAAACAGATTCAATTAGACAAACAGCTCGATTATGAATTAATTGTGAATGCAGATAGTGAACGTTTAGAACAAATGCTTTTAAATATACTTGATAATGCGATTCGCTATACGGGGCAAGCTGGAAAGATTTTTGTTTCTCTAAAGAAAGAAGAGGGGTTCGGTATAATCCGTATAAAGGATAATGGGAAAGGTATTCCACCAGTTGATTTAGAAAAAATAACACAACGATTTTATCGAGTCAATAAAGCTCGGACAAGGAAAGAGGGAGGGACTGGGCTAGGATTATCGATTGTGGAACAGTTAACAAAGCTCCATGGCGGAACGCTGGAAATTGAAAGCGAACTTCAAAAAGGCACAACGATTTCGATTCGATTGCCGCTTTTGCTTGAAAATGAATGATCCCTCTTTTGTAACGAAAACTTCACATCGTTCACACAAAAGCAGTGTATGCTTAGGTTAGAAGAAAATTAATAGGTATTGGAGAGAAGAAATTTGAAAAAAATACGTTGGTTTGTTTTTATTAGTATATTAACCCTTGTCTTAGCGGCATGCGGTAGCAATGAAAATAATAGCGGTGAGGAAGACGTTCCGGAAATACTTGAGGTAGAATTAATTACTCCGGAGGTTGCAGATGTAGGAGAAACTGTCTTGTTACAATCAATTGTTACCCAAGGAGAAGAAAAAGTTACAGATGCGGATGAGGTAGAATTCGAAGTTTGGGAAGAAGGGAAAAAAGAAGAAGGAGAAATGCTTGAGGCGAAAAATAATCAAGATGGAACGTATGAAGTTGACAAAGCATTTGATCATGATGCGATTTATCACGTACAAGTTCATGTAACGGCAAGAGGAATGCATGTTATGCCGAAAAAAACAATTACGGTTGGTGATGCCATCACCGAGCAAGAAGATCATGGACATGAGGAGCACGATCATGGTGATCACGATCATCATGGACACGCGGCGGATGGATTTAGCATGCATTTCATGAACCCTGAAAATGTTGAAAAAGGGAAAGAAACGGAGCTCATTGTCCATCTTCAAGATGATGAAGGACCGATGGAAAAGGCGCGCGTCCGCTTTGAAATTTGGAATGATGATGTTTCTGATAAACGTGATTGGATCGATGCCGCCGAAACGAAAAGTGGTGAATATGGCGCAGCATTTTCGTTTGAGCAAGCTGGCACCTATTCGATTCAAATTCATGTACAAAACGACGATGGTTTGCATGAACATGAGGAACATCAGATTGAAGTGAAAGAATGAGGTTGTGCAATTAACTAGTTGGGAATTATATTAGTTAGAACTCGATTTAAAAAAACCTGAGTCGTTATATCTCAGGTTTTTTTTCATGATTTTTAATAAAGAGGAAGAATATTCTTGTCTAGCCCAGCCGCCCAGCGACTAGCAAACTTCATGCTTCGCCGTGTTTCCTTTGAGGATCGGCCACGTCAAAGCACCAACTTTTTGTTACGTCGCTAAACGGGCGCTTGCGCTTTTCTTATTATAATGATGACTTATAAATAGCGAGAACATCTTCACGGTTTAATTTTGTAAAGTTACCAAAATCTCCATGGACGACTGCTTTATCAGCCATTTCTTCGAGTTTGCTATCATCAATATCGTAGTCGGATAATGTTGATGGAGCACCAATGCTATTCCAGAACTCGCGAAGCTTTTCAATACCTTCTAATCCGGCTTCTTCATCCGATTTGCCTGTTGGATCAACTCCAAACACATTGACTGCAAGCTTTTTAAAGCGTGCTGGATTCACATGGAGATTATACTTCATCCAGTTTGGAAATAGAATTGCCAGCCCTCCGCCATGAGGAATATCATATACCGCTGAAACAGCGTGTTCAATATTATGTGTTGCCCAATCACCGCGGTAGCCCATATTTAAAATTCCGTTTAAAGCCATCGTTCCACAATACAAAATCGTTTCACGATATTCATAATTTTCAAGATCAGCTAATAGTTTTGGCGCGGTTTCTATTACCGTTAATAAGACTGATTCACACATTCGGTCTTGCAATGGGGTATTTTTAGTTTGATGAAAATAATGTTCGAATACATGTGACATTATGTCTACAATTCCATAGATTGTCTGATTTTTAGGGACTGTAAATGTGTTGACAGGATCCAGAATTGAAAACTTCGGAAAGACAGCAGGGCTGCTCCAACCATGCTTTTCTTTTGTTTCCCAGTTCGTAATGACCGAGTTAGCATTCATCTCAGACCCCGTAGCGGCAAGTGTTAAAATCGTTCCAAACGGAAGCGCATCGGTGGCCACTTCCTTTTTCATAACAAAATCCCATGGATCGCCATCAAATTTTGCACCAGCCGCAATTGCTTTTGTGCAGTCAATGACACTGCCACCGCCGACGGCTAAAATAAAATCAATGCTTTCTTGCTTACAAATGGCGACGCCTTTATGTACTGTTGATAAGCGCGGATTTGGTTCGACTCCTGAAAGCTCAAAAATATCAGCATTTATCTCTTTTAAATTGTTTATAACTTGATCATACAATCCATTTTTCTTAATACTGCCGCCACCATAAACAAGTAGCACTCGTTTTCCATACTTCGGTATTTCTGTTTTAAATTGCTCTCCTTGCCCTTCTCCGAAAATTAATTTCGTCGGATTCCAAAAAGTAAAATGATCCATATACAAGCCGCCTCCTTTGTCATTATTATCAATGATTTATGTGAAAAATGCAAAAAATGAGTAATGGAAAACATTGATTTTCCATTACCCATATATTATTTTTCTTCAACCTGCACTCCATGTAAATCCATTTCCAATACATCAACCGAATAGTTAGGCAGCAAATCTTGCAAAGCTGCTGCAATTTCCGCACCTTTTCCTTTTGGAGCGAGTGAGAGCATTGTTGGACCTGCACCACTAATAACAGTTCCATATGCTCCTCGTTTTTTTGCTTCATGACGAATTTTTTCGTAGTTTGGAATGAGAGAAGCACGATATGGCTCATGATATAAATCTTTTTCCATCATTTCGCCTGCTAGTTCGTAATCGCCGGCAATTAAACTAGCAAACATAACGTTAGCAATGGCGCTAGCACTCGTTGCTTTTTGACGAGAATATTGTTCAGGCAATACTTCTCTTGATGCTTCTGTTTTTAACTCTGTCGATGGGATATAAACGATAAAATCAAGATTATCATCTTTTTTTTGAAAATAGTTAATTTCTTCATTTGAAGATTGAGAAGCAATGACGAGTCCACCAAGTACAGTAGGGGCAACATTATCGGGGTGACCCTCAATGGCAGCGGCGAAGTATAGTTTATCCATTTTGGATAAATGAAGTTTGCAAAGCTGATTGGCAATCTCAATCCCAGCAATAATAGCGGAGGAGCTGCTCCCAAGCCCGCGCGCCAATGGAATCTCACTTTCAACGACGACATGTGCGGCGGGAAGGGAAGCTCCGAAATGCTCCGCTGTCTTTTTGGCAATTTGATAAATAAAATGTTCTTTTGCGTCATTTACTTCAGGTAAATGAACAGAATGGTGTTCAAACATCCATTCGTCATGTTCTTCTAGATGCAATGTTAAATAACGGGTAAGTGCCATTCCGGCCGAGTCGAAACCCGGCCCGAGATTGGCAGTGCTTGCTGGTACTTTAATGGTAAACCTTGTCATGCTTTTACCACGCCTTTTATGTAGTCAAGCACTTTTATTTCATCGTTTGGTAGTACGACAGAATCAATTTTGATTTCATCCATTGCTGTTTCTGGATCTTTCAAGCCATTACCTGTTAGTACTGCAACAACTTTACTGCCTTTTGCGATGCTGCCTTCTTTTACTTGCTGAAGCACGCCGGCAATGGAAGCACATGAAGCAGGTTCAGCGAATACACCTTCCGTGCTTGCTAGTAATTTATATGCTTCGAGAATTTCTGCATCGGACACGGAATTGATTTTTCCACCGGACTCATCACGAGCATTTTCAGCGAGCTCCCAGCTTGCTGGGTTCCCGATGCGAATCGCTGTTGCGACTGTTTCTGGTTCAGCAATTGGCTGTCCTTGAACGATGGCTGCTGCACCTTCCGCTTCAAAACCAAACATTTTCGGAAGACCTGTTTGTTTTACTTCATTATATTCTTTAAATCCTTTCCAATAAGCGCTAATATTTCCGGCATTTCCTACTGGAATGGCTAAAATGTCTGGGGCGCTGCCAAGCTGATCACAAACTTCAAAAGCAGCTGTTTTTTGACCTTCAAGTCTGTATGGGTTAACGGAATTCACAAGTGTAACTGGAGATGTTTCACTAATTTTCCGTACCATGTTTAACGCTTCATCAAAGTTTCCTTCAATTTCTACAATTTCGGCACCGTACATTTTTGCTTGGGCAAGCTTTCCAAGGGCAACCTTTCCATTAGGAATGACGATGATTGCTCGAATGCCTGCCTTTGCTGCATATGCAGCGGCTGCCGCTGATGTATTCCCAGTTGAAGCACAGATAATCGATGTGCTTCCTTCTTCAACCGCTTTTGCGACCGCCATTACCATCCCACGGTCTTTAAAAGAACCCGTAGGATTGGCGCCTTCAATTTTTGCATATAGCTCAATACCGAGTTGTTTTGACAAATTGGAGAGATGTACCAACGGTGTGTTTCCCTCTTGTAGTGTCAATGCAGGTGTTTCTTCGTTTACTGGTAAGTAGTCTTTATAGTTTGCAATTAATCCTGGCCAGTTCATTTCTTTACATCTCCTTCAACTCGATAGTGACTAATAACTTCATTTACAACTTCTAAATCTCTTAATTCCATTAATGCTTTTTGGAAAAGCTCTAATGAAACACGGTGTGTAACGATAATGATTTCCGCTAATTCATCTTTGCTAAGTGGTGTTTGTAAAATTTGTTCAAAGCTAATGCCTAGTTCATTGAACAAGCTTGTAATTTTTGAAAATGCTCCAACTTCATCTTTTAGATGGAGGCGGAAATAATATTTTCCAAAGCGTTGATCAGGAGTTTTCAATGAGCTTTCAAATTTTGGTGCGACAACACTTTTTCCATTCACACCGAGACGCATGTTCTTAATTACCGCAACAACGTCAGCCATGACAGCTGTAGCCGTTGGCAAGCTTCCAGCGCCTGGGCCATAAAACATTGTTTCTCCAACTGCTTCACCATTTACGTAAATCGCATTAAATTCATTTTTTACAGAAGCTAGTGGATGGTTTTTCGCAAGAAATGTCGGCTGTACGCTTACTTCTAATTCTTGATTGTCAATCGTAGCATGACCGATTAGCTTCATTGTTAATCCTAGTTTTTTCCCATAGTTTAAATCTTCAACAGATACATTGCTAATTCCAGATACTTCCACATCATCAAGATCAACATTCGTATGGAAAGCTAATCTTGCTAAAATAGCCATTTTACGGGCAGCGTCAATTCCTTCGACATCGGCCGTTGGATCTGATTCTGCAAAGCCAAGATCCTGTGCCTCTTGTAATGCAGTGTCATAGGAAAGCCCATCTTCGTCCATCTTTGTCAAAATATAGTTTGTTGTTCCGTTCACAATTCCCATAAGTTTCTGAATACGGTCGGAAGAAAGTCCCTCTGTTAGCCCTCTTAAAATTGGAACTCCACCGCCAACACTCGCTTCATAGAAGAGATCGCAGCCATTGGCAACCGCCTTTTTTTGTAACTCTACACCGTGTAAAGCAATCAAATCTTTATTTGCTGTTACGACATGCTTTTTAGCGTCCAATGCTTGAATAATATGTTCACGGGCTTCTTCAACGCCCCCGATTACTTCGATTACAATGTCGATATCTGGATCTTGTAATACTTCATTTGGATCTGTGGTGAGGTAAGTTTGACCAATTTGAATATCGCGTGCTTTTTCAGCGTCACGAACAAGGATCGTTTTTACTCGTACTTCACAGCCTACTTGATGAGCAAGATCTTCCTGATGATTTTTAATTAACTGTACAACTCCGGAACCGACTGTCCCTAGTCCTAACAGTCCAATAGATACATAGTTTTTCATTTTTCCTCACCTCATATGTCTTTCTGTTAAATACATTTGTGTTTATATAGTAGACATTAAAAAAGAAAAAGTCAAGACCTTTTATAAAATGATTTAATGATTTTGAAAAGTTGAAACAAATGGCTAGTAATCGACGTATAGATAGTAAGGATTATTTGACTTTAATGAAGGGGGAAACAAAATGAGCGAAAAAGGCTGCGTGAAATGTGGAAGTACTCGGGCAGAAACGAAGGAAGTAGCGATGACAGGGACGGGGCTGTCAAAAGTTTTTGATGTTCAGCATAATCAATTTCTCGTTGTATACTGCACAAATTGCGGTTACTCAGAATTTTACAATAAAAAGTCATCAACAGCTGGGAATGTGCTTGATTTCTTTTTTGGAGGATAACTGATGATGGATAATGAACAGACAAAAGAATTAAGAAGGATTCGGATAACGCTCATTTGTTTACTTATTGGAATTTTAATTACGAGTGGCGGGACGGAAGTAATTTATCAAGATCATCATGATAATGAGGATCAATATTTTGATAATCTTGTTTCATTAGGTGATGGACAATTTGGTGTGTTGTCGGGCAACTCCTCCTATGATGGCGGAAATACAATGACCATATATAAATATGATCTTGAAACAAATGAACTAAAGAAAATCAATGAAGTTTATTTGGATGAACTTGAATTGGAATAAACACGCCGCCGCAACGGCGTTTTTTTATTGAATAAAATAATAACAGACTGATATTATCTGCTTTTATGTATTGCGGTTAATAGGACATTGTTTTTTTTCAATGCTTATTTTCGATATCTTTTTGTATTTAGGTGTATAAGGAAGGTTCTCATCTCTCTCTTCCTCGTATTTAATAGAAATTCAGTTCATTAGAAAGAGGCTAATCGTTCTCACACTGTTTTTTTATCAAAATCATGTTCATAAGGAAGATCCTATTCGTCCGCTTCCCGGCATCTAATCGAAATCAAGTACATAAATAAGTTTTTATCGTCAACGCCTCTTTATTCCGTCAATAAGCGAGACAGATTCATTTCCGCTACTTAGGCATCTACCCATTTTCTTATTTTTTGAAATAGTTACTTGACGTATCATTGAGTATTAGTGTACTATTCAAATAGAACACTAATACAAGGCGGAGGGGTTTCAATGAAACCATTTATCGGACTGTTAAAAAAGGAAATATGTATTTCACGGTTTTGGTATGTTACATACCTTATTCTTATTTTTATCGCAATTAGTTTAGGTAGCTATTTTTCAAAGCGGTTAGATGAGCCGAGTATGGTCATCCCTCTGTTGATTATGCTGATACTTCCAATCCATTTGTTTTTTATGCCAGTTACGGTTTATTCTTTACTGAAAATTGAAGGGAAGACACAATTATGGCTTTATAATCCGCAAAGCAGCGCAAAATTACTACTAGCAAAAATAACGACAGCTTTATTGTTTCAAATCATTTCACAAGTGTTCGTTAGTACCTATGGGTTGCTATTGGTAAAGCTACTTATCTATAAAGACATCCCGCTACCTGTTCATGCAGTTATGTTAACGAATATCGTTCTACTTGTTATTGGATTGTACACGACCGTTTGGGTCATTTTTCTTTGGACCGTGTATCACTCCCTGGAAAGAGTACAAGTGATTAAAAAGTTCCGCTGGTTAATCCTTTTCGTTATTTTCATTGCATGCAATATCGTAGAAACATTTGTTTCAAAATTAAAGTTCGTTCGGGATTACTTGTTTGCTTGGGAGCTAGATATTACGACTTCATATGCTGTTTCGTATGAATCTGGGATTGGCTGGACTTTTGATACGATGTCAGCGCCATTACCGGTTATCCCTCTTATCATTTATGCCATGATCGCCCTTGGATTATTCTTCATCGCATGTAAATTACTTGATCAAAAGGTGGAGGTGTAAGACAAGTGGCCAAAGAGTTTATTGCATCAAAACCAATTTATATACAAATTGCCGAAAAAATCTTTCAACAAATGATTCGCGGTGAAATAAAGCCAGGAGAAAAATTGCCTTCTGTAAGAGAGATGGCGATTCAATCAGGTGTAAATCCGAATACCATTCAACGAACATATACCGAAATGGAGAGGATGGGCGTAGTGGAAACGAAAAGAGGGCAAGGGACATTCATTGTGGAAAATCAGTCCATTGTAGAGGAGTTAAAACAAACGATGCAACGCGAAATTATTGAACAGTTTGTAATAAGTATGCGTGAGCTTGGGCTATCGAAGGAACAGATGAAGTCTGGTCTGGAGGAATTTTTTGAAGAAGGTGATCAGCATGACGATTCGCTTATCTAATGTTACGAAGAAATATGGCTCAGAATACGCCTTAAATCAGGTGGATTTGGAATTCCAGTCCGGGAAAATTTATGGATTACTAGGTCCCAACGGGAGTGGGAAATCAACGACATTAAAAATGATTACCGGACTTGTTTATCCGAGTAATGGGAGTGTTACTGTTTTTGGAGAAGAGGTTACAAGGAAATCTTGTGAAAAAGTCTCCTATTTAACCGAATTAGACATGTTTTATGAGTCCTTCACAATCAAACGAATGATTGACTTTTATGCTTCGCAATTTCCAGATTTTAATGAAAGTAAGGCAAATGAACTATTAAAGGAAATGAACCTCACAGTTAATAAAAAGATTAAACAGCTATCTAAAGGAAATCGTGGCAGATTGAAGCTCATATTAACACTGGCTCGAGAAGCGCCTGTCATTTTGCTCGATGAGCCATTTTCAGGTCTTGATGCTTTAGTGAGAGATTCGATTGTAAAAAGTTTGCTTACGTATATTGATTTTGAAAAGCAAACCGTCATTATTGCTACACACGAAATCGATGAAATCGAGCCGATTATGGATGAGGTAATCGCCATATTTAACGGCGATATTATCGGGCATGAAAATGTAGAACAGCTTCGAGAGGAGCAAGGCACCTCGGTATTAGAATGGTTTAAAACAATTATGGGAGATAAGGAGAGTGAGGTACGGTGAAAACGGTAGTTGAGCTGAAAAATGTTTCAAAAGTGATTCGTCGCCGTAAAATTATTGACGATTTAAGCTTTACGGTTAATGAAGGAGAGGTATTCGGTTTTTTAGGACCGAATGGCGCAGGAAAGACAACGACGATTCGGATGATCGTTGGACTTATTCGGATTACTTCAGGAGAAATTGCGATTTGCGGGAAAAATGTTGAAAAGGATTATGAAGATGCGATCCAACATGTTGGTGCGATCGTAGAAAATCCAGAAATGTATAAGTTTTTAACCGGCTATCAAAACTTGCAGCAAGTGGCACGGCTTATTAAAGGGATTACAAAGGAAAAAATCGATGAAATTATTGAGCTTGTTGGCTTAAAAGATCGCATCCATGACAAGGTGAAAACATACTCGCTTGGGATGAGGCAGCGTCTGGGAATCGCACAAAGTTTGCTTCATGATCCGAAAATTCTTATTTTGGATGAACCGACAAATGGATTAGATCCAGCAGGCATTCGTGAAGTTCGTGATTATTTGCGCAGCTTAGCCCGCGAGAAGGGACTTGCGGTGATTGTATCAAGTCATTTACTGTCGGAGATGGAAATGATGTGTGATCGTATCGCAATTATTCAAAAAGGAAAGCTCATTAACGTGCAAAATGTTCGTATGAATGAAAGTGTTGCTGAGCAGACATATTTATGTAAAGTGAATGATCCACAGAAAGCGAAGGCTATTTTGCTTACCGAAGGGTATGACGTAAAGGACCATAAGGAAGGACTCGAGCTAGAGCTTGGCAAGGAGCAAGTACCAAACGTAATTAAGCGACTCGTGGAACAAGATATCCTTATTTATGAAGTGAAAATGACGACAAAATCACTTGAAGATCGCTTCTTAGAAATCACGAGTAACGAGGAGGTAGCGTCACATGCTTAATCTCATCCAAAATGAATGGATTAAAATTTTTAAACAAATCGGCACTTATATCATGATTGGATTAGTTGTCTTGCTTGTGATCGGAAATGGTGCAATCACAAAATATCTAGACTCAAAAGCAGAACCAGTTGATCAGGATTGGAAACAAGAATTAACAATTTCCAATCAACAACACGCGGCGAATATGGAAACAATGCCGATGACGAAAGAATTTTTTAAACAGCAAATCGCAATCAATGAATATCGAATCGAGCATGATTTAGCACCAGAATATACAACTACGGTCTGGACATTTATTCAGGATTCGGCATCATTTATTAGTTTTGCTGGCTTGTTTGTTATTATCATCGCTGCGGGAATTGTCGCCAATGAATTTACTTGGGGCACTGTTAAAGTATTATTGATCAAACCGTTTCATCGTTGGAAAATTTTAATGGCAAAGTATACGACAGTCATCCTGTTTTTATTACTTGTGCTTGGCGTTTTATTCGTCAGTGCAGCAGCAATAGGGGCCATTTTGTTTGGTACTGGTGGAGAGGCAAGCAATGTTCACCTTGCCTATGTAAAAGGGACCGTTGTAGAACAAAGTCTTCTTCTCTACTTAATTAAATCGTATTTACTAAACTCTTTAAGTATCTTTTTACTTGCGACAATGGCATTTATGATTTCGGCAGTCTTTCGAGTGAGTGGCTTAGCAATTGGAATTTCCATTTTCCTCTTAATGATGGGCGGAACGGTGACCCAATTGCTAGCCATGAAATTCGATTGGGCAAAATATAGCCTATTTGCCAATACGAATTTAATGCAATACGCGGATGGGAGTCCGTTAGTTGAAGGTATGACGATGTCCTTCTCCATTACGATGATGCTTATTTACTTCTTCATTTTTCATCTTTTGGCATTTATCTTCTTCACAAAACGGGATGTTGCAACATAAAAAAATACAAGTAAAAAGCCGGAGCGATTTAATAAATCACTCTGGTTTTTTACTTGTACAAAAATAATTATCTGAATATAAAGTAAAGATTGAATATTAGGTAAGTAATTTGGTATATTTAAAATGTGACGGAGATGTGAACGAACTATGAAGACGCATCATAGATTTCACGTTACTAAATATGATCACAAGGGGGATTTTGTTTGAAGAAGTCACAGTTTTCTTTCGTCGTGTTGTTTTTGTCTCTAATCCTATTGCTCGCCGGCTGTTTTAGCGGTGGAACAGAACAAACGAGTAATCAAGGTGAAAACGAAAATGACGGTCAATCGGCTGAACAGGAAGAAAAAGAAGAAGCGCCTGCAGATAAGAAAATTTTATATCTCAATAATAATGAAGAACCAGGTGCATTACATCCAGGTTTGGCACAAGGTACGCATGATTCATGGATATTGGAGCATGCCTTTGAGGGATTGACAAAGAAAACGCCTGAGGGAGAAATTATTCCTGGAATGGCTGAAACTTGGGATGTCAGCGATGACGGCTTAATTTGGACGTTTCATTTAAAAGATGGAATGAAATGGTCGAATGGTGATCCGGTTGTTGCAGAAGACTTTGAGTATGCTTGGAAATTTGCTTTAAATCCGGAAAGTGCCTCCGATTATGCATACCAGCTTTATTATTTAGAAGGAGCAGAGGAATACAATAGTTCTGAAGATGAGGCAGGGTACGAGGCGCTAGAAGCGAAGGTAGGAGTTACTGCAAAAGATGAAAAGACGCTTGAAGTGAAGCTTGCACAGCCAACGCCGTATTTCCTTGATTTGACTTCTTTTTACACATACTATCCAATTAATAAAAAAGTCCAAGAAGCAAATCCTGATTGGTCATTGGAGGCTGCTAGCTATGTATCTAACGGTGCGTTTAAGCTGACGGAATGGAACCATAAGGAAAGCATGAAACTTGAAAGAAATGAAAACTATTACGATAAAGATAAGATCAAACTTGATGAGGTTCAATTTGTCATTATTGACAATGAAGACACGGCCTGGCAAATGTATCAGGCTGATGAGCTTGATCTCGTGTATCCACTTCCGCAAGATGTTCAAGGTCAATTAGTAGAATCTGGCGATCCAGAATTTAATAATGGTCCGGATCTAGCAGTCTATTATTATAACTTAAACAATGATGTGAAACCGTTTAATAATAAAAAGGTTCGCAAGGCACTTTCAATGGCCATTGATCGACAAACGATCACAGAGCACGTATCACAAGGTGGACAACAGCCGGCCTATTCGATTATCCCACCGGGAATGCCAGATGTGAGCGGTGACTTCCAGGAAAATACGGGAGAATTATTTGAAGATAATGCAGTGGATGAAGCAAAAAAACTGCTTGCCGAAGGACTTGCAGAGGAAGGCATGGATGCATTGCCGGAATTTACAATTGTATATAACACTTCCGAAGGACATAAGAAAATCGCCGAAGCTGTTCAGGAAATGTGGCGCAAAAATCTTGATATATCAGTAATACTTGAAAACGTAGAATTCCAAGTCAAACTGGACCGTGAGAAAGCAGGCGATTATGAAATTTCTCGAGGTGGTTGGGTTGGCGACTACGTTGATCCAATGACATTTATCGATCTTTGGGTAACGGATGGTCCATTTAATGATGCGAACTGGAGCAATGCTGACTATGACAGTTATGTAAATACAGCGAAATCATCGATGGATCAAAAAGAGCGTATGGAAGCGATGCATAAGGCTGAAGAAATTTTAATGGATGAAATGCCAATCATGCCAATTTATTTCTATACGAAACCGTTCATGGTGAAGTCACATGTTAAAGGAGTTTACACACCAATTAATAGTTATCCACAGTTTATATATGCGGATATCGAGAAGTAAAAAACGTTTTGATCAAAAATCGAGGTATGTCTAAAGGACATACCCCGATTTTTCTAATCGTTGATCGGGGTGAAATGTATGCTCAAATATACGTTGAAACGATTCATATGGGCTTTGATCACTTTATGGGTCATCATTACACTTACATTTATTATTATGAAAATCATCCCTGGCAATCCATTTGCCAAGGAAGGTCCTATGCCAGAAGCGATATACAATAATTTGCAGCGTCATTATAATTTGGATAAACCAGAAATTGTTCAATATGGCTTGTACTTAAAATCATTGCTCCAATTGGATTTTGGTCCATCTATGAAATCTAAAACACTTACGGTCAATGATTATATTAAAAAAGGTTTCCCGGTTTCCCTTCACCTTGGATTGCAGGCACTCGTCATCGCCATCACATTTGGCTTGATTTTAGGTGTCATTGCAGCGTTATACCACAATCGTTGGCCAGATTATCTTTCGATGATTATTGCAATAATCGGTATTTCCGTTCCGAGCTTTATTCTCGCAACGTTCCTTATTCAATATTTTGCCGTCCACTTGCGAGTCCTGCCTGTTGCCACATGGAAGTCATGGTCACACACGATCCTTCCTTCGATTTCATTAGCGATGATGCCATTGGCTTATCTTGCCCGCTTGATGAGGTCGAGCATGTTGGAAGTGATGAATCAGGATTATATGTTAACAGCAAAAGCAAAGGGATTGTCAAGAAGCGCAGTTATTATTAAACATGCGATTCGGAATGCATTGCTTCCAGTTGTAACTGTACTAGGAATTACGACTGCAAACCTAGTAACGGGAAGCTTTATTGTTGAACACATTTTTGGCATTCCCGGAATGGGAGAAATGTTCGTAAAAAGCATCTTTAATCGTGATTACTCTGTTATTTTAGGATCGACGGTTTTTTATAGTGCGATTTTAATCTTTTTAATCTTTATCGTCGATGTTGCGTATACGTGGATTGATCCACGCATTAAGGTCACGGGGGAGGGCAGTCAATGAGCAATCAAATCAAACTGACGGAAGAGATGTTTCAGCCAGCTGTTCATAATTTTGAGGCAGCAGAAAAAATTTCAAGGCCATCGATCTCCTATTGGGCGGACGTTTGGCGCAGGCTCAAAACAAATAAACTGGCGATGTTTGGATTGATCACGATTGTCCTCCTTCTCATCATGGCGATCATTGGCCCGCATTTAAATGGATTTACATATTACGAGCAAGATTTTGCTAAAAAGAATTTGAGACCGAATGCTGAGCATTGGTTTGGGACAGACTCGGCAGGGAGGGATTTATTTACACGTGCTTGGTATGGAGCTAGGATTTCCTTATTTATTGGCTTTATGGCTGCTTTGATCGATTTCGTTGTTGGGGTTGTGTATGGAGGGATATCGGCGATCCGTAGTGGAAGAACGGATAATGTAATGATGAGAATTGCCGAAATTTTATATGCAATCCCGTATTTATTAGTCGTCATTTTAGTCATGATTGCGATGAAAAGAGGAATTTGGCCAATTATTATTGCGATGACAATTACCGGCTGGATCCCGATGGCCCGGCTTGTACGCGGTCAAGTGCTTCAATTGAAGGAAATGGAATATGTTCATGCTGCCACAGCGATGGGGGCAAAAATGAGCTGGATATTGAGAAAGCATATGATTCCGAACACGCTTGGTCCGATTCTTGTCAATATAACTTTGACAGTTCCGACAGCTATTTTTGCTGAAGCAACATTAAGTTATCTTGGATTAGGCGTTCAACCTCCACAAGCAAGCTGGGGAACGCTTGTGAATGATGCGCTTGGCAGCATTCATATCGGGAATTTTTATCAATTGCTCATTCCATCTATATTAATTTCCTTGACGATGCTGGCATTCAATGTGTTTGGGGATGGTTTACGTGATGCCCTCGATCCAAGATTGCGGAATTAGGAGGGGAGCCTTATGGAAAATATTTTAGAAGTGAAAGATTTGCATGTATCCTTCCAAACGTATGCTGGGGAAGTACAAGCCGTTCGGGGCGTTGATTTTGTGGTGAAAGAAGGAGAAACGATTGCCATCGTAGGTGAGTCAGGTTGCGGAAAAAGTGTGACTGCTAAATCAATCATGAAGCTCTTACCATCACCACCTGTTCACTATAAACAAGGTTCGATCATTTTTGATAGGAAAAATTTGCTTGCTGCAAGTGAAAAAGAAATGCAAAAAATACGTGGAAACCAAATTAGTATGATTTTTCAAGATCCGATGACTTCACTTAATCCAACGAGCAAGGTGGGCAACCAAATTATTGAGGCGCTCATGCGTCATAATAATATTGGAAAAAAAGCTGCCGTTGAAAAGGCGTTACACTTGCTTCAACTTGTCGGTATCCCACAACCCGAAAAAAGAATTGCCCAATATCCTCATGAATATTCGGGAGGGATGAGACAAAGGGCGATGATTGCAATTGCTTTGGCGTGCAATCCCCGACTGTTAATCGCGGACGAACCTACAACAGCGCTTGATGTAACGATACAAGCCCAAATACTAGAATTAATGAAAGAGATTCAGGAGCAAACAGGCACATCGATTATTTTAATTACTCACGATCTAGGGGTCGTTGCCGAGATGTGCGATAGAGTCATTGTTATGTACGCGGGTCAGGTGGTGGAAACAGGAACGGTTGAAGAACTATTTGCTCAGCCACAGCATCCATATACGAAAGGATTGCTTCGGTCTGTACCAAGACTTGACATGGATAAAAAGCAACCGCTTACCCCGATTATTGGTACACCGCCCGACTTGATCGATCCGCCCAAAGGATGCCCTTTTTATGCACGATGTGAGTTTGCGATGAATGTATGCAAAGATCATCAACCAGAAATACAAGAGGTAAACAACGAACAATCTGCCTCATGTTGGCTTCATCATCCATTAGCGAAAAAACAATTGACAGGGGGAGGAACGTTATGACAGTCGAACTTCATAGTAAGATAGCTGACAAGAATGATATTCCTTCATCTCCCTTACTACAAGTAAGAAATCTGAAAAAGTATTTTTCAGTAGCAAATAAGCAATTAAAGGCAGTCGACGGACTAACATTGGATATTTATCAAGGGGAAACGGTTGGGCTTGTTGGAGAAAGTGGATGTGGCAAATCAACAGCTGGTCGAACAATGGTCCGTTTATATGAAGCAACGGAAGGAGAAGTATTGTATCAAGGGAAAAATATATATGCGGCGAATCAGCGTGAGCTGGCAAAGCTACGGCGTGAAATTCAGATGATTTTTCAAGATCCGTATGCTTCACTAAACCCGCGAATGACGGTTGAGGAAATCATTGGCGAGCCATTTGCCATTCATC
Source organism: Bacillus sp. FJAT-50079 (assembly GCF_018343515.1). Lineage (GTDB taxonomy): Bacteria > Bacillota > Bacilli > Bacillales > Bacillaceae_C > Lederbergia. The sequence continues at coordinate 173,093 of NZ_JAGYPD010000005.1, read as the reverse complement.
GAACGCTTCATGGCAAAAAGAAAAAAGAACGAATTAAGGAGCTGCTCACATTAGTAGGGTTAGATCCAGATCATTTGAATCGCTTTCCTCATGAGTTTAGTGGAGGACAACGACAAAGAATTGGAATCGCTCGTGCGCTCGCACTAAATCCAAAATTTATCGTTTGTGATGAGCCGATATCTGCGCTTGATGTTTCGATTCAAGCACAAGTTGTTAATCTATTAAAAGAACTTCAAAAGAAAATGGATTTAACGTATTTATTTATCGCTCACGATTTATCGATGGTAAAATATATTTCTGATCGAATTGTTGTCATGTATTTAGGGCAAATGGTTGAGCTTACAGACAGTTTACGTTTGTATGACGACCCACTCCATCCATATACACAAGCATTGCTATCGGCCGTACCGATTCCTGATCCTACACATCAACGGGAACGAATTGTTTTAAAAGGTGATGTCCCAAGTCCGATCGATCCACCAAGCGGCTGTGTATTTCGAACCCGTTGTCCCGTAGCAATGGAAATTTGTTCAAAGATGAAGCCGGAATGGCAAGAGGTGAAGCCTGGGCATTTCGTTGCTTGTCATCTTTATTAGAATCAATGCAGCCTGAAATGATTTACTATAATCGTTTCAGGCTTTTAATATGAAATATCTAAAAGTGTTTGACTGCTTTTTTCTTTTATGATAAAGTGAGATCAACTTAAATCCTTTAGTTCGATAGAGTGATAGTGGAATAAAGAAATCAGAGGTGACCGAATATGTTTTTGCCAGCCGGAAGCAAGGATGAAATGGGAGTGGCAGTTAGCAGCCGTTTTCATGTAATAGAAAAGTTCAGAAAAGTGGCTACACTTCGTGGGTATAATGAAATTTCTACACCCGTGATTGAATATGCATCAACTTTTACGAACGAATATGTTGATATGAAATTGCAAAACATGATGAAATGGTTCAATTCAGAAGGAGAGATTGAGGTGCTCCGCCCAGATTGGACGACGGCGATCGCAAGAGCCTTATCTAACCAAGAGAAGTACCCGCAGAAATGGGCGTACGCCGGATCGGTTTTTAAACAGAACATGCCTGGTGTGGAGCATTATCAGGCGGGGGTGGAAATGATTCATATGCCTGAGCTAATGGGAGAAGGTGAAAGCTTACTCATGGCTCAATCGTTTTTAAAGGAATTGAATGTCGGCGCAAGTGTAATTGAATTGGGGCATGCTGGAATTTACGAACAGCTTGCATCTGAATTAACTTTATCTAGAGCAGACCACGAACGGTTAAGAATCGCGATGCATGACAAAAAGAAGGACGAAGTATTCCAAATTGCCGCTGCAAATGGTGATAAGAAATTAGCCAATGAATTAGCCAGTTTAGTAGATGCATTTGGCCAAATGGAAATTATCACTGAATACGAAAAACGCTGGGAAAATAAGCCGGAATTATTAAATATGCTCTTGCATTTGAAAAAACTTGTCCTCATTATTAAAGAATCGGGGAATGAAGAAATACTCGTGGATCTAGGAAGAGTAAAAAATCTACCTTATTATTCAGGAATTATGTTCCGAGGATTTTTGAAGCAATCAAGTACTGTTTGCTTTTCAGGTGGACGTTATGATCAATTATATGATCAATTTCAGGAACAAGTATCGGCCGTAGGATTAGCGTTTGAAGTAGATGTGCTAGCTGAACAAATTCAAATCGAAAAATCACAACAAAAAATATGTATTATTGCCGAAGATGATTCACTTGTCTTTGCGGAGCAATTGCGAAGTGAATTTGCTGATTGCATCGTTGATGTTCAACCGGCAAATGCCCGGTTAGATGGATATGATAAAGTGTTCGAAATTACGAATAAGGATGGAAAGCTAGAGGTGTTAGAAAAATGAAGCCAGTCCTTGCTTTAACAAAAGGAAGATTAGAAAGACAGTTTATCGCATTTTTACAAGAACGTGGCTATGATGTTCAGCCATTGATCGATAAAGGAAGAAAGCTGCAAGTAGAAACGAGTGAATTTTTCGCTGTTTTTGCTAAAGGTGTTGATGTCGCTACATACGTGGAACACGGGATTGCCGATCTTGGAATTATCGGTGCAGATATTTTATTAGAGAATGAGCCCGATGTATTTGATCTATTACCGCTTCCATTTGGAAAATGCCGCTTTGCGATTGCAGGTGAGCCATTAACACATTATTCACAGCGTAAACAACGGATTGCTACTAAATATCCGAACATAACGACGAAATATTTTCGCGAAAAAGGAAAGTCGATTGACATTGTGAAATTAGAAGGATCAGTGGAATTGGCACCGTTGCTCGGGCTTGCTGATGATATTGTTGATATCGTTGAAACAGGCAATACATTGGAGGAAAACGGGCTTATCGTTAAGGAAGAGATGTTCGATCTTTCAGCACGCTGCATTGCTAATCGAAATTCATTAAAGCTGAAAAAAGCAATGCTCTATCCATTAATTGAATCATTTAAAGTGGAGGAGGCGGTTATATGATACCAACTTATCTTGCTGATCAATTTACCGCCACATTTATTTCAAGGAAAACAAAGAAAAGCTCGTTTGATGGGCAAATCATCGAAACAGTAAAAGAAGTGATTGAAAACATTAAAGCAAATGGGGAAGCCGCTTTAAAACAATATACGGAAAAATTTGATGGTGGAGTTCCTGAACAGTGGATAGTTACTGATGAAGAGAGAAAGGCGGCATGGGAGGAAGTTCCTCAAGATGTCATTGAATCGCTGCAAAAGTCAGCCGCAAATATTCGTTCTTTCCATGGAAAGCAACTTCAACAATCAAGAATGATGGAAATGACGGAAGACATCGTGAGCGGTCAGCTTTTTCGGCCAATCGAAAGGGTCGGGGTGTATGTTCCCGGTGGTACCGCTGTTTATCCATCAACGGTGTTAATGAATACGATTCCTGCCGTCTTAGCAGGTGTAAGCGAAATTGTGATGACAACACCTGCCCGAAATGGCGGAGCAATTTCACCAATTTTATCTGTTGCCGCTGATATAGCTGGTGTTCATACGATTTATAAAATGGGCGGCAGCCAGGCGATTGCGACATTGGCATATGGGATCGAAGGAATTGATCCCGTTGATAAAATTGTTGGACCTGGAAATGCGTATGTTGCTTGCGCAAAGTCTCTTGTTTTCGGAGATGTTGGCATCGATATGATTGCAGGACCATCAGAAGTGGCGATTATTGCCGATGAAACAGCGAACCCTCGCTTTATCGCCGCCGATCTGCTTGCTCAAGCTGAGCATGATCAAAAAGCAAGACCGTTTCTTTTTTCGACTTCGGAAAAAATATTGAAGGAAACGAAGGAAGAATTAAAAAAGCAATGTGATACACTTCCGAGAAAAGAGATTGCCGAAGTGGCATTAACATCTGAAGGAGCGGCCGTTCTCGTTGAATCGCTCGATGAAGCTTTCCGGCTTGTTAATGCGTTAGCCCCAGAACATTTGGAATTGCAGGTCGCTGATCCTCTTGCCCAATTAAGCAAGGTGAAAAACGCTGGCTCTGTATTTATCGGCCATTACACACCAGAATCCGTCGGAGATTATTTTGCAGGGCCTAACCATGTTTTACCGACGGCTGGAACAGCGAGATTTTCTTCAGGGTTATCTGTTGATGATTTTGTGAAAAAGACGACGTATGTTTATTATTCTGAGCAAGCATTGCGCAATGCGGCACCATATATTGAAAGAATTGCGACTGAAGAACAATTGGCTGGCCATGCGCGTGCTGTAAAAGTGAGGATGGAACAATGAGAAAATCGATTCAAACATTAACTCCGTATAAAGTAAAGCCTGAATATGATATGATTCGACTCGATAGCAATGAGGCATTTATGAGTCTGCTTTCATCTGCTGATTTTTCAAAGTTGGAAGAAATAGCGATTAACCGTTATCCGGCTGAAAGCTCTGAACGGCTCGTCACTGCTTTTGCAAAATACAGCGGTTTTCCCGCTGAAAATATTTTGCCGGGAAATGGTTCTGACGAATTGATTACAATCATATCTCAATATGCACTTGATCCAGGAGATCAAGTCATTGTTTTAGAACCGGATTTTTCGATGTATGAAAAGAATGCGCTCGTTATGGGAGCGAATATAACGAAGATTGATCTGAAGGCTGATTTTTCCCTTCCTCTTGAAACGGTGAAAGAGGAAATTCAGTTGAAAAAGCCAAAATTATTATTTTTATCGAACCCAAATAATCCAACAGGACAATTGTATTCAGAAGCTGAAATTGAATCATTGATTAAGGAGCTCGCACAAGTAGGCGGTTTGCTTATTTTGGATGAAGCATATATCGATTTTGCGGGAGAGTCTGCGTTCGCTAACAAATTTCTTAACTATGAAAATCTGATTATTTTGCGAACCGCGTCAAAAGCACTTGGGATGGCGGCATTAAGGCTCGGCTTTTTAATTGCTAATGATCAATTAATTGCTGGCATTAGCTGCATTAAGCCTCCTTACAACGTTAATACACTTTCGGCATCGCTAGGGACACAGCTATTAGAAAAACCAAATGTGCTCGATCAATTTTTATTATTGCAATTGGAGCAAATCGCCGAGCTGGAAGAAATTATGACGGAATTTGCAGCACGTACGAACAGTGCTGTCCTTTTTCCAAGCCAAGCGAATTTTTTCTTAATGAAAATGGATGGAGCAAAACAATTAGCCGATTTTCTATATGAAAGAAAAATTAAAATCCGCTTCTTCGATGATGAATCATTAAAAGCAATCAGAATTTCGGCTGGAACGACGGAGGAGCATGATCGTCTGCGATCGGCATTAAGTGAATGGAGTGAAAGCAATGCGTAGCGCATCAAATAGAAGAGAAACTTCAGAAACAAAAATTGAGTTAGAAATTCGTTTGGACGATCCAGAAGTCGTTGAGATTAAAACAGGTGTTGGTTTTTTTGATCATATGCTCGATGCGTTTGCTCGGCATGGCAGATTCGGACTAACGTTAAAGGTAGACGGTGACTTACATATTGATAGTCATCACACCGTTGAGGATGCGGGCATCGTTCTCGGGAAAGCAATCCGTGAAGCTCTTGGGAATAAGGTAGGGATCGTTCGCTACGGTTCCGCTTATGTGCCAATGGATGAATCGCTCGGCTTTGTCGCTTTAGATATTAGCGGGCGCCCATTTCTCCATTTTGAAGGCGAATTTGAACGCCAATCATTAGGCAATTTTGACACAGAGCTTGTGAAAGAGTTTTTCCGCGCCTTTGCTTTTAATTCAGGGATAACGTTGCATGCCCGTGTTTTATATGGAGAAAATACACATCATAAAATTGAAGCATTGTTTAAAGCGTTAGGACGCTCGCTCGCACAAGCCGTGCAAATTGATCCGAACATCAAAGGGGTCAATTCGACAAAAGGGCTGCTTGAATAAGTGGTAGGATTTTACAATCGGTAGTAAAGTGGCGAAGATCGTTAGTAAACCTGCGACAATCGGTAGTAAATGACCAAAGATCGGTAGTAAATCTGCAATAATCGGTAGTAAACAACTCAAGATCGGTAGTAAATACGCAATCATTGGTAGTAATTGCGATTCAGGGGGATGCATGATGAAGATTTTGCCAGCAATGGACTTAATAAATGGAAAATGTGTAAGGCTTTATCAAGGTGATTTTAAGCAAACGATGCAGGTAGGCAGTGATCCGATTTCACAGCTGAAAACATTTATCGCAGATGGTGCTGAGATCATTCATATTGTCGACTTGGATGGCGCTCGTTCTGGCAAACCGGAACAGCTTGAATTGATTTCTCAACTCTGTGAAATATCGTCCGTTCCAATCCAAGTAGGTGGCGGCATTCGCTCGATGGAAACGGTAAGATCGTATATTAAAGCGGGTGTTTCAAGGGTTGTTCTAGGTACAGCTGCATTGGAAGATGAAAGCTTCTTAAAAGAGGCGCTAAAAAATTATCAAGCAAATATCGTCGTAGGCATCGACGCTCGTGACGAGAAAGTCGCTGTGAGCGGTTGGATTGCAGAGACAGACGTCGATTACATTGAATTTGCCCAAAAAATGGAGCAACTTGGCGTAAAGACGATTGTTTTTACTGATATTTCTAAAGATGGGACGATGGCAGGACCAAATCTTGAACAACTGAAAAAGATAAACGAGGCAGTTGATTGTACGATTGTTGCTTCAGGTGGGATTCGAAATCAAGCAGATCTCGATGCGATCGCGGAACTTGGAATTACCGAGGCAATCGTTGGAAAAGCGATGTATGAAGGAACAGTCAAATTAAGAGGCGGTGTACAATGACACTAAAAAAAATCATTCCATGTTTAGATGTGAAAGACGGAAAAGTCGTGAAAGGTGTTAATTTTGAAGGATTGCGCGAAATGGGTGACCCTGTTGAAATGGCAAAAAATTATTCCGACAATGGCGCAGATGAATTAGTGTTTTTAGATATTTCCGCGACAACTGAAGGAAGAGATACGATCGTTGACGTCGTGAAGCGAGTCGCAGAAAAAGTGAAAGTTCCCTTTACAGTCGGCGGCGGCATCAAATCACTCGATGATATTTCACGAGTGCTTGAAGCCGGCGCAGATAAAGTTGGGATTAGCTCGGCAGCAGTTGTCCGTCCTGAGCTAATTGCTGAAGCAGCGGAAAAATTTGGTCGTGATCGAATTGTTGCGGCGGTTGATGCGAAGCTTTTTCCTGATGGCTCATGGCATGTGATGACACGCGGCGGGTTGCATGATTCGGGGCTTGACGCGATTGAATGGGCAAAAAAACTTGAGGAACTTGGTGCAGGCTCGATTTTATTAACGAGCGTTGATCGTGACGGCGTTAAGGACGGGTATGATTTAGCTTTAACGCAAGCCATTGTCGATGCAGTTAGTCTTCCTGTAATCGCCTCAGGCGGTTGCGGAAATGGTGAGCATATTGTCGAGGTGTTTAAAGGAACAAATGTTGCCGCTGCGTTAGCCGCATCGATTTTTCACGAAAATATCATCAATGTAGCAGAAGTAAAAGCATTGTGCCGCGAGCAGGGAGTGAAAGTAAGTGAAAGTTGATTTTTCCAAAGGATTAGTTCCTGCCGTGATTGTTGATGATCGGAATGGCGAAGTACTTATGCTTGCCTATATGGATGAAAAAGCATACGAGAAAACGCTCGAAACGAAAGAAACATGGTTTTATTCTCGTTCACGCGAGGAGTATTGGAACAAAGGAGCAACATCGGGAAATAAACAAATCGTCAAATCGATTCAACTCGATTGTGATGGCGACTCACTGTTAATTCGAGTAGAGCCGCTCGGACCAGCTTGTCACACAGGAGCCCAATCATGTTTCTACAATTGGGTCGAAGGTGAGGAGCAAGAGTTAACAAATACGTCGATTTATCAAACACTTAGCGAAGAAATCGAGGAGCGGAAAACGGCTCCGATTCAAGGATCATATACAAGCTATTTATTTGAAAAAGGCACCGATAAAATCGCCAAAAAGCTAATCGAAGAAGCAGGCGAAGTGATTATTGCCGCTAAAAATAATGATAAAGATGAGCTCGTGAATGAATGTGGAGATCTTTTGTATCATCTGCTTGTCTTGCTCGCAGATCAAGACGTTTCATTAGAGTCAGTTGAAGCAGAACTATGCAAGCGCTCATCTAAAAAAGGCAATGCGAAAAAAGAACGACGAGAAATTGAACAGTGGTAAATGGAAGGGTCTATCTTGAAACAGATGTTTTAAGATAGGCTTTTTTGTTGGCATCAACATCTGCACAAAATGTAGGCGTTTTTTAGCAAGGAGTATTTCACGTATAATGCTGCTTAAATACCCGATCCTATTGCCATAAGTCTCAATTAATAATAATATTAAAATGATAATTTTAGATTTAGAAAAATTTGTAAATTTTCAAGGGGACAAACACGATTATTATAATTGTGAAGCAGAGGGGAAACTATGGGAAGAAAATATTAATATTTGTTTGTATCTTTTCTTTAGTTGCAGCGTGTTCTAAAACAGAAAGCGCTGTAGGTAATAATAGAAAAAGAAAGTTTCGCCTTTATTAGCAATTTATCAAGAGATTTTGTAGTAGCACACACCTCAGGGGATAAAGAAAGAATGGACCAATTATTGTTTGAAAACATCACCCTTGAGGAGAGAGAGAAAAAATTATATGCAATAATAAATGAAAACGATAGTGAATGGCTCCTATTTGATTATCAAGGTAATAATCAATTTGATGATTGGGTCATACAAGGATATGAATATCATCCTGAAACCAACACGTTTAGTGTTTCAATTAGGGAGTTTTACTCCGGGCTAGATGGTAAGCCCGTAAGTCCTCCTACTTTCCTAGGGGGATAATTGGAAAATCATTAGCTTGGCATTTGATGGATGAAGGACGCTTTTTCATGTATATCATTAAAAAATGTCTTTCAAATCACTTTTGAAAGACATTTTCCTTTTATAAGGACTACTCTCTTCAATACTGTTACGATCCCTGGGATATATATATATTAGATAGGCCTTCCACTTTTTTTCTCAAGGCTTTAAAACAACCTTAATACAATCATCTTCACGGCCATTAAATATTTGATAGCCGTGTGCAGCATCATCGAGTGGAAGTTTATGTGTAATGATCTCGGTGGGATCAAATTCCTCGTTGACGATTTTTTCATAAAGCTCAGGCATATAATGGATGACAGGTGCTTGTCCCATTTTTAAAGTGATGTTGCGAGAAAAAAACTCACCTAATGGAAAAAGATTATAATTCGAACCATAGACACCGGTTAATTGAACGGTTCCATATTTCCTTACTGCCTTCATGGCAATTTCAATCGCACTCAGTGTCCCGCCTTGAAGCTTTAGTTTTTGTCCCATTTTTTCAAGCGGTGTTTTTTTGCCGTCCATTCCAGCGCAATCGATAATGACGTCTGCGCCGCCTTTCGTTATTTCCCTCAAATATAGGCCAATATCTTCGATTTTACTAAAATCATATATTTCCACTTTGTTCATTCTTTTTGCTTGGAGCAGCCTATATTCTAAATAATCAATAGCAATAACCCGTCCAGCTCCTTTTAATGAAGCAAATTTCTGCGTCATCAAGCCAACTGGACCACAGCCTAATACAATGACCGTGTCTCCTTTTTTAACTCCTGCATTCTCCACACTCCAATAAGCGGTTGGGAGCACGTCTGATAAGAAAAGCAATGATTCATCCTCTAATTCACATGATTCCGGCACGAGGAATGGCATGAAGTTTCCAAAAGGTACTTTTAAAAACTCCGCTTGTCCACCGGGGTGATCGCCATACATTTCCGTGTAGCCAAAATATCCGCCTGTATCTTCAAAAGGATTCGAATGGTCGCATTGACTTTCCATCTGATTTTGACAATAAATACAATTTCCACAGGCAACGGTGAAAGGGATGATCACTCTGTCACCTTTTTTCACCTTCGTTACCTCAGATCCTGTTTCTTCAACGATTCCCATTGGTTCATGACCAATAATATAATCTTCTCTCAGCTTCATATTCCCTTGATAGAGATGCAAGTCCGAGCCACAAATGGCTGTGGATGTAATCCGAATGATAATGTCATCTTTCTTTTGAATTTTTGGATCATCAACCTGCTTTACCTCAACCTTTTTTGGCCCCTGATAGGTGACTGCTTTCATGTCTGCACTCCTTTACGAAATAAATTCTTCGATAGGTTGCCCTTTTACAAAGAATTTATCGAAGACCTTTTTTTTGACAACTTCAATAATTGTGAGTATAATCGCAATTATTGAATATTTATACATAGGAGTGACATCACAGATGAGTGACGTTTTTTTTGATACAAAAGTAGTGCATCAATCTCGAAAGCAAACAAACAATTTTACGGCGAAGGCTTCGCCGATTTATCAAACGTCCTCATTTTCGTTTAAAAATCTTGATGAGCTTGAAGGGCATTTTGCGGGTGAAACACCTTATTTATATTCGCGATATGGAAATCCAAATACAGATGAACTCGGTGCGGCTATTGCGGCTTTGGAAGGTGCAGAGGCAGGTGTGGCGTCTTCTTCAGGAATGTCTGCGATAATGGCGGGAATTCTTGCGGTTGCCAAAAGTGGAGATCATCTTGTTGCATGTGATGATTTATATGGTGGGACCTATCATTTACTTGACGTGGAATTGCGAAATTTTGGCATTGATGTGACATTCGCCTCGTTTGCCAATAAGGACGAAATTCGCGCGGCAATTAAACCAAATACAAAGCTTTTATATACGGAAAGTATAACAAATCCATTTTTACGGGTGGAAAATCTATCGACCCTCGTAAAGCTTGGGAAAGAATTTAATCTCGTAACGATGGTTGATAATACATTCGCAACACCATATTTATTACGACCATACGAGCAAGGGGTAGACCTTGTTGTGCATAGTGCGACAAAATATATTGGCGGACATAGCGATGTGTCGGCTGGAATCATTGTTGGAAGCAAGGCACTCGTTCAAAAGGCTCAGCAAAAGGTCATTAGCTTAGGCGGAAATTTAAGTCCATTTGAAGCATGGCTTACTTGTAGAGGGATTAAGACATTAAGCTTACGCATGGAAAAGCAAGCGCAAAACGCGGAATTCGTTGCTCATGCATTGAAAGACAATGAACGAGTATCCAAAGTATACTATCCAGAACAAGTGTCAGCTGAAGGTAAAGGTGCGGTTGTAACGATTGAGCTTGCGCCTAATTGTAATATTCGAGCGTTCTTTGCGTCTCTTGGTTGGGTAAAAATTGTCCCTTCATTAGGTGGGGTGGAGACGACGGTTTCGTATCCACTAGGAACATCGCATCGTAATTTGCCGCCGGAAACGCAGGAAAAATTAGGGCTCAACGATCGCGTTGTTCGCCTTTCAATTGGTATTGAAAATCAGCATGATATCGTCAATCAGCTAAATACTGCGATTGATAAAGCATTTTTGTAAGTTTAATAATTTTAAAAATTTGGTTTGACAGATTAAATTTGATCGTATATACTTCAGTTCATAGGTAAAACATGACAATTCAATTATAACTCTTATCGAGAGTGGCGGAGGGAATAGGCCCGATGAAGCCCGGCAACCTGCAAACATTTATGTTTGAGAAGGTGCTACATCCTACAGATCAATGATCTGGAAGATAAGAGGAGGAACCGGACATATACGCCCTCTTCTTATAGAAGAGGGTTTTTTCTTGTTCTAAATGAGAAAATCGGAAACATTTTTAATTATTAAACCAAGTAATTACATGAAATTAGGGGGAATTAAAATGAAATCATGGTTAATAAAAACATTGTTCATTATCACGGCAGTAATCGGATTAGCGGGATGCTCAGCAAGTGCTGATTCAGGAAAACCGAAGAAAATTGTTTTGGATTATGCGCATTATTCACCGACAAGCTTAGTGTTAAAAGAAAAAGGCTTTGCGGAAGCGGTGTTTGAGGAAGAAGGAATTGAAGTCGAATTCGTTTTAAGTCAAGGAAGTAATAAAGCGTTGGAGTTTTTAAATTCAAAAAGCGTTGATTTCGGATCGACGGCTGGTGCAGCGGCATTAATGGCGAAAGCAAAAAACTCTCCAATTGAAACGGTTTATATTTATTCGAAGCCAGAATGGACGGCTCTCGTTGCAAAGGACGATACGATTACATCTGTTGAGCAGTTAAAAGGGAAAAAGGTGGCAGCCACACTTGGAACAGATCCATATATTTTCTTACTGCGTGCACTTGATGCGAAGGGCGTTGCTGCTAACGATGTAGAAATCATTAATTTACAACATGGGGATGGCGCGGCTGCGTTGCTTTCCGGGGAAGTAGATGCATGGGCAGGACTCGATCCACATATGGCAAAAGTTGAAAATGATGCAGGAACCCAGCTCTTTTTCAGAAATCCTGACTTCAACACATATGGAACATTAAATGTGCGTAAAGAGTTTGCGGAAAAATATCCAGAATATGTGAAAAAGGTCATTCAAGTGTATGAAGAAGCTCGTCAATGGGCGCTCGAGCACCCTGAGGAAACAGCTGAAATTTTAGCAAAAGAAGCACAAATTGATTTGGCGGTTGCAAAATTACAGCTTGAGCGCAATGATTTTTCCACATCGGAACCAGGTGATGCCCAAAGAGAATCAATTTTAGCAGCGGGTGAAACGTTGCAAGCAGAGGGAATCATTGATGAGAAAATCGATGTGAACCAATTGGTCGACGATTTAATCAATCCGGATTTTTTTAATGATTAAGAAAGGAAGTGGCACGGTTGAGCAGTAGAGGTGAAGCGGTTCATGTTCCAGTGAAGAAGGAGAAAAAAGCCTCCTTCACTGGAACATCGATTTATAAAAGCAATGAAAGATGGATCATCGGAAGCATCATTCCATTTATCTTATTAACCGTTTGGGAAGTGTTTGCAAGACTTGGAGTGATTGAGGCGCATCTACTACCTGCACCAACGATGATTATTCGCGAAATCATCGAAATGGGCAGCGCGGGAACATTGTTTGGACATGTTGGGACAACATTATATCGGGTTGCACTTGGCTTCTTATTAGGAACGATCACGGCGGTTATCCTTGGATCGCTCGTCGGATATTCAAGGTTTTTAGAAAAATTAATGGACCCACTTATTCAAGCCTTTCGTGCGATTCCTTCGCTTGCATGGGTACCGCTTTTCATTCTTTGGATGGGCATTGGTGAATCGTCAAAGGTAACATTAATTGCGGTTGGGGTGTTCTTTCCCGTTTATTTAAACATCGTTTCTGGTATCCAAGGAGTCGATCGCAAGCTCATTGAAGTCGGTAAGATTTATGGCTTCAGTTCAACGGAGACGCTTCGAAAAATCATTCTTCCCGCTTCCTTGCCATCCTTTCTTGTTGGTTTGCGCAGCGGATTAGGGTTGGGATGGATGTTCGTTGTGGCAGCGGAAATTATGGGCGCAAGTCAAGGACTTGGTTATTTGCTGATTGTCGGACAAAATACGTATTCACCGGAGCTCATTATTGCAAGTATCTTTTTATTTGCGGTCATCGGAAAAGTGACCGATTCATTGCTTAAATATATAGAAGAACGTTCGTTGCGTTGGCAAGATCGTCTAGCAAATCATAGATAAGGAGGTTTCGAGTGTGCTTGCAGCAAAAAACATAAGCCGCACCTTTAATGGTGGAAAGGCTGGATTCGAAAACATTAGTTTTACAATCAAGCAAGGAGAAATCATCGGGATATTAGGCACAAGTGGTTGTGGGAAAAGTACTTTACTGCGAGTACTCTCTGGCCTTGATGATGGGTACGATGGCAGTTTCACATTAGAAAATGGCAAAGTAGGGATGATGTTTCAAGAGCCGCGATTAATGCCATGGCTTTCCGTTCAAGATAATGTTTCCTTTGGAGTGAAGGGAGAAAAGAACAGTGAAAGAGCGAAGGAATTGCTAGAGCTTGTTGGCCTCGAAGGATTTGAAAAACATTTTCCAAAAGATTTATCAGGTGGGATGGCACAGCGAACGGCAATTGCTCGCTCCCTCATTACCGAGCCAGATGTGTTGCTTTTAGATGAACCGTTCAGTGCGCTTGATGCTTTTACAAAAATGCAGCTTCAAGATTTATTGCTATCGATTTGGAAAAGGACGCAAGCGACGATGATGCTTGTCACTCACGATATTGATGAAGCTTTATATTTATGTGATCGCATATTTATTTTACGAGGGCAGCCTGGACAATTGTATGCGGAAATAAAGCTAGATTTGGAGAAACCGCGATCCCGAGGGGATGCGACTCTTGCAGAGAAAAAATCCGAGATTTTACGATTATTAGATTTAAATCATAAGGCAAAGGAGACCGTACAATGACGAGACAACAAATCATCCAACCGATCCCAGGAGTGCATAATGTGCAAACAGATCTTTCTGGAAAAACCTCATTTGCTTGGGAAGAAGTCGAAAAAACATTTAGCTGGTATCAGACAGGTAAAGTTAATATGGCGTATGAATGTGTAGACCGCCATGTTGATCAAGGTTATGGTCAAAAAACTGCGCTTCATTATGTCGAAGGAGAAACGGAATGGAAAATTTCATATAGCCAATTAAAAGATAAGACTGATCAATGGGCACGTGTTTTGAAAAAGCATGGAGTGAAAAAGGGAGATTTTTTATTCGTCTTTTTACCGAAGCATCCAGAATGCCATATTGCGATTCTTGCGGCGATTAAGCTTGGCGCGATTGTCGGTCCGCTTTTCGAAGCATTTATGGAGGATGCAATCCGTGATCGTGTATCAGATTGTGAAGGGAAATACATCATTACGAATGAAGAATATTTACAGCGAGTACCACTCGAAGATTTACCAAGTTTGACGACGATTTTTCTTACAGATGAACAACCGAGCATTTCCCAGGCAATCTCGATTCCAAGCGAACTGAAAACAACGAATGTGAACGATGAAATCATTGAATGGGTCGAACTTGACGATGGATTAAATATCCACTATACGAGCGGCTCGACAGGGAAGCCAAAAGGAATTATTCATGCTCATCGCGCCATGATTCAGCAATACATTACTGGCCGTTGGGTGCTTGATATAAAAGAGGATGATGTATATTGGTGCACAGCACATCCAGGCTGGGTAACAGGCTGTGTGTATGGCATTTTCGCCCCACTGCTTAATCGGGCAACAATTGTTCTACATGGTGGAAGATTCCAAGCGGAAAGCTGGTATGAAACGATTGAAAAAACGGGTGTATCCGTATGGTATAGTGCGCCAACTGCGTTTCGGATGTTAATGGCTCAAGGAAACGAACTTCTTGAGCAATATGATTTACAGTCATTGCGTCATATTTTAAGTGTTGGCGAACCGTTAAATCCGGAAGTGATTTATTGGGGTGTAGAAAACTTACAATTACGTATTCATGATACGTGGTGGATGACGGAAACAGGTGCGCAATTAATTGTTAATTTGCCAACAGAAGCAATCAAACCAGGTTCAATGGGTAAGCCACTACCGAATATTGAGACAGCAATATTGGATGAAGAAGGACAGCCATTGCCAGCTGGTGAAGTCGGTCATTTAGCAATTAAAGGTCCGTGGCCAGCGATCATGAAGGAAGTGTGGAAAGACAAAGAGAAATATGCATCTTATTTCCCATATGGGGGAAACTGGTATTTAGCTGGGGATTTAGCAACAAAGGATGAGGATGGTTATATCTTTTTCCAAGGGCGCAGTGATGACATGATTAATTCTTCTGGCGAGCGTATTGGTCCCTTCGAAGTGGAAAGCAAGCTACTTGAGCATCCAGCGGTTGCCGAGGCAGGTGTGATTGGCAAGCCTGATCCGATTCGCGGAGAGATCGTGAAAGCCTTTATTGTTTTAAACAAAGGCTTTGATAACAATAAGTATTTACTTGAAGAAATTCGATTCTTCGTTCGAGAAGGCCTGGCGGCGCATGCAGCTCCACGTGAAATTGAAGTCGTTGATGAGTTGCCAAAAACCAAAATAAGCGGAAAGATTTTACGACGTGAGTTGAAAGCGAAGGAAGTAGAAAAATCATTGCTCGTTCGAGTATAGAAGGATACCCGATAACAGGTAATAATGCCTTTTATCGGGTATTTTTTCTGACAGAAGTCGACAGTTTTTCCAAAAGAATTGCGGATTTTGTTGGAAAAATATGCTATGATGTGAGTAACAAGGGGGTAGGAGGAAGGTCATGTTTAAGAAGAAAAAAGAAAGCCAAAAACAGATGGAACAGTTGCAATTGGAATTGGAACAATTAAAAGAAGAAAACAAATTAAAAGAAGAAGAAAATCAAGCGTGGATTTTGAAAATAAAAGAAGAACTAAATGTAGCGGTTCAGCAACATGAGAAAGTAAATTCACAGCACCATGAACTTGAAGATGCGGTAAGTTTACTTGAAGAAAGGTTCCAAAACGTATCGACATTAAGTGAAAAAACAATCGATAAGTCGAATGAATTGTATGAAAAAGGGGTTTCATTACATAAGCTGGCAATTAAAAAGGTTAATGATTCACAAGAAGGGGCAGAGGATGTTAATAATACGGCCGATGTCATTCAAGAGCTTGGTGAGCAAATCATTGCGTCTGAGCGTAATATGACCAATTTAAGCGAGCGCTCCGTTGAAATTCAATCGATTGTTGGCGTGATTGAGGACATCGCGGCACAAACGAATTTATTAGCATTGAATGCTTCAATTGAAGCAGCAAGAGCGGGAGATTCAGGAAAAGGGTTTGCTGTTGTTGCCCAAGAAGTTCGGAAGCTTGCGGAAAGCACAGCTGACAGTACAGCAAATATTCAATCATTAACAACCTCACTCCAAGAAGAGATTGAAAGTGCTTTAACTGCAACACAGAAAAGTGCCCAATTAATTGATAAAGGCATTCAAGTGAGTTTTAAAACGTCCGATAAAATTGAAGAGATCTTAAAAACAGTTGAAGAAAGTCAAATCAACATCGGCTCTATCCAAGATTTGATTGAAGAACAAAGACAATTATCAGAGGCAGTGAGAAAAGAGCTCCAAGAAGCGCGAAATTTGTTTACAATTGCCCATGAAAAAATTGTTGAGCATATTGAAGATGCCAAGGAAGTGGACGAACGCCTGGAAAGTGGAATTTTGCAGTTGCAAAGATAAAAAAATGGCTTGGAGTTTCCTCTGAGCCATTTTTTTATTTTCTTAAATAACTGATAGCGGTATTCCAAACAATGAAGCCAACCAAGCCCCCAAGTGTATTCAACAATAAATCGTCAACATTGAAAGTTCTAGCTGAAATAAGTCCAAAATGGCTGAGAATAAGCTGCATTGTTTCAATCGTTAAGCTTGTGAGGAAAACGATCAATGTCGCCTTTTTCCAATTTTTCACCCGAAATAATAATGATAAATAAATGCCGAGTGGTGCAAGCATGATCAAATTATAAAACGTTAATTTAACAGAATTCCAGAAAAACCAATTGAACCCTTGATGTTGGTACATTTGCACCCAGTCCGCGATAAAATAAAAGGGGATCGGTTGAATTCTAATTAATCTTGCCTCTTGAATGGGAGGAAAGATGAAAAAACCTGTCGTTAGCTTTAAGACGTACAATCCATAAAACAGAAAGCTATAAAAAATAATTCTTCGTAGTGGCTGTTTTTTTCTATGTCTTATAAAATCCAAGACTAAAAGAGTGATGATTCCTATTAATATGATGAACTCTATCATAATAAACTCCTATTATGCGGCAGTTGTGAATAAATCCTTACGTCGATACACGCTAAGAACAAGCCCGATCAACATGGAATTAATTAAAACATGGACGGTTCCGTAACTGATGAATGGCAGTCCGATGCCTGCAAGTGGCAGTAAACCAAGCACCATTGCAATATTGTAAACAAAGGGGACAGAATAAAGAGTGACTGCTCCGATAATAATCAGCTGGCCGAATGGATCGACGACCTTTCTAGAAATCCAGAACATTCTCATTGTAATTGTTGCAAGGAATAAAATGAGCAGAATGGAAAAAATCCACCCAAATGAATAAGTAAAAGTTACAAATGCAAAATCAGTATGTGATTCTGGAAGCAGAAAATGCTCAAGATTCCTTTTTTGCCCAAGCCAACCTGCTTCGGATAAATATTTTTTGATTTGTATATTTAGATATCCAGATTCGTTTGCATGCTGTTCGGGAAATAAAAAACCTAATAATCGATGTTTCATATAATATTCATTGTATTTCCAGATAAAAATAATAATCGTTCCGATGATCCAAGCGATGAATGTCCCAATCACTCGTTTTCTATGTTTTCGAATCGTCCATATGTACATCGCAAAGACAACCACGATGTAGATAAATAAATTAGAGAAAACGCTTATCGGTGCATAGAGCAGCACGGAAAAAAGAAATATCCCAGTTATGAGAACATATCGGCGAGTATATTGATAAAACACTCCGGCCCAACTAATGAATAGGAAAGGTAAGACAATGATGGAATTCGTTTTAAAAGGTCCAAAGCGAATGTAGGGATTTCCATTTACATACGTACCAAAATAGAAAAATACCATTAAAATCACACCGAACGCCCCAATGATGAGCCACCATTTTTCTTTTAATTTGCGGTAATCAAATAGCATAAGGCAAATGGCACAAACAATACCAAAGAATATACTCGTTGTTTGTTGATAAATAGATGGTTGGTATTTAGAACTTGTGACTAAAAGTGGCAACAATCCGATTAATTGCAAGAAAATAAACAGACTGATTAAACCCCAATCCACTTTTGGCCGATGCAAGTGGCCCATTTTCAATCCGAGCTTAATTGGATCGCCCATTTGTTGAACAGCCTTCAATTCAGCTACATCTCTCTCATTACCAGCATCGATCAACTGCTCTACTTTCTTTTCAATATGATGGTCCAGCTCCTTCGCAACGAATTGCTTCGCTTCGGCAGATTTGATTTGATTTTTCACACGCTGTAAAAATGAATTCTTGTCATTCATATAGCAAACCACCTCGCAAAAGTTCATTTAGTGATTTGGATCGTCTAAGTTTGGTTTCGGCTTTTTTCAAAAAGCGTTTGCCTTTTTCGTTCAGTCGGTAGTACTTTTGCTTCTCATTGTTCCATTCTGAAACGATGTATTCCTTTTGTTCAAGTTCATGAAGTAAAGGATAAAGGGAGCCTTCCTCGTCTTCGAACTTTTTAAGCCCCCGTCCAATTAATTTCTCAAGCAATTCAAATCCAGTTTTTTTATGAGTGAGCAGCTGTAAAACCGCTAGTAATACATCCTCGTCCTTTTCTTCTTCTCTTTGAATGGCTTTATAAATATTCTGGCGGTGGCGTTCAGTAAATTTCAGCTCACTTGAAATTTTTTTATTTTTTAGTTTCTGTAACCGTTCTTCCATTTTCCTCATCCTTCCAAGCTTTCTTTTAAAAGTGCTAGCGCGCGTCGCATCCGTGTTTTGATTGTGTTTCTTTTAACACCAGTGAGCGATTCAATCTCTTTTATCGACAGCTCTTGAAAATAGAATAAATAAATAGGCTCGCGATATTTCATCGACAACTGCAATATAGCGTTGATTAATTGCGCATCTTCTTCTGATTTTAGGACCGTTTGTTCAACGACCTCTTCGGACGAAGCAGGCTCGACCTCTTTTTCATATGTCAGCATGACATTGCGGTGATGCCAGCTCCGTAAATAATCTTTACAATGGTTGATCGCAATTCGCCATAACCATGTACGCGGATTGGAACGGCGCTCAAAACTCGGTAATGCTTTATAGCATTTCACAAAAATTTCTTGCGTTAAATCTTCCGCAATCGCGTTGTTTTTCACATACGAATATGTAAGCTGCAGGATGTCCTGCCCGTAATCGGTCATCATTTGATCAAACAGTGAATCGATGTCGTCTGCCTGAAGCGCTTCAGTAACAAACTCATTCAAATTGAATACCTCCTTGTTTTCTAATGATTAGACGAGGCAGAGGCTCGGCTGGTTTTTGTAAGTTTAAAAAATACCGAATTCCGTTGCTTTTTTTCAAACGGAATTCGGTAAATGAATTTTTCCTATTTGTCTTGATAGAAACTTATTTTTCGTTTGAGAGAAAAGAAGAGGTACAAATAAAGTAAGAATACAAGTCCGATAAGTATTGCAGCAGTCACTTGTAAAGGGTGTCCCTTCCATGTCGCAACCAGACCGATCTGTGATGCCACCATGGCGAAGAAGAAGGTAATATAAAACGTCATCATTCGCTGAAGTGTTTCTTTTACCGACTCATGATCGGAGTAAATCTTTTTTGTTCCTTCGATATTCGTTTCTGTGCGAAAATAGTGAAAACGATCGATGAAACTGTCAATATGTTCCCAGCCGGCATCTTTATACAATTGTATATACTCATCATCAGCCTCACGAAAATCGATTTGGTACACATAGGACTCATCTGGATTTTCTTCAAAATAATACATTCCCAGCCGATAATTTATTAAGTGAAGACCTTTACGCGACATATCTGTCAACCATTGTTCTTCCTTTTCAACATCTGAAGCAAGGAAAAGTTTAAACTTTTTAATTGTCATTATCTTCACCTTCCAGTTCTTTTATAAAGTTCTCCGCATTTTTTACGAGTGATTGAAGCCGTTTATATTCCAATTGAAGTACCTCTTTCCCAAGAGATGTGAGCTTATAATATTTGCGGCGATCTCCCACATCGATGTTCGCATTTGTTATAATCATTTGCTTTTCTAGTTTACCGAGAGCTCCATATAAAGTCCCGGGTCCCATTGTGACTTCCCCGTGGCTTATTTCTTCAACATCTTGCATAATCGCGTATCCATGGCGAACTTCGCGCAGTGATAATAAAATATAATACGTAGCTTGTGACAATGGTAAAAAGTCTTCAATTTTTTTCAATAGCGATTCACCTGCTTTGTTATATCGATTGTCGATATATCGTATAACGATATATTAGCAAAGGCATCTCATATTTGCAAGACTATTTTTGAAAATTCATCCCTATCTATCTAAGAACTGCGTTAAACTAGGAGTAATCATGTTTCGGAGGTGCGGTGTGAAGCGAAGAAAAATCATCACCATTCTCGTTATCTTGTTCATTATTTTTTATGCGGCAGTTTTTCTTTATTCCTTCGAGTCTAAAAATGCCGATGAGCTGCTTATGACTGATGTTGGAAGATTAGTACCGACCAAAGTAAAGGAAGTGAAACAAGGTCAAGAAACGGAACAAATAAAGGAAATTTTACAGGAAGCAAAAGAGAATAAATTACATATTTCGATTGCGGGAAAGCAGCATAGTCAAGGTGGGCATACATATTATAAAGATGCAATTGTGCTTGATATGACGACGTATAATCGGGTCATCGAAGTGTTGCCAGAGGAAAAATTGATTACGGTGCAGAGCGGGGCGACGTGGGCAGATGTTCAAGAAGCGATCAACCCTTACAATCTATCGATTAAAACGATGCAAGCGCCAAATATTTTTACAATTGGTGGCTCAATGAGCGTGAATGTTCATGGAAGGGATATTCGTTTTGGTCCACTAATTGAAAGCATTCGCTCATTTCGGCTAATGAACGCTAAAGGTGAGATTTTACATGTTAGCAGAACGGAGAACGCCGAGCTGTTTCGGCTTGTGAACGGTGGATATGGTCTATTCGGTGTCATTTTAGAAGTAGATATTGAACTGACGGATGACGTCGTTTATCAAGCGAAGTATGAGTGGATTGATTATCGGCAATATCCGCAATATTTTAGGAAAGAGATATTGGCGAACCCTGATATTGATCTGCATAACTCAAGAATTTCGATCGCCCCGAATCATTTTTTAACGGACATGTATGTGACTAATTATTATAAAACTGATATAGATGTGAATGATTATAACGAGCTGTTGGATGAAAAATATGTGCGAAGGAATAAATTTGCCTTCGGCTTATCACGTCATTCTGATTGGGGGAAAAATTTCGTTTGGTTCGTTCAAAAACAAGCGTTTAAAGATGGTAAAGAAGAATGGATTTCAAGAAATAATGTGATGCGTCCTGAAGTTCAGTTTTTAGACTATGACGGAAAAAATGACACAGACATTCTGCAAGAATATTTCGTTCCATTTGATGCCTTTCCTGAATTTATTGATCGCTTGCGAGATTTGTTAAAAACGGAGAAATTGAACGTCCTTAATATTACAGTTCGTTACGTTCCGAAAAATGAAGAGGCTTATTTGTCTTATGCAAAGGAAGATATGTTTGCACTTGTGTTTCTTATTAATCAAGGAATCTCACAAAAGGAGATTGAACGAACAGGTGACGTAGTTAGAAAAATCGTCGACCTCACGTTGGAGATGAATGGAAGCTATTATTTGCCTTATTACCATTATCCAACGAAGGAGCAAATGAAAACAGCCTATCCGCAAGCAGACAGATTTTTTCAGAAAAAACGAGAATATGACCCTAAGGAGCTTTTTATGAACCAATTTTATGAGGAATATGGACGATGAGATGGATTATTATCTCTCAAAGCATTGCGATGCTTGGCAGCAGTCTTGTCTTTCCTTTCTATTTAATTTTCATCAAGGAGGTCGGTGGCGGGTTTCTTCAGTATGGGATATCATATGGGCTTTTCACAATGAGCGCTGCTTTCGTGCATATTTTCATCGGAAAACTATCGGACCGTATCGGCAGAAAGTTCTTTTTACTCCTTAATAGCTGGGGGATGGCGATACTTATCTTATTTTTTCCGATTGTTACAATGGTATGGCAAGTGTACGTATTGCAAGTCGTCTTAGGAATGGTTGGAGCAATGCAGAAAACGAGTGAAAAGGCTTTGCTTGCTGATTTTACTCAAGGTAGGGGCCGAGGCGCTGCGATTGGACGCTATCATTTTTGGACATCGATTTTTTCGGCGATTGCGATCATGCTCGGCGGTTTCTTGATTGATTTATTTACGCTTGATCTTATTTTTTATATTAGCTCTTTCATTTTATTTGTGAGTGGCTTTTTTATTTTAAAAATTGTTGAAAAGGAGATGTAGGTGTTGGAAAATCCACGACTGAGAAAATGGCATGATGAATGGTTGCTGGAGGCAACAATTGAGGATTTACAGAAAAAATTAAGTGAGGGGGAGCTAACCTCTGTTGATCTCGTGCAAATGTATTTATATCGGGTTGGTAAATATGATAAAGAGATCCGCTCCGTCATTGAAATCAATCCGGATGCCTTGTATATCGCTGCTGCACTTGATGCAGAGCGAAAGCGGAATGGCGCAAGAGGTCCGTTACATGGCATTCCGATTTTTTTAAAGGATAATATCGATACGGGAGATAAAATGCATACGACGGCAGGATCGCTGGCATTGAACGATCATTATGCGATGAACGATTCATTTGTTGCTTCGCAGCTTCGGGGAGCAGGAGCGATTTTATTAGGCAAAACGAATATGACGGAATGGGCCAATTTTATGACATTTGGGATGCCGAGCGGTTTTAGCTCAAGGGGTGGACAAACGGTAAACCCATACGGAAAATTCGATGTTGGCGGCTCAAGCTCCGGTTCTGGTGCAGCGACTGCTGCTAATTTTGCGACAGCGGCAATTGGCACGGAAACATCTGGTTCAATATTAAATCCTTCCTTGAAAAATTCTTTGGTAGGGATTAAACCGACGGTCGGACTTGTGAGCAGAACAGGAGTGATTCCAATTACTCATAGTCAAGATACGCCCGGGCCGATGGCAAGAACGGTAAAGGATGCGGCATATGTATTGGAGGCGATCGTTGGTGCAGATGTACAAGATCCCGTCACATTGACAAATCCGCTCTCAAATGGCTTTATTGAAGAACTAAAGGAGCTTTCCTTAAAAGGAATGAGAATCGGTGTTGCGCGCGGGCATTTTCTTGAGCGGTTAAGCAAACATAAAATTTCTCTATATGAAGAAACGATTCAGGTTCTTCGGCAATTAGGAGCAGAGGTGGTGGATGAAATCAATATTCCATCCGCAAAGGAACAATGGGGATTTGAGATTTTAACGTATGAATTTAAGCCGAGTTTAAATGCTTATTTAAAAGATACAGCTAGTATGAATCAGATCCGCTCACTTGAAGATGTGATCGCATTTAATCATAAGTATCCACAAGAAACGTTAACTTACGGACAAAAACTACTCGAAGCAGCCGAAAAGCTAAGTGGAACACTCGTCGAGGAAGAGTATATTCGTATTTTAGAAAGAGATTCGTATTTATCGCGGAAGCGCGGCATTGACTATGCATTACAAAAAGATCGTTTAGATGCGATCGTCTTTGCCGGAGATCGCGGCTCCGTCATTGCAGCACGGGCGGGTTATCCGTCTGTCATCGTTCCAGCTGGGTTTATTCCAAATGGAGAACCGTTCGGAATCATGTTCACGGGAACGGCTTTTAGTGAAAAAACATTGCTAAAAATCGCCTATGCCTTCGAACAAGCGACGAAGCATCGCCGCCCTCCGATCTTAGGGGAATAATGGGAAGAGGCTGTCTTAGAGGTCAAACTTTTATTGACTTTTGAGTAGCCCTTCTTTTTTATGCTCAGGTTATTATCCATTTCCCTTAGATAGTATAATTTCGTCATTTTGGTCAATCGAACGCCATTCGATTGACCTTCTCTTACGGAAAGTCTTCAGTAAGGTAAATCGAATGCCTCTCGAATGCCTCTCACAGTCAAAACATTCCCAGTAAGGTAAATCGAATGCCTCTCGAATGCCCTTCACAGTCAAAATATTCCCAGTAAGGTAAATCGAACGTCTCTCTAATGCCCCTCATAGTCAAAACATTCCCAGTAAGGTAAATCGAACGTCTCTCGAATGCCCCTCACAGTCAAAACATTCCCAGTAGGGTAAATCGAACGTCTCTCGAATGCCCTTCACAGTCAAAACATTCCCAGTAGGGTAAATCGAACGTCTCTCGAATGCCCCTCATAGTCAAAACATTCCCAGTAAGGTAAATCGAACGTCTCTCGAATGCCCCTCATAGTCAAAACATTCCCAGTAAGGTTAAATCGAACACATATGTTTACCAAAGGCGGACTTCCCTTATATTATAATCCCTTTATGACAAGCCTTTTTTGCGCGGCTATATTCTCAATGTCTCGCCTAGATTCATTATTTTTAATTGCTCATTACTTAAATTCGCCTTATTCCATGCGGCAAGCAAGCGATCGAGCGCTTCTTTCGGGGTATCATCAGCCAAGCGATAGGCTCCGTAGTGCATAGGGATCATCGTTTGGGCGCGTGTATCGAGAAAGGCTTTAACTGCTTCTTCTGGGCTGACATGCTGGTTAGCCATAAACCATTCAGGTTCATAGGCGCCAATGGGCATTAAGCAATAATCAATTTGATATGTTTGCCCAATTTGCGAGAATCCTTTGAAATAGCCGCTATCACCCGCAAAATAAATCGTTTGCTTCTGACTTTTTATGACCCAGCCGCCCCAATGTGAACGATTTGTATCAGTTAATGTCCTCTTTGTCCAATGCTGGGCAGGTACAA
Source organism: Bacillus sp. FJAT-50079 (assembly GCF_018343515.1). Lineage (GTDB taxonomy): Bacteria > Bacillota > Bacilli > Bacillales > Bacillaceae_C > Lederbergia. The sequence continues at coordinate 148,106 of NZ_JAGYPD010000005.1, read as the reverse complement.
AAGCAATGTGTAGATCACCAACATCATGCCCTTCCCACCAATTACATTCCACTGTTTTATCTAATCCTTTTCTTTTAAACGCGTGGCCAAGTCCGATCGGTACGAAATAAACAGGGTTACCCTTTAGTTTTTTAATTGAAGCATAATCGAGATGATCATAATGACTATGGGAAATAAGCACAAAATCAATGGAGGGCAATTCTGAGATGGCTAGTCCCGGTGGTGAGAGGCGTTTTTCGAAGCCAAGCCGATTCGCCCAAACAGGGTCTGTTACAATATTTTTCCCATCTAACTGAATGAGAAAGGTGGAATGGCCAATCCAAGTAATCGTAGGAATCGAATAATTCGATTGCAAAAATGCAACCTTCGTTCGATCCTCCCTTGGTATTTGGAATGATAAATCTTTCTTTTTTCCTCGTCTTTCCTTTCTCCATTGCATGAGATCTTTAAAAGTACTCAGAGTGATATGCTGATCCATATTTTCATAGCGTTTCTTTTTCATTTAAGCACCTCGAAAAATTTGTTTCCTCTATAAATAATTAGGCTTTCTTCGTAGCTGTCTGTCCGAATAAACTTCCATTTCCATGAGCCTACGTATATTTGGGTCGCACAGCACTATTAAAATGTTCTATTCTTATTTCAAACAGCAATAATAACTAGATTTGGATACGAATGTGTCAATAAGGCCATAGCGGTTGAGCATCTCCTAGTAATCGATGAGTTTTTCATCTTTCGTTAACTCATTTGTATGAAAATTTAATCTCGTTTCTTTTCGGTATGTTGAAGGAGTCTGGTTTGTTAAACGTCTAAATGATTGTGCAAAAAAAGATTGGGAGGAAAAACCGATCATTTCAGCAATATCTGCGATTTTATAATCAGTCGTTTCTAAGAGAAGCTGCGATTTTTTGATCCGGACTTGATTTAAATATTCGATAGGAGATATTCCCATATCCTTTTTAAAGGAATGGGCTAGGTAATATTTATTAATATGTCTTATTTCTGCTAGTTTATCAAGCGTAATATCGTTGCGGTAATGAAGATTAATAAATTGCTTGATGAATGCAACATCTTTATTGATTCTTTTGGCTTCGTTTTTTTCAACTTTGAAATTTTTTTCTCGTTGAAGTTTTATAATTAGAATTTCTATAATATTTTGACATATCGTCTCGAATTCAGCCTTACTATTCTGAACCTCATATAATAATCGATTGAGATAAAATAAAATCTCCTCGCGATTCCCTTGATACGTATATAAGCCCATCTGTAAATCCTTTTCATCCGGAAGAGAGAATGACAATCCTTCTATTCCTAATGCAATGTATTCAAGTGAATCTTGAAGATTGGATTTTTCAGTGTGGTCAACAAATGGATTGATAATGACCAAATCATTTTCTTTAACAGGGATTTCATAATCTGGTAGAACAAAAAATCCTTTCCCTTTCACGATATAAAAAAGTTCTGTAAAGTGGTGGGAATGCTGTGTACTATGCCAGTCTTTACCATATTCAGCTCGGGTAATATATAAGAGATTAAGGGGCATTTTTTGTATTTCGGATTTTTCCAATTTATACACAATATGGGACATTTGTCATTCGTCCTTCCCTTGAAAATGTTTTCAAAATAATTTTATCGAAATGTTTAATAGAAAGCAAGATACCTAAAAAGTTGAACAAGATGTTGATTGTGGAAGCGCTTCACGAAATGTACCATTTAAGTATGAACAAAAAGAGGGGGAGCTCATAATGAACATGAAAAAGTGGTTAATTACTAGTTTGTTTATTTTCTTTTTATTCAGTTTAGCCGCATGCTCAGGAGGAGAAAGTACGGGGTCTGAAGCACCGAAAGATGAAGGGAACGGAGGAGAAAAAACTCCCGCCGAAAAAACTACCCTACATGTTGCTGCTTTAGAATCGGCATATGGGGCTGAAATGTGGAGCAAAATAGCCGAATCTTTTGAGGCCGCTAATGAAAATGTCATTGTAAAATTAACGGTTGAAAAGAATCTAGAAGAAGTGATTCGTCCTAATATGCAAGCTGGTGAGTATCCTGATGTAGTTTTACTAGCAACAGGCAGAGAAGAAGCATTAACAGAAACGTTAATTAAGGAAAATGGTGTAGAGAAAATAACAGATGTTTTAGGGATGAAGGTATATGGTGAGGATGGAGCGGTTAGTGAAAAAATGCTATCAGGTTTTACAGATACTCTTGCGACAAATCCGTATGCTGATGGGGAAACGTACTTAGGACCGATGTTCTATAGCCCTACCGGATTATTTTATAATGCTGGAATATTTGAGGAAAAAGGTTGGACAGTTCCAGAAACTTGGGATGAGATGTGGGAATTAGGTGAAGCAGCGGCAAAAGATGGGATATCTTTGTTTACGTACCCTACAACTGGATATTTTGATACATTAGTTGGTTCGATGCTTTATGCAGCAGGCGGCCCTGATTTTTATCAAGCGGCAATGACCTATGAAGATGGTATTTGGGAATCAAAAGAAGCAACACAAGTATTTGAAACAGTTGGGAAATTAGCGGATTATACACACCCGAATACGGTTGCGAATGCGAATCCTAATGATTTTACGAAAAATCAACAGCTTATTTTAGACAATAAAGCGCTATTTATGCCAAATGGTACATGGGTGGCTGGAGAGATGGCAGAAGCCCCGAGAGCCGAAAACTTTGAATGGGCAATGATGCCGGTTCCCGCTTTTGAAAAAGGTGGAGATCGGTATGCATTCACTTTCTTCGAACAAATATGGATTCCATCAGAAGCAAAAAATAAAGACATCGCTAAAGAGTTTATCACGTATATGTACTCAGATAAGGCTGCTTCTATCTTCTTGGAAGCAAATGCGGTTCAGCCAATTGAAGGAATTACGGACCAACTTGACGGACAAAATGAGGTTTTTTATCAGATTTATGAAGAAGGTGCACTGCCAGCGATGGGAACATTTGCATCTACGAAGCCAGTACCAGGAGTGAGCATGGGAGATACTTTATACGGGCAAGTTGACAGTGTAATGAGCGGTAAACTTTCCGTTGATAAATGGCAAGCAAGTATAGAGGAAGCAAGTGATAAATTAAGACCCGCTTTAAACTAATCGATTTCCATAACTGATTCATAGGCTAATTGTTTAATAATGGAACGGTGAGTATATGGTCTCATCGTTTTATTTAATTAAAAAAGAAAATAGATCATTTTATTACAGGAAGTCGTCGCTAAACGGGCGCTTGCGCTTTTTTATTAAATGAGGTGAATGATTTTGAACAAGTCGAGATCAAGAAGCATCTTTATTGGCGTTTGTTTAACTCCAGCGCTTATTTTACTCATTCTCTTTATGGTTGTACCAACGATTGAAGTATTTCGAATGTCACTTTATCAATGGGGAGGCTTTTCTAAGCATCAAGAATTCATTGGACTAGAAAATTTCAGGATATTATGGAATGATATGAATTTTTTTCGTTCCTTTCAAAATTCGATCTTACTGATCGTCATTGTAACGATTTTCACCCTCGTATTTGCCCTTTTCTTTGCGGCGGTTTTAACAAGGGAGAAGATTAAAGGAGTTAATTTCTTCCGCGTGATTTTCTATATTTCCAATATTTTATCAATCGTTGTTATTGCCGGGATATTTTCTGCTATTTATGACCCAGAAACAGGACTGCTAAATAGTATTTTAAGATTACTACATTTAGAAAATTGGCAACAACTATGGCTTGGTAACCAAGACATCGTTATATATAGTGTTTCGTTTGCTTTAATTTGGCAAGCAATCGGTTACTACATGGTGATGTACATGTCCAGCATGGCTAGTATTCCGGAGAGCTTCTATGAAGCTGCATCACTGGAGGGGGCTGGTAAAATAAAACAATTTACCGATATTACCTTGCCTTTAATATGGAATAATATCCGAACAACGTTGACATTTTTTATTATTAGTACGATTAATTTAAGCTTCTTGCTCGTTCAAACGATGACTGGCGGGGGCCCTGACGGTTCAACAGAAGTATTCCTCTTCTATATGTACAATCAAGCATATACAAACTCGACATATGGATATGGAATGGCGATCGGTGTAGTTGTCTTTGTCTTTTCTTTTGCTCTTGCAGCCATCATGAACCATATTACTAAACGAGATGTATTGGAGTATTAAGGAGGTTCTACAAACTTTATGAAAACATCAAAAGGGCTCAGTTTAGATACTCTTTACAAGCTATTTATTTATGTAGCGCTAGTGGGATTGGCGATTTCGATCATTGTACCAGTGGCATGGGTATTTTTCGCTTCAATTAAAGAAAATAAAGAGTTCTATGGGAATCCTTGGGCAATGCCAAACGGATTTTACTATGAAAACTTTATAGAAGCGTTTCAAGAAGCACATATGGCAAGTTATATGTTGAACTCAGTAATTGTAACCTTTTTGGCTTTATTGATTTTATTAATTGTTGCCTTGCCGGCTGCATACGTTTTGGCCAGATACGAATTTTTAGGCAGTAAATTTATTTATTCATTTGTAAAAGCAGGTTTATTTATTAACGTCAGTTATATTGTCGTTCCCATTTTTTTAATGCTCTTGGACTGGGATACAGCTTTAAGAAGTATTGGCGGGGAAAGCCTCTTTATTAACAATCGATTTATGCTCGCTTTCATTTATGCGTCTACGGCACTGCCGTTTACGATCTATCTCTTATCTAGTTACTTTCAAACCATTCCAACTGATTATGAAGAAGCGGCAAATATTGATGGGGCAAGCTATTTCAAGACGATGATTACGATCATGATTCCGATGGCTCGTCCAAGTATCATCATCGTTATTCTCTTTAACTTTCTCGCCTTTTGGAATGAATATATAATTGCCCTCACATTGATGCCGGGGGATAACAAAACATTGACTGTCGGACTGATGAATTTAATGTCAGCCGAACGCGCCGCCGTTAATTATGGTCCGATGTTTGCCGGTATGGTCATTGTCATGTTGCCGACATTAATTTTGTATATATTAGTGCAAAAAAGACTGACTCAAGGGATGACGGTTGGCGGATTAAAAGGGTAGTTGAGATCTATGCTGAAACGGTAGGAGGGATCGTCAGATGAAGGATTATATTTTCCGTATTTTAAAAATCCTCTTCTTTTTCTTTTGCATGTACTTGATTATTAAAGGGCAAAAGACAGTTGGTCGAATATATTTGCTCGTTCAATTAATAGGGATTGCTGGACTGCTATTTCTCGTTTGGAATTATAACAGAAAGTTCACATAAATAAGAGTGTGATGGATATAAAGGAGCTGTTATGCGTGTCGAAATTATCCGTAAAAGGGAAAAAATTATATTTGAATAACGAACCATTTCAAATAATTTCCGGAGCGATTCACTATTTTCGCATCGTACCGGAATATTGGGAAGATCGATTAATAAAATTGAAAGCATGCGGTTTTAATAGTGTTGAAATGTATATTCCGTGGAATTTACATGAGCCGGAAGAAGGGAAATTTCAATTTGAGGGGATCGCTAATGTCGAAGATTTTATCCGTATCGCTGAGCGGCTTGGATTATATGTAATTGCGCGACCAAGTCCCTATATATGTGCAGAATGGGAATTTGGCGGTCTGCCTTCCTGGCTTTTGGCAGATCGAAATATGCGAATTCGTTCCTACTACGAGCCCTTTTTGGAAAAAGTAGATCATTATTATGATGTTATGCTCGCCAAATTAAAGCCGTTTTTACAAACGAATGGCGGTCCAATTATTGCGATGCAAATTGAAAATGAATATGGAAGCTATGGCAATGATAAGCGATATTTACAATACATAAAGGACGCAATGATTAAAAGAGGCATCGATGTTTTGTTATTTACTTCCGATGGTCCTACAAATTTAATGCTAAACGGTGGAACGCTTGAAGGGGTATTGGCAACGGTGAACTTCGGATCCAAGCCAAAGGAGTCATTTGCAACATTGCAGGAACAATTCCCTGATACACCGAACATTGTAATGGAATATTGGAATGGCTGGTTTGACCATTGGGGAGAAGAGCACCATCAGCGCGATCCACAAGAGGCGGCAAATACGTTTGAGGAAATGCTTAAAAATGGTGACTCGGTAAACTTTTACATGTTTCATGGCGGAACAAACTTTGGGTTTTACAACGGTGCTAATTATAGTGATAAATACGAGCCGACCGTTACAAGCTATGATTATGATTGTCCGATCAGTGAGACAGGAGAACTTACACCTAAATTTTATGCGGTGCGTGAAGCAATTGCCAAACATAAGGACGTGGGTGAGCTTGTTTTACCCAAACCAATTCCGAAAAAGAGTTACGGAAAAGTAGGAATGAGAGAATCGCTTAGTTTATTTGAAGCATTAGATCAGCTCAGCTCCCCAATACAAAAAGTCCATCCGGAAACGATGGAAAAGTTAGGGCAAGATTATGGATTTATTCTTTACCGTACTTTTTTAAAAGGGCCAATGGAGGAAGCGGCTTTAACGATTCAAGAGGTTCGAGATCGGGCACTCGTCTATGTGAATCAGACATTCAAAGGGGTTATCGATCGATGGGATTACAAAGAAGTGATGATTGAGGTACCAGAAGAGGGGATACAGCTTGATATTTTAGTTGAAAATATGGGACGAATTAATTATGGTCCATACATGTTTGATCCAAAGGGAATTACGGAAGGAGTTCGCTTTGAGCGTCAGTTTTTATTTGACTGGACCATTTATACACTTCCGTTGGATAATTTGAATCAATTGTGTTTTAAGGCAGATGACAGGCCACAAGATCATCCCATTTTTTATCGAGGTTTTTTTTCGGTAAACGAAATCGGAGATACATTTGTCGAATTGCCCGGCTGGACAAAAGGTGTAGTGTTTGTAAATGGGTTTAATTTGGGCAGGTATTGGGAAATCGGTCCACAGGAAACTTTATACGTACCTGGTCCATTATTGAAGCAAGGAAAGAACGAGATTGTTATTTTTGAGCTTCACGATTCCAAAAATGGAGAAGCGTATTTAGTTGACACACATAAATTAGGGTAGTACTTGACCAGCTCAGCTTTTGAGCTGGTTTCTTTATGTCTAATGAAGTCTGCGTCATGAGCGAAGAGTTAAGCTTTGTTTTTTCGAAAACAGGTTATTATTTTATAAAAATAAATGTTGTAGTATGATGAAAGAAATCATACAAAGCTGAAATGAGGATACGTACATGATTGACTATTTGGGAAATTTCCAATCGACTATAAAAAATATATGGGAGAAATCCGGTTTTCAAGAAGAAACTGCGATTCAAAAAGCCGTCGTTACGCCAATTTTGAAAGGAAAGGATATTATTGCCCACTCTCCCACAGGTACAGGGAAAACAATCGCTTATTTATTGCCTGTCCTTGAAAAGATTCAAACGGATAGCAAATCCCTTCAAGTAGTTGTGTTAGCACCATCAAGAGAGCTTGTCATGCAAATTTTTCAAGAGGTACAAAAATGGACAGCTGGAACGGAGATAAAAGCTGCGTCATTGGTTGGCGGTGCCAATATTAAGCGTCAACTGGATCGATTAAAGGATAAGCCACATATCGTTGTAGGAACACCAGGGAGGATATTGGAACTTATTCAAATGAAAAAATTGAAAATGCATGAGGTGCAAGCGATTGTTCTCGATGAAGGAGACCAACTGCTTGGGAACGAACATTTGAACACAGTTCGTACGATTGTTAAATCGACACTTAATGATCGTCAACTTTTATTATTTTCTGCTACTCCTTTACAAGACGATGATCAGATCGCCGCAATGACTGGCAGAAAACCGGAAATGGTCAAAATTGAAAGAAATGAAACAGCTTCATCCAAAGTTGAGCATTCTTATTTATTATGTGAGCCGCGAGAACGGGCAAAATTGCTGAAGAAAATGGCATTTATGGATGGACTGAAAGCCCTTGTTTTTGTAAGGGATGTTGGCAATCTAGCTGTGCTCGCGGAAAAATTAGCTTATGAACAGGTGCCCGTTGCCATTCTTCATAGTGAGCTTAGTAAAAGTGAACGTGAACGCTCATTGCGCGCATTTAGGGAAGGGGAGATCCACTTATTGCTAGCGACGGATATTGCTGCCAGAGGTCTTGATATTGAAGGCATTACCCATGTTATCCATCACGACTTTCCCGCAGATATCGATCAATATATCCATCGTTCAGGAAGAACGGGTAGAATGGGCGCAAAAGGTACAATTGTTTCTCTTGTTACACCACGAGATGTACGTGAGCTAAGAAAATATGGAAGGCAACATGGCTTCGATGTTCAACAACGGAGAATACATGCTGGAAAATTTGTCGAGGCAAAACAAAAGTAACCGATTTTTTTTATGAATTTTACTGGAATTTCACAATATTCCAAAAGTACCTGTACAGGTTGAATATAACTACGGTAAAATAAATAAAAACATTGCGGAGGAAAAAAGGTGGAAAAAGTAGATCAATTAGTGAAGTCCGTGAATGGTGTCGAGTTTGATTGGGATGTTAACAGAGGAATTATGAAATACGAAGGTGAAGAAGCTTTACTGTTCTGGATCGGCTCTTCCTTCAAAACCTTTTTCGATACAATTGAAGAAATTGTCGGTGACAAAAATGCCCGGATCGTCATGGAGACGACTGGTTATCGGACAGGTCAAATAGTTAGTGATTTTTTCACAAAAAAAATCATAAGTACAGAGCAAGTACTTCAGCAGCTGCCGAAAATTTTCAAAAGTTCTGGATGGGGATGTTTTACCATTGTTTCATATTCAGAAATAGAACGTGTGGCAACGATCACGTTGAAAGATGATTGGGAACTTAAAATAAACAAGCACCAAGAGAAAAAACAGCCTGGTTGTTTTCTAGCTGCCCATTGGGCCGGGATTTTTTCAAAGTTGTTCGGTGAAAATATGTGCTACGAAATAACGAAACATCCTTTTTGGGGAGATGACGATACAGAACTAAAGTTATTTCCAACGAAAGTTTCTCCAGTAGGTGACATAAAAGACATATTGCGAAGAAAAGAAGAGGAAGAAATTACGACGCTTGAAGCAATGGTGGAAGACCGGACACGAGATCTTCAAAAGCTTGTCAAAGATTTATCTACCCCCATCATTCCTGTTCTTGAAAATATCGTTGTTGTGCCGATGATGGGGCGATATGATAAGGGAAGATCGGCGGAATTGATCGATAAAACATTGCAAGACGCAATGATATACCAAGCGAATATTGTTATTTTCGACGTAACAGGTATGAAAAAGCTAGATGATCATGCCATTTCATCACTTGAAAAGGTCACGAAGACAGTTTCTTTAATTGGCGCGACACCTATTATTGTTGGCATTTCTCCGAATGTCAGTATGCAGCTTATATCGAGTGGTGTCTATTTAACTGATTTAAAATGTTTTGCAACATTAAAGCATGCCGTTCACTATGCATTAGCATTGGAAGGGATGCAAATTACACCTAAATAACCTCAGATAGAGCGATAAACAGCATTTGATTACTGTCTATGAAACTTTATTTTCATAGACTCCACCAACCGTCCACGACAAGATAAAAGCCGTTGAAGAAAATGAGTTTTTTCTTCAACGGCTTTATTTTATGAAGTTATGTTGGAAAATAAAGCCGGTCCATCAGTTCGGGAAAATCAATAAAAGGATTGCGATTCCCTTGGATTTGGAAAATGGCTTGATTTCGATGTTGTTCATAAATCGTTGGTGGAAATTGTTCATTCCAATCACGTAATAGTGAGAAGTTTATTTTTTTTCGATATGACTTTTTGATTGCGTTTGGATAGCGGAGAATGAAATAGAGCATGGCACGTGCAACTGTTCCTTTTCCATTTTCTGGTTCAAATAATTGTAATGATGCGAAGCCACAATGATTGCGAATTTTTTCATCTGGTGATTCAGGATGATAATCAGAAAAATCATGATAAGGGAAATTGGAGCGTGTGGCATTACATTTCGGTTCACAAGCAAATAGATGATGCAAATCTCCCTTCATCGGCTCCCGTCCGCCAAACCATGATTGAGGAACGATATGTTCAGCATTAAACTTTAAGTCAACCGGGACATCCCCTTCTGAAAGATCCAAATCTTCGTGCTTAGCATGCACTTTCGCGTCCAATCTCATTAAATCAGCAGGATCATTTTCTGCACCTGAATAAATATTTTTCACTGCTCCATTCGGATGCAAGTCAACCCAAGTGTATAGAAACTCATCCTTACTTATAAAATAAGGTAGTTTATTTCGATGGGTATGTGTAATGAGCTGATGTAATATAATAAACTTTTTTCGATTGCTAGACATATGGAGATTAATATGCCGATAGTATCGTATTTTATCTTTTTGATCCTTCTTTTTATCAAAATAGGAATGCTCATTTCTAGCTAATTTCTTTCGATTTACTTCTAGTGCCGTGAGCATTGGTTCAAGTCGTTCAGGTCTCATGTTCTCAGCTCCGTTACTGGATTCTACTATAAGTATAAACGGTACTAAATTAGTTGGAAATAAAAATAAGCGGAGCGATAATTGAAAATATGTAACGAAACAAAAATATGGTATGATTTGATCGAAGATAGCGGAACAATGTACGTTTAAAACCTTAGAAGAAAGATTGGAAGTGACGTTCAATTGAAACAAGAACGAATTGTATATAAGAAAATTCCATTTACGAAAGATCAATTTTTTCAAGCATACGTCAATCGTACTGCCAAGGAGGAGCAACATATTCTTCTTGAAAGCGGTCGAACTGGAAAATATAGCATCGCTGGGATAAAACCATTTGCCGTATTGAAAGGCAGCGAAAATAAAGTAGAAATTGATTGTCGCGGTGAGCGGACGGTTATTGAAGGAAATCCACTGCGAGTGATGGAACAGTGGTTGGGCCAGTATGAGTGCTCGAAAATAGCGGGTCTTCCCGATTTCCAGGGCGGAGCGATCGGCTATATTAGTTATGACTACGGACAATGCATCGAGAATTTACCGAATATCGCGCAAGATGATCTCAAGTTTCCGATTCTCTACTTTATCGTCTTTCAGGAATGGGCTGTTTTTGATCATGAGGAAGAATGTTTATGGATGATGGCTCTAAATGGAGAAGGGGTCGACACTCAATTGGAAGCGGCTGAAAAAGAGTGGAGTAAATTCGCATACGAAAATCCAACAAGCATTGTAACCACAACGAACAGTGACAGACAAGTTTCATTAACCGAAGAGGAATTCATTGATGCAGTAAAAAAAATCCAAGATTATATTTCGGCAGGAGATATTTTTCAAGTGAATTTGACTGTAAGGCAATCAGAGCCATTGGATATTCCACCGATCGAAGTGTACAAAGAGCTGCGGAGATTAAATCCGTCTCCATACATGGGCTATATGCATACACCAGATTTTCAAATCGTTTCCGGTTCGCCCGAGCTGCTTATTCGTAAAGATGGTAAGCTTGTAAGTACAAGACCGATTGGCGGAACAAGACCACGAGGAGTGAATGACGAGGAAGATATGCGCCTTGCCGAAGAATTGCTTGGAAATGAAAAAGAACAAGCGGAGCATATTATGCTCGTCGATATTGAACGAAATGACCTTGGGAAAGTATGTGAATATGGATCAGTAAACGTCGATCAGCTAATGACAATTGAAAAATATTCCCATGTCATGCATATCGTTTCCCATGTGAGCGGTGTGCTTGCAGAAGAAAAAAGTAACGCGGATTTAATTGATGCCGTCTTCCCTGGCGGAACAATTACAGGGGCACCAAAAGTAAGGACGCTAGAAATCATTGAAGAGCTGGAGCCAGTAAAACGCGGAGCATATACGGGATCACTTGGCTGGATTGGTTTCAATAAAGACTTGCATTTAAACGTCATTATTCGGACGATGCTCGTAAAAGACGGGCAATGTCATGTTCAGGCAGGCGCAGGGATCGTCATTGATTCCGATCCGAAAGCCGAGTATGAGGAATCATTGAAAAAGGCGCTCGCCCTTTGGAAGGCTAAGGAAACAGCAGAAAATCGGGGTGAAAATAAATGATTCTAATCATCGATCATTATGACTCTTTTACATACAATCTTGTTCAATACTTCGGGGAGCTTGGGGAAGAAGTAGTCGTCAAACGAAATGATGAGTTGACGATCGAAGAAATTAAGCATATGGCACCAAATTATATTGTTCTTTCATCGGGGCCACAAACAGCCCTTGAAGCGGGCATATCGCTCCAAGTGATCCATGAGTTTTCTGGGGAAATTCCGCTGCTTGGAATTAGTTTAAGCCATCAGATAATTGCCAAAGCATTTGGTGCCGAAATTGAAAAAGCGAAACAACCGCTTCTTGGGAAAACATCCGCTGTTTTTCATGATGATCATACGATCTATTCTGGGCTGAAAGATCCATTTCTAGCAACGCGCTATCATTCATTCGTCATTAAAAAAGAGAACGTACCAACTTGTTTAGAAGTAGCTGCGTGGACGGATGCGGGAGAAATTATGGGCATTCGCCATAAGGAATGGGCAGTTGAGGGCGTCCAGTTTCAGCCTGAATCAATTACGACAGAAGCTGGGAAACAAATATTGAAGAACTTCCTTCAGTATTATAGGCGGAGTGGATCATAAGATGTTCATCTATTTAAATGGCCAATTCATTGAACAGGAAAAAGCGACGATCTCTCCATTCGATCATGGATATTTGTATGGACTTGGCGTCTTTGAAACTTTTCGTACATACGGAGGGAACCCGTTTTTATTAGAAGAGCATGTGGAAAGATTAAATGAAGGGCTGGAACAATTGCATATTAAGCAACGGTTTCGGCCTGAAGAAGTACGTGCGATCGTTGTCGAATTATCACGAAAAAACAACTTAACTGATTCTTATATTCGTTTTAATGTTTCGGCGGGAATGGGTGAAATCGGTTTACAAACAGCCGATTATGAACAAGCAACAGTCATTATGTTTCAAAAGCCGCTGCCCACATTGGAAAATTTGCGAGAGAAAGAAGCAGTCATATTAAAACTTGCCCGTAACACACCGGAAACGACGATCCGTCTAAAATCACATCATTTTTTCAACAATGTAGCAGCAAAGCGGGAAGTCGGGCCAGATCAAAACAGAGAAGGAATTTTTCTAACGCAAGCTGGCTTTTTAGCTGAGGGGGTCACATCTAATCTTTTTTGGGTGAGGAATCATACCCTTTATACACCGTCATTAGAAACAGGGATATTAAACGGAATTACACGCCAATTTATATTGAAATTAGCCAACCAAGTTGGAATGGATGTAGAAGAAGGGTTATTTAACGTTACCGACTTACAAAAGGCTGATGAAATATTTTTCACGAATTCGATACAAGAAATCGTACCTGTAAGCCGACTAGATGAGCGGCAATATCCAGGTAAAATAGGCGATTATGTAATAAAATTGAATCAATTGTACAAAGAGGAAATTGAAGGAATATACTTAAGAGGTCAAAATGATGGAGAAATTTTTAGTCAAAAAAAGTTTAAATAACAATGTATTGATTGCTGCCGATGATGGAGAAAACGAAGTCGTACTTATTGGCCGCGGAATCGGCTTTGGAAAAAAAGCTGGTGACTCGATCGTTAAAGAAAAAGTTGAAAAACTATTCGTTTTAAAAGATCCGGAAGAGCAAAAACAATATAAAGAACTGCTTTTTGCTTTGGATGACGAGACATTGAAAGTGATTATCTCAGCGGTTGAGCATATCCGCATGCGAGTGGGAGCCGAGCTAAATGAACATATTCATGTTGCACTTACCGACCATTTAGCTTTTGCAGTTAGTCGAATGAAAAATGGGATTGGGATCAGCAACCCGTTTTTGCTTGAAACGAGAAGTTTATATCCGAAGGAATATGAGATTGCTTCTGAAGTGACAAAGATGATTAATGAACAGCTAGCAATATCTTTACCTGAAGGAGAAATCGGTTTCATCGCATTGCATATTCATAGTGCAATAGTGAATAAAAATGTTCGAAACCTCGCGCGGCATACCGATTTAATTGTAAATCTTGTTAAAATAATTGAAGAACAATTGGATATAAAAATAGATAAAAATAGCATCAACTATATGCGACTCATTCGCCATCTTCGTTTTACCATCGAGAGAGTAGTCAGAGGGGAAGAAGTGGCTGAACCAGAAAAAATTACGCAATTGTTGAAAACAGAATATCCGATATGCTATAATCTTGCTTGGAAGCTAATCAAAATAATGCAACAAGCTTTAAAGAAAGACGTTTACCAAGCAGAAGCGGTATATTTAACACTGCATCTGCAACGAATTCAAACGAAAATGAAATAATATATATCCATTTAACGTGTAACTGATTCGATCAGGCATGAGTGAAGAAGATTGAGGGAAGAGTGAAGTGTACACTCTTTTTCCGTCAGCTTCTTTCCTCATGCCTTTTTTTGTTGCTATATTTTGAGAAGAGAAAAATAATAGTTTTAAGGAGGATATTCAAATGTTTAAAAAAGCATTTGGTGTGTTACAAAAAGTTGGTCAAGCTCTAATGTTACCAGTCGCTTTACTTCCGGCTGCTGGATTATTACTTGGATTTGGTAATGCTGCCCAACAAGAAACGATGCTTCGCGCGCTACCATTCTTACATGCGGATTGGATTCAATTAACAGCATCGGTTATGGAGGACGCAGGTGGAATTATTTTTGGTAATTTGGCGCTTATTTTTGCGATCGGGGTAGCAATTGGTTTAGCGAAAGATGGTGCTGCTGGACTTGCTGCACTTGTTGGTTATTTAGTAATGAATCAAGTAATGAGCTCTTGGCTAGGTGTTTCATCGGAAATGATTGCTGATAACCCAGGTTACGGACTTGTTTTAGGGATTCCAACATTACAAACAGGTGTTTTCGGTGGGATCATTGTCGGGCTGATTGCAGCTTTTTGCTATAACAAATACCATGCAATTGAAATGCCATCTTTCCTCGGCTTTTTCGCTGGAAAACGATTTGTGCCGATTGCAACAGCTGGAATCTCTTTCATTGCAGGTTTATTATTATTAATCATTTGGCCGCCGATTCAAAGTGGCATGAATAGTGCATCACTTTGGTTAATTGAGGAAGGAACGTATATCGCTGTTTTCTTCTTCGGATTTATTAAACGTTTGCTCATTCCATTTGGATTGCACCATATTTTCCATGCTCCGTTTTGGTATGAGTTTGGATCTTACACGACAGCAAGTGGAGCGATTGTTCGTGGTGATATGACGATTTTCTTTGCTCAACTTAGAGATGGTGTAGACATTACAGCTGGTCATTTTATGGCCGGTGAATTCCCAATTATGATGTTTGGATTACCAGCGGCTGCACTTGCGATGTATCATGCTGCTCGTCCTGAACGGAAAAAGTTTGTAGCCGGATTAATGATTTCAGGTGCATTAACATCATTTTTAACAGGGATTACTGAACCACTTGAGTTCTCATTTTTGTTTTTGTCACCTGTCTTATTTTTTATTCACGCCTTCTTGGATGGATTGTCATTCGTTTTAATGACGTATTTAAACGTGAATATTGGCTATACGTTCTCAGGTGGGGCAATCGATTTCTTCTTATTTGGAATTCTGCCTGGAAGAGAACCTTGGTGGATAGCAATCTTACTTGGACTAGTATTTGCAGTTATTTATTATTTCCTATTCCGCTTCATGATTCATAAATTTAATTTAATCACACCAGGACGGGAAAAGATTGATGAAGAGGAAGCGGCTGATTCAGCTGCAGCAGGCAATGCAGACCTTGCCTTCAATATACTTGAAGCAATGGGTGGTCAAGAAAATATTGGAAATCTAGATGCGTGTATTACTCGCCTTCGTGTTTCAGTTAATGATATTAAAAATGTCGATAAAGATGAGTTGAAAAAATTAGGGGCAGCCGGTGTTCTTGAAGTTGGAAACAATATTCAAGCTATTTTTGGGCCACGTTCTGAAATCATTAAAGGTCAAATACATGATATTATGAGCGGAAAAAAACCAAGAGTAGAACAAGTTGTCCCAGCAACAGAAACAGCTTCTCTAAGCGAAGGAGAAGATGTGATTGCTGCACCGATGACAGGTGAAATATTACCAATCTCCGAAGTACCTGATGCTGTATTTTCTCAAAAAATGATGGGAGACGGTTTTGCGATTAAGCCTGAAGAAGGAATGGTTGTTTCACCAGTAGATGGAAAAATCATCAATGTATTCCCGACAAAACATGCAATAGGGATTATGTCTGACAACGGCCGCGAAGTTCTAATTCATGTCGGAATCGATACTGTCCAATTGCAAGGGGAAGGATTTGAAGTGTTCGTGTCGGAAGGCGATGAAGTGAAAGCAGGACAGCCACTATTAAGTGTGGATCTTGACTTCATCTCAGAAAAAGCAACGTCCATCATTACGCCAATTATTTTTACAAATTTGGCTGAAGGAGAAAATGTAGAGATTCAGACTGGTTCTGTAACAAGTGGAGAAGAAAATCGAATTTTTATTAAATGAAAAAAGGAGCCATGATGATGGCTCCTTTTTTTGAGTGTTAGTCATTATGATGACTAGTTGGTCAGAGTATCATGTTTAACGTCTAAAGGGTTCAATTGAGTGAGCGAAGATTCTTTATTATTTTTATATAATAATTCATCGGATCTTGACTTATAGTGACCAGTTAGTCATAATAAAAGTGTTGTAAACAATCCATGAAACTGAGGGATAAAGATGAAAGAAATGACGACATTTACACTGGAAAATATGAAAGAAATGAAAGTTGAACTCACTCGTTTTATGATGGCGTATAAATTTGCATTAGACGAAATGAATACAAAAATTAATATACTAAAAGAAGAATTCCATTATATTCATGAATACAGCCCAATTGAACATACATCTTCCCGTTTGAAATCACCAGAAAGTATTTTGAAAAAAGTAGCCCGTAAAAACATTGCTATGTCATTGCCAGCGATTAAAGAAAATATACACGACATTGCCGGCATTCGCATTACATGCGCTTTCCGATCTGATATTTATCGCTTAAGTGAAATGCTTTTACGGCAAAAAGACATTGAAGTCATAGAATTGAAAGATTATATTAAAAATCCGAAACCAAATGGATATCAAAGTTTGCATTTAATTGTGAAGGTACCTGTATTTATGTCAGATAGGGAAGAACAGGTACTTGTAGAAATACAAATTCGCACGATTGCTATGGATTTCTGGGCAAGCTTGGAACATAAAATTTATTATAAATATGACAAGGAAATTCCCGCACGTTTGACGATGGAACTGAAGGAAGCGGCAATGGCAGCAACTGAATTGGATCAAAAAATGGAGCGTCTCCATGAGGAAGTTAGTGAAATTAAGGCTGAGGATGATGATGAAGAGTTAACAACACTCTCGCTAGACCAACATACGTTTTCAGTCCCGCTTCGCTTATTGGAGGCAGTTAATTTAGATCGAGAACGAAACAAAAGATGAGCGAAATGAGCTCATCTTTTGTTTTTTTAAGGAAGATTTTTCTTAGCAAATGATGTAACGATAATCAAATAGGAAAGATACGATAATAATATGGCACTTGGGTATATAAGCCAAGAGGAAAAGGATGAAAAAAACATCGTTAGTCCTTCAGATATATCAAGAGTCACGAAGAGACTTATAAAAAAGACAAACAAAATCAATGCTAATGCATTCGCAAAATAATGGATAATGAAAAACAATGCAGCAATCGTTAGCGTAATAAAAAAGGTGAAAATCCATAATTTGAAATTGAAAAATTGTATGCCTTTTTCGATTAATAGAAACCAGATGGTCATAATAACAGTAGCAATTAGAAACCAAGGAATAAAGATTATATATTTTGCTGCGATGTAATCCTTTCTTGTTACTGGCAAACTAAGGATAAGCGGTTGAATTCCATCCTTTTTCTGCTTCGTAAATGATTCAAAACTAAGACCAAGCGCAATAAGAGAGATCCCTGAATAAAAAGGAGAAACATTAAAGATATGAGCGAAAAATGCTAGAACGATGACCGCTGGAATCATTGCTACATAAGCAAGGATTTTGGTGCTTTTTAGATCGGCTTTTATTAACTGAATCATATTCAACATCCTTTACAAATCTTTATTATTAAAGATTTTAATTGTCCCAAGGTATGATAAGCTTGCCATAAATAGACTGATAGCAATAGCGAGCAAAGTGAAAATTGGCACGGTGATCTCCAAGTCAGGTAAATTGGAAGCGAAAAATCGAATGCCAAAAACCGCAGCCATGACCAATACGATTGTACTTAATGCTGCTATTTGATAACTGAAGATGAAATAAAGCGGATAAAAAATAGAAACAGCCATGTATAGAGCAGAAATTGAGATGAGAAACATGTATCCGCTCGGTAAGTGAAAGCTCACTGGAGTTGCAATTGCTATGATTACAAAAATAACTGTGAAAAATAGAAAGCTGATTCCCCACCAAACGAGAGCCGCTACAAATTTGGCTTGAACGACGTTTATTCGTGTTACAGGAAGGCTTGCCATCAATCGCTTTTGTAATGTATCGCTCGATGTTACACCAAAATTGGAGTAGATAGAAAGCCAAATCGCAGAAAAGGTAATCGCAATAATGAAAAAGTATTCAGTTCCCAAAATAACAAGATTGAAAAACATGATCAGTAAAAAGAAAAGTGGAAAGAGATATGCCATCGGCTTTTGAATATATAAATCTTTCAGAATCAGCTGCCTCATTTGGAACTTCCTTTCACTGTGTAATACATAATGTCCTCCAAATTAGGTTGTAGAAAAACAAGTTGTTCCGTTTCAACGATATTACCTTTGACAAGCGCCTCAAATCCAACACTCGTTTGTTTTATGCCAATGAGATCATAATCATCCATCTGTTCAGCAAGCTCTTTAGGACCTTTGACAAGTTTGTAATCCTCTAAAATCTCGTCTGTTTCTTTACTAAAGATGATTTCTCCTTGATGAATAAAGGTAATATAATCGGCAATCTGTTCTAAATCGGTTGTAATATGGGTAGAAAAGAAAACGGATTTATGTTCAGTTTGAATAAAATCTTGTAATATATCGAGCAATTCTCGCCGGAAAACCGGATCAAGACCTGAAGTCGGCTCATCTAAAATAATTAAATCTGGATGATGCGATAAGGCAATTGCAATCGCAAATTTCATTTTCATCCCTTTCGATAAATGCTTCACTTTCTTTTTAAGTGGCAATCGGAATGATTCAATATACTGATAAAAAGCTTGATCATCCCAATTTTTATAAAATGGAGCGATGATCCGTTTGTTTTTTTCAAGCGTCAAATCTTCGTAAAAATGACTTTCATCATAAACAAAGCCAATCCTTTGTTTGATTTCCTTTGTATGTTCTTCGTGTGTCAAATTAAATAATTTGATTTCCCCTTGATCGACTTTCATTAGATCCATTAAACAGCGGATCAATGTACTTTTACCCGCGCCATTTGGTCCGATTAAACCCATAATATAACCTTCTTGAAAATCGAATGAAACCTGATTTAATTGAAAATCCTTTAACTTTTTCGATATGTTTTTTACTTCCATCATTTTTCCCAAAGCAATCACTCCTCATAAAGTAACGTTAACATTTGGATCAATTCGTCTAAGTCAATATTGTATGCCTTGCTACTCTCGATGACGTGTTGAAGTTGATCTTCAATAAATTTCATTTGCTTTTCTTTTAATAATTCCTGATTTTGCGTTGCAACGAACGAACCTTTCCCTGGAAATGTTTCAATAAACCCTTCGTTTTCCAACTCATCATAAGCTCTTTTCGTTGTGATCACGCTAATTTTCAATTCCTTGGCGAGCTTGCGAATCGAAGGAAGCGGAGATTTTTCTAGCAAATCCCCACGTAAAATTTGTTCTTTCAACTGTTCCTTGATCTGTTCATAAATCGGCCGCTCATCTTGATTGGAAATAATAATATTCATCTTGGCACCCTCAGCATATTATTTTATTGCGCAAACAACTGTTAATATACAATATAAACAGTATGAACGGTTTTGTCAAACACGATTGACGAATTCTTTTCTGAAGTTTGATATAGTGAAAATAAATCATTGCGAGGGGTGGAAAGGATGAAGGTCGGGCTTTATTTAGATGGAAAATATGTAAATACAGGAAAAACGTATGAACTGATGAACCCATATAATGCCGAAGTGATTGCTAAGATTGGAGAAGGAACGGCTAATGATATGGAGCAAGCAATTACTATTGCCCATCACGCTTTTCAACGCATGAAACGGATAACTTCATTGGAACGAGCGGACATTTTATTTAAAGCAGCCAAGCTATTACAGTCAAGGAAAGAGGAATTCTCAAAAATCATTACGGTTGAAGCTGGAAAACCGATTACTGCATCACGGGCCGAGGTCGATCGCTCTGTTCAAACATTGCAATTTTCCGGGGAAGAAGCGAAACGGAATAACGGTGAATACATTTCACTGGATGCGGCGGCTGGCGGGGCTGGACGTGATGCATATACGATTTTTCAACCGCTTGGTGTCATTGGGGCGATTACTCCTTTTAATTTTCCGTTAAATCTTGTTGTGCATAAAGTAGGCCCGGCAATTGCAGCAGGCAACACATTAGTCGTAAAACCGGCTGAAAAAACACCGCTATCCGCTTTAAAGCTTGCAGAGCTTTTTACAGAAGCGGGTCTGCCAAATGGAGCATTGAATGTCATCCCTGGTGATGGGCGAACGCTTGTGAAAGTGCTCTTAGAAGATGAACGGGTGCAAAAAATTTCCTTTACAGGCAGTCCGGCGGTTGGAAGGCAAATAAAAAATCAAGCAGGCTTGAAAAGAATGACATTAGAGCTTGGGAGCAATTCTGCTTTATATGTAGATGAGTCGATGAAAGACGAGCTAGACGTAGTTGTGGAAAAAGCAGTAAATGGTTCATTCGCTTATAATGGGCAAGTATGTATCCATACCCAACGAATTTACGTTCATCAAGCGATCGAGAGCAAATTTTTGGATGCTTTTATAAAAGAGGCGAAAAAACTTACGTTCGGAGATCCCTTCAATGAGGAAACTGTCATTACGGGAATGATTGATAGAATGTCCCAACAACGCGTTCTTGCTTGGATAAAGGAAGCGGTGGATGGCGGCGCAAATCTACTTTTTGGGGGAGAAGCACAAGGCACCGGCATTGCACCGACTGTTCTAACGAATGTGGCGGTTACTGAAAAAGTCGTGTGTGAAGAAGTGTTTGGACCTGTCGTTGTTATTAATCGAGTACAGTCAGGGGAAGAAGCGCTTGAACGTATGAACGATAGTCAGTATGGATTAAATGCCGGAGTGTTTACAAACAATTTAAAACAAGCCCTTTATTTTGCCCACGAGCTTGAAGTTGGTCAAGTCCTTGTTAATGATGTACCGACCCTTCGTTTTGACCATATGCCTTATGGCGGTATGAAAAATTCAGGATATGGACATGAGGGAGTGAAATATGCGATTCGAGAAATGACGAGGATGAAACTAATTAGTTTAAATTATCAACTGTAAACATAAAATCGCTGCGTTTGTTAGTGAACGCAGCGATTTTCCAATAAGTATCATTATGATTCATCATCGAAGTCCCCTAAACGGGCTTTGTCAACTCTTTTTGCATCATCGAAATCTAACGCCCCACTAATGAAGTAACAGAGAAATAGAGCAATGGACCCTAAAACAGCAAGTAGACAGAGTGTTACCCATAAATCCATAAATCATCCCTCCAAATTTTGTGGTCATTTCGAGAAGTATAATATAAGTATACCCGATTGCCATATTAATAAAAACAAAATTCTGATATTTTAGCAAAAAGAAAAATCTCCTGCAATTTTTAGCAGGAGATAGTAATCATTGTTTTATTTTTGATTGAAATCGTTTTGAGGCAATTCATCGATTGTACTAGCATCCTCAGAATTCATTGATTTTCCAATAATAAATAGTAGAAATGCACCTACTACTCCAAGTATACCCATAATTCCTAGAAATACTCCAAGTTCCATATAAAATTCCCTCCCACAAGTAATCATTTAGTAGCTGTATGTGAAAAAAGAAAGAGGATGTCTTTCTTTTCACGAATCATATATGTCTACCAATAATTATAGGGGAACTTTTAC
The DNA here is from genome assembly GCF_018343515.1 of Bacillus sp. FJAT-50079. Taxonomy (GTDB): domain Bacteria; phylum Bacillota; class Bacilli; order Bacillales; family Bacillaceae_C; genus Lederbergia. Next base: position 125,970 of record NZ_JAGYPD010000005.1, on the reverse strand, counting down.
TGATAATCAAAGGAACTTTGTAATATAATCGCGGAGTTCAAATAATTGTGTCGGAATTATGGCTTTATTTTTAAGGGTTTTTAAATTTTTCTATGGGTCTTTTCATCTAAATGGACGTGATGTATAATAAAAAAATGTAATAAGTAATAACATGGCTCCGTAGCTCAGTGGATAGAGCGTCGGTTTCCTAAACCGTGCGTCGCAGGTTCAATTCCTGCCGGGGCCGTATCTTTAAAATGGGTGGTAGCAAGGGGCGTAATGAACTCTTGCTTTTTTTATTTAAATTAAATTCTATTCTTTTCGATATGTTCAGATCAGTATGACCAATACCTATGGTTGTAAGATGTTGGATATTGTCGAATATACTCTTGCTGTTGATTATACATGTTCATATATGGCATATTTCCTGTTTCCCTGTTGCAATTCTCGTATGGGCCTATATATGTGCTCGGCTTAACCGGTGCGATTGCTTTTTTCCATTCATTCTTATCGAGGCAGTAAGTATGTGCCATAATTTTTGCGGGAGTAAATTTTAAAATATCGGAGCCTAAAATGACTTCTGGAGTTGGTGCATTAAAAATAGCGAGAAGATGTGTGTGATCAGCAGTGGCAACCTCATAATGCCACCATCCTTGTGGAATGTTCGCTACTTGTCCTGGTGTAACTGAATAATTCTGGATTTGTTTTGTAAATGGATTCAGCAAGGAAATCGTGGCCGCTCCAGAAATACAATAAACGAGTTGGGCAGCATTTTGATGGTAATGGGGCTCTATCACATTATTCTTACTAAGGAAAATATCAAGAAGAGATGTATTTTCCAAAGAATTTAACTGCTGGATTCCTAATACATTGATATAGTTATTACTATCTTTTCTAAATAAAGGGCTTTTGTTTACGTCAAAGAAGTACTGAGTGGATGGAGAAGTGTAATCCATATAAGATACCATAATATTTTTCACCACTTCCATTTAAATGTATAGGCATTTTATGCATATAAAATGGATTGGTGATTATAGTCATATCTTTATAACTTGCAATGCCGATTAACTCTCACGTTTCTCCTTTCGAAACGCATACCAAGATGTTTTTAATGAAGAGTACAAACCGATGGCGGCGCCACTGTAAAATCCACCCATAATAATTCCTGCCCATATATTGTAACGATGGCTATAAAAAATTGAGATCGTATAACCAAAAATGGCAGCGATTGTAGGGAAGTAGTGGCGGGGGATCGGAAATAATTTGAAAAATTGAGTCATAATTACGATTAATGGAACAGCGATGACTCCGTCCCAAATACTTGTGTGAATAATCGGAAATTCCATCATGTCACCTCGGGAAAATTGTCGCTTTTATTATATCCATTAAATAAACAAAGCAATCGGCTAAATGCCGATTGCTTTGTTTATTTTGTATTTTTCTTTTTCGCGGCATTTTCCAGTTTACTTTTTGGTTCTTCAGCGAATTCAGTATCCCCATAGCCTTGGGGGGTTACACTCGGTGCAGCTTTTCCACGACTACCTGCTTGATGGCTTTTCCGAGTTTGTTTATCTTTTGCCATGTTTGTCACCCTTTTCGTTTTTATTCAACAAGTAGTGTTGCCTAAAGTACGAGATGTACTCATTTATTTTTACCTTTCCTACTGCGTTATCGATTGGGGGAAAATAGGAATTTGAAAACAGATTATTAATTAGGTAAATCAAATGGCTAGAAAGGAAAAAGCAGGGGAAGCTAACAATACAAATCTAAAAAAGGGAGAGTTAGCGAAATGGTTAAGCGTAAAGCTGCAAGAAATGCCGCTGAAAAACATGCAAAAACACCGAAACGAAACATCGAAGAAACCGAGTATACGGTTGAATTTTCCGATGGTGAGGATCCAATGAAATTTGCAAATCGCAACTCCAATTACGGAAGAAAAGGTAGAGGAAATTAGGTGAAAACATCCCAGTCTGAATTTTGACTGGGATGTTTTTTTATCCAGTTGATAAGGGAGTGTCTAAAGGACAATGCTCCCTGCTTTATTAGAAATCCGGTCGAAAAGGAAGTGTCTAAAGGACAATGCTCCCTTTTTTATTAGAAATCCGGTCGAAAAGGAAGTGTCTAAAGGACAATGCTCCCTGTTTTATTAGAAATCCGGTCGAAAAGGGAGTGTCTAAAGGACAATGCTTCCTTTTTTATTAGAGATCCGGTCGAAAAGGGAGCGTCTAATGGACATCGCTCCCTGTTTTATTAGAAATCCGGTCGAAAAGGGAGTGTCTAAAGGACAATGCTCCCTGCTTTATTAGAAATCCGGTCGAAAAGGGAGCGTCTAATGGACATCGCTCCCTGTTTTATTAGAAATCCGGTCGAAAAGGGAGTGTCTAATGGACATTACTCCCTGCTTTATTAGAAATCCGGTCGAAAAGGAAGCCTCTAAAGGACAATGCTCCCTACTTTATTAGAAATCCGGTCGAAAAGGGAGTGTCAAATGGGCAATGCTCCCTGCTTTATTAGAAATCCGGTCGAAAAGGGAGTGTCTAAAGGACAATGCTCCCCGCTTTATTAGAGATCCGGTCGAAAAGGGAGCGTCTAATGGACATCGCTCCCTGCTTTATTAGAGATCCGGTCGAAAAGGGAGTGTCAAATGGACATCGCTCCCTGTTTTATTAGAAATCCGGTCGAAAAGGAAGTGTCTAATGGACATCGCTCCCTGTTTTATTAGAAATCCGGTCGAATAGGGAGTGTCTAATGGACATTACTCCCTGCTTTATTAGAAATCCGGTCGAAAAGGGAGTGTCTAAAGGACAATGCTCCCTGCTTTACTAGAAATCCGGTCGAAAAGGAAGCGTCAAATGGACACCGCTCCCTGCTTTATTAGAAATCCGGTCGATAAGGCAGCGTCAAATCACTCGCCATCATGGCATTTTAAATAAAATCAGGGAATTCCTCCACCTAAATAGGGGGTTTCCCCGATATTGAATTTTAAGCTAGAGATTTACAATAAAAGTACATAGCAAGAAGAGGAGGAATCGAATTATGCAAGCAGACGTGGTTGCGGTCAATAAAAAAGAAAAACATTCGATCGATCGTGCTTTTGCATCAAAATATGCTAAATCGATGTTTTTTAGCGTTAGTGGTCTTGTTATTTTATCTTTTATTGGCACGAGAATGTTTACAAGTGTCGACTTGAATTTATACGGCTATATGGTTGGGACAATTGTATTTCTTGGTGGCTTTTTTTATCGCTTTATCGCTTGGGGAGAAAGACCGCCAACAAAAATCATTATTAAAAAAGGGTTGAAATTATTATTTCGCAAATCAACGCCAAAAACTTCGGTTGAACATTTAGCGACACATAAATTTATTTGGAACCGGGGATTGTATCGTTGGACTCAGCATTTTTTAATCGGTTGGGGATGTATTCTTTCCTGTTTGGTTACTTTTCCGCTCGTATTTGGTTGGATGTATTTTACGATGTCTGAAAATGGATATTACACAGTCGTCGGTATGGGAATCGATTTAATGACCGTAAAGGCGGATGGGATCATTTCTTTCTTTTTCTATAATGCATTAAATTTTTCTTCGATTTTCGTCATTACAGGTGTATGCATGGTCATGTATCGCCGTCTGAAGAACATGCAAGCACGGGCGGAGCAAACGATTATTTATGATTTTCTGCCGCTATATTTGCTGTTATTCGTGAGTATTACTGGGCTCGCACTCACGTTCATGAATGTTTTTCTTAACGGTTGGGGCCAGCCGACAATGTCACTTATCCATCAATATTCGGTTGTTGTTACGATGATTTATTTACCGTTTGGAAAACTAGCACATATTCCATTCCGTCCGATGAGTGTGTTTGCTAAAAATTATCGGGAGCATTATCAAGAAGTAGCCCCTTTTACATGTAAGGTGTGTGGAGATACATACGTTTCTACGGAGCAAGCAAAAGATGTTGTCAACGTGCTTGCGGTGAATGAGATTAGTTTTGAAAAAGAGGAAGGATTTCATTTAGCTGAAATGTGTCTCCCTTGTAAGAGAAAGTATCGGATCGCACAGTTTTCGGGAATTCCTACACATGAAATTAAGCACAAGGAGAAGAATCAACATGCAAAGGGATAAGTTTTTTCGAGAGATTGAGAATATTACACATCCGAATGAAAAGCTCATCAAAACACATTGTAGTTATTGCGGGATGCAATGTGGCATGAACTTACGCGTCAATACAGCTACAAATAAAATTATCGGCGTTGAGCCGCGTTATGATTGGCCTGTTACGGTTGGAAAAATGTGTCCGAAAGGGGTAACGGCCTACCAACAAACCAATCATAGGGATCGAATTTTAAAACCGCTTATTCGTGACGATGCTTCATTAAAAGGTACGAAAGAAGGTTTTCGTGAGGCAAGCTGGGATGAAGCATATGATTTGATTGCGAAGAAATTCAAGGAGCTGCAAGAAAATTACGGAAAAGATTCGCTATCTGTTTTTAGCGGCGTATCGATGACAAATGAAAAATGTTATTTGACTGGAAAATTTGCCCGAGTGGCGTTGCAAACACGTTACATCGATTATAATGGCCGCTTTTGCATGTCGAGTGCGGCGGGCGGATTCCTTCGATCTTTCGGGGTGGACCGAGGTTCAACATTGCCTTGGACAGATGTTCATGAGACGGATTGTCTGTTTATCGCGGGAAGCAATACAGCGGAATGTCATCCGACTTCGATGTTCCGAGTATGGAATGTTCAAGAAAGAGGCGGCTACATCATCGTCGTTGATCCGCGTGAAACACCTTTAGCTAGAAGAGCGGATGTTCACCTCGACTTAATGCCAGGGACGGACTTAGCGCTTGCAAATGGCATTCTACATCTATTAATTGAAAATGGGTACGCGGACGAGGAATTTATTAATAGTCATACGAATGGCTTTGATGAAACGAAGGCACTTGTGAAGGATTTTACTCCTGAATATACGAGCATGCTGACAGGTGTTGCCCAAGAAAAAATTATTCGTGCAGCTGAAATATATGGGAAAGCGCCAAATGCGGTCGTCATGTTCGCCCGCGGAATTGAACAGCAGCATAAAGGTGTTGATAATGTTTCCGCGTATACGAATATGGCACTAGTGACAGGAAAAATCGGTCGACCAAAATCTGGTGTCGCAACGCTTACAGGGCAAGGAAATGGCCAAGGCGGACGTGAACACGGTCAGAAATCGGATTTATTACCAGGATATCGAAAATTAACAAATCCAAAGCATGTTGAAGAAGTTGCCAAAGTATGGGGAATAAAACCAGAAGAAATGCCAAAGCCGGGTGTATCGGCTTTCGAGATGTTTGAATTAATGGAAGAAAAAACAATTCGTGGGTTGTACCTACTTTGCTCAAATCCCGCGGTTTCTGCTCCAGATTTAAATTTTGTCAGAAAGGCGATGAAAAACTTAGACTTTATGGTCTGTGCCGATTTTTACTTATCTGAATCAGCGGAATTTGCCGATGTCGTTTTGCCAAGTGTGACCTGGTCAGAAGACGAAGGGACAACAACCAATCTTGAAGGCCGGATTATTAAAATCAATAAGGCGCAAGAGCCGGTTGGGGAATCAAAACCCGATTGGCAAATCCAAGTCGAGCTTGCTGAGCGGCTTGGCAGAGGGAAATATTTTTCTCATCTGAAAACAGCCCGAGATGTTGCAGATGAATTCCGCCTCGCATCCAAAGGTGGAGATGCCGATTATTATGGGGCGACATGGGAGAAAATTGATGCACAAGATGGTGTCTTTTGGCCGTGTAAAGACGAGGATGATAAGGGAACTCCATATATGTTTCTTGATAAGAAATTCTATCATCCAGATGGCCGAGCGAAAATCTTTGCCCTTCCGTACCGTCCGCCGGCAGAAGAACCGTGTGAGAAGTATCCATTGCGCTTAACGACGGGAAGGGTTGTCTATCATTATTTATCCGGTAACCAAACGAGAAGAATTCCATTTTTAAAAGATATGTGTCCTGAACCTTATGTCGAGGTGCATCCGGAAACAGCAGCAGGATATGACATGAAGCATGATGAAGTTGTTCGTTTATATACGCGCAGGGGCGAAGGGAAATATAAAGTGAAAATTACAGAGGCGATTCGTCAGGATACGGTTTTTGTTCCTTATCATTTTGGGCATGATGAATCTATTAATCTATTAACTATTGCCGCGCTTGATCCAATTTCCAAAATGCCGGAGTTTAAAGCATGTGCAGCCCAGATGGAGAAAATAAAGGAAAAAGTAGGTGCACGAACATGACTGCAAGACGTCGACTGTACTTGGAACTAGAAAACTGTATTGGCTGCCGCTCTTGTTTAGCGGCATGTACACAATGTGGCGGACATGATGAACGAAATCGAAATTACGTATACGATGTGAACCCATTTGTGAATACACAAACGATGCCACTCATGTGTCTGCATTGTGTAGATCCAGCATGCGCGCGAAGCTGTCCAGCACAAGCGATTCAAATTCATGAAACAGGAGCCGTTTTATCCGCATTAGTGGAAAAATGCATCGGCTGTCAAAATTGTACAATCGCCTGCCCATACGGAATTCCGAAATTTGATACCGAGCAAAACTTAATGTATAAATGCGATCTTTGTATTGACCGGACAAAAGATAATATTCCGCCAATGTGTGCGAGTGTTTGCCCATCAAATACAATTCAATGGCTGACAGATGAAGAGATTGCTAACAAGCAAAAGCAATACAAGCTTGATAATAATAAATGGGTGACGAGCATGCCGCTTGAAGGGGAAACGAATGTGAAAATAAGTTTGCCAGGTATTTTACAAGGAATTGAAAAGCTGTTTTAGGAGGGATGCAAGTTGAAGGATAAAGTGAATAAACCTTTTGCCGAAGATAATTATACGCATAATATTCACAGAAATATGGAAAGAAAATTGGATCGGCGAGGATTTATGAAAACATTGGTCGGAGCGGCGGGGCTGTTCGCCGTCTCCTCCTTGCCGTGGGGTGCTGTTGCGGCGAAAGAGCTAATCGGACTTGGCAATAAGGAATATCCGCGTAAAAAAATCGTCGATGTGAAAAATCTTGCTGTTGGGGATGCAGTTGACTTTAAATATCCCGCTGACCACGATAGTGCTATTCTCATTCGTTTGAAAGAAAATAAGTATGTTGCTTATCAAAATGCGTGTACTCATTTGCGTTGCCCTGTTTTTTGGGAAAAAGAAAAAGGCAATATGATCTGTCCCTGTCATTTTGGTGTATTTGACGCTGAAACAGGCGTGCCAACAGCTGGCCCGCCAAGAAGGGCACTTCCAGAAATAGAAGTCGTCGTTGAGGGCGGGACCATTTATGCTGTAAGGGTGAAGCGCTATGAAACGTAAACATCAATTCTTTGCCGCATTATGCTTGATTTTATTTCTTAACATTATATTTACACAATATCTTGTTCATCAATATTACTACGAAAATTATGTCAATGTGCTTATCTTTTGTAGCTTAAATCTCGTTCTTTTTCCAATCTCCTTATTCATTTATAAAAGGGACCGCAAAAGTGAAGGAGTGAAAAAAGATGAATAGTGAAACATATATTGATTTTTGTTTTATCCGTAATAAAACCGGGCATTTCGCAGAAGAAATTCAGCAACTATTAAAGGAGCTTTTTAAAGGAATGCGCCTGCAATGGTATTTGGATGAAAAGGTGAAAGACGATCTTGAGATCATCGTCGCTGAAATTAAAGGGATGAGCAAATGGCAGTCAGAGCAAGAGGCAATCGACTATATCGAGGCAACTGCAAAAGAAGACTTTTGGATGTTTTTACAAGGCTATCAAATGTCTATCTATCCCCAAACGAAAGGCTGTGTTAGCTGTGGCACTCATTAATATGGCCGAATTACAGCCCTTTCTCCATACGAAAGTTGGTGTCACGATTTATGACGAAGAATGGGAAGACAAAACTCCGCCCATTCCTAAGAAGATTCAAAAGCTAGCAATTTGCCCTGATGGGACACATTTACGCATTTATTTTGATGAACATCGTTTTTTTGCCGTCCCACACACATCTAAAGTAACCGTCAGTGAACGCGAATGGATTGCATTCGATCAAATGGCAAATCTTCATTATGTCATACGAAAAGCGTAAGGCGCTCTGCCGGAGGGGTCAAAGATTGATCTTTGACCCGCTTTTGACCTCGAACCTCTAACGCTAGAAGCTACACATAAGAAATTGTAGCGATCAAAAAGTAAAAGTGTGATAGCAAATGGTCAATTTCCATTTTTAAAGCGTTCGTCTACATATAGACAAATAGAAAGAGTGTGAAATGTATGATTAAAAAGGTACAACTTCCATTACAAACATTAAACCTTACATTAGGCTTCATGGTTTGGGTGATTATTTCATCTTTGCTTCCATTTATTATTGAAGACATTACGATTCCAGCGAATCAATTAGCACTCGTAACCGCACTTCCGGTTGTCTTGGGCTCAATTCTTAGGATTCCGATTGGATATTATGCAAATGCGATTGGGGCAAGGACGATCTTTTTAATAAGCTTTATCGCCTTATTATTCCCTGTTTACTATATAAGTGTAGCAAATAGTTATATTGATTTATTAATCGGTGGGTTATTCCTTGGAATTGGTGGTGCTGTCTTCTCTGTCGGGGTAACATCATTGCCTAAATATTATCCGAAGGAAAAACATGGCTTTGTTAACGGCATTTATGGAGCCGGAAATTTAGGTACAGCAATTTCCGCATTTGGTGCTCCTTTTTTCGCCGCAAAAATAGGCTGGTCAGCAACAATCCAATTATACCTTGTCATTCTAGCAATCTTTATTATCGCCAACTTCTTTTTAGGAGATAAGAAAGAAGTAAAAATTAAAACACCGTTAATGCAGCAAATAAAAGCTGTCTACAAAAATGAAAAGTTATGGCTCGTCTGTTTATTTTATTTCATTACCTTTGGTTCATTTGTTGCATTTACAATTTATCTACCTAATTTTCTTGTCACGAATTTTGACTTAGATAAAGTAGATGCGGGAATGAGAACAGCTGGCTTTATCGTGATTGCAACAGCGATGAGAACGGTTGGAGGCTGGCTCGGTGATCGCTTTAATCCACTCGTTTTATTAATGATTGTTTTTGGAGGATATACCGTTTCAGCGGTTCTACTTTCATTTGCACCGTCGATTGCTTGGTATACGTTCGGCTGTTTAACGATTGCCTTTTGTGCAGGTACAGGCAATGGCGTTATTTTTAAACTCGTCCCGATGTATTTTCAGAAACAGGCGGGGATTGCAAACGGAATTGTATCAGCAATGGGGGGACTGGGCGGATTTTTCCCACCGATCATCTTAACATTATTATTTAATTTAACGGGTCATTACGCCATTGGCTTTATGGCATTATCACAAGTTTCATTGGCAAGCTTGATCTTAATTATTTGGATGTATTATCATGATAGAATAAGCTTCGCAAATCAAGTAATAAAAAACACGGTTGAAGGAATTATGATTACTGACAAAAATGGGGAAATTGTCTCCGTCAACGCCGCTTTTACGAATATTACAGGCTACCAAGAGCAAGAAGTTTTAGGAAAAAACCCGAATATATTGAAATCGGGTAAACAGAAGCAGCCGTTTTATCAAGCTTTATGGCAATCGATTGAACAAAAAGGCTTTTGGCAAGGGGAAATTTGGAATCGTCGAAAAGATGGCGAAATTTATTTAGGCTGGTTAACGATCAGTGCGATTAAAGATAATACAGGTGAAATCGTTCAATACGCAGGCATGTTCAGTGACATGACGGAAGAGCGGATGAAAAACAAAGCGTAAGGTGGGAAGACAGATGAGCGAACGACCAGATGAGCAAATGATTAAGGGGCATCTCATTCAAACACAAGAGGCAGAAATGAAGAGAATTGCATTTGAGCTTCATGAGAGCATTGGCCAGACACTTGCCAGTCTTTATTCAGGGATGCAAATCGTTGAGAAAAAAGTTGATGAACCTATGATGAAAGAGTATATAGGTGTAATGGTTGATCAACTTGAACAAATTGTTCAGGAAGTTCGCTCGCTATCAGTCGAATTGCATCCTCCTTCACTTACGAACTTTGGATTAGTTGCCGCATTAAAAAACTATTTGCAATTATACACATCGACGTATGGGATTGAAGTTGATTTCGAGAGTAGTGGAAGTGAAGTCGCATTATGTGAACGGAAAAGAGTTGCCCTTTTTCGAGTATGCCAAAAAGCTTTCACGAATATCGCGAAATATGCGGATACGTCAAGAGCATCCATAAGGCTCCATTGGGGTGAAGCAGTACTTTCCGTTACGATCCAAGATCGCGGACGTGGTTTTCATGTAAAGGAGACGGTAAAACATTCCGCCGGGCTCGCTTCGATGAAGGAACGAATTCATTTAGTCGGCGGGGAATGGGAAATAACATCCACAATCGGGGAAGGGACGTTTATAAAAATGTCTCTTCCTCTTTGACATAAGGGGGCTTTCGAATTGATTAGAATTTTACTATGTGATGACCATGCAGTCGTAAGAACCGGATTGAAAATGTTATTAAATAACCATTCGGATATCGAGGTTGTAGGGGAAGCTTCTGAAGGCAATGAGGCGATCGAAAAAGCGTTGGAGCTTAAGCCGGATGTTATTATTATGGATCTAAGCATGCCGCACGGAAAAGACGGATTGTCCGCAACAGCTGAGCTAAAAAAACTCTTGCCAGAAACGGCGATTTTAATTTTAACGATGCATGATGACGAGGAATATTTATTTCGGGGGATTGAAGCAGGTGCATCGGGAAGTGTTTTAAAAAGCGCTCCACATGATGAACTTTTAGCAGCGATTTATTCTGTATCAGAAGGAAATGCCTATTTGCATCCTTCGGCAACAAAAAGATTGATGGAAGAGTATTTAGGGAATGTGAAACAAGGAAATGCCGATACGTTCAGTCTGCTTTCCGATCGCGAAAAAGAAGTATTAACATTGATCGCAAAAGGATTTTCGAATAAAGAAATTGCCGAACAGCTCGTCATTAGTGTCAAAACCGTTGAAACACATCGAGGAAATGTAATGGAAAAATTACAAATGAAAACAAGGCCGGAATTAGTTTCGATTGCATTAAAAAAAGGATTGCTAGGTATCTAATGATGTTAATGGGAATCATTCAGCAAATATGTGAAACATTACGAACGGAGTTAGATGTTGATTTTGTCGGTTATGCGATTCAAGATGAAGTCGGCCCCGATGTTACTTGGAAAGTTGCGGCGGGCAATAGAAGTGACAAGTATAAAAGGATCAGCGTTCGTTATGGAAAAGGGATCGCTGGAAAAGTGATAGCGACGGGAAGTCCGATTGAAATCATGAAATTTCCTAAAAAGATTATCGGAAAAGTGCTTGATTATCCGATTATGCTCGCTGAAGAATTAATCTACGCGTTTGCTATGCCTATTTATGTGAAAGATCATCCGAAAGGTGTTTTGCTCATTGGGAAACGTAGTGAAATAATGGAAGGATCGATTGATAAACAAAAAATATATGCAGCTGCAAAACAAATCGAAAAAGATTACTCGATCCATTTTCAAAGGGAGATGGAAATGAGTCAATCAACCTCTTCAAATACAAATGAGTTAATGGATTTTAAGTTTGCTCTTGATGCGTCATCGATTGTCGCGATTACCGATCAAAGGGGAAAAATTACATATGTGAATGACCAATTTTGCCGAGTCTCCAAATATTCAACAGAAGAGTTGCTCAGTCAAGATCACCGGATTATTAATTCAGGCTATCATACAAAAGAGTTTTTTAAACAGTTTTGGCGGACGATTGGATCCGGAAATGTGTGGAAGGGCGAAATCAAAAATAAGGCGAAGGATGGGACGTACTATTGGGTAGATACGACCGTCGTCCCATTTCTAAATGAAAAAGGCAAACCATATCAATATTTATCGATACGTCATGAAATTACGAAGCGCAAACAGGTAGAAGAAGAATTACAAACGATGATGAAAAAAATGATGGATATTCAAGAGGACGAGCGAAAATACTTATCACGGGAGCTTCACGATGGAGTAGGGCAAAATTTGTACAGCCATCTGATTACGATCAATCGATTACAGACGGAAATGGATCACCCACTGCTCGACCAAATGGAGCAGGAGGCATTAAAAATGATTGAAGAAGTCCGTGGGATATCTTGGGAACTTCGGCCATCTGTTCTTGACGATCTCGGCTTAATCCCTGCGATTCGCTCGTATTTAACCCATTTTTCTGAGAATTATCAAATTCCCGTTCATTTTGATTGCTCTTTGCAGCGACGACTTTCAGCAAATAAGGAAATCGCCGTCTATCGAATTATCCAAGAAGCGTTAACGAATATTCGCAAATACGCCGAAACGGAAGAAGCGGCTGTCACGATCCGTGAACTTGACGGATTTTTCCGCACCGTTATCGAAGATCAAGGCAAAGGCTTCGATGTGAATAAAATAAGACAAGGTGTCGGTTTATTTAGTATGGAAGAGCGTGCTCGAACAGCAGGCGGGGAAATTATGATTCGTTCCGAAGAAGGGAAAGGAACGAAAGTCATTTTGGAAATTCCTTTTTAAAACAGTCAATAAAATAAAGCAGGCAAAGAGCTTCGCCTGCTTTAATCACTATTTATAGATCAATCTTCTTTGCTGCTATACCCATCAACAACTAAATCAAGCTCGCCGGTTACAGGATCAATGACAAGACCGTGAACTGGAATCTCAGCAGCCATCAATGGATGATTGCGGATCATGTTGACGCTATGCTCAACACTTTCTTCAACGCTGTCAAAGCCTTCAAGAAATTGCTCAAGTTTAATCCCGGAATTTTTAATAATATCGAGCGTCTCAGCTGTAATTCCGCGATCCGTCATTTTTTTCAGGATTACTTCGCTTTCAACTGCACTCATTCCGCAATCATGGTGACCGATCACATACACTTCATCTGCTTTTAACTCATAGACAGCAATTAAAAGGCTGCGCATAATACTGCCAAATGGGTTTTTCACAACAGCACCTGCGGTTTTAACAACTTTAACATCGCCATTTTTCATATTCATCGCTTTATGTAATAATTCAACTAATCTTGTATCCATGCAAGTAAGGATGACAAGCTTTTTATCAGGGAATTTCGTTGTAGCATATTGCTCATATAATTTTTCTTCAATGAAAATTTTGTTGTAATCAAGAATTTCTGATAATAATGACATTTTTACCACCCTTTCTATATATTTTCATATTGTACCGAAAAACATTGACGAAGTGCAAGAAAAAAAGTATGATATGTTAGAAATTACATACGTGTACGGAAGAGGTTCATAGCGCTAAACCCTCTATAAAAAACTATGGATGATCAATAACAGCCATATCCATTGCGGTATGGCTGTTTTTTATTTTGATTCCTCCTTCCAACACGAAAAAACATAAGGAGGCTTTTTTTATGGAAAGAAATGAAGATACATTGAAGGATTTAACATTGCTTGGAAATCAGAATACGGAGTATTTGTATAAGTATTCACCAGATGTATTGGAATCAATTGATAATTTACATCCGAACCGAGATTATTTTGTAAAATTTAATTGCCCGGAATTTACGTCGCTATGTCCGCAAACAGGGCAGCCGGATTTCGCAACGATGTATATTAGTTATATTCCTGATCAAAAAATTGTTGAAAGTAAATCATTAAAGCTCTATTTATTTAGTTTTCGCAATCATGGCGATTTTCATGAAGACTGCGTAAATATCATTATGAATGATTTAATTGAATTGCTTGACCCGCGTTACATCGAAGTGTGGGGGAAATTTACTCCTAGAGGCGGATTATCGATCGATCCGTATTGCAATTACGGAAAGCCTGGAACGAAATACGAGGAAATGGCTGAATACCGGATGATGAATCATGATATGTATCCGGAAAAAGTCGATAACCGCTAAGGAGAAAAACATGCTTTTATATTTAAACGGTGCGTTTGTCGGCCTATTAATATTGTCTAATATTTTAGCTGTAAAATTGTTCAGTCTCGGCGGCTGGGCAGTTCTCCCAGCAGCAGTTATTATCTATGTGTTTACGTATCCGATTCTCGATACGATTACAGAAGTGTATGGAAAAGAAATGGCGAGAAAAACCGTTACAGCTGGATTAATTACGCAAATCATGGCGGTCATTTTCATCTATATTACAATTAAACTGCCTGCCGCTTCTTTTTATGAGTTCCAAGCGGAATATGAAACGATTTTTACCGCTGGATTTCGGGTGACGATCGCAAGCTTGCTTTCCTTTCTTATTAGTCAGCATCTTGATGTAACCGTGTTTCATCGTTTAAAAGCTAAACATGGCGATAAAAAATTATGGATTCGCAACAATGCATCAACAATGATTAGCCAACTTGTTGATACGACGATTTTTATCACGATTGCCTTTCTTGGAACAATGCCGTTACCTGCCTTGCTAGCACTTATTATGACACAATATGCATTTAAATTTGTCGTGGCAATTCTTGATACGCCACTTGTGTACTTGCTTGTAAAATGGTGTAAAAAAGATGTAGAACGGACGAAATCCATTCATAAAATTGCATAAATAGGCAGTCCTCACGTTGAGGGCTGCCTATTTTCATGTATAATAAGCTTAAAGGAAAGAAAGTATAAAATTTTTATCGTCTTCATTTCAAAAAATGGATTTTCGTGTCTAGCTCCAGACGCCTCAGCGACTAATCTATGCTCAAAAAGAATCTGTTTAAAACATCAGTAATATACCGCTCAAAGCTGTACACCTTGAATTTCTCGATTTCAATATAAAAACGATTTAAAATTTCATAAAAAAATGAAACTTTTTAATGAAGCGTTCCGTATACATACTATCAACAAAATCGAGAGAAGGTGGTTTTATTTCGATTAAATAAAAATGTAAAGGGTGGATAACGATGATGTTGTTTGGAATGGCAATTGAAACAATTTATCTGACGTTACTCATTATTTCCGGTAGTTTAACAGTGTTATATTTATTGTTTGGTGATGTTTTAGAAGGTTTAGATGAAATTTCTGGACTTTTAAACCCCGTCTTAATATTGGCCTTCATTACATTTTTTTCTGCTGGGGGATACATCCTCGAAAAAACGACAACACTGAATAGCTTTCTAATTATCGCCATTTCCGCATTCGTAAGTGTAATCCTTGATGTGTTGTTAAATGTATTCGTATTGGTGCCGATGAAATCTGCGGAACAGTCACTTAGCTATACGGAAAAATCTTTAGAAGGTCGGGTAGGAAAAATTATTATTTCGATCCCTGCCGATGGATTTGGTGAGGTTATCATCGAAAATTATAGCGGTATGATTTCTAAGCCGGCAGCTAGTTTCGAGAATGAAATAATCTCCGAAGGTACAGAAGTTTTAGTCATCGAAGTAAAAAATGGTGTTCTTTACGTTGTTCCATATCAGAAAAGCTTTACGTAAAAAGAGGAGGTAATTGAATGGATACAGGTATTTTAATTGTAATTGGTCTTGTTGTATTTATACTTATCGCTCTATTCGCAGTATTTGTTACGAAATATCGGACGGCTGGTCCTGATGAAGCGTTGATTGTAACAGGGAGCTATCTTGGCGGAAAAAATGTTCACACTGACGATGCTGGAAATAAAATAAAAATCATTCGCGGTGGAGGTACGTTTGTTCTTCCTGTTTTCCAACAGGCACAACCGCTTAGCCTTTTATCTAGTAAACTCGAAGTTACGACGCCAGAAGTGTACACAGAGCAAGGAGTACCGGTCATGGCGGATGGAACGGCGATTATTAAAATTGGTGGTTCCATCGGTGAAATTGCGACAGCAGCTGAACAATTTTTAGGTAAAACAAAAGAAGACCGTGAAATCGAAGCGAAAGAAGTGTTAGAAGGACATTTGCGTTCGATTCTTGGTTCAATGACGGTTGAAGAAATTTATAAAAACCGTGATAAGTTTTCACAAGAAGTACAGCGTGTTGCTTCACAAGATTTAGCGAAAATGGGTCTTGTCATCGTATCATTTACAATTAAAGAAGTCCGCGACAAAAATGGCTACCTTGATTCACTAGGGAAACCACGAATCGCTCAAGTGAAGCGAGATGCTGATATTGCGACTGCTGAAGCAGATAAAGAAACTCGCATTAAGCGTGCAGAAGCAGCGAAAGAGGCGAAAAAAGCTGAGCTTGAACGAGCAACAGAAATCGCGGAAGCAGAAAAGGTTAATCAGTTGAAGATGGCTGAGTACCGTCGTGAGCAAGACATCGCTCGTGCGGCAGCTGACCAAGCATATGACTTAGAAACAGCTCGTGCTAAGCAAGACGTTACAGAGCAAGAGATGCAAATTAAAATTATTGAGCGTCAAAAGCAAATTGAACTTGAAGAGAAGGAAATTTTGCGTAGAGAGCGCCAATACGATTCAGAAGTGAAGAAGAAAGCCGATGCGGATCGATACTCTGTTGAGCAGGCTGCAACAGCTGAAAAGATGAAACAAATGGCAGAAGCGGATGCACATCAATATCGAGTAGAAGCAACAGCCAAAGCGGATGCAGAACGGGTTCGCCTCGATGGTGTAGCGAAAGCTGACGCGCAGCGGGCACAAGGGGAAGCGGAAGCTGAGGTCATTCGTTTAAAAGGGGTGGCAGAAGCCGAAGCGAAGCAAAAAGTGGCAGAAGCATTCGAACAGTTCGGTCAAGCTGCTGTACTCGATATGGTCTTAAAAATGCTTCCTGAATATGCGAAACAAGTGGCAGCACCGCTCGGCAATATTGATAAAATTACGGTCGTTGATACAGGCAGCAATGGAGAAGGTGGCGCCAATAAAGTATCTGGCTACGCAACGAATTTAATGGCAACGATGCAAGAATCGTTGAAAGCATCATCTGGTATCGATGTAAAAGAATTACTAGAAAATTTATCAGGAAAGCATAATGTACGTGGGAGCATTGATGCGTTAACAGATGAATTAAGTAGTAACAAAAAGGAAAAAGAAGTAAGTGAGCAAGAGTAAATCCGTGTAGAAACACCTAAATAGGCAAAATCAAAAAGACGACCTTTAAGTCGTCTTTTTTGATCCATTGATGGCTTCTTTGGAAAATCGATAAATTGCTAGTTGGATCTCATTAGAGATATGGTTATCTATTTAATGCAGTTTGAAGCTTATTAATAAATGCAAGTGATCTTCCCGTCCCAATTGCAACAGATTCGAGTGGCTGTGGAGCGATATGAACAGGGACAATAATCTCATTGCTTAGCCATTCTTGGATGCCATTTAATAGAGCGCCACCGCCAGTTAGAACAACACCCCTATCAACGATATCCCCACTCAATTCCGCAGGTGAGTTTTCTAATGTTGTCCGAATCGCTTCTAATATATGAAGCAATGATTCTTTTAACGCATTTTGAATTTCAGTTGATACCAATGTGACCGTTTTGGGCAGTCCTGTCACAAGGTCACGACCGCGTACGTCCATATATTGCTTTTCGTGTTCAATTAATGCATAGCCAATTTCGATTTTGATTTGCTCGGCTGTTCGTTCACCAATAAGTAAGTTATAATTTTTGCGCACATGTTGGATAATGTTTTCATCGAATAAATCGCCGCCGATTCGAACCGTATTACAATTAACGACACCACCATATGAAATGATTGCTACTTCTGTTGTTCCACCGCCGATATCAACAACCACATTTGCTACGGGTTCTTCGACAGGTAAATCTGCGCCAATGGCAGCAGCAACCGGTTCTTCTATTAAATGCACATTTTTCGCTCCGCACGCTTTCACCGCGTCATGAATCGCACGTCGTTCAACAGACGTCGCACCAGATGGAGTACATACAACCACATCGGGTTTTCGAATCGAAAATCCTAACGTTTTCGCGGCTTTTGCCATCAAGCTTTTAAGTAATTGACTCGTAATATCGAAATCTGCGATAACACCATTGTGTAATGGACGGACTGCAATAATATTTTCCGGGGTTTTACCAATCATACTTTTCGCTTCAGTACCAACAGCGAGTACTTTATTCGTATTTACATTAACAGCTACAACTGAAGGCTCATTTAAAATGATTCCTTTATTTTTTGTATAAACAAGCACATTTGCTGTTCCTAAATCAATGCCAATTTCAGTGTTTGAGAACATGATTTTCACCTTACCTTAAAAAATTACATATGTATCATTTTTTAAGTATAGACAAAAATTAGGATGATTGCTTGTGACATTATATGGGATTTTAGAAATGTTACAAATGAGAAAAACGATAAAAACGTTGAGGCGCAAGACGTAGAGAAAGATTGGGCATCCTTCATACGCTTGTGCTGTTAAGAAAACTTAATCTTGTTGTAATGAAAAAGACGGTCCGCTTTCAATTAGAGGACCGTTTAATCTATATGCAGGGCAAGCCGCCTAGCGAGTTGTCAACATCTGCTCCCTCTCTACATAGGCTATGCAATATGAGATTGTGCTTTCTTATCGGTTGTTTTCTGATTTAGAGAAAAAAGCAGCAAGTTCTTTGCTTTCTTGTTTTCTTATTTTTCGATGGGCGGCTCTTGTTTTTGCTGTTTCATTTAGCCAACGTTCTTCTTCCGTTTCTGGAATAACTTCAGGAACGGGAGTAGGCTTTCCATGTTCGTCTAATGCGACGAAAGTTAAAAATGATAATGCAGCAATCGATT
This sequence comes from Bacillus sp. FJAT-50079, assembly GCF_018343515.1. Classification (GTDB taxonomy): domain Bacteria; phylum Bacillota; class Bacilli; order Bacillales; family Bacillaceae_C; genus Lederbergia. The sequence goes on along the minus strand of NZ_JAGYPD010000005.1, from coordinate 107,282 downwards.
GTTCTCCTGTTAATAAATGCTCAGATGTAATTTTCACGAAAACTTCCATCGAACTGTTTCCTGTCCACGTGACCATCGCTTTTAACGTGACAGCATCGCCAGTTCGTATCGGCTTAATGAAATCGACGGAATCGGTTGATGCGGTCACAACTAAATTGCGAGCAAATTTAACAGCGGCAATTGATGCGACATCATCGATATAAGACATGAGCTTTCCGCCAAACATTGTGCCTAGATGGTTTGTATCTGGCGGTAAAACATGGCTTGTTTTGATTGTCACTGTTTCTTTCATAAACTTTTTCTCTTGCTTATCCATGTGCGTCACCTCTGTCTATTTCATTGTTTTTCATTATATCATGTATGTTTATTACAGTGTAAAAGAGGGTATTATTAAATCATTAGTAGGGGAAGTCAATGGAAATTTTTCAAGAAGGGGTGTTATCTATGGAGAGGCTGACAAAACGTATATTATGCAACCCGGATGGGACGATTTACTTGAAACGTTCCAATGATGAAGTCGTTTTAATCGGGAAGTCTGAGGCCATCATTGAGACAGAAGTCGGCTTTGACCCAATAGATAAACAAAAAGGGAACTATGAGTCGATGGATGAGATGCTCTTTTTCGCTCAAGAAGAGGCGGTTGACCGCGGGTGGGAAACAGAGCTCGATTATTGATTATCAATAGGACGCATATATTGAGCCTGACAAATATGCTGTTAGGCTCATTTTTATTTCTTCCACACTTATATTATGGCAATGTTGTTACATATGTAAAATCATTGTGAATAACTTCACATATTTTTATAGACAATGAAAATTAGTCTAGTTATAATGAAAATAAGAAGGGAATAAGTAAATAACCTGTCAGCAATAATGATGTTGATTGGAAATGATTGTAACCGTGAGGATGTATATATTTGTAAGGTTACTTAAAAACGACCGTCATTAATGACGTCCCAATACAATCATGTTTTTACTAAAATTTTCAATGAAGAAAGGTTGAGGTTTGTATGGAACTAAAAAATCGAGTAAGTCGCGTTGCATTGATCGGTACGGGTTTTGTTGGTTCAAGCTATGCGTTCGCATTAATGAACCAAGGAATTGCTAAAGAACTCGTAATGATTGATTTAAACGAGGAAAAAGCGAAAGGAGATGTAACTGACTTAAATCATGGGAAAGCTTTCGCTCCAGACCCAATGCATATCCGATTTGGGACGTATGCTGATTGTGCGAACATGGACTTAGTTGTCATCTGTGCAGGTGCAAACCAAAGACCAGGTGAGACACGCCTCGATCTAGTTGAGAAAAACTTGAAAATTTTTAAAAGTATTGTTGATAATGTGATGGAAAGTGGTTTTGATGGTATTTTCCTTGTCGCAACTAATCCGGTAGATATTTTAACTTATGCGACATGGCGTTTTAGTGGACTTCCGAAGGAACGAGTAATTGGTTCTGGTACCATTTTGGATACAGCGAGATTCCGTTATTCATTGGGAGAATATTTTGATGTTGCACCGACGAATGTCCATGCTTATATTATTGGTGAACATGGAGATAGCGAGCTGCCAGTATATAGCTCTGCATATATTGGTGGAATTCCAGTGATGAATTTTATTGAACGGAATAAGGAGTATACGAAAGAAGATTTAGATGATATTTTCATCAATGTCCGTGATGCCGCGTATGAGATTATTAAAAGCAAAGGCGCAACATATTACGGGATTGCGATGGGACTCGTCAGGATTACGAAGGCGATTCTTTATAATGAAAACTCAATATTAACTGTCTCAGCTCATCTCGATGGAAAATATGGGGAAGACCATGTGTATATTGGCGTTCCAGCCGTTATTAACCGGGATGGGATTCGGGAAATTGTAGAACTTGATCTTAATCAAGAAGAGGAGGAGCGCTTCCAAAACAGTGTGAATGTACTAAAAGAGATCCTTGCTCCTCACTTTGAAGAAGTCAAAGGATGATAGACGTTAATGGAACTCAAATCATTGGTAGAAGTCGAACGACTCGCATTAAAAAAATTAAAAATCTTTGAAAAAAGCTCTTTTATTTATTTTCTAAGATCGATGCTTGCTAGTATGTTTATTGGTTTTGGAGTCATTGTTGCTTTTAAAACGGGAAATTTCTTTTATTTGGAACAGTCACCCTTTGCCTATCCGATGGCTGCGATCACATTTGGAGCAGCCATCATCCTGATTTCGTACGGTGGAGGAGATTTGTTCACGGGGAATACCTTTTATTATACGTTTACTGCATTGAGACGAAAAATGAGTTGGAATCAAGTCGGGAAACTTTGGACATTAAGTTATGCAGGTAATATTGTTGGAGCTGGTCTTTTTGCGCTTCTTATTTATGCGACTGGTCTGTTTGATGATGTTTCAGTAAATGGCTTTTTGCTTGAAGTCGCGAAAAACAAAACGATTGCACCGACCTCACAATTATTTTTTAGAGCAATCCTTTGTAATTGGCTTGTCTGCTTAGCGTTTTTCGTACCGATGACGCTTAAAGGTGACGGAGCCAAGCTATTTACAATGATGTTATTTGTCTTTTGCTTCTTTATATCCGGTTACGAGCATAGCATCGCGAATATGTGCACATTTGCAGTTTCGCTCGTGCTTGGTCACGCAGACTCCGTAACGTTTAGCGGAATTATTCATAATCTCATACCGGTGACGATCGGAAATCTGATTGGCGGAGGCGTCTTTATGGGCTGGATGTATTACTATGTTAACAAGCCTTTTAATGAGGAAATGGATGTGTAAATTTAAACCCCGGAGATGTTGTTCCGGGGTTTTTAATTTGCATAAAATGGGAGATTACGCAATTATGAGCCGAAGTGGCGCAATTAAACAAAAAGTGGCGCAATTATTTAAAAAGATGCGCAATTCCACTCGAAACTGGCGCAATTCACGAAGCCAGCATTAACAGAACAAAGAGGACCTATCATCCAGACAGGTCCTTATCGTTTGTTAAGCTTTAAAATGCCCAATCTCCATTACGGAAAATCGGTTCTGCTTCGCCATTTTCCGTAATACCATCGATATCCATATGTTCTGATCCAATCATGAAGTCAACATGTGTGATACTTGAGTTTAAGCCATGCTTTGCTAATTCTTCCTGTGACATCTGCTTGCCACCCTCAAGGCAAAAAGCATAGGCACTACCAATCGCAAGGTGGTTCGATGCATTTTCATCAAAGAGTGTATTGTAAAATAAAACATTGGACTGTGAAATAGGAGAGTTGTATGGAACGAGTGCGACTTCACCTAAATAATGTGAGCCTTCATCTGTTTCCACAAGTTGCTTTAATATTTCTTCTCCTTCTTTTGCTTTTACGTCAACGATTCGTCCATTTTCAAATGTGATCGTAAATTCATCAATAATATTGCCGCCATAGCTTAATGGTTTCGTACTAGCGACGTAGCCGTTTACCCCGTCTTTATGTGGAACGGTAAAAACTTCTTCCGTAGGCATATTTGCCATGAATTCATTGCCTTTTTCGTTGATACTTCCTGCACCAGCCCATAAATGCTTTGCTGGTAGCTCGATTGTTAAATCTGTACCAGGAGCTTTGTAATGCAATTTTTTATAACGCTTATTATTTAAGTAATCAACCTTTTCGTGCAGGGTTTCATCATGCTTTTTCCACGCTGCGACTGGATCATTAACATTCACGCGTGTCGCTTGGAAAATCGCATCCCACAAATGGCTCACTTGTTCTTCTGGAGCATCTTCAGGGAATACTTTAGCTGCCCAATCCTTCGACGGTGCAGCGATCACTGTCCAACTCACTTTATCGGATTGAATGTATTGTCGGTATTTATCGAGAGCCGTCCCCGCTGCTTTTTGAAAACTGGCAATACGCTGTGGGTTTACTCCTTTTAATAGGTCTGGACTTGAAGAAACGACCGACATAAACGCCGCTCCACCTTCAGCTAATTCCTCCATCTCACGTGCACGCCATAATGGATATTCGCTGAACGCTTCATCTGGAGCCATATCGTATTTTAAGCGTGAAACGATATCATCATTCCAATTGACAATGACATTTTTAGCGCCCGCTTCATACGCCTTTTTTACAACAAGTCGAATGAAATCAGCGTTATCAATTGCCGCATTGATTGCAAGTGTTTGGTCGGCTTGAATGTTTACACCTACTTGAACGACGAGTTCTGCATATTTCTCCAAGTTTTCTTTGAAATTTGCCATTAACATGTCTCCTTTGTGTACAAAGTTTTCTTTATTATTTTACCAAGAGGAGGAAGGAATGCCAATGTTTTCAATATGACATTACTCGTCCATTCCCAACAGTCTCCGATAATGTGTCGGCTCTTTCACCAAATCCGCTAACGTATATTGATCTAGGACAGATAAATAAGCATTTAATGCACGATGAAGGGCATGTTTTAATCCACAAATTGGTGAAATGGTACATGAATGTGGACCATCACCGAAACAAGGGACGAGCTTAAAATCTTCTTCTGTCTGTCTCACAATCGAGCCAATATTTATTTCACTGGGAGGAACAGCCAATTTGATTCCGCCACCACGCCCCCTGATCGTCGTAATGACACCTATTTTTCCAAGCTCGTGAGTGATTTTCATCAAATGGTTTTTCGATATTCCATATGCCTCAGCAATTTCTGTAATATTTGAAAGTGAATCTGGCTGTTTCGCTGCTAAGTAAATTAAAAGACGTAATGCATAGTCTGTATAGTTCGTTAGTCGCAAATATATCACCTACTTAAAATAATTATAAAGAATTATTTTACAAATGAACAATTAGATGCTTCTATTTTCTTCTTGAACAATCAAAGTCTATTTTGTGACAGTTTTTTTAAACATGTATTTAATATATTGCTTTAGGGTGTTTCACTAGTTTAAAGTAAAAGTGTATTTAAAATACATCTTTTAAAAGGAGTATTCATTATGGCACTTTCTCAAAAAACAATTGATACAATTAAAGCAACTGTACCGGTTTTAGAAGTACATGGTGTAACAATTACATCTGTCTTTTACAAAAAACTATTTACAAACCATCCAGAGTTATTAAATATTTTTAACCACTCTAATCAATCACAAGGAAGACAGCAAACCGCATTGGCAAATATGGTTTATGCGGCTGCACAAAACATTGATCGTTTAGAGGCAGTTCTTCCGGCTGTGAAGCAAGTTGCTCATAAGCACCGTGGTTTAGGCGTAAAACCTGAGCATTATCCGATTGTTGGCCAACATTTATTAGAAGCAATTAAAGAAGTGTTAGGTGATGCGGCAACAGATGAAATCATCGCTGCATGGGCAGAAGCTTATGGCATAATCGCCCAAGTGTTTATCGATATCGAAAGCGATATGTTTGAAGCTGCCGAGCAACAAGTGAATGGCTGGGACGGCTTTAAGGATTTTGAAGTCATTAATAAGGTTAAAGAAAGTGATGTTATTACTTCATTTTACTTAAAACCGAATGATGGTATGGCGGTGCCTACTTATGAAGCTGGTCAATATATTACGATTCGGGTTCACATTCCTGGGGAAACGTACGCATTAAATCGTCAATACACATTATCGTGTGCACCAGGAAATGAATATTTTCGCATAAGCGTTAAAAGAGAAGCGGAATTTACTCCACATGGAAAAGTTTCTACTTATTTACACGATCATGTAATCATCGGTGACAAAATTGAAGTAAGTGCACCTGCTGGTGATTTTATTTTAAATAAAGAAGAAGTGGCTCCAATCGCATTAATCAGTGGTGGTGTAGGAATTACACCAATGATGAGTATGATGGAAACACTTGTAAATGAAGCTTCGACACGTGATATTACATTTATCCATGCCGCCCGCGATGAAAAAGTTCACGCATTTGCAACGAAGACAATGGACATGTTAGAGCAATTGGCAACTGGAAATGTTTATTTTGGCTATGAAAAGCCGTTGAATGATCAAGGGATTCATCATTTTACTGGCTATATTACAAAGGAGTTTTTAGCGGATAAAGTAAGCATTGACGCGATCTGCTATGTATGTGGTCCTGTTCAGTTTTTAAGAAATGTTGTAAATATGCTAGCTGATATCGGCATCAAAGAAGAAAATATTCGCTTTGAATTTTTCGGACCAGCTATGCAGTTGGAAAAACAAGCTCAAGTACAAGCATAAGCAATGGAAAAAGCCTAGCACTCATTTGGTGCTAGTTTTTTTTTGCCTAATTTCATAAGTGAGATGAACATTTTACGCTAAAGTTGAATAAATAAATAAAAGTTGCCCTTGTCAAACTTATTTGCGGGTGGTAAAATAAATGTAAATTAGAAATAGTAAAGGTGTGAGGAAAGATGCTCACGAAAGCAGTGAAAGTTGAACATTTACAAGTTTCGTATTATGGAAATGAGGCGGTAAAGAATGTAAGTTTCGAAGTCGAAGCTGGGAAACTAGTAGGAATCATTGGTCCAAACGGTGCTGGTAAATCAACGTTATTGAAATCTTTATTAGGATTATTGCCAATCGACAATGGACATGTGCGTATTTTAGGGAAAAAAATAGAAGAGATTCGCCGTCAGATTGCCTATGTCCCACAACGTAGTAATATTGACTGGGATTTCCCTATTTCCGTTTTTGAAACGGTCATGCTTGGCACATACCCGAATTTGAAAGCATTTCGCAAGCCTAGAAAAAAAGAAAAAGAAATTAGTTTGCAGTGTTTGAAAAAGGTTGGAATGGAATCCTTTAAGGATCGCCAAATTGGTGAGCTTTCGGGTGGACAGCAGCAAAGAGTATTCTTAGCAAGGGCAATGGCTCAGCAAACCGATATCCTATTTTTAGATGAGCCTTTTGTAGGGATTGATGTAAGTAGTGAGGAAACGATTGTCCGGATTTTAAAAGAGCTCTGTGAACAAGGTAAAACAGTCATGCTCGTCCATCATGACTTAACGAAAGCAAAGGAGTATTTTGATGAATTAATTCTTTTGAATAAGGAATTAGTTGAATTTGGCCCGGTTAGTAAAGTATTAAAACCCGAAGTTATTACTCGGGCATATGGTGGTCAATTATCGTTTATGAAGGATATGGTGGTGAACCCGACATGACATTTATGGAAGCTCTGTTGCATTATGAATTTTTACAAAAAGCGCTTGTTACATCTGTAATTGTAGGGATCATTTGCGGTGTCATTGGCTGCTTCATTATTTTAAGAGGGATGGCGTTAATGGGGGATGCAATTTCCCACGCTGTTTTACCCGGGGTGGCTATTTCATATGCGCTAGGCATTAACTTTTTTATTGGAGCAGTCATTACAGGAGTGCTGACCGCAATTGGAATTGGCTATATTAGTCAAAACAGCCGTATTAAAAATGATACGTCAATTGGAATTGTTTTTACAGCTGCATTTGCAACGGGAATCATATTAATTACGTTGTTGAAAAGCAGCACTGATTTGTATCATATTTTATTTGGAAACGTGCTTGCTGTTAGACTTTCAGATATGTGGATGACGCTCTTCATTGGGATAATTGTGTTAGCGGGAGTGTATTTCTTTTATAAAGAATTGCTCATCAGCTCATTTGATCCGACAATGTCGCAAGCATATGGTCTACCAAATAAGCTTATACATTACTTTTTAATGACTTTATTAACGATGGTTACAGTTGCTTCTCTGCAAACGGTTGGTATCGTGCTCGTCGTTGCGATGTTAATTACACCAGCTGCCACTGCCTATTTATTAACGGATCGGCTTTGGAAAATGATTTATATCTCTGCTGGATTTGGTGCGCTGTCATCGGTTATTGGCTTATACATTAGCTTTAAACATAATCTAGCTTCAGGGGCAACCATTGTCCTCGTTGCAACCGTATTTTTTATTCTAGCTTTGTTACTATCACCTAAGCAAGGCGTCATTTGGCGCACAATAAGATCGAAATCAAAACGGGCAACCGCAAATATATAAAAATCAGGAGGATATAGATGCGTAGATTAATTTATGGATTTATGATGTTAGCTTTATCAGCAGTACTTTTATATGGATGTAACAGTACGAAAGGCTCGTCAGCCAATGAGAATGATGATCGCCTCAAAGTAGTTACTACTTATTCAGTTATTTATGATATTGTTAAAAATGTAGGTGGAGAAGCAGTGGCCGTGGAAAGCTTGGCACCGATTGGTTCGGATCCCCACCAGTATGAACCGTTGCCAGCTGATGTTCAAAAAACGACCGATGCCGATGTTGTGTTTTATAATGGGCTGAATTTAGAAACTGGCGGCGGTTGGTTTAATAAATTGCTTGAAACGACAGGTAAGAGTGGAGAGAATGCTCCTGTTTTTAAAATTAGTGAGGGAGTTACACCGATGTACTTGAAGTCAGAGGGCAACGAAGGGGAAGAAGACCCACACGCTTGGCTTGATGTATCAAATGGGATCAAATATGCGGAAAATGTAAAGGAAGCATTAATAAAGATAGATCCTGAACATAAAGAATTATATGAAGAGAATGCAGAAAAATATATTGAGCAATTAGAAACACTTCATGCAGATATTACAAAGAAAATGGAAGAAATCCCGAAGGAAAAACGCATCCTAGTTTCGAGTGAAGGAGCATTTAAATATTTTGCCGATGCCTATGGATTTGAAGCTTTTTATATTTGGGAAATTAACTCTCATGATGAAGGAACACCAGACCAATTAAAAGTCATTGTTGATACAATTAGAGAACGGAATGTTCAAGCGTTATTTGTTGAATCAAGTGTCGACCCAAGAAGTATGGAAACAGTTTCTAAGGAAACAGGCGTCCCGATCGTCGGGAAAATTTTTACGGACTCATTAGGAAAGTCTGGATCGGACGGAGATACGTATATGAAAATGGTTCAATGGAATGCAGATATGATTTATAAAGGGTTGAAAGAATCGTAAAAAAAGCTTCAGGTGATGATGGATCACCTGAAGCTTTTTTATTGATCAACATTCCTTACAATAAAGTCAAGCTAATTATTTACTCATATGCACATTATATAGTATTCTTAGAATTAGTAAGGAAAATGGGATATTTACTAAGGGGAAATGTCTAGATGGAAGCAATAGCGCAATTATTTCGAAACAAAGGAGTAAAACGAATCATTATCTTCGCATTAATGGTTTTATTCCTATATAGCGTACGAAGTATTATAAATTTAATCTTGTTAACGTTTATTTTCGCGTTTTTAATGGATCGTCTTGTTGAGTTTACAGCAAAGCGCGTACCGATTAATCGGCGATTGCTTGTTATATTTATGTACACACTTATCGTCGGCTTATTGACATTTGGACTTGTAAAATATTTGCCGATTATTACAAATGAAATTAGCGAGCTTATCAAGCGGATTACATCATTTTATACCCAACCACATGACAATGTGATCATTAATTATATCGAAACAATTATTACAAATAATCAAATTGCTGCATATTTGGAAAATGGTTTTTCAATGCTACTTAAATACTTTACTGATATTAGTAAAACGAGTATTCAAGTGTTGATTGCCTTAATTTTAAGTTTATTCTTCTTGCTCGAAAAGCCTCGTTTGCAAGAGTTTACGAGCAAATTCAAAACGAGTAAAATTTCCCCGTTTTATTATGAAATTGAATTTTTTGGAACAAAATTTACTCGTACGTTTGGGAAAGTAATCGAAGCACAATTTATTATTGCGATTGTCAATTGTGTACTAACTGTTATTTCTCTCATCATCTTGGGCTTTCCGCAAATTTTTGGATTAGCGATTATGATCTTCTTTCTTGGGCTGATTCCAGTCGCTGGTGTGATCATATCATTGATCCCTCTTACCTTAATTGCTTATACAATCGGCGGATTTATCAAAGTTGTCTATGTGATGATCGCTATTGCTGTCATTCATGCAGGCGAAGCGTATGTGTTAAATCCAAAGCTAATGTCATCTAAAACAGATCTTCCTGTTTTTTATACGTTTATCGTTCTCATTTTTTCACAGCATTTCTTTGGTGTATGGGGGCTCATTATCGGGATTCCGGTTTTTGTCTTCTTGCTCGATGTGTTAGATGTAACGAATAAACAGCCTAAAAAGATATAAGAAAGACATATGAGGTTATATTGACTGTATTTATTAACGGTCAATATAACCTTCTTTTTATTCACATTATAAATATGAGTGGGTAAATAGAAGAGAGCTTCCAAGAACGTTCGTTTTTTCAATTTTTTGGATAACTCCGTAAAGAAGACTCCATAAAAAAACACTTGACTAAGGGGTGAGAAAGCGTTTGCGAGGAGTGTGAATCAATGGTATTTGCTTCTCACATTGTATGTATATTATTGATAGATTTCTTGCTTTCGTTTGCAATCTAATTAGTACCAATGTATATTTTAATAGATAATAATTTAGTAACATCTAGGAGGATTACCATGAGAAAATTAAACAAAGTATTCCTTGCGATTGTGGCAATGGCTACTTTAATTATGCTTGCAGCCTGTGGGGGCGGCAGCAAAAATAATGATAGTACTAAAAAGGAAAGCGAGGAGCAAGCCCAAACAGCTTGGGAAAAGATCGAAGAATCTGGGAAAATCATTGCGGGTACATCGGGTACTTTATATCCGACATCTTTCCATGAAAAAGACACGGATCAATTAACAGGTTTTGAAGTGGAAATTTTACGGGATGTAGCAGAGCGATTAGGATTAGAGATCGAATTTAAAGAGATGGGCTTTGATGGGATCTTAACTTCCTTGAATAGTGGAATGGTTGATCTTGCAGCAAATGATATTGAAGTAACGGAAGAGCGTAAAGAAAAATTTTCTTTTTCTGATCCATATAAATTTTCATTTGGTAGTGCGGTTGTACGCAAAGATGATTTATCAGGAATAAAAACGCTAGAAGATTTAAAAGGTAAGAAATCAGCAGGTGAATCAACGACGATTTATATGCAAATTTCACGTGAATATGGTGCAGAGGAAGTCATTTATGATAATGCAACAAACGAGCAATATTTACGTGATGTTTCGATCGGAAGAACCGATGTAATTATGAACGATTATTACTTGAGCAGCCTTGCTGTCGCGGCGTTTCCAGAATTAAATTTAACGATCCATCCTGACATCCGCTACCATCCGAACGAGCAAGCGATTGTTGTCAAAAAAGGAAATGAAGATATTTTAGAGAAAATAAATGAAGTTCTGAAGGATATGCATGAAGATGGAACGATTACGAAGCTATCGGAGCAATTTTTCGGTGGTGCAGATGTATCCGTTAAACAAGAGCTTGATTTTTAATAAGTGGAGGTTCTTCAATGAGTGATATTCAATGGCAGCATATTTTTGATGTTTCTCTTGCCATTGAATCCTTCCCATATATTATTCAAGGCATTTGGTATACATTGCTCATTTCATTTGCCGGGATGGGAATCGGTCTTGTCCTCGGTTTCTTTTTAGCGATTGCCAGGATGTCAAAATATGCGATACTTAGATGGCCAGCGCGCATGTACATTTCGTTTATGCGCGGGATTCCGATGCTTGTTTTCTTATTTATTTTATATTTTGGTTTGCCTAATATCGGTATTCAATTTAGTGCGATTGAGGCTGCACTGATTGGCTTTAGTTCACATAGTGCTGCATATATGGCTGAAATAAATCGCTCAGCACTAACAGCTGTAAATAAGGGACAATGGGAAGCATCAAAAGCTCTTGGACTCACCTATTGGCAAACGATGATATCGATTATTTTGCCGCAGGCGACGAGAATTGCGATCCCGCCGCTTTCGAATGTATTGCTTGATTTAATAAAGGCATCTTCATTGGCAGCAATGATTACTGTTCCAGATTTATTTCAACGGGCTAAAATTGTTGGCGGCAGAGAATTTGATTATATGACAATGTATTTATTAGTTGCTCTGATTTACTGGGGAATTTGCACAATTGTTGCAATCTGGCAGGAACATTTGGAAAAAAAATATAGTTACAATGAATAAGGGGGGGCTTTTGGCCTCTCTTTTTTTTATTGTATTGAAAACTGTCGTTTCTTGCCGATATATAAAGTAGTACATATTCATAGGGTTAGGATGAGATAAATGGATAAAACAACTCTGATTGGATTTATATTAGGAATTGTGGCGATTGGCGTCGGTATGCTATTAAAAGGGGTAAGCTTTGTAGCCTTGCTTAATCCAGCTGCTATTTTAATTATTATTGTTGGAACTGCCGCAAGTGTGATCATTGCTTTTCCAACCTCGGAAATCAAAAAAGTACCAAAGCTAATTCGCATTATTTTTACAGAGCGTAAAGAATTAGAGCCAAAAGAATTGGTCTTTCACTTTTCCGAACTGGCTCAATTAGCGAGGAAGGAAGGGTTGCTCGCGTTAGAAGGAAAAATGGAGGAGATTGAAGATCCTTTCATGAAGCATGGCTTAAGCCTTGCCGTTGATGGTCAAAGTGCCGATTATATACGTGATGTTTTAAATGAGGAAATTTCGGCGATGGAAGAGCGTCATGAGACTGGTGCTTCTATTTTTTCACAAGCTGGTACATATGCCCCTACATTGGGGGTTTTAGGAGCGGTTATCGGGTTAATCGCTGCGTTAGGAAATATGGACAATACGGATGAATTAGGAAAGGCAATTTCTGCTGCATTCATCGCCACGTTATTTGGAATCTTTACTGGCTATGTATGGTGGCATCCGTTTGCTAATAAATTAAAAAGGAAGTCAATGGAAGAAGTAAAAGTGAAGGAAATGATTGTCGAAGGGATCTTATCAATTTTAGAAGGAGAGGCCCCACGTATCATTGAACAAAAGCTTGCCTCTTACTTGCCTTCATCTGAGCGAGATGCACTCACTCTAGAAGGTGGTGAAGCGCAAAATGTCGAAGCGTAGAAGGAAGAAAAGACAAGAAAGTGAAATGAGTGAATCATGGCTTTTACCTTATGCTGACTTATTAACATTATTACTGGCGCTTTTTATCGTGTTATTTTCTTCTAGTGCGGTTGATGCCCAAAAATTCCAGCAGTTATCCCAAGTGTTTAACGGTATCTTTATGGGAGGAACGGGACCATTAAACTATCAACAGCCATTGGAAAATGATGATCATAGCAAAGATGTCCCAGACAACAGCTCAGAACCGGAAGCTGAAATTGAACAGAATATCGAAGCCGTTCTGGATACAGAAGATCAGCAAGAACTAGAAGCGATTCAAGAAAAGGTCAATGCCTTTGTACAAAAAAATGATTTTCATCATAAATTTGATGTCGCCTTAACTTCGGAGGGGCTGCTCCTGACGATTAGAGATAATGTCTTGTTTGAGTCAGGGCGGGCAGATGTGCGGGAAGAAGACAAAAACACGGCGAGGGAGCTGGCTGTTTTATTAGAAATGGAGCCTCCACGGAATATTATTATTAGTGGTCATACGGATAATATCCCGATCCATAACTCAGCATTCCAATCAAACTGGGAATTAAGCGTGATGCGTGCGATCAATTTCATGAAAGTTCTTTTAGAAGATGACAAGCTTGACCCACGTTGGTTTAGCGCAAAGGGATATGGTGAATTCCAACCGATTGCGGACAATCAAACAAGTGCAGGCAGAGCGAAAAACCGTCGTGTGGAAATACTTATTTTACCTAAAGTAAAAGAAACCGATTAATGAAAAGGGTGGTGAAAATTTTTCACCACCCTTTTTGACTTTAAATATGTGCTTCTTGTTTCTGCGGTTGCTTGATTTTTTTTGTTTGCCCTTTCCCATGTAAAAAATAATATAGGCCAAGACAGCCCATTACGAAGAAGGAAAGAATTAAATATAAATGTCCGTATCCTGTGCTTGCTGCGATCATTCCTAATACATAGGAACCAATCCCAATGCCTGAATCAAATAGAGTAAAAAACGTAGCAGTTGCCATGCCTCTAGTTGTTGGTGTTGCGTTACGGATGACAATCGTTTGTAGAGCAGGGGTTAATGAACCAAACCCAAGACCGACAAAGGCAGCAGATACTAAAAATGTAAAGGTAGATGTTGAGAAGCTTAGGAGAAGAAGTCCCGCTGCTGCTGAAAGAATCGCCGGATAGATAATGACGTTTTCTCCATATTTATCAAACCATCTTCCAGTAAATGGTCTTGATGCAAGCAAGAATATGGCGTACACGACAAAAAAGTAGGTAGCGGCTGAAATGAGATCGAGTTCTTTAGCATAGACCGATACGAACGATAATATGCCGGAATAACCAATCGCTAACGCTCCACCGACAACCGCGATCGGCAACGCGCTTTTGTCGATTAATTTTTTAAAGGAAAATTTCATTTCCATTTGTGCGCTGGAAGAAGGAATCGTAACGAATAATACGGAAATGATCGCCAATAAACCTAGCCCAGTACAGATGATGAACATCATCGTAAAATCTGTTATTTGAATGAGCGTTAGGCCAAGAAATGGACCAACAACCATCGCAATGTTCATTGACATCGCATAATACCCCATTCCTTCTCCTCTTCTTGAGTCGGGAATTAAATCAGCTACGATTGTACCTGTTGCCGTTGTGGCGATTCCAAAACCAATACCGTGAAGAAAACGAAGGATAAGAAAGGTAATAAGTGATGAAGAAAAAATATAAGAAAAAGTTGATAGAAGAAAAATAGCGAGTGCGATTGCTAGCATTTTTCGACGCCCGATTTTTTCAATCCATATGCCAGAAAAAGGGCGAACAAGGACCGCACCGATAAGAAATGAAGTGACGACTAAGCCAATTTCAGTTGCTGTTCCATTTAGTTCTTCCATCGTATAAATCGGCAAAGTGACCATAAGTAAATAAAAAGTTAAAAATAAAAAAAAGCTTGAAACGGATACACCGATAAAATTTTTCGTCCATAATGGTTCTCTTTTCAAAAAACATTCCTCCTATTTTTCTATGTTTCTCATTAACTTATTTAGGACCTCTTGTGAATGCAGTTGCTCTTGTATTGTGATCTCCTGCATTAATTGTTTCTCAAATGAATGGATTGTCTCCTTCCATATTGGATAATGAGCTTTTGCTTTATCTGTTAAAGTAACGAGCTTTTCACGTTTGTCTTTTCCTTCACCTCTAAAAACAAAATCGGCTGACTCCAATCTTCGAATGCTTCTTGTCATCGTCGGGGCTTCTACATTTAGATGATTACAAAGCTCTGACTGTGTAAGTGGGCCACACATATACAACGTATAAATAACCGTCCATTGTGCGCTATATATTCCGTGCGGAGAAAGTAATTCATTGATTTTTTTGGAAAGCTTTCTTGAAGTTTGAAAAAACAAATGAAAAAAACGATGATACTCCGTCATTTTTTCCCTCCAAAATTAATAGTTACCTAGCTAACTATATTATGTTTTGCAATTATTGTCAAATGCTGCAAGAATACCGTTACGTTGAATTCGCAATTGTTGATACAATCATTTACGAATTATGTTAAAATTAGGTATAAATAAACAATTGGAAAAGGGTGCATGATGATTAAATTGATTTGGCTCGTTAGCGCGTATGCACTTGGGAATTTGTTGACGGGCTATGTGCTGGCGAAAACCGTTTATCACAAAGAAATTCGTCAAGAAGGGAGTGGGAACGCAGGCGCGCGCAATGCTGGCAGATTATTTGGTAAGAAGGCTTTTATTTTTACATTTTTAGGTGATGCAAGCAAAGGTGCGCTTTTGATTTTAATGGCGAAATGGCTTGGTTTTGCAGCTGAATGGCAAATGCTATTATTATTATCAGTTGTTTTGGGCCATATATATCCAGTCTTTCTTCAGTGGAAAGGCGGAAAAGGGATGTCTACATATATCGGTGGAATTCTGGCGTTTGACCCCATTTTATTTTGTTTATTTGCAATTATTTTTCTTATTTTCTATCCTTTATTACGCAGCTTTACAATCGCCGGAATGATTGCGGTTGGTTTATATCCTTTACTTATGCTCTTTTATTATCGGTGGGAAGCCGTTGTCATTTCCTTGATGATTTCAGTCATCATTATATTTGCCCATCGTCAAAATTTAAGAGAAAAATTTTTTACTGAAAGGAAAATCAGCTGATGAGCTTTATTTATAAAATTGCCACAGAACAAGAAGAGTTTGAGCAAATTAATCAATTAAACTATCAAACATTCGTTGAGGAAATTCCTCAACATGATAAAAATAAGTCAAAAACATTGACTGATAAGTTTCATAAAGAAAATACATATATGATTTGTTTAAAAGATGAATTAGTGATTGGGATGATTTGTGTTCGAAGCAATCGACCATTTTCACTTGATGGAAAGATTGGAGAAGTAGAGGAACATTTACCTGTGCAAGCGAAAAAACCATGCGAAATTCGCTTGTTAGCGGTGGATCCCGCCTATCGGAACGGACGTGTCTTTTTAGGGCTTGCCCAAGCATTAATTCGTTTTTGCTTAAAAGCAGGCTATGATATGGCGCTCATTTCCGGAACGACACGAGAACAAAAACTATATGAACAAATGGGGTTTCAGCCATTCGCTTATTTAACAGGAAGCGAGGATGCGGCATTTCAACCAATGTATTTGACAAAATCCACATTTGATGAAGGAATTGCTGGACGAATTTTAAAAGAACAAATCAATTTTCTGCCTGGTCCAGCCACGATTGCACCAGAAGTTCAGCAAGCGTTAGCAAAAGTACCGATTTCACATCGATCAAAGGAATTTGATGGCATATTACATGAGGTTCAAGGACAATTAAAGACGCTCGTGAGGGCAAACGATGTGCAAATTTTACATGGAACCGGCACATTAGCGAATGATGCCGTTGCCGGACAACTATCGCTCCTCAACGGAAAAGGGCTTATTCTTATGAATGGAGAGTTCGGTAAGCGCCTTGTTGATCATGCCAATCGCTTTCAACTCCAATTTGAAACGATGGAAGCGGAGTGGGGAAAAGCATTTGATATGGTGTTGATTAAGGAATGGCTAGAAAGAAGAAAGGTCGACTGGATTTGGGCTGTCCATTGTGAAACATCAACGGGTGTTTTAAATGACTTAGAGCAACTCAAGCGATTAAGCAAAGAATATAATCTGAAACTGGCAATTGATTGTATTAGCTCGATCGGGACAATTCCGATTGATTTATCAGGTGTTGCTTTCGCCTCAGCAGTAAGTGGAAAAGCACTTGCTAGTTATACAGGTGTATCATTTGTTTTTCATGAAGAGGAATTAATCCCATCCAACCGTTTGCCGCGCTACCTCGATCTTGGGGCATATGCTGCTGCCGGGGGTACGCCTTATACGCAATCATCAAATTTATTAAGTGCTCTTACGGTTGCTTTACAAAAATATAAATATCCGGAAAGTGTATATGAAACGATCGCATTGCGCTACAATAAGATTAGAAGGGCAGTAGAGGAAGCGGGTTTGTCAGTGCTTTCCGCCGAAAATGAATCTGCTCCGGGTATTATGACAATCCTTTTACCTGATGGAAAAAATGCAATCCAATTGGGTGATGATCTATATTTCAATGGTTTTACCGTCCATTATGAAAGTTCGTATTTACAACAAAAAAACTGGCTGCAAATCTCTTGTATAAATGATGTGTCTGAGAAAGACGTAAATAAATTACTGCACACGATTCGTGGGTTAAGTGAAAAAACATTAGTTAAATAATAAAACAGATCCTGTTTAGGATCTGTTTTTCTATTTATATAAGTTGAATAAATAACATACATAAAATGCTGAAAGTAAACACTGTTGATTTCCGTTCCAAGCGGACGCTTTCTGGGGGCGGCACGTGAGCCTCGTGCCAACAGGATGTTGGCCACGGAGCCGTTGCCACAGGAGCGCATTTTAAGGCTTCGTTCCTTAAAATGCGCTCCTGTGGGATCTCATGTTTGCCGTTAATCCCCCAGGAGTCGCCGTCTTTCACTCTAATCAATCTGTTTAAAACCATTTAAATGAACATCTTAACTTCAACTTATATAGAAAGATAAAAACACACTTTTATTATGTACTAGCAGTAAATCTAGACCGAAAGTGATAGAATCACTAGCCCATTTTAGAAATTCTAAGCCGTAGCGGTAATTTCTAAGCCATAGCGAGGATTTCTAAGCCAAAGCGAAGATTTCTAAGCCAAAGCGAAGATTTCTAAGCCAAAGCGAAGATTTCTAAGCCATAGCGAGGATTTCTAAGCCATAGCGAGGATTTCTAAGCCATAGCGAGGATTTCTAAGCCATAGCGAGGATTTCTAAGCCATAGCGAGGATTTCTAAGCCATAGCGAAGATTTCTAAGCCAAAGCGAAGATTTCTAAGCCATAGCGAAGATTTCTAAGCCATAGCGAGGATTTCTAAGTCATAGCGAGGATTTCTAAGCCATAGCGAGGATTTCTAAGCCATAGCGAGGATTTCCACAAGCCATAGCTAGAATTTCTAATCCCCCAGAGTTTTAAAAAATATCAAGTTTTGCTATTCGTTTGGCCGCTTCGCGTAGACGGTCTTCGGTTGTTAATAAACCAACTCTCACATATCCTTCGCCATGTTCACCAAACCCAATACCAGGTGCTACGGCTACATGTGCTTTTTCTAGTAAGAGTTCGGCAAAAGCTTCTGACGTATATCCATCTGGAACTTTTAACCAAGCGAAAAAGGAGCCTGGAGGTGCATCGACATTCCAGCCAATTTCATGCAAGCTAGATATAAAGGTGTTTCGTCTCTTTTCATACGTTTCATTTAACTGAATCGCACATGCCTGTGAACTAAGCAGTGCTTCTGTTGCTGCGTCTTGAATAGCGCCAAATAAACTAACATATAAATGGTCTTGCAATAAATTGATTGCTTCAATAACAGAGCGATTACCAACGGCGAATGCGATACGCCAGCCTGCCATATTGTATGTTTTTGACATTGTGTAAAGTTCTACGCCAATTTCTTTTGCTCCGGGTACTTGGAGAAAACTAATTGGTTTTTTACCATCAAAACCGATCGCACCGTATGCAAAATCATGAACGACACAAATATCTTGCTCGTTTGCAAATGCAACTGTTTTTTCAAAAAATTCTAAGTCAGCAATCGCTCCTGTCGGATTGTTCGGGTAATTTAAGATCATCATTTTTGCCTTTTCTGCAATTGAAGCGGGGATCTCATCGTAGCGTGGAAGAAAATGATTGTCTGCTTTTAATGGCATCATCTCCATCTGTACTTTCGCTAAGGCAGCGCCGGACCAATAATCTGGATAACCCGGGTCTGGTACGAGCATCGTGTCACCAGGATTTAGTAAACATTGCGGCAACTCAACAAGTCCCGCTTTTCCGCCAAATAGAACAGCGACCTCTGTTTCAGGGTCAAGATCAACATCATATTCACGTTTATAAAAAGTTGCTACTGCTTCTTTTAGTTCCATTTTGCCGCGAAAAGGTGGATAGCGGTAATTAGAGGCTTCATCTGCCGCTGATTTTAAGCGTTCGACGATATGACCCGGTGTCGGGAGATCAGGATTCCCTTGCCCAAGATTGATGACATCATGTCCAGCAGCAATCTTTTGATTTACCTTTTGCACGAGCGAGGCAAAAAATTGCTTCGGTAACTGTTTTAATATATCGGAAGTTTCAAAGTTTTTCATTCCGCCACCTCAATAAAATTAATTGGATTTTCCTTTTCATTTCTAGTGTTCCATGTTATAACGAATAATAATGTTTGTAAAGTACAGAAAATTTGGGGAGGAATTTGGGGATGAAGTGGAAAGTTGGCTGTATTCAAATGGACATTGCGTTCGGAGATCCAGAGGGAAATTTTACACGTGCGGAGCGATGGTTTGAAAAAGCGGCAAAAGAACAATGTACAGTTGTTGTTTTGCCAGAATTATGGACAACAGGCTATGATTTAACCCGTTTAAATGAAATTGCTCATCAAGAAGGACGTGATGTGATTGCGTTTTTACAAGAACAAGCGAAGAAACATCAATTTCATATCGTTGGTGGCTCGGTAGCAAATAAAACAAAAGATGGCGTAAAAAATACGATGTACATCATCGACAGCGAAGGAAAGCTCGTTCACGAATATAGTAAACTTCATCTGTTCCAGCTTATGGATGAGCATTTATATTTGCAGGCGGGCAATGACGAAACCAATTTTACGCTTGATGGAGAAGAAGCGGCAAGTTTTATTTGCTATGATATTCGCTTCCCGGAATGGTTAAGAAAACCTGTGCTAAATGGGGCAAAGGCATTGTTTGTTGTCGCAGAATGGCCGATTCAAAGACTGGATCATTGGCAAACGTTATTAAAAGCTCGTGCGATTGAAAATCAATGTTATGTCATTGCATGCAATCGTGCAGGTGAAGACAAGAATAATGTGTTTGCCGGTCACTCACTCATCATTGATCCGTGGGGGACGATCATTTCTGAAGGTGGAATTGACGAAGAATTATTAGTTGGAGAAGTGGACCTTGATGAAATTGAAGAAATTCGCAGCCGCATCCCTATTTTTGACGATCGCCAGCCAAAGAAATATTTCTGTTGACAAGTTTCGACTTTTTCGTCATAATAACTTTATCCATATGAATATGAAACTTATCAAGAGTGACTGAGGGATCAGGCCCGAAGACGTCCGGCAACCTCCAATTGGGGAAAGGTGCCACTTCCTGCGGAATGGAAAATTCTGAAAGATAAGTCGAAAGCGAACAATGAATTTTCGATGCCTCTTTCAAGATGAAAGAGGCATTTTTACTTTTTGAGGTGGAGAATATGATACAAATAAGCAATATAACAAAAAAATATAAAACAAAAAAAGGCGAAGTGGTTGGTGTCGATAATGTATCCTTATCGATAAAAAAAGGTGAAATTTTTGGCATCGTCGGTTACTCAGGCGCTGGTAAAAGTTCTCTGATTCGCTGCCTGAATTTGCTGGAAAAACCGACATCAGGGTCTGTAATTATTGATGGGACTGATTTAACAAAGCTTTCAGCGTCTGAGCTGCGCCAAGCTCGTCTGAAAATTGGGATGATTTTTCAACATTTCTACTTAATTAGTTCTAAAACGATTATTGAAAATATTATCTTCGCTTTAAAAGCCGCCAATTATCCACAGGCAGAACGTGTAAAAAGGGCAGAACAACTACTCCATATGGTAGGTCTTTCCGATAAAAGGGATGTGTATCCATCACAATTAAGCGGTGGACAAAAACAACGTGTCGGTATTGCTAGAGCACTTGCGAATAATCCATCTGTTTTATTATGTGATGAAGCAACATCAGCGCTTGACCCAAGCACGACGAAGTCGATTTTAGCTCTATTGAAAAAAATTAATAAAGAGCTTGGCATCACAATCGTTCTGATTACACATGAAATGGAAGTTGTGAAAGAAATTTGTGATCGGATGGCTGTCATGCAAGATGGAAAGATTGTTGAGCTTGGTTCAGTATACGATATTTTTGCAACGCCAAAGGCAGAGCTAACAAAGGAGTTTATCGGTGATATTTTACAATTGGATATTCCGGAGAAATTATTAAAACAATGTTCGGGAGAAATTGTAAGAATCCAATTTAAGGGATCAAAAGCCGGTGAAACGGTCGTTTCAGATGCGCTGCAGCAATTCAAAGTTAAAGGGAACTTTTTACATGGGAATATTGAATATATTCAAGAAGAACCGTTAGGAATTTTCATCATGGAATTGATTGGCGAGGGACCAGAGGTAGAAAAAGCCATTCAATATTTACAAGAAAGAACGGGAAATGCAGAGGTGGTCACTCATGGTTGAGCATATAATCGAAATGCTGCCAGATTTGAATAAAGCTTTTTTTGAAACAATTTATATGGTCGGGATTGCACTTCTCGTTTCGGTCATTATTGGATTACCGTTAGGGGTACTACTGTTTGTTACGGATCAAGGTATGTTTTGGGAAAATAAGTTGGTGAAATCGACAGTTGGCTTTCTAGTAAACTTAATTCGCTCGATTCCGTTTATTATCTTACTCGTTCTCCTCATTCCATTTACGATTTTAATTGTAGGAAAAGCTATAGGACCTACGGCAGCCATCGTTTCCTTATCGGTTGCTGCGATCCCATTTTATGCAAGAATTGTAGAAACATCTTTTAGAGAAATTGATAAAGGGGTGATCGAAGCGGCGATTGCAGTTGGCGCAACACCGTGGATGATCATTAAAGATGTGCTCATATCAGAAGCAAAGCCAAGTCTTATTCAAGGTATCACGTTAACGACGATTAGCCTTGTCGCTTACTCAGCGATGGCAGGTACTGTTGGCGGCGGGGGTATTGGGGATTTAGCCATTCGCTTCGGATATTATCGCTATGATACAGTCATTATGTTTACAACCGTTATTTTGTTAGTAATATTAGTTCAGTTGATCCAATTTATTGGAGACCGCTGGGCAAAATATGCAGATAAAAGATAAACTTCAGGAGGAAACAGACATGAAAAAATGGTTTTTAGCAGTTACAATCATTCTAGCAATTAGTGTACTTGCTGCATGTGGTGGTAGCAAAGACGAAGGTGCAGCAAACGAAGATAAAAAGGAAGTAAAAATTGGTGCAACAGCTGGACCATTCACAGATATGGTTACAAAAGCGATTAAACCTGGCTTGGAGAAAAAAGGCTATAAAGTGGAAGTAGTAGAATTCAGCGATTACATTCAGCCAAACAATGCTTTAGCAAACGGTGATATCGATGCGAACGTCTTTCAAAATTTAGTATACATGGAAACTTTTGCAGAGCAAAACAAACTGAACCTGTCAGAGGTAATTACTGTTCCAACTTCACCAATGGTTATTTTCTCTAATGTATTTAATTCATTAGATGAAATTACAGAAGGAGCGACTCTAGCGTTACCAAATGACCCAACGAATATGGGAAGAGCGCTATTAATTTTAGAACAAGAAGGCTTGATTACATTAAAAGACGATGTTAGTCATTTAACGATTTCTGAAAAAGACATTAAAGACAACTTTAAAAATATTAAATTCCAACCGATTGAAGCAGGTCAGCTTCCACGTGCGGTTGAAAGCGCGGATATGGCAGCAGTACCAGGAAACTTCGCATTTGCAGCGAAAATGAAACCAGAAGACGGCATTGCAATTGAAGATATGGATGATGTTTTCCGCAACCGCGTCGTTATTGACACAAAAAACAAAGATGCTCAATTTGTAAAAGACATTAAAGAAGTAGTAGAATCAGAAGAATTCGAAGCGGTTATCGACTCAGACTTCGTTGATTTTACAAAACCGGATTGGATGCAAAATAGATAATAGTTGCACTTATCCTTAAATAAGCCTTTTCTCGATTATAAGCGAGGAAGGGCTTTTTCTATTGCAATAGGCTCCGGATAGAAAGTTAGATGTTAGTTCGAAAGGACTATATATATTAAGTTTACTTAAAGAAAAATACAGAATATTGCAAATTGTATTGCTTTTGATAATATATATATAATAAATAATCTATGAAAGGAAGGTAATAATTTAGTAGTTAACGAGTTATACTATGGAGTTTACATAGTTTAAGGTCCTCAAAAATACTTAAAAGGAAAGGATGATTTCATTTGCAAAGAGTAATAAAACGATCGCGCGCACTACTATTAATGCTTGTCTTTGTACTCGCTTTTGCCCCATTATCAACATTAGCTAATGAAGGGAAGACAAACACAGTTAATTATGTCGCGTTAGGTGATTCATTGGCGGCAGGAATTCTTTCTGACAATACACCTAGTACGGGGTATGTTGGATTAATTAAAAATAGTCTAGAGGGAAATGGATATGAGGTAAATGTACATAATGCCGGTAAATCGGGTGCTACGTCAGGGCAAGTACTAGCGGGGCTATCCGAAATTTCAAAATTAGCAGATGCGGACATTATCACGATAAGCGTAGGTGCGAATGATATTTTAGGAGGACTAATGCCGATACTTAGTTCCGGCATAAATCCAGCTGATTTAAACAAGGAAAAATTAGCAGAAGTACAACAATTAGCCGAAGTAACAATGGCGAATGCCAAACTAGCGGCAGATGCTGAGGATATTGCAAAAAGCGCAGTTGAAAGAGAAGTAAACGAAATTAAGAACGCAATGAATAATTTAGAAGTCACGGGAGCAATAGAGGTGATCAAAACAAAAATACCTGCTGAGAAACTTCCACTCGTTCAGCCGACTTTAGACAATATTCTTTCGAATGTTTTAACTGCACAGACGAGTGTTGGATTAGCTCTGGATACTTATAATAGCGCGGGGTCATTAGAAACAGTTTCAAGTGAATTGAATACCGCTGGGGCAAAACTAAATGAGACGGTAACTATAATCAATTCACTAAAAACATTTATACCGGATGACTTAAAAACATTGGCAGATGAGATTGTGGCCCAATTATCCGATGCTTCGGCAAAGGCGAGTACAGCAAAGGCAGCGGCCGATGGTGCAATAACAGCTGTAAATGTGTCCAATGAAGCAAAAGTGGCTGCCGAGCAAGCACAACAAGCGGCTCAGCTTTTAGGAGATGCATTGACAAAACTAGCTGCGATTCCAGGGATTATTGGGGAGGTTGGCTCGAACACGGCACAAATATTAGGGGCAATTAGGTCGGTAAACCCTACTTCTAAAATTTACGTTATGGGTTATTATAATGCTCTTCCATATTTACCAGCGGAAGTGCAAGAAATTATGACGAAGCCAATGCTATTCAATTTAAACACGGCAATATCAATGCCAACATCCCAATTTGGTGCGACGTTTGTACCCGTTGCTCAATTATTTGAAGGAAACTATCAAACGTATCTTCCGAACCAAGCTAATATTCATCCAAGTGCGGCTGGGTATGAAGCACTTGCTAGTGCATTTATCGGAGCAATTAATCCGTCATTCCCAAAAATCGAAGATCCAGACCCGGAAGAACCTTATGTAAAAGATGTTGAATTAGGAAAAGAGCTAATGGTGAACTCGGATGAGCTGATCCGGATTATTGGAGCGGATGTAACCTTATTATTGCCGAATGATCTTCCAGAAGGAACGTTACTCACTGTTACACTTACAAGCGAAGATGCCCTCTCCAAAGCAGAAGGACTAAAAGCTTTTGGCGATGCTTTGAATTTTGAATTCCAATATCCAGAAGGGTTTAAAGATTACGAAGGAACGTTTACACTTATGATGGGCTATGATGCTGATTCACCGGAAGATGTAGATATTTACTATTATAACGAAGCCGAAGGTAAATGGGAAAGTCAGAAAGGAGAGAAAAATAAGGAGTTACAAACAATTAGCATAGTTGTTACTCACTTCTCGAATTACGGTGTCTTTGCTCAAGTTGACAAGCCAGACGACACACCACCTGTCGATCCTAAAGATCCTGTTCAAGATCCAGATGATGGGGATGACGATAAAACCCCTGTCCCGGGTGCGAAAGATCCTGGAAATGGATCAAAAGATGACACGAAAAAAGATAAAAAGGACGATAAAACGAAACATACAAAGAAAGGCAGCTTACCAAACACGGCAACAAACGATTATAATTGGCTCATGCTTGGAATATCCCTATTATTAACGGGTGTTGCAATGTTCTTGCTTTCGAGAAAACGTCGTTTATCAATTAATGCATAGTAGTTTCATAGAATAAGGGAAAGGAGGGGTTCGCCTTCCTTTCCCTTAATTTATCATTTACGCTCTTCTTAATTGACCAAGCTCTTCCGCCAATGCTTGCATCTCGTTTGGGCTAAAGCTATTTTTTTTCATCACCAATTCATAAATTTCCTGAAGCTCTTCGTAGCGCTCTTCGTCAAGGCTATCTGATTTAATTGCTCCGATATTAACCATTCTTAACTTCGTAATAATTTCGTTAAGCATATATTCAATATTTTCACGTGAACTTTTTGTCAAATCCATAATCCAAACCCCCTATCCTTTTATTCATATCTTCCATCCTTTCATTACAATGGGAAATTGTCAACATTTTATGAATATGTTTGATGATAAGAAAAAAGGTAAAATATAAAGTAATGATGATATTTAGGTGGTGGCCACTCTGAAAAAGCGAAAGAAGAACGTACGAATAAATCGGAAGTTTTTAAAAAGACTGTTGGCAAAAGTGATGGATAATGATGTTACAGGAATGGCTGCTCAATTAGCCTATTTCTTTTTACTTTCATTGTTCCCTTTGCTTATTTTTATCGTTACATTACTTCCGTATACACCATTGACACAGGATGATATTTTTAATGTTATTAAAGATTTTGCACCTACGGAGACATTTTCCATGATTCAAAATACAATTAATGAAGTTATGGAAAACAGAAGCGGAGGGCTGTTGTCGATCGGGATAATCGGGACAATCTGGTCGGCATCAAATGGGATGAATGCGCTAATGCGCTCGTTAAATAGAGCATATGATGTAACGGAAAAAAGACCGTTTCTAGTAGCAAGAGGGCTAGCTATATTATTAACGCTTGCAATGATCTTTGTTTTTCTATTAGCGCTTCTACTTCCGGTATTTGGTAAACAGCTCGGAATATTTATTTTCTCTCAATTTGGGTTGTCAGTAGCTTTTTTAAAAACATGGAATTTATTACGATGGGTTATAAGTCCGGTCATTTTATTTATCGTATTTCTTGGCATTTATTATATTGCGCCAAGTGTAAAAATTAAATGCTTAGCAGCCGTTCCCGGTGCCATTTTTGCTAGTGTCGGATGGATCATCGTTTCTTTAGGGTTTTCCCATTATGTTTCGTATTTTGGGAACTATTCCTCGACATACGGAAGTATTGGAGGAATCATTATTCTGATGCTTTGGTTTTATATTTCTGCCATTATTATGATGGTAGGAGGAGAAGTGAATTCACTTTTTGGTGAGCGAAATGGAGAATGCCATTCATAACACCGTTTGAATGAGGGGACTTGTCATCTTATCTGATAAGTCCCTTTTTCGATAGAAAGCTGGAAAAACAAGAAAAAAGTAAGGGTAAAAAACTCTATTCTAGGGAAAAGTTGAAATATTAATGAAAGATCGAGCATTATTCAAAATGGAAGGATTTGGACGAGATGTTGAACAAATTTTTTTTAGGAGTCGTTTTCATCGGATTTCCTTTATCAGTAATCGGATCGTTATTCCATTTCTCTAATGTACTCATGTTTGGAGTTTATTGTATTACGATTATCGGGCTTGCTAGTATTATGGGGAGAGCAACAGAAAGTTTAACGATTGTTGCCGGTCCTCGTATTGGAGGGTTACTGAATGCAACATTTGGTAATGCCGTTGAATTAATTATCTCAATCTTTGCGTTAAAGGCGGGTCTTATTGGTGTTGTGCTTGCCTCTTTAACAGGTTCTGTTATTGGGAATTTATTGCTTGTTGGCGGGCTGTCCTTTTTTATCGGCGGATTAAAGTTTAAGCGGCAAACATTTAATGTGTACGATGCAAGGCATAATTCAGGTTTGCTCATGTTTGCTGTAATCGTCGCTTTTGTCATCCCAGAAATTTTTTCACAAAACATGAATGAGGCGAAAACGATTAGTTTAAGTGTTGGTATATCGATTATCATGATTACATTATATTTGGCTGCACTCTTTTTTAAACTTGTTACCCATCGGGGAGTGTATCAGTCGAAAGAAACGGAAGAAAATATAGAAGAAGAAATACCCGAGTGGACAAAAACAAAGGCGATTATTATTTTAGGAATTTCGACAATCGCTGTTGCTTATACGTCTGAACGACTTGTTCATACATTTCAAGCCGTTGGTGAAAAATTCGGATGGACTGAATTATTTATTGGAGTCATCATCGTCGCAATCGTTGGAAATGCGGCAGAGCATGCTTCGGCTGTATTAATGGCCTATAAAGATAAAATGGATGTAGCTGTTGAAATCGCTGTTGGTTCAACGTTACAAATTTGTATGTTTGTTGCGCCGATTCTCGTCATTGCATCATTATTTTTCCAGATTAACATGCCACTCGTATTTACTATTCCTGAAGTCGTTGCAATGGTGACTTCCGTTCTTCTCACGATCGTCATTGCAAACGATGGAGAATCCAACTGGTTTGAAGGGGCAACATTGTTAGCCGCTTATTTGATTATGGGAATTGGCTTTTATTTATTATAAGAGTGGATAAACATGTTCAATTAGGAAAAACATAAAGGTAAACGACGGCTCGAGCAGCCGCCCATAGGAAAGGAGTATACCTTTATGAAACTGTCGATGACATTCGTGAAAATGGTGCTTTTATTATTTTTTATTGTAATTGGTGGAGCATCCGTTCATGGTGCTGAAAAGACATTTGAAATACCATCCTCCGTTGTAAATATTGGAAAGGAGAACACAATTCCAAGTCAAGCACAGGACCAGCCGTATTTAAAGCCAAGTAAATTTACAAAAGAATTACTTGATTCGGCGGAAGAGCCAATCGAAAACCCCCATTTAATTCGACTTTTAAATGAATCTGCGATTAATAAATCACCCTTTTCTATTGGAATGCGTGCAACTATCTATATGGGTGAATGGCCATTAAATTATAAATCACATGAAATGAATGTGAATTGGAAATATCAAAAAGTAAATACGAACGTGTATGATAACAATGCCGGAACAGCCAACCATCAGATTTCTTATACACAGCAAATGCATAAAAGAGTAAAAGGCGGGTTAACGTTGAAAGTACCTCATTCAGATGATGTACAAAAAATGATATTATTGAAGGCAATGAAAAAGTCGAAGCTACCTCTTGGAAATGAAACAAATATTGGGGCAGGTACGAAGCATCATCAAATTTATAATGTTCATCCGAAGCAAGCTGGCTACTTAGATGCCTACGTTCCAGCAGTCATTGAAAAAGGTGAGGTAACATACGGTGAAGTGTACTTAATTATTAAAGGCACAAAACGAAAAATTGTTGTGAAAAATGCTACATCGCAGCCAGTTGGGGCATGGTTGCCGATTCAAGATCATCTATCTTTTATATACCAAGCAAAATAAGTTGTAAAAGCTGGAAGGCATGATTTTACGGCAAATGAAAAATATATAGGAAAAGAAAGAAATGAGGAATACAAATGAAAAAGATTATCTATGTAATCCCAGCTCTTTTCCTTATTTTTCTAGCTGCGATTCCTGTATCAGCGCTATCCAATCAACCGATTCATTGGGGATTTAAAAAAGGCTCCAATGAACAACAAGCAGAGGCAGGAGTTCCTTATGATCAGCTTTTAGAAAAATATGATGCTTTTTATAAAGGCAGTCCAAATGAAAAAATATTGTACCTAACATTTGATAATGGATATGAAAATGGCTACACGGCTCAAATACTCGATGTTCTAAAAAAAGAAAAAGTACCTGCGACTTTTTTTGTAACAGGACACTATTTAGAAACAGCGGCAGACTTAGCGAAACGAATGGTTAATGAAGGACATATTATCGGGAATCATTCATGGAGCCATCCCGATATGACGCAAATTAGCGAACAGCAAATAATAGTAGAGCTTTCGAAAGTGCAAGAAGCAACTGCCAAGCTTACTGGTCAAAAAACGATGCAATATTTACGCCCACCGCGTGGAATATTAAGTGAAAGAACGTTAAAAATTGCGAAAGATGCCGGTTATATCCATGTCCTTTGGTCGCTTGCTTACCGGGATTGGGTTACAAATGACCAAAAGGGTTCGAAATATGCATACGACAATATAATGGCCCAAGTTCACCCCGGCTCAGTCATGCTGCTTCACACCGTATCAAAAGATAATGCAGACGCACTGGAACAAGTCCTAAAAGACTTAAAGAAGCGCGGATATGTCTTTAAAAGCTTGGATGAGTATATGATAAAAGAAAGAATGAAGAATCCGATTATAAACTAAGCCAATCGAAGACACACTCGATGAAATGTCGCAGTGTGTTTTTTAGTACGATAAATTATTATATAATGAGAAAGAAGGAAAGCGTGGTGAATATAAATGTGGCAGGAAAAAATCGAAATCGCGGGTCCGTATCAATTTGATCTCGCATTAAGTAGACTAGCAATAGATCCGTTAAATATTGTTACTCAGGAGGAAAGGATGATCAAGGTTCCGATCTATTCAAATTCTCCGGAGGTTGCGACAGTTCGAGCGATCGGAACGACTGAAAAGCCCGAGTTCCTTATTAGTGGACAGGATTCTTCGTCAAAATTCAATGTGCTGCAAAAGGTCGCTTCTATTTTTCAGTGGGATATTTCTCTTAGTGAGATTGATCAGCATTTTTCTACAACGTCTTTGAAAGATGTTTTTGCAAAACATTATGGCACACCGATTGTATTGGAGTTTTCTTTATACAATACATTAGTGAAATCGATTATTCATCAGCAATTGAACATGAAGTTTGCCATTTCTTTAACAGAACAATTTGTTAAAACATTTGGCTTTGAATTGGATGGGGTCCCTTTTTATCCATCGCCCAAAACCGTAGCGGAATTACATATTGAGCAATTAAGAAACTTAAAATTTAGCCAGAGGAAAGCGGAGTACATCATCGATTTATCAAAACTAATTGTAAGTGGCGAGCTCAATTTAGAACATCTTGCGCAGCTACCGGAAGAGGTAGTCATCAAAGAGTTAACAAAAATTCGGGGAATTGGACCATGGACTGCTCAAAACTTCCTTTTATTTGGTCTTGGAAGAGCAAACTTATTTCCGATGGCAGATATCGGCATTCAAAACGCAATCAAAGCGTTATTTAAGCTTGAGCAAAAACCGACAATAACCGAGATGCAGCAATATAGTGAGGAATGGGAGCCTTATTTAAGCTATGCATCACTCTATTTATGGCGAAGTATTGAAAATTAGGGTGAAGAGTAATTTCAAGTTCTGTGAATATATTATATACTTATAAAATAATACGTAATAGGGAGGTCAAATCAATGTGGATAGTTATTCCAATTATGATCTTTTCAATACCAATCGTTGCCATCATCACAGAGCATCTTCGAAAAAGCAATAAAATAAAAATGAGCTTAATTCAAGAACAATTACAATTAGAAAAAATAAAGCATGAAAATTATTTATTAGAAACAGAAAAATTAAAGTTAGAACTTGAAAAAATGCAATTGACTGCTTCAAATGAAGATCCATATAAACTTGTTAAATAATCATTCTGACGGTATTTGTTTATCCATTCGTACAAATACCGTTGTGTTTTTATTGGCTACTATTTATAGGAAAGAAGCTTGGCGAAATTCTGAAAAAAATGTATGAAGTAGTTGACTTTCGCTTTCATAGGTGTTATTTTTGTTACATATATATTCTTTATATAGAACAAGTTGGCTGTTTTAAAGAATATTATTCTGACAACTAGCAAATTATAAATAGGTATTTTTTTTAAAAATGCCTTACACAATTTAATTCGATTGTTCTTTAATAAGAACAACTATGGTTTATGTTGGAGGGAAAAAATGAGTGCAATAGCTGGTATTTATCATCTTAACGGCGAACCAGTATCCGTTGATCAAAGTAATGGAATAATGAAAGCGCTAGAAAAGTTTCCTGCAAATGATATTCAGACATGGCGTAAAGAAAATATTTTTCTAGGCTGTCATGCTCAGTGGATTACCCCTGAATCAATCGGTGAACAATTACCATTTTACGATTATGATAGACAGCTAGCGATCACTGCCGATGCCATCATTGATAACCGAGATGAACTGTTTGAAAGATTACATGTAAATTGTGAGGATAGAACAAAGATAACTGATAGCCAATTAATTTTGCTTGCTTACCATAAGTGGGGGGAAGAATCACCGAAATTTTTGGTCGGAGACTTTGCTTTTATGATATGGGATATAAAAGAGTGTAAGTTGTTTGGAGCAAGGGATTTTTCGGGAGCAAGAACGCTGTATTTTTTCCGAAGTCAACAACGATTTGCTTTTTGTACCGTAATAAAGCCATTATTTACGCTACCTTATATTAAGAAAGAATTGAATGAACAATGGCTTGCTGAGTTTTTGGCTAATCCATTAATGTTTGACTCGGTTGAACCAATATCGACGATATACAGAAATGTTGAGCATGTTCCTCCTTCACACTCAATTTTAGTTACAGAAAATAATGTGACACTTAAAAGATACAGTACTTTACCCGAAGGAAATAAACTCATTTTAAAATCAAATGAGGAATACGTAGAGGCATTTAAGGATGTCTTTCAAAGAGCTGTGAACGATCGATTACGTACTCATCATCATGTTGGTTCACATTTAAGTGGGGGATTGGATTCGTCATCGGTCGCTAGCTTTGCAGCAAAATCTCTTTTAAAGGAGAATAAAAGATTACATACTTTTAGTTATGTTCCTGTCGAGGATTTTGTAGATTGGACACACAAAAGTAGAATTGCCGACGAAAGACCACAAATCGAGTCGATCGTACAACATGTAAGGAATATATCACCGAATTATTTAAGCTTTGAGGATCGGAATCCATATACGGAGATAGATGATTGGATTGAGAAAATGGAAATGCCCTATAAATTCTTTGAAAATACGTTTTGGTTAAAGGGGATTTATGAAGAAGCGAGTAAAAAGGGAATCGGAATCCTTTTAAATGGCCAGAGAGGTAACTGGTCTATATCTTGGGGACCAACCGTGGATTACTATGCCTTATTGTTAAGAAGACTGAATTGGTTGCGACTTTATAAAGAAGTGTATCAATTTAGTAAAAATGTAGGCTCAGGGAGAAAAAGAGTAATGTCAGCGGTAACAAAAAAAGCATTTCCATTCTTGTATCAGAATCAATATTCAAAAGAAGACGAATTCCCTATTTTCATAAACAAAGATTTTGCTATTAGAACTAATGTATTAGAGAAATTATATGAACATGGTATCGACCCTAGAGGTAGGATAGATTCAAATTCCTATAAGATAAGAAAGCGACAGTTTCAACAATTGTATTATTGGAACACAATTGGAACATATGGATCAAAGTTATCATTGAACTATGGGGTAGTAGACCGTGATCCCACAAATGATTTAAGAGTGGTGCGATTTTGCTTATCACTTCCTGAAGATCAATATGTACAAAACGGTATAGGGAGGGCCCTAGTAAGAAGGTCCACAGAAGGTTATTTACCTGACAAAATACGTTTAAATGTGCGAACTAAAGGTGTTCAGGGGGCTGATGGAGTACATCGGATGAAGCAATATTGGGGTAGATTTATCAATGAAGTAGAACAATTAAAAAGCGAACCGTTCATACAGGAGTATTTAGATGTTCATGTTTTAGAAAAGTGCGTCTCGATGATTAAAGATAATCCAAAACCTGAATTAGCATTTGAATTTGAGTTAAAAGTTTTAATGAGAAGTCTTATTTTACACCGATTTATTAAAACCCTAAATTGAAAGGAGGTGACACGATGAAAAAAGCGTGGAAAAAGCCAGAGATAGAAATACTTAATGTAAGTTTGACAATGGCCGGACCTGGAATTAAAACGCCGGATGCTGTTCAACCAGATCCAGATGCAATGGAGCATGATGTCGTCCACTATAGTTAAGGATTTAAAGTATTTAGAGTTACCGCCCTTATACAAATCGGAAGTATGAGGGCTTTTTCTAAAAATGAAATCCATAAGGAAAGGAGGTTTACAAAATGAGCGCAATAACAGGAATTTACCAATTCACTAATGATCCAATCCTTCTTGATCATGGCAATAATTTGATGAAATCCTTCGAACGATTTCCTTCCGATGATATTCACATATGGCATAGTAGGAAAGTTTTTTTCGGATGCCATGTCCAATGGATCACCCCTGAATCTATTAATGAACGATTACCTTATTATGATTATGAACGACAGATTGCTATTACAGCTGATGCAATCATAGATAATCGAACGGAATTATTTGAAAGATTACAAGTAAATAAATCTGAAAGAACTACGATCACAGATAGTGAATTAATTTTACTTGCATACTTAAAATGGGGCAAGGAATCACCTAAATATTTAATCGGTGATTTTGCCTATATGATCTGGGATGAAAGAAATCAGACTCTTTTTGGTGCTAGAGATTTTTCGGGAGCACGTACCCTTTATTATTACAAAGATCATTCACGTTTTACCTTTTGCACAATTTTGGAACCGCTTCTCAAGCTGCCATATATCAAAAAGAAATTAAATGAAGAGTGGCTTGCGGAATTTATAGCGATTCCAACGATTATTGAAAGTGTAAACGTAAATAACACAGTTTATAAAGATATTTTTCAACTTCCTCCATCTCATACTATTACAATACAAAACGGTAAGGTCTCTCTTGAAAGATACTGGCATTTACCCGCAACTGAAATCTTAAGATTAAAATCTGATGAAGAGTACTACGAAGCGTTTCACGAGGTTTTTAATTTAGCGGTTACTGAAAAACTACGTACACATGGAAATGTTGGAGCACATCTAAGTGGTGGGCTTGATTCAGGATCGGTTGTAAGTTTTGCAGCTAAAGCGCTTAAACAAATAAATAAACGATTACATACGTATAGCTACATCCCAGAAGAAAGTTTTAATGATTGGACTCCAAAATATTATGCAGCAGATGAAACTCCATATATTAAAGAAACTGTCGGTTATGTAGGGAATATTAAAGATCGATATCTAAGCTTTGAAGACAAAAATCCATTATCTGAAGTAGATAATTTCTTAGATCTGTTGGAAATGCCATATAAATTTTTTGAAAATGCCTATTGGCTAAGCGGTATAGGTGACCAGGCTCAAAAAGATGGTGTGAAAATAGTATTAAACGGATCGAGAGGTAATCACTCCATCTCTTGGGGGTCTGAGCGACTAAATATTGAATACTATGCCTCACTATTAAAAAAGCTAAGATTATTTCACTTAAATAGAGAATTAACTATATACTGTCAGAACTTCATAACCGGTAAAAAGGTGATTTTGCCGGTTGCGGTAAGGAATGCGTTTCCTAAAATCGCTAATTTTTTCAGAAAAGCTGAAGGGTCTGCCTATCAATTCCCAGCCTTTATTAATTCGACATTTGCCCAGAAAACTAATATATATAATAAACTTCAACAATATGATATTGGCATATCGGGGAATTTCCATGGAGATCTTAATGAATATAGAAAGAATTATTATAACCAACTTTATGTTTGGAACAAAAGCGGAACAGCCACAACGAAAATGTCTTTACGATATTCATTATGGGATCGTGATCCCACAAATGATTTACGTGTTATCCAATTTTGTTTATCGATACCGGAAGATCAATATGTTAAAAATGGAATGCAACGATCGTTTTTGCGGAGAGCAACGAAAGGTATCCTTCCAGATAGTGTAAGGCTAAACCATTATGTTCGAGGAATTCAAGCAGCAGATACAATTCATCGTATGAAAGATAGTTGGAAAGCTTTTGTAGAAGAACTACATCAGATTAAGCAGGATTCCGCTATGGCCAATATTTTAGATATAAATGTAATCGGGAATATTTTATCAAAATTAGAGGATCAACCTAGTCCCAATTTTGTATGGACAGATGAATTTAAAATATTAACAAGAAGTTTAATCGTTTATCGATTCTTGAAGAGCTTTTAGCTGAAAGGAGGTGAATAAATGAAGCGACAATGGAAAATTCCAGTGATAGAGACTCTTGATATCAGTATGACGTTGAATGGACCTGGAAACGCCAATGCCGATTGCTTTGATGTTTCAGAAGGAAAGCATGAAACTCACCCAGGAAGATCGAATGCGAGTTGTAAAGGTAATGGTGGTGATCCTCTTGGAACTAGTTAAATTATTATTTTACTATTGTAAAAGCTCTTATACTAAATCACGAAGTATAAGGGCTTTACAAAAACATTAAAAGAAAAGCCCGGAGGTTAGTATGGTAACTACTTTAAACAAGGTCATTTATAAAGCTTTCGGCTTAAATATTATTAGTCAAGTCCCTTTACCTGAATTACCTAGGATGGCAGACAGGGAGCTAGATACAATTGATGTTTTCGTAGAATTTAAAGAGTTAACACATCGCTGGAATGAATTAGCAGAACCAAACCGCTATTATGTTGTTAAAGAAAACTTGGTAATGTTTCAAGTACCGAATACGGCAATTTATATGATAGAGAATGGACATAAGATTATTGTTTCACCTATGAGAGGTGCGAACACAGACCATGTTCGTCTTTATATTCTTGGTACTTGTATGGGGGCACTTTTATTACAAAGAAAAATCCTTCCTTTACATGGAAGTGCAATTGCTATAAATGGAAGGGCTTATGCGATTGTTGGTGATTCAGGGGCTGGAAAGTCAACATTAGCTTCTTCTTTTTTAAATAAAGGTTATCAACTATTGAGTGATGATGTCATACCTATTTCTCTTTCTAATGAAAATATTCCAATTGTAACGCCTGCCTATCCACAACAAAAGCTTTGGCAAGAAAGTTTAGATGCTTTTGGAATGGAGTCGGCTAACTATCGTCCAATATTTGAGAGAGAAATGAAATTTGCGGTTCCAGTAACTGCTCAATTTTCATCGACATCACTGCCATTAACAGGAGTGTTTGAATTAATTAAAACAGAAAACGATGATATTAAGATAGAAGCTATTTCGTCATTGGAACGTTTGCATATGTTGTTTTATCATACGTATCGTAATTTTTTAATGGCTCGTCTTGGCTTAATGGAGTGGCATTTTCATATAACGGCAAAGATCGCGACCAAGATAGAGGCCTTTCAATTACAGCGACCAATTAATCGATTTACTGCAAATGATCTAACCAATCTGATTCTAAATAAAATTAATAAGGAGGAATGAATAAATGATTACAAATCAAAGTATTTTATTAAACGATATAGTTAGCCAAAGAGAAGGCCATATTGTCAGCGATATGGGTGGAGAAAAAGTAATGTTAAGTATAGACAATGGGAAATATTACAATTTAGGTGAGACGGGGGGAGTCATCTGGGATGTAATAAAAGAACCAGTCTCGGTAAACAAAATAATTACAACATTATTATCTAATTATCAAATAGATCAAGAAGAATGTGAGGAGCAGGTAATTACCTTTTTATTACACTTGTTTGAAGAAGGTCTAATTGAAATTACTAATAAGGGTCGTTAATAAGGTGTAAATGGAATGAAAATAATAAATAAGCTTAAAACTTTTTTTGCACAACGACCAAAAACGATGTTGCTTCTTATTGAAGCATATCTGTTCTTAGGGTGGGCCCGGATTTTAAAAAAAGTTCCATTCTCTAAAGTGGCACCTTTATTAGGTGAACATATGTATGAGACTCCCCATCATTATAATAGTAAAGGGAATAATGAAAGAGTAAAGAATATTTCACATGCTATCCATATTATGAGTAAATATACTCTTTGGGAAAGTCAATGCCTTGTTAAAGCGATGGCAGGAATGAAAATGCTAGAAAGGAGGGGGATTGATAGT
Source organism: Bacillus sp. FJAT-50079 (assembly GCF_018343515.1). Classification (GTDB taxonomy): domain Bacteria; phylum Bacillota; class Bacilli; order Bacillales; family Bacillaceae_C; genus Lederbergia. The sequence goes on along the minus strand of NZ_JAGYPD010000005.1, from coordinate 69,960 downwards.
ACCCTCTATTTAGGAACTGGAAGAGATGATGCGGGACAAATGATTGCTCACGCATGGCTTCGAAGTGGTCCTTATTATATTTCTGGTGCTGAGGGGATGGAGAAATTTACGATCGTTAGTATGTTTGCCAAGAAAATAAGCAATACGCCGGCAGAAGGGGAAAGCGATGAATAAAAATATGGATTTAAAGGTGACAAAAATACCAAAAGAACTAAAACTAATACTGAAAATAATCAAAGGAGAAAATGAACTTTCAAAGGAATGGTATGTCGATATAGACTGGGATTTATTTCTCAACTTGGCACTGCATCATCGCTTGTACCCGTTATTATATAGCGAGTTAATGAAGACCGAAGGCTATCTAATTCCTTCACATATTTCTAAGTCCTTTTACCATTACTATCAACAAAATACTTATAGGATGCTCCATTTATATGGAGAAATGGAAAAAATGAGTAGATTATTTAACGATAATAAAATTCGTCATCTCTTTCTAAAAGGGCCTATTCTCGCGGCAGATCTGTATGGAGATATATCTAAACGAACATCGGGGGATTTAGATATTCTCGTTTGTATAGAAGATTTAAACAGAGTAAATGAATTACTTGAAAGTAAAGGATACGAGAAAGATGAATATATTTTAACTGTATTGAATGATTGGAAATGGAGACATCATCATTTTACTTATTATCACCCGAGTCATGGTACGAAAATTGAGGTCCATTGGAGGCTAAATCCCGCACCTAGCAAAGAACCAACATTTGATGAATTATGGAGTAGAAAGAAGAAAAGCTCGATTGCTAGTTATCCAACTTATATTATGGGAGACGAAGACTTGTTCTTTTTTCTTGTTACTCACGGTGCACGCCATGGATGGTCCCGCTTGCGGTGGTTAGTAGATATTCATCAAATGATAAAAAAGAATCTGAAGTGGGATCGCATTTATGATCTATTAAGGAAATATCAAAGTGACCATATTGGAGGGCAATCAATTATTCTTGCTAATCAATTGCTAGGTACAATCATAACGAAAGATATGTCACCATTCATTAAGGGAAATCGCCCGAATCGATTAGCTAAAGAATCAATGTTTTATTTAGAACAAATGGTCAATTTGCATACCGAACCTGTTCCTAATGAGATAGCTAAATATCATAAAAAGCATTTATTCTCTTTAATGTCATTTCAACAAAAATCACTTTATATTTTAAGCATGTTACATCCATATTACACAGACGTTGAAACATTGCCATTACCAAAAGAATTCCACTTTCTTTATTTTCCCTTGCGGCCGTTTTTATGGATTTTGAGAAAAACAAGGAAACATACACTACCTTAGGAGGACTTAGCGATGAAATCTGTTTTATATTTTTTTAAACAGTTATACTCTTATTCTGGTAAAAAACTATATATTAACCTTCTAGGGATGGTGCTCATTAGTCTTCTTGATGGAATTGCTTTGTTATTGTTAATTCCAGTGATAAGTTATAGCGGAATTGTAAACTTTGAGGCGGGCAATTCACTTGCAAAAACGGCCTTTGGTTTACTGCAACAAGTACCTAGTACATTAGGTTTAACTTTTATTCTAGCCATGTTTTTGATCGTTAATATTTTTCAAAATTTAATTTCCCGATACGTAACGATCCAAAACGTAAAGATTCAGCATGGCTTTGCAAGATATTTGCGATTAGAAATTTATCGGGATTTACTCTGTGCAAATTGGGATTTTTATATTAAAAGACGAAAATCAGACCTAATTAATACTATAACGGCAGAATTAGCACGTGTGAGTGCCGGAACGAATACATTTCTGCAGTTTATAACGGGAATTATTTTTACATTCATCCAGATCGGTATTGCATTCTTATTATCTCCAAAAATTACAATATTCGTCTTATTAAGTGGACTAATATTAGCAGTTTTTTCTCGCGGATTTATTAAAAGATCCAGGGAATTAGGTGGGAGAACTTCAGAGATAGCGCAAAACTTTTTGGCTGGTATAACAGATAATTTTAATGGAATTAAAGATATTAAAAGCAATACGTTGGAGCAATCACGAATGAATTGGTTCCGCTCCATTTCCCAACGTATGTATGATGAGCAAATGGGATATATAACATTAAAAACTGCTTCTCAGTTTTATTATAAAATAGCATCAGCAGTATTAATCTCTATTTTTATTTTTTTATCTGTGAACTTATTTAATTCCCAAGCTGCTCAACTGATGTTAATCATTATTATCTTTACTAGGTTGTGGCCAAGAGTGACAGGGATTCAGGCTAGTTTGGAACAAATTGCGACAACCATCCCTGCCCTGAAAGCGGTGATAAACTTAACAATAGAATCAAAACTTGCTAAAGAGGTAGATGATTTAGATTATCAATCAATCATGCCCATCAATATTAAAGAAGGTATTCAGTGTAATCATGTATTCTTTCGGTATAATCAGAATGAAAATGTATATGCATTAAATGGAGTTGATGTATTCTTCCCTTCAAATCGTATGTCGGCTGTAGTTGGAAAGTCTGGAGCTGGTAAAAGCACTTTAATTGACCTTTTAATGGGACTAAACCAACCTGAAAAGGGAGAAATTTTATTAGATGGGATTCCATTAACAAAAGATAACCTCCTATCACTTAGGCGTTCGATTAGTTATGTTCCGCAGGATCCATTTTTATTTAATACGACGATAAGAGAAAATTTAATGTTAATTCAGCCAAGTACAACTGAAGATCAGCTATGGGAAGCATTGCAATTCGCTGCTGCTGATGATTTTGTTAAAAAGCTTCCCCATCAATTAGATACCCTCATTGGTGATAGAGGAATAAGATTATCAGGAGGGGAGCGACAACGTCTTGTCCTTGCTCGTGCCATATTAAGAAAGCCGTCTATTTTAGTTTTGGATGAAGCAACAAGTGCATTAGATACTGAGAATGAATCAAAAATTCAAGAGGCGCTTGAAAGATTAAAAGGTAAAATGACAATTATTGTGATCGCGCATCGCCTCTCTACCATTAGGAATGCGGATCAAGTTGTTGTTCTCGATGAGGGGCAAATTATCCAAAAAGGTGAGTTTGGTCAGTTAGCGGGAGAAAAACAGGGGATGTTTAGTAATTTATTAGGAAAACAAATGGAAGCTACCTTATAAATTTGACTTTTGTAATAAAGAAGAAATTGGGTATTGACTTGTTCTTTATAAAGAACTATGATGAGTGTATAATCAGAATATTATGTAATGAAGGGAGTTCATAATATTGATTTGTTCTTTATTAGGAACGAATGAACTGTCAATAAAGGTGGGGTTTTATGAATCAATTAAATCACGTGTATATTGATGATAAAAGAATTGCCAAGGAAATAAATTTAAAAGAAGTATTCAGAATAATAAAAAGGAGACTGTGGGTTGTTCTGTTAATAACTATAGTAGTCACAGTCGCAGGTTGGTTCTATAGTAACCTCAATAAGTCCTCACCTTTATATGAATCTTCAGCAAATATCATTATTGGAGCAAATGCTGAACTGAGAACAACGCTGCAGGTAATTATTAAAGATACGATTGTGTTAGACAAGGTGATTAGTGAACTAGGGCTGCAACAATCGCCTAAGGCATTGGCGGGGCAAATTAATGTGGAGAGTATTGATAGCTCACAAGTAGTGAAGATTAGTGTGATTGATACGAATCCAGAGAGAGCGGCACATATAGCAAATACGATTGCAAACGTGTTTAAGCTTGAAATTCCGAACATTCTTGAATTTGAAGACGTTCGCATATTATCATCGGCTAAATCTAATCCCATACCTATTAATGAGGATAATCGGAACAAGATTATTATCGCAGCTTCAATTTTTGGAATGATCACAGGATTTGGTTTGATATTTTTAATTGATGCATTGGATGATTCTATAAAATCGGAGCGTGAAATCGAAAGGATTCTAGGTATTCAAGTAATAGGTAATGTTTCTAAAATAAATAAAAAGAATAAAAGGAACGTTAAGAAAAAGAAAAAAGCGGAATTAGAGTTAAGGAGTGAGACGATTGGATCTAAATAATTATAAAATGCTGTTTTCTACGAAGAATAGAAATTTAGTTACTTACACAGATCCGGAATCTCTCATTTCAGAACAATTTCGTACGATCAGAACGAATATAAGCTTTATCATGGGGGAAAAAAAGGGAAGAAACATTTTAATCACCTCAGCTGGCAAGCAGGACGGCAAGTCTACAACAGCGGCTAACATAGCGGTATCGATGGTTCAACAAAAAGAAAAGATTTTACTTATTGATGGGAATTTAAGAGAGCCTAATATTCATAACATTTTTAAATCATCTAATGAGACGGGATTAACAGATGTATTGACTGGGAAATCAACATTTGAAAATGCTGTTTACCCTACAAAGATTGGAAGCTTGGACATATTAACAAGCGGTCCCATTCCATCCAATCCAGTTGAATTGCTAGCTTCATATTCAATGAAGCAATTATTACAAAAGCTAAATTCATTTTATGACACGATCATCATAGATTCACCGCCAGTACTAGAAGTAACTGATACAAAAATTATCGCAAATTTATGTGATGGCGTTGTATTGGTCGTGAGGCAAAACAAAACAAAAAGTGAAAAAATTATTGAAACAAAAAAAGTACTAGAATATGCGAAAGCTCATATTATTGGTGTTGTGTTAAATGAAAAGGTTTACTAGAAATTTTTAAGTTCTTTTGTTCGCTATTGAGAATATTTAATTCGCTTTATTTGAAAGATATGGTGATGTCTCCTGACCAATATCAATGGAGATACTCGGTCATGCTGTGGGTTGAGAAGCCTTAGACGCCAGTCGTCGAAAGTGTGATGTGAGGGAGGGTTAGATGCCCAATTTCAATTAAAGGACTTAATCATGCTGTTTTTCTAGCAATAATTTTATACTTAGAAAGACCTCATCATTAAGCACTTTAATATAAAACATTCAGTGGAAATCGTTCTAGGAGGGGTCGTATTGTCTTATCGACAAAGACTATCATTATTTATTTTATTGGATTCGTGTTTCGTACTTACGGCTATTTTTTTTAGCTATTTCTTAGTTAATGGAAGCTTTCATGCTTTAACAATTCCTATCATAATTAGTGCGGTTACGATTATTATTAGCCATCATCTCTTTTCTTTTATTTTCAAGATCTATAAAAAGGCATGGAAATATGCGAGTGTTGGGGAGTTCATTATTATTTTAAAGGTTGTGACCTTATCAATCATAATAGCAAGTATCGTTCAGAAGATAACGGTTAATGAAGTTTATTTTCGGCTACTCACCGTTACGTGGTTGCTCCATATGTTGCTCATCGGAGGGACCAGGTTTTATTGGCGAGTGCATCGCAACCATAATTTGAATAAAGATGGACATAAACAAAGAACACTTATTATTGGTGCTGGTTCAGCGGGAATGATGGTTGCGAGGCAATTGTTGAAAAGCAATGATGCAGACCTTTATCCCGTTGCATTTATTGATGACGATGAAAAGAAACAACAGCTACATATTTTAGGAATTCCTGTTGTTGGATGTGTGAAGGAAATCGAAAAGACTGTTCAAGATTTACATATTACCCATATCATTATTGCAATCCCCTCTCTAAATAAGAGGAAGCTAAACACGATTTTCCAAGAATGCTGCAAAACGAAAGCGAAAACACAAATATTGCCGATGCTAGAAGATCTTGTCACAGGTAAGGTTTCTGTCAATCAATTTCGCGATGTACAAGTGGAGGATTTATTAGGAAGAAAACCGGTAGAATTAGATCTTGATAGCATATCCGATTACGTGACAAACAAAACTGTGCTCGTTACAGGGGCAGGAGGATCGATTGGCTCGGAAATATGCCGGCAAATTGCAACATTTCGGCCGAAGCAACTTATTTTATTAGACCATGGTGAAAATAGTATTCATGCGATTGAGCTAGAGTTAATGGAACAGTTCGGGCAAGTACGAATTGAATTCATAACAGAAATTGCCGATTTAAAAGACGAAAAGAAAATGATGGAAGTGATGGGGAGATATCACCCCCATGTTGTCTACCATGCTGCTGCTCATAAACACGTACCTCTAATGGAAAGAAATCCGGAAGAAGCTGTAAAAAACAATATTATTGGAACAAGAAATGTTGCTGAAGCGGCGAGCTGGCATGGTGTGGAAACATTTGTGATGATCTCTACTGATAAAGCAGTCAACCCTACTAGTGTGATGGGGGCAACAAAAAGGTTGGCAGAAATGATCATTCAGCACATGGACAAAAAAAGTAATACGAAGTTTGTTGCTGTAAGATTCGGTAATGTGCTCGGAAGCCAAGGCAGTGTCGTCCCATTATTTAAAAAGCAAATCGAAAAAGGTGGCCCAATTACCGTTACACACCCGAAGATGGTTCGATATTTTATGACGATTCCCGAAGCATCAAGATTAGTTATTCAAGCAGGAGCGCTAGCAAAAGGTGGAGAAATCTTCGTTCTAGATATGGGGGAGCCAGTGAAAATTGTTGACTTAGCAAAAAATTTAATACAGTTATCCGGTCATGCCTTTGAGGATATTGGAATTGAATTTACCGGAATAAGACCAGGTGAAAAGCTATTTGAAGAGTTATTAAAGGAAGATGAAGTGCATGAGCAACAGGTATACCAAAACATTTATATTGGAAAAACAGCGAAATTATATCTTGAAGAAATAGATAATATTATCCAAACCTATTCTAATATAGAGAAAGAAACATTAAGGGAAATGCTTCTTAATATAGCGAATAATAAAGGCGAATTAACATCAGAACCAATATTTTCAATACAACAGTAAGGAAGGGGAAGTAAAGATGAAAGTTAGAAAGGCCATTATTCCAGCGGCAGGTCTAGGAACAAGATTTCTTCCGGCTACAAAAGCAATGCCAAAAGAAATGCTGCCAATCGTAGATAAACCAACGATTCAATACATTGTTGAAGAAGCCATTGAATCAGGGATTGAAGATATTATGATTGTTACGGGAAAAGGAAAGAGGGCAATTGAGGATCATTTTGATCATTCATTTGAATTAGAGCAGAACTTGTTAGAAAAGGGAAAGCTTGATTTATTGAATGAAGTACAAAAAACTTCAAAGATGGTAGACATTCATTATATTCGGCAAAAAGAGCCGAAAGGTTTAGGTCATGCAGTTTGGTGTGCACGCAAATTCATTGGGGATGAACCATTTGCCGTATTGTTAGGTGATGATATTGTTCAGGCAGAGAAACCCTCACTTAAGCAAATGATGGAACAGTATGAAAGATATAACGCATCCATTCTCGGCGTCCAATCGGTTGCGGAAAATGAAGTTTCGAGATACGGAATCGTTGATGGGAATGAAATAGGAGAACGTTTTTATAATGTGAATCATTTAGTCGAAAAGCCAAAGCAAGAGGATGCACCATCAAACTTAGCAATTATGGGCCGATATATTTTAAGTCCTAAAATTTTCGATCTGCTTGAAAGGCAAGATCCAGGTACAGGTGGGGAAATCCAATTAACAGATGCGATCGCTAAGTTAAATCTTTATGAAGCTGTTTATGCTTACGATTTTGAAGGGATTCGTTATGATGTCGGAGAGAAAATGGGATTTATTCAAACGACGATCGAGATGGCTCTACAACGAGAGGATTTAAGAAGGGAACTAATCGATTACTTATCTTCTGTTCTTGATAGACAAATGATTAAGTAGGTGAGGATGATGGGGAAAAAGGTGATGTTTTGTGCAACGGTTGATTATCATTTTCGTGCCTTTCATATACCTTATTTAAGATGGTTTAAGGAACAAGGATGGGAAGTTCATGTAGCTGCTGCGGGTAATATTGATCTCCCGTATGTAGATGAGAAATATAATATCCCTATTCAAAGGTCTCCATTTAGTAGGAAGAACATTGATGCATATAAGGAATTAAAATATTTGATTGATAAAAATAAGTATGAAATGATTCATTGTCACACACCAATGGGAGGGGTTATAACCAGATTAGCAGCTAGAAAGGCAAGGAAACATGAAACAAAAATCATCTATACTGCGCACGGCTTTCATTTTTGTAAAGGTGCTCCTCTAGTAAATTGGTTTATATATTACCCAATCGAAAGAACGCTAGCTCGCTATACTGATTGTTTAATTACAATTAATAAAGAAGATTATAGTTTGGCCATTAATCATCATTTTAAGGCTAACCGTATTGAGCATGTCCATGGAGTCGGCGTAAATACAGAATTATTTAAACCGGTAAGTGAATCTGAAAAAATAAAACTAAGGGAAAAGTATCATTATCATAATGATGCTTTTTTGCTGTTTTATGCTGCAGAATTTAATAAGAATAAAAACCAACAAATTCTTATAGAGGCATTAGCTCTGATGAAGGAGCATGTGCCAAATATAAAGCTACTTTTAGCAGGGGAAGGTTCACTTTTAGAACATTGCAAACAACTGGCGGTCAAACTAGGGGTAGAGAATTTAATCGATTTTTTAGGATATCGTAACGATATAGTTTCATTATTAAAAATGAGCGATATTGCTGTTGCTTCAAGTTCAAGAGAAGGATTACCCGTGAACATTATGGAAGCGATGGCATGTGGATTGCCAATTGTAGCAGTTGATAATAGGGGGCATAGGGAGCTTATTTCAAATAATATAAATGGATGGCTTATTGAAAAAGACATCGGTAACATAGCGGATAGAATTATAAATCTTGCTACAAATGAAGATTTAAGGGATTTATTTGGATCACATAGCAGAAAAATAATAGAGGAAAAGTTTTCTTTAAATAAAGTTCTAGAAGAAAAAAGTCTAATGTATAAAAAAGTGATGGATGAGATGGAGGAAGTTTTGTGGGCGGTCCATTAAGGATATTGCATGTTGTTGTAAATATGAACCGTGGTGGGGCCGAGACCTTAATTATGAATTTATATCGTAATATTGATCGCTCCGCTGTTCAATTTGATTTCTTAACGTCTAGACCCGGTGTTTTCGATGATGAAATTATCAAACTAGGTGGAAAAATTCATAGGATTCCGTATATATCAGATGTCGGGCATTTTAAGTATATAGGAGAATTAGAACAGTTTTTTTCCAGTCATAATGAGTATAGAATTGTTCATTCCCATCTGGATAAGATGAGTGGAGTTGTACTTCGCTCAGCAAAAAAAGCGGGAATACCTATCCGTATCTCACATAGTCATAGCACAAGTAGTGAAGGTGGTTATTTTTCGAAAACATATAAATGGTATTCAGGGAAATTAATCGCTAAAAATGCTACTCACTTCATCGCATGTTCTGAACACGCTGCTCGATGGTTATTTACCAATAATTTAGAATCAACAATGATTATTAAAAATGGTATTGAAAGTGAAAAATTTTCTTTCTCTCCTAATATTAGAAAAAAAATGAGAGAAGAGTTAAAGCTTGATAATAATATATTTGTAATAGGCCATGTCGGAAGATTTTCACATGTAAAGAATCATAACTTTCTTATAGATGTTTTCGCAAAATTCGTCAAAGTGAAGGAGAATTCAGTGCTAATACTAGTAGGAGAGGGGCCTTTAAAGGCTAATATTGAAAAAAAAGTAAAGGACTTGAATTTAGAAAAAAAAGTGAAATTTACTGGAGTGCGGAGTGATATAGAACGACTTCTGCAAGCTTTTGATGTCTTCATATTTCCATCCATTTTCGAAGGTCTGCCAGTCTCGCTTATTGAGGCTCAGGGAGCTGGATTACCTTGCCTTATATCTGATCAGGTTTCACAAGACGTTGATTTAGATTTGAATTTAATTAAATTTGCCTCTTTAAACAATCAAGAAATATGGATAGATGGATTAGAGGAAACCGCTTTAAGGCAGCAAAAAAGAGATTTTAATAAGAACGGTTTAGTGAATAAAGGTTTTGATATTTCATCCACAGCACGAGATATGACAAGCTATTACTTACAGGTATTGAGGTGAAAACATTGAAATTATTAACAATATTTACACCAACATATAATCGAGCATATTGCCTAGAGGCGTGTTACCAAAGCCTGGTGCACCAAACCTGTAATGATTTTATTTGGTTAATTATTGATGATGGGTCCACTGATAATACAAAAGATTTAGTAGATGGCTGGATAAAGGAAAATAACATTGAAATTAGATATTATTGGCAAGAGAATCAAGGTATGCATGGTGCGCATAATTCTGCATACGAACTAATTGATACTGAACTAAATGTATGTATTGATTCAGATGACTACATGCCGGAAGATGCTGTGAAAAAGATAGGAGAATTTTGGCGGAAATATGGAAGTGATAAGCTTAGTGGTCTGATTGGACTTGACGCAAATACGAACCGAGAGCTCATTGGAACAAAATTACCAGAACACATAAAAAGCTCAACCTTATTTGATCTCTATTATAAGCATGGTGTAATTGGTGACAAAAAGCTCGTCTATCGAACTGAATTAACGAAACAATTTCCATATCCACTCTTCACAAATGAAAAATATGTTGGGCTTGCATACAAATATTATATGCTCGATCAACAATACGAGCTGCTCCTGATGAATGAAATATTATGTTGTGTGGAGTATCTTCAAGATGGCTCATCACTTAATATGTTTCGGCAATATCGGAAAAATCCAAAAGGTTTTGCTTTTTATCGGAAAGAATTAATGAAATTACCTTTTGGAAGCCTAGTTTTTAAATATAGGCAAGCTATTCATTATGTTTCTAGTAGTATACTGTCAAAAAACAGAAGATTTTTAAGAGAAACTCCAAACAAAGGGTTAACAATTTTAGCTACTCCAATAGGTTTCTTACTATATTTATACATTACAACCAAGACTAGGGCTGTACAGAGTTAATCTGAACGACCTTTTTTAATGTACGGGTGTCGGAAATATCTGTCATGAAGGGAAATATATTATGACTTTTTTATGGTTTAATCTAGCTATCGTATTTATTTGTTCTTTTCTTTCAAGGTACTTCGCCACACCAGTATTAACAATTGGGTCAAGGGCTCCAATAAAGCCAAATAAAACCTTAGTTTTCATTTCTATGTTATCGTTGGTACTCGTTTCGGGTTTAAGATCCAATATTGGTGATACTTATTTTTATAAACATGCTTATGAGATCACTAATTTTACCTTGAGAGATATCGAAAATCAAAAAAATATTGGATTTTGGATCTTTCAAATGATACTTAAGCAATACTCAGATGATCCCCAAATATTACTATTTACAGCAGCACTGATCACAAACGTTCTGATCGTACTTATTCTTTTTAAATATTCTCGAATGATCGAATTAAGTTTGTACGTTTATATTACAGGCGGATTATATTTGGTTTCTATGAACGGGATTAGGCAGGTAATGACTGCCGCAATTATTTTCACGGCCACAAAATTTTTAATTCAAGGCAATTGGTTGAAATACATGTTAGTGATCGTCTTTGCATCTACATTTCATGAAAGTGCACTAATACTTATACCCATTTATTTTTTAGTTAGATATAAAGCCTGGTCTAAAGCAACATTTATACTTCTGTTTTTTTCGATAGCCATAGTTATAGGTTATGGACAATTTTCAACTTTTTTATTTTCCGCTATTGAAAATACTCAGTATGGACATTATTCGGAGTTTCATGAAGGTGGAGCAAGTAAAATTAGAGTGGCTGTAGATGCAGTCCCACTGATCATCGCTTATTTTGGAAGAGATAAACTGAGGGAGATATTTCCGAGCAGTGATTATATCGTTAATATGGCGCTTGTTGGATTAATTTTTATGATTATATCAACACAAAACTGGATATTTGCAAGGTTTTCGATCTATTTCAATTTGTATCAATTAATCCTTATATCTTGGATTGTAAAAATTTTCAACGACAAAAGCCAAAGGTTTATTTATTATTCTTTGGTAACTTGTTATTTCCTTTATTATTATTACGAAAATGTAATTACTTTAGATATTCAATATAGAAGTAATTTTCTTGATGTTTTTCTTTTAAAATAGGAAGGGGGGCACAAATTGGAAGTTTTAGATAAACCTCAAAGGGTCCTTCATATTGTAAGTTCAATGGGGAGAGGTGGAGCAGAAACACTAATTATGAATATTTATCGAAAGATAGATCGAACAAAGCTCCAATTTGATTTTATTACCCATAGTAAAGGACCCATGGACTACGATGATGAAATTAAATCTTTGGGTGGAAAAATCTACAACCTTCCTAGTCTTGGAACAATAGGCCCGATTAAATATATAAAAAACTTGATGGATGTTATGTCTGCAAATGACTATACGGCGATTCATGCCCATACGGATTTCCAAAGCGGTTTCCCAGCATTGGCTGCTAAAATTTGTGGGATAAAGAATAGAATATGCCACTCTCATAGTAATAATTGGTTGAAAAATAAAGGAATGAAACAATTAATTCAATTTAAAACACTGCAAATAATGATTAAATTTTCAGCAACAAGGCTTTGCAGCTGCAGTGATGAGGCTGCAAGATTTTTATTTGGACCAAGAAATAAAAATAAGGTCCATATTCTGAATAATGGAATTGATATAAGTAATTATATCGATGCAGACTTGAACAGTAGAAAAAGTGTCTTGAAAGAGCTTAATTTACTTGAGGATGCAAAAATCATCGGTCATGTAGGGCGCTTTTCGGAATCGAAGAATCACTTATTCATTTTAAAGATTTTAAAAAGGCTGGTAGAAGAAGATTCGAGTTTTGTAGCCCTTTTAGTCGGGGAGGGTCCTTTAAGGGAGAAAATTGAAAAGGAAGCTGAGAAACTTGAATTGCTTGATCACGTAAGATTTTTAGGAGTAAGAACCGATATACCTAGACTTATGAATACTTTCGATGTTTTTCTATTCCCATCTTTATTTGAAGGATTCGGTATCGTTATGATAGAGGCTCAGTGCTCTGGGGTTCCATGTATTGCTGCAACATCAGTCCCAAAAAGTACCGACATGGATTTAGGTTTGGTCACGTACATTAATCTTGGGGATCACATAGATCAATGGTGTGCCAGTATTAAAGTTGCCCTCTCCAAGGATAAACCAAATACCAATTCAATCATAAAAAATATATCAAATCTCGGCTTTAATATTCAAAATAATTTGAATGAATGGTTGCGCTTATATGGAGTTTCTAGTAATGAAGCTCCTCAAAAAATGAATAGCGGGGTAATATAAATGAAGAAAAAAATAATAATCACTTCTTTTGATTTAGCGATTGGGGGTGTAGAGCGTAGTTTAATCGGTCTATTAAATCACCTAGATTACAATAAATACGATGTAGATCTTATGCTTTTTAAGCACGAAGGGGATTTTTTTTCCAAATTGCCACCAGGTCCACATCTTTTAGCTGAAGTCCCCCAATATAGTACTTTTAGAAAATCGATTAGCCAAATACTGAAAGAAGGACATTATCACATTGGCGCTTCTAGAATAATAGCTAAATCGTTAAGTTCTCTTCACGGGAAGTTAAATAATATTGATGAACCAGGCTATTTAACTATTCAATATAGCTGGGAAATAACAAACCGCTTTCTTCCAAAACTAAATAAAGAATACGATGTGGCCATAGGTTTCCTATGGCCACATCATTTTGTTGGAGAAAAAGTAAAGGCAAAGAAAAGAATTGGTTGGATTCATACGGATTACTCAAATATATATTTGCATAAAAAAATGGAAAGTCGTATGTGGGATAAATTAGATCATGTCGTGGCGGTTTCAGAAGATTGTTCCAAAACGTTCCTGGAAACTTTCCCGGATTATAAGGGGAAAACAATGGTAATTGAAAATATACTTTCAGCCCAAATAATCAGAGAACAGGCAAATCTTGAGGTGCCGGAAGAAATAAGAAGCTTACCTGGAAAAACGACACTGTTAACAATAGGCCGCCTTTCACATGCGAAAGGGTTGGATTATGCTGTTAAGGCTTGTAAGGAGTTAATTCGGCAAGGGTATGACATAAAGTGGTATGTGGTAGGATATGGACCGCTTGAAGATGAGCTTAAGAAATTAATTAATCAATTAAATCTTCAAGATCGCTTTTTCTTATTAGGAAAGAAGGTCAATCCATATCCATATATTAAAGCATGTGATATTTATGTGCAGCCTTCTAGATATGAAGGAAAGGCTGTTACGATTCGGGAAGCGCAAATTTTAGAAAAGCCAGTCGTGATTACTAATTTCCCTACGGCGAAAAGCCAAGCTCAGGACGAATTTGATGCGCTAATTACACCACTTAGTATCGAAGGACTTGTTAATGGAATTATAAGATTGATAAATAATGAGGATTTAAGGAAAAATTTGATCTCAAACATAAAGAAAAGGGATTACGGAAACGAGGAGGAAGTAGAAAAACTCTACCAACTAATCGAAGCTTAATGTAAAGAGAGGTTGATAAATATGGCTGTTCTTATTACAGGGGGAGCTGGCTATATCGGAAGTCATACGTGCGTGGAATTGTTACAAGAAGGATATGAAATTGTAGTCGTTGATAATTATTCTAATAGCAGTCCTGAGTCATTAAATCGTATAAGTGAAATCACAGGAAAAGACTTTAAAATATATGAAGCAAATTTGTTAAATGACAAGGAATTGGATAAAGTGTTTGCCGAAAATAATATTGAGGCAGTTATCCATTTTGCCGGTTTAAAAGCAGTCGGAGAATCAGTAAAAACCCCTCTCTTATATTATGAATATAATATTATTAGTACCGTCAAATTGTGTAATATCATGAAAAAATATGATGTTAAAAATCTAGTATTTAGTTCATCAGCTACTGTTTATGGAATACCTGAACGTATTCCAATTTGCGAAGAATCCGTATTAAGAGCGATGAATCCATATGGACGAACGAAATTAATGATAGAGGAGATTTTACAGGATCTTTATGCATCGGATTCTAGCTGGAGTATTGCATTATTAAGATATTTTAATCCAATCGGAGCTCATAAAAGTGGTCGTATTGGTGAAGCACCAAATGGAATTCCAAATAATTTAATGCCATATATTACTCAAGTGGCAGTTGGAAAGCTGAAGGAGCTTAGCGTCTATGGGAATAATTATCCAACGAAAGATGGGACTGGGGTAAGAGATTATATTCATGTAGTTGATCTTGCAAAAGGCCATTTGAGAGCGCTTAAGCATATTCAGAAAACAAAAGGAGTAAGCGCTTATAATCTTGGTACCGGAATAGGTTACAGCGTCATTGAGGTGATTCAAGCATTTGAAAAGGCTACCCAAATAACCATTCCATATAAAATTGTTGCTCCGAGGGCAGGTGATATTGGTATTTGTTATGCAGAATCCAAAAAAGCGCAAAAAGAGCTTGGTTGGGTAGCAGAAAAAAACCTTGAACAAATGTGCATCGATGCATGGCGTTGGCAGGTGAATAATCCGAATGGATACGAAGCCCCGATGCCAGCTTATAAATTTGGGTATTAAATTGATAAAATCATGTCTATAAAGTGAGGCAATGCAAAAATGGAAATGTCGACAACCACGACGACACAACAACAATTCAAACGATTGTTGGAAGACATTTATATGAAAATACACGAATCTGAACGGATTCATACAGATGAGATTATGAAAGACATACAAAATCAATTAATTATCATCTTTAAATTACCAAATCAATTGAATGATTAATCTTGGAGTTGGAGCGTGTGAAAAGATGCTTTGATTTAATTAGCGCGATCATTTTACTTTTGATTCTATTTCCAATCATTACGTTAACCGCTTTTTTAATCAAATGGAAATTAGGAGGAAGCGTCCTGTTCAAGCAAGAGCGTCCGGGATTGCATGGAATCCCTTTTACATTGTATAAATTTCGGACAATGACAGAGGAAACGGATGAGAACGGGGAGTTGCTTCCAGACTATGCACGAATATCTGCCATTGGAAAGTTTTTGCGGAAATATAGTTTAGATGAACTTCCGCAATTGGTGAACGTCTTAAAAGGGGATATAAGTCTAGTTGGACCTCGTCCATTATTAATGGAATATTTGCCACTATATACCGGCGAACAAGCGAAGCGCCATCTTGTAAAGCCGGGTATAACTGGATGGGCACAGGTGAACGGACGTAATGCGATAAGCTGGGAAGAAAAGTTTGAATTAGATATATGGTATGTGAATCACCAATCCTTATTACTAGATCTGAAAATCTTATTATTAACGATAAAAAAGGTGCTGATATCTGAAGGAATTAATCAACCAGGGAGCGCGACAGTGGAAGGCTTTAAGGGGACAAAATCTCTTTGAAAGTGGGATGTGGATGAAAATAGCGATAATCGGAGTAGGTGGTCATAGCAAAGTTATTCGTGATCTTATCTCATTAAAAAGTAATATTGAAATCGTCGCTTATTTAGATGATAAATACGAAAAATTGTCGAAGAGTGATAATACTTTCAGAGGTCCTATCGGCTCAGCTAAAACAATCGGAAGTATGTTTAACGATATTAAATTCATCATTGCGATTGGCAATAATAAGATTCGAAAGCGGATCGCCAATAAGTTAGGGCTTCCAAATGTATATTATGAAACACTAATACATCCGACTGCATATGTTAGTCCAAGTGCGGTGATCGGAAATGGGTCGGTAATTATGGCTTATTCCGTTGTCAACTCGGATTCTCGAATCGGAGATCATTCAATTATAAATACAGGTGCAATCGTTGAACATGACAACCAAATAGGTGATTTTGTTCATATATCTCCTCATGCGACAATAACAGGTGGAGTAGGAATTGAAGAAGGAGTACATGTTGGTGCTGGAGCAACAATTATTCCCAATAAAACGATTGGGGAATGGTCGGTAATTGGAGCAGGTGCAACCGTCATTCATTCGATACCTTTTCATTGCACTGCTGTTGGTATTCCAGCCGTGGTGAAAAATAAACAATTGATAGAGGGTGTTTACGATCTATATATCTAATAAAGAAAAAATTTATTTATCCCCACCACATCTGTCTGGTAATGAAATGAAATATATACAGGAAGCAATAGATACGAATTGGATTGCACCGCTTGGACCAAATGTTGATGCTTTTGAAAAAGAAATCGCAAATTATGTAGGAGCCAATGACGCTGTTGCAGTAAGTTCGGGAACTGCAGCGATTCATCTGGCTCTTTCTTTATTAGATATACAAAGGGGAGATACAGTATTTTGTTCCAGCCTTACATTTGTAGCAAGTGCCAATCCTATTTTATACCAAGGGGCTGAACCCGTTTTTATTGATTCGGAGCCTGACACTTGGAATATGTCACCAGACGCCCTAGAAAAAGCATTTGTGGAGGCCTCTTCTACTGGCAAAATGCCCAAAGCGGTAATAGTAGTTAATTTATATGGGCAAAGTGCGAAGATGACCGAAATTCTTTCAATATGTAATCAATATGCTGTGCCGGTAATTGAGGATGCGGCCGAGTCACTCGGCTCAAGCTATGATGGTAAGCCAAGTGGAACCTTTGGGAAATTTGGAGTTTATTCATTTAATGGCAATAAGATTATTACTACTTCTGGTGGAGGAATGCTCGTATCTGATGATGAAGTTGCATTAAAAAAAGCTCGTTTTTTAGCTACTCAAGCGAGAGATCCAGCCCCTCATTATCAGCATAGTGAAATGGGATTCAATTATCGAATGAGTAATATTTTAGCTGGAATTGGGAGAGCACAGCTCGAGGTAATAGATGAAAGAATCAAGGCAAAAAGGAAAATATTTTCACAGTATTACGAAGAACTATCGGTTTTACCGGGCATTAAGTTTATGCCTGAAGTGAAAAACACAATATCTAATCGTTGGCTTACAACATTAACAATTGCCAACAAGATTGCTGGTGTTTCCGCTGCCGACTTGTTATTGGCACTAGCTAAAGAAAATATTGAAGCTCGTCCTGTCTGGAAGCCCTTGCATTTGCAACCGCTATTTAAAGGGATGAAATATTATTCCCATAAAGAGAATCAAAGTGTATCCGAGCAATTATTTATGACAGGAATATGTTTACCTTCTGGTACGAGTATGACTGAAGAAAATATGATAAGAGTGATTACCTGTATTAAAGAGACGTTAAACACGACAGAACTGATCCAATATGGATAAAAGAGGTATATAGATGATAGGAAAAAATATATTGGAAATACGAAAACGAAGGGGTTTAACATTGACGGAGGTTGCCAATCGCGCGGGTGTTGCAAAATCTTATTTAAGTAATATTGAAAGAAATGTGAATCAAAATCCATCCATCCAAGTGGTAGAAAGAATTGCATTAGTATTAAACGTAGACCTTAAAACATTAGTAGCTTCGGAAACAAATCATGATTTTGCATCATCAAAGCTAGATGCAGAATGGATGAAATTAATCCATGAACTAAAAGAATCCGGGAACGGAAAGGAACGGATCCAAGAATTTAAAACATTGTTGGAATTTATTAAATGGCAGAATGAGCAGGGTGGGGATAAATAATTGAAAGATATAATCGTTTAAAATAAATAAAGTAGGCGATTTAAAATGGTATCTAAAGTAAGTGTGGTTGTGCCTATATACAAGGTTGAAAAATATATTCATAAATGCGTCGATAGCATTTTAGAACAAACATATACGAACTTAGAAATCATTCTAGTGAATGATGGGTCTCCTGATAACTGCGGTGCCATTATAGATGACTATGCAAGTCAGGATAGTCGAATTGTAGTTGTGGACAAAGAAAATGGCGGGTTATCAGACGCGAGAAATGCAGGTATGCAATATGTAACTGGAGAATATACACTTTTTGTAGATAGTGATGATTGGCTAGAAAAGAATATGATTCAGAAATTGGTACATTCAAGTCTTACTTATAAAGCTGATGTTACACAATCGGCTTTTTATTATGCCTATGAGGATCATCTACTTTATGATAATCGCTTTAATTCCAAAAATGATCCTCCTTCTATTTTAAAT
Organism: Bacillus sp. FJAT-50079; assembly: GCF_018343515.1. Lineage (GTDB taxonomy): Bacteria > Bacillota > Bacilli > Bacillales > Bacillaceae_C > Lederbergia. The sequence continues at coordinate 50,994 of NZ_JAGYPD010000005.1, read as the reverse complement.
AATAAAGTTCTTATGGCGGAGTTAGTTAAAAACGAAAAGGTGAAAAACTTCGCCTGGGGAAAGCTTTATAAAACAAAAATTATCAAAGACCTTCCATTTAAAAAAGGTGTATTGTTTGAGGATGTATATTGGGCTCATAAAGTAATGCAACGAGTTAAAACATATGTAATTCTACATGAACCGCTGTGCTACTATCTGCAAAGAAGCGATAGCATTGTCTATAATTATTCAATAAGAAATTTAGACATTATAGAAGGCCTCAAAGAAAGACACCATTTTCTAGAACACCATTACCAAGATTTAACGGCAGAATCTTATAGGGTGATATTGCAGACATGTTTGATCCATTATAATCTCTTATTCTTGAATAAAAAAAAGGATAAAGGAGGATTACATAAAAAAGAAATACAAGGGTATATCAAACGTAACTACAAGCAATTTTATTATGCTGTCCAAGAAGATAATCAATTAAAAAGGCAGTTAACATTATTTAAACTTCATCCGTATTTTAATATTATCTTCCTGTTTACAAGAAAAACTTTAAGGAAGTTAAGAATTTTACCTCAGCCGCTTGGATTAGAGCGAATTAACCTTTAATTAGGAAAGGGATAAAAATGAATCAGTTCGTTGAGAAACTAAAAAAATATATATCCTTATTCATCATTTATATTTTTAACTGTTTTCCTATTAAGAAGAATAAAATATTTTTGTTTAGTTATTATGGCAGTCAATATGGCTGTAATCCCAAATATATTACAGAATATATATTAGAAAATTACCCTAAAGGAAAATTCGATATAGTGTGGGCATTTGATAATGTAAATCCACGTAAAAATCTATCGGGGTTTAGGAAAGTTAAGATCATGACTTTACAATATTTTTATGAATTATGCACTTCTAAGGTTATTATTACGAATTTCAGAACAACTGACCTGTTTGTAAAAAGGAAAAGTCAGTATTACATTCAAACATGGCATAGTTCACTAAGATTAAAGCAAATCGAAAAAGACGCAGAAGCTGCACTTCCACCGACATATGTTGAAATGGCTAAAAGGGATTCGAAAAAATGTGACCTTCTACTATCTGGCTGCAAATACAGTTCAGATATTTTTAGAAGGTCTTTTTGGTATGATGGGGAAATTTTTGAACATGGGACACCAAGAAATGATTTTCTTTTGAGAAGTAATCCGAAAATTAAAGGGAAAATAATAAAAAAGTTAAATATTTCTAGCGATTATAAGGTAATTTTATATGCCCCAACATTTAGAAAAAATAATGATTTAACTGTATATAATCTGGATTATTCAAAAGTAGTAACGACATTGGAAAAGAAATATGGCGGTAAGTGGGTTTTTTTAATTAAATTACACCCACATCTCATATCAAGATCAGAAGAGTTAGTTTATGGGAATGATGTTATTAATGTAACTTCATATAATGACATTCAAGAATTACTAAATATTTCGGATGCATTGATAACAGATTATTCATCTTTAATGTTTGATTATTCAATTACAAAAAAACCATGCTTTTTATACGCACCTGATTTTAAAGATTATACAAGTCAAGATAGAAATTTATATTTTAACTTATTAGAATTACCATTTAAAACAGCAATGAATAACGATGAACTAATTAATGAAATAAGATTTTTCGATCCTGGAAAATATGCTGAAGACATAGTTCACTTCTTTAAAAAAGTAGGATCTTTCGAAGACGGAACAGCAAGCGAGATGTTGGTTGAGCGTATAAATGAAGTTTGCTTTAACCCGAGTAGGAGGAATATAAATGAAGCCTTATAAAATTGGTTATACAACGGGAGTTTTCGATTTATTCCATGTGGGACATCTAAATATTTTAAAAAGAGCAAAGGAACAATGTGAAATCCTCATCGTTGGAGTCAGTACGGATGAGTTAGTGAAGGAATATAAAAATAAATTACCCGTTATTCCACATCAAGAAAGAATCGAAATTGTTGGAGGTATCAAGTATGTAGATGTAGTAGTTCCACAGATAAATAGAGATAAGTTTTTAGCATGGGAAACTTTAAAATTTAATGTAATGTTCGTTGGAGATGACTGGAAAGGTAATCCACTATTTAATGAAATGGAAAAAAAATTTAATCATGTAGGGGTAGATATTATATATTTTCCATATACAGAAGGGGTTTCTTCGACTGAATTGAAACAAAAACTTAAATATAAAGAAACGGCTATCTGAACAATGAAGCCAAAAATAAGGATCAGTGTACCTAATAATTGGGAATATCCAACAAACTACCAGTCATTATAGGGAAGGGTTGTTGGATAGGTGCTCGATCTACTATTTTACCAGGTGTGGTAATAGGTGATGGATGTGTTATTGCAGCGAGCTCAATGTTAGCAAGGACTGCAAACCGAAAACTTTATATGCTGGTGTACTAGCAAAGGAGATTAAACAAATTGTAAATAACACAATCTCGATTTAAAACGATAGTTTATAGTGGGCATTTAAACATATTTAAAACATGTTCCATAGTGTAAAGGAAGTGAACATTACAAAGTGAAGAAAAACCTTTTATTTGTAATTGATTCTTTAGAATGTGCTGGCGCAGAAAAGAGTTTAGTAACATTATTATCGCTATTAGATTATTCCAATTACTCGGTAGACCTTATGTTGTTTGGACATGGCGGTGCATTAGAAGAATTGGTTCCAGAGGAAGTTAATTTATTAAAGCCCTTGAAATACACCAAATTTTCCAGTCTTAATTTAAAAGATGCTCTAGGGAATTCCATCAGGGAAATGGACTTTAGGCTACTCGCTGCAAGAATGAAATATTCAATCGGGATTCGAAAGAAAAAGTATGGTAATCCCCAAAAGGCTAGAATTTTTTGGCAGAGTGCTTCAGATGTGCTCGAAAATAATCCAAAAACTTATGATATTGCTATAAGTTACGCACAAGGTGTTCCTACATTTTACGTAGCAGAAAAAGTAAAGGCAAAGAAAAAATATGCTTGGGTAAATGTTAGTTATCGTTTAAATGAAAAGGATAAAAGATTTCAAAAAAAATATTATGATCAATATGACAAGATTGTTGCTGTGTCCGATTCAACAAAGGAAATTCTCGTAGAAACTTTTCCAGAGTATTTGGGGAAAATTAAAGTTATTTATGATATTAACAATTCTGAGTTTATTTCAGACATGGCTAACATAGGAAGAAGCTACGAAGACAATTTTGAGGGAATCAGAATCCTTACGATTGGAAGATTAGCCCATCAAAAAGGATACGATATTGCTGTAGATGCTTGTAAAAAATTAAAAAGTAAAGGTATTAAATTCAAATGGTATGCGTTAGGGAAAGGACCATTAGAGGACGATATTAAGGCTAAGATTAAAGAAAATAACCTAATCGATGATTTTATATTATTAGGTGTGAAGGCGAACCCATATCCATATATACGGGATGCTAATATTTATGTTCAAACTTCGAGATTTGAGGGGTTCGGCCTTGCGATTGCAGAAGCACGGATGCTTAATATTCCGGTAGTAACGACAAGATTTGATGCGGTATATAATCAGATGCTTGAAGGAAAGAACGGGATTGTTGTAGATATGGACGCAGAAGCAGTTTGTGAAGGGATTCTAAAATTAATTAATGATAGTAACTTAAGAAAGAACATAATCGAATACTTGCAATCTGAGAAAAAAGGAAATGTTGAGGAAATTGAAAAGTTCTATCAGTTGATAGGATAAGAAAGAAAGTGAGAAGCTTATGAAGAAAAGTATTCTCTTTATGCTTATTAATATGAATGTGGGTGGAACTGAAAAAGCATTGCTGAATATGTTAGAAGAAATGCCAAAAGATAAGTTTGATATAACAATTTTTATGCTAGAAGAATACGGTGGGTTTCTGAATTCCATTCCTAGCGGTGTCAGGGTTGAGTATTTTAAGGGTTATAACAATATAAAGAAAATGCTCAATAGGCCTTTACAGGTAACCGCGCTAGACTTTCTGAAAAAAGGAAACATCATTAAAGCTCTAATAATCGTAATTTTATATTTTATTTCTAAGATTAAAAAGGAAAGAAGTCTTTTTTATAAATATATTTTATGGAATTATCCAGTAGAGAAAAATCAATATGATATCGCAGTGGCTTATGCTGGTCCAATGGACTTCATAAGCTATTTTATTATGAATAAGATACAGTCTGAAAAAAAAATACAGTGGATTCATTTTGATATTACAAAAATAGGCTTTAATAGGTACTTTGCAATGAAGATTTACAAGAAATTTGATCAGATTTTTGTAGTATCAAAGGAAGGGAAAACTAAGTTGGTGAATATGTTGCCTAAACTCGGTTACAGGACGGAGGAATTTCCTAATTTCGTATCTAAAGAGTTAGTAAAGAAAAGGGCAGTAGAGGGCGTGGGTTTTGAAGATGAATTTAAAGGCGTTCGTATCTTAACTGTCGGGCGTTTAAGTAAGGAAAAAGGACAGGATATGACAATTCCGGTATTAGCAAAACTTAAAAAAGATGGACTCAATGTTAGATGGTATTGCGTTGGCGACGGAAGTGCACGAAATGAATATGAACAACTTATAGTCTCGTATAAGCTTCAGAAAGATTATTTTCTTTTAGGCGCGCGTGCGAACCCATATCCATATATGAAGCAATGTGATATATATGTACAGCCGTCCCGTCATGAAGGGTATTGTATCACATTAGCTGAAGCCAGATGTTTTGATAATCCAATTATTAGTACTAATTTCACCGGTGCTGCTGAGCAAATAATCAATGAAGAAACGGGTCTATTAGTTAGTTTAGATAGTGATCAGATGTACGACGCAATTATTCGATTACTGACCGATGATAACTTAAGAAAAAGAATTAAAAAAAATCTACAAAAAGAAAATGTGAATAACGTATTAGAAACAGAAAAGTTCAATGAAATAGCAAATATATTTTAAAAACTTAAGTCACTCATGTATACTACTTCATCTTTTGGGCATATAAAATTCGGAGGTTTTTGATCGAGGATTGAGGTGGAACACGGATGAAAAAGAAAATTCTTTTTATGCTTACGAGTATGAATATTGGTGGAGTTGAAAAATCATTTCTATCTCTATTATCTACGATTCCGAAAGAGAAATATGATATTACACTTTTACTATTAGAAAGAAAAGGTGGCTTTCTAGAATACATTCCACCAGGGATCAAAGTCGAAGAGACAACATGGTTTTCTAGAGTGAAACAAATAATCATGCAACCCCCCCAACAAACAGTACGAAACCTAATGTATAATAAAAAAATTTTAAAAATAGTTAATTTTATTAATGTATATTTTATATCAAAGTTTTTTAATAATAGATATTTGTATTATAAAAATGTGTTAAAGGATGTACCTAATAATCCAGTTGAATATGATATAGCAATATCATATCAAGGACCTACTGATATTATTGATTACTATATTGCAAAGAAAGTGAATGCAAAGAGAAAAATATCTTGGGTTCACTTTGATGTATCGAAACATAGAATCAATGAAAAGTTATATAAAAAGTTATATCAGAATTACGAAAAGATATTTGTAGTTTCAAATCAGGGCAAGGACAAACTTATAGAAAAAGTTCCGACTATAACTAATAAGACTGAAGTCTTTATGAATATAATCCCTAAAGACGTAATAATAGAAATGTCAAAGATGCCGATTGAGTTTGACAATAATTATAAAGGGTTAAGGATTGTGACTGTCGGGAGACTTTCAAAGGAAAAAGGTCAAGACTTGGCAATTAAAGTATTATCACGATTACGTAGTGAAGGATACGAGGTTAGATGGTACTGTATCGGAGAAGGTAATGATAGGGGGGAATATGAACGGTTAATACAAATATACGGTTTAAAAGAAGACTTCTTACTTATAGGGGCAAGTCCAAATCCCTACCCATATATCCAACAGTCCGATATTTATGTTCAAACATCTAGGCACGAAGGATATTGTCTTACACTAGCTGAAGCGAAGTGTTTACTTAAGCCAATCGTAACAACTAATTTCATTGGAGCCTTTGAACAAATTCAAGATGGATATAATGGATTTATTGCACATTGTTCTGAGGAAGAAATATATAAGAAGATACAATATCTAATCGAAAATAAGAATATGAGACAACGGCTAAGGATTAATCTTATAAAAGAATCGTTTATTCAGTCTGAACAATTACAAAGATTTTTTTGAGATATATGGGGACAAACGAGATTATTCATTTTTGGTCTAGTATAGATAATGGTACTCTTTAAGCTTAAATATAAGAATTATTATATATTTAAAAGGTGTGACAAAGGTGAAAGATACAATAAAAAAATTATTAATACTTTTTAATAAAAGAGAAAAGAAAAAATTAGTTATTTTATTTGTAATGATGATAGTAGCCGCCCTATTAGAAACAATCGGGATTGGGTTAATAGTTCCTTTTATTGGAATTGTGACGAATCCGAAAATTATCCAAGAGCAGGCTATTTTAGCGAATTTATATGAAAAATTTAATTTTCAATCAACCACGGCGTTTATGGTCTTTTCAGTATTAATGTTGCTTTCAATTTTTGTCCTAAAGAATCTATATTTATTACTATTTCACTATGCACAATATAGGGTAATCTTAAATCAACAAGTTAAGCTTTCACGAAATCTTTTAAAAGAATACTTAACAAAACCTTACACATTCCATTTACAACGTAATACAGCTGATTTACTTCGAAATGTAAATGGAGAGGTATCTAAGGTGTTTCAAGGAATTATCCTTTCCACCTTTCAATTATTAACTGAAGCACTTGTTATTATTTGTATTTTACTATTGTTGCTAGTAACAGCCCCACAAGCAACACTTACCGCTACTCTTTTATTAAGTGGAAGCGTTATTTTATTTTTTAAATTATTTCGGAAGAAGATTAGCAAATTGGGAGAAGAACAGCAAAAAGTAAGTGGCACGATGATTAAATGGGTAAATCAGGGATTAGGCGCAGCCAAAGAAGTAAAGGTGTCAGGAAAAGAACGCTTTTTTGTTGATGCATACACAAAACAAAGCCAAATTAAAGCTAATAATAGTCGATATATAAAAATGTTGGACCAAGTCCCACGGCTTTTTGTTGAGACGTTATTAGTTTCGGTAGTTCTAATAACAATGCTGTTAATTATTTTTCAGGGAACAAATACAACACAGCTAGTGTCAACAATGGCATTATTTGCAATGGCTGCCTTTCGATTAATGCCTTCAATAAATCGTGTAGTTGCAATGATTACAATGATTCGTTATAGTCAACCCGCATTATCAGTTATTTATGAAGATTTATATTTAGATAAAGAAAAGTCACTAAATCAAAATGAGAATCAAAAATCAGAAGTAATCAATAATGGAAACCGAATTTTTACCAATTCAATTAAGTTAAAAGAAGTATCTTTTCGTTATCCAGGTCAAAAGGAATATTCAGTAAAAGATGTATCCCTTACTATTCCAATTGGACAATCCGTCGCGTTTATCGGTGAATCAGGTGCCGGAAAAACCACTATTGTCGATATTATTCTCGGACTGTTTCAACCAGAACGGGGACAGATATTGGTGGACGATAAAAATTTGTATGAACAAAAATCATTATGGCAACAAAAAATAGGTTATATTCCACAATCTATTTTTTTGTCTGACGATACAATTCGAGGAAATGTGGCGTTTGGAATTGATTTAGAAATAATTGATGATGATGAAGTATGGAGAGCGTTAGAACAAGCACAATTAAAAGAATTTGTAAAAACGCTCCCTGACAAATTGGATACAACCGTTGGAGAGCGAGGAGTAAGACTTTCAGGCGGACAGAGACAACGCATAGGAATAGCTCGCGCATTGTACCATAATCCCGAAATTCTATTTATGGATGAGGCAACGTCTGCCTTAGATAATGAAACAGAAAAAGAAATAATGAAGGCAATTGACGGTTTAAAAGGAGATAAGACTTTAATTATTATCGCACATAGATTAAGTACAATTGAAAATTGCGATATTGTATATAAAATTAGTGATGGCCGACTAGTCGCTATTAATAATAAATTAGTACGAGCCATCATGTAAAAAGATAATAGGAATGTTTTACTTAAGCTAGAGGAGTTTAGAATGTTGGGTTAGTAAGCTATATTAAAACAATGTAAATCCAGTTATATCGAAATATATGGTTAGTTTTGATATTAATACAACTCCCATAAAAGAACGATATATCATGTAACATCAGATGATATTATGTTTTTTACATTGATAAATAATCTATTGGCTGCTTATAAAATATGAAAAAAGGTAAGGGTGACAATTTGGATTGCCAAAATACAAGAGTGTACAATTATATCCTTATAGAAAATAATATTTATATAAACGTAGCCCAAAGTATTATTGGTTTGCACTTTTATCTATTTAATAATGGTAAACCATTTACTTTTCTTGAAAGAACAACAAGAAGTCAATTAATTAATAGGTTACCCTCTATTTTGATAAGGTTTGTACGCGTTTCACAATTTACTTACGCATTTTATGTAGAGAAAAGGAAATATAAAAATAAAGTGCCTCTTTCATTGATAACAACTAATCACTATGGTCAGTGCTTACTAAAATTACGGCAAGGTGAATACAAAGTATTCAATTTAAAAGAACAAAAAGTAAAAACAATTTTACCTGATTACATTTCGTTTTTGGAGGCTGAAAATAGAATAAGTAGTACAAAAGAAATTTCACAGTATGAGTTTGCACCAGACCTAATCAATTGGAGTGTTAAAGAACGATACCTTACAGAGGAATACATTAATTTTAACAGGCCATCTTATAATTTTAGCAGTATAGAAAAGGTTTATATGGAGATATTCCCGATCATTAAAAAAATTATGACTGTAAAAAATACACAGACATTAGAATACAAAAAATTTATGCAAGAAAGGGTTGAAAATTTATCCAAGGTATTTCAAAAAATGAATTGTCATAAAAGTCGTTGCGCTGATGAGATAGCTAAGATAAGAGATTTTTGTGATAACGTTATAAAAATACTTGAGAATAATCAAAGTGATACAACTATAACTTTGGTATTTTCACACGGGGATTTTTGGGAGGGGAACATATTAACTAAAAATGGAGACACACGGGTTATAGATTGGAATACCCATAAACACCGAAGTTGCTATTTTGATTTTTATTTTATGCTTTTTATGCTAACAACAAAAAATAGTCACATGGATAAAATTAATCAATTAGGGTTAATTAAATTAAGTCGAGTAATGGATTCACTTTTTGAAAATTTTTATAATAGCTTAACGAAAAGTGGATTCTTTAATCAGGATTTGTTAAGTTCCTTAAAAAATTCAAATATTTATCGTTACTTATTTTATATGGAATTAATTATCCTTAAATTCCCTGAAAATAATATTACTATTGAACAAATTAATGAAGTGAATACGTGGGTAAAAAGATTTAAATTATATGAGGCAACTGTAAAGAAGAATGGTAAATAATTTTTATGGGAATTTTCGATACAATGAGATTAATTATGTTCAAAATAGACTATCGACTTTTTATCGATAGTCTACAAAACATTTAATTTGAGATTTGTCCAAATGGTTTAAATGCTGCCAATGTATTCACATACTCCCATCTTACACTTCCATCTAAAGCGCTTCCTGTTGTATGGGAGGGAGCAGTTGCACCACTAGTTCCAGCCTCCATAGCTTTATAAACCTTACCATTGGCGTTTACTAATGCATTAACTTTATATGCAGTATTTGGTTTCCATGGGATATTATTTACCATCCCTTCACTTGTATTTACCCAGCCTATATAACTCCCAGGCTTAGGACTTGAATTTTTAATTTGCTGACCTAATCTGTAAAATCCTGACGTAGGTTCTGTATTTCTAGTGTAATAAGGATCAAGTTCGTTATCGATCAAGTTATTTAATAATAAGTGAAAATCATGTAGGTTTATTTGGCTCTTTAATAAATGATTATCCTTAAAAATTAAAGGAATATTCGGTGACTTATCGGCGTTTACACTTATCATGGAATGATTGGCGATAAATGTATTACCAATGATTTGAACTGAATCAGCAACAGTAGTATTACGAATGTCAATCATAAAATACCTATTACCATTAGGATAATAGAATGTATTTTCTTTAAGATAAAGGTTTCCCCAATTACCATTCAAAAAGAAGGCGCTATCATAACCTACTGGATTATAAAAGTAACAGTTACTTACTTTGAAGAAGTCGACTTTCTGACTAGGCCCCATGTAAAATAAGGTGTAGGAATCCCATTCAAAATAACAATTATTAAATTCGTATTTGCTAAATGCTTCTCCGGATCGATCACATAGACGTCCGCTATTAATGAATTTGCATCCATTGTACACCCCAGGTGGTAATGGAGTAATACGATTTTCTTTATGTTTAATATTTATAAAAGATACATTATCTAAGATCCAATCATGGGCACCTACTGGTACTGTGGTAAAGGCTTCTTTTCCACTGCCTTCAAAAATAGAGTCGGAAATGCTTTGGGGTTCGGTACTAAATATCAAAGGCGCACCTGGATTTATTGAAGCACCATAAAAGTCTTCGTCATATAAAAATTTACAATTGTCTATTTGGGCAACATAGGCTTTTTCTTTACCAAAGTTAATTGGGCTATTATGAAAGTGAGAATTATTTATCTTGGCTTCCCCGTTACCTAGAAGAAGAAGGCGGCAGTTATACAGATGGTTATTTGAGAAGAGGGTATCCCCGGTTAGTCGTGGTCCACAATCGTGAAAGTAGTTATTTTCAACGATTGCCTTATCGACACCTGAGTTAATCGTGAATATTCCGGAACGAATTCTATTGTTAGTGATGCTAATATGTTTTCCAGCTACCGCGATAATATTATAACTTTGATTATCGTAAATATTATTACCATCAATGAAAATATATTGATTTAGATCATATCCATCTTCAATATCGATCGCGCCCTGAGGAGCTGTCCCACTAATATGATGAATTTCACATCCATTTACATAACAGTGTTTCATTCCGCAAATGGCAATCCCTAATCTCCGGCAATGATGCAGATTACATTTTTCGATATATACATGTTTGGGGAATTCTGGAGTTCGTATCACAATTGTATTTCCTGAAATTGAAGGTACCGTGGCCTGATGCAATACGACTTTGGCATAACTAGCCCCAGTTGGAACTTCGACCTCATCAAAGAAGTGCAGATCTTTTGCTGATGCTAAAAAAGTATCATCGCTTTTATAAAATACTACATCGTACGTGTTCGTTGTTATTTCTTTGCCGATGCCGCCGTAGCTATCACCATAAAGTCCAAAACGGCCAAGATTTGTTATTTGGGGGACCATTGGTATCTTTATTTTTGAACGAATGCGATTTGTATCCGAGGTTAAACTTCCATTAGATGTATTAATCCCTCCTGCTTCAAAATTTCCGCCAAGTTGTGGAAAGCCTCCTCCGATGCCACCAAATGAGGTGATACCGATAATTGCATCGCCAGTAGTATTGAAGATTTCCAGATTGTCAATCGTAATGTATTCTACTCCATTTCTAAGTTCTACACCAATACCAAATTCATGTGTACTACCAGTTGTATAAGTATGAGTATAACGATCGCCTTCGATTTTACCATTAGTAATCCTCGAATATTGCTGCTTTTGATGAAATAAGACAATCGCATATTTTGGTAGACTATTGTCTCTAATTCTTAAAGTAGCCCCGCCTAAATTGAATGTCATAAAACTTTGTGGGATGACCGGGTTATTTTCATCAATTAAATAGGTTCCGTCTGGTAAGACAACTTCTGAGTATCCTTCTTGGGAAGCCCATACGATAGCGCTGTTTATCCCTTTAGACGTGTTGACCGCATCTGATCCGTTGTTTTTTATATTCCAACGATCCAACTCAACTAAATAAGAACCACTAGACATAAAAGATCACTCCTTTCAAATTTTGCCCCCAATATTTTAAATGAGTATTACTTACTATCTTCCTTATTAAAATGTTATTCACAGAAAAACTTAAAGTATGGGCTGATTGTCTGATTCTAAACACTATTTTAGGTATAAAGAGGATTTGTAAGGGTTAATATGAAAGGATTTTAGAAATCATGGGTTATAAGGAGGAGAAACTTTATGAAAAAACATCTTTTTATATCCATGACGATCATTGTTTTCTTCGTTACAACTTGGATTATCTCACCTCATTCAGTTGCTAAACTAGCCGATGTAAAGCTGGACAGTATATCGAAAACACCAATTTATGAACTAGAGTTAGATCGATGGGGGGTATACAATGACGGAACACATCCTTTAGAAACAACGGAGGGAATTAACTCTGCGCTTAAATGGGCGAAAGAGAACAACTATAAAACATTCCACATTCCTGATGGAGTTTATCTTATTGCCAAAGGTACAAAACAAGCAGACCCCGAAGCAAGAATTAATATGGTTAGTAATATGGATTTACATATAAGTAAAAATGCAGTTTTGCAAAAAGAAGCGAATGAATTTGAAATTTATTCGGTACTTTATATTGGCGCTGATGTAGAAAATGTAACGGTAAGAGGAGGTACTTTTCGTGGAGATAGGGATACACATGATTATTCTAAAAAAGGTTCCGATACTGGGGGAACCCATGAATGGGGCTATGGAATTGAGATTGCTGGAGCAGAGAATATAGTAATAGACGGAGTCAAACTAGAGGAATTCACTGGAGATGGAATAATTGTTACAGCTACAACTGTAACTGGTTCTACAATTACAGAAGAATCTTTGGAAGAAGGCGGAATAGATGACAAAGGAAATCTAGTTCTACTGAAAGGAAAAATCCGTACTAATAATCGCGATGTAACTCATTTTGATCATCCTGCATATAGAGCGTACGAGAATATTCATTTCTGGCTTCCTGAAGGCATTGCTTCTGGCAGTAAAATAGATGTGTACTATTATCGGGAAGATGACAGCCTTATAAAGGCGGATAAACAAGTTCGGTTTTATTCTGGTGAGTCCATTATCCCAAAAGATGCCGATTATTTCCGGGCAGTCTTTGATGCGGTTTCAACTAAAGAAGTCAAAGTGAATCGGATGACAGTTGATATTTCAAAAAACATTACCATTAAAAATTCGGATATCGGTTACAACAGAAGACAGGGGATAAGCCTCGTTGGTTCTGATAATGTTCACATCCTTAATAATTATATCCATCATACGAACGGTACGGCACCTCAAAGTGGGATTGACATTGAACCTGGATTTTTTCCAGGGAAAAATACGATAATTAAAGGCAACCGCTTTACTGATAATAAAATTCAGATTGTACTTGCCTATGGAGAAAATGTAGTAATTGAAGATAACGAATTTGAGCAATCAAAAAAAGGGACTGTTGGTGTTCATGCCCATAAAGGATTTAGGGGCGAGGTAATCGTGAAGAATAATTCCTTTAATGATTCCGGGCTAACTTTATATTCGGAGAATGCAGAGGTGGATCAAAATAAGTTTACAAATAGTGAAGTGAAGCTGCTTGGTAAGGATATTTCTTTTAGCAATGCAGCACTGACTGATGCAAGTCTAAGTGTAGGCAGTGCTAGAGGTCAAAAGATAAAAAATGTTACGATCCAACAGAGCGGTGTTCGTTCTGGAGCGCTCTATATTTGGGATGAACAAGTAGATTTAAAGGATGTTACCATTCATGCAAAAACGAATAATAAGGGGATTATATTTGGAACTGGAAACAGCAAAAGTGTCTATGATAGTTTAGTTGTGAAAGATAGCAATGGACAAGGGACGATGTTGCCAGCAGGAACATATAAAAACTGTGCTTTTGAGGCTGGCGGTCTTGAGATAAATCGTGAAGGGAAATATGTGCTAGATAAATGTACGATAAAAAATTCAGGTAGTTTGATCGGTATCAATAGTCTGTACGGAAAGCCTATTGTCACGATTAAAAATTCATTGCTAGAAGTAGGGGGAGATATTGGTTATGGTGCTGCAATTTATATTCAAGGTGCTCAAGATTTTGAGTTGATTGATAGCACTGTATTAGCGGAACATAACACGACGAGCACACCTTTAATTAAAGTTGGTCCCTATGGGCATCCACAACCGACGAAAGTGTTTGGGGTAACAATTAAAGGAAACGACATTCGAACTAAAAGTATTATCTCAGGGGTGGATACGACTAACGCAGGAAAGGATGCACCAGCTTATCAGGTTGAAGATAATGTACTATATAATGCAGTTTTGAATTTGACATCAAAAGATATTAAAAGTGGCAATACATTTAAAAACAAATAAAAATGATAATCCCTTATTGGTTCAGAATTAAAAAATGAATTAATGAGGGATTATTATATAAAAGGAACATTATGCTTTTTAACGATTTAATTGGCGAAATATATTGACAATAAAATTATCAAATGATAAAATTCTTTATAAAGAACGATCTGAGTAATTATTTATAGGGAGGCAATTATTTTTTTGTAAAAATGTTCTTTATAATGAATCATTGGTTTGTTTAGCATAGAACCTTATAGCGATGACAGTTATCGAATTATCAGATGGGATTTATTGTTGATTCCGATGATAAGTATGAGTGGTATGGTCAATTTAGGAATTGAAAATTCTTTAATAGTGAATATGTTGGTTTTTTTAAAAAAAATTGGTTCTATGGGCTTGCCTCTTATATTGGAAATTTCTTAATGATTGCGATCTTACATAATCTTATAGAGAATCAAATTATGATTCGAAAAGAAAATCAGATTTTATTAGCTTATTGTTAACAGAATTAACACGTACAAGTGGTGGTACAAACGCATTTTTATATTTATGGATTCCTTTATTTTTACGCTTAGGCAAATAGGCTCGCATTATGGATATCGGTAAAAATCACAATTTTTCTTTTGCTTTCTGGGATGTTTCTTGGCTTTTTAAATCGTAAATAGTAGGCTATTAGGCCGACAAATGGAAGCGGTTTAATAATTATCTATTTGTTTTTAAGGAGGTGACAAGGTTCATAGAGTTTAGCTATCCAGCCAGTTGATAGTGGTTAGTAATTTGGACTTATTAATAGAAGTGTGAAGGGATGATACTTATGAAAAAGAGCTGGAAGAATCCAGAGTTAGAAACATTAGATATTAGTATGACGATGAAGTTTTGGCCACCAAAGGATCCAAAGCCCGAACCGGAACCAGGGGAACCAACCGACCCGACAGATCCACCCTTTGACAGCTAATCTTATCTTATATTTTGATATTGTATCGCACTAAGCCCTTATTAACTTTATCCATAAGGGCTCTTTTAAAACCCGTGTTAAACATACGGGATAGGGGGAAAGGTAGTTGTATGAAATCGTAAAATCATCACGACAACAAAAGAAATTTGCACATACGTGGGAATATTTTTGTGAAAAGTATGGGTGGCATAATGATCCATATGCCAAAAATGGTGTTCGCTATAATTTGTTATCGTCAAATAATCGAAAGCGAGTAATTGGAACAGTTGAGTTTATTCCATATGATCCAAATAATCCGCATAGTACAGTCGAAGGAAGAATGCGATTTTCTGAATTTGAAGGGGTAAAACTTCATCAACAGCGAGTTTGGGAAATTGATAAGTTATGTCTGCATCAGGACTATCAGCGTCGGGGATATTTCGAGAATTTTATGCCTGTGTTTTATGATCATGTGCAAAGTCATAAACCAAAATATTATATAGGTTTGATGGAAAAGCGATTTTTTCGAATGCTCCGCATTTCATTTCGGCTTGGAATCGAACAAAAAGGAGCGGAATTTGTCGGACCAAGTACAACTCTAATTCCAGTTCTTTTCGATGTAGAAAAGATGATGGAGAATGAGGAAATGGTGAGAAGATTGTTTAAAGCCCAATTTACTGAACATGAGGATCGCATGTCAATCTTTAAAAAGCTTGTCCTAACAAAGGTAAGAAGGATATTCAGTCATTAGGGATCAGTGACAAAATCATGGTAAAATATAGGGAAAACGCAAAGGGTGATTGTATGAAACTCGCTTTCCTTTCAGACATCCATGGCAATGCGACTGCCTTGGATGCCGTCCTACAAGATATAAAAGAAAGAAATGTAGATAAAATTTTTGTTCTCGGCGATATTAGTTATCGCGGTCCAGAACCTCAGCGAGCTTTGGATCTTGTTCGATCGTTGAATTGTGATGTCATTAAAGGAAATGCAGATGAATGGGTTGTTCGCGGTGTTAATGAAGGGGAAGTCCCAGATCAGGCGTTAGCGATGATGAATGAAGAACGTGATTGGATTTGTTCTCAATTAGATGATATGAGTATCGATTATTTGAAAAATCTACCTACAGATCTTTCTATAGAAGAAGACGGAGTCCGTATTCGCGCTTTTCATGCTACACCGAATAGCTTATTTGATGTTGTTTTACCAAGTGAGAGTGACGAGCAATTAATTGAAAAAATGATGACTAATGATGCCGATCTTTTCGTATACGCACATATTCATAAACCATTTATTCGTTACATTGAGGGAAAATGTCTTATGAATATAGGTAGTGTTGGTCTGCCTTTTGACGGAATGACAAAATCATCGTATGCAATTGTCGAGGTGGCGAACCACAGTTTTCAAACTTCGATTGTAAGAGTTAACTATGATATCGCTGAAGTAATCAAACAATATAAAAACTCCACATATCCAAATGCGGAAATGATGTGTCACGTAATAGAAAATGGCGGGTTTTAGATAGAAGCGTGCATGTTGGCCAATATTCATATTGTTCCATCCTCTTTCGTTGCTATATTTACTACCGAGTGTCAAAGTACCTTTGTTCTAATATGCTTACGCTTTTCTTGAGGTGATGCCAAATGAAAACCGGTCTAATCATAAGTGTTATCTCGTTTCTCCTTCTTTTAATCGGAGTTGTTGCGGTACTTAGCACTTCATTAACAGCAATAAACATTTTAGTATTTATCGGATTTTCATTAATCGTTGGGGGGATTGCTGCGAGTGCTGTCATTCGTGGTTATCTTCCCATGTTTATTCTATTTATTATTGGTATTGCTATCGGATATATTGAAATGTTTCGTGCATTCATGAATACTAAGACAGGCTGGGGCGATCTTGCCGGTTTATTTTCTTTATTCATATGGGTGATGATCGGTTTCATTGGCGGTGTGAGTGCGCAACTCATATTTCATCTATACAGAAAATCAAAATAATGGCAAATTCGTGACATTCAAAATACCCCCTTGAAAAAATAATGAAAACATTGTATATTAAGAGTGTAAAGAGAATGTGAAATAATTCACAACAAATAAACATTTAAAATCAGCTGATCAAAGAACTAATATTTTTTTATAATATCATGTGAATAATTTCACAATACAAAAATTAGGAGTGAGTAAAATGAGAAAATGGTATGAAAATCGTTGGGTAGCAATGATTTGGGCGGTAGCAAGAATTTGGCTTGGTGTTCAATGGCTGCAAGCAGGCTGGCATAAAATAGGAGCGTTTGATGCGACAGGATTTTTAACAGGAACAATTGCTAAAGCGGGTGGGGAAGCACCTATCGTGCAAGGTTGGTATGCAACATTTGTTGAAACATTCGCTTTACCAAATGTGAAACTTATTAACATTTTAATCCCATGGGGAGAAGTTCTTGTAGGAATTGGTCTCATCGTCGGCGCACTAACATTGCCAGCGCTTATCGCAGGTGCGTTCATGAACTTGAACTTCTTACTCGCTGGAACAATTAGCACAAATCCAGTTCTTCTAGCACTAGCAGTAATTCTACTATTCGTCGTAAAAGGAACAGCGTATTACGGAGTAGATCGTTTCTTAGTACCAGCTACAATCAATAATTTAAAAAATAAAGGCATTTTCAAAAAAATGCGTGACGCAGCAGCGCATTAATAAATTAGAAAAGCTCAAGCGCCTGTTTAGCGAACAAATACCCTTACTAATAAAATGGGGACATTTTTAAAAAATATTCTTTCTTTAACTTAATTAAAAGCAGGTCGTTTACATATTAAACGGCCTGCTTTACTTATTCGCATTAAGCGGCTTTGTCAATTGAATTAAGGTATCGTTCCCCTTTAATTGAATCGAAACGACCTTCCCATTTAGACATGACAACTGCGGCTAATGAATTACCAATTACGTTTACAACCGTACGTGCCATATCTAAAATTCTGTCGATCCCAGCAATGAAAGCCAATCCTTCGAGCGGAATACCAACCGACCCTAATGTTGCTAATAGGACGACGAAGGATACTCCAGGGACACCAGCAATTCCTTTGGACGTAACCATTAATACTAACATTAATGTAATTTGTTGAGTAATACTTAGTTCAATCCCGTACATTTGGGCAATAAAGATTGCCGCGAGTGCTTGATAAAGCGTAGATCCATCTAAATTAAATGAATACCCCGTTGGAATAACGAAAGAAACGACATCTTTTGGACAGCCGTATTTCTCCATTTTTTCCATTACTTTTGGCAATACAGTTTCTGAACTAGCGGTTGAATAGGCTAAGATGAGTTCGTCCTTTAAAATTTTAATGAGATGAAAAACGCTTGTCCCACAAATTTTAGCAATCATGCCAAGTACGACGACAATAAAGAGGATCATTGTGACATATACACAAATAAGTAATTTACCAAGTGGAATTAATGATTCTACCCCAAATTTTGAAACTGTTACTCCAATTAAAGCGAAAACGCCAAATGGTGCAAATTTCATAATTTGGTTTGTAACCCAAAACATCGCATCGGCTGTACCTTGAAAGAAGGCAAGGACTGGTTTTCCTCTTTCGCCAATCGCAGCAATTCCTAAACCAAATAAAACTGCAAAGAAAATAATCGCAAGCATATCTCCATTTGCTAAAGATTGGATAATATTACTTGGAACAATATTAACGAACGTATCGGCGAAACTATGGCTCGTTACTTCATTTGTTGTTTCAACATATTGTTGAATATCACCTTTAGCTAATTTGTCCATATCGAGACCATCACCAGGTTTTACGATATTCGCAGCAAGTAGACCGACGATAATCGCAATTGTTGTCACAACCTCGAAATATAAAAGTGTTTTTCCGCCGAGTTTACCTAGTTTTTTCATATCACCGGTTCCGGCAACACCGATAATTAAAGTAGAAATAACGATTGGGACAACGATCATTTTAATTAATCGAATAAAGATATCGCCAATTGGTTGTAAATAAGTAGATACTGCTGGGTTCCCATAAAAAATGGCTCCGACAATAATTCCCAAAATCAACCCAACTAGAATTTGATAAGCTAGACTAAATTTAAACTTTTTCATTAAGTCACCTCTCCTTATATAATGAAAGCGGTTGCTGGTCCTTAGAATCAATCTAAGTCATTATATGTGGAGATTAATAAATCCGACAAAATCCGACTAAATTATTTATAAAAATTATTAACCCCCACAACGATAAGCGGGGGTTAATAATTTTAATGTGGTTGATGGTATGTTTCCATTGTTTCGATGTAAAGAACTTGGAGGAATTTTTTTATATTAATTTTTACTTTCGTTGATTCCCCGCTATTATTTTCTAACTCCTTCATTCTTCTTCTGATTTCTTGAAATTCAAAATAACGTGGTGCATAATATTCGAATTTAGGATTTGTGTAATCGATTGTACCTAATGATGCTAAGTTATTAACGGCTATAATAATCGCTCTACGTATGCGTTGTTCAATTGATTTGCTTTCTTTTTTTATAGCGGCTTCTTCTGTTTGATGAGAACGAGCAACAGCCTCGTATAATTCTTTCAAAGAGGGTAATGGGGCGGTTTTATCTTTGCGGCCCATTAGAAGTTCTACCATTAATATGATATCGGAGCTTCCTGCTTCTCCAATAATTCCCATGTCATTCAAAATTGAAAGAACCGTATCTTTTACACTTTTCTGCTTTTGTGTAGATTGGGCTGATTCGATGTGAGCTAATGACTCTCGGATTGTTAATAATGAATGTTTTAACCGATGTTGTTCCGCCGTTTTTTTCAGGATGGTTTGTACTTCAATGCGATTGATCGGTTTATGTATAAAGAACTCGATCCCTTTTTCATAAGCTTCCCCTACCATCTCTTTATTAATAATTTGGGAGATCATGATGAACTGCCCGTGAAATCCTTGTGAACGTAATTGCTCGATCGTTTCGATTCCATCTAATTCAGGCATTAATAAATCAATTAAGACGACATCTGGATGAGTCGAAAGGATAAGCGGGAGGGACTTAACTCCGCTATCTGCTTCACCTATGACTACACCAAGCTCTCCTTCACTAATAATCGTTTCCAGCATTCTCCGACTTGCAGTATCATCATCTACAATAAAATAGCGCAGAATCATTCAGCTCCTTTCCGAATGTTTTTGGTTGGAATTTGGACGTGAAATGTAGTCCCATCGTTTGAAGAATTAACTTGGATGGAGCCTTCTAATGTCTGAACAATTTCTCTCACATGAGACAATCCAATCCCCGTTGACGCTACTCCTTGATCGTTAAATTTTGTTGTATAACCTGGTTCAAAGATGATTGAAAAATCTTCACTTGGAATTCCTTTTCCGGAATCCTTAATGACGAAATGGGTATAAGTTAATTCCTCGAAAATATGTATATCGACGTGCCCGTTATTTGTAATGGATTCAACAGCATTGGCTACAAGATTATTTAGGAGCGCAAGAAGCGGGACTTGTTGATCGGTTTCGAAATCAGTATGCATCAAAAGGGTAACAGTAGTTGCTTTTCCTAATAGCTTACAATATTTTTCATTGGCTGTAACGACAAAGTGAAGTACATCAGAAAGCGAAAAAACATCTTTATTATTTTGTATTGATATTTTCGAAATACCTGAGAGAATCCTTTGAGAATCTTTTTTCACTTCATGTATTTCTTGCGTGATAAGCAAGGCTTGGATGCTTAAATCCTGAAGATCCTTCTTTTTTAACTTTCGGTATAAGTCATGGCTAGAAGCTGTGATCTGCTCAATATGATCCATTGATTTTTGTAAATAAAGTGTTTCCGCATACAATTCCGATCCTACTTCAAGCATTTCTTGCAAGCGTTTCTTTTGTTCTGTAACTGTAATAGAGCTATATAAACCTACGACAAAGTAGCTGCGCAATAATGCTACCCCAGCTAATAATGTCCATTCTTGAAAACCTACGTTTTTATGGATTAACAACCAGTAGCGCATGAGATGCTCTGCGCTGTTTCCGATAAATTCTAGTCCGGCAGCTAAAACTCCAAGCAGTAAAGGAGAGGTTTTGTATTTTTCAATTTTTATCATGCCAAAGCCAAGGGCGAACAAGAAATAAAAGAGAAATGCTGGCAGATGACTTTTTAAGCTTATCCAAAAGGGAGTACTATCGATGATGGTATCACCAAATAGGCGAAAGCAAACAACTGTTATCCCAGTAATCAATCCTGTTCGAACGAAAGAAGTTGGTGTTCGAATTAGAATAAGCAGAAAAAAGGTAATGCTTCCTAATCCAAAACGAAAAGCCTCCTCGCTGAAGGGAATGACTTTAATTTCACTAGCGATGGCTGTCAAAATAGCAGTAAAAAACAATGATGCTCTTTCCGTATTTTTAAAGTGTTTACTGAATCGTCGATATGAAGAATACATGTACAGCTCCTATATAAGTGAATATGTTCTTTGTATTGATATCATATCGAAAAGCACGTCGATAGGCTATGTTAAAGTGATCAATTTTTGTTATTCGATTAAAAAAACGGGAGGCGACAGCGCTCCCGTTGTTTATTATTTTCTTTTCGCACGTCTGTCGGCTGCCTTCATTCTTGCAATTGCCTCGAGATCATCGTGATCAGCCGATTGCTCTGAAAATTCCACATCGATCCCATCGGATGCTCTATTTTTAATATTTGCTTTTCTGTTTCCAGCTTTTTCAGACTTCATCTACTCATCTCCTACGTCCATGCTCCGTAAAGCCACCGGCTCTGTTTGCTTCTCGAAATTCTTTGGAGTACAACACTTCTTGGGTATTCGTTAAATTCGTTTTTACTTTCAAATCTTTCCGCTTGCCCATTTATTTCACTCCTTCGTTTTTACTCATCCTTCATTTTTGCCGAACAGCGTGGTAAACATACACTTAACGGACAGTAGTTTCGATTGTTTGTAAAAGCCGGTCCATACTGATTGAAGTTTCACTTTATGTTAAAATAGATATAATATGTTTTTAATAAAGGATGATGTACATGCCAATCATCACGAAAGTATCAACGCAAAAAAATAGTACGGATCGATATAATGTTTTTATTGATGAAAAATTTGCATTTGGCGTTGACGAGGAAGTGTTGATTCGTTTTCGGCTTCGTAAAGGCAAGGAAGTGACAGAACTTGAAATCACTCAAATGCAATATGAGGATGAAATTCGCAAAGCGTTAAATGCGGCCATTTACTTTTTATCGTTTCGGATGCGCTCTGAAGCTGAAATTCGTACATATTTAAAGAAAAAGGAATGGGAAGAGCCAGTTATTCAAGCAGTATTGCATAAATTGAATGAGCAAAAATACATCGATGATCTCGAATTTGCTGCTGCATATGTGCGCACGCAAGTAAATGGCGGTAAAAAAGGGCCAGGGACCATCAAAAAGGAATTAAAACAAAAAGGTGTAGAAGATCAATTTATTGATGAAGCATTAAGTTTTTATAATGAAGAACAGCAAATCGATGATGCCATTCAGCTCGGTAATAAGGTGGCGAAGAAAAACAGCAGTTTGGCTGAAAGAATCGTTAAACAAAAAATTGAACAATTTTTACTTACAAAAGGGTTTCCTTTCCATATTATTTCAATAGCTATGGAAGAAGTCGAATATGAAAAAGATGATGATGAAGAGTGGAAAGCAATGCTCATTCAGGGTGAGAAGGCGCACCGCAGATTTCACAATTTTTCAGGTTATGAATATGAGCAAAAAATGAAGCAAAGTTTATTTAGAAAAGGCTTTTCCATTGAATTAATCGATCGTTTTTTACAAGAAAAGGAAAATGAGGGCTGTTGAAATGGAACATGAAAAAAGATATAGTCAGATGACGGAAGCAGAATTAAAACAGGTCATTGCTACGGCAAAAGAAAAAGCGCGGAAGGCTGAACAGCTCGGAATTGTAAATGAATTCGCCGTAATGGAGCGGAAGGCGACGATGGCAAAGGCGTATTTATTAAATCCCGCTGATTTTAAACCTGGTGAAATTTACGCGATTGATGGTGCGCCTGGCACGTATTTTAAAATTGATTATATGAATGGAGTTTTTGCCTGGGGCTACCGGTTAAACGGATCGGGAAAGCAAGAGGCACTTCCCATTTCATTATTAAAATAAAGTACAGCGGGAAACAACACCCGCTGTTACCAATAATATTATCTTTTTTGACGCTTTACGACATCGTTTTGCAAAATGATCGAATCAACCGAAAGATCGGTATGTCCATTTACTTGTGTATGAACTTTTTTAGGATTGTACCAGCCGCGGTTAAAAGGGCTTAATTGACGATTAACATGTGAGTTGTCTTGTTTAGTCATAACGATTCCCCTTTATTCGTTGTATTCGTCATCTTCTCTAGCACCAGAAGCGCGCATTCTTTCCTGTGGATGTGTATTAATCGTACCATCCGCTCGCTTTGAGGCATATTCTGCTTTTGCACGAGGCTCACCCTCGAATTTATTCTCATTGCCATAAGGAAAGTCTTTTGCTTTATTGCGCATTATGCTAGCCCCCTTTCACGTCATGCGGAATAAAAACTCCGCATGCTTTTATTATGGATATTTAAACGTATTTTTATGAGAAAAAGGAGAAATTCGCATGAATGATTATCATGAGCAATTAGCGAACTATTTACTTTCTAAAAACTCCCATTTATCTGCCGCGAGAGCAAGAACATGGGTAGAATTGCTTTGGGAGGATTTTGAAACAACGTACGCAAAAGCGGGAAGAAAATATCGCGGGCATGAAATGGCTCATAAAGTTGTCCGTTCATGGATCGATCATTATGGGAGTCGTCTCCACGAATTTGCAGCGATTAATCCGAAATACGCACATATGTTAAATGATGATCATGATTTAATGCATTAAAATATGCAGCCTAGTTATAGCTAGGCTGCATCCTTATTGATCAATGACAATATTAAGTTTTTTTCTTAATTTTTCTTCGCTAAAAATCCAACCCGTATATGAAGCGATAATTTCCAAATCGTTATTTAATTGAACGATCGCTACAAAGGGATAATGGCCATTACTACGGTACCGTAAATCAATAAAGCGAACTTCATAATAATGATCGAACTCGCCAACTTCCCAACGATAAATCGGAGAGAAGGATAAGAAGGCGGAAATATTTGGATCTTTTTTCGCAGCTTCAATAATTGGCGTACTTGGTACAGGGATACGTTTAAATTTATCAAAAATCGTAATCGAGCGTTTAAATGCGCGTCCAACATAGAAATATTCGTCTGAAATTACGGCGAGTCGCCATTGATTAAAATTCATCGTTGGCGCAATGATAATTTCCTTTGCATCGCCAATTGTTTTTAAGACAGCAGAGCGAACGGTTTGCTGCATGATCGCTCTAAGCAAGTAGTAAAAGATGATTATGATATACATAATGAGAAATGTATAGCCAGGGTGTGCACCAAACATCCAAATGACGATGCCGAGAATATGCATACCAAAAATAATCGGGTCAAATGTGTTGATCGTTCCGATAGCTACCCATCTTGCTGAAAAAGGGCGTAATGCTTGTGTACCGTAAGCATTAAAAATATCGACAAAAACGTGTAAAAAGACAGCTAAAAAGGACCATAACCATAAATGTAATCGATTGGCTTCGGGATAAAAAAGTCCAACCAAAGCAGTGACAACAATCGGCCAAATAAGCACAGCGGGAATAGAGTGGGTGATTCCGCGATGATTCCGTATATAAACGGCATTATTTCTAAGTTTTAAAAACGTATCAATATCGGGTATTTGTGAGCCAATAACAGCTGCTACAAAAACACTAGTCGTATTGACCGTTGTTTCGGCAACGACGGGATCTAGCGTTGCTAACCCTCCTATCGCGACACCCATTGCAATATGTGTAGCTGTATCCAAAATAAATCCTCCTCTGAGCAGGGATATCGGGATTATCATTTCCAAATAAATAAGAGTTATAATTATTTATTCCCTAAAATCAATTATAAGTAACATGTAGGAGTTATCAAAATGAAAGATACTTTAGCAAATATAAATATTCAACAATTTCAACATGATTTGGTCAGTTGGTTCACGAGAGAACAACGTGATTTGCCATGGCGAAAAGATTCAGATCCATATAAAGTATGGGTTTCAGAAATTATGCTTCAACAAACAAGAGTTGATACGGTTATACCCTATTATGAACGTTTTCTAAAAAAGTTTCCGACATTAGCGGATTTCGCTGCTGCAGATGACGAATCCGTCTTAAAAATATGGGAAGGGCTTGGCTATTATTCACGGGTAAGAAATCTTCATTCGGCCGTAAAGGAAGTAGTCGAAGAATATGGCGGTCGCGTTCCAAATACACCAGAAGAAATTTCAAAGTTAAAAGGTGTTGGACCGTATACAGCTGGAGCCGTCTTAAGCATCGCTTATGGATTGCCTGAGCCTGCTGTTGATGGCAACGTTATGCGTGTCCTTTCTCGAATTTTATTAATGAAGGACGATATAGCCAAAGCTTCGACGAGAAAATTATTTGAACATGCAGTCCGTGTCCTCATTTTTCGAGAAAATCCATCGTATTTTAATCAAGCGTTAATGGAGCTCGGGGCACTTATTTGTACGCCAACATCCCCGTCATGTCTACTTTGCCCTGTTCAAGAACATTGTGCAGCATTTGCTGAAGGGATGCAAAATGAATTACCTGTGAAAACGAAAAAGACGAAAACACGACATGAAAACCGATTAGCGGCCGTATTAAAAAATGACAAGGGACAATATCTTATCCAAAAACGTCCAGATAAAGGATTGTTGGCAAATTTATGGGAGTTCCCCCATTATGAAGAAACAGGCGAATATGAAATGAAAAAATCAGCTTTGCACTCCTTTTTACGTGAGAATATAGAAGCAGAGGTTCAATTAGAGAATGGCTCTTTTGTAAGGGTTGACCACGTTTTTTCACATTTAACATGGACGATCCATGCGTATGCAGGTCAACTGCTTACTCCTTTTGAGTTAGCTGAAGAATTTCGACTTGTTACAAAAGAGGAACTAGAGCAATTCGCTTTTCCTGTTTCACACCAAAAAATATGGAAGGCATATAAGGAGCAATATTTATTAAACGTGACAGAAAATGCTCGCCATTAGGATTATGAATGTTGTTTATTAAATTTCGAAAGCCTTGCTGTCGGAATAGACGTTCGGTAGGAGAGTATTCATAATTGCTCAATCACTCATTCAACGATAAAATATAGAAACGGAAAGGAAAGGGGATTATTATGGGAAATAAAGTAGCATTAGTGACAGGGAGCAGCAGGGGAGTTGGAAAAGCATGCGCACTTGCACTAGCAAAACAAGGCTATGATATCGTTGTGAATTATGCGCGTAGCAAAAAGGCCGCGCTTGAAACTGTAGAAGAAATCGAAAAACTAGGAAGAAAAGCCTTTCTCGTACGTGCAAATGTCGGCGATGTTGATAAAATTAAATCGATGTTCGAAGAGATTGACAAAGAATTTGGCAGACTCGATGTGTTAATTAATAATGCAGCTTCTGGTGTGTTGCGTCCAGCGATGGAGCTGGAGGAAACTCATTGGGATTGGACGATGAACATTAACAGTAAGGGATTGTTATTCTGTTCACAAGAGGCTGCGAAATTAATGGAGAAAAATGGCGGTGGAAAAATTGTTAGTCTTAGCTCATTGGGCTCGATCCGCTATTTGGAAAATTATACGACAGTTGGTGTTTCGAAAGCAGCTGTTGAAGCATTAACTCGTTATTTAGCTGTTGAGCTTTCACCGAAAAATATCGTTGTGAATGCGGTGTCTGGTGGCGCGATTGATACAGATGCGTTGAAGCATTTTCCAAACCGTGAAGAGTTGCTTGAAGACGCTCGTAAAAATACACCCGCCGGTCGCATGGTCGAAATTGATGATCTCGTTAAAACGATTATGTTTTTAGTTTCTGACGATTCTTCAATGATACGAGGACAAACGATCATCGTTGATGGCGGCCGTTCCATTCTCGTTTAAAAAGTAAAAAAAAGTTTGGATAACATTCTCTACGTTTGGTTACATTAACAAACGTGGAGGTGAGAGAAATGAAAAAAGCGAATAAAACTCAAGCTGGAACAAACATTAATGAAGTGAGACAACAAAATGCGCAATCAGCTGGCGGTGCACAAGGTGCTCAAGGTAATTTCGGTGCCGAATTCGGAAGCGAAACAGATGCACAGCAAGTAAGAAAACAAAACCAACAGGCAGAAGCCAACAAAGCAAAAAACTCTGGAAACTTCGGCCAACAGTAATGCACAAGACAAGGAGTGCACCCTTTTTAAAGGATGAACTCCTTGTCTTTTATTTTTATAAAGAATCAAAATCTATTCATGTGTAGTATGCCTGGCTCGTAAAGTAGCGGCACTGGCTTGTAAATAAGTGAAAGTGGCTTGTAAAGTAGCGGTACTGGCTCGTAAATAAGTGAAAGCGGCTCGTAAAGTAGCGGTACTCGCTCGTAAATAAGTGAAAGTGGCTCGTAAAGTAGCGGTACTGGCTCGTAAATAAGTGAAAGTGGCTTGTAAAGTAGCGGTACTGGCTCGTAAATAAGTGAACGTGGCTTGTAAAGTAGCGGTACTGGCTCGTAAATAAGTGAAAGCGACTCGTAAAATAGCGGTACTGGCTCGTAAATAAGTGAAAGTGGTTGTAAAATAGCGGTACTGGCTCGTAAATAAGTGAAAGTGGTTCGTAAAATAGCGGTACTGGCTCGTAAATAAGTGAAAGCGACTCGTAAAATAGCGGTACTGGCTCGTAAATAAGTGAAAGTGGCTTGTAAAGTAGCGGTACTGTCTCGTAAAATAGCGATACTGGCATGTAAAATAGCGGTACTGGCTCGTAAATAAGTGAAAGTGGCTCGTAAAGTAGCGGTACTGGCTCGTAAATAAGTGAAAGCGGCTCGTAAAATAGCGGTACTGGCTCGTAAAGTAGCAGCAATAGTCCGTAAGAAGCACATTTGGTCAGACCCAGTTCATTCGAATGTAAAATTAAATGAAAAATTTACTAATCAGAGCCAAATGAAATCGCAATGGTTTTAAAAAGAATTGTAAAACGGTATAATATGAATAATTCAATGAATTCATATTATCATGCTATTGTTTTTAGTCTAGAAAGTAGGGGGAAAGATGGGGATTCCCGTAGAAGGAAAAGACATACAAATTCATAGTTATAAACATGATGGGCATATACATAGAATTTGGGAAGAAACAAAGGTGTTGAAAGCTACGAAGCATCTTGTCATTGGAGGAAATGATCGGACGGTTGTAACCGAATCCGACGGACGAACTTGGATTACGCGCGAACCAGCAATTTGTTATTTCCATACGGATTTATGGTTCAATATTATTGCGATGATTCGAGAAGACGGGGTGTATTATTACTGTAATCTTGGTTCTCCATATGTATATGATCAAGAAGCATTAAAATATATTGATTACGATTTGGATGTAAAGGTATATCCTGACATGACCCACACACTTCTTGATGAAGACGAGTATGAGTTTCACAGGAAGCAAATGGGCTATCCAGATGTGATTGATCATATTTTAAAAAGAAATGTCGATAAACTTATCCGCTGGATTAGACAAAGAAAAGGTCCTTTCTCACCCGATTTTATCGATACGTGGTACGAGCGCTTTTTAATGTATAGGAGTTAGAAATAAACCTGTTGATCAGATTTTCAACAGGTTTATTAACGTTATTTGGGAATTTTGAAAGAGACTGTTGTACCAACATTAGGTTTACTATTAATGATTAACCCATGTCCATAAAGCTGTATTAAGCGCCTGTTTGTGTTGGCTATACCAATTCCTCGATTTTTACTTTGATATTCGTTAAGAATTTTATGGATTTTCTCCTCGTCCATACCTACGCCGTCATCCCTAGTCACAATCTCATAGTGATTTTCATGTTCCATTATCTCTATGCAAATCGTTCCACCACTCCTTCGCTTTAAAATGCCGTGTCTAATGGCGTTTTCGGCGATCGTTTGCAGCGATAGTGGAGGCAGATGAAAATCTAATTCCTCATTTATTAACCATTTGATTTGCACCCTATCCCCGAAGCGTTCTTTTTCAATGAACAAATAGGAATGGACTAAGTCGAGCTCATCATCGATAGAAACGAGTGACTGCGTATTATAAATATCGAAGCTTTTTCGTAAGTAATTAGCGAATGCAGCAAGTAATTTATTCATTCGTTCGGTATCTTTTTCTCCTAGGGCGGCAATCGTGTTAAGTGTATTAAATAAGAAATGCGGCTGTATTTGTGCTTGGAGCCATGCGGCTTCCATTCGCAGTTGTTCACGGATTGACTGCTTTAATGTTGTTAATGCTTTTACACGTGCTTGTAATTCTAACATATCCATTGGTTTCGCGACATAATCGTTTGCACCAACCGAAAATCCAGTATAAATATCTGTAAGCTGGTTGCGTGCGGTTAGCAATAAAATCGGCAATTCTGAGATCGTAAATCGTTTACGGATTATTTCTGTTAATTGATAGCCAGACATATTTGGCATCATGACATCTGAAACAACTAAATCCCATTCATTCGTTTCAAGCTGTACTAGAGCTTCATCCCCATTTCTAGCAGTACCGATAAAATAATCGCGTTCCAATACATTAGTTAAAATCTTTAAATTAACAGGATCATCATCAACAATTAAAATTTTAGCATTTGAATGATAAGCCGGATTTTGTTTACTCACTTCCGTGTTCGGGAATAATCTTTTTTCGTCTTCAGGTGTACTGGCAGCGGCTACTTCTGTTTTAGCACTCATATTTGCTAAGGGAATCGTAAAGGTAAAAATCGATCCTTGACCGATTGCGGACTGAACAGATATCGTTCCACCATGCAATTCAACCAATTGTTTACAAATATTAAGCCCTAAGCCGATGCCGTTTCCATCTGTATTTTCTTGTGTATAGCGTTGAAAAATCGATTGTTGGAACTTTTCACTCATCCCAATGCCTGTATCTGATACTGTAATGATGGCCATATGGTTTTTACTTTTAGCATCAATTGTTACAGACCCTTCATTCGTATATTTGACCGCGTTGTGGATCAAATTGAATAATATTTGAATCAATCGGTTTTCATCTGCGTGTACGAACGGAAAAGAAGAAGGGATCGTTATATGCAATTCAATATTTTTTCCCTCGGTCATAAAACGAATCATATCAAGAACACCAGTCGTAACTGCGTGTAAATCTACATTCTCTTGATTAAGGCGAATTTTTTGTTCGTGTAAATGTGTAATATCAAGAAGATCGTTTAAGGTAAATGCCATCTGTTTGCCTAATCGAACGAGTAGTTTTAAATTATTTCTGTTTTTTATCGTTAACGATTCTTCATGATCCTGTAATAACATTTCTGTTATATTAATGATTCCATGAAGCGGGTTTCTTAACTCGTGAGAAGTATTTGCTAAAAATTCATCCTTCATCTTATCCACTTTTTGCAGTTCTTTCATATATTCTTTGTTTAATTGTGTTGTATGAATATGCCTTTTAAATAGAAAACCGGAAAAGGCAGCAATAGCAACCAAATAATCAATTGGGTAGAATGGGATTTTTAACATATTCATATTAATCGCAATTCCCCATAAAACATTCAATAAATTTACGATATTAGCAAAAAATATAAAAAGTGCATCTGTATTCCCATTTTTTATTACTTTTAATATTTGCACAAACATAAATGAATACGAAATGGCATTGAAAAGCATTATGCAGGAGCCAATAAAATTAACGAATGGGAATGGCAAGACGAGTGTGGAAAGAGTCAGTATTGCATAAATAATAAAAAGCAACCGAAACATTGGGCTTTTTAATTGAAAGATCTCTTTAATAAATTTGAGAATGAAAAAAACAGTTCCCGCAAAAGAGATATATAATAGCTTTTGTGACCAAATTGCATTAACTGGAAGTATCGTAAATAATATTTTATCATCATCGACTACGATAGAAAAAGCTGCAAAAATAAGTAACAAAGCAAAATAAATCAGTTCTTTTCGCCGTGTATTTTTATCGATGAAATACAAGCCAAATGCATATAAACTATGGATGACAAGGATAAGCGCTACGAATAATTGCGAGTTCATTGAAAAACTAGCTTCTTTATTAATTGCTTCTTCTGTTCCGAAGGTAATGGAACTTGTAATTCCTCCCCCAGCTGGATTTTCATAGTTGGCAACTTGAATCATGATTTCCATTTCATTACGATCTGAATGAAATACAGTTTTGTACATACCTAATTTACTTTTATAGTGATCAATGGATTCTGTTGGTTGGCCGATCTGAGTCAATATCTCCCCATCTGCGTATATACGGGCTGCTGATGAAATATTTCGGATAAGTATGCCGTATAGCTGATCTTGATGATCAGGTAGTAAAACTTTTACACGGTACGTACCATATTGAATCGATTGATTCCAATTGCCAGGTATAGGTTGAAGTTCATGCTCGTAGCTCGATTTATCGGGATTTAATAATAATTGCTCTGGGTAAAATTCCCACTCTCCATCGAGTGTGATTGTTTCATTATGACTAAATTCCCAATTACGTAAATCAATAATCCCTTTTGTTACATAAGGTTGATGAGGCGGTTTGTGATAGATAATCCAGCCGATGCGAAAGCTAGAAAGCACGAGCAAAAATAAGCTAATCATTAGAAAGATCTTTCTTCCGGAGAGGCCCTTATCGTTGTTCATATATTCGTTCAGTCCTTCTGTAAAGCGTAAGTGATCGTTACACATCCTCAAATGCTACATTTTTAAGCCAATTTGTATACCATGTTTGAATGGAGGCTTTTGGCTTTACCCCGTATTCTTCCAATAACATTTTTTTTAGTTGAACATATTGTTGTTCGACAGCATGAAAATTTCTTACTTCACTATAAAGTTGCATCAACTTGAAATAACTATGATCGATGTAAGGGGCTTCCATCTGCATTCGTAAATAAAGTGAAATTGCTTCAGCATATTCACCTTTGCCTGTGAAATAGTCTGCCACCTTTGTAAGATGCTGAAACCAAAGGATTCGTAATCGCTCACGCTCATTCTCCGCCCAAAGATAATCTTCTTGACTTAAGTAGTCACCTTGATAAACGTTCAATAAACGCTGATGAACTGGAAGTGTCTCATCGTTGACGATAGGGTTTTCCCTCAAGCCATTCTCCCATTCTTCAACATCAAACTTAACGTTGTTTAATTTAAGTTGATAACCGTTTGCTTGACTTGTAATTTCAATTTCAAAATGGATTGATGACAATGTTTTACGAATTTGATAAATCGTACTATATAGTTGCATCATTCCTTTTTCCCGATCCACTTCGGGCCAAAATAATTCCAGTAGATCGTCTTTGCTAATGTATTCATTCCGATGTTGGAGTAAGAAAGTAAATATTCCTCGTGCTTTTGACGTTCTCCATTTTACATTCAGTATTTCAGTTGTTTCATCCGTACAAGTGAATGATAAAGATTGAAATGCGCAAATACGGCTAACTGGATCGGACTGATGGGTGATCGCAGCTCTGCTTACTTGAAAGCGGCGAATCGTCTCATGTAGTCTCCGCATTTGAACAGGCTTGACAACATAATCGATGGCATTTAATTCGAATGCTTTAACGGCATAATCATTAAATCCGGTGATAAATACGATATGGATATGGGGTAAGGATTGTTGAATTTGTTCGGCAAGCTCGATGCCATTTATTTCAGGCAATTCAATATCAAGAAAAACAATCTCTGGTTTTTCTTCAAGTATGTTCTTTTTTGCTTCAAAAGGATCAATAAATGTGCCGATAACTTCGATATTTCCGATCTTATTTAAAAGCCCTTCTAAATAGTCAAGGGCTAATTGTTCATCATCCACTAAAATGGCCCTCATTTAGATGCTCATCCTTTCTATAAGTTCACAATAGGTATGTATATATAGTTTTACAACAATACCAATTATAGTCAATAACATAAATCAATAGTAATTGAATATTAGTAATAAAATGTACAGATTATGTACACTTTTAATTTTTATAATGAAAAGGATCTATGTGTTCTTGAGCAAGCTAGTAAGAAACGGAGGGATTGTGTGAGGAAGGTAAACATTTTTATGCTTGCATTGTTGATTATCGGTCAAACTATTTTGGGACCGCTCGGAACGGTTAATGCAATGGACGTGATCAACAATGTAAATGCGGAGAGTCAAATTGTCTCTACCTCTGATCAAGAAGATTTAGAGGGGGGAGCCGAACCTTCAGAAAGTAATGAAAATGTGGTTGAAGAAGAAGGAGCGGCTGAAGATTCAGTTGAGGAAGTAGATAAACCGGTCACTACTCCGGAAAATAATGAGGAAAAACCTATTGAAGGAGAAGAAGCAGAGGTTTCAAATGAAGAGGAGGAAATAGCCGAAGGGCAAGCACCGGATGTTTTGGATGAGGAAGTAGTAGACGGAGGAGCAGAATTAGAAACCTTCTCTACCATTGCTGCCGCATCCGTGATTGAGAATAATATTTTAACAGATTATCAAATTACTTTATCGGAAAATGGTCAAGAGGTAGAAAGTGCCGGACCAGAAACAATTGTTTCGATATCCTATAATTGGGCGATTCCAAATGGTCATAATTATAAAGAAGGATCCACTTTTACCTTTCAAGTACCACCCGAATTAGATGTGTATAATACGTTAAATCGGGAAGAAATGAAGGATTACTCTGGAAATTTAATTGGATATTTTTCCGTCAATGATAGTGGGCAAGCGACCATTGAGTTCACAAAATATATTGAAGAGCATTCTAATCTTGGCGGAAGTTTACAAATCATCACTGAATTACATAAAGAATTAGTGATTGATGATGATAAAGTGACAGTGACTCCGATTCAAGGAGAAGCGTCTCATAATATACCAATTAATTATCGACCGGGCGGACCATCCGTTGAGAAAAGCGGGAAGGTCGATCGCGCCTACAATGCTGAAAAAATTACATGGACGGTAGATTTTAATAAAACGTTAGAAGCTTTGCAAAATGCTGTATTAAATGACCCAATTCAGGATGGGCAAACATTAAAAGAAGGCACAATTAAACTTTATCATCTCGTTACAAGACTAAATGGAACAGTTGAACTGGGTGAGCAAGTTGATCCTAGTAAGTATACGATTGGGGAAACGGCTAATGGAAAAGACTTTGCTATTCAATTTAATGAAGAGATTAAGTCAGCATATCGAGTCGTTTTCGAAACGGACATTACAGATGGGGAAAAAACAACTTTTGAAAACAAAGCAACATTAACATCTGATAATGGGCCAAATCGTGATGGGACTGCATCAGTAACAACGAAGCGCGGTTTGCCGTTAGCGAAAAAGGCAAGTCATTATGATGCAAAAACACAGACGATCACATGGGAAATTTATTATAACTATAATGAAAAAGCAATTAGCCAAGCGAATGCGATTTTAAGCGACCTTTTCAATGGAAGCCAAGAGTTGATCGCTGATTCGTTTGTTGTACACGAAATGAGCATTGATAAAGACGGGAACGCAACTGAAAAAGCAGAATTCAACAACTTTGGGGTTACATCAAAATCGGAAGGCGGCAAAAACGGCTTTGATTTCCAATTTAAGCAAGATATTAGCGCTGCTTATAAAATTGTTTATAAAACTAAAGCAAGCGATCGCGTTTTTGATGGTGAGGAGGAAATTATCAATGACGTCACATATGATGGCAAAACGGTACAAGGGACACAGCCGATAGGTCAGCAAATCTTATTTAAGAGCCATGGGAAGCCAAATTATAAAGATAAAACGATCGAATGGACAATTACGTTTAACCATGACAACTATGAAATGAAAAATGTCATTCTCACAGATATTTTTACAAATGCAGGGTTAACATTAGACCCTAGTAGTATTGTTATTTCAAATAGTAAGCGTGAATTAACGAGTCCGGCAGATTATACAATTGTCCCACAAGCAGGCGATCAATTTGAAATTCATTTTAATGGAGAAATTACGGAAGCACATACGATTAAGTACAAAACATCTTTCGATTATGAACAACGTACAGACAAAACGAAAAATTATTTACAAAATAAAGCAGAACTTGAATGGGTAGATGAAAACAATAACCGGCAAGAGAAATCTGCAACGGCTAATTTTACACCTGATACGTATACACAAGCGAATGGTTTTAAAAATGGCTCATATAACGCAGTCGACAAAGAAATCACATGGAATATCGGTGTGAATTATAATTTAAAACCACTTGAGAATGCGAGTGTAACAGACTTTATTCAAGGTAATCAAAAGCTTATGAAAGACTCCATAACCGTTTATAAAATGTCACTTACAGGTGGAGAGAATGGGACGAAGCAAGAGGAGCTAGTAGCAGGGAAAGATTATACAATTAATTTTATAGACGATGAAGATGGTAATCCTGGGTTTAAAGTCAATCTTGGGAAGATCAATGAACCATATCTCATCACGTATAAAACTAGTTTGAAAGATTTAAGCTTTGTTGCTGACAAATACGATAATGAAGCGACACTTGCTGATGGAAATACGAAGGAAACAGACTTACATGCGTCAGTTCCTATTCCACATGGTGGATCGTATACGAAAAAGGATGGAAAACAAAACGGGAAAATTGCCGAATGGACAGTCAATATAAACTTTGCACAAGCGAAAATCACAAAAGCGGTTATTACAGATATGCCAAATGAAAATCATGTTGTGCTTGAAGACTCCATTCAATTATTTGCAACAACGGTTCAACAAAACGGTCAAGTTTCAAAAGGCGAGCTGTTAAAGGAAGGAAAGGATTATACGATCGAGTTTAATGAGGAACAAACGGAATTCTCATTTAAATTAACCTTCTCAAATGAAATTAATGAACCGTATATATTGGAATATCAATCATTTATTTTAAGAATACCTTCAACTGTCTCAAATCAAATTGCTCTTGCAGGTGAATCGGTCGAGCCAGGGAAAGAAGGTTCGAAAGCGGAGTTTCAATCTAGAGTAACATCAGGAAGTGCGGTAGGTACAGGAGAAGTAGGTAGACTACAAATTACAAAAATCGATCAAGCAAGTGGGATTGCTCTCGAAGGTGCAATTTTCGCTTTGAAAGATCCTGAAAGTGGCATTGTTGTAAAAAGAGGGACGACAGATGAAAATGGAGTCCTTGTGTTTAGCAACTTGCTTTGGGGAGATTATTTACTCATTGAAGAAGAAGCACCAGAAGGCTATTTAGCGAAGAGCGAACCGATAGAAGTGACGATTGATCAAGCATTTGTAGAAGGGGACCCTGAAAAGCTCGGAAATGTTAAAACCATTCACAACCAAAAAATTATCCGTGCTGTACAGCTCGAAAAAGTCGATAGCAATGATTCAAGTAAAAAGCTTGAAGGCGCGAACTTTCAGCTGCTTAAAAAAGTGGGAGATCAATATGTATCGAACGAAATTCTAGTGACAAATGAAGATGGGCTCATTTATATAGAAGGGCTTGAGCCAGGTGAATATCAATTTATCGAACTCATTGCGCCAAATGGGTATCATATTGATAAAACGCCAATTCCGTTTACAATCGGTGAAAATCAACTTGAGGTTTTAAAAATCGGTCCGATTACTAATGAAATTATTAAGGGTGGAGTCGAACTAACGAAAGTTGATAAAGATAACAATCAGATTGTTTTAGAAAATGCTGTTTTTAAATTGCTAGATGAAGATGGAAATGTTCTCCAAGAGAATTTAACGACGGATGAACATGGGAAAATCAAGGTGGATGATTTATATCCAGGAACATATCAGTTTGTTGAGACGAAAGCTCCACTCGGATATAAGCTCAATCAAACACCAATTTCATTTACGATCGTAACTTCGCAAAATGTGGTGGTAGAAAAAACAGCGGTCAATGAATTGATCAAAGGCTCAGTTATCTTGACGAAGTTTGATGAAGATCAGTCGGAAGTGAAGTTAGAAGGTGCGGTCTTTGAATTACAAGATGAAAACGGCAAGGTGATTCAAAGGGGAATTTCAACAAATGCTGATGGAGAAATTCTGGTTGAAAACTTAACCCCAGGAAAATACCAATTTGTTGAGACAAAAGCTCCAATCTATTATCAATTAGACCCAAGCCCAATTACATTTGAAGTTGAGCGAGGAGAAAACGAAGTCGCAGTCGTTGTGACAGCATTGAATAAGCTAATCACAGGTTCTGTTCAATTAACAAAGGTTGATAAAGATGACAATCGTATCGTCATACCAGAAGCTAAATTTGAACTACAAGATGTTGAAGGTAACGTCATTCAAACAGAGTTGAAAACGGATGAGAATGGAAAAATCATTGTAGAAAACTTAAAACCAGGAAAATACCAATTCATTGAAACGGAAGCACCATTTGGTTACGAGTTAAATCCAACGCCGATTCCATTTGAAATTGTAAAAAGTGCAACAGAAGCCGATGTAAAAACGGTAGAAATAACGGCAGAGAATGAGTTAACTCCAGGTTCCGTCGAGTTAACAAAAGTGGATGAAGCCGATTCAAGCATTACATTATCAGGAGCGGTCTTTAAGTTACTCGATGAAGATGGGAATGTCATTCATGAAGAGTTAACGACAGATGATGAAGGTAAAATCATTGTCGATCAATTGAAACCTGGCAACTATCAATTAATCGAAATAGCAGCACCAGAATTTTATCAACTTGATCCGACTCCAGTTGAGTTCACAATTGAAAAGGGAGAAAATTTGAATGCTGTCTCTGTTCAGGCATCGAATCAGTTAATCACAGGTTCTGTTCAGTTAACAAAGGTTGATAAAGATGACAATCGTATCGTCATACCAGAAGCTAAATTTGAACTACAAGATGCGGAAGGTAACGTCATTCAAACAGAGTTGAAAACGGATGAGAATGGAAAAATCATTGTAGAAAACTTAAAACCAGGAAAATACCAATTCATTGAAACGGGAGCACCATTTGGTTACGAGTTAAATCCAACGCCGATTCCATTTGAAATTGTAAAAAGTGCAACAGAAGCCGATGTAAAAACGGTAGAAGTAACGGCAGAGAATGAGTTAACTCCAGGTTCCGTCGAGTTAACAAAAGTGGATGAAGCCGATTCAAGCATTACATTATCAGGAGCGGTCTTTAAGTTACTCGATGAAGATGGGAATGTCATTCATGAAGAGTTAACGACAGATGATGAAGGTAAAATCATTGTCGATCAATTGAAACCTGGCAACTATCAATTAATCGAAATAGCAGCACCAGAATTTTATCAACTTGATCCGACTCCAGTTGAGTTCACAATTGAAAAGGGAGAAAATTTGAATGTTGTCTCTGTTCAGGCAACGAATCAGCTGATCACAGGTTCCGTCCAGTTAACGAAAGTTGATAAAGATGATCATAGCCTTGTCGTGCCAAATGCAGAATTTGAATTACAAGATGCCGATGGCGACATTATTCAATCGGGATTAGTAACAGATGAGGAAGGGAAGCTAGTTGTTGAAAACTTAAAGCCAGGCGCATATCAATTTGTCGAAACGAAAGCGCCGTTTGGCTATGAGCTAGATACAACCGCCATTCCATTTATAATCGAAAAGAGCGCAACAGTCGCTGATGTCAAGATCGTTTTATTACAAATGGAAAACGAATTGACAACAGGTTCCGTAGAATTAACAAAAGTAGATGACGACGATCCGACGATCACATTAGAAGGTGCGGTTTTCAAGCTAGAGGATAAGGAAGGAAATGTAATAGCGGAAAACTTAGTAACCGATGCTGACGGTAAAATTATTGTCGATCAATTAAAACCAGGGCAATATACGTTTATTGAAACGGAAGCACCATTTGGCTACGACCTTGATCCGACTCCAATTGAATTTACAATTGATAGAGGACAAAGTGAACCACTTCAACTTTCAACAAATAATCGTTTAACAACGGGTTCAGTTGAACTTATGAAAGTTGACCGTGAGGATCATGAACGAATCTTAGAAGGTGCAGTGTTTACATTACTTGATGCTGATGGTCAAGTTGTCAAAGAAAACTTAACGACGAATGCAGATGGTAAAATAATCGTCGAGGAGTTAAAGCCAGGCAGCTATCAATTCGTTGAGACGAAAGCGCCATTTGGCTATAAGCTTGATCCAACTCCAATTGTTTTCACAATTGATAAGGGGCAAACGGAAGCTCGATCAATAACTTTCACAAATGATCTGATCACAGGTTCCGTCGAATTAATAAAAGTCGATAGCGAAGATTCAACGATTACACTTTCAGGTGCCGTCTTCAACTTACTTGACGAAGTTGGCAATATCATTGCGGAAGGCTTAACGACAGATGAAGCAGGGAAGATTATTGTAAATCATCTAAAGCCAGGCAACTATCAATTTGTTGAAATAAAAGCACCAACAAATTATATTTTAGATCAAACACCACTCGCATTTGAAATTGTGATGGGGCAGAATGAAAAGATACAAATCATCAAAGCTAATACACGTGAGTTGGTTGAAAAACCAGTAAAACCTGAGGAGCCAACTGCACCAAATAAACCAGATAAGCAAGGATCTGGATCTGGCAATAAAACGAATGTAGCAACGAAACTCCCACAAACGGGTGAACAATTATTTAGCTATATGATTGCACTTGGAGCAATGCTCGTCGTTTTAGGAGGCATTATCCTATTACGACAAAGAAAACGGGTATAATGGCTCCAGTATAGAAATGCTAGAAACACACTCTATTTTGTCAGAGTGTGTTTCTTCTTTAAATTGGAAATCCTTTTTGGAAAATGTATCATTGTTATAAAGCACAAACATGAAGTTTTTTTAGGGGGAAGTTCGGTGAAAAAAATAATTGGCTTTACGTTTGTTCTCCTTGGTATTCTTCTTATATCATATCCTCTCTATCAAGAATGGACTCAAAAGAAAGATGTGAAGGCATTAGAGGAAGCATTCGCGTTAATTAAGGAATCAGACGGGGGGGAGCTTGATTTAACAGTAATTGATCATTTACCTTTTTCAAAAGAGGAAATCGATCATATGTTAGAGCTTGAAATACCCTCTATAAACTTAAAGCAGTTTGTTTTAGATGAAACAACAGATGAAAATTTGAAAATCGCCCTCACTCAAATCAAGAGAGAGCAAACGCCAGGTGTCGGTAATTTTACGATTGCAGGTCATAGAGGGTATCGAGATGGTCGTCACTTTCGTCATTTAGCTGAAGTACCGATTGGAGAAAAGGTTTTCTTGCACGCGGATGATACAACCTATATATATGAAGTAATTGGAACTGACGTAATTAAAGCAACAGATGTAGAAGTGCTGAATGATACGCCTGGTAAAAATGAAATTACATTAATTACATGTACCGCAACAGGGATTGAACGAGTTGCTGTTAAGGGACTTCTGCAAGATACCGTAAAAAACTAAAAGAAACCTCCATTTTTACTTTGCGAGCCAAAGTAATTTATAAAATCGCTTATTATGATAAAATTAATTCGTCTGTCGTAATATATACGAGTTGATTGTGCTTTTTTGTAAAAGGGGGACTTCTTATTTGGGAGTAATAAAAAGATATTTACAGTTTGTTAAACCATATCGTTGGAAAATATTCGCGACTTTATTAATTGGAATTGTGAAATTTGCGATCCCACTATTGATTCCATTTTTGATGAAGTACGTCATTGATGATATTTTGGAAGTTCATACAATGACCGCCGATGAAAAGACGACAAAATTAATGATGATGATGGGGATTATGTTATTAATTTTTGTCGTTATAAGACCGCCAATTGAATATTACCGTCAATATTTTGCCCAATGGACCGCCAGCAAAATATTATTCGATATTCGCGAACGGCTTTTTACTCATATTCAAAAATTAAGTTTTAAATATTATGCGAATACTCGGGCTGGTGAGGTCATTTCTCGAGTGATTAATGATGTCGAACAAACGAAGGAATTTGTCATTACCGGACTGATGAATCTTTGGCTAGATGCAGCGACCGTTATCATTGCTATTATTATTATGATAACGCTGGATGTACCTTTGACGCTGGTGTCATTGATCGTGTTTCCGCTTTACATGTTTTCTGTCCGTTATTTTTTCGGGAATTTACGGAAACTAACTCGCGCACGCTCGCAAGCATTGGCTGAAGTTCAAAGCTATCTTCATGAACGAGTGGCGGGGATGTCTGTAATTAAAAGCTTTGCGATCGAAGACCATGAGCAGAAACGTTTTAATAAAACGAATGCTAATTTTCTCGATAAAGCTTTGACACATACGAGCTGGACGGCTAAAGCATTTTCGGTCGTTAATACGATTACAGATATTGCACCGTTGATCGTCATTGCCTATGCTGGCTATCAAGTGATACATGGTAATCTAACGCTTGGTACAATGGTAGCATTTATGGGGTATGTGGAAAGATTGTATAATCCGCTGAGAAGACTCGTAAACTCCTCAACGACGCTTACACAATCAATTGCTTCAATGGACCGTGTGTATGAACTAATCGATGAAAAGTATGATATTGATGATGCTTCAGATGCAGTCGAGTTAAGAGAAGTAAAAGGGAATATTACATTTGAAAATGTGACGTTTGCTTATGATGAGAAGGAAGCACCTGTATTGCATCAAATTAATCTAGATGTAAAAGCCGGAGAGACGATTGCACTTGTTGGAATGAGTGGTGGAGGCAAATCATCACTTGTCAGTTTAGTTCCTCGTTTTTATGATGTAACGAAAGGTAGAATTTTACTGGATGGGATCGATATCCGTCAGTTCAAAGTTCGTAGTTTACGTGATAAAATCGGAATGGTTCTCCAAGACAATATTTTATTTAGTGAATCAGTTGAAGCGAACATATTATTAGGGAAGCCTGAAAGTACAAGAGAAGAAGTGTATCGTGCTGCAGAAGCGGCAAATGCTCATGAATTTATCACTAATCTTCCCAATGGCTACGATACGATGGTAGGGGAGCGAGGGGTAAAGCTTTCCGGAGGACAAAAACAACGGGTCGCGATCGCACGTGTCTTTTTAAAAAATCCACCAATCCTTATATTGGATGAGGCTACATCTGCCTTAGATTTGGAAAGTGAGGCACTAATTCAAGAG
The DNA here is from genome assembly GCF_018343515.1 of Bacillus sp. FJAT-50079. GTDB lineage: Bacteria > Bacillota > Bacilli > Bacillales > Bacillaceae_C > Lederbergia. The sequence goes on along the minus strand of NZ_JAGYPD010000005.1, from coordinate 8,589 downwards.
GCTTTAGAAAAGCTAGCAAAAGATCGAACAACATTAATTATTGCGCACCGTTTGTCAACAATAACTCATGCAGATCGGATTGTTCTTATTGAACACGGTCAGATTACGGAAATTGGTACGCATGAAGAATTAATGGCGAAAAGAGGCAATTACTATCAATTATTCCAAGTGCAACAATTAGATAGCTAAAAAAGGGGCTGTCTAAAAGGTAATACTAATCGGTTTGTTGGTAAACATCGTGCGCTAGAATGCCCATCTCGTGGATTTATTATCGGCGAGGGTAAATCGAACATGTTTCGATTTACCTTATTGTGGATTTTTTGCCGGAAAGGGTCATTCGGATGAAGTTCGATTGATCAAAATGACGTAAAAAATGCGATCAGAAGGAAAGGGATAACTTTCTGTGCATAAAAAGGGGCTGCCCAGAAGTCAACTTTTATTGACTTCTAGGACAGCCTCTTTTACATTTCGGCAATCGTTAACTCACTTTCTTTCTTATGATACGTTTGAAAGGAGCGAATAAGCTTTTCCAATTGTTCAAGCTGTTCCTCGTATTCAATTGTCGCAGAAAGAATATGCATTAAATGGTAAGGCTGAAAATCATCTTCATCTTTACTTTTCTTTATTTCTTTAATAAATGCGTCCATTAATTGGTCGCGGTTGAAAATGCCTTCGCTGAATGCATCAAGCTCAATTTCGGGCCGTACATGTCCTGTAAACTTTAATAAAAGTTGCTCATGATAACTTAATAAATAATCGAGTCGCTCACGCGTATGCATTTGCAATGATTCAGGAAGCTGATGAAGGATGTTTTCATAGCGATATTGCAGCTTTAATATATCAAGACTTTTTTGAGTGACGAGAATCATTTGCCGATAAATAACAAGTTTTCTCAGCTTGGCGAATTCGTGTTTTTTGAACAAACGTCGTTCTTCTTGAAACATCGTATACAATTGATTCATTTGACTAATCTGTTTCTTCATATTTCCAAGGTCACGTTTAAGAAGTTTATCTTCCGAAGCGAACCTTGTTGCAAGCCTCATCCATTTAATAATGTCCTCTGTCGGACCAGAGATGCTTTGAAAAAGTCTCGTTTCATGCTTAGGCGGCAGAAATACTAAGTTGACTGCAAACGACGATAAGATTCCTAATAAAATCGCTGATGACCTTAATAAAGCGAAATGCAAAAAATCATCTGCTGGGGCTTCCATAATCGCAATAATCGTGACGAGCGCTAGTCTGATTGAATTTTCTAGTTTAAGCTTTACCATGATAATAATGACAATAACTGCCGCCAAGCCAATAAAAACAATATGATTGCCAAATAATAAAACAAAAACAATTGCAATCAAGGCCCCGATGACATTTCCTTGAATTTGTTCCAGAATCGATAAATAAGATCGATAAATAGTTGGTTGAATAGCAAATATAGCAGCGATACCTGCAAAAATAGGTGCAGGTATTTGGAGAAGCTGTGCGAGATAAAGCGCCAGCGTAATGGCAATTCCCGTTTTTAACATGCGGGCACCGAGCTTCATATTCCGACTTTCCTTTCTAATGACCATTTGGGATTAACAATTGATTACCTACATTTCTTTAAAGGCATTCTCCACTGCAGCAATGGTTTTCATAATGTCTTCTTCCGTATGAGCAATCGTTAGGAACCATGCTTCATATTTGGAAGGGGCTAAATTGATCCCTTGCTTTAACATTTTTTTGAAAAATACAGCAAACATTTCTCCGTCTGTTGCTTCTGCTTGCTCATAGTTTACCACTTTTTCTTTCGTAAAGTAGATCGTGAGCGCACCTTTTAATCGGTTTACTGAAATAGGTGCGTTGTATTTTTCAGCTGCTTGTAAAATTCCCTTTTCCAATAAAGCACCAAGTCGGTCAAGTTCTTCATAAATCCCATCTGCTTTTAATACTTCTAAACAGGCAATGCCTGCGAGCATCGAAGCTGGGTTTCCGGCCATCGTTCCCGCTTGATATGCGGGACCAAGCGGAGCTACTTTTTCCATAATGTCTTTTCTGCCGCCATATGCGCCAATAGGTAGACCACCACCGATAATTTTACCAAGTGCTGTTAAATCTGGAATGACCCCGATGATATCTTGAGCAGAGCCATATGTAAATCGAAATGCAGTGATCACTTCGTCAAAAATGAGCAATGCTCCATTTGCATGTGCGATTTCTTTTACTGCTTCAAAGAAGCCAGGTTGTGGCTCAACGATTCCGAAATTCCCAACGATAGGTTCCGCGAGTACGCCCGCAATTTCATTACCCCATTTAGTCATCGCTTCCTTATATGCTTCGATATCATTGAATGGAACGGTAATGACTTCTTGTGCAATGCTTTGCGGAACACCAGCAGAATCAGGCATCCCTAATTGAGAAGGACCAGAACCGGCAGCGACAAGAACCAAATCGGAATGTCCATGATAACAGCCAGCAAATTTTAAGATTTTATTGCGTCCTGTATATGCGCGAGCCACACGAATCGTTGTCATCACAGCTTCTGTTCCTGAATTAACAAAACGAACTTTATCTAGCGAAGGGATCGCTTCTTTAATCATTTTTGCGAATGTTACTTCATGAACCGTCGGTGTCCCATACAAAACTCCGGTTTCCGCCGCTGTTTTAATCGCCTCTGTAATATGTGGATGTGCATGCCCCGTAATGATTGGGCCGTATGCAGCTAAATAATCAATGTAACGATTCCCATCGACATCATATAAATAAGCCCCTTTTGCTTTGTCGATTGCAATCGGGGCACCGCCGCCAACTGCTTTATAGGAGCGGGAAGGACTGTTGACCCCGCCGACAATATGTTCCAATGCTTCCTTATGTAGTGCTTCTGATTTTGAAAAATTCAATGAAAATGCCTCCTAAAAACTTACTTGTTCCATCTTCCTATTGTAATCATTCCCTTTGCTCAGCGCAATCAAAGCATTGGTCTAGTTAAAACAATACGAGCGTAAAATAAACGGACAAGGATAATCGGGGTGGTTCAAATTGTGGTATGTCATTTTGTTAGCCATTATGATTTGTATCGTCATGGCTTTAAGAACATTATTTTTTCCCGCTCGTTTTAGTTACAAGCAGGTTTCGTTCGAGAACTTTGTTTTTCTTGGCTACACCTATGCCATTATTATGCTTGGCTTCGGCTTAATATTTCTTATGTTAAAAATAAAAGGGTATGTCGTTTTTATTGAGCCAGAGGAATTAGCAAGTACGAGTTGGATCGAACAACTCGGAACCTCTATTTATTTAAGTGGGATTACATTATTTTCGGTTGGCTATGGAGATATTGTTCCAGTTGGTATTGGCCGCTTTCTAGTCATTGTTGAAGCATTGCTTGGCTATACGATTCCTGCCGCTTTTGTCGTTCGTTCATTTATTGATTATGATCCGACCAATTGAAAGAGAAGTAACATTCGTTGAATTCATCACGTGCTTTCGGTACGCTTAAGGAAGTGAACGATGACAGGAGGGCGTAATATGACGGTAAAACAATATGAACAAGCACCAGCATTTCAATTGCCAGCAAGTAATGGTGAAAATGTAGCACTTTCTGATTTTCTTGGGGAAAAACATATCATTTTATATTTTTATCCAAAAGATATGACTCCAGGCTGTACGACACAAGCATGTGATTTCAGAGATCGATATGAAGATTTTTCCGAACTTGACGTTGTTATCCTGGGAATCAGTCCCGACCCGCTTGAACGTCATGAAAAGTTTATTGAAAAACACGGTTTACCATTTCTTCTCTTAGTAGATGAAAATCATGAGGTCGCCAAAAAATATGGCGTTTGGCAATTGAAGAAAAACTTTGGTAAAGAGTATATGGGAATTGTCAGATCAACCTTTCTGATTAATAAGGAAGGAAAACTCATCCAAGAATGGCGAAATGTAAGAGTGAAGGGGCATGTGGAAAAGGCTTTAGAATTTGTAAAGGAAACATTCAAGTCTTGATGTAATTGCGCCCTTTTTTACTGAAATACGGCTGTTGTCCATGCTGATAAAGGAATCGGAGCATACATTATATCAGGCATACCTCCTCAGGTAATAACGATTGAAAGGACTGTTAAATGACAGTCCTTTTTTTTCGTGTATAGGAAGACCAAACTTAAAGTACTAATAAGTAATTAATGATAAAATATATTATTATAGAACAAATTAGAATGGAGGCCTCGGAATTGAAGATTTATACGAAAACAGGTGATAAAGGGACGACCTCTTTAGTATACGGGCAACGAGTCGCCAAAAACGATATTCGCGTTGAAGCTTACGGAACATGTGATGAAGCGAATTCGATGATCGGTTTAGCACTTAGCCATATACCAGAGCAAGACAGTAAATTTCAAGAAGTACGTGAAGTATTTCATCGAGTGCAAACGATCCTTTTTCATGTAGGAGCAGAATTAGCAACTCCGAGTGGTAAGGAGGTAAAATGGAAGCTCGAGCATGAACATGTGAGTGACCTTGAAACGGTGATTGATAAATGGGACACTACCTTACCACCGTTGAAAACGTTCATCCTTCCTGGGGGGCATCCGGCGGGAGCCGCTTTACACGCAGCGCGGACGGTCATTCGAAGAGCGGAAAGATGTGCAATTGCAATTGAGAATGTAAACCCGACCGTTTTATCTTATTTAAACAGATTATCCGATTTTCTCTTTGTTGCTGCCAGGTACGTAAATGCTCAATTGGGAGCCGTAGAAAACAAACTTCATGATAGTTAAAGGAAGGTAATGATTGACAAAAGCTTAATGAACCTAGTACACTATTTATAAGGATTATAAAAAGAGAATGAATTTATTATTAGAAAAGGGGTGCATGGCGATGTCAGACACTCAATTGAAAGAAGCAATTCATACATTGAAGGAAACTGGTGTGCGAATCACTCCGCAACGTCATGCGATTTTAGAATATTTAATCCAGTCGATGTCACATCCGACCGCCGATGATATTTATAAATCACTTGAACATAAATTTCCTAATATGAGTGTTGCTACGGTTTATAATAATTTGCGGGTGTTTCGGGAAGTTGGACTCGTAAAGGAATTAACTTACGGAGACGCTTCAAGCAGATTTGATTTCGTAACGTCTGATCATTATCATATTATTTGTGAAACATGCGGAAAAATGGTTGATTTTCATTATCCAGGTCTAGACGAAGTAGAGCATCTAGCTTCACATGTCACAGGCTTTAAGGTTTCGCATCATCGTTTGGAAATTTACGGAGTTTGTTCGGATTGCGACAGAGGTGCACATTAGAAAAGGATTGCCCAGAAAAGGGGCAATCCTCTTTTTTATGTACGTCTTTTTCGATTATAATCCTCGTTAAATTCTTTCCCCTCAAGTTCCGGATCTAATGTTAGTGGTTCGGAACAATACATGCACATATCAACCCGTCCCAATACTTTCGTTTGTTTATTACAATTGGGGCAAATCACTTGAACGGCTTTTGTTGAAAGCATGCCAATCCAAAAATATACGACAGTACTCGCTACAATGGACAAAAGACCCAACACCATGAATAGAGTTGCAACAATTGGATGATTTCTAAAGAAGATTCCTCCATACATAATTATAAATCCAATAAAGACCAAGCTTAATGCAAATGAACGTATTTTGTTGATTTTATTTGAATATTTTTTTGACATAATGAAGCCCTCCTAAAAGCTTACTATAACATAAATAAGCTTAAACAATTTATTAAAAATAAAACGTTGTATGAACAAGAAGGAAATGTCCGAGTATTTGTCGAAGAAAGACACAGGTGTAAGAAATCGATTTTGGGGGCAATGATTATGGAGGATATGTTAAGACCAGTTTATCAAGAGCAAGCAAGTAATCTGAATACGCTCGGAATTTTAAAAGTTGATAAAAAATATAATACGGATACATTAACAGACACATTCGACGTCATTCTACTTTCCGTCGTTCGTACGCTTGAGAAACCAGTTATTATTAAACATTATCAATATAATGAGAAAAAAGCCGCGTTACATATAGTAGAAGAAGAACAATTGAACGAATGGTTGCTCCTTGGCTCTAATCGTAAAATTGTCGAATGGATTTATGAGGGGGAAATTTTATTCGATCGAAATGAATACTTTGAAAAACTAAGAAACGAATTATATGAGTTTCCTTTTTATGGACGGAAAATTAAAATGGGAATCGAATTCGCTAAATTAATTCGAAGATATTTAGATGGTAAGACTTTTTTTGAAAACGGTCATTATTTAGATGCCTATAATCATATCGTTCATTCGCTTCACCATTTAGGGAGATTATCAATTATTGAACGTGGATTTCATCCAGAACTGACTGTTTGGAATCAAGTGAAAAAAATTGAGCCAGAAATATTTAAGTTATATGAAGAACTTGTGAAAAGTGAAGAAACAATAGAAAAGAGATTAGAACTATTGTTTCTCGCCAGTGAATTTTTAATTAATACCAGAGTTTCTATTGGAGTAGCCCACTTATTAGAAATTATTGAGGGGAGACCGTTATGGAGTATTGAAGAAATCATCTCACATCCCGAGGTTCAATATTATGGGGTTGATATCAATATTCTATTAGAGTATTTAATAGATAAAAGCATCATTAAAACAATTGAAATGAATGACGAGAATACAAGGCTTCAAGAGTGTTTTTATACAATAAAAAAATAAAATGTAAATTAGGTGTTGACGAAACAAATGAACCTTGGTATAGTAGTAAACGTCGCTGCTGACAGAGTTTAAAAAGCGGCGGCGTGAAAAAGTTTTTTTGAAAAAAGTGTTGACAGTGAAATAGACAGATGTTAAGATATGAAAGTCGCTGTCAGAAACAGCAGGCAAGTTTGATCTTTGAAAACTGAACGAAACGAACGTTAAATTAATTTTTAAACAATGGTTTTAACCATTGCCAGCAAGAGTAAGGATCAACGACTAAGAACGTCACATCCTGTGACAACGTCGTTGTGACTCGCATCGTGCGAGCCTAAACTTCTTTTATGAGAGTTTGATCCTGGCTCAGGACGAACGCTGGCGGCGTGCCTAATACATGCAAGTCGAGCGAATGGATGGGAGCTTGCTCCCTGAAGTTAGCGGCGGACGGGTGAGTAACACGTGGGCAACCTGCCTGTAAGACTGGGATAACTTCGGGAAACCGGAGCTAATACCGGATAATTTCTTTCCTCGCATGGGGAAAGGTTGAAAGGCGGCTTCGGCTGTCACTTACAGATGGGCCCGCGGCGCATTAGCTAGTTGGTGAGGTAACGGCTCACCAAGGCAACGATGCGTAGCCGACCTGAGAGGGTGATCGGCCACACTGGGACTGAGACACGGCCCAGACTCCTACGGGAGGCAGCAGTAGGGAATCTTCCGCAATGGACGAAAGTCTGACGGAGCAACGCCGCGTGAGTGATGAAGGTCTTCGGATCGTAAAACTCTGTTATCAGGGAAGAACAAGTATCGGAGTAACTGCCGGTACCTTGACGGTACCTGACCAGAAAGCCACGGCTAACTACGTGCCAGCAGCCGCGGTAATACGTAGGTGGCAAGCGTTGTCCGGAATTATTGGGCGTAAAGCGCGCGCAGGCGGTCTCTTAAGTCTGATGTGAAAGCCCACGGCTCAACCGTGGAGGGTCATTGGAAACTGGGAGACTTGAGTGCAGAAGAGAAGAGCGGAATTCCACGTGTAGCGGTGAAATGCGTAGAGATGTGGAGGAACACCAGTGGCGAAGGCGGCTCTTTGGTCTGTAACTGACGCTGAGGCGCGAAAGCGTGGGGAGCGAACAGGATTAGATACCCTGGTAGTCCACGCCGTAAACGATGAGTGCTAAGTGTTAGAGGGTTTCCGCCCTTTAGTGCTGCAGCAAACGCATTAAGCACTCCGCCTGGGGAGTACGGCCGCAAGGCTGAAACTCAAAGGAATTGACGGGGACCCGCACAAGCGGTGGAGCATGTGGTTTAATTCGAAGCAACGCGAAGAACCTTACCAGGTCTTGACATCCTCTGACAACCTTAGAGATAAGGCGTTCCCCTTCGGGGGACAGAGTGACAGGTGGTGCATGGTTGTCGTCAGCTCGTGTCGTGAGATGTTGGGTTAAGTCCCGCAACGAGCGCAACCCTTGATCTTAGTTGCCAGCATTTAGTTGGGCACTCTAAGGTGACTGCCGGTGACAAACCGGAGGAAGGTGGGGATGACGTCAAATCATCATGCCCCTTATGACCTGGGCTACACACGTGCTACAATGGATGGTACAAAGGGCTGCAAGACCGCGAGGTTTAGCCAATCCCATAAAACCATTCTCAGTTCGGATTGCAGGCTGCAACTCGCCTGCATGAAGCCGGAATCGCTAGTAATCGTGGATCAGCATGCCACGGTGAATACGTTCCCGGGTCTTGTACACACCGCCCGTCACACCACGAGAGTTTGTAACACCCGAAGTCGGTGGGGTAACCCTTTTGGGAGCCAGCCGCCGAAGGTGGGACAGATGATTGGGGTGAAGTCGTAACAAGGTAGCCGTATCGGAAGGTGCGGCTGGATCACCTCCTTTCTAAGGAATATTGTTGGCAGCTAGGCCAACAAAAA
>NZ_JAGYPD010000004.1:568380-580208 GCF_018343515.1 Bacillus sp. FJAT-50079 | reverse complement strand
GATCCAACGTCATATCTGGCAAGATTACTTGGATGTAGCTGAGGACTTACGACACAATCATGAAATTAAAGAAATATACGGAAAGCGTAAAGAGACGATTGAACGTGTCTTTGCCGATGCCAAAGAAAAGCATGGCATGCGCTGGACAACCTTAAAAGGTATTAAAAAATTGTCCATGCAGGCGATGCTGACTTTTGCTGCCTTAAATCTTAAGAAGTTGGCCAGTTGGACATGGAAAACGCCAACCATCGCTTAATAAGAACCAAAATGGAAAGCTGAAATGAACTTTTTCACAGATTTAACCTGAATTAATAGGAAAAGGGTTGGAAATCAAAATGATTTCCAACCCTTTTGTCTACGCTCTGAACACTTCGTATGAAGTGTGTTTTTTTGTCTGTTTATTCTTCCGTTTTCTCACTGCCACCAATATTTGCCCGTTTTGCTTTTATATCAAAATAGGCATCCATGACCCGTTCACCGATTTTCAGATTGATGCGATTGTCGCTTGCTCCATCTACATAGGCAGATGGGACAACGACAGACATAGCAACTTCCGGATTTTTATATGGAGCATAGCCAACAAGTGTTAAATTCCATACGTCCGTAGCTTGGTCACGTGTTTCAGCCGTTCCTGTTTTTCCTGCTGGCTCATACGGTTTATTACTAAAGAAGCTTCTTCCTGTCCCTTGTGCATCATGAAAAACACCATAGAAGCCTTTTTGAACTTGTTCAATTTGTCTATCGGTCGCATCGAGCCGATTTAATACATTCGGCTTCATTTCCCTGACAATCGCACCAGGCTCGCCATTTCCATCGCCCGGCTCTCGAATTTCCTTAACGATTTGCGGCTGCATACGGTAGCCGCCATTGGCAATCGTTGATACATATTGAGCGAGTTGTAAAGGTGTGTACGTATCATATTGTCCAATTGAAAAATGAAGCGCGTTACCAGCAGCGGCACTTGCAACTGAGCCGATAAATCCGGTTTGCTCACCTGGTAAATCAATACCGGTTTTAACCCCAAGCCCAAATTGATTAAAATAATAGCGCATTTGATTAAATGCTTTCGCTTTATCGATAATTAGCGGCATTCCTCGCTGGTAGCGACCATCACCGATTTGAATCGCCGTCTTATACATAAAAACGTTCGAGGAACGAACAAGTGCCATATAATCGGTAATCGATTGATTATTACCCCCACGGTTAAAATGGGAGCTAAACGTTCCTGTTCCTTTAATGATTAACGGCTCATCGTATTGCGAACCTCCGACATTAAGCACTCCCGCCATATAGCCGCTCATAACCGTTGCACCTTTTATTGCAGAACCCGGAACATAGGCAGTTGTCATATTTCCCGCAGCAAAATCGCTAAATTCGTATTTTTTTTCTTCTTCATTATAACGATATTGCTTTCCCGACATTGCCAATACTTCTCCGGTAAATGGATCCATTAATGTGACGAAGGCCCGATCGAGAAGCCGTGCACCATATTGTCCTTTCGCGCTTAAAATTTCTTCCTCAATAATTTTATCGATTTCCTGCTGTAACTCCATATCAATCGTCAAAACTAAATTATTTCCTTGCTTCCCTTCATGGACAAGTTTTGTACCAATGATTTCACCAGAACGTGTAATGTTCTTCACTTTTTCTTTTTGTCCGCGCAATACATCTTCATATTGCAATTCAATATAACTTTTCCCGACTCGGTCATTTCTGCTATATCCGCGCGATAAATAATATTGCAGATTTTCGGCCGGCAGCCCCGTTGTTAAGTTTCCGAGTATGGAGCGCAATGTATTTTCATACACATAGCTGCGATTCCAATCGATCGTTGTATCGACCCCTGGCAGCTTGCTTAAATGCTCACTAACCTCTGCAAATTCCTCCATTGTTACATTTTCGTTCTTAACAATTTGCGGCACAAGCGCATAGCCACTCGTAAACTCACGATAGATCGCCAACACTTCTAATTCATCCTCTGTAAGCGATTCAAGCTCCGCATCTGTCACGCGCTCCCGCTTTAACTTATCAAGCTCCGCATCTTTTCCTTTGTATTTTTCCTTTTCTGCCTCCGTTATTTTCGCATCTCCCTCATCGGGGTGAAGCATCAGCCAGTAATCAACCTTATCGCGATACGTAATTTTTTTCGTATCTTGATCGATGATTTTCGCAAGCTCTCTAGCGATCTCCAATGTCTCTTCTTGCTTCGCACCTTTTGGGGCCGTATATGTAATCGCCTTTTGTGGTTCATTTTCAACAATTGGATTGTAATAACGATCAAAAATAATTCCCCGTGGCACCGATGTATTGACATTAATATCCTCTGTTTTTTCAAGCTCTCGTTTTGCATCTTCACCGTTTACGATTTGAACAACGCCAAGTCGTAAGATTAATAGTGAAAATAACAAAAAGACAATAAAAAATAACATGTTCATCCGCGCCGGAACATGGGACTTTTTCTTTCTTTTTTTATTTTCCAACATCGCCATTCCTTTCCCTCTTCCTTATCCCTATTGTAAAAGAAAGTTCGATCCAATACAACTAGTCAAGATGTTTCATGGAGGCGAACTTTCGATACGAATAGAGCGGCTAAAGGATGACCAAGGCCAAGAAGAAATAATAAAATAGGGATGCAATCCATTGGGTTGAACAAACGAATGGCGGCGATAAAAATGATGATTGAAACGATCCGACCAACATTGAGGTATTGTTCCCTTACAACAATATACTCAATCCGCATCTCGGCAGCTTTCCAGCTTTTTCCGATGACGTCATAAGTCATCGATGAATATGGAACGAGCATAAGTGGATATCCCAACCCAATGAGTGCGCCATAAATGAGTAACCTTGTATAGGTTGGCTGGAAGGCGATAAGAAAAATAACGACGTATAGGATGATCGCGCCAAGCAACATGACCTTCTTTCTTTTCTCTTTCTTAATCATTTTTGTCGCAAATAAATAAAAAACAAAGCCGACTCCTGCATTTACAAGCCCAAACGTCCCAAGTGATAACTCACTTTGTGTAGAAATGAAAACGAGGACTGAAATCATAAATATAAACGTTCCTTCTCGAAGTCCTTGAAAGAAGTGTGAATTTGTCACAAGGCGCCAATTTATATTCTTTTTCCTTTCGGCCATAATCCTTCTAAGTTTGTACTTGCCTGAAGCTGGTCGCCGCTTCAAAAAGAAGCTTAATAAGACAGCAATCGCAAATAAGCTAAACGAGATCGCAAAAATCAACGTATAACCAACATTGCCTTGTAGACGTGTAATCAAAAAACCGGCTGAAATCGGACCAATGACACCCGCTGCTGACGTAAGTGCCCCCATAAAGCCATTAAAGAAATCCCTCGTTTCTGGCTCGGTAATTTCAAATGTTAATACATTAAATGCAAGCCAATAAAAACCATAGCCGATTCCAAGCAAGGTCCCCAGGAACAATAGCCATTGTGACGCATCCTTTCCAAAGACCAATACAGCAATATAAAATAACGAAAGAAAAATAACACCCATTCGTAAAACAATGACCCGATCCACTTTTTTTGCCCATCTTCCCGCAACAATAAATGTGAGTGGCTGAAAGATGACGATCGCCAAATTGTATAGAGCAAGATCGATAAATTCTCCCGTTTGCTTCCATAAAAATATATTGACAAACGTATTGGATAAAGAAGTACTTAAAAAATAAAGTCCACCGATGAATAAGAGCAAAAGCAAATCCCGAGAAACACCAATCTCTCCGATCCATTTTTTTAACATCACAACTACTCCCCTCTGACTTATTTTTCGTGGAGAGGGAAGTTTTATACAAAAACAATGAAAAAACAAAGACAAGGTTGCGATAAACAGATCTTTTGCACTGTAAAACATAGCATCTGAACAAACTTAGTAAGCTTTTAAATTCCCTTATATACTGAAAAAAGTTGTCCAGAAAGTTCGTTTCAATCGACTTTCCAAACAACCCCATTCTTATTTTGCATTAATCTGTTTATGCTACTCTTCAAGAAATGAAACTTAAACATTAATTTAACTTGACTGTCACTTCTGTACCCTTCCCAAGTTCACTTTGTACTTGAATAGCACCTTTATGCAAATCGATTATTTTTTTAACAATCGGTAAACCGAGGCCACTGCCTCCGAAATGACGAGTTCTTGATTGATCAGCTTTATAAAAGCGCTCAAATATGTGTATCAATGCTTCTTGATTCATACCGATTCCGGTATCTTTTATTTTTACAATTAGATCATGATCTGCCTTCTTTCGTGCTTCGATTGTGATCGTCCCATTTCTAGGTGTGAATTTAATGCTATTATGAAGTAAGTTAATCCATACTTGATCAAGCAAGTCCTCATTCGCAGTGATCGTTATATGTTCAAGGTAAATATCCATCTGAATTTCCTTTTCGGCCCATTGCGGCTCATTCGCAAGGATGATGCGACGAAGTTGGTGATCTAACCGATATGTTTGTTGATCAAATCCAAGCTGATCAGATTCTAGGGAAGTTAGTTTTAATAAATTTTCGCTTAATTTCGAAAGTCTCGTGCTTTCCATTTCAATAATTTCTAAATAACGCTTGCGTTCATTTGGACTTAACTCATCGTTCTTTAGCGCATGAGCAAACCCATTAATTGACGTTAATGGTGACTGAATTTCATGTGAGACATTTGAAATAAATTCTTGGCGCATTTCCTCCATTGCCCCAAGTTTACTTGCCATATTATTGATATTTTCAACAATATAAGAATATGGATGATTACGATCTTGGAATTGTTCTTGATCATAAAAGGAAAGATCAATATTAAAGTTTCCTTCTGCCATCATTTTCATCGCATGAATGATCGGATGGATCATTTTCACTTGATGATCTTGCACCCATTTAATTTTCGTTATAAAAAACATGCAAAGACCAAACAAGAAGAAACCTAAAATTGAGTTGATAAGCTGAATTGCATATTCAGAAGGAGTATATTGTATTTCCGCAAACAGCCAAGATGTAAACCAATAGGAACAGGACCAACAGAGTAGCAAAGACAGGATGATTGCTAAAAAACCAAATATGCGCTTGATTGTTTTAGGTAAGTTCAATGGTTCATCTCCAAACGATAACCGAGACCTCGAATGGTTACAATTTTAAAAGGGCAATCTTCATTAGAGAATCGTTTCCGCAGGCGTTTAATATGGACATCAACCGTCCTTTCATCCCCTTCATAATCAAAGCCCCAAATATCTTCGATAAGTTGTTCCCTTGAAAAAGTCTGTTGCTGATGGATTGCTAGCTTAAACAGAAGCTCGAATTCCTTCATCGGTAACGTTACATCATGATCCCCTAAATAAACCTTGTATGCAGCTCGATCAATAACGATATTTCCTAATTCAATTCGATTGGAAAGCGTAATTTGATAGCGTTTGAGTAAAGCTTTAATTCGAGCAACGAGTTCTACCGGAGCAAATGGTTTGACTAAATAATCATCGGTTCCAAGGTCAAAGCCTTTCACCTTTTGCGCCGTCTCCCCTTTTGCTGTTAACATCAAAATTGGAAGAGTATCGGAATAATACGTTCGAATTTCACGGCATAATGTCCAACCATCCATGTTCGGCATCATAATATCTAAAATAACGAGGTTAATTTTATCTGTTTCTAATATAGATAAGGCTTCTTCTCCATCTGCCGCTTCTTTAATCGAAAATCCTTCCTTGGAAAGTAGAAGGTGAATCAATTCCCGAATATGCGGATCATCGTCTACGATTAATATTTTCACCATCGTATTCATTCCTTTATCATTTATTCATACGGGGCTATATGATTGAGAGTGCCGAATATTTAAGTTTTGCGCATGTAAGCCCGAACAGTGAGCGGTGCAAAAATCGCCACAATGACCGCTGCACCAACAAGAGAAAGGATCAAGTCGACACCAATCGCCCCATTGTTTGTCAACTCCCTAACCGCAGTGACAAGATGGGAGATCGGGTTGATCTTCACAAACCATTGCAGCCAATGAGGCATCGTTTCAGCCGGCACAAAAGCATTAGAAACAAATGTAAGCGGGAACAGGATAATCATTGAAATTCCTTGCACACTTGATGCCGTACGTGCAATTACACCGAAAAAGGCAAAAATCCAGCTGATTGCCCATGAACATACAATGACAAGAAGGGCCGCAATAGCAACATACCCTACCCCTCCATCTGGACGATACCCCATAATGTACCCCATTGTAAAGGTAAGTACAGACGCAATTGTATACCTAATACTGTCTGCCAGTAAAGCACCTGCTAATGGTGAAATTCGCGCGATCGGCAGTGATTTGAAGCGGTCAAATACTCCCTTATCCATATCCTCACGCAATTGGACCCCGGTAACAATCGAAGTCGTAATCACCGTTTGCACAAGAATCCCCGGAATAATGACCGGCAAATAACTTTGCACATCCCCAGAAATCGCCCCTCCAAAAATATACGTAAACATTAAAGTAAAAATAATCGGCTGCAGCGTCACATCAAACAATTGCTCAGGTGTACGGCGAATCTTTAGTAATCCTCTATATGCCATTGTTAACGAATTGCGAACCGTTTGACGGAAGCTTGTTTTGTTACGGAATTGCCGATTGGCAACCGATGTCATTGTAGTAGTTTTCATCCTCTAACCACCTCTTCATCTTTCAATCTATTTGAGTCCTTTGATGTGTCGATCGCACCTTTGCCAGTAATCGTTAAAAAGACCTCATCCAATGTCGGCTTTTGCACACTTAACTCGGCCAAACGGATCCCCGACTCACGAAGGGCAATGAGCAAATCAGTGGCGCGGTCCGCATCCTCCATTGGAACAATAATCCTTCCGCCTTCGGAAGAAATCGATGACTCGGCCTTCAGAACCCGATTGATAATCTGACGAGCATCGTGAATATCTTGTGGATTTTGCATACTTAAATACAAGGATGAAGTGCCTACGGATGCTTTTAATTCATCTACTGTTCCTTCTGCAACAACACTTCCATGATCGATCACCGCAATTCGGTCAGCGAGTTCATCTGCTTCTTGAAGATATTGTGTTGTTAATAGCACTGTGGAACCTTCCTTTACTAAGCGGCGAATCGTGTCCCACATTTGGTTCCGTGTTCTTGGATCTAGCCCTGTTGTTGGTTCATCTAAAAAAATCAATGGCGGCTGTGCGATAAGGCTTGCTGCTAAATCCAGCCGGCGGCGCATACCGCCTGAGAAGTGTTTTAATGGCCGCTTTGCCGCCTCCGTTAATCCAAACTCCTCTAACAATTGTGCTGCCTTGCGTCTCGCATCTGTCCGCCCAAGCCCTAGTAGTCGAGAAAAAATAATTAAATTCTCAGTAGCGCTAAGCGACTCATCGACGGAAGCATACTGACCAGTTATACCAATCAATTGACGGACAATTTGTGCCTCCTTGACAACATCATATCCAAAGATACGTGCCATGCCTTCATCCGCCCGCAACAGTGTCGCCAACATTCTGATAGTCGTCGTCTTTCCCGCGCCATTTGGACCAAGCACACCGTATATGGAACCTGTTGGAACATGCAGATCAACTCCATCAACTGCACGATTATCACCAAAAGCTTTGACTAATCCTTTCGCTTCAACAGCATATTGACCAGCGAAAGTCAAAGTCTCCTTTGCTTGATTATTCAATGTAATTCCTCCCTCTTACAATACAAATAATTATCATATACGGATGATAAATTACATTTATGAACTGAATATGAACTACATTATGTATATCATTTCATTAGTAACTGAAAATGATAGGACGATGCTAAAACTCGGCAATAAAAAAACGAATTGCAGATTGCAATTCGTTTTTTCTTATTATTATTTTCCTGCTTCGTAAAGCTTTTGTACTTCGTCCCAATTCACAACGTTCCAGAAAGCACCCATGTATTCTGGACGACGGTTTTGGTATTTTAAGTAATATGCATGCTCCCATACATCAAGTCCAAGTAAAGGTGTTTTCCCTTCCATTAATGGGCTGTCTTGGTTTGGTGTGCTCGTAATTTCAAGCTCACCGTTATTTAGAATCAACCATGCCCAGCCTGAACCGAAGCGCCCTGCTCCAGCAGCTTGGAACTGCTCTTTAAATTTATCAAAGCTACCAAATTTGCTAGTGATTGCTTCTGCTAATGAACCAGACGGCTCACCGCCACCTTCTGGAGAAAGAAGCTTCCAGAACAATGAGTGGTTCGCATGTCCTCCACCGTTATTACGTACTGCTGTTTTAATTGACTCTGGAAGAGCGTCAAGATCCGCAATCAATTCTTCAACCGATTTGCTTGCAAGATCAGCATGTCCCTCAAGTGCAGCGTTTAAGTTTGTTACGTATGTGTTATGGTGCTTTGTATGGTGAATATTCATTGTTTCCTTATCAATATGAGGCTCCAATGCATCATATCCATAAGGTAATTGTGGTAATTCGTATGCCATTTAAAAATTCCTCCCTATGTAATATTTTGAATCGTCAATCGATTCAATCGTACATCATAAGAGTACCAAAATATAGATCAGTACACAAATAATATGCATGATGTTCTCTTCACACTTCATCACCCTTTCGACTTTCTGAACATTTCCTAACTTTTTCATAAAACGCTTGAATAATCGCGATTCAACCATCTAAACTGGATGAGAAGGAAAGATCGATGAATAATAGGATGGGGACTATGAGAAGCATATCAATTTTTACCATATTTTACAAAAGTATTTACTCCGTAAAGGAAATTGCCAAGTACCGTTTTCTCGGCATTGGAAAAACATTTCAATACGTCTTTTTTCTAGCCTTTCTTTATTTTTTACCAAGTTTATCAACGATCTTGTTTATTGATAAGCATTCAACGACCATTCCAGGTTTCGATTTGGATACGTCCGGTCTATTTATTATGGTGCCGATCTACATGCTTTTTACATACGTATTAAACGTTGGTGTGATCGTTGCCAAAATTTCTATCTTTGCTGTTGTTGCTTTATTATTTGCAAAATGGGGGAAAAGAAAACTGCCATATCGGCAAAGTTGGCGATTAACAGCATTTAGTTTCACTTTCCCAACATTACTGTTCGGAATTCTATCGCTGTTGCAAATCAATATTACGGCAGATTATATCATTGATTTCGCCATCTGTTTGCTTTATCTCTTTTTCGGCGTACGGAAAATTCCGAAGCCGAAATTAAAAAAATAGGCATATTTTTTCTTCTCCTCTCATATACATATATATCTATGATGAGAGGAGAAGAAAGATGAAAAACATTGCCGCATTATTCGTAGGACTTGTAATTATTTATAGCATTTATTATGACCTAACCGTCGGAACCCTTTCCCCCTCAATCGTTGAATCGGCTCCTCCGATAGAAGAGCAGCCAGCGAGTGAACCTCCTTATACATTAATAAAAGTAAAGCAGGGAGATACCGTTCTCTCTATTATGGAAGCTTTAAGTGAGCAACCATTATCTGTATCAATTGAACAGACAGTCGATGATTTTATCGAGTTAAACAATGGTATGAAGCCAGATCAAATTCAAGTTGGACAAGTGTATAAATTTCCCTTATATGATTAAGATTGCGATTATATTGGCAACATCATCATAAAATTGATACAATATTTAAGTAACCATCAATTCTTCGGTTTATAAAAAGGAGAGAATTACCCTTGGGTGAAATTATACATCGTACAAAAACACGCCCCGTAAAAGTCGGGAATTTGACAATCGGGGGCAGCAACGAACTAATTATTCAAAGTATGACTATGTCAAAAACACATGACGTTAAAGCAACGGTAGCTGAAATTAACCGTTTAGCTGAAGCAGGATGTCAAATTGTTCGGGTGGCGTGCCCTGATGAACGAGCTGCACGAGCAATCCCGGAAATTAAGAAAAGAATTACGATTCCACTTGTCGTTGATATTCATTTCGATTATCGCCTTGCCTTAATCGCTATTGAAGGTGGAGCAGATAAAATCCGAATTAACCCGGGTAATATCGGCCGCCGTGAAAAAGTAGAAGCCGTTGTAAAGGCTGCAAAAGAAAAGGGCATTCCGATTCGGATCGGCGTCAATGCGGGAAGTTTGGAACGCCATATTATTAATAAATACGGCTATCCAACTGCAGATGGAATGGTAGAAAGTGCACTGCATCACATTAAAATTCTCGAGGATCTAGATTTTCACGATATTATCGTTTCGATGAAAGCATCTGATGTGAATTTAGCAATTGAAGCATATGAGAAAGCAGCAAAAGCGTTTGATTATCCACTTCATCTTGGGATTACAGAAAGTGGAACACTATTTGCCGGTACGATTAAAAGTGCCGCAGGCTTAGGAGCGATTCTTAGCAAAGGGATTGGAAACACGTTGCGCATTTCATTAAGTGCAGACCCTGTTGAAGAAGTAAAAGTCGCTCGAGAACTTTTAAAATCATTCGGCTTAATTTCGAACGCAGCTACGCTTGTTTCGTGCCCGACATGTGGAAGAATCGAAATTGATTTAATTAGTATTGCCAATGAAGTCGAAGAGTACATTCAAAAAATCAAAGCACCGTTAAAAATTTCCGTTCTTGGCTGTGCTGTGAATGGACCTGGTGAAGCTCGTGAAGCAGATATCGGAATTGCCGGCGCACGCGGTGAAGGATTATTATTTAAAAAGGGAAAAACGGTCAGAAAAGTACCGGAAGAAACGATGGTTGAAGAATTGAAAAAAGAAATCGACATCATGGCCGCCGAATATTTCAAAAAGCAAGAAGAAGAAAAACAAAAAGCAGATAAAGTAAGCCAGTAAAAATATCGATTAACCTTCATTTGGAATATGAATGAAAAGAAAATCATACATGTAAGCAAGCTGTTTTTAAAGGCAAGCATTCATATGCTTCCTTTAAAGCAGCTTTTTCATATCAAAAGAAAAGAGGTTATATATATGCAGAAACGATTTGGAATCGACATAGATGGAACAGTTACATGCCCTACCGCGCTCGTTCCCCATATTAATCAAGCATTCCAATTAGATATTACGTTAGACGATCTAGTTGAATATGAAATTACCAAGTGTATCGACGTATCCCAAGATGCTTTCCATAAATGGTTTAAACAAGCGGAACCTGAAATCTACTCGTCCTCACCAATCGCAGCTGGAGCAAAAGCTGTTTTATCAAGATGGATTCATAATCATGAAATCTATTTTATTAGTGCTAGATCTGATAAACTGATGAATATAACTGAAAATTGGTTCCAGCAATATGAGATTGATTACAATCATATTGAGTTGATCGGTTCACATGATAAGGTAGGAACTGCACAGAAACATAAGATTGATTTATTTTTTGAAGATAAGCATGATAATGCAGTTGATATCGCTGAACAGCTTAATATCCCTGTTATTTTATTTGATACCCCGTACAACCGGAAACCAGTTCCGAATAATGTCATCCGTGTTCATCATTGGCAGGAGGCGGAAAATTGGGTGAACGCTTGGTTAGTAAACGGATAAGGTGTATTAAAATTCCAAGCTTTGGCTTAGAAATATCAGCTTTGGCTTAGAAATCTAAGCTTTGGCTTAGAAATCACGGCTTTGGCTTAGAAATATCAGCTTTGGCTTAGAAATATCAGCTTTGGCTTAGAAATATCAGCTTTGACTTAGAAACCTCAGCTTTGGCTTAGAAATATCAGCTTTGGCTTAGAAATATCAGCTTTGGCTTAGAAATATCAGCTTTGGCTTAGAAATATCAGCTTTGGCTTAGAAATATCAGCTTTGGCTTAGAAATATCAGCTTTGGCTTAGAAATCTCAGCTTTGGCTTAGAAATATCAGCTTTGGCTTAGAAAT
>NZ_JAGYPD010000004.1:0-568370 GCF_018343515.1 Bacillus sp. FJAT-50079 | reverse complement strand
TCAGCTTTGGCTTAGAAATATCAGCTTTGGCTTAGAAATATCAGCTTTGGCTTAGAAATATCAGCTTTGGCTTAGAAATCTCAGCTTTGGCTTAGAAATATCAGCTTTGGCTTAGAAATCTCAGCTTTGGCTTAGAAATCTCAGCTTTGGCTTAGAAATATCAGCTTTGGCTTAGAACAGCCCTGATAAATTCCTACTCTCAGCATTAGAAAAAGCAAGGAAGCGGCCGGATCATTCGGCTTCTTCCTTGCTTTTTAAGTTTTAGGCACTTTTACAGTTTGGGCATTTCCCATATATTTCAAATTTGTGATCTGCAACTTCATATTCTTGCAAATCCTCTGTCACAAAATTCATTGGGCATGCCTCGATCGCTTTCGTTCCCCCACAATCTAAGCAAATAAAATGATGATGATGATCATGTGAAGTACAAGTATAACGAAAATGCTTCTCACCGTCTAGATCTGTCGTCTCAAGAATACCAAGCTCATGAAACAATGATAAATTCCGATAAATCGTATCAAAGCTTAGTCCCGGAAACGAAGACTGCATAACCGTTAATACATCCTTGGCTGTTAAATAACGGTTATTTTCCGCAAACACTTCCAGCATTTGCTCCCTTTGGCCTGTCACCTTATAACCATTTTCCTTCACTGTTTGAATCGCTTCAGTAATATGCATTTTTTCACCTCAATTTACCGCGATTGAGCGATTGCTCCGAATTTTTTTATAAGTGATCACACCGATTAAGATGGCGATCGATAACATCACGATCGTTCCTCCAGGCGCAAGATCTAAATAATAAGCACTGATAAGCCCACCGATGACTGAGATTTCTCCAAAGAGAATCGAGAAGAAAATCGTTTGTTTAAATCCTTGCGCAATTCTCATGCTTGCTGCAACAGGAAGAGTCATCAAAGCTGATACTAATAAAATTCCTACAATTCTCATTGAAGCAGCAATGACCAAAGCAATCATTACCATGAATAGAAAATGAATGCTTTTTGCAGGGATGCCTGAAGCCTTTGCATGCTCCTCATCAAATGACAAAAGAAATAACTCTTTATAAAGAATCAAAACCGTGATAAAGACAAATAGACTAATCGCTAAAATGACATATAAATCTAATCTGCTAACCGCACTTACACTACCAAATAAATAATTTAATAAATCACTATTAAATCCATCCGCTAACGAAATAAAAATAACCCCTATTCCAATCCCTCCAGATAAAATGATTGGAATCGCCAGCTCTTGATAATGTTTATAAACAACCCTTAACCGCTCGATAAAAATCGAACCTAACACGGAGAACCCCATTCCAAAATATAGTGGATTCATCCCAGCGAATAAAAGTGTTTTTTTACTTAAAAATAAGCTTGCCGCAATGCCCGATAAAGTGACATGGCTTAATGCATCGGCAATGAGCGATAGCCTTCTCACAACGATAAATGTACCAAGCAATGGAGCAATAAACCCAATTAGAATACCGGTCATAAACGTATTGCGCAAAAATTCATATTGAAAGATAGCTGTGATCATAAAATTTATTTCCACCTTTAATGAGCATGTGACAATACATGAACATCATGATGATAGATCGATGATAATTGATCAGCATCAAGCTGCTCAAATTCATTTGTCTCACCATGAAAATGCAAATGCTTATTTAAACATGCAACATGTGTCACTTTATTTGTAATCGTCCCAATATCATGTGTAACTAAAAGCAATGTGATGCCAAGAGCCTTATTTAACACATCAAGCATATCATAAAATGCTTTTACATTTTTCGCATCGACACCAACGGTCGGTTCGTCAAGAATTAAAACATCTGGCTGAGAAACGATCGCCCGCGCGATAAATACGCGTTGTTGCTGACCGCCAGAAAGCTCGCCAATGTTTCGATTAATAAATGCTCCCATTCCAACCGAATCAATCGCGCTTAAAATTTCTTTTTTACGCGCCTTTCCAATAAAGCGAAACAGCCCTACTTTACCTGTTAACCCACTCGCAACAACTTCGTATACTGTTGCGGGAAAGCCACTATTAAACGAATTGGCCTTTTGCGAAACAAAACCAATTCGATTCCACTCTTTAAATTTCCCCTGTGGCTGACCAAATAAGGTTACTTCCCCTTCCTGGGGTTTTAACAAACCGAGAATTAATTTAAGCAACGTCGACTTTCCAGATCCATTCGGACCGACAAGCCCAAGAAAAGCCCCTTTTGGAACCGTTAGATTGATATGTTCAAGTACATTGTCACGATCATATCGAAAACTAACATCCCTCACTTCAATAATTGCATCATTCATAAAAAACATCCTTTGTTAAATACATTCAAAAGGTTCCAGTAAGATAACAACCAATTACTGGACTTTTTGAATATCCTTTATAATTAAGAATCATTACGATTTATAAAAATTATACAGTGACTGGGCAAATAAAACAAGTAAAAGTATTTGTCACATTTAAAGCTTTTCATACATACATTTTGTTGAGGAGTGATGCTACATGCAATTAATTAAAAACATGGTAAATTTAAAGGTAAATAGCATTACGGCAGAGGATTTATTAAAATATTCGGGGCAATTTAACATTAAAGTCACAAGGCCACAAGCGGAAAAAATCGCGGCGTACTTACGTGGAAAAAACTTCGATATTTTCGATGACAGAACTCGGTCACAAATCGTTAGAGAGGTCGCCAAAATCGCAGGACCGGAAACGGCAAAAGAAATCAATAAGCTCTTTTTACAATTTACTTCATAAGAACACCCATTTTTACCTGCTTTTGTTTTAAGAACATTGCACGACATTCCTAGGTTGCTGCGGCTTGGGAAATAATGAGAGCCATCTTTTCAATGGCTCTCACATTTATTTTTAATTCGTAACACCCTCAAGAATCTGATCTTTTAAGTTCTCATTGAACAATTTATTTCTAATCATTTCAATTTCATGCTTATATGGTGCTTTTTTATTTTTTTTATCCTCACCAACAAATGGTGTTTCAAGAATTTTTGGTACATCCATTAATTGAGGATGATGAACGATATAGCTTAAAGCGTCGAAGCCGATATGACCGTAGCCAATATTTTCATGGCGGTCTTTTCCAGCGCCGCGCTCGTTTTTACTATCGTTAATATGAAGCACTTTAAGGCGATCGATCCCGATGATACGATCAAATTGTTCAAGCACACCATCAAAATCTTCGACAATATTGTAGCCTGCATCATGTGTATGGCATGTATCAAAACAAATGGATAGCTTCTCATTATGTGTAACTCCGTCAATAATCGCTGCTAATTCTTCAAAGGAACGCCCACATTCCGAGCCCTTTCCAGCCATCGTTTCAAGCGCAATTTGAACATTTTGATCCGCCGTTAATACTTCATTTAATCCCTCAACAATTTTTTTAATTCCAGCCTCTGCCCCAGCACCAACATGTGCCCCTGGATGGAGGACAATTTGCTGTGAACCTAATGCTGCAGTTCTTTCAATCTCTGATTGTAAAAAATTCACACCCAATTCAAATGTAGCCGGATTTGTCGTGTTTCCTATATTAATAATATACGGTGCATGTACGATAAATTCAGCAATCCCATTTTCTTTCATATGGGCT
This sequence comes from Bacillus sp. FJAT-50079, assembly GCF_018343515.1. GTDB lineage: Bacteria > Bacillota > Bacilli > Bacillales > Bacillaceae_C > Lederbergia. The sequence continues at coordinate 564,754 of NZ_JAGYPD010000004.1, read as the reverse complement.
AATCCGGCTTCAATGTTTAACTCCTCAATTGGCTTCCTACGCGTGTTTTGTGGAGCACCTGTGTATACCATAAAAGTGTTAGCTCCATATGAAAGAGCTTCTTCACTCGATGCTAAGAGCATTTTCTTTCCGCTCATTGAAACATGCGATCCAATTTTTAGCATGATCCATTCCCCTTTCGATCGTTATTTCTGTTGATTTGTTCGTTGATTAAGCCTGCGCTCACGTTTTTTGATTTGTTCAATTTGTTCCCGCATCTTCTTCTTATAGCCCGGCTTTACCCTCGTTGGCTTTTTCACATATGTTCTTGCGCGCATTTCAAGCTCATGATCTGTCTTGCGCCGTTTTTTACGACGGTTTCGATCGTTTGCTTCAACCCATTCTCCATTTTGTAAATCAAGGTTTGTAAATTCGATTCCGATTTTTTCTAAGCGAACGAGCGCATCTTCGTCTACCTGTTGATAAATCGTGACAGCAAGCCCTTTATTCCCAGCCCTTGCTGTTCGTCCTGTCCGATGAATATAAAAATCCAAATCCCGCGGCAATTCATAGTTGATTATATGACTAATGCCTTCGATATCAATCCCACGTGCAGCTAAATCAGTTGCGACAATGTATTGGTATTCTAAATCGCGAATTTGCTTCATTACACGTTTGCGCTCTCGCGGTGTTAAATCACCGTGAATTCTTGCAACCTTTAAACCTTTTTCAATCAAATCATCCGCGACTTGATCAGCCATTTGCTTCGTATTCACAAATACAATTGCTAAGTACGGATTATAGGTGACAAGCATTTCTTTTAAAAACGCTGTTTTCTCTCTGCCTCGCAGTGGAACGAGAATATGATCGATGTTTTCAGCCGTCATTTGCTGCGGCTGCACTTGTTCAAATAGCGGATTTTCCATATATTTCTTTAAAAACGGCTTTAGTTTTTCGGGAATGGTTGCTGAAAATACGAAGATTCGTAGTTCCTTCGGCATTTTCCCAGCAATTTGATCGACATCATGAAGAAAGCCCATATCAAGCATAAGATCCGCCTCATCGACAACGAGCATTGTTGCAGTATGAACAAAAAGGGCCTGTTCACGAATAAGATCATTAATTCTTCCTGGCGTACCAACGATAATATGTGGCTGCTGTCTTAATTTATCGATCGATTTTTGCTTATCTGTACCACCGATAAAACAACGCGCAGAAATAGTCTCCTGCTCCTCATGTTTAGTGATTTTCAATATTTCCTGATAGATTTGATTGGCAAGCTCTCTAGTAGGCGCAGTAATCACCGCTTGTACTTGTTGTACATCCGGGTTGATTGAATGCAAAATAGGAAGTAGAAAAGCATGCGTCTTCCCTGTCCCTGTTTGCGATTGTCCAATCGCACTTTCTCCCTTCAAAATTGCCGGGATCATCTTCTGTTGAATTTCAGTTGGTTCATGAAAACCTAGTTCTTCAATTGCTTTATTAATAAACGGCTTTAATTGAAAAGCTTGAAAAGTATGTTCAGCCATCACTTTCACTCCTTTAATAGGGAAACTCCCTCAGTCCTCTATTATAAACGATCTGGATTACATGTACAAACTTGCTTTCTTTTACCCCATACTTACGGCGTTTATCCTAAACTTTTCATTGGTCTTTTGCATATTGTAGCTATATAAAAGGTGAAAGGAGGAGATTGTATGCAAAGAAACCCTTTTGGGCCGAACCATGGGCGAATGATGAGGCCGCCACCAAGAATGTCAAGAGGCCCACAACTTTTTAGAAACGGGCCGCCACTTCAAAATGGGCAGGGCGGCGGACGGAATTTACTTTCTGCTTTGTTTCAACGCCAAGGTTCACAGGCAGGCAACATTGCTTCGGGATTTTCTCGAGCAACCGAGGGAACTTCCCTACTTCAAGGCTTAGCCAGCCCACAAAAAATCGGTTCTTTTCTAAACCAAACTCAGCAAGTAATTAAGACAGCCCAGCAGTTCGGGCCAATGGTTCAGCAATATGGTCCGCTAGTAAAAAACTTACCGGCAATGTGGAAAATTTATCGTGGCTTAAAAAATGTCGATACAGATCCTACTCCTGAAATTGATGATGTACAAAATGAACCGACACAGGATGCCGAAATCTCAAGTGAACAATCAGAAAACGAATCCGTTGCCAAACCTCGCCGAACAAGAAGCGGAGAGTCTGTTCCCAAACTATATATATCCTGACCGATTCCGTTCGAATTCTCGTATCTGTTTGGCTTTTCACTATAATTTATATATAATATAATTATGAGTTCAATAGATTGCAGGATTTTAAAGCCTTGCGTCAGGAGGATTTGAATGAAAATAATTAAGATTTCCCCTCGTGGCTATTGCTATGGAGTCGTTGATGCGATGGTTATAGCCCGAAATGCGGCACTAGATAAAACATTGCCTCGTCCCATTTATATTTTGGGAATGATTGTTCATAATAAACATGTTACAGATGCCTTTGCTGAAGATGGCATTATTACGTTAGATGGTCCAAACCGCAAAGAAATTCTCGAAAAGGTGAATTGCGGAACGGTCATTTTCACTGCTCATGGTGTTTCACCAGAAGTTCGGGAGCTCGCTAAGAAAAAAGGGCTAACGGCGATTGATGCAACATGTCCTGACGTTACGACGACGCATGATTTAATTCGTCAAAAAGAAAGAGAAGGATATGATGTAATCTATATTGGAAAAAAAGGACACCCGGAGCCTGAAGGGGCTGTTGGGGTTGCCCCACATATTGTTCATCTCATCGAAACGCTTGAAGATGTTGAGCTGCTTGATGTCAAGAATAATAAAATTATTGTCACGAATCAAACGACGATGAGCCAATGGGATGTCGAAACAATTATGAAGAAGGTACAGGAAAAGTATCCACAAGCTGAAAAGCATGAGGAAATATGCTTAGCCACTCAAGTTCGTCAAGAAGCAGTTGCAAATCAAGCAGGTGAGGCGGACGTACTTATCGTTGTTGGTGACCCAATGAGTAATAACTCCAATCGCTTAACCCAAGTATCAGAGGAAATTGCTCATACGACAGCATATCGTGTTGCCGACGTATCTGAAATTGATATTGAATGGATTAAAGGGGCCCAAACTGTTGCCGTCACGGCAGGTGCTTCAACACCAACACCGATTGTTCGTGAGGTAATCGCATTCCTTGAACAATTCGATCCACTTAACGAATCGACATGGGTACGCGAGAATAAAGTTCCGATGAGCAAAATATTACCGAAAGTAAGAAAACCAAAACTAGCGAAATAATAAAAAGGGGCTGTACAGAAAGCAGGTGAGAACTGGCTTTCTGTAATAGCCCTTTTTATGTATGGAGATATAAAGAAAGATATCATCAACAAAAAATTCGAACGATGTCACCGATCTGTTGCTTTCCGTTCCGGCGCGCGCTTTCCGCGGGCATGGCTTGAGTCTCCTCAGTCGCTGCGCGCCTTGCGGGGTCTCAAGGTTCATGTCATTCCCGCAGGAGTCGGCGGCTGCACTGCAAGCAACAACCAGCAAGCGGCTAGAGTGCTGGTATTCCCTTCAGGTCAAATTTAACTTTAATAAGCGACTTTTTCCCCTTAACTTATAAATAGATAAACGGATCTGTATTTGGTGCTGACGGGCTAATCGTAACATCGTAGCCTTTTTCCCCACATTTCGTTTGCAATATAGCACTTACGCCTTGCTTCATGATTTTTTCAACATGGTGGCCTGGGTCAACCATGTTCAATCCGGCATTAAGTGCATCGTGTGCAGTATGATAATAAATATCCCCTGTTACGTACACGTCTGCCCCTTTGAATTTTGCATGACCATAATATTTATTGCCATCCCCGCCGAGAACTGCGACTTTTTTCACTTTATCTTGCAAATTACCTATGACCCGGACCCCACCGGAATCTAAAGCCTCTTTGGCGAATAAAGCAAATGCTTCGAGCGTCATTTCTTGCTCTAATTCGCCGATTCTGCCGAGTCCGAGTTCTTCCCCCTTCATATCTAATGAATACAAATCATAAGCAGGCTCTTCATATGGGTGTGCCTTCAATATCGCCGCCACAACTTTTCTTTCCAAATGATCGGGATAAATCGTCTCTATTTTAACTTCACTTACTTCTTCCAGTTTACCCGCTTTACCAATATGAGGGTTTGTATTCTCACCAGGGAGAAAGCGTCCTACCCCATTTGTCGTAAACGAGCAATGGCTGTATTCGCCAATTGCACCTGCACCAGCCTCTCCTAACGCTTGTAGTATATCCTTTGCATTTGCTTCTGGGACATAGACAACTAGCTTCTTTAACTTTTCTTCATACGTCGGAACAAGAACAGATACATTGTTTAATTGTAAGGCATTTGCTAACATATCATTTACTCCGCCATTGGCGACATCCAAATTCGTATGGGCAGCATAGACGGCAATATCATGCTTAATAAGCATTTCAACGATTCTTCCCGCAAACTGATCTGTTGTAATCTTTTTTAACGGACGAAAAATAAGCGGATGATGGGCAATGATCAGATCGACATTTTTTTCTATTGCTTCGAGCACGACTTCCTCTGAAACATCTAAGGCGATTAATACATGTTCAACCGGTTTGTTCAATGTCCCAATTTGCAAGCCAATTGGATCACCGTCTAGTGCATATTTTTTAGGAGAAAACTCCTCAAACAATTGGATCACTTCGTATCCATTGATTTTCTTCATTTTAATGCCTCCCGAACAATAGAAATTTTTTCGATTAATTCTTTTTTTCGTTCTGCATTTTGGGGATTTTCTTCCGCCTTTTTTAAACTGTTCACAATGTTTTCCCACTGTGCTAGTTCACGACTCCATTTGTCGATGAACGCTTGATTTTTTTCTTTTAATAAAAAGGGCCCTAATAAAAGTTCTGTCATCATATTTGTATATGGCTTATGAGCATCCCCTTTATCAGCGACGACGATTTCATAATACTTACCGTCTTCTTTCAAGATTTCTTCTGCAACAAGTTGCCAATCATTGGCAAGCAGCCAGTTGCGAATTTGATGTGCAGCGATATTCGGCTGCAAAATAAGCCGTTTGACTCCGTAAAGCTTCTCTTTGCCAGCTTCTAATATATCTGTAATTAATGCGCCGCCCATGCCGGCAATGATGACACAATCGACTTCTCCAGGTTCAATTACAGCCAACCCATTCCCTTTACGAACGTCAATTTGTTTTGTTAATCCTGACAGCTCTACTTGCTTTTTCGCTGCCTGAAACGGTCCTTCCACAACTTCGCCAGCAATTGCAGAAGCAGCAATGCCCTGCTTCACGCTATTGCATGGCAAATACGCGTGATCTGAACCAATATCCGCAATACGCGATCCTTTCAGTATGTATGACACGACCGTTTCCAAGCGTTTTGATAATTTATCTACATTCACGTTTTTCACCTCATATACAAAGATAAAAAAGTTCTTTGCCAAATGCAAAGAACTTTTTATCTGGTTATTTCAGTTCAGCAATCCAAGCAGCCAATTCTTCTACATTATCTGCTGGAACTAAGTTTGGAGGCATTCCTCCGTCTGTACCATGGATCAGAATATCAGCGATTTCATCTGGGGAAAGACCTGTCCCATGAAGTGATGGTGCCGATCCACCTTCAAGATTTTCTCCGTGACACATCACACATGATTTGTTGGCAAATGCCTCCGGTTCAAATTCAACCATTTCTTCTTCAACGCCATCCCGTTCTTTAGCGAGCTGCTTTGAATCTCCAACTCCTTTGATCGACAGAAAAAAGATGAGACCAAGCCCTAAGACCATAATTAAAATATACGGAACGATTGGATTTCGGTTCATGACTTACCCTCCTTATGTAGTGACCATGTGTAAAAAGTAATTAATGCAAACATCTACATTTTACTCGAAAACAGTCAGAAGGGAAAGCCTTACACATGAAGATTCGCTTTTTTTTCGGTTTTTTGACATAAAGTGATCCTTCTTGAAAGCTTTTTCAAATTTTCAGGGAGGATCTAAAAAACAGTTATTGACAACCAATTTCCCGTGCGATTATCATTCGTTGCACTTCTGATGTTCCTTCGCCAATTTCAAGCAGCTTCGCATCGCGCATCATTCTTTCCACTTCGTATTCTTTCATATATCCATATCCGCCGTGAATTTGGACAGCTTCAGATGTGATTTCCATACAAACCTCTGATGCATATAATTTACAGATCGAAGCCGCTTTTGCATAAGGCTTCCCTTGATCCTTTAACCACGCCGCTTTGTATACCATTGTTCGTGCCAATTCAATTTTCATTGCCATATCAGCAAGCTTAAATTGTATCGCTTGAAATTGGGATAGGCGCTTTCCAAACTGTTGTCGTCCTCTTGCATAGCTGAGTGCCTTCTCAAACGCTCCTTGAGCGATTCCTACGGCCATGGCACCAATTCCAATCCTACCACCATCCAACGTCTGCAAAAACTGTTTAAAGCCCTCTCCTTCCCTTCCAAGCAAATGGTCTCTGCTCACTTTTACATTTTCCAAAACGAGCTCCGTCGTATTCGAGGCATGAAGGCCCATTTTTTCATATTTGTCGATGATTTGAAAACCTGCGGTCGTTGTTGGAACGATGATTGCGCTAATCTCCTTCTCCCCATTGCGATCACTTGTAATTGCTGTGAGTGCAAGAAACTTCGCATAAGAGGCATTCGTAATAAAACATTTATTGCCATTAATAATATAGTCATCTCCAGAAATGGTTGCGGTCGTTTTTGTTCCCCCCGCATCAGACCCGGCATTGGGCTCTGTCAATCCAAACGCTCCAAGACTTTCTCCCAAACAAATAGGTACTAAATATTGTTCTTTTTGAGCCTTCGTACCAAACAAATGAATTGGGGCGCCACCTAGTGAAATATGGGCAGAATACGTAATGCCCGTAGAGCCGCATACTTTGCTTAATTCCTCTGTTACAATTGCAAAACTTACCGTATCTGCGCCTGCCCCGCCATATTCTTCTGGAAACGGAAGGCCCATCATCCCTAACTCCCCAAGCTGCTTGCAAATATGAAGAGGGAAGGTGTGGTTGCGATCCCTCTCGATTGCACCAGGAGCAACCTCTTCCTTTGCAAACTCGCGAATCGTCTTTCGGATTAATTCTTGTTCACTCGTTAATGAAAAATCCATGCTCTAAACCTCCATTCATTTCATTGATTGGGATTGAGCAATCTGTTTGTACGCTTAATATAATGCAAACGGGAGCTTTTTTAGAATGAAAAATAATACAATTGCCGTACTCATGCCCCCAGCGATCATAAAAAATAAAACCTTTGAACGAATGCCACCAATGAGCCAAATAAGGCTATTTATAAGCAAGAGAATCGAAAGTGAGTTTGGGCTTCCCTCAAAAAAGAAATCGTTCAATTGGATGAGGAAAATTAATAATAAAAAAGCGGCTGTAACGTAAATAATAAACGGCTTTTGCTTCCTTCTGCGATAATAATAAAAGGAAATAAACAATATAATGACAAAAAAAGCCAATATAAGCGTTTGCATTGAAAAGGAAATACGAGTAAAATAAGTGATTACAAGCATGATTAAAATCATTGCTAAAAAAAGGCTGTTTGAAAGCGTTTCACTCGTTAACTTTTTCTTTGGCGATTTTAATTCTTCTTCATGGTCTCCACCGGAATATAAGGCAAGTAAATAATCACAATATTGATCAGGTAACATTTTATTTTGTTTCCAAAATTGTATTTCAGAAAGAATGATCTTTTTTCGTTTTGAGTCCATTAATGACACATCCTGTTACTATATATTCGAGTGATTGCTGTCTAAACCCTTTATTAATCAAAAAAAAGTTTACTTCCGTGCACAGAAGTAAACGAATGATACCATTTATTTTATTCGAGAAAGTCTTTAAGCCTTTTGCTTCTGCTTGGGTGGCGTAATTTTCTCAACGCTTTCGCTTCAATTTGGCGAATACGTTCTCTCGTAACACCGAAAACTTTCCCAACTTCTTCAAGCGTTCTTGTTCTGCCATCATCCAATCCAAAGCGGAGGCGCAATACGTTTTCTTCACGATCTGTTAATGTGTCAAGCACATCTTCAAGCTGCTCTTTTAATAACTCGTATGCCGCATGCTCTGACGGTGATGTCGCTTCTTGGTCTTCGATAAAATCTCCAAGATGAGAATCATCTTCTTCACCAATCGGCGTTTCTAATGAAACAGGCTCTTGAGCAATTTTTAAAATTTCTCGAACCTTTTCTGGAGTCAAATCCATTTCTTCAGAAATTTCTTCAGGTGTCGGTTCTCTACCAAGATCTTGCAATAACTGTCGTTGCACACGAATCAGTTTATTGATTGTCTCAACCATATGAACAGGGATACGAATCGTCCGAGCTTGGTCAGCAATCGCTCTTGTGATCGCTTGACGAATCCACCATGTTGCATACGTACTAAACTTAAATCCTTTTTCAAAGTCAAATTTTTCAACGGCTTTAATTAAGCCCATATTTCCTTCTTGGATTAAATCAAGGAATAGCATCCCTCTTCCAACATAGCGCTTTGCTATGCTGACGACGAGGCGAAGGTTCGCTTCAGCAAGTCGCTTTTTCGCTTCTTCATCTCCTTGCTCAATTCGCTTTGCAAGCGCAATTTCTTGCTCAGCCGTTAGCAAATCAACGCGGCCAATTTCCTTCAAATACATCCTAACAGGGTCGTTAATTTTCACACCTGGAGGAACACTTAAGTCATTAAGATCAAACTCTTCATCTTTCGGATTTTTTGGATCTTCCCCATCATCCGATTCTTCCATTACTTCAATCCCTTGATCAGCAAGCATTTCATAAAACTCATCCATTTGATCGGAATCCAAATCAAAGTGGGCTAGTTTCCCAGAAATGTGCTCATATGTTAAGGTACCCTGTTTTTTTCCTTGTTCGATCAGTTGCTCTTTTGCTTGATCTAGGGTAAGTTCGATTTCTACTTCATTGGAACGTGCTGATTTTTCAGCCATGCGTCCCCCTCCTTCCAGCATTTGCATACCAACATAAATTTGTTACAGTGACCTGCGAAGTTCAATAATTTCCTTGGCAATTTGTAACGCCTTCACATAATCATTTTTCCGCTCAGCCGCTTTTTGTTCTGCCTGCTTTTCTTTTATCATTAACAATTTAGGATGTTTCAACACATGCCCCACATAATCTCTTAGTTCTTGCTCATTAAATTCGATATCGGCTGAGAGCATATCGATTTCGGTAACGATCGCCCGCAGTCGTTTATCAGGTAAAAAATGAACAAACATACTTGGATCTGGACGATTGCCCTGTTCATAATATCCAAATAAATAAGTAAGAATGGCTTGATGCTCATCATAATAAAATGACGTATCTCCAAGCATTTCGATGACACGATAAGCAATTTCATCGTCATAAATCATCCTCGCAATTAATTGTCGCTCTGCGGCAAGATGTGCAGGTAGAAGCTGATTTGAGCGGGTCTGTGGTGCGGCTTGCACTGGCATCTGATCAACTTTTTGATCATTAGCCTCTTTTTTATTCACACGTTCAAATTGATTGAGCTGTGAATGAAGTGCATCGATTGACAAGGAAAACTCATCCGCTAATTGCCTTATATATAAATCCTTCTCAATAGGATTTGTAAGCTTACCTATTTCGATCAATATTTGTTCGATATATTTCAGCTTATCTCCTTCATTTTGAAGATTTTTTCCTAGGCGAAAATAATAAAGCTTATAGGCCATCCATGTAAGTCCATTCCCTATTATATCTGTACGGAATTTTTCTGCTCCGAAATTTCGAATATAGTCATCGGGATCTAGACCAGTTGGCATCATTGCAATCGTTACAGTGAAGCCTTGATCAACAAGCATTTGTCCGGCACGGAATGCAGCATCGGATCCTGCTGCATCTGCATCAAAACAAATGGTAATGGAATCGGTCAATCTGCGAAGCTGCCCAGCATGCTTGGCTGTCAATGCAGTCCCCATGACAGCAACACCATTTTTGATTCCCGCACTATCCGCTGATATTACATCAGCAAAGCCTTCAAACAAGACTGCGAAGTTTTGTTTACGTATGTGGCTCCTTGCTTCGTGTAAGTTATATAAAAGAGAGCTTTTGTTGAAGAGCGCTGTTTCAGAAGTGTTTAAATACTTTGGCTGATCTTCTTTCTCTATCGCACGGGCAGAAAAGGCAATAACCCTTCCTTTTGCATTATGAAGTGGAAACATAATCCGATTGCGAAAACGGTCAAAATAACTTTCGTCAGAATCACGTTTTCCGATTAGACCGGCCCTTTCCATCATTGACCGCGAAAACCCACGTTTTTCTAAAAACTTCACGGCAAAATCCCATTCTGGCAATGAATATCCGATCTGAAATTTTCGCAAACTGTCTTGCGAAAAGCCCCGATCAAGTAAATATTCCAATGCGGGAGCACCTTCGTTTGTGTTCAACAATAAATGATGATAAAACTTGGCCAAAAGCTCGTGTGCCTCAATCATTTTCCGTTCGTCAGGAGGTATTTGCGCATCTACGATTTGATCTTGCTGTGGGCCGATATCGAGCTCGACATTGCTTAATTCGGCAACTTTTCGAGCCGCTTCTTGAAATGAGACGCCATCAATCTCCATTAAAAACGTAAAAACATTTCCACCAGCCCCGCAGCCAAAACAATGATAGATCTGCTTATCCGTCGATACTGAAAATGATGGCGTGTTTTCGCCGTGGAAAGGGCATAATCCAAAATAATTGCGCCCTTGTTTTTTCAACTGAACATAATTGCTAATGACCTCGACAATATCGATCGACTGCCGAAGCTCGTTAATTTTTTCCTCAGGTATTCTTGCAGACACAAAAACATCCCCATTTATTAATATTGCTATTCGACAGAATTACTCAAACTCCTTCATTTTTCGACAATAATCTACGCAATGAAGCTTGGAATTGCCGGCGATCTTCCTTTCCGAATGGACTTGGCCCCTTCCCGTAATGACCGGCCTCTCGTGCTTTTGCCGCTAAAAAGCGAAAATCTAAAGCCATTTCAATGGTGTCTTCCTTGTATTCCGTTCCCCTTGGAGAAATGGCATAAACACCTTTAGGTAGGACAAGGCTAGCAAGCCCAATGTCTTGAGTAATCAACACATCTCCCCGTCTAATTTTATTTACAATATAAAGATCTACCGAATCTTTGCCCGCGTCTACAAAGCACCATTGGGGATTTGACTCTTCATTTTTTGGTTTATGGTCATACGAGGCAACAAAGCGAATATCCCAGTTATACTCGTTGGCAATCGCAGAAATCTCGGCTTTGACCGGGCAAGCATCTGCATCTACGTATATGATTGCTTTAGCTTGATTACCGTTACTTATTCTACATCCCTCCACAGATTCCTTCTTTTTATTAAAAATCAATAAGGAAAGATGAGATTATTTGTCGTTTTTCCTTATCTTGCACGCGTCTATCACAATAACTAGTTTATTCTCAAAGTCGCAACTCTAAACCTTTTATGTACTTTCAACACAATTTTTTATTATAGCTTATTTACACGATTTTGCCTATCAAAAGCTTTCGATCAATTACAGTTGGGAATAATCACTTCCAATTTTTTCAAAGTTCGCTCGAAACGCTCCCTTAAAAATCTGTGGCATCTGCCAAGGGTTAAGTTGAATCGGCAAGTAGTTTGAACTCCCCCTGATATGAATCGCAATACATTTTTTTAAAAAAATGTATTGCGATTTAAGTTAAACAAACAGTAATAACATTTTTACTCTATTTCTCGAAATTTTATTCATACAGCACAAATAAAAACTAGGAGCGGTATGCTTCCGTGATGATCTATACTTTTTTCTGCATATAATTGATGATCGTATTGGCTGTTTCTTCAACTGCTTTATTTGATACATCAATAACAGTACAGCCGAGTTTGTTTGCGATCCTATCGAAATATTTGATCTCCCGTTTAATTCTTTCTATGTTTGCGTAATTTGCCTTAGCATCTAAACCTAAAGAAAGCAATCGCTCCCGTCTAATATGATTCAATTTTTCCGGGCTAATTTTTAAGCCAATGCATCGCGATGGATCAACTTTAAACAATTCTTCAGGAGGGTCTACTTCAGGCACAACAGGAACATTGGCCACTTTATATCGCTTGAGAGCTAGATATTGAGATAATGGTGTTTTCGATGTACGTGAAACACCAATTAATATAATATCTGCTCGTAATAAGCCACGCGGATCCCTGCCATCGTCGTATTTTACTGCAAATTCAATGGCCTCCACACGCTTGAAGTAATTCTCATCTAATTTTCGAACAAGCCCTGGCTCATTCAATGGTGCACGTTCAAATGCCTTCTCGAATTTATCCATAATCGGACCCATAATATCAATTGAGGTCACCTGATTGGCAATAGACTGATCACGCAAATATACACGATTGTTTGGTTTTACCAATGTATAAACGATGATTGCCCGATCGTCTTTTGCCATCTCAATGATTTCATCCATATGTTCTTCTTCTTCCACATACGGATAAGTTTTGATAGTTGCATTGGAATTTCCAAACTGGCTAATGGCCGCTTTCGTTACAAGTTCAGCTGTTTCCCCAACTGAATCCGATACAACATATATAATTGGAACAGACATATACATCCCTCTCCCTGTTATACATTTGAACGATTTCGAGCTTGTTTGTACAAACAAGCTCGAATTTGTCTTATTTTACTTGAATTTCATTCATCGCAGCATAGCTTCCGATTAGATCAGCTAGTTGCTTCATTTGAGCCAGGCGATTGGCCTTTACGTTCGCTTGCTCCGCCATGACCATTGTATGATCAAAATAGTTAGAAATGGCCGGCTGTAATGAGGCTAATACAGCAAACTTCGCTTCTTGCCCTTCAGCTTCCTCATACGTATCAACAACTTGCACCCAACTGTCATACAGTTGTTGCTCATATTCATTTTCGAATAACTGTGGATCGATCTCCAAGTTTCCTTCCCACTTTTTAGCGATTGTCAATACACGGGAGAGTGATTCAATTGTCTCTTTGAATCCATCTTCTGTTTTCTTCGTTTGTAAAGCATTGGCACGATCAACAAGAACAGGAACGCTTAATAATTCTCCACCTAGAACAGCTTCGATAATGTCGTGACTAATTCCTTTTTCCTGAAGTAAATATTTTAGGCGCAGTTTGAAAAACTGTGTTAGTTGCTCAAATAATTGTTCGTTCGTTTCTAATTTTTGACCGATAATCTCGATCGCTTTTTCCAAAATTGTTCGCAATGGCAGGTCCCAATTCTTTTTCAAAAGAATTTGAATGATTCCCGCTGTTTGTCGCCTTAATGCATACGGGTCTTGAGAACCTGTCGGAATCAGTCCGATCGCGAACGATGCAACGATCGAATCTAGCTTATCAGCGACACTCACGATCGCAGCGATCGTTGTCGATGGTACATCATCATCAGCATGACGTGGTTGATAATGTTCATTCACTGATTTGGCGACATCCGTATGTTCGCCTTGTAGCAATGCATACTTCTCACCCATAATTCCTTGAAGCTCTGGGAATTCATCAACCATATTTGTAACAAGGTCAAATTTACTTATTTCTGCTGCTCGATCGACTAGTTGTTTGTCTTCCACAGAAAGGGTAAGTAATAACGAAAGTTCTTTCGCAATCAAGCGAATCCGATCAATTTTTTCCGATAATGTACCGATTTTCTCATGATAAACGATTGTTTCTAGTCGCTTTAACGCCTCTGGGATGAGTAGTTTTTTATCTTCTTCAAAAAAGAAATCCGCATCCGCCAATCTTGCGCGTAACACTTTCTCATTTCCTTTTATGACATTTTCAAGGTGACGCTCGTCCCCATTACGCACTCCAACAAAATATGGAAGCAGCTTACCATTTAAACTTTTTACTGGAAAATAACGTTGATGAGCTTTCATCGATGTAATTAACACTTCTTCAGGAAGCTCTAAGAAGTCTTCGTTAAATGCGCCGGCAAAAACAGTCGGATATTCAACTAGATTTGTCACTTCATCGATCAACTCTTCATCAATCGGAACGAACCAATCTTTTTCAGCACTTAATTTTTCAATTTGTTCTCTAATTGCTTGCATTCTTTCGGCTTGATTCACAATGACATGTTGGCCTAGCAATGCCTTTTCATAATCAGACGCAGCTGACAATAACACTTCCTCACCTAAGAAACGGTGACCGAATGTTTTTGCCCCTGCTTGAATATTTGCGACTGTAAAAGGAATTATTTCACTCCCAAATAATGCAACAATCCAGCGAATTGGACGAAGGAAACGTAAGTCTAGGCTTCCCCAACGCATATTGTTTGGAAAATGAAGGGATGTGATTAATTCGCTAAGCTCTGGTAATAATTCAACTGTTGACTTTCCTTTAATGAACTTTTTCACGTGCGCATATTCGATCCCTTTGATTTCCTTAAAGAAAATCTCATCCGGACTTACCGCTTGCCCACGGCAAAAACCAAGTGCAGCCTTTGACCAATTTCCTTCTTCATCTAGAGCAATCTTCTTCGCTGGTCCTTTAGCTTCTTCTTCCACATCACTTTGGAATTCTTCCACATTTTTAAGATGAATCGCCATTCTTCTAGGTGTAGAATAAACTCGTACCTCTTCATGGCTAATGCGATGGTCCTCGAGCCATGAAATCATTTTGCTTTTTAAATCATCTATTGCTCCGCTAATAAAGCGTGCTGGCATTTCTTCAATCCCAATTTCGAGAAGTAAATCACGTTTATTCATGGCTCTCTCCCTCCTTTTTCTGTCCATTTAAAATTGGAAAACCAAGCTTTTCTCTTTCCTCATAAAAAGTTTTCGCTACTTGTCTTGCCATATTCCGCATTTTTCCGATATAAGCCGTTCGCTCCGTAACGGAAATCGCTCCTTTTGCATCAAGAAGATTAAATACATGTGAACATTTTAAAATATAATCGTAGGCTGGATGAACAAGTCCTTCCTCCATTTGGCGTTTCGCTTCCGTTTCGTACGTAGTAAATAGATCGAACAACATCTTTTGATTCGATGTTTCAAATGCATATTTTGAATGCTCATATTCAGGCTGATAGAAAATATCCCTAATCGTAAAGCCTTCTGTCCATTCTAGATCGAAAACATTTTCTTTATTTTGGATATATGACGCAAGCCTTTCAATCCCATACGTTAATTCAACAGAGACAGGCTTACACTCTAAGCCACCGACTTGCTGAAAATAGGTAAATTGCGTTACTTCCATCCCGTCAAGCCATACTTCCCAGCCTAATCCTGCACAGCCAAGTGATGGATTTTCCCAATTATCCTCAACAAAGCGG
The DNA here is from genome assembly GCF_018343515.1 of Bacillus sp. FJAT-50079. GTDB lineage: Bacteria > Bacillota > Bacilli > Bacillales > Bacillaceae_C > Lederbergia. The sequence continues at coordinate 549,419 of NZ_JAGYPD010000004.1, read as the reverse complement.
ATATCATGCTCCAAAGGATCAATACCAAGAACGCGTAATGAATCTAAATACATTTCTTGAATATTGTCTGGAGAAGGTTTCATAATCACCTGGAATTGATGATGCTGATACAATCGGTTCGGGTTTTCTCCATAACGGCCATCAGCTGGACGGCGTGATGGCTCAACATACGCCACATTCCACGGTTCTGGTCCGATTGCCCTTAAAAACGTGTACGGACTCATTGTACCCGCACCTTTTTCAACATCATACGCTTGCATAAGAATACAGCCATAATCTGACCAATGCTTTTGCAATGCAAGGATCATTTCTTGAATATTCACTCTAACTCATCCTTCCTTTTCAATTTCAATAAGTGTCTAGGCGTGATTCGTTCGCTTATTTTCATTTCAACATAAAAAACCCTCGTCTCTATGCTAATTCACCATAAGCATAGGGACGAGAGTTACCCGCGGTTCCACCCTATTTGCCGAGCATAAACACCCGACCAACTTTATTTATGCCACTCCAGATTGCCTTCCTTGAAGCTCCATCCCACCGGCTTTCACTATCCCGGGGTCGCTATATATGGGGGACAACAAGTACTTATTTCTTTCTTCGCAGCGTTATTTATTTTAACTCATATACATGAAAATAGCGGATATGACGCAATTTGTCAAGTTTTCGCCTTTAAAGTATTAAAAAAATCGAACAGTAATCCAATCGCAACTTACGTTAAAGCTTGTCTTTTAATCGGTCCATTTGATCTAAAAATCGCTTCGTTTTTAAATGGAGCCCCGAATATTCATCATAATATAAATCAATCGCGTGTTTTAATTCTTGTTTTGTTTCCGGCTTGACTGAAATCGAGCCAAGTCTTTGTATATCAAAAAAATAAAACAATCGCAATAATTTAATCGCATGTTGAGAAAGTGGCAGAAAATGTCTATCTCGTTCAAAACAACGGTGACAAATAAGCCCATTTTCCCGAATGGAAAAACCAAATTGGGCTTCCGTACTTCCGCAAAGGACACATGCTTTCATTTCCGGATATAGTCCAAAAACACTGAGCATCTTCATTTCGAAAATATGTGTAACGATATCCGGATCGTAGCCTTCATTAATATAATGGAGCGTTTGCGAAAGTAATTCGAAAAGAAATGGATTGCTTTCTTTTTCATTTGTCCCTTTATCAAGCAAATCTACGATATATGCTGCATAGGCCGTTTTAAAAATATCTTCTCTAATCGACCGTAAAGATGCAACCATCTCTGCCTGCTGCAACGTTCCTAATCCGCGACCGGATTGAATCAAATAATACCCGTATGTAAAGGGCTGGGAGACGCTCGCAAGCCGGCTGCTTGGCTTTTTTGCCCCGCGAGCCATTCCCGCAATCTTCCCAGCTTCTCTGCTATAAATAACGACAATTTTATTTGATTCACCATAATCTGTCGTTCTTATGACAATTCCCTCGTATTTTTGTAGCATGTCACAATCTCCCCCTTCCACAGCCATATACTGTACTCGCGGGGCAAAAAGCGTCACTAAGAAACCGGATGATCTACTTCATTGGCGTTTTCCATAAACGGCAGAATATTCATATGCTCTTCTTTTTCAAGTTCCTTTAGGAGCAAGTAAATATCCACATTACCTGTCTCTTTAAAAACTCTCCACGTGAATTCATACATGTTCATCCCGCCTTCCATATGTTTGAAGTGGTTTTCTCTTACATTTCTTATTTTTACCGCAAGCCTAGGGACAATACAGCGTAAAATTTGTTAATCCGACCAATAAACAATTCTAATATTCGTCTTCCTTAAACCCATAGTCTCGTAAATGGAACATTTTATTTCTCCAATCCTTCTGTACTTTCACCCATAGTTCTAAAAATACTTTCGAACCAAGCAAATGTTCAATATCTTCACGAGCTCGTTGACCAATTTCCTTTAACATTTTTCCTTGTTTCCCGATAACGATGCCTTTTTGTGAGTCACGTTCCACGATAATCGTGGCCATTACGTGAACGACCTCTCGCTCATCCTTCTTTTCCATCTTATCGATTAATACAGCGAGAGAATGGGGAACTTCCTCTCTCGTTAAATGAAGCGCTTTCTCCCTAATTAACTCCGACACAATAAATCTTTCTGGATGATCAGTAATTTGATCAGCCGGGTAATATTGTGGTCCTTCTGGTAATTGCAGTAAAATTTGTTCAAGCAAGCGTTCAACATTATTTCCCTCTAAGGCCGAAATAGGAATGATTTCTGCAAAAGGATATTTTTCCTTATATTCTTCAATAAGCAATAACAACTCATCGGGTCCGATTTGATCAATTTTATTAATGACTAGAAAAACAGGCGTCTTTACACCTTGCAGTTTTTCAATAATAAATTCATCACCACGACCAAAACCTTCTGCGGCATTGATCATGAAAAGAATGATGTCTACTTCTTTTAACGTATTCATCGCAATCTTCATCATAAAATCGCCAAGTCGATGTTTCGGCTTATGGATTCCAGGTGTATCAATGAAAACCATTTGTGCGTCATTTGTCGTTAATACGCCTTGTACTTTATTTCTCGTTGTTTGTGGTTTATCACTCATAATTGCAATTTTTTGCCCAATGACACGGTTGAGAAAGGTTGATTTTCCGACATTCGGCCTGCCAATAATAGAGATAAATCCTGATTTGTATGTTTTGCTGTCTATCTTATTCATGTAGATCCTCCGGTGAAAATGCAAATGGCAATAATTGTTCGACTGTTATTTCCTTCGTTTCCCCTTTTCCATTTGAAAGAACAACCTTCATATCCTTCGGGCAAAGCTCGGCAATCACTTGCCTGCAAGCCCCACATGGAGGAACCGGACGAAGCGTATCTGCCGTAACAGCGAGCATCGCAAATTCACTCTCTCCTTCAGACATCGCTTTAAATAGTGCAGTACGTTCAGCGCAATTCGTAACACTATAAGCTGCGTTCTCAATATTACAGCCGCGATACACTTGCCCCTTTTTCGTTAGCAAGGCGGCACCCACCGGAAAATTCGAATAGGGAACATAAGCTTTTTCTTTTGCCTTTTCAGCTTCTTGGATTAATTCCTCAACTTTCATTTTGTTACTCCTTATTTCTTATTTTTATTTTACTACATCTTCTTGAAAAAGTTATCAAATCTCGCAAAGTTTTTTGATAATTTCAACTTTAGCCCTATTTATTCTTTCGGCTGTGGGAATATTTTACCGTACTACGCGATTGTATTCAAATAAGCCGATTGTGAAAGGTTTGGCATTTTTCATTAATGCGGCAATGGGCTTCATTTGCTCGATTAGATATATAAACTAACGCTGACATTTGTCAGGTTATCAGATTTTATAAGCCATCACGGATTTTTCACCCCAGGCCCTTTTTTCAAATAAAAAATGCCGCACTAGGGCGGCATTACTTTAAAAATAAATCAATAAATTTTGGACCGAAGATGATTACACCAACGATCACAGCCATGGTTGCTGCTAATAAAACAGCAGCCGCTGCGATATCCTTCGCTTGCTTGGCTAATGGCTTGATTTCTGTTGTTGCTAAATCAACTGTGCGTTCGATTGCTGAATTGACTAATTCAAGCACAAGCACCGTAAAAATAGCGAGCACAATAAACAACCATTCAAACGCTGTAAGCTGAAACAAAATCGATAGGATGATCGTAGTAAATGCAGCGAGCAAATGAATCCGGATATTTTTCTCATGTTTTACTGCGTATCGCAGTCCTTCAAGGGCATACTGAAATGAGGCTTTCAATCTTCTTATCGAGAACACTTGGCTATCTTTCAAGACCAAATCCGTCCAACAGCGTTTTTTGCCTAGAAAACATCCGTTTCTCATCCTCCTCATTCATATGGTCATAGCCTAGTAAATGTAAAAATCCATGCACCACAAGGAATCCCATTTCTCGAATAAAAGAATGACCATATTCATCCGCTTGCTCTTTCGCCCTCTCAAGCGAAATAATGATATCACCGAGCATTCTTGGCATGTCGGGGGCGATGATTTCAATTTCCCCTTCGCCCATTTCCTCCATCGCAAATGAAATGACATCTGTTGATTGGTCTTTCCCACGATATGTCTTATTTATTTCTTGAATTTCCTCATTTGTCACGAATGTAAGAGAAAGCTCACTTCCATCCTCTACTTGCTCCTCTTTCGCAGCGTAATTTAAAAGTTTTTCAATCAGCTGCTGATGCTCTTCAGTTAATTCATTTGTTTCATCGATCATATCAATTTGTAGCGCCATTACTTACCACCTTTTTTTGTTTAAAATCTGGATATTCGATTCGCGAGTGAAATATTCCATTCAATGTCTCGCAAAAGGTTGCTTTTACAATTTCAATTTCTTTTAATGTAAGATCACATTCACTCAACTGTCCATCTGAAAGTCGGTCTTGAGCAATATTATGTACTAGAGAGTGAATTTCTTCCGAAGTCGGATGTGTCATTGAACGAACTGCCGCTTCCACACTATCGGCCATTCCAATGATTGCCGCTTCCTTTGTTTGCGGCTTTGGCCCAGGGTAACGATATTCCTTTTCATCGATATGCTCATTTTTTTCCTTCGCTTTATAATAGAAAAATTTTAAAAGTGTCGTCCCATGATGCTGTTCAGCAATATCAATAATTTCCTTTGGCATTTTATGTTTACGTAATTCTGCCGCTCCATCAACAGCATGCGCAATAATAATCTCTTTACTCGTTTCTGGCGGGAGTCGATCATGCGGGTTTTCGATATTCATTTGGTTTTCGATAAAGAAATGCGGACGCTTTGTCTTTCCGACATCATGGTAGTAACATCCCACACGTGCTAACAAACCGTTAGCTCCGATCGCATCACAGGCTGCTTCAGCCAAATTAGCAACCATAACACTGTGATGATACGTACCAGGGGCTTCGACCAAAATTTTCTTTAACAATGGATGGTTCGGACTTGATAATTCAATCAGGCGAATCGTTGATAGCATCCCGAAACCAGCTTCAAAAAATGGTAACAATCCGATCGTTAAAATCGCCGATAAAATTCCTGAAACGAGAGCATATAATACATAATAAGCATATTCAATCATCGTCACTTGCCCACTGCCAATCAATAATAAAAATACAATGATTAATACATTTGTAACGGCAACAAACAAGCCTGCCCGTAAAATATGTGTCCTTTCGTTCCGTCCGGATAAAAACAAAACACTGGCCAAGCCACTGAATAATATATATACAGCGATTTCCACATCAATTGTGCCCGAAATTCCATCATGAAAAACGATGCTTCCGCAGGCGGCTAATAAAATCGTCATAATCAAGGCAAAGCGTTCATTAATCAATATCTTCAACAGCATCGGCGTCATCGCCGCTGGAAATATATAACCGATCTCATTAATATCTAATTGCTCCATCAATCCTGTAATCTTCATTATGATTAATGAACAAAGGAAAATCAAACTGCTTAACAGTAAAAAGTTCTGTTTCTTATCTTCTTGTAATTGTAACCGTGAGAAGTGAATATATAGTGCCCCAATTGCAATAACAACAAAAACAGTTAACCCGATAAATGGCTTTGATGTCGGATTGCTTTTTAAGAGCCCTAACATTTCCAATTGCCGATAGATTTCCCGATCGATCAAATGTCCTTCTTGAACAATGACTTGCCCTTGAAGAATCTTTACTGGATCAACCTCTTCCATTGCTTGTTTCTTTCTTTCCTCCGTCAATACTGGATCATAAATATCATTTGCTACAATCGCATACTGTCCAAGCTCAACAGCGATTTCGTTTAAATAAGGCGCAAGCCCTGCCATGTGAATATTTTCACTCAGGAGCTCCTTCATCTTTGCGACCTGTTCTTCACGAATCTTGGTATTCATCACCCTTTCAACATTAACAATCACCGTTTCTTTCATCTTTTCACGCGTGCCTGCTTCTGTTTTAAGTAAAGATATGAGCTTTTCATCAGAAATAGAATTGGTAATATCCTCAGAAACGTTCTCGGTTAGTTTTGCCTTTAATGACTTTAGTTGTGATTGTAAAAGTAAATGCTCTTCCTCTTGATCTAATGAATCACCTTCTATTCGTGATTCTTGGCTTACTTCCTTTACAAAATCAAAAATGGATTGAACCAATAAAATTCTATTCTGTGCCATTTCTTTTTTAAATACATAAACGCGCGCAACATCATCCGCCGCTTTTTCCCGTTCCTCTGCTGTTTTCACTTCATCTTCAATTGTTTTTGGCGAGCGAATCGTTTTGTCGGAAATGGAAAACAACTCAATATCGAATGTCTCTGGTTTTACATTATGATAGAGAATTCCAAATAACGCCAATGCCAAAACACCATAAATGAGAGCAGTGAACACTTTATAACTTAAAAATGTCCGCAGTTTACTTATGTATTCTTGAAAGTTCATAGAAACCTCCATACCCACTTATAATTGTCTGATTATCATATTATATAAAATGATAGCAGTTTTCTTGTCGGATTACACTATATTTCGGAAACTTTAAAAGCGGATACATTTTTTTGAATAAAAAAAAGAAAAAACCTGAATCATCGTTCAGGTTTTCCTTCTTTTGTTTCATAGGCATTGATAATACGTGCAACGAGTGGATGGCGCACAACATCTCCTTGTGTTAGACGAATAAACGCAATCCCCGGCACATCATGTAGAATTCGCTCTGCTGCAACAAGACCTGACTGCGCTCCTTTAGGCAAGTCCACCTGTGTTGCGTCACCGGTAATAATCATTTTCGATCCAAAGCCAAGTCTCGTTAAAAACATCTTCATTTGTGCTTCCGTCGTATTTTGGGCTTCATCCAATATGACGAATGCATCATCCAATGTTCTTCCCCTCATATAAGCGAGCGGAGCAATTTCAATCGTTTCTCGATCAATCAGCCGTTGTGTATGCTCAACACCAAGTACATCATGGAGAGCATCGTATAGAGGGCGCAAATAAGGATCTACTTTTTCCTTTAAATCTCCTGGCAAAAATCCAAGACTTTCACCAGCTTCCACGGCGGGACGAGTCAAAATGATTTTATTGACTTGGTTGTTTTTTAACGCATTAACGGCCATAACAACTGCGAGATATGTTTTTCCCGTACCCGCCGGTCCAATGCCAAACACGAGATCACGCTTGCGGATCGCATCAATATATTGACGCTGTCCAAGTGTTTTTACCCGGATGGACTTCCCTTTCGTATTTCGAGCAATCTCCTCTTCAAATAATTCTGAGAAATATTCAATCCGATCTTGCTTTGCCATTTGGATTGCGTAAGAAACATCGCGAGGGGATATATGAATCCCTTTGCGGATGACGAGGAGTAATTGATGTAAAATTTCCTGAGCGAGTGCAACAGATCCCTCCTCACCAGAAATATTAATTGCTTCCCCTCTCGTCACAATCGCGACAGCAAACTCTTCTTCCATTTGTTTTAAATGAAGATCAGCATTTCCAAATAAAGCAAACGCTTCTTCAGTATTTTCTAATTCAATCTTTTTTGTAATCAATTCTTCTGACATGCGTTAGTCTCCTTGAATGAACGGTTTTTCTTCAGCAATATTTTCAATCACCTGAAAATTAATGGATAAATTAACTTTACCATTCTCTACATCTTCATGCAAAATAAATTCTTTTTCAATCCTGGCGTCTTCTGGAATTTTTGTTTTTACCGATTTTCTCGCTAACTCCTTTGCTGCTTCAATTGCTTCTTCTTTCGTTAATTTACGTACAATTTTCTCCTTCTCGCGAATCGTTAACTCTTGATAACTGATCGGCAGCTCCCATCCTAAAAAACGAATCGGCCGGATATCGATTTCCGTTCCATAATCTTGAAAATCATTTTTCTTCATTCCCCAAATAGGTAAATTGAACTTGTTTATTTTTATGGAATGCACGCGTTTTTCTTCACCGCTATATACTTGAAAAAGGGATTCTAATGGGTATTCATCGACCTTTGAATTGTACCAAGTGAGACCCCACACTTCCCCCTTTGCGGCAACAGCTTCTTCTTTTCCTTGACTACCAATTAAACCAGAAACGAGGAGTTCTCCTTTTTCTACGTATTGATGGACCTTAACAACCGGCTTTCCTTTCTCAACAAATAATTTCGAAATGACCGCTTTCTTCTTAGCGACAAGATGGCCTGGGCTTTTTAGTTCTACTTTTTCAGGCTCTGTTTTTTGAACCGCTTGAAAATGATAGGTTGTCCCTTTTAACTCCACACCAATCCATGTCAAATTATCGATCGTCTCAGTAAGATGTTGTTGAATCGACTCCGGATCTGCAATTGCGAAATGCAATCTCCCAATGGTGACACCAATCTTATCAAGCTCTTTACGAATTTTATGTTCCGTTGCCGGATCTGCACCTGTAATATGAATTCCCCAAGTGACGTTAGATAAAAAAAGGATTACAAATAGAAATAACATGATTCCAATAGCAAAACCGCTATTTTTTAACACCCTTTTCCATAAAAAAGGGAGACCTTCGCCTCTTGGGAGGGTAACTTCACAATCCGTTTCGCGAGCAATATGTCTTAATGTATGTAAGTTAGATAGCTCGATGTAAAATACAATTTCATGTTTATTTAATCTTCTAATCTTCCACATCGCGAGCTTAGCACGTGTAAGTTGATTAAGAAATCTTTCAAGACCAGGCCCTTTTACTCTTACATATACTCTGCCAGATATGAACGTCAACCATTGGTTTTTCAATTACGCCATCTCCTATTCATTTAAATAATGAATTTCTTCAATTTTCCCTTCCAATAAAAGTTCTTCTGGCAAAATCGTTTTAATGACAAACGACCTCCCTCTCACTAATAATTGCCCTTGCGTAAGGAGAAGCCTTAATTCGCTATCCGTAAATACAAGCAAACCTCGATGATTTTCTATATATATATGAAGCTGCCCAACCATTGTCACTCTTGGCAAATCCATCATGACATCAGCAGGAAGTTCCATTTTATTTGTCATCCATTTACGTAGTCTGTGAGTCCATTTTTTGGCCATGAAAAAGAACCCCCTTTCCTCTCATATGTATGAGTGGAAAGGGGGTTTCATCACATTTTTTTGTTTAATCATTTACGCTCTGGTGAATATTTATTCGAACTCGTGCCCACAGGACGCGGCGAACTTAGGTTGCCTACCTAAGCTCCACAAAATTCTGTAATGTTGAATTGGGAATTTGAACTCCCTCTGAATCAATGCTAATTCGGGTTATACATTCCTTTGCGGTCGATATCGTTTAACCGCGCGTGGCGGCCCTAATACCTCTGCCATGATGATACCATTTACAATATCATTTTGTTGAAGTGGCAAGGATGATCGTTTGACAGCATCCGGCTTCGATGTGGGGAGTGCATTTTGAGTTGCCTCCCTTTTTTCAGAAACGATGATCTGCTCTCGAACCTCTTCTCGCTCCGCCTTTTTAACTTCCTTTACTGCTGGAGCCGGCTTCGTAAACAGCATTTCAGCTGCTTCCCGCAAATTTCTCGCTTTGCTAAGATCAATATCATGTTCAACTAACTCTTTACGTGGCTCTACGAATGGTTTAGCTTGCTGAGCCACAGGTTTTCTTTGATCAGATTGCTGTTGCTTTGATTTTTTCATCGCGTTAAAGGCCATGCTAATGATACCAAAAATGGCCAAAAGAATAAGTTGTTCCAAGGAGCTACCTCCTTCCAAATCGCTTCATAACGATTTATTCTAGATTATCTTCATTTGCTGGCTTCGTCGTCATTCGACTGATCGAGTCACGCATATCTGAATCAGCATTAATGTTTTTCAAAGAATAATAGTCCATAACACCTAAATTTCCTGATTTTAACGCATCGGCCATTGCGAGTGGAATTTCTGCTTCGGCTTCAACAACCTTCGCTCTCATTTCTTCTACTCTCGCCTTCATCTCTTGCTCATTAGCAACAGCCATGGCTCTTCTTTCTTCCGCTTTCGCTTGGGCAATCTTCTTATCAGCCTCTGCCTGGTCTGTTTGTAATTGCGCACCGATGTTTTTCCCGATATCAACGTCCGCAATATCGATCGAAAGAATTTCAAATGCCGTACCAGCATCTAATCCCTTTGAAAGGACCGTACGTGAAATCGAGTCTGGATTTTCAAGCACTCGTTCATGTGTATCACTCGAACCGATTGTTGAAATAACCCCTTCACCGACACGAGCAATGACCGTATCTTCACCGGCACCACCGACGAGGCGATCAATGTTTGCTCGCACCGTAATTCTTGCCTTCGCTTTCACTTCAATCCCGTTCATTGCCACACCAGCGATAAACGGTGTTTCAATTACTTTAGGGTTTACACTCATTTGTACCGCTTCAAGTACGTCACGACCAGCAAGATCGATCGCTGCCGCACGCTCAAATACTAGGTCAATATTAGCACGTTGAGCGGCAATTAACGCATTGACAACCCGGTCAACATTACCGCCTGCAAGATAATGGCTCTCCAGTTGGTTTGTTGTAACTTTTAAACCCGCTTTATGTGCTTTAATAAGTGGGTTAATAACGCGGTTTGGAATAACCCTTCTTAATCTCATCCCAATTAAAGTAAAAATACCAACGCGAACACCAGCAGAAATGGCTGAAATCCACAGGCCAATTGGAACAAATGTGAACAATACCGCAAGCACAATGATTCCAATGGCAATTGCTACTAATAAAAAGATCGTTTCATATCCTAGTGCTACTTCCATCCTTTATTTCCTCCTTCAACTAAGGCTAATCTATTATATTTTTCGCACAACGATGCGAGAGCCTTCCACTTTAATCACTTTTACTTTTGTATCTTTCTCAATAAATCCACCATCCGCTACAACATCAAGGCGCTCATCATCGACCTCAACTGTTCCGGCAGGGCGAAGCGCGGTGACGGTAATCCCTTCGCGCCCAATCAGCTCAAGACGATTCACATTCGATACGTAGCCACTCTCCGTATCTGTCGCATCAGTAAGAATCAATCGTTTAAATATATTCATACGTTTATCAAACACCTTTACCATGATAATAATTGCAAGTGCCGCTAAAAACAGCGCAATGATGATGGAAATCCCATAGTAAGTAACATTTCCACCAGCCATTATAATACTGCCGATGATTGACACAGTACCGAGAAGTCCAGCAATTCCTCCCGGCAGGTAAAACTCTGCGACAATTAATATAATTCCTAATATGAATAAGATCATTGATTCATACCCTGCAAGCCCAGCTGCATAGTGTCCATAAAAGAACAATAATAACGCACTAATTCCCATTCCTCCCGGCAAGCCAAATCCCGGTGAATATAATTCTAACACAAGCCCTAGACTTGCGATTGATAGAAGAATTGGAACGACAACAGGGTTTGTAATAAATCTGGCAAATGACTCAGCAAAGGTTGATTTCACCGTTTGCACGTTCGCATCGGCATCGCCTAGCTTTTGCAGCAGTTCTTCTATATTATTAACCGTACCTTCAGAATAGCCAACTTTGAACGCATTGTCTGCTCCTAGCGTTAAAAGCTTACCCTCTTTTTTCAAATCTGGCAAATCGATCTCACCGCTTGCCATTGCTTTTGCGATTTCCGGATCACGCCCGCTTTGCTTTGCGGCCCCTTCCATTGCAGACAGCCACATGCTTTCGGCTTTCTCGCCAGCCGTATTTCCACTTTGATCAATGATCGCAGATGCTCCCATAACCGCACCTGGCGTCATATAAATTTCATCTGTATATAAAGCGATATAAGAGCCAGCAGAAATTGCCCATGAATTGACGAATGTTACAGTTTTAATCTTCGTTTTTGCGATCCGGTTGCCGATATCTCGCGCCGCATCGACTGCCCCACCAGGTGTGTTCATATCAAAAATAATCAAGTCAGCACCATTTTCCTCAGCAGTGCTAATCGCTCGGTCTAAGTAAGCACTTAATCCTTTTTCGACATCATCCTTAATCGGAATCACGTAGACATTCGCTTCTTTTCCTTTTGCCTGAACAGGCAAAAATGATAATACACTAGCCAGCACGATACAGATGAGCATGAAAAACCTCTTCACCTTGATTCCCTCCCCTCACTGAAGCATATATACCTGTATTACGTTTACAAGTTGTAAAAGTTTCATTTTTATTACAATCTTTTCACCTGAAATATCTATATAAGTTGAATTTAATAATATACTTACGAAATGAGAGAAAAATACTGTTGATTTACGTTCAAGGCTTATGACCAACATCCTGTTGCCACATGTTGTCGCGACTTTAGGCTTCGTTCCTTAAAATACGTCCTGCCGCTCCCGCTAATCCTCTAGGACATTAAATAGGCTTCCCTAAAGGTACACCGCATGAAGGAAATGCATTGTGTTTTCAAGGAGTCGCCACCTTTCACACAAATCAACTAAGTATACCTCTTATCAAATGTTATTTACTTAAATAGATGTAAAATCTTCATTCAACTTATCTATATTTATTATAGCTGAAATTCTATGCAAAAACTTGCTTTTTTCCTTAATGAAATATGTCAAAGAGCCGGCAAGCGTTAGCTTACCGGCTCTGTTAACTGCGAATTATGATATATGTTTACAACATATAATATTTACAAAGCTAAGTTTCATTGACTGTTTCCAAGAGAATGTATCTCCATTCACATATTCAAATCCACGGAGGGTATTACATACTGCTTTTTTTGCGAGAAAGGACTGTCAACTCTTCTTTGTTTCGATTATGATGATCCGCCAACACCAGTGGCCGATCGCTATTTGTAGCATTCAATGACGATTAGCCTATCTTTCTAGTTCATCGCTTGCTTCAATCATATCCGGAATCGTTCGAGAAGACACATTCTTGCACCCTCTATTAGAACTTACGCTTTCTTGCAGCTTCAGATTTCTTTTTACGTTTCACACTTGGTTTTTCATAAAACTCGCGCTTTCTAACTTCTTGTATTGTTCCACTTTTTGAAACATTACGTTTGAAGCGACGAAGAGCATCTTCAAGTGATTCGTTTTTACGAACAACTGTTCTTGACATATCTCTTTCCCTCCCTCCGAACATAGCAATAACATGTTCATACATGGAAACCCATGTACTTTGCAATTATAATATAACCCTTTTCAGAGGTCAACAATCTTTATCCTTTTAGACGTTTTTTTGTTATTTTTGCATGTCCATCTCAATTTGTTCATAAGATGATTTGAGGTGAAAGACATGCTCTATTTATGTTTTTTTATTGTTCTAGCTCTCTGTTTCTTACTTGGGATGACATGGTTAAGGGTTGGTTTGTTCAATGTATCGGGCGGAGCGGTGGAAGGGTTGCTCCGAAAAATGACAAATACGCCGATTAGCGGTTTTATCGCTGGAATTGTCATGACTGCCGTCTTACAGAGCAGTTCAGCTGTTACCGTCATCGCTGTCGGGCTCGTATCTGCTCGAATTCTCGCTTTTCCGCAAACAATTGGAATCATTTTAGGAACAAATATTGGGACAACCATCACGCTGGAGTTTTTCACTTTTGATTTGACGAAAATTATTATTCCTTTTTTAGCAATCGGACTTTTCTTCATGTTATTTAAACATGCAAAATGGAGAAGCACTGGGTTTATTTTTGTTGGAATCGGCATGATTTTTGCCGCAATGAATGGATTTGAGTGGTTATCTAGTCCGCTTGCTCAAGTTAGTTACGTACAACATTTAATTTATTTGATGAGGGATTATGTTATCATCGCATTTTTAACTGGGACACTTCTAACGGCCCTTATTCAATCGAGTACCGTCATGACAGGAATTGCGATGAGTTTTCTTGCGACAGGAATTTTTCCGCTTGAAACGGGGATCGCCATCATGCTCGGTGCTAATATTGGTACGTGTGCTACCGGACTGCTTGCAGCGATTGGAGCGGGGCATGAAGCCCGGCTCACAGCCTTTGCCCACATGTGGCTGAATATTGCCGGCGCCCTTATATTTTTACCGTTAAGTCATATTTTAGCTGATGCAAGCCGACTGATGACAGATACACCTGAGTCACAGCTTGCCCATGCAAGTGTCGTATTTAATGTTCTATGCTCTTTAGTCGTATTGCCATTTGCTAATCAATTTGGCCGGTTAATTAGCAAGATTCACGGGGGCAAGAGAACTTAATAGTCACTCTTTCCCATTAATCCTTGGACAATCGCAACACCCGAGCTTGCACCGATTCTTGTCGCACCCGCTTCAATCATTTTTTCAACGTCAGCTAAGCTGCGAACGCCACCAGATGCTTTTACACCAAGATCTTGTCCGACCGCTTTACGCATAAGAGCGACATCTTCTACCGTTGCTCCACCTGTTGAAAACCCAGTTGACGTTTTGACAAAATCGGCGCCAGCTTCTTTAGCAATCGCGCATGCCTTCTCTTTTTCTGCGTCTGTTAACAAGCACGTTTCAATAATGACCTTTACAAGTGCACGGCCTTTCGCAGCCTCACAAACAGCAGTAATATCTCGCTTTACAAGCTCATCATCTCCGCCTTTTAATGCGCCGATATTAATTACCATATCGATTTCATCTGCACCATTTTCAAGCGCATTCTTTGTTTCAAAAGCTTTCGTTTCTGGAGTACTCGCTCCTAATGGAAAACCAACGACAGTACATACTTTGACACCTGTTCCCTCTAATAAGTTTGCAGCCTCAGCCACCCATGTCGGGTTTACACATACAGAGGCAAAATGATATTCCTTCGCTTCTTTACATAATATATTTATGTTATCCTTCGTTGCATCCGCTTTTAACAATGTATGGTCGATCATTCGAGCAATTTGTTCCGACATGTAGATTTCCTCCCTTATTTCAGCTAGTGCATTCATGTTATTTTAGCATGATCTTACAGAAAATAAACGGCAAATGCTTTTTGAAGAATCGATGATATAGTTTAATCTAAAAAGTTTATAGAAACGATGAAAAGGAAGAAGGTGAAGAAAAACGTTTTTTCTTCACCTTCACTTGCCTTTTATATTATTTTTAAAGTGTTTTTTGAGTCCCATTCTTAATTGAGCTCAACTTGATTTGATTCCATCGTCTCTTAAATCATCATTGATGTTTTAACAGGCTCTTCATCTAACACACGGACAAATTGCCCTTCATTGTACGGATAGCCTGCTTTTGTTAATTTCACTTTTACAATTTTCCCAACCATGTCCTCTGTCGCTGGGAAGACTACTTTCAAATAGTTATCTGAATAACCTTCATAAAGTCCGCTATTCGGATCATCTTTAAACACTTCTTCCGGAATGACTTCAAGCACTTCATTTTCAAAGCGAGACGCATACTCTTTTGCCAGTTGATCAGATAGCGCAATAAGGCGATGTACGCGTTCATTTTTAATTTCTTCATCAATTTGATCAGTCATTCTAGCAGCTGGCGTTCCTGTTCTCTTCGAATATGGGAAGACATGCAGCTCAGAAAATTGATGTTTTTTCACAAAATTGTATGTTTCCATAAATTCTTCTTCCGTTTCACCTGGGAAGCCAACAATTACGTCGGAAGTAACAGCTAAGCCTGGCAATGCTTTCTTTAGCAACTTAAGCCTTTCTGCAAAAAATTCCATCGTATATTTTCGGCGCATTCTTTTTAGCACCGTATTTGAGCCAGATTGCAGTGGAATATGCAAATGTCTCACAACGAGCTTTGATTTATCAATGACATCAATTACTTCATCTGTTAACTGACTTGCTTCAATCGAGGAGATACGAATTCGTTTTAATCCGTGTACTTGTGCCTCAAGATCACGCAATAATGCCGCTAAATTATAATCTTTCATATCTTCCCCATAGCCGCCTGTATGGATCCCTGTAAGAACAATTTCTTTATACCCAGCATCAACAAGTTGTTGTGCTTGACGAATAACTTCTTTCGGATCTCTTGAACGCATTAAGCCACGCGCCCAAGGGATGATACAAAACGTACAGAAATTATTACAGCCTTCTTGAATTTTTAAAGAAGCGCGTGTCCTGTCTGTAAATGCAGGAACATCTAATTCTTCATAGACACGATTTTTCATAATGTTTCCGACCGCGTTAATCGGCTGGCGTTCCTCTTTGTATTGCTCAATATACTCAAGCATTTTCACGCGATCTTGGGTTCCAACGACAACATCAACTCCAGGAATGGCCATAATTTCTGCCGGAGATGTTTGCGCATAGCAGCCTGTTACACAAATCACCGCATCCGGATTGTTCCGAACCGCGCGCCGAATGACTTGACGACTTTTTTTATCGCCGGTATTTGTCACCGTACACGTATTAATAACATAAACATCAGCTGTTGATTCAAACTCAACACGCTCATACCCATTGCTTTTAAATAATTGCCAAATAGCTTCTGTTTCATAATGGTTTACTTTACAACCCAATGTATGAAATGCAACTAGAGACATAAAATCACCTCATTAATTCAAATTGATAGGAAATCGCCGACAAAGCATATAATGGCGCTGTTTCCGTTCGTAAAATCCTTGGTCCTAATCCGCATCGTTCAAATCCAGATGCAGTTAATTGCTCGATTTCTCGATCCGAAAGCCCGCCTTCCGGCCCAAAGATAAGAAGAAGCCGATCATCCTCTTGCGCTTCGTTTAACAGTCGAGCAAACGTACTGCGCTCCCCTTGCTTCGCATCTTCTTCATAAGCAATGATTTTAAACTGATAATCTTTGCTTAATGCAAGCAATTCATTCAATGTCATTGGAGAATGAACAGCAGGCAATACTTGTCGATGGGACTGTTCCGCTGCTTCTTTTGCGATTTTATTCCATCGTTCGACTTTTTTCGCTGCCTTTTTCTTCTCCCATTTTACTATGGAGCGATCCGCATTGAAAGGGACAAATTCGGAAGCACCAAGCTCCGTCCCTTTTTGAATGATCCATTCCAATTTATCCCCTTTGGGCAGTCCGCTCGCAATCGTTACATGGAGGGGGAGTTCGCTCTTTTGATCCTCCCAGGCAATGATGCTCACTTCAACGATTTGATCGGTAATTTGGTCAATTTTCACTTTAGCCGTTTGTTGATCGGGAAAAACAACTAAAAAGACATCGCCGATTTTCATCCGCATTACTCGAACAATATGATGGTAGTCGTCTCCATCGATAACGAACGGCGAATGTCCGTCAGAAGGCTGTTGAATAAAATAACGTTGCATATTCTACCTCACCCGTTCTTTCTTGCGATAAATGCAACCCAATCTTCCATCGTCAATGTTTCCTCTATCGAAAAACCGGATGCAATTAATGCTTCTCTTACTTCATCTTTTTTCTGTTGGATAATGCCAGATGTAATAAAATAGCCATTCTCCTTCACGACGTTTGCGGCGTCATCCGTAAAACGTAAAATCACCTCTGCTAAAATATTAGCAACGACGACATCCACTTGTTTGGATACACCTTGCAGTAGGTTGCCTTGTTGTACATGAACAACATTTCCTACCTTGTTTAAGTTGATATTATCCATCGCTGATTTGACTGCTACTTCATCTAGATCAAGTGCATCGACGTGCTTTGCGCCTAATAATGCCGCGGCAATGCTTAAAACACCGGAGCCTGTGCCAACATCAATAACTTCATCATTCGATTTGACCGTTCTTTCCAAAGCTTGAATACACATGACGGTTGTCGGATGTGTTCCTGTTCCAAACGCCATCCCAGGATCTAGCTCGATGACCTTTTCATTTGCTACTGTCTCATATTGTTCCCATGTTGGAACAATCGTAAAAGTTTCGGATATTTTCACAGGATGATAATACTTCTTCCAAGCGTTTGCCCAGTCTTCATCGTTCACTTCTACCATCGTTACGACATTTCGTCCAATATCAATATTGAAATTGGTTAAATCTGTAATCTCCTGTTTCATTGTTTCGACCGTTTCATTAATAAAGCTATTTGCTGGCAAATAAGCTTTAATGATCACTCCATCAGTCGGATAGTCATCAGGATTTAAATCAAATATTTCTCCAAACCAATCTTCACGTTCTTTCGTTAGCTCTGTCGGATCTTCAATGACAACCCCACTTGCTCCCGTTTCATGAAGGATATTAGAAATTGGTTCTATCGCTTCGTTTGTCGTATGGATACTAATTTCAAACCATTTCATTGGCACCGGCTCCATTCCAATTAATCACCTTTAAACGTACGTTTTACCTTTTCAAAAAAGCTTTCATTATGTTCATCTGGCGTCTGACCGCTCACATCAGCAAAATGACGCAATGCTTCCTTTTGTTGCTCTGTTAACTTCGTTGGCGTGATGATTTTCACCAATACATGCTGATCGCCAATGCCATGCCCTCTCACATTGTGGACGCCTTTTCCACGCAGACGGAATCTTGTACCTGTTTGCGTCCCCGCCGGAACTTTTAATTTTACGTTTCCATGAAGGGTCGGGACTTCGATTTCATCTCCAAGTGCAGCTTGAACGAAAGTAATTGGCATTTCAAAATAAATGTCGTCGCCATCTCGCTCAAAATATTCATGTGGCTTCACATGGAAAACGACATAAAGATCTCCTGGAGGTCCACCGTTAATGCCGGCCTCACCTTGTCCTGACATTCTCATTTGCTGACCATCATCGACACCTTTAGGAATTTTCACGTTCAGCTTTTTGCGTTTTTGAACTCTTCCATCACCACCACAAGTATGGCATTTTTCTTTAATAAATTTCCCTGTTCCTTGACAGTGTTGACATGCACGGCGGTTCACCATGCGGCCGAATGGAGTATTTTGTTCAACACTCACTTCCCCGCTTCCATGACAGTGTGAACATGTTTCCGGTTTTGTCCCTGGCTTCGCACCGTTTCCGTGACATGTACTACATGTTTCCTCACGGGGAATTTCGATGATCGTCTCTTTTCCAAAAGCCGCTTCTTCAAACGTAATTGTCATCGTATATTGAAGATCGGAACCTTGTCTTGGCGCATTTGGATCTCTGCGACCGCCACCGCCAAAGAATGTGCTGAAAATGTCTTCAAAGCCACCAAAACCGCCAAAATCAGATCCTCCAAAGCCACCCCCGCCACCGAATCCTTGTGGACCCGCATGACCAAACTGGTCGTATTGAGCACGTTTTTGCTCATCGCTTAACACTTCATACGCTTCAGTTACTTCCTTAAATTTATCTTCCGCATCAGCCTCTTTATTAAGATCTGGATGATACTTTTTTGATAAACGCCGATACGCTTTCCTTATTTCATCTTGAGAAGCATTTTTCTCAATCCCTAACACTTCATAATAATCTCTTTTGCTCATGTATACACACTCCCGAAACTTTTCACATAACCTTTATTTTAACATTTGTGGCCATTGATTGGAAGAATATTTGGTTCGTTTGAATTACATGAGAAAAGCCAAAGCCAATCGGTCGGCTTTGACTTTTCAAATACAAGTTTATTTCTTCTCTTTGTCGTCTTCCACTTCTTCAAACTCTGCATCAACGACATTGTCATCATCATTGCTCGTTTGACCAGCTTCTCCGCCTTCTTGCGCTTGTGCTTGCTTCGCAGCCTCTTCATATAACTTCATAGAAAGATTTTGCACGATTTCTTGAAGGGCATCTTTCTTTTCACGAATAGCATCTAACTCATTTTTCTCGATCGCCGCTTTCAATGCATCTTTTGCTTCTTCAGCTTTTTTCACTTCGTCTGCATCAACTTTTCCTTCGAGATCCTTCAACGTTTTTTCCGTTGTGAATACGAGTTGATCTGCTTCGTTACGAAGCTCTACTTCTTCTTGACGCTTTTTATCTGCTTCCGCATTTTCTTCCGCTTCTTTGACCATGCGCTCTACTTCATCTTCAGATAATCCTGATGAAGATTTGATCGTAATCGCTTGTTCTTTCCCTGTGCCAAGATCTTTCGCACTAACGTTTACAATCCCATTTTTGTCGATATCGAATTTAACTTCGATTTGTGGTACCCCTCTTGGTGCTGGCGGAATATCTGTCAATTGGAAACGTCCAAGTGTTTTATTATCCGTAGCCATCGGTCTTTCCCCTTGAAGAACATGAATATCAACAGCTGTTTGACTATCAGCAGCTGTAGAGAATACTTGAGCTTTTGATGTTGGAATTGTCGTATTGCGATCGATCAATTTCGTAAATACGCCGCCCATTGTTTCAATTCCAAGTGAAAGTGGTGTAACGTCTAAAAGAACAACATCCTTCACATCTCCCGTTAATACTCCACCTTGAATCGACGCACCCATCGCTACTACTTCATCTGGATTCACTCCGCGATGAGGCTCTTTGCCTGTTTCTTTGCGAATCGCATCTTGAACAGCAGGAATACGTGTTGAACCACCAACAAGAATAACTTTATCAATCTCAGATGCTGATTTACCTGCATCTTGTAATGCTTGACGAGTTGGTCCCATTGTTCTTTCAACAAGATCCGCTGATAATTCGTCAAATTTCGCGCGAGTTAGCGTTAATTCCATATGCAATGGACCAGCTTCACCCGCTGTAATAAATGGAAGTGAAATTTGTGTTGATGTTACGCCTGAAAGATCTTTTTTCGCTTTTTCCGCTGCATCTTTCAAACGTTGCAACGCCATTTTATCTTGTGAAAGGTCGATGCCGTTCTCTTTTCTGAACTCAGCAACAAGGTGGTCAATAACAACTTGGTCAAAATCATCCCCACCTAGACGGTTATCACCTGCTGTTGCAAGTACTTCAAATACGCCGTCACCTAGTTCCATGACTGAAACGTCAAACGTTCCTCCACCAAGGTCATATACTAAGATTGTTTGATCTTCATCTGTTTTATCAAGACCATAAGCAAGTGCAGCAGCTGTCGGCTCGTTAATGATCCGCTCTACTTCTAGACCTGCAATAATTCCAGCATCTCTTGTCGCTTGACGCTCAGCATCGTTAAAATACGCTGGAACTGTGATCACAGCTTTTTCAACTTTCTCACCAAGATAGTCTTCTGCGTATGATTTTAAATATTGTAAAATAATTGCAGATAGTTCTTGTGGAGTATACTCTTTTCCTTCAATTTCTTGCGAAAAGTCTGTTCCCATATGACGCTTAATTGACATGACCGTATTTGGGTTTGTAATCGCTTGACGTTTCGCGACCTCACCAATTTGGCGCTCACCATTTTTAAATGCGATAACTGAAGGAGTCGTTCGGTTTCCTTCCGGGTTTGGAATTACTACCGGCTCTCCACCTTCTAGTACCGCAACACATGAATTTGTTGTCCCTAAGTCGATTCCAATAATTTTACTCAAGTCTGTAACCTCCTATTAAAATATGTAAGACTTATTTATTTACTTTTACCATTGACGGTCGAATGACGCGATCTTTTAATTGGTATCCTTTTTGGAATTCCTCAACGACAATATTAGATCCATATTGTTCGTCTTCTGATTGCATCACAGCTTGGTGCAAATGAGGGTCAAACTCGTTTCCAACAGCTTCGATTTGCTTCGCTCCCTCTTTATCAAGCGCTTCAATAATGCCACGATAAACCATATCGACACCGGCTAGCAACGCTTTTGCTTGCTCATGTTCCGGTTCCATTTGCATCGCACGCTCAAAATTGTCAATGTGAGGGAGTAAGTCCGTAATCAAGCTCTCTGCTCTATATTTTTCGCTCGCCTCCCGATCAAGCTGGGTGCGTCGGCGGAAATTTTCAAAATCGGCATACAAGCGCAAGTAGCGGTTTTCAGCTTCTTCAAGCTTTGTTTCTAGTTCGGCGATTTTTTCAGCCTTTTCATCAACAATTTCCACTGCTGCTTCTTCATTCGTTTCCTCATCTTGAAGCTTTTCTTCGTTTTCATTTTGAGCAACTGTCGCCTCTTCGACCACTTCTTGTTCTTGTTCGTTTACTACTGTTTCATCTTTCATAATGACACTTCACCTCCTTAAAATGAACGCACTTCAATCAGCGGGAAGGCCCCACTGATTGGGTGCATCTTTATTGGTATAGCTTCGTAAAGGCGATACTCATATCTCTGCTTAATATGTCTAACAGGCTAATGACCCTAGAATATTCCATTCTCGTTGGCCCTAAAATTGCAATCGTTCCGACCGGTTCTTCTCCAATTGAATACGTGGCCGTAATAAGACTGCAATCTTCCATTTTCTCGTGATTATTTTCCCTGCCAATTTTCACATGAATCCCTTGTTGTGTATGCTTAAACAACTCATAAATTCCTTTTTCTTGCTCTATCATAGCCAATAATGAACGAAATTTATCAATGTTATGGAATTCTGGCTGATTCAGCATATTCATCTTGCCAGCGAAAAAAAGCTTTTCTGCGCTAGGAACATCGACGGTTTCTGTAATGACTCGTAATAAATCATCATATTCTTGAATATTCCGGCGCAGGATTTCTGCAACTTCCCTCACAATTTTTTCTCTTAAATGAGAAATGGGCACTCCGCTAAGCTTCTCATTTAAAATATTGACAAGTTTCTCTATATCTTCAGGTGCAATATTTTCCGGAAGAGTAAAAATGCGATTTTCCACATGTCCTGTATCCGTAATAATAATTGCAACGGCTGTTTCTTGATTGAGCGGAACAATTTGCAGTTTTTTTAACTTATTTTCTTTCACAGCCGGACCAAGTAATATCGCAGTATAATTCGTAAGCTCAGATAAAATTTGCGCTGATTTTTGAACGATATTTTCCAACTCATAAATTCGTTCAGAGAAAAGCGAATGGATTTTCTTAATATCATCTGTACGAAGTGCTTGCGGGGACAATAAATGATCCACATAATAGCGATACCCCTTTTCAGATGGTATTCGTCCAGATGAAGAATGTGTTTTTTCAATAAATCCATACTCTTCTAAATCAGCCATTTCATTTCTAATTGTCGCTGAGCTAAGCAAAATTTCTTTTTTCTGTGATAAGCTTTTTGAGCCGATCGGCTGGGCAGATACGATAAAGTCATCAATAATCACTTGCAATATAAGAAGCTGACGATCAGTTAACAACATTTATCACCTCTGTTAGCACTCTATCTACTCGAGTGCTAAATCTATAATAAAAGTAACAAAATGATTGCTCGCTGTCAACGATTTTACTTTTGATGAAAGAGAAACAATAATCATAAAAGAAACGCTTGAAAAACTTCATTTCCGAGAAAGCGCCCTTCCGTTGTTAAGCGTACATGGTCATCCTCAATCATTAATAACCCTCTGTTTGTCATTTCATCAATCGGCGCTTGGAAAACATCAAAAAGATTTTCGTGAAACTTCTCGTAGAAGTGGCTGATTTGCACTCCGTTCGTTTTTCTTAACCCAAGAAACATTTCTTCTTCCATCATTTCCTGTTTCGTTACAATATTTTCTTCAAAGATAGGCAAATTTCCATTGCGTAACGGCTCCATATATTTTTTTAGCGGCCCTGAATTGGAATATCTTTTTCCTTGAATATACCCATGTGCCCCAGCGCCAAAGCCATAATATGATTCATTATTCCAGTAGACGAGATTATGCTCGCTCTCAAATCCAGGTTTGGCGAAATTGCTAATCTCGTATTGACTTAGTCCTTTTTTCTCCATTTCCTCCATGAGCATGTGGAACATCTTCGTCTCGACATCCGCACCTGGCAGTATTAATTTCCCTTTTCTCATTAAATTATAAAAGACTGTTTTAGGTTCAACAATTAATGAGTAGCCTGAATAATGTGGAAGGTCCATTGCTAATGCTTCCACTAAAGTGGATTGAAAATCTTCCAATGTTTGTCCTGGCAATGCATAGATGAGATCAATGCTTATATTGGAAAATCCAAGTTTTTGAGCCGCATCAATGCTTTTATATACGTCTTTCACCCTATGGGAACGTCCAATTTTCGCTAGCAATTCGTCATTGAATGATTGAACACCGAAGCTTAGGCGATTCACCCCATACTCAGAAAGAATCTTCAGCTTTTCGATTGATAAATCTCCAGGATTGGCTTCAAATGTAAATTCTCCTTCATGAAATGGAAGCTCGGCTCTTATCCCTTTACAAAGCATTTCCAACTGCTGTTCATTTAAGGCCGTCGGGGTTCCACCACCGACAAATATCGTCCGGAGTGTTTCGGTCGGATACGATTGCAATGTGATCGCGAATTCTTTAATAAGCATTTCAATATATTCATCGACAGGCTGCCCTTGTAAAAAGACTTTATTAAAATCACAGTAATGACAAATATGCTCACAAAAAGGAATATGGATGTATGCGGATTTCATTTTTTTCACAACCTTACATATAGTGCGTGAGAATGGGAAAAAAGCTTTTTATCAAATCAAAATACGAACGATATAAACTGCCAATAGCTCGCTCCGTAAATATACTTCGCTTTCCGCGGGCGGCTGTTGAGCCTCGGGCCAACAGGATGTTGGTCACGAAGCCGTTGCCACACGATGTGGCGACTTTAGGTTTCGTACCTTAAACGAGCACTGCGGGGTCTCAACGATACCTTTCTTCCCACAGGAATCTACGTATATTTCCTACGCTAAAGTATTGCTTTGTTCGCTTACGAATTTGATCACGTTAGTTATTTCCCAATCTCATCCTTTTAAAGCAAATGGGGAAGTGCAGCATGCATATGCTTTACCTCCCCCTTTGCTACCTAATCTTTATTATGATTCGTCTCTTTTCAACACTGCCATAAAGGCTTCCTGCGGAACTTCAACCGAACCAACTTGCTTCATGCGTTTCTTACCTTCTTTTTGTTTCTCTAATAATTTCCGTTTCCTTGATATGTCTCCGCCATAACATTTTGCTAGGACGTTTTTACCCATTGACTTGATCGTCGACCGTGCTACAATCTTTTGACCGATTGCCGCTTGAACCGGCACTTCAAATTGTTGGCGCGGAATAAGCTCTTTCAACTTCTCAACGATCACTTTTCCTCGATCATAGGCAAAATCTTTATGGACGATAAAGCTCAGTGCATCGACCTTTTCGCCATTTAATAAAATATCCATTTTCACTAACTTGGATGGCTTATAGCCGATCATTTCATAATCAAATGAGGCATAGCCTTTCGTGTTCGATTTTAATTGATCGAAAAAGTCATAGACGATTTCCGCAAGTGGAATTTCATAAACAACGTTCACGCGAATATCATCCAAATATTGCATATCAACAAAATTTCCGCGCTTGTTTTGAGCTAATTCCATCACTGCTCCAACATAATCATTCGGAACCATCATCGATGCTTTTACATATGGCTCCTCGACGTGATCGATTTTTTGTGGATCAGGCATATCTGACGGATTATCCACTTTTAATTCCGTTCCGTCTGTCATGTACACTTGGTAAATAACACTTGGTGCCGTTGTAATGAGATCAATATTAAATTCGCGCTCAATTCTTTCTTGAATAATTTCCATATGCAGTAGCCCTAAAAATCCGCAGCGGAAACCAAAGCCTAATGCTTGTGATGTTTCCGGCTCATATTGTAACGCGGAGTCATTTAGTTCAAGCTTTTCAAGTGCTTCCCGCAAATCATTGAATCTAGCGGAATCGATCGGATACATTCCACAAAACACCATTGGGTTCATTCTTCGATATCCCGGTAATGGTTTTGATGCTGGATTATCAGCACTTGTGATCGTATCACCGACTTGTGTTTCACCAACTTTTTTAATTGACGCGGTTAAGAAACCAACATCACCGACGGTTAATTCATTGACAAGCGTCGGCTTCGGATTATGAATACCAACCTCGATTACTTCGAATTCTTTGCCAGTCGCCATCATCTTAATTTTATCTCCTGGCTTTACCGTACCTTCTACAACACGAATCGAAGCAATGACACCTCGGTAGGCATCATAAAGAGAGTCAAAAATAAGAGCTTGTAACGGACCGCTCGGATCTCCTTGTGGAGCTGGAACCTTTTCAACAATTTGCTCTAAAATATCTTCAATTCCAATTCCCGCTTTTGCCGAAGCGAGCACAGCTTCAGATGCATCGAGACCGATCACATCTTCTACTTCTTTTTTCACCCGTTCCGGATCAGCCGCCGGCAAATCAATTTTATTAATGACTGGAAGAATTTCCAAATCATTATCGAGCGCTAAATAAACATTGGCTAATGTTTGCGCTTCGATCCCTTGTGCAGCATCGACAACGAGGATCGCTCCTTCACAAGCCGCAAGACTTCGCGATACTTCATATGTGAAATCGACATGCCCTGGTGTGTCAATTAAATGAAAAATATACTCTTCCCCATCTTTGGCACGATATTTTAATTGTACAGCGTTTAATTTAATTGTAATTCCGCGCTCACGCTCTAGGTCCATCGAATCTAGCAATTGGCTTTGCATCTCACGAGAAGTGAGAGCTTTCGTACTTTCCAATATTCTGTCTGCTAATGTCGACTTCCCATGGTCGATATGAGCAATGATTGAAAAATTGCGGATTTTCTCTTGTCTTTTTAATCGTTCTTCATGATTCATCTTTTTCACTCCTGTTAATCGGCGCATGTATGCTAGGGTAAATTATATCAGCCAATGATTCAATGAGCAATGAATTTCAATTTACCCGTTTTCATAAGTAGTGAATGTCTTTTCATCACACAGGTATTTTCAGAATGAAAATCGTTTGATTGATTTTATGATGCTTACTTTCGGCATTTTTAAAAAGGTTGCGTGGTGGGATGCGGGTGTTAATTTCCGTTGCAAACACACGTTTCCTTACCCCTAGTCAAGAATCTTTTTAAAGGTTTGTTCAAAAGGTCGCAAAAACTAATTTTCTTGAAAGTCCTCTTCTATTTTACTCATTCTACTTTGAAGTTGGATGTTGATTTGCACTCCAGGCACTTCGCTTTCCGCGGGGCGAGCGGTAAGCCGCTTCAGGCGCTACACGCCCGCTTGGAGTGGAAATCAACAGTATGTCGGAAGTTCTCTCTTTAGGAGGATCTTTTTTGCCCAAAACAATGAAAAACGCACCCAAGTGGATGCGCAATTTTTTATTGTTTAGATAAAGTGAGTGAACAAAGAAATTGTTTTTTGGGCGAATGACGTAACAAAAACGGCCAAGCCTTTGCCAATTTCCGATAAAACATTTTTACCCGGAGCTTCCGTTTTTTTCTCTACATTGGGCATGTTCATATCTGCTGTTTCCTCATGAACTTTGACTTGCATTCGTTCCAATTCCTCTTTAGAGACGGGGGAAGGAAATGATTGTTTTTGTTCATGTCCAAGCTCCTCACTCGTTTTATTTACGCCAATATATACCCCCGCATAGAAAACAATGACAAGCACAAGACATTTTACGATAAAATTTCTCATTTCTTTTCCTCCCTTCTATTAAATTTATATGAAACATGAAAATAAATAGAACGAATTTTATCTAGTTTTAAAACCAGTATCTGTTTGATCAACGGCAGAATGAAGAGCAGCATTTAATCCAGCAGCTAATAGATTTGCCATATCTTCAATAAACACATCTACTTCTTTGGGAGTCACCATCAAATTATGGCCAAGTGGGGCAAGGACTTCATGAATCAAGCGCCTTTTTTCTTCCTCATCTAATGTGCCAACCATTCCCATAAATGTTTTTCTTTCACGTTCTTCTGGTAGATCCTCTTCCGTAAGCTTGCGTTTTTCTCCAAATGTTAACCCAGCAGGTGCCAATGATCTTGATGGTCTGCCAGATTCAGCTAATTCTTTACCAAAATGTTTTAAGATAAAATCAATCGTATCGCTCGTAATCGAGACCGCATCGACAACCGTTGGTACACCGATCGATATAACGGGAACCCCGAGCGTCTCCTTGCTTAATTCTTTGCGCTTATTCCCAACCCCTGAGCCTGGATGAATACCTGTATCTGAAATTTGAATCGTTGCATTCACTCGTTCGATTGATCGTGAAGCGAGAGCATCGATTGCAATAATAAAATCCGGCTTCGATTTTTCCGCAACGCCGAAAATAATATCGCTCGTTTCGATCCCTGTTAGCCCCATTACCCCCGGAGATAAAGCACTGACAGGGCGATAGCCCGGGTCAACATGGTCAGGCTCCAATTCGAATAAATGTCGCGTAATGATTAAATTCTCACAAACGAGAGGTCCGAGTGAATCTGGTGTTACATTCCAATTTCCTAGTCCTACAACCAAACAGCTCGCGTTTTTGTTTATATGTAGCATTTGAAGAAAGGCGCTGAATTCTGCTGCAAACACTTCCTGAACTTTTTGTTGCAAAACACTGTCTTGCGTGCGAATTCCCTGAACTTCAAGTGTTAAATAATGGCCTGCTTTTTTCCCTAATCTTTCAGCACCCTCTTGAGTAATTTCAGTCGATAAAATTTTCACATCGTCAATCATTTTCTCTTTTATTATGACGCCTTCAATTGTTCTCGTTTCTTTCTGTTTTTCAGTCGTTTGATCGAGGGCAATTTCAAACGCTTCCGTTGCCAAATCCGTCCTTACTCCATACCGACTTAAATCAAGTTCTTTCGATTCCATCTACCCTACTCCTTCCAAATAAAAACTATTCTTTACCGTCAAGCTTTTCCTTTCCAAGTTATTTTCATGCAGAAATGAATTATCATTGCTTTTCCACTTATCGTTTGATAAAATATTTCTTGTTCTTATTGTGAATGAATTGGTGAACGTCGAGAGATATAGAACCTCGATTATTGTCAGGAGGTGAATGGAATGCCAAATATTAAATCTGCAATTAAACGCGTAAAAATTAACGAAGCAAAAAATGCTCAAAACTCAGCTGTTAAATCTGCAATGCGTACTGCGATCAAAAAGTTCGAAGTAGCTGTTGATGCAAAAGAAGAAAACGTAAAAGATTTGTTCAAAGTTGCTGTTAAAAACTTGGACAAAGCTGCAAGCAAAGGCTTAATCCACAAAAATACAGCAAATCGTCAAAAAGCACGCTTAGCAAAAAAACTAAGTACAATTGGTGCATAACAAAAATCCGGTTCATATATCTGAACCGGATTTTTGTTTTTCTCAATCGTATAGGAGTTTTGCCACATTATTTTGCCCTTTTATTACGTTTTTATCCCCTTAAATTTTTAAGCTTCCCAATTTAAATAAAAATAGTTCAAGAGAAATCTCTCTTGCTGATCCGCCAGATTTCAACTGGTAGTCGCTATCTGCAAGCAATGACATAATCGCCGTTAGTTCTTCTTCAGAAAAAAAGCGCGCCTGTCCTGATGCCAACTTTACTCGATACGGATGAACTTTAAGCGATGAAGCGATTTGTTGTTGCCCATACCCTCTTTTTAACAATTCCTTCGTTTGATAAATAAGACGAAATTGTCCAGCAAGCAAAGCTAAAATTTTAATTGGTTCCTCATTTTGCTTTCTTAAATCATAATAAATCCGAAACGCCTCATCCATTTTGCGCTGAACAACTTTTTCAACAAGTGCAAAAATATTTTGCTCGATTGATCTTGATGTAAGCTTTTCAACCATCTCCGCGTCAATTTTTTTCAAGTCACCTGCATAAAGAACAAGTTTTTCCAATTCCGTATGTAATTTCATTAATTCGGAACCACCTAAAGCAAGCAATAGCTCAATTGCCACATCATCCATTTCTACTTCATAGGCAACTGTTTGTTCCCTCACCCATGCTTTCAGTTCAGGTTCATTTAATTTTTTTGCTTCAATGACCTCTGCATTTTTTTTAAGCAGCTTCGTAAGTTTTTTTCTCTCATCCAGCTTCTCATACGCCCCAGCCAAAACGACGATTGAATATGGTGCAGGTTGTTCGATATACGCTTCGAAACGCTTTAGCTGATGTTCGATTTTCTCTTTTGGCTTTTCAGCAGTTAAAAAAATTGGATTTTGTAAGATAATCAACTTTGTATCGCCTGTAAACGGAAAGGTCTCCGCATCTTCAATCGCTTGCTCAATCGGCGTTTCTTCCAAATCATACACCGACAAATTAAAATCCATGTCTGCTTCCGTTAACACATTTGCCATTAATTTTTGTTTTGTTTCATTGATTATATAGTGTTCCGTTCCATATAATAAATATAATGGCGAAAATTGCTTTTGTTCAATTTTTTTCCATGCCTTCATTAAATATAATCCTTCCTCTACTTGTACATATGTATATGGTAATCCAATGAAGAGCTTTTTGACAAGAGATAATGGGACAAACATTTTATAAACATTTGTCCCCAATCTATATTGAACACTTCAGATAAAGGCCTAGGATTCTTTAGCTGAAGCGAGACTTGGATTTGAAAAGGCTAATGAAATCTTTCTTAATGATAGTGTGACCTTCATGATTAAAAATATGGGTGTCAAGTCTTGTCAGTAGAGGTAATGGGAACAGTGGATTTTTCTACAAGTTTCGTTTATACTAAGGTGGTATATAGGAGGGGTAGCCATGAACGAATTTGAACAAAATCCCCAATCGAAGCGCAATGATGCGATCGATTCAGGAATTGGCTTCGTCGTTTCCTTTGTTTTCTTCGCAGCTATTTTTGCAATTGGAACTATCATCGAGCTGCTCGGAAAATAACAACAGAAAAAAGGAAGAAAAGGAAGTTTGCCATCGCAAGCTTCTTTTTTATTTTTTAGAGCACCTTTTTCTTTTAATCGGGCGCTTTTGTTATTATCTTACGCCATTTTGCTTTAAAGGTTCCTTTTTTCTCAATAAACTCGTAGTGAATGGCTCCATCTTTATCCGTGCGCAATACATTAACATGATGCTCCGCTAATATTGAAAGAACTTCATCATGCGGATGCCCATATCGATTATTTTCTCCGGCCGAAATGATTGCATATGCTGGCATGACTGTTTGTATAAATGGTACTGTCGTTGAGCTACGACTCCCGTGGTGGCCGGCTTTTAACACATCAGCCTTTAGCTCTTGATAAGCTTTAAGCATTTCTTCCTCTCCTTCTTTTTCTAAATCACCCGTAAATAACCATGTTAAGCCACCTAATTTCGCATATAGAACAAGTGAATCATTATTGCCTTCATATTGATCATCAAACGGATAAATCAGTTGAAATTGTCCCGACTTATTATTCCATCGTTCCCCGGCTTTTTCCTCCTTCACTTTAATCCCAAGCTCGTTAGCTCTTACGACGATTTCTTTCATGATCGGTTTTTCCCATGAATAGGGAGAGATGATGATCTCTTTCAATTTTATTTTTCCAAGCAATTCTTTGGCTGCACCGATATGGTCGACATCACTATGAGTTAAAATTAGCTTATCAATTGTAGTGATTCGTTTGCTTTTGAATAATGGCATTAAAATACGATCACCGAGCTGAAAAGGTTTACTTCGTTTTTGCCAGTCCTCAACAGGAAAGGAAAGCGTCCCGCCCGTATCAATTAAATAGATGCCACGATTGTATGGAAGGCGGATTAATATGCTATCCCCTTGTCCAACATCAATAAATATGACTTCCCCTTTTGGTGAAAAGGTTACAAATAAACAGTGGACTGTTACGATTATGATGAAAGGAAGTGTCGCAATGACATTTGATTTTCCCCGTTCACGCAGTAACCCAAACGCAAATACACCAATGATAAAACAACCGAGGGAAAGCAACGATGGCTTTCCTGTTACAATTGTCGCAAATGGAAAGGCACTCATTCGTGTAGCGATTGACTCTGAAAAGGAAATTAAATAGTGTCCGAACTCCAATAAAAGGAAAAACAATGGATGAAAAAGAAATTGAAAAATAAAAAGCAGGAACACGAGGGGGACGATAATAAGTGAATAAAAAGGAACGAAAAAGATATTCGCGATAATACTGAGTAAGGAAAATTCATAAAAATGAAAGGTAATGATTGGAACCGAAGCAAGCATGGAGACATATGAAATATTCGTTAACATTTGGATGTACGGGGTATTTTTTCTAAAAATTTGCTGCGAAGAAACGATGAGGGCAAAACTTACTGCATACGTAAGCTGAAATCCAATATGATAGATCCAATAAGGTTGAATGAACAATAAGATAAAAAAGCTGATCGAAATCGCGTCCAGCCCCGTTATTGGAAGGCGCCAACGTTGTGCAGCAAGCAAAGCGAGAGACATAAAAACCGCCCTTACGACGGGTGGATTACCGCCGCTAATAACTGCATAGATCGGTAGCGTATACACGAGCAACCAAAAAATCGTTTCCCTTTCAACCCCACTTCTTAATAATAAAAAATAAATAAAGCCAATAAGCAAACCGATGTGTAAGCCGGAAATGGCAAGCAAATGAACGACACCAATCCGCTGATAAGCAGTATACACATCATCTGTAAACGCAGTGCGATCACCAAAGATTAATGCAGATACATACGCAGCTAACGGATCTGGGATATTCGCTGCTACTTTGTTAATCCAGGCTGCCCTTAAATTTTGCAAATGAGCAATCAAGGAGTTTGTTGAAAATTGACATGCATCTAAATGATTTACTTCATACAACCAATGAACCTGCTGTCGAAAAAGATAGTTCTCATAATGAAAAGCATGTTCATTGCTGTTTCCCTTTGGCTTAATAAGCGTTCCATCAGCAACACATGACATCCCCGATTTCATATTTTCTTCTAGAAATTGTTTCTCAGCTTCACTTTGAATTCGATACGTGAGCAGCATCTTTTCCTTTTGATGATCAACGATAACTGCTTTGAGCTGATCGCCGTCAATAAGCGGAAATTCCTTAAATGTAACCGATAGCTGCACCTTACCTGCTGCATAGTTTGTTATGTTTTTCATTTCGGTATGATTCGTCCAAAAATAAGCGCCGATCGTAGCAACTATACAGATAATGAGTAATCGGCGGTTCTTTTCCGCGAATACTCTAATAAACATAAGCATTGCGATAAACAAAGTTAACAAATTGAATTCAAATGCAAGCAAGATTCCGCTTAGCGCCGCAATCGCAACAAAAAACCATTTACTTGCCATCCTTCCCTCCTTTTGAAGAAAAGCTCATGCCAGCCTCCCTTCCTTGTTATCTGACATATAAGATGCCGCAATTCCCACTTAAAGATTTGGCAATAAAAACAAACTTTAAGCGGGAAATAACGACAGCTAAATGTCCGATTAGTTCAAGCCCGAACGAAGCAGGTCACAAACGGTGTTGACGGCGTTTTTAGCCATTGATTCCTTCTTAATGTACATCTTCAGCGTCATCGAGGTCAGGACCCTACAAAAGGCATTACGCCGTTCATCCCCTACTTATCTAATTCGGGTAGAGGTTTACTTTATTGTTCTTCTGATAACTTTAGAAATATGTCCTTATCAAGCGGAACATGCTCCACCCTCACATTTGCTTGTTCGAATAGTTCAATGGCGTGTGGATGGTTTTTATAATCCTCCGCATAATAAACAGCTTTAATTCCCGCTTGAATGATTGCTTTACAGCATTGCAGACATGGGAAATGCGTTACATAAATTTCTGAGTTATCCGTTGGCACACCAAATTTTGCACATTGAATGATTGCATTCATTTCCGCATGAATCGTTCGCACGCAGTGATTATCAATAACATAGCAGCCCTCATCAATACAATGTACTCCACCAGCAATCGATCCATTATAACCGCCGGCAATGATTCGTTTGTCCCTAACAATCGTTGCCCCAACAGTCAATCTTGTACACGTACTGCGAAATGAAAGCAAATGGCTTTGCGCCATAAAATATTGATTCCATGAAATTCTTTCCATCTTTCTTTCCCCCTATCACTTTCTCCAGTGTAGCGAGATTCACTGCATGCCGTCAATCCATTTTCTATTTCACTTTAATTAAATCTTTAAATTTTTCAAATGTCTTCGCCCCAATTCCAGAAATATTTTGCATCTCTTCAATTCCCTGAAATGGACCATGCTCCTCACGGTACTGGATGATCGCCGCCGCTTTTGCTGGTCCAATACCTGGAAGTGTTTCCAGCTCGGCCGCATCTGCTTTATTAATATTGATTTTTCCAGATTCCTCCACGCTTCCTTCTTCTATGATTTCAAGCTCTTCTAAAGATTCCCCGATCTTTGGAATGTAAAGCACCATTTCATCATATACCTTTTGAGCCAGGTTCACTTGATTTTCATCTGCATCGGCAAGGAATCCCCCCGCAAGCTCAATCATTGCAAACACTCGATCTTCGGCACCTGCCTCATAAATTCCCGGCCGGTTCACTGCCCCTTTTACATCAACGAATACACGCGTATCTTCTTCAATCTCAACTTGTTCATCAGGCACGGGCATTTCGGTTGTTACACTTGCTTGGAACTCTTGATTCGACGAGTCTTTAGATTGGAAAAAGAATAGGATAACGGCCAAGATAGTGACAATAGCGGCGATACCTATCGTTTTATATTTCTCAATCCATACGTTCAAGTTCTTCACCTCTGGAATATTTCTTTGATTTGCGCATACATTTGGTAGGAGTAGGAAGTAGGGGGGAGCAGCATGAAAATCGGAATTATCGGAACTGGAAACATGGGGACAATACTCTCTGAAGCATTGCTAGATGGCAAAGCCGTTTCTCCTTCAGATATGATTGTAACGAATCGAACGAAAGACAAAGCTGAGATGCTTAAACATAAATACAAAGATGTCATCGTTACAGCAAGTCCCGCAGACGTTATTCACCATTCAGCACTGATCTTTCTTTGTGTCAAACCTCAAGACATGCATGCAGTCATCGCTCAAAATAAAGCGAGTTTAACAGCTGATAAATGCCTTGTGTCAATTACAAGCCCAATCCAAGTAAGCTGGTTAGAAAGCATGGTGAGCTGTTCTTGTGCAAGGGTTATTCCTAGCATTACAAACCGGGCATTATCTGGCGTCTCTTTAGTTACCTTTGGCAAGAAATGTAGCGCTCAATGGCGGCGGACAATCCAATCATTATTGTCGCAGATTTCTGCCCCTGTTGAAATTGAGGAAAAGATCACGCGTGTGTCCTCTGATATTGTAAGCTGCGGACCAGCATTCTTTAGTTATATAACGAGAAGATTTATTAATGCGGCCGTAGCAGAAACAAATATTGATGAAGCAACAGCTACAATATTAGCGGAACACATGTTAATTGGACTTGGTGAGCTTCTAAAAAAAGGGTATTATTCGTTACCGACATTGGAGGAAAAAGTATGTGTAAAAGGTGGAATTACCGGAGAAGGAATCAAGGTGCTGGAAGCAGAATTAGATGATGTGTTTGAAAAAGTATATCAAACGACACATAAAAAGTATGCTGATGAAGTGACACATCTAAAAGGGACATTCGGTCACTAACACCACTTATTCGCCATTTACGACAAAAATCCTCTATTATTTTAAAAATAAAAGCAGATGAAGATTTTTCTCTTCACCTGCTTTTTTCGTCAATTATTAAACTTACCTATTTTTTACATATAAAAAATAGTCGCTTCGCTTCCATGTCTGGCGCATCTTCTGTAAAATCGGCTGTCACCGATAAGATTGTAAAGCCTGCTTCTTTAAGCCAATTGGAATAATCCGCTTGTTCATATGTACGTTGCTTATGTATTTCTTCAAAACGTTCAAATTGTCCAGACGCTTCATCTAAAACAAAAAAGGTTAATTCATGTTCAACGGAATATAAATCTTCGCCTGGAAAACAATTCCATATATACGCAACGTCTTCTTCAACTAAAGCAAATGTTTCATTTTCATACACAGATTCCATTTGAAATGGTGTATGCACATCGAATAAAAATAAACCATCTTCATGTAAATGCTCGTGCACACGTAAAAATGTTTGTTTTGTTTGCTCTGGCGTTTCCAAATAATTTAACGAGTCACAAAAAATTGTAATGAGATCAAACGTACCAAGTCCATTTAATTCACACATATTTTGCTGAAATAAATTGAGCTCCACCGAGGCATGATCAGCTTTGTCTCTCGCAACCGAGAGCATTTCATCTGATAAATCAACCCCGGTGACAGCAAATCCTTCTTTCGCAAGCAAAATCGCTAACTCTCCTGTCCCACACGCTAATTCAAGCAGACGATTTCCTTGCACATGATATCGATCTTTTTGCATAAGGACATGCTGTAACCACTGTTCATATGGTACATCTTCCATTAGTAAGTCATAAACATACGCTAATTTTCCATAGCTCACTGTGCAAGCTCTCCAAGAACATCCTCGATTGGCGCATCGCCCCAAAGACGTTCAAGATTGTAATAGCTTCGTTCATCACGGTGAAAAATATGAGCGATAATATTGCCCATGTCAACAAGAACCCATTTCGCTTCATCAAAGCCTTCCATACTTTTCACTTCAATCCCTGCTTCATGTGCCGCTTCACGCAGCTCACGGGCGATCGCTTGTACTTGCTTATCTGAGTTACCGTGACAAATCATAAAATAATCAGCAATTAATGAAATACCTTCCATGTTTAATACAACAATATCTTCTGCTCTTTTATCATCCGCTGCTTTCACTACTGTCTTAAGCAATTCTTTTGTGTTCATTTGCTGCTGCCTCCTTTTTTTAAAACGATGCTGTTGTATGCCGCAAAGGTGTCGGGAAAAACGGCCGCCTGTTTTGTTAATAAAAACGTAATCGTATTGCCTAATGCCTTTAATAATGCCGCATCAAGATCAATATGCGCTAAATCTCGAACTTCCTCTACTCCCGGAAATTGACGTCCGGGCTCAATATAATCAGCAATATAAATGATTTTTTCTAATAACGACATATCCGCTCGACCGGTCGTATGGTATCGAATCGCGTGAAGTATTTCCCGATCGTGGATGTCAAATTGTTGACTTATTATATATGCGGCAGCCGGACCATGCCAAAGTTCTGGATGATAATCAAGCAAGCGAAGATCTTCTTTGCCTTTCACAATCATCTTCTGCAACTCGGCAATGGGGTGAAGTTTTGCATAATCATGAAAAAGCGCGGCGAGCTCTGTTTTCATTACGTCCACTCCATAGGTTTTCGCTAACTCAACAGCTGTTTCCGTTACACGAATTGTATGTTCATAGCGAGGTCCATTGATTTGCCGCTTCACAATCGCCAACGCTTGTTCACGCTTCATATAATCCCGACTCCTTTATATACTCAATGACACGATCAGGCAATAAATATTTCACTGAATCACCATGCTTCAGTCGACTGCGGATGACCGTGGATGAAATATCAATTTGAGGGATACTCACTTCAGTTACCGAATAGGCGCTTTTCATCGCATAGCCTGGCCTTCTTACACCTATGAAATCAATCATGTGAATTAACTCATCAATCCCATACCAATTCGGTAAGTATTCAACCATATCCGCCCCAATAATAAAATGATACTGATGATTCGGGTGCATTTCTTGTAAAATTTTGATCGTGTCGATCGTGTAAGACGGACCTGTTCGATTGAGTTCCAATGTTTCGATAAAAAACTGATCGTTTCCCGCAATGGCTCTTTCTAACATCGCAACGCGTTCTTTTGCTGTTGTTCCAGAAACCCGCTCTTTATGAGGTGGCTCTTGATTCGGCATAAAATGGATTTCATCTAGTTGAAGTTTATGCATTACTTCATTTGCAATAATTAAATGCCCTAGATGTGGCGGATCAAACGTCCCACCTAAAATCCCGATGTTTTTTTTCATGCTCATCAACCTTTATAAGCGTGTTTAAAAAGTTCGGTAAAAATGACACATCGAATGGTTAAAAGCGCCCAACCGGGAAGTTCGTACATCCTGTACAAACCCGCTGCTCAATGCTGCGCCGCCTCGAACTTCTTTGTCCTTTTTATCCTCGTTTTCAAACACGTATTTTATGGTAAAATAATTGTTTTCTTTTCAACGGACTCTTTATAAAGTACGATAATTTTTCCAATTACTTGCACAAGCTCTGCGCCTGTTCCTTCGACTAAGGAAGCAGCCACAGTCTCTTTATCCTCTTCACAGTTTTGCAAGATACTCACTTTAATAAGCTCTCTTGCCTCTAATACATCCTCAATTTGTTTGATCATATTTTCGTTCACTCCACCTTTACCGACTTGAAAAATCGGGTCAAGATGATGAGCTTTTGAACGTAAAAATCGTTTTTGTTTTCCTGTTAACATAATTCGCCTCCAAGTTGCTTTGTTACAATCTTTGTCATTCTATCGACATCAGGTTTCATATTCGTCCATTTTTCAAAAGCTAGCGCACCTTGATGGATGAACATACCAAGTCCATTTTGTGTATGCGCTCCACGTTTTTTCGCTTCTTTTAAAATTGCTGTTTCAAACGGATTATAAATAATATCGGAAACAAAAGTGTCCACAGATAAATTTTCCATCGACATCGGGCTGTCAGAAATATCAGGATACATGCCAATCGAAGTCGTTTGAATGATTAGCGTATAATTAGCTAATCTTTCTTCGGCATCGTCAAGGGTTAAAGCTTTGGACACCCCATTATACGGACATTCCGCGATCATCTTTTCTGCGTTCGCCACGGAACGATTACAAATATCGACGTTTACAACGTCTCTTGCTAATAAAGAATAGTAAATCGCCCTAGCCGCACCGCCAGCACCAATAATTAACACTCGCTCATTAGAAAGGTCTTCCTTCCAAGCGGTTTGAAGTGCCTCAATAAATCCATACCCGTCCGTATTATACCCCCAAAAGCCGCCACTCTCTCGAACAACCGTATTCACCGCCCCAATCGCTTGCGCAAGCGGATCAATCCCGTCTAAAAACGGCATGATCGTTGTTTTATGTGGAGCCGTCACATTAAATCCTTCGATTCCGATTGCTTTCATTCCTTCTACCGCCGTTTTCAAATCCTGATGGATGATATGAAAAGGTTGATAATGCGCATCAACTTTCAATTGTTTAAACTCTTCATTATGCATAATCGGCGACATCGACTGCGCAATCGGGTCACC
Source organism: Bacillus sp. FJAT-50079 (assembly GCF_018343515.1). Classification (GTDB taxonomy): domain Bacteria; phylum Bacillota; class Bacilli; order Bacillales; family Bacillaceae_C; genus Lederbergia. The sequence continues at coordinate 510,653 of NZ_JAGYPD010000004.1, read as the reverse complement.
AATCACCCCATATAATTTCATCATTCTTCCTCACCCTACCCCCGATTGAATTATGTCTATATGAGCGATGGACGCAACATGACTGTAACGCCTTTTGGGACGTACGCAGCCACTTTTGCCCCTGGCTCATTAATGGTTACCCAACCTAGGCCTGAAAAAACAATATCCGTTTTTCCTTCCTTAATCATAAACTCATGACGAACAAGCTTTGGAAACTGATCGAGTTCATCTTGCCTTGGCGGAAAAAGCATTTCTCCCACATGATTTTCATATAGGGAGCTGGCATTTTCCATTTTTGTTCGATGGATCGTTAACTCATTTGATACATGGCAAACTAATGAACGGCGCCCCCCACTTATATAATCAAGTCGAGCTAAACCACCAAAGAAAAGTGTTTGTTCTTCATTTAATTGAAAAACTTTCGGTTTAATCTCTTTTTTCGGGGTAATGATTTTTAAATCATTTTTACTCACGAAATGCGCCATTTGATGATGATTAATAATCCCCGGTGTATCAATCAATGCCTTCCCGTCATCAAGTGGAATTTCTATCATATCAAGCGTCGTCCCTGGAAAATGCGAAGTTGTGATCACATCTGTCCCACCAGCAACTTCTTTTATAATTCGATTGATGAACGTCGACTTACCGACATTTGTACATCCAACAACATAGACATCCTTCCCATGACGAAGCTGATCAATTTGTTGAAGTGCTTCTTGGATATGAAAACCTTTTGTCGCACTCACCAATAATACATCAATTGGCTGAAGACCAAGCTCCTTGGCCTGCTTTTTCATCCATTGAATAAGACGATTTCTTTTCGTTGATTTCGGTAGAAGATCTGCTTTATTTCCAACTAACAAGATTGGATTTTTCCCAACAAAGCGATGTAAGCCCGGTAGCCAACTACCATTAAAATCAAAAATATCGATGATTTTCACGATTAAACTGTCAGTGTTACCAAGTTGGTTTAAAATGTTGAGAAAATCTTGATCTGTTAAAGAAACATCTTGAACTTCATTATAATGTTTTAGCCGGAAGCACCGTTGACAAATGACTTCCTCTTTTTCTAACTGAGACGATGGCGCATAACCAATTTCAGTTGGATCTTCCGTTTGTATTGTCACTCCGCATCCTATGCAGCTAATTACTTGCTTGCTCACTTTTCATCCTCCCATTTTATCAAGCCTTTTCGTTTAAAACGAGCCATAATTCTTCTTTCAATCATTCTGTTGAATTTTGTAAAAAAACCATCCGATGATGCGACTGGAACGACCAGAATCGTGTAAAATTGCGCACGGTTCCCCCCAAGAATATCCGTTAAAAGCTGATCACCAATAATGACTGTATTTTCATTATTCGTTCCCATTATTTTCGTTGCTTTTTTAAATGCTGCACTAAGCGGTTTACGCGCTTGATGAATAAACGGAATTCCGAGCGGATCAGAGAAAGCTTTTACCCGCTGCTCATTATTATTCGAAACAATCGTTACTTTAATATCATGTTCCTTCATATCCGCAAACCATTTAATAATATTAGGAGTTGCTTCTGGCCTGTCCCACTCCACAAGCGTATTATCCAAATCAGTAATAATTGCTTTTATTCCTTTTTCAACAAGCGCTTTTGGATGAATATCAAAAACACTTTTTACATATTCATTTGGCAAAAAATTTGTTAACACGTATATTACACCTCATTACAATGTCATTGTTTTATTTTAACCAATCTTCCATTCTTACGCATCTTTTTCCCCTTTTATAAACGGTAAAAAGATGAATAGGAATTACACTTTATTTCATTGAAATGCGAAAAAGATTTCGACATATTTTTCATTTTCACATTTTGTGGATAACTTTATAAACAAGTATATGCATGTCAAACACTATATTTCTATGCCCGAAAGATTATTTACCCACAAGTTATCCACGTGACACTGTGGATAACGGAACGCTTGTTCCACAGCACTTAATCTGTTAAGGTATGAGTAGACAAAGGATAAATGAATAGTTTATGCATCAAAAACAGTATTTAGAACTCGATTTACTGGAGGTGAAGCTGATGAGAAAGTTATCTGATGAATTATTGATCGAATCCTATTATAAAGCAAAGCAACTCCATTTAAGTACTGAATTTATCCAATTGATCGAGTCAGAGCTTCAGCGACGATCATTAGCAAAGCACATTCAAGTGAAAGTTATGAATGGATAACGAATATCAAAATAAATATATTTTCAAAGCGCCTGATAATAGGGCGCTTTTTCTTGCTTTAAGAGCGTGTGATTACAGCTTTGTCTCCTTTTCCCATGTAAATCCATTCATTTGCCTTTGACAAGAGTTTTTCGGCGACTTGGAAAATCATTCAACCTTCCATTTACCCTCGGCATCGATTTTTCGGTGATTCGAGTAATCGAAACTCAATATGCGCAGTATTACGATTAAGATGATTGTAATCGACCGATTATTTCTCCTATTCGAATATTAGCTGGAACTTCGAGCTTCTCATTTATTCGAAATAAGTCTTTTTCAAATAATAAGACGACGGTTGATCCGAACGAAAAGTAAGCGACCTCTTCGCCTTTTTCCCATTCCTGCTTATGATTAAGCATTTTAACAGAATTGATAAACATTGCTCCAACTTTTACCATCGCCATCGCATGTTGTTTATGTGTTAACTCCGTAACCGTTCGAAAGTTTTTTGCTAGAGGAGCATCACCATATTTTAAGCCCATTCGATTAACTGGGTATGACTTTTTGCCAAGTGTGTACGTGCGGATCACTTTCGCTTGAAGTGGTGAATGGATGCGATGATAGTGGGACGGGCTTAAATAAAGGATTAAATATGTTCCTCCCGAGTACTTCGCTGCTTCATCCACTCCACCGAGCATTTCAGAAATCGAATAAACTTTATTTTTCACAATGATTTCGCGATCTGGCGTAATTTCTCCCCAATCCTCTAATACCCCATCGACGGGGCTTATGACAGAATCCTCCATCATATCTACGGAACGAATGCCATCCTTTAGCTTTCGAGTAAAAAATTCATGTAGGTTTTCATATGTTTCAATGTCTTCAAGCGCTTCTTCTAGGTTTATTTTATAAACTCGTGCATATGGTTTAATAAGGGGTTTACTAAGACGCGAATGGGCAAATGCATATAGCGCCTTCGCAATCATAGGCCCATTTAACAAGCACATAACGAGCCGATACATCCTTCGTCTCAAAATTTGGAACCTCCTCTGGCATTTTCCTCTTAACTTTCACATTAAAAAAGCATATAATTAAGTAATTACAAGTTCATAATCGTAACGGATAAGGGGGAGTAAACGTGTTATTATCCGATGTCTTCGACAACACCGTGAGAAAGATTAAAACGCAAACGGCAAATGTATTAACACTCGCAAATCTAGGATTAGGTGGATTTGCTATTATCGTAGGAATACAGGGCCAACTGCATCTTAGTCTCATGCTCATCTTTATCGCTGCACTAGCTGACCGTTTTGACGGAATGGCTGCAAGAAAATTGCAAGTTGAATCAGAGCTTGGTAAACAGCTTGATTCGATGAGCGACATTATTTCATTTGGCGTCGCACCGGCATTGTTATTATACCAAGGAATTTTACATTTGTTCGGTTATCCAGGTGCATTTTTTACAATTCTTTATATCGGATGCGGTGCATTTCGTTTAGCTCGGTTTAATATAGCAGAAAATAACGGTTACTTTACTGGGCTTCCTATTACTGCTGCCGGCTGCCTATTAACACTTAGCTATCTTGCGATTCCATTTATTCCAGCGTACTCATTTATTTTTATTATTTTATCCTTATCACTTTTAATGATTAGTACCTTTACATTAAAAAAGGTATGACGGCTTTCTTCATTAGAAAAGACGCCTGCAGTTGCAGGCGTCTTTTGCGTTTGCGGCGAAAGACCACATGTTCACATCATGTGTGCAATTAAGCAATGTCAGTCGACTTATGCAAATCAGCTCATCGCTTTTTAAATATAGCATGAATGGAGGCGGTTGGCTATCATTAATTTTCAAATCGCTTCGTTTTTTCTCCGTCAATAACCAATGTCCATATTCCTTGTTTCGGGAAAGTGATGGTTCCGTCAAATGTATACAGCGGCTTTAATGTAGCTGTATCGGTAAATTCTCCACTTCTATGAAAAGTTTGCTGCTCTACAATTCGACCTAGACGGTCCTTTAATTGAACGTCTATCTCCCTTTTATCCTCACCAATGCTTTCAATAACCACCTCCGACTTTTCTCCAACTTTTATTTCTTTCGGTGACGTCCTTAATGTATAATGCTCCGTTTTTGGAAAAGGAGGCAAAACGTTAAGAGTGAATTCTTCGAATAAAGCATCGTTCACATAAAAAGAAAGCTGCCATTCTCCTGCTTCCGGGAAAGGGGAAAACTGTGTCAATAGATGAGCGTCTTCATTATAAAGCCCACCATGCTCAATCGTTCCTTCGGATAATATTATTTTTTCATTATGTCGATTCATTGCCTCAATTCGATAATCTTTCCAAATAAATGTATCTGGATCATCCCAGAAATAAATCATCAACTTACTTCCTCTTCTTTCATCCTCGGCAACGAAATGATTAAAAACATTTAAAATACCAACCTTTCCTTCAATTCCAATCAACTCTTGGTTCGTATCTGTATGAATAAATGCAATTCCCGCCTTTGCTGTTAATTCGATTTGTGGTTGTTTCGTTTGAAACTCTGATAAAACAAGGAAAACCAAGATCATTCCTAACCCTACGATTGCAATCAGCGGCTTGAATGAACGCTTATTTCTTGTATTCCGTTTTCGTAATTGAAATAGAATTTGTTGTTTTTGCTCTTCAGCCAATGAATATTTTGGAAGGTCTTTAAGTGATTCTTCGATCAAATTTGTTTCCTTCAATAGATGTTCCCTCCTGTTCTAATTGTTCTTTTAATTTTTTTAGCGCGCGATGATACGTAACATTCACTTTATTTTGGTTCCATCCCAATACATCGCCCACTTCTAGAGGCGAGAGTTCTAAAATCCCTCTTAAAATGACGACTTCCTTATATGGGGGAGTGAGTTGATGAATCGCTTGATGCAATTCAAGCTGCTCGGAATGTCTTACCATCCGCTCCTCTAATTCGTTACTAAGCGGTTGCTTAGGAGTAAGCAGATGCCGAATTCGTTGCCAAATTTTTCTTCGTCGAAAGTCATCGTTAACAAGATTTCTCGCAATCGAAATTAACCAAGTTTTCGGATGTGACTCAGCCCGAAAGCGCGACAAATTTTTAAATGCAAGCAGAAACGTTTCTTGTACAATATCTTCCACATCGATCATCCCAGTATAATAAACGAGGAAACTAGTTACGTCTCGTTCGTATTGATGAAACCACTCTTCAATCACATGTTCTTTCACATGATCCCCCCTCTCTTACTAATTAGACGATTATGTATTCATTAAATTACAGCCGTTCGAAATTCTTTACTTAAATCAGCATTTATCCTTTCAAAATTCTATAAGTGGCGGGATAAAATTAGTGTTGAGACTCAAAAACTGGATGCAATATCGCTAAAGAAAAAAAGGCAGTGTATGAACACTCCCTTTACATTATTATGAAGTAATACATGAGGACGGCTACGACAATATTTGGAATTGCTATAAGCAATAGCTGCGCACTGCTTTTTAATCTGACACGCTTCTCTCCTCTTATTTCCGTATTCAAATCAATTCTTGTTCGCTCTCCGTCTGCCAATGCACCCACTGATAAAGCACTAAGAGCCAATGAAATGAGACCTGCTATGCCACAAATTTTATACATCATCTTCCAATCATTCATGGATAAAGAAACAACGATCGCAATAACGATGATGATCAGCCCTACATAGAATGCCCTCATTCTCACTCCCCCTTAATGATAGTATACAATAAGAAAAAGCCTCGGCGCTAAAACATACTAACCCGAGACTTTCATCGTTCCATCATTCATTTTTCTTCATTTTTTCTTTCTCTGCTCGATAAAATTCATGGAACATTTTCATCAATGCTCTTTTTTCAATGCGTGATACGTAGCTTCTTGAAATGCCTAGCTCTTTGGCAATTTCCCTTTGGGTTCGTTCTTTTTCTAGGTTTAAGCCGAAGCGTCCAATAATGACTTCCTTTTCACGTCCATCAAGTACATCGATGTACTCCTTCACTCGTTCCAATTCCATATTTAATTGAATTGTATCAAAAACATCTTCGACTTCTGATTTTAGAACATCGATTAATGAAATTTCATTCCCTTCCTTGTCTTGCCCGATCGGATCATGCAGGGAAACGTCTTTTTTCGTCTTTTTTAACGCCCTTAAATGCATGAGGATTTCGTTTTCTATACAGCGAGCTGCGTACGTGGCAAGCTTTGTTCCTTTTCCAAACGAATAGCTTTCAATTCCTTTGATCAGTCCAATTGTTCCAATCGAAATTAAATCTTCGGGGTCTTCTCCCGTATTTTCAAATTTTTTCACGATATGAGCAACGAGTCGCAAATTATGTTCAATTAAAAGATTCCGAGCATTTTCATCTCCCTTAGCCATGAGCCGTAAATATTTTTGTTCGTCTTCAGGTGATAGCGGCTGCGGGAATGCGTTGTTTTTTACATAGGAAACAAGAAAAACAAGTTCCTTTAATACATAGCCGATTGCCGTTAAAATACCGGACAACTCCTCACCTCCAGCGATTTTGGCTTTATTCATATATATGCTTGTCGCAAGCTAGTCATTACCGATACTACGGCGTAAAAAAAGTAGGAAAGTTTCCATTTGTCCCTTATAATGGAACTAGATTGAAATGGAGGAGGGGTTTATTTGGCAACAAATACATATGATTTGACTTGGGATCTTGATGTGTTTTTTGAAGGAGGCAGTGCTTCCCACGCATTCACAGAACATCTGGAAAATGTGAAGAAGCAATTGGATGCATTTGAATCGGTTGTTGAGACTTGGAGCATCCCATCCGCATCTGATGATCAATCCCTAACAGAACTTTTGCAGTTTTTTCAAACGACTGCACAAAATATTCGACAAGCAGGAGCGTTTGTCAGCTGCTTGCAGGCTCAAGATACGTCCGATACGAGAGCAAATGAATTGCGTGGCATGGTAACAACATTAAGTTCCAAATTAAGCACCATTTTAACTGGCTTCGATGAGAAACTTTCGAGCATTGATGAGCATACTTGGAATGGACTACTAGAACAAGAAGCATTAAAGGAACTTCACTTCATATTAAATGAACGCCGTAAAAATGCAGCAGAGAAGCTTCCAAAAGAGCAAGAAGCGTTAATTAATGCATTAAGCATTGACGGTTATCATGGCTGGGGAGAAATGTATGACACGATTGTCTCGCAAGTGAAGATACCATTTGAAGATGCGTTGTTGTCCGTTGGCCAAGCAGAAAATAAATTTTCCAGCCCCGACCGGAAAGTAAGAAAAGAGATTTTCGCAGAATGGAAAAAGGCATGGGATCAGCATTCCGATACACTCGCAGCGACATTAAACCATCTGTCCGGTTTTCGTTTATCTGTTTATAAGCAACGAGGCTGGGATCATATTCTTAAAGAAGCACTGACATATAACAGAATGAAGCAGGAAACACTCGACGTCATGTGGGAAGTGATTTCCGATCATAAACAACCGTTTGCTGACTTCTTGAAAAAGAAAGCAGAGCTGCTCGGTGTAGAAAAATTAAGCTGGGCGGATTTAGACGCTCCAGTTGGCAATGTCGAAACGACATACAACTATCAAGAGGGCGCACAGTTCATTTTAAAACATTTTGAACAATTTGGTGATGAGCTGACGAGTTTTACAAAAAAATCATTCGAAGACCGCTGGATTGAAGCCGAGGACCGTCCTGGAAAGCGCCCCGGCGGATTTTGCACATCGTTCCCAGTGAGCAAGCAATCAAGAATTTTTATGACCTATTCGGGAACCCCATCGAATGTGTCAACACTTGCACATGAACTAGGCCATGCATTCCACTCTTTTGCAATGAAAGATACGCACCCATTGAACAGAAGCTATGCGATGAACGTCGCAGAAACAGCATCCACTTTTGCGGAAATGATTGTATCTGATGCCGCTGTGAACAATGCAGAGAACGAGGAAGAAAAACTCGCCTTACTCGAAGATAAAATTCAGCGTTCTGTTGCTTTATTTATGAACATACATGCCCGCTATTTATTTGAAACCCGCTTTTACGAGGAAAGAAAAAATGGCATGGTCAGCAAGGCGCGGCTGAATGAGCTAATGGAATCTGCGCAACGTGAAGCGTATGCCGATTCCTTATCCGAATACCATCCTCTATTTTGGGGATCTAAGCTCCATTTCTTTATTACCGGTGTGCCATTTTATAATTTCCCATACACTTTCGGCTATCTTTTCTCGCTTGGCATTTATGCACAAGCAGTTAAAGAAGGCAAAGGCTATGAGAAAAAATATATGGCGATGCTTGAAGATACAGGTTCCATGATGGTAGAGGATCTTGCTATGAAACATCTTGGCGTCGACTTAACGAAGCGCGAATTTTGGGAAGAAGGCGTCAAGCTTTGTATAAAAGATGTGGAAGAGTTTATGGAGATGGTTGGGAAATAATAAGTTTGAACACTTTGTAACAGGGGGCTGTTCAAGGTCAGTCTTCAACTGACCTTGAACAGCCCCTCTTTATTATTTGAATCATTTGTGATTGACGTTCGATCAACTATTTTCATTATTAAGGGCATTCGAACCACATCCGATTTACCCTCGACCACAAATTATCGTCTTTGTGGTCAATCGGAGCGCATTCGATTGACGTTTGATCACTAATTATCATTTCTACGGTCATTCGAACCACGCTCGATTTACCTTCAATCATAAATTTTCACCCTTATAGGCATTCGAATGAACAATGCTTCAACAGATAGCCTTACCAATTCCAAAAATCCACTTCATCCACCTGAATGTAACTGATGAATGGATCATCTTTTAATGCTAAGATTTCTTTTGTCGGACCTGTTACAACGATTCCATAATGATTGATTCCATTCTTTTCAACGTAGTTTAGGCGCTCTTCCAAATGCAGCCGATATCCGTGATACAATTTTTCCGCTTTCTTTTCATGTTGTTCGAGAAAGCTTAATGTTTTTAAAAACTGCTTATGAAGAACGGTACTATCCCCTTCTTCGTAATCAGGGGAAGAAAAACTTTGTGAAACGATTTTTCCGAACAAAAAGCCTTTTTGTTCATCGCGTGGTCCCGCAATCATATCGTTGTCATGCCAGAGAGGGAATTCAGGAAAACCAATCGGATTGAATACCGTTCCATGATCCCACTCTTCTTTTCCTTCGACACCTGTGTCGACCGCAAACCAAATGATATCTAAATCCTTTTCACCAAATTGATCAAATACTGCGCTTGTTTCCATTAATTGATCGAAGGAAATATAAGCAGAAACAACCGTTCCTTCAGGCAGTTGCTCTAATTTATCCCATTCGGACATGTCGGGGTCAGCAAAACCCGGGTATATGAAATGCGGCTGGTTTTGCGATATTTTCCCTGTGTAATTGCGTTCTGGATAACCCATAAGTGAAAAAAGAAAGTCTACTTTTAGGTCCCCTACTTTTTCACGCTCTCTCCCAATTCTTTTATTCAGGTCCCTCGTCATTTCCACCTTGAAAAATGGTTTTGCATTTGTGCTTGTGTGTCCAAAACCTTCATCATATGGTTCTGTGACCGCTAACGTATAATCAATTACATCCGCGAAAACTTCACTGCGGTCGGGTTCACCCCATGAGTAGTAAACAGCCGTCAGGATCGATGATACGATTGTAAACAGAATAAGGATCACGACCGCTGTCGCAGCCGTTTGAAAACGCGCCTTCCACTTACTTGTTCTAAGCATCCGTTTTTGTTTTTTTTCATTCATGGGCGCATCGTCTTGTTTATTTTCTTCAAGATATTCTTGGTATTGTTCCAGCTTTGCTAATTCTTCTTCAAAAGTTGTTAACTCATCACCGTCTAATTGACCATTTTCATATGCTTCAAGTTTTCTTTTAAATTCATCACTCATTACCAGATTCACCTTTCTTTCTACGAATCGCTTGCCTGCCGCGATATAAAATGACTTTGAAATTCGCTAAGGAAATATTCATTACCGAAGCCGCTTCGGCATAACTCAATTCATGAAAATCATGTAATAGCACCGCATATTTTTGTTTTTCCGGCAACCCTTCTATATGTTGAATGACCGCTTGAATATCTTCATGAATGACAACCGCTTCCTCGGGCGTTTTTCTTTTATCAAATATTCTTGAAAAAAAGTTCTGCTTTTTCAATTCGATTCGTTTTTGTTTACGATAATGATCAATGAAAGCATGATGAGCGACTGTGAAAAGCCATGATTTAATGCTCACATTTTCATAATCATCTACATGCAAATATGCCCGCAAAAACGTTTCCTGCACCAAATCCTCCGCTGTATGATGATTTTGGCATAGTGAGAGGAGGAAACGATATATATCATGAAAATATTCATTATAAACTGACTCGATGGACTCCTTCATTTCCTCCTCCTTTCACTAATAGCACGAACGAAATACGAAAAGGTTACAGTTTTTCATTTAAATTTAAAGCATCCCATAAAAAAATGCTCAAGTTTATTGAGCGTCATACTGAATCATTGTGTTTTTTTAGATTGGATGAGCTTAATTACTAAATAGAAGATCAGCATATTCACTACTAATCCCGATCCTAAGTTTACCCCTTCATTCCCTGTGAATAATTAAGTAATCAACCAGTTCGTACACATGTCCATATATACACCTATATATTTGTACGGAAAGCCATAGGAATTTTGACAAAGATGATTAAATTGAGTTGGTTGTAAGTCGGGATAATAACGGTAAGCAAGATGGTTAATAATAGCGCCGTTTTTATCATAACTTTTTTTGTCAAAAACTCCATCTCCCCAATTACTTAAGTTAGCGATTAATCATATTGTATTGCATTCCTAAGTTTGTCTTATATTTCTTTCCTTTTCGTAAAGACTCCTATTGCAGTGATAACGATGCCATTCAATAAAAATAATGCTGTATATAAAATAGAGTACATCGCCGTTCCAAATCCACCGGTATCATAAGGAATAACGATTGAAAATGTAGCAAAGAAAAGAACTGGTGCTAAAAAAAGAATCAATACCCCCATGAAAATTCTTTTATGTCTTGTTTTGGAAAATTTAAAAGCAATAATATTCAGAAATAATAATCCCATTAAGATGAACAACAGAAATGATATCCACATAATTATTTACTCCCTTTCTAGTTTTCCCCCACCCATAAAAGATGACGCTCATTCATAATATTTCGTTTCGTATTAGGCCTAGAAATAAAGGTTTGGAGGCAGTTTTCCTCATAGCCTTTAATGTGACAATTACTTTAGCAATGATTTCATTTCATCTATGATCTATTCAATCTCCCTAGTCACTCGATCGGCCTTGTGGAACTCGCTTCAATCATCGCACAGAACTGTTCAAACTGATGATTTCCTGTCTTCTATATCTGTTTTACCGTAATTCTTTGTTGTCCTGTTTTGAACTCTTTCCAAAAAGGTATGTAATGGAGCGGATTAATAGATGATTTCATTAAAATATGAGTGAACTTCCCTTGATTAGAAACCCAGCGATGAATCAAACTCCTAATACTTATTTCATCCCATATCCATCCAGCCTCGTCTGCTTTATATTTATATTAATTTTACTGATACACAAAACGAACGATCAGATTTACTATCTTTGCAAATAAATCAAGCGCCGAAATTATTGTCACATGATCCTTCCTCCCCATAACTCCTCCTTTCAAATATACCAGTTTTTACATATAATTATAGGTAATGTTGCCAACTTTCTGAGGAGGGGTGTACGATCGAAGATTTAGATCGGATCTTATACAAACTAAATACTGCGATTACCGCTGAACAATTGTCAATGTTATTCAAATCATCCGGAATTAAAAGGCCTAGTGAAGATTTGAACCGATTGCAAAAAATGATTGTTCACGCCGATCTAACATTGACTGCGTGGGACGAAACACAGCTTATTGGCATTGCACGGGCAATTACCGATTTTAGCTACTGCTGCTATTTATCTGATTTGGCGGTGGATAAAGAATACCAACATCATGGGATTGGCAAGAAATTAATTGCCTTGCTTCAAGAACAAATCGGAGATGAGGTTGCACTCATCCTTTTATCTGCACCGTCTGCAATGGAGTACTATCCCCATATAGGATTTGAAAAAATAGAAAATGGCTTTAAAATTGCGAGAGCTAGATAAATGGAGAAGGGTTCGGAAGTATTATATTCCGAACCCTTTCCTGTTACATTGAAATACTATTTTTTTCTACTCGTTGTTGTTTCTTCGCTTTTCTAAAATGAAATAATTCGTAGACGACCGGGATAACGACAAGTGTTAATAAGGTTGCAACAGAAAGACCACCAATCACAACAACGGCTAATCCTTTGGATACAAGACTTCCCATCTCCTCTTTTCCCATTAAGAGAGGAATCATCGCAAAGATCGTCGCAAGTGCAGTCATCATAATCGGCCGAAACCTTGTTGCTCCCGCTTCAAGTAAAGCCTCACGGATTGGCATCGTTTCTTCATTTTGTCTGACACGATCTAAAAGAACAATCGCATTTGTTACAACAATGCCGATGAGCATTAATGCCCCAATCATTGATCCGATATCGATTGGTGTTCTTGAGATTAATAATCCAAGCACGGCTCCGATGATCGCAAGTGGCAGCGTGAATAAGATGACTAACGGTGCGCGCAGCGTCTTAAACGTCAGCACCATAATTAAATAAACGAGGCCAATCGAAACCGCCATTAACTGGAATAACTCCATAAACTGATCTGTCTGTGCACTTGCAGCACCGCCTGATTGTAAGGTAACCCCGCTTGGCAGCGGAAGTTCTTCCGTTTTGACATTGATCTCATTGGCGATTTTCGATAAATTCTCCGCATCCACTTGGACACTGATCCGTACGTATTCATTTCCGTCTTTCCGCAATACATTCGTTGGTTTATTTATTTTTTCTATATGTGCGATCGTTGAAAGTGGGACAACCTCTTGATTGACTGCAATCGATATGTTTTCAAGCTCAGAATCAGAAGTTGGATGGATCGAGCTATCAAGGAATACGTGTGTATCTTTTCCATCAAGCTTAATCGTTCCAATCGGAAATGGATTTAGTAGCAGTTGTATTTGCCTTGCTACCTCCTCTGGATTGGCCTTTTCTTGATCGATGATGATGTCATATATCGATTTTAATTCATTTTGATTGCTCGTTACCTTTTCTACACCTTCAATCTCTTGTACATGATCGATCACTTGATTGGATACGTCAATCAATTGTACTGTATCTTTGCCAACGACATCCAATGTGATCGTTGAATCACTAAAGCTCATGAACGTAGAAAGTTCGACATCGATTTCCGCATCAGCATACTTCTCTTTCTCCTGTTCAATCCGTTTAATTAATTTTTCCGTGTCAGCACCGCTTTTCGTCACAACAAAAAATTGTCCTGTATTTTGTGAGTTCACTTGGCTAAACTGCGCATCTTCTGGATTTGAACCAAGGAAAAGGATGACTTCTTCTACATCCGCCTGTTCTTGTAAATATGCCTCTAATTGAAGGACTTCGTCTTTTACTTTTGTAAATGGCACTTCATCGGGGTATGTCAATGAGATGGACACGTCATTATCCGCGGCATCCGTCGCCCCCTTTGGCATGACGGCATACATACCGAGCGCCCCTACAAAAATAATGAAAGACAATACAATTGGCACCCACTTATGTTGTAAACACCAATTCAAAATTCTCACATACTGCTGTGGTTTTTTGTGTAATGGTAATTTTCCTTTTTTCAATAATCCCGAGCTCATGAGCGGAACGACGATTAAAGCAACGAGAAGCGACGATAATAACGCATATGTGATCGTTAATGCGAATGGCAATAACAATTCTTGCAGTGATTTTACAAGCCCCATTGGCAAAAACACAGCTACCGTTGTTAATGTCGAGGATGTAATCGCCGCAGCCACTTCTTTTGTCGCTTTTACAATCACGTCTTTTGAAAAATCACCGTCTTGCGCTTTTCGGAAAATATTTTCAATCACGACGATGCTATCGTCCACTAAACGTCCTACTGCAACAGCTACCGCACCAATCGTTAACACATTCAAAGTGATTCCTGACTGCGAAAGCAAGAATAATGTAAAAGCAAGTGATAGCGGGATGCTAATGATCGTAATCATTGTCATGCGTAAATCGCGCAAAAACACGAAAATAATAATCGTAGCAAACAATGCCCCCAATAGAACAGACTCCATCATACTATCAACAGAATGAACGATAAATTCCGAATAGGATATGAGCATCGTCGTCACAATATTAGGATTAAACTGCTCATTTGCTTGTTTCATCGTTTCATTTACCTTTTTCCCAATGGAAACGGCATTGGCATTCGATTCTTTAAAAAGCAATAAGGCAACGGCGTCCTCCCCATTTACACGGGTGAAAAATGTTGAACTCGAATCGGCAACTTCAATAGTTGCAATCTCTTTCAATTGCAAATCGGGGGTGATTTGTAATTTTTCCAGCGCTTCAATCCCTTCCATTTGCCCGATTACTTTTAAATTTGTCTTTTTATCATTCATCGTTTCTTCACCGACGGCAACAGCAAGGTTTTTTCCTTGGAGAATCCCCATTAATGCTTGGATCGGTATTTGATTGGCAGTGAGCTTTTCTTTGTCCACTTTCACGGTAACTTGCGTTTGCTGGCCACCATAAACAGAGACATTGGCCACTCCGGACACGCCTTGAAACATTGGAACGATTTCATTTTCAATCTTTTCCATGTCCTCCCTTTGGATGCCGTTTGGAAAAGATAAACCAATTTGCCATAGCGGGATCATATCTAAGTTCAATTGTGAGATTATTGGCTTTGAGTATCCTTCCGGCAACTGCAATCCATCCATCGCCTCTTGCACTTGCACTTTGGCTTCTTTTACATCAATCGCTGAATCAAGAGTTATATCTACGGATGTATAGCCATCAGCTGATGTAGAAAAAACATGTTTTTTCCCTTTCACTGATCCGATTGCTTTTTCAATCGGCTTTGTTACTTGTTCTGACATTGTATCCGCATCTGTTCCTTGTCCGATGACAATGACAGTGACGACAGGATTATTTGCTGAAGGCATAAATTCTTTAGGAAGCGTAAAGTAACTAAGCACGCCTAAACCTAATGTCAAAACAATCATTAAAATGACTGCTGCCTTGTTTCTTAACCCCCATTTCGTTATTCCAATCATTACTCCACCTCTTTATTCTGAATTTTTCAAACCCTCATCCTAGATTAATCAATTTATGAAAATGGATTAAGGGGCTTGAGATTGAAACGGTGTCAGTCTTAAGGCTGATTCTTGATCCAGTACTTACGAAGTGCTGATTGCAATGTATGTCACGTCGTGATATAGTCGAGGTGTGACATAATGAAGGAGGTGTGACATGTCCTTTGAAAAAATAAAGAAAGCGTATCTGCCAATGACTGAAACGGCTTTTTATATTTTGCTTTCATTAACAGAACCACGGCACGGTTACGGGATCATTAAGCATGTCGAAGAAATAACGGACGGTCGCTTAATACTAGGTTCTGGAACCATTTATGGGACGCTCACGAAGATGCAGCGTGATGACATTATTACTGTCTATGCAGATGAAAAAAGAAAAAAGATTTATGAAATAACGAGCAGCGGAAAAATGCTTATGCGCGAGGAAATAAAGCGTTTAAGCGAATTACATAAAAACGCAAAAGAAGTGGAGGGATATTTTGCATGACTAAAAAAATAATCAGGCCATTTTGGAGCTATGAAATCGATAAAACGGAGGCATGGCTAAATAAAATGGCTCTTGATGGATTTGTTTTTACACAACTATGCCGTAAAAAGAGACAATTCACTTTCAAAAAACAAAAATCAACAAATATGAGCTTTAGCATCGCTTATAATGAATCACCATCCTTACCCTCTCCCCTTGCACAAGACAATTGGACTGTCTACGGACAATATGGGGAATGGACAATTTTAGCCAATGAAAAAGAACCCGATTTGATTCGAACATATCCTGCAAGGGATCGTTTGTACAAAAGAAATCGACTTCATTATTATGGATTTGGCACATTTTTATTCCTTTGTGGCACATCGCTTTTTATGCAATTTTTATTTTTGCTGCTAACATTTTTTATCGTCCCGGATAAGAACATAACGATCGTAGCCAGTCCACTCTGGATATTAACAGCTATTTTTGGAGTATGTGTACTGTCAATCATTGTCACTTCGATCATCTCTATGAGAAAAATCCGCGCATTTGAAAAGAAAAATAGTATGGTTCTTCCGATTCCCCATGACGTGAAAATCTTTAAGAAGCATCGTTTTGCTTGGGTCTATTCCCCGGATCGTTTGGAAGCATGGCTGGAGAAAATGGCTTTAGATGGGAAACATCTTGTAAAAGTAGGAAGATTCGGAGGAAATTTTCATTTTATTCATGGAAAACCAAAAAGAATGGCTTATGTGGCGGACTATCAGTTATCTTCAGATCCCGATTATTTTCCTTTCCATCAAGATAATGGTTGGATTCATATTTTCTCAACCAATGCATCCATTACGAAATGGACGATTTGGGCAAAGGAATATGCAGAGAGCGAGGAGAAGCCACAATTATATTACGATCGACAACATCTTTTAGCACACGCGAAGAAAGTGTTTTATTATAATAGTGCTCTTATTCTTTTTCTATTTGCTGTGAATACGTTTAATATGATCACGCTATTTAATCCATTAAATGAATTTACACCTCTTACAATGTTCTCAACATTTTGCATGCTGCTTTCAAATATTTTGGTCATTATTATGGGGGTAAAGTCTGGCTTATACTATGCAAGGATGAATCAACATTAAGAAAGCTGTCACGCTTATATGTGACAGCTTTTAATCATTAACCAATACGATAAGTTAGATTGCTTTGATCATTCCAAGTACTAAATTGGCTGAATTCACTGCCGCCGTTTCAAGGAATTGATCAAACGAAAGATGCGACTCTTTACCCGCAATATCTGATAATGAACGAATAACAACAAATGGAACATTGTACTGATGTGCTACTTGTGCGATGGCAGCACCTTCCATTTCCACCGCTTGAAGATCCGTGAATTTGCCACGTACGAACTCCACTCGATCGGCGTCGTTCATAAATGAATCACCTGTTGCAATTAGACCTTGTACTGCTTGTATGTTTTCAAACGTGCTTGCTGCTTTCAATGCAACCTCAATCAAGCCGTGATCGGCTTTAAACGCCGCTGGCAATTGTGGCACTTGTCCATATTCATAGCCGAAAATTGTCACATCTACATCATGATGACGGACTTCAGTAGAGATAACAAGATCACCTACTTTTAGCTCCGGATTATAGCCGCCTGCTGATCCAGTGTTAATAATGACGTCCGGATTGTATCTTTCCATTAATATTGTAGTCGACATTGCCGCGTTCACCTTACCAATACCTGAACGAAGTAAAATGACTTCTTTTTCGCCAATCGAACCAGCAATCATTTCACAACCTGCAATTGTTTCAGTTTGTTTATTTTTAATTTGTTCACGTAAAAGAGCAACTTCTTCCTCCATCGCTCCGATGATTGCAATTTTCAACACGGATACCCCTTTTCAGTTGACTATGATTTTCGATCGTTTTCAATTAATTTTTTCACAACGGTCGGTTTCCAGCCTTCACCGTCTACCCACTCAATATGCACTCGATACACATCCGATCCAGCACCTCTTGAAGATACCGTCGCAATGGCCTGATTTTCTGGATCGTCGCCACGCTCAAGCCACCATAACGTCATTTGGTCTACCGGAATGTTGACAGCATAAGATACGGCTGCTACTTTTTCATTCCAATCAGCTGATCCTTGCTGAGAAGACGGCTCATGGCCTGCTGTTTGTTGTGTCCCAATCGGCTGCCAATTTGGATTAATGATTACTTTTTCGACGTTTGGTTCATCGCCTTCTTCTTCAATGAGCCCTGATGATTCTTCACTTGATTGCTGATCATCATTTTCTGATTTTGACTCTTCCGCTTGCCCATCTTTTCCAGCCGATTCCTTCGAATCCTTTGGTTTATTTTTATGATTTCCTTCTATTTTTTCTGTATTTGCCTGAGTCGCTGCTTTCTCTTTATTCGTATCGCCAGCAATAAATATATTGTAAGCAACAATAAATATTAAAATAATAACGATCGCAATTAATGTATTTAATATAATATTTGTTTTTCTACGTTTTGCCCGGCGCTCATAACGTTGGCCAGAATGATTAAATTCGCTTGGCATATAAATCCCCTCCATCTTTTTTATCATATCATGGAAAAAGGAAAACATAAATAAGAAAACATGCCTGACTTTAGCAACTTGATTTTTCATTCAATCTCTCCTATGTCTATGGCGATAAACAAGGAGATAATCGTCAAATTCCGTAAAAAATAAAGGTTCAAATCAAAAAGATTTGAACCTTTATTGCGCTTAACTAATTGTAAGTAGTCTTACTCTCATTTCGCCGCCAGGTGTTTGAACATTTACTTCTTGCCCAACCTTGTGACCGAGCAGACTTTTAGCGATTGGTGAATCATTGGAAATTTTCCCCTCAAATGGATCCGCTTCAGCGCTTCCAACAATTGTGTATGTTTCCTCATCTCCGTCTGGAAGCTCAATGAACGTTACCGTTTTTCCAAGGGTAACCGTATCCGAATTTAATTCATCTTCTTTAATAATTTTCGCATTGCG
Source organism: Bacillus sp. FJAT-50079 (assembly GCF_018343515.1). Classification (GTDB taxonomy): domain Bacteria; phylum Bacillota; class Bacilli; order Bacillales; family Bacillaceae_C; genus Lederbergia. The sequence continues at coordinate 491,747 of NZ_JAGYPD010000004.1, read as the reverse complement.
AATCATATTTTCCAGAGTTGTAATTCTTCCCTCCACAAACGCTTGCTCTTCTTTTGCAGAATCATATTCAGAGTTTTCCGATAGGTCTCCAAAACTTCTTGCAATTTTAATTCTTTCTACTACTTCTTTTCTTTTCACCGATTTTAAATGCTCAAGCTCCTGTTCAAGCTTTGCTTTTCCGGCTTCTGTCATTGGAAATACTTTTTCCGTTGCCAAATCCCTTCACTCCTTATTCATTCACCATCCGACAAGCGGATGTTTTTGTAGATGTTGTTCAAAAAGTACTATAAAAAATGACACGTCGAATTTCTTCGTTGGCTTGCTTTTTCGCCCCTTGGAAAAGAAAATCACTTTCCCTACGTGCAAGTACGTTATACAGCGAGAGCGGGACTTCCGTTAAAACCTCCCACATCCTATGGGCAACATGGAAGTCAGTACATCCTGTACAAGTCTGCTGCAAAAAGCTGCGCCGCCTTGAACTTCTTGGTCCTTTTTATCCTCCATTTTGAACACTCACTTGTATGTAATACATGATAACGCGCCCTATGATAGGCGCGCCTCCGATTCATGCCAATACATATATTAGTTATCTATGCTATCGTATTACAAAAATGCCTTTTGTTCAAGAATAGTTTGTATCTTTGTTGTCAGTAAGTCAATAGCAACATGATTTTGCCCACCTTCTGGAATGATGACATCTGCATATCGCTTCGTCGGTTCAATGAATTGGTTATGCATTGGCCTCACAACATTCACATACTGTGTAACGACAGAATCAATTGATCTGCCTCGCTCTTTTATGTCGCGAAGCAAACGGCGGATGATTCGTAAATCCGAGTCTGTATCGACATAAAGCTTAATATCCATTAAGTTGCGCAATCTTACATCTTCTAATACTAAAATTCCTTCAAGAATGATCACATCTTTTGGTTCTACATGAATCGTTTCTGCTGATCGTGTATGCATCGCATAGTCGTACACAGGCTTTTCAATTGCTTCGTAATCAATTAATTTTTCAAGCTGTTCGATTAATAAATCATTATCAAAGGCAAATGGATGATCGTAATTCGTCTTCAATCGTTCTTCGAATGGAAGATGTGATTGATCCCTATAATAATAATCTTGCTCGATTACGAGAATGGAATGTCCTTTAAAATTTTCGTAAATTGATTTTGTCACACTCGTTTTTCCCGAGCCAGAGCCGCCCGCGACTCCAATTATAACGGGTTTCCGCTTCATCTATACGACCTCACTTTTCATCCAACTGCTTTTTTGTGCTAATCGCTAAACCATCACCAGCTGGAATAATTGCCGTCTCATAGTCAGGATGATCCATTAACCATTGATTAAACGTCCGGATTTTTTCAGCAATTTTTAGCCATCGTTTATTTTCCGTTTGTTGATGGGCAACGATTCCTTTGAAAAGAACATTATCAGTATACACACATCCGCGATCTGTTAGTAACTGACAATACATTTCGAAGAATTTCGTGTACTGCCCTTTTGCCGCATCGATAAAAATCGCATCAAACCGTCCTTGTTGCGCGACTTCCTCATAAAGGTCAAGAGCATTCCCTTTGAGTACAGTTATTCGACCCTCCATGTTTGCCCGAGAAATATTTGCGATTGCCTGTTCATATCTGCTTTCATCTAATTCGATCGTCACAATTTTTGAATTAGGTAAGGCCGTAGCGATTCTTAACGCAGAGTAGCCGATCGCTGTCCCGATTTCTAAAATCATCTTTGGTTGCTGTATTCGCAATAGTTGCAGCAGCACTTCAATTCCGGCCGGCTCCATAATCGGCACTCGATGTTCAGCCGCAAACTGCTCAAGCTCTTGAAAAAAATCACTCCTTTTCGGAACGAGTTGTTCAAGATAATCGTTGATTCGCTCATTCATCTTACGATTCACCTGCTTCGTTTCTTTTATTCGTAATATACTTTTCTTTTAGAGCGTTATGTTCTTCAAGCGTTTTTGAATAATGGACCTCTCCCGATCCATACTCTGCTAAAAAGTATAAATAATCGCTATCAGCCGGATTAAGTGCAGCCTCGATTGAAGACTCGCCAGCATTAGCAATTGGCCCTGGCGGTAAACCTTTATTGGCATACGTATTATACGGTGAATCGATTTCTAAATGCTCGTACAATGTCCGCTCCAAATGTTTTCCATGTGCATAAGCGACAGTTGGGTCAGTTTGGAGGGGCATTTCACTTTTAATTCTATTATAAAATACGCTAGAAATCATATGGCGATCGGCTTTGGCCGTTGCTTCCTTTTCGATTAAAGATGCCATTGTAAGCACTTCATGAACCGATTTTTGTTCTTCTTCAATCAACTCTGTGTATTTCGCTATCACTTTCTCTGTCTGTTTTAACATTTCATTAATAATAAAATCAAGGGATGGCTTCTCCTCGTAAAATGGATAGGTTGCCGGGAAAAGATACCCTTCAAGCGGGTGCATCACTTGCTCATTCAACATATCGGCTGTTAATATATCGGGATATTTTTCAATTAAAGTTTGCAAATATTCCGGATCGTCCAGTTGTTTCGTAATTTCTTCGGGAGTCATATCAATTTGTTTGGCAATGCTCTCCGCAATTTGTGCTAAATTAAGCCCTTCCGGAATTGTTATTTTAAATAACGCTTCTCTCACGAGTGTGCCCGATTGCAAGGTTTGACTAATTTCTTCTAATGTCATCGAAGGAGTCATTGCGTAATTCCCCGCTTGAAACCCAGAAATATTATTAAATTTAACATAATACTTAAAAATCGTACCGTTTTTTATAATGCCCTGCTTCTCCAGTAGTTTTCCGATTGATGTCGAAGAAGATCCGATTGGCACTTCAATATCGATTGGTTTATTGTTATTAGCGTCTAATGGCTGTAATGCAGATTTAATATATATATACCCACCAATTCCTACACCAGCAGCGCTTAAAATAAAAATAAGTGCAATAATCGCTACTATTTTTCTAATGATTTTCGCCTCATTTCGTCTCTCGAGCAAATTATTTCTCATGATTGCCTTTATATCTTTTTCTTGTTTTTCCTCATTCCCCACGGAGGTTACCCCCTCAATTCATAGATTCTATCGATACACTTTGTCCATTATACTATATTTTTTGGCGAATTCATTCGAAATATGAACAAAAACGGGCTCGTGAATCGGAATCACAGGAGAATCAAGGGTTAACGATGACATTTTGTTAGTTGGGTTTCCTTTGGAAGCTAGCTATACAAAAGCGGGCCCTAAAAAACGATCCCAGAGAAAAAGTCTATTGAATCAGATTACGCTAGAACGGTGGATTTCCGTTCCGATCGGAAGTTAGGAAATGTTGGACACGAAGCTGTTGTGGCCGACTTAAAAAAGCTTTTGCGGGGGAGTTGTCGCACTCCATCACCCGAACTCACGCATATAAAGTGGAAAATATCATCGTGGAATAGATCACTATCTTATGTAGCTTATAAGTAAGTCTATTTGACATAAAAAAAACAAGATACAACTATGATGCTCGTAGTAAAGTAAATGATAATCTTATGAATTGAATAAGATCAAAAAGGGAGTCGATTCGTTCAAATTTGAACGGACCGACTCCTTCTTAACTTTACTTACACTTGAATTTTTCAACTGCCTCAAAAAAACGGCCCGTTTTTTTTATTCTTCCTCTTCTGCAAGAAATGTGTTTAACATTTCTTCGATCAAATCCCACTCTTCATCCGTTTCGATCGGCTGTAAGCTTCCTTCTTCGCCTTCTTCATTTTGAACATATGCAGAAGCATGGATTTCGATTTCTTCATTTTCATCTTCTTCCGCACCTACTGGATAATAAAGCACATATGATTTTTCAAATTCATCCGAATCAAACGTGAAGAGGATTTCGTGTAATTCCTCGTTGCCATCTTCATTTATTACTGTAATATATTTTTCAGCGTTTTCCATTTTTTCACCTCATTAAGATTGACTATCTAAAAATCCTTGCAAAATCATTGATGCTGCCATTTTATCAATGACTTTCTTCCGCTTTTTTCTACTAACATCCGCCTCAAGCAAGACCCGTTCTGCTGCCATTGTGCTTAAGCGTTCATCCCATAAGATGACTGGTAGCTGAAATTGTTCTTCCAACTGTTCGGCATACTGTTGTGAAGCTTCTCCCCTTGGCCCAATTGTATTATTCATGTTTTTCGGGAGTCCGACAATGATTTTGCTTACACTATATTCTTTAATAATTTCACCAATTCGTTCGAATCCAAACCTTTTTCTATTCTCATCGATGGCAATTGTTTCGAGGCCTTGAGCCGTCCAGCCCATTTCGTCACTAATTGCTACGCCAACTGTTTTGGATCCAACATCAAGGCCCATCACTCTCATTCATTATCCCTCACGATGCTGTTTTAGATACGATTTCACTAATTCTTCGATGATTTCATCACGTTCTAGTTTTCTCATAATATTACGCGCATCTTGATGTCTCGGGATATACGCCGGATCTCCTGATAATAAATAACCTACAATTTGATTGATTGGATGATAGCCCTTTTCTTGAAGAGCTCTATGAACATGCAGCAGTACCTCTTTGACATCATGTTCGATCGGATCTTCTTGAAAATCAAAACGCATCGTTTTATCAAAAGAGCTCATTTACAACACCTCTCTTACGACATACCATTGATAGATAGGTCAGATTAACATTCCTTCTTCCATTGTACATGATTCGGGCGACGAATCAAACGGATTTTATCCATTCTGTTACATATGAAAGAGCTTCTTCCAATTGCTCAGGTTTTTTCCCTCCAGCTTGCGCCATATCCGGACGGCCGCCACCACCGCCGCCGCAACGTGATGCGACTTCTTTCACAAGTTTCCCGGCATGGTAGCCTTTATCAATTAAATCTTTTGTCACCGCAGCGATGATGTTCACTTTATCACCTTGTGCCGAACCAAGGACGACGACACCAGAGCCCAGTTTTTGTTTTAAATCGTCTGCCATATTGCGAAGTGTGTTCATATCAGCAGCTTGAACTTGATTTGCAATGACGTTTACCCCATCTACTTCTTGTATATGATCCAATATGCTTCCTGCTTCAATATTTGCTAATTTTGCCGTCAACGATTCATTTTCACGTTGAAGCTCCTTCATTTCACTAAGCAAAGCTTCAGCACGATGGACGATTTCTTTTGGCTTCGCTTTTAAAAGCTGAGCAACTTGTTGAAGTCTTGCAATTTCTTCATTCATTAAATGAAATGCCCCTTCACCTGTTACAGCCTCAATTCTTCTTGTTCCTGCACCAATCCCACCTTCGGACACGATTTTAAACAAACCGATCGCTGAAGTATTGGTCACATGACAGCCACCACATAATTCAAGGCTATAATCCCCAATGGAAACGACCCGAACGATGCTACCATATTTTTCGCCAAATAAAGCCATTGCTCCCATCGCTTTTGCTTCGTCAAGGCTTTTATATTGTGTGTCAACAGCAATATTAGCCCAAATTCTCCCATTTACGATTTGTTCAATCCGTTCAAGCTCTTCAGGCTGAACCTGACCAAAATGTGAGAAGTCAAAACGAAGTCTTTCTGGACCAACGAGAGATCCTGCTTGGTTAACGTGAACGCCAAGAACATCCTTCAATGCTTGATGAAGTAAATGTGTTGCCGTATGGTTCTTAATAACATTTCTACGCTTCTCTTCATCAACTTCGGCGTTCACTTTCATACCCGTTTGTACAGTGCCCTCTTTAACAATGGCTGAATGGAGATTTTGCCCATTTGGTGCCTTTTGGACTTCCGTCACTTCAATGAGCAAGCCCTCTGCTTTTAATATACCTTTGTCAGCTATTTGTCCGCCACTTTCAGCATAGAATGGAGTTTTCTCCAAAATAAATTGAATTTCATCCCCTTGCTGAGCCTCTTCGACAAGCTCGTCATTCTTCACCATTGCACTAATTGTCGTTTCAACAGCTAGTTGATCATAACCAATAAATTCGCTCGGCATTTTTAATTCACCGAGAATTCCACCTTGCACTTGCATCGAGCCAGTATCTTGACGAGCTGCACGCGCACGCTCTCTTTGTTCAGCCATTGCTTTCTCAAAGCCTTCATGATCCAAAATCATCTGTTCATCTTCCGCATACTCTTCTGTTAATTCGACAGGGAAGCCATACGTATCATAAAGCTTAAATACTTCGGAGCCCGCAATGACATTGCTTCTTTCCGCTTTCGCTTTTTGAATGACGGCCGCTAAAATCTCAAGCCCATCATGTAATGTTTCGTGGAAACGTTCTTCCTCGTTTTTAATGACACGTTGCACAAATTCTGTTTTTTCAACGACATTCGGATAATAATCTTTCATCACATCGCCTACAACAGGTACGAGCTGATACATAAACGGTTGATCAATGTTAATTGTTTTCGCAAACCGTACAGCACGGCGCAGCAAACGTCTTAACACATAGCCACGTCCTTCATTGGATGGCAATGCTCCATCAGCAACAGCAAATGCAACCGTACGAATATGGTCAGCGATCACTTTAAATGCAGTATCTGTTTCTTCACCCTTACCGTACTGAACACCCGATATTTTTTCTGTTGCATGGATAATTGGTAAAAATAAATCTGTGTCGAAATTCGTCGGAACATTTTGCACAACCGATGCCATTCGCTCTAAGCCCATCCCTGTATCAATATTTTTCTTTGGCAGCGGTGTATAGGTGCCGTCTGGATTATGATTAAATTGAGAAAAGACGAGATTCCAAATTTCTAAATAGCGTTCATTTTCTCCACCAGGAAATAATTCTGGATCATTCGGATCATCGCCAAATTCAGGTCCACGATCATAGAAGATTTCTGTATTCGGGCCGCTTGGACCTTCACCAATATCCCAGAAGTTCTCCTCAAGGCGAATGATTCGCTCTTTTGGCAAGCCAATTTTTTTATTCCATAACTCAAATGCTTCTTCATCTTCCGGGTGGATCGTCACTGAAAGCTTTTCTTCCTCAAATCCGATCCACTTCGGACTTATTAAAAATTCCCATGCCCATTCAATCGCTTCTTCCTTAAAATAATCCCCGATTGAGAAATTACCGAGCATTTCAAAAAACGTATGATGTCTTGCTGTTTTCCCGACATTTTCAATATCATTCGTTCTAATTGATTTTTGCGCATTTACGATCCGTGGATTTTCAGGAATCTCCCGTCCATCAAAGTATTTCTTTAATGTTGCTACTCCACTATTAATCCATAATAAGGTTGGATCATCGTGGGGAACGAGTGATGCACTTGGTTCAACTTGATGCCCTTTTTCTTTAAAAAAGTCTAAGTACATTTGACGAATTTGAGAACCAGTTAATTTTTTCATTTCTTTCAAACCTCCATTTAATTAGTGTGTTCAAAAAGGAGGATAAAAAGGACCGAGAAGTTCAAGGCGGCGTAGCTTTGAGCAGCGGAAAAGCAAGCCAACGAAGAAATTCGATGTGTCATTTTTACCGGACTTTTTGAACATCCTCTTTAAGAAAACAAAAAAAGCTTCTCCCCTTGAACAGGGGCGAAACTTTTAGATCGCGGTACCACCCTGATTTAACAAAAGGAAAAACTTTTGTATCTCAGAACCTTAACGCGGTTAACGGCAGGGATTAGCTGCTCTCTGGATTAGCGAATGTTAGCCAGTATCTAGAATTTCTTTCAGCCAAGGAAATTCCTCTCTTGCGCATCGATGTGCTCAGATCGTTTCTAACATTATGGATCCTTCATTGAGTTAATTATTATAGTTCATTAATAACTTAATGTGATACTAATATAGTCAAATTATAGAAATGAATGATCATCTTGTCAATGTTAAGATGATTTTGTCGAAATCATATGGTCACGCATATGAACAATTGCAATCTTTATGACGGCAATAATCGGAACAGCGATAATCATGCCAAGCACACCAGCTACTTCTCCGCCGATGATTAATCCGGCGAAGATAAATAATGGGTGCATCGCTAATGACTTCCCAACAATATATGGAGATAAAATATTTCCTTCGATGAATTGTAAAATAAACACAATGATCGTTGCAAAGATCGCTTGTTTGACAGAGGAAAGCAGAGCTATCGCGAGCACCGGAATCAGACCAATAAAGGCACCGAAATAAGGAATGACATTCGTCACTGCAATAATAAATCCAAGAATAATCGGATAATCAATTCGAATGATCAGAAATGCAATGGATGATGCAACACCAACGATCACACAAATAAGGAATTGCCCTCGTACATAACTGCCAAGAGAAAGATAAACGGCCCCGATAAATTCTCCTGCTTTCGCCCGCCATTTTTTTGGCGTCATATACCAAGCCGCTTTTTTTACAAGTTCAATATCTTTAAGTAAGTAAAAAGAAATAAATGGAATAATTAAAAGCACGAACATAAAATTGACTAAACCAATGAGTGATTCCATGCTTTTTTCCAGAAACTTATTCATCCAAAGCTCAAATTTTGTAATTCGCTCATCGATTTGTACTTGAATGCCATCAGGCCATCTTGATGCAGATGCTTGAATCCCTTGTATCCATTCTTTGTACTGCTCAACAAGAATCGGCAGTCGCTGAGAAAAATCGTTAAGCTGCTCGATTAGAAAGGGAATACCTAAATAAATCCCATAGCCAGCACCACCAAAAAACAGCGTATAGATCGTCATAATCGCCCACCCGCGCGACAAACCGAGCAATTGAATCTTCTCAACGAGTGGGTGCAATAAAAATGCGATAAACGCACTGATGAAGAAAGGGATAGCCGCAACAAACATAATATGTAAAATTGGTTTCCATAATGGTTTTAATAATAGTAAGCAATACAATGTAATTAAAATCAATAAGATGATCCCAATTCGGTAAAAAATGCGAAACCGTTGCTGTTGCATCGTATCCCTCCTAATAAAAAGCCGCCAATGGCAGCTTTTTACTTTCATCAACTCAATTTTCTTGTTTGCTCATCAAAGAGATCATCAAGTGAGCTTAAAGAACCATCCTCTTCAACTTGATGTGTATGAATCATTTTTCCACCTACGGTCAATTCGATAAAACAACTCCAACAATAATATTGATTGATGCCTATTTTACCTAGGTCCTTACTTTGGCAATTCGGACATTTCATCATTACTCTTGCCACCTCGCAGCTTGTTTACTGACACGATCATGGCATCTTTTCCAATCTTCGGTGGGATGGGAGTCCGAATTACTCGCTTTCCTTCTGTGATGTCAGAAAAGAAACCATCAGTCAGCTCATAGCCTACGATTGTTCCCATTTCTTCAAGAAAATATACATCATCAAGCAAGCCAAGCTGCTTCCCTTCTTTGGAAAGCGTCATTTTTTTCGAAATTGGCTGAGCATGATGCATCGTATATTCAGAATGGACTTCCTTATAAGCGAGCAAAACATCTTGGTTTGAAATCATAATCCCATTTTCACCAAATGAAAGGATGTGATGAATCGATAACCTGCTTTTCTTGCCGATTAGACCTTTTTGTTGGAGCAAAACATCCGACACATACCCGTTCTCCTGAATGCAAATATCGCAAACTTCCCCAAGCATTTCTCCCTTTTCGTCATAAACTGGCATCCCTTTCAAAAGAGAAAATGTCCGCAAAGCACACCCCACCTTTCCGAACATTTCTAGTTTGGCTCAAGATAACTAAAATCATGAACTGAAATATTTTCCTTGAATTGTGTGTATTGACAATCAGATCGCAGGAAATTCCATATTTTATTATGAATCAACCGAATGATTTGGAGGTGAAAATACAAATGAAGCATCATCGAATGAATGGTAAGAGCAGTGCAAAAAAAGCAATCGATAAAAGTGATCAATTAGTAAATAGTAGAAATAAAATAGAATGTAATCCGCATATTGAAGTAAATCCTACCATTATTGGATTTGCTCCACTTAATGTTTCAGACATTCAAATCATTCCGATTGTGAAACGCCACTTCTATATTCCCCAAAATACGCTCTCTTTAGTAGAGGGAGCAAATTTTCCAGCTAATTTTTTTACAAATGATCGTGGAGAGCAGGTGGATGAATTTACTACATTTAGCCCAAATGGATATGTGAATCTATTCATTAACGGTGTTATGCAAGAGGGCAGTTTATATGTAGTCGGTCGTAATTTCTTATCCATTCATCCGGTTGAACAGTCGATTACAGCAGGAACACCGATCATTGTTGAGTCCATTGGCTTCACAGCGAAAATAACCGTATAAAAATAATACAATTGGATGATATCGTCAGCCCTATCATTACGATTGGTTTTGAATAATTATAAGATAAAGGAGGTGAACAATGTGGCGTTATCCCTTATGAACATTCATGTAAATGTTACAGGAACCTCTACGCGATTTTTCAATGTATTAGCAGATGCACTAGTAATAACTGATGGAACAACCGTCCCTGCTACCGACTTTTTTGACGATACGGGTACAGCTGCAACAGAATTTCCAATCGTAACAAACGGATACTATAATCTGTATGTGAATGGTGTCCTTCAAGAAGGCGGTGCATATTCTGTCGATGCAGATGAAATTACCTTCAACACAATTACTGGTACCATTAGCGCTGGAACTCCTATCATTTTAGAAGCGGTTGATTTAGTAACCGTTGTCTAATCGCTAAACAGAAGAAAGGCTGCCCTTTTTTTGGGACAGCCTTAGCTTATTTCACGTTCCATGAAATCATAAGGTGAAATATTTTCCATGCCGATCATTGGATCAATCAGTTGAATCGTCTCTTCTGTAAGTACGAGTGCTTCTTCATTTTGGCCGTTTTCAACTGACGATGGGAAGGATAATGTTAGTTTTTCTAAAAGAGAAGTTTTCCTTTTTTGATCATCCTCTCTTTCAATCCCCATCCGAAAAGCACTTTCTTCCCCACATATAATTAAAAACTGCCTGCTTCTTGTTATCGCTGTGTACAATAAATTTCTTCGCAGCATTCTGTAATAACTTTTAACAACGGGGAGAATGACAATTGGAAATTCACTCCCTTGTGACTTATGGATGGAACAGCAAAATGCGTGGGTAATTTGATTTAAATCCGCCCTCGTGTACGTAACCTCAATCCCTTCAAACGAAACAATGACCATGTCTTGTTTTTCCGTGTTTTCCTTAGCATAAAAGATTGAGACAATTTCTCCCATGTCACCGTTAAATACATTTTGTTCGGGCTGATTGACAAGCTGTAATACTTTGTCGCCAATCCGATACGTTACATCACCGAACTTCAATTCCTTGCGGGTTCCATCTTGATTGGGATTAAATATTTCCTGAAGTACGAGATTTAATTGATCAATGCCGGCGGGTCCGCGATACATCGGCGCTAACACTTGAATATCCTTCGCCGCATATCCTTTTTTCTTTGCGTTTAAAACGACCTTTTCAACCGCTTCAGCAATTTGCGAAGTTTGACAGCGAATGAATGAACGGTCTTGCTGTGGCTTTGTTACATCTGCTGGCAATTGCCCCTTTTTGATTTCATGTGCGAGTTCGATAATCGATGAGCCCTCTGCCTGTCGATATATATCCGTCAATTGAACGGTCGGAATTTTTTCAGATTTAAGCAAATCTTTTAGTACTTGTCCCGGTCCAACCGATGGCAATTGATCTTCGTCACCGACAAAAATGACTTGAATATGCTGGGGCAACGCTCTAAGCAGTTGATGGGCAAGCCATGTATCGACCATCGACATTTCATCGACAATAAGCAGCTTCCCTTCGATTTCTCGCTCTTCTTCACTATCAAGATTGTCTTGAGCATTCATCCCGAGCAATCGATGAATCGTCATCGCTGGCAGACCTGTCGATTCGGCCATCCGTTTCGCAGCTCGTCCCGTTGGAGCGGCTAATAAAATCGGGAATGGCTCTTCTTTTTTATATGAATACGGATCAAGGGAGCATCCGTGCAACTCCGCATAAAGCTCAACAATCCCTTTGATGACTGTTGTTTTCCCAGTTCCCGGACCTCCGGTTAAAATCATCATCGGATTCATTAACGCCATTTGAATCGCTTCTTTTTGTGATGGCGCATAATGAACACCTAAGCGATCTTCTAAATCCCCAAGCGCTAAAAGAAATTCCGATTCAGGGAATTGATCCGTATACTCCGTCTGCTCCATAATCCGTTGAAGATTCGTTACGATTCCTTTCTCGGAAAAATAAAGTGAAGGCATGTACACTCGTTTATTTTCGCCAACAACCTTTCCTTCTTCTTCTAGCTTAATTAATTCTTGAGAAATGTCTTGAAAAGGAATGTCAATTGGCTGACTAGCTTCCAATAATTGTTTGACGTTTTCTAACATATCGACCGCATCGACATACACATGACCATTTTGCATACATTCTTGCTCCAGTACGTAAAGGCAGCCAGCTTTAATCCGATCAGGATGATTTCCTTTTATCCCCATTTGCGAGCCGAGTTCATCCGCTCTGCCAAAGCCGATTCCCTCGACATTCTCGATTAGCTTATACGGATTCGTCTGTATAACCGTTAATGTTTCCTCTTTATATGCCTGATAGATTTTCAATGCCATTTGCGAACCAAATCCATACTCGCTAAGTCGAATCATCACTTGCTCAAGCCCTTGATGTTCGAGTAATGATTCGTATAATTCTTTCGCCGTTTCTGCACCCAGCCGTGGAACACTGTCTAATAAAGATGGCTGCTCAAGAATTTTACTTATTGCATTTTCTCCAAGCACCTCGACAATTCGTTCGGCTGTTTTTTTTCCAACACCTTTAAACAACCCACTTGATAAATAGGTTGCAACACCTTGCTTTGTTTGTGGCATTTCCTTTTTAAAATGCTTGGCATGAAATTGCAGCCCAAACCTTGGGTGTTCTTTAAAATCCCCATAAAATAAATACGATTCTTCTTCATGTATTTTAGGGAAATGGCCTGTAATAACCGCCTCTTTATCTGAATACGTATCATTTGTTTCTTCGACCCTCACACGGATGACCGAATAGAAATTTTGTTCATTATGGAAAATCGTCACGAGATGGCGGCCTTTTATATATTTTTCATGTTCAGAAAACAGGTCAAGTGAATCTTGCTCTTCCATGACTGACCTCCCATTCCTTCGTTATTACTCTTTACCTTCAGTAAGCGCGGATTCCATTAGTTTCTTTCCATTGGCAGCGAGCGCATGGGTCGGTTGAATCGCTAATACTTGATTAAATGCTTCAAGAGCTTTTTCCGCATCTTCAAAATGAGCAGCATACGCAACCCCAAGATTATACAATGCATCCGCATGATCAGGTTCGAGCTCGATTACTTTCTCTAATTGCTTAATTGCTTCATCATACACTTCCGTTCGTGCCAATGCTAAGCCAAATTGAAACGTTGCTTCTGCATCTTTTTCATTCAATTCAACACTTCTCTGCAAATAAGGAAGTGCCATTTCGACTCGATTTAAATTTACGAGCGTCATTCCAAGCATATAAAGAAGATCATTCGACTCAGGGCCGATTAATAAGGCTTTTCCATACATCCCTGATGCCTCTTCATACTTCTCCTGATTATAAAAAAGATTCCCATAACTGTAATAGGCGGCCGATGCTTGATCATCGACTTCAATTGCCCGCTTTAAAAATTCCTCAGCTCTTGCTATATCTCCAAGCGAAATGAATACATTGGCAAAATTGACATAGGCAACGGGATCTGTCGGATTTTCTTCGATTGCCTCTGTAAACATTTGCACCGCTTTTTCGTATTTTCCTTGTTGTAAATATTCAATTCCTTGTAAATTCTTGTCCATCTTTCACACTCCGAACTTCATTAATAAGGGAATTATACCATATTAATTGCCAGTGCATGTAACGTTAGCGGCCAATTCCTCTTCGCGATTTATTTTTCTGCAAGACAACTATCTATATAAGCAATACTTATTAAAAAGTATAATAAATCTGCATTTCACTTATTATACTTTAAGCTTTAAAATAGTAAGTAATCCTAACTTTTTTCATAATTACAGGGATAGAACATTTTAATTGTGTTCATTGATAAAGGAGTGGTTATATGATTCTTGGCTTGCATCACGCCCAAATTACAATTCCAAAAGGCGCTGAAGAAGAGGGGAGAAAATTCTATTGCCAAATACTCGGTTTACCCGAGAAAGAACAACCTGAAGCATTGAAAAAACTTGGGGGATTTTGGTTGGAGGTCGGAAATAGGGAAGTTCATGTAGGGACAGAAGATGGATTTGATCGATTAACAACAAAAGCCCATTTGGCATATCAAGTCGATGATATATCATATTGGAGGAAAGTATTGGAACTAAATAACATCCAGATCACTGAAGCAATCAAAATACCAGGGGTTGAACGTTTTGAGTTCAGAGATCCATTCGGAAACAGAGTGGAAATGACTCAAGTAATTTAATTTGTTTCATCAAAGAGCTTAGAAGCCCTAAGCTCTTGTTATAACCTTATTATTCATGTTCTTACTACGGTTAGCTCTTATCAATCATAAATTCAAGCGCAAGTCCTTAATTTGTTTTAACGACAATTCCGTTAGCTTTGCGATATTCATCTGAAAATTCTTCTTGAATTAATTTCAATGCGAGGTTTTTTAGCTTCAATCATACCTTTCTCTATTCCTTTTTCTTCTGAATAATCACCTTAAATAGTTCCTGTTGCGAAAATTCAGGGCTATTAAAATCAATGTCTCCATATAAATCTTCAGTAAAAAACAAGACAAATTCTTCAAACAGCTCATCAATCAATGTCAACATGATGATAACTAGACGGCTTTTCTAGCACGAGATTTTCTATCATAATCGAAACATAACTATATATATTGATCAAAAAAAGCCGCTCATCATCAATATGAGCAGCTCCACTTTAGCCTACATACGTAAGCATTTCGTTGTTTTTATAAATTTTATCAATCGTTCCCCCGCCAAGGCACTCGTCACCATCATAAAAGACGACCGCTTGTCCAGGAGTGACCGCTCTGACCGGTTGAGCAAATTGGACGTTTACTTCACCATTCGGTAGAAGTTGAACCGTTACCTTTTCATCCGGCTGACGATAACGGAATTTTGCTGTGCATTCAAATTGCTGCGGTTTTTCCTTATCAGACACCCAGCTGACATTGACTGCTTTAATCGAGTCAGAATATAAGGCTGGATGATCGAAGCCTTGCTCTACATAAAGAACATTACGCTCTAAATCTTTTCCGGCAACAAACCACGGATCTCCTGCTCCACCGATGCCAAGGCCATGACGTTGACCAATTGTATAATACATGAGCCCATCATGCTTGCCGACCTTTTTACCGTCAAGAGTTTCCATAACTCCTTTTTGTGCTGGTAAATAGCCGCTTAAAAACTCTTTAAAATTGCGCTCACCGATAAAGCAGATGCCTGTACTATCCTTTTTCGTCGCAGTTGCAAGCCCTGCCTCTTTGGCAATTTCCCGAACCCGCTTTTTATCAATTCCACCGAGTGGAAACATCACTTTTTCAAGCTGATCTTGTGTGAGCTGATTTAAAAAATATGTTTGATCTTTATTATTGTCAACGCCTCTAAGCATTTTCACTTCGCCGTCCAGTTGTTCAACTCGGGCATAGTGTCCGGTAGCCAAATAATCTGCACCTAGCTTTAATGCATGCTCAAGAAACGCTTTAAATTTAATTTCCTTATTGCACATGACATCCGGGTTTGGTGTGCGTCCCGCTTTGTATTCATCAAGGAAATACGTAAACACTTTATCCCAATATTGTTTTTCAAAATTGACGGCGTAATAGGGAATGCCAATTTGGTTACATACCCGAATGACATCATTATAATCTTCCGTCGCTGTACATACGCCATTCTCATCTGTGTCATCCCAATTTTTCATAAAAATTCCAATCACATCATAGCCTTGCTCTTTTAATAAAAGCGCGGCAACAGAAGAATCCACTCCCCCTGACATGCCGATGACGACGCGTGTATCTTTTGGTGCTTTATTCATTTCGCTCATCTTCCTTTCAATTCCTGAGCCTTTCAATAATGTTTGCTGTCTCAGTTGCAGCTTTTCTAATCTCATCTTCTTCGTTTGCTAATCCAAAACTAAAGCGGATTGAGTTACGAATTCGTTCCGACTCTGTTCCAAACATCGCTACAAGCACATGGGATGGATCGATCGATCCTGCCGTACATGCTGATCCGCTAGAAGCCGCAATTCCAACCATATCAAGATTGACTAGCATGGACTCCACATCTGTTCCAGGAAAACTCAGATTAAGAATATGTGGTAACGATTGATCGGTTGCTCCATTCACAAAGAATTCTATTTGTTTTTCTTGTAATGTCTCTATAAAAATTCGTTTAAACGATTCATATGTTTGCTGTTTCTTTTCAATCGTTGAAGCGGCAATTTGAACAGCCTCGGCAAACCCGACGATCGCGGGAACATTTTCCGTACCAGCGCGCCGCTTCGTTTCTTGCTCACCGCCAAATGTAGCTGGATGAATCGTCGTTCCGTTTTTTATATATAGAAAGCCAATCCCTTTTGGGCCGTTGATTTTATGTGCAGATACAGATAATAAGTCTACACCTAATGTTGTGACATCAAGTTCAATCGCTCCAAACGCTTGAACAGCATCGGTATGAAAGATTGCTTCATGTGCAGAAAGCAATTCACCAATCTCACGAATCGGCTGAATTGAGCCGACTTCGTTGTTTCCATACATGATCGTGACAAGAATCGTGTCATCGCGCAATGCGTTTTTTACTGCTTCAACCGTGACGATGCCTTGTTCATTTGGAGATAGATACGTGACATCAAATCCTTCCTTCTCAAGAAACTGACAACTATGAAGGACTGCATGATGCTCGATTTCAGTTGTAATAATATGATTTCCTTTATGACGGTTCGCTCTGGCGGTACCGAGAATCGCTAAATTATCCGCCTCCGTACCTCCACTTGTAAACACGATTTCCGAATAGTTCGCATTGATTGTCTTAGCAATAGCTGTTCGAGCCTCATCTAATTCTTTTCGTGCTTCCCGACCAAATGAATGAATGCTCGATGGGTTTCCAAATGTCGTATTCATTGTCGTGATCATCTTATCGATGACTACGGGATGGAGAGGAGATGTTGCTGCATGATCTAAATAAATTTTTGTCATCTTTGTCACCTGTTTTCGGGATTAAATATAAAACATATACGGTTCTGATTGACCATCATCCGTATGATTTGCCAAATCTTCCACGGTTGTATTATCCAATACATCCTTTACCGCATCGCGAATTCTCATCCATAGCTCTCGCTTTGCCGGTTCTTCATCTTCAATCCCTTCGACAGGGCTAATCGGTCCTTCGAGAACACGAATAATATCACCAGCCGTAATCTTCGATGGTTCGTCAGCCAGCACATAGCCGCCGTATGCCCCTCTTATGCTACGAACAAGTCCTGCATTCCGCAAAGGACCTGCTAATTGCTCTAAATAATGTTCTGAAAGATTATGAGCTTTCGCAATCGCTTTTAATGAAGTCGGCCCTTCTCCATGTCTTTTTCCTAATTCAATCATGATCGTAAGACCGTATCTTCCTTTTGTCGAGATTTTCATCCATTTGCACTCCGTTCTATTTGTTTCTTTTCATAATTAGCTTTGTTTAATATTTTATCTGTGATTTTTTTACAATGAGGCAATGCCATGCCAATAAAGGTTCCAACTGCAACGCTGAACACAATCGTCCCGATAAAAACAGGACCACCAAGAAGCCAGCCGATAATAAGCACCGTGATTTCCATCACTCGCCGTGAATTGGAAATTTTCCACCCGGTTCGTTCTTGCAATGCAATCATAAAGCTGTCACGAGGACCTGATCCGAGCTCAGCAGACAAGTAAATTCCCATTCCGTAAGCATAAAGGATCATTCCAATCGTAAACATAATGACTTTTCCAAGCCAACTCGCCGGCTCCGTTAAAAATGGGATCAGCATATACATATCAATAAATATTCCAATTAATATCATATTTAAATAGGCTCCGAATTGAGGCCATTCTTTCATCATTAGTGCTGAGCTTCCTAGAATAATAATGCCAACAATAATCGACCACGTTCCAATTGTCAACCCGAGCTGATAATACAGTCCGACGTGTAGGACATCCCACGGGGATACGCCGAAATCAGAAATAATCATAAGGACAATTCCAAGTGACATGATCAGTAGTCCGATCGTAAATATAAGTAATCTTGCCTGTATATGATCTGTTTTTCTCATCGTTCCATACTCCTTTGCATTTGTCCATTATAACATAATGACCTTCTTATATGCATATATACGCCTTGTTTGATATGATAGAGTCAAAACCATGTGGAACGTCAGTTTGGAGTGAATTCTATGAAAAATCAACCGTTAGCTTATCGAATGCGTCCACAATCGATTGAGGAAGTGGCTGGTCAAGAACATTTAGTCGGCGAAGGAAAGATCATTGCAAGAATGGTAAAAGCACGACAGCTCTCTTCCATGATTTTATATGGACCGCCCGGCATTGGGAAAACCTCGATTGCCAGTGCGATTGCTGGAAGCACAAAATATGCGTTTCGAACATTGAATGCTGTAACCAATAATAAAAAGGACTTAGAAATTGTCGCAGCCGAAGGGAAAATGAGCGGAAAGGTAATCCTATTGCTCGATGAAATTCATCGGCTCGATCGCGGCAAGCAAGATTTCTTACTTCCCCATCTAGAAAGCGGCATGATTATTTTAATTGGGGCTACAACAAGTAATCCATACCATGCAATTAATCCCGCGATTCGAAGCCGTTGTCAAATCTTTGAGCTCTTTCCATTAACAGAGGATGATATGAAGCAAACATTGCGAAGAGCTTTGGAAGATCCTGAACGCGGTCTAGGCAATTACTCAATTTCCATCGAAGATACCGCGTTTGAACATTTAGCAAATGCAAGCAATGGCGATGCAAGAAGCGCCTTAAACGCACTAGAACTAGCCGTTTTGTCAACAGAGCCGGATGAAAATGGAACGATCCATATTACGACAACTGTCGCAGAGGAATGTTTACAGAAAAAAAGCCTCGCTCACGATAAAGGCGGTGATGCTCATTATGATGTACTTAGCGGATTTCAAAAGTCGATTCGAGGAAGCGATGCGAATGCTGCCCTTCATTATTTAGGTCGCTTAATCGAAGCAGGTGATTTACCGAGCATTTCAAGACGTTTGCTCGTCATTGCCTATGAGGATATCGGTCTTGCCAATCCACAGGCAGGTCCTCGAACACTTGCGGCCATTCAAACCGCTGAAAAAATTGGATTTCCTGAAGCTCGAATTCCACTTGCGAACGCCGTCATTGAGCTTTGCCTATCTCCCAAATCGAATTCGGCGAATGTCGCGATTGATGAAGCATTAGCGGATATCCGTGCAGGAAAAAGCGGTGAAGTGCCGCTTCACTTAAAAGACGCTCATTATAAAGGAGCCGCGGAGCTTGGAAGAGGGATTGATTATAAATATCCGCATGACTACGAAAGCGGTTGGGTGAAACAGCAATATTTACCTGATAAGCTTAAAAATCGCCAATACTACAAACCCAAACGGACGGGAAAATTTGAACAAGCGCTCGCAGCGATCTATGAAAAAATAATGAGAGGCTAGTAATTAGCCTCTCAGTTTTTTTCGTCTTTCACTCGTTGAATATGGATTCCTTGTAAAATTTCCTTGACGACATGGCTTGCCATAATCAATCCCGCTGCTGAAGGTACGAAAGCATTTGACGATGGCGGCATTTTCGCTTTCCGAATATCGGAGTCTTGTTTTCCGACTTCCTTTCTTACTTCTTCGCGGATCACAATTGGACTTTCATCAGAGAAAACGACAGGCACTCCCTTTTTATATCCTTCTTTACGCAATCTCGTGCGAATCACTTTCGCGATTGGATCTGTATGTGTTTTAAAAATATCTTTAATCATAAATCGGGTCGGGTCCATTTTATTTGCCGCACCCATCGATGAAATCATTGGAATATTTCTTCTTAAACATTCTTTGATTAAATGGATTTTATAAGCAATCGTATCTGATGCATCGACAACAAAATCTGGTTGATGCTCAAAAAATTGTTCATACGTTTCTTCTGTATAAAACATTTTCAATGCAATGACTTCACATTCAGGATTAATATCCTTAATACGTTCTTTCATTAAATCCGCTTTTGGCTGGCCGACCGTCGATAATAGGGCAATAATCTGCCTGTTCACATTCGTAATATCAACGACATCTTTATCGACCAAAATCAATTTTCCAACACCTGATCTCGCCAACGCTTCCGCCGCAAACGTCCCTACTCCTCCAATACCAAGAATCGCAACCGTACTATTTTTTAACCGATCAAGCCCTTCTTGACCGATTGCCAACTCATTTCTAGAAAACTGGTGTAGCATCCCTATCAACTCCAAAGTTTTATCTATCCTGAAATAGAATAATGGAAATGAGGGGTTAGATGCAAGCTTTTTCAAGGTTAAATCTTAAATATATGGGCATTTAGGTAAGGTTTGAACGTTTCTATGCTATACTACATTCTTTTTATAAAACGAAAAAAGCAACTAGCTCATCTGCCAGTTGCTTGGTTTTGTAAATTAGTGAAAAGTCCCAATCGTGCCGTCCCAGTAAATCCTATGTTTTGATACCCGCACTTAGCAGGTGGGTGTTCTGCTCCAGACTTCACGCGTCCTCTCGGGGAGGCTTGCTATTCAGACTAGAAACTCCAAACTCCCGAAGGTAAAGATTGTAGGTCAAAACGTAAAGGTGTTAAGACGAACACATCAGGACTTTTCTTATTGAATAAATAGTATCACACTATCTTTTTTATTTCAATCTTTCTACCTGAAAATGCTTTCACGCGTTTTCTACTTTTTCTTTTTTTGCATCATTTACAGTTAAATTAAGCTCTTTTAATTGTGCATCGCTAACGAAATCAGGTGCTTTCATTAATAGATCACTCGCGCTTGCCGTCTTAGGGAAGGCAATCGTATCACGAAGACTTGAACGACCTGCAAGCAGCATCACCATTCGATCGAGTCCAAGTGCGATTCCTCCATGTGGAGGTGTGCCGTATTCAAATGCTTCTAGCAAGAAACCAAATTGTTCCCTTGCTTCCTCTTCTGTAAATCCAAGTGCTTTGAACATTTTCTCTTGAATATCTCGTTCAAATATACGTAAAGATCCACCGCCAAGCTCGAAACCATTTAATACAAGATCATATGCTTGCGCCCGCACATTTGCCGGATCTGACTCTAATTTATCTAAGTCCTCTCTAGCTGGCATCGTAAATGGATGATGTGCTGCAAAATAGCGATCAGCTTCCTCGTCATACTCTAGCAGCGGCCAATCTGTTACCCATAAGAAGTTGAATTGATTTTCATCGATCAATCCTAGCTCTTTACCAAGCTTGAGACGAAGAGCACCGAGTGCATCTGCAACGACTTGCTTTCGATCGGCAACAAATAGTAATAGGTCGCCTGCCTCTGCTCGTAACACTTCGGCTAACGTTGCTTGCTCGTCTTCCGAGAAGAACTTAGCGATCGGTCCTTTCATTCCTTCTGCATCGACTTTAAGCCAAGCTAAGCCTTTCGCTCCATAAATCGCCGCATATTCTCCAAGACCGTCAATATCTTTACGTGAATATTTATCGGCGTTGCCTTTCACAACAATCGCCTTCACTTGACCGCCAGATGCAACTGCATTGGCAAACACTTTAAATCCAGAATGTTCAACAAGCTCTGAAATATCTTGAAGCTCCATACCAAATCTTGTGTCTGGCTTATCAGAACCGAATCTGCTCATTGCGTCATCGTAGGACATAATTGGAAATGCTTCTTCGATTTCAATTCCTTTCGTTTCCTTCATTACTTGCTTCATCATTCGCTCCGCTAGATCACGAATGTCTTCTTGACTCATGAAGCTTGTTTCAATATCGATTTGTGTGAATTCAGGCTGGCGGTCCGCCCGTAAATCTTCATCACGGAAACAGCGTGCGATTTGGTAATATCGGTCAAAACCGCCTACCATCAATAACTGTTTAAAAATTTGCGGCGATTGCGGCAAAGCAAAAAATTCGCCTGGATGTACTCTGCTCGGCACTAAATAGTCGCGAGCTCCCTCCGGTGTACTTTTCGTCAACATCGGTGTTTCGATATCTAGAAACCCTTCCGCATCTAAAAAATTACGAACTGTTTTCGTCACATCATGACGCAACTTAAAGACTTCAAACATTTCCTGTCTTCGTAAATCTAAATAACGATATTTCAAACGAATATCTTCCGCCGCTTCTGCTTTGTTTTCAATCATAAACGGCGGTGTCTTCGCTTCGTTAATGATCGTTACTGCTTCAACACTGATTTCAATTCTTCCCGTTTTTAAGTTGTCATTAAACGTGTTTGGATCACGTGCAACCACCTTGCCACGAACATCTAAAACATATTCATTTCGGATTTTTTCTGCTGTTTCTAATGCCTCTTTTGAAAAATCGGGATTAAAAACAATTTGTACGATTCCCGATCGGTCACGTAAATCGATAAAGATAAGTCCGCCGAGGTCACGTCTTCGCTGAACCCATCCTTTTAAAACAACCGATTCTCCAATTGCCTGCTCTGATACTTCCCCACAATAATACGTTCTTCCAAACATGCTTTAATCCTCCCTTAACAGCAAAGTGATGTAAATTCTTCAATGAATCCTTGAAGAGCCAATTCTCTTTGCTCACCATTCTCTAAATTTTTGACAGCGACAACGCCATTGTTTAACTCGTCTTCACCAATGATAACCGCGTACTTCGCTCCAAGGCGTTCGGCCGCTTTAAATTGTGCTTTTAATTTCCGCCCCATATAATCTCGTTCAGCGGAAAAGCCTGCACGGCGTAGATTTTGTAAAAGAGAAACAGAATAATCTTGCGCTGCTTCACCAAGCGCAACCAAATAGCAATCAATTGATTGATCAGCTGCAATATTCATTCCTTCTACTTTTAACGCGCTTAAAAGCCGTTCTACACTTAAAGCAAAGCCAATTCCTGGTGTTGCTGGTCCTCCCATTTCTTCCACAAGACCATTGTAACGGCCACCGCCACAGAGGGTTGTAATCGCTCCAAATCCTTCCGCCTCACTCATAATTTCAAACGCCGTATGATTGTAATAATCAAGACCTCGTACAAGCGTCGGATCAACAACATATTCAATGTCCATTAAGTCTAAATATTGTTTAACTTTTTCAAAATACGCCATCGACTCGTCATTTAAGTAATCCAAAATCGATGGTGCTTGCCCCATTAGTTCATGGTCTGCATCTTTTTTACAGTCAAGAATCCGCAACGGATTTTTCTCTAAACGATTTTGACAGTCATCGCAAAACTCTTCAATTCTTGGCGCGAAATGATTGATCAATGCTTGGCGATGTGCTTTTCTACTTTCACTATCACCTAAGCTATTTATAACCAAGCGAAGTTTCTTTAAGCCCAATTGTTTATAAAGCTCCATCGCAATCGAAATGACCTCCGCATCAATAGCAGGATCATTGCTGCCAAGTGCTTCAATACCAAATTGAACGAATTGACGGAATCTGCCTGCCTGTGGTCGCTCATAGCGGAACATTGGTCCTACATAATATAGCTTGACAGGCTGATTCGGATAGCCATACATTTTATTTTCGGTAAACGAACGAACGACAGATGCCGTTCCTTCAGGTCGCAATGTTAAATTACGGCCGCCCCGATCATCAAATGAATACATTTCTTTTTGTACAATATCAGTCGTATCACCAACGCCGCGCTGAAAAAGCTCCGTATGTTCAAAAATCGGTGTTCTAATTTCTTTGTATTGATATTTGTGGCAAATCTCTCTAGCCGTTTGCTCGATCAACTGCCATTTTTCTACTTCACCAGGTAAAATATCCTGTGTGCCTCTTGGTATCTGGATAGACATCCGATAAGCCCCCTTCTAGTCAAAATAAAAAAACCCTCAATCCCTTGTTCCGAAAAACAAGGGACGAGAGTTTTTCCCGCGGTGCCACCCTTTTTGAAGCGACATCCGTTCGCTTCCACTTCATCAGTTAACGCCTGAACACGTCCGGCCTCTACTATGTATTACGTTTCGAAGCGGAACCTACGGAGTGTCTTTCATCGAGGTGATTTGTAAAAATGCTTTCAGCCGCGGCATTTCTTCTCTGTTCAATTCAACATCTCAATTACTTTCTCCATCACTGGATATATACAATATAATCATTAATAATACGTTTGAATCTGATTTTTGTCAATTTAATTAGCTGATTTTTTTTACGACTTTTCCAAATACTTTTTTAATGAGCGTATATCGGCTGGTGCAACACCGTATTCACCAGCTACTTCAGCAGCAATTGCATATTTTTCCGTTTCTAATTGATGTTTAAAATCCAAGCCCGCCATCTCAACTTGATACGAAGTCATTTTAATATTTGTATTAATTCGCATTGCTATCCTCCTGAACGTAAACTTTAGTTTCATTATGCCCATTTACACATTTATTAAAAATATTGAAAGGATTATTGTATTTTTTCACGAATATAGTACACTGAATGACGACTATATATTTTTTTACAAAAGGCGGTGCTCGATTGGGAAGGAAATTATTTTCTATTATCGCCATTTCATTCGTCTTCATTGCTGCCATTATCTATGTCCCATTCGCACTGGCCGCAAATGCTGAGAAAGTGGTCATTACTGGTGACGTAGTAAATGTTCGAGAATTCCCTGGTACATCTAATAATGTAATTACCCAAGTTAGGGAAGGGGAAACGTACACACTCGAAAAACATGAAGATGGCTGGTACCAAATCAAGCTCTCCTCAGGTAAAACTGGTTGGATTGCGGATTGGTTGGCGGATAAAGAGGCGGTAACAACAGGAAGTAAAGCACAGGCAACAAAGGGAACGGTGACAGTCGATCGCCTAAATGTTCGGACAAGCCCTGGTCTCTCAGGTGACATCGTTGGTCAACTACATACGGGAGATAGTGTCGAAGTATTAGAAAATGGAAACGAGTGGAGCCGAATTGCCTATGCGAAAGGCGAGGCTTGGGTGAGCAGCCAATATATTCAAAGTGAATCTAATCACCAAGCAACTTCGGCATCAACAACAGCTGAAGGAGCTACAACAAACGCGCTTACCATTTTGCATGATGGGACGAACATTCGCCAAAAGCCTTCGATTAAATCAAAAATTGTTAGTCGAGCTTCATCAGGTGATGTATTTAACGTAGTCGGCAAAAATGGCGATTGGTATGAAATTGAATATAAAACCGGAGCGAGCGGTTTTGTCGCAAGCTGGATTGTTTCCCAGTCCAATCAAATTGCCACGAAAGGAACCGGGGGTCTTAAAGGAAAAACGATTGTACTTGACCCTGGCCATGGCGGACGTGATCAAGGTGCTGAAGGAGCCAACGGCACGCTAGAAAAAGAGTTGACATTAAAAACGGCCGATATGCTCGCAAGGAAACTTCATAAAGCAGGAGCGAAGGTAATCGTCACACGGGATATTGACGAGTACGTAAGCTTGAATGACCGAGCATATCTTGCCGCTCGACATCAAGCGGACGCCTTTATAAGCTTGCATTACGACAGCATCAAAGATAAACAAGTAAATGGCCACACGACGTATTATTACCATTCTTATGAAAAAGAATTAGCAAAAGCAATCAATCAGCAAATTGAGCATGCTGTCTCACTAAAAAATCGTGGGACACGACATGGAAACTATTACGTCATACGAGAAAACTCACAACCATCCGTTCTTCTCGAACTAGGATATTTAAGCAATCCTTCTGAAGAGAAAGTCATTTCTACAAAAAAATTCCAAAACGCTGTAACAGACGGAATTGTAAAAGGTTTGCAGGAGTATTTTTCAAAATAAAAAGCCCAGTGCAGGTGGCGCCCCCTAAAAGTTAGAGTTATTACTCTAACTTTCGGGGGTCAGTACCGTATTGGGCTTTTTGTTTTTTTGTGAGGGATTTAATAAAAGCATATCAGTTAAACCAGACGAAAAATTTGTGAGATTCTTATGCAATTTGCAAATAACAAGCCAATAATCTTTGCTGCTATGAGTCTATTAGCACTTATTCAGTTTTATAAGCCAGTTCCTCGAGTTTACAAGCCACTCTAACAATTTTACAAGCCAGTTCCCTGAGTTTACAAGCCACTTATACAGTTTTACAAGCCAGTCTCCCGAGTTTATAAGCTACTCAATCTCTAGGCCATATTATCTACGGGCAAATGCTTAATTGATAGCGAAAAAGCCGGTGAGGAATCATGTTCTTCACCGGCTACAACAATTTATTTTTCCAACATTAATGTGACTGGGCCATCATTGATGAGTGAAACATCCATCATTGCTCCAAATATCCCCGTCTCGACCGGAACGCCCTTTTCAAGAAGTATTTCGTTAAAACGATTGTACAATGCTTCTGCATGGACAGGCTTGGCTGCACCCATGAAGTTTGGACGCCTTCCTTTTGTACAATCTCCATACAACGTAAACTGTGAGATTGATAAAATCGCTCCTTTTTCTTCCAAAAGAGAATGATTCATCTTCCCCTCTTCGTCTTCAAACACACGCAAGTTAACAATTTTTTCTGCAAGCCATTCACATTCTGCTTCCGTATCTTCGTGTGTAATTCCGACGAGTAAAACAAAGCCTTGATCAATGCGACCAACCTCTTTTTCTTCCACAGTCACACTTGCTTTTTTACATCTTTGTAACACAACGCGCATATTTCAAAAAAACTCCTTTAAAAGGATATTCATAAGTTGCATAAATCGCTCCTTTTAAACACCCATTAATTCATAATTCTCCGCACGGCATATATATCTGGAATCTGCTTAATTTTATCGACAACCAGATGAAGATGACTCGTGTTTTTAATCGAGATGGACATCATTATAATTGCCACTTTATTCCGATCCGAACGTCCAGATACAGCGGTAATATTTGTTTTTGTCCCGCTTACGACTTCAAGCACTTCGTTTAAAAGTCCGCGGCGATCATAGCCGTTAATTTCGATGTCAACATTATATTCCTTCACATAATTAACGCCCATTTGCCACTCAACAGGAATAAGCCGATCCTTCGTTTCACTTGTCTTCATATTCGGGCAGTCTGCGCGATGAACAGATACACCGCGCCCTCTCGTAATAAATCCGACAATTTCATCACCTGGGACTGGGCTGCAACATCTTGACAGACGAATAAGCAAATTGTCTGCTCCCGCTACCTTTACGCCTGCTTCAGAGCGTCCGTTACGAACAACTGGTTTCGGTTCTGTCGGAATGTCTTTAATGATCTCCTCTTTATCGCGTTCTCGTCGCCATTTTTCCGTAAGACGATTAGCCACTTGAATCGCTGAAATCCCGTTATAGCCAACAGCCGCATACATATCATCTTCATGTGAAAAATTAAATTTATCCGTTACTTTTTTTAAGTTATCTGGAACGAGAATTTCTTTTAAATCGAATTCCATTTCCTTGATTTCTTTTTCAACGAGTTCTCGTCCTTTGACGATGTTTTCTTCCTTACGTTGACGTTTAAAAAATTGTTTAATTTTATTTTTCGCTTGTGATGTTTGCGCTAATTTTAACCAATCTTGACTTGGCCCATATGAATGTTTAGATGTTAATACTTCAATGATATCGCCCGTTTTTAATTTATAATCAAGCGTCACCATCTTTCCATTCACCTTTGCCCCGATCGTTTTATTGCCGATTTCGGAGTGAATCCGATAAGCAAAATCAATCGGAACAGAACCAGCTGGCAACTCAATGACATCACCTTTTGGCGTGAAAACAAACACCATGTCGGAAAATAAATCGATTTTCAATGATTCCATAAATTCTTCTGCATTTTCTGATTCATTTTGGTATTCAAGTATTTCACGGAACCATGATAATTTCTTCTCAAATGATGCTTGCTGGCTCATTTCTTTGCCTTCTTTATACGCCCAGTGCGCCGCAACACCATATTCAGAAATTCGGTGCATTTCGATCGTACGGATTTGTACCTCTAGCGGGTCACCTTTTGGACCGATCACGGTCGTATGCAGTGATTGATACATATTTGGCTTTGGCATGGCGATATAATCTTTAAATCGACCAGGCATTGGTTTCCAGCAAGTATGGATAATCCCAAGGACAGCGTAGCAATCCTTAATACTATTAACGACGATTCGTATCGCAAGTAAATCATAAATTTCATTAAATTGCTTATGCTGTTGGACCATCTTTCGATAAATTGAATAAATATGTTTAGGTCGTCCGGATACCTCGGCTTTTATATCCATATCGGAGAGGCGTTCATCCATCTGTTCCATGACATCATCCAAATATTGTTCACGCTCATCGCGTTTTCGCTTCATTAAATTAACGATCCGGTAATATTGCTGCGGGTTTAAATAGCGTAAAGATGTATCTTCGAGCTCCCACTTGATTTTTGAAATTCCAAGCCGATGTGCAAGCGGTGCAAAAATTTCAAGTGTTTCGTTTGCGATTCTCCTCTGCTTTTCCGCCGGTAAATGTTTGAGCGTGCGCATATTATGAAGCCTGTCAGCTAACTTTATTAATATGACCCTAATATCCCGTGCCATCGCCACGAACATTTTTCGATGATTTTCCGCCTGCTGCTCTTCATGCGATTTATATTTAATTTTTCCTAGTTTTGTTACACCATCAACGAGCATGGCTACTTCACTGCCAAATTCCTCTGAAATATCAGCAATCGTGACAGAGGTGTCTTCTACAACATCATGAAGAAAACCAGCCGATACGGTCGCTGGGTCCATTTCTAAATCAGCCAAAATTCCTGCTACTTGAATCGGATGGATAATGTAAGGCTCTCCCGATTTGCGAAATTGTTCTTTATGAGCTTCACGCGCGTATTCAAAGGCTTTCCTCACAAACAGCACATGTTTTTCATTTAAATATTTACTTGTTCGATTTATTACTTCTTCAGCTGTTAAGACTCGATCTTTTGCCACAGGGATCACCTTTTTATTTTTTCTTTAATAAAAGCGTAAGCGCCCGTTTAGCGACATGCAAACTGCGGTCCTTCTGACGAGTTTAATGGAACAACGGCTAAATTCGCCACGTCCTATGGCAACGCCGTTGTACCTGCGTCAAGCAGGCCTGAACACGTGAGCCTTAAAGGCGAGCCGATGTTGACTTATCGTAGGAAGATGCATGAAGTTTGCTTGTCGCTGGGCGGCTGAGCTAGACATAAATACCTATCTTAGAAATGAATCCATACATTCTTATCTTCTTTTCAAAAGCATCAGTTAAAAAAGAGTATAATATCTATTATCGTGAATGAAGCAGCACTTGTAAAGATATTGATCTTTTTTTCAAGTAAAAAGATTGGTTTTTGTCAAAAAACAACCTTTTTTGTTGTATTCTTTATATATAAAAAGCACTCGCAGTGAGTGCTTTTACGATATTAGTATTTCATTAAAGAAAGGACATCATATCCTTGTAGTTTGGAGCGACCTTCTAAATACGTTAGCTCAATGAGAAAAGCGATACCAACGACAACCCCGCCTAATTTTTCGACAAGCTCAATTGTCGCTTCAATTGTGCCTCCCGTTGCAAGTAGGTCATCAGTAATTAATACTCTTTGTCCTGGTTTGATCGCATCTTTATGAATCGTCAATGCATCTTTCCCATATTCTTTCCCATATTCTGCTTTGATTGTTTCACGCGGTAGCTTTCCTTCTTTTCTCACAGGTGCAAAGCCACATCCGAGCGCATAAGCAACTGGACAACCAATGATAAACCCTCTCGCTTCCGGCCCGACAATGAGATCAATTTCTTTTTGTCGCGCATATTCAACGATTTGATCTGTGGCATAATGAAATGCTTCGCCATTATCCATTAAAGTTGTAATATCTTTGAACTTAATTCCTTTTGTCGGCCAATCAGGAACGATCGTTACGTATTGTTTTAAATCCATTGTTTTAGTTCCTCCTCTTTGCAAGTATTCATAGCCATTCGATCATCAAACCATTGTTTTAATTGATCATAAGATGAATATAGCAAATCTTTTTCCAATTTTAGCTGCTCCTGTTTCCTTTGATACGTCGGTGATTCAGCTAAATCTTTTTTTGTTTTCGTTAAATTTATTGAAATCATGCCGCCATCTATTGTAACAAAATCTAATTCAAAAAACACGTTTGACATGAATTCAATTGTTGCTTGTGACCAACCTTTATATGCTGCAAGATCATTTCCGTACCGTTTCAAATCAAAGTGCTTTCGCTTCATTAAAAACGCATAATACCATTTAAAATGTTCTCTCGTCGGTAATGTACTGAAAAAATGGTCTTCTTTTTGATAAAAGTGAGCATAAATACGAGCAGGTCTTTTTCCTTTTACAAGCTTCGTAACGAGTTCCATCGTTGGCGGAAAGTCTAATAAGATCACATTTTTCTGATCAAGTACCAGTTGTTCTGCATCGATTCCATTCTCCACTACTACCGTATTCGCTAGTAAGTCATTCCATGTGAATAGATCAAGATGATTTTTTTGAAAAAGGACAATGACATTGTTCGCGTCGTCAATGCTTGTTATCCATTGTTTCAACTGTTTATTTCCTCTAATATCAAAAAGCTGCCATTCGTTAACAGCTACATCTTTAAGAAAAATTTGTGGCTTTCTTATATTGTTCCACTCATTAATGGCTAGCTCGCCAATGACGGATATTTTTGAACCTTGTGCAATCTCGTCTACGATCGATCCAAGATGGAAGCCTACCCCATCAAGTGAATGACCAGGCTCTTCAAGTGTAAGCTTAATATGTGTTTGATTCGCACCAATCTTGCGCATCCCAGATATGGCTGTATTTTCAATTAACACCTTCGGTTTTGGATTTTTCATGCCATATGGAGCAAGCATATTTAGTTGATTAATCGTTTCAATACTCGCTTCTTCAACTGTTATTTCAGCATCAAGTTCAGTGATCGGAATATAATCATCGTCTGTTAACTGTTCCTTCGCTCGTTCGTTTAATCGGATTCGAAGCAGATCTACATCCTCAAGCTTTAACGTCATGCCAGCCGCCATTGAATGCCCGCCAAAATGTGGAAGCAGTTCAGATAATGCGGATAAGTTTTCAAACAAATCGAAGCCTTGAATACTCCGTGCGGAACCTTTGGCTAGGCCGGTTTCTTCGTCATAACTTAAAACGATCGCAGGCCGATAGAATTTTTCAACGAGACGAGAAGCAACGATGCCAATGACACCCGGGTTCCAACCCTCTTTTCCAATCACAAGGACATGATCATCATCTGATTGATACTGCTTTTCGACGATTTGAATCGCCTCATTAGCGATTGTCGACACGATCGATTGCCGCTCCTTATTCAGTAAATCAAGCTCTTCCGCTAATTGAAGTGCTTCATCTTCATCATTTGTCATTAATAACTCAACAGCGGGACCCGCATGCTCAAGTCTTCCCGCAGCATTCAATCTAGGAGCAAGCATGAACCCAATTGTTTCTTCATTTACTTCAGCAATTTTTGCTCCAGCAATCTGACAAATGGCTTGAATACCAGGTCTTTCTGTCACAGCTAACTGTTTTAAACCAATTTTTGTTATTAAACGATTTTCTCCGTGCAGCGGCACAAGGTCAGCAATCGTACCGATTGCAACTAAATCAAGCAAATGCGTTGGAACTTCCCCCATTAATGCATGTGCAAGTTTAAACGCAACACCGACACCTGCAAGCTCCTGGAATGGATAGCGCGAACCAGGCAATTTAGGATGAATAATCGCAAAAGCATCTGGCAATTGCTCCCCCGGTTCGTGATGGTCGGTAATAATTAAATCGATTCCAAGCTCTTTTGCAAGTGTCGCCTCTTCCAATGCAGAAATACCCGTATCAACCGTAACAATCAGCTTAATTCCAGTCTCAGCGGCCATGCGAAAGGCGGGTGCATTCGGTCCATACCCTTCCGTAAATCGATTCGGTATGTAATATCTGACATTTGCCCCCATTTCTTTTAAAACCATCATTAAAACGGATGTACTTGTTACTCCATCCGCATCATAGTCACCAAATATAAGAATTGGCTCTTGGTTCGCGATCGCTTCTTTTATTCGCTTCGTTCCACTTTCCATTCCTTCGATCAGAAAAGGATCGTGGAACGGTTCATTTTCGATATACAAAAACTTCTTTGCTGCTTCAACATCATCTAACCCACGATTCACTAATAAAGTCGCAACAAGCGGTGCAATGTTTAAAGTGTCTGCAATATATTTGCTCGCTTCTTCGTTTCGTTCTTTTACTACCCAGCGTGTTTTTGAAAGTAACATTCGCTCACTCCTCTAGACTTACTAATTATACAAAAGTGGCATCATGCTTTCAATGACGAATAGATTTATGTTTACTGATTTTCAAGACAGAAATCGTTTGATTGATTGCTAAAAGGTTGGTGTGGTGGGATGAAGGGCTGGTTTTCGTTACAGGCGCACGCTTTCCATGGAGAGGGTGAGCTTCGGGCCAACAGGATGTTGGTCACGAAGCCGTTGCCACACGATGTGGCGACGGCTTCGTTCCTTAAATTACGCTCCTGCGGGATCTCACCAGGCCCGCCCATCCCACAGGAGTCGGCGCCTTCCACTCCAATCAACACGTTTCAAAATAAGTATGTAATACACCAGAATCAATAAGAAGCTTTGCATCCAATTTCTTTCAATCAAAGTTGGGGCGCATATCGAAGAATATAATCAATGATTCCCTTTTTCATCTGGATTGTATGGATTAATATGAACGAACACATTGTGAACATGTGAGTGGCTCATCAATTGATCTTTCACCTTTTTCCCAATTTGATGCCCTTCTTCTACGGTCATGTATGGATCAACTGAAATTTTCAAATCGATAATGACATAATACCCGTGTTCGCGAGCGTGTAACTGATCGATCGCTTTTACTTGTGGCACCGATAAAATCAACTGTTGAAACTCAATGGTATCTTCTTCATGAAGCACGTGATCAAGTGTATTATGAATCGCATCTGCACCTAGCTTCCAAGCCATTCTTAAAACAAGTAAAGAAACAATCACACCTGCTGCTGGGTCTCCATAAATAAGCCAATTAATATGTAGCTTTGCACCAATGATCGACAGTCCAATTCCAATTAATGCAGCAATTGATGAATACACATCTGAACGATGCTCGTATGCATTGACGATTAATGCATCACTATTTAGCTTTTTCCCTAGTTTGAATTTATAGCGAAACAATGCTTCTTTGACGAGAATTGAAAAAACGACAACATAAATTGCCATTCCACCAGGTGCGATCATCGGGGTAAAAAAAGCTTCTAGCGCTGATTTACCTATTTGCAAACCAGCAATCACTAAGATGACTGCAACGATAATCGCTGCAATCGACTCGGCTTTTCCGTGTCCATACGGATGGTCGTCGTCAGGTGGCTGTTTTGCAGCCCTCAGCCCAATATATACGGCGAATGAACCTGCAATGTCGGATGCAGAATGGACCGCATCCGCAATCAATGCCTTACTATTCGCCTTTACACCTACAACTCCTTTTAACACAGTTAATATAAGATTGATGCCAATGCCTAACCACGCGGCAAACTCAGCTTGCTTGAATCGATCCTCCTGCTTCATGTAAACGCTCCTTTAAAAACAAACTACCTTTATATCTTGCCCAAGGCGACAAAAAACCGCAGATTTTTCTGCGGTTTTTTCTGTTATAAATCATTAAACCTGTGGCTCATCCGACCATTTTTTCTTTTCCTTTACGGTATTAATTGGCCCATTTTTTCTTAATTCCCTTACTTTCAAATCGTACCAAAGCTGTGCGGAAATAAAAATGGATGAGTATGCTCCAGCTAACAATCCGACAAGCAAAGCAATCGAAAAGTTTCGAATGGATTCACTACCTAAAATAAGTATAGCAACAACCGTAATAATAACGGTTAGCACCGTATTAATCGAACGTGTCAATGTTTGGTGCAACCCTTTATTAACAACCTCAGCAATATCTTCTTCCGTCTTCAGGCGTTTTTTCGCAATCATATTTTCCCGAATTCGGTCAAATGTAACGATTGTATCATTAATCGAATAACCAACGATCGTCAAAACAGCCGCAATAAACGTAATATCAACCTCAAGCCTTGTCAAACTGAAGATAGCAACGATAAAAAAGGCATCATGAGCAAGACCGAGGACGGACGACAATCCCATCGCAAATTCGAAGCGGAACCATACGTAAATAATGATCCCGATTCCCGCAACGAGCAATGCGTAAAATGCATTTTTCGCCAGTTCCTTCCCAACTGTTGGGGAAACCGTGCTTACACTTGGATCCAAACCGTATTTTTCGTGAAAATGGTCTTTTAACTGGGCAATGGTATCTGTTGAAAGCACACCTTTAAAGCTAGCCACACCGATTTCTCCATTCGCACCGGAAAGGACAAGGTCATCAGGAACCAGATCGATCGCTTCTAACTCCACCATTACTTCTTCCGTTGTTAATGGCTTGCCACCATCAATTTCAACACGAGTACCACTTGAAAAATCAATACCTAGATTCAAACGGAAAATTGCAAGAATGATTACACCACTTACGAGCAAAATCGTCGATAATGTATAAAACTTTTTCCGATGTTTGACAAAGTCAAAACGATCAAACGGTGTTTTTAAATCATGCGGTGTCAGATTTTCATTCAGACGATGAACCGATGAACGCTTTACACCAAACCAGCCTGGACGATCTTTAAACATTCCACTATTGATCCAGAATGAGAGCAATAAGCGTGAACCATATACTGCCGTAAGAAAGCTTAATAAAATACTGATGATTAACATCGTCGCAAAGCCTTTTACCGAGCTTGTTCCAAAGTAAAATAGAACTCCGGCCGCAAGTAACGTCGTAAGATTTGCGTCTAAGATTGCAACAAACGATGATTTATTGCCCGATTGGAATGCTGATTTTAACGAGCGCCCTACTTTTATTTCTTCCTTCAATCGCTCATACGTTAAAATATTGGCATCGACCGCCATCCCGACTCCGAGAATTAAAGCCGCAATTCCCGGTAATGTTAGAACAGCGTTCATTAAATCGAAAATAAGTAAGATTAAATAAATATAAATGGACAGCGTAATCGTTGCAATTACACCTGGCAGGCGATAAAAAACAATCATAAATAAGAAAATGATTGCAATTCCTACAATACCAGCAGTAACTGTTTGATTCATCGCTTGTTCGCCGAATTTAGCGCCAACAGAAGTCGAATATACTTCTGTTAATTTTACCGGAAGGGCACCTGCATTAAGTAAATTGGCTAAATTTTCGGCTTCTTCTTTCGTAAAGTTTCCTTCAATTGACACACTTGTCGTATTGAATACTTCCCTTACATTCGGAGCTGATAAAAGCTTTGGATGGTTTGGATCCTTGATCGCTTCTTGAAAAGAATCAACTCCTTCTTCGAAATCGAGCCAAATCGCAAGCTGATTATTCGGTGCCATGCTGACGATCTTTTCAGTCACATCACGGAATTTTTTTCGGTCCTTTAATTCAACTAGCACAATGGGCTGATTTGTGTTCGGATCAAACGTTTGCTTTGCAGCACCTTCAACTAGATCTGTACCATCCATCATCATTTGATCATTGACATCACGGAATGTCAGGGTTGCTTGCGTACCGAGCATTTCCCGTGCTTGGTTTTGATCCTCTACACCAGCAAGCTGAATACGAATTCGATCATTGCCTTCAATCTGTATGTTTGGCTCGCTTACACCTAATACATTAATTCTTCGATTCAGTGCTTCTGTCGTATGTACTAATGTTTCTCTGTCGATCTTTTGATCTTTGTTAATTGCTTCAACTTCGTAAAGTACCTCAAAGCCACCTTGGAGATCAAGCCCTAATTTTATATTATTAACGATTGGATTCGATGTCGTTCCGATGATCCCAGCCATAAAGATGACAATGAGGAAAAAGGCAACGATTCTACTTCTTTTTACCATGAACAATCTATCCTTCCTGAACGGTATGCAAGTACATGCCTATTATGAAGTACGGAAAACAGGCTGTCAATTCATGTTATTGCTCTTTGGGGTTAAGCAATGCTTGCAATTCCTCACTTTCCAAATCAGCGAATATGTTTGGCGATTTGAATGCCTCAACAGTTGAAAAATTCATATAATCTCCAATGTTTAACGAAATCACATCTGAAACTAATTCGTATATTCGGATGCCTTCCTTCGGATTCCGCCAAATCTTCTTCGTTAAATAATACCATATATCTGCTTTTTCTACTTTTCCGTATCCAAGAACGGCAAATTCTTCAACCTTGCTCACGAGCGCAGGGGTTAATACGTGAAAATATGAATCATATGGATGATCTGTCCCTTCCATCTTTTTATCCCACCTCCCAAAAATGTGATCGATTATTTGACAACTTGTCATGCTTTGTCCACTTACTCGCATATA
The DNA here is from genome assembly GCF_018343515.1 of Bacillus sp. FJAT-50079. Taxonomy (GTDB): domain Bacteria; phylum Bacillota; class Bacilli; order Bacillales; family Bacillaceae_C; genus Lederbergia. Next base: position 455,236 of record NZ_JAGYPD010000004.1, on the reverse strand, counting down.
CTTCATTGTAATCGAACGGAACACATTTGAGAAGGCAGGGAATCAAATGTCAAAGTTTTTTAAAGGGACGCTAATACTCATGGTTGCCGGGCTTTTAACAAGATTGCTCGGATTTATTAATCGAATCGTTATTAATCGAACCGTCGGCGAGGAAGGGGTAGGTCTGTATCAAATGGCAATCCCCACATTCATCCTTGTCGTTACACTGACACAATTTGGATTGCCTGTTGCAATCTCGAAAGCAGTTGCCGAAGCAGAAGCAAAGGGTGACCAAAAGAAAATAAAAAAAATTCTTGCTGTATCACTGGCGGTTACCGGTTCTTTATCGCTTCTATTCACACCTGCACTCATTTTATCAGCCCGTTTTTTATCAGAAACGCTTTTGACAGATCCGAGAACCTTTTATCCGCTCGTGGCAATTGCACCGATTATTCCAGTCATTGCGATTTCCTCCGTGATTCGCGGATATTTCCAAGGCAAGCAAAACATGAAGCCAGCAGCGATCTCACAAGTGATCGAGCAAATCGTTCGGATCGCCCTGATTGCACTATTCGTTAAAAAGTTTTTGCCGCTCGGAATTGAATATGCAGCAGCAGCGGCGATGGTTGCATCAGTCCTTGGGGAACTCGCTTCTCTAGCTTACCTATTTACCATGTTTAAAGTAAAAAAGAAGTTTCCGATTCGCAGAAACTTTTTTAAATCGGTTCAAAGTGGCAAGAAAACATTGCAAGAGCTGCTACAAGTAGCCATTCCAACAACTGGAAGTCGAATGATCGGCTCGCTTTCCTGGTTCTTTGAACCGATTGTCGTTTCTCAAAGCCTACTTATTGCCGGTGTTGCAGCTGGAGTTGCAACGAAACAGTATGGATTGCTTACTGGATATGCTTTACCATTATTAACACTTCCATCATTTATTACGTACTCACTGTCGACAGCACTCGTTCCCGCAATAAGTGAGGCAAATGCGATGAAAAATTATAAATTGGTTGAGCATCGATTACAGCTCGCATTAAAGTTCGCTTTGTTATCAGGTGGACTGGCTGTCATCATTTTATACGTTTTTTCCGAGCCTTTAATGACCATCATGTATGGATCCTCAAACGGTTCAGAATTCATTACACTCATTGCACCATTTTTTATTTTTCATTATTATCAAGGTCCACTGCAAGCGATTTTACAAGCACTTGATTTAGCTAGAGCTGCCATGATTAATAGTCTGATCGGTAATACCATCAAAATAGGTGTTATTTTCGTTCTTGCCTCACGACCGGAATTTGGCATTAACGGTGCTGCACTTGGAATTGCAACAGGCACGGTGTTAATTACAATGCTCCATTATGCAACCGTCTTAAAACGTATTCAATTTACTGTTTATATTCGCGAATATATAAAATTTATTATTGCTTCCTGTTTAGCCGCGTACATTGGATTACTCTTATATTCGCATACATTTAGCCAGATTCACGATCTTCTTCGACTTTTAATAGGCATTGCCATTACGTCGGTTTTATATATTGTGCTTATTTTTTCATTAAAGCTTCTCCGGAAAAGTGACTTAGCACGATTTAAATAGCTTCCTTTTACTCATCTTTTTCGTCAATATAAAATTGTCCGTCTTGATGACTGCAAAAGCTAATGCTGTTTATATCATTGTAGCCTCTCGAATTCAGTTCTTTTCGCAGCCATTGCTCATTCCTTCCGATTTCCTTTAAATGGTCTTGTTGAATATCGCCATCGATAATGAGAGGAAGCGTATAAGAACCGGCTCTACCCTTTTTTCCTTTTTTTATAATCGAAAGCTCTCCGGACGTTTCTAATATCGCAAATTCAACATCCGCGATATTATCAATGTCTTTTGTACGCATCTGCATAAGAAGATCATCGAAATTATAGCGAAGTTTTTTCATTGCTTTTTCGTCAATCTTTCCATTTTTTATAATGATGCTTGGCTCCCCATCAACAAGTTTACGAAACTTCCGGCTTTTTAATGATCCGTAAGCCATACCAATCTGAATAATGAGAAGGACGGCCATTGGAGTGATTGTATGCATGATCGGATCCTTGTGGTCTTCAATTGCTATCACGGCCATTTCACCAAGCATAATGAAGACGACAAGATCAATAACGCTTAGCTCTCCAATTTCACGCTTTCCCATCGCTCTAAAGATGACGAGTATTACGCCGTATAAAAGAATCGTCCGCAAAATGATAATCATATACTTTTCCATTCTGTTTCCTCCTTTTTACCATAGCAATGATTAGTATGCTCAGCGGACGAAAAACAATGAAAAACATATCGATTTAAAATTTAAGTATCGTACTTTTTGAGAGTGTCTGTACTGACTCTTGAAAATAAAAATATTAGATGGAGAGTTTTTTTACAGGACTTTTTAAACATTCTCTTCTAAATCTTAAAATTTCGAATATGAATATGGAAGACAAGTCTTTTTAGGACATCCTTTCTAAGGGTGAGATATGAATAGTTAGCTATATTTTCCGATGATTTTAAAAAGGAGTGGGTCGAAATCGAAGCGAAGAAATTTGGTGTATCTATTATATATGGTGTGACAACCATTTTATTGCTTGCCGCAATCACAAGTCTGATTTTTTCACTTATTTTACATTTTACGAATACTCAGGAACAATCTATCCGTTTACTTATTACAATCATTTCTTATTTTGCCGTATTTGTTGGAGGGTTCATCTGCGGGGGAAAGGCAAAGCAAAAAGGATGGATGATCGGCGGTGCAACCGGGATCATTTATAGCTTCATCGTATTTATGTATGAATATTTGGGCCATGGACTTTTTTTCACGCTCGAACAAACGATCTTTCATACATGTTATATTTTAACCGCCATGATGGGAGGCGTGTTAGGGGTTAACATCTTGTCACAAAAATGAAAAGAAGCGTCGTCAATTTTGACGAGCTTCTTTTCCGTTAATTGATTAGTTATCAGCGTTAATTACATCGCGAATCGCTGCTCGATCGTATGTAAGCCTGCTGCCGTCACCACATAAGATGACAACTTTCCCTTCATCAACAGCATCAACCGTGCCGTGAAGGCCACCAATTGTGACGATTTTATCGCCTTTTTGCAAATTGCTTTGCATATCTTGAACCTTCTTTTGCCGCTTTTGGTTTGGTCTGATCAAAATAAAATAGAACAGAACAAACATTAAAATAAATGGTGATAAGTTAGCTAGTGTTTGCATGTTTCTAGTCCCTCCCTTCGCTCATTGATTGCATATTTAGAAATTTTTCGCGTCAGGACGGTTAAATCCATAGCGCTCAAAAAATTCTTCTTTGAAGTCACCTAAACGATCTTCACGAATCGCATCCTTGACTTGCTCCATTAATTTTAACAGAAAATGCAGGTTATGGTAAGTTGTAAGTCGAATTCCAAACGTTTCGTCACATTTTAATAAATGACGGATATATGCACGTGTATAATTTTTACACGTGTAGCAATCACAATTCTCATCAATCGGGCTAAAATCACGCGCATATTTCGCATTTTTCACAACGAGGCGTCCCTCGCTCGTCATCAATGTTCCATTCCTCGCAATTCGAGTTGGCAATACACAATCAAATATATCGATACCGCGGATTGCACCATCAACCAATGAATCTGGTGAGCCTACGCCCATTAAATAACGCGGTTTATTTGTCGGTAGAAGCGGTGTTGTAAATTCAAGTACACGATTCATCACATCTTTCGGCTCGCCAACCGATAAACCACCGATCGCATAACCAGGAAAGTCCATAGACACAAGATCCTTCGCACTTAGTTTACGAAGATCTTCATATTCTCCCCCTTGAACAATCCCGAATAACGCTTGATCTTGCAGACGCTGATGCGCTTCAAGACATCTTTCTGCCCAACGAGATGTTCGCTCAACAGAATTCTTCATATATTCAGGCGTTGCTGGAAACGGAGGACATTCGTCAAAGGCCATCATAATATCCGCCCCAAGCGCGTTTTGGATTTCCATCGCTTTTTCCGGTGATAAAAATAATTTATCCCCGTTTAAGTGATTGCGGAAATGAACCCCTTCTTCTTTTATATCGCGGAACTCACTTAATGAAAAAACTTGAAAACCGCCTGAATCGGTAAGAATCGCTTGATCCCAATTCATAAATTTATGAAGTCCGCCTGCTTCTTTGACGATTTCATGTCCAGGACGAAGCCATAAATGATACGTATTGCTTAAAATGATCCCTGCCCCCATTGCTTTTAAATCTTCTGGGGCCATCGTTTTCACCGTCGCCAATGTTCCAACTGGCATAAACATCGGCGTTTCATATGATCCATGTGGAGTATGAATCATTCCTAATCTTGCACCTGTTTGTTTACATGTTTTAATTAATTCATAGGTGACTGCTGCCATTCTGCTCAACTCCTTGACGTAGTTGTTGATTTCCGCTGCAGATGCTCGCTTTCCGCGGGCGTAACGGTAAGCCTTCACGGCGCTTCACGCCTGCGGGGTCTCACCTGTTCCGTTATCCCGCAGGAGTCTCACATCTTCCGCTACAATCAACGTGTTTAAAATTAACAAAATATACGATCATAGCCTCACTTAATCAACATCGCATCGCCAAAACTGAAAAAGCGATAACGTTCCCTTACTGCCTCTTCGTATGCATGTAATACATTTTCCCTGCCAGCTAGCGCGCTAACGAGCATAATCAGCGTGGACATCGGTAAATGGAAATTCGTAATCATCCCATCAATCGCTTTAAATTCATAGCCAGGATAGATAAAAATATCTGTCCAGCCATCCTCAGCAACAAAACGGCCATCGTGTTTCGTTGCGATCGTTTCAAGTGTTCTCGTTGAAGTTGTCCCAACCGTAATGATTCTGCCGCCCGCTTTTTTTGTTTCATTTAGCAATGCCGCTGTTTCCTCGGAAACACGATAAAACTCCGCATGCATGTCATGCTCATCAATATTTTCGACGCTGACAGGCCGGAACGTCCCTAACCCAACATGAAGTGTGATAAAAACAATATTAACCCCTTGACGTTTTAACTGCTCTAACAAGTCAACAGTAAAATGCAAGCCAGCTGTCGGTGCTGCCGCAGACCCACGCTCTTTTGCAAACACAGTTTGATAACGCGATTGATCTTCAAGCTGCTCTTTAATATATGGAGGCAATGGCATTTTTCCAAGCTCATCAAGCACCTCATAAAAAATTCCATCATAGCGAAATTCAAGTATTCGCCCTCCATGTTCTTTTTCAGCGATGCAAACCGCCGTTAGCTTACTATCTCCAAAGGAAATAATCGAACCTACTTTAATACGTTTGGCTGGCTTGACAAGTGTTTCCCACTCGTCACCTTCCAACTGCTTTAAAAGTAGCACTTCGATTTTTGCGCCTGTATCAGCCTTCATCCCTAATAATCGCGCAGGAAGAACTTTCGTATCATTTAAAACGAGACAATCACCCGCCTGTAAATACTGATGGATGTTGCGAAATTGTTCATGCAAAATAGCGCCAGACTGTTTATCTAGCACCATCAGCTTGCTCTCCGTTCGATTTTCTAAAGGGGTTTGTGCAATTAACTCTTCTGGTAAATCAAAATCAAACATTTTTACTTCCACTATTATTTAAGCCTCCCAATAAAATACAAAACTGCGGACACGATCACGCTTAAAATGATCGATGTAACGATCGGAAAATAAAAGGTTGTATTGCCTTTTTTAAAGACGACATCGCCAGGTAGCTTCCCCAACTTCAGAAAATGAATGAGAAACCCGACAATGAAGAGGGCAGCTCCCGTAACCATTAATAGTTTAGACATTTTCCTCATCCTTCAGGCACATCAATTTTAAAATGATCATACACCATCTTTGTCACCATTCGCCCGCGCGGTGTTCGTTGTAAAAAGCCAATTTGCAGTAAGTATGGCTCATATACATCTTCAATCGTTGTCGACTCTTCACCGATGCTGGCCGCAATCGTATCAAGTCCGACTGGTCCACCCCTAAACTTTTCGATAATCCCCATTAATAATTTATGGTCAATATGATCAAGTCCCAGTCGGTCAACTTGTAATAATTCCAATGCTTCATCTGCGATTGAATATGTGATCTTTCCATTTCCGCGAACTTGGGCAAAGTCGCGAACCCGTCTTAAAAGCCGATTAGCGATTCTCGGTGTCCCCCGCGAACGCTTAGCAATTTCGACCGCACCATTTTCATCGATATCCGTATCAAGAATGGCGGCTGTTCGCACAACGATATCTGTTAGTTGCTCTTCATTATAATATTCAAGCCTGCTTAATACACCAAATCGATCTCGCAATGGTGCTGATATTGCCCCTGCTCGCGTCGTTGCACCAACCAATGTAAATGGAGGCAAATCAAGTCGAACCGATCGAGCTTCCGGACCTTTACCAATAACGATATCCAAACAATAATCTTCCATCGCAGGATAAAGTACCTCTTCGATCGCACGTGGCAAGCGATGAATCTCATCGATAAAAAGCACTTCTCCTGGTTCAAGCGCCGTTAAAATCGCCGCTAGGTCGCCTGGACGTTCAATGGCTGGGCCTGAAGTCGTTCTCACATTCACACCCATCTCATTGGCAATAACAACAGCGAGCGTCGTTTTCCCTAAGCCAGGAGGACCATATAGAAGAACATGGTCAAGCGTTTCTCTCCTCATTTTCGCAGCTTCAATAAAAACAGCTAAATTGCTTTTTACTTTCTCTTGCCCAATGTATTGAGCAAGCGTTTGCGGGCGGAGGCTTTGTTCAAAAGATTGATCATTGTTTAATGCTTCTCCTGACAATACCCTTTCTTCCATTTCTCCCCCTCCTTTTAAGCTAGTTATTTGATCAGTAGCTGCAATGCTTGTTTAATATATTGATCAGTCGTTAACTCGCCATCTGTAAGCTTTGGACGAATCTTTTTTAATTCACGTTCAGAGTAACCTAATGCAGCAAGAGCTAACATCGCTTCATCTAACGCAATATTTGTTGATACAGTAGAAAGTTCATCCGTTTCAAAATTAGCAAACAAACCTGTCACATCTGCATCAATGACATCATGCAATTTTCCTTTTAAATCGAGGATCATTTGCCGCGCTGTCTTCTTACCTACTCCCGGAAACTTCGTTAAAAACTTTTCGTCTTCATTTTCAATTGCTTGGATCACTTGAACAGGCTCGCCATATGCTAAAATCGCAAGCGCTCCTTTTGGTCCAATCCCCGAAACACTAATAAGTTTTTTAAACATTTGCTTCTGTTCAGCTGTTTCAAATCCATATAAAGCAAGAGTATCCTCGCGAACATGCTGATATGTATAAATAATCGTATCCATTCCCTTTTTGCTCGAAAAAACAAATGGATTTGGGGTTAAAATTTGATAGCCAATTCCGTTATTGTCAATGACAACATGTTCTGGCTCTGTATGTACAATCGTCCCTTTAATATATTCGTACAATTTTTTCTCTCCTATCATATCGCTATCCATCATTGTACCACAAAAGGACGATAATCTCGAAATGAAAAACATACGTTCTTTTATTATCATAAGGAAAAACAAAACATGTTTTCATAAATCCTACATAATCTAGGCAATACGCAAAAAGGGACTGACAAATTTGTCAGCTCCCTTTATCTTCATTTATAACAAATTGCTTCATCGCTTCAAGGACATCTGTATACTCTTCTTTTGACTTCACACGAATCCCTTGTTTTAATTGTTGTTGTTTTTTACCTTCAAGCTTTTGCACATCAATTTGAAAAAAAGATTGAATGACATTTTCCATCTCGGGCTTTCCGTTATAGATGGATAAAACACCATCATCCGAAATACCGAAAAATCCATTTACTTTTAATAAAGGGGAAATATCATCTACTTCTTTTTCAAAAAGCAAGGAGCTATCATCCATATCGATAAGCTGCCAATCTGCATATTTTGCCCAAAAATCATCAAGCGCCCAAATCGTTTCTTGGACAATTTCCTCACTTACCTCACCATCTACATAAAGTGTACGTAAAACAACCTCCAATGTCATTGGACCTTCGATATGCACAACATCTTCTTGAGCCAGCGACTTCGAGTAGGACGGAACGATTAGGCTTAAAGCAAACGCCATGCATATGATGATTCGGGGAAAGGTACTCATTCTATTCACCTCTATCACATCAATCTCTCATTCATAGACTGTCCAAATTTTTACATGAATATTCGAAGTTTCTGGTCTAAGATACAAGTACTTAGACTAAGATGCGAGCCAATCTAGTGATGATACGTGCGCTCAGGTCAAAATACGAAGCACTCAACCGAGTTTACGAGCCGCTTCAGGGAAAATACAAGCCACTCAACCGAGTTTACGAGCCGCTTCGAGCAAAATACAAGCCACTCAACCGAGTTTACGAGCCGCTTCGAGCAAAATACAAGCCACTCAACCGAGTTTACGAGCCACTTCGAGCAAAATACAAGCCACTCAACCGAGTTTACGAGCCGCTTCGAGCAAAATACAAGCCAATTAACAAAAAAACTGCACCTCCCTGAAATATAGGAGTGCAGTTTTTCCGTCATTCACCTTTAGGCTAGGGGAATGTATACAGTATCAATGCTCATAGTTATGATGAACGTCTTGAACATCGTCATCATCTTCAAGCATGTCGAGCATTTTTTCCATTTTCGCTGCTTGTTCTTCGTTCAGCTCTGTTGTTGTTTGAGGAATCATTGTAATTTCTGCGGATGCGAATGTGATTCCTTCCTTCTCTAACGTTTCCTTTACTTCGATGAAGTTCTCTGGATCTGTATAAATTTCAAACACTTCATCGCTTGTTTCAAGCTCTTCTCCGCCTGCTTCAATGACTTGTAGGAGCAAATCATCTTCCTCCATGTCAAATCCTTCTCGATCAATCGCGAGATAGCCTTTGCGATCAAACATATAAGAAACGCAGCCAGTTTCGCCTAAATTTCCACCATTTTTATTGAAGGCTACTCGAACATTTGTCGCTGTTCGATTTCGATTATCGGTTAAACACATGACCATCACAGCCGTTCCACCTGGGCCGTAACCTTCATATAATACTTCTTCATAGTTATCAGCGTTTTGATTACCGCTCGCTTTATCAATGGCCCGCTTAATATTATCGTTCGGCATATTCGCCGCCTTCGATTTTTCAATGACCAAACGAAGGGATGGATTCAAATCCGGATCGGGTCCACCCTGCTTCGCTGCAACATATATTTCTTTCGCTAACTTTTGGAAAATCTTCCCACGCTTCGAATCCTGTGCGTTTTTACGATTTTGTATGTTTTTCCACTTGGAATGCCCTGCCATCCAAAATACCCCTCTCATCATTGTATATTTCTTATCATATATCAAAAGGGGCTTATTCGTAAACAAGCAGACATAATGGCGGGCATTTTTAAATATTCTTAAGCTTTTCCATGGTGGTTTGATAAAATTGCATTCGTTCACGATAATGGTCCTTAAAAGTCCTCTCGAATGATAAGCGAGCATTTCTTTCATTTAAATGACGAACGAAAAAGTTCCATTCGCGAAAAATATCCGTTGGGTACACGAGTGCTGCTAAGAAGGTTTCGTTCTCTACGAATGGTCGCAATTGAGGAAACGAAAGCAATTCCTCCGGACGCCAGCGCAACGCAGGTAAAATACGATTGCAAAATTGAAGCCAATCAATCATCGCCGGCGCAATGCGAATAAGATCAAAATCGATCACATACAACTTTCCATCTTTCCCCCGAATAAAATTATGGTAGGCAACATCCCCATGAATAATACAATACGGTTCCCTTTGGAAAAAATCAGCATCTGCCTTCATTCGTTTAAGTGCCCACTCACCTATTTTCGCGATATTTTTTAAAGTAGGAGAATAGAAGACTTTTTCATTTTCTCGGATAGACTGTTGAAAATCAGTCAAGCGGTTCTCCCATTTTGCGATTTGGTCAAATCGCTGGATTTTATTCTGAAATGCAGAAACAAAGGAACCCGTAGTGAGATGAAATTTCTCCAAAAGCAAAAGCGTCTCGTTCATATTTTGCCGCGAACGATAATGAAACATATTCGTATCATCCCGTTCAATATACTGTATCAACCCAATTATTCTCTCTTCTATGAGAAGTGGATATGGATAAAATAAGTATGATTGATCAAATCCTCCATCCCTCAATTCAGCTGTAAAAGCCATCTGCAATTCTAATCGAGAAAGAGTGGGAAATTCCTTGGCTATCCACATATTCGTTCCGCCTGACAGTAGCCATACTCCTTGTTTTAGTTTATTGATCCGTGTAACTGGAAGCTTGACCTCTTTTCTTATAAAAAGAAGGAGACGACTGGAAAATCCGCCTCTCCTTCTTTTCATTTGTTTATTCATCTTTTTCCTCATTTTGATGACGCATCGGCATCGCATATGTGCCAGCACTTCCTGGCATCATTGGGGCATAAGGCATTGCCCCCGCATAAGGCATTGGTTGCATCGGCATCATATGATGTCCATGCATTTGTCCGTGCATATGTCCTTGACATCCACAGCCGCAACCCGGTTTATGCATCCCTTGAACAGGAGCCCCGTAAAAAGGTTGATATGGCATTTGTTGCATTGGCATCATCGCTTGCGGCTGCTCCATCCCATAATGTGGATACGATGATGACTCACCATCCCATTCCGGATACGCTCCTTCCGTTCCTGGCAAAACCGTTGGCATTGGGGCTGGTTGTGTCATCATTCCCTGAACTTGCGGCATCCATTGTTGAGCAGGCATCCATTGTTGCGTTGGCATATACGAATGCGGCTGGTAACATGGATCACAAATAGGCATCATTGGCATTGGATAGCAAGGCTGATACATTGGCGGTTGGTAAACTTGAGGTGCAATCTCTGGCATTGGAGATTCTGCCTCAACAAATTCCTCTTTTGGCGGTACTGGCGCGGACTGTTGAATTTGAGCCTGTGTTTGACTCATATTCATCATGTAATAGTTATTAATATCAATTTCAGGTAGTGTTGGTGGCATAACCGGATGGTAAATATGCTTCGGCATAACAGGCTGATATAGTTGCTGCGGCTGCTCCTTCGGCTTTTCTTTTGGCGGAGTTACTACCGCTTTTGGAGCCTCCTTATGTTGGATGATAGGATGCTCTGCTTTTGGCATTTCCTTATGACCACCATGGTGATGTCCGCCATGATGTCCTACATGATGACCGCCGTGTTGGCCGCCGTGCGTATGGTGCTGATGTCCACCGTGTTGACCGTGACCACCATGTGTATGATGATGACCACCATGCTGACCGTGTCCGCCATGTGAATGGTGATGACCACCTTGATGGCCGGTCGGCACTTTAATTTTCATTCCAGGCATAATCATGTCAGGGTTAGACAATTGTCCATTCATCTTTTTTAATTCTTCAAAATCCACTCCATATTTTTTGGCGATGTTCCATAGTGTATCTCCTTTTTGCACGATATGGATCTTCACTCAATTCCCCTCCTCAGGCATAAGTCCATATAGTGTATGAACGTGTAGGCAAAATGCTAATAATCTTCTCAAAAACATATGACATCACATTGAAAAATATGCTGGTTGAACGTTTTATGGTAAGCTTTTTACAAGGTTGATTTTTTTAGGAGGTAAAAAAATGGATGATAAAAAAATGCTCGGGGATGAAAGAAGGGAATGGATTCTTTCTCAATTAAAAGAAAGCACAAATCCGATTACAGGTGCGACACTAGCTAAGCATTCAAAAGTAAGCCGACAAGTAATCGTTGGGGATATCACATTGTTAAAAGCAAGAAATGAACCGATTATTGCAACGAGCCAAGGATATATGTATATGCATATTCCAGCTACACAAAAACGGGTTGAAAAAACGATCGCTTGCTTTCATCAACGCGAACAAGCCGAGGAAGAATTACATATCATTGTTGATCAGGGCGTCACTGTGAAAGATGTAAAAGTGGAGCATCCGGTATACGGAGATTTAACCGCCTCGATTATGGTTTCTAACCGTGGGGAAGTTCAATCATTTCTTCAGCAAATTAACGAAACGAACGCCGCTCTCCTTTCAGATTTAACTTCTGGATTTCATCTTCACACACTTTCTGCCGATAATGAGGAAGCCATCGAAAGAGCTGAGCAAGCATTAAAGTTAGCTGGTATTTTAATTGTAGATAATTAAATAAGCTGGAGTGCCATTTTAGGCATCCAGCTTATTTATGCTCCTGAGCTTAATACATCGACCTTATCAACGAATTCTAATCTTCGGAGTTTCACGAGCAACATGTCTAAATCAACCGACATATTCGTCACATCTAGAGATAACGTAACGTTTGCTCTTCCTTGCAGCGGGATTGTCTGGTGAATCGTCAGCACATTACAGGAATTTTCCGCAACGATCGCAAGTAGTTTTGAAAGAGCGCCTGGTTGATCGTCCAAGTAGAAAAACAAAGAAATGATTTTTTCTTTCACAATTCGATGAAATGGGAAGACCGTGTCCCGGTATTTATAAAAAGCACTTCGGCTCAAATCCACCTTCTGAACCGCATCCCACACAGATTCAGACTTCCCACGCTCAAGCAGTTCTTTCGCTTCTAATGTTTTCTTAATTGCCTCAGGTAATACGTCTTCCCGAACTAAGAAAAACCGATAATTTTTTTCATTTTTCTTCTCCACTCATCTTCTCCCCCTACAAAGAAGAACTAATCAATAAACTCAAATTCAAATTCAAATAAACGAACTGTATCTCCATCCTTTGCCCCACGGTTTCTTAAGGCTTCATCGACTCCCATTGAGCGGAGCTGACGAGAAAAACGGCGGACAGATTCATCTCTAGAGAAGTCGGTCATTTTAAAGAGTCGCTCTAATGCATCCCCTTCAACAACAAAGGTACCATCTGACTCTCTTGTAATAACAAACTGATCTGATGCTTGCTCGTGACGATACAAGACGCGATTAACTGTTTCATCTTCTTCTATAATTTCATGAAGTGGAAACTCCGGTGTTTTTTCAAGTTGATTAGCAATTTCATACAATAGATCACGTAATCCTTGCCTCGTCACAGCGGAGATCGGGTAAATCGGATAGTCTTCCTCTACCTTTTCTTTAAACAGTTTTAAATTTTCTTCAGCATCGGGCATGTCCATTTTATTGGCGACAATGATTTGCGGCCTCTCCATTAATCGTAAATTATATTCTTCCAATTCACGATTAATTGTCAAATAATCTTCATACGGATCTCTGCCTTCTAATCCAGACATATCTAGGACGTGAACGATGACCCTTGTTCTTTCAATATGGCGCAAAAATTGGTGTCCTAGCCCAACACCTTCATGCGCACCTTCAATCAGCCCTGGCAAATCAGCCATAACAAAACTGCGCCCATCATCGGTTTCAACAACTCCAAGATTAGGAACAATCGTCGTAAAATGATACTCGGCAATTTTTGGTTTTGCAGCCGAAACGACGGATAATAATGTTGACTTACCAACACTCGGAAACCCAACTAGCCCGACATCTGCTAGCACCTTCAACTCAAGGACGATATTTTTTTCCTGGCCCGGCTCTCCATTTTCCGCCAGTTCAGGTGCTGGATTGGCAGGAGTCGCAAATCTCATATTGCCCCGTCCGCCCCGTCCACCTTTAGCGATGACAGCCTGTTGCTCATGCTCAACTAAATCAGCAATCACTTCCTTCGTATCATCGTCCGTTACGACGGTTCCAGGCGGAACTTTTATAATGAGGTCTGATGCCCCTTTTCCGTGCTGTCCTTTAGACATTCCGTGCTCTCCACGCGGCGCCTTAAAATGACGTTGATAACGGAAATCCATTAAAGTGCGCAACCCTTCATCCACTTGGAAAATGACGCTAGCTCCTTTTCCGCCATCGCCACCAGCAGGTCCGCCCATCGCCACATATTTTTCACGCCGGAAAGCAACCATTCCATTTCCGCCATCGCCGCCTTTTACATACACCTTTACTTGATCGACAAACATTTTTTACCTCACTCCAATCTACCGTCTGGTCACTTAAAAATGGCCTCTACTTGAATGTCCGTTTCATCATTTTTTTGGAATGAAACTTGTTCGACCTTATCCTTATGACATGTAAGCCATTTTTTTATACGAGGTATATCCTTTATTATTCCTGTTAAATGCAATTGTAATCGAAGCTTCCCATCGTTTACATGGATTCCAACATATAAATAGTTATCATTCATTGGCTCATATGCTTGATCAAGCTCATTAAATAAAGAGCGCATCCAAGCAGTCAAACATTCATCATTAAAAAATAGTGGTCCATTTTGTTCAAGGATTTCATATTTTACCTGAAAATGATGCCCTTCCCAATTATGAGTAAGAAGCATCAAAGCAAATTTAGGCAGTTTCAAATTTGTCAATCTGGATTCCTGCCGCATTTGCGCAACCACTTCCTCGATAACTTCCTCTGCCCGCTCTTTTTTCCCAAGTGCTAAATTTCCTTTTATTAATTGAAGTTGATTCAACCAATCATGTCGCGATTGCTGAAGCACTTCAATTACTGTCCACTTTGATTTCATTTATGCATTGCCTCACATTCTGACCAAGTGTTTCTTTAGTATATCAGAAATCGATTGTATAGCATATTCAAGACCTTAATTACAGAAAAAAAGATCATTTATTCGGTTAAGTATTGTCAGAAAACATATGTAATCCTTCTTGAGATTAATAGTAATTAAACCATTCACTTTTTAGTCCTTTTACAATTGTTCAAACCCTCACATATACTGTTGAACAAAAACGAAAAGTTTGTATGAGTTTCTTGGCAAACTCTATGATAGCCTCGACTCATTCCTTGTAGAATGTATCTTCCAAAACGGTATTCATCATTAATTACAAATCGGTTCTTGAGAATTCTGCCCGCTTTGAAATTTTCCAACTCGATTTTCTCCCTCTTTTAGACCAAGGATCTCACTTATCACTTTCGTCGATACTCGCATTCAATTGAACACAACAAATAAAAAAACAGCCGTAATGACTGTATAGATGCAAATTTCTATTCGTTTAAAAAAGCTCTGACCTTTTAAAAGATCAGAGCTTTTTTCATACTTACGCTTCTTTTGCTTGTGGATAAACACTTACTCTTTTCTTGTCGCGTCCTAGACGTTCGAAACGTACTACTCCGTCAACTTTTGCAAAAAGAGTATCGTCGCCACCACGTCCAACGTTTTCACCTGGATAAATCTTTGTACCGCGTTGACGGTAAAGAATTGATCCACCTGTAACGAATTGACCGTCCGCACGCTTTGCGCCAAGGCGTTTTGCATGAGAGTCACGTCCGTTTCTCGTTGAACCTACCCCTTTTTTCGATGCGAAAAACTGAAGATCTAATCTTAGCATGTGTTCCACCTCCTATTTCTGAAAAGTAACCCGTATATATTTCTGATAATCTCGTTCAATCGTCTGCAAAGAGACGATCATCCCCTCCAATAAAAGCTGGGCTTTTTCGAAGGATTCATCCGACAGATCATCAGGAATCGTACATGTTAAGTATCCGCCCTCAGACTGCTCAATGACTGGTTCAACTTCAGTTAAAGCGAACAATGCATTGATGCTGCCAAAAGCGACCGCCGATGCCCCCGCACAGACAATATCCTGTCCATGTTCAGCATAGTCAGCATGACCTCTCATCGTAAAAGAGGTAATTGTACCGTCTGCTTTTCTTACGACTTGTACTTTAATCATCTGTCTTATGCGTTGATTTTTTCAACGACAACTTTTGTGTATGGTTGACGATGACCTTGTTTTTTGTGGTAGTTTTTCTTTGGCTTGTATTTAAAAACAACAAGCTTCTTTTGACGGCCTTGTTTTTCAACTTTAGCTGTTACAGTAGCTCCTTCAACGAAAGGACTTCCTACTTTCACATCTTCTCCGCCAACGAAAAGAACTTTGTCAAAAGTGAATGTTTCACCTTCTGCAACGTCCAATTTCTCAACGTAGATCGCTTGACCTTCTTCAACTTTGATTTGTTTTCCACCAGTTTCAATGATTGCGTACATAGTTGCACCTCCTTAATTAACTCAGACTCGCCATTACAGGTGCTTTGATCATTTCAAAAGCTTACTACCTGCTCTGTGCGGTTGTAGCACGGGTGCTACAAACTAACATAAAAATATTATCATAAGTTCGTATCAAGTGTCAACAACATTCCGCTTTATCTCTTCATTTGTCCCAAAACGCCGGATATAATATTCCGGTTTGCAAAAATGCGTTTGTTTAAAATAAAGACGCAGTTGTAAAAATTCTTCTAACTTTGATACATATTCATTATTTTTTCCAGTAAAAGCATTCCTCGTTGCTTGATCGCATTCAATTAAAACAGCTTCAAATTCTCCTTTCGGAAATCCAAGTAATTCCCGCTCCAGGCTGAAAGCAACTGCTTCCGGACTTTTTACCATACCTGTACCGTGACAGACTGAACATGTTGTTTGGATTGCTTTTGAAAGCGACTGCTTTGTTCGCGCTCTTGTCAGCTCAAAAATCCCTAATTGTGTAAAGCCTCGCAAACGAATATGCTTAGGATCCTGTTTCACTGCCTCTTTTAGAGTTTCTAATACTTGCTGACGATGAAGGGATGAAGTCATATTAATAAAATCAATTAATATCATTCCTCCATAATCTCTTACACGAAGCTGCCTCGCAATTTCCTTTGCAGCGGTAATATTCGTTTTTAAAACGGTATCTGCTGCTAGTTGCCGTCCCGTATATTGTCCCGTATTCACATCAATAATGACCGCTGCTTCCGTTTCATCGATAACGAGATATGCCCCCTCATCTAGTAAAACGATCCGACTTTGCGCTTTTTCAATTTCTATTTCGAGATTGTAGTATGAAAAAAGCGGTTCTTGTTTTAAATGCTGCTGGAATTTCCACTGGGAACGGAATTCGGAACTGATTTTATCGATGATCGCTCGATTTAATGCAATGATCGTTCCACCCTTTAATCGTTCGACTTCCTTATGCAATTCCACTTCAAAGTTGGATTGTTCAATAACTAAAGCAGGGGATTTTACTGTTTTCACTTGCTCAAGTAATCGCGCCCATTCCTCCCTTAATCCTTCCATATCGTGAATAAGCGTCTCCTCTGACTCATTTAACGCTTCTGTTCGAATAATGAACCCTTCCCGACCTTGCTGCTGTTTTTTTAGTCGGGATTTCCATTCCTTTCTCTGCTTCTCACTCGCTTTTCTCGATATCGATATGTATTTTCCTTCGGGCATATAGACAATTCTAGGATTCGAAAACTCAATAATTGCTGATAATAACGGCCCTTTTTCATCCGTTTCATCTTTCTTTACTTGCACGAGAATTTGTTCCCCTTCTCTTAAATAAGAAGAAATTGGAGCGGCTTTTTCAGCATGTAAAAAAGCCGGGAGCTGATCCATTTTTAAAAATCCATTTTTCCCGTCATCAATTGTCACAAATGCGGCATCCATGCCAGGCTTTACACTTTCAACCCGACCAAGATAAATATTGCCTACCTTTGAACGATCTTGTGGTTGCTCAACAAATATCGTCGTAATGGTATTTTGCTCTTTTACGACAAACCGCTTTTGCTCCGTTGATAAATCAATATATATTTCGTTCATTTATCTCATCCTTTTAACAACAAACAGACTAGCAATTCGCTAGTCCGCATTCCATTTCTTTCACTTTAACTTTTCCAACCTGCCGAGTCAATCATGATAAACAATATCCTTAAATTGGGCATGAACTTGCTTTTCTGTAAAATAGGCATAAAGCAATTCATTCTCATCTAATTTTCCAAACAGCGAATTCTTGCCACCTACATTAATAAAATGCTTACAATTCCGTTGAAATTTTTCCATCGCTGTATAAAGAAAATCATCACCTTGCGCAGTAATGGGCTGCAATTGTTTAAATGCTTGATGTTTTCCATAATGTCTTTCAAGCAAAAATCGCATAAACACATATCTTCTTTGCTTCCATTGCATATATAAGCAAAAATATAAATAAATAAAAATTGCCCAAACTTGTAATTGAAATGGTGCGACAAATAGGAACGCCCCGTGAAGCAATAATAAGGCAATGAAAGAGCTGACGAGAGATTGCTTTTGTGCCTCTAGGTACGGCTTCGTCGATGCGAGATATAACTGAATTAACTTTCCGCCGTCCAACGGCCAAATCGGAAGCAAATTAAAGAACAAAATCATCCAATTACATTGAAAAAGAAACGCAGCATCGGTTACTGGAATAAGCGCCAATGATTTTAATACAAAAATAACGAGCGCAATCAAAAGGTGTTGAAGCGGTCCAGCTAAAATAATGATCAACTCTTCTTTAATCGGGCGGTTGCCGTGCTCATCGACTTCACAGAAGCCACCGAATGGTAAAATCATAATTCGATTGATTTTCCATTGAAAAAATTGGGCTGCAAACGCATGTCCGATTTCATGTAAAAAAACAATCATAAATAAGCCGAGCAATTCCCAAAAAGATCCCGTTATGATTGCTAATCCGGCAATGAGCCAAAAAAAGGGATGAACATGAATCTTCCTTACCAGCTGGATATATTTATTCAAAGCTCATCACCTGAATTGGATCGATAAATTGATCCTCTTGCTTAATCGCAAAATAAAATTGTCCTTTTCCTCCATCATCAGAGGAAACAGTACCAAGTACTTTACCTGCTGATACTTTTTCATACGGTTTTACGACAATCTCATCCATTTTGCCATACCATGATTTCGTTTGATCCGGATGTTGAACGATCACTGTATTTCCCGTATCTGCCTGTTTTCCAGCAAAAATAACTGTTCCTTCTGTCATTGCTTCAACTTCAGCATCGCTACCCGTTTCAATGATGATTCCTTGATGATCGTCGGAAAATCCCTCTAATATTTTCCCAGAAACCGGTAGAGAGTAACTCATTTCCTTACTATCTAGCGCCACTTGCTCTTGATTGCTTGTTGGAAATAGTGCGAGCGGTTTGCCAAACGTCCCTTCATACCAATGGGAAACAGCCGCGAATTGAAACTCCTTTTTCATCGTCGTCGTAATCGCCGTTCTCGCTTTATCTAAAGTCGGTGATGGTGATTCATATATAATCGCAGCGATTAGCACTAATGCCGCTGACATAAGTATTTTCAAAATAAATACATTTCTATTCCAAAGCGGATGAAATGAGGTATCCGGCTCTGACTGAAAAATTGCTTGATCCACATCATGTTCATAATCATATGCATCCGATATATTGCTTACTCTTGCATCTCTATAAACAGGATATTGTTTACGTCGTTTGGCTAACCGCTTCCGAATCTCATTCGCTCTCTCATTCATCCCTCACCACCATCCTCCTTATCCATTTCTATTACAATATGACTTGTCCTTTAGAAATATACGGATCATTCATTTTTTAAAAATAGAAATACGACTTGGATGAACGACCTTGAAACATCCGAATGTACATATTTTGAATAATTTTTGATTAATTACACCATCTCAGGTAATTCGACTTGTAAATCAAAAAAGCTCCCGCAACAAAATCGTTACGAAAGCTTTGATTCTCTTAAGCTCGCATACCAAAAAACTTCTTGAAACGAGCGAATACACCTGTTTTTTCATCCTTTAATGATTGCAGCGGCACTGATTCACCTAAAATTCTACGTGCGATGTTACGATAAGCAATCGACGCTTTGCTATTAGGGTTTAATGCGATCGGTTCCCCTTGGTTTGCCGTTCGAATCACTTCCTCATCATCTTGAACGATTCCGAGTAAATCAATCGATAAATGTTGAGCAATCTCATCAACATCAAGCACATCGCCACTTTCCATCATTTGACTGCGAATCCGATTAATAATTAATTTTGGGCGCTCAATATGTTCTTCTTTTTCAAGCAATCCGATGATTCGGTCTGCATCACGTACAGCCGATATTTCAGGTGTTGTAACGACAATTGCTCGATCTGCTCCAGCGATTGCGTTTTGATAACCTTGTTCAATTCCTGCGGGACAATCGATAATAATATAATCGTAATCCTGCTTCATCTCCGTCACAAGTTCTTTCATTTGCTGCGGATTGACAGCTGTTTTATCACTCGTCTGTGCTGCTGGAAGCAAAAACAACTTATCTTCGAATCTCTTATCCTTCACAAGGGCTTGATGTGGTTTGCAACGACCTTCGACGACATCAACTAAATCATAAATGATTCGATTTTCAAGTCCTAATACGACATCAAGATTTCTAAGACCAATATCCGTGTCGATTAAACAAACCTTCTTCCCTTGGAGGGCAAGCGCAGTCCCCAGATTAGCAGAGGTGGTCGTTTTACCAACCCCTCCTTTACCTGAAGTGATTACAATCGCTTCACCCATTATAGTGTCCCCCTTTGAATCTAGTAATATTCGGTCTCAAGTGCTTTAACACTTGTAAACGGTCTATAACAATTTGATTCGTTCTATCTATGTATGCGCACTCCATTTGATGGTGTTCCTCTTTATCGTAATGATCAGGAGCGCGACTAATACAGTCGTAAATTCTTAGCTGGGAGGGTGTCATGAATGAAGCGACAATGACAGATTCTGCTTTACCCGTATAGCCAGCATGTGCTACACCTCTTAATGCCCCCATAATAAAAATATTGCCTCCTGCTTTTACCGTTCCTCCAGGATTCACATCACCGACAAGCAGCAAATCACCCTCAACTTCTAGAACTTGGCCAGACCTGACAATCGTTGCAACGGATGTAATTTCCTGTTCATCAATATATTGTTGAGCTTCCGCTTTCGTAACCACATTGCTCTCAATATGATCAACAATTAAATTGCGTTTTTGGCGAATTAACTCTTTCAACTCTTCCTGTTGTTGCTCATCCAAATAACGATTTCCCGCTTGAATGCTAACGGAAATAAGCGGACGATCATCATCCACTCTATGTAATTCCGCAAGCTTTTCCTCCAGTTCTACTAATAACTCTTTATAGGAACAGCGATCATTCAATTGCAATGAAAGTCCATTTTTCGTTCCTTTAATCATGATATTTTGTTTGTTTTTCATAATGTACGGGCTACATAAGAAATGCAGAAGCACCTTGGAAAGCTTCACAAAGCAAAAGGTTGTGACAGCACTAACGTAAGCCTAAGTGGATTGCCACAAGGAATCGACCTGTGACTTTAAATCGTCCAAGTCAAAAACTAATCATTTCTTATCATTTAAAAAGGATTTCTGCCCTCATGTCTCCTTTCAACACCAAACAATCAAGTCCATACCTTCATCATACATAAAATTGATCCTTGCGTCATCTCTCTGCTCCATTCGACACATACTAGCGTTTTTCCTCTTTTCCAGGAAAAATAAAGGAGTTATTCAGCTAATTTTTCTTTTTGGCTCGATTGTAACCAGCGGGAAAAAGGAAAATAGATTATCAAACAAAGAATCGCATTACAAATAAGTGTTGGCCAGAGCCGCAATGACGCAAATTCCGCTGGTGGCATACTAACTCTTAAGACGAGAACCGCGAATGCATATACAAGCAATTCAACAATCGCCAGATGCAACGTAATAACAATCGTTGTTGTGAGTATATTGACATGCAGTATCCTAATCATTTTCGTCGTTAAATAGACAGCAATTGGATATAAACAAAGGTAAATGCCGATTGTCCCTGTGTAATAAACATCGAAAAGCAGACCGAAAAGCAGCGCATATAGTAATGCCTGATTTCTAAAATAATAAATACCCGTCATCATTAATAACACGAGGATAAAATGTGGAATGATGTGACGTTCTTCTCCAAAAAGAACATGTGGCGTGAAATTAACAAATAGACTTTCTCCATAAAAAGCAAGGATGAAAAACAGAGGAAGAATAATGCGCTTCATCATTCTGCCTCCTCTTGCCCATCTTCTGGACGGACGATCACTAATACATGCTCAAAGCCATAAAAATCAGCTGAAGGTTCTACATAAGCGATTTGAGTGAGGCCATATTGATCCAAGCCAAGCTCCTTCACTTTTCCAACGTCAAGCCCTTTTGGAAAAACACCACCTAAACCGGATGTAATAATATTTTGTCCCTCTTCAATTTCTTGATCCAATGGCAAATCCTTCATTAATAGCAGTTTTTTTTCACGGTCATAGCCGTCAATGAGTCCATAAATTTCCGTTTCCCCTTGAATAAGTGCGGAGACTCGATTTTTCGTGTTCTCAGAGCTTAATAATTCAACGGTTGCCGTCATTTCTGACGTACTAATTACTTTTCCGATTAACCCTTTTGAGGTCATGATTGCCATATCTGGTTTGACCCCGCTTTTCTTACCTTTATTAATAATAATTTTTTCATACCAACGATCAGGGGTCCGGCTAATTACAGTTGCCTGAATCGCTGTGTAATCACGGAGATTGTCCGTTTTATTTAAAACTTCCCTTAGTTCCTCATTATCTCTTTTTAAATCCGATATTTCCTTTTCAAGCTTTGCCAGCTCCTCTAAGCGCGATTTAAGCTTTTTATTTTCTGTGTATGTATTTTGCAGATCCTTTATATTTTCAACAAGTACGACAAGTTTTTGCGTGGGTATTGAAACAAGAGACTGACCGAAGCCGATAACGTCTTTAACGAATTGCTCCGGTCGAGAAATATTTTCTCTATCTCTTAAAGAAAATCCGATCAGTGACACGAGAATAATAATGCTGACAAGCAGGATAATCAGACGCTTGTTAAGAAAAAATTGCGGCATTATTTCCACCTCTTACTATTCTGATTCCCCGACAAACGCACAATCAGACATGTGCTTGCGCTTTTCTTATTATCTTGAATCCCTTGCCTTATTTTTGAATAAATCAATATGATCCAAAGCCTTGCCTGTCCCAATTGCTACACAGTCAAGCGGCTCTTCGGCGATCAATACAGGCATTTTTGTTTCCTCACTAATGACCTTATCTAAATTATGCAATAATGCGCCGCCGCCAGTTAAGACAATTCCACGATCCATTATATCAGCAGCAAGCTCTGGTGGAGTTTTTTCAAGCGTATTTTTAACCGCATCGATAATTGTGAATACCGTATCATGCAAGGCACCTGAAATTTCTTCCGCTGTAATTTCAATTGTTTTCGGTAATCCCGTTAACAAATCACGACCACGGATTTCCATTGGTGCAATTCCCTCTGTGTCACCAGCAGATCCGACCTCCATCTTGATTGCTTCTGATGTGCGATCACCGATTAGCAAATTATACGTTTTTCGAATATAAGTAATAATCGATTCATCGAAATTATCACCCGCTGTTCGAATTGACATGCTCGTCACAATTCCCCCTAGTGAAATAACGGCAACTTCCGTCGTCCCACCTCCGATATCAACGACCATGCTCCCTGTTGGTTCCCAAACAGGCAAGTTCGCTCCAATTGCCGCAGCAAATGGCTCTTCAATCGGATAGGCATCACGTGCGCCAGCCTCTCTTGTCGCATCAAGAACAGCTCGTTGCTCAACTGCTGTAATTCCCGATGGCACACATACCATTACGTACGGTTTTCCCCCAAAGCCTTTCGCTTTTGCAGCACTTTTAATGTAATACTTCATCATCGAAGCAGTCGTTTCATAATCGGCAATGACGCCATCTTTCATTGGACGAAGTGCAACAATGTTCCCAGGTGTACGCCCAATCATATTTTTCGCATCATTTCCTACTGCAACAATTTTTTTCGTATCTGTTTGTAATGCAACAACAGACGGCTCCCGTAGCACGACACCTTTTCCTTTTACAAATACAAGTGTATTTGCAGTACCTAAATCAATCCCTAAATCTTTCGTTCCGAATCCAAACATCGTAATGTATCTCCCTTTCTCTTTCCAAATGCCATGCTTTATTTATAAATTGGACTTATTTTTACTCTTTGTCCGTATTGCTTTTATTTAATCGAATCATTATCTTTTTAGACGATTTTTGTAAAAACATAAATACAATTATATCTTATCGCTTTAAAAAATCATAGTGTCACATATAGCCTTTTTCCTTCATACTGACATATTTTCGATCGCCAATGACTAAATGATCAAGAATTTCAATACCGACCATTTTTCCGCATTCTACAAGCCGCTTCGTCACCTCAATGTCTTCACGTGATGGTGCGGGATCTCCGGAAGGATGGTTATGGAAGCAGATAATTGAGGCTGCTGAACGGCGAAAAGCTTCTTTGAAAACCTCGCGCGGATGCACAATCGAGGCATTTAAACTACCAATGAAAATTGTTTGACGGTGGATTACTTGGTTTTTGGTGTTAAGATAGAGGCAAACGAAATGTTCCTGACTTAGGAAACGCATATCGTTCATGACATAATTTGCCCCGTCTTCAGGGCTGCGGATAACAAAACGGTCATCATAGCTGAGATTGCTAATTCTTCGACCTAATTCAACTGCCGCGGAAAGTTGAACGGCCTTCGCCTGGCCGATTCCTTTTATATTCATCAGTTCTTCAATCGCGGCATCTTTTAGCCACATCAGTCCGTCAAACTGGGTAAGTAGACGGTTCGCTAGTTGGAGAACGGACTCTGACTTCGTACCTGTTCGCAATAAGATCGCTAATAACTCTTGATTTGATAAGCTTTCAGATCCATTATTAATAAGCCGCTCTCGCGGGCGATCTTCAGCCGGAAAATCACGAATCATCAGTGTTTCTGTTTCCAATCATTGTTTCCTCCTTTATCTACCTCGGTGGAATTCCGACGAAGATATATCGTTTATTTAGCGTGAAGGAGTGACACCCATTTCAGCCAAAACGCGTGCTAGCCGAGAAACTGGAAGACCGACAACGGAATAATAATCGCCAGATATCGATTTTACAAATAAAGCTCCGAGTCCTTGAATCCCGTAAGCCCCAGCTTTGTCGAACGGCTCCCCGCTATCTATATAACGCTCAATTTCTTCCTCTGATAATTCCCAAAATTCCACATCGGTTTTTTCATAAAAAACATATTCGACGCCGTCATGTAAAACGGCTACACCAGTATAGACTGAATGAACCCTACCGGACAATGTCCTTAGCATTTGTCGCGCTTCTTTCTCATCTTTAGGCTTTCCAAGCACAAGCTGATTACTCACGACAATCGTATCAGAACCAATGATATACGATTGCGGATATTGTCGGCTAACAGCGGCCGCTTTTCTTTTTGCAAGGACGGTTACAATTTCAGATGGTGATAAGCTAGTTGAAACGGTTTCGTCTACATCGCATGAATGGGAAATAAAAGGGATGGATAACTTTCCTAGAAGTTCTTTTCTGCGCGGTGATGATGAAGCGAGTATGAGGTTTGACATGATGAGGATCCTACCTTTCTAGTAGATCGGGAGATACGTTCTCATCGTACCAAAATATGTACAAATAAACAAGCTACACTTCGCGTCCTCCTAAGTCTTTTTAGGAGGATGCGTCGTGATAAAGCACAATATATTCTAATAAAGCTTGTTGAGCATCATTCACTTTTCCCGCATCCGCCGAATTATTTGAAAAACTAGCTAAATGAGAATGAGCTGCAACGAGCTTCGTATGTAACTCTTTTATTGTTTCTTCAACATTGTTTTTTTCAGATCCTGCTTGCAGTACTTTATCAATTTCTACAAGTATATCTGCATTTACTTTTCCAGTTAATAAACCACTTGCAGCTTCACCCGCTAACTTCAAAAACACTTCATGCTCCGCCGTAAATTGACGAGCTTCATCCTCACTTGGAAAAGTTAGCTCTCCCCCGCCTTTTAATGTAATCTCCTTCGGATAAACGATTAGTTCTTCTTTTGTTTGCACATGCGTTGCTAATGATTTCACAGTCGTATACGTGTCTGCACTGCCAACCAGTACATAATACATACCATCCATCGACAGATTTGTTGACGAGATGCCACGCTCAGATAATTCCTTTAAAAACTGCTCTGCTCCTTCACTTGCTGTATATACATTAGCTTGTAAAACTGGAACGATAAAAGAAGGCAACTCCATTGAATAGGCTGAACTGTTCCCTTCGACAGGTGTCTCATTTGTATTTTCCGCAACTTTTGTTTCCTCAACAAGAGCAGACTTCGGCTCTACATCCTTCATCATTTTCAATAATAAGACGCCAAGTAAAAGTCCGACAGCAATCGCTGTAATGATCGAAATAATGAGAACAGGCAAACCTGGAGCAAATTTACGCGGTAAAGAAGCAGTAAAAAAAGATGCGCGTCGTTTCGAAGCATGATTCACCTTATGAAACTTTGGTACTTCCTGCACATTTGTTTCCGGAAGCACCCAATCGAACTCCTTCTCATCTGCCTGTTCGTCTGCTGCGGCGGATGCTTCTTCGTCTGCTGTTTGCCAATGATTAATAATTACATTTTCATTATAGTCATGTTCTTCTCCATTAATTTTTATTTTAACTGTTGGTCGTTCTTTTTTTTTCTTATTCATTTGATCCATCCCTCCGCCCGCAAAGTTTGTTTTATGCTATCACATCGGTAAAAAAAAAGGACAAGACATTTGTCGTCTTGTCTTAAAAGCTTTTCGTCATTTTTTTACTTTTTAAGCATAGATAAAGAGGATGTTACCGATTATGACGTTACAAATGTGATCAATCTTCAACATTTTCCAAAGCTGAAATATTTTGATGCAAATTTGACCAGAAGCGATCGCAAACCACACCTATTTTCGCTATAATAGATAGGTAGAATTAGCCTATAAAACGGGCCAAAAGTCACAGGAGGATTTCAATGAAAAAAGCTAGAAAAAAAGTTTCTTCAAATGAGCTAATAAAGAAGCAATTATTATTTTCTATTTTCGATAAAACCAAGGACCTTAGCCCTACTTCTTCAAGAGATTTGAATAGCGGTCGCTTAACAAAAATACAACATGCCTTTCATTTGATTGATATACGATGAAAACGATTATTTTCGTTTACGCGTTGTTATTCGGATCATTTTATAATGTTGTCGGTCTACGTGTCCCGCTAATGCAATCAATCGTTCGACCGCGCTCCGCATGTCCAAATTGCCATCAAACTCTTTCATATCGAGAGCTGATTCCTGTTTTTTCTTATTTGATGCAACGTGGAAAATGCCGACACTGCCATACACGGATTTCCCCCGTTTATCCGATGATGGAGCTTATTACAGCAAGCTTATTTGTTTTCGCCTTCGTTAAGATCGGTTGGTCATTTGAATTGCTTATCGCTTGGACACTTATATCATTGCTTGTAATCATTACGGTCTCTGATCTTGCCTATAAACTAATCCCTAATAAAATCCTTCTCGTATTCGCGGGAATTATCCTAGCAGAACGGGTTGTTCAGCCCCTTTTACCTTGGTGGGATTCTTTATTAGGAGCAATTGTTATGTTTGCGATTTTACTGACGATTGCGGTTATAAGTAATGGAGGGCTTGGCGGGGGCGATGTCAAATTGTTTGCAGTAATCGGACTTGTTCTTGGTTTAAAGTTAAGTTTACTTGCCTTTTTTTTCGCCAACCTTATTGGGGCCATCATCGGTGGAATTGGAATGGCATTACGGATTGTAGAACGGAAAAAGCCGATTCCTTTTGGACCGTTTATCGCCATCGGTACATTGATTACATACTTTTATCATGAGGCGATTTTTTCATGGTATTTTGCACTTATTTCGTTCTAAAAGATTTTAAATCTGCCAAACTCCATTCCCATCGGCATGTACGGGCATATTGCAGACGAAGCACTTGCCCATAACGCCCGGCACGTTCGTACCTCTATGAATGCAGATCTTTGTTCCTATTCAATTAACGGAATCAATCCAAAGCTTGCCTTTGGATCAGCTATATTTTTGGAAGTGTTTACACTTTTTCACTTAGTCAACTCATTGGAATATTGTCATGGGAGAGGTAGGGATATTTATAGATGCCAAAGAGGAATTTTCAATTACAAATTACTGTTTTACTTATTGCCTTTTCCCTTTTCATTACTTTTGTTATCGCCTTTATTGACCATAATAAACTAAAGAGCAGAGTGATTGAAGAGCATAAACTTAGATTGACTTTAGCCGAGTCAACCATTTTAACTTCGCTTCATACAGTTGACAAAGCCTATCATTTATTTGATGACGAGCTGGCAAATAAAATGAAAAAAAACTCAGAAAGATGGCTTGCTTATTACACTGAAAATCCAAATGTAGATCAGTGGGATATGGATGCTTTAAAAGAAGAGTTTGGTATGGATGTGTATATTATTAATGATAAAAATGTCATTATCCGTAGTTCTTTCAAAGAGGATATAGGCCTTGACTTTCAAAATTGCTGCGTTGAATTTTCAAAAGTATTGGACAAAAGAAGAAATGGGCATATTTTTGCCGATGATGGGTTGGACGTTCAACAAAAAACAGGTGAATTAAAAAAATTTAGTTATATGCCTACTCCTGATCACAAATATTTGCTTCAATTAGGATACGCACTCGATGACGAACATATTTTTAATGAATTCAATGTGTGGAAAGTAATTGCCGATTTAGAAACATCATTCGATTTCCTTTATAAAATACTGATCCGCAATTCGGAAGGATATGTATTGAGAGATCGAATTGAGGCCGAAATGCCCGCTGATCGGTTGGCCGTTTTTCAACAAACCGTCGATTCAGGCGTTACTCATGAAATCGACGGAACATGGAATAACAAAGCGGCAAAATATCGCTATCTCCCATATAAAGCTGATGAAGAGAGAGGAATTTCGACCAATCGAGTCGTCGAAATCGCTTATCACGAAAACGAATTAAACAGACAGCTAAGCAAATATAAGAATGAGTTTATCATACAGCTACTCGTCATTTTAACGATCGCTCTCTTTATTTCTTTTATTATTTTCCGCTGGGTGGCAAAGCCGATGCATCTAGCTTTCCATGATAGTTTAACAGGACTTAAAAACCGAGCAGCGTTTGAAGAAATCGTAGAAGAACGACTCAAACGGAAAGATCATCCTTTCGCATTAATGATGATCGATTTAGATAACTTTAAATTAGTGAATGACCATCTCGGACATTCCGAAGGCGATCAACTGCTGATCGTGACCGCCGATACGATTCAACATTGTATTGGCAAAGATAACATACCAGCAAGATTGGGCGGAGATGAATTTATCGTTGTTTTCCCTCAGCATAAGGAACAAGACATTACAGAAATTTCATCGTTATTGATTCATCAAATTCGTAGAGAAATAAAGGGCATCATTGGTTCCGACCATATAGATGTAACGGTTAGCATCGGTATTGCCTTCTCTGAAGAAGGAGATAGTTTAAATACATTGTACGAAAAAGCAGACATCGCTTTATACGAATCAAAGAAACGAGGGAAAAATCAATATCAAGTATATGGCGAAAACACTCGTGAACGATATGGATAGAGTAAAGGCTGTTCGCAAATAATACGGATCGGAAGGACTGAAAATTGAGATGCTTTTCTTCTAACATCATGGACTGTTTCCATTATTCAATTGATATAGTGTTTGGCATTCTAGAGGATATGTCATATTCGAACTGCTTTACATGAACTTGTACAGTAAAGGATACTAAAAAAAGTGAACTCCAGCTTTTCATAAACTGGAGTTCACTTGTATAGGTCCTTTTTGAACACTTACGATTTATGTTTTCCCCTTGAATTAATTTTGTTTATATAAACAACGGACGGACTTATTATGATAGTTCTTCTTCTAATTGGGATAATAATGTAATTACAACCTCTGAAAATTTTAAGACTTGCTCAAAAGCTTCTTGAGACGCTAATAAATCACCTTGTTCATAGCATTTAACTGCTTCCTTCGCAAAATGGTGTACGGCTTTATGAGGCTCTTCTAACTGAATAAATGCAGGCCTTTCTTTCACTCCCGAAGATAAATTACTATAGTACCATTTGCCTAGTCTACACGTTTTATGTGAAATTACCTGCTCAGAATTCAACTTTTCTATTCCTAGAACCATATTATAAACTTTCCATTTCCAGAGAAGATGATCGGTTTTCGCAACCTTAATAATGTCTTTTGAAGATAAGCGAATATTTGTTGTAAAAAAAGTATTACGATATTCTTCCATCTGTTTACTTAATTCAAAAGTAACTTTAGCAGTTTGCTTGGCAATTTCTTGTGAACTATTGCTTAATTCAAAAACAATCGAGTTACGTTGTGCAATTTCATCCACAGCTGATGTTTGTTCCTCTGACATTGCCGCAATTTGTGACGTAGCCTGATTGATGTCTTGC
Organism: Bacillus sp. FJAT-50079; assembly: GCF_018343515.1. GTDB lineage: Bacteria > Bacillota > Bacilli > Bacillales > Bacillaceae_C > Lederbergia. The sequence continues at coordinate 425,019 of NZ_JAGYPD010000004.1, read as the reverse complement.
ATTGCTGACACAATCTTGTTTAGCGCCTCATCTGCAACCTTTGCACCATCCACGCTTTTTCTAATCAAATTTTCTGTATTACTCATTTGTTTAGTTACCAGGCTTGAAAAGTTCTGCAACGTTTCCATATTCGTCGATATTTGTAATGTTTGTTCCTTTGTATGCTCAGCCAATTTCCTTACTTCCTCTGCCACAACCGCAAATCCTTTTCCATGTTCCCCAGCTCTTGCTGCCTCAATACTCGCATTTAATGCAAGTAAGTTTGTTTGCTCCGTAATTTGCTTTATCACTTCAACTATATGATATGTTTTTTCTATCTCCTGATTAAGCTTGTCTACTTGATTAACCACTTGTTCATAAACTTGGCCGACTTGTTTGATATCTCCCATCGTTTCATGGACAATTTGCTTGCTCTCTTCTGCTGATTGAAAAGCTGCTTCTGTTCCTTCAGCAACTTTAATTGCATGATTTGCCACTTCCATAATCGAAGCATTCACTTCTTCTGTCGCACTTGAAACACTAAAGCTCTCAGCATTCATATCATTCATCTGTGTGATTAACTGTTTTGATGTATCGAGTTGAGTAGTGTAATTCAGAGTATCGGAAATGCCAAACAAAAAAGATTTGAACGTTTCTTCCATGTAAACTTCAACGATAAGCTGCTGATCAAATGCAGCTAATTTTTGAATAGAGAGAACGGTGTTCATCATCCGGTTTGGTTGGCCGTGAAATTTTTCCATTACAATGGAAGTCATAATCTGTATTAACAGATGGTGCGCTGAAATAAAGTGTTCCGCAGTTAAATTAATGTGACTGTGCACCTGCCCAATTGTTATTCTTGTCGAGATATACTCTTTATTTACCTCAGCTTGCAAAAATTGATCCAAGTATTTTTCCATTGTTATTCTTAAACGTTCAACGGTTGAGTAACTAGTGATAATATCTTTTAAATGTTCAACCGCTGTAATATTATTATAGAATTGATTAACGATTTCTTTTTTATAAGGTGAAAGGATTGAAGAAGCCTCGCGAATATCAGCTAAATTCTCTTTGCTAATATTCATAAAGGCGAGTCGCTCTTTTATCCGATTTCCCACTTCTGTAATCTCAGTTTGATCTGAACGATTAATATATTCATCCCATGATTTTGTTTTTTTCATAAAGAGCCTCATTATACTCTTTACCCCCATTATGTTCTATTTTTTTATAGTACCTTGCTTGGTAAAGTTAATATTGATTTACCTTAGATGCAGCCTTCTTAAATAAAAAACAGAAAGCCGCTCACTGCTTCAGTTACTTTGGAGCTATTATTACCTGTCCTAAAGTTTTCTATTGAAATATAAATACCGAAACTTTCTAACATCTTAAAGCATGAAAAAATTTAGGTTATCTGATCACATAAGATTTTAAATGCATAAAATACCCTCGGCGCTTTAATTGATTTGCGAGTAGCATAATGATCTAGTTTGAATTTAGGATTCAATCAATCAGTCATCAGGTAGATTTTCCACCTTTCTGTGATGTGTTATTCGGTTTCTTTAACAAATTTATAGATATCCCCTTATATTGCAGAGTTTATATCTTTTGAAATTTATATAAATCAGTAGGTTCCAACAATGGATCTTGATCTTTAAATAATTGATCATTTTTACGAAATAATCTTCTTTAAAACTTTTTCACCAGCCTGCCAGCAAATATCCGATTTCATTCGCATATAATTTAATAAAAAAACCGCCCCCAAAAATTGAAGAGGTCGGTTGCACTACTAGCTCCTAGACAATCAAGTACCCATATAGGATTGCCTGTTCATCACTCTCATTATTAGGTATTGAGTCTTGCAGTAATAATTTTAACTCATCGACAATTTTATACTTTTCACTTAGGTAAGTCTAGGATAACTTTACCAAAATTGTAAAAAGGATTTAGATATACCGTTTGTTCAATAGGTTTAAAATATTGGCTATTATAATTGCATTTCTTACTCATATAAGTCAACAGAATTTCATACTAAATCTAACTTTACATAAAACTACTAAATTAAAAAGTCCATCTGGGGGAACTTTTTAATATCTTTCTACCTTAGAGCTAACATATCTCCTACTAATTGAAAGTCTATCCGATTGTTATTGAAGAGAGCGCCCTTGCGGAAAAGTTTTATTGTTCGTATGGTACTTCCTTTACAAATTCAAGCGGTATACCGGTGCTATTCCCTCCCCCGCCAGCAGAAATTGGCCCTTCAGTAAATTGCATTTTATTATAGGTTAATGTAGCACCACCGGTAATTTCATATGATTTCGCAACAATCGTTCCTTTTATCGCGCCATTTGTATGCTCGAATTTCGCGTTCGGTGCGAGAATTATAGGGGAAGTGCTCCACGCGCCCCCTGCCATTTCGAAAAGTGTTCCACCCGTAAACAGATTTCCATTGAATCCTCCCCCTGCCGTAAATCTTATATTAGCTTTTTCCGCATAGATAGAGCCGTAAAGCTTTTGGCTCCCCGCCAATATAAGTCGATTATCTGGTTGCTTAGATCCTTTTAAAAAAATATTGATCCGACTAACATCTCCACCGTCGTTAATGGAGCTTCCACTCCCAAAACTAATTTCATCTGTTACATATATCGTAAGTTTTCCAGTGCCTAATAATTTAATATGACCTGTTGGAAGCAGAAGTTTATCCACCACGATTTCCTTATCTGTATTGCCCACATTTATATTTAATGTAAGGTTGCTCTCAATCTTAATTTGATTAAAATGCTGGGATTGACTTAGTTCAATCGTTCGACCTGTACCACCACTTAAAAAGATGTTTCTCTCATTTGCAAAAGGAAGTGTGGGGAACTCTGGGAAATTAGGAAGTTTAGGAAATTCCACCAGATCAGCCCCAATTGCTTTTGGAAATGATGTCATCCAATCTGGCTTATTGATCGCTATTCCATCAAAACCTTTTGGTACATAAATCCCTCCAGTAACGTTTGGACCACCACTAACGATAATACTACTTGCTCCAGCTTTTCTAGTTCCAATATCGCCAGAAATCGTTCCGTTTTTAATCGTTATCGTATCCTCAACAAATAATGCCATTTCAGGAATAACTAGATTGCCACCATTATTTTTCGGCTGCCATTTGAGTGAAAACTTCTGTTCTAGTGTTCTTTTTTTATTGTCAATATATCCTTGGGAAGTAAGTGTATATTCTCTCCGGTCGCCTTGATTTGTCTCAGTAACGCTTATTTCTGCCCTTGGTTTCTGTCCAAAATGTTCTTCAAACTCCTCGGTGCACGGTTTGCTCATAACGATCCTTGAAGCGAGTGTACTATAAAAATTTTCTGCATTATTTGTGTTACTGTATACTTCATCAATGATTTCTTCGATTTCTGCCATTTCTAATGTCATGCATGCTTCTGCAATATAATAGGCAGACTGATCGCTTCTCTCCCCAGCTGTTGTTTTCACTGAATTGGTCGTCATTGTAACAAGCCCTAGTCCTAGTGCGGAAAATAGAACGATTAGCAATAAAACACTAACGAGTGAATATCCTGTTTCATTGTGAATTAATGGATTGTGTTTTCGAAAGTATTTCAAGCTAATCACCCTTTCTGATCGTGATTTTCGTTTCCACTTTTTTATCTATCTGATTAATGATCTTTAATTCAAATCGTTTATTTCCAAATGAGTCTTCTACTAGTTCCCCATGAAATTCTTTGATCTTCTCACTGAAGATTACTCCATCCTTTTCGATTGATTGATTATCGGAATTATATTCATAGACAGTATCATCAAGCGCAATCCTTCCACTTTCCGCTTGAATTACTTTCGCCTGCCGAATTTCCTTTGTCATCACTTTTGCTACATAAGTAATATCAAATAGGGAACCGTTTTGGTCATATTGCTTTTTATACTGGTTTTGCATAGTGGTGATGATACTTGTTAAAAATAAAAGGATAATCACTCCGATAACTGTCACAGCAAGAAGCTCGACAAGTGTCATGCCTTCTTCATTTTTCATTAATTTATTCATTCAGATTCATCCCTCCAAAGGAGGATCGTTTCCATTTTTGCTCGTACGGCGTTCTTCTCAACAATTTCCACGATTACATGATTCATGTTTGGCTTTATTTCATCTTTCTGGAATCTGATTCGCGCATACATAGAGGTATCCAATGTTTTTTCAAAAATGAGCTCTTTATTGGAATCATTAATGAAAGTATAGCCTAATGAAAGAATCGCATTTTTACTCCCATTAAAGGAAGTGCTTATGCTAGATGAATAGACTGCCTCCATCTCTGTTTGCGCAAGATAGGTAGCATCCTGTATCTCTTCAGCTGTTTTATGCGTTGTCGCGGATTGAAAAAACACCGTAAAAAAAGTCATTAATATTATCGAAATAAGTACGATAGAAGCGAGTAATTCAATAAGTGTTACGCCTCTCTCCTCTATTAAAATGATTGAATTAGAGTTTTTCATTAAATCACCGAATCCGCTTTTTTCTATTGCAAAATTCCTCATTGGTCAAAATAATACGTGGTGATCACAATTGTGAAATTCATTATGCTCGTTGAACTTTCTTGATCAGGCTGGAAAAATTTTAACTGATCAACACTCGTAATCCGGTCAAGCATTTCAATTTCATTCATAAACTTCATAAAATGATCATAATCGGGGGAAAGAACCGTTAGTTCAGCCGTAATCGAATGAAGTCCATCGGGTTTGCTGACGCCCGTAGATGCTGCATTTTCTCCTTCCTCATCAACCTCGTTTTCATTACTATCATAGTGAAACTCTATATTATTAATAAGACTATCACTGGCAGTTTCAACTTTCTGAAAGGATAATACCAACTTTTCCAACTCCGGATGCAACGGTATTTTCGATAGTAAAGGAGAATCTTCAACTGAATTCTCTGCTTCGCTCTTGCTTTTTGCTTCAAGAATGGCAATATCTCCTTCCAAAGTAACCTTCATATTTTTCTTGCTTTGTAATTCTGAAGATAACGGTTGTAAGAAAGCTAGGTAGATAGATAGCAATAATAAGAAAAATAAGCTTAACAAAAGTAAAAACAGCGTCCTTTTTTCCTCAAAAAGATTATTCATTTTCGGTGTTCTCCTTTTTTAATGTTGCACGATTGATCTGAAAGGAGTAGGTGACTACGTAGCGCGAGGGCAGATTTAATGCATCTTCAACCTCTGGCTCCGTTAGTACGGTTGAAATCCGATTTATTTTTACATTTTTAACTAAATCAGACTCAGAAAGCTTAGCTACGTAGGAAGAAACATCCGTCATATTTGCAAATTGTGAGATGACTTCAACATCGTTTAACTTATAATGATACTCATTCATATTCCCAGTAGGAGGTAGATAACCTATTAATCCATCGATTAGTTTTGAAGTTTGCAACACATACTTTTCCGCATAATCAACAGCATTTGTTAATTTTCCTTTATCAAACGATCCTTCAAGCTGCCCTTCCAACGTTTCTTTTCTTAAAATCAGCTCATTATTTTTGTTTGTCACGGATTTTATGTCTTGTTTTAAGACAATGTACTTGTATGTCATAAATAATATCGTTAATAGTGCAATTACAATCCCAACAATAAATAATAAATATAATAAGGAACGTTCCTTTTCCGTTTTAGGCAGTAGATTAATATCAGGAAGCATGTACATCCCTCCCTTTCAGGACTAGACCAAGCGCTGGGATAAAACATGGATGAATTTCATGTGAGGTCGGGAGTACTTTTAAAAAGCTCGTCGGTCGATTCAAATGTTGCTCCATTTTTTTCTTTACTTGATCAAGCTTAGGATAATCACCACTAAGAATAATATGTGTGATATTCCGTGTGCCCTTATGTAATGAATAGCTATAAAAATCCATAATTCGTTCAATCTCATTCATCTGCTCATCAATGAGATGATCAAGGTATGGTTCACTTCCGGTATATGTCCAATCTACTACTTTTTCCTGATCTAACGTATATCTCCAATCTTTTGTATCGACCTCTAACTGTTGATGGCGGGTAAAATCCAATTGATTGTCAGAAAAAACACTAATATTTGTTGAAGTTAAATTAAGTTCAAAAAATAAATAGATTTCATCCTTACGACTTTGATCCGTTTCATAAAAATAGCGGTAAAGACCTAGAGATCGAATATCAGCCGCATGCGGTCGAAGTGACACATCTGAAAAAAGGTCGATATATTTTCTGATCTCTTCTTCAGGTGCGGCAAATAACGTCGCTTTTGATGTTTCTATATCTGCTGATTTATCTGAAGGGTGTACATGAACATCTAAAACTGGATTCTGAAATGGAAGGTGCAAACTCTGGCCCATCTCAAACATAAAATGTTCACGTATTTCTTTTCCTTGTAAACGTGCGGGGAAATCAACCGGTCGCATAATCACAAGCGAGTCTGGTACATAAAATCGAACAGCAGCATTCTTCAGTTTCCAATCACGCACTAACTGTTGCATGAAGTCATAAAATCCGATTTCATCAACAACTTTTCCTTGTTCAATCAGTCCAGCCGGAATTGGCCTTTCTCTCAATTGCTTTATATCCGTCATTTGTTGGCCATGACTTTCCACCATACGAACGACATAATCGTCAATTACAATATTGGCAAACTTCTTAGTTTTCATAAATGCTAGCATGATGTCCAACTCCTCCTAGATAAGCGATGTTGTAGCATCACCAGTTTGTCGAATAAATTTTGTAATCATATCTTTTCGCAACCTCACCAAATTTGGTGAGATTGCGAAAAGATATGATTTGCTTTATTAGTAAGTACCTCGACACTTATTGTGCCGAGGTATTTATCTAAGCGTTAGCTCCCTGAAGTATAACCACAAGCTACTTTTCTACCTTCATTAATAACTGTTTCAGGTACACTTGTAATTGTACAACCTGTACCTCCGTCCATTGTTACACTGTAAACATCACCAGACTTTGTAACCGTTCCAGAATAATCTTCTGGCTTCTTTGTCCACGGATCCATAAGTTCACCAATAAAGCCTTCCGTTTTTAGTGTTTCAGAAGTAACCGAACTTAAATTGCCAGCATTTGCTTCATACAATTTAGCGGCTGAAATCAATTGCTGAGCATTTGCCACATGTGCATCCGCCTTAGAATTTTCAATTACCTTTCCAATTGATACAAACGCAATTCCTCCAACGATCGCAAGGATAACAACAACAGCTAGCAACTCAACGAGCGTTAACCCTCGTTCATCTTTTTTCAATATCGATAATAGCTTTTTCATTATAAATTCCTCCATTATTTTCATTGTTTAATAGATAAAGTATAAGAGCGAGTTTGTTTCGTTTCCTTTAATCACCTCCTTAAGATACCATTCCATCTATTGAACCTCTGAAAAGATCGAGAACATCGGGATCATAATCGCCAGGACAATGAATCCGACGACGCTGGCAAGAATGATGATCATGAATGGTTCAATTAATGATTTTAATGCATCGACACTGCGCTCAACTTCGTCTTCATAGAAGTCGGCAATTTTAGCGAGCATGTAGTCAAGTGATCCGGTTTGTTCGCCAATGGCGGTCATTTGTGAAACGAGCGGTGGAAACACCCAACTGTTTGCAAGCGGCTCTGAAAGCGGGCTTCCTTTTTCTAAATTGTCGCGCGCTGCTAGTACGACTTTTCCAATGACCGGATTACCCGTTACCTTTTCAACAATAGCGAGTGCTTGCAAAATCGGAACAGAACTTGCAAATAAGGAAGATAGTGTCCGTGTCATTCTTGCAATTGCCGCTTTTTGCAAGAGCACGCCAAAGATAGGCATTTTCAACAAAGCAACATGAATCGAATAATGAAAAGTCGGATTATTTTTAAAGAAAAATAGAAAGAGAGATACAATGAATACGATAATGATCAAGCCGAGCCACCATAATTTTCGGATCCATTCGCTCATATTTACGACCAATTTCGTAATTGAAGGAAGTTCGCCTCCAAATTGGTCAAACATGACCGTGAAATTTGGCACGATTGAGAGCATTAAGAAAATGACAACCGCAATAATTACAAAGAACAAGACGATAGGATACGCCATCGTTGATTGCACTTTTTTCTTTAAATTGTATTGATTTTCAAAATAATCGGCGAGTCTTTCTAATGTTTCGTCAAGATTTCCTGTCATCTCTCCCGCTCTCACCATGTTGACGAAAATCGCCGGAAATATTTTTGCGTGTTTTTGGATGGCATTGGAAAAGGCAATGCCGCTTCTTAGCTCTCCTTCTACCTCATTTAAAGCTTTCGCCAGCCCTTTGCTTTCTGTTTGTGCAGCTAAAATGCGAGTAGAATCAACGATTGAAATTCCCGCATTAATCAATGTCGCAAATTGACGGCAATAAATAACAAAATGTTGATGCTTTACTGAATTTCCGTTAAAGGAAATATTTTGGTTAAAAATTGTTGCCTTTGTTTCTACTACCTCACGCGGACGAATTCCCTTTTCCTGCAATTGATGAATTGCTTGATTTCTCGTTTCACTTTGAATTGTGCCCCGTTTCAGCTTTCCTCTCTTCGTTCGACCTACATATTTGAATACTGCCATTCATAATCACCCACATTCACTAAGTAGGGCTTAGCTGCGTCATTTGAGATGATACCACCAGCAAGCAGTTCACTGATCGACATCTCCAATGTATGCATACCTGATGCACGACTCGTTTGCATAATATTTTGGATTTGTTCTACCTTTTCATTGCGAATTAAATTGGCAATGGAAGGATGATTGATTAAAATCTCTGTTGCAGCAATCCGACCAGCCCCATCCATTCTTGGAAACAATCGCTGTGAAATGATTCCTTCCAGCACTGCGGCAAGTTGCAGACGGATTTGTTTTTGCTGATGTGGAGGGAACACATCGATAATTCGGTCAATCGTTTGTGATGCATTATTCGTATGTAACGTCGCGAGAACAAGATGACCTGTTTCGGCAGCTGTGATCGCCGTCGAGATCGTTTCAAGGTCACGCATTTCACCGACTAAAATCACATCGGGATCCTGACGCAATGCCGCCCTTAAGCCGGATGAAAAGCTTTTTGTGTCTGAGCCAATTTCTCGCTGATGAACAATGGAGCGCAAATGATTATGCATGTACTCGATCGGATCTTCCAATGTAATAATATGCTTGGAGTAATTGCGATTAATATAATCGATCATTGCTGCCAGTGTTGTCGATTTTCCCGATCCGGTTGGTCCAGTTACAATGATAAGGCCATGCGGTTTTTCTGACATTTTCTGCAAAATCATTGGCATTTGTAATTGCTCAATCGTTGGAATCTCTGATGAAATCACCCTTGCGGCAAATCCAATTTGATTACGCTGAACATACACATTAATCCGAAAACGGGCGACGCCTTCTAAACTATAAGCAATATCAATCTCACCATCTTCGATTAGCGTTTCCCAATCGTCTTTCTTCACAATCCTTCGTGCCATTTTTTCAATTGTTGCTCCAGTTAATAGGACGTTATCAAACGAACGCAGCTCGCCGTTCATTCGATATATAGGAGGCGAATCAACTGTAATATGGAGATCGGAAGCGTGCTCTGTATATGCAGTTTTTAGCAATTTATGTATGTCATATGGCAACATTATCCCTCCTAGTCCATCGCTGAAACTCGCAAGACTTCTTCTGTCGTTGTTAGTCCTCGGGCAACTTTTAATAGTCCATCGGTCATTAACGATACCATTCCTGACTGTTGTACATACTTATGAATCGTATTTGCACTTGCGGCATTCATAATCAGCTCCCGTATTTCATTGTTCACCGGAAGCACTTCATGGATTGCAAGCCTGCCACGGTATCCGGTCATTGTACAGCTCGCACAGCCTTCTCCTCTTTTGACGGAATCAATCTGAATTCCGCTCGCTTGAAAGATTTCCTTTTCACGCTCTGTTGGCTCAACGGTTTTACTACAATCACGGCAAACGCGCCGTACTAACCGTTGGGCAACTACCCCTGTTAGTGATGATGAAATTAAAAATGGTTCAATCCCCATATCGATCAAACGGGTTAATGCAGCAACAGCACTGTTCGTATGTAGCGTACTTAATACTAAATGACCCGTTAATGATGAGCGGATAGCAATTTGTGCCGTTTCAAAATCACGAATTTCTCCAATCATGATAATGTCGGGATCTTGGCGCAAAATTGAACGCAAGCCACTTGCAAATGTCATACCAATCTCATCGTTAACATGAACTTGGTTGACCCCTGCTAATTGATATTCAACGGGGTCTTCAATCGTAATAATATTGACTTCCTCATTATTTAAACGATTTAAGGCGCCATACAGTGTCGATGACTTACCTGATCCTGTCGGTCCCGTAATTAATATGATTCCATTCGGTTTTTCAATCATTTGAATAAACTTGTGTAAATTGTCTTCCGAAAAGCCGAGGTTTTCTAAATTATTTAAGGCATTGCTTAAATCGAGAATCCTCAACACAATTTTCTCGCCATAAATAGATGGAAGTGTAGAAATACGAATATCAATCGGTTTAAAATTAATATTTATTTTGACTCGTCCATCTTGCGGCATGCGATTTTCTGTAATATTTAAATTACCCATAATTTTGATTCTGGCGATGATGACGTTTTGCATATGTTTTGGCAAGGATCGTTCCGTTCTTAATACACCATCGACACGAAAGCGAACTTTTAATTCTGTTTCCATCGGGTCGAAGTGAATATCGCTTGCCCTTTGTGTTACACCGTGGGAAATGATTTGATTAACTAGCCGAACGACTGGTGAATCTTCATCAGTAATACCAGCTTCATTTAATTTTTCTTCAGGCGTAAAACCAATCAGCGCCTCATCTACTGACCCTTGCAATTCATAATACTTGGAGATCGTTCGTTGTAACTCTTCCTTTGTTGCGAGGGCAGGAACAATTTGACAGCCCGTTGCCATTCGTAATTCTTCAATCGCAAAATAATCCATTGGATCGGACATCGCTACAAACAATTTATTTTCCTCTTGCCGGATTGGCATCACTTGATGACGTTTAGCTAAATCTTGTGGAATCAGTTGAATAACTTCCGGATCGAGGGAATATTGGTAAATATTAATATGGGGGATCCCTAGCTGTCGTTCTAGTGTTTCGGCTAATTGAAGTTCTGTTATATGTCCTTCTCGTAAAAGAGCGTCTCCTAACCTTTCATCAGGTAATTGCTGCTGCAAAGCAGCTTCTAATTGTTGCATCGTTAGTAAGCCCGCTTCAATAAGTAAGTCCCCTAATCTTTTCCTCGACACAACCCTCACCCCATTTTGTCATCTCTTATCTAAAGTTGTATTGTCCTCGTATACTGACTAATCCCCATTTAACCAACGAAAAAAACCTCTCCATTACAAATAATGGAAAGGTCGGTTGCACCACTGGCTCCATACGACTAAGGTGCCCAAATAAAAGTCGTATTTCATTGCTCCCTTTTTAGTTCTTTATTACTAGATTATTTACTTCTTAGATTAATCGTATCGCTGAAATTTGTCAATTATTTCATTGGAATTTTTATTTAATACAACAATACATGACAAATGTTTTATAATCAACTATATTTCGTAGTTTTTTAGGGTAATTTTTTAATATCCCTAGGCATTTTATACCAATAAAAATGAGTGCATTTTTTAATGCACTCATTTTCTATATTTTTACATATTCTGCAACTCGGTTTCTTCCTGCCCGTTTTGCGCCAATGTATAAGGCGCGATCCGCATGCCTGATTAAGGAAATTGCATCTTCTGCATCTGCTGGTGCTGTTGCAACTCCGATGCTCGCTGTTATCGATACTTCTACCATGCGTTGCTGCGGGTCTAATTCGTTTTTAATCATAAAAGGAGTTTCAACAATCATTCGCCGCACTGATTCAGCAAACTCCATCGCATCACGCTGATTCACATCAGTCAAAAGGATGACAAATTCCTCTCCCCCATACCTTGCGACTAAACCGTGACCATCCACAAAATAGCGAAGACAAGCAGCAAGTCTTATTAAAATTTCATTTCCTGCTTGGTGGCCGTATGTATCATTCACATGTTTAAAATGATCGATATCAAGCATAATGATCGATAGGTTTGAAATTTGTCCCGCCTCAAGATCGGAAAATCGTTCATTTAAGAAGTGCTCGAAAAAACGGTAGTTATATATCTTTGTTAATGCACAGCGCTCACTCTTTGTTTTTGTTTCCTCGTAATGACGAGCATTGACAAGAGCGACGCTAAAATATGAGCATAGAATATTAGCAATCATTGATTGATATTTTTCAAATGCTCGTTTGCGTTTTGCTGCAAGTAATAAAACTCCTTCCACCTCTTGCCCTCTAATAATTGGCATACACATGATGCTTTCAATCCGCTGTGGCTGTTGTTCAGTTGACCATTTTTCCCATTCTGATTTTTCATTATATATAACGGTTGTTTTCGTTGCCCATACATAACGAGCAACACCGTGACCGGTTTGAAAAGGGTGAACTTCTTCTATTTCTTCATTATCTTTTTCCATTTTCCGCAATAAAACAAGACCTTCTTGTTGAATATCAAAAATGTAGGCGTAATCAACAGGTAAGATTTCTTGGATCTTCTGAATGAATAAATCCAATACTTCTTGCAATTGCAGCCTTCCTGTTAATTGATGACCGATATCGGCTACTTTCTGTAAATGATAGTTTAATTTTTCAGAAGAATTGTAAAGCTTTAATACAAGAGCAAAACTTAAAAATGGAATACCAATGAATACAATAGACCATACACCCATATATTCGTTCAAATAATAAAAGCCAATTCCAAGTGGGAAAATCACTAGAAGAATTAGCGCTTCCCATATAAAGTCTTTACCAAAAAATCTTTCTCTTTCTCCCTTAATTTTTGTTATGACTTGAAGTAAAAGTTGATTCATTAGAAAATAGAGCGTTTGAAAAACAAGAAGTGGAACAATCAATTCAGATAACGGTGATAAACCAATTTTTCCTCCTGCCACAAAAAAGCCAATACCCGAAATCAACGATGTTAAAAAGAGCATAGAGGAGTTAAGGAAATAACGATGAAGCTCATGTTTACGCAACCTTAATTTAAGCATCACACAAATAGTCGCCGCTTGTAACATGAGCATTTCAAAAAATAGTCCGTACGATAGAAAGGCAGCTAATGTAATCCAATGAGTTAAAATGATGGTCGTTCCATTGATGATAATCGGAATACAAGCAATCATACAAGCAAGTACTGTAAATAAAAGCATTTCCCACATACTGATTGTGTCCGGAGGCGAAATGACAAAGGCTAGCCAAGAACTGAATGTAGCAAGGATAAGCCAAATGATAAAAACGACTCCATTTTTCGATTTACTCATCCTACATTCACCTCCGCTAGCCGTCTAATCTTCCATTGAAAACTTATTTTATCAAACTACATTAAAATTGTCACCCTATTTAGAAAACTCACTCACGATGATTTTTTGTAAATCGGGTTTAATCGAAGATATAAAATACAATGAGCCTGTTATAGCAAGTAAGTCATTAGGCTCTAACGTAGAAACAAGCTCTTTTAATAATGAAAACCAATCATTATTCGCAATTACAGTTGGATTTTCACTTCGTCGTTTCAGCTCGTTCGCCGAAGCCGCCCGTGGGAAATCGAATTCTGTCACATACAATTGACCATCCAATTCGTTCATGATCGTAAACATTTCTGTGAGGTCCTTATCTCCTAATGCTGAAAAAACAAGCTTGATGTTTCGATCCGCATAACGTGATTGGATTGCATCGACAAATGCACGTACCCCTTCGCGATTATGTGCCCCATCAAGCAAAATGATAGGATCGTTGTGCAACAATTCCATTCTTCCTGGCCAATACGCTTTTCTTAAACCAGCACGGAGCGCAGATTCACTAATGTTCATAACGCCTTGATCTGTTAAATAAAGCAATGCTGCAATGGCTCCAGCTGCATTTTCTGTTTGATGCTTTCCAAGTAAACTTACTTGCAAGCCCTCAAATGTATATTTGGTCGTTGAAAATGTAAACTGCTCACCTGCTTGGATCGGTTCATAATTTAATATCGTAAAATTTATTCCAAGTTGAAAAAGCAATGCATGCTTTTTTGCGGCTTCAGCTTGAATGACATGAAAAGCCGCTTCATCTCGCACACTAGTAAAAATCGGGGTATGCTCTTTAATAATCCCAGCTTTTTCATAAGCAATGTCCTCGATAGAATTCCCCAGAATTTGGACATGGTCCATCCCGATATTTGTAATGATCGATAAAAGTGGTTGAATCACATTCGTTGAATCAAATCGGCCTCCAAGCCCAACTTCAAAGATCGCAAAGTCGAGTGGACGTACTTCACCAAAATAATAAATCGCCATCGCTGTAATTACTTCAAATTCGGTTGGTGCCCCATAATCGGTTTTTTCGAGTTCATCCGCTAATGGTTTGATTGCATTGACAAGTTGGACGATTTCTTCATCGCTAATCGGTACACCATTAATACTAATTCGTTCATTAAACTGTTCAATATAAGGCGATGTGAAAGAACCGACTTCATAGCCCGCCTCAACGAGAATCGAGCGCAAATATGTAACAGTTGAACCTTTTCCATTCGTTCCACCAACGTGGATCGATTTTATTCTTTTCTCGGGGTGACCGAGTTTTTCTAACATCCACTCCATTCGAGAAAGTCCTGGCTTGATACCTAGCCTTAGGCGTGAATGCACCCATTCTAGTGCCTCTTTATATGTATGCAACATTCAATCCACCTCATCAATTTATCATGAGCAAAACGCCCAGCCCTTTTTAATCAGAGCTAGGCGCATGCCATCAACTTACATCGATTTCAATTCCTTCATTCTTGTTTCGACTGTTGCACGCTTTTCTACATAATCTTTTTCTTTTGCTCTTTCTTCGTCAACAACAGCTTGTGGAGCTTTGCTTGTGAACTTTTCATTCGATAATTTCTTTTGAACTCGATCTACTTCTTTATTCCATTTTTCCCATTCTTTTTCTAGGCGAGCAATTTCTTCATCAATATTAATCAAATCTGCCAAAGGAAGGAATAATTCAACACCTGTTACAACCGCCGTCATTGATTTTTCAGGCGTTTGTAAGTCCGCTGCGATTGTCAATTCTTCAGGATTACAAAATCTTTCGATGTACTGTTTATTTTCCTCAAGTGCCGCTAATGTTTCTGTATCTTTCGCCTTTAACATAAGCTTAATCTTTTTGCTCATCGGTGTATTTACTTCCGCGCGAATATTTCGTACTGCACGAATAATATCCATTAGTAGCTTCATTTCACTTGCAGCAGATTGATCCGTGAACTGCTCATTTACTTGTGGCCAAGCAGCTACTGTAATCGACTCTCCATCATGCGGAAGGTTCTGCCAAATTTCCTCGGAAATAAATGGCATAAACGGATGGAGCAAGCGCATTGTATTGTCTAATACGTAAGCAAGAACGGAGCGCGTTGTCTTTTTAGCCGCTTCATCTTCACTATATAATGGGAGTTTCGCCATTTCAATATACCAGTCACAAAGGTCATCCCAAATAAAATTGTATAACGCACGACCAACCTCACCAAATTCATATTTATCAGCTAGCTTTGTTACGGTTTCGATCGTATCGTTCAAACGTGTTAAAATCCATTTATCAGCAACTGATTTCTCACCATTTAAATCAATTTCTGAGAATGTCATACCGTCCATGTTCATAAGGGCAAATCGGGATGCATTCCAAATTTTATTAGCAAAATTCCAAACAGATTCGATTTTCTCCATACTGAAACGTAAATCTTGCCCTGGCGAGCTACCTGTTGCAAGGAAATAGCGTAGGGAATCAGCCCCATATTGATCGATGACATCCATCGGATCGACACCGTTTCCGAGTGATTTACTCATTTTCCGACCGTCTTCGGCACGGATTAAACCGTGAATTAATACATCTTTAAACGGGCGTTTTTCTGTGAATTCAAGTCCTTGGAAAATCATTCTAGATACCCAGAAGAAGATAATGTCATAGCCTGTGACTAAACAATCATTCGGATAATATCGTTTAAAATCTTCCGCTTCTGGATCAGGCCAGCCCATCGTTGAAAATGGCCACAATGCCGAACTAAACCACGTATCAAGTACATCCTCATCCTGCTTCCAATTTTCTTCATCCGCAGGAGCTTCATGTCCTACGTATACTTCGCCTGTTTCCTTATGATACCAAGCCGGGATCCGATGTCCCCACCAAAGTTGGCGTGAAATACACCAGTCGCGAATGTTTTCCATCCAATGCAAATACGTTTTTTCAAAACGATCAGGAACGAAATTCACTTTTTCCTCTTGTTTTTGCAGATCAATCGCTGCATCAGCGAGCGGCTGCATTTTTACAAACCATTGCGTTGATAAATACGGTTCTACGACTGCACCACTGCGCTCTGAATGACCAACGGAATGCATATGATCTTCAATTTGGAATAGCACTCCGTCAGCTTGAAGGTCTTTTACGATTTGTTTACGGCAAGCGAATCGATCCATCCCTGCATATTTTCCAGCATTTTTATTCATCGTTCCATCTTCATTCATGACAAGTACACGCTCAAGATTGTGGCGATTTCCAATTTCAAAGTCATTCGGATCATGTGCCGGAGTAATTTTCACCGCTCCTGAACCGAAATCTTTATCAACGTAATCATCAGCAACGATTGGAATTTCTCTTCCGATAATTGGCAAAATCACTGATTTACCAATTAAATGCTTGTAACGCTCATCTTCAGGATGAACCGCAACAGCTGTGTCACCAAGCATCGTCTCTGGTCTTGTTGTCGCTACTTCGATAGCACCAGTACCATCTGCCAACGGATAATTCATATGATAAAAAGCGCCTTGAACGTCTTTATAAATAACCTCAATATCCGAAAGGGCCGTTTTCGTTACTGGATCCCAGTTAATAATGTATTCGCCGCGATAAATGAGTCCTTTCTCATAAAGAGACACAAACACTTCACGAACCGCTTTTGAAAGCCCCTCATCAAGCGTAAAGCGTTCGCGGCTATAATCTAAACCGAGTCCAAGCTTTGCCCATTGCTGACGGATATGATCTGCATATTCCTCTTTCCATTTCCACGTTTCTTCTACGAATTTCTCACGGCCAAGATCATAGCGTGATTTCCCTTCTTCGCGAAGCTTCTCTTCAACCTTCGCTTGTGTCGCAATCCCGGCATGATCCATCCCAGGGAGCCATAAAACATCATAGCCTTGCATTCGCTTCATTCTTGTTAAAATATCTTGCAACGTCGTATCCCATGCATGGCCTAAATGAAGCTTGCCGGTTACGTTTGGAGGGGGGATAACGATTGTGTACGGCTCTTTCTCCGCATCATCTTTCGCTTCAAAATACTTACCATTTAGCCACCATTCATAACGACCCTTTTCAATTCGTTGCGGCTCATACTTTGTAGGCATGGCCAATTCATTTTGTTCCATTGTATTTCCTCCTTCATTGTTTCCAAATACAAAAAGCTCCCTTCGTCAAAAGGACGAAGGGAGCGCGTTCGCGGTACCACCTTTTTTCGCAGAGCATCAGAAAAAGCTAATGCATCCGGCACTTAACAAGTTAACGGCTCTTCACCGGCTTCCATTACTTTTAATTTCACAGAAGCAGCTCAAGGGCGACTTTCCATCAGGGCCGTTTAGGAAATCTCCCACCATTGATTTCCCTCTCTTTAAAACAGCTTACCAACGTACTCTTCCCTGTCAAAGCTTTTATTCAATCATTCATCTTTACAATATCATAGCGAATGAAACGAACGAATGTCAATTATTTTTGATATTATTTTTCTTTTTCTAGTCTAGGCACCATTTCATAAAAACATACATAAATTATGAATAGAAGAGCCTAAGGAGGTTGGAAAATGAAAAATAGGTTTAACCAGCATACGTTTCAAGCTTGGATGCGAAACTTCAAAGGAGTATGTAAACAACTCATTGTCCCTTTTTCTATTTTTCAAGCAATCCGCACTTTTTTATTTCCTAGTACACTCGATGTTTTATTACTCGCTATTTTCATCGGGCTTGCACTCGCATTTCATTATGAATGGTTATGAAAAGTCCCCTGTCAAATTAAGATTGTCAGGGGATTATTGTTGCTGGTTTTTTTGTTGTTCCGTTTCTTCCATTTTCATAACGATAAACGCTGTGTTTCTCATTTGCCAATAATGCCTCTGCAAGTTTTGTACAAACTTCATTTCATTCTTATTCTCAGGTGTAGAAAAATATTTTTCTACGACTCGAAAAATTGCCCCGGGATGTGCTAAATAACTAAGAAAAAGTTGCGTTTCTTCCTGTTTAAATGGGAAATGGCGAAAATATGCTCCAAGCCATTCGACGCTTTCATTAAATTGCTTTGGATGTGTTTTCAACATTTTTGCTAAAAACGGCAATAAATCATGTATTGGAGAAGCACTCGTCGCTTGCTCAAAATTGGAGAAAAAACCGAGCCCCTCTTCGTTATAGAGGAAATGCTCAATCGACAATTTTCCGTGGATGACAACACTTCTCGCTTTCGTCTCCTCGATTGATTCTTCATGCCATTTCTTTAATTTTTCCAATGCGTATTTTTGTGCACCAGCAATTTCATGGTAGTACGTGCAAAACATTAATTGGAAAGGGGACATATACCAGGTTCTTTCACTGATTTCTATATAATCTTCCAACGCCTCCTGTTCTTTTTCCCATCTTGCTGTTGTCTGATCGAAATGTTCTTTTCGTTCCTCTTTACTCACTGGCACTTCACGGACTGATAATGTATGAAGCCGTGCTAGTTCTCGAAATAATTGATGATGTCTTTGCGAATAATCATCCCGCAGCTTATTTTCAAGCCACGGCATTAAGTAATACAATGATGTTCCTTCTAATATCGCATAACGTCCATCAAGGGTTGAGTAGATTGGGACAATCCGATTATATCCTCGTTTGTAAAGGAACTGTACATAATGGAGAAAATGGAGACTTTGGTCAGCATTCATTTGCTTTAAAGCAAATTCGCCATTTTTTGTGTACACTTTATACACCTTACCAAATCTCTCCATATATTCAGCATTTAGCCCATATAGCTTTACCATTCTTTTTACATCTTCGTAATCTAATGGAGCCATCTAACCACCTACTTCAATTTAAAGAAGCGCCCTCCTATGAACATGCTATTTCCGCTGTAACGGATTATTTTTTACCGGAATGTACAAAACTTGCCCTGCATACACATCCTGATTCGCTTCCAATTGATTTGCCCATAAGATTTGTTGAGCAGATACATTGTATTTTTCTGCTAATCCTTGAATCGAATCACCGTGCTGTACAAAACACATTTTAAGCTTTGTTGATGCTTCTTCCTCTTTTCGTGCGAAGAAATCCGCAAAGGACATTGATTTATACTTATCTTTCTTCTTTTTATTCTTCGCTTTTTCCTCTACTTCTTCATTTACGATTTCGTGTGAGGATGACTCGATGTCAGGCTCATTATGATACGAAGAAGATGGTGACTCATGGTCACGTTCATTATAAGCGGACTGAAAATAATCCCTTGTTAGTTGTGCTAACGTATCCATCGTTACTTCAGGTAATTTAGGGAATGGATGTTGAACATGCTTTGGCGGCCAATCTGGGTTTGATTGTGCTTGTGAAACGATGTTCGCCATTACTGTAAATGGATCATATAGGTTATTTGTTGATTCTTCCTGAGCCGCTTTCGATATCTTCCGGTGCACTAATTCCATGTCAGTTTCTTCCGCTTCAACCTGCTCTATGCCTTCTACATAGTTCACTTCCATTTTCGCTTGCGGATAAACCATTTCTTCCGCTTTAGAGACAACTTCGATTTCCGCTTGCGTATGATCAGGCTCTTCTGTCCTGGCAATGACTTCAATTTCTACTTCTTCCTCCATATCGTCTGTTTCTGCCAAGAATTCCTCCACAGGCTCCTCAGTTATTTCTTCCTCATCTCGTTCTGTTTCGATTTCCTCATCATCCAACTCTTCATATATTCCTTGAATTTGAATTTCAGCAAGAATTTGCAGCCTCGTCTGATCTTTTAGGTGGTAGTCAAATGAATCGAGCAGCATATCAACTTCTGAGATGTCATTAATTTTGCGTTTTGGGATCGCGATTTCTATTGGAAAACGATGGTAAAATTCACTTTCCATTTCATTACGCACTTCCACCGACTGAATATACCTTTTACCTATTTCCGGAAATTCCTCTTCACCTGGCCCATTCGCATGTTTATATTCTCCGCTTAATTCTAGAGCTCCTTGTAAAATGACGTATTCAGCATCTTCATCATCCATATTAATTATATGTGGATCTA
The DNA here is from genome assembly GCF_018343515.1 of Bacillus sp. FJAT-50079. GTDB lineage: Bacteria > Bacillota > Bacilli > Bacillales > Bacillaceae_C > Lederbergia. The sequence goes on along the minus strand of NZ_JAGYPD010000004.1, from coordinate 404,655 downwards.
ATGAAATAGAAATAAGTTCATCTACTCCCTGTCCGGTTTCGAACCAGACTGAATCATCTAATGAAAACCGAATGGTAGACTCTCGGCGATCTGGCAAATCAATTCCTCCTTTCAATTCCAGGGACGATAATAATCGGTCACTTACATCTTATGAGCGAGAATATTGATTATGTATAAGAAAATCATTGGAATTCATTTTATATGGGAGAGTGGATATGAAACTAAGGGGAATTAGCATAAATTTGGCATTGGTAAGCGGCATTCTAAGCGATCGACCCATTTCTTAGCAGTTACATCCGTTCAAAAACGAACATAAAAACAGGAGAAGAAAATACGCTTTTCTTCTCCTGTTTGCTAATTTAAGCACGAATGGTTGCGAATGCTTTTTCCGCTGCTTCGATGGTTGCTTCAATGTCTGCATCTGTATGTGCAGTTGATAAAAATAATCCTTCAAATTGTGAAGGCGGTAAAAAGACGCCATTATTTGCCATTTCTCTGTAATAGTTCGCAAATAATTGCAGGTCGGACGTTTTTGCTTGTTCATAATTATACACATCTTCATTTGTGAAGAAAATGCCAACCATTGAGCCTGCACGATTGATTGTATGTGGAATGCTATATTTTTCAGCCGCTTTCTTTAATCCCGCCTCAAGCAAATCGGCTTTGCGATTAAACTCTTTATACGTTTCCGGTGTTAATTGAATCAATGTTTCATATCCGGCAGTCATTGCGAGTGGGTTTCCGCTCAATGTTCCAGCTTGATAGATTGGGCCACTTGGAGCAATTTGTTCCATAATCTCCGCTTTTCCGCCGTACGCACCGACAGGTAAGCCACCGCCAATGACTTTTCCTAAGCAAGTAAGATCTGGTGTTACCCCGAAATAGCCTTGTGCACATGTATAATCAACACGGAATCCTGTCATTACTTCATCAAAAATAAGCAATGCGCCGTATTCACTTGTTATTTCACGCAAACCTTCCAAGAATCCTGGTTGTGGTGGAACGACCCCCATATTGCCTGCAACTGGCTCAACAATGACACCGGCAATATCTTCACCGAACTCTTTAAACGCATAGCGCACGCTTTCTAAATCATTGTACGGCACTGTAATTGTATTTTTAGCGACTCCTTCTGGAACACCAGGGCTATCGGGTAAACCAAGTGTTGCTACGCCTGAGCCAGCTTTAATTAATAGGGAATCGCCATGTCCGTGATAGCATCCTTCAAATTTCAAAATTTTATTTCGACCAGTGTAGCCGCGAGCAAGTCGCAATGCACTCATCGTTGCTTCTGTTCCAGATGACACCATTCGAACGATGTCGATAGATGGAACCCGTTCGACAACGAGCTTCGCTAGTTTATTTTCAATTTCTGTTGGTGCGCCAAAGCTAGTTCCTTGTTCGGCTACTTTTTTAATCCCCTCAACAACTTGATCATTCGCATGGCCTAAAATAAGTGGTCCCCATGATAAAACATAGTCGATATACTCATTGCCATCAATATCAAAAATTCGAGCACCTTTTCCTTTTTCCATAAAAATCGGATCCATGTCAACCGACTTAAATGCACGAACTGGACTGTTTACGCCTCCAGGGAGCAATGTAACAGCTTCTTTAAAAGCTGCTTTTGATTTTTCATACGAACGCATAATAACACTCCTCCATCCCTTAGTTCGATTCTTTCAGCCATCTTGCGGCATCTTTAGCAAAATACGTAATAATTAAATCAGCACCTGCTCTTTTAATGCTCGTAAGTTTTTCCAGTGCGATTGCCTTTTCATCGATCCAGCCATTTAAAGCAGCGGCTTTAATCAACGAATACTCTCCACTCACATTGTAAGCTACAATCGGAGCATTGTAGTGATTTTTCACATCACGAATAATATCAAGATACGAGAGGGCTGGCTTTACGATTAGAAAATCCGCGCCTTCTTCCATATCTGACTCCGCTTCCCTGAGCGCCTCCATCCGATTCGCCGGATCCATTTGATATGTTTTTCGATCGCCGAATTGCGGTGCACTATTAGCCGCATCACGGAATGGTCCATAAAAAGCGGACGAATATTTGACCGCATACGACATAATTGGAATATGCTCGAACCCTGCTTCATCCAACCCTTTTCTAATCGCCGCAACAAAGCCATCCATCATATTCGATGGGGCAATAATATCTGCTCCAGCTTCCGCTTGACTAATCGCTGTTTTCACAAGCAATTCAAGACTCGGATCATTCAGCACTTCCCCATTTTCAATGATACCGCAATGGCCATGATCGGTATACTCGCATAGGCATGTATCTGCAACAACAAGCAATTCAGGCTGATGCTTTTTAATTTCTCTTGTTGCCTCTTGAACGATGCCGTGATGATCGTACGCTCCAGTGCCACACTCATCCTTTTCATTTGGAACACCGAATAAAATGACCGCTTTAATCCCAAGGGCAACAATTTCCTCGATTTCTTCTTTTAATAAATCAAGTGAAAGTTGAAAAACACCAGGCATGGAAGCCACTTCATTTTTTTGATTTTCCCCTTCGACAATAAATAGTGGGTAAATAAAGTCTTCTGGACGCAAATGCGTTTCACGGACGATCGCTCTCATTCCCGCCGATTGGCGCAAACGGCGATGACGTTTAAATTGACCCATATCCAATATTATTCATTCCTCTCCAATTCAGTAAAATACTGACAAATTTCCGTAAACATCGAATCAATTGTAAATTTATTAGGACAAATATGTACCTCATATCCTTCTTGCTCGACCGTTCGCTTTGTCACCGTTCCAATCGTGGCAATCAGAAGCTTTTTCGCATGTTCCTGTAAGCGATGCTTTTTGACAATTTCCATAAAATGATTGAACGTCGATGGGCTTGTAAATGCGGCGACATGAAGCCGATCATCCTTTAATAAGTCAACAAGCTTGCTCGTTTCTTTCTTTGGATAGTAGGTGTCATAAACAATCCATTCATGAGCGACGATGCCATGAGCACGAAAGCTTTCCGCAATCGTTTTGCTCGCCAAGTTTCCTTTTGGTATCAGTACTTTTTTCGCCTGTACATCTTGCGTAAAATATTCACGTGCAAAATCTTCAGCTGTATACACACTCGGCATAAAGCGCGAATCAAGATTGTAACGATCGAGCGCTTCCTTCGTTTTCTCACCAACAACCGCAAATCGAACCGCACTGTTTTTTAAATGTGCAATGTCAACCACATGACGGATATGAGTAAAGAAATAATCAACCCCATTTTTGCTCGTAAAAATAATCCAATCATATTCAGGGAGTTGATGAATAAAGGCAGCAGCATTTATATCATCATGCGGACGAAAATCAATGAGTGGAACCATGTACGGGATTCCGCCGGCGGTTGCGATGTCCACGCAAAACTTCTCGCCTCGATCACCGCCTCTCGTAATGAGCACATGCTTGCCTTGTAAGGGCAAATTACTCATTGTCCATCTCTTCTTTCACTTGATCAATTAATGCTTTTGCCCCTTGCGCCGATAAAATTTCCGCCGCTTTTTTTCCGACTGCTTCTGGATTTTTTCCGACGATTTTTTCCTTATACTTTGTTTTTCCGTCCGGTGAGGCAATCAGCGCTGTTAATTCGATTTGATCATTTGCATTGATGCTTGCATAGCCAGCGATGGGCACTTGGCAGCTCCCATCCATTTGATCTAAAAAGACACGCTCTGCTTCAACAGCAAGTGCTGTTTGTTTTGACATTAATTTATTTAGCTCCTGAAGAAGCTCATAATCATCTTCCCGGCATTCAATTGCAAGCGCGCCTTGTCCGATCGCAGGAATGTACGTAAGCGGATCGAGATATTCAGTGATAATATCCTTTTCCCAACCGATTCGTTTAATTCCAGCGGCTGCTAAGATGATCGCATCATAGTCTTCATTTTCAAGCTTGCTTAATCGCGTATTAATATTGCCACGAATCCATTTAATTTCAAGATCAGGACGCTCTGCTAATAGTTGAGCACTTCTTCTTAAACTGCTCGTTCCGATGATTGCCCCAGTAGGTAAATCCTCTAATTTTCTATTTCCTTTAGAAATAAGTACGTCCCTGACATCTTCACGCTCAGGAATGCAACCGATGGTCAAACCTTCAGGAAGTTGAGCAGGCATATCTTTCATGCTATGAACCGCCATATCAATTTCTCCATCAAGCATTGCTTGTTCAATTTCTTTCACAAACAAGCCTTTACCACCAACTTTTGATAGCATGACGTCAAGGATGCGATCTCCTTTTGTTACGATTTCTTTCACTTCAAACTCAAATGGAACGCCAAGTTTCTCAAGTTGTTCTTTTACCCAATATGTTTGTGTCAAAGCCAATTCACTTCTACGTGAACCGATCACGATTTTTCTCAATTTATATGCCTCCCGAACATGGTTTTAATGCCATCCATGGAATGAAGATAGTCGACTAACTAAAAAGAAATTAATCAAAATAATTAAAAAGGCTGCTGTATTCCATGTAGCAAGTCTTCTGCCAAACAATTCTTTTTTTCGATGCAAGTATAAGATCAAACTGTATACAATAAATAAAAGAAACGAACTAATAATTTTTGGATCATACCATGGCAAAATCGAAAGTTTAATAATCGCCCATTGAAGCCCAAGAATTAAACTTAATAACAGCATTGGTAGCCCAATAATATTTAATACATAGGACATCTTCTCCAGTTTCGCCAAATCACTCAAACGCCAAAGCTTTTTCTTCCATTTTTTCTCCTTTAATAATTTGTATTGCAATAAGTAAAGGATGGAGAATACAAACGATAACGTAAATGCCCCATACGATAAAATAGCCATCGTAATATGAATGAATAAAAGTTCAGATACGAGTTGTTCCGCCAATGTTTCTGATGGTCGTTGGATCGGCGCAAAGGCATGAATCGCCATCACAGTAAATCCGACTACATTTGTAAAAAACACAGTAAAATCAACACGGTAAATTTTATGAATGGCGAGTGAGAACGTAATCAGTACCCACGTATAAAAATAAAGCCCTTCAAAAAGGGTGAGCACTGGAAATCTGCCCGTTTGAATCATGTAAAGAAACAAAAAAATTGTTTGAAGAATCCAAACAATTGAAAGTAACCGGAAGGCAAGTTGATTCGCCTTCCGATTTTGATCAATAAAGTCAATAAAGTAAAGCATGATCGAAACAGCATATATGAGAATGACGAGCTCCGGTAATTTCGCTACAATAAACTCAACCATCGTTCATTTCCTCTATGCTTGAATAGATGGCATTGATGCCCCTATTTTCATTGTTTTTGGACTTGCATCCTTTTCCGGCGAGTCAACCTTCTCTTCCAATTCGAAAATCTGCTTAAAGAGGGCTATTTTCTCTGCTGCTTGCGGCTCACCAGCAAGTTCCTTCACTTGTAAAATTGGATCTTTTAATAATTGATTAATAATACTTTTCGTATGTTTATTTAACACTTTTTTATCTCGTTCTGATAAATGGGGAAGTTTGTTTTCAATGCTTTTCATTGTTTCCGCTTGAATCGATAATGCTTTTTCACGTAAAGCAGAAATAACTGGAACAACACCGAGCATATTCACCCAATCATTGAATTCCGCTAATTCTATTTCGATCATCTGCATGATTTTTTCCGCAGCAATTTGGCGCTCTTCAAGATTTGCCTGAACAATGTCTTCCAAGTCGTCAATATCATATAGGAAGGCACTTTCTAATTCTGAAATGGCCGGATCCAAATCTCTCGGGACAGCGATATCTACTAAGAAAAGCGGACGACCTTTGCGCATTTTCTCCATCATGGCCAGCATATCCTTTTCGACAACATAGCCACGTGCTCCCGTAGAGCTGATAACAATATCAGCATCCATAATCGCACATTGTAATTCTTGGAGAGATTTCGCATGTCCTTCGAACCGCTCGGCAAGGGATTGAGCTTTTTCAAATGTACGATTAATGACCGAAACTTTCGTCGCCCCATTCGAATATAAATTTTGAATGGCAAGCTCCCCCATTTTCCCCGCACCAATGACAAGTACATGTTTGTTTTTCAAATCGCCAAAAACTTTTTTCGCCAATTCCACTGCTGCATAACTAACAGAAACCGCATTTGCACCAATATCCGTCTCAGAATGTGCTCGTTTAGCTAATGTTAATGCCTGGCGAACTAATTGATTAAAGACCGTTCCAATCGTTCCATTATCCTGTGCTTGCACAAAGCTTGTCCGTACTTGTCCCAGAATTTGCGTTTCTCCAAGTACCATGGAATTTAGCCCGCACGTCACTTTGAATAAATGCTTGATGGCCGCTTCATGTTCATAGATAAATAAATGGTCAACAAATTCCGCTGGATCAATTTGAAACCATTCTGATAAAAACTCTTTAATATAATATCGGCCTGTATGGAGCTGATCAACAACTGCATACACTTCTGTTCGATTACAAGTAGAAACAATAAAATTTTCAAGAATGCTTTTTTTATTTTTTAATGATGACATGGCTTCCGGCAAAATCGCCTCCGTAAACGCAAGACGTTCTCTTATTTCAACCGGAGCTGTTTTATAATTTAACCCGACAACGATGATGTGCATAAATAATTAGGCACCTCCAAAATGATTCCTCATGTAGCTATTATAACATGCCAGATTAGAAGAATTCTAATAAAGATGTGAACAGATCATGAAAGATATATGTTATCATCAACATATCAAATTCATTATTGGAATTCAAGGAACGAGATAGGCGGGAGAAACAGTGAAAAAACAAACACTTCTATCTGGATGTATTTTTATTGGTTTTGGTATTTATTTTTTATTGCAGCATTATCATGTGATGTTCTTATCTGAATTATACACATGGCCGTCGCTATTACTCATCGTCGGCATTGGTTTTTTATTACAAGCATATGTCGGAAAAGATTATGATGCCATTTTACCTGGAGTGGTAATTACAGGAATTGGTGTCCACTTCCATCTCATTCATCATCTCGACATTTGGCCCGATCATACAGGGATCTTTTTATTAGTACTCGCCTTAGGATTATTGCTATCCTATGTAAAAACAGGCAAGGGACTCATTCAAGGCGGATTATTTCTCATTGCCGCCGTCTTTATCCTCTTTTTTGACAGCTTAACAAACTGGGCAGCGGAAAGAGGACACAATCTCTCATTTATTACAAGCATATGGCCTTATCTCTTTATTGTAATTGGCGCTTATTTTATCTTTTTTCATCGGAAACGATAAAATGAAAAGCAGGTTAGTTTCACCTGCTTTTCATTTTATTTCATCCACTTTTTCAGTGCGTTCCACGCCTTATCTTTTCCTTCTGCTGTTTCGGAAGAGAATACGATGATCTCATCTTCCTTGACGAGGTCAAGATTTTTCTTTAGCACCTTTACGTGCTGATCCCATTTTCCACGCGGAATTTTATCTGCTTTCGTTGCGATGACAATGCACGGAATATCATAATGCTTTAAAAAATCATACATCATAATATCGTCTTTCGTCGGAGGATGACGTAAATCTACAATTTGCAAGACCGCACAAAGTTCCTCACGGGTTGTAAAATACGTCTCAATCATCGCTCCCCACGCTTCTCTTTCTCGCTTCGATACTTTAGCAAATCCATATCCAGGAACATCGACAAAATATAATGCCTCTTCAATTTTGTAAAAGTTCAATGTTTGTGTTTTTCCCGGCTTGGAAGATGTTCGTGCCAAGCTTTTACGGTTAATCATTTTATTTATAAAAGATGATTTCCCAACGTTTGAGCGCCCTGCTAGCGCAAACTCTGCCAGTCCCTCTTCATTTGGATATTGCTCCGGTTTTACTGCACTAATAACAAGTTCAGCATTATGCACCTTCATGTTTTTCACCTACCAATGCTGTTGCCAAGACTTCATCCATATGTGAGACTGGAACGAATGTTAAATCATCCCTTACACTATCAGGAATATCGTCAATGTCTTTTTCATTTTCTTTCGGCATAATAATGATCTTTAACCCGGCACGATGAGCGCTAAGCGACTTTTCCTTTAAGCCGCCAATCGGCAGCACTCGCCCACGTAACGTAATTTCTCCGGTCATACCAACCTCTTTGCGTATCGCTCTGCCCGTTAAAGCGGAAACAAGAGCGGTTGCGATTGTAATCCCGGCAGATGGTCCATCTTTTGGCACTGCGCCTTCTGGAACGTGGATATGCACGTCACATGTTTCATGAAAATCCGAATCTAATTTTAGTTCCTCCGCTTTCGACTGTACAAAACTAAAGGCCGCCTGTGCAGATTCCTTCATTACATCTCCAAGTTTCCCGGTTAGGACAAGCTTCCCTTTTCCAGGGGAGAGTGAGACTTCAATTTGCAATGTGTCGCCGCCAACGGCCGTATAAGCGAGTCCTGTTGCGACGCCAACTTGATCTTCCACTTCAGCTTGCCCGTAGCTATATTTCGGCTTGCCAAGCAATTCCTCTAATAATTTCTCTGTCACGATGACGCGTTTTTTCTCATTGGAAACAATCAATTTGGCTGCTTTACGACAAATGGCAGCAAGCTGACGGTCCAATTCACGAACACCTGCTTCACGTGTATAATAGCGGACTAATTTCTTTAATGCTTCTTCCTTTATTTGCAATTGACTGCGCGTTAAGCCATGCTCAGTAATTTGCCGCGGGAGCATATGATCTTTACCAATATGAATTTTTTCAAGCTCTGTATATCCAGCAATGGTAATGACTTCCATTCGATCTCGTAACGGACCTGGGATCGATGCTAAATCATTCGCAGTTGCGATAAACATCACTTTCGATAAATCGAATGTTTCCTCAATATAATGGTCGCTAAATGTACTATTTTGCGCTGGATCAAGTACTTCAAGCATCGCTGACGAAGGATCGCCCCGAAAATCATTCGACATTTTATCGATCTCATCCAATAAAAATACAGGGTTGATCGTTCCAGCTTTTTTCATTCCTTGGATAATCCGACCAGGCATGGCTCCTACATACGTTCTGCGATGACCGCGAATTTCTGATTCATCTCGAACACCGCCTAAGGAAATACGTACAAAGTTCCGCCCCATCGATTCGGCGATTGAACGAGCTAAGCTTGTTTTCCCAACTCCTGGTGGTCCAACAAGACAAAGGATCGGACTTCTTAGCGATTTCGTTAACTGCTGCACCGCTAAATATTCGAGCACACGCTCCTTCACTTTCTCTAGTCCATAATGATCACGCTCAAGTATTTTTTCGGCCTTATGAATATTTAAATCGTCCTTTGTTGATTTTTTCCAAGGCAAAGAAACGAGCCAATCAATATAAGTGCGAATGACGGAACTTTCCGCCGATGTTGCGGGGATTTTTTCATAACGATCAAGCTCTTTTAAGGCTGTTTTTTTCGCTTGTTTTGGCATGCCTGCTTTTTCAATTTTTTTAGCTAGTTCTGCAACTTCTTCCGTCTTTCCTTCTTTGTCGCCTAGCTCTTTTTGGATCGCCTTCATTTGTTCACGCAAATAATATTCTTTTTGCGTTCTTTCCATTGACTGCTTGACACGTTGACCAATCTTTTTCTCTAATTGAAGGACTTCTCTTTCATTATGAATAATATCAATTACTTTACTAATCCGCTGTTTCACATTTGTTATTTCAAGAATCTCTTGTTTATCTTGAAGACGTAACGGCAAATGGGAAGCGATAATATCTGCCATTCTTCCTGGCTCTTCAATATCGGCAACAGTTGCGAATGTTTCCGCAGATATCTTTTTCGAAAGCTTAATATACTGTTCAAAATACTCAAGCATCGTTCTCATTAACGCTTGGATTTCTATATCGATTTTACTTTCATCTTCAAATAATTGTAAGCTTGCCGCTACATACGTTCCTTGATCGATAAACGTTTGTAATTTCGCTCTTGAGATCCCTTCAACAAGCACACGAATCGTTCCATTCGGAAGCTTGAGCATTTGCTTCACTTTTGTTAATGTCCCCATTTCATACACATCATCTTGTCCGGGTAAATCAACCGAAACATCTTTTTGCGTTGTTAAAAAAATGAAATGATCCGACATCATCGCCTGCTCCAATGCCTGGACTGACTGCTCTCTCCCAACATCAAGATGCAACACCATCGTCGGAAAAACAAGCATTCCTCGCAGCGGTAACAAAGGCACGTTCTGCTCTTTTTCTTCCTTCATTTTTGTACACCTCCAAAATACCCCGTGCAAAATTACTCTTTCACACTTTCCTCATAGGTCCTTGTTTTCAATTTTAGCTTATTGTGCCGTTCGCTGTCGAGAAACAGGCATCGCTCTTATTCGGAAGATACACTTTTACACGGTTTTCTTGCTCGACGAATCGATTCGTGTCGAAAATAACATGTCATGATTGATGTTTGTCGTAAAGGCATGTGCGAAAACCTCTTCTAATTTTTTTACAGGGATAATCTCAATTCCGATCCCTTCCTGTAAGCTTGCTTGCATATTGTCTAATGGAATAATAACGGCCGTTGCTCCGGCATATTTTGCTGCTTTTACTTTTGAAAAAACGCCTCCAATCGGTTTCACATCTCCGTGAATGCCAATTTCTCCTGTCATCGCGACGGTATGCTTAATCGGAACTTTATAAATCGCTGAATAAATACCGACCGCCATCGCAATTCCAGCTGATGGACCATCAATTGGAACACCACCAGGAAAATTAACATGAATATCATATTGGTTTGCCGGAACACCCATTGTTCGTAAAACGGTAATAACATTTTCAACCGACCCTTTTGCCATACTTTTTCTTCTTACCGATTTCCCTTGACCATTGATGCTTTCCTCCTCGATAATGCCAGTAATCGTAATCGAACCGTTGCTTTTACTTGGTAACACGATCACTTCAATTCCAAGCAGCATTCCACTATTTGGACCCGTGACCGCCAGTCCGTTAACAACGCCAATTTCTGATTTTTCCGCAACCTTCATCTCATAGCGCGGAGTAAGTTGACTCGAACGAATCATCCATTCAATATCTTCTTCACGTATATAATCACGATTTTGAGTAATCGCGAGCCCCGCAACAATTTGCATCATATTCACTGCTTCTCGCCCATTTCGTGCATACATCGCCAATGTTGAAATCCCTTTGTCACTCACTTTTAGCTCCACCTTCCCAGCCGCGTTTCTAGCAATTGATTCCACCTCATGCTGGTCTAACTCACGAAAAAACACTTCCATACAGCGTGATCGAATCGCTGGAGGAATTTCATTTGGTGTTCTCGTTGTTGCACCAATCAAACGAAAATCAGCCGGTAAGCCCCGTTTAAAAATATCATGTATATGCGTTGGGATTTGTGTGTTTTCTTCACTATAATAAGCACTTTCCAAAAATACTTTGCGGTCTTCTAATACTTTAAGCATTTTATTCATTTGGATTGGGTGCAATTCCCCAATTTCATCAATAAACAGGACACCTCCATGAGCATTTGATACAGCACCTGGCTTGGGCTGTGGAATTCCTGCTTGCCCCATCGCGCCTGCCCCTTGATATATCGGATCATGCACCGAACCAATGAGCGGATCTGCAATTCCTCGTTCATCAAATCTCGCTGTTGTCGCATCAAGTTCAATAAAAACAGCATCTTGCTTAAAAGGAGAACGTTGATTTCTTTTGGCCACTTCTAGAACGAGTCTCGCTGCCGCTGTTTTCCCGACTCCCGGCGGTCCATAAATAAGGACATGCTGCGGATTTGGGCCACATAAAGCGGCTTTAAGCGCCTTGATCCCATCCACTTGACCAACAATGTCTTCAAAGCTTGCGGGACGTACCCGTTCTGCAAGCGGCTCGGATAACGTAATCCCTCTTAACTTTCTTAACCGTTCCATTTCCTTTTTTGATTCACGATCGATTGTTACTTTTTGTGAGCGTTGATTGCTAAGCAAATTAAAAAAGTATAACCCTATAACAACTCCAAAAAACAACTGTACAAATAAGATAATAATCGTCCAATTCATCCGTATCCCTCCAGCACATTTTTGCAATATATGTGCTAGTATCTCCCCGGATCGTTTGGAATAAACGAAAAGGTTTATTGGCCTCAACTCGTTTTTCTACATTAAGCAGAATGCAAAATGTGTTTTGAGTAAGTGCCTTGGCTTTGGGCAAAACACAAGAAAAGCGGCGGTTGCAGGCAATTAGATGCTAGCTTATAGACAGACTTTCTAAAAAGTAACGATCTCTGTCCTTTAGAGCTGGTCTTATAGACAGATTTTCCAAAAAGCAGCGATCTCTGTCCTTTAGGCGTGGCCTTATCGACAAATTTTCTAAAAAGCAGCGATCTCTGTCCTTTAGAGCTGGTCTTATAGACAAATTTTCTAAAAAGCAGCGATCTCTGTCCTTTAGGCGTGGCCTTATAGACAAATTTTCTAAAAAGCAGCGATCTCTGTCCTTTAGACGCAGCCTTATAGACAAATTTTCTAAAAAACAGCGATCTCTGTCCTTTAGGAGTGGCCTTATAGACAAATTTTCTAAAAAGCAGCGAGCTCTGTCCTTTAGACGCAGCCTTATAGACAAATTTTCTAAAAAACAGCGATCTCTGTCCTTTAGAGCTGGTCTTATAGACAGATTTTCCAAAAAGCAGCGAGCTCTGTCCTTTAGGCGTGGCCTTATCGACAAATTTTCTAAAAAGCAGCGAGCTCTGTCCTTTAGACGCAGCCTTATAGACAAACTTTCTAAAAAACAGCGATCTCTGTCCTTTAAGCGTTGGCCTTATAGACAGTTTTTCTAATAAGCAACGATCTCTGTCCTTTAGACGTGGTCTTTTAGACAGGTTTTCCAATAAGCAGCGATCTCTGTCCTTTAGGCGTGGCCTTATCGATTTTCCAAAAATACTGCTTTGTCTGTCCATTAAATGAAGTACCAAACGAACGAAGTGCTCTCCCCTAATCAAGATAAAGAGGCTTGTATAGCTAGTCGTTTTCCGCTTAAGCTAGTCAAAAATTCACTATATAAGTTGAAATAAAGACGATCCTTATAATTGTTTTTTACAGACGGATACCTAGTTGATTGGAGTGAAAGGCTGCTACTCCTGGGAGATGAGCGAGTCGCCGCAGGACAAGATTTTTAAGGAACGAAGCCTTAAGTCACCACATCGTGTGGCAACGGCTTCGTGACCAACAGCCTGTTGCATCGTCCGCCCCGGAAAACGGCCGTCTGGAACGGAAATCAACGATGTTTACTCTCCGCATTTTATGTTCGTTATTTATTTCAACTGATATAGCATTAATAATTGTAATATTAAAGATATACTTTCCTATATAACGACGAAAACCCCAGAGCAAGATGCTCTGGGGTCATCATTCATTATGCAGATGTTTTTTCGGTCCCTTTAACGATTGTGCCGTCCTCTAAGATGAGTTTTGGCGGCTTTTCGTCTGTAACAGCTTCCTTTGTAATGACACATTTTTTAATATCATCACGTGATGGAAGATCGAACATGATATCAAGCATGATGCTTTCAATAATCGAGCGTAATCCACGTGCTCCCGTTTTTCTTTCAATCGCTTTTTTCGCGATTTCTCTAAGAGCATCGTCTTCAAACTCAAGCTCAACATCGTCCAATTCGATCATCTTTTGATATTGCTTAATCAGCGCATTTTTCGGCTTCGTCAAAATATCAACGAGCGCTTCTTCATCAAGCTGTTCAAGGCTAGCGATGACCGGCAAGCGTCCGATGAATTCCGGAATAAGACCGAAGCGAAGCAAATCTTCTGGAAGGATTTTCATTAATAGACCTTTATCGTCTGTTTCCTCTTGCTGCTGCTCAGATCCAAAGCCAATCACCTTTTGGCCAAGACGACGCTTAATGATTTGCTCAACGCCATCAAAGGCACCACCGCAGATGAACAGAATATTTGTTGTGTCGATTTGAATGAATTCTTGATGAGGATGTTTACGTCCACCTTGTGGAGGTACGCTAGCAACCGTACCTTCAAGAATTTTCAATAATGCTTGTTGTACACCTTCACCTGAGACATCGCGTGTAATCGAAGGGTTCTCTGATTTGCGAGCAACTTTATCGATTTCATCGATATAAATAATTCCTCTTTCCGCCTTTTCTACATCATAATCGGCAGCTTGGATTAATTTCAGTAAAATATTTTCAACGTCTTCACCAACATAGCCTGCTTCAGTTAATGACGTTGCATCAGCGATAGCAAACGGTACATTTAAAATTCTCGCAAGCGTTTGCGCGAGCAATGTTTTCCCGCTACCAGTTGGTCCAATTAGACAAATATTACTTTTCGCCAACTCTACATCGTCGATTTTACTGTTCGAATTGATACGTTTATAGTGGTTATATACTGCAACCGCTAACGATTTTTTCGCTTCATCTTGTCCGATGACGTATTCACGTAAAATTTCACGGATTTCGCGCGGCTTTGGTACGTCCTTAAACTCAACTTCTTCTTCTGTCCCTAGCTCTTCCTCAACAATTTCAGTGCATAGCTCAATACATTCATCACATATATATACACCAGGGCCTGCAACTAACTTGCGTACCTGATCTTGAGTTTTACCACAAAAAGAACATTTCAACTGCCCTTTTTCTTCGTTAAACTTAAACAATGTTTTCACCCCTTTAAATAACTAACTCTTGCATCATCACGATGACAAATAGTTATGTATTGCATTGTAGCATACAATTCCAATAAATAACCATCATTTTGCGTTGTTCAAAAAGCCAAGCTCAATTATGTAATTACTTGTACAAAACAAGGCACGAGTAGTTCTGTGCCTTGTTTTACTTTATGTTTGATATGTTAATTTTATGTTAGTGTTTATTCCTTTGTCTTGCTGTTTTCAACAAGAAACTCAACTGCTTTTTGAACTTTTAAATCTGCCTTTAAGTTATCAAGGCTGCCGCCAAGTAATTTTTGAATCTCTTCAGCAGGCATATTGTACATTTCTGCCATCTTATTTAATTCTTCATTTACTGTTTCTTCATCTGCTTCTAGGTTTTCAGCTGCCGCGATTGCTTCAAGTGTCAGATTCATGCGAACACGTTTCTCCGCATCTTCTTTCATTTGTTCACGAAGCGCTTCTTCCTCTTGTCCAGAGAATTGGAAGTAAAGTTCAAGGTTCATCCCTTGCATTTGCAAACGTTGCTCGAATTCTTGCATCATGCGATCTACTTCATTATTAACCATAATTTCAGGAAGGTCAATTTCTGCGTTCGCTGTTGCTTGATCCACTAAAGAATCGCGAGTTTTTTGCTCTGCTTCACTTTCTTTACTTTTTGTTAAACGTTCTTTAATCGCTGTTTTTAGTTCTTCTAATGTTTCAGCTTCCTCGTCTACATCTTGCGCAAATTCATCATCAAGCTCAGGAAGCTCTTTCGTTTTAATTTCATGAAGCTTTACTTTAAATGTTGCTGGTTTTCCTGCAAGCTCCGCTGCATGATATTCTTCTGGGAATGTTATCTCGATGTCTTTCTCCGCTCCAGCCTCAAGACCAACTAATTGCTCTTCGAATCCAGGGATGAAAGAACCAGAACCAATTTCTAGAGAATAGTTTTCAGATTTTCCACCTTCAAACGCCTCTCCATCAACAAACCCTTCAAAATCAATGACAACTGTGTCGCCGTCTGCAACAGCGCCTTCTTCTTTAATCACAAGCTCAGCTTGACGTTCTTGAAGTGTTTTTAATTCCTCAGCCACATCTTCGTCTGTTACTTCTGTGTTTAGCTTTTCCACTTCAAGCCCTTTATAATCACCAAGTTTTACTTCTGGCTTTACTTGTACAGTTGCTTTGAAGATTAATTCTTTTCCTTTTTCCATTTGCTCGATATCAATTTCAGGACGATCAATTGGCTCAATGCCTGTTTCTTCGATTGCAGATGAATATGCTTCAGGTAAAAGAATATCTAATGCGTCTTGGTATAATGCTTCCACACCAAAACGTTGTTCAAACATACCACGAGGGATTTTTCCTTTACGGAATCCAGGAATGTTTACCTGCTTGGATACTTTTTTGAACGCGGCGTCGAGACCTGTTTTCACTTTTTCAGCGTCAACCTCAACAGTTAGGACACCTGTGTTCCCCTCTAACTTTTCCCACTTTGCTGACATATCATTACCTCCAACAATATATATTAATCTTTAATCTACATTTTTTAGCGGGCAATCCGCCTTGTATGTATTGTATGAACCGTTTTTCCAATCCTTAACGGTGCAGCATAACCATTATATTATAACATAGCTTTGTAAGCTTTCAAAGAACTATATGATTGGCGAAGAAATTTGCTCTAAATAATCGAGAAATGCTGAAGCGTGTTGAATATCGAGAGGATCTACATCATAAATGGTAGCCATCTTCTTATCATCCCATTCCTCTCCATACATTTCATAGCCCATTTTTCGATAAGCTAGTGCCCAAATACTCGGATCCATGTGATTCAGCTCAAATGGGTACATGATAAACGCATGTCGTTCGATAATGACCTTTAATTGCTCTAACAGTACAGGATTATGGTCGTCAAGTTGGTCCGTAAGCTCGGATAAAATCAATGCCAGTGCGGGCATCTCATCAAGTGGCGGCAATGCAGCTGGAATAAAATCGTTTCTTAATTCGAGTTTACATACTTTAACTTTCTTTTCAATTTTATTTTCACGAAGCACATTTAATACAATCGTTTGTAAAAATGGATGTGTTTGGTCATCTGCTAACATGTGAATTAACGAATCTAAATACGGATGAATATTTTTATCGGCAAGACTACCAAGGAATATTGTTTGTTCTTCCAAATTACCTGCGTTCGCAAATGGGATGTGAACAGTAGCCTGTCGCTCCTCTTCTTCACTTCCGCCTTGCATCACTTTTTCACTTAAGCCGAGCAAAGTATGAAAATGCTCCTCTTTTTCCGCTGGCACTTCCCTCTCTTCAAAGAGTGCTTCAATCGTTGCAACAACATGCTCATGTTCATTTAATTGAATTAATATCATTAAATAAATGTCTAGAATTTCATAATAATCGCCAATTCCTTCATGTAAAAGCTCCTCCGCTAACCCCCTCGACTCTTTTAACTCATTGTTTTCATAGAGTGCCACAACTAAAGCGGTGGAAATGTCGGGATTTTGCGAATCCATTTCTTTCGCTTGGCTTAATAAGTCGATTGCCTTTTCGAAATCGTGCTTTTCCATATGTGCGATTCCTTTTTCATACAGGCGTTCCTTTAACCCTGGAAAAAGGATGATTTTGTTTGCGTCTTGATCATGCTGATCTTTTTTCATCGCAAAACCGCCCATCTTTATTATAATCGAAATTAGTGTATCAAACGACAGGATAAAAGACAAAAAAATCCAACTAACATTTGTGGAAAAAAGAAAAATACCCTGAATGTGCTGTAATAGCATTTCAGGGTATAAAACAAATGATTTATCTTAAGGTTAAAGTTAAATGGCGTCCCAGGAGCGATTCGAACGCCCGACCCACAGCTTAGAAGGCTGTTGCTCTATCCAGCTGAGCTACTGGGACTTAATAGCTAATAACAGTTTTTATTATAGTCACGCATTTTCATCTTGTCAATAACGTTTCATTTTTTTCATGATGATCATTTCGGGCATGCCAAATAAATATGTGATTCCGTGCTTTTTCGAAGAAATAGATGCGGTGAGTTGAGGGAGATTTCTGTTGCTGCGAGGATCAACAGGATGAAATTCCTGCAATAAGTTCAATGTCCTGCTTTGTTAATGAAGACCATGATTTATTTTGGATAAACACAAACGTTTGAATTTTTCCCAATGATCATTTAAGCCTAAAGAAGCTGGGACAGAAGTTTTTGATCAAATCAAAATACGAACGCCAAACAACTGCAAATAACTCGCTCCGGAAATATTATCGACTTTCCGCGAGCGGCTGTTGAGACTCGGGTCAACAGGATACTGGCTACGGAGCCGTTGCCATCCGATGTGGCGAATTTAGGCTTCGTTCCTTAAACACGCACTGCTAGTTCTCAACGATGCCTTTCTTCCCACATGAATCTACGCCATGGTATGGATTTGTTCGCCTTCGGAATTGATCAATTTATTACGTCCCAGCCTTTTTCATCTTTCAAATGTTTTATAAATTACTTGTTCATGATGATCATTTAAATAACGGACGTGCCAAACATCGTTATTCAACTCGACAAGTGCATACGTTTTATCATTTCCCCCACGCGGAAGTGAAATACTACCTGGATTGAGAAAAAGAATGTCATCCAACAGTTCTACCCCAAGCAAATGTGAATGGCCAAAGCAGGCGATGCTTGCCCCCACTTCTTTTGCCCGATAGGCAATGTTTAATAATGTTGATTTAATTTGTAGGAGATGCCCGTGAGCCACATACACCGTAGTACCCTTTACATCCAACGATAGCTCATCCGAAAACCGTGCGTCTAAGTCACAATTTCCTCCTACAACAGAAAATTGTGCAAGTGCCGGATCATCCGCAGGCAATTCCGAATCCCCACAATGAATCATTGCATCAACTTCATTGATGTATTTATCATGAAGTTTTTTCAATACCGTGCGATCGCCATGATTGTCGCTAACGATAAGCAGTTTCACTGTTCATCACCTCTTGCTAAAATATTTATCTACGAGCGGTTGAAGGTTTTTCAGAGCGAACGCTCGATGACTAAGTTGATTTTTTTCTTCACTCGTTAACTCTGCCATCGATTTTTTAGCAGATAAAGAGTAAAAAACCGGATCATATCCAAAGCCGTTTGCTCCTTTACGCTCTGGCAATATCATTCCTTCGCATATTCCATTGACTGTTTCAGTTTCAATATTAGGTCCAGCGATTGCAAGCGCACAATAAAAACGAGCCGTCCGCTTTTCTTCCGGGACCTCTTTCATTTCCGTTAGTACTTTGTCAATATTCGCTTCATCATTTTTTTCTTCGCCAGCATATCTGGCAGAATAAATGCCCGGCATTCCATCAAGCTCATCAATGATCAGTCCTGAATCATCTGCAATGACGATTTCATTCGTCAGCTTGGAAATTCCTTCCGCTTTTAATATGGCATTTTCTTCAAATGTCATGCCTGTTTCAGCAATATCTGGCAGGCTTGGCAAATCAAGCAACGTCTTTACTTCCACACCATATGGGGCGAATAGAGCAGCAAATTCATCCGCCTTTCCTTTGTTTTTCGTTGCGATGAATACAGCTCTCTTCACTTTCTTTCCCCCTCAATCAAGGTTGTAATCTCACCTAGCGTTGATTTTTGCGTTGAAATTAATTCAGCAATCCCTGCTTCTGCAACAGCAAGCAATTCTTGAAGTTCCGTTCCATTAAATGTTGCTTCTTCTCCAGTCCCTTGCAACTCGACAAATTGTCCCGCACCTGTCATCACGATATTCATATCAACTAATGCGCTGCTATCTTCAATATAATCAAGATCAAGTACAACGCCCACTTCCTCCAGCATTCCGACACTTGCCGCAGCGAGGAAATCGTTCACAGGGAAACGCGCCAATTTTTTCTCATGATAAAGCTTTGCTAATGCAATCGTCATAGCGACAAAGGCCCCTGTTATCGATGCTGTTCTCGTCCCGCCGTCCGCTTGGATCACATCACAATCAATCCAAACCGTTCTTTCCCCAATTACTTCAAGATCAACAACTGCCCGAAGCGCTCTTCCGATCAATCGCTGGATTTCCATTGTCCGCCCCGATACTTTTCCTTTGGAAGATTCCCTTATATTTCGTGTACCCGTCGCCCGTGGAAGCATCGCATATTCGGCTGTAATCCACCCTTTTCCTTCTCCGCGCATAAATGGAGGGACACGTTCCTCAATACTTGCAGTACAAATGACCTTCGTATCTCCAACAGTAATTAATACAGATCCCTCAGGATGTTTTAAATAATTCGGTTCAATATGTATTCGTCTTAATTTATTTGCTTCTCTTCCATCATGACGCATTGAATGCCCTCCTCAAAATGAAGAAGAGGTGGCGTTATGCCAGCCTCTTCAGTTTCCTTTATATTATAACAAATCTTTCTTTTTTAAAAACTACCAACATTTATTTTTTCAGGACGCGTCACTGGAGCGGTTAATGCTTCCCCATCCTCATTGACAAGCTCTGATTTCCCGTTCACTAAAACAGAGACACTTTCCACTCCGGCTTGTTCCGTTAAGGAAAGGACGAGCGATTGTAGCACTTCATTAGAAATGACGTTTTCCTCATTTCCAGCCATGACGGCTTCGTTAAAGTTCAGTGTAACCACACCTTCATCGTCCATTGTAGGATCTTCCAAAAGCTTTAAATCACTCATTAAACTTAATCCACTGATCAAGCCAGTTTGCAGACCAGGTCCTTCAATCAGCTCATTGACCGTTGCTGTTAAATCATCCTTCATTTTATTAGAAACACGTTCAGTGACAGGAACATAATAATATTCTCCGACTCCTTGTGATAAATAATAGACTGTTAAAGGCCGTGTATTTGTTAGATCAACTGTATCAGAATATCCGGTATTAATACCAACCTCCCGTGTTAATCCATTTTCGTTTATCGGTGTACCATTGACAGGCATTTCCTCTAATTTATAACCATTTACCCGAAGCTCGACTGATTTCACTGAATCAAATTGGGTTAACGTCCATGTCACAGCTTCAAGTATTTTCTTCTCATCTTCCGCTGCGTACTCTCCAAACTCCTCGGAAAAATTCACAATTGCTTTTCCGTCTTTAATATCTACATCCACTTCTGTCCCTGCTGGTAAAACAGTTCTAAATCCATTTGGCAATATATCCATTACTTTTCCATCGGCAACTAAATATTCCAACGCTTGTTTTGCAGGACCTTCTGTCATTGGCAATGCTAAAGTTTGCGAAACAACATATCCATTTTGGTCAATGAAGTAAAGATCCGTCATGACTGTTTTTGCGGCTTCTTCTCCCGACGTTTCTGTATCAGGAGAAGCATCGAGCTGTTCACCTTCTTTTAATTGTGTGACTACCTTCGGCGGATCAAGCTTTTCTTTCTCCTTTCCGAAGAGACCGCAACCAGCTGAAATAATACATGTGGCGGCGATGACTACCGTAGCGGTCGCATACGTACGTTTTGCCATGTTTGTACCCCTCCTAAGACAGTTTGTACATGTATACGAGCCCTCAGTAGAAAATAGACCGCTTGAATAAAAAAAACAGCCGAAAGGGCTGTTTTTTGAAATCTTCATATTAATAATCCTTTATACCTCGGCGTAATTGCGTCCATATTTTTTCGAGCTTACTTGAAAGAACTGTGGTATCAGCCAGAGTACTTACCTTGATTCAGTATATCTTTTTGTACCGAAGGCGAAGTGTCATGTATACGGAGTTTGAATTCTCTTTTATTTACAAAGCACTCCACTACTTAAGAGCTTCTACTGATTCAAGTTAAACATTTGCTGGCTTTTCGATCGTATTCAACCTAGCAAACTCAATGCGTAATGTTTCTTCCTGCAACCAATCCGTTGCAATTCGTGAAAAAATTGCTCGTGAACCCGATGTATAAAAAATATGTTCCGGAGGTTTTTTGGATGTTTTCAATATTTTTTCAAAATCTAAAATTGTACTTACTTCTTGGGCTGTTTCTTCTCCTGAGCTTATGACCTTCACCTGTGAACCCATCACCTGTTCAATGATCGGACCAAGTAAAGGATAATGCGTGCAGCCGAGTACAAGTGTATCGATCCCACTGTTTTGCAAAGGCTTCAATGTTTCCGCCACGACTTTTTTTGCCACATTGCTTTGATATTCGAAGCTCTCTACAATTGGTACAAATTTCGGGCAAGCTAATTGCACGACTTCCACTTGGCGATTGATCAATTTCAACTCGCGAACATACGCCTTGCTATTAATCGTCCCAATTGTACCAAGAATGCCAATTCGTTTATTTTCTGTTGCTTTTAAAGCAGCGCGTGAACCTGGAGAAATCACACCAATGACCGGAATATTTAAATAAAAACGCATTTCTTCCAATACGACGGCTGTTGCCGTATTGCAAGCAATGACGAGCATTTTTATGTTTTTTTTAAGTAAAAAGTCGGCCATTTGCCACGTAAACTTTCTTACCTCATGTTCAGATCTTGGCCCGTATGGACAACGAGCAGTATCCCCAACATAATAAATAGTCTCATTCGGCATTTGCCGCATAATTTCTTTGGCAACCGTTAAACCGCCGACTCCAGAGTCAATAACACCTATTGCTTGTTCCAAATGAACCGCCTCATCCTTTTCGCATATCGTGATGAAGTCTAGATAAATGTTCTTTTAAATTCATTACTTCATCGGCGGAAAAATCAACAAGTATATCATGTAAATATTTCTGCCGTTTTTGAATGACTTCATCAATAATTTTTTTACCAATTTCCAATAAATGAATTCTTACCACACGGCGATCTTTCGGATCACGGACACGCATGACAAGTTCCTTTTTTTCCATTCTATCAATTAAATCTGTAGTTGTGCTGCATGCTAGATACATTTTATTGGATAGTTCCCCGATTGTCATATCCCCTTCTTCAAACAACCACTGCAACGCAATAAATTGTGGAGGTGTAATCGCGTAATCTGTCAAAAGCTCGCGACCTTTCTGCTTAATAATCACCGATATGTAACGGAGATCTTTCTCCAATTGAGCAACGACCTCTGTATCATGCTGCAAAAGCTCCCTCTTCATCATGTTCCCTTACACCCCTCCACATTTTTCATTCATTGTCCCAACTTTACTTACAAAAATCAAGTGCCAAACCTGCTCGAAGTTTGTCGAACTCTTTTTATCGATTATTGGAACCTTTTTATTCGTTTCTACCGTCTATTCCAATAATAACGATAATAGAGAGGTAGGATGCAATGTTTAAAAGAATAGCATTATTATCTATCACTTTCCTTATGATAACAACTAGTTTTTTTACGAATCATAGTTGGGCACTCGAGCCTCCACCGAATGATCTTACCATTGGGACTGGAAGCACAGCAAATGATTATCAAATATTAGCCTCACAATATTTCATGAGTGGTCAATCAACGATTCAGGCCCTTTCAAGTACAAAGGTGCGAGTGAGCGCTGACACAAGAGCATATCGACCTGTTGATCGAATTTCCGTTGATATGTACTTAGAACGTTGGGATTCTGGTAAGGGACAATGGGTGAATGTACTTTTTATTGGTTCTGCTACAAACTATTATTCTTTCTTTGTTTCATCCACGAAAGACGTCAATGTTTTAAAAGATTCCTATTATCGCACAAAGGTCATTCATCATCTCGTTCAAGCAGGTATCAGTGAACAAAAAACAAGCATTTCTTCCTATGTTTACACGAAATAGAGGTGCTTCAGCATGTTGACAGACGCTCAGATCTGTCGTTGCTTTAACTCATGCCGAGGCTGATAGGCGCTTTCGACCAGGCGAAGAATTTCCCTTCAAATATTCACTTAAAAATGAATGTAGACAAAGTCGTATTATGACTTTGTCTACACTGATACATGCTCCATCTTGGAGAACACTTTACATCGATCGGGCAATCTCCATAATTTCATCCTTTGATAGACTGCCTTCGATTGAAAAATAATGAGTTTGTGTCATCCAAATAAGCTGGCGATGATTATTTTTATACGTAATTAGGTTTGCCGCTTGTCCATGTATGACAAGCTCCTCGACACTTACATCATCAGCATCCAATGCTGCACCAAACCCAAATTGGTCCTCCACCGCTAATTCGGTAATAATAAAGCCACGATTGTTACTAATATAATTCACATATATCTCTTTTCCTTTTGCACCTTCTTCTCGCAAAACCGTTGCTTGTTCCAATTGGAATCCGTCAGGAACGTATTTAGGTATTCGGATCGGAAATTCCATCACTTTTTGCGCTTCCTCTATGCTCATTTGTTCTGTTATGAAACCGGAATCCTCTACTATATAAATGGATTCTTCTGGTTCCGTTCCACTTTTTTGAGCCGACTTATTTTCACTACTAGAAACTCCAAATAGTTGGATAACTGATCCTTGAACCGAGTAGTACATATCTGTAAAGCGATTAAAGGCATTTCCGTTTTTAGGCAATTGGATAATAATTACCGCAAATAAAATAGCCACTGCTGCGATAAATAGTTTGCGGTCATTTTTTCGCGGTTTTACCTTTGCTTTTTGCATCTTTTCCCATGCCTCTGTGGCAGAGAGTAGGGGGGAAGGACTTTGTTTCACATGCTCTTCAAATACTTCCCGAATCGATTCATCGAATGGATCCTCACCAAATTTTGGCATTTGATATAATCTCCTCTCTCAAATCCGGTTGTTTTTCTAATGCTTCTCGTAATTTTAATTTCGCACGATGTGTTCTTGACTTCACCGTAGCAATATTCAGGTCCAATGCTTGCGCTATTTCCTCGTATTTCATATCGTATAAATACTTCAATATGAGTACTTGCTTATGATCTGGCTTCAATTCATCGATTTCCTTAAGTAACAGTTCTTTAAGTGCCCGCTCCTCTACAATCGATTCAACCGTCGAGGCCTGCTCTATTATCTGTTCATTTATAATGACGTCTTCCGTTACAATTTCGTTCCATCTTTTTATTTTTCTAACATAATCAATCGCTGTGCGAGAAGCAATCGCTGCTAACCAAGCACCTAATTTTTCGCCGTCTTTCACTGTATCCATATGGGCAAATGCTTTTACAAACGTTTCTTGGACAACATCTTGAGCTAATTCACGATCTTTTAATATGTAGTAAGCAGTATAATAGACCCGTTCATAAAACATTTCGAATATGACCCGCTCCGACTCTTCATCTTTTCTGCGTATTTTTTTCAATAGATGTTTGATCAACATGTATCACCTCTTCTCAAACGCGCAATTCCATGATCTTCCATCTTAAGTATACTTGAAAAATGAGCTTTCGGCGATACAATCTTCAAGTGATATCTTGATCTCTAAAATGTGTAAATTTCCATTCCGATCAACAGATCCTACGGAAATTTAACAAAAAAGACGAGTCTAAAATTCATTTTTCGAATTTTGACTCGTCTTTTTTAAGATACAAATTCCAATTGGCGCACAATTGTTTTTAGCTCCATTAAGTTATCGATGACAAAATCAGCCTGAACAAGTTCCTCTTCTTGTGCAAAATCAAAATGACAGCCAATTGCAATTAATCCATTATCTTTCGCTGCATTTATGTCAGATAGACGGTCACCGACGACTGCTGCATTTTTTATATGATACTTTTCTATAATCGCTTTCACTAAATCTCCCTTATTGAGCGTTTGAATTTGTTGAATACTAAATGTTTCAGTAATCCATTGATCTAATTGATAGTGATTGATAATTGCTTGTAAATAATCCACTAACCCATTACTTGCAATGAAAATCGAATAATTATTTTCTTTTAAGAAACTGAATATCTCCTTCACATTGGGATATAATCCACCTTTTCCGTTGTTTATATTTACAATTAGGCGTTCTAGAAAATAGGCGTCTACTTGTTTCCTTACCTCATTAGAATGATCAGGCAACAGCGCTTCCCACACTTTTGGCAGAGGAACACCCATGATTTTGCGATATGTATCAATTGGTGTGATTGCATCCCATAAATTCAATGAACGTAAATGATTAAACGTATCATCAAGCGACATTTCTAAAATCGTGTCTGTTCGAAATAAAGTACCGTCCATATCAAAAATGATTGATTGTTGCATTACTTTCTCTCCCTTATTCCTCTTGCTGATTGAACTTTGTATGTATTCAGAAAGGAGCAATACTCGAATTAGCTCGCATTGGAATCTTGCTTTGGCTTGGCATAAATAATATAACGATCTGGGGCATCTCCAACATACCGAAACGGGTAACAAGTCGTAACTGTTAACATTTCTTCATCATGATCGGGGCGGATAACGGTTAAATCATCAGCGGAAACAATTTCGGTTTCTTCAATAATATACGTATAATCTCCATATGGCATTTTTACTAATAACTCATCACCAATTTCCAATTCACCCATACGCCGAAAGACTGTGTCACGATGACCGGATAAGACGATTTGCCCCTGCTCGGAAGGAAAAGAGGTACCCGCGTAATGACCTACACCTTTTTTTAACTCGTCCTCGTCTACTCCTTCAACAATTGGCAATGTCGCATCAATCTTAGGCAATGATAATAATCCAATCTCTTCACCTACTTCAGGTTTAAATAAAATCGGACCAGTATTCGCTTCAACGTCTTCTCTTTCCTTATTTGTAACAAGTTGTTCTGCTCGCTGTAATGCTGCTTTCTGCTCACTCTTCGAATCCCATATTTGATAACTACTATAACCGATAAAACCAAGTCCTAAGATGAAAAAGATGATCGAAATATACTTCACAGCTCAGCCCCCTAGGCTCTTTTCATTCATTATCGCATTGTAATGAAAAAATTGCCAAAACAAATTTACTTGATTATATGTTTATGAAACCGTTGCAGGGGATATTAAATATATTACAGGTGAAGGAGGAAATAGAGAACGATGAAACAAATGACAGATGAGCTTTTGCTTTCCGCTTATAGGAAAGCGACAAGGCTTCAAAATATCGATCCCGCCTTTTTACTTTTATTAGAGGAAGAGATTATGAGGCGTGGATTAAAAAAACGATTAAAAACCTAAAACGGCTTTTAATCGTTTTTTATTAGCTTGGGTCGACTTCATCCCACGACATTGTTGTTACGCTTGTATATTCACCTTTTCTAATTTCCTCTTCCGTTGCCGATTCATCCAATTCTTCCTGATCATTCATTCCCGGAGCAACCGTTGCTTCCTCTTTTTTAAAATGCTTTTTTCTCATTTTCTTAGCTCCTTGATTTAATTTCCCTTTTATTTTTCACATTTTTTTCTCATCGTATTCATGAGTAACACTGATGAAAAAAAAAGCACTGATGAAACTTCCCTAAAACACATAGACATGTAAATAAGATTGAATTGTTCGTTAAAGGGGGATTTCAATGTTATTGACGATATTGATCATCCTATTGGTCGTCTTTATTGGGGGACCGCTCTGTTTCTTTCTATGGTTAAGGCAATTAGCTAAAAAGCCGCAACACTCGATTATTCGTACCCACCCATACTTAGGCTGGGTCCGCTATCTGTTTGAAAAACTCGGTCCCGAATTTAGACAATATTGGTTTGATGATGATAATAGCGGGAAGCCTTTTTCTCGCTCGGATTTTCTCGGTGTTGTTTTTTCAGCCAAATATCGAAATGATCTGATTAGCTTCGGTTCAAAGCGAGACTTTGAAAAGCCCGGATATTATTTAGCCAATTCATTTTTCCCTCTATTAAATAATGAATTAAAAAGTGAGCACCAAGAAAAAGTGAAGAGCAGGAAATATCGGATTGAACGGGAAGGGTTATTTACACGGCGTGAACGACTTGTCGAAGATGATGTGGAACGATGGCTTTATCATAATGACGATTTCATTGTCGTTGGCTCTGAGAGAACTTTCCCTTGGAATTTGTCCGGCCCGTTTGGCGCTTCCGCCACATCTTACGGATCTGTCGGCGAACACTATATTCTTTCTACTGGTTCGGGAAGTCATATGGCTGGGGGTTCTTGGATCAATACGGGTGAAGGCGGAATTGCCCCAGAGCATTTGCAAAGCAACGCAAATCTAATCGCGCAAATAGGTCCTGCATTATTTGGCTATCGAGATGAAAACGGGCATTTTTCAATGGAGGCTTTCAAGAAAATAGCGAAGGAAGAAAACGTCAAAGCTTTTGAATTAAAATTTGGGCAAGGCGCAAAAATTCGCGGTGGCTATCTCGAAGGTGCTAAAGTAACGGAAAAGATTGCAAAGATGCGAAAACTTCCTGTTGGAGAAGCGATTCATTCACCGAACCGTTTTCCTTTTTTAACAAATATGCACGAAACATTGCGATTTATTCAAACCCTGCAAGAAGAAGGCGGAAAACCAGTTGGAATGAAAATCGTCGTCGGGCATGGATCCAATTTGGATGATTTCTTCGCAACCATGAATAAACTTAATATTTACCCTGATTTTTTAACCGTTGATGGCAGCGAAGGAGGAACAGGTGCGACATTTAAATCGATGGCGGACTCAATGGGGATCCCACTGTATCCCGCTTTGCTTGCAGTCGTCGATAAAGCTCATCAGTACGGCGTTCGCGATAAAATGGCGATTTTTGCATCAGGAAAATTAATATCTGCAGATAAAATTGCGATTGCATTGGCAATTGGTGCTGATGCGGTTAACTCGGCTAGAGGTTTCATGATTGCCAACGGTTGTATAATGGCGATGCAATGCCATACGGGAAAATGTCCAGCCGGAATTACGACGACCGATCCGAAATATCAAGACGCGCTCGTGCCAGCGGAAAAACAATGGCGTGTTATGAACTATATTATCAATATTCGCCAAGGCCTTTTCGCCCTCGCTGCTGCTTGCGGAATCGACTCACCTAAAAAATTCTCACGAGAACATGTCGTTTACCAAGATGGGCAAGGGAATGTAAAAAGATTATCGGAGTTGTTTCCGATTCCGGAACGGTCAGAACGGTGAGCGAGATTTTTCATTTAAATCTGTTGAACAAAAGCTAATCATCAATAAAACTGTCATTTTACAAAGGGAATGAAGATAAATGACATTTTCTTCATCCCCTTCAAGCGAAAAGCCTAAACCAATTGTTTCGCTTTATGATATTGCTTCCCTGGATGATGAGCAGGAAGCTGATCACCTTTTCCAAATAACTGATCACGCAATGTTGTGCCTTCATATTCAAGCGGAACACGGCCTCTTTCTTGTAAAACAGGTACAACATATTCAGCAAAATCCTTGAACGTACCAGGTGAGATGGCATAGGCGATATTAAAGCCGTCGACACCAGCAACATCTACCCACTCCTCTAGCGTATCAACGATTTGTTCAGGAGTGCCAACGACAGCTGTTCCCATTCCCCCTACACCGATTGATTTCGCGATTTCTCCAACCGTCCATTTTTTATGAGGGTCAATTTTTGTAAAGCTTTCTAGAGTCGAGCGAATCGCATCATTTTCTACATATTCAAGGCTTTCATCCGGGTCATATCCAGACAAATCTACCCCAGTCCAGCCGCCGAATAAAGCAAGTGCCCCTTCATAGCTAATATGTTCCTTATATTCATTATATTTCGCAAGGGCTTCTTCCTCCGTTCTACCGACTACTGGGGTAATCATCGTGAGGATTTTTATTTCTTCTGGATTCCTACCTAACTTTTCCGCATCTTCACGTATTTTCTTCACCGTATGCTTTGCGGCAGTAATCGTTGGAGCACCAATAAACATCAATTCTGCGTTCGTCACTGCAAATCCACGACCTTTGGCAGAGGCACCAGCTTGGAAAAGTACAGGCGTACGCTGTGGCGAAGGCTCACTTAAGTGGGCACCAGGTACTTTAAAATATTTTCCTTCATGCTGAATATCGTGTACCTGGTCTGGATCGGTATAAATTCCCTTTTCCTTATCTACCTTTACCGCATCGTCTTCCCAGCTGCCCTCCCATAGCTTATAGCAAACTTCTAAATATTCGGAAGCGATGTCGTACCGTTCATCATGACTGATTTGTGTCTCTTGGCCAATATTTAACGAAGCACTTTTCAAATAAGATGTTACGATATTCCAGCCTACACGACCTTTTGTTAAATGATCGAGCGTCGACATTCTCCTCGCAAATGTATACGGATGCTCATGACTAACAGATGCAGTCACCCCAAAGCCAAGATGCTTCGTTACCGCAGACATAAGCGGGACAACGAGCAAAGGATCATTCACAGGTGATTGTGCCCCTTGACGGACCGCCGCATCTCTTGATCCGTCATATACATCATACGTACCAAGGACATCCGCAAGAAATATGGCATCGAAACGGCCTTTTTCTAAAATTTGTGCTAACTCTATCCAATATTCACTATCTTTATATTGATGTGAACGATCTTCGGGATGCGTCCATAAACCCGGAGATTGATGACCAGAACAATTCATTTCAAACGCGTTTAAATAAATTCGCTTTTTTCCCATAATGTTTTCCTCCTCAATTAAATCGTGTAATGTGACGGAATCAGGCTGTTTTGCTTATGAATAAATTCAATAAAATCATCAAGTTGATTCTTTATTCTTTGTAATGTATCCACATCCAAAATCGGTATATCCTTTTCTTTATCAATTTCACTATCTACTAAATACACACCTTGTAAATTATGAGCCTTCAATGTTGCCAGCAGTGGCTTTAATGCGTATTCTAACGCCAATAAATGGTATCTGCTTCCACCTGTCATAATCGGAAGAACTGGCTTTCCTTCCAAAATGTCTTGAGGAAGAATATCAATAAATACTTTTAAAACCCCTGAATAAGCTGCTTTATACACCGGGGAACTAACGAGCACTCCCTTTGCTTCTTTAATTTGTGATGCAATCCGTTGAACGGTAGGGCTATTAAAATTCGCCAAAAATAAATCTTCATGCTCAACATCACGAACAGAAATATAGGTGACGCCATATCCTCTTTCTTCTAATAGCTTACCAACATATTTCAACACACGATCAGAGCTAGATACTTCAAACGGACTCCCCGAAATAAGAACAATTTCACTCATTATGATTCCACTCCCACCAAGTTGATTAAACAGATAATTTTAATAAGATTTAAAACAACATAAATCCATTCAGTTTTTAGAAAAAGTAAAAAGCCCTCCTCTCAACAAGATGAGAAAAGGGCAAGTATTTAAGGTTCATACCTTGACATGATCTCATCTTTAGAATACATCGTATTCTTCTGAAATTAGCACCATACAAATGTTTGCTGGTTGCTGAGGCTTCACTGGGTCAGTCCCTCCACCTCTCTGGATAAGAAAAATATGAAGTTGTAGTATGAATTGTATTATAATCAGTCATGAATGAATAGTCAATATATTTCGGTTTTTAAGTTTAGCGATTTTCTGATCGCAAGCGATTTTTATAAAGTTTCTAACTACGGCTTTCCGAATGGACCCTTATTTAATCAAGTATATTTTCACGTATAATTTCGGAAAAAGTTGATGTGGTGAGATAAGCTGTTGATTTTCGTTTCAGGCGCACACTTTCCGTGGGGCGGGCCATGAACTTCCTCGTCGCTACGCTCCTGCGGGATCTCACCTGTCCCGCTAATCCCACTGGAGTCAGCGCCTTTCACTCCAATCAACGCAGTTCAAAATAAGGGACATCTCGTTTAAACTGGTGGATACTCAATGCCCCTTCCTCTAAAACTCCCCTTCAGTCTGACTTGGATTTGATCTTTCGATGTAATCAGTTCCACTTGTTCAATAACCGAATGAAAAACACTTTTTTTACTATTCAGTGACATGAAGGGTGTCTTTCAAAAACCAAAAACAGCCATCATTACATTCTTTTTTGATAATATGATCCATTCAATCAATATTGCTTACTCTTAATATTAACTTAAAATTCTTTCCAAAACTAAATCATTGAATCTTTTATAATCTGCTTCCGCAGCGATATTGATTTCAGGAAGGTTATTCCAAGTATGGTGATGCCTCGTGTCAAGAATGGTCATTCCCAGTGTTAAATTCCCTTTTGTTTCAACGCCAACTTTCCCTTTAATCGTCGTAATAAGCGTCTCATCAATTGCAGCAGCAACAGCCATTGAATCAATTAAAACACAATAAGATTCGAATCCTCGATTCGTTACAAATTCAATCATGTTTAATAGAAATGAAGCTTCTTTTTTATTAGATTTTCTTAATAACTCTAAATCTTCTTCAGAGAAATTTACATCAAAATGTGTTGCCACATCTAACCCAATGGCTGTGAGCTCAATACCAGAACTAAAAACGATTTCCGCAGCTTCCGGGTCTACATAGACATTCCATTCACTTTGCGGATTGTCTCCTGTTGCATTTGCTGATGAATATTTATTTAACCCGAATGCACCAGCAATCGCATAAATGCCTTTAATCATATCTTTAATTTCTGGACATTTGATTAACGCTAATGCGATATTAGATAATGGTCCAAGCGCAAGAATGTATAGTTCATTTGGGTGCTTCTTCACCGTTTCAATAATCAAATCTGCTGCATGGATCTCTTCAAGTTGTTTAGTTGGATTAGATAAAAAAGCTTCTGCCTGTCCATCGCTTCCGTGTGTAAATGGATCTGATGCGAGCGGACGGACGAGTGGTTTCGCCAATCCTTTTGCCACCGGAATATCCATCTTGTCAATTAACTCCAACGTTTTTAATGCATTGACACTCGTTACATCCACGTGGTAATTTCCAGAAACCGTCGTAATCGCCTTGACGTCTAATTCCTCACTTTTACAAGCAAGAACCAATGCTAAAGAATCATCCATCCCCGGATCACAATCAATTAATACTTTTTTAACCGTCATTTTTATTTCCACCTCATATCTTGTAATAATTCATTTGCCCGTTTTCTTATTTCACTATCTAAATGCTGCGGTACTCCTTGCTGTTCCAAACAAACGGATGCTGATATACTGCCGATTACACCTGAGTCATATGGGGAATATCCCTCACATACTCCGTATAAAACACCAGCTGAAGAACTATTTCCTCCTCCGGTTGCATCAACAACCTTTGCGTTTTTCACAGGTGGAACGTGGACACATTCATCTTCATATATCATGTACGCTCCTCTTGCTCCATCGCGTAAAAATATTAAAGGAGTGTTCCACGACTTAAACTCTGTAATCATTTCGTTTATCGATTCTTTGTGAAGAAGAGAGTGCGCCTCCGTTCGATTGATAGAAAATATATCTACTTTTTCAGCTATTCCTTTTACATGAGCGATTTGATCAAAAACTGCTGAATCCGCATTTATTTCCCACATTAAAGTAAAACGATGATTCTGTTTCAATTGACTGACAGCATACCAAAATTCCAGATCTGCCTCTTTAAAAATATAAACACCTTTAACATCAGAATGTAACGTTGCCTGAATATCATCTACCGTTGCTTCCATAAGACGATAATGGTTCGTTCCAAAAGCAGGTGTTTCCTTTCTCTCTCCATCTTCAAAATATTTGACAATCGTAGTTGGAGTTTTTTCATCTTTCACTTGCAATTGGTCCATTACTAACCCATTTTCCTCAAACCACTTTCCGTGAACAGAAGCAAAATCAGCTCCGACTCCCGTCACAAGTGTGACCTCATCTGTCCAAATCTTCACCCCTGCTAGTGCATATGTACCTGCACCACCAAGATTGATAGTCGGGGTTGTCCTGCCATATTGATACGTCTTATCCGTTACAGCTGTTGAAACGATTACATATTTCATCGGTATAACCCCTAACTATTAGCTATTGATGGTAAAACCATCTGCCATCATTGTGCCTTCTTCAATCAAGAAACCTGCTGAACCACTCGTATACAGATTTTTTTCATCTTTAACAGATAAAAGCTCGTTCCCATCTACAAACAATGAAAGATGATTTCCTTTTACAGTAAATTTCGTATCATATAATCTGTCTTCTTCATATAAAAATTTAGCAGATGCTAAAATTACTAAGTCGTTATCTTTCCTTGAAATAATAGAAACCTGGTTTCCACCCTCATATACGGCAGCATAATATCTTCTATGACCATTACTTCTTGCAGTCAATCCAGCTTTTTTATGAAGACTAAATATCAACTTAGATTCAACAGAATAGTCATCCCAATCATTAGAACCAATTGTAGCAATTCCATTTTCTTCATGGTGCGAAATACAAAATGTGTATTTAAAATCGGCAGCAAAATGTTTTGCCGAGCTCGTCCATGTATGCAGCCAAAATGGATCCGTTTTCCAAATGGAAGTCATCATCATCCCTTTTTGATAAAATTCCTTCGGCGCCCCATTCCAATCAATATCTTGAATGATAATATCTCCATCAAAGCGAGCATCAGAAATAAGTTCATAACCAATTCTAAAGATCGGCATTCCTTTCGTATCAGGAATCGTCCATTCATACGTTGATTCGCCAGTTTCTAATTTTCTTTCCTGAGCATAAACGGTTTTAATCGTATCATCAATATCATAATAAAGTGCATATTGTCTAACGATGATTGTTTCTTCATTCGGATTCACAAATGTTGTTTCTATTGTTTGTGTTGAATAAATTGTTGGACTCGCTACGGTTGAAAAGTTTTTTGCTAGTTTGTCAAAATCAATAAATGTTGGAGTTGAAACCTTTCCAGTTGTTCCTTTACCTAAACTGTTCAAAGATACTAGCAGACCATTTTGTTTGGATGTTTCGTTGCTATTAGATAATTGAACGATATCTAAATTACTTTTAAATTGCGGGCACGGCTCAAACCCCTGTGTCGATCCAGAAAAATTGAATGAATATTTTTTATGCTGTTTTTGATAATCCTTGCCTTTCAGGCGATAGCTTGCTTCAATAATTTTATGAGCTTCTTTTACTGCATCAGTTACGACAGAACCACCGTCCGCTGTAACAACATACATTAAATCAGAGACCGGTTTTCTAAAATTAGCCCCTCGATCAATCCCTTTCAAGCCAAGACGTATGCCATTCAATGCACCGACATTACCTGCGTTGCAATCTGTATCCCAGCCGGCAGATGCTGCAATCATAATCGACTTTTGAAAATCATCTCCGCCTAGCAATAAGGAAGCGATGACCATAAGATGATTTGGAATGACATGGCAAGCGCCCGGAAAGACGTCATAACCATATTTTGGATCAAGATAAGCCCTTACCTCTCGCCAATTTGTTTCTCTCGAACATACGTCTCTCACATCATTAATCGCATCGATTAAAAATGCATTTGACAAATATTTCATCCCTCTATCTAAAAGCGTATCGAGGTTTTTTTCTGAAAAGGCCATTGCCTGCATAGCTCCGAGAAAACATGCTGCTTCAACCGCTACACCATCATGGCTGACACTTGCCGATTCCTTGATCAATTTGACTGCTAAATCAGGGTCATCTGGACACGACATTGCAATCGCATCAATGAAAATCTGTGCGCCAATTTGTTCAGCCAATGTCGCACCGTTATATTCAATTGATCCGCTCAACGGTGCGTCCACACCATTTTTCAATCGTAAGTAAGCTGTATGTTCAGTAGACCGTCCTAGACCGCCCCACCAAAGGACTGTTTTATCTTCAATAATATAATTTAGCCATGTATTCCCAAAGTTTTTTGATGTTAAATTCTGATAATCATAATCCTTTAATGCCTTAAAAAATCCGAAAGTACCTGAAATATCGTCATCTGAAACAACTAATGGCACACCACATTCTTCGTGGACATAGTAATAAAGCTCCCCAAATTCTTCCTGAATTTTTTCATAAGCCCAGCCTTCGACTGGTCTCCCAAGATAAACCCCAATAATCTTCCCCAGTACACCAGCATAAATTGCCTCCGAGTAGTCTTTAACAGTCACTTAATCTCCTCCCCTTCTCTATCAAACAATCGCTTCAACTTTAAATCCATTTGCCAATATAGCTCCAGAGTTAACAATGAACCCCGCTCCACCAGATGTATATTCTTGATCTTCAGCAGAAACGATTATCTTCCCCTCAACTTCTACACTTAACAACTGCCCTTTTAAATGAAATGAGACATCATACCTTTGATCCAACTGCAAATCGAAGTCTACTGCTGCTAGTTCTACTAAACGATCATCTTTCTTTTTACAAATCTTCACCTTATCTTTTTCGAATAATACAGAGTAATATCTCCTATGCCCCTTAGATCTGGCGACAAGTCCTCCCGATTCTTGATTTGTGAATATTACCTGTGAAGACACACAATAATCATCCCAATCCGTTCCTCCGATTGTCGCGACACCATTTGAAGTGGGATGCGAGATCGAAAACGTCTCGGCAAAATCTGGATTAAAATTTTCGATTGAACTCATAAAAGATTTAATCCAAGTCGTATCTGTTGTCCAAGGTGTTAAATTTGGAGTTAAATCAATCGCTTTTTTCATTTCAAAGTGTTTTGGGGCGCCTTTCCAATCAACATTTTTAATGATTATTCTTCCATCAAGACGTTCTTCACTTGTTAACTCAATGCCGAACCGATAAACGGCGTGCCCATTTGTATCTGGTAATTCCCAGCTTAATTGATTCACACCCTTTTCTAGGATAAATTCCTGACTGTAA
This sequence comes from Bacillus sp. FJAT-50079, assembly GCF_018343515.1. Taxonomy (GTDB): domain Bacteria; phylum Bacillota; class Bacilli; order Bacillales; family Bacillaceae_C; genus Lederbergia. The sequence goes on along the minus strand of NZ_JAGYPD010000004.1, from coordinate 368,498 downwards.
TATTTAATAAGCTCATCTGCTTTTCCATATACATCAATAAATAACGTAAAGTTTGGCGCTTGCTCATCCCTGCATTCCACTTCCATATTGATCGTTTGCGTTGAATAAAGGCTAGGTGAAGCAAGCACTTCAAAATAACTTGTCCCTTCTTTTCCTCTTGATTCGAGTTCCACAAACGTATCTACGGACACAGTAGAGAAGTTTCCTTTAGCTAAATGGCTATATTCAATTACTAGCCCATTTTCATTTTCGACCTCATTTAAATTGTAAATTTTTGTATCAGCCTGTTCTTCAAGCGTATCCGTATAAAGGATAAACCCTTGTGTTGAGCCCGGATATTCAAAAGCATATCTCGGATATTTAGATTGAATTTCCTCTCCAAGCAAGGCTGTTGCTGCATTTACTATTTTCCTCGTTTCAATAACAGCATCCGTTATACAGCTGCCTCCATCAGCGGAAACTACATACATCCGATCGCTAACAGCTTTTCTAAAATTCGGGCCTTGGTCGATTCCTTCAAGACCTAAACGAATCCCATTTAAACAACCGACATTACCAGCATTACAGTCTGTGTCCCAGCCTGCCGAGGCAGCAATCATAATCGATTTTTGAAAATCATCTCCAGCCATTAAGAGGGACATCATTACAACTAAATGATTCGTGACCATCGGACAGCTACCTGGATATTTATCATAACCATGATGTTGCGCAATCCATTCTCTTACAATTCGCCAATCATCTGTTTTTTCACATTCTCTTATAAGAACATTGATTAATTGTGTCAATAATGGATTATCAATATGACTCAAACCCGTATTAATCAGCTTATGAAGATCCTTTTCTTCAAAGGCTTTTGCCTCCATATATGCAAGCAAACAGGCGGCATCAACGGCGAGCCCATCATGACTGACGCTCGCTGCGTTCCGAGCTAATTTTACCGCTAGTTCAGGTTGATTGGGACACGCTAATGCCCATGCATCAATAAAGATTTGTGCTCCAATTTGCTCAGAAATACTTCTTCCATTTAATTCACTTGAACCACTTATAGGCGCTTGGATTCCATTTTTCAACCTTAAAAAAGCTGTATGTTCTGTTGACCGAGAAAGACCGCCCCACCAAAGAACTGTTTTATTTTCAATGATATAATTTAGCCATGTATCTCCAATTTGGGCAGCAGATAATTCTGCTGAATAATCATTATCTTCCAAGGACCTGAAAAAGACGAACGTGCCTGAAATATCATCATCTGGAACAATCAACGGTACCCCAAGCTTTTTGTTTATAAAATAATTAACATCATAAAACGAATCTTTTATCGCTTCATACGTCCATCCCTCAATCGGCCTGCCTAAATAAACACCAATCATTTTTCCAAGCACACCTGCATACACTTGATCTTTATATTTTGATATAGTCATATTCCACCTCACTATTTATCCTTTAACAGAACCGCTAACCAATCCATCTATAAAATATTTCTGAACTGCCAAGAAGAAGATAATGATTGGACCAATCATGATAACGGATGCGGCCATCATTAAGCCTTGGTTCATATTGTACGTATTATTTAATGATAAAAATCCTAATGTTGCCGTAAAACTATCTTGCCCTTGTAAAAACGTCGATGTGACTAAAAACTCATTCCAGGCTGAAATACCGACAATAATGCTAACTGTTAATAAACCTGGACGGACTAAGGGTATCATTATCTTTGTAATGATTTGCATTGTTGATGCTCCATCAATTTTTGCCGATTCTTCCAATTCAACTGGAATATTGATAAAAAATGTCCTCATTAGAAAAATGGCAAGCGGCATATTAACCGCTGACAATATAAAGCCAACAGCAAACACATTTCCCAATAATCCTAACTTCGCCATAACAAAGTAGAGGGGAAACAAAAATAATTGAATCGGTACGGTCATCGCTACCATAAAATACACGGTAACTAATTGTGTGCCTCTAATCCTTTTTCCCGCCAGTACATAACCGGCAAGGGATGCAGCGATCAATACAATGATAATGGTTGTACCCGTCAATAAAATACTGTTTACAAATCCCCTGCTAAAATTGGCAGCATTCCATGCATCTATATAATTAGCAAACTGCCAAGTCTCGGGCCATGATAAAGGATTCTTCACAATTGCCTTTTGATCTTTAAAACTATTTAGTAACACTAAAGATAAAGGGACCAATGCTAGCAGAGCAAATAAAATTAATACGAAGTGGGACAACAATGCATGCTTCTTCTTTTTTGCCGTCATACTAGTTCCCATTCAAGCACCTCCTCAACTCTTAAGCTCATTTTTACTTAACCAAATATATATAGATGATGCTAATAGCCCCATCAAACTCATAAACAATGCGACCGATGCCGCTTTTCCTACCTGGAATGCGGAAAATGCAAATGTGTAAGCATAAGTACTTAGCATTTCAGTTGAGTGAGCCGGACCACCGCCCGTCAATAAATATACATAGTCAAAAGTCAAAAACGAGAAAATAATGATCATAACAATCATGATACTGAATGTCGGTTTAATAGAAGGAAAGTATACATATCTAAACAGTTGCCAACCATTACACCCTTCCAACTCAGCCGCTTCGATTTGGTCTGTCGGCGTTTGGCGAAGTGCCGCCAAATATACGACTGTTAGAAATCCCCAATAATGCCATATATCTACGGAAGCTACTGCATATAAAGCAGTATCTACTGAAGATAATGGTGAGGAGATTGGCAAACCAAAACTGTTTTTCAAAAATCCAACAACCCCTGATACTGGATTAAATATAATATTCAACCAAAGCATTGCATTTGTTGCTGGAGCAAGTACGTAAGGAAATAGGAATATCAATTGGTACGCACTTCTACTGTTTTTGCGTTTTAATAACAACATAGCAGTTAATAGACCTATCACCACTGGAATCGTAATAAACATGATCGTCCATTGAACATTATTAAAAAGGGATTTCCAAAAAATTTTATCATCAAATATTTCTTGGAAGTTTTGAAGACCAATAAAACTTGGTGATGTGGAAACCCCATTCCAATCTGTGAATGATACAAAAAAGGTTAATAATCCAGGAATTAATATAATTAGTAGACTGATTAGCAACGCCGGTGCTATTAAAACATAATTTATCGCATTTCTCATCTGCATCTCTTCTCCTCTTTCCACCCATAAATGGTAAGGGATTATGAAGGTTTCCAATAAACCCCTTACCCTAGGATGTTAATCTGCAGGTTTTGGAATTGGTGGGATTAAGCCTTTTTCCACATCTTTATCAAATGCATCCTGTGCTTTCTCCATTAACTCTTGGCTTGTTATTTGATCTTGCCAAATAGAATCAATATCAAGAAAGACTTGCTGTGCTGCTGGAGGGAAAAACACACCTGTATAAAATCCAAAATGGCCGTTATTCACTCCCTCAATCATGTCGTAAATACTATTTGCATAAAGCTTTGACAGCGTAGACATTTGCTCCGTTTCAATTTTCAAATCTTTTAATGGCACACCCCAATACCCCGGCCATGTTGCTGTCATTTCATTCATGAATTCATTCGTCATCATCATATTTAATACTTCTGCTGCTGCATCTTTGTGCTTAGAGCTCGCATTAATAGATAAAGTAGCGGTAACCCCTAATGTATAGTCAGGCTGATCTGGTGATCCATCGATCGTTGGAAATGGAATAAAACCTAGGTTCTCTACGATATCTTCCGTAAATGATTGTGATGCAAACTGAAAGACAAGTGATGGCCCAAAAAAGAATGGTGATCTTTCATCTGCAAGCAACTGAATTGCCTCATTAAATGTTAGATTTGTATAATCGTCTCCAGCAAGATATCCTTTTTTATACCATTCTGCTGATTTATCAAGAGCGCTTACAATTTCCGGGTCTGTCCACTTTTTATTTCCAGACAACGCCTCATACACAGTATTTCTGCCCGCAAAATGAGTAAGAAAAATGGATGAATAGTTTTCATTTACTGGTTTCCAGCCTTTATTACCAGTAACAGACGCATACATTCCTTTTTCAATCGCTTCATCCATAATCTTTTCGAGATCCGCAACAGTCTTTGGTATTTCCCAATTATTATCTTCAAGTACTTTTTTGTTGTAAAAAATTCCTTCGGTATTAAGTGAGTTTCCTAAACTGTATAGTTCACCATTTACAGTACCCATTTCATAGACTGAATCGATGATTCTCTCTTTCCAACCATATTTTTCAGCATAGGCATTTAAAGGCTCTATTTTCCCGGCTTCGGCATATGGGATGACAAATGCAGGCCCAGATCCGTAAACGATATCCGGCCCTTGCCCCGCCGACAAAGCTACTGAAACGTCCTTATCAACTGAATTCCTGAACTCTACAACTAACTCGTATTCATCTTGCGATTGATTATATTTATCTACCAGAACCTTTTTCATTGTTTCTTGATGTTCAGGTGGTGCTCCCCAAAACCAAAAAGTAATTTTTTCTTTTTGGTTTTTACTTGATCCTTCGCTTGAAGAACATGCCGCAAGCATCATCATCATTAACAGCCCAACAACCATAATCCATTTCTTTTTCATTCCATTTCCCTCCCTAATTTATCGTTCATCAGATTGAATCTTCACAAAATACTCCCTATTCCTCGGCCCATCAAATTCTAGAAAATAAATTCCTTGCGAATGCCCTACTAACAACTCCCCGTTAGCAATAATTAAATTCATGGTGACACCTATCAATGATGATTTTATATGTCCAGCAGCATCCTGCGGTGTGTCATGTTGATGCTTAAAGTCAATCCTAGTTGGAATTAACCTGCAAATTTCATCCTGTAAATCTTCCAGTCCTCTTGGATCCCAAAATGAGGTGATTGTTAATCCTGCTGTCGTATGAGGTGTATAAATGGTACATGTTCCGCTATCAACACCGCTTTCTTTTACAAACTGGATAATTTCTTCATTAAGTTTTACAACATCTCTATCCTTTGTTCGTAATTTAAAGTTTTTCAGCATAATGATCCTCCCTATTAATCTATGATGATTTCACTCTGTTTCACTGCATTCCCATCTTGCGCAAATGACCAATTATCTTTCGTTCCTCTGCCATCGACTTCACCGATTAGCTCCGCAATGTTCCCGCTTAAAAGGGCGACTGGTACAAATTGAGTCAATGGCATCGTGATCGGATTGCTTGTTTTTGGTGTAGCTACTACTGTGCAGCTTTTTGGAAACTCTGATGGCTGAAGATCTGAAACGACTAATGTTGGTCGACCTAGATCATCAGCAGCGTATTTAATCGCTTCCTTCGCTCTTGAAAAGCCCGGATTTGTTGAATTTGCAAACATTACGGTTCCAATTTTATCGAAGTTTCTCATGAAGAAATTCAAATGAAGCCACTCTTCTGTATTTACATGCATCGCATATTTACCTGTTGCTTCAAATATTTTTGCGTGGCCATACCAAGCTGCTGCATAATCAAAACCGATGCCTGTAAAATCAAACGCTTCCATTTCTACCCATTTAGATGCTAGCGCAGAGATCGAATCATCGATCGAGGGCAACATTTTTTCTAATGTATCAGCCTGTTCCAAAATATCAGCCCGATAACTCATTGCTTCATCCATCGTGTAGTTGCCTCTCACTTCCCCAAATCTGATCGCAAGTAATAAGAGAGATAAAACGGAAACTAAGTAGCTTCTTACTCCAGGAGCTGGTTCAAACGCTGGAACATCGACATCCAATATTCTTTGACTTGCTTTGCCTAAATAAGATTCTCGATTGGAAGTGATGCCGATCGTAAAAGCACCATATTTATTAGCACGCTCTATTGATTCTCCCACTCTAGCTACATTGCCTGAATGACTGACTGCAATGACGAATGGATTATTAGGTGAGAATCCTAATTGTTTTTTATCATAAAGTCTTGCCAGCTCTATTGAAGTAACTACTTCCGTCGGAATTCCCGTCAATAATTCAAAAATATGTTTTGTTGCTAATCCCGCTGCGTATGAATCTCCACACCCCGTCAAAATAATTCTTTGAATGGAAAAAATTTCTGGTGTCGCTAAGAGCTTTCTTGTTTTCGGCTCTAAATCCTCATACTGCTGTTTGATTAGTTCTGGTAAACTAAAAACCTGTCTTCTCATTGCATTATCCAAACTCACCAATGATATTGCCTCCCTTTTTCATTGCTTTCTAACTTGTCTTGATGTTAACACAAGAATACATGTTAGAGCAACATTTTTTTAAAAAATACTATTCCATAAGATTTTTCCATTTAAAAAGTAATTTACTTTTTCAAAGTAACAATGTATTGTATACATATAGATACAAGTTAACTAAATGGATGGGACGATTGCCTATGAATAACAACTCTTCGAAAATTAACATTGATAAAGATTCACCCATTCCTATTTACTATCAGGTTGCATCAAGTATTAGGGATAGAATTACAAATAATGAATGGGAAGTGAATGAAAAGATTCCCTCAGAAGCACAACTTACAAAGGAGTACGAGATTAGCAGGGTCACACTTAGAAAATCATTAGACGTATTGCATTCGGAAGGTATTATCAAAAGGGAACAGGGCAAGGGCGTTTTCGTCGAAAAAAATCCACAGCCAATGTTGCATGATTTTAGTCTGCCTTCTACCCTAGGTAACCGCCTACAAGAGAGTGGCGTTAATGTGACGCCACTTATTATCTCTTCGCATATTTCCGAACCAATCCCTTATATTAACAAGATTTTAGAGATTGGTGAGGAAGAGCCATTAGCATATATTAAAAGAATTTTTATTTTTAATAATAAGCCGATTGGTTTAAACCGCTCTTGGCTAGCAAATTCAAAGGTACCAGGTATTACAGAAAATCGTTTAATCGATAATCGTTTAAGCTTAACTTTAGCTAATGTTTATCACTTAAAAGCAAAAAGTATAGAAAACTCAATCCAGGCCATCATTCCAGATGCTTCTGACATGAAGACGCTAAACATTAATTATCTGTCTCCAGCAACACTTGTGAAAAGCACTTCTTATTTAGCTGATAAAACTCCACTGGAATACTCGACGACGATTTGGCTTGGAGACCGAGTAAAATTTAATTTGAACATTAAAAATGAAGAAGAGTAGGCTGGAAAGGAGCTTGACATGATCACAGTAGTAGGAAGTATCAATATGGACTTAGTTGTAGAAACAACTACATTACCGATGCAAGGAGAAACAAATTTTGGCAAGAGCTTTTCAACCGTTCCTGGGGGAAAAGGGGCCAATCAAGCAGTTGCCGCCGCAAGGCTTGGTGGAAAAGTTCAAATGATCGGCTGTGTCGGCGATGATTTATTTGGGGAAGAGCTTCTCTCTAACTTAAGAAGGGAACAGATCATGATCGACCATATTCAACGCGTTCAAAATACGGCAACAGGCATCGCCAATATATTATTATCTGAAGGTGATAATCGCATCATTGTCGTTCCGGGCGCTAATGACAAACTAACACCTGAAAGAATTGAACAATTAACAGCACAGATTGTCGAAAGTAAAATCGTCATTGTTCAATTGGAAATCCCAACAAATACCGTATTAAAAACACTTGAAATATGTAAAACAAACAACATACCAGTGCTGTTAAATCCAGCACCAGCTACGGGATTTTCACCGAAAATGATCGATTTATCTACCTTTGTCACACCAAATGAAACAGAATGTGAACAAATCTTTGGTGCTGATTATGAACACGCGTTAGAAAAGTATCCAAACCAAGTCATTGTCACGCTTGGCAAAAAAGGGGCACAATTTTTCAACGGTGAAAAACATGTGGTCGTTAAAAGTTTTGAAACAAACGCGATCGATACAACCGGGGCTGGGGATACATTTAACGGCGCATTTGCTTATGCGATATCACAAAACTATCCTTTCGAAGATGCGATTGAATTCGCAAACGCAGCGGCGTCGCTTTCAGTGGAGAAGTTTGGAGCGCAAGGCGGAATGCCAAGGCTAGAGGATGTAAAAGAACGCTTGAAGATAATAAGTAATTGAATGTTAAAATAACCCTTAAACAATATACAATTTATAACAAACAAACCGTCCGTCAATTTGGACGGCTTTTTGTATACTAGAAAAATCCCCCGAAAGTTTTTTTCGGAGGATGGCACTTTATTTTCAACTCTTCTAAATATACTAGTTTGGTAAAATAAAATTCGCTTTTTTCCCTTTGGAAATATCTTTTGCTTCTGTATTCTTGATCGGACCAATTTCAATCTCAAACGTTTTATCCTTCCAGATCTTCTCATATTGCTCCTGATCCAAAACAAATGCTTGTAAGAGTTCTCCTGATTCACCAGCTTTAACAATATCATCATTGCGGTAAAGAAGTAGCAAACCTTCATTAAGCAAGTATTGCGTTCCATCATTAACAGTTAATTTAGAACTCATCGATGATAACCCAATATCTTCCGTTCCTTTATTATTCAAATTAAATTTAACGGTAAGTAAAACAACCCCGTTTACAAAAGATGAAAAGCGTGGTGCTTCAACTGAGTTTGGAGTAAACGCTGTAAATTGATATCCATCTAACGTTACAGCTACATCTCCCAGTTCTTCACTTTCATTGATGCCATCCTTTTCTTTTAGCATCTCCTTTTCACCCATATCTTCTCTAGTTGCTCGGTCTTGGAAAAAGGCTTCATTTGCGGCAACTTTCGCAGCCCCATCTTCATTCAGACTTAATGTAAATTTCCCTTCACTCCCGAAGTTAGAATTAACATCTCCCTTTTCAGAGTGAGGTTTTGGAATATCAACCACGACAGTTGACAACTCTAAAACTTCATCTAAATGATCCTTGCCAAATGGATATGCATAATATCCTGTGATCGTCTCCCCTGCCTTAATTAAATAATCATTCGTAGGAGATAACTTTTCAGGCAGTTGATCTTCTCGCGGAAGCAAATCGCGATAATTATTATATGCTTTTGGTGCACCCGTATAGGACATATAAAGTGCTGGCATAAAATAAGCATCTTTATCTAATTCATTCTTTACCGTATACTTAGCAAGAATGACACCACCATCCGTCTGGTCGTTGAAAGGGATATCAAAATCAGTATGAAAATCAGCCAATTCAACTAACACGTAGGCGTCTAACGAAATCGATACACCATCCGATTGATGAACTTGCGGCTCATTGTTTTCATAAAGAACCTTAGCAGTCCCTTCCGTTTCTTCTTCCATATAAGTGATTAATTCTGAAAAGTCATTACTTGATTGATCTGCTGCTTCACTTTTCTTATCGGCTTCCTCATCTACAATCTCTTCAGCCTCAGATTCTTGTTCATCTACATTATTTTCTTCCGATTCGCCAATCGCGTCTTCCTTATTCGTTTCTTTCGCTTCTTTGCCACATCCACTAATGACGATAGCCGCTAACAACATTGCGGTTATTATCATGAAAAGCCTTTTATTCATTTTTCCCCCTCCATTTTGCTCAAACTCTTTCCACAGTATCACAGGCAATAACGGTTGGAAATCGGCATAAAGAAGCATGGAATCATACCATTTTTTCACAATTATCTAAATCAGTTCTAAATAATCAGTAAGTTATACCTATAAAAAAAGATGATTATTTAATCTTTCTTCTTTATATCTCAGGATATATTTCGCTTTTCACACAATAAAACCGGCTATCCAACGGGAGCCGGTTTTACTTTCTCATTTTAAATATTCCAGTTCAGATCAAATGACCTATGAAAAAATCTTTTGGTACACAATTTATATATTTATTAGTATATTTAATCACACAGGAATGAAGATGTCCTTGTAAAACAAATTTCATCCTATATTAATACAGGAAGACTCTCTCCTTACACCTTAATTAACTCCCGAGTCATATTCCAAAATTCATAAAGAGATAATACCGATGGGGGATGGTTCATGCATAAAAAAATAGCACAAACCTTGGATCTTGGCTTATGCTACTAAACATTCAATTATTTATACTTGCACCTTCAATGATAGTATATTTTCTTCCTTACATTCATCATTTGTCTGTGCAGTGAGTTCGATAAATCTTGCTCCAACTTTAAACCCATCTAGCAGTAAGGACTTTCTTTCTTGTATAGAATTCTACACCATCCGTTCCATTTGCATGCAAATCGCCATAGAAAGAATCTTTATAACCTGAAAATGGGAAGAATGCCATCGGTGCGGGTACCCCAATATTTACACCTAGCATACCTGCATCTATTTTTTCACGGAATATACGTACGTTTCCTCCATCTTTCGTAAAAATGCATGCACCGTTTGCAAATCGTGATTGATTAGAAAGAGATATTGCCTCTTCCAAGTTTTTTACACGTGAAATGGATAGCACTGGAGCAAAAATCTCATCTTGCCAAATTTTCATTTCACTTGTCACTTCATCAAAAATAGTTGGTCCAACAAAATAGCCTTTGCCTTTTGCTTCTTCATCTTCCCTTCCATCACGAATAAGGCGTGCGCCTTCCTTTTCACCTGTTTCGATATATTGTAATGTTCTCTCTTTATGCTGCTCACGGATCACTGGACCCAAAAATACATTTTCGTCTAATCCATTTCCAATCGTAAGCTCATTTGCTTTTTGCAATAATTGTTCGATAAACGCATCTGATACTGAATCTTCGACTGCAACAACCGAAGCAGCCATGCATCGTTCGCCAGCCGATCCGAATGCTGCATTAAGAATTTGCGTAGAGGCATTATCTAAATTCGCATCGTTTAAAACAATTGAGTGGTTTTTGGCTCCCGCGAGCGCTTGAACACGCTTCAAATTTTCCGTCCCTCGTTTGTACACATACTCAGCGACAGGTTGAGAACCTACAAAGGAAATTGCTTTCACATCTTTATGATCCAATAAGCCATTTACGACATCATGTGCCCCATGAACGATATTGAATACACCTTTTGGCAGCCCTGCTTCTTCTAGTAATTCAGCTAAACGATTAGCTAGTAATGGTGTACGCTCAGACGGTTTTAATACAAATGTATTTCCAGTGGCAATCGCCAGCGGGAACATCCAACATGGAACCATCATTGGAAAATTAAACGGTGTAATCCCACCAATAACCCCGATTGGGTAACGATAAACACCTGACTCTAGCCCCGTCGCAATTGAAGGCAATTGTTTCCCCATCGTTAAGGTTGGTGCACCAGTAGCAAACTCCACACATTCGATTCCGCGCAGCACTTCGCCATGGGCTTCTTTGAAGTTTTTCCCATTCTCAATTGTAATTAATTTTGCTAGTTCGTCCCAGTTCTCAACAAGTAGTTGTTGATATTTAAATAGAATACGAGCCCGTCTTGGTATTGCAACTTCCTTCCATGTTTCGAAAGCCTCTGCCGCTACTTGAACTGCTTGATCTACGTCTGCTTGAATCGAGATCGGAACTCGAGCAATCTCTTCACCTGTCGCCGGATTATATACTGCTTCCGTACGATTTGATTGAGCTTCTATCCATTCTCCGCCTATATAGTTTTGTAATGTCTTCACTATTGTTTGAGTCATGTAAATCGCCTCCACTAAATATATTTTACCCATTACAATTGCTTGAATTTACAATGCTTACATATTTATTTTAGAGCGACCGCTTCTTTCAAGAAATTGTCAATTTCACCCACCGTTGGCATCGCATCTGAAGAGCTATGTTTAGAAATAACAATCGCCGCCGAAGCACTCCCATATTCCATTGCTCTCGGTATATCCCAATTATTCAATAACCCGTATATAAACGCAGATGCATACGAGTCACCCGCCCCAAACGTCTTCAACACCTTTGTTTTAAAAGCGATTCCTTGATACGAAGAGCCATCTTTAGCATAGGCAAAAGAACCATTTGCACCGTGTTTAATCACAACAATCTCGGCATGATAACCAAACCATTTCTGTGCAGTTCGTAAATCATCTTTATGATAACTTTCAAATTGTTCCATCATGTCGAACTCTTCTCTCGTCCCAATAATTACATCACTTTTCTCTGCTGCAAGATTATAATAAATAGCCGTTTCCTGTGCAGATGTCCATGTATAAGGTCGATAATCCAGATCAAAAACGACAACGACCCCATGTTTACGAGCATAATCCAATGCTAAAAATACAGCTTCTCTTGACGGACTAGCTGCTAAAGCAGTTCCAGAAACTAATAACACTTTCGTATTTTTAATATAATCTTCTGACACTTCCGTCGTTGCAAGCTTTAAATCAGCAACATTATTACGATACATTAGGATACTGCATTCCTCGGGACTTTTAATTTCTGTAAAGGTCAATCCAGTAACAGCTCCTGTTTGATCAATAGAGATCTCGGATGTATCTATATTGCTATCTTGTAAATACTTCGCAATGAAACGGCCCATTTGATCATTTGAAACTTTGCCGATAAATCCCGTTTTCAATCCTAGTCTCGCTGATCCAATCGCTATATTAATCGGAGAACCACCAACGTATTTTGTAAATGAATAGGTTTCTTCCATTGGACGATTGATTTGATCTGCGTTCAAATCAATACAAAGCCTACCTATTCCAATTAAATCAAAGCTGCGATCTGCTTTAAAATCTAAGTTATACATATCATTAGCTCCTTTTCACGTAATCAAACATTAAGCGCTTAACTTAATGTTTTATTTTGGAAATAACCATTCATGATCTGGATCATTATGAAATTTCCATGTTCTAACTGGTCCAGCCATTACATTTAAATAATATGATTCATAACCTGGAACCGTTGTTACTGGATGATACCCTTCTGGAACGAGTACTACATTGCGATTTTCAACACATAAAGTCTCATTTAAGCTCCGCTTATCATTGTATACTCGTTGTAAAACATAGCCCTGTGTAGGATTTACCTCATGATAATATGTTTCTTCTAAGTATGATTCATGTGGTAAATTTGCTTGATCATGTTTATGCGGTGGATAGCTCGACGTATTGCCATCAGGTGTATAAACTTCTACAACTAGTAAACTATCAGCATCTACTTGTTCAGGTAGAATATTATGTATTTTGCGGCTCATTTTTCCTGAACCACGATCTTCTTGTCCAACATCCCCCGGGGAAATAAGGCGTGCTTCATAATTTCCTTTACCAGGTGCCAAGCAGACAGCTAATTCTAGGTCCGTTAAAGCCGCCACTTTGTAAGCATCATCATTTGGTATATAGACTGAAAATGGCGGTATTTTTTCAAACACACTCATTCTTTGCCCAATATTTTCAAAATGTTCTTTTTCCGTTTTAACATCTGCTCGCCCCGTTAGTAATACGAGGCATACTTCGCTTTCCCCTGTTGATTTACTTAATGTTTCTCCTGCTTTTAAAGAAAATACTTCAAATCCTACATACTCCCACCGCGCAGATTCTGGGGTTACACTGATAATTTTCCCATCATGATCCCTCGCTTGAGGCTTTACAAGTAATTGTGACATAATATCCCTCCTATTATCTTGGTTAAGCGCTTAACTTATTAATTACTAGTCTATACTATTAATAGCTTTCTTGCAATACCGTTTTGGTTCCGCTTACAAAAAAATACCGTTTTATTCTCTTTGATTTAATTCGCTATACAAGCGTTAAATAAATTACAGCACCAATCAGAAACGCACACTTCAACGATTTCATATAAAACGGAGAGTCAAAAGCTTGATTCATTAGCTTTTAACTCTCCGTTTCCCCTATTATTTATGATTCATCTTTAAGGCAAAATTGTGCTATCAAGGATTCATTGCCCATTCCGGCGATAGATCAACAAACGTTGCTTTTTCAATTGATCTGAAACAAGCTTCTATTATTTTTAAATTTTGAATTGTATTTAACGCGAAACGTTCTTCCAACTTTCCTTCTAAAACAGCTTTTGAAAAATGCTCGACTTGAAGAACATATTGATGACCAATCATTTTTTCTTGTCTATTTTCTCCATCATTGGTACTCACTTCTATTATTGCCTCTCCATTAAATAATTGAGGAACAAAAGCTCTTGGCACTCGAATTCTTCCTTTTGTCCCAATTAGCTCATAATCATCTATCCTTGTCCGATCCATCGCTGCATCAAATAAGGCAGTGATCCCATTATTAAACTTCATCATCCCAGCAACAGATATATCTACTTGTCCATCTATTGAACTTGTCGCAAACACTTTATTTGGCTCGGCATTTACAATATTTCGAATCGAGTGTATACAATAACACCCAACATCGTATAAACTCCCCCCGCCTAATTCAGGGCGCATCCTAATATTTTCTTCCTTAGAATGAAGATAAAATGAAAGGCTTACTCTCATTGTTTTTAAATCCCCAATTTCTCCGGAAGCAAGAATTTCCTTTACCCTTTCATGTTGGGGATGAAATTGATACATAAAAGCTTCCATAAAAAGAACGTGATTTTCTTTGCAATTATCAATCATTTCCTCCGCTTCTTTCGCGGTTAAGGCAGCGGGTTTTTCACAAAGTACATGCTTACCCTTTTCAGCTGCTTTCTTTACCCATTCTGCATGAAGTGCATTTGGTAATGGAATATAAACAGCATCAATCATTGGATCCGCTAATAAATCTTCATATTTTTCATAAACGGTACGTATGCCAAATTTAGTTGCGATGCTTTTTACTCTTTGATTAGAACTTGCGATAGCAACGACCTCTGCATTTTTTGCTTCTTTAAAAGCCGGCAATAATTCATCTTGTGCAATTTGTGCAGTACTCAAGATTCCCCAACGTACAAATGTAGTCATCGCTGACACTCCTTCTACATTGTTTTCTTAGTTAAAGTTGACTTCGTGACAACGCTCTCACAGAAAAATCTTTCGGTATTGTTTCTCTTAGAAGACTGGTAGATTTCGCTATAGCTGTCATCTGATCCATAGACGCATCTTCATTTTCAAGACTGACAGCACCATCATATCCAGTCATCCGAACAACCGAAAAGAATTCTTTCCACCACTTTGCGTCATGGCCATATCCTAAAGCAACAAAATTCCAAGCGCGATCGGCGAAGCGATCGGTCGTTTTCGTATCAAGAACGCCATCGATTTCATGAATTCCTCTTTCGATCCGAACATCTTTCGCATGAACATGATAAATCGCATCTCCTAAGTGTCTAGCAGCTACAATTGGGTCTCCTCCCATCCAAAATAAATGGCTTGGATCTAAATTCATCCCAATCATCTCACCTACTTGTTCCCTTAACTTAAACATTGTCGTTGGATTATACACTAATTGAGAGCCATGATTTTCTAGTGCAATTTTCTCAATCCCATGTTCCTTCGCAAGCTGAACAGTCTTTTGCCAATACGGAAAAGCAACCTCATTCCATTGCCAATTAAGAATTTCAATTGTTTCTGGCGGCCAACTTGTCGTTATCCAATTAGGTGTTTGATCATCTGGGCCACCACCAGGCAAACCTGACATCATAACGATTTTCTTTACACCTAATCGTTCCGCTAGCATAAACGTCTTTTCCACGGTCGACTGATGTTGCACTCCTTCTTCATTTGGGGCTAGTTGATTTCCTGAACAATTAAGTGCCTCTATTTCTAAGCCTCTACTTTGAATGGCATTAAGAAAGGCTTGGCGTTTCAAACGACTTCCTAGTAATTCCTCTAATTGTAAATGGGGAGCATTAGACCAATTTCCACAGCCAAATTCCAATGTTTCGTAGCCTAATCTTGCCGATGTATCAAGCATCTCCTCAAACGACAATGTCCCCAATGAATCGGTTACTAAACAAAGACGCATGTTTAAAATCCCTTCCTCTCTTTTTATCTACCTAGACACTATAAGGCGCATGTGCTGAATGAATTTCGATCTTTTTTCCAGTTTTGTATGATTCCGTTGCAGCTACTGCAATTTCTAATGCTTGCTTTCCATCAACCTCATTACATGAGGTTCGACGGTTACGAATAATTGATTGAATAAAATCATTTATCTCTAATGTAAATGCCTCTGAAAGCGATGGTGGAAAAATCGGCCCCGGCTCATGTTTACCTGTTGGACTCAATAATGTGATCTCTTTTTCCCGAATGGTAGGGATTTGAATCGCCCCTTCCGTTCCAATCACTTCACAGCCAATATCAAAGCCATATGGAGAATTACGACTTGATTCTATATCCCCCGTTGCTCCATTAGAAAACTCTAAATAGGTGATTGCTTGGTCAACGTCATCATACTCTTCCATAAAAGAGTTCATAATAATTTTTCCAGTTGCCAATACAGAAGTGACTTCAGAACCAATCAAGTACCTAGCAATATCATAATCATGGATTGCGAGATCTAGAAAGATACCACCGCTATTTTTTAAAAAAGCAATCGGAGGGGAAATCGGATATTTACCTGGCGGGTTATCCCTTGTAAATCCTTTAAAATAAATGGGTTTACCTATTTCCCCTGCTTCAATTCTCTTTTTAGCTTCTACAAAAGTTGGATGATATCTTCTCATGAAACCGACTTGGCAAAGAACATTATTTTCATTAATCAAATGGATGACATCTGTTGTTTCTTCTAATGTTTGCGTAATCGGCTTTTCTATAAAAATATGTTTCTTATTTTTGGCAGCAAGTTTTACCATCTCAGCATGCGTTGGTGTCGGAGTGGCGATGATTACCGCGTCAACATCTGGATCTTTAAAAGCCGTATTCGGATCATTTGCCCATCGTTGTACACCTAATTCTCTAGCAACTTGTTCCGCTCGACCTTCAAAAGGGTCGACTACATATAATAATTCTGCATCCTTTATATGGTTAACAAGATTTCCTGCATGGATGGAACCTAATCGACCTAAGCCGATCATAGCACATCGAATTTTATTTGCCATCATCATTATCTCTCCTTTATTGCATAGGATTCCGCTCTATATAGACAATGTAACAGCTTTTCATGATTAGAAACATTGTACTTTGTAAGACGTTTTTGCATAATTGTTGGATTTAAAAGGTTTTTTTATCAATTATGTGGTGATGATTGCCGGCGAATGGTGCTCATCGGTTGTTGATAATGACTTTTTTTATTTTTTCTAAATTGCAAAGGGGTGATCTCCATCATCAAACGAAAGCTACGACTAAAATGGGCCGTTGATGAAAATGATAAGAGTTGACTAATATATTCAATTGAATAATCTGTTTCTAGTAAAAGCTGCTTTGCTTCACATATGCGAATGCGGATAAGGTAATCTGATGGTGATATTCCATATGCTCTTTTAAAACATTGAGTTAAGTAGGAACGATGAAAGTTTAATTCTTTCGCTAATTCCTCAATTTTAACGTTATTATGTAAATTATTTTCCAACCAATTAGCTGCTTTGTGAGCGATCCTTATTTGTGAAGCTGGAATATCACTTTCTTGAAGGCGTTCTTTAGATAGACAATATTGCGCTAAAATACTAATTAATTCGATCACACTTGAATGCAAACGAAGCGCATTGACGGCGCAATGCATATCTTCTAAGTAATCTTCTTGCACTAAGTGAGACTGCTTTTTTTGTGATTGCATATTAAACTCTTCGATGAACTTTACTACCCAATCAGAAATGGTCCGCTGATCACGAACCTTTTCTTCAGTTGAAATAACTGGATTTTTCATTAATTGAAAAGCGGCATGTACTTCTTTCATTTCGATTTCAAAGTGGAAAACTAAATACTCTGTCGTCATAGGAGTGAAGCTGTGATGATAGAGACCGGGTTTAACGATGATCGCGTCTCCTTGTTTTAATCTATACACTTCATTATTTATCGACTGCTCCATTTCACCCGAAATACAGTAAATAAATTCAAAATATGAATGTTTATGATTAGGATAAGTCCAACCTTTTTCAATTTGATCGAGTTGAATGTCCATAATTCGCAATGCGCTATATAAGGATGAAAGCTGATACATTTCATACACACTCCTTACTTTTTTACTGCTATCCTCTGTAATGAATGGTTAACCTGATCAACATGCTGTTTATCTTTTATTTGAATCTTTCCTGCTCCCTTATATAAAAATATCACTACAAATGCACTACTGAATGAAAGAATAGCAGTTAAATAAAACACTTGATCTAAACCAAATGATTGAGCCACCGTTCCAGCCACAAGCGGACCAAGAAAAATGCCGATTGCATAAAATGATTGAAAAAAACCCATTGCAGACATTTTTAAATGTGTCGGGCTAATTCGGACGACTTCGCTCAACAATATTGGGAAAATAAAACCAAGTGCCAATCCAATACCAATATGATACAGACTAAGCGAAACAAGTGAGCTTGCAAACGGAATCAACATAATGAAGAAAGCCGTTACGATAAAGCAAACGGCCAAGCCCGATTTATGATAGCGACGCTCCGGCTCGTAAAATACAAGACTTAAAGAGGCTAAAGCATGTGGAATAAAAAAAGCTAAATTTAACCAAATTAATGATTTTTCCTGCACATTCAGAGCTTTTGCAGCGATTGGGCTGAACCCAAAGATTGTAATAAATAAGATTGCATGGGCGATAAGTGATAGAAAGGTCAACATCTTAAGCTGGGGTAGGCGAATTGTCTCATTCAGATGCGTTATGATACGAGTCGATACAACGGATTTTTCCGCTGTTACGTCTTTAATGTTCCACGCACAATAAGCTCCCAGTATTGAAGCAACAGCTCCAATCCAAAAAGGAAAATGCCAGCCAAATAAATGAACGAGATATCCACAAATAGCCATCGCACATAATTGAGTTGCGACTGTAATAAATTGCAAAGTACCCATTGCTTTAGCAGATTGACTTGCGTGAAAGTAATGGGCATATAATATCGTTGCCATTACCCACATTGCCGCTGTCACCCCTGCTAGTAGGCGAGCGACTAATACCATGTAGAACGAATCGAAAAAAATGAATATGATGCTACTAATAAAAACAGTTATAAAACCGCTGAACAGCAATTTTTTTCGACTTTTATGTAAAAAATCAGACAAAATACCAAGTGGGAAACGTAGCATTATTTGTGTAATCCCATAGCTCCCTAATATAATTCCGATCGCTGAATAAGAAAAACCAAGTGACTGTAAGTAAACCCCAAATACCGGAGCGTATATATAGATTGCAAACCAAAAACAAAATACAGCAGCTAAAAAGTTTAAATGGTCTTTCTTTGATACAATCTTCCCACTCCCTCTTTCATTTACATTCATCCATTTCACTCCCTCTCCTTTTTATAATCATTCTACTTCAGAACAAAAGCGTAAGCGCCCGTTTAGCGACGTACAAACTGCGTCAACAGGACGTGGCGATCTTAGTCGACGATCCTTAAAGGAAACACATCGAAGAATGAGCCGATGTTGACTTATCGTAGGATGAAGAATGAAGTTTGCTAGTCGCTGGGCGACTGGAGCTAGACGTAGATTGCTCCAGTAGAAATTGTCCACAAGCAAGTATTTTATAATTTCCTAGATAGTGAAAAAACAGCGCCTTGTATACGCCGCGCTGTTTCTAATTCATTTCCACGCTCCCTCTTATTTATGTTAGCTGGCTGTTACCATGATCTCAGTCAATATTTCAGCAACGCGGTCCCCAACTTGAGAAGTCGTCGCAGTCCCTCCAAGATCTGGAGTCAACACTGATTTCTCCTCCATGAGCATTTCAATTGCGAGAAGCAGTTGCTTTCCAATATCTTCAAAGCCAAAATGGTCAAACATTTGACTCGCTGACCAAATCGATGCCAGTGGGTTGGCGATGCCATGTCCAGAAATATCTGGTGCCGAACCATGAATGGGCTCAAACATCGATGGATATAATCTTTCAGGATTTATATTTGCTCCTGCCGCAAGCCCCATTCCACCTGCCAAAGCAGCACCGAGATCCGTTAAAATATCACCAAATAAGTTTGACGTAACAACGACCTCAAATCGTGACGGTTCTTTAATCATCAACATGGCAGCGGCATCAACAAGATACGAAGAAGTTTTCACATTCGGATATTCTTTGCTCACTTCCTCAAAAACTTGATCCCAAAATACCATTGAATAGTTTAAAGCATTCGCCTTGCTAATGCTTGTCAACGACTTCCCGGCCGCTGCGGCCGTTTCAAACGCATAACGGATAATCCGTTCCGTCCCTTTTCTGGAAAACACACCCGTTTGCAATACGACTTCTTCCTGTTTACCTTTAAATAACCAATCTCCCGCTCCTGCATATTCACCTTCACTATTCTCACGAATAAATAACATATCAATGGTTTCTTTACTGCCTCCGACTAACGGACACGGTGCTCCATTTAACAACGTAATCGGGCGAATATTTACATATTGATCAAACGCTTT
Organism: Bacillus sp. FJAT-50079; assembly: GCF_018343515.1. Lineage (GTDB taxonomy): Bacteria > Bacillota > Bacilli > Bacillales > Bacillaceae_C > Lederbergia. Next base: position 348,224 of record NZ_JAGYPD010000004.1, on the reverse strand, counting down.
TCGAATCCGTAATAGCAAATCCCATAGCGAAATATGATCCGGGACCCCTGGATAGCCCACCGCACCTAAATAAATCGCATCAAACGCTTTCAATTGTTCAATCCCATCTTCGTCCATCATTTTTCCATGTTGCAAATAATATTCACACCCCCACGGAAAATACGTGAACTCAAAGGTCATCCGCCCATCCAATTCAGCGGCTTTTTTCATGATTTTAACCCCTTCATCGATCACTTCTGGACCAATCCCATCGCCTGGAATGACGGCTATTTTCAACTTTTTCACTACGATCAGCTCTTTCATCTAAATTTAATTAATTTTTTCACGATTTATCCCACTTAATTTTACAGTAACTTAGACTATTCAGACAAGTTGCTTCATATAAGAAAAGCCGGAGAATGGATGATATTCTCCGGTAATTTTTATATTAGCTATTTCATTAATTGAAGGTTTATTATGCTTTTTTATTGCAGCATTTTTCTTCCTTGCAACGGGAGTAATAAATGGTCACTTTTTCTGATTGTACCGTTTCAATAAGTTCTCCACATTTGTCACATACAATAGAACCTAATGCGATTAAATCAACAGAAGCTGTCATAATTACCCCATCCTTTTGATTATTTTATTCTTCTACATTCACAACGACTGTGACGGTTTCAACAAGCTCTTGAATTGCATATGCCGGACCTTCTTTTCCATTTCCACTATCTTTGACACCACCATATGGCATTTGGTCGGTTCGGTAGCAGCATGTATCATTAATGACAACGCCCCCTACATCAAGTAAATATGGAATTTTGTAGGATAAGTTAAGGTCTGATGTATAGATACCAGCTTGTAAACCATATTTAGAATCATTTACAAGTTCGATAGCCTCTTCAATTGATTCATATGGTGTAACTGTAACAACCGGTGCAAACACTTCTTCATCAACGACTTTCATTCCCTTTTGTGCTTGTGTAATTACTGTCGGATAGAATATGCTTCCTTCACGCTTACCGCCTGTTATAATGTTTGCTCCAGCTTCTTTCGCTTCTTTCACCCATTGCTCAATACGTACCGCTTCTTTTTCATTGATCATCGGGCCCACATTCGTTTCAGGATCTAACGGATTTCCTACTTTTAATAAAGATACTTTATGCAAAAACTTCTCCATGAATGTCTCTAAAATCGATGCCTGGACAAAGATCCGTTGAACCGAAATGCAAATTTGACCAGCATGGGCAAATGACATTTTTGCTAATTTTGCAGCTGCTTTTTCAATATCTGCATCATTGTGAACAATCGTTGCTGAATTGGAGCCAAGCTCTAATGTTGCTTTTCTTAAACCTATCGTTTTTTGGATATGCTTTCCAACAGCAGGTGAGCCTGTGAATGTATAATGGGCGATTCGCTCATCGTGAAGAAGCTGTTCTCCGACAGTCGCTCCTCCTCCCGCTACAACTTGTACGAAGCCTTTAGGCACTCCTGCTTTTTCAAGCAATTCACATAGTTTAATTGCAATCGTCGCTGTATCAGAAGCCGGTTTAATGATTACCGGATTTCCTGCTGCAAGTGCTGGTGCCACTTTGTGAACGACTAGGTTTAACGGGAAGTTAAAAGGTGTAATCGCTGCTACAACTCCAACAGGTTTTTTCACTGTATATAGAAAACGGCCTTGGGCATTATAATTAGGAATAATTTCACCGACAAGTTTTTTTGATTCATCAGCTGCGATTTGAAATGTAGCTGCTGAGCGCTTCACTTCGACTCTCGCATCTGTAATCGGCTTGCCTCCTTCTTTTGCAATCGATTCTGCAAATGCATCTGCATCTTGAAGCAGCAACTCCGCTGTCCGCATAAGTATGTTGTAACGTTGTTCAGGGGCGAACACCGTATTTTTATGAGCATAAACAGCCGCTTCAATCGCTTGATCCACTAATTCTTTATCCGCAATGCTTACTTCCGAATATAATTGCCCCGTATACTTATTATAGATTTTATAGGTCTCGTCTGTTTCCACCCATTTCCCATTGATAAAAAGCTTATCTTTTACAATACTGTCCAGCATATTCTCTTCTCCTATCCTTTCTTGTTTAGATGCTTTCCTTTCGCGAACTCCAAGACAGCTCCACGGTTAGGTAATTAGCGCTTTTTCTTCAAGGCTTCTTTCACTCTTTTAACAATATGTTTCGTAGATAGTTCATATTTATCTAGCATTTCTTCATTGGGTCCAGATTCTGAATTACGGTCGTTCACTCCTATTCTAAGCATTGGCACGGGATGTTCTTCAACAAGTACTTCAGCAACAGCACTAGCAAGCCCCCCATAAATACTATGCTCTTCAGCCGTAACAATGACGCCTGTTTTTTCAGCCGCTTGAACAATCGCCTCGCGATCGATCGGTTTAATCGTTGGCATATGAACAACAGATACAGAAATCCCTTCCTTTGCAAGCTGTTCGGCCGCTTCTAGAGAGCGACTCGTTTGTGTCCCTGTTGAAATAATTGTCATTTCGTTTCCATCTATTAATGTGACCGCTTTTCCAAGTTCAAAGTTATAATCCTCCGAGAAAATAATGGGATATTCATCACGTGCAAGCCGAATATAAACGGGACCTTCATATTTATTGGCATATTCCATCATTTTTTTTACTTCTACACCATCCGCTGGTGCAAGAACGACCATATTAGCGAGAGTACGGAATATAGCGATGTCTTCCAATGCTTGATGCGATTTTCCAGTTAATCCAGTTAAAAGACCACTATATGCCCCTATCATTTTTACATTTAAATTCGGTTGAGCAATTTGTACTTGAATTTGATCGATTGCTCGTTTTGATAGAAAAGCAGCAAATGTCGTTGCCCATGGTTGCAATCCTGTTGATGCTAGTCCTGCGGCTACACTCATCATATTTTGTTCTGCAATGCCCATTTGCAAAAACTTACTTGAATTTTTACTAGCAACCACATCTACTTTTGTCGAGTTTGCTAAATCACCATCTAGCGCATATACTGTTTCATCCTCTAATGTAAGTTGAAGCAATGTTTCTCCAAATACATCTCTCATAGAAACTTTTTCTGCTGATAAAGTGCTTGTCATAGATTAAACCTCCATTTCAATTTCTTGAACAGCCTGTTTTAATTCTCCATTTGTAGGAACACGCGAATGCCACAAGTAAGCATTTTCCATAAAAGAAACGCCTTTTCCTTTGATTGTGTTTGCAATAATTATTGTCGGTTTCCCTTTTACTTCGCGTGCTTCTTTAAATGCCTTGTTTATTTGCTCAAAGTCATGTCCATCGATGGTAATGACATAGAAACCAAAAGCTTCCCAACGTTTTTTAGGATTAGTCACTGGGATTTCTCTACTTTCTCCTTCGCCATCCCAACCAAATTGTTGTAATTTATTGTAATCAAGAATAATAACAAAATTATCCAATTTATATTTAGAGGCAATATCGGCAGCTTCCCATACTTGACCTTCTTGGGACTCTCCATCACCAATCATGCAATACGTACGGAAATTTTTATTTTGGAGCTTGGCACCTAGAGCGATTCCAACAGCTGCAGAGATACCTTGACCGAGTGAGCCTGTTGACATATCAACGCCAGGCAATGCATTCATATCAGGATGTCCTTGTAATCTTGAATTCAACGCGTCAAATGTTTTTAATTCCTCAATCGGTAAATAACCTCTAATCGCTAAAACTGAATAAAGTCCGATCGCGGAATGACCTTTTGATAAAACAAAACGATCACGGTCTTCAGCTCGTGGATTTTCTGGATCAATATTCATTTCATTAAAGTATAAATGTACTAGTACATCGACGGCTGACATAGGTCCACCAACATGACCAGCCCCAGCATGATAGACACTTTCAATAATTAATCTTCTTGCCTCTATTGATGTTTTCTTTAATAACGTGATTTTATCTTCTGTAAGAGTTGCACTCACTTTCCATTCCTCCTTCATTGCATTTCGTGGTAAAGTTTTGGTTAAGCGCTTAATCAAATAGATAGAATTAATAGACAAGGCAAGCACTCTTGCTTACCTTGTTCTATTAATCATTGTTTCACAGTTTCCAAATTCATTTTTACTGGTCGCCCTTCCGCAAAAGATTGTTTTGCAGCGTTCGCTATTTTCTCCGCTTGATAGCCATCATTTCCCGTGCAGCGAAGTGGCGTACTGTTTAATATTGAATCAATAAATGCATAAGTTTCAGAGATGTAAGCATCTTTATATCTTTCTAAGAAAAAATGCTTTAATTTATCTCTAAATACCCCAGCTTCTGTACTAATTTCCGCACTCGTTGGACGATCATTTTCAACGGTAATACAACCTTTCGATCCAAATACCTCCACCCGTTGATCATAACCATAGACTGCTTTTCGACTATTATCAATGACAGCTATTGCCCCATTTTTAAATTTCAATGTAGTAACGGCAGTGTCTATATCCCCGACTTGACCAATCGCAGGGTCGATTAAATTAGCACCATGTGCATATACTTCGATGACTTCACTCCCCGTTACATAGCGAGCCATATCAAAATCATGAATGGACATATCGAAAAACAAACCACCCGAGTTTTTAATATACTCTACCGGAGGGGGTTCAGGGTCTCTAGAAGTAATTCTTACGATATGCGGTTCACCAATTACACCATTTTTTATAGTTTCATGGATTTTCAAGAAGTTGCGGTCGAAGCGCCGATTGAAACCTACTTGCAAATGGACTCCAGCTTTTTCTACCGCCGCCAACGCAGCTTCTGTTTCCTCGATAGAGAAGCTAATTGGCTTTTCACAAAATATATGTTTTCCTTTCTCTGCTGCTTGTAAAATAATCGGAACATGCGTATCCGTAGGTGAACAAATAAAAACAGCATCAATTTCTGGATCATTTAAAATGGCTTCATAATCCGTTACTACATTTTCAATCCCAATTTGCGCTGCCCATTCCATTGCATTTTCTGCGAAAATATCAGAAATGGTTTTAATTCTCACTTGTGGAATATGAATAATATTTTCTGCATGTAAACGCCCAATTCTACCAGCACCGATAATTCCAATTGATATTTTCTCCATATAAGTCACCCACTTCTTATATTTGTAAAGCGCTCTCTTTAAGACATCTTTTATTTAAGTATTTCATTTGCAATGATCATCCTTTTACAGCCCCCATCGTCATGCCTCGAACAAGATGTTTTTGGACAATGAAGGAGAAAAATAGAACTGGTAAAATAGATACCGTTGCGGCTGCACATAATGCACCCCAGTTTGTTTTATACTGTGTAATAAACGTAGAAATACCTGCTGGTAATGTCATTACATCGGTAGAATTAAGTAAGAACATTGCAAAAAGAAATTCATTCCAAGTTAAAATAACAGTAAATATAGATGTAGCCACTAATCCAGGAATCGCCAATGGCAAAACAACTGTAAAAAACGCCATTATTCGAGAATGCCCGTCTATCATAGCCGATTCCTCTAATTCAACTGGAATTTCTTCAAAAAATGCTTTCATCATCCAGACGACAAATGGTAAATTAAACCCCGTGTAGACGATCAACATCGCCCATAATGTGTTCACTAATCCAAGTTTTTGCATGATTAAGTATAATGGTATAACGACAACAATTGGTGGCAGCATTCTCGCTGTTAATATAGCAAATGAAAGTCTCTCGGTTCTTTTTCCTTTTAATTTAAAGCGTGCAAGGCTGTATGCTGCAAAAGCGCCAATCGTTAAACAAAGGATCGTCGAAACAGAGGATACGATGGTACTATTAATAAAAAACTGCATAAATGGATTATTGGAAGAAAGGATCCCTTCAATTGAATCGATATAATGCTGCCATGTAATATTTTTCGGAAAGAATGTTTGTTTCGCTGCAAACAATTCGCCTTCCTTTTTAAAACTAGTAATGATCATCCAATAAAGTGGAAATAAAATAAACAGAATGGTGATTGTTAAAAAACAAGCCCGAAATAATTTAACTTTTATGCCGCCATCTCTTATTGATTGGACTGATTGCGCCATTACGTTTGTCCTCCTCTTAATTTAATTGTTGCGAGCGGTTCATTAGTCGAATAAGTGTAGATGAAATAATGATTGTAATGATAAGAACAATGAACAACCCTGCTGCTGCGAAACCAAAATCGGAAAACTTCATTGCAGTCCGATACATTAAGAAACTAATCGTTTCTGTAGCCCGGCCAGGACCACCTTGTGTCAAAACGAAAATTTGGTCAAATGTCCTTAGTGCATCCATTGTACGCATTACAAGCGCAACAATTAAAACAGGTTTCAACATCGGGATCGTGACATAGCGGATAATTTGAAACTTCGTTGCTCCATCGATTTCTGCCGCTTCAAATGGATCTTGTGGCAACGCCTGTAATCCAGCTAACAAAATTAAAAATACCATTGGTGTCCATTGCCAAACATCAACAAGAATTAAGGAAATAAATGCTAAAACAGGTTCCCCTAAAAAGTTGATTTTTGGAAGGCCCATCCCTTGCAACATATAATTGAGAATTCCCATATCTGTGTTTAACATTAATCGGAACACAATTGCCACGACTAAAGGAGAAACCATCATAGGAACGATTAATAGCCAACGTAATAATTTCATCATTGACCCATCTTTAGAAACACTTAAAGCAAGATTAAAACCTACAAATAATTGAACGGATACAGCTAAGGCAGTAAATGATAATGTGATGAAAATGGAATTCCAAAAAACTCCAGAAGTTAAAGCTTTTGCATAGTTTTTCAAGCCTGCGAACCCTGACATATTTCCAAATGTATCATAGGTAGACATTGACACAACAAGAGAATATAAAATCGGAAACACTGTGAGGAGCAATAAAAGAATTAATGTCGGTGCCATTAATAGATACGGAAGATTTTTGTCACTTCCTAGATTATATTTCCTTTTCTTGCTCTTAACTGAATTATTAACCCTTATTTCAGACAGGGTTATATTATTTTTACTATCCATTTTATTGCCTCCTTAAAGGTGTTGATACAGTGTAGACACTGTATCAACACATCGTTTAACATCAATACCCGTTGCTTTCCATCAATTCGCTGATCTCAGTTGCGGCTTTCTTTAGTGCCTCTTCTGGGCTTATGTCACCGATTAAAGCCTGATTTAAATACGTACCATAGAGTTCTTCAATTTGCGAATACAATGGTGTACGTGGACGGAAATTCGCATTTTCAAGACCAATGCTCACCGCTTCTAAGTATGGATATTCCTGTAATAAATCTGAATCAGTCAAAACACTCGTTCTTGTTGGAATTCCACCTTCTTTTGTCATCTCAACTTGAATTTCTTTTGAAGAAGCCCACTCAATAAATTTTAAAGCGTCTTCTTTTTGTTTAGATGCCTTTGGTATTCCAAAAATCCAGTTCCCAATCATTGGAGCATGATCTTCTCCTTCTGCTTTTGGCACTAATGAATAACCTATTTTCCCAGCAACCTCTGATTTTTCAGGATTTTCCATTGTTTCTCCCCAAGAAGGCCAAACGATTGCTGATAAAGCTTCACCTGTTGCCATTGCTCGCCCAACCTCATCTGCATTATAATTCGCAATTCCATCTGGGGCCGTTTCTTTGAAATTCACATATCTTTCCAATGCTTTGATTGCTTCTGGACTATCCAGTATGACATTCCAATTCTCATCGAAAAAGTCTGCTCCATGTGACCATAAAAATGCATTAAAGTTCGTTGCAATCGCATTCCCTTTCGCTCCCCGAGGAACGAAGCCATATTTAATGACATCTTTATTTTCTTGAATCGCCGCTTCAAGCTCTTCCCATGTTTCAGGTGCTTCGCCTAAAATATCTTTCCGATAAAAAAATAATTGAACATTTCCTACTTGTGGAACACCATAATAACGAGATTCAGCATCCGCATCTTCTCCTGGCAAACGCGGGCCGCTCGGTGCTGGCCACATCGCTACTTCTCGAGACATTTTCGCAAAATCTTCATCAGGTGTGTAGCCTAATTCATCCAGTGGGGTTAAAAATCCACCACCAGCAAACATTGGCATCCATGGATCATCTGCAAAAATAACATCGTACGACCCACCTGAGTTTCTTAAATCATTATAAATTCGCTCATATAAAGTGTTATAATCAAATTCATTCCACTTCACTTTAATTCCCGTTTCTTCTTCAAATTTTGGAATTAATTGCTTTATTGCTGACGATTCAGAACCTGCGACCATTGCAACTGTAATTGTCCCATCTTCACTTGAATTTTCTTTTTTATTAGTACCTCCCGTATTGCTTCCGCCACAGCCTGTAATCATAAGCAAGACAAGAATAGATAAAAAGCTAATTATTTTTTTCATATTAATCCCCCTAGTTTCTTTGGTTAAGGTAAGCGCTTACCAAAAATTCGATTCTTTGATAATATTAATCTTCAATAATACGTTTCTTACACGTATTAAATGTTTCCAACCTTTTGCAATAATTCGACTGTCGCCCCTGTTCGAATCGATTGAAAACACGCTTCTAGCACTTTCATATTGCTAATGCTACTTTCAGGTGTTTGTATAGGGAATATACCAGTAAGTAAACAATTCGATAAATGTTCTACCCCTAGCTTGTAATAATAATCTGTAATCGTCTCTTCTCTTCTCTTCCCATTATCAGTCGTAATTACAATGACTCCTTCTCCATCGACTCTTGGTATAAAAGCTCTTGGAACTTCGATTTTTCCTTTTGTTCCTACCACTTCATAAGAATTACGTTCAGTCATATTCATACCACAGTCGAAGTATGCTTTCATTCCATTATCTAGCTCCATGATTGCCACCGCGGACATATCTACATGATGAATTGGATGATTTTCTTCCACCGCATAAACTCTTACTGGTTCTCGATCTAAAATCGTTCGAATTGCATGGATACAATAACACCCAATATCATATAGACTTCCACCACCTAACTCCTTACTCATTCTAATATTTCCGTTCAGCTCTTCGAGTTGAAAAGTAAAGCTTGATCTCATTAACTTCACTTCACCAATTTCTCCTGAATCAATGATATCCTTTACTCTTTTGTGTTGTGGGTGGAATTGATACATTAAGGCTTCCATAAATAAAACGTTATTTTCCCTGCATACTTGAATCATTTCTTTCGTTTCCTCAGTAGTTAATGCTGCTGGTTTTTCACAAAGCACATGCTTTCCATGTTTCGCGGCTTCTTTGACCCATTTTGAATGCAGACCGTTAGGTAATGGAATATAAACTATATCAATCTCTGGATCGGCAAGTAGATCTTCATAACTTTCATATGTTTTAGGGATATGAAATTGCTTTGCCACTTCAGAAGCCTTACCACTTTCGCTTGCAATTGCAATTATATTTGCATTTTCAGCTTGATGGATAGCCGGTATTACTTGTTTTCGGGCGATTGTAGCGGTACTTAATATACCCCAATTAACGGCGTTTTTTTTCATCTATCTTCCTCCAACTTTAAGTAAAATCGCTTGTCCACTTTTCCAGCCTATAACAAGTATTAGGTTTTGCATTAATGTTTACTTGTTTTTCCTCCCCCTTATTCACACTTACTCAAGCTAGGGAGAGCGCTTAACTAACCAACCGCATTGATGAAATAACTTTATGTATCACTTGAGTAAGCGCTTCCTCTATCTGTATCATAACACAAGTTTTTCGGAAAATAAAGATGATTTTAATTATTCTTTCTCTTTTAACTCACTTCGTTTATGTTGAAATTCACTTTAAGGAGATACAATAATTTTTATCGCTTCTCCCTTTCGCATTATTTCAACCCCGTCATTTATTTGCTCTAATGAAATTTTATGTGTAATCAGGTCTTCTAAATTTAATAATCTTGCCTCTAAAATTTTTATTACTTTAGGGAAATCATTTTTTTGAATATAAGTCCCCTTTACATCTATTTCATTTAAAGTAAGATCATATTGTTTGATCGCTGGGTTCGCATGTTCATTCATTCCACATAGTAAAATTTGGCCACCTTTACGAACTAAATCTATCGACTGATTAAATAAAGCTCCTACGCAATCAATTACAACATCTGCTCCAACATTCGTTATTCTTTTAACTATTTCTAACACATCTTCTTTTTCAGGATTAACGATATGCGTAGCTCCAGATTTTTTTGAATAATTTAATCGATAGTCCGATAAATCAACACAAATCATTATACCTGCACCGGCGGCTTTTAGTACTTGAGTAAACAATTGCCCCATTGGACCTGCCCCTAGAATTACAACACTATCACCTGGTTGTACATTTATTTTTTCACTACCATTTATCACACAAGATAACGGTTCGGCGAAAACAGCTATTTCTGGTGGTACTTCCTTCGAGATTCTATATACATTTTTCGAAGGAACTACGCTATAACGTGCCCAGCCACCGTCAAGGTAAATACCAATACTAGAACTATTATTACATAGATTTTGCTCTCCAATTTGGCAATAATAACAGGAACCGCAAGTAGTTGTTGGATCAACAACTACGCGATCACCGATCCTTACATTTGTAACGTCCGATCCAATCTCAACAATTTCACCGACATATTCATGCCCTTGGATAATTCCTGGTGTCGCTGGATGCCCTGGTGGGTCCGATAAAATATGAACATCCGTTCCGCAAATACTTGCGACCTCCACTTTAATTTTTACATCTAGGGATGAAGAAATCTCTGGTATTTCCTGGTCTTGTAAAGCTAACTTGCCCCGCTTCTCAAATACAGCTGCTAACATATTGATTCCTCCTCGTTCGTTTTACGAGATATTATTGTATAAAATCGATATGTCTGTTAACGTTATATTTTTCCTGTATATTAAACCCTTTCCGCTAGTTTTAAATGAACGGTTTGCCCTGTTTTATATGATTTCGTTGCTGCCGTAGCAATTTCAAGAGCTACCTTTCCATCTATTGCTGTACATACTGGTTGTTGACCTTTTTGTAAACAATCAATAAAATGAACCATTTCCAATAAATAGGCATCATTAAATCTGCTCGGGAAATCTTGAATTAAATCGTGGGAACTCCCATTTTTCGTAAATATATTCACATCGTTATTCCGCATCGACCCAATTTGAATCGCTCCCTCCGTTCCAACAACTTCTCCGCGAATATCGTATGCGTATGGAGCAACGCGCATCGTTTCGATGTCTCCTGAAGCTCCTGAATCAAAAGTTAAGTATGATAGCCCTTGGTCGACATCCTGATATTTTTTCATAAATTGGTTTGAATCTAGTAAAATATTTCCGTTTGAAGTAATCGAGCTAACTTCCTGGTTCATCAAGTAACGAGCAATATCATAATCATGAATAGCAATATCTAGGAAAATTCCTCCGCTATGTTTAATAAACTCCTCATGCGGGACGTTTCCATCTCTACTAACGCCTTTAAAATAAAGTGGTGTTCCGATATCTCCAGCGTCAATTCTTTTTTTCGCCTCTGCATAGGCTGGATCAAATCTTCTCATAAACCCTACTTGGCAAATCGTTTTCTGTTTTTCAATGACTTCAATGACTTCATCTGCTTCATCTAACTCTTGAGTAAGTGGTTTTTCAACAAAAACTTGCTTTCCATTCTCGGCAGCTCGTATAATCATCTCTGCGTGTGTGCTTGTGGGTGTAACGATTACAATAGCATCAATTGTATCGTCAAAAAAAGCATCATCTGGATTTTGCGACCAATTCTTTATTCCTAGTTCCCTCGCCACTTCTTCTGCTCTACCTGCAAGGGGATCAATTACGCAAACCAGCTCGGCACCTTTAATTTTCGTCGCCAGGTTTTCAGCATGCCAATATCCTAATCTTCCTAGCCCTAAAACTGCACAGCGAATAACTTCTTTCATCAACTGTCAACTCCTTATCAATTAAGTAAACGCTTAATATATCCTTGTTTAAAATTAAGTTACTTTTACATTTAGGTTGGAATCCTTTCTATAAAATTCTTCTTTATTTAACGCCTTCCAAATTATTTTTTTGAATTTGTTGGATAAGTTCCCCAATATATTGTTTTGATTTTTTTGCATATTCATAGGGATTACATATTAATGGATCCTGCTCTCCTTCTATTAAAGCCCAATCTTTATATCCTTTTTCAATTAATATGTTAAAAACACCAGAAAAGTCGAGACATCCGTCTCCTGGAACTGTGAAAAGACCACTTCTAATACATTGTCTAATGCTGTATTTTTCCTCTCTAGCTTTGTCCAACACTTCTTGTCTCACATCTTTTAAATGTACATATTTAACACGATCATAATATTTTTCTAATAGCTGAACAGGATCATTTCCACCGTAATAACCGTGTCCAGTATCATATAATAGAGAAACTAAATGAGGATCACTCATTTCCATTAAACGGTCGATTTCCTCAGGTTGTTCCACGACAGTACCAGCATGATGGTGATACACTAAGTGCATTCCGTTTTCACGGCAAATTTCTCCCGCTTTATTCAAGCCTTCTACCATGTATTTCCATCCATCATCATCAAGCCGCTGAACATCCGTTTCGTCCTGTCCACGCCGAGGATCTTGATTAAGCATCGATCCACCAATTTCAGCAGTACTAACGACTTTACAACCAAATTTTTTTAAGAACTCTACATGTTTACGATAGGCTCTCAATTCACTTTCATGTCTATTCGGATCAGAAAAAAAGACAGATTTCCATTGGGTTGTTAACTGAAGTCCATAACGGGTAAGTGCCTTTTGCAACTCCACAGGATCTTCCGGAAATTTCCTACTAATTTCCGTACCTTTAAACAGTAATGATGAAATTTCTTCCATTACCTGCTCATATGTGTAAAATTCCCCGTGCTCCAATACATCTTCTCCTACCCAGTTAATTGGATGAATGCCTAGATTAAACGGAAGATTGAACGATGACATTTATATCCCTCCTATAATAGGTTTTTTCTTGCTTTAAGAAAGCACGTAGATGTTCACAAAGTCATGAAATGGACTTTGTGAACCTTCTTCATTTCGCTCTTCGTCTTTATGCACCCGTATATGATTGATCACTTCATTAACCATTCATGATCTTTGTCGTTTGTAAACTGCCATTTTCTGATTGGCCCTGCCATTACATTTAAATAGTATAAATCGTATCCTGGTGGAGCTGAAACCGGGTGATATCCTTCCGGCACAAGAACAACTTGCCCATCCTTTACAACAATCGTTTCATCCAATGAACGGTCGTCATTATATACACGTTGGATAGCAAAGCCCCGATCTGCCGGATTAATTTTATGATAATACGTTTCTTCCAAATACGTTTCATGCGGCAAATTATCTTGATCATGTTTATGAGGTGGAAAGCTTGACCAGTTTCCTTGTGGTGTAAATACTTCAATGACAAATAGACTATCTGCATGCTTGTTCTCCGGTAGAATATTGTGAATTTCTCGCTGCATGCTCCCCGATCCACGATTAGCGACCTCAACATCTTCAGGGCTAATCAGTCTCGCTTCATATGTACCTTTTCCAGGGGCAGTGCATACTGCGATTTCTAAATGAGTAAGCGCTTCTATTTTTATGGCATCATCGTTAGGAATATAGACAGTGTAAGCAGGTGTTTTTTCAAACACACTCATTCTTTTACCAATTTGATTCAAAGATTGAAGTTTAGTCGTCGCATTTGCAAGACCCGAAAGCAGCACAACTGCCATTTCCTGATCATGTGTTTCTTTTTCAAATACTTGCCCTTCTTTCAGCTGATACACTTCAAAGCCAACGTATTTCCAATTAGCGGATTCTGGAGTGATTCGTAAAATATTCCCATCTTGTTCAGGTTGCTCTTTTGACGGTACGACTAATTTCGATGATTCTAGTAGTTTTGACATGTTCTTTTCCTCCTCATTAATATTTTCTTGCTTCTTCTGCCTTCGCTTCCATATCTCTATGTGCTCGTTGTACCTTTTCACTGTTTGAGACTTCTGGCACTCCTAAGCGCCACCATGATTCATATCCAGTTGTACATGTTCCCGGCAACACTTTAATATCTATCAATGTAGATACTGTTTCGTTTTTCGCATTTTCTAGTGCCCCTTTTAATTCATCAAGTGTGCGAACGGAGTACCCTTTGGCTCCTAAACTTCTTGCATTTGCAGCAAAATCTATTTGTAGATATTCTCCTGTTAGTCGATTATCTTCCTCAGAACGATAACGGAACTCATTCCCGAATCCATCGCTTCCTTGGCCGACTTGTAAGTTATGAATGCATTGATACCCATTATTATCAAGCAGTAAAATCGTAATTTTCTTCTTTTCCTGTAAACTTGTCACAAGTTCTGAATGCATCATTAAATAGCTTCCATCCCCAACAAGCGCATATACTTCCTGATCTTGCTCCGCCATTTTTATTCCTAATGCCCCAGCTACTTCATATCCCATACATGAAAACCCATATTCCATATGATATGTTTTCGGTTCTGTCGTTCTCCAAAGGCGATGCAAATCTCCCGGCATACTTCCGGCAGCACAAACAATAATATCTTTTTCATCAATGAATTGATTAATCTCACCAAGTACGCGCGTCTGTGATAATCCATTATCACGTATATCTGCATATAGTCTATCCACTTCTTGATTCCAGTTTTCTTTCAACTCTTGTAATCTGCTAATTTCATGACGACTTTGATAGTCTTTAGCTTGCAGTTCATTCGTCAATAGTTGTAAAGCCGTTTTTGCATCTGCTACTAGCATTTGTGAATCTAGCTTCATCGCATCGAAAGGGCTTACATTTATATTTAGAAATTCAACCTCTGGATTTGCAAATGCTGTCTTTGAAGAAGTAGAGAAATCGGATAACCTTGTCCCGATGGCTATAACAAGATCCGCTTCTTTTGCTAGAATATTAGAAGCCTCTGACCCGGTTGCCCCGATACTCCCCATATTCATTTCATGCTTCCAAGATAGTGCACTTTTTCCTGCCTGCGTTTCCCCAACAGGAATATTAAATGTTTCTGCAAAGGTAGCTAGTTCTTCTGTTGCAAATGAATAGTGGGCACCTCCACCTGCAATGATAATTGGATTTTTCTTTCTAGAAATCAGTTCAACTGCCCGTTGTACAGCTTCTATTGATGGTGTTCTTCGCTCAATATAATGAACACGTTTTTTGAAAAATTCTTCTGGATAATCATAAGCTTCAGCTTGTACATCTTGTGGTAGAGCTAACGTCACCGCTCCAGTTTCAACTGGATCAGTCAAGACACGCATGGCATTGATCGCTGCAGTCATTAACTGTTCTGGTCTTGAAATTCGATCCCAATATTTGCTCACTGGCTTAAATGCATCATTCGCTGATATCGTATAATCTGCTGGATCTTCTACTTGCTGTAACACCGGGTCTGGCTGGCGGCTTGCAAAGATATCACCAGGTAACAAGAGTACAGGGATTCGATTGACCGTTGCAGTTGCTGCTGCAGTCACCATATTTAATGCACCAGGTCCGACTGATGAAGTACAAGCATAGATTTCTAATCTGTTTTTTTGCTTTGCATAAGCAGCTGCGGTATGAACCATCCCTTGCTCATTCTTACCTTGCAAATAGACAAGGTCTCCTGCCGCATGTTCTAAAGCCTCTCCCATCCCTGTGACATTCCCATGTCCGAAGATTCCAAATACTCCTTTTACAAATTTTCTTTCCTCTCCATCAAAATGAACATATTGTTTGTCCAAAAATTTTAAAAGCGCTTGTGCCATCGTTAAACGAATTGTTTTCATCGATTATTCTCCCTCCACAAATATTATAGAAAAACAACTTCATTCTTTTTAAATGAACGATCAGCCGCAACAGCTACTTCTAAGGAAGCTTTGCCATCATGTTCATCTACAAGCGGTCTCCTGCCCTTTTGAATACAGTCGATAAAATCCTCTAACTCAAGTAAAAATGAATCTTGGAATCTAATCGGAAAGCTCGGAACATTATCATGGTAGCTTTTATTTTTCGTTAAAATGATATTGTTATGGTATTGAAGTGAGCCAATTTGAATGGCTCCCTCAGTTCCTACTACTTCTCCACGAATATCGTAACCAAACGAGGAATTCCGACTTCCTTCAACGTCAGCAGCTGCACCGTTTTTAAAAGTAAGGAAAGTCATTGATTGATCGACATCTCCATATTTTTTCATAAATGGATGTACTTGCACTTCACCAAACGCTTGAACTGATTTCACCTCATCTCCAATAAGAAAACGAGCAATGTCAAATTCGTGAATACACATATCAATGAAAATACCGCCGCTATATTTAATAAAATCTTCTGGAGGTGAACCAGGATCACGGCTTATCCCTTTATAATAAAGAGGTTTTCCAATATCCCCTTGCATAATTCTTTTTTTCGCCTCCGCATAGGCTGGGTCAAAGCGTCTCATAAATCCAACCTGGCAATATACGTTATTTTCAGCAATCTCCTTAATCACTTCATCAGCTTGTTCAACTGTTTCAGTTAGTGGCTTATCAACAAAGATATGCTTTTTACTTCTAGCTGCTTGGATAATTAATTCTGCATGAGTCGTTGTTGGACTAACAATAATGACGGCATCAATGGAAGTATCATTAAATACGTCTTGCGGATTATCTGTCCAGTTTTTTACTCCTAACTCGCGAGCAGCCTTTTCTGCACTTTCCTTTCTTGAAGCAACGATTGTTACAACTTCTGCATTTGGAATGCGAGTCGCTGCATTCGTTGCATGAACAAATCCAAGTCTTCCTACACCAAATACAGCACAACGAACTTTTTTGTTCATACCATCATACCTTTCTCCATGGCGTTATCAGTTACAAAAATCTATTACATACAAACGTAAATAAAGCGCTTACCTAAGTAGTTCTCTGAACAAAACAAACAATGATATACTATGTTTTATTTTTGAACAACAAGTTAAGCGCTTACCTAAAAGAAGGCACTTTAGTAAAGCTGTCTTCCTTACACACTTTTCATTTTATTTTAACTTGTGTGAAAAATCAATACTTTTATAAGTAGTTTTATTAATTACTTCCATTTATTTACTACTGCATTTTGCAACATCATTTTGTTTTAAATGAACCGCTGATTCCCTTATGACCAAAGACGGAAGAAGCGTCATTCGTACTTTCTCTTTTCGTTCCCCTTTTATCATAGAAACCATTAAATTCATTACTTCAGTCCCCATATTTTGGATTGGTTGGGCGATGGTTGTTAAAGGGGGTTCTACAATCGTTGCAATAAGCGTATTATCAAAACCTACAACCGAAAGTTGTTCTGGTACATTTAATCCATATTCCTTCGCTGCTTGAATCGCGCCAATTGCCAACAAATCGTTACAAGCAAAAATAGCAGTTGGTCTATTTTGTTGAAGTAAATACTTATTCATAATCTCTTTCGCAGCTTTCACATGATCGATCCCTTTTCCCGCTTTCATATCACTAATATCTTTAATAAGTTCAAAGTAATCAATGAATGTTAGATTATTTTCCGCTAATGCCTGTTTAAAGCCACGAATTCTTTCCCTATTGCTCCAAACATCACGACCTATTACACCAATCGTTGTATGACCTAGTTCAATGAGGTGAGAGGCTGCTAAATATCCCCCCATAAAATCATCCAAAGCGACAGCATTAATGGAAAACATCGGAAAATCACGAGCAACGATCGCTACTGGTATCTCTTGTTGCATTAATTCTTTTACTTTATCTAAATTTTCAAATCCAGAAGCAAGAATAAAACCATCAACGCTTTTTTGTTTTAAAAGGCTTAAGTATTTATTTTCCTTATCCATTTGATAATCGGTGCTGCAAATGACAAGATTATATCCCAACTCATGACCCTTATCTTCAATACTTCTCGCAAGTTCTGAAAAGAATGGGTTAGCCAAATCCGGAATAAGTAATCCAATTGTTTTTGTTTGTTTTCCCATTAATGCAGATGCTAACATATTGGGCTGATAATCGAGTTGTTTCATAACTTCAAGCACTCTTCTTTTCGTTCTTTCACTGATGCGCCCCGTTTTATTAATGACCTTTGAAACAGTTGCAATCGAAACATTCGCTTCTTTTGCCACATCATAAATCGTTACTTTCATTTTTTCTCTCCTCATAAAATAAGTAGCCTTGTAAGTTTACTTAATTCTATATATTCAAACCATTTAATTATACTATTAGAATTAGCGTTTTCACAAATATTACTTATTTATTTATGCATTTCCTATCTTTGGAGCTTACTCGCCATTAGGAATAAACAGTACCTTGTATGCTTGTTTATTATCAACCATATCAATTGCTTCTTGCCATTGATCCAAAGTAAATTTTGTAGAAATTAATGGAGCTACGTTGACCTGTTTATTTTCTAACAATCTAAGCGCCCTTTCCCAAGAGGTTGGTTCTGATGCAAAGCCATTTGTTATATTAATCTCTTTTGTTAGAGCTAAGTCCATATCAAACATGATGTTTTTTCCATATAACCCAACCTGGATATATAATCCTGTCTTTTTCAACAATTTTAAACAATTATGAGCAGATGCTTCCACTCCAGCACATTCGAATGCAACATCTACGCCCGAGCCGCCGGTGATTTCAGTGATTTTTTGTTCCACGTCCTCTTCATCAATAACAATCGTTGTAAAAGCGCCTAACTCTGCGGCCAGGTGCAACCTTTCACGATCCGCGGAAGTACCAATGACAATTACATTTCCTCCATTCGCTTTTGCAACTTGCATAGTAAGTAAACCAATCGTCCCCGGTCCTGAAATAAGCACATAGTCTCCCGCTTTTACTGATCCTCTTTCGATAACACAACGAACCATACAAGCCAAAGGCTCAGTCAATGCAGCTTCTTCTAGTGTTACATTAGAGGGAATTTTATATGCAATTTCTTCTGGTATTACCATGAACTGTGCGAATGCACCATTTACGCCGGAACCTATTGATAATCGCTCATCACATAACATAAATAATCCAGATCTACAATACTCACAATCTTTGCATGTAACAGCGGCAGTTAACGAAACAACTCTATCACCAATTTGGAATTCAGTTACTTCAGAACCTACTTCCATTACCGTTCCCGCATATTCATGCCCCATCACAACAGGATAGTTGCATGGATATTCATCTTTAATAATATGCATATCTGTCCCACAAATGCCCGCAGCATGAATTTTCACTTTTATTTCCTTACTTTTTATCTGCGGTTCTTCTATTTCTAATAATTTTACTCCGTCTAAACCTGGTTTCACCTTTGTTAACGTTTTCATCTAACTCCTCCTATTTTAGTAGACTAACCCTCTAAAAGGTTAGCGCTTACTCACTTAGTGTAATGCTAGATAATATCATATTACCATCAAAATTTTAAAGCGTCTATTAGATTCTGAATTTACGGTCAATTATCTCCCTAATTACTTGATTAGTTATAAATTCACTCCAGCGAAGATTCATCAGCTCCACTTTATAACAAAAGTATTACCGCGGGAAAGATTAAGAGAAAAAATATTCCCTACCAATAATCCTTTAGATATCAAGGTAGGGAACTATAACTTTTGATTTATATTTTTAAGTCCATCGTATTTTGTACCATCCCGATTTTTACTAAATACTCTCTTGTTCGTTTAGCTATCGGAAAAGGCTTATCAAATGGAGCTGGATACATATCTTGCTCAACAATTGCCCAACCATTAAAATTTACGTCGCGCAAAACTTCCGTCAGTTCAACCATATTTACCACACCGAACTTAGGCTCACACATGATATCTTCACTCACAGCTTTAGCTAATGACCATTGTTCCTCTTTCATTCTTTCTCTTATCCTTAAATCACAGTTTTTTATATGAAGATACGAAATCCGTTGATGATATTTTTGCATAAATGCAACAGGATCACCACCAGCATATGCATGATGCCCTGTATCAAGACAGAGTTGTACATCTGTATTCTTTAATAATCGCTCAATTTGTTCTTCTGTTTCGACATGGGTTTCTGCATGTGGATGAAATACTACTTCAAGACCGTACTGTGATTTTGCATAATTTTTGATTAGATTAATATTTTGAATGAGCTTATCCCATTCAGAATCATTTAATATTCTTGGCCTAATTTGTTTACCAGTAAAAAGATCCGTATAGCAATCATCGATTAAAACAACATACTTAGCGCTTGGAAATTTTAATTGTAAGTGCGCCATATCGTCTAATAATGCTAGCATTTCTTCTGTTTTTCTGTCAGAGGTTAAATCGCCCATAAGTGTTGTTGCTGTCAGTTGAAGATTTCTCTTTTCCAGTTCCTCTTTTAGTCGCTTGAATTCATTGGGAAGATAGCCCCATGGGCCAAGCTCAACGCCTTCATATCCTGCATTTTCCATCTCATTTAAACAGCGTTCCCAAGGTATTTGTTTTTCGTTTTTAGGAAACCATATTCCCCATGAGTTTGGAGCAGTACCAAGCTTAATATTCATACGATTGCCTCTTCCTTCTTATTTACATTAATCCATTGTTGCTCAGCTGCTGATGTTAAAATTGCACTCACAGTTTGGTCAACACGAGCGCCGAATTCAAAGTCACAAATATAAGGTGTTCCATTTGCAATTGCTGACAGAAGTTCATGAACCTCTAAGATTTTAATATCATTAAAGCTAATATTGATTCCTGGAGCTGGATTAAATGTACTGTATCCGCGATGGTCTGGTCCAAGATAGACCGTTCTGAATCCTCGATTCATGCTTTCGTCGGATGTGAAATACACATTTACTTCATTCAATCGTTCAAGAGAGTAATGAACAGTGCCTTTCGTACCTTGTATTTCAAAAGCAAGGTAATTCTTCCGTCCGGTTGCTACTCGACTCGTAGATAGCGTACCTATTGCACCATTTTCATAATTTGCTATCACGGTTAAAAAGTCTTCATTTTCAACTTTTTGCATTTCAGTGGAACCTGGTGCGGAAGGTCTTTGTTTAATGAATGTTTTAGTTACAGCGTTTACACTTTCTATATTCCCAAGTAGAAAGTGTGAGACACTTAGAAGATGAGTACCAAGATCACCAAGAACTCCACTTCCCGATAATTTGTTTATATGGCGCCATGTAATTGGTAAGTTAGGATCCAATAACATATCTTGATCATAAGTACCTGAGAACCTCATAATCTCTCCTAATTTTTCTGAGCTTATTAGTTCTTTAATATAATGAGTTGCGGGATTCATGACATTATTAAATCCGACATAATTAACAACACCTTTTTCTTTAGCTAAAACCGCTAATTCTTTTGACTCCTTATAGCTAAGGGTTAATGGTTTTTCACAATAAACATGCTTTCCGTTTTCCAATGCAGCTTTCGCGATTTCATAATGGAATGCATTTGGAGTAGCAATATCAACTACATCTACATTTTTGTCTGTCACAACCGTTCGCCAATCTTTTGTCCATCTTGAAAAACCAAGCTTCTCACATGCTGCTTGTGCTGCTTGTTCACTGACATCTGATACTAGCTCAAATACAGGTTTTCCTGCTTCGGGGCCAAAAGCCATTAAAGCGTTCACAAACGCATTTGTATGAGCCTTCCCCATCCAACCAGCTCCAACAAGTCCAATACGAATTTCCATGTTTTTCCTCCTCATTAAAGAAATATTGCTATTTGATTTTTAGTCTATTACACTGATAATATACAATCATTAAATAAAATTGCTCTTTCTTTTAAGTTTCTTGCTAATCATTTGCTGAAAATTGCTATTTTCCACTTTTATTAGGAATATTGCTATTTTTCTTAAGGAGAGATCTAATGAAAGAAAAAGGGGTTTTACCGAGGTCTAGGATATATTTCCATACATCAAGTATGTTTGCTAAACAATCTCTTTATTATCTTTCCAATGCCGGGTCTTACTTCAGTTCGAATCTTTATGAGACAAAAAGGGATAAATATGAGCAATACTTATTTATCCATGTAAAAAAAGGGACAATGAAAGTCAAGTATGAAGATCAAGAGTTTATCGCTACTGAAAACTCTTTTATCTTTCTTAATTGTTATCATCCTCATTTATACAAGGCTTTGGAAAATACCGTTTTCGACTGGTTTCATTTTTCAGGAAATGCTAGTAAAGAATATTTTGACCTGCTTTTTCATAAAAGCGGATGTGTATATTCATTAGAAAATCATTGGATAATTCCTGAATACATAAGACGTATTTTAACGATGATGGAAAATAATAAAGTAGATGAACATGCTGCTTCCATTATTATTCATAAAATTCTTTATGAGCTAGACAAGCTTTCCAATCAAACAAATGACTCTCGTGAAGAGACTATTATAAGAGCTATTTCATATATCGAAAATAATTATAGTGAAGATATATCATTAACGGCTATTGCAAACGATGTAAAATTAAGTCCTTACCACTTTTCAAGGCTTTTTAAAAAACAAATGAATTGCTCACCGCATCAATACTTAATTAATTACCGGATCAACAATGCGAAAAAACTCTTATATAATACCAAGCTATCTATAAAAGAAATTGCATTTACTTGCGGATTTAATAGTGTTTCCCACTTTACAACAACCTTTAAAAAACATGTCGATGTTTCTCCTAATAAATTCAGAGAAACAATATTTTAATGTAATTCTATAAAATCAACAAAACCGGCCCCCAATAACGGATAGCCGGTTTCGTTTTTACAATTTTAATTCCCCCATGCGTAGTAGTTCCACAACGGCCTGGGATCGTCCCTTGACGCCCAATTTTTGCATGGCGTTCGATATATGGTTTCGAACTGTCTTTTCACTAATAAATAACTCGTTTGCAATGTCTTTCGTCGTTTTATCTTGGACTAACAGTTCGAATACTTCTTTTTCTCTTTTTGTGAGCAGCGGTTTATGTGTGAACTCATTCTCCTTCAACTATTGTAACCCTCCTTGCCTTCGCCAGCTTTAAACCGCGGGGATGGGTATTTTGGTTGTCACCTTATCATATGTGAATGGAATAATGTGAGTGACATTTGCAAGCAAGAAAAATTGAATTAGGCGAAAGTAAGATAAGGTTTGTATGATTTCCCCTCTTCATACAGGACTTGTTTTTTAATTAGTACGTAATTTCAAGCAAAGTATACGTAATTAAATAATATGCTTCCTTGGAAACAGCTGCTACAAAAATTGATATGCCTTCTATACAAAGCAATGTAATAAAACATGAATATCCCAGAGAATTCTGCTCCACCAATTATAGAAAAAATTAAAAACGATGTAATTATACGAACAAGAAATTGGACTTAATTTCTAAAGGAATTACTGCATTAAACAAACGAGCCGGGAACGTTGAAACGAAAAGCATTTTAGAATACCTTGAGTCTAAAATCGGATTCAATATATAATCATCAATAACAAAAAACATAACCAGAATTTTACCAGTGTTACCCTTCTGACTATGTTCATTGTTAATGTATAGTTGGCATTTTATCCACAATTCCTACTTCGTGTAACCCCCCCTCCCTTCTGATACAGAATCATCAAAATTGATGATATAAAACCAATCACCGCAAAACAAACCCACGGAAGAAGCAAATAACCGTTAAGACCTAAATCAAATAAATACCCGCCAAATAAATTTCCAAATAATCCGCCGACCGCAAGTGCTAAGCCGTTAAAGCCGAAAAAGGAAGCGACCAATTCAATTGGCGCGACTTCTGAAATTTGCTTGCTCATCATCGGTTGAACAAACATTTGCCCAAGACTAAAGCAAACAACACCAAAGCTAACAAGCAATACCGTTGGTGACAAACCAATTAATAAAAGACCGCTGGCGATCAATGAACTGCCAACCGCGATTAACAATGGAGCCGAATAATGACGGCTTAACATATTGATCAATGGTACTTGAAATAGAACGACGACAATTGCTCCTGTGCTATAAATAAGCCCAATATTTACATGCTCCATTTCTAACATTTGCAGTTTGACGGGAACGGCAATGTAAAGCTGAGCGGTCAAAAACCAAACACTCATCATAATGAGGCAAAATTGGGTATATCGTTTATTCATTGTGATTAATTTTAAGTTTGCTAGAAATGACATGGATGTCGGCTTTCCGATATAGTTCGGCAATCCAAGCAAGCTGATAAAAAACACGATAAGGAACATGATACCAGCAGCGATGCATACCCATTTAAAATTGATATGTAATAACATTGCGCCGATGACCGGCCCAAAGATAAAGCCAACATTGCTTAACATATCTCGAATCGAATAAACAGTTGCTCGATTTTCTTTCGTTGATATGATCGTATAAAGGGCAAAGCTGGACGGGTGAAAGAAAGCCCCGCCCAGCCCTGAGAGGACTGCTGCAATGAGTAATAATGGAACAGATTCCACAAAGCCAAATAAGATAAATCCGATCGCCCGTATAAATACTCCCCAGCAAATAACCGTCTTATACCCTAGCCGATCAGAAACAAAGCCCCCGGCAAGCATGAGTCCTTGTTGAAAAAAACCGCGTACACCTACGATTATGCCAACGAGTGTCACTGGTAAGATCAAGCCTTCTAATAAATATTTTGCCAGTAACGGGATGAGCATGAAAAAACCGATCGCCATCGTAAATGTATTGATGAATAAAATCCAAAGAGGGGCTGGAATTTGTTTTAAGTTGATCTGCATGTGATTATTTAGCCTTCTCCACGACCAATAATGGCCATCTTCCTGAGCTTGAATCCTCTTTTGAATAAATCGTTACATTTCCATTTTGCCCCTCTTGATCTGCGATAAGAAAACTAACTTTTCCGTTATGCTGCTGGACAAACTCACTAACATCCAAATTAATTGTGACAGGGTCTGAGCTATTGATTTCAATCGTCCCAAGCAAAAAAGCTGTCTCGCCAATTCCTGTTACATTCACTTTATCCAGCTCATGATTTGGCGAATTACTCCAAGTAATCGTTTCCTCATCCCATTGATGATCCATAATTCCAAAGACAGCCAATGTAACAACATCGGTATTACTACCTGTTTTTGCAGTTAATTGTAGCTTTGCATTTTTTATATGGTCATAGTCTTGCAAATCAAATTGCATATATGCGAGCCTTCCCTTCGACCCGTCCGCATTCCGTTTTACATTGAAATATTTATGAAAGTTTTGATCGGGTGCTGCTGCATCGATTAACGCCTGATCTGCGATACCGTAATTACTGTCAGGTCTTTCAATATCAACCAATGCGTCTTTGCTTGGATCGAGTGAAACAGTCAGAAGTTCCTCATCTTCCCCATCGTCTTCGTCATTAATAAGTGAAATAAAATCAACTTCGCGGGAGTTCTTTATTTTATTGTTTTCGATGATGATTCTTTTTCCTGCTTCTATCCTCATTCCATTCGTATTATTCATGACCTTATTATTTTCAACGACGATATCTTCAGGAATTCCGGCACCTTTTCCACCATTATTGCGATCACCAAAATCTTCGGCAATAAGAATGCCCCAAAAACCTGCCCCGCGATTGTTCATAATTTTATTGCCCTTCACAATCGTACGCGGCGCATTGAGCAAGTAAATTCCGCGGGCAACTGCCGGTTCAGTCGTATGCATAATAACATTATCTTCAATTCTCGTATCTGGCGACCCCATTAGTACAGTAATCCCATCACGCGTATTCGTTAAGTTATTATGATGAATATAATTGCCAGCACCAGACGCGGAGTGGCTGTTTGGCGGGGTTCCGCCCGTATTTCCAACACCTATGCCGCCTCTTGGAATATTTTTCACCGTATTATTGCGAATTTCGTTTAAATATTCTCCCTGTCCATGTAAATCAATTGCGTCATGAATGTTGCCATCATATGTGTTGCCATCGACTAAGTTGTTATGGGCAAAATTTTGAATAAGCGTTCCGTGTCTAATATACGGTCCAATGAATTTACTATCTCGTACAATATTAAAATACGTATCATTCGCATGGCCTAAACGATGAATCCCTTGTACGCCTTGAATAGCGACACCATATCCAGCACCGCCTCCGCCAACATCTGTCGCATATTGAAACGTAGAGTTTTGAACGATAATCCGGTTGCTTTTTTCAATTCTTACACCCATTCTTTGAAACTTTTCGACTGTTACATGATCAACCGTAATATGATAAGATGGCTTACTTGCATAGTCAGCTAGAAAAATTCCGTAAGCAGGACCGCCACGTTCCGAATTATTTTGTCCAGGATCATCTGAGTACGTTCTATCGAATGTAGATGTTAAAGTCATATTTGAAATGACGACATCGTGTTTTCCATAGCCGGTAATGATTTTGCTGCTTGGTACGTTTTGAACATCGAAATGTGAAACAAGCTTTACATGTTTTTCACTTTGTCCACGTAAATTGACTCCATCTTTTAAGTATATATGCGATGTACGATCATTGGGCATCGTACTGCGAAGCTGATACACTCCTTTTGGAAAATAAACCTCATCCCCCGGTTCTGCTTCTTCAATTGCCGCAAGAATCGCAGGTAAATCATCGTGCTCCTCATCCTTTGGATTGGCACCGTAATCAAGGACGTTCAATGTTTTTCCTATCACTTTATTTGGTGTATGAGGCTTGTATTTCGTTCCGTCTGGATACACGAGCCCTGGTTCAATAAACGGCTCCGCTTCCGGTTTTGGTCCCGGATGTACAGCTTCTAGTTCTTCAACGATTGGTCCTGCTGGATTTGGTGCATACACGTGAACAGCCGTTAAGCTATTCCAGTCATTACGCGAATTTCCAAGCCCGATAAATTTTACGTATCTTGCCGGTTGATCTTGAAAATCAAACGCTTCAAGATTGACAGAAGCTCCACTGCTCGCTTGATTTTCTAACACTCGATTCCATGTAACACCATCTGCTGACAACTCTAAATCAAAAAATGTTTGCCGAATATCACCACTATGGAAAGCTAGTCCAACATAACCAACTTCCGCCACTTTTCCTAGATCGACAATTAGCCATTGGCCTTCTCCTTGCGCAGACCAACGCGTGCCCAAATCATCATCAATTGTGTTTTCTGGAACATTTCCATCATGCTCGCTTGCTGTTACATCAACGATCTCATATTTAATCGCTGCCTGTTCAGCAGAAGCTCGATCATTTCGATTCGTTAATCCAATACTTCCTAAAATAACTAAAAAACAAGCAAATATTATCGTTATCTTTCTCATCCGGCCATCTCCTTTTCCATTATAAAAAGCCTGCCCGCAAATCGCTTCATTCCTTCGATAAACTGCCATTTTTATCTTGGTGGAAATCGCTCATTCTTGTGGACAGACTTTCTATTTCACTTAGTATGCTTTTGGTACTTCGACTCGGAATGTGTTTCCATCTTCCGTAAAATAACATTGTAAACCATGATCTTGATCATCGATAAAATGTGATACATATTTTGGCTGTGTCTTTTTCATCGGCTGCAGCAATGTGACGATGCGATGGCGCTTCACAGCTTTCGTTTGCGCTTGAATCCGCCAAGGGATTGGTAAATCGCCGATTTCGGACAAATCGACCTCAGGAAAATCTTGATGCCTATCAAGTTGCATTTCTCCACTTGAAGAGTAAATAAATTTCCCTTCTAAGCTTGCTTTTTCCCCTTCAATGACAAACCCTTGGTGCTTTACTTTCGGCTCATAAAGGGAATGGAGCAACCAATCAATTGTTCCTGGCTGTTCAAGATCAACGGTATCAATGATGACGAAGTAAGAACGATTCACAAAATACGTTTCTCTTTGATAATTTTCAATTTCAGGAGAATAATGCTTATATGCCTTCGTAGCATTCGCTCGGATATATACATATTCATCTGTTTCTTCTACTGCTTCGATTTTTCCTTGTGCGTTTTTCGCAATGAACTTATCTTTCTCAGCAAATTGACCTTTACCATTGATGAGAATAGCATTCTTCGAGATTGTCTGCCTTCTCCAACGCATATGCATTGTACTATTAAAGGCGACGTAATATCCGCTATGCATAGCTAACGGATCCCCAAAGGCATGGAGAATAAATGCATTTTGGTCACCATGGCTATGGCTGATTGATCCATAATGACTGCTTTTCGTTAAAAACATAATGTGTTCATTCGGATCATCCATTCGGTTATGAATCGCTACCCAATCGACATCTTTAAACCATTTTACAACCGGCAGATCAGCTGGAGATTTTGCTTCAATTTCAGGGAAATCATGTAAATACATCATTTCGTCGAAATAAAAATCCCACCAGCCCTTATTGTAAAATATATCATGCGGATCTTTATCTAGCTTTTTCGTTTGCTCAAAATACCATTGGTAATATGGATTGCCAGTCACTCCCGCGAACTGACGAATATTGAAACCAACCTTTAAACCTGGACGGTCTCCCAAATTGGATTGGTCACCAAAGCTTGAGCGATATGTTGTCGGAGGATACGTAAATAATGGGAAGTCTCCTGTTTTCTGAAAGAATGGTCTTTTATAAAGATCATAGCCATTAAATTTTTTCACGAGATTAATCGCATCAATAACATAGGCCATTCCTGTCATCCAATAATGCGGACCTTCTGCCCAGCCGCCATCCGCTCCACCCCAAGGTGTGTACAAGGCGTTATAATATTCCAATGTATAATCAAGCCAATCCTTCGCTTTTGGTTCATCTTCCAATAAGGCAATACAGCACGGAACGAGTACGGATGAAAGGGAGCGAACAGCATGGCTATCATATGGGACGTGATGAATTTTCGAACGTTCGATTACATGGTAGGCTACCTGCTCTGTTCGTCTATACAATTTTTGCTTTACTTCTTCACGCTCTTCGTCTGATAAATAATGATAAAGCCAATCATACCCCCATGCAAGCGCACCGGCAATTCGAAATGCTGATTCATCATTATAATCTCGAGCTGTTGTTCCTTCGGTATCCCATGAGCATAAATGCATGAGCCACTCTTTCGCTTTTGCAAGGATAGCTTCATCCTTTAATACAACACCAGCAACACTTAAATGTCGAACGGCATGGAGTGCCTCTTGGCAATCTAAGTACATTTGCCGCCATAAATCAGCAACTCGTTTATTGTTCGGATAAGGAGCAGGTTCTTTCGTAAACGGCAGTTCCATAAACGGTTTTACGGCGTTTTCTAAAAATGCGCTCCATTGACAATAGCTTTCGTCCTCTTCGACCTTGATACGAAATGTTTCCAATTCTTTTGGTGATAACCAAAGGCGCGGACGCTCCATATTGGCTTGATTGTAGCGTGCTTCCCTCGATGGTAATGGAGTTTCCGCTAATTCGTCTGGAACATCAAATCGCCGGACTCGACTCCAATCACTAATCCTTATTTGCATCGTTTCAAAGTCAAGCAATGCATATCTCCAATAGTACGTCCCAGGTAGTAAAACTTGATCAGGTGTAAAAAAATTATAAGGAATTGGCTCAAAACGAATCGTATCTTCATTAAGAAACTTCTCGGAATTAGATATTTCTAGCACATATACTTCTTCATCTAGTTTTGCTGGCATCCAAGTAAATCGTGGTGGATTTTCTATCAATTTTGTCGACTCATCGGGCTTATATGGAACGAATAGTTCCCCACTTTCTGGTTGATATAATCGAATCAAAGTGTCATTCATTGGATCTCCCCCTTAACGCATAAACATTCCGCCGTTAATTTCAATCGTCTCCCCAGTTAAAAATCTACTTACATCAGATACGAGATATAAAACAGCACCGGCTACATCCTCTGGCTTTCCTCCTCGATTTAACGGAATTTGTTTCACTGAATTTTTTCTTCCTTCTTCTGTATTAAAGACCGTGTGGAATGGCGTTTCATCAATAAATCCTGGCGAAACTGTATTTACATTAATATTGTAAGCAGATAGTTCTTTTGCAAGTCCTTTTGATAATGTGAAGATTGCCGCTTTTGAAGCCGCATATGCAGCCGCACCAGGTCCACCGCCATTATGGGCAGCTAGCGAAGCCATATTTACAATTTTACCGCCATTTTCTTTCATAAGAGGAATTGCTTTTTGAGTGACAAGAAACGTACTCGTTACATTCACATCGATGATTTTATGCCATAGCTCTTCGCTCATTTCTTCGATTGAAGATCTTTGAACAAGATGACCGGCATTATTGACTAAAATGTCAAGCTTACCGGAAAAAAATGTTTCCGTTTCTTTTAACAATGCTTCGATTTCATTGCTTTTCAGTACATCCGCTTGAACCGCAAGCGCTTTTCTCCCCATTTGTTCAATTTCTTTTACAACCTCTTCCGCCCCAGTACGATTGCTTCCATAATGGACGACAACATCGGCTCCAGCCTCTGCTAGTTTTAAAGCGATGCTTCGTCCAATTCCAGTACCTCCACCCGTTACTAATGCTTTTTTCCCCGTTACATCAATCATCTCAATCACCTTACCCTTTCCAACATATTTTTCATACTTTTCGTATGGTATGTACGAGCCAACCAGCTAATAGAAAGCGCTTACGATTTTTATGTTATCACTGTTTTTCATCCAGCCCTTAGGATTTTTTTTGATATATGTGGGATATTTTTAGGTACGCAAAAAGCGAACGACCCATAAATATCGTCGTTCGCTTTTTATTAAGCAGAATCCTTTGTCCACTCATTTCTCGGAAACGTTAATGTAACCGTCGTTCCTTCGTCTTCATTTCCAGTAATATGCAAGCCGAAATGGTGACCGTAAATCAATTGAATTCTTCTATGGACATTGCTCACACCAATTCCCATATTTTTATCGATGTCAAAAGATTCTTCCGCCTTCAAACGATTGTTGATTTCCTGTAATCGCTCTTCCGTTATGCCCGCACCATCATCACATACTTGAATCGTGAACGTATTTTCTGTAACGCTTGCACAAATATGGATTTCCCCGCGGTATCCCTTCTTTCTTAATCCATGATGTATCGCATTTTCAACGAGCGGCTGTAAGCTTAACTTTACCATTTCCTCACGCTCTAAATGCGGAGGGATATGTAAATGAACGCCGATCTTCTTTTGAAAGCGATGTTCTTGTACAACAAGGAAGTTTTTTACATGTTCGAGTTCTTCTTGCAATGTGACAACTTCAAAATTACGTACGGAATAGCGGAACATAGATGATAACGCTTCAGCCATTTCCGAAATCTCGTCTGCATCGTTTAAAATCGCATAGGCATTCATCGTTTCAAGTGTATTATGTAAAAAATGCGGATTAATTTGTGATTGCAATGCTTGCAGCTCTGATTTTTGTTTTTCAATCAATACTCTCTGATTTCGCAATTCAGATTTATATAAGTCCTCCACAAGCTGTGATAGTCTTTGAATCATTTTATTATAGCTATGAACTACACTGCTTATTTCATCATTCCCTTGCAGTGGTTTGATCATTTCCCATTCGCCTTTTTCCATTTTTCGCATTCCATTTTGCACTTTACGCAAAGGCTTGACAATGCTGCGTGTAAACACAAATGAAAAAATAACCGCAAATAAAATGGCAATCGCAGAGGCGACAAGCGCATTTTTCTTCACACCTGAAACTGGCTCAAGTATTGCTGATTCTGGCGCCATTGCAATCAATGTCCAACCTGTGTAAATTGATGTTGTATAATAAAATAACGTCCGTTCGTCTTCCCAGAGATCAATGAATGAACCTTCCGCTTGCTGCGAAAGTCTTTCTTGCAATGATCCAGCTACTTTTTTCCCTAAAAGGTTTGCATTAGAGTGATAGACAATTTTTCCTTCTGGATCCATAATCCATAACGATGTATCATTTTTTAATTGGCCGATATTCCATAGTTTTTCCAACGCTATGGCGTCAATATCAAATCCTAAAATTCCTTTTGGTACGAAGCTTGCCATGCCACGGGTTTGTCTTGACATACTAATAACGTATTGTGCTTTATCATAAATGCTTGGATTTCCTAGAATACTAATTTGGCCCGAGTCTGGGGTGATTTTCTTTAGATGCTCATAAATCTCGTAATTAGACGTCCACTCCGTTAAGGAGATCGGTCTATCTTCTGATAATACAACTTTGCCATTTTCTCCAACTAGATAAATCAAATTAATATCATTATTTTGAATGGAAATCTTTTGCATTTCCTTCTTGATTTCTTGTGTATAATTATATCGATCATATTCCTGATGATCTTCTAAGTCTAAAAAACCTTTCACAAAACGATTATTCAATAATGATAGTGAAGCCAATTCCAGACGCGATATATATCGATCCGTTTGATAGCTCGTATTTTTCGCAATATGCTCCAAATAGACACGTGTTTGCTTCTGTATTTGTGTTGTCGCTTCTTGATAAATAAGCCAGGAGGCAACGGTAATTGCGACAATAATGACTGTTGAAAAATAGAAGAGCATACGCTGGTTAATGTTTAAGCGGTAAATCCATCTTCTCATTACCCAATCCCCATCTTATTGCGGAATTCAGTTGGTGTTTGTCCCGTATATTTTTTAAATGTTTTTGTAAAATGTGGGTGATCATTTAACCCAATCATACTCGGAATATCAATGATGCGTATATCATTTTTCAATAATAATTCCTTTGCCATGTCCATCCGCAATCTTATTCGGTATTTAACAAATGTTTCTCCTGTTTCTTTCTTGAATAATTGACTGAAGTAGGAAGCGTTTAAGCCTAAGCGATTAGCAACCTCATCCAAGCTGATTTCCTTATCAAGATGATCGAGAATGTATTGCTTCGCCGCTTCGATTGGATCGATCTCATTTCCTTTCCTTCTCTCAGCAATCAATTCAATAATCTTTTCGCATCTTTGCATAAATAGATCATTCGATTGTTCGACTGTTTTCCCATTGATTTGGCCACTCGATGCTTGCACAATTTTACTTCCCCGCTTATTTAAGCGTACAAACAATGTATCTAAAACGTACGATAAAACATCATTATAATACGTAATGAGGAAGTTTTTATGTTCAATATTGCTTTTCCACGAACGAAAATGGACATGTAATTGTTGGTTATCGATCGACCATATCGCTTCCTCCACCTCATTTAAGAAATCTTCCAAATTTTTTGCCTCAACAAAATCATTACCGCTTTGATTTTTCCTCATTTCCAAACATCTTTCAATCGTTTCTTTTATTTTTATTTTTGCAACCGGTTTCAATAAATATTCTTTGACACCATAGCGAATTGCTTTTTGAGCGTATTCAAAATGGTCGTAGCCAGAAATAATTACCCACTGGGTATCTTCTCGTTCTTCCCTCCATTTTTCCATTAACTCCAATCCATTTTTATCCCCCATTTCAATATCGGTAAAAATGAGATCAAATACCTCTGTTTGTAAAAGTTGGTCTGCTTCTTCTGCATTTTCTGCTTCTACTAACTTATGAATATGGAAATCTTCCACGTCCGTTTGCATTAAAAGCTTACGAATTCCTTTACGGATCATCGGCTCATCTTCAATTAGTAAAATTCTCATTCAATATCCCCCTTAATTGAAAGCGCTATCGTTTTTTTCTCTATTATACTGTATTTCCC
The DNA here is from genome assembly GCF_018343515.1 of Bacillus sp. FJAT-50079. Classification (GTDB taxonomy): domain Bacteria; phylum Bacillota; class Bacilli; order Bacillales; family Bacillaceae_C; genus Lederbergia. The sequence continues at coordinate 314,770 of NZ_JAGYPD010000004.1, read as the reverse complement.
TTACTGTTTTTCGACAACTTTATTTTCCATCAAAAAAAAACACAAATCGGGCAAAACTTTCACTATTGTTGAAAACCCTTTCATTGATTACGATTGGTTACATAGACAACTAAAGGGGGATTACAATGAAGGCTAATCATATTGAAGAAAGCATTGACATGAATCAGTCGATACCTGTTAATGAGATCGTTCTTCCATCAAAAGCAAGCAGGCTAGCGAGAGCGATTTGGAAACATAAAGCATTGTATATCATTGCACTTCCGGGAATCTTTTATTTCTTTATTTTTAAATACATTCCCTTGCTCGGTACGGTGATTGCATTTCAAAACTACAATATATTCCAAGGGGTTACGGGTAGTCCTTGGGTCGGCTTCGCCCAATTTGAAAAAATGTTCATGTATCCAGAGTTTGCGAGAATTTTAAAAAACACGTTGATTATTAATTTCTATGATTTGCTTTTTGGCTTCACTGCGCCGATTATATTAGCGCTTATGTTAAATGAAGTAAGGAAGGTCCTTGCTAAACGGATTATCCAAACTGTCATTTATATGCCGCACTTTTTATCTTGGGTGATTATTAGTGGAATTTTTATTGGGATTCTTTCTCCTTCAACCGGGATTGTCAATACTCTTATTAAAGCATTTGGCTATGATCCTGTTTATTTTTTAGCGGAAGAAAGCTTCATTCGGCCGCTCATCGTCGGTTCGGGAATGTGGAGAGATGTAGGATGGGGAACGATTATCTATCTCGCTGCATTAGCAGGTATCAACCCACACTTATATGAAGCGGCGGAAGTAGATGGGGCGAACCGTTGGCAACAAACATGGAATATTACAATTCCATCATTGCTTCCAACAATTACAATTTTATTTTTATTGCAAATTGGTAACTTCCTAGATTTCGGCTTTGAACGAGTCTATGTATTTCTCAATCCTTTAAATCGTGAAAGCGGAGAAATTTTTGATACGTATATTTATCATGCCGGATTGCTGCAAAATCAGTTCAGTTATACGACAGCAATTGGAATTTTCAAATCGGTAGTAGGACTGATTCTCCTCGTTGGAGCCAATTTCCTTAGCCGAAAAACAACAGGAAATAGTTTATATTAAGGGGGATCATTATGGCAATTAAAGATAGCCCAGCACGTAAAGCTTTTTTAACAACAAATATGACGCTGCTTATTATCCTTTCACTCATTATGCTTTTGCCTTTCATCCATGTCATTGCCCAGTCGTTCAGTAGTTCCAGTGCAATCGACCGTGGTGAGGTCATTCTTTGGCCCGTGCAAGCGACATTGGATAATTACCAATATGTCTTTCAAGATAATACGATTTGGCGCGCTTTTAGTGTAACAATTTTTATTACGATCGTGGGAACATTGTTTAATTTATTTGCGACGGCTTCCCTCGCCTATCCACTATCTCGACAAGAATTTGTTGGCCGGAAATTTTTACTATTTATGGTTTTGTTCACAATGATTTTTTCGGCACCACTAATTCCAACGTATTTACTCGTGCAAAAATTAGGCCTGCTTAACTCAGTCTGGTCGTTAATCATCCCATCTGCGATTAGTGCCTTTAACTTTTTCGTTATGCGCTCGTTCTTTTTACAAATTCCAACGGAGTTAATTGATTCGGCACGAATTGATGGATGCGGAGAAATGCGCATTCTCTTCCAAATTGTGTTGCCGCTGTCCAAACCGGCACTTGCCACACTAGGAATTTTCTATGCGGTATTCCATTGGAACACATATTTCAATGCTTTGATGTATATTGAAGATCGCAAGCTTTACCCGCTTCAAGTAAAATTGCGAGAAATGATCGTCGATGATACTTTAGTCGCTGACCCAACATCCGATCTCTTTTCAACGATGCTTTCAAGCTCACCTGAAGGGATCAAAATGGCGACAATCATTGTCGCAACTGTCCCGATTTTGCTAGTCTATCCATTTTTGCAGCGCTATTTTATTAAAGGATTTATGCTTGGCGGGATTAAGGATTAATAGAAAAAGCCCTACGTTGTTATTACGAAACAGCGTGGGGCTTTTTGGCGACGATGATAAATCGATGCTCAAAAGTTTCAATATATCCCTCTTTTTCAAGCGTTTGTTGTAGTTTTATTAACTGATCTCTACATTTTTTTACGGAAAAACCAGGAAATTCCCATTCGATAATTTTTGCATAATAAACAATAGCTCCTACATCAAAGAAACGTAAATATGGAAAGTACTCCTGATTGAAGAGAAGAACAAAGTCATGTTCCATAAGTTTTTTACGTTCATTTTCAAGACAAAGGTTAGCGTACATCGGCCGATATGATTCAATTAACGAATGTGATAAGCACTCATTATTTTCCCCGCCAACTTGCTGAGTGATGAACATTCCACCTGGCTTTAAAATCCGCTTTATTTCCTTGACATCATACGCTTCGTGGCGGTTTATGATCATATCAAATGAAGGATCGGGAAAAGGCAAGTGCTCTTCCTTAAATAATTGCTTAACTGTAATTCCTAACGGTTCGAGCCTATTTTTACATTGTTCTACATTCGGTTCCCACGCCTCGGTTACGGAAGTGTTTTCGTATGGATGTCCAAGCGTTAATAGAAACTCTCCCCCACCCGTTCCCATATCTAATAGCTGATGATTGGGCTGCAAATATTGCAAGATAAACTTTTTATACTTCCAAGGAAGGCCTTCTTCATGCCATCGACCAGATAAATGGGTAAAGTCCCAGCCAAAGAACGGCTGCTGTTCCTCTATTAACCAGTGATTATATAACTCTTGTCTATCCATCTTCACCCTCCTCATTATTGGCTGCCCTAAAAATTACACAAATACAACTATATTTTTCACATTTCAAATTGTATCATAGATTGATAAATTAATTAATGAAAGCACTTACATATTTGAAGGGGGTACATTATGTTAAAAAGAAACGCTTTTCTTATTTTCTTGCTATGCTTGCTTTCAGCCCTATTGATCGGCTGTAATCAACAAGGCGCTTCATCTTCTGGAGATAATGAAGCACCAAAGGCAAATGAAGAAAATGACAATGCAGACAATGAAAACAAAGAACCACTTGCCTTTTCAATCTCTATGCGAACATTGGCAACACCGTATGTAGAAAATCACCCTGATATCAATGAAGATAAATGGGTAAAAGAGCTAGAAGAATTAACAAATACGGACTTAAACATTCGCCTCGTTCCGCATAAAGAATATGTAGAAAAAATGACATTGATGCTTGCATCAGGCGATATTCCAGATGTGGTTCAATCATCAGGTGGATTAAATGGCGCAGAATTAGCCGGAGCTGTACAAGCTGGTGTGTTCATGCCATTAAATGATTTACTTGAAAAACATGGACAAAATTTATTAGAAGTTATTCCACAAGCGGCTTGGGATCAAGTAACAGCTAGCGATGGAACGATCTACGCAATTCCTGACTATTTAGCGAACCGCAGCAGACGTGGACTTGCGATTCGGATGGATCTATTAGAAAAAACAGGACTTGATGTTCCAAAAACAACAGAGGAATATTTGGAAGTATTGCGTGCATTCAAGGATTTGGGTATAGAAAATCCTTACCAAGGACGCGAAACATTTAAATATGCTGACACGTTCTTCGGTGCTTTCGATGCATACCCATATCAATGGGAACTTTATGAAGATGAAGTTGTTCCGAAATTCATGGCTGGCGACAAAATTAAAGACGCCTTACAATTTTATAAAACAATGCATGACGATGGTTTAATTCACCCTGAATTTTTAACAACGCCACAACCTGAATACCGCAGCAATATTATCGCCGGAAAAGCAGGTATGTGGAGCATGAACGCCGAGGAAGTTCTTGCATGGGAACAAGAAATTAAACAAAATGTTCCTGAAGCAAGAGTGGAAATTATCGCTTCCCCGACCGGACCAGACGGACAAGGCGGTCATTATCTATACAACAGTGTTACACGTTCATTTTTAATTAATGCAAAAACAAAGGTAGATGTGGAGCGCCTGATCCAATTCTTTGATTGGCAAGTATCCGATGAGGCTTATAATTTCTTCACATATGGTGATCCAACTGGCAACAACGGCTATGTCATTCCAGAAGATTCAAACGGCTTAAACGAGCAACGTTACCGTACGTACTGGCTCTGGTTAATTCGCGATTCCACATACACAAAAGGAATTTTAGAATTAACAGATGACGGCAAGAAATTAATGAGCATTTTTGATGATCTACTCGCAAAAGAAGGACGTGACAGCGTTCAATTCGATCCACCACTAGAATCACTTGAAGCGAACCCAGACATTCGACCTGGCAGTGACACTCCGGCAGATCTTTGGATGACCGGTGCAGCTAAAATCATCCTTGGCCAAGAACCTATCGAATACCACGATAAAATCGTTGAAGATTGGCTGAAAAAAGGCGGACAACAAGCCATCGATGAAGCAACAAAACGCTATAAAGATAAAAAAGACATCACAATGCCAGAATAAGCAAAACGAGGTGGGGATTTTCCCACCTCGTTTTTTGTATGCTTCGATCTTTATTCCTCCGGCCTAGAGATATGTTTAACGAGGGTAAGTTCGCTTTTTCGCGGGCTTAGTTGTGCTTGTTTGTGAGCCATTTTGGTCTGATTTACGTGGCACTTACTCTGGTTACAAGCCACTCTCCTTGAGTTACAAGCCACTCTCCCTGAGTTACAAGCCACTCTCCCTGATCTACAAGCCACTCTCTCCGGTTTACAAGCCACTCTCCTTGAGTTACAAGCCACTCTCCCTGAGTTACAAGCCACTCTCTCTGAGTTACAAGCCACTCTCCCTGGTTTACAAGCCACTCTCCCTGAGCTACAAGCCACTCTCCCTGAGTTACAAGCCACTCTCTCCGGTTTACAAGCCACTCTCCTTGAGTTACAAGCCACTCTCCCTGGTTTATAAGCCACTCTCCCTGAGTTACAAGCCACTCTCCTTGAGTTACAAGCCACTCTCCCTGAGCTACAAGCCACTCCCTCTGAGTTACAAGCCACTCTCCCTGGTTTACAAGCCACTCCCTCTGAGTTACAAGCCACTCCCTCTGAGTTACAAGCCACTCCCTCTGAGTTACAAGCCACTCCCTCTGAGTTACAAGCCACTCCCTCTGAGTTACAAGCCACTCCCTCTGAGTTACAAGCCACTCCATCTGAGTTACAAGCCACTCCCTCTGAGTTACAAGCCACTCCATCTGAGTTACAAGCCACTCTCCCTGAGTTACAAGCCACTCTCCTAATTTCAGCTATTTTACTTGAATATACTTATAAAGCTGCGGCTAGTCCTCCATCTACATTCACCGCTGTTCCTGTTACATATGAGGCAGCATCTGAAACAAGGAATGTAATGACTTTTGCTGCTTCATCTGTATTTCCGATACGTCCAAGAGGTACTTGATGATCACCCTCCCTCGCATATTGTTCCCATGTAAGCTCAGGAGCTTGTTGTTTCCACCTTTTCTCAAGTTGATCACTGCGAATTAAACCGATACAGACAGTGTTCACTCGAATATTATCAGGTCCCAGATCCTTGCTCATTGCTTTTGTAAGAGCCATCCCCGCCGCTCGACTTACTGAAGTTGGTAAAGAAGAGGCTGGCGGAGTTTTTGCGAATGAGGCCGTCACATTTACAATCGCGCCACCACCTACTTGACGCATAAAAGGGATCGCATAGCGGGAACAATGGATCGCCCCGAATAATTTTAAATCAAGGTCCGCTTGCCAAAGCTCAGATTCAACCTTTTCAAACGGATGGGCTGAAGATGTGCCAGCATTATTGATCAAAATATCCAATCGGCCATACTTTTCGACAGTTGACATAACAATTTTTTTGCAGTCCTCTTCCTTTGTCACATCAGCCTCGATGTAGTGCACTTCAATATTAGTTTCCGCGAATATTTGATCAGCTGCTGCTTTTAGATTTTCCATATTTCGTGCACAGATGGTTACTTTCACACCTTCCTTAGCTAGGTGTATTGCCGTTCTCAGTCCTATTCCTTTACTAGATCCCGTAATGAGTGCTACTTTATTTTTTAAACCCAAATCCATTTTTACCTCTACCTCCCTTAAATGATGAATTATAAATAATAGTATAAGTGAGAAATTTAAATCGTGCGAATCATACATTATTCAGCCGAGTAAAATCATTTGTGCAGGTTCAATACTATTGCCCTCTGCCGGCATCAACTCACCATTCGCAAACACATATTCGCATGTTAATATGTAATCAATAGAGGAGGGCTAATCATGGAGAAATGTGAATATGTACAGTTACGTCATTTTTCAAATGTATATTCGGATATATTAAATTCCTTTGAACTTCCTAATGAACAGGGAAAATTTACATCATTGCCAAAAGAATTTCAGGAACATGTAGAGGACCAATATCGAATTGTTATTTTACATAAGTCAGAACCAGTCGGTTTCTTTATATTACACGCAACCGATCGCGTAAAAGACTATACGGAAAACTCAAAGGCGATGCTATTAACTTCATTATCAATCAACCATGTGCACCAAGGAAAAGGGTTCGCAAAACAAGCTATGTTTTTACTAAAAAAGTTCATTTCAATCGAGTTTCCAACCTGTAATGAAGTCGTTTTAGCCGTTAATCATAAAAATAATGTTGCCCAACAATTGTATGTAAAAGTTGGATTTCAAGACACAGGAAAGAGAAAAATCGGTCCCATTGGCGAGCAGTTTATAATGAAATTAATGATCCAGTGAGGGCAAGGGAAGAAAGTCGAAGTTTTAAAATGTGCTAATAGTTGAAGTGCGATTACCAAAAGAGTATATAGTAAGCCTAAGAGATAAGTTTAATAAGTTTGAGGATTATGCCTTATTCGCACGTAAATTGATACTGGAGACTGCTGCCACAGTCGCTCCCTTTTCATGGTAAGAACAAAAAGAAACACCTTTCTTGTAAAACGCTCAAATACAAGAAAGGTGTTTCAATCTAGAAGAATTAATCAAATCTCTTTCGCAAACATGACGTACATATTGGCCATCTTCCCTTCATCGTGATCTTGATTCCCACCAAGCGTTAATGTCGTATTCGCATTAACTGTTTTAGAAAATACTCTATGTGTAGACCCATTAATTGTAATGCCATCCTCCGCATCGATGAAACCTTCCATTAGCCATTGCGGTCTTTCTAAGCGGTCATCGTGAGCAATGTACACATTCGCGTTATTACCAATCGTAAAATGCATAAGGTCTAATGCTTGATATGATGCATCTTCATTCGCTACTTGTATATATTCTCCGCCAAGTAAATCATCCGGAAGGTTTTCAAATACGAAATCTTGATCAGAATAGATTTGATCACCATTTTTCACATTTACTTGAACACCATTTGAACAGTGAATACCAGAATATGAGAAATCATGGATGAGTTGTCGCTGAAGTTCTTTTGACCGTTTTACTCTTGTATCCTTAGGCCCTTCACCGATTGACGGTTCCACACCCGTTAAAACTAATTCAGGTATCAGCGGCATTTCCACTGAAAGTCCATCTTCGATTAATACTGGATGCGACATCACGTTTATCGTTGCCGATTTTAATCCTTTGATTTGCCCAGTCACTGTAATTGTTCCCGGAACGAGTGTTGACCGAACAGCTACACGATTGATCCCAGCTTCAATCTCTAAATGTAGATGATTCGTGGAGGCTTCCTTACCACTATTATAACCGCCTCTCCATATTCCCGGCCCTGTGATCGCAAAGTCAATTCGTCCATCGAAAGTTGAAACACGATCACCATAAATATCTACAACTTCCGCATCAATTAATACGACATCAGATCGGTCAGCACGCAATCCTTCAGGTCCCGTTATTGCGGTCAATTTGACTGCAACTGGTGCACCTGTTGTTTTCTTTTCATGTATGGCAATGACTTCATTATCTGAATTGTATGCAACTGCTTTAATCGTTCCCGCTTGCCAAGCAACATCATGAAATGTGAATAAATACGTATCACTTTTTGAACCGAATCCTAATGATTTCTCGTTAATAAAAAACTCAACACGATCACCATTGGCCATTACATATATGTCCTTCACCGTTCCTACTGGATAATTCCAATGACCAATAATATAAATTTGCGGATCATTTCTAAAGATCGCTTTGATCGCATAATATGCCTCTTTTGGAAGCATCACACCATCCACTTCTCCACTCGCACGGGCTACTTCCGAATGAACACGTCCATGACTTGTTGAGTCCGAGAAAATCCAATTCGCTCCGCCACAATGCTCAGGAGCGCTAATTTTTGCAAATTGACTCGCTTGGTTTTTAGCAAAATCTTCTGCCGTCAAATTATACGATGAATCAGGGGAAGTTTGGTAGTTTTCATAGCCTGGCGTGTAACGATCCCAAACGCGGCGCGGCGCTTCTTCTCGATTATATTCCCCTTCAACGACCGGGTGACCAGAGCCTTTTAATTCCCAGCTTCCCTCTGTCCCAATCGAAAGATCAATAAATTTATCCATTGCCGCATCGCTTCTTCGATGTGCATAATTTCTTCCACCATGTCGATCCCATTCTTGAACGATTTCTTTCAACGTCTCCGCTTCCGCTACTGGCACACTTTGATTCCCGCCTTCCCACGAAAGGATCGATGGATGATTTCGATAATAAATAACCATATCGCGGAAGGCGCTGGCTCTTATTTTATAAGCAACATCACTGTATACACCACCAACTGTGCTTCCTTCCCCATCTACACCAGGTTGAAGTGTGATCATTCCATATTTATCTGCTACTTTTAAATGTGTCGGCGAACCGGCCACATGTCCCCAACGGATAAAGTTGCCGCCGGCATCTTTCATCAACTTGATGACATGGTCATGCATCCAATCAGGATAGGCAGCACCTAAACCAGCCCATTCATTCGTTGCCTTTTGCCCCCACCCCTTTAGTTTCATCTGCCGACCATTAATAAAAAATCCTTGATCATTCGTAAACTCGAATGTTCTTATTCCTAACGGAGTAACGTACTCATCGACAATCTTATTTTCTACCTTTAATTTTGTTACCACCTTATATACATATGGATAATCAGGTGACCAACGATGTGGGTTCTTCAAAGTTTCCGTTGTAGCAAAAACAAACTTCTCCCCTGCCTCTACTTTCTTTTGATCTCTCATTGTGAGCACGACCTTACCCATACGATCAACGACTTCAACGATATAGTCTACGAATTTCGAACGACTATCCTCATTAAATACTTCCGCTTCAACCGTCACATCTGCCGAATCCTTCGTAATATTTGATGTGTGCACATACGTTCCTTGCGATTCTAGAAAACTATACAATGGCAATGTAATATGAAGCTTGTCCGTAATCGCCAAATAAACATTTCGATAAAGTCCGCCATGTGTCGGATGCCAATGGGAATCATGCCAGCTTAATACATCATCTGTCCCTTCCGACTTATAAGGGAAAGTATTATCTACCATGACAGCGATCAGATTTTCTTGGTCGCCAAAATAGAGATGCGGTGTCAGGTCATAGCCAAATGGAATAAAGCCATTTTCACATTTTCCAGCAAGTTTTACTCCATTGATGTAAACATCTGCTGTTTGACGTACGGCTTCAAATTCGATAAATACTTTTTTATCTTTATATTTTTCCTTGATTTTGAATTGTTTACGATACCATGACTTACCCGTGTACATATTTCTTTCGCCATTATGCCCTCCCTCCATAAAATTATCGAATGTATCGATGTCATTGAATGTATGTGGAGTACTGACCGTTTCCCATGTAGAATCATTGAATGAAGGCTCGTACGCATCTTTTATGTCTTTCTTTATAAATTTCCAGGCAGCGTTAAAATTACTCTTCAGCCTTGGCTGATCTTTCTTCGCTTTTTCAGATAGATGGCTATGCAGTTCTATTTTCCTCCCCATTTTCTCTCTCCTCGTTTTCATCCGACTATGTAAAAACGTCTTTACCTTATTCTACTACTATATATTGACAGCCAATTGTAAACGTTTTATTTCATGTTGTAATTTTTTTATATAAAAAAACAGGACTTGTCCCTATTGGACAAGTCCTGTTTAATCTTATTACTCTACCATATTGTCGCTTCCGAAGAAGTTTTTGAACATTTGGATGTTCGTCGCGCGGTTCATTGCTGCAATGGAAGTTGTAAGCGGAATGCCTTTTGGACAAACTTCCACACAGTTTTGTGAGTTACCGCACTGTGAGATTCCTCCATCGCCCATTAATGCTTCCAGACGTTCGTCTTTGTTCATCGATCCAGTTGGATGTGCGTTATATAAACGTACGAGTGAAAGAAATGCTGGGCCAATGAAATCTGTTTTGCTGTTTACGTTTGGACATGCTTCCAGGCAAACCCCGCACGTCATACATTTTGACAGCTCGTATGCCCATTGACGTTTTCTTTCCGGCATACGTGGTCCTGGTCCAAGATCGTGCGTTCCATCAATTGGAATCCATGCCTTGATTCGCTTCAATGAATCAAACATTCTGCTTCGATCAATAACAAGGTCACGAACGACTGGGAATGTAGCCATTGGCGCCAATCGAATTGGCTGTTCCAATTTATCAACGAGCGCTGTACAAGATTGACGCGGTTGGCCATTGATTACCATTGAGCAAGCTCCACATACTTCCTCAAGACAGTTCATATCCCAGTTTACTGGCGTTGTTTTTTCCCCTTTTGAATTGACCGGGTTACGGCGAATTTCCATAAGCGCAGAGATGACGTTCATGTTTGGTCGATAATCAAGAACGAATTCTTCTTCATATGGTTGAGATTCTGGATGATCTTGACGAGTAATAATAAAAGTAACAGTTTTCTTTTCACTCATGTTAATTCACCTCTTTCTGTTTTGAATAGTCGCGTTTACGTGGTTTAATTAAAGTGACGTCGACATCCTCATAACTGAATTCTGGTGTGTTCGTACTTGCATTATAATTCGCCATCGTTGTCTTCAAGAAGTTATCATCATCACGTTCTGGGAAGTCCGGCTTATAATGAGCTCCTCGGCTTTCATTTCGATTCAATGCACCAATCGTAATAACACGTGCAAGCTGCATCATATGCCAAAGCTGTCTTGTAAATAGTGCACCTTGATTGCTCCAGCTCGTCGTATCGTTAATATTGATGTTTTTCCAACGCTCCATCAATTCAATAATTTTATTATCGGTTTCTTGTAATTTATCATTGTAACGAACAACCGTTACGTTATCTGTCATCCATTCACCAAGCTCTTTATGAAGGACGTACGCATTTTCAGTACCATCCAAAGCCATAATATCTGCCCATTTTTCCTCTTCATGCTTTTGCGCACCTTCGAATAGGGATGATGGAAGAGCATCCGCGCTTTTCGCCAAGCCGCTTACATATTTAACTGCTTCAGGTCCCGCGACCATTCCACCGTATACAGCAGACAATAGGGAGTTAGCACCTAAACGGTTTGCTCCATGTTGAGAATAGTCACACTCACCTGCAGCAAATAAGCCTGGAATATTCGTATGCTGCTCATAGTCAACCCACAGTCCGCCCATAGAGTAATGAACAGCTGGGAAAATCTTCATTGGCACTTTACGAGGATCGTCACCAGTGAATTTCTCATAAATTTCAATAATACCGCCAAGTTTAATATCAAGCTCATGTGGATCTTTATGGGAAAGGTCAAGATATACCATGTTTTCTCCATTGATGCCAAGCTTCATATTGACACAAACATCAAAAATTTCTCGTGTGGCGATGTCACGCGGTACAAGGTTCCCGTATGCTGGATATTTTTCCTCAAGGAAATACCATGGTTTTCCATCTTTATACGTCCATACTCGTCCACCTTCCCCACGAGCAGATTCACTCATAAGGCGAAGCTTATCGTCTCCTGGAATTGCAGTCGGATGGATTTGAATAAACTCTCCATTTGCATAGGTTGCCCCTTGTTGATATACAATCGAAGCGGCTGAACCGGTATTAATTACAGAGTTTGTTGACTTTCCAAATATAATTCCTGGCCCACCTGTTGCCATAATAACAGCGTCAGCTGGGAATGATTGAATTTCCATTGTTGTCATGTTTTGAGCAACGATCCCTCGACAAACTCCATCATCATCTTTAATGATTCCCAAGAAGTCCCAGCCTTCATATTTGTTAACAAGGCCAGCTACTTCGTGACGGCGAACTTGTTCGTCAAGTGCATAAAGAAGCTGCTGTCCCGTTGTCGCACCCGCAAACGCTGTACGATGATGCTGTGTACCACCGAAGCGTCTGAAATCAAGTAACCCTTCAGGAGTACGGTTAAACATAACACCCATACGGTCAAATAAATTGATAATTCCTGGCGCAGCTTCACACATCGCTTTTACCGGAGGTTGGTTTGCTAAAAAGTCTCCACCATAAACTGTATCATCAAAATGGATAAGTGGAGAGTCCCCTTCACCCTTTGTATTTACTGCACCGTTAATTCCACCCTGCGCGCAAACAGAGTGGGAACGCTTTACTGGAACAAGTGAAAAAAGATCCACCGCGTTTCCTTGCTCAGCTATTTTTATAGTTGCCATCAGGCCGGCTAATCCACCACCGACCACGATGATTTTACCGTTACTCATCGTGTCATTCACTCCTTTTGTTTTCCCATGCCTATCCGTCTATTACATCATCGTTTAGACAAATAAATCTGGGTATACGAACGCAAGTGCCGCTCGGACACCAATGATTGAAGTAATAATAAATACGCCTCCCATTACCCAAGAAGAAATTCGTTGGGAGCTTGGAGATTGCGTAATTCCCCATCTTACTAAAAATGACCATAGACCATTAGAGAGATGGAATGTAGCGGATAAAATCCCTACCAAATATAAAATCAACACAACTGGGTTAGATAAAATATTTTCCATCATTTCAAAGTTAACTTCAGCACCGAAAAATGCTTTTTGAATTCGCGTCTCCCATACATGCCAAGCGATAAATAATAATAAAAGCACGCCTGTGAATCGCTGAATTGTAAACATCCAGTTTCTGAAATAACTAAGTTTCGTCGGATTGTTTTTAGCGGTGAAAGCAATGTAAAGTCCTAGAATTCCATGAAACAAAATTGGTATGTAAATGATTGCGAATTCAAGGAATATGACAAATGGTAAACTTGCCATAAAATTTGAGGCATTGTTAAATGCTTCTTCTCCGCGTGTAGCAAAGTGATTGATAATCAAGTGCTGCACTACAAAGATCCCTACTGGAATAACCCCCAGCAAAGAGTGCAGTCTGCGCATATAAAATTCATTTTTCCCTGCCACAATTTACCCCCCTTAGTAGTTACGCCTCTGTGTTGTGGACAAAATGTGATTGGAATATTCCTACGTTGTCGAACAACACAAAATTTTATAATTATGTGACATATCTATTCTACTCCCCACTTTATAAAGCGTCAAGGCAACGGTTTCATTTTCTCATTTTGATAAAAAAACAATTCTTCATGATAAATTCATTGTTTTTCATCAAAATGCACCTTTTTTTGTATATAATAGCTTTATACTGAAAGAGGGGAATCGATCTTTAATGACTAATAAACTTCAAACTCCACCTGTGATAGAAGAACTTCAATCTGTACCGGTTTTCGGTTATGAGCTCATTCGGGACGTTCTTCTACCTGACTTACTTGGAAAAGACACACCAGAAATTACGTATTGGGCTGGCAAGCATCTTGCACGCAAATTCCCGCTTCTTTCATTTGATGAAATGATTTCTTTTTTTATCGACGCAAGCTGGGGAACATTAACCGTTATAAACGAACGGAAGCACGAATTACAGCTCGAATTATCCGGTGACATTGTTACAAGAAGAATGCAATTGCATGAAGAACCATGCTTTCGATTAGAGACAGGTTTCATTGCTCAACAAATCCAATCGCAAAAAAAAGCTCTAACAGAAGCTTTTGAAGAAGTTCAACAACGCCATAAAAAAGTGCTGATCACGGTCCGTTGGGACTTGAAAGATCCTATTGATAAATGAATTGAGTGCTGAATACTGGATTTATATACAAAAGAGGTCTTGCTCTAATTGATAAAGCAAGTACCTCTTTTTCATAAGAAAAGAAAGTATTAATTTTTCGTTGCATTCATTTTGAAATAGCATATTCTTGTCTAGCTCCAGTCGCCCAGCGACTAGCTATACGATAAGTCAACATCGGCTCTATAGAAGCTGTGTTTAGGCCTGCATGATGCAGGTCACAACGGCGTTGCCACAGGACGTGGCGGTTTTAGCCGTTGATCTCATAGAATCTCGTCAGAATCGCAAAGGAAGTACGTCGCTAAACGGGCGCTTGCGCTTTTCTTATTTACTGTACTTTTTCTTCGACAAGCTCGAGATGAAAAGCATCGTGCAAAACTTGTGCAGCTTCTGTCATTTTTTCTTCTTCAACGACTGCAGATACTTTAATTTCTGATGTGCTGACCATTTTAATTTGAATACTCTCATCAGCAAGCACTTGGAACATTTTTGCAGCTACACCTGGATTGGAAACCATTCCAGATCCAACGATCGATACTTTTGCAAGTCCTGCTTCATATTCAATATTTTCAAATCCGATTGATTCTTTATGGCTTTCAAGCACACGAACAGCGGCTTGACGATCTTTATTATCAATTGAAAAAGATAAATTCGTTTTATTTCCGTCTGTTTGACTTTGGATGATAATATCCACATCGATTTGATTGTCAGCCAAAACAGAAAAAATAGAGGATAATCCTGTTATTTCATTTTTCAGACCGAACACCGTTAATCTCGTAATATCCTTTTCAAAGGCAACGCCTCTAACAACTAAATTTTGCTCCATTGATACTTCCTCCTCAATAACCGTTCCTTCCTCATTTTCCGTGCTTGATCGAACTTCTAATGCGACATTATAGTTTTTTGCAAATTCAACCGCTCGTGGGTGAAGCACACCTGCCCCCAAATTCGCTAGTTCTAGCATTTCATCATATGAAATTGATGCAAGTTTACGCGCTCCTTTTACAAAACGTGGATCTGTCGTAAATACTCCTGTTACATCTGTACAAATTAAGCAGCGTTCTGCTTTTAGAGCAGCGGCAAGGGCAACTGCAGTCGTATCTGATCCGCCTCTTCCAAGTGTTGTAATTTCCCCATCTTCCGTTACACCTTGGAAACCAGCACAAACGATAATATTTCCTTCATTCAATTTTCGCTGTACTTGAACCGTATTGACATCAATGATCCGCGCGTTTGAATGAACTTTTTCCGTGACAATTCCTGCTTGCCATCCTGTAAAAGAAACGGCTGGCATACCGATTTCGGTTAATGCCATTGATAATAATGAAATCGATACTTGCTCACCAGTTGCTAGCAGCATATCCATTTCACGCTTGGCCGGCTCATTCGTAATTTGGCCAGCAAGCCCTAATAATTGGTCGGTTGTTTTCCCCATTGCAGACACAACGACGACAACATCTTTTCCATTTTTCTTTTGTTCTGCAACTCGTTGTGCTGCATGTTTAATCTTATCTGGCGTGCTTAATGATGATCCGCCAAATTTGATAACAATTGTTCCCATGAATCTGCCCACTTTCTATAAATAGTAAAAGGCAATGAGATTATCTCATTGCCTGTGATACGCATCCATATAAACTGCTTTTACACACGATGAGATAGCTCTCCAAAATGAATCGATCATTTTGACAATCCTACATTTATTCAACGCAGGACCAGCAGAAAAATAACAAGGGGTTTTTCTCCACTTCGGCAAACATCCCTTTCAAAACCCATCCTTGAAGCCCATTCTTCTCCGGATTTTTACTCTTGATCGTTCGCAACCTCTATCAGAATTATGAAATTGGAATTATTATACCATCTTGTTTTTTCTTTTGCAACTCACTTTTCCAAATTTTCTTTCAGCGTCTTGGCAACATTGGCTGGTAAACCAAGTTCAATCAGCGCTTCAACTGAAGCTTCTTTTATTTTTTTCAATGAGCCAAAATGGCGTAAAAGGAGCTTTTTCCTTACCGGACCGAGGCCTGGAATATCGTCTAAGGCGGATTGGAAAGCCGATTTTCCGCGTAATTGGCGGTGAAATGTAATCGCAAACCGGTGTACTTCATCTTGTATCCGTTGCAGTAAATAAAACTCTTGACTATTACGATCAAGAGGGACAACTTCTAGTGGGGAACCAAATAATAATTGTGATGTCCGATGCTTTTCATCTTTCGCCAATCCAGCAACGGGAAGATGAAGCCCAAGCTCGTTTTCTAAAATATCTTTTGCTGCATCGATTTGTCCTTTTCCACCATCGATTAAAACTAAATCGGGTAGTGGCAGTTTTTCGCGCAACACACGTGTATATCGTCGCCTAACAACTTCTCTCATCGATTCGTAATCATCAGGACCTTTCACCGTTTTTATTTTGTATTTACGGTATTCTTTCCTCGCCGGCTTTCCATCGATGAACACCACGAGCGCAGAAACGGGATCAGCCCCTTGAATATTGGAATTGTCAAATGCCTCAATTCTAAATGGTGTATAGATGTCCATTGCCGCACCGAGCTTTTCGATCGCGTGAATCGTTCGCTCCTCGTCACGCTCAATTAACGCAAATTTTTCACTCAAAGCAATTTTCGCATTTTTACTTGCTAGCCGGACAAGTTCCCGCTTTTGTCCTCGCCTCGGCTTGGACACTTTAACTTGTACGAGCTGGGTCGCTAACTGCTCATCAACGCTTTCAGGTATTAAAATCTCTTTTGGCTTTAAATTCTGCGGCTGTGAGTAAAATTGACCAAGATACGTGAGAAATTCCTCTTCCTTATCCCCGTATACCGGAAATAATGATACGTCGCGCTCAATTAATTTTCCTTGACGCATAAAAAATACTTGAACACACATCCAGCCTTTATCAAGATAATATCCGAACACATCGCGGCTCGTGAAGTCCGAGGTCATCATTTTTTGCTTTTCCATCGTCGTTTCAATGTTGGAAATTTGATCACGATATTCCTTTGCTCGCTCAAACTCAAGCTTTTCCGCTGCTTCTAGCATTTTCCCCTGCAATTCTTCCTTAATCTCTGTATATCCGCCATTTAAAAATCGGACGATTTCATCGGTGATTTCTTTATATGTCTCCGGCTTTACCTCATTAACGCTCGGCGCTAAACATTGTCCAAGATGATAATAAAGGCAAACACGATTACACATCGTATTACATTTTCTAAGCGGATAAATTCGATCAAGCAGCTTCTTCGTTTCGTTCGCTGCTTGGGCATTCGGATACGGTCCGAAATATTTCCCTTTATCCTTTTTTACTTTACGAGTAATGATAAGACGCGGATGTCGTTCATTTGTTAGTTTAATATACGGATAGCTTTTATCGTCTTTTAACATGACATTGTATTTCGGATCATGTTTTTTTATTAAGTTCATTTCTAATATCAATGCTTCAATATCAGACGATGTAACGATGTATTCAAAATCTACGATTTCGCTGACAAGACGCTGTGTTTTCGCATCATGTGATCCTGTAAAATAAGATCGCACGCGATTTTTTAACACTTTCGCTTTACCGACATAAATAATGGTTTCGTGTCGATCTTTCATTAAATAACAGCCAGGCTGCTCTGGTAACACTTCCAATTTATGTTTAATATTTTCATTCATACAAACACCTACCATACTAATAGATGAGAGGTGTGTGCTCCTCTCAGATGTTAAGAAAAGCGTAAGCGCACGTTTAGCGACGTACAAACTGCGCAACAGGATGTTGGTGTGTCAACGTTGCCACAGGAAGTGGCGATCTTAGTCGGAATCCTTCAACCGAGATAAAGGAAACACGGTGAGCCCCAAAAGGCGAGCCGATGTTGACTTATCGCAGGAAGAAGAGTGAAGTTTGCTAGTCGCTGGGCGCTGGAGCTAGACACCAATACCTTGCCTTATAAATAAAGGCTGTACTAATTTTATATACTTTCATAACCTTTGAAAAAGAGACTGCCCCATTAGTGCGCGGCACTTTGTTTTGGGTCAGCCTCTTGTTTTTCAGATTACATATGTTTTTCTAATAATGCTGCTAGTTGGTCTTTTGATTGGAAGCCAACTGTTTTATCAACTTGTTGTCCGTCTTTGAAAACAAGCAATGTTGGAATGCTCATAATTCCGTATTTACCAGCTGTTTCTTGGTTATCGTCAACATCAACTTTAACGATTTTCGCTTTATCGCCAAGTTCTCCGTCAAGTTCTTCCAAAACTGGAGCGATCATTTTACATGGTCCACACCAAGGTGCCCAGAAGTCAACCAATACGACGCCTTCGCCAATTTCTGAAGCAAAGTTTGCGTCAGTTGCATTTATAATTGCCATTTACATTACCTCCTAATGAATACAGTTAAAACTAAAGCAAGTATATCATTCTGTTTTAGAAGTGGCTAATAATTTGCTTTCAAGAAGATTTAATTTTTTTAAATTCCTCCGTCAAAAGTGGCACGACTTCAAATAAGTCACCAACAATGCCATAATCTGCGATACTAAAAATTGTCGCTTCCGGATCTTTATTAATCGCAACAATGATTTTGGAGTTAGACATACCGGCTACATGTTGGATTGCTCCGGAAATGCCACATGCGATATATAAATCAGGTGTGACTACTTTCCCCGTCTGCCCTATTTGCAAAGAGTAATCGCAATAATCTGCGTCACATGCTCCCCTCGATGCACCAACTGCGCCGCCAAGCACTTGAGCAAGTTCCTTTAACGGTTCAAATCCTTCTGCGCTTTTTACCCCACGCCCTCCGGCAACGATCACTTTTGCTTCAGATAGGTCCACACCTTCACTCGCTTTTCTTACAACATCTTGAATGACCGAGCGCAAATCTTTGATTTCTAGTTGTAATGAGGTGACATCTCCACTTCTTGTCTCATCTTTTTCAAGTTTATCGATATTATTAGGACGAACCGTAATAAAAGCAAGCCCTTCTGAAATCATCTTCTTTTCGAACGCTTTCCCGGAATAAATTGGTCGGATAAAAATAAGCTCTTCCCCATCATTCTCAATCGATGTCACATCGGAGATTAATGCCGCTTGCAATTTATTGGCGATTTTCGGCGATAAATCTTTTCCAAGTGCTGTATGGCCAAAGACAATCGCTTCAGGCTTTTCTTGTTCAACAACAGCGAGAAAAGCTTGAGAAAATCCGTCTGACGTATAATGGGTTAGTTTCTCATCTTCGACAATAATGACTCGATTAGCTCCATAATGAATCATTGCTTGCCCGAATGCTTTCACTTCATTTCCTAATAAAACAGCGACTACTTCGCCACCATTAGCAAGTTGTTTCGCAGCAGCGATCGCTTCAAAGGAAACATTTCTAAGCGCGCCATCTCGCAATTCACCAAGTACTAATACTTTCTTGCTCATGTCGAACCCCCCAATTGTCTCAAATGACTTTCGTTAATAAGCTTGCCAATTCTTTCACCTGATCTTTGAGCTCACCTTCGAGAATTCTTCCCGCTTGTTTGGCAGGAGGAAGAAAAATCTCAACCGTTTTTGTTTTAACTGCCACATCATCTTCATCTAAATCAAGGTCATCGATTTCCAATTGTTCAAGTGGTTTTTTCTTCGCCTTCATAATCCCAGGAAGAGAAGGATAACGCGGATCATTCAACCCTTGCTGTGCAGTAACGAGCAATGGCAGCGTCGTTTTAATGATCTCTGAATCTCCTTCCACATCGCGTGTTACCGTTACCGTTTCTCCGAAAATATCCAATTTCGTAATCGTCGTAATATAATTCATATTTAATTGATCTGCAACCCGTGGTCCAATTTGCCCTGATCCACCGTCAATCGCAACGTTTCCAGCGAGAATGAGATCAGCTTCTTTATCTTTTAAATACTCTCCAAGAATTGTTGCAATCGTATATTCATCGCTTTCTTCTATGTCATCTTCAATATTAATCAATGCAGCTTTATCTGCGCCCATCGCAAGTGCCGTACGCAACTGCTTTTCCGCCTCTTCATTGCCGACCGTTACGACTGTAACTTCTCCGCCATGATCGTCGCGAACGCGAATCGCTTCTTCGATCGCATATTCGTCATAAGGATTAATAATAAACTCGGCATTTTCTTCATTGATAAGACCATCTACGATCGAAATCTTTTCCTCTGTATCAAACGTTCTTTTCATGATTACAAAGATATTCATAGAACATGCCTCCCATTATATGAATCTAGCTTATTTTCCTTTAAATTGCGGTTCTCTTTTTTCGAGAAAAGCACGGATTCCTTCTTGAGCATCTTCAGACGTAAATACAACACCAAATTTATTCGCTTCTTCTTTAACCCCTTCATAGAATCGATCAGATTTGCTATAACGGAGCTGATCAATCGCGGCTTTTAAAGCAATCGGGCTCTTCTTCGCTATTTTTTGCATCATCTCAAACGCCTTCGTTTGCAATACTTCCTCTGGATAAGATTCATTTGCAAGACCCCATTGCACCGCTTGCGCCCCCGTCAGAGGCTCACTCGTAAATAATAACTCTGCAGCCTTTGCAGAGCCGATCAAACGCGGGAGCCGCTGTGTTCCAGCAAAGCCAGGGATAAGTCCGAGCTGTAATTCAGGTAACCCAAGCTTCGCGGTTTCACTGACCAGCCGAATGTGACAGGCCATTGCTAGTTCCAGACCACCACCTAATGCAGCGCCATGAATCGCCGCAACAATTGGCTTTGGAAAGCTTTCAACCTTTTCAAACACATGTTGTCCGATCATCGCAAGTTTTGAAAATTCCTCTCCAGTTGTTACGGTTGTAAATTCCTTAATGTCAGCACCTGCGGAAAAAAACCGCCCTTCCCCATGAATTAAAATCGCACGGACTTGATCATCCGTTTCCAACTGATCAAGTAATTGTCCTAATTCCGTAATGAGTTGAGATGACAATGCATTCGCAGGTGGACGATTAATCGTTACCGTCGCTATTTTTTCATTTATTTTTACCATTAAATGATTCATAGGAACCGTTCCCCCTATTCGTAATTGCCTCCACAGCCATTGATCATCAAGTTTACAATCTTAGGTGCAAGTGCAACAAGGTCATATTTTTGTTCATTCATAACCCATGTTGTCACCGTTTCATCCATCGTGCCGAAAATCATTTGTCTTGCAAGACGAACATCGAGATCTACATTGAATTCTCCATTTTCTTTCCCAAACAGAAGGATATGTTCGATCAGCTGCAAATATTCCTTTAAAACTTCGTTAATCTTTATGCGTAACTCTTTATTCGACTGCCGTAATTCAAGCTGAGTGACTGTCGCTAAATTACGATCCTCTGATAATATATGAAAATGATTTTCAACCATTATTAATAATTTCTCTTTTGCCGTTTCTTTTCCTGCTACTACATCTTCAAGTTGATCAATAAATACCCCCATTTTTTCTCGAAAAACTGAAATGAGGATATCCTCCTTATTATTGAAATAAAGATATATCGTACCGTCTGCGACACCAGCTTGTTTAGCAATTTTCGAGACTTGCGCCTGATGATAGCCATTTTCTGCAATGACAACAACTGCCGCATCAATGATTTGTTTATATTTTGGTTTATTCCTTCTCAACCATTTTCACCTTCTATACATTAATATGAATGACCATTCATTCATATTATGATCATAAATTGGAAGCGTTCGTAAGTCAAGGGAATCCTCCTTTTTTATGCTCAGATTACCATTGTTAGCGTATTTACATCATAGAAGTAAATCGAACTCCACTATCCTTCTCCCGCGAAAAATCTTCAATAAGGTCAATCGAAACACGCTCGATTGACCCTCTCAGGAAAAAAATCTTAAATACGATCAATCAAGCGCACGTTATTTACCAAAAGCCTACTCTCTTATACTGTATTAGCTTTTAGACAGCCCCTATCCAAGC
This sequence comes from Bacillus sp. FJAT-50079, assembly GCF_018343515.1. Classification (GTDB taxonomy): domain Bacteria; phylum Bacillota; class Bacilli; order Bacillales; family Bacillaceae_C; genus Lederbergia. The sequence continues at coordinate 292,846 of NZ_JAGYPD010000004.1, read as the reverse complement.
TTCTCATCATTTTCCAACCTTCTTCTTTCTTCATCGATGAGTGCACGTCGCAATATTTTTCCGACTGCTGTCTTCGGTAATTCTTTACGGAATTCATAAATGCGTGGAACTTTGTAGGCCGCCAAATATTTTCTGGCGTATTCGTCTAATTCTTTTTCGGTGATAGAGGCCCCTTCTTTTAAGACGATGTATGCTTTGACCGTTTCTCCACGATACGGGTCTGGCACTCCTGCAACGACCATCTCCTGAATAGCAGGATGCTCATATAAAACGTCTTCGATTTCACGCGGATAAATATTATATCCACCAGCGATAATCATGTCTTTTTTACGGTCAACGATGTAAAAATAGCCTTTCTCGTCCATATAACCCATGTCACCAGTTAGTAGCCAACCATCTTTAAATGTAGCGGCTGTATCATCAGGACGATTCCAATATCCTTGCATGATTTGTGGTCCTTTTACAACAATTTCTCCTATTTCGCCAGGCTCAGCCCGCTCGCCTGTTGGCGTCATAATCATCGCATCTGTATCGGGCCATGGAACGCCGATGCTTCCCTTTACACGCTCTCCCTCCCATAAAAAATTCGCATGCGTGACAGGGGATGTTTCCGTTAAGCCGTATCCTTCAACAAGCTTCCCACCCGTTACCTTTTCAAACGCTTGTTGGACTTCAACCGGAAGTGGCGCCGATCCACTTAAACAGGACTCAATCGATGTTAAATTATATTTTTTTAAATCAGGGTGATTCAATAATCCAATATAGATCGTAGGCGCTCCAGGAAAAATCGTTGGCCGCTGTTTATCGATCGTTTTTAATGCTGTCTCGACATCAAATTTTGGCAATAAGATCATTTTGTATCCTTCCATGACAGCCAAAATTAATACAGTCGTCATTCCATACACGTGGAAAAACGGGAGAATGCCAAGAATTCGTTCTTCCCCTTTTTTCGCTTTATATAACCAGGCATCACAAGCCGTCGCATTGGCGATTAAATTTTTATGTGTAAGCATTACACCTTTTGGATAGCCCGTTGTACCACCTGTATACTGAATAAGAGCAAGATCCTTTTCCGCATCAAACTCTACATCTAATGGTTCTGCTTGCGTTTCGCTCATAATCGTTTTAAATAGATGATCGTTTCCTCCATGTTTTACATTGACAACGATGCCTGACTGTTTTTTTTGGATAAATGGGTAGATGATATTTTTAGGAAATGGTAAATAGTCTTTGACAGCGGTTACAATCGTATGTTCGAGATTTGTGTTTTTCAATACTTTAGAAATGCGTGGATATAAAAGATCGAGTGCAATAATCGCTTTTGCTCCGGAATCTTTCATTTGGTATTCCAATTCTCGCTCCGTATATAGTGGATTTGTCTGTACAACAATACCGCCCGCATATAAAATGCCATAATAACTGATGACACTCTGCGGACAGTTCGGCAGCATGATCGCTACTCTGTCTCCCTTTTCGATGCCAATGCCACGTAAATAATTGGCCATCTTCAATGAACATTCGTACAACTCCTTATACGTCATTTCTTTTCCCATAAAATGTACGGCAGGTTTATCACGATATGTTTTAGCTGCTTCTGTTAAATATGATTGAACAAGCTTCTTTTCGTAAGTCAATGAGGTCGGTATTGTATCTGGATATAAATCTAACCACGGCTTCGTTTCCATACAATCCCCCTTTTCCTTATAGAAAATCGCAACTTCTTTCTATATTATAGTATATTGAATCAATTCGGACAATTGAATCATGAACAAAGATTAAGTCAAATTTTATTGGAATATTTTCTAGAGAGCAATTCCTTTGTTTTAGCATTTGACATCTCCTTCATATTTCTTTTGGTGCCCTATGAAGAAGTAGCAGTGACGACTCGAATATTTCCTTATTACCCCAATTTACAAATCACTTTAACATAGTATTGGGATATGTTAGAAGTATCTTCAGGAGTAATTGTTTAGTTATTCAATAAATAGGGCCACCTCCAATGAATGAAGTGACCTCATTATTTTCTTTAAGCTTATAAATCGATTGATTCAGGATTAAAAAATAGTTCCATAGTAATTCTAGCTATCGCTTTATTATAGATATTCCCCTAATTCAACATAACTTACTACGAACGAATGGCTAGTTGTTACCTCGTTCCCCTACCTTTCATCCTTAATTTGTTTCGGCATTCAAAATTTTTCTAGCAGTAAATTCATCAATTACTAATGAATTAATATATTTACCACGTATTGCTCCAAGAGTAATATCATTTTTAAATGAGTGGGCAACGACTCCAATCGACCACTTTTTCTTCAATAAAGAATCTAATGGTACTCCGATAACATAATTATTTGGAATTTTAACCATTGTTCCCTTTTCATCAACCATTTGCGCGAGGATATGACCAACTGCCCCCTTTTCAATATATTCATTCCTTCTCGCCTCATCTAAATAGCCAGATCTATGTAAACTTGAATTTACTTCTGATAGTGAGCCAAGTCCCATTAATACAATATTACAGTCTTCAGCCGCCTGTAACACCTCTTGGATTTGCTGTTGATTGAGCAAAGCATTTTTTACTTGTTCATCTAAAACAACCGCAGGGGAATTAATATATTTATAGCTACCTTTCAATCTCTCAGCCAATTTATACGCGAGCTCAGGTCCATCGATGGCAGGGTCCCCGCTTCCCAAAGATCCGACTAATTGAATAACATTAACATCCGTGAAATCCGTTTCAGTAATGGAATCTACTACGTGTTTAATCGTTCTTCCCCATGAAATTCCAATTAGGTCATTGGGCTCAATTAAACTAAGCAAAAATCTTGAAGCAACATACCCAATGCGCTTTAATGTTTCATCAGAGTTTTCATCACCCGTCTTAACGACCAATACATCTTTTAGATCAAATTTATTTTTTAGTTGGTCGGATAAATTATAATCCAGCTCGACAGGTGTATTAATGGAAATACTTACAAAGCCCCGCTTTTTTGCCTCTTGGATCATTCGTGACACAGTTGGCCTTGAAACCCCTAACATTTGTGAAATCTCTTGCTGACTTATTTCTTGTTTATAGTACAACTCGGCTACTCGCAAAACCAGATAGTCTTTGGAACTCATTTTTCCTCACCTTTAAAGTTTATTTACAATAATAGTAACATACACTTCATTTAACAAATAATAAAAAAAGCACCCTTTGGGAATTTTAACATCACCAAGGGGTGTTTACCTTATAATTAAACGTATTTTTCAAACTTCCTATTCCTTTAAGGTATTCATTTTATATAATCAAAATCTTATGCATGTTTATGCAATGGAACCTCCATTTTTGTTCTTTCTGACCTAGGAAGATTTAAATCTTGGATATTTATCCCTTTTCTCTCTAAACGTTTAACTAAGAAAGTGATAAATAACGGCAGTCCTATTAAACCTACCACCACTGAGGTTGCGATCTGAACAGTAGCAATCTCCATTATGGGTGCAAATGCGGGACTTGCTGCGGCGATTATTGCAGGAGTTGCAATAGCATTACCCGCAATCGTTCCTTCTGAAGCACCGACAATCGGATTCCATCCAAACCAGCTGTATACAATATAAACACCTCCACCAGTTAGAATAATCGTTAAGATACCGATGAGTACTCCGCCAATTCCACCTGCAATTAATGATTGCAGTGAAATCCCCATCCCAATACAGAATGCAAAAAATGGAATTAATAAATCTGTTCCTTTTGATAAAAGGCTGCGCATATCTTCGTCAAAATTTCCTAGCACAGCACCAATCATTATTGGTAAAATAACTGAAATTAAATCTGTAATCTTAAAAAGACCATCAACAAAACCCATCATCCCAAACAAGGAAAGGGTTATCATTGTTAGGAAAGGACCATCACCAATCGCTATAAATGGATACGCAGCAGTATCATCTTCACGACCATACTGTCCAGCAATTGCCAGATATACTGAGCCCGCACTGTTACTCATGCCAGCGAGAATAGCAATCGGTGCCATTCCAAGAAACAAACCTTCCATACCGGCGACAGCAAAGCCAATTAAAGCAACAACAGCAGCAACAAACCATTTCACAGAAAGGAGGGTAAGACCTTTTTTAAAAGCGGAACCAATCATATTCACACGAACTTGAGCACCTATACATACTAGAAATAATGCAATGAACGGCATCGTACCATTCACTAGCAGTGCCTCAGTAAATCCACCAATTCGTAATAGGCCTGGAGAGACTGAATTAATAATCATCCCTAAAAATAGAGGAACTATTACCATTCCGGCTGGGATTCTTTCAATAGTCTTTTTTATTTTCATTTTACACACTCCTTTTAATTAGAAATTTGAAACTCCAATTAATACTCCAAACATCGTTAAAGGATTTCTCCTACCAACATTATTTCCTGAAAAGGCGTTCCATTTAATTAAGCGCTTACAAATCCTGTAAAAAATCAATTAACAACATTGAAATTCTTATTTATTAATTAATAGCTTCCCTATAACAGTTAACAATATTTAATTTGACTCACTATATATTTCGAAGAAACATTGTATAAACTTTATACTGTCTTCAACCTTAATTAGCGAACAATGTCCCCCGCTTCATATTCTAGCAATAAATTTAATTCCTTCGGATTTGTATTAACAACTTCACCATATTGGCTTAACGCTAAAGCTGCTGTTAAGACTCCATATTTAAGCCCTTTTGCAAAATCTCCTTCTAACCAACCGTATAATACACCACCTGCCAAACCATCACCAGCACCTATTCTGTCAATAATCACAACCTTTCGTGCAGGTTCCTCATAAATCACATCATCTTCTAATCCAAGAACACCTGACGCTCCTCTTGACATAACAACCTTGGAAGCGTTTGATTTTTTTTGCAACTGACGGATGATTTCATGATCGCTACCCTCACACCCGAATAAAAATTCAGCATCGCGCTTCGAACAAAACAGCACTTCTACATTTTGTATCATTGGCAGCATGGTTTCATATGCTTCTTCTTTACTCCATAAAGTACTGCGATAATTGACATCAAAGCTAATTGGTACTCCCTTCTCACGTGCCCGCTTGATCGCTTCTTGAACGATTTCTTTTGTATTTTCGGATAATGCTACCGTAATTCCAGTTAGATGAATGATCTTTGAGTCTAATAAATAAGACCAATCTACATCCTCTTTACGAATATTGGTGAAACAAGTATTTTTACGATCAAAAATAACATTTGTCGAACGCGGAGGTGTTGCGTACTCCACATACAAGGTTGCAAGCCGATATTGATTGGACCAAATAATATTATCTACATTAATCCCATGGCTTCGGTATTCATTTCGAACCCTTTTACCTACTGGTGTTTCTGGCAAACAGCTAATCCATCCAGTTTTTCGACCTAAACGTGATAAACAGCCAACTACATTTGCCTCTGCACCAGAAACACCGATTTCAAAAGAGTTTGCTAGATTAAGCCTTTTTCCGGCTGGAACAGATAAGCGAAGACTTCCTTCTCCAATTGTTGTGACATCAAAGCCCATGTTCATTCCCCTCTCTTTTACAAAATTTCACAATTAGGAAATAATGTTCATTTTAATTATATTAAATTTTCAGATCACCATCAATAAAAATAAATAATTTTACCCGTTAATTCATGAATAATAAACGAATCGAAATACGGCAAGCATTTCTTCTTTAGGACATTTCCTTGTATTGAGCTTGCAAGCAGACTTTCTTTGGCTATGTCTGAGTAAATTAACACATCTAATGGAAGAGATCCCTCGTTAGCTAAGAATCAATAGTTGCTGCAAAAGGCCTTAAGGAATTGAATCGGAGGCTTTCCTTTCTACGAATAATTGGAAAGAACCGATGTTTCAATCGGCTATCCACTACGAAGAACAATTTTTATCCTTATTGATCTCCAATACAGCGTTCCCAACCTCTGGGGCTATTCTATCCCTTTTTATTTAATAGTTTTCTCCCTTTCGAACGAACCGATCACACTTTGATAGATATTTGCCGACTCAGCTTCGAATAACAATTCCTTAATTGTCTTTTGTTCCATTAATTCCTGAGCAATCTCCCTATTGCTCACGATGGCAGGTGCAGGATAACTTTCTTGCAATTTTAAAGGCTAATTCCTGCCCATCTATTTCCGGATTTCCTCTGCCAAATGCCCGACAATTTGAATGACTGTTGCCTGTGGAAAAGAAACATCAGCAAACGAATCAACAAAGGCTTTTATCGTCCTCCCCACGAGATTCCTCTCAATATGGAAGAAAACTACTTCGGCAACTATGGACACGGAAGCTTCCGGCTCCACATCCCCACTATCTGACACCAGCACACCTTTTAAGTTTAGCTTTTTACGTAGCGTTTCTGATAACTGGAAATCTAAAGAAACAGGAGTATGCGCTTTGATTTTCATCAATCCCTGTTTCTTTGCTTCTTTTAAAAGCCGTAACACTATGGGGTCTTGATCCCCCCTGATTTCCACAATCTTTAGTTACGTTAGATTTCTTGATAATATAATCCAACCACCTGAATATTCCGTTAATTACCCAGTCAACACCGACGCTCATTTAACTAAATCTTTTTTCTGACCGTAGGTATCATTGTAAATTTGATAGCCTCGTTCTACGACTTCTTCTGATAAAGGTTCAATTTTTGTTCTCAACATCGCATAATGAACGGATTGTGCTGTTTCCTCTAAAACAACGGCATTTTTTAATGCATTTTCCGACGTTTTCCCAATTGTAAAAACACCGTGATTGCGAATTAAAATTGCCGCTGATTTTCCGATTTTCTCCACTATCTCTTGCCCAATTTCTTCTTCACCAATAACGGCGAAATCAGAAATAGGAATCGACCCACCGAAAACTGCAGCAGAGGTAGTTGTGTATATATGCAACGGCTCCCCGGCAATTGCAAAACTCGTCGCATAAGGAGAGTGAGTGTGTACAATACCATTGACGTCATCGCGCTGGCGATAAACATATAAATGGGATGCTGTATCAACGGAAGGTTTAAAATCTCCATCAATTACCTTGCCGTGTAAATCCACAACTACCATCTTTTCAGGTGTAAGTTCATTAAATAATACACCACTTGGTTTAATTACAACATAATTGGTTTCTGGATCCCTTGCGCTAACATTGCCACTTGTCCATAAAACTAAGCCATTATCAACCAGTGCTTTATTTTGTGCGCATACGGTCTTTCTTAACTTTTCAAGCAGCACATCGCCACCTCCTTAAAGTGCTTCTAATTGAGATTCCTTGATTTCTTCATTTTCTACCTTAAAGTCAAATGCTTTAATATGTTCTTCCGTAATATTAAATTGCTTTCCTAATACTTCTTCAATCTTATTCAATAAACCAAAAGTATCTAGACCGAATTTACGCATCAAGTATTCTGCTGAAGCCCCATGTCCATAAGTGTCGGGAATACCAATTTTTGTTAATTTTGTTGAGATTCCATTTTCAGCCATCACTTCTGCTACGGCAGAGCCTAAGCCACCAATGGTCGAGTGATTCTCAATCGTAATAACTCCGTTTTTCGATTCCTTAAGAGCCTTAATAACACGTTCATCAGTGAATGGTTTTAAAGTAGATATATGAAGGTGTTTCACTTGGACACCTTTTTCTTTTAATAATTCGACCGCCCTCATTGCCTCTTCCGTACAGATCCCACTAGAAAATACAGTAATATCGTCGCCTTCATTTAATATTCTAGCTGTATTAAATTTAAAGGGTTCATTTTTCGAGAACAAACGTGGCAAACGTCCGCGTAGCATCCGAATGTATACAGGACCGTTGATATCATCGGTTGCATCTAGAACCGTTTCAACTTCAGTAGCATCTGCTGTTTCAAAGATCGTCATATTCGGTACGCCGCGTAATACTGAAATATCCTCAATTGCTTGGTGTGTTACTCCTCCAGGTGTCATGATTCCTGGAAGAAATCCAACTAAACGAACCTTTAAGTTAGGATAAGCTACGGACATAGATAACTGATCGAATGGTCTTCTATAAAGGAAGACAGCAAACGTATGCAGAAATGGAACATAGCCTTCTCTTGCTAAACCACCGGCCCAGCTTAACATATTTTGTTCTGCCATACCCATAGAAATAAATTTCTCAGGTAGTTGTTTTTTGAACTCAGTGATCTCAGTTGAACCTGTTAAATCGCCTGATAAAACAAGAACTTCATCTCTACTTCTTCCATATTTAACCATATTATGAGAGTGAGGATTATTTACAAATTCAACCATAATTACCTAACCCCTTTCTTCATATCTTCAAGAATCCCCTTGAATTGTTCTACTTCATGATCTCTAAATCTTACAAAATGAAGATTTGGCTTTCGATAATCCAATTCTGGTAATCCTTGGGCAGAGTTGGTATAGCATAAAACAAACAGTGGTTTTCCTTCAGTTGGTGTTTGGCTTGCCTTTACTAATTCTTCGATATTATGTCCATCAACAGTGACACAAGTTCCACCAAATGCCTCAATACGAGAATTGATTGGTTCGATATTCATGACGTCCTTTGTCCAGCCATCGTACTGTTGGCCATTAACATCGACATAAACGACAAGATTATCTAATTTATAATGAGCAGCAGCTTGGATTCCTTCCCAAGTTTGCCCCTCTTCTAGCTCTCCGTCAGACATGAATAAGAAGACTCTCCCATCTTCATGCCTCATTTTTCTAGCATGAGCTATCCCGCCTGCTTGACTGATTGCTTGACCAAACGAACCCGTTGTCAATTCAAAACCAGGGGAATGTTCCGCGCCTATTTGCTCGACAATGCTTCCATCCACATTAAATTCTTTAAAAGATTCTGGAGACAACCGACCGGTCTCGACTAAAGCGGCATAGATGACGACTGCATAGTGGGCAGGAGAAATTAATAAACGATCATACCCCGGTCCAGTTGGTCCATTATAAGCAGAACCTGTTACATAATCTTTATTATTTTCTCCAGGAACTCCGCCAAACGGAGGGGCAATATATGGCGCCTGACTTTTTCCTAACTTCATAACCCCGCCATATAAAGCGGCAACAGTTTCAGCACCGGAAAGGGCTTGACTCAAATAACATCCATTTTTATCAATCGTTAATTCCAATACCCATTGGCGAATCCCATGGGCTATTTTTTCTATTTTTTTATAATCATATTGCTCATTAAGTTTTGGCTGCGTGCTTGTTGCGGCATTTGATCCAATATCCATTTTCTTGCCTCCTTAATAATTTCTAAGCTATTTTCGCTGTTGTCGTTCCACATTTCTAATCCAAAAGGTCCATCATAGCCAACTTCAAAAAGGACCTCAAACACTGCTTTAAAATCGACGATTCCTTCTCCATATGGAACCCTTCTGAAAATCCCATCCTTAGTATCTTTAAGGTGTATGCCGATAATATGGTCGATACTCTCAACTAACGACTGCTTCACATCAAAATGATGCGCTGCTAAATTTCCGACATCTGGATACATCTTGAACCAAGGTGAGCGGACTTCTTCGATAATTTGTTTCATTTGCTCAATAGAAATGATGTCCCTGTCGACATTCTCAATGCCGAGCATCACCCCAGATTTGCCAGCAAGTTCGGCGGATTGATACATACCTTCTAAAAATCTTTTCTTTGAATCATCCGTTGCCTTTTCATGTTCAAGCGTATAATAACCGGCGATTTGGATTGTTCGAATTCCCATACTTGCCGAAAAATCAATGGCCTGTTCCATAATTTGAAGTGCTTGCTCCCGGATCTTTGCTTCCTTACTACCGAAAGGAAATTCACGATGGGCACTTAAAACCATATTGTAGAAGTTAACCCCGCTGTTTAAGCTAGCACGAAGCCAAGTGGCTTTTTGCTCTAACGACCACTGGAATCTTGATAAGCGGTCTTTGTCCAAAGATATTTCAAAAAAAGAATAACCTGCTTCAGCCGTTAAATGTAGAATACTTTCAATATCTTTGTTAAACGGCAATGCTTTCTCATAGATTCCTAGTTTCATTGTTTTCATCATCCCCTCCTCTATCACCCAAACACGCGGATGATTTCATCTTTATACTCTTTTGCCACTAGTAGGGGATTGGAGGAATTAGCGATTTTCCTACCAGCAATAAAGCAATAAACAGGGATATCTTTAAAAAGTTTGATTTCATCAACTGATAATCCGCCGGTAATACTCAAATTAAAGCCCTTGTCAGCTAAATTTCTTAATTCATTGATGACTTGAGGACTCCACTTTTCTTCTTCCTCTACTACTTCGCTGGAACGGTGATAAATTAACTGAGTAATCCCTAAAGATCGCCAGTAATCTGTTTGTTCACTCGTAAAGGATTGATTAATTTCTATCTGAACATCTTTGTTTTCTCTTGATTTTACTTCCTTAACTACTGCTTCAATCGTATCATTTGAAGCATCGCTCAATACCGTTACCCAATCAGCACCGGAGTCAAAGGCCAATTTGGCCAATTTGCCTCCAGCTTTGATAATGCGGATATCCGCTAGCAAGATGTGGTCTGGAAATAAGCTTCTCATAATGCGAACCGCTTGCATTCCATTTTCAATGGCGAGCATCGTACCGACTTCCATCACATCAACTAGTGATTGGGCTTTTTGAGCAGCAGCTAAAGAACTCGACAAATCATGGTTATCTAAAGCTAGTTGTAATTTGGGTCTGCTCATTTCGCACCTCTATTTTTCCATTTGGTAAACCCTTGCAGGGTTGTGAATCATAAACTTATCAAGCACCTCTTGACTGAATCCTTCTTCTAGCAATCTTGGTAAGAAGCGTTCTTTAATCCAATTAAATCCTGGTCCATATCCATACACTTTATGGTGAGATCTTCTTCCCATATCATTAGATAGCATAATTTGATCTTCATAACCATCCGCCACTAATTGTTTCAGCAATTCAACTCTCATGCTGTCTGGATAGTATTTTGCTTTACCTGGCCCATCATAAATAACATTGGCACCAGTTTTTAGAATTTGTCGGTGGTACCATAAATCAGGAACACGGTCTACGTGTGCAACGATGAACTTGCTCATATCAAATCCTTCTTCTAACACAATTTCACATTGCTCGATCCCCATCGTTCCCGCAGTTGTATGGGTGTGAAAGCAAGTACCAGCTTCTGTTGCTGCACGCGCCCCTGCTCTTAACACCTTCTCTTCATTCGGAGTGATGTGGTTGTAAGCAGTACCGGCTTTAATCCATCCAGCTTTTACAGACGTACCGTCCATCCCTACTTGAACATCGTGTAGCATTCTTTCAGCAATATAGTTAGCGGACCAATTCGTTAATTCTGGTTCCATACCGTGTTCTTCACAAATATAGCCTGTAGTAGCAAGAACATGTACACTAGATTCCTTTGATGCAATCACCATTCCCGGAGTGTTTCTTCCCCAAGATTGTGGAGTTGTTTCAATGATACATCCGCCACCGATTTCTTTAAATTCCCTCAACATTTGGATCGCTAATGGAAGACTGTCTAAATGGTGATCTAGATTATTTTTTGTTCCATCCCCCTGTGGATTTGTCAAAATATGCTCATGCGCCATTGTAAATCCCATTTCCGATGCATCGATATCTCCTAATACTGTTCTAACTTTTCCTTTTGCCATATAATAAACCCTCCTATTATTGAACAAAATTTCACACTAGTGAACATTTGTTAACCTTACATTTAATATAACACAAAAGATAACGTTTGCAATAAGTTTTTTTAAAAAATTTTGCATTAATTAAATAAATTGAATACCAAATTGTTTTTTTCCTTTATCAGGACCAAGGTGAAAAATAAATTACATACCTTAAAATATTGGCTACTATAAGAAAGCAGGGGATAAAAAGACAAAAAACAGCCGTAGCTCTGGCTATCGACTGCTTCCAATGTTAATGGCTCAAAAAAGATATGTCACAGTATATTTTTACCAAAAAAAATACCACAGCAATGCCGTGGTAACTCCCAAATTTTTAACCTTTTATAAGAGGATCGGAGAAAAGTTTTTTATCGAATCAAAATACAAACGTTAGCATCTGAAAATAACTCGCTTCGTAAATATACATCGCTTTCCGCGGGCGGCTGTTGAGCCTCCTCGTGCTACGCACTACGGGATCTCACCGATGTCTTTCCTCCCCCAGGAGTCTACATATATTTCCTACGCTAAGATATTGCATTGTTCGTCTATATAGAGTTGATCACTTTAGTTACGTCCCAGCCTCTTTCATACTAGAATTAAATAAATTACACCTAAAAGAATAAAAATGCCACATACAACGAATAGCACTTTTGCAAGTTTTTCCACAGTATCCTCCTATTAATGTATACTCGCGCCAATGACATAAGATAATCCAATGGAAATAACCATTGAAAGAAATCCGACGGCGCGGTTATTATTTTCTATTTCTTTATCAATCTTAAATTTTGGTGTTAAAAATTCAAAAATAAAGTAACCGGTTAATAAGAGGAAAAATCCGTACACGCCCCACCCGATCATAACAAGTAAAGAATCATGGTGCAAAATGGAATGCCTGAACACATTGGCAATCCCAAAAATCTTACCACCCGTTGCCATCGCAACCGCAATGTTTCCTTTTTTGATTTCGTCCCAATTACTATATTTTGTTACCAATTCAAAAATAAATAAAAATAAGACGATGCATAAAATGGTCACGCTATAATATCCAGCTGTCTGCACAAACGAATTTTCCCAAAAAGAGTTCATTCTCATCTCTCCCTTATCTATTGAGAAAAAGCTCGCGGCGCTTTATTTAAATTCTACCACGGTTACGCCGCTGCCACCTTCTCCTGCTTCTCCTAAACGTATACGTTTGACAGATCGATGTTGTTTCAAATATTCACTCACACCTGTCCGCAATGCACCTGTTCCCTTTCCATGAATGATGGACACGCGTGGGTATCCAGCAAGCAATGCGTCGTCGATGTACTTTTCTACCTTTAAGATTGCATTTTCATATCGTTCCCCACGAAGATCAAGCTCTAAACTGACATGATAATCTTTCCCTTTAATGGTCGCAAGTGGCTTTGCTTCTTTTTTCGGTTCAGATTTAATGAATTCAAGATCTTTTTCTTTCACTTTCATTTTCATAATTCCGATTTGCACTTGCCACTCTTGTTCGCCTGTTTTTTCCAGTAATTGGCCACTCTGACCAAATGTGGTTACTTTTACTTCATCTCCAGGCTGAAGCTCTCGTTTTTTTGCTTTCGCAATCGGTTGATCTTTTTGTTTATGAAGGGTTGGGACCGCCAAGTCAAGCTTACGTCTTGCTTCAATTAATTCATGTTCCTTCACTTGCGCTCCGCTTTCAAGGCGCATTTGTCGCAATTCTTTCATCACTTGCTCTGCTTCTTCCTTCGCCTTTTCAACAAGCTCAGCCGCTTTTCCCTCTGCTTTTTCGTATAATTTCTGTTTATGATCATAAAACTCGATCATTTGCTGCTGCAAATCCCGATGAAGCTTTTCCGCATGCTTTAAATAATCATGAGCTTCCTCATACTGTTCTTCCGCCTCACGGCGACTTTTCTCTAACGAGGCAATCATGTTTTCGACTTCATTGCTTTCCGTATCGATCATTGACTTTGCTTTTGCAATAACCGCTTCAGATAAGCCCAGCCTTTTTGAAATTTCAAAGGCATTGCTTCGTCCTGGCACACCAATTAATAGCCGATATGTCGGCCGCAATGTCTCTACATCGAATTCCACACTGGCATTCGTCACACCTGGACGATTATAACCATATGCTTTTAGCTCTGGATAATGTGTCGTCGCAATCACACGTGCGCCTCGTTGATACACGTCATCCAAAATAGAAATCGCTAAGGCAGATCCTTCCTGCGGGTCGGTCCCGGAACCGAGCTCATCGAAAAGCACGAGACTTTCATGATCGACTTGCTGTAAAATCTGAACGATGTTTACCATATGGGATGAAAACGTACTTAAACTTTGTTCAATTGATTGTTCGTCACCAATATCTGCGAATACCTGTTTAAATACAGCAATTTCTGAACCTTCCTGTGCAGGTATATGAAGTCCAGCCTGCCCCATCAATGTGCAAAGCCCAACTGTTTTCAGTGTAATTGTCTTTCCTCCCGTATTCGGACCGGTGATAACGATCGTTGTATAATCCGTCCCAAGGATTACATCGTTAGCAACGACTTCATCAATCGGAATAAGGGGATGGCGTGCTTCATGTAAACGAATGATGCCTTTATTATTAATCGAAGGTCTTGTCAATTTCTTTTCTTTCGCATAGCGTGCCTTTGCAAAAATAAAGTCCATATCCCCCATTGTCTCGACAATAACGAGTAGTTCATTCGCATACTCCGCAACTTCATTTGATAATTCAGCAAGAATTCGATCAATCTCGGCTTTTTCCCTCATTTGTAATTCTTTTAATTCATTATTTAACTCAACAACCGCCTGTGGTTCAATAAATAACGTTTGACCTGATGCCGATTGATCATGCACAATTCCTCCGTAATGCGAGCGATATTCTTGCTTTACCGGAATGACATAGCGATCATTTCGAATTGTAATAATTGCATCTGATAGCATCTTCTGGGCATTGCTTGACCTTGTATAGCTTTCAAGTCTTTCACGAATGCGCCTCTCATTCCTGCGCTGTTGCTGACGAACGCTGCGCAATGTTTCACTTGCGGAATCAAGAATGTCACCACCCTCATCAACCGCTTGCTTAATTTTATGCTCCAATTCTGTTAACGGAAAAATTCTACGAGCCTTCTCTTCCAAAATTGGAATCTCTACTTCATTTTCAAGCAGTTCTTCGATAAATTGTTTCATCATTCTACTCGTATGAATCGTACTCGCTGTTTGTCCGAGTTCAACGGCGTTTAACACACCACCAATTTCCGCTCGTCTAATATGTGGTTGAATGTTGTAAATCCCACTTAAAGGCGCATGTCCTTTTAAGCGGAGCACATGTGCCGCTTCATCTGTCTCATCTTGCATCTTCACAACTTCCTCAGACGATACAGATGGAAGCAATGCTTTAATTCGATCAATACCAAGTGAAGATGCGGCAAAGCCTTCTAATTCCGCAATAATTTTATGAAATTCCAACGTTTTTAGGATTTTATCATTCATACGTTTTTCCCTTTCTTAGCTACTAATATCAAAAAGGAGCTTTGAACAACTTTATTCATCATTTCGCTTCAAAAAAGCAAGCAGTTCGTCAGGCTCCATTGCATTGAGTACCGTGGATGGACGAATCCATCCTTTTCTTGCTGCTGAAACTCCAATATTCATAAATGATAATGATGAAATATTATGAGCATCTGTATTAATAGCAATTTTTACTCCAGCTGCTTGTGCTTTACGCAAATGCTCTGCGGCCAGATCTAAGCGCTCTGGGTTTGCGTTTAATTCAAGTGCCGTATTTGTCGATTGGGCAAGTTGAATAAGCTGATCGATGTCAACATCATAACCATCACGTCGACCAATTAATCGTCCAGTTGGATGGGCAATGATATCAACGTGAGGATTTTCAAATGCGTTTCGTAGACGCTCCATAATCTTTTCCCTTGGCTGTGAAAAGCTTGAATGAATCGAAGCAATGACAAGATCCAATTCAGCAAGAAGATCATCGTCATAATTTAACCGTCCATCTGGCAAAATATCCATTTCGATTCCTGATAGTATGAGTATATCATCATATTTTTCATTTAAATTGCGAATCTCTTCGATTTGTTTTCTTAACCGATCAGCCGTTAAGCCATTTGCCACTCGTAAAAATTCCGAGTGGTCGGTAATCGCCATATATTGATAGCCTTTTCGTCTGCATGCTTCGACCATTTCTTCCAATGAATAGGCACCATCAGACCATGTCGTATGCAAATGAAGATCACCTTTCATTTTGTCAATTGTAATTAGTTCTTCATCGGCACGGAAATGGTCGATTTCAGAACCGTCCTCACGTATTTCTGCTGGTACGAACGGAAGATCGAAATGGCTGAAAAATTGTTGCTCAGATTGAAATGTACGAATTTCACCTGTTTCAATATTTTCTACACCGTATTCACTAATCTTTTCCCCGCGTGCTTTTGCAATCTGACGCAGACGGACATTATGATCCTTTGATCCAGTAAAATGATGCAATGCTGTCACAAATTCTTCTGGCTTCACAAGACGAAAATCAACCGCAACTTCGTATCTTCCTTCAAGCACAACGCTGACTTTTGTATCTCCACTCGCAATCGCCTTGCTAAATCCCTCCAGCTGAAGTAATTGTGCTTTCACTGCTTGTGGATCATCCGTTGCAATCATGAAATCTAAATCTTTAATTGTTTCCCGAACACGACGCAGACTGCCCGCACGGGAAAATGTATGAATTTCCTTGATTTTTTCGAGCTCTTTCTCAATTTTTTCCGCAATTGGGAGCATGTAGGCAATTGGGAGTCGTTCCGGCTGTGTCCCGAATTGATTAATCGATTCAAGTATTTTATCCTGAGATTTCTTACCGAATCCTTTTAATTCAGCCACTTTTCCAGACTCGCACGCCTCTCTTAATAATTCGATATCTTCGATGCCCAATTCCTGATATAAACGGGAAATCTTTTTACCGCCAAGACCGGGAACTTGCAGCAACGGGATCAATCCTTGTGGGACCTCTTCCTTCAATTCATTAAAAACGGTTGACACGCCCGTTTCGATATATTCACTAATGACTGCCCCTGTCCCTTTACCGATCCCAGAAATTTTTGTAAAATCTTCAATTTCGGCCAGGCTGCGATCGTCCGCTTCCAGTCCTGCCGCCGCCTTACGAAAAGCCGCTGTCTTAAAGGGATTTTCCCCTTTTAGCTCCATATAAATCGCAATTTTTTCAAGTAAGCGAATGACATCTTTTTTATTTACTTTCAACATATCCACCAACCGTTCTCATATTCTCCTCATATCATTTTAGCAAATCTCCGTGTAAAAAGAAAAACTTCCCTTTGATTAAGAGAAGTTACTTCTGTACGTAATCAATCCACCATTTTGTTACTTCTGTGGAAAAATAAGGTGTATGTTCGAGCATAGCAATTGCGACAAATGAATGATTAATCGCTGTCTGCACGCTAGCAATTGGGAGCAAAGCGGCGATATATAGTACAATGAACACAAGCAAGTATATTTCGATTAAGCCTAACAGTCCCCCTGCCCATATATTAAGTGTTTTTAACACTGGCAGACTCGCAACAACATCGAGCGCAGACCCTATGATTCCAAGTACAATTCTCACCGCGAAGAAAATAATGACGAAAGCAATTGCGCGATAAAATGCTTCGTCCATATTTACACTATCAAATAACATTTTCATCGCACCGTCTCCATCAGGGCTTGGATATGGAATCCAAAGTCTTAGCTTCGGCGCTAAATCTTGATAATACATATGGGCAACAATAAATGCGATAATAAATCCAATCATATGAATTAATTGTAGAATAAATCCTCTTCTCAAACCAATGAGAAATCCCAAAAAAAGAATAACAATGAGTGCAAGGTCAAGCATTATATATATCAGTCCTTTAAGCGTTGAAGTTCTTGTTCCATGCGATCATACCGCTCCTGCAATTTCACAAGATCGTGAACAGCATTTACAGCAGTAAGCACGGCAAGTCTACTCGTATCCAAATTAGGATTGATCGAGCTAATTTCTTTCATCTTTGAATCAACCAATGCGGCAACTTTCATCACATGCTCTGCCGAATCGGTTCCAGTAATGGTATAATTTTGTCCATGAATAGTTACTTGAGTCCGTATCCTTTGACTCTGTGTCAAGCCAATTTCCTCCATTTCATCAGAATCCTATCGTTATCATAACATGAAAAAAATCGGATGGGAATACGATGCCTAGTCAAAAGGTATATAGATTACTACCGATTATTGAGCTTTTACTACCGATCTTTGGTAGTTTACTACCGATTTTAAGGACTTTACTACCGATTATTAGCTATTTACTACCGATCTTAGAAAGGATGTTTCCTATTGTCGAATATCGTCATTCAAGTGAGCGAAACAACGATGCAAAAAATGAACACCCATTATAAGCCGTTTCACACGGGTAAAACGCCACCCGGCAGCCTTTTTGTCGCGAAAAAAAACAACTGTACGATCACCGCCTATCGTTCTGGAAAAGTAATGTTTCAAGGGACGGAAAATGTAGAAGAGGCGAAGCTTTGGGGAACGCCAACTGCCAAGCCTGCACAAGCAGCGGTCGGAAAAACATCTGGCAAACCGTTACCTGCCAATCTTTCATCTCTATCGGTCATTGGCTCCGATGAAGTGGGAAAAGGTGATTATTTCGGACCGATGACCGTTGTCGCCTCCTACGTAAGAAAAGAGCAGATCCCGCTATTACAAGAACTAGGCGTGAAAGATTCAAAACATCTAACCGATCAACAAATTGTCAAAATCGCCAAAGATTTGCTCTCATTTCTCCCGTATAGTTTATTAACATTGCCAAACGAGAAATATAACCACCTTCAAGCAAAAGGAATGACACAAGGGAAGATTACAGCAATTTTACATAATCAAGCATTGAATCATTTATTAGGAAAAGTTGCCCCAGAAAAACCAGACGCGATTCTCATCGATCAATTTGCCGAGGCATCAGTCTATTTCCGTCATCTTCAAGGCCAAAAGACCATTTGCCGAGAAAACGTCTATTTTAGCACGAAGGCAGAGAGTATTCATCTCGCAGTTGCTGCTTCATCGATTTTAGCGAGATACGCATTCTTAAAAGCATTCGAAACCCTTAGCAAAAAAGCCGGATTCGAGCTACCAAAAGGAGCAGGGGCAAAAGTCGACCAAGTAGCAGCAAGACTGATTAGGGAAAAAGGTATTGCTGCCTTAAACGAATTTACGAAAGAGCATTTTGCGAATACGGGAAAAGCAAGAAAAATTGCTGGTATGTAAAAGTAATCCAAAATTTTCAGCATTGTTAGTGCAAGACAGTTCTTCCGATTTAGAATGAGGAGCTGTCTTCCCGATTGATTTTGCATATTTCCCATCCTATCTCTCTTATTCATTCAACTCCATTTTCAATAGCTGATCATCATTCGGTTCAGGCGTCCCTCTTCCATCGGTATTGTTTGTCATATAGAACAAATGCCCATCCTCAATGAAAATATCTCTTATTCGTCCATCTCCTTCCGTAAAAACAGATGCCTTACCGCTTAAGAGATCAAAGATCCGGACTGCTTCCCCGCGCAATGTTGCGATATATAATTTTCCTTGATAAAAGGCCACTCCACTCGGTGCCCATGTGTTCCCATTTGTATGGAAGATCGGCGACTCCATTCCTTCCATCTTTTCATCACCTTGAATATGTGGCCAACCATAATTTTTTCCTGCTTTAATGAGGTTGATTTCATCATGAGCACTTTGCCCATGTTCCGTTGCATACAATTGTCCTGACTCATCCCAAGCTAACCCTTGTGGATTGCGATGTCCATACGAATAAATCGGTGAATCGTGAAAGGGATTATCACTAGGTACTGTTCCGTCTAGATTCATCCGTAAAATTTTTCCTGCTAATGACTGAAGGTTTTGAGCTGATTCAGGATTTGCTGCATCTCCTGTTGTAACATATAACTTATCATCAGGCCCAATTTTGATGCGCCCGCCATTATGAATCGCTGATCCTGGTATCCCGTCAATCAATGCGGATTTCTCTACCCACTGATTCTCTTCCTTTGCAATCCGAACAACTCGGTTTAGCACCTCACCATTTTCTTCATATGTATGATAGCCGATAGCCTCTACGTTTGTATTTGGTATCAGCTCCAGCCCAAGCAAGCCACTTTCTCCTTCGATATGGAGGCTTTCTTTTAGCTTTACAGGCAAATGATCCATTTCACCTGTTGGTTCATGAATAGAAACAATCTCCCCGGTTCTTTCACTTATGTAAAAAAAATCATCTTTTTTCGTGATCGACCAAGGCACATTTAATTTATTCACGCGACTGTCAAAGACTGATTCCTCCTTTTTGCGAGCCGTACAAGCAGTGATGAAAATAAATACGAGAAGCAGAATAAAGAGTTTAAAAAGATTCATTTGCCAGCTTTTCATATTCCACACTCACCTTCTCTATTTCCTGTAATAACTTGCCAATCTCCATACTGCCCATGTCTAGTTGATGAATGTCATACAAATACGTATAAAGCTGTTGATATGATTCCATTTGTGATTGAGAAACTCGTTTATCTTCTTTATTGTAAAAGGAAACCGCAACATGTTCTAATATTTCCTCTGTTTTTGTTGCAGTCACATCATACAATTCATATTCTAGGGCGATCTCTTTTAACTCAATATAGTTTGAAAATATTCGGTCCATTCCTTCAATCAGACGATCAAGCTCCCTTGCCGATAATCCTTCATTTTCCTCAATCACATGCAACGGAACTTTTTTCAACATACGTTCAATCCCAACTCGCATGCCATTCGTATATTTCTCCTTCATTTCAGGCGTGTACGTGTCTGTACCCGCTTTTCCGTATACCGCCATCGCAACAACGAATAGTATAAAGAGGAATAAATATAGTATTAGTCGATTTTTTTTCATATGAATGAGCCTCCAGATGATCAAAAAGGGGCTATCGTTCATGGTGACAGCCCCTTTGTTCACTATTTAGGAAATAATAATACGTAAGTTTGTAGATAACTTTCTACTAAAACAATCCACGGCTAACTCTAGATACACAGTGACTAGCAAACTTCACTCTTCTTCCTACGGTAAACCACTTTAAGGCTTACCGTGTTTAGGCCTACAAGATGTTGCCACAGATTGTGGCAGTTTTAGCCGTTGGCCATACTACTAGTCAGAATAGTTGTACGTCACTTAGCGAGTGCCTTGCGCTTTTATTATTAGCCTCTTAATTCAGCTCCCGCTTTTTCTTTTAATGCGGCAAGCACTTTTTCATGTGCTTTGACAACTTCTTCGTCTGTTAGCGTTTTTTCTCGATCTAAATATGTTAATGAGAAGGCGATTGATTTCTTGCCTTCTTCCATATGCTCGCCTTCATAAAGGTCGAACATATGCACATTCGTCAATAATTTTCCGCCCGCATCTTTAATGATTTTCTCAAGTGAACCGGCTGTAACGTGTTTATCCGTCACAAGTGCAATATCTCTTGAAATCGATGGGAAGCGTGGAATTGGCGTATATTGTAGCTCTGGAAGTTCAACGTGGAAAATTGGACTTGCCTTCACTTCAAATACGTATGTGTTTTTCAAATCCAAATCCTTTTGCTTATTCGGGTGTACTTGCCCTGCAAAACCGATCACTTCACCCGCTAAGCTAATTTCCGCTGTACGCCCTGGATGCATACCTTCGCGCTCAGCTGCACGCCATTCGATTTGTTCAGCGACACCGAGTTTGTCAAATAGCCCTTCTAAAATGCCTTTAACGACGTAAAAATCAACTGGCTTTTTCTCACCTTGCCATTCGTTTTCTACCCATAGACCTGTAATCGCTCCGGCAATATGCTCTCGTTCTTCTGGTTGAACATCCTTGCCTTCATTTAAGAAAACAGATCCGATTTCATACAAAGCAACGGAGTCGTGCTGACGTGCAACATTATATGATAATGCTTCGAGCAATTGAGGGATGATGCTTACTCTTAAGCGGCTTCTCTCCTCACTCATCGGCATCGCTAATTGTACGGGCTCTCTTGCTTCGATCGCATAACTAGTTGCTTTTTCCTCAGAAGTAAGCGAGTATGTTGTCGCTTGATAAAGGCTCGCACCTTCTAAGTATGCTCTCGTTGTTCGGCGTTTTTCTTGAGTTGGATTTAATCCGCCTGGTGTTGCTGCTCCCTTAGGCAATGTTTTAGGGATATTATCATAGCCATATAAACGCGCGACTTCCTCAAGCAAATCTTCCTCGATTTTTATGTCACCGCGACGTGTCGGAGCAGTTACGGTAAAGACCCCCGCTTCAACGGTTACATCAAATTTTAAACGCTCGAAAATCGCGACAACTTCAGTTTCACTCAAATCTGTTCCGAGAACACGGTTAATTTTTTCAAGTGAGACAGACACAATAGCCGGCTCAATCGTTAAATGATCCGCTTCAATGAGTCCGTCTAATACTTCGCCGCCTGCAAGCTCAGCCATTAATTGAGCGGCACGTTCAGCAGCTGGGCGTACTCTTGCCGGGTCAACCCCTTTTTCATACCGGCTGCTCGCCTCACTACGTAAACCATGATATTTCGATGTACTGCGAATCGATCCACCTGTAAAATAAGCAGACTCTAATAAAATCGTTGTCGTATCTTCACGTACTTCTGAATCGGCTCCGCCCATTACACCTGCTAAAGCAACTGAAATCGTTCCATTTGTAATGACAAGCTGATCAGCTGTTAGTTTCCGTTCTGTATCATCAAGTGTTTTTAAGATTTCGCCCTCATGTGCATGACGGATGACAACTTCTTTTGAACCAAAGCGATCATAGTCAAAAGCATGGAGTGGCTGACCATACTCTAATAATATATAGTTCGTAATATCAACGACGTTATTATGGGGACGAATGCCGCTTGCCATTAGTCTCGTTTGCATCCATAACGGCGATGGACCAATTTTTACATTTTTAATTACTTTCGCCGTGTATAACGGATTATCTTCTGGTGCATCAATTTTCACAGAAATATAGTCAGCTGCTTTTTCAGAAGTCGCATCGACTGTGATTTCTGGTAATTTGACTTCTTTATTTAAAATCGCCGCTGTTTCGTAAGCCATCCCAAGCATGCTAAGCGCATCGGCACGATTTGGTGTTAAGTCTAGCTCAAGCACCTCATCATCTAAATTTAAAAGGTTCAGTGCATTCGCACCCACTTCGGTTTCTTCTGGAAATACATAAATGCCCTCAGAAAATTCTTTTGGAACGAGCTTTCCTTCAATCCCAAGCTCTTGAAGTGAACAAATCATTCCATTTGATTCCTCACCGCGTAATTTCGCCTTTTTAATTTTGAAATTACCTGGAAGTACAGCGCCAACAGTTGCAACCGCCACTTTTTGTCCTTTTGCTACATTCGGAGCACCACAAATAATTTGCACTGGTTCTGCTTCGCCAATATTGACAAGACATTTGTTTAGCTTATCTGCTTCTGGATGCTTTTCACATTCAAGCACATGGCCAACAACGACACCTTTTACTCCGGCGCTAAGTTGTTCTACTCCATCTACCTCAATTCCACTTCTCGTAATCTTTTCTGCTAATTCTTTTGCTGAAACGCCCGTTAAATCAACGTATTCTTGCAGCCATTTATATGAAACAAGCATGTATGCTACCTCCCGTAATTATTCTTGCACCGAAAATTGTTGTAAAAATCGTAAATCATTCGTGTAGAAATGACGGATATCATCGACGCCATATTTTAACATCGTAATCCGTTCAGGCCCCATTCCAAACGCAAATCCTGTATATTTTTTCGAATCAAAGCCAGCCATTTCAAGGACATTTGGATGAACCATACCCGCCCCTAAAATTTCAATCCAGCCTGTTTGTTTACAGACGCGGCAGCCATCACCACCACATATTTTACAAGAAATATCCATTTCAACCGATGGCTCTGTGAAAGGGAAAAAGCTCGGACGGAGACGGATTTCGCGATCTTGACCAAACATTTTCTTCGCGAATACTTCAAGTGTTCCTTTTAAATCGCCCATCGTAATGTTTTCATCGATAACAAGACCTTCGATTTGAGTGAACTGATGGGAATGTGTCGCATCATCATTATCACGGCGATACACTTTTCCTGGACAAATAATTTTCACAGGACCTTTGCCTTCATGCTTTTCCATTGTCCGTGCTTGAACAGGTGATGTATGTGTGCGCAATAAAATATCTTCAGTAATATAAAATGAATCTTGCATATCGCGAGCCGGATGACCTTTTGGCAAGTTTAACGCTTCAAAGTTATAATAATCTTGTTCCACTTCAGGCCCTTCCGCAACTTGATAGCCCATTCCGATAAATAAATCTTCAATTTCTTCGATTACTTTCGTTAACGGATGGCGGCTGCCTGTTTTCACTGGACGACCTGGTAATGTCACATCAATCGTTTCAGAAGCAAGTTGTTTATTCACTGCCTCTGCTTCTAGCTCTACATGCTTATTTTCGATTGCCTTCGTAATTGTTTCTCTGATCACATTGACGAGTGCACCCATTTTCGGACGCTCTTCCGCCGATAATTTTCCCATTCCGCGTAACACTTCGGTAATCGGACCTTTTTTCCCGAGATATGCAACACGAACATCATTCAATGC
This sequence comes from Bacillus sp. FJAT-50079, assembly GCF_018343515.1. Lineage (GTDB taxonomy): Bacteria > Bacillota > Bacilli > Bacillales > Bacillaceae_C > Lederbergia. Next base: position 268,540 of record NZ_JAGYPD010000004.1, on the reverse strand, counting down.
TTTTAACTCAGAAGCATCTTTAATTTTTTCAAGTGCTTCTCTTTCCAGTTCTTGTAGTTTTTGTTCCACGATAATTGACCTCCTTATTTTAGAAAACAAAAAAAGCCCACCCCCATAAAGGGACGAGGCTTTGGTCGCGGTACCACCCTTATAAACATTTGCATGTTCACTTCATTGTCATAACGGCATATGCCGGAGCATCTTTACGTTTAAACGGTCCCGATGCCGACTCAGGAGGTGAACTTCACACAGATTCCGCTGAAAATGCTCACAGTCACGGCATTTTCTTCCTGAAAACTTTCTCTGGTTACTTTTCTCCATCATAGTCATTCACTTTATTCAGATAAATAATATTATAGTCGTTTACAGCGCTGATTTCAAATTATTTTCGTAAATGATAAAGAAGGATGCCTGCTGCAATCGCAACGTTTAAAGATTCGCTTTGACCATAGATTGGTATATAAAGATTTTTCGTTGTTTTTGTTAGCAGATCCGGAGCAACTCCTGCACCTTCGTTGCCAACGATTAACGCGAATGCATCAGTCGCCGCAGCATCTGTATATGGTGATGCACCTTCGAGAGCCGTTCCATAGACAGGCATCCCCTCCTCCTTGATTTTTTCGACCCATTCATGTAAATTTCCGATTGCTGTATTAATATGAAAATGGCTACCTTGTGCCGAGCGAATCACTTTCGGATTGTACAAATCACCGGAACCCTCTCCGAAAATAACCGCATCCATTCCAGCAGCCTCCGCCGTTCGAATCATCGTACCGATGTTACCCGGATCTTGAACCCGATCAAATAAAAGCAAGCGTTTATGAGTAGAAAGATCAATACCGGGCTGGCTTTTTCGACAAATAGCAAAAATTCCTTGCGGTGTTTCCGTATCCGAAATATGGCGGCTAATTTCAGAAGATATAATCGTAATTGAGAAATTTTCAGGGATTGATGTGCGATCAAGCCCCTCTTCGATCATAATTTCTTCAACTGTTGCTTTTTTGATCGCCTCTTCAACGAGATGAAACCCTTCAACGATATAAAGATTGTGTTGATCACGCCCTTTTTTTGTAAGCAGCTTTTTCCACTCTTTCACGCGGGCATTTTTTGTTGACTGAATATGCTCCAAACTTTTCATTTCCTTTCCGTACATTCTTTCACCATTATACATATTTCTAACGATTTGCGAAAAGCTAAAGAAGAAACTTTTTGAAGGAGCGAACGGAATGAACTTAAACTTACGAAATGCGATCATTCACAATGTTTCTGGCAATAACCAAACACAGTTAAAAGAAACAATCGTCGATGCGATCCAGCGCGGCGAAGAAAAAATGCTTCCAGGACTTGGTGTTTTGTTCGAAGTCATCTGGCAACATGCCGATGAACAAGAAAAAAATATGATGCTTGAAACATTGGAAGAAGGATTGAAATAGGAGGGAGCGGCTCATGATTGGGCCGCCTTTTTTATTTATAAATAAAATGCTTGATCGTTTCAATCCCATAATAGGAAGCGATGCCGAACACAATCCCCCATAGAGCAAGACTGATCGTCATCCAAAGCAGCGTCCATCGCTTTGTTGCTCCAAGTGAAAGACCAAGAAAAGCTGAAATATGTGTACCAACAAGAAGTGGACCGAAAAGAGCTAGACCGGGAAAGCCATATTTATTCCAAATCTTCTTTGCCCGTTTTTGCCGCTTGCCATTATCTTTGATTGTACCTTTCTTTGATGCGATAAAATTCTTTATCTTTTCAAATAAATAAATGACTAAAACAATTGTCGAAAAGTTCCCGATAAACGCTAAAATTACAACGATTGCAGGATTGAGTCCACGTAAAATCCCAAGCGGAATCACCGTTACAAGTTCAAACCACGGTGTTGCCGCAAGTATAAAGACAAGAATATACTCCCAAAGACTCCCCATCTGTTTTCTCCTTAAAAAATAATCTTCTTTGACCATACAGGATTTTTCACTAGATGAAAAGAAATATTTACTCGAAAGTCTAAAATGTATTGCTTAACGAAAAAATAGGACGAAATATTAGCGCATAATGTAACTCTTCAAATAATTGAAGCAATATTCTAGTAATGATCGGTAGATTTATGTCTATAATTACTGATTTTATACGAGGTTTGGAGTATGAGAGTTTTGGATTGTATTTATTATGAGAGGGATAACAGAGAAGCCCTATTGGACACCATGACCAGTTTTTTCGATTTACGGGATATTAGGGCACTCCTATTAGACAACATTTACCGATTTTTACGTTCGACAGGATATTAGAGCACTCCTATTAGACAACATCTATCGCTTTTTACGTTCGAAGGGATATTAGAGCAATCCTATTGGACAGCATTTACCGATGTTTACGTTCGACGGGATATTAGAGCAATCCTATTGGACAACATTTACCGCTTTTTAGGATTTACGGGATATTAGGGTACTCCTATTGGACAACATCTATCGATTTTTACGTTCGAAGGGACATTAGAGCAATCCTATTGGACAACATTTACCGATTTTTACGTTCGACGGGACATTAGAGCAATCCTATTGGACAACATCTACCGATGTTTACGTTCGAGGGGATATTAGGGTACTCCTATTGGACAATCTCTACCGATTTTTACGTTCGAAGGGATATTAGGGTACTCCTATTGGACAACATTTACCGATTTTTACGTTCGACGGGAGATTAGAGCAAGCCTATTAGACAACATTTACCGATTTTTACGATCGACGGGAGATTAGGAAACTCCTATTAGGCAGCATTTACCGCTTTTTACGATCGACGGGAGATTAGAGAAGCGCTATTGGACAACATTACCCGTTTTTTCGATCAACAGAATATTAGAGAGATGCTATTGAACAGCGTTTATGAACTTTAACCATTAACGGGCAATTAGCCCCACACAAAGAGAAGGCTAAACCTCGTTCTAACAAGGTTTAGCCGCCGAATTGTTAAATCTTATTCGTACGTAATTGTATCAACCGTTTTGCGATCTAATCGTTTCACAACTTCTGTGATTAATTTGACTGCATTTTCATAATCATCGCGATGAAGGATGCCACCATGAGTATGAATATAACGTGTTGCAATCGTTATTGCGAGTGATGGTGCACCTTCACCAGCAACATGTGTAGAGCCGGCATCTGTTCCGCCACCTGGAAGAGCGTCAAATTGATGCGGGATATTTAATTCTTCCGCGACAGAAACAACTAAATCGCGCAAGCCTTTATGTGATACCATGGACGCATCATATAAAATAATTTGCGGGCCGTCACCCATTTTCCCTTGCGCTTCTTTCTCTGATACTCCTGGTGTATCACCAGCAATACCTACGTCAACAGCAATCGAAATGTCCGGCTGAACTTTGTTAGCCGCTGTTTTTGCACCGCGCAGTCCAACTTCCTCCTGAACAGTTCCTACTCCGTAAACAACATTCGGATGGTTTTCACCCTGTAAGTTTTTCAATACGTCGATCGCAATCGCACAGCCAATTCGATTGTCCCACGCTTTTGCAAGCAATAATTTCTCATTATTCATTACTGTAAAATCAAAATGCGGTACCACCATATCTCCCGGTGCAACACCCCATTCTCTTGCCTCATCTCGGCTTGATGCGCCGATATCGATAAACATATCTTTAATATCGACCGGCTTTTTCCGTGCTTCTGGTGGTAAAATATGCGGAGGCTTCGAGCCGATAATGCCGGTGATTTCGCCTTTTGACGTAACGATTGTCACACGTTGGGCAAGCATCACTTGGGACCACCAGCCACCAACCGTTTGGAATCGTAAAAAACCTTTCTCATCAATTTGCGTAATCATAAAGCCAACTTCATCTAAATGACCGGCGATCATGATCTTCGGACCGTTTTCCTCACCTTTTTTAACCGCGATTAAACTGCCAAGACCGTCCGTCTCCATTTTATCTGCATATGGCGTTATGTACTTTTTCATGACTTCTCTAGGTTCACGTTCATTACCTGGAATGCCTTTTGCATCAGTTAACTCTTTTAGCATTGTTAATGTTTCATCAAGTTTAGCCATCGTATAATCCTCCATTTTTATGATAATATAAAGCTAATTACAATTAATATCCGTCTCGCTGACGCTGATAATTCACTTCATTTTTTTGGCGATATGCTTTTTGTACGTCATCAATCGAAAAACCAAGTGATTGACCAAGAATAAAATATTGACGGAGCAATTGCTCATAGTTTTCAAATGTTCTTGATTCTCGCAGTTGGTCGACTAAATGAATGATCATTAGAAAACATTGATCCAATTCTTTGTTTCCTTCGGATGAGACGATATCAATTTTCTTTTCAGCAAAGCCAAGTTCATTACCAATGGATAAAATAAAATGAACACCGTCGACAAATTCTTCTAAAATGATCTCTTGTGCTGACGGTTCTTTTTTGCTCCAAAATTTAAAACATCTCGTTTCATTGGCAAGCTCACCAATTTCGACGAGTAAAGCAAGAATCTTTTTCTCAACAAGGTTTTGTGTTTGCAGACCATGTTCCTCGACAATAAAGCGGTCTAGCTCATGTTGCATCGCAAACCATTCTTGCAAGGTCATATTGATCACTCCTTCAAAAAAAATTATACCAATAATGAAACCTTTTTCCTAATCATCCGTATACAGAGTAATATTAACTAATTGGAGGACCTAGCCATGATTATTTTGCTGAGACTTGTCATTTTTGCAGCAATTATTTATCTCATTTACAAAATTGTCATGTATATTGTAAGCCCAAAACGGAAATTAGAATCAGCACATGAACAAAAGAAATTTTTCTTTTATGATGTTCCCGATAATATTCGCAAAAACTTTCTCATTACATTAAAAGGTGTCATGTTTGAAGGGGAAAAATATTTGGGAACAACGGATCGTGCCTTTGATGTTGTATCGATTTTTGTCTGGCCGAAAAATTCCGACGTACTTCAAGGTTTAACATACGATGATTTTATGATGATTGAAAATGAAATTAAACTAAGATACCCGCACGCAGTTATTGACTGGAAAAGCCCGATTAAAGAATTAATCGCGAAAAACAAATAAAAACCATTGCGCAGCTAAACATGGACAATGGTTTTTTCATGATTGTGCAGATTCTTTTGCAAAAAACTCTTTCCACGTGACTGTGACGATTTTTTCTCTTAACAAATAGAATAAAAGGGCGAGCGCAGAAATGATCATGACGGCCATTCCAGGTGAAAAATGGGTAATAAATTCACCGAATACCGTGTAGAAAAAAACGAGCGGCACATTCGTGATAAAAGCTCCTTTCATAAATCCATGAAAATCCGGCTTTCTTTCTAATAAGCAAATATTTAGCAAATGATAATGAAAAAAAGGAATAAGTCGTAAAACAGCAATTTGGCCAATCGTCATTTTATTATAGCGGCCAAACCACTTATATTTTACATTCATTAACTTGGCGTGTGTTCCTGGCATTTTTCCAATGGAGAAATAAAAGAGGGCAGATAATAAAAGTAGTCCGATCATTGAATAAATCATTCCAAAAAAGGATCCGAATAACATCCCTCCAATCATACAGACGAGGATGACCGGGACGAACAGAAACTGCCTTACAATATGGAACGCGATAAATAAAAACGGGGCGAGCAATCCACTTCCTTCCATAAACGCAAGCATGATCAATAATTGTTCGTTCATCGCTGATCACCTGCTTTCTACTACATTATATTTTTTGCCCTTGTCCGTTATGCCAGACACCTAAGAACGAAAATATAAACGAGCAAGTCGATTGCTGCAAGAATAGGCAGACCGTATTTAAATGTTACATGTTTCGTTTTATGCCGATACATATGCATGCCGACCGTCATTCCAGGAGCACCGCCGATCAAGGCAAACATCCAAAGACGCTTTTCACTGATGCGTTTTTTCTTCAGCCGCGCACTTTTTTTATCAATACCCATCAATTGCAAACCCCATACATTTATGACGATAAAATACCAAATCACTAGAAATCGCAGCATGATCGAGCTTCCCCCTTAAGAAACAAAAGACCGTTCTCCAAATAGAGAATGGTCTTTTAAATTTATTATAATGCAGATTTTGCTTTGTTTGCTAATTCAGCAAATGCTTTTTCGTCATGTACAGCTAAGTCTGCAAGCATTTTACGGTTCACTTCGATGCCAGCAACTTTTAAGCCGTGCATTAAACGGCTGTAAGAAAGACCGTTTAAACGAGCAGCAGCGTTAATACGTGTAATCCATAATTTACGGAAATCACGCTTTTTGTTGCGGCGATCGCGATAAGCATAGTTATAAGATTTCATAACTTGTTGTTTTGCTACTTTAAATAATCTATGTTTAGAACCATAATAACCTTTAGCTAATTTTAATATTTTATTACGACGTCTGCGGGTTACTGTACCGCCTTTTACACGTGGCATATTAATTCCCTCCTAATTGGATCTAACCTTTAAAAATTACTTTATATTGTCAAGCAAATGACGGATACGACGGAAGTCGCCTTTTGAAACCATCGCAGATTTACGAAGTTTACGTTTTTGTTTTGTAGATTTGTTTGCAGCCAAGTGGCTTACATAAGCGTGTGAACGTTTCAATTTACCAGACGCTGTTTTTTTGAAACGCTTAGCTGCGCCACGGTGTGTTTTCATTTTAGGCATTGGGTTTTCCTCCTCAAAACATTACTTTTCAGTTTTTGGTGCTAGTACTAAGAACATGCTTCTTCCGTCCATTCTCGGTTTGGACTCAACCGTCGCCACATCTTCACACTCTTCGGCAAAGCGAGTTAGAACACGCTGACCGATTTCTTTATGTGTAATGGCACGTCCTTTAAAGCGAATCGAAGCTTTCACTTTGTCTCCTTTTTCAAGGAATTTTCGACCATTGCGAAGCTTTGTATTGAAATCATGTTCATCGATCGTAGGACTCAAACGAACTTCCTTCACATTAATCACTTTTTGGTTTTTACGGGCTTCTCTATCTCGTTTTTGCATCTCAAAACGATGTTTTCCATAATCCATTACTCGAGCGACTGGTGGTTTCGCATTCGGAGCAACAAGAACGAGATCAAGATTTACACGAGCAGCGATTTCCAACGCTTCATTTCGGGATTTAACTCCCAATTGCTCACCATTATGATCGATTAGACGAAGTTCACGGGCACGGATGCCTTCATTTACCAACATATCTTTGCTAATAGTTAGCCACCTCCAAGGTTTTTTAAGGAATACCTTTGTTTGCAAAAGCTTATTTATACACATAAAAAAAGCACGGGCATAAGCAACCCGCACCACATTCACGCACAAATAGTCAAGAATGGATATGAAATCAATAACCTGTTAACAGCTTTATGCGTCAATCAGGCGAGAAGCGGGCAGCCTCTTCTTTTACAAACGAGTATTCATTTTCACCTTAGTAAATATATCATATGCAGATGGCTCTGTCAAATGTTGATTGCTATTTACAACGTCTTTCATCATAACAAACAGACACTTAGAAAGCAATGCCTTTTTTAAAAATGTTTAAATTTAGCTAGAAAGGAAAAACTTTAATATATATAAGTTAAAGTTAGTAATTCAACTAACCGCTGAGTTCCGTTCCGGGCATGGGCTCGGGCCAACAGGTGTTGGTCACGAGGCTGTTACCACACGATGTGGCGACTTCCTTTTAATGCGGTCCAGCGAGCTCTTCAGCCGTGCTATTCCCACGGGAGCCGCCGCTCTCCACTCCAGTCAGCTGGAAAGTGCAAAATTATAACTTCAACTTATATAGATTCTTTTCTTTGGAGGTCTGTCATATGTTAAAAAAATTGAGCTACACGTTTGCTAGCTTTGCTTTATTGTTTGGACTCGTCGCCTGTTCAAACGATCCATCCGTTGATAACAATCCAAAAGAGCAAATGGATGGTGCTACTGAACCGAAAACCCCTGATAATCAAAGTGTTACCGACAGCGGGGTAAAATCAAATGGGAATGTGAATGATCCAGGGGCAACCGATCAAATGGCTGATCTTGACTTCATAAAATTTGATTTAGAAGTAAAATATGGGCCAAATAAAAAATATGATGTTGAATATGAACAAAAAGATCCAAAGGGTGTTTATGAGGCTGAACTAGAAGATGATATCAATGGGCAGATGATGAAAGGCGCGGATGCTTTTAATGGGATATATAACGTAATGAAGGATGTTTCCCTTACAGCTAATACCCCACAAACAGAAGTAATCCAGACCATTTTAAACGCATTTCAGCTTGCTGAAGATTATACAGAGTTTGATCTTGATTATACAACGAAAGACGGGACAAAAATCGATATTGAAGATAAAAAATAGGCTGGCACAGTTGCCAGCCTGTTTTTTTATTGTCTCGATCTCAATTGAACATCTGCGTTTAGTTGCTCAATAAAGTCTTTCAGTGAGACTGTTTCAGATTTTTGCTCTCCGTATTTTCTTACATTTACTGCTTCAGCGGATACTTCATTATCTCCAACAACGAGCATATACGGAATTTTTTGCATTTGTGCTTCACGGATTTTATAGCCGATTTTTTCATCTCGTTGGTCAAGCTCGACACGGAATCCTAACGATTTCAATTGATCTCGCACTTGTTTTGCATAATCAAAATGCACATCAGGTGATACCGGGATTACTTGAGCTTGAACAGGTGCAAGCCATGTAGGGAATGCTCCTTTGTATTCTTCGATTAAGAAAGCAACAAAGCGTTCCATCGTTGACACGACCCCACGGTGAATGACGACTGGACGATGTTGTTTTCCATCTTCCCCAACATAAGTAAGATCGAATTTTTCAGGCAAGAGGAAATCAAGCTGCACAGTTGACAATGTTTCTTCTTTTCCTAAAGCTGTTTTCACTTGAACATCGAGCTTCGGACCGTAAAAGGCTGCTTCACCTTCTGCTTCGAAGTAGTCGACACCTAGCTCATCCATCGCATCTTTTATCATTGCTTGTGCTTTATTCCACATTTCATCATCATCAAAATATTTTTCCTTATCCTCTGGATCACGATAGGAAAGACGGAAGGCATAATCACTAATGTTAAAATCTTTATAAACTTCCACAATGAGCTCGACAACGCGGATGAACTCTTCTTTTATTTGGTCTGGACGAACAAAAATATGTGCATCATTTAATGTCATGCCACGAACACGTTGAAGGCCTGATAATGCGCCTGACATTTCGTAGCGGTGCATCGTTCCAAGCTCAGCAATCCGGATTGGCAGCTCGCGATAGCTATGGATGTCATTTTTATAAATCATCATATGATGCGGGCAGTTCATCGGACGAAGAACGAGCTGCTCATTGTCCATATCCATGATCGGGAACATATTCTCCTGATAATGATCCCAGTGACCGCTCATTTTATATAGTTCAACATTCGCCATAATCGGTGTATATACGTGATCATAGCCAAGTTCGACTTCTTTATCAACAATGTACCGCTCGACAATTCTACGGATTGTTGCACCTTTTGGTAACCAAAGCGGCATTCCTTGCCCAACCTGTTGAGAGTTCGTAAATAGACTTAACTCTTTCCCCAGTTTACGATGGTCGCGCTCCTTCGCTTCTTCCAACATTTTTAGATGCTTTTCAAGCGCATCTTTTTTGAAAAAAGCAGTTCCGTATACACGTTGAAGCATTTTATTTTTACTGTCACCGCGCCAATATGCACCAGCAATGCTAAGCAATTTAAATTCTTTAATTTTGCTTGTTGACGGAACGTGGACACCACGGCATAAATCGGAAAATTCGCCTTGTGTATAAATCGTTACTTTTTCATCTTCAGGAATCGCATCAATGAGCTCTTGCTTATATGGATCATCCGCGAACAGTTCTTTCGCTTCAGCACGTGATACTTCTTTACGTACAACTTCAATGTTTTCATTGATGATTTTCTTCATTTCTTTTTCAATTACAGGTAAATCTTCTGGTGTAATCGCATGTTCGATATCCATATCGTAATAAAATCCATCTTCAATGACAGGACCAACACCAAATTTCGCATCAGGATACAGTCTTTTCACCGCTTGAGCCATAAGGTGAGCTGAGCTATGGCGCATTATCTCAAGTGCATCCGCGCTATCTGGAGTGATGATTGCGATTGAGCCATCTTCCTCAATTGGTGTTTTTAAATCGATCAGTTTACCGCTTAGCTTCCCGGCAAGCGCATTTCGTCGTAAACCAGGGCTAATCGAAGCTGCAATTTCTTCTGTTGTTACTCCCTTTTGAAACTCCTTTACTGAGCCATCTGGGAAAGTAATTTGAACTTGTTCTGACATCATGTGCCACTCCTTTATTAGATGTATAGCATCCGCGCCGATTGATTAACAATAATCAAGGCACTTCTACTTTTTGAAATAAAAAATAAAAAACAAAAAAACCCATCCCTGGAAAGGGACGAGTTTTTATACACGTGGTTCCACCCTCATTTTCAACATACGAAACGTATATTGACTTTGGATTCATTGTAACGGATCATTCCGCCGATCATTACTTCGTTCACGATCGGAGTTCAAAGGTGGTAAATATCATGCCCGTGTTAGGAAGCTCACAGCAATACTTCCCTCTCTGAAAACCGTAGCAAAATACTCATGTCCTTATCGCAACTTATTTCATGTTCGTTTATGTACGTAATTATAGCGAGTTGCGTAAGGAAAATCAAGGCTTATTCACATATGCCTTTTTTAGTATAGAAAAATGGACAGGCGTCAACACAGAAATCCGTTCTTCAAAAATATTAGACAGTGTTCTGATAAGCGGTTGATCTGCTTTATCTGTATAAACATATACTTTTATAGCAGCGATTGATAGAAGTGGAGCAATCACCGCTGAATCGACATAGATCGGATGATTAGCTAAAAGGCGCTGATCCATCATCTCTTTTATTTCATCACTCGACAGTTCATGGAGATGCTCATCGTAAAACTTCGGTGTTTGATTAAGCAGGAGATGGATAACTTCCATTCTTGTCGCACGGTTTCTCAAATAATCTCGTAACATTTGTACAAATGTCTGATATTCTTGCTCCATTTTATACTCATCAATTGCGATCTCTAAATATTTTTCCACCCGCTCATAATAAGGTTTTAAACGAAATCGGGAAAATGATTCAAAGGAAACGGCTCCTCCAAAGCTTAGTAAATCGGAAACAGCTTCCTTAATCAGCCCCGATTCATCAATCACACCAGCAAGCTCTGATAAATCATGACGAGCACCAGAAAACATTTGTGTCGCTATTTCGATAATATGGCTGCGCTCATCTTCATTTTCATAATGAAATTTGTGTTGCAGCGTGTTATTTAACCATTCATTTCTTTTCACATCTTTAATAAACGTAATTAATGCCTGCTCATAACGGCTCCTCTTCCTTTGATCGACTTGAAATGTATACATAAACTGGTCTTGGCTTTTTACCAGCGTTTCTCGTAAGCCATTTGCTGTTAAATATAATTTCAGACGGATCGCATCTTTTATCGATGTAAATAGTAACTCCAAGCCCGTCCCCCCTTACCCGCTTTGTATCATTTATATGAGAGCTCGGACGGACTATACCAACGAATTTTTAATAGTGAGAAGCAAACGTTGCAGGGGATGGGCATAAGAAAAGCGCAAGCGCCCGTTTAGCGACGTACAAACTGGGGCTGTCCAGAAAGCAGATGAAAACTGACTTTCTATGATAGCACCTTTTTTATGTATGGAGATATAAAGAAAGATGACATCAACGAAAAATTCGAACGACGTCACCGGTCTATTGCTTTCCGTTCCGGCCCACGCTTTCCGCGGACAGCCTTGCGGGGTCTCCATTCCCGCAGGGGTCGGTGCCTGCACTACAAGTAACAACAGCAAGCGGCTAGATACTAGAAAGCATTCAACATCAAAGAAATGAAGTTACTATGAGCGACTTGATTATTAGAGGTAATTTGATAAAAAATTTGGAAATTTATGATACAATTAGATTAACTAAATTTGTAATATAACATTATATCTTATTCAGCGAACGGGGCAGGCTAATTATATAAAGAAGATTGAAAGGAAAGTAATTTACAAAGAAGGGAGGTATAAAAGGTGGACTTATTGCTCTGGATAACGATTGGTTTCATAATAATCGGATTTGTTGTTCTCACTTCTATGAAAAAAGGTATGGAAAGTAAGCTCGCTTTTATAACAGCAAATTTGAAAGACGAGGAAAGTTCAACAAAAGCTAAATCCATAATTTGGTGGATAGTGAGTACCACAGCTTGGGGAATAGTGAGTATGATTCTTATTGTTTGGTGGTTTCATAATCACTTTGGATAACTGTTGGTTTCAAATGTACTTAAACAAACGGGTGCGTTTAGTCTAAAAGACTATACTAAAAATTAGAACTTCCAGATAATCGGAAGTTCTAATTTTTTTATACATATCAACATTAAACTTTAACAGGGCCTTCTTGTAAAAAAGTGTCCTTCTCATTTGAAGGACACTCTCCTATTGATGACGGCGATTCGGCCCGTCCAATTTGACTGGTGTAGCAAGATAGCGAATTCTTTCCATAATCCGGGCTGCTTTCATTTTTTCCTCTTCCCCACGTTGCGTGTAGGTGAGATGATATTCAAGCCCGTTAAAATCAAAATTAGAAGAGAAAAAGGTTGGGAGTTGTTCATGCATCCGGAATTGGAGAATCGAGCCTAAAATTTCATCCCTTGTCCAGCTCGACATCGCTTCCGCGCCGATATCATCCAGCATGAGAATCGGGGCGTTTTTCACCGCTTCGAGTTTCTGATTTAACGTTTGGTCACCAAGCGATTGCTTCATTTCTCTGAAAAACTCAGGTACATAAACGATGAGCGAGGCAATTTCCTTTTCAGCAAGCTGATTGGCAATTGCTCCGAGTAAGTATGATTTTCCCACACCAAAGCTTCCGTGCAAATATAAGCCTTTCATCTCTTTCCCCGGCGCATACGAAGCGGCAAATCTTTCCGCATATTCGAAAGCAAGATCTCTGCCGGGATTATCGAGCGAAAAATCAGCGAAGGAAGCACGTAAAATGTCCTTCGGTACGTAAATGCTTTTAATCAGCTTTTCCGTTTTTCTCCGTTCATCATGGACGATCTTTGACGGACAGGGACGATAATGAACTTCAATGACTTCTTTATGCAAAACGAGAACAGGCTCGTACCCCGACATCATATTGATACAGCCTTCCAAATTGGGGCAATCCTCACATTTTCTCGTTTGCGTCGTATATTCATAAAGCTTCATCATGTTTTTTTCAATGATGCTGCTTGTGATCTGCCCTTTACTTTCTTCAATAAAAGCGCGTATATCACGGTTTGATAATACTTCTGCCTTCAATTGTTCATAGCTCTCTTTAAAGGATGAGGAGTTGGTAATTCGGTTCAATGTTCGATTAATCGGCTCCACCTTCTTCACCTCCGTTTTTCTTATACTTTTGTTGGATCGCTTCTAGTCGTCGGCGGCGCTCCTCGATTTCACTTGCATTTTCCGGTTCTGATTGATTCGTTTGATTTTGAGATGTAAACCAATCAGGTAATTTCTCGGTACGAATCGGCTTATTTTTCCGTTGCTTCGGCTCTTTATTGCCACTCGCCCATTCTTGGTATTGACGATGTTCATTTTTCGCTAATTCCATTGCCGCTGATACGGTTTTTATTTTTTTACGCGACCAATGCGAAGCGATTTTCTCCAAATAATTTTTCGTCAGCTTCATATCCGTTTTTAAAGCGACATAATGAATCAGGACATTTACCACACCAGGAAGCAGCTTTTGTTGAAATAAAATATCCTCTACCGCTTGAAGATCGGCTTTTGCTGGTGCTGCACCATCTGATAAATCAATCAGTAGCTGCCTTGGTGAGACGGTTTCCAAATAATGAATGAGCTTACTTTCCATCGTTTCCCCTTGCGTGACCGATTCACGGTGAAGGGCAGGCTGATGATGATCAACAAGCTCTGGCAATTGATCAGCGTTTTCCATTTGGTACCAATCTCTTGCCGCTTTCCTTAATTCTTCTAAATCGATCGTATCATTTGCATTTAGACTGGATAGGACGATATTTTTCATATCAATCGCATTTACTCCATATAAAAAGCTTAATTTCGCAATTGCTTCTTTTACTTCCTTAGTGAACAGCTTTCTCGGAACCATCATTTCCGTTAAACCAGCAAATAATAAATCAAAGTCGAAATCCGTTTCATCGATTCGTATCGGGGTCGTCCGTTCTTTTTTGAAAAATTGCTGGCCCTCATCAGGCTCACTTGCTTCATGCCCATCTGTTTGATGAAGCATTGCCGTTCCGTAAGAAGTAAATACATCTTGAAAGGATCTTGTAATATCATGAAATTGCTTTGTATCAATGCTTTTATCAGAAAAGAACCTTTTTAATTTTAAAAACTGCGACTGACCGAGCTTTTGATATAAATAAATATTTAACATCCCATCGGTAAAAAATTGCTCCGGGGAAAGTGGAGGATGAAGCTCGTATACGAAGGAGCGCGCATCTGGTTCATTTTTGATATATGTTTTAAGCAGGCCGATTCCTTCTAGCTTTAATCGCGCTTGATAAATTTCTTGTAAATTTAATCCAAGCAAATTCATTAAATGATAATGATTCCATTGCTCTGACCATAGTCGATTTTCCTCGACGGCATGCCAAAGTGTAGAATACATGCTTGTGCAAATCGGACCAATGAGCGGCTGATACAAAAAGGTGATGACTTTTTTATCATCATTATGTAGCATTCCCTTCATCGTCACGGAAAAAGAATCGACAGGCTGCACTTCATTCCAATGCTGTCTCATGTAAAACCACACTCATTTACTCTTTTTTAATTAAATCTTTCAGTTCATCAAGGAATACATTAATATCTTTAAATTGGCGATACACGGAGGCAAATCGAACATATGCGACTTCATCAATTGTAGCTAGTCTATCCATCACCATTTCTCCAATATGGTCGGATTTTACTTCTGCCTGTCCTTGATTGCGTAAATCTCTTTCAACATCATGGGTAATTTTTTCAAGTTGATCAAGAGAAACAGGACGCTTCTCACAGGCACGAATTAAGCCGCGTAATATTTTTTCCCGACTAAACTCTTCACGAATTCCCTCTTTTTTTACAACAATAAGTGGCGTTGCCTCCACCCGTTCAAATGTTGTAAACCGATAAGAACATTTCTCACATTCCCGCCTTCTTCGAATTGCTCTCACTTCATCTGCTGGTCTTGAATCGACCACCCTTGTGCCATTATGTTGACATGATGGACATTTCATCCTCATCAGCTCCGTTCAACTGCTTGTCATTATTATTACATTATACCTTACTTTTTCTTGGAATGTGAAGAAAAGCGGAAGCGACCGTTTGGGGTTATTGCAGAAGGAGCATTGATAGCTAAGCTTAGCTAGAAATAATGGTTGGGAACAGATAAAAAAAGAGTGCTTAGACACTCTTTATGGATTTAATTCCCATTTTTCAATTAATTGGTCGAGCTGGATTTCGCTCTCTTCTATCGAGCGATTATTATCGATGATTGCATCGGATAGACGTTTTTTATCTTGCAGTGGCCATTGTGACGCAATTCTTGCCAGAGCATCGTCTTTGCTCAGTTGATTCCTCACCATTAGGCGCTCGAGCTGGACTGATTGCTCGACGAACACAAGAATGATTTTACTGACAAGATGGGTCAGATTGCTTTCAAACAAAAGGGGAATGTCATAAATAATTGTTTCCTTACCTTCTGCAATCGCCGCTTCTTTCCAATCATTCATTTTTTCTCGAACAGCTGGATGAACGATTTGATTTAATTGCTGTCTTTTTTCCTGATCATGGAAAATGATGGAGCCAAGCTTTTTTCGATTGATCGCTCCATCCTCCAAAAGGATCTCGCTGCCAAATGCTTTAACAACTTGTTTATACGCTTCTTCCCCCGGTTCTACAACTGCCCGAGCCGCTACATCCGCATCGATGACTGTGAATCCTCGCCTCTTGAACATATTTGCGATCGTACTTTTACCACTAGCGATTCCGCCCGTCAATCCGATCAATGTCGCCATCATTCAACCTCTTTCATTTACATTTTTAACATTCCTATAACCATAAGGAGCACCCCAGGAAGAAATGCTAGCTTTTGCATCCAACTTGATTTAGAAAAGAACCGTCCGATATGCAAACCGCATGTAAGAAATAAACAACTCATCACTGCCGCACTCGTTGCTAAAAGAAGCGGAGAAAACCCGAGCATCGCAGCCCCAATTCCCGCACCAAACGCATCGAGTGATAAAGCCAAGCCGAGCAGTAAGGCTTCTAAACCTGTCACTGTTCCTGAGTCATCCATATCTGCCATCGTCGGTTTTTTTAAAATATGAATCACAACGCCAAGCGATTTTATTTCCCATTTCAACACTAGTTTTTCTTCGGATGCCTGAGGATGGTCCTTTTCTTTTTTTAAAAATTGAAAAACAACAAATGCTCCAATGAAGATTAAGATCAAGCCGCCAAGGCGATTGGCAAAACTTGGGCTAAGAAACTGCTGGATCAATTGACCGGCAAGCATAGCAATGCCTAATGAACCGGCTGTGCACATCGCTATAATAAAGATGGACCGAATCGGGATCCGCATTTTTCTAAGCCCATATGCAAGACCCGTACTAAAGCTATCGAGACTGATTGCCATCGCAAGCAGCAATAAGGCGAATGAAAAACCCATAATCAAGCTCCTTCCTCTCTACAAACCAATATCTAACTCATTGTATGAGGAAGCTTCTCTTCTTGTTATGGAATTCATCTAGATTGTCATACGCCTAATTTTTGGCAAACAGGACAAAAATGGGTTCCCCTTCCAGCCAATTTCATTTTTTCAAGTGGTGTTCCACATTGCTTGCATTCTTCCCCTTGACGACCATAAACAAGCAGGAGCTCTTGGTACGTCCCACTTTCTCCAAATGAATTCATATACGTATTCACGGAGCTACCACCTGCTTGGATCGACTCTTGTAAAGTTTCAACTGCTTGTTTACGCAAAAGAGCAATCTCATCATCCGTTAACGAGCTTGCCACCCGCCCTGGATGAATATTGGATCGAAACAACACTTCATCTACATAAATATTGCCAAGTCCTGTTACGACGGTTTGATCAAGGAGGACTGCTTTAATGACTCTTTCCGTTTTCATCAGCCGCTCTTTAAAATACACGTCGGAAAATTCGTTTGAAAAAGGCTCAGGACCGAGCTTTGAAAGCGGCAACTCGGCATGTTCCGTTCCTTTTGCAAATAAATGCATCGTCCCAAACTTGCGAACATCGCGGTAGCGAAGCTCCGTTCCATCCGTGAATCGAAACAGAACGTGAACATGCTTATCTTGCTCATC
Source organism: Bacillus sp. FJAT-50079 (assembly GCF_018343515.1). Taxonomy (GTDB): domain Bacteria; phylum Bacillota; class Bacilli; order Bacillales; family Bacillaceae_C; genus Lederbergia. Next base: position 251,150 of record NZ_JAGYPD010000004.1, on the reverse strand, counting down.
TCCCCGTCTTGCCAAACGATAATTTCCTTCCATGCGCAAATGAGAAACGAGTGAGTAATCATCGAGCATAAAAATTAAAAACTTGCCTTTTCGGTCGATGTCATCGATCGTTTGTCCTTGTAACGCATCGATAAATTGTTCAATTTCCAACGGATACTTAATGATTTTTGGCCAATGAATAACTACATCTTCGATTGTTTTTCCTTTGACAAGCTCAATTAATGACCTGCGCATCGTTTCTACTTCTGGTAATTCTGGCATTGCTTTTTTCCCCTCACTTATTTCGCGTCGAACCACGTAGGTCCGTAAGAATATTCCACTTTTATCGGTACATCTAGCTGAAGCGCCTGCTCCATTACCGCTGGTACAATTTCTTTTAATCGCTCAATTTCCTCCGGTGGTGCTTCGAAAATGAGCTCGTCATGGACTTGAAGTAATAAGCGCGTTTGTAATCCTTCCTCTTCAAGTCGCGCATCCATATCAATCATTGCTTTTTTAATAATGTCAGCAGCGCTTCCTTGAATCGGCGTATTCATCGCTGTTCTTTCCGCGAAGCTTCTCAAATTAAAATTACGGCTCGTAATTTCAGGTATATAACGTCTGCGATGGAGTAACGTCGATACATAGCCTTTTTCTTTTGCCTCCATGATAATGTCGTCCATGTAATGTTTCACACCTGGAAAGCTTTCTAAGTAGCGTTCAATAAATAATCCCGCTTCTTTCCGTGTAATTCCTAAGCTTTGGGATAATCCGTAATCGCTAATTCCATATACAATTCCGAAGTTAACCGCTTTTGCTTGCCTTCTCATATTTGCCGTTACTTCATCTGCATCAACATGAAAAACATCCATTGCCGTTTTCGTATGAATATCTTGATCATTTGTAAAAGCTTCGATCAATTTTTCATCGCCAGCAATATGAGCAAGTACGCGAAGCTCGATTTGCGAATAATCAGCTGCAAAAATGACCCAATCTTTTTCAGATGGTATAAATGCTTTCCGAATTCTTCGACCTTCTTCCAACCGAATCGGGATGTTTTGCAAGTTCGGATCGATCGAGCTTAGCCTGCCCGTTGACGTAAGCGCCTGATTGAAGCGTGTATGCACTTTTTTCGTATCTTCATGAACAACTTTTAACAAGCCTTCAAGATATGTTGATTGCAATTTTCCAAGCTGGCGATAGTGAAGGATTTCTTCGACGATCTCATGTTTTGGAGCTAATTTCTCCAAGACATCTGCCGCTGTCGAATAGCCAGTTTTCGTCTTTTTAATGACCGGCAAGCCAAGCGTTTCAAATAATATGACACCAAGTTGTTTTGGAGAGTTAATATTAAACTTTTCTCCGGCATGTTCATAAATTTTTGACTCGATTTCTTTCAGCCGTTCAGCAAGTTCTTCCTTCATTTTTTCTAAATAGTCCGTATCAACGGTAATGCCTGTATATTCCATTTTTGCTAAAATAAACGATAGTGGCAGCTCCAGCTCATAAAATAAATCAGATTGCTCATTTTTTTCCAATTCCGCCATGATTGGCTCATATAAAGCCGCAATTGCGCTCGCCTTCCTAACAAGATGCTCCGCTAGGACATCACCTTCCGCCACTTTCTTTTTTGCGCCTTTTCCGTAAATAGCCTCATCCGAAGAAACATCCGTATAGTGATGACGCTTCGCTACTCCGGAAAAATCTTCGTTCGACTCAGACGGATTAAGTAAATAAGAGGCAAGCAGCAGATCGAATTCGATCCCCTTTAATTCAATCCCATGTCGATGCAATGTAACGATTGAACGCTTCGCATCATATACTTGTTTCTTTTTCGTTTCATCCTCTGCCCAGCTTTTGAACCGTTCAGACTGAAGAGCAACATCTGTTGGAATGTAAAAATTTCCATGTTCGTTTACTAATGCAAATCCAGCAATCGGCTCGGTATGATAGCTGTCTTCAAGTACTTCTACGTAAAAAGCATTTTCTGCTGCAAACATCTCTTCTGTAATCGTCTCAATCGTTGTAAAAGAAATGTCCTTGATTTCTTCTTTTATCTCCTCTTCTTCCCCGCCATCCACTTTTTCAAGCAAGGAATTAAAGCCAAGTTCTTTAAAAATAGCTGTTAGCTTCGCTGGATCATAGCCTTCAAATTGTAGCTCGTCCACCGAGATCGTGACAGGTGCTTCCGTCGTAATTGTTGCTAACTCCTTACTCATCTTTGCTTGATCGCTAAATTCTGTAAGTCGTTCTTTCAACTTTTTCCCGCTTACATTATCAATATTATCAAGTAATTCCTCTAATGTTGGATATTCCTTAAGCAATTTGATCGCCGTTTTTTCCCCCACCCCAGGCACGCCAGGAATATTATCGGATTGATCGCCCATTAATCCCTTCATATCAATGATCTGCTCAGGTATCAGCCCGTATTTTTCTTGAATATGTTCCGGAGTGTATTCCTCAATATCGGTAATTCCCCGTCTCGTAATACCGACAGTAATGCGATCTGTCGTTAGCTGTGTTAAATCTTTATCTCCTGAAATGACTTTAACGTCGTATCCACCCTCAGCTGCTTTAACTGCCAAAGTTCCAATAATATCATCCGCTTCATAATTATCCAGCTCATAACGTTTAATGCCATAAGCATCTAGAAGCTCACGCAGAAATGGAAACTGCTCAGACAGCTCTGGTGGCGTCTTTTGTCTACCACCTTTATACTCTGTAAATGTCTTATGGCGAAACGTCGTTTTACCAGCGTCAAAGGCAACAAGAATATGTGTTGGCTTCTCATCCTCAAGCACTTTCATCAGCATCGTTGTAAATCCGTAAACCGCATTCGTATGTATGCCCTTATCATTATTTAAAAGTGGCAAAGCAAAAAAAGCACGGTATGCAATACTGTTTCCATCAATTAACATTAATTTCTTATTCATTAATCCTTAACCCCCATTTTGGAGTGCATTTGTTCTATCTATTTTAGCATGTAGAGTGATGAAAGTGAAAATAATGCTAGTACCCTAATAATTTCAACTTAAGAAACGTTAATAAAATGCCCTTTAAATGCGGACATACTTGTGTATCCAGCGGAGCAGCTAAAATTGGTATCATGAGGATGCCTTATAGACAAAGTCCGTCGTTTTAAACATGTTATGGGAGATTAGAGAACTTCTTATGGACAGTGTTTGCAGGTTAAAACATGTTACGGGAGATTAAAGAACTTCTTATCGACAGTGTTTGCAGGTTTAAACGTGTTACGGGAGATTAGAGAACTTCTTATCGACAGTGTTTGCAGGTTTAAACATGTTATGGGAGATTAGGGAACTTCTTATCGACAGTGTTTGCAGGTTTAAACATGTTACGGGAGATTAGAGAACTCCTTATCGACAGTGTTTGCAGGTTTAAACATGTTACGGGAGATTAGAGAACTCCTTATCGACAGTGTTCGCAGGTTTAAACGTGTTATGGGAGATTAGAGAACTTCTTATGGACAGTGTTTGCAGGTTTAAACATGTTATGGGAGATTAGAGAACTTCTTATGGACAGTGTTTGCAGGTTTAAACGTGTTATGGGAGATTAGAGAACTTCTTATCGACAGTGTTTGCAGTTTCAAACGAGATATGGGCTATAAGAGCTCACCCATTAGACATTGTTTGTATTGTTTTTATATTTAATGAATTGTAACACCTGTTCATTGACCTTAACGCTTTTTCCTGTGGCGTACCAAAATTATCTTTAGAAAAAAAAGACACCCTTGATGTATCAAGAGTATCCTTTTTTATAAATTTTTTTAATAAAGTAATCACATGCGGTACATCTTTATTGCGTGTATCCCATCAATAGACGAGCATAAGGTGAATCGGATGGGATGACGATAACTGTATCCTCACCGATCGTTTTCTTATATGTCTCAAGCGTTCGGAATAAATTGTAAAATTCCCGGTCTTTCGAAAAAGATTCATTATATATTTGCGCTGCTTCCCCTTCACCTTCAGATCGAATGACATCTGCATCCGCTTGAGCTTTCGCAAGCATTTCACGTACTTTTCGATCCGTTTCAGCTGTGATTTCGTTTTTCTTCGCGTCCCCCATTGACAAATACTCTTGCGCTTTTGATTCACGCTCGGAAACCATTCGCGTATATACAGAGTTTTCGTTCTCCTGTGGCAAATCGGTTCGCTTCGTTCTAACATCTGTAACAACGATCCCATAATTATCTCTTGCAAGCAATTCATTCACTTTCTCTGTTACACGATCATTTAGACTTCCGCGTGATGATTTCTCATCATTAATGATTTCGTCATAGTTTAATTGACCTAGCTCGGCGCGAACGACGGAATGGATAAACTCTTGCATCCTCGACTCCGCGTTAACAACAGTTCTCGCATTTGCAATCATTTTGCGTGGATCATCAATTTTCCATACGGCATAATTATCAATGATCATTCGTTTTTTATCTTTCGTATTGATTTCTTCTGTATGTGATACATCGTATGTCATTTGATATTTTGGCAATGTCGCTACCGTTTGAATAAACGGTACTTTAAAAGAAATTCCCGGTGTACTTTTAATGCGTACAACTTCACCAAATTGACGTATAACTTTATGTTCTCCCTCTTTTACAACGAAAACACTGGCCATGAAAAGGATGAATAAAACGAGTAAAATAACGAAAAACAGACCAAACTTCGTATATTTCTTCCATTCCTTTTCCATGCCTCTACGCGCTTCTAAATCAATAATATTCTTATCCATTATTGATTCCCTCCCTCTTCTTCTTTTTGAACGGCTTGTTCACGTTCCAATGGACGAATAGGGAAGTATTTCAGCGTATTGCCATCATCATTCATAATATAAATTTCTGCATTTGGTAGAACTTGTTCCAATGTTTCAAGTGTTAAACGCTCACGCGTAATTTCAGGATTTGTTTTGTATTGTTCATACAATTTATTAAAAACAGCTACATCTCCTCGCGCCGCCTCAAGCCTTGCCGCTCTTTCCCCTTCAGCTTTAGAAATGATCGCTTTCTTTTCCCCTTCAGCCTCATTCATTCTTTTATTCTCATATTTTTCTGCTTCATTAATTTTTGTGTTCATCATTTCTCTTGCGTCTGTTACAGCTGTAAATGCTTTGCGCACATCATCGTTAGGGAGCTCAACATCTTTCAGATTTACCGAAAGAATTGAAATCCCAATATCATACTTATCAATGAGCGACGCTAATAACTCACGTACATCTGCTTCGATCTCCGCTTTTCCTGATGTTAATGCATCGTCAATCTTCGAGTTACCAATGATGCTTCTTAGTGAAGCCGATGTCGCATTATACAGAATCACTTCTGGCTCCTCAGAATGGAATAAATACTTTTTCGGATCAGTAATTCTCCATTGCACAACAAGGTCTGCAAGTACAATGTTTTCATCCCCAGTGATCATTTTTGTTTCACTCGTATTTCCTTCGCCATCCTTAAAACCAAACTCCAACTTTAACGTTTCTCTTGCAAGCTTTTCTACATTTTGAATCGGCCAAGGCAGTTTAAAATGTAAGCCTGGATCCGTTACCGTTTCCTCTGCTTTTCCAAATGTTAAAATAACTGCTTGGTCAGACTCATCCACGGTATACCATGACGTCAATAAAATAAGTACAAGTACTAGAGCAGCAACGACAAGTGCTGTGACCGTATAAACCCTTTTTAAGCTCATTATCCACTTTCCTTTCTATATTTCTCTTATACTTCTATACGAACAAGTAGGGATAAGGTTTCATTATGAAAGGAGAGATTCAAATGAATCTCTCCTTATTAATCGAAATGAAGCGGCGGGCTTACAAGTAACTTGCCTTTAATGACCGCTTCCTCTGTTTCATTCATTGCTTCCACATAAATTGTTACGGTTTTATCTGCATGATTGACATCGACAACTTCAAATAAAAATTGAACAATCGCATAATGGTGAACTGGTTGGAGAAAATCAATTTCTTGTTTTAAAATATGCGAGCCGGGGCCAGGTAAATATTTTGATATGGCGGCAGTAATTATTCCTGTGAGCATGATCGTGGGTACAATCGGCTTTTTGTACGTTGTTTGTGAAGCATAGTCATGTTGGATATACAGTGGATTTGCATCATTTGTTAAGCCAAGAAATAACAGCAAATCTTTGTCTTCCATTTTTTCAGTTAATGATAATTTTTCACCAACTGATATTTGTTCGAGCTTTTTGCCGAGCTTGCGTTTTTTTCCCAATAGCAAAACATGCACCCCCATGATAATTAAAAGTTTTCAAAATAAACTTTCTATTATCATACCATGTTCTTACTCCTTTTTAACAAGAAAAAAAGGTGTTCACTGATTTTTTTCAGGAACACCTTCTGATGATTAAGCTAAAACTTTCATCACTTCTTGAACAGCATTAGCTGATTTTTGCAATGCCCCTTTTTCTTCCTCTGTTAGCTCAAGCTCGATAATTTTTTCGATTCCATCTTTTCCAAGGATTGTTGGAACGCCAAGATAAATGCCGTCGAAACCATATTCCCCCTCAAGATAAGCAATTGCAGGAAGGACACGACGTTGATCTTTAACGATTGCCTCAACCATTTCAACAAGAGATGCTGCCGGAGCGTAATAAGCACTTCCGTTTCCTAGTAAATTAACAATCTCACCGCCGCCTTTACGTGTACGCTCAACGATCGCATCAAGACGGTCTTTTGGAATAAGCGTTTCCAACGGGATTCCACCAGCATATGAATAACGTACGAGTGGAACCATCTCATCTCCATGGCCACCGAGAACAAAACCGGTTACGTCCTTAACCGAAAGATTCAACTCTTGAGCAACGAATGTACGGAAGCGTGCCGTGTCAAGTACTCCTGATTGTCCGATCACTCGGTTTTTCGGAAAGCCGGATTCTTGGAAAACCGTATATGTCATCGCATCAACTGGATTTGTAAGGACGATGATATAGCAGTTAGGCGAATGCTTCGCAATTTCTTTTGTTACACTTTTCATTACCTTTTGATTCGTTTGAACTAAATCATCGCGACTCATTCCAGGCTTACGAGCAATTCCTGCTGTAATGACGACAACATCAGAATCTTTCGTATCTTCATAATCGGAAGTACCGATGATGTTTGCATCAAACCCTTGAACTGGACCCGCTTCAAGCATATCAAGTGCTTTTCCTTTTGTCGGATTTTCCATTTGCGGAATATCAACAAGTACGACATCACCAAGTTCTTTTTGTGCAAGCAAAAATGCAGTTGTTGCTCCTGTAAAGCCGCCGCCAATAACTGAAATTTTTTTCCGTTTCATCGTCATAAGAAATCCCTTCCTTCTTAAAAGTCAATTGTGCCTCGGCGTAATAGCGTTCAGGTTTTCGAGCCCGTGCCCGCAGGATGCGGCAAACTTAGGTTGCCTTCCTAAACTTCTCTAAAAATCTACAACATCCGCCCGAGGTTTAACTTGAGTCAGCAAATCTTCTTGTACCGAAAGTGAAGCGTCAGAGACAGGAAGTTTGAACTCCCCCTAATTTGAAAAGTAATACGACCCCACCCTTATAGAAGTGAGGGACTTCCGCCCATTCGAGTTAAAAATATGTATGGAACGAGCGCAGCCGTTACAAAGACGAATGCGCTCGCTTCTTGGCATAAATGCCAATTTCATACTACTTACATGTTTTCGATTAATGCGTTCGCAAATTCAGATGTTTTCACTTCAGTTGCGCCTTCCATCAAGCGTGCAAAGTCGTAAGTAACTACTTTTGATTCAATTGTTTTTTCAACAGATTTAATAATTAATTCTGCTGCTTCTGTCCACCCTAAATGCTCAAGCATAAGTACTCCTGAAAGAAGAACAGAAGATGGGTTTACTTTATCAAGACCAGCATATTTTGGAGCTGTTCCATGTGTTGCTTCGAAAATAGCGTGTCCTGTTTCATAGTTAATGTTTGCCCCTGGAGCGATTCCGATTCCACCTACTTGTGCAGCAAGTGCATCAGATACGTAGTCACCATTTAAGTTCATTGTTGCAACAACATCGAACTCTTTTGGACGTGTAAGGATTTGCTGTAAGAAAATATCAGCAATTGCATCTTTAATGATAATTTTCCCAGCTGCTTCTGCGTCAGCTTGTGCTTTATTTGCAGCATCTGTTCCTTGCTCTTCTTTAATTTTATCGTATTGGCCCCAAGTGAATACTTTGTCACCAAACTCTTCTTCAGCAAGCTCATAGCCCCAGTTTTTGAACGCGCCTTCTGTAAACTTCATGATGTTCCCTTTGTGAACTAAAGTTACAGATTTACGGCCTTCTTTAATCGCATAATTGATTGCCGCACGAACGAGACGCTTTGTCCCTTCAGCTGAAACCGGCTTGATTCCAATTCCTGAAGTTTCAGGGAAACGGATTTTGTTTACGCCCATTTCATTTTGAAGGAAATCAATAACCTTTTTAACGTCTGCCGTACCTTCTTGATATTCAATTCCTGCGTAAATATCCTCTGTATTTTCACGGAAAATAACCATATCTGTGTCTTCTGGACGTTTGATTGGTGAAGGAACACCGTCAAAATAACGTACTGGACGCAAGCATACGAACAAGTCCAATTCTTGACGAAGTGCAACGTTCAATGAACGGAATCCGCCACCGATCGGAGTTGTAAGTGGACCTTTAATCGCGATAAAGTACTCACGAATCGTTTCTAATGTTTCTTCAGGTAGCCATTCACCAAATTTATTGAACGCCTTTTCACCCGCGTATACTTCTTTCCATTCGATTTTCTTTTCTCCTGCATACGCTTTTTCAACCGCTGCGTCTAATACTCGTTGTGCTGCCGCCCAAATATCAGGACCTGTGCCATCTCCTTCGATAAAAGGAATGATCGGATTATTTGGAGTGTTTAATACACCATTTTCAACAGTAATTTTTTGACCTTGTGACATCTTTTTCCCCTCCAACTGTATTCTCAACTTCATATGTTATCAGAAATATTGACAAATTTCTAATCCTATTCGATTTCAGCGCTCTGAAATCGGGATATATTTTTGCATCCCTGGCCCTGTATACTCAGCGCGAGGACGAATAAGACGATTATTTTCATACTGCTCTAAAATATGTGCTAACCACCCTGACACCCGGCTCACTGCAAATATCGGCGTGAATAAATCATGGTCAATGCCAAGGCTATGATAAACAGACGCTGAATAGAAATCAACGTTTGGCGGCAATGGCTTCTGTGAAGTAAATACTTCTTCTACCTTCGCAGAAATTTCATACCATTCAGGCTCGCCTGTAATTTCTGTCAGTCTTTTAGACATTTCTCTTAAATGCTTCGCGCGTGGGTCGCCTTTACGATACACACGGTGACCAAAGCCCATAATTTTCTCTTTATTATTTAACTTGTCAAGAACGTATTTTTCCGCATGATCGACTGTACCGATTTCAGAAAGCATTTTCATAACTTGCTCGTTTGCTCCACCATGAAGTGGTCCTTTAAGAGCGCCAATCGCAGCTGTAATTCCAGAGTAAACATCAGAAAGCGTAGCTACGCAAACACGCGCAGTAAATGTAGATGCATTTAGTTCATGATCAGCGTGTAAGACCAATGCCTTGTCCATCGCTTCGATTTCGATTTGATCAGGTTGTTTTCCCGTCAACATGTATAGAAAGTTCTCAGCAAACCCCATATCTTCGCGAGGGGCAATCGGTTCAAGACCTTTACGCACACGCGAAAATGCCGCTACGATTGCTGGCATTTTCGCCTGCAAACGAATCGCCTTGCGGTAATTAGCTTCTTTATCCATTACATCTGCTTCATCGTCATATAGTCCAAGCGCCGAAACAGCTGTACGAAGCGCTGCCATTGGATGTACTTTGTCAAGTCGGTATGTTTTAAAGCTTTCAATTAATTCTTGTGGAAGCTCCATATTTTCCGCCAATTGCTTTTTAAGTTCCTGAAGCTGAGCTTCATTCGGCAGTTCTAAATGCCAAAGTAAATAAATTACTTCTTCAAAACTTGCATTTTCAGTTAAATCATCAATATCATATCCAACATATGTAAGGGTGTCGTCGATGATCGAACTGATCGAAGATGTCGTAGCTACGATACCTTCAAGTCCGCGTGTTGCTGTCATTCATAATCTCTCCTTTTACTTTCTTTTCGTATGAAAATGCATGTTGCAAATACAAATAGACTGCTATGTAAATATAACGTTTTTAGCAATCGATCATTTGCCTGATCAAATCCTTCTTTCTACTCACATGCAAACTGCTTCCCTAAACATTATAACCAACTCTTCGCCATTTGGGAATGGAAACGCTTATAAAAAGACAATACTAGACTTTTAACCTGATTTCTAAAATCTATTAATCGTTCATGAAAAGGTAAAAGCTACCTTTCGCCCTGAAACCAGGTAAGGGACTTCCGCGAGGTTCTCACTTCGTTCGATCAGAGGAGGTATGAAATCTCCTATCGTACAAGATCATCTAATGGTGTGTTAGGGACTCCACACACCATTTTAGTATAAATAAAAAAGTAATTAAACAAACGTTTTATTATGTTTTAGTTTTCAACCGTTCAACCTCCCAAACCAGACCCTGATTTTACCAACTCAAATATTTTCATTGCCATATAAGCAATACCTGCGCCGATAAGTGGACCAACAGCAACACCTTTAAATACAGCCACAGCTAAAATTGTTCCAATGACGAGGGCAGTCGTTATATGAGGATCTGCCGCAAGCAGAGCCACCCCATATTTAGCAATCATTGCAACTGCCATTCCGGCCCCTAAGGCAATCCATGCATATGGCGATTTTACAGCAGAACCTAATTCTTTAAAGCCGATATAACCACTTGCAATCGGCGCGAGGACAGCGATTGTAATGACGGTAACTCCCCAGTTAATTCCTTTTGTCTGTATCATCGTAAATACCTTTTCATCGACTCCGATTAATTTTAGGAGAAGTAATGCCCCAACAGCTACCATTAATGATTCGTTTTTTGCGACAAAGCCGATGCCAAGTAATAAAAGCATAAATAACATTGGTTGATTAAACAATTTGATCATCCTTTACAAATTTTATAACCGTTCCATCTTTCACATGGTATTATATGTATTAAGATCATATAAGGTGGGAGATATATGAATCGGGACACATTCGATAAAATCATTCGTTTTTTTATTGTCATACTAACAGTCGTCGCTTCCCTTTTTCTATTATTTATCATTTGGAAAGTGACGTATCCGTTTATCCTGGCGATTATTTTCGCTTTGTTAATGAATCCTGTTGTCCACTTTCTAGAAAAAAAGTGGAAATTCCCTCGTACGCTTGCGGTCATCACGACGCTAATCCTAATGATTTCCCTTTTCGCTGGCTTCATTACATTATTAATAGCCGAAATCGTTGCTGGAACAACATACTTAGCAACCGTCGTTCCAGAGCATGTTGGGACTATGATTACGTATTTGGAAAATTTATTCGCCAGTCAAGTCATTCCATTTTATAATAAAATGGTCGGGTTGCTCAAAGGTCTTGATAGTGGGCAGCAAGATACGATTATGAATAGTATTACAACGACTGGAAATAAAATCGCCGCAAGTGCGTCAACATTTTTACAAAACTTTTTCTTAAAACTACCTGCGCTTGTTTCTTGGATTCCTAACGCCGCAACAGTGATTGTCTTCTCTTTACTTGCTACCTTTTTTATTAGCAAGGATTGGGATAAGCTCAGGGCAACATCTAGCCAGTTTTTGCCGTCAAAAGTGAAGTCCAGTGGAAGCAAAGTATTTGCCGATTTAAAAAAAGCATTCGCTGGCTTTATTAAAGCACAGCTCACTCTCGTATCAATTACGCTTGTCATAGTGTTAATTGGTTTGCTCATTTTGCGCGTCAATTATGCGATCACGATCGCTTTAATCACAGGGATTGTTGATATATTACCTTATTTGGGAACGGGTGCCGTGTTTGTGCCTTGGATCATTTACGAAGTTGTGATGGGTAATTACGGACTAGCTTTAGGGCTAGGCATTCTATATACCGTTGTTGTTGTTCAGCGTCAAGTGATGGAACCGAAAATTCTTTCGTCAAATATTGGCCTGACTCCACTTGCAACACTCGTTTCTTTATTTGTTGGGTTTAAGTTAATTGGATTTCTTGGTCTTATCATCGGCCCTGTAACTCTTGTACTCCTTACAACATTACATAAAGCCCATGTTTTCAAAGATATTTGGAATTATATAAATGGAGCACCAACCAGCAAATAGTAGACAATAAAAAAATCGTCACTTCTAGAACAACATTTAGAAAGGACGATTTTTTTTATTAGTAAAAAAGATGTCACTTCAATCGCAATTTCCGCTCTCCATTTTATCGGTATATATAAAAACGCCGATGACCCGAGAACCAATTTTTAATGACTTTTAAGAGAATTGGGCGAATATACTTTTGCATAAACGGCAGGAGCAGTAACAATCCAATAGCATCTGTAATAAACCCTGGACTTAACAATAAAATTCCGCCAACGAATCCACAAACACCATCCAATAATGCGTTGCCGGGCGGCTGTCCTAAGCGTAACTGCTCTTGAACTTTTCTTAGTGCACTCATTCCTTGACGCTTAGCAAAATAAGCACCGAGAATGCCTGTGGCGATAATGAGCATCACCGTTGAAAAGACCCCAATCGCTTTTCCAGCCAAAATAAACATGCCGATCTCTAGTGCAGGTACTACGATGAATAGTAATATTAATCCATATTTCAAACGGATCACATCCCCGTCATTTTTCTAGTTGAACAACTCTATTATATCAAAAAGGCAGAAGAGCTGTCTAAAAATCCCTTTCAATAAGCATGGTGCATTTTGTCAAAAGCACTCTTATCGATGTATTCTCGTAAATAAAAAGCAGGTGAAGAGTTTTTCTTCACCTGCTTTAACTAGTAGGCTAATGGGCTAGCCTCTTATATTCATATTACAATACGCTTGCGTGACCGTTATAAACAATGCCTCTTGTTGCATCAACGGTAATTTCTTGACCATCTGTAAACAAGGTTGTTGCGTTTTCTACGCCAACAATAACAGGAATACCGAGATCAATGCCGACAACTGCTGCATGACTCGTTAATCCGCCTTCTTCAGTAATTAGCGCTGAGCATTTTTCTAACATTTTCACCATATCGCGATCTGTTCCGATTGCTACCATGACAGAGCCTTGTTCAATTTTTGCATTTGCTTCTGCTGCATCTTTGACGATAACTGCTTTGCCGAAAGCCGATTTGCGACCGATTCCTTGTCCTTTTGCAATGACATCGCCAACGACATGTACTTTCATTAAGTTGGTTGTACCTTTCTCACCAACAGGTACACCAGCAGTAATAATGATCAAATCTCCATGTTTAACAAGTCCTGTATTTAAGCTTTCTGTTACTGCATTTTCTAACATTTCGTCCGTTGTTTCTACCGTTTGACTAATTTGAGGATACACACCCCAAACTAGTGCAAGTCTGCGAACAACGTTTTCATTAGATGTAACTGCAACAATTGGAGCTTTTGGACGATATTTTGAAATCATGCGTGCTGTATGGCCAGTTTCTGTCGGTGTGACGATTGCACCAACTTCTAAATTGATTGCTGTATGTGCAACAGACTGGCAAATCGCATCTGTCATATTATGATCGCTGCTTTTACTAATGTTTGATAAAATTTCTTTATTATCAAGTGCTTGCTCTGCTTTTAAAGCAATGTTACTCATCGTTTGCACTGCCTCAACCGGGTATGAACCAGCAGCCGTTTCACCGGATAACATAACTGCATCTGAACCGTCAAAAATGGCATTCGCCACGTCACTTGCTTCGGCTCTAGTTGGGCGAGGGTTGCGCTGCATTGAATCAAGCATCTGTGTCGCTGTAATAACTGGCTTACCAGCGCTATTACATTTTTGGATGAGGTGCTTTTGTACAAGTGGTACATCTTCTGTCGGTATTTCTACACCAAGATCACCACGAGCGACCATAAGACCATCTGACACTTCCAAAATTTCATCGATATTATCGACGCCTTCTTGGTTTTCAATTTTAGGAATAATATTAATATGTGATGCATTGTTTTCTTCAAGCAATTGGCGGATTTCTAATACGTCTGATGCTCTTCTAACGAATGAAGCAGCAATAAAATCAACGCCTTGCTCAATTCCAAACAAAATGTCTTTCGCATCTTTTTCAGTCATTCCTGGCAAGTTAACGGAAATTCCTGGACAGTTGACACCTTTCTTATTCTTCAATGTTCCACTATTCAATACTTTCGTTACGATTTCATCGCTCTCTCTCTTAATTTCCGTTACTTCTAAAGCGATCAAACCATCATCAAGTAAAATGATCGAGCCAGTATGAACGTCATTGAGCAAACCAGAATAAGAAACTGAAATCTTTTCCGTTGTCCCAGCTACTTCTTCCATTGAAACAATCAATTCAGAACCTGCAACTAATTCAACTTCTCCTGTTGCCATATCATGCGTTCTAATTTCAGGTCCTTTCGTATCCAATAAAATTCCAACATTTGTTCCTGCTTTTTTAGCAGCTTCACGAATGTTGACGATACGAGAACGATGCTCATCGTGATCTCCATGAGAGAAGTTTAAGCGAGCAACATTCATTCCAGACTTAATAAGTTGTAATAATGTTTCTGGATTTTCACTTGCAGGACCTATCGTACAAACTATTTTTGTTTTCTTCATTCCTTATTCCTCCTAAAATTCTTGCCACAATTTAAATCGATAATTCTTTCGATAATGAGTACATATCTTCATGGAAATAATGCGGTTGGTCTAACACCGTTAAAATGTCTTCATCAACAATCATATCTTGTTTAATACCCACAGCACGTCCCGCTTTTCCTTCCATTAACAGTTCTACGGCCTTCGCGCCAAATCGGCTCGCAAGCACGCGATCGCGCCCTGTCGGAACTCCACCACGTTGAATATGACCGAGGACAGATACTCTTGTCTCAATGTTTGTCAATTTATGTAATTCCTCCGCAAACTGTGGACCACTCATTACACCTTCAGCAACAACGATAATACTATGCTTTTTCCCACGCTTTTGACCATTTCTTAACCGATCAGCAATGTCTGCCATATCATCTTTTGCTTCCGGGATCAAAATCGTTTCAGCACCGCCAGCAAGACCTGCCCAAAGTGCGATATCTCCCGCATCGCGTCCCATTACTTCAATAATAAATGTTCGCTCATGAGATGTTGCTGTGTCACGAATTTTATCGATCGCATCAAGAACTGTATTTAAAGATGTGTCAAATCCAATCGTATATCTTGTTCCAGGAATGTCATTATCGATCGTTGCTGGTACTCCAATACATGGAAATCCTAGGTTTGTTAATTTTTGCGCTCCCATATAAGAGCCATTACCACCAATGACAACTAGTCCATCAAGACCAAATTTCTTCAATTGCTCTAGGCCTTTAAGCTGACCTTCCTCCGTTTTAAATTCTTCACATCTTGCCGAACGTAGAATCGTTCCTCCACGTTGAATAATATCACCTACAGAGCCAAGTTCAAGCTTTTCGATGTTTCCTGTAATTAAACCACTAAATCCTTGGTAGACACCATATGCCTCTAATCCATGATAAATCGATTTTCTGACAACGGCACGAATCGCCGCGTTCATTCCCGGGGCATCGCCACCACTTGTTAAAATACCAATCTTTTTCATTATTTCACCTCTAATTATGAACTAAATAAACACTATTCAACCTAATGCTGCCATTACAGCCTCAGATATCTACATAATATAAAAATACCATTTAATCAACTTATTCTCAAATTTCGACTCGTTTCTACACAAATCAATTACACCCTGACAAAATTACGTCCAGATTTTTTTCGAGCTCGCTCTAAATAAATATGTGACACTTGAATTCGCAAAATTTGTGACGAAAGCGAAGCATCAAGTACAGGAGTTTGAACTTCCCTAATTTGCATTCATCCTGCCCTTTTAGAAGCGGGATTTCGAGCCGATTCGAGTTAAACATAAATAAAGCACTACCCCGTGGGCAATGCCTTGCAGAGGATGTTCAAAAAGTCGAAGTATAACAACAGATCAAACTTCTTCGGTTGCTTGCCTTTTTCGCATTTTTTGCGATGCTAGAGAGCAGCCCTTATCTTAATGTATCTTACATAAATAACTGGCAAGGTACATTATAAACAAGTTGCTGCTCAAAGCTGGTGCCACCTCGAACTTTATGATCCTCCTTTTTGAACACATCTTTATATATGAATATTTTCATAATGAGCTGAAGCGGTGAACTTCCCCATCTTTTTATATTTTTCATAACGTTCTTGAATCAATTGGTCTGGATCCGTTCCTACGAGTTGCTTTAATGCTGATAAGAGCACTTCGTCAATTTGCTTCGCTTGCCCTTCGATATCTTTATGGGCACCGCCTCTTATCTCTGGAATAATGTCATCGATGATGCCTAGCTCCTTTAAATCTGGTGCTGTAATTCTCATCGCTTCTGCTGCCTGCTTTGCAAGTGACGCATCTTTCCATAAAATCGATGCTGCTCCTTCTGGTGTAATAACGGAATACGTGGAGTTTTCTAGCATAAACAGCCGATCACCGACACCAAGAGCCAATGCACCACCACTTCCTCCTTCACCCGTTACGATACAAACGATGGGCACCTTCAAGCCAGCCATTTCAAATAAATTTCTAGCGATTGCTTCACTTTGCCCGCGCTCCTCAGCTGCCTTCCCAGGGTAAGCCCCTTTCGTATCAATGAAACAGATGACTGGACGATTAAATTTTTCCGCCTGTTTCATGAGTCGAAGTGCTTTGCGATACCCTTCTGGATGTGGCATACCGAAATTGCGGCGAATGTTTTCTTTCGTGTCTCTTCCACGCTGATGACCGATAATAGTAATCGGAACACCTTTATATTTAGCAATCCCACCGACAATTGCCTCATCGTCCCCAAAAAGACGATCACCATGTAGCTCGATAAAGTCAGTAAACAAATGCTCAATATAATCAAGTGTCGTCGGTCGATTAGCATGACGAGCCATCTGAACACGATCCCACGGTGTCATGTTTTCATACACATCTTTTTCTAATTTCTCAAGGCGAGCTTCTAATCGATCGATTTCCTCAGATAGATCAACATCCGAATCTTTCGTAAACTCTCGAAGCTCGGCAATTTTATTGCGTAGATCAAGGACTGGCTTTTCAAATTCAAGTCCATTTACCATGTTGGTTCACCTTCTTGCTGATGGATTTCTAGCACAGTTGCCAGTTTGTCCTTAAGCTCGTGTCGATGAATTACCGCATCAAGCTGCCCATGATTTAATAAAAACTCAGCAGTTTGGAAATCATCAGGCAAGTCTTCACGAATCGTCTGTTCAATCACACGGCGTCCCGCAAATCCGATTAAAGCACCAGGCTCCGCAAAATTGAAATCTCCGAGGGAAGCAAAGCTTGCAGATACTCCACCTGTTGTTGGATGTGTCATGACAGAAATAATTAAACCGCCTTGATCACTAAATAATTTTAAGCCCGCACTCGTCTTTGCCATTTGCATTAATGATAAAACCCCTTCTTGCATTCGGGCTCCACCAGATGCTGTAAAAATAATAAATGGTACATGCTTTTCAGCTGCCTTTTCAATGGCTCTGGCGATTTTTTCACCAACGACGGACCCCATGCTTCCCATTCGGAAATGTGAGTCCATGATCGCTGTAACAACGTTAATGCCATTGATCGTTCCTTCACCTGTTAATACAGCCTCATCAAGCTTTGATTTTTTACGATCACTTTCTAGTTTTTCTAAATATCCTGGAAATCCTAATGGATTTTCAGAAGCGATTCCTTCATCAAATGGTTGAAAGGAGCCTTCATCAAATATACTGTCAACGCGTTCAAACGCAGTCATTTTATCGTGATATCCGCAATGAAGACAAACTTTCTCGTTTTTTAGAAAGTCCTTTGTATACATAATTTTCTTGCAGCCCATGCATTTCGTCATAATGCCTTCGGGAACATCTTGCTTAGCCGCTTCAGATGGTATCGCTGCATATTTTCTTTTCTTTGGTTTTGTAAATAAATCTCTAAGCAAGTTTTTCCCCCCTTAGTCATGCTCTTTGCTTTTAAAGTTTGTTCAAAAAATGTGGGAGTAATACACGCTCGAGCTGCATCGCCTTGAAGCGAAGCATATGCGTATATGTTGTCCTACTTTTCTTTTCCGATTACGGCGAGCCGCATTGTTCGTTCCCGTACTTCGTTAGGATCGACCTTGATTCTTGCTACGCCAGTTTCCATCGCTGCTTTTGCAACTGCCGCCGCTACATGTGGTGCAACCCGCGGATCAAAGGGCCCAGGAATGATATAGTCTGATGTTAACTCTTCATCCGTAATTAATTCCGCAATTGCCGCAACGGCTGCTTGTTTCATTTTTTCATTGATATGTGTCGCACGAACGTCCAATGCACCTCTAAAGATGCCTGGAAATGCAAGGACATTATTCACTTGGTTCGGGAAATCGGATCTTCCTGTACCGATCACCTTCGCACCAGATGCGATTGCGTCTTCCGGCATAATTTCGGGCTCAGGATTGGCCATAGCAAAAATAATCGGATCTTTATTCATTGACTCGACCATTTCCTTCGTTAATGCGCCTGCAACCGACACTCCAATAAATACATCGGCTTCTTTAATCACATCGGCAAGCGATCCCGATTTTTTATCACGATTTGTATATTTTGCAACAGCTGCTTTCACATCGTTCATACCTTCAGTGCGCCCTTCATAAATCGCGCCTTTTGAATCGCACATAATAATGTCGCGAACTCCATAACTATATAATAATTTAATGATGGCAATTCCTGCTGCACCTGCACCGTTTGCCACAATTTTAATTTCCTTCATATTGCGTCCTGTGATCTTCAATGCATTCACAAGCCCAGCAACCGTGACGATCGCCGTTCCATGTTGATCATCGTGAAAAACGGGAATTCCAACCTCTTTTTTCAATCTTTCTTCTATGACAAAACAACTCGGTGCTGCAATATCTTCTAAGTTGACGCCTCCAAAGGTTGGCTCGAGAAATTTCACTGTTTCAATGATTTTTTCCACATTCGTCGTATTGAGGCAAATCGGAAAAGCATCGACGCCAGCAAAGCTTTTAAAGAGCACAGCTTTTCCTTCCATTACAGGTAAAGCTGCCTCGGGTCCGATATTGCCAAGCCCAAGAACAGCCGTCCCATTTGAGACGACAGCAACCATATTGCCCTTCATTGTATAATCATATACCGTTTCCGGCTTTTCATAGATTTCTTTGCATGGTTCAGCTACACCAGGTGAATACGCAAGACTTAAATCAGTAGCATTTTTCACTTCTACTTTGGATTTAGATTCCAACTTCCCTCTATGCATTTTATGCATATGTAAAGCTTCTTCACGCAATGTCAAAGAGATCCTCCCCTTCATTTCCCACATTTGTCCGCCTATTTCAGAAAACTATGTAGTCACGATGATGGCAATTGTATCTCGCATTAACGGTCAGTAAGACTCCCGATCAATTACTCCTCTGCGTAGCGTCCAGATTTTTTCAAACTCCTCTAAAACCTGTAACATCCGCCAAAGGCTTAGCCTGAATTAGCACATCTTTTTGTACCGAAAGCGAAGCGTCAGATACAGGAAGTTTTCACTACCTCTTTGAAGATGGCAATCTCCCGTCGCTTATACAAGTGTTGGAGTTCTGCTAATTCAAGTTAAAGTTATGTTACATTGATAAAAACGGGAGGTCGACTACCCGCAAAAGCCCAGTTTGTTCAGAATTATTCCCACACTGATTGAAGATCCATTTTATCTCTTACACAATATATCATATTTTTTACAGTTTGAAAAAATTATTTTAAGATGACACATTCATTCCCCAATAGATTGGCAATTTTATCTAGACAGGTTATATTCGCATCTATCCAATCCCTTTGTCCAAGCTGAATCGTTTGCTTTGTCGCTTCATAATGCAAAACGACTGGAGTATCACCTTTATGTTCCTTTAAAATATCTTGAAGCTGGTTTAATGTGTCCTTGTTCTGTAAATGAGCTCGTACTTTTACAAATAAAGTTTGCGCATCAATTATTTCGACCGGTTTTACTAATTTTTGGACGATCATTTGGCGATTTCCGTCTCTACTTTCTACATGTCCGTTTATGAGTGCGATTTCTCCCTGTTGACAAAGCTGATGAAACCTTTTGTAGACATTTGGAAAAACAACAGCGTCGATTTCAGCTGTTGCATCGCTCACCGTCACAAAGGCCATTACTTCACCTTTCTTTGTTCTAATGGTTCTTACTTGTGAGATGTAGACCCCAATTGCAACATTTCGCTGCCCTTCTTCTAAGGACATGATCGGAACCGTACGCATTTTACGGAAATACTTCTCATAAGAACTAGCCGGGTGTGCCGACAGATAAACACCTGTCGCCTGTTTTTCAAAAGCAAGCTTTTCAGCTAAACTATGGGATTCTACCTCAATATACTTCGGCCTCAATTGGAACATTTCCTCTTCGACAAATAAATCAGCACCCGTCTGTGCAGGTTTCATTAATTCGGCATGATCAAGTGCGACATCTAACGTGGCTAACAAGACTGCTCGATCTTGACCAAATTCATCGAAGGCACCAGCAAAGACGAGCGCTTCTAGCACTTTGCGGTTTGCTACCTTTGATGGGACACGTAGGCAAAAATCAAAGATATCTTGAAATGGCTTGTCCTTCCTAATCTGTAAAATTGCCTTTAATCCAGCGACACCAATGCCTTTAATTGCAGCAAGACTAAAACGAATTCCCGCTTTTTCAACGATAAAAGGATAATGACTTTGATTAATGGAAGGCGGCAGAATGTTTAAGCCAGTCTGCTTTGCTTCCGCAATATATTGAGCAATTTTATCTTCGTTGCCAATTACGGACGTTAGCAATGCAGCGGTAAAAGCATGCGGATATGTTGCCTTCAAATAGGCCAACTGCCATGAAATCATACTGTATGCAACAGCGTGGCTACGGTTAAAGCCATAATTAGCAAAACGAAGAATCAAATTATATATTTCATTCGCTATTTCTTCCGAATATCCTTTTTGCAATGCCCCAGAAACAAAATGAGTTTTTTCCCGGTCAAGCACATCCCTTTTTTTCTTACTTACCGCCCGCCGTAAAAGATCGGCTTCACCTAGTGAAAAGCCTGCCATCACGGAAGCGATTTGCATAATTTGCTCCTGATAGACAATGACGCCATACGTTCCTTCCAAAACCGGTTTTAAATCAGGATGTGGATAATGGATTGACTTTTGTCCATGCTTCCGAGCAATATAGTCTGGAATTTGTTCCATCGGTCCTGGTCGATATAAAGCATTTACGGCAACAATATCTTCAAACTCTGTCGGCTTTAGTTCTCGTAAAACCTTTCTCATTCCTTCTGACTCTAGCTGAAAAATACCAGTCGTATCTCCCCTTTTTAATAATGAAAATGTTGCTTCATCAGAGAGCGGCAATGCTTTTAAATCGATTTTTTCCCCTGTGTTGATTTCAATGCTTTTCACAATTCGTTCAAGCAACGATAAATTACGCAAACCTAAAAAGTCCATTTTCAATAGACCGATTTCCTCTAAATCTTCCATTGGAAATTGTGTTAAATAACTGCCCTCATCATGACCCATTTGCAATGGAACGAGATTGACGAGCGGCTCACCCGCGATAACAACACCAGCAGCATGTGTCGATGTATGGCGTGGCAGCCCTTCAAGTGTAAGTGCCGTTTCAAATAATTTCTGATTCTGTTCTGAAGCTGACACGAAATTTTGTAGCTTTGGAGACTCCTGATACGCCTGTCTTAAATGAATCCCCAATCTGGATGGGATCATTTTTGAAAGCTGATCCATTTCCTTCGTCCCAAGTCCAAACACTCTTGCCGTATCCCGAAGTGCCGCCCTTGCTGCTAACGTTCCAAATGTAATAATTTGGGCAACATGTTGTTTTCCATATTTGCGAACGACATAATCAATCACTTCATCACGACGATGATCTGGAAAATCGATATCAATGTCTGGCATCGAAATCCGCTCGGGATTTAAAAAGCGTTCAAACAATAAACCGTACCGAATTGGATCAACATCGGTAATATGTAATAAATACGCTACAAGTGACCCGGCGGCAGATCCGCGTCCAGGTCCAGTTAAAATACCATGATCACGCGCATATTTCATAAAATCCCAGACAATGAGAAAATAATCATTAAACCCCATCTCATTTATAACTGAAAGCTCATAGTCTAGTCTTTCCATATAAACATGGTCTGCTTCAATTCCTCTGATGGTCAAGCCTTCCAAACAAAGCTCTCTCAGCATCCCTACCGTCGTTTGGTGCTCGGCAAGCGGATACTCTGGAAGAAGCTCCTGATTTGTTTTAATGGCCACATTGCAAGCATCAACAATTTTCAGTGTGTTTTCCAGCGCTTCTGGCATATTTGCAAATAGATCAGCCATTTCCTCTTTGCTTTTAAAATTATAGTTTTCATGCTGTTCCATTTCCTCAATCTCTGCCAATTTTGCACCGTCACGGATTGCCGTTAAACACTGATAAGCAAACGCATCTTTATGATCTAAATACTTTACATCATTCGTTGCCACGATTGGAATGTCAGCTTCTTTTGCTAAGTGAGTTACTTGCTCGATTATCTGTTCACTTGCATGTCCATGATTTTGCACAGCAAGATAAAAGTCCCTTTGAAAAAGTTGCTTATATTTTTCAGCGGCATGTAAAGCAGCTTCCACCCCCTCATCAAGAAGTTTTTTCTCAATCTCGCCCTCCAAGCCTGGCGTAATCGCAATTAACCCTTCACTATAAGCGGCAAGCCATTTCCACGAAATCGCTTCGTTCGGCTGTGTTTTAATGACACTTGAAATTTTCAGCAAGTTTTTATAAGCAATGTCGTTTCTAGCTAGCAGGATGATTGGATGAATGGATGTTTCATCTGTTTCTACATCTGCTGTTAAGCCGATAATTGGTTTTATCTTTGCTTCTATACATGCTTTATAAAAAGGAAGCACCCCATATAATCCGTTCCGATCTGTAATCGCGAGTGCTGAATAATCCATTTGTTTCGCTCGTTCCACTAAGGCTGGAATGGAAATTGTACTCGAGAGCAGACTGTAAGCCGTAGAAATTTGCAAATGGGCAAAATCCATGCCCTCATCTCCTTTCACCATTCTCTATACGAGTTTGTTCAAAAATACGATTGTGCAACATTTTTGTACGTAGCGTTTGAACACAGTATACCTCTATTATGAACTAGTTAATGAAACTTGTCCTCTCCTTTCATACATTTCTCGGTTGTCCCATATATATAAACAGTAGGATTATATATATTGGAGTTGGTCGTCATGAATGAAGCTTTTTTACCAACGTTTTTCAATAGTTATTTCATCGCATGTGGAGTCGTGCTCGGTGGTTCCCTCATTGGCGGACTTGCAGCTTTTATTACTGGTGAGCCATTAATGACAGAAATCGCCAGAATTGCTACCCGTGTACGAATTTGGGCAATTATCGCCGCTATTGGTGGGACATTTGATACCGTGTACAGCTTCGAACGAGGATTTTTGGATGGCGGGACGAAAGATCTTTTCAAACAATTATTGCTCATTTTATCAGCAATTGGCGGAGCAAAAACTGCCGCACTCATTATTTCATGGTTAACACAGGAGCATATATCATGAGAATTCCCCCGCTTTATCACAAACCCGGCTGGCAACGTTTTTTAGCAGGGGCGGCTGTTGGCGGTTGTATAAGTTGGCTTATCTTTTTGTATATGTTTGGCTCCATCCAGGAAAAAAGCAGCTTTATTATTAATAAGCAGGCGAATGACATCAAGGAACTACAAGAAGACATTAATATTTGGAAAAAAGAGTACGACGAACGTAATAAAGAGAATGCCGACTTATTAACAATCCAACAAATTGAAGTCAAGCTTGTTCGTTATGAAAAATACAATATTACAGATAAACAAAGCATTATTGAAATCGAAGAAGCGATCAAAGAAGACTTAAAATCATTGATCGCAAAAGACATTAGCTCCGTTTTCAAAAATAAAGAAATTGTCAAAAAAACAATTGAAAATAAAATCGTGAACGTCAATAGTAAGAAATATCAAATTGTCGTAAGTGAAATCTATTTTTATACGACATTAAGCATCGAGGTCGAAATCAAATTGGCCGGCTAATTTGCCGGCCACTCTTATTCAGGACGACAAACTGCGGCAATTTCCGCTTTGACTTGCTCGGCCTCTTCCCACGAGTAGACGGATGCACCTGCAGCAAGCGGATGACCTCCTCCGCGATACTTCATTGCAATCGTGTTAATGATCGGCCCTTTTGATCGTAAACGTACACGAATTTGGTCTTCTTCTTCAATGAAAAAGCACCATGCTTGGATGCCCTTAATATTGCCGAGCGAACCGACAAGCAATGACGCCTCTGATGGACTGACCCCAAATGCATCAAGTGTTTCCTTGCGGATGTCAATTGTCGCCGCTCCATCTTCATTCATCGTAAAATGCTCCAACACATATCCTTGAAGCTTAACCACCTGCGGTTCTAGCTCATACATATGGTTAAATAATTCAGTTCGGTCAAATGAATAGCGGATCAATTCCCCTGCATAATCAAATGTACGCCCTGTCGTACTCGGAAACAGAAATCTTCCTGTATCACCAACAATTCCGGCAAAAATAAGTCTGGCTGCCTTTTCATTCATGACCAAACCTTGATCCTTCCCAAATAAATAAAACTCATAAATCATTTCACTAGTTGAAGAAGATGTCGTATCAACCCATAGAATGTCGCCATACGCATCCTCATTTGGATGATGATCAATTTTAATCAGCTTTTCGCCTTTCGTATACCGCTCATCACAAACACGTTCCTGATTAGCCGTATCACAGACGATGACGAGCGCTCCTTCATATACATCATCAGCAATCGTATCGGGAACGAATAAATAGTCTAAGCCTCGATCACGTTCTCCAACTACGTACACATTCTTTTCAGGGAATGACGCTTGAATGATTGCTGCCAGCCCTCCTTGGGAGCCGTAAGCATCAGGATCTGGCCTCACATGCCGATGAATGATAATCGTATCAAATTGCTTAATCGCCTCAATGATTGTCTGCTTCATTTTTTCGCCTTCTTTC
Organism: Bacillus sp. FJAT-50079; assembly: GCF_018343515.1. Lineage (GTDB taxonomy): Bacteria > Bacillota > Bacilli > Bacillales > Bacillaceae_C > Lederbergia. The sequence continues at coordinate 225,938 of NZ_JAGYPD010000004.1, read as the reverse complement.
AACTGTCTGTCTCATTGTTCAATAATTGTCCATGTATATGCGCTAGCATTCGGCTTTTTTTCCCGTTACAATGGACATAAGAAACGGAGGATTTTAAAAAATGCCATTTTTAGTTTTTTTAATCGTTATATCATTTTCTTTTTATGTATTTTATAAAGTGAAGTATGTCCGTAGCAGAATGCCGATGGAAAGAAAAATGCTAAACGGAAAATCGAGTGTCGCTCTCGGTTTATTCGTTGCCTTGTTTGGTCTCAATCAATTTTTTATGTTTTCCACTGTTACAACATACATCATTGGCGGTATTTTCATCCTTTTAGGCTGCTTAAGCGCTTGGAATGGATATCGAATTTATCGCCATCACGTGCCGTACGCTATTAAAGAAGCAGAGGAAGCAATAAAATAAACCTCCAACTCTAGTGGGGGCTTCTTCATCCCCACTAGATAAGAAGATATAAAGGCTGAGAGCAGAAGATGGAGCAACCACTAGCGTCGACACGTCCTGCGGCAACCTCTGTGACTCGCTACATGCGAGCCATCTGTCCCAATGCCTTTGGACCTGCATCGCGCAACATCTTTACTTTTAAAAGTCTGTATTTGCGTTAAACACTTGCACTTCGCTATCCAATTAATCGGCACATCATGAGTGCCTTTCCAACGAGTTTGTTTTCGTTATATACTTCCACATCGACTTTTCCAAACTTTCGTCCTGCCTCAAGGATCAATGGATGCACTTCAATGACACTATCCATCTGCACCGGTTTAATAAAATAAATCGTCATACTTTCAACCGCTAATTCGCCCTTTTTCTGTTGACGGAACATTCGATTGGCCGCCTCGGTCACAATCGTTGTGAACACTCCATAAGAGATCGTCCCAAGCTGATTCGTCATTTGTGGGGTAACTTCAAAATCGAATGACGTTTTCCCTGACTTGTCAGCAGCTGAGAGCTGATTCGATATCGTATCATCGATCGTTTCTCCTACTTGTGGTTGCCTTTGTACCATTTGCAAAGCTTTTAATACATCTTGCCTGCTTATGATCCCTTCGAAGCGTTGCTGGCTATCAACGACAGGGATCACCTCAATCCCTTCCCAAATCATCATATGAGCAACAGACGCGACACTTGTCTTTTTCCCAGCTGTAAGTGGATTTTTCGTCATCACTTTCTCAATCAATAATTCATCATCTTGCCCAATCACATCTTTACCGGTTACGATTCCCTGAACCTTTCGATTCTCGTCAACTACTGGAAAGCGGCTGTGGTTCGTTTCCTTTTTCTTTTTATACCAATCTGCCACCGTATCGTTTACGGACATGCTCGCTGCTTCTTTAGCAGACGTTAAAATATCTTCTACAAGGATAATTTCTTTTTTTATCAGTTGATCATAGATTGCCCGATTGATCATCGTCGCGACCGTAAACGTATCATAGCTCGTTGATAAAATCGGTAGCTGAAGCTCATCTGCCAGTAGCTTTACATGTTCATCTGTATCAAAACCACCTGTAATAAGCACAGCTGCCCCTGCACGTAAAGCTTGTTCATGTGCTTGGGTTCGGTTTCCAACAATTAATAAATTCCCAGCCCCTGTATACCTCATCATCGCATCAAGCTTCATCGCACCGATAACGAATTTGGTGAGCGTTTTATGCAAGCCATCCTTGCCGCCGAGCACTTGTCCATCAATGATATTAACAATTTCTGCGAAAGTCAGCTTCTCAATGTTTTCTTTTTTCTTGCGCTCGATTCGGATCGTCCCTACCCGAGCAATTGTACTAACATATCCTTGATTTTCAGCATCTTTAATGGCCCGATACGCCGTTCCTTCACTTACACAAAGTGTTTTTGCAATTTGACGAACGGATATTTTTTCTCCGATCGGCAAACGATCAATATGCCGAATAATTTGTTCATGCTTCGTAGCCAAGCGTTTCACCCTTTTCTTGAAAACTAACTAATATCAGTATATCGAGAAAAGTGAGATTCTTCAATTTTGGCTATTATCGTGCTCGCAAGCGTTTGTTCATTTTTACTGGTCCCTGCAGTGGGCGTTTCTTTTTTGGAGCAAATAATAAAGCTGATAAATTTCCGGCCGCAACAATGAGAGCGAATGCAACCCATGCGATCGCAAAGATTCCTTCTAGTCCATCTGCCCACATATTGATTTTCGGCAACGCAAAGTAAATCATCGCCACAGATAATAATAAGCATAATAAATAGCGATTTCTCATCGTAAACCTCCTGTTATACTGTTTTCCACAGTATATGCAAGAATTAGGCTTATATTTCTAGGATGTCCCCAGCATTCATTACTTTTCCTGTAATCGTTGAATCTAGCATTTCAACAAATACATGCGGATCTTGTTTAATTGGCGGGAATGTATTGTAATGGATCGGAACAACCATTTTGGCTTTTAAAAATTTTGCTGCTAACGCGGCATCTTCCGGCCCCATCGTAAAATTATCGCCAATCGGTAAAAAAGCCACATCAATCGGATGACGCTCACCAATTAATTTCATATCCGAAAATAGCGCCGTATCTCCAGCATGATAGATCGTCTTGCCTTCGGCTGTGAACAGCACTCCCCCCGGCATCCCCATATAAATGATTTCCTTTTTATCTGTAATTACTGCTGAGCCATGGTATGCCTGTGTGTATTTCACCGTTCCAAAGTCAAATGTATAGGCACCCCCAATATTCATCGAATGTGTCCGTAATCCTTGCCAGCCTAAATAAACAGCAAGCTCATTCAATGCAATAACGAGTGAATCCGAGCGTTTCGCAATCGTTTCCGTATCACCTACATGATCCCCATGACCATGGGTTAAAATAATTGCATCAGCATGTTGCTCTTCAGGTTTTAAATCACTTAATTCATTTCCAGTAATGAACGGATCGATGAAAATCACCTTTCCATTCGTTTCGATTTTAATAGCAGAATGACCATGATATGAAATTTTCATCATTACAACACTCCTTACAATCATTTTCGTACTCTATTATACCATTTCGTTACTTTTGACTTTTTTCCTTTATTTCCGACTTTGTTTTTCTCGAAAAAACTGTTAGTCTCTAATGGATAGGAGATGATGATCATGAATCAAAGATTAACTAAATTAATCGCATGGCTAAAACAAGAACAAGTCGATGCCGCGTTCATCACATCACCGGATAATGTGTTTTATTTAACAGGTTTTCACAGTGATCCACATGAACGATTGCTCGCTCTTGCTGTCTTCCCAAATGCGGAGCCTTTTCTTGTTTGTCCAAAAATGGAAGAACTCGATGCAAAAAACGCTGGCTGGGAACATGAAATTCTTGGATATAATGATACAGATCCCACTTGGGAGCTTGTGGATAAATTCGTCCAAAAACGCGTGAACAAGGTAAATACATGGGCGGTAGAAAAAGAACATTTAAATGTGGAAAGATATGAAGAGCTCTCCCAGCGTTTCAACGGTGCATCATTCATCCGAGCTGAACAAATATTGAATGAGCTGCGCATGGTAAAAGATGAACAAGAGATTGCATTGCTGAAAAAAGCATGTGAACTAGCCGACTTTGCTGTCCAAGTTGGAATGAATGAAATCGCGGAAGGAAAAACCGAACTAGATATCATCGCAGCAATTGAATATGAAGTGAAGAAAAAAGGCGTTTCAGGCATGTCCTTTGACACGATGGTATTAACCGGTGCAAATGCTGCTATGCCCCATGGAACACCAGGATTAACGAAAATTAAGAAAGGCGATCTCGTCTTATTTGATCTCGGTGTCATTTATGAAGGATATTGCTCCGATATCACGAGAACGATCGCATTTGGTGATATTTCCGAAGAACAAGCTCGAATTTATAATACGGTATTGCAGGCTGAAGAAACTGCATTGAAGGCGGTAAAACCTGGAATGAAAGCATCTGAGCTTGATTTAATGGCAAGAAAAATCATTGAAGATGCGGGTTATGGTGACTTTTTCCCACATCGATTAGGTCATGGACTCGGGATTAGCGTCCATGAATTCCCATCGATGACTGCGACAAATGATTTAGAATTGAGATCAGGAATGGTGTTCACGATTGAACCGGGCATTTACGTTCCAAACGTCGCTGGTGTACGAATTGAAGACGATGTCCTTGTTACCGAAAACGGCGTGGAAGTACTAACTTCGTTCCCAAAATCATTACAAATTGTTGAATAAGCAAGTGACTGATTAAATTTCTAAGCCATAGGCAAGATTTCTAAGCCATTGAGCGGATTTCTAAGCCATTGAGCGGATTTCTAAGCCATTGAGCGGATTTCTAAGCCATTGAGCGGATTTCTAAGCCATTGAGCGGATTTCTAAGCCATTGAGCGGATTTCTAAAAACCAAGCTGCCCTTCGGACAGCTTGGTTTTTTAGATTAATTCCCTCACATCTTGGAATGGTAGATTAAGAGAGTCAGCAACTGCTTTATATGTTACTTGACCATTGAACGTATTGATTCCTTTTAATAATGCCTCATCTTCTTGACATGCTTGAACAATGCCTTTATTAGCAATTTTAAGTGCATATGGAACAGTAACGTTTGTTAATGCCATCGTTGCTGTGCGAGGAACAGCTCCTGGAATGTTTGGAACAGCATAATGCACAACACCATGCTTTACAAATGTTGGGTCGGCATGTGTCGTTGTTGTATTGGCTGTTTCAAAAATACCGCCTTGGTCAATCGCAATGTCTACGATGACAGACCCAGGCTTCATTGCCTTCACCATTTCCTCTGATACTAATTTCGGTGCTTTAGCTCCCGGAATTAATACAGCCCCAATGACTAGGTCTGCCTCAGCAACCGCTTCGGCAATATTATAAGGATTCGACATTAAGACAGTAACGTCAGTGCCGAATAAATCATCTAGCTGTCGTAAACGATCAGGATTTACATCTAGAATTGTCACATGTGCTCCAAGTCCGATTGCCATTTTAGCCGCGTTCGTTCCCGCAATTCCACCGCCAATGACTGTAACTTTCCCGCGTTGTACACCTGGCACTCCAGATAATAAAATACCGCTGCCGCCATGAATTTTCTCAAGGAATTGTGCTCCTACCTGTGCAGCCATCCTTCCTCCAACCTCGCTCATTGGCGTTAATAGCGGCAAAGTGTTATTAGCAAGTTGCACTGTTTCATAAGCGACCCCCGTTACGTTGTTAGCATTCAATGCTTCAACAAGTTTCGGTTCTGCTGCGAGATGTAAATAAGCGAATAAAATAAGACCTTCGTGAAAATATTTATATTCTGCTTCTAACGGCTCTTTAACTTTCATCACCATTTGAACGGACCAAGCCTCTTCCGCATTGTTTACAATTTTAGCTCCAGCTTCCACATAATCGTTATCAGTGAATCCCGAACCGAGCCCAGCCCCTGTTTCAATATATACTTCGTGGCCGGCCGCCGAGAGCGTCAATACGCCCGCAGGGGTCATCGCAACCCGATTTTCATTATTTTTTATCTCTTTCGGTATTCCGATCCGCATTTCTTTTCCTCCTGTTCGATGATTCTACCTTACTAATATAACATTATGAGGAAACGTTGACAGCATTTTTTTAGCTTAAAAGACGAAAATTCAGATCATTCGACAATAAACATAATAAATGTAACCCAATAATTCTGAGGAAAATCAAGATGAGTAAAAAAACAATCGAACTTGTCCTTCATCACTATGACGAGGGGAAAGTTCGATATACAATCCGTTTATGGACGACTGAGTAGATGAGCTTCGATCGTCTTCGCTATTCTTCAGGCTGATTTTGCTCATATTTTTGCTTATGCTCATCCATTTCTTCTACAACCCCCAATGAATAAACATCCATAATTTGCTTCATCGTTTGACGATTTTCTTCTTCTGAATAATGTATACTTTCATCTATATTTTGTTTTTTCATTTTTCGACAGCTCCTTTTCCCATAGTATTCGTCACTAAATATGAGATATACTGTCTAATTCATGTTAAAATAAAATTAAGGAGGGGATGATTTTATGTCACGAACATATCAAAATATTTTAGTCGCAGTCGATGGATCAAAATCAGCAGAATGCGCATTCAAAAAAGCGGTCTATATTGCCCTTAGAAATAATGCACAGCTTACACTCGTCCATGTCGTTGATACGCGATCATTTGTATCGATCGAAGCGTACGATGGAACGATGGCTGAAAGAGCCGAAAGATATGCCGAAGAACTCCTTGAAGATTATAAAAAAGAAGCAGCAGCCAAAGGTTTACAAACATTAAATACAATTATTGAGCATGGTTCACCAAAAACAATTATCCCGAAACAAACCGCTAAAAAAATAAACGCGGACTTAATTATTTGTGGAGCAACAGGATTAAACGCCGTAGAACGATTGCTCATCGGAAGCGTTTCAGAACAAATTACACGATCCGCTTCATGTGATGTTCTCGTCGTCCGGACTGATGACGATGTGACTCTTTAAAATGTGAGTTGAAAAAATGCCTAGTCAGTATAAACTGCTAGGCATTTTTTATTCTAAATGAAGTTTCGCTTGCTCCAATTGCTTTTCGACTTGGGCAAATCCGGTTCCACCGTAAGAATTTCTCCGTTTTACCGCTTCTTTTGGTGATAATACGGTAAAGACATCTTCCTCGATTTCGAAACAAGCTTGTTTCAATTCATCTAATGATAAGTCGAGCAAAAAACAATTTTTATGAATACATGTGAGCACAAGCTTTCCAACGATTTCATGCGCGTCACGGAATGGAATGCCTTTCGTCGCTAAATAGTCAGCAAGCTCCGTCGCATTGGAAAAATCCTGATTAACCGCCGCTTCCATTGACTTTGTCTTCACCGTCATCGTCTCGATCATCCCAGTGAAAATTTTCAAAGAGCCGATCAGCGTGTGGACTGTGTCAAACATTCCTTCTTTGTCTTCCTGCATATCTTTATTATATGTGAGCGGCAAGCCTTTTAAAATGGTGAGCATGGACATCAAATTCCCAAATACTCGACCGCTTTTTCCTCGAATTAACTCAGCCATATCAGGGTTTTTCTTTTGTGGCATAATGCTGCTTCCTGTTGCATACGAATCATCTAGTTCAATAAAATTAAACTCTTTACTCGCCCATAGAATGATTTCTTCTGCAAATCTTGATAGGTGCGTAATTGTTAGAGCAGCATTGCTTAAAAATTCAACGATAAAATCTCGGTCACTGACCGCATCCATACTATTTTCGTACACACCGGAAAAACCTAATAGCTCTGCAGTATAATAGCGATCGATGGGGAATGTCGTTCCTGCCAAAGCACTTGCTCCAAGCGGTGATAAGTCGATTCTTTTTAAGCTTTCCCGGAATCTTTGCTTATCACGTTCAAGCATCCAAAAATAGGCAAGCAAATGATGGGCGAAGGAAACCGGCTGAGCCCGCTGCAAATGGGTGTACCCTGGAAAAATCGTCTCGATGTTTTTTTCAGCTTGAATCGTTAACACCGTTTGCAGTTCTTGAAGATGCTCAATAATTGTTCCGACCTGCTTTTTTAAATAAAGATGCATATCTGTTGCCACTTGGTCATTTCTGCTTCTACCTGTGTGCAGTTTTCCGCCAACAGGTCCGATTTCAGCAATCAACATCTTCTCCAAATTCAAATGAATATCTTCTTCTGAAATCGAATATTCCAATTGGCCTACTTCAGCCTTTGCTTTTAATTTCAATAGTCCTTCAGCAATTTGTTTGCTTTCTTCTACTGGAATGATGTTTGTCTTCCCAAGCATTTTTACATGAGCGATGCTTCCTTCAATATCTTCAAAAACAAGCTCTTGATCAAAGGAGATAGAGGCGCCGAACTCCTCTATCCATTGCTCCGGTGATTTTGCAAAGCGGCCTCCCCATGCTTTTTTCATGATTTTAAACCGTCCTTTTTATGAATCGTACTATGAACTTCTGTCGGCAAGCCCCATAATTTAATGAACCCGACAGCGGCGGATTGATCAAATTTATCAGCAGATGTGTATGTCGCTAGTTTCTCATCGTATAATGAGTTAGGCGATTTTCTTCCTTCAACGATTGCATGACCTTTAAATAATTTTACTCTGACGACCCCATTCACATACTTTTGGGTTTCTGCAATAAATGCCGTCAACGCTGGCTTTAATGGAGAGAACCAAAGTCCATCATAAATTAATTCCGTCAATTTCTTTGAAATGACCGGCTTAAAATGGGCTAGTTCTTTTACTAATGTTAAGTCTTCCAATTCTTTATGCGCTGTTAAAAGCGTCATCGCCCCAGGGCACTCATATATTTCACGTGATTTAATTCCAACAAGTCGATTTTCCACATGATCAATACGGCCAATTCCATGTTTCCCCGCGATTGAATTTAGTTCTAAAATCAACTCGCTTAACGGATATTGCTTCCCGTCAAGCGATACAGGTACACCATTTACAAATTCGATTTCGATAAGTTCTGGTGTATCAGGTGTATGCTCTAATGCCGCTGTTAAATCGTAAGCTTCTTCTGGTGGAGCAGCCCATGGGTCTTCTAAAATTCCACATTCATTCGCTCTTCCCCATAGATTTTGGTCAACAGAGTACGGGCTGTCCAAATCGATTGGGATCGGAATCCCTTTCTCTTTTGCATACTCGATTTCCTCTTCACGTGACCAGCTCCACTCACGCACAGGTGCCAAAACCTCTAGATCAGGATTCAATGCTTTAATCGAAACTTCAAAGCGAACTTGGTCATTTCCTTTTCCTGTGCAGCCATGTGCAACGGCGTCCGCATTTTCTTGTTCCGCCACTTCAACTAATTTTTTCGAAATTAACGGGCGTGATAACGCCGAAACTAATGGATATTTATTTTCATACATTGTATGTGCCTGCAATGATAATAACGCATATTCATTCGCAAATTCTTCCCTTGCGTCAATGACATAACTTTTTGATGCGCCCATATCCAATGCTTTTGATTGAACAAACGCAAGATCTTTTCCTTCCCCTACATCTAAGCAGCATGCCACAACTTCATAACCTTGATCAAGGAACCATTTAATGGCTACGGACGTATCTAAACCACCGGAATAAGCGAGAACAACTTTCTTTTTCATTGTGTGAAAACCTCCTGCTTGATGTATATATATACAACCAAACTTATTTTTAATCATTTAATGAAAGAATATTATCATACTTTAATAGCACCTTTCAATACTTTTTTTCAAAAAAATGTATAAAAAAATGAACAAGGTTAATCCTTGTTCATTTCGTAAGCTCCCTAATAAGATGTCCAAGCTCTTTTATAATTAATTTTTCCATAGCAAGCTTTACTGCCCCAGAAGAACCCGGCATAATAAAAATAACCTTCTGACCATATGTTCCCGCCGCTGCTCTTGACATCATCGCAGCCGAGCCAATATCTTCTGTATAACTAAGCATGCGAAATAATTCTCCAAAGCCAACAATCTCTTTATGAAACAGTGGAGAGACGGATTCAATCGTCACATCCCGCTCAGAAATACCCGTTCCTCCCGTTATAAGGATCGCTTGAATATCAGTTTCATCCCCAAGCGTTTCAACCGCTGAGCGAATCAATCCTCGTTCATCCTTAACAATTTGCTGCTGCTTCACTGTATGTCCAGCTTCTTCAACATATTGCCTGATGAGCCGACCGCTTTTATCCGTCGCTTCCGTTCTCGTATCACTTACCGTTATGATCGCACAGTTAATCGTTTGTGGCGCTTGTTGTTTATGTTCGTTCACACTCACCGCACGTCACCATTCTTTTCGAGTAAATACTTGTACTGATAATATTTTAAAGCGAAGTTTGTAATCTTTCTCGTCGTGTTATAATTCATCCCTGCCCCGACCGCCATCGAGACAATTGGTAAACCAGATATTTTCTTTTTTGAAAAACAGACGATGAAGCCAAGTTTAATCAACTGTTTAATCGGTTCATCGATCCATGTTTGGTCGATGATTCGCTCATGAACATTAAAGTAAAATTGCTCCGTACCTTTTTGTAAATCATCCATTAAATCTTCCCAACCGAACATTTTTATCCGATCAGGCATCGTCGCTGTATTAAATACTTTCACCGTTTCGAGCACCCCTGCCGGTGATTGCACATCATAGCCAAATGACATGGCTGTTAATTGAACAGCGCGCATATTAATAACGAACATCGATAAAAAGTCACTGCCGATTAAAAGCGGCTGCCCAGAACCAGCAATTCCCCCTTGCATCAATGAATAAAGACGATGTTTTGCAGCCTGCTGTTTTGCTATAAAACTGAGCTGATCAATCGGCATCTTTCTCATATCCGCAAGTGAATGAATGTCATCATTCATTGCTCGGGCCGCATCAAGAATCCGATCGCTTGCTTCATTTTGAATTTGCATTCCTCGGATCAATGAGCTTACTTGAAAAAACCAATTATCCATCTTTTCAAAAAATTGGGATTGCACAGACTCTGGAATAAGAGCAAATGCACGATCAACCCATTTATCATACGTGTTTTCAAAATCAGTTGCTTCATACTCATAAAATGACTGACGCCAATCTTCCAAAGACTCTAAAAGAGTTTCATCTCTTTTAGTCAGATTCATTCAAGCCACCCCTTACCTTTATATTACTGTCTTCTCTTTTATCGAATTATACAGTTAACATCGTTTCGATTGCAAATGATTCGAGGATTCTTTTTATGCGTAGCCCATCTAGACGGTAGATGTTTTCCACGTCCCTTGATATGATCGTTGAAAGGGACAAATTCCTAAAAAATGTTAGGAGGATACTCATGTTTCTCTTTCATATGCTAGCAGCAATCATTGGTATGACTATTTTGATTTGTTTTCTGATTTTCTTTGTCTATGACATGCTACGAAGCAAAAAAAATGCTTACACGTGGTTTATTTTAGTAATTACACTCTTATTTTTAACACTTGCTCTTCGACAAAGTTTTAAATTTTTCGGAGTCCTGATGTTTCGATATTAAAAAAACGAGGCTGGAACAAAAGCTTTTCATCAAATCCAAATGCGAACGATAGCAACTGCAAATAACTCGCTCCGGAAATATACTTCGCTAAGTTATCCCATTGTTCGCCTTTAGATTTGATCGCTTTCGTTATGTCCCAACCTCGTTAAGAAATTCTTTCGTTTTTATCACTTTTACTCCATGCCGACCGCGTCGCGCACTTGGCCAGCTAAGGTAATTACATGTGGACCGTAAATGATTTGGAATGCATTTCCACTTCTAACGACTCCGCTTGCACCCAAATGATCGACCCAATGATCATTCGGGGCAACAAGCTTTTCATTAACTACTTTAACTCTTAATCTTGTCGCACAGTTTGTAATGCTGACAATATTATCTTTCCCACCGAAAGCTTCAACAATGGCTGGGATTTGATCATTTGTCACAGCACCTTTTTGATCGAGATAATCTTTCTTCGTAAACAGCTTAATTGTATCCGCTTCCAATTCTCTTCCTGGTGTTTTTATATTAAACTTTAGAATCGACCATTTAAAAGCGAAGTAGTAAGCGGCAAAATAGGCCGGAATTAATAGAAGCATATACATTGCATGAACTTTCTCCGGTTGAAGCAAGTTCGGGAACATATCTCTAACAGCCGTCCCCATTATTGAAATATTCATCGCTTCTGCTAATACGTATGATAAACCTGAAAGTGGTACATGAATTAGAAAATAAAGCAGTGGTTGAACGAATAAAAATGTATACTCGATAGGTTCTGTAACCCCAATTAATACAGCAGTCAGTACAGCTGGGATTAATATACTTGCAACTTTCTTACGATTTTCGGGCTTAGCCACATGATACATTGCAAATGCAGCGCCAGGAAGACCACCAAAATGAAATAGAATTCTTCCAGTTGTAAAGTTCCTGACAATATACTCAGATTCATTTGGGGAACCCATTTGTGCTAGCATAATGTTTCTTACGCCCTCATAAACGGTTCCATCTACTAGCATTGTACCCCCAACCTTCGTATATTCGATAGGAAAAGCAATTAAATGATGGATCCCGATTGGCAATAATGCTCGATCCAACGCACCAAAGACAAATGTTCCAATGAGTCCGCTTGCGGTAATGAAATGACTAATACTTGATAATCCCATTCCGATGAATGGCCACACATAGTATAAAATAATTCCTACCGGAATCGTTACGAAAAAAATAAGAATTTGCACATATCTTGGTCCTGAGAAAAATGAAAGAGCATTTGGAAGTTGCTTTTCGCAATATTTATTATGAACGATACTAGCCACAACTCCAGCAATAAGTCCCGAAAAAATCCCCATATCATAACTGAAGATTCCTAAAACATGCCCAAAAAGTGCGTTAAAGTTTTTTGCACCAACTTCGGAATAACCAGAAGCGATTAAAGCTTCCACAGTTGTTGTTTCTGGATTTAAGTTATTAATAGAAAGCATTGTATTAATGACCGTATTTAACCCTAAAAATAAAACGAGCCCCGCAAGCGCCGCCCAGCCCTTTTCTTTTTTAGCAAGCCCAAAAGCAAGTCCTACCGCAAAGAATACAGCTAAAAATCTCATAACCATAAAACCTAAGCTATTTACGATTGAAAAAAATCCGTGAACAATATTTCCTTCTTTAATTAACCAACCCAATCCCAATGCGTTAGCGTTATCAATATTAACAAGTGCGGCGCCAATTCCGATAAAAATCCCGGCTACTACTAATAAAATAATTGGAATCATCATCGAACCAGCAAAAGCTTGAACTCTCTCTCTCATTATACTCCCTCCCATTCGCTGCTTCTTCTAATCTAAGTTTGCTAACAATCTAATTGCTTCACAATAAATGATGACTGATGTATACAGTGTTTCAATCCGTATTCTTTCATTTGCTAAATGTGTATTCGTGATTTCATTTGGAAATGTAGGTCCGAAAATCACACAATTGTTAATTGCCCGAGCATACGAAATGCCGCCCTTTGTGATACATTCAGGTTCATCGCCCATTACGTTATAATAAGCAGTTTTCAATCTTTGAATAAATGGCTCCTCTTCATTAACAAAGTGTAAATCCTTCAAAAAATGATCCGATATTTGGAAGTTTTGTTCGATAGCAAACGAAGAAGATAATAGATTAAATGCCGTAGTCGCTTTTATTTTTTGGGTATATCGATAATCAAAGCCAAACTCAAAATTCCGATTATTTAATAGGCAATATGTTAGGGCAATAGTTGACTCCCCCATGTCAGGATCTATATAATTTAGACCTATTTTCTCTCCATACGCATCATCAAGTAAATATTGTTCCAAAAAACTCACAAATGACTTCCCCATTAAATCCAAATGATTTTGAAATGTGATTAAATCCCTCCCCAACTTAAAAATTGCATTATCACCTTTATGAGGATTTCTGGAAAGTACTTTGTCTGATTTGTAAGTTGCGGTAATAACACTATCTTCCACGTTAATTCCCGCTGATTCTTTCAAAAATTCCAATAATTCACTAGGTCGTTTACTTTTGAATTTAACCGTAATTTCATTGCACACAAATCCAAACTGCTTTGCACTTTGCAACTCTATGATCGAGTGAAGGTTCGCCTCTTCACCATTCATTCTATTAAGGGAAAACGTTCCTTGAACGACCCCTTTTTCTCCGTTTACAATTGGAAAATTGCCATCTGGAGAAAATGAATATTTTGGTTCGGGCTTCTTCTTAAAATAGTGATCCATACATTCCCAAGTTGTTTCCTCGGCTCCACCTAAAATAAGGCGTATTTTACTTTGAACGGGTATATTTAAATCCCTTAAAATTTTGATTGCGTAGTAGGCTGCTAGAGAGGGTGCCTTATCATCATTAACTCCTCTTCCATATAGAAATCCATCTTCGATTCTTAATTGATATGGGGTGGAATCCCACTCGGCTAAGTCCCCCTCTTCTACAATATCTAGATGGCCAAGTATACCGACCAGCTTTTCACCTTTCCCTAAATCTATTTGAAGTGCGTAGCCATCCACATCTTCAAATTCAAATTGATCGCGTCTTGCCATCGTAATCATTTGGTCAAAAGCCTTCCTGACTCCTAAACCAAAAGGTGCATTAATTGTTTTTGTTTTGTGATCCGCAACAGATTTAATTGCTGTTAAATCCGCTATATCATCTATAAGCTGATTTTCATATTCCTTAAGTTTTTCCTGATAAAGAGGTATATAGTTAATCATTTTGATGCCACCTCAAGGCTGCTAATTAAATCTTTTTGAAATTTTTCATTACCGGAAACTGTCAGCGAGTGACGAAAACTATCCTCGATAAGTAAATACGGAACCGCCGCATAATCCGCATATAGAGCTGCCTGTTCCAACTGCCTTTGATTTCGTAGGCTTGCAGCGATTATTTTTGTTTTATAACCGTTCTTAACAATAATCTCAGCAACATTTTTTATAAATCCAATGCCATCTTTCCCCACATCTTCATTTCTCGCTACAAAGAGAAAAAGATAATCTACTCCAGCTTGCATAGACATAAGGGCTTGATTGATATCGAATACAAGGGTTACTGCAGTTATAATACCTGTTCCAGATACTTCCTTTATGAATTGCAAGCTTTCTGCCGAATAATTAAGCTTCAAGATAATTTGATCTGAAATCGATTGTATGTTTTGGGCTTGATCATACAATTCCGTTAAATGATTTCCAATGACTTCTCCTGTTAATAACACATCTTCAGTTTTGTATTTTTCAAGAAAGTGCAGAAGATTCACTTTTTCGTTCGCATAAAGTGATGGATTTGAAGTAATCCCTACTACTCCCATTTGTAACGCTAATTGTATTTCTTCCTCATTGGCGGAATCTATAAAATATTTCACTTGTTAACTCCCTTCTTCGCGAATCAATTTACCATTATTTTGACAGCGGTTACACAACTGTCATATGTTAGACGATACTGTTGACCTTCTTAGGAAAACAGCATCATCCAATGCATTACATACTCTTTGAAAAGATCTCTTTCATTTGATTGGCATTCGTGATCGGCATATTGAAACTAAGCTTACTCATTATTTCTTTTGCCATCCGATCATCCAAAGCTAATCCTTCAAGTGTTGAAGATAAACCAAGCTTTTGAATAAATAATGTAAATGTAGCAAACGTTATTTCACTTAAAGTGTGAGAGTGACCCTCGGGTTTGTAATTTTCAAATATAGCAAGAAGATCTTTTATCTTGACTTCGTTTTGCTCACTTGCATGTTCCATGAAACGCGGATAAATATAAGCTAGCGTCTCTCCGTGCGCTAAAGCTGGATAATAGCCATTAATTATTTCAGCAATTGGGTGCGGTGCTTCCGCTCCCGCATTCGATAGACATATTCCAGCAAGAGTATCAGCATATGCCATATGCTCTCTTAGAGAAAGATTTAATGGATCGTTTAGAAGCTCTGGCAAAGATTTTACTATAATCTTAATTGCCTCTAAAGAAAGCAATTCTGTTAAAGCTGACGCCCTTGGATTTAAATAACTCTCAATCGAATGGCAAAGCGCGTCAAAACCAGTCGCTGCTGTCACTTTAGTTGGTACAGTTATCATCAATTGAGGATCCACTATGGCTTGTTTAGGAATAAGACAAGATTGAAATAGTGTAACCTTCTCGCTTTTAGCACTATCTGTAATGACTGCTGCTTGGGTAATATGCGAGCCCGTTCCCGATGTAGTTGGAATCGCCACGATCGGCAACGCTCTTCTTGTTTGATCCGTGTCTTTAAATGGGTTTGAGAATTCTGCAAAACTTTCATCCCAACTTAACTCCGGGTTGATCGCTAATAATGCAATCGCTTTAGCAGCATCTATCGTTGATCCGCCGCCAAAAGCGATCACAAAATCAACATTGTTTTCATTTGCGATCTTAACTCCCTTATCCACTATTTCCGTAGTCGGATTAGGAATCACCTGATCGAAAATTGAAAATGCAATTCCATTTTGCACTAGATTTTGCGTCATATCGTTAAACAGCTGCTCGCGCTTCTGATCTTTCATTGGCGTCCGAACAATCAGACAGTGATGTCCATATTGTTTTGTATATAATCCAACGTTCAGTCTCTCACCAGAGCCAAAATGAACTTTCACAGGCGAGAAAAAGGAAAATTCCATATTCTTTCCCCCTTTATTCTCCAAAGTGTTCAATACTTGCTTGATCAATCGCTTCTCTGCATGCTTTCACACCCGCTGTAATGCCTTCCGGATGTTTGAAAATTCCTGAAGAAAGAACGATGACATCTGGTTCTGCAGCTACCATGTCTGATAAATTATTCGCTCTTAATCCTCCATCTACGGCTAACTCACATGTTGGATTTTTTTCGTTAATAAGCGCTCGAGCCCGTCGAACTAAATCGAGCGATGATCTGCGCCATCCCCAGTTATCGCGTCCATCTGTTTCGTCCACACCGTGAACGACAATATGCAAGCGATCAATATCGTAAATAGCTTCTTCAACAAAAGAAAGAGGCGTGTAACAACCGATAGTCAGCCCAACCTTCATGCCAAATTCACGGCAATAATTAATGATGTATGCTAGCGGCGCTCCTAGAAATTGTTCGGCAGGAATAATAAGCATATTGGCTCCAGCTTCAGCAATTTTTTCTATAAAGAGCCTGTCACATTCACGCGTATAAATATGGCATTCAATCGGCTTATCTGTAACCGGACGGATGCCTTCAATAATTTGATGTCCTCCCATTAACTGTTGGTTTCTTAAATCATACATATCTGCCGCATCTGAATGAATATAATCCGCGCCCGCATTAGATGCTTCTTTTACAATATCTGCAATATGACCATAATCTACATGTGCAAGACCAGCAGCAATTTTAATATATTTTTTCATTGTGAAACCTCCATTAATCAATTCTAGTTTTTGTCACTTTTATAGAAGCTCAAATCCCGCGGTAAAATGTCTTAATGAAGTGATCGGACCTTCATAAACAAGTTTCATACCTTTATATTGATCTCTTTTTTCATAAATATCGCCAAGCGCATTTGCGATGACATCCATATGACTATTTGTATATACTCTTCTTGAAAGTCCAATTCTCATCGTCTCAACTTCCGGCCATATTGGCTCTCCCGAAACGGGGTCTTTAGAACCAAACGCACAAGCGCCTAGCTCAACTGCTCGTACTCCCGCCTCTTCATAAAGAGCTGTAACAAGTCTTTGCGACGGAAATTCATGCTGGGGTATATGAGAAAAAAACCTTCTCCCATCGACATATACTCCATGCCCGCCTGTGGGTTCAATAATTGGGACACCTCTCTCAAGCAATTGGTCGCCTAAATATTTCACCTGATTAATTCTGTATTCAAGATATTGTTGATCGCATCCTTCTTGAAGACCAACAGCAAGTGCTTCAAGGTCCCGACCAGCCAAACCACCATATGTAATAAAGCCTTCATGAACGATTGCTAATTGCTGAGCGTGTTTAAATATTTCCTCATTGCGTGTAACAAATAAACCACCAATATTGACCATTCCATCTTTCTTCGAACTCATTGTGGCTGTTTCGCAATAAGAAAACATTTCCCGAGTAATTTCCTTGATTGACTTATCTTGATAGCCCTCCTCTCTTTGTTGAATAAAATAGGCATTTTCAGCTAATCGAGCGCTATCAATAACAACTGGAATGTTGTAGCTTTTCGCTAATTCACTTACTTCACGAATATTTTCCATAGAAACCGGCTGACCGCCATTATTATTACAAGTAACTGTGATAATAACAACCGATATTTGGTCCGATCCTTTTTCTTCAATTAATCTTTCCATTTTCTTCAAATCAATATTCCCTTTAAATGGTTGAGCTGGACTTGTGGTATCTTTCCCTTCATCAACAACATAATCTACTGCGAGAGCACCTAACACTTCCGCATTTCCTCTAAATGTATCAAAATGCATATTTCCTATCGCGTATTTTCCTTCCTTAGCATATAACTTTGCCATAATATAATCCGCTGCCCTACCTTGATGAGTAGGTTGGACAAATGGCATCCCAAATATATCTTGGACTGATTTTTCAAGTTTATAGAAACTTTTTGACCCGGCATACGATTCATCCCCAAGCATCATCGCCGACCATTGTTCGCTGCTCATCGCTGATGTCCCGCTGTCCGTTATACAATCTATATATACATTTTCAGCTTTTAACTTGAATGCATTATAACCTGCTTCTTTTAACCATTTTTGTCGTTCTTCTTTCGTTGTTTTTTTTACTCTTTCAACTACTTTTATTCGAAATGGTTCCGCTGTCATATATTTCATTCTGTTCCCCTCCAACTACTGTAAAAATATTTACACCGTATTAAAATATTAACATGACGGTTTACATTATTCAACATATTCCGAAAATTAAATTCAAAAAAGAGTAGACATAAAAGCAAATGCTTCTATCTTCTACTCTTTCGCAAATTTATAATTTATTTATATAACGATATACGGTTGTTTCAGTCGTATTTAAAATTTTGGCAAGTTCTGTGACGGATCCTTTTATTAAAAAGGTACCCTTTTCGTCTAACATTCGAATCAATTCCATTTTCTCATGATGAGACAACCGATCCGGCGGCAAATTAAACTTGGTGAGCGCTTCTTGGATTGTATTATTCATCATGTCTTCAAACGATAGCTCAAAATTTTCAAAGATGTATTGATCTGTCTGCGCCGTTTTTTCTGAGCCACTGATGAGTCTGTTAATGATATCACGGAGTTCGATTAATTCATCTACTTTTAAATTTATCGTTAAAACTCCCATTAGCTCCCCTTCTTCGTTTTTAATAAAATGGGTTGCCGATCTTAGTTTTTTTCTCTCCGATGACAAAGCACGGTAGTTTAACAATGAATCCGTCTCATTGAAAACCTGTTCCTTAATGAATTTTCTTTCAATACTAGGAAGATCCATACCAACTTTTGTTTCATCAGTAAATGAATGTTTAACATAGACCGCCTTTTTCGTTTTCATATCATATAAAATGATTTCGGCATCAGTACCAAGAAAACGCCCGATAAAATCTATCAGTGGAATGTATGATTGAAGCTGGCTCAGAAAACCACATCCTTTGCTCATCCTGTTTTATTAATTAGACAACCTTACAACATCTCTTGCAATCATGATTTCTTCGTCCGTTGGAATCACGATTACTTTTACAGGTGAATGCGGGTAACTCAAGAACGTTTCTTCCCCGCGGATTTTATTCAGGTCTGGGTCCCAATAAACACCCATAAATTGAAGTCCTTTTAATACTTTTGCACGGATAACATCACTGTTCTCTCCGATTCCAGCTGTGAAAATAATCGCGTCAACTCCACCCATTTTCGCTGCATAAGAACCAAGATATTTGTGAATACGATCGGCAAAAATATCAAGCGCTAATTCTGCGCGATGATTTTCATTCGCTGCTTCGATTGTAATGTCACGCAAGTCACTTGAAAATCCAGAAACACCTAGCATTCCTGATTTTTTATTAAGGACATCTAAAACTTCATCCGCTGTTTTTCCTGTCTTTTCCATCAAGAACGGAATAAGGGCTGGGTCGATGTTTCCTGATCTTGTTCCCATTGTTACTCCCGCTAAAGGTGTAAAGCCCATTGACGTATCGATCGATTTTCCACCTTTAATGGCAGCAATACTAGCTCCATTTCCAAGGTGACAGGAGATAAGACGTAGTTGAGAGAGCGGTCTTCCTAGTAACTCAGCCGCACGCTCAGACACATATTTATGTGATGTGCCGTGGAATCCATATTTTCGAATGCCATATTTCTCATAATACTCGTACGGAAGACTGTATAAGTAAGAGCTATCTGGCATTGTTTGGTGAAATGCTGTATCAAATACTGCAATTTGTGGAACATTCGGCAATGCTTTGCTAAATTCCTTTATTCCAGTTATATTTGCTGGATTATGAAGTGGTGCAAGCTCAGAAAGCCCCTCAATTTGTTCCAATATTTCATCTGTGATTAATACAGATTCATCGAAAATTTCACCACCGTGAACCACTCGATGTCCTACTCCTTCAATCTCATCAAGTGATTGGATGACACCTAATGAAGTAAGACGGTTAAGCAACATCTCAACTGCTTGTTCATGGTTGGCAATATCCAATGTTTCCTTATGTCTTTCACCATTGACAGACATAACAAAAACAGAATCTAGTAAACCAATTCGCTCGATCATCCCTTTTGTGATAACCTCTTCACTCGGCATATTAAAAAGCTGGAATTTCAATGAAGAACTTCCGGCGTTAACTGCAAAAATCTTTGCCACGATTAGCACCTTCCTATTGTTTATTTTCTTTAAACCACTTTTCCATCCCATGAAGCATTGTATCAAGTGCAGCTTTGTTTGACAATTTCGGGAGGGATGCGAGTAATACTTCTTTTGGAGCCTTGCTGTCAGCTGTTTTCTTTTGAAGGATGAATATACTCTTTGCTGCTTGCTCATTAGCAAACATAGATAATGGCAATTGAATGACAGCTTGAATATGTGCTGTTTTTTGCAAATATTCATGGAGCTTTCTCGCTTCTTTAGATTCAAATAAATCATTTGGAATCAAGAAAAACAAATAACCGCCTGGCTTCGTATATTGAATGCTTTGTTCAATAAATAAATGATGGGCAAAAGCATGTCCTTCATCACTATGAAGCTGAAAAGATGCCGCCTGTTCATCATTTGGATAATAGCCTACAGGCAAGTCACAAACGACCGCATCAACGGGATCGATGAATAACGGTCCAAGCCCATCTTGATGAAAAAGTTCAATATGCTGTTTTTGCAAGCTTGCACCTACGTAGGCGAGCTTCACTAGCAGATCATCCACATCGACACCATATGCTTGAATATGCTCCGATTCACCGTGGCGATTGAAGATCGTTGATAATAAATTGCCTGTTCCAACAGCCGGATCTAGTATGGTCAACTGATCACGTTCGCCTAAAAATTTCCCCGTCAAATAACTAATGATGTATCCAATTGAATCAGGTGTCATTTGATGATTCGCTTGTACATGACCCTTCATTCCTTTTAAAATTGCCATTTGATACGCTTTGCGAATATCCTCGGCGTCAAAGGCGTCTAAAGAGATCTCATCGTATTTCTTTTGAAGTCGACGCTTAGTCACTTCACTTATTTCTTCTTGTAAAACCGTTACTTGAAAAAGGTTTTCGCCCGTTTCGGCTAGAGCCTCTAAATATGTACATTCAAGTTCTTCTTGTAAGATGGATGCTGTTTCATCAAATACGGAAAATAAACTTTCCATGGGGGTTAATTTCATGATCTTGCCTCCTCGTTCGCATCAATCTATATTTTAACGCTCTGACCGTGCGAAAAACAAGGATTAAGCCCTATTTTGAAAGAGGTTTGAATTGAGGGAAAATTGCCTCGGAATCAGTTTCC
This sequence comes from Bacillus sp. FJAT-50079, assembly GCF_018343515.1. Taxonomy (GTDB): domain Bacteria; phylum Bacillota; class Bacilli; order Bacillales; family Bacillaceae_C; genus Lederbergia. The sequence goes on along the minus strand of NZ_JAGYPD010000004.1, from coordinate 204,551 downwards.
GAGGCAAAGTTGATTATTTCGCTTGTTTTGCTGCTTCTAACGCTTTTTCATAATCTGGGTGGTTCGTCACTTCAGACACGTATTCCACATGAACAATTTTGTTATCACTATCCACAACAAAAACACTGCGAGATAATAAGCGTAGCTCTTGGATAACGACTCCATATGCTTCACCAAAGGATAGGTCACGATGGTCTGAGAAAATTCTCGCTTGTTCTAAGCCCTTTTCATTCGCCCAACGCGCTTGCGCAAATGGAAGATCCACAGAAATTGTTAGTACGGATACATTATCAAGATTAGCTACTTCATCGTTGAAGCGTTTTGTTTGAACAGCACACACACCTGTATCCACAGACGGAACAACACTAATGATGCGCACTCCGTTAAAGTCACTTAATTTTACTTCTTGTAAATCATTTGTAAGGACCGTAAAATCTGGTGCACTATCACCTACTTTTACTTCATTTCCCACTAATGTAACTGGATTTTCTTTAAATGTAACAGATGCCATCTCCAACCATTCCTCCTTTTATGTACTATACCTCTCTATCATTACCGATTTTTCCCATACATGCAAGCGTAAACAACTAAATCTCGCAAAGGGGTGCGAGATTTTTAAATATCGTAATCGATTGTACTTTCTTTTTTTATTTCCTTTTCCACTTCTTCATGTTTAGAGTGATTCGTCATTTGTTGAATTTTCTCAATCGTGCTCGGAGCGAGGTCGATCAGTTTTTCAATTAATTGCGGTTTTTGCTCAAGATGGAGCATATTTACACCATGCTTATTTACAATTAAAAATGCAATCGGCGTAATCGAAACACCACCACCGCTTCCGCCTCCGAACGGAAATGCTTGACTATCCCCGTCAGAGCTCGCGTTGAATTCACTTCCTCCCATCGCAAAGCCAAATCCAACCTTAGATACGGTTAAAATGACACCTCCGTCAGGGGTTTCAACTGGATCACCGACGATTGTATTTACATCAATCATCTCTTTTAAATTTTCCATCGCCGTTGTCATCACATCTTTAATCGGATGATGGTCAGCCATCTAAACTCCTCCTATCAGCCGCATGAACGCGGGATGTATGTGCTTTTTGTGTTTTCTTCCATAATCGATACAGCTTCCAAGCCGTCAATATAGCATCCCCCGCTTTAAAAGAGATCATACATTGCAAATGCATCCGCCATGTATATTCGTGAACATTTTGCACGACATCTACGTCTGGCTTGCTTTTCCAACGCATATGCGTTTTTAAGAAAGTGAGCACGATCCCCTTCAATGAATAGATCATTCCAGCAGCAATTGCTGTTGCGTGGGCGTCACCGAGTCCAATCATCGTTTTCCAAGTAAATACGCGCCTGCGGGTTTTTAAAAAAAATCGATCTACTTGACGAATCATCGGCTTTACATCACAGTACTTTTGTTTCAGATTGTCTAATCGCTGATCTAATGAAATATCTTTCCTTTCAGGGATATTCAGCAAATCGAGTTCTCTTTTTATACGAATCAAATGAAAGAAAGTACTTATTTTTATTTTTACATGTGTGTTTTTTAACGTAATCGTTATATGTATTCTCAAGAAATACAAGAAAATAAGGGCGACTGCAACAATAAGGATGATGACGGGAAAAAGCATATGATCCCTCCAACATGTTAGTATGCCCCGCTGAAAATAAAATAAACCCGCTTAAATTAAGCGGGTGTGTTGTATCGTTCTTTATCTTTCATGAACAACCGTTGTATCGGCAAATAAATCATGCAGCGCTTGTTTTTTCGGTGTAAAAGCAGCAATGATGTATAAAAATTGCAATGTTGCCGAAATATAGCGGCCGACTCCTTCTCTGAAAATGATCGTACTCCATGAAAGTTTATTGGCTTGCAAGGAAACAACCTTGAGACCGAAGACCATTTTTCCGAGTGTTTGGCTAAAATATTTCGTCATGAGAATAAAATACAAATAAAAAATCAAGCCCGCTGCAATTCCGTAAGCAGATATGATCCCTGCTTTTGATAATGAAATATCAAATGCCCGAAATATCGGTTTAACGAGCAGGCCATTTAAACTAAAGATGATGATTAAATCAAGTAAGTATGCCCAAAACCGCATCCAAAAACCTGCATACCGCTGTTCCGGTACTTCTGTGTGGATTGCCTGTGGCTCTATTCGTTCTTGATGATTTTCCTCCATAGTCATTCAACCTCCTTCTGATCATCATTCAGAGTATAAATACATAAGCCTTGGCGCATTTGGTTTTGATAGAAGGTGTAAAATCCCTGACATCTCTGCCTGCTTACCGGCGATTTTTTGAGCCGTTAGCCCAAGCAATGATCCAAGTCCACCAAGATTGGATGTGTAGCGAATGACTTCTGCATCCTCTAATTGATGATCTGCTTTCAACTGACTAATCACATCTTCCTCATAACCAAAATCGTCGATAAGATCAACTTCCTTTGCCTGCCTGCCGTCATACACTCTGCCGTCCGCAAGCTCTCTTACTCTTTCTTCCGTCAATCCCCGACCTTCGGCAATGATACGAACGAATTCATTATAGGAATTATCGAGCATCGATTGTAAAATATCTCTTTCATCATCCGTCATCTCGCGGTATTGGCTCATAATGTCTTTATAAGGTCCACTTTTAATCGTCATAAAGTCGACTCCATACATTTCCGCAAGCTCACCGATGTTCACACCTTGCATAATAACCCCGAGTGAACCTGTTAATGTTTCAGGACTTGCGAAAATTTTATCAGCTGGAGCGGAAATATAATAACCGCCTGATGCCGCCATCGCTCCCATCGACACATAGACTGGCTTTTTCGTTTCTTCTCTAATTTGCACGATTTTTTGATGGATTTCTGCTGATTCATTCGTACCGCCGCCTGGTGAGTTCACTCGAAGAACGATCGCTTTGACGTTTTTATCATCCTTCACTTGATTCAGCTGTTTCATAAAATCGCGATGTAAATAGCCGCTAGAAAAAATTGAAGCTGTATCACCTGTATCTTGAATAACCCCGTTCACTTCAAGAACAGCGATTTTTTTCAATGGATTACCAACTTCAATCGTTTCCTCAGCAAACGTATTACCAGACATAAAATTCCCTTCAAACGCCTTTGAAAAATCAGTAAACAAAAAGGTGCTTGCTGCATTAACAATGGATGATACAAATAATACTCCTGCTGCGATCGCTAATGCCGCCCAACGTTTTCCATTCATATAAAATCTCCTCCCTACACATGTACATACGTGTCATTCTTTTAAAAAGTTTCAATCTCATGTTAAAATGAAAGACATGTTCATTATTGTAACAAATATATAGGATTTTTTCCGAGGAGGACTTTTAAATGACACAACGCAAAAACATTTTCTTTTTTCATAAAAACGATTCGGTCGTGAATGATAAAATTATCGCATTACATGAACTTGCAGAAAGACATGATTTCACGATTGTGAAAAAACACGAAGAGGCAAATATTATTGCTAGCATTGGTGGAGATGGCACATTTTTGCAAGCAGTAAGAAAAACAGGGTTTAGACAAGATTGCTTATACGCGGGCATTGCTGAAGATGGTACAAAAGGACTTTACTGTGACTTCCACATCGATGACCTCCATTCAATCGTAGATGCTATGACGATGGAACAAATCGAAGTAAGACGTTACCCAATTATTAAAGTCGATGTTGATGAGGAAGGATCTTTTTACTGCTTAAACGAATTCACGATCCGTTCTGGAATCATTAAAACACTCGTTATGGATGTGTTTATCGATGATTTACATTTCGAAACGTTCCGCGGTGATGGCATGGTCATCTCAACACCGACAGGAAGCACAGCCTATAATAAGTCGATTAAAGGGGCGGTTGTTGACCCACTTCTTCCTTGTATGCAAGTAAGTGAAATGGCTTCACTAAACAATAATTTATATCGCACACTTGGCTCTTCCTTTATTTTAGGGGATGACCGTAAGCTTCTTCTAAAAGTCGTTCAAGACGGAAATGACTATCCTACAATGGGAATGGATAACGAAGCATTAAGCGTCCAACAAGTAGAAAAAGTAGAAATCCAATTAACAGATAAACGAATTAAAACAGTTAAACTCAAAAACAACTCGTTCTGGGAGAAAGTAAAAAGAACGTTTTTATAAGAAGAAGAAAACGAGCACCTCAATCAATGAGATGCTCGTTTTTGTTTTAGCGATTTTAAACTTTTTCCCTTTGTCGCTCCTTTGACCGCCGCAAATGTTACGAGGGCAAGGGCACCCCAAATGAGAGAGAAAGCGAGGATTTGTGTTGACTCAAAGGGCTCTTTATAAAGAACAACTCCGATAATAAGCATAATGGTTGGAGCTAAATATTGTATAAACCCTGCTAAATAGAGGGGAATTCTTAGCACCCCTTTGGCAAAATATAAAAGTGGTATGGCCGTGGCCGCTCCGGATCCGATTAAAAGTAATATCGTGTGAAGTGAACCCGAAAACAGAGCAGATTCTCCTTTGATCATGCCGTATATCATATAAATAAAGGCAAGCGGCATAATAAACATTGTTTCTAGTGTTAAACCAATTCCAGAATCTACTTTTACCATTTTTTTCACTAAGCCATAGAAACCAAATGAAAGGGCAAGGAAAAAAGCAATGAACGGAAATTGTCCATATGAAATGGTTAAAACGAGAACACCGGCTAATGCGAAAAAGAAGGAGACAATTTGAATCCGTAATAATTTTTCTTTTAAAACGATGACACCTAGTAAAATGCTTACTAGCGGATTAATATAATACCCAAGGGACGCCTCTACGATTCTCCCTTCATTCACTGCCCAAATATAAATAAACCAGTTACAGCTAATCAAAATCGAAGCCCCTGCAAGGGCAAAAAACGTTTTGGGCTGTTTTACAATCATGCGTAAACTTGTTACAAAACTACTCCATTTCTTTCCGATGAAAAGAACGAGTATCATGAAGCAAAACGACCAAAAGATCCGATTTGCTAATATCTCTTCAGCTGTTACATGCCCAAGAAACTTCCAATAAATCGGCAAAAATCCCCATACGAGATAGGCGATTACCGTATAAACTATTCCGAGCTGTTCGTTTTTTCCCATCATTAAAACTCCCCAATAAAACAAAGCCACCTTCTTACGATTGTCGTTGAAGGGGCTTTGTTCTTCTAATAAACAATATTATAAAATTTTATCATAGTTTTTATTTTTTATAAACGGGTTAGTTTCTCTCTAACTCACGCTTCCTTAATTCCACACGCATAATTTTCCCAGAAACAGTTTTCGGTAATTCATCGACGAATTCAATTTTCCGCGGGTATTTGTATGGAGCAGTAATTTCTTTTACGTGATTTTGCAAAATGGAAATTAGGTTAGGTTCATTTTCATCGATGTTGTCTTTTAGGATAATGAATGCTTTAACAACATTTCCTCTTATTTCATCAGGACTTGCTACAACCGCACATTCCTTTACGTATGGGTGCTTAACGAGCGCATCCTCTACTTCGAATGGTCCAATTGTATAACCCGAGCTTACAATGATATCGTCTCCTCGACCTTCAAACCAAAAATATCCATCTTCATCTTTTCTTGCTTTGTCGCCGGTAATATAATATTCGCCTCTAAATTGCATCGCTGTTCGTTCCGGCTCCTTGTAATAATGTTTGAATAAGGCAGGTGTTTCCACGTGAACGGCAATATCACCGATTTCGCCGACCTTACACGGGTGCCCAAATTCATCAATAATTTCTACTTTATTACCAGGTGTAGGTTTTCCCATTGACCCTGGTCTTAACTCCATCTCTTTCGTAATCCCAACAAGTAATGTATTTTCGGTTTGTCCATAACCATCGCGTACATCCACTTGAAAATAATGGCGAAATGTATCAATCACTTCACGATTTAATGGTTCTCCAGCTGAGACTGCACTGTGTAAATGAGAAAGATTAAATTCATTTAAATTATCTACTTTCGCCATAAGGCGATATTCGGTCGGTGTACAGCATAATACATTAATATTATATTTTTCAAGCAGCGATAAATATTTTAACGGATCAAATTTTCCATGATAAACGAATCCTGTTGCGCCCATTCCAAGCACAGATAATAAGGGACTCCATACCCATTTTTGCCATCCAGGACTTGCCGTAGCCCAAACGGTATCGCCTTCTTGGATACTTAACCAATTTGGTGCTGCTGTTCTCAAGTGAGCGTAACCCCAACCATGTGTGTGGACGACTGCTTTTGGATTGCCCGTGGTGCCCGATGTGTAGGATAAAAACGCAGTGTCTGTGCTAACTGTTTTAATAGCTGCATAATCATGTGATGCTTTTTCCATTTCTTCATCAAGGTACGTCCAGCCACTTACATTTTTACCGATGACAAACTTTTTCACATCGTCAATATTTTCTACCTGATCAAATTGATCAACATATGGGAAATAATTCACAATTGCCTTTACATCACCATGATCAACTCGATATTGCAAGTCTGCTGGTTTCAACATTTCGGAGCTTGGAATGAGTACGAGTCCTGCTTTTAATGCTGCGGTATATACTTGATACGCCTCGATAAGTCTAGGAACCATAATGAGAATGGCATCGCCTTTTTGTAAACCAGCTGCTGTAAATACGTTAGCGATTTTATTCGCCGCATTCATCAGCTTTTTATATGTAATCTCTTTTGTCTCCCCTTGATCATTTTCCCACTTCAAAGCAACTCGATTCGAATCAGCTGCAAACCTTTCAAATTCCTCGGTAATATTATACATTTCAGGCGCAAGTAAATCTTCTCGTTTCATCGTTGCCCCTCCTTCTTTTTTACTTATTCCTATTATACAGAATGATGCTCATAATTAATATTCAAGACTACTAGTTTCCGAGACAAAAAAAGACAATTCATCATTATTACACTGCAAAGAAGCGGGATTGCTCCCGCTTCTATATCCATTGAATATACGAATGTTAGTGTGCGCGGCCACCAAGTTGTTGTTCAGCCATTTGAACAAGGCGTTTGGTGATTTCTCCACCTACTGAACCGTTTGCACGTGAAGTTGTCTCTGCTCCCAATTGAACACCGAATTCTGTTGCGATTTCGTATTTCATTTGGTCTAGAGCCTGTTGTACTCCTGGTACTAGAAGTTGATTGCTATTGCTGTTGTTTGGCATGTGTTTTCACCTCCTTGTATGGATAGATTGTGCGAAAACACATGCCATCATTCAATATTTTTTTGGTAACATTACCATTTTTTTCTTAAAACAAATCATCCATTTCATCTTTTTTCTGGCCATTAACAACAACAGCTTCGGTTTTTTCAATTGCTTCAGCTACAAGTGGTGCCCAATCAAATTTGTTTTCAAACATTTCCATTTTATCTACTCGTGGTTTCGTTGTTGGCGCTGGCGGAGTAAAGATCGTACAACAATCTTCATAAGGCCGATTTGAAATTTCCATCGTGTCTAGTGTTTCAGCAATAGAAATAATTTCAAGTTTATCCATTGTAATTAGCGGGCGTATAATTGGCGTATTCGTCACATCATTAATCGTAAACATACTATTCATCGTTTGACTTGCCACTTGTCCCAAACTTTCCCCAGTGACAATCGCGAGCGCTTTTCGCTGTTCCCTAATTTCATCCGCGATCCGCAGCATCATTCTTCTTGTCGCTGTCATCGTATAGGCGGCAGGAATCTCTTTATGAATCGTTTCCTGTATAGCCGTAAATGGTACCATATGAATTCTTACTTTTCCTGTATATTGGGCAAGCTTATCCGCAAGATCGATTACTTTTTGTTTTGCTCGTTCATTCGTAAATGGTGGGCTGTGAAAATGAACAGCCTCAATTTCGACGCCACGTTTCATCGTTAAATATCCGGCAACTGGACTATCGATTCCCCCAGATAACATGAGAATCGCTTTTCCAGATGAACCTGCCGGGAACCCGCCTATTCCTTGAATGACTTCTCCGGAAATATAAGCAGCATCATGACGAATTTCAACGATCAAATTCACGTCCGGTTTTTTTACATCTACTTTAATATCGTCCATATGGATTAAAATATGCGCACCAACCGCATGATTTAAGCCGTTTGTGTCATAGGCAAAATTTTTATCCGATCTACGTGCGGATATTTTAAACGTATTACCTGGAACATGGGCTTTTTTCATAATCTGCAAAGCCGCCTCACGAATTTTTTCTATCTCTTTTTCTGTTTTAATCGCTGGACTAAACGATTGAATACCGAATACTTTCTTCAATTCCTCCATGACCGGCTCTGCTCGTTCGCCGTTTAGCAAAACATACATGCGATCCCATTCAGATTCAATTTGTACATTCGGAAAATCTTGTAGCATTCTCTTTATGCTTTTTCTTAATTTTGTTACAAAATGTTTTCTATTTCGCCCTTTTAAGGACATTTCTCCATATCTAATTAAAATTCGATCATAATTCATTATTTTCGCCTCATTACATGATTTAATCTTTGCAATACTTGATCCAGCCGCTCAATGAATTGCTTCGCTTCCTCAAGCGTATTTTCATATGAAAGGCTGATGCGAACTGCACTTTCTGCTATTTGATCAGAAACACCAATCGCTGTCAACGTTTTACTCGGGCGTTGATCTTTTGATGAACATGCGCTTGTCGTTGAAATAATGATTCCTTCTTCTTCAAGTGCGTGAACGAGTACTTCTCCTTTTATACGCTGCACAGAAAAATTAATAATATGTGGAGCAGCATCCATCGGTGTATGAACGATTATCTCTTGATTTTGCTTCAGTTCATCATATAGACAATTCCTAATTAATTCTAAATTATCCATTTCATGAACACGCTTTTCTTCCGTTAAACGTAACGCACGTGCCATCGCAACGATCCCAGCAACATTTTCCGTTCCGCTTCGCATCTTTCCTTCTTGATTTCCTCCACCAAGAAGTGGATTGATTTTCACACCTTCGCGAATATAAAGAAAGCCTGTCCCTTTTAAGCCGTGGAATTTATGGGCGGAAACACTGCATAGGTCAATCGCTGCCTCTTGAAAATCGAGGTTTATTTTCCCGGCTCCTTGAACATGATCAACATGAAAAAGTACTTTTGAATATTGCTTTAACATATTACCAATCGTTTGGATCGGTTGAACCGAGCCAATTTCATTATTTACATGCATGACGGATACGAGAATTGTTTGATCCGTAAGAGCAGCTTCGATATCAGCCACCGACACTCTTCCTTGCTGATCGACTGGAACATACGTAACCTCGAATCCTTGTTCCCTCAGCTGTTCCAACGATTCAATCACAGACGGGTGCTCAATTACAGTAGAAATAATATGATTTCCACGTCCTTTATGCATCATTGCCGCACCCTTAATCGCCATATTATTTGCTTCTGTTCCACCAGATGTAAAATAAATTTCCGCTGGTTTGGCATTGCATAGGTTCGCGATTTGCTCTCGAGCTCGTGTAAGTAGTTGCTCAGATTTCCCGCCAAAATTATGCAAGGATGACGGATTGCCAAAAAACTGGCGATTTACTTTTACATATGTGTCCAATACATCATCATATGGTTTTGTCGTTGCACTATTATCAAAATAGATCAAAATAAACACCTTCTACATTATCTATTCACAAAATAAAAAGGTTGGAGAGATTTTGTGGGCACTGAAAAAGTCATCTTAATAATACTGTTGCTTTCCGCCTGCGGAAAGCAAGTACCTGGAACGGAAATCAACACTCATATTAGAATAGGTATAACATTTTTGAAGAGACTAATGTTTTTCGGCGCCCTCGAAATTTGATACGTCTTTCTCTCTCGGCTTTTCAAATACGCTTTAAATAAAATTCTAATGCCAATTGTATATGTTATCATATCTGTCTTTCCAAAGAAATAAAAACATGGCGATGCAAACATGCACCACCATGATCGATTATACGTGTATTTTTTCATTCATAATTTCTTCGATTCGCTTTAACGCACCAGGCTCTACTTGCTCAACAGCCGTTGCTGCTTGCTCAAGCGCTGATTTATATTCATAATTGCGAAAAGCTTGTTCTGCCTCTTCAAGCTTTGCTCTCAATTCTGGATTGCGTGCACGATAACGATTTCCATATTGAATGACTTTTTCCGCAAGCCTTGAATTTTCAATATGCTCATCTGTCCGGGTATATAGATGCTCCACCGTATCGATCGCTTCGTATAAAAACTTTTGGACCGATTTCATATTTAATGGTTTTTCATTCAGACTTTTGTACACATCATCGATATTTTCTTCTGCTTGTTCATACAACGATTCAAAATCAGCTGGAAGCCCTGGCATCTTGCTCTTTCGAACCATCCGAATAATTTCGTTGATTCTTCTTTGCAAGCCTTCTAATTTTTCTCTCGCTTCTAATTCATCTTTTCGTAAACTTTGCAAGCGCTCGGTAAACTCTGCCTGTTGAACTTGCATTGCCTCTAGTTGCTTTTCAATTTCTTTTAATTCCTCGCTTAAAACCGAATATGCGGAACGCTCCTCTGACATTCTTGCCTTTAATAATTCATAGCGTTGTGTCAATTGGGCAAGCGTTTTTTCAAATGATTTCGGAGCTTCCAGATCATCCTCTAACAAATGATAACTATTTTTCACTTCATTTGTTTCTGTTACGATTCCAAGATTCACTTCTTTTAATTGCTCTAAAATCATTCCCGCCTTCTCATTTTCCTTTACGAGATAATGTTTTTCCAATACTTCCTTCTCTAGTACATCGTAAAGTGAATCGAGCTTTTCAGTCATTTCCCCAAGACCATTTTCAACTTCGCCTACCTCGGCATTTTGCAGAAACTCACGATACGCCTCAAGCTGTTTTTCAATCTTTTCTACCTGTGTTTCAATTTGTAAATGGTCTAATATAAATCCCGCTTGCTTCATTTCTTCATAGCCATCTTGCAATTCATTTATTTGCGCGGGGATGATTGTTTGACATTCTGTTAAAAGATCAGGGATTTTCTCCATCTTCCCTGTCAGTTGGTCCATTTGTTCACCCAGTGTAAGGACAATTTCGCGCGCTTTTAAATAGTCCCCTTGATTTGTTAATTCATCAAATGCTTCAATATTTGTAGAAGTTTCCTCTAAAAGCCCATCTAGCTTCTTCGTTGCTATTCCAAAACTATGGCGATGAGCGAGTAGATTCTTTTTTGCAATTTTATATTTTTCTAAGATATCTTCCATTTCCAATCGGCTTTTCTCTTCACTTCCAACAAGCTCCGTCAATTGATCAAGGATCTGTTCGATTTGTTCACCAATTTCCTCAAGAAGACGTTCAATTTTTTCATGTACTGCTTTCGCCTGATTGAAGCGATATTTATCAGTCATTTCCTCTGCATCAAATAGCCATTCATCAATCGTCGGCAGCTTCTCAGTCACAATCTCATCCCAAGATTTACGCCAGCCTTCAAATAATTTTTCTGCTTCTCCTGTCATATTCAGTTGTTTCATCTTTGCCAACTCTTCAATCACAGGGCGATGCATTAGTTCCATCTTCTTCGCTTCTAGTCGATCAACCTCTTTATAATACCGTTTTCTTAGTATGTATCCAGCTACAATTATAATAAGTATAAGAACAATCGTTGCAATCACGATTTCCACGCCGTATTTCATTATTAGCCCCCTGTTCAACCCAATTCATTTCAGCCATATATGTGAATTTATTATCATTAAAGTTATGTTCTTCTATGATAACATGAGAACGACATTTTTTGACTATTAAAAGCATTTATTTCTTATTTTTCTTTTAGAAAAAGAATAACATCTGTAAATGACCGATTTTCTTTTTGAAATTTGAGGAAAAAAGGAATGTTGAACCAACTTTTCGATTTTCGCCCGCAAAAAAACACACCTCCAAAAGTTGAAGTGTGCTTCCCTTTAAATCGTATATGAAATCGGCATCGCGCTGATATGATTGGGTCGAACATACCCATCTAGCATCACATCAAGCCACTTTTGAATGACTTGAAAATATTTATCTGTATAATATTGCTCATGTGGGCGCATACTCCATACTTCCATTACGTATTGACTGTTTAAGTATGGCATCATTAGCATACCTTTTAGCTGAATAACAAGCATATCGACCATGACCGTTGTCCTTTGTTCCTTCAATGCTGCTTGAATTAATTTCTTCAAATAAAAACGCTCTTTCATTAAATAGGAGGCGATGATTTCTCGAGTTAATTGTGAGTCAATTGAAATTTCTCTCCATACGAACCGGGTAAGCAAATGATTTTCCATTTGAAATTGTATGATTTTTTTTAATGCTCTACTCAGACAGATGTGTGCGTTATCCATCTTCATCTTTCCACTTTCTTCTTCAAGACAAGCGACATAGGGATCAAAGAAGCGAACGAGACAAGCTTCAAGCAGCCCTTGCTTCCCTTGGAAATAATACGATATATTCGCCGCATTCACATTTGCCCTTTTTGCGATGTCTCGAATGGTTGTCCCTTGGAAACTCTTCGTATTAAAAAGCTCAATCGCCGCCTCAATGATTACATCCTTCGTCGTAGCTTGAACAGTCATAGGCTCCTCCTACTCATGTCTTGAATATTTTGAAATGATATGCAAAAATAAAACATACTACTATATGACTTCTCTCTATGATCAACAATTCCTTTGAATAGTTCTCGACAGTTTCATTCAAAGTTTGTCATATATTGTTTATTTTTGAAAAAGAAAGGTAGGAAGATCAATGTTTGAAGTGAAGCAGTACAGTGAAGACCGAGTAAAAAGCTATGAGTTAGTCATACAACAACTACGCGCCTTGCTTGATGGAGAAACAAATCAAATTGCTAATTTAAGCAATGCCTCTGCATTACTTGGCCAGTTTTTAGATCGAATTAATTGGGTCGGCTTCTACTTAATCGAAGAGGGAGAACTTGTACTCGGACCTTTCCAAGGTTTGCCGGCTTGTGTAAGGATTCCCTTAGGAAGAGGTGTTTGTGGAACTTCGGCCGCTCAAAAAGAAACGATCGTTGTTCCTGATGTTCATGCTTTTCCAGGGCATATTGCATGCGATGCTGCTTCCCAGTCGGAAATTGTTATCCCATTAACAAAAGATGGAAATGTCATCGGCGTTTTGGATATTGACAGCCCAGAAAAAGATCGCTTTGATGAAATCGATAAAGAATATCTCGAAAAGTTCACAGAAGCTTTGCTTGCTTATCTTTAATTTAAAAGGAGGCCGCTTGAATCAAGCGGCCTCCTTTTAAATGATGCCTTAACGTCTAAATTTGCCAAGCGGCGAACTTAGATTGTCTTCCTAAGCTCCTCTAATAGATCTGTGAGATTCACCGAAGGCTTCGCTTGAATTAGAAAATCTTTGTACCGAAAGCGAATCGTTAGGGACAGGAAGTTGAATTAAAAGCCACTTGCGGGTACCTCTGCTAATTCGAATTACAATTGTTTAATCGCAATTTGATTTTTCCCGCCACGCTTAGCTTCATAGAGTGCAGTATCTGCGCGGTTAAATAAGTTTTTCACTTCATCTTCTTGCTCGTACTTCCAGCTTGAAATACCACAAGAAATTGTCACTTTTGGGGATGTTTCTTTAGGGACATATTCTCTCAATCTTCGCGCAACAGCAATCCCATCTTCCAACGACACCCCTGGCAAATATATGGCTAGTTCTTCACCGCCCCAACGCGCTCCGATATCTGTGCTTCTTAAGTGTTTTCTAATCGATTCCGCTACTTGTATTAACACTTCATCGCCAATCTGGTGTCCATATGTATCATTAACGGCTTTAAAGTCGTCTAAATCTACTAATATAAACGTACCTTCTTGGTCAATTTTCATCGAGCGCTTAATCGCTTCATCCAAATAATTTCTTGCATATAACTGAGTTAATTGATCCGTAATGACCATTCGTTGAAGTTCTTCTCTCAAGATTGAATTTGTTACAGCTAAAGTTGAACGCTGAATAAATAATTGGAAAAGCTTGTACGTATCGAATGTAAAACAATAAGGCTTATCACCTAACGCAATAACAATTCCTTTCATTGCTTCTCCTTCAATCATCGGGACAACCATAGCTGTCGCGTATGGGCATATAGTCCCAGCCATTGATTGATGAATGTTCCCAATAAATAAAGCCTCTTTCGTTTCATTTACTTTATGAAATATTTGCTGAATAAATGGCGTTGCCGATTGTTCGAAAAAATAACTAGAGCTCTCTTTTAAAATATCCGGTTCATTATCAACTTTAAATACAAAGCCAATTGCGGAGGCTGAAAAAGAATTTAAAATTTGATCATACACGTATTCCAATGTTTCTTTTACAGTGGCTCGTGAATTTAACTCATATGAAGTTTCGTTGATAAACTTTAAATCTTCAATCAATTTCCGAGATTGTTGATATAACTTAGCATTCTCCAATGCTCCACCCGCTGTATTCGCCACTAACTTTATGAAATCAATTTCTCCCTCTGTTAAAGGAAAGCTGTGATCCGCCTGCACTTGAAGCACACCATAAACAGCCTGCCTCCCATTTAATGGCGCATATAATAGCTGTGCCCCATTTATATCATTGATTTCAACTGTTCCATTCACATATGCGGAAATTGCAGCAGTATTCTCAGAATGGTACTTTAATTCTTTTATGGGCAATTGCGCAGTGGCCTCACTATCATTGGACATAAGTAAATGATAGTCATATTGAGGAAAAACTTTATGGAGGGTCTCTATGACTTCTGTAAGTATACTCGTTGTTTCCATTGTCGCATGAAACTTTTCCGTCACTCGGAATAACTCTTTATACTTATTGCCTTCTTGCTGCTCGTTATTTAATATGAAAGTTGAGTTATTTTTGCTCACAATCATCACCCGCCACTAAATGATAAAAAAAGCTATCCTATTTATATAATGACCTTTTTCCCATTAATCATATCATGAATAGATCTTTTAACCTAGAGCAAAACAACATTTTCCATTCTTAACAATGCTTGACTTCTCCTTTTATTCATCATATAATGGTCGTTGTGTAAAATAATGCAGCCTGGATGAATACTTGGTGTCTGTATTTTGTTCCTCTTTCTGAGGTGCATCGCGTAACCCGCCGCTGCTAGGGCGAGGGTGCATGAAAACAAAATATTCATCAAAGTGAATTCATATCGGTTTTTATTTTACAAAAATAAAAACAAAGGAGGAGACTTATATGTCTCGTTATACAGGTCCAGCTTGGAAAATTTCCCGTCGTTTGGGTATTTCTTTAAGCGGTACAGGTAAGGAATTAGAAAAGCGCCCTTACGCGCCAGGACAACATGGTCCAAACCAACGTAAAAAACACTCAGAATATGGATTGCAGTTACAAGAGAAACAAAAACTTCGCCATATGTACGGAGTGAACGAACGTCAATTTAAAAACTTGTTCGTAAGAGCTGGTAGAATGAAAGGGAAACACGGTGAAAACTTCATGATCCTTTTGGAGCAACGCCTTGATAACCTTGTATACCGTCTAGGTCTTGCACGCACTCGTCGCCAAGCGCGTCAGCTTGTAAACCACGGTCATATTCTAGTTGACGGACGTCGCGTTGATATTCCTTCATTCCGCGTAGCAGCTGGTCAAACGATCGGTGTTCGTGAAAAATCACGCAACCTTGCTATCATCAAAGAATCCGTTGAAGCAACAAACTTTATTCCTGAATACGTAACATTTGATGCTGACAAGCTTGAAGGTACATTCACACGTCTTCCAGAGCGTTCTGAATTACCATCAGAAATTAACGAAGCGTTTATCGTTGAGTTCTACTCACGTTAATAAGTTTGCTTTAATTAACAAAACCCCAAACCTTTACTATATAAAAGGTTTGGGGCTTTTTCAACGTAAAATTTGGGCACCTTTCAGGAAAAAGCTATCAAATGCATAATTCTTTCCTGACCCTCCTCATTAGTACAGGATAATGTTAGGGTCCTTCCCAACCGATCCCCTTTCCACCACCACTTTTTAAAAATGATACCATCCCAACTATTACCCATACATCCACCATTTAACTACATAAAATAATGAAATGCTACAGTTAGGAAGTGAGAAAATGCCAACAAAAAGGAAAAGTCGTATGAAAGTTGACCCATCCAATCCCGATACAATCCCGAAGTTCGTGGATGAACTTCCCATACCACTGGCGGCTGAACCGAGGGCAATGATTAAAGGTAGTCGATATTACGAAATTTCAATGAGACAGGTAAAACACAAATATCATCAACATTTTCCAGCGACAACGATATGGGGATACGATGGGATGCAACCCGGTCCGACGATAAAGGTCAAACAAAATGAAAAAATTTATGTGAAATGGAAAAATAAGCTCCCCAGTAAACACCTTTTGCCCATTGATCGAACGCTTCATGGATCTGCCGGCCCCCCTGACGTTCGAACAGTCGTTCATTTGCACGGTGCGAATGTAAATTGGGAAAGTGATGGACATCCTGATGCATGGTTTTCAAGGGATTTTGAAGAGACGGGAGCAAAATTTAACCGGAAAGTGTATGAATACACGAACAGGCAAATGGGAGCAACTCTCTGGTATCACGATCACGCCGTCGGCATTACGAGACTCAATATGTACACGGGTTTAGCAGGTTTTTACTTAATTGAGGACGCTGCGGAAAAGCACTTAAAATTACCAAAGGGGCATTACGATATACCATTAATGATTCAGGATCGATCTTTTAATTCAGACGGCTCTTTATATTACCCGGAAAACACCGACCCGCCGGCACCTGTAAATCCTTCTGTCCAACCATTTTTTATTGGAAACACGATAGCGGTTAACGGAAAGCTCTGGCCAAAATTAAAAGTGGAGCCCCGCAAATATCGTTTTCGCATATTAAACGCCTCCAACACAAATGCCTATACGTTAAGGCTTGGAGACGGACGTACCTTTTATCAAATTGCGACAGACGGAGGTTTACTGA
The DNA here is from genome assembly GCF_018343515.1 of Bacillus sp. FJAT-50079. Taxonomy (GTDB): domain Bacteria; phylum Bacillota; class Bacilli; order Bacillales; family Bacillaceae_C; genus Lederbergia. The sequence goes on along the minus strand of NZ_JAGYPD010000004.1, from coordinate 187,600 downwards.
CAGAACCTGTTGAATTGACAACCATTCCTCTGGAACCAGCCGAACGCACTGAAGTGATCATTGATTTTTCAAAACTAAAAGGGAAAAGATTAATATTGCAAAATACAAATGATGAAGGAAATACAGGGGTTATTATGAGATTTGATGTCTCGCTGCCTTTGAATGGAAAAGATACGAGTAAAATCCCCGCAAAACTCATTCCGGATGAGAAGACATTGGATGAACATAATGCCAATAAAACTCGATTATTAAAGCTAGATGCGATGACTGATGAGTATGGCAGACCTATGCTTTTGCTTGATGACCGAATGTGGCATGACCCTGTTACCGAAAAACCGATAATCGGCGATACAGAAGTTTGGAAACTAATCAATGTCACAAACTTTCCCCATCCGATTCACATCCATCTGATTCAATTCAAAATTTTACATCGAACACCATTTAACTTGGAAAGATTCAATCAGGATGGCTATATTGAGTATACTGGCCCTGCTACCCGGCCCGAAATTCACGAAAGAGGTTGGAAAGACACGGTAAAAGCTGAGCCTGGAATGGTAACAAGCGTCATCATGCAATTTAAGGAAAACCCCGGCGAATACGTCTGGCATTGCCATATACTGGAGCACGAGGACTATGATATGATGCGTCCGATGAGAGTGGTTGAGAAAGAAGATAGCGAAGATGAAATATAAGGTTGGGCATACTTTAGTGTGTTTCGTATAGGGGATAATTCCAGGAGTGATCTTCGATTTACTCATACAGAAATCGTTCATTCTTTAAATGAGTTATGACGACTACATTTACCAGATTGGACGATTTTTATGTGCGTGTTTTTCGCTAGAATCAATGAATATTTAATGAATGTTTTAGGCAATAATAGCAATCCATGTATGGAAACTTAGAAATATCTTGATTAAAAAAAGAGTGATCAAAATGGAGAAAAATGAAAAAAAATTCTTTGACACTCGCTGGTAGAACGTATGAAGTTCAGGATTATAATCGGAAAGATACTTTGTCATCAGGACTTGCAACTACTCACGAGCAAGTTTCCGAAGTTTATATGGAAGGTGAAATTAAAGCGGTTGTTGACGATGTTAATGGATCAGATATTGAATTAAATAAGAAGGATCAGAAGTAATTGATATATCCAAATTCGATCTAAAAGGTAACACAAAAGTTTTTATCGGTAAGTAACATGTTTTTCAGATGGGAATTCCCCCTAGTTTGTTGCTGAATACGTAACTTTTTTGAAGGTACATTCACACGTCTTTCAGAGCGTTCTGAATTACATCAGAAATTAACGAAGCGTTTATCGTTGAGTTCTTCCTCACGTTAATAAGATTGCTTTGTCTTTTAAAAGCCCCAATACCTTATTAAATCAAGGTTTTGGGGCTTTATTAAATAATTGAATAGGATTTTAAATTTCACCTTGAATTAAGATACCTCTTATGATTACTTCTCCAAATGATAGATTAGTTGTACAACACCAGAAGAAAACTTTCTTGACCTTACCATTTTTAGATTTACTCTCTGTTTAATGTCAGTAAATAAAGGCTTTCCTTCCCCTAAAATAACAGGATGAACAGATAATCTAAATTCGTCAACAAGCCCTAAATTGATGAATGTTGTAATAAGACTTGCCCCACCATATAGCCAGATATCTTTACCAGGCTTATCTTTTAATTTATTTACTTCTTCAAGAATATTGTCATTTATGTATATTGCTTTATTGTCGATCCCTTTTTTCGTATTAGAAAACACATATTTTTCTTTACTATGAACGATTTCCCACATGTCTTTTTCAGTACCGGAATCTCCATTTTCCGGAGTATATTCTCCCCATAAATCGTAGCTTTTTCTTCCATATAAAATAGTATCAATTTGGTTTAAGAAATCGATAAATCCCATCTCAGAGTCCAGGATGCACCAATCAACTTCTCCTTTTGAACCTTCAATGAATCCATCTAAAGTAACTGCTAGATCTAGAATTATTTTTCTCGGTCTTTCATTATTGGACATTGTTTTTTCTCCCTTACGTGTATATTTTTCACGTGGCTTATTACTGTTGATCAACTTTCCTATAATAATCCCTCAACTTCATTAATACCTACCCAATACACAAGAAGAAGCCTCACGTGCCCTTTCAATCACTTTAATAAAGTTAATCTTAAGTAACCATTTCTTTATCAATGATTTTATTACTATATTCAATTTCTCGATGTACCTTCTTTATAAAATGATTTTCTATTTACACTCAATACTGCAATTGAAAAAATAATAGCTGATAATAACATCAAAAATGCCAACACAACAATCGTTAACCTCAAGGAAAGCAGATCGGCTGTCACACCAATCGCTAAAATAAAAACAACTTGGACGGCACTTTGGATCAGTTGAAAAATGCTCGTTACCCTTCCCATCACATTGATAGGTACATTATTTTGGTAAAAGGTCATGATTCCTGCATTTAAGAACGTATTAAAAAACCCTAAAATAATAAATCCAACGACAATTGACATAAAAGACCAAGAAAATGCGTAAATAACATATCCGATTGTCATCATAATCAGACCGATCACAATCATATAACGAATCGATAATTTATTTGAAAAAAACGATAATAAACCAGCACCGATGACAGAGCCAATTCCTGTGATACTAATTAATAAACTGTAATCAAATTCAGAAAGGCCGATCACTTGTTGTGTGAAAACAACTTCTTGTGCATCCATGGCAAAGGAAAAAATCATGAGCAATATAAAACCGAGGTAAATAAATGACACATATTTATTGTTTCTTATAAACTTTTGGACAACCGTAAAGTCACGAATCACTTGGGAAATAGTCAATGCTGGTATTATTTCTTTATCAATGCTTTCTTTTTCAGGAAGAAATAATAATAATATGGCTGAAATGAGAAAGAATATGGCATTTAACCATAGCGTTGCTTCAATAGAGGTGAGTAAGATAAGTGAGCCCGCAATTGCGGGACCGACGATAAATGCCCCAGAATCTGCAAAGGCGCGGATGGAATTGAAGCGCCTTCTCTTTTCTATTGGAACAAGAATTGTAACATATGTCATTGATGATGGATTAAAAAACGCTTTTGCGCCACTTAAAACAATGAGAATCATATAAATTACGATTATGTTTGGTGCAAATGGAATAAAGAATATGAACACTGCTCTTAGTATGTACGTTACTACCATTATTCTTCTTTTACTTCGGTAATCAATAAAGCTCCCTGTCCAAAACTTCGTTACAATATTTGTTAACGGTCCAATTATCCAAAGACCTGCTACTGCCGCCGCTGATTCCGTAAGTTGATACACAATAATGTTAATTGCAACTAAGTAAATAAAATCTCCAATACTTGAAATCCCAATTGATGAGAGCAATATTGCTGGGTCTTTCCAGTCTTTTAAGTTTTTCATCATAGGAAAAACCTCCAAACCTTCATTCTTTGATCATACGATAGTAGTTCTTTCATACATCAAGCATTACCTGCTAAGACACATATTGTTCATATCTCATTCACAAAAAGTTCCTCTATTTATATCTAATAAACGCATTCGATACTTAATCTTTTTCAATTTTTAAAAGTGCGTCGATAAAGATTGTTTTGAGACTTTCCGTTATTGTGATTGGCCGCTTTTTCAAATAACCTTACTCTTCATCGTTGTCACTGATCGGTACTTTCTTCCCTTTTAACCTCCTAAAAGATTGCTATACTGAATACGATAGAGAAATAGACTAATTTTACCTTTTATCCAAATACGAAGGAGGGGATAAAATGGGGGAATACCTTATTCGTTATTTCATATTTTTTTGCGTGATTGCGTTATTTGTCTTTATATCAGTAATGGCACGGAAGTTTCCAATTGTTGGAGCCCTTTTCTCTTTATTACGAAAGCTGCTCATCTTGTTGATTACGATTATTTTTATTGGGGTCTTTATTTTTTCCTTAAGTTTTCTTGCTTGTATTGGGATTGGCTTGGCTGCTTTTTTCCTTGAGGAAAATCTTTTTGTCTATGCAGGTGAACGTATCAATCCTTTCGATACTGATCATAGTCCAGCAGTCATTAAACTATCTGCTACATATGCTATATTATATTTCTTTGCTTATATCGCCTGTATTCTTTTGTATTCACGTGTTCGTGTACATCAATGGTTCGTAACAGCACTTGCTACGATCACTGCAACTTTTATCGTCGTACTGATCTATCCAATGATCATTCACAGCTTATTTTCTGATCTTACCGTTTCGATTAAAGGGGCACTTTTCCTCGTTATAACTATTTTTCTCACCATTCTTGGGCATAGGCGAAAGCAGGATGAAGATACAAATGTCAACACGCCTATACTTAATGTTTTATCTCAACTTATTCCATTTCTCCCAAAAAGGAAAAAGTCGGTCAACAATAATAGACCACAAAGCTTCTGAGATTCTCGCTTCTAATAGATATTTCAAAATCAATACAGCCCTTTCTCAAAATGGATGAGAAAGGGCTGTATTTTCCATTATACATAGGTTACAAATTCACCAATTGGTTTACGATAACCTCTTAGCCTTCGACTGCTTTCTTTTTCCTTACCTATTGTGATCATTAAAACAACTTCACGGCTAGTAGGTATATTTAATAACGTACGTATTTGCTCTTGGTCAAATCCAATCATTGGGCACGTATCCCACCCACGATTTTTCGCTGCCAACATAAATAACATAGCAGATAGAGAGCCATTACGGATTGCATCTTCCTTTTGAAATTCTTCCCCACGCTCTTCGTAGAATTCGTAATTTTCATCGATCATTTTTCTTAATTCAAATTCTGTTAACACTCCTAGATGCAACATTCCTTGATGTAGTCTTTCAGTTTGTTCGTATGCTTGCCGATCTGCTGTAACCAAGATGACAGCAGAGGAGGAATGTATTTTATATTGACCGTAAGCTGCTTCACGAACTTTTCCCTTCATTTCTTCATCCAAAACAACTACGTATTCCGTCGGTTGTAAATTGAATGAAGATGGTGCAAGCTTTACGTCATTGAAGATCAAATTTAAATCCTCAGGAGTGATTTTGACATCCTTTAAAAAGTTATTTGCCGAGCGACGCTTTTCAATTATCTTTGTAAATTCCATTTTCCAATCCCCCATCCAACCGATCATTTACTTAAAAATCATATTCCGCATCTTTTGCCTGCCGAATCTTAACATATGCATCTACAAGCAGCGCGGTATCGTCTACTAAGCGTTCGATTCTAAACAGAATATCATCATTTACGATTTCTTTCCGGTAAAAATCTTTTTCTTCTATAAATACATACGTTGGGACAATATGAGCCTTCATATAAGCTAATATTGGCTTTAGCTGCTGCTCAGCCATTAAATAATGCTTCGCTGTTCCAGCTGTCACAACCATACTTACTACCTTATCCCGGAAAGCATTAACGGGTAACAAGTCAAAAATATTTTTTAATGTAGCAGGAATAGATGCTTGAAATACAGGAGTCCCGATAATAATCGCGTCCGCTCCCATGATTGTCTCTGTTACATACTTTGTATCACCATCATATTCCCAATAATTGCGTCCATCGCTAAAGACGATTTCATACTCAGCTAAATCTAGCAATATAATCTCTGCATCTGGATATTTTTCTCGAGCTTTATTAAGTGTGTAATCCATCGCTATTCTTGTTTTGGATCCAACATTTGAGCCTGCGATTCCTACAATTTTCATCTTACTTACCCCTCGTATATTTCTTAATTGCCGGCATAATATCCGTAGCAATTAACTCAATATTTTTCGCGATTTTATCAAAAGGTACGCCACCAAAATCAATTTGAGCCATAAAACGTTGGTGACCGTATAGTTCATATTGATAAATCATCTTTTCAATAATTTGTTGTGGACTGCCAATCATTAACGCATCTCGATGATCTGTCGCTTGTGCAAATTGTTGTTTTGGATAGCCGCCGCCTCTTAACGCCAGCATACCGGCATTCAAGTGTGGGTAAAATTCTTTAAGTGCATCTTGAGTCGTATCTGCTGTATAAAATAAACTTGTCGTTGCGATTGGTAACGTTGCAGGATCAAAGCCGCTACGCTCCGCTGCCTCACGATACGCATCAACTGAGACTTTAAAGTTGATGGCGGGACCACCTAGCGTTGTCAGCATCATTGGTACTCCTGCATAACCAGCTTTTATAGCACTAGCAGGCGGTCCACCGACTGCACGCCAAATCGGCAAATGTCCATTTAAGGGTTGCGGGAGAATCATTGCATTATTTAGTGGTGCGCGGTATTGACCTTCCCATGTTATCTTATCTTCATTATTTAATTTCAGAAGAAGCTCCATTTTTTCTTCAAATAATTCCTCATAGTCACGGACATTGTATCCGAGCAAATCGTATGCCCCTGTACGTGAACCGCGTCCAGCGACAATTTCTGCTCGTCCTTTTGAAATTAAATCAATGGTAGCAAAGTCTTCATACACACGAACAGGGTCTGATACACTTAATACCGTTGCTGAGCTGGCGATTTTAATATTTTTTGTCGCCTGTGCAATCGCCCCTAAAATAACCGTATGTGCCTGTGTTGCAAAATGCGTTTGATGACTTTCACCGACCGCAAACACATCGATCCCCGCCTCATCCGCAAGCTTACTTGCATCGATTAATTCTTGAACTCGCTGCTGTGCACTAATCATATCACCTGTATGCGGGTTAAATAGGTGATCTCCAATCGAATATAAGCCAAACTCAATCCCTTCGCTTGGATCGATACGATATTTCTCCATGTTCATACTCTCCTTTTTTAAAGCGTCCAGATTGCTCGAAAAAATTGTGACACGCGCGGAGGCTTAACTTTTACTGGTGATGGTAGCACGCTTTTCATTAACTTCCGCGGAACTGGACACATCTGCGATGTCTTCCATTTATCGTCTTATCCCGTAGGGTTCTGACACAATCAACTTAGTTAAAAGTTAACAATATGGTTTAATCTATTGGTGCTAATTTCGCTTCAATTTCAGTACGTCTTTCTTCTAAAAATGGCGGTAAATCTAATATTTTCCCTAATTCTTCAACTGTCGAATCGACAGTAAATCCAGGACCATCCGTTGCTATCTCAAATAAAATTCCATTGGATTCTCGGAAATATAGGCTTTTAAAGTAAAAACGATCGACGATCCCACTTGAGTGAAAACCACGTTTCTTAACAATTTCATCCCAATATTGCAATTCTTCATCATTGTTTACTCGAATTGCAAGATGATGGATGCTTCCTCTACCAGGTTTTTCTCTTTCTCCGTCCTGCTGCTTAATGACAATTTCTCCAAATGATTGTCCTTCAACAGACTGATAAATCGCTTCTGTATCTGAACGACTCACTTCAAAGTAACCAAACATTTCTTGCAACGTTTTCGCTATTTTTCCTAAATGACGGACGGTTATTTCTACTGGCCCCATTCCTAAAATACGGTGCCCCTCTTCAACGGAAGAGTCTTCCCATGCTGACCAATACTCAGGAATATATTCACTGTTATTATTGATTAAGACCATTCGCAATCCTTCAGTGTCTTCAAAATGGAGTGCATCCCGCCCAACATATTTTGTAATCTCATCATGCTTCACATTCATTGATTCAAAACGATTTTTCCAATATACGAGGCTTTCAAATGATGGAACAAGTAAACCAATTCTTGTTATGGCATTTGTACCGCGATATGTCCTTCCTACCATAGGCATTTCAAAAAACGTCAACTCTGTTCCCGCACTGCCGGTCAAATCCCCGTAAAATAGATGGTACATTGATGGATCGTCTTGATTCACGGTTTTTTTCACTCTGCGAAGTCCTAATATATTTTGATAAAATTGGTTGTTTATTTGGGCGTCTTTCGTAATCATTGAAATATGGTGATGACCAGGTATTTTATACATATTGTTTCCTCCTCTTATAAATTGACTAATCAAGTGATAATGTAAAAAAAATTACTCAGACGGTAATTCTCTTTTTTGACTATATTTGTGGACACGGGTCATAAGTGTATACAATGTTTTCTTCTCTTCTTCAGTTAAAACATCATCAAAAAATGACGATTGAAATTCAAGTTGTGCTGGCATTGCTTCTTTTAATACTAATTCTGCCTTCTTTGTTAAACGAATCGTTTTCGTTTTCCAGTCTTGTTTCCGCGTAATATAACCTTCTTTCTCAAGCCTTGCGAGCATCCGGGAAATACCACCTTGTGTGACTGTTACCTTTTCTGCTAATTCGCTTTGTGTAAGTGGCTCATATAACTGAATTTGAACAAGTACATCAAATTGGGCAGTTGTTAAATCAAATCGCTTTAAAAAATCATTCGACATTTGGTTACTTTGGTTTGTAAAACGTATTAAACGTAACCAGATTAACGATCCTAATGTGTTATTACGTATTTTGTTCTCCTCCCTTTCAGTAACCTCACTATCACTTTACCAATCAAATGATAATATGTCAAATGATTTTATATCGTGAGAACAAAATAGTAACTGGCCTTATTCACCCGTATTAATTGGATAGAGGTTCCCTTTAAATCCAAATGAAACCTTACCTGTTTCTTCAGAAACTACTAGTACGAGCGCATCACTACGCTCAGATAAACCTAAAGCAGCACGGTGCCGAGTACCAAATTTTTTATCACCGACAGCCCTGTCCGAAAGTGGAAGAACATTTGCTGCGGAAACGATCTGATTACCCTCTATCATGACAGCACCATCATGAAGCGGATTTCCCGGATAGAAAATCGACTCTAATAAAGAATGCGTCAAGCCGGCTCCGATTGGAATACCCGGCTGAATAAAGCCATCTAGCGAATCTTCTCGTTGAATAACAATTAATCCACCATGTCTGCGTTGAGACAAATTTTGAACACAAATGGTTAATTCAGGATATTTGTCTGTAAATGGAGCTAAATAACAATTCAAATAAAAATTGGAAGCTTTCATATCAATAGATATAAAATGTTCCTTAATTTTTTCTAAATTCCCAAGGAGACAATAATTTTCATCGTCCATTGCATCTAAATTATTCTGAAGCGCCAATATTACTTGGTAAATCTCCTCTTTTATCGTCTGCTTCATTGGAGAAAAGTCACAATTCGCATAGTTCACGAAGGTACACCACCTACAATAGTTTGTCACGTATCTTTATTATGTGTACATACGACTCGGTTCATTCGATTATGAGCTATTCAGCGCTCTTTGAATAAAATTAGATAAATGTAACACGCTAATAAACCTATAAACCGTTTCAAATTTAGTTGACATCATATTAATAGAAAAGAGGAATGAACATGCCATACGTAACCGTATTAGGAGGAGTAACCTTCGAAGTAGATATGGGGAAAAAATTAGTATTAGCTCTTGAAGATAGCGGGATAAATATTCTTCATCGCTGCGGCGGAAATGCAAAATGTACTACTTGCCGAGTAGAAGTATTGGCCGGTGATTTTATGGAAGTCACTAAAAAAGAAAAAATAGCCTTTGCTAACAAAGGCATTGATGAAAACTTATTTGAAGATTGTTTACGTTTATCTTGTCAAATTCGGGTGAATGGGGACATAACCGTTCGACCAATCATGACAGTTGAAAATACTGGAAAAAAGGCAGGCCCAAGACCAGCTGATTAATGAGTGAGAGGTGTTTCAAAGGTCATGGCTTTTGTACGCGTTAATCACATGTATTATTAGTTTCTGGATTTAAGTATTTAAGCTACACCTTTTTCCAGCATATCTCCATCATCCATTACTTTTTCTCCTCTCATCATACTTTTAACAGTTCGATGTAAAGTTCATGCATCCAATTGTTCCGTTTTATGTTTCTGTGAATTTTCTCCATTAGCGATCATTTCACCACCAATATTGAACTGCATAACTTCGCCGCCCTCCAATGCGTAATTTGTAACATTTTCTCCATAAGTAACGATGTCACCTTTAATGGTCAAACTTTCAACTTTGCCTCCTGATTTAATACTAATTGCATTTGCCGCAAGCTTTGTTATTACGCCTTTAACTAAGGAATTACCCACAGAACCATATGTTGTTACGTTTTCTTCCACAGTGACATTTCCGATCGGTTTGCTAACTTGTATACCTATTGAGCCATCACCATAAGTTGTGATCGATTTAAACTTAATATTTTCAACTGTGCCATCATATTGATTAAAGCCTCTCGCGCCTAATCCATATGTTGTAATGGCTTGTGCCGTGAAATCTTTTACGATGCCAAAGTTCACGAACCCTATACCACTTGGGCCATAGGATACGATTGAAGCATGGCTCACCCATATCTCAACTTTGCCCCATGTATCAAGAACCATGTCATTTACACCGTAAGTTATAAGCTCACCATAATGTTCAACTCTTTTTGCCTCAACCCCATAAACAATGAAAATAGCAGCGGTAATAATATCCGCTGTCCCATAGGGTAACATCCCATTTGAATACACGGCACCAGTAGTTAGTGTTTCCAAATTAACTTTGCCACCTTCATCACCGAAACCACAAATAAAAATACCTGAGCCAATAACAGGAGCATTTTTAAACCCAATAGAAATATTCGTTAATTTACAATCAATTCTACTGTTTTCATTAGGATTAAAATTATATACAGTTAGTGCACCTTGGTATACATTAACGCCATACTTTTGTGGTTGCTCACTATAATGTCTAGAATCACAAGAAGTAATGTGTATATGATTTGCGATAAGGTTTATCTTATCCGTTCCTTGCCTAGAAATAATTGAAACCTGTCCCGTAATATATAAATTTTCAAGAACAATATCACCCATATTTGGCATGCCATAAACCGTGTATATTGCCCGATTCGTATGTTTTGTCATAACAGTTACGTTTGAAATGGTATTATCGCGAGTCACACCAAAACCATCACTATTGTTAAAGCTCACAATACATGAATCGTTACTTTTCCCTGTTAATTTGTAACCTTCGGGTAAAGTAATGGAGTGAGGAGACAGAATCGATGCTAAGATCTCCAAAACTTGTGGTATATTTTCGGAAATTGCTTGCATCAATTCTAAAAGTGTAGTTACCTTTGTAATTTTCATTTAAAAAAGCTCCCTGTATTTATTATTATCGCTTCGCTCGCTATCATTAACTACAATCCGACCATCATTGATTGAATCCACAAAATTATTCTGTCCTGAGAACCTCTCCCACATACAACCGCAAATTTATTAGCTAATTGCATGCCTAATATTGTGTAGTAATTGGATTTTAGGGAATTAGAAAGCTTTTTGTATTGAACTGTTGGTATATTTGACGAACGATTCCCTTCATTCTTACCAATAAAAAATCCGATTCAATTAAACTGAACCGGATTTTTATTATATTGGTGTAAAATAAGCATTTAATCTTATAGCAATTCCCGCGCCAATAATCGATAAACATTCAAACGCTTCTCTTGTGAATGGGGAATGCTGACAATCATCGCTTCATCGAATCCATATTGCTTCTGTTCTTTTTGCAGCAGCATGGCTATTTCTTTCACGTCTCCAACTAAATGAATGTTGCGATTTTCTTTTATGATCATGCGATCCATTTCCGTTAATGGATAATCGCGAGCTTCCTCTGGTGTTAACAGTGGTGTGATTCTGCCTCTTGTAAACAGCAAACGCCAAATGTCTTGAGGCTTTGCTTCGAATTCAGCTTCTTCTTTTGTTTCAGCTGTTGTCACCATATAGGAAACATTGATTTCTGGCTTTTCCAAGAAAGCAGAAGGTTGGAAGTTCTTTTTGTATGCATCTAAAATTTCTCTCGTCATCTCGCCATTGAAAAATTGTGCAAATGAATAACCCACACCCCTAACTCCAGCTTGAATGGCACTATTTCCAGTCGAACCTAGCAGCCAAGCCTCTGGCAAAACAACTTGGGATGGTGTAGCAATTGTTTGATTATATAGATCATCTCTAGGTACTTCATCATTGATTAACTGTAATGCTGTATCAAATTTTTCATACATATTATGCAGGAGCGGTTGACGCCCTTCGGATAAAGCATAGATGGAGCGCTGGTCCCCACCCGGAGCCCGGCCTACACCAAAATCAATCCTGCCCGGTGAAAAGGCGCTTAACGTTTTAAATACCTCAGCAAGTTTTAATGGTGAATAATGCATCATCATTACTCCCCCAGTGCCGATTCGGATATTTTTCGTTTTAGCCGCCAAATGAGCTGCTGTCACTTCGGGGGCTGAGCTTGCAAAATCATTTGTTCCGTGATGCTCTGCCATCCACATGCGATGATAGCCTAATTCATCGCCTAAAATAGCTAATTCTTCCGCTTTTATTAGAGCATCTGCTGCTTTATTCCCTTTCGTAATCGGGGCTTGGTCCAATATACTTAATTTCATCCATTCTTCCTTCCCATCCGTTTATTATTTTTCTTTCGCCTATATTTGTTTCAACGCATCTGAAATCGCTTTTTCACCAGACACTAGATCAAAAGAACGATTAAACGTATTTTCCATTGCTAACGCAGTAATGATCGTTTGCGCTACATCTTCACGAGGGATCGAACCTCTTTCTAAATCTTCAGCCGCAGAAATTTTTCCAGTCCCTGGCTCGTTCAATAAACCTCCAGGACGGATAATCGTATATGTTAGACCACTTTGTTCAAGGATTTTATCTGCATGATGTTTGGCAACCATATAATGTTTAATCGCTGTCCATTTTTCTCTTCTATGTGCATGAATCGCGCTTACCATCATAAACCGCTTAATGCCTATTTTCTGAGCAGCCTCGATCGTTTTAGCCGCACCGTCTAAATCAATTAAAAGGGTCTTGTCAGCCCCAGTATGACCGCCAGATCCCGCAGTGAAAACGATGGCGTCACAGCCTTTGGCCGCCTCTGCAATTTCATCTACACTTCCTTCCAAATCGGCTAATCTTGTTTCTACTCCTATTTTTTCAAATGCAGCTGCTTGTTCTTCCTTTCTGACCATCGCTCTTACTGTATGTTCCTTACTATCTTTTAATAAATCAATAAGCTGACGTCCAATCTGTCCATTTGCTCCAACAACAAAAACGTTCATCATCATTCAACTCCCTTTTTAATTAGTATGCTAATTATTTTTTAATAAAAGGGCTGAGCTTACGAAATATTATCAGCCATTCTTTTTAAAAGCTTTTTTAATAATAGACGTTCCTCTGCGGATATACCTTCTAGCAATTTATCCTGCTGTTTACGCCAAACTTTTTCGATCGGTGCTTTTACTTCCTTTCCTTTAGCGGTTAAATAAACCCGGTTGACTCTTCCGTCTATTTCATCGCGTTGGCGATAAATAAGACCATAGTTTTCTAAGGCTTTTACCGTATTTGCGACTGTCGGCGGCTCACACTTCAAACGTTCGCTTAGCTGGATTTGGGTAATCCCATCCTCTTTCCAAAGACGGCATAATAATTGATCTTGCCCAACATGCAAATTTAGTTCGCGCAACATTTCCGAATAATTTCTACGCATTTTCGTAGATAAACCATCTAATATTTCTCGAATTTCATCTTCGATCAAAAGCACACCTTCTTTCAAGCATATTAGGTAGCATGCTAACTATATCAAGTGATGATTGTGTTTTCAAATAATTGGTTTCGTGAAGTGAAAGAAATGGTAAATAGAAGTTATACTATTCACTTAGTTTGTATATAGTATTAAAATCAACATTCTTATTTAAGTTTATTTGTAAGCATTGTAAAAAAAGAGGGGGTACATAAAAATGGATAAAAAATTGCTAGAAATTGAACAAAGAGTAAATAAGGAACATAAAGATATTACGAAGTTCGTCAAACATGTATTCGATGAATTTGACAAAAAGGTAGAGGAACACCGACGGCTCGCTGCTTCTGATGCTTTAGCTGGAATAAAGACATCTGGGATTGAAGAAAAAGTATTCTACGATATGATAAAAGAAACCAAGCGCTGGATAATAGACGTATTGGAACGTACGACACAAGATTTCGAACACGTTGGAGATAAAAACTGGAAGAAAAATTTTAAAGACGGTGTAAATGAGTAACTATGTATGAATATAAATGAAACCAGCTTTCCCATTTAAGAAGGCTGGTTTCTTTTCATTCATATTAGTTCATACCTATATCCCGTTTTGTATCATCTAATGGCTGAATTTCTCCTCTTCTAGAGAAAAATGGCCACCAATTCGCTTTTCCAAGCATGTTGATCAATACTGGTACAAATAACGGAAGAATGATCAAGGCGTAAAATAATAGTCCTGTCAGCACGACCGTAGCAATTTGAAGCATTGATAATACACCTGAAGGGAGCATCGCTGCAAATGTCCCCGCTAATATGACCGCTGCGCTCATAATGACGGTTCCCATATTTTTCATCGCAAGAATGATGCCTGTTTTCACATCCATTTGTTTATATTCAGAGAAACGATCCATCAGGAAGATCGAATAATCGACCCCAAGTGCAATTAAGATAACAAAGCCGAAAAATGGAGTCGCCCAGTTAATGCCTGGATAGCCTAAAATATTGACAAAAATCACTTCTGTCATCGCAATCGAAGAATAATAGGTTAACAGTAGCGATGCAATGATATAAATAGGCATAACGAGCGAACGGAGCAAAATGATTAATATGAGTACAATTCCAGCCATCATAAATGTGACAGTTTTTGTATAATCGGAATTGGACATCGACTCAAGGTCACGGTTAATGCTTGTTACACCACCGATACCGATATTTGCTTGTTCGAGTTTCGTATGCTTGGTTGCATCAGCTAATGTTTGCTCTAATTTAGAAATCATATCCATCGATTGCTTTGCATATGGATTGGAATCGAGTACCACATCTAATGTAGTCATTTTTCCATCTTCAGACATATACAGATCGAATACTTGCTGGAATTCCTCATTTGTTAAAAGTTGATCTGGTATATAAATGCCCGATTGCTGCAAATCTGTTTCGTTCGCGAGATCTGAAAGGTAATTTTCCGCCTCTCCGAAGCCATCCTCAATTTGCCCCAGTCCTTCACTGCTTTGCGCAAGTCCATCACTTAATTGATCTAGCTGACCACCCATATTACCAAAACCTGATTGAAGCTGCTCCTGACCAGTCGCAATCTCCCCAAGTCCAGAGGCGATCGCTGGAATTTGTTGAACAACTTGGTGTTGCCCAGAAGTTGCTTCACCTAAGCCAGATTCCAATTGGGCAAGACCATTTGAAATTTCTTTTAAGCCATTTGAAAATTCTCCGAGACCTGCAACAACTTGTGCCAAATGTTGATTCGCCGTCTCTAATCCCGTCCGTACAGCATCCAATTGCTCATTTAATGCCGCCACGGTTCCACCGGCAATCGCCACTTGCTTTGTTGCATTTCCGACAATCGCTTGGATTTCTGCAAAATGAGGATCCCCAATGATTTCCGGATGGTTTTGAGCAAGCTTTGTTAATGGCTCCTCAAGGGACATCAGCTGTGCCTGTGCTTCTTCTAGTATGGTCGGCACTTTTTTATATTCAGCAATTAATTGCCCCAGTCCCGCTTGCGCTTGTTCATAACCTTCTAATAATTGGCTTACACCTGCTTGTAGTTCCGCTGCTTGATTACTAGCCTCAGCAGCACCTTTTTTTAATTCCCCTGCGCCTGCTGTTCCTTGGCGGATACCATTTTCAATCGCACTTAATGCTGTTTGTAAATCTCCCATTCCTGACTGCAATTGCTTCGTTCCTGATTGGAGATCGCCAATTCCCGCAGTAGCCTTTTCGAGATCAGGCTTAGAAGCATGAATCGAGCTGGCTGCTTCATTTAGACCATCCTTAATTTGAGCAATTCCATCGGTTCCTTCTCCGATTCCTTTTCCAACTTCATCAACTTGTTTTTTTACATAAATGTCTTCCAGCTTATCACCGGTTGGACGAGTCACACTACGAATCTTGTCTACATGATCGATCTTTTCAAGCTGATTACTGATCGACTCGATTAATGTTAAATATTCCTTCGTTTTCATTGAGTCATCATTTTCGATTACAACTTGAATCGGCATGATTTCACCGGGACCAAAGCTATCAGCGATTAAATTAAAGCCTTTGACTGAATCATACTCCTCACCAATTTCATCGAGCGAGTTAAAAGACAACTCACCATCATAAGATACGAGGAGCGGAACGGTCAGTAAGGCCACAATTCCTAGAGCGATGAGTGGTCTTGTAATCGCGAGATTCCCCATCCATCCCCATAAACGGCTTTCTTGATGTGATATATTCTTTTTAATCGGCCAAAAAATCGCCGATTTTAATGTGTACATAAAAAATGGGACGATCGTGAATAATGCGATTAAAAGGAATAATACTCCTACCGCTACACCGACCGCGGATTGATAAAGCTTAAACGATGCAAAACCAATCGATGCAAAGCCGATTAATACAGCAAGTGCACTGTAAATAACCGTTTTTCCAGCTGTTTGATAAGTTGCTACAATCGCTCCCGGAACATCCTGACCGCTTGCGAGCTCTTCCTTATAGCGGCTTAATAGCAAAATACAATAGTCGGTGCCAACCCCGAATAAAATAGCAACCATAAATGTGGCGGTAAAATTCGATACTGGAAAATTAATGCCATCAATAAGAAATGCAACAACTGCCTGACTAACAACGTACGTAATCCCGACCGTCAAAAGCGGAATGATTGGTGCGACGACCGAGCGAAAAACGAGCACAAGGACAACAAGGATAAAAACAACAGTAATGATTTCTGTCTTTTTTAATCCTTTCTCTGAACTAATAATAACATCCTCATTGATCAAGGAGTTTCCAGTCATATATGTTTGCACATGATCCGTTTCAAGTGCCTGATCTAACCGTTCACGTACCTCTCTAACCTCTTTTCCCGCCATTTGTACATCTAATAAAGCAATGATTGTATTCCCATCTTCGGAAACAAGCTGCTCCTCCAACGCATCGTCTGTAAAATGAGTAGTCAGTTCACTAATGCCAAGCTCTGCTTTCTCATTCTTCAATCGTTGCATCGTCGCTTCGATGTCCGTTAACTGCTCTTCCGAAAAAGCTTGGTCATCGTGGAATACAACAATAAACGCCTCTGTTCCGCTTTCCTTCGTTGAATGCTTATTAATAATATCTGACGCTACCGTTGATGGATATCCATCAACGACCGCCAGCTGCCCTTTATCTCGAATTAACTGCGCCATATCAGGCGAATTCCATACTAAAACAACTGCCGCGATGATCCACGCTGCTAATATCGCCCATCTTAAGCGCAACACTGCTCTCACTTTTCTTCCCCCTCATAATTCTCAATATAAGTTGCAATCTTTTCATAGACATTTAAAAAGCTTTCCATTTCTGCTTCGGAAATATCATGTAAAATCGATTCTACAAATCGATTAATATTTTTTTCTAACTCCTCATATACCATTCTTCCTTCTTTGGTAAGGGTTAAAAAAACATTCCTGCGATCTTCTTCATCTCTCTCTCTTTCTACCAATCCTTTTTTAACAAGCTTTTCTACCCTGGCGCTGATCGCACTCTTATGTACCAATTGCTTCTCGGCAAGCTCAGATGAACGAATTGGGCCTTGCAAGTAAAGCATTCTTACTAACGAAAACTGTTCAAGCGATAATTCCTCCATCAATTGCTCCGACATAAGTGAGGAAATACTTCTTCTCCCATGTAAAAAAATACTCATATACTTATCGAAAATATATTGAATTTTTTTCTCATCCAAAATAATTCACCCCATAAATGGTTCATACCATAAACTATATAAAAATTAGGTAGGCAGGTCAATGAGATTTTTGTGACTGAATGATGAAATTCAGTTCACAAAAAGAAAAGCGCAAGGCGGCCGTTTAGCGACGTACTTCCTTTTGCGACACATCAACGGCGAAGGAGCCATTCGCCACGTCCAGTGGCAACGCCTTTGTGACTCGCATCGTGCAGGTCTAAACACGGCGAAGAAAGAGCCGATGTTGACTTATCATATAGCTAGTCGCTGGGCGCCTAAGTATACACGGAAATCTGATTTTTGAAATGAAAACGATAAAATTTTTATACTTTCTTTACTTTAAAAAACACACAATTTTTTAGATCGTGTGTTTTTTATATTTATGTGAAGTATTCTAATTTAGCATTTGGAAAAAATTTTTCCATGTAGGAATAGAGATGACTTTTTATATCCTCTTCTTCTTCTTTTTGATAAATATATTTGCCAATCCCATATTTCCCCCACTTATACCTTCTCGCAGACTCATCTAATTCTAATTTGGTCATCGGGTAATTTTTTTCAATCACGCGTTTGGCTGGTTTTGTAAACCGATGTTGGATGAACTCAAATGTGATGTTATCCCTTGCATCCATTGGTAGTTGTTCATCAAGCTGTTCAAATAAATGATAGTATCCTTCCTCCCACCCTTCATGCAAGTAAATGGGAGCAACGATAAAACCTAAAGGGTAACCAGCTCTTGCCACTTTTGCCGCGGCCTCAATTCGTTTGATTAACGGAGAAGTACCTGGTTCGAAATATTTTATGACATAATCAGCGTTGACACTGAAACGAAATCTTGTTTTTCCATTATGCTTTGCATCAAGTAAATGATCAACATGATGAAATTTCGTTACGAAACGCAACCTTCCCATATCAGTTTTTCCAAAATGCTCAATCGCTCGTTTTAATGTATGGGTCAGATGGTCAATTCCGACAATATCGGAAGTACATGAAGCCTCAAATCGGGTAATCTCTGGTGCTCGCTCCTCCATATATCGATCCGCCGCATCCAGTATCTCCTCGACATTCACATATGTACGAATGTAAGGCTTTGACCCCATCGTTGTCTGCAAATAACAATAATGACAATGTCCCATGCACCCTGTTGCAAAAGGAATCGCATATTCAGCTGAAGGCTTTGATGTGTCAAATTTAAGGGTTTTTCTTATCCCGACCACCAATGTAGACTTGGCATTCCGGTATCGTTGAAAATCATTGTCGCCGGGGAGGTTTCTTACTTGATTATGTGAGGTTGTATATCGTATTTCCACGTTCATCTTTTCGAATTTTTTCATCAATTCCTGCCCTAGCGGATAGTCAAGCGCAGCCGGTTCAAAGTAAACAAGCTTTGGGCTAAACGGTTTATTCATGACATAAGCTCCATTCCTTCTTTATCCAAAATACTGTTCGTACGCTTGCATTGCATCCATCTCAGTAGCATACACTGCCATCTCATTCGTTAAAGGATAATACGTTTCATACAAAAATAATGCCAGTTCATTTGGGTTCTCAGGGTGCTTGACAACGGCAGCTTCTTGAACATTTGCTACGTCTTGGGTATGTGGGTTTCGATAAAACACATAGACAATATCTCCCGGATGATAGGTGGTATAATCATTATTTCCTTCCACTATTTTCACCGCCCTCTTGCAATTTCTAATATTTACAACAGAAAAAACGCCTTTTATTTCTTATCACTTTTGCACCTTTCTCTCCCTAGGATTTGTTACATTTGGGAAGTTATTCGAAACATTGTATGAATGAAAGAATATACCATTTCCTTATTGAAACAGACTAACTTTTCAAACAGGTATTTTATTCAATTTCTGGTGAAGAATAGTAATATACTTACGATTACAGGAGTGAAGTGAATATGTTTCAAATCCAATCAGAGATCGAAGGAAAAAGGGCCTATTTTGGTCTCGTTCGCGATATTTTTAAGTCTTATGGGTGTAGTTTTTGTAGTAATTTCGAATACGATCAAGGGAAATTCGATGCATTGTTGTGGCGCGAGAACGGAGAGTCTATTTATTTAAGGATTCCCATATATGTTTTAGACGGAGAATTAGATCATTCCAATGCGTTTATTGAGTTTGGAACACCTTTTATCATCAAGCATGTAGTGAATATTGGGTTAGATTATGATGAAAACTCATTTGTAACGGGTACTACAACAGGGCTTAATCAATTTCAAACACCATTGGATCAAGATGACTATATCTATGATAAAAGTAGATGGGCTAAAGCTGGCGAAGAAGCCATTGAACAAGTAATGAGTTCTATAACTGGATTATTAAGTTCATGAAAATGGGATTCAATGACAATGAACGACCGCATGGAATTGACATAGAAAAATTAATGAGATGATCTCTCAAGGCTCTTCCAATCATATTAAATGAAACGAAGAGCCTTCAATGATTTCTGCATCATCCCACGGAACAGGGATTCATCGTTTTTTTCCACCTCTATCACAAGTATTCACTTATTCCATCTGCGCTCACCATTCCACCGCTGAGCTTGATAGACGTTTGATTCCCCGGACAGCAGCTATTTCTTCGATAAGCTTCAGCATAGCAAGGTTCTTTTGCTTTGCTTCAATCATAATATCAAAGTCCCTATTTATTACCTTTGCCATTTTCAAAAAAGGAAGTATATATTCTAAAGAGACATAATCGGCGTGTGAACGATAGGCTTGATCTGATTTTGGAGACGATAGATGGACTTTTGGTATTGCAGAAAAACGATCCCATGTATCAAATATACGCGACAAATAATTTGATAGGTCAGTCCCTCCCTTATTAGCCATATGGTGATGATAATCAAGAACCATCGGGATATTTTCTTGTTCACAAGCAATCAGTGTTTCTTCAATATCGTATGTTTTATCATCATTTTCAAGCGTCATATGTTTTTTAATATTTGCAGGTATTTTTTTTATATTTTGATGAAAACGCCCTAACGCACTTTCTTTATCCCCATATGCTCCACCAATATGAATATTGATGATGCCTCTTTCAAGGGCATCCATCGCTTCAAGCATTTTATAATGGTATTCCATATCCCTCATTGCATTTATCGTCACTTCATCCCGCGGACTCGTAAAAAGTGTAAATTGGTTAGGGTGAAAACTTGTTCGCAGTTCAAATTGTCGGATGAGCTGCCCTAGTTCTTCCCACTCCGCTTTGAATGGCGTAACGAAATCCCACATTACTTCCGGATGTGTTGCTAAGGGGACAAGTGAACTTGAAAACCGATATAATTCAATTTCATGTGCGATATTATAATATAAGATTCTTTTCGAATGCTGTAAATTTTGAGCGGTTACTGACTTGAGCTTGTCCATTCTTTCGCTTTTTGAAAGCGCTGAATATCGAGCAAATGTTATTGTTTTGGAAGGGCTCGCGTCCCATAAACCTAATGCATTGGCTACATATCCAAAGCGAATCTTCATCTCTTCTTCTCCTTTAATACCGCAAATCTGAGCATTGGTTCGAAGTTACGTTATCAGTTTTCCATCTATGATGAAATGTATGCTATTTACGAAAAACAAGGTATAGCCCCCTTTTGATTTAGGGTACTATACCTTGTTTATGTCCTCCATTCCGGAGACTAGTCAGTTTTTATTAATAGCGAATCATAAAGTATTTTTTCTTCCCGCGGCGGATGATTGTGGATGCTCCGCCGAGTCGATCTTCTTCTGTTAATTCGTATTGCACATCTGTAACGCGCTCTCCGTTGATGGAAACTGCTCCATTTTGAATATCTTCACGAGCTTGACGTCGAGATGATGAAATTTTCGCAGCAACAAGGACATCGACAAGTCCGAGCTCTTCCCCTTCATACAGATGTGTCGGCACATCCTTAAAGCCTTGTTCCACTTCCTCTGCTGACAAACTTTTCACATCACCGCTAAATAATGCTTCTGTAATGCGAATGGCTTGTTGCAAAGATTCCTCTCCGTGGATCATACGCGTCATTGCTTCTGCCAATGCTCGCTGTGCATTCCGTAAATGCGGCTCTGTTTCGACCGATGCTTCCAACGCTTCAATTTCTTCTTTTCCTAAGAAAGTAAAGTATTTTAAATATTTAATGACATCTGCGTCCGCTGTGTTAATCCAAAATTGGTAAAACTCGTAAGGAGTCGTCTTTTTCGGGTCAAGCCAGATTGCGCCGCCTTCCGTTTTTCCAAATTTCGTTCCATCCGCCTTCGTGACGAGTGGAATCGTCATTCCGTACGCTTTTGCCCCTTCGCCGGCCATTTTTCGAATCATTTCCAACCCAGTTGTAATATTGCCCCACTGGTCACTGCCGCCAATTTGCATTTTACAATTGAAGTTCTTATATAAATGCAAGAAATCGATTGCTTGTAGCAATGTGTACGTAAATTCTGTAAAAGAAATCCCCGTATCAAGGCGAGATGCAACTGTATCTTTCGCAAGCATGTAATTAACACCGATATGTTTACCATAATCCCTTAAAAAAGTAATTAAGTTCATCGGACCAGCCCAGTCATAGTTATTCGTCATGACTGCCCCGTTATCACCTTCGAAGTCAAAGATCTTTTCCAATTGGCTTTTGATTCCTTGAACGTTGAGCTCCACCTGCTCCATCGTTTGCAGTTTACGCTCTTCCGACTTCCCGCTCGGGTCACCAATTAGCCCCGTAAATCCGCCAACTAATACAATCGGACGATGACCATGCTGTTGAAATCGTCTTAATGTTAAAAATGGAAGCAAATGTCCAATATGCATACTGTCTGCTGTTGGGTCAACACCACAATATAAGGAGATTTTTTCCTTTTCGAGCGTCTCTTCCATCCCGTCTGCATCTGTTTCTTGGTATATAATTCCGCGCCATCTAAGGTCTTCAAGTAAATGTCCCATTTTAAATAACTCCTCCATTTTTTTGAAAATAAAAAACGTCCCTTCGTTAAAAAACGAAGGGACGATGATTCACCGTGTTACCACCCAACTTGGGATTAAAAATCCCCACTCAACATGTTAACGATGTCGCTGCACCGTTTGCTGCTACTATCATGTTTCACAGCAAAAGCTCAAGGAGGTAATTCATCACGCTGTTTGTACCGATTTCCACCAACCACCGGCTCTCTTTCAACAGGGACAGCTGACTACTTATTCCTATCAAAGCATTGTCGTATGAATTTACATATAACGTATTTTAATCATATTGTAAAAGATTTGTCAAATAATCCGTTCAAAAAATGATAGGTGAAATTAATATTGCTTTTCTAATTTATTGTACACTATGATATTTAAAGTACTTAATCCATCACCAATCCACCATCAACTACTAAATTTTGTCCCGTTACAGCTCTGCTCCACGGAGAGGCAAAGAACAAAATAGCGTCAGCAACATCTTCTGGAGTAGTCACTTTTTGAAGCGGAGTGTTTGCTTTAATAATGTCGAAAACAAGATCAGGAGTTGCAGCACTTGCATCTGTTTTTTCCAATAGCCCACCTGAAACCATATTTGCAGTAATTCCTGCTGGACCTAGTTCTTTCGCAATATTCCTTGTTAAACCAAGCAGGGCTGCTTTGCTAGTATTGTAATCATGATAAGGAACAACCGGATTTTGAAAAAGGTTTGTACCAATATTAATGATTCTTCCGAAATGTTCTTTTGCCATATCCGCTTTACCAGCTTTAACAGTATGTAGCGCTGCCATAATGCTACCTTCAAATTGGGTATTAAAATCCTCCCATTCGATCGAATCCAAATTTTTTCGATCATCTCCATTAAATGTAAAATTAACTAATGCGTTATTTACAATTGTCGAGACAGATTGTCCAAAATGTTCTTTTGCTTTCATAAACATTTGGTTTACTTGTTCTTGATCGCGAATGTCAGCTTGAATGGCCATTGCTCTTTCTTGACCGATACTCTTAACGACTTCATATGCTTTTTCTTCATTATTAAAGTAATTAACGATTACTCTCGCACCTTCACGCCCAAATGCTTTGGCCGTTGCAGCTCCCAGTCCTCTGCTACTCCCCGTAATTAATACAACTTGTTCTCTAATCTCCACATTCAACAGCTCCTTTTCTCATTTACAATAAAAAAGACCACTAGGGACAGTGATCTTGATCTGAAAGAAGCATTTCAATAGATTCACTTTCCTACGCCGGCGTTAACCGGATCAGGTACAAAGGGTCGGAGTTTCCTCCTCTCAGCAAGTAGCGCCCCCAGTGATCGAAAATATTGTATTTTAATATGATAGTATCATAGACGAACTATAACAATGCTAAAATAATTTGTCAATTCACAAATTTATGATATAGTTAAAATCAGAAAACTAAAAAAGATTTACCACTAGGGGTGTCTTGTAAAAGGCTGAGACGTGTATATATATGCGGACCCTCGGAACCTGATCTGGCTCATACCAGCGAAGGGAAGTGGTTCGCTTCTTTCATATGTTTATTTCCTATGATTTTGCGAGCCGCTCCTTCAACGGTTGAGTTGGAGGTGCGGCTTTTTTACGTTTTTAAAAATCATGGGGAGTGGAGAACATGTCATTTTGTGAAGAAGTACGAAAAGAATGTAATGATATTTGGGAAGCAAGCTTTCAGCATCCTTTTATTCAATCACTTGCGGAAGGTACATTACCGGAGGCTGTGTTTAAACATTATGTTTTACAAGACTCATATTATTTAAAGCATTTTGCAAAAGTACATGCTCTAGCTGCGGTTCAAGCGAAAGATTTACGAACCGTTCAACGGTTTGCTCAGCATGCAGATGGGACATGCGGAGCGGAGATCGCCTTGCATGAAGGCTTTTTCGAATTACTCGGGATTACAGAAGGGGAGCTTGCAGCATTTAAACCTGCGCCAACTGCCTATGCGTACACGTCGCATTTATACCGGGCCGCACTTGAAGGTGATTTAGCGTATACATTATCTGCCTTACTTCCATGCTACTGGCTTTATTATGAAATCGGAGAGAGACTAAAAGATACGAAGCCAAATCATCCGATCTACGATAAATGGATTGCAACATATAGCTCTGATTGGTTCGAAAAGTCGACACGTGAACAAATAGATCGCTTGAACGACCTTACAAAAAATCTTCCAGCAGAGCGGATAAATGAATTAAAAGATCAGTTCATTATGAGCAGTCATTATGAATTACAATTTTGGGAAATGGCCTGGAGTCAACAAGAGTGGAAGATTATTCGATCAGCGGAGGTGCATGCATAATGAATAACCAACCTTTCATTAAACAGTTGCGTGAACAAAATCCGCTCGTTCATTGCATTACAAATTTTGTTGTGGCAAATTTTCAGGCGAATGGCTTACTCGCGCTTGGCGCCTCCCCGATTATGGCTGATGCGGTTGAAGAAGCCGGGGAAGTGGCAGCCATTTCATCTTGTACATTGCTTAACATTGGTACCCTTCATCCCGCTTCGGTCGAAGCGATGATCGTCGCTGGCAAAAGCGCCAACGAAAATGGACATCCGCTCGTTCTTGATCCAGTTGGCGCAGGGGCAACTATATATAGAAGAAAAACAGTTGAACAGCTTCTTAACGAGCTAAATGTATCATTAATCAGAGGAAATGCGGGGGAAATTGCAGCGATTGCTGGTGTAGAGTGGACAGCAAACGGAGTGGACGCTGGTGATGGTACAGCCGACATTGCAGCAGCAGCAAAAAGCGTTGCCAATCAGCATCATTGTATCGTCGCTGTTACAGGTGAAGCGGATATTGTTACGGACGGCAAGCAACTCGTTCGAATTACAGGTGGACATCCTTTTATGGCACAAGTGACTGGCGCTGGTTGTCTTTTAAGTGCTGTTGCTGGGGCGTTTTTATCCGTCGGGAAGCAGCAACCATTCAATGCAGTCGCAGAAAGTCTTGCCTTTTACAAAAAAGCGGGTGAATTAGCCGCGACAGACTCAGAAGGACCAGGGGATTTCGCTGTTCGATTTTTAAATGCGCTCCATACATTAAATGAAAAAACGTTCACGTATACGGATCATATACACGAAAAGGAGGAAGTGATATGACCGCTGTTGCTTTAACGATTGCCGGCTCCGATAGTGGTGGAGGTGCCGGCATTCAAGCCGATTTAAAAAGTTTCCAAGAATTAGATACATTCGGCACTTCTGCTCTCACCGCAGTGACCGCCCAAAATACACTTGGAGTCTATAAAGTTCAGCCGATTGACCCCGATATCGTCATTGCACAAATCGATGCAGTGCTAAAAGATTTTAATATAGGCGCGATCAAAACAGGAATGTTATTTTCGGCGGAAATTATTGAAGCTGTTGCTGACACATTAAGCAGCCATCCTTCTATTCCACTCATTATCGATCCCGTCATGATCGCAAAAGGTGGAGAAGATTTGCTGCAACAATCAGCCGTTGACACATTGAAAAAGAAATTAATACCACTCGCTACCCTTATCACACCAAATATTCCAGAGGCGGAAGCCCTTGCTAATATGGAGATCCAAACAGAAACGGATATCGAGCTTGCCGCAAAGCGAATGATTGAATTGGGGGCAGATGCAGTTGTCATCAAAGGCGGGCATCGCAATGACCATTTCGCAGAAGACTTTTTCCTTTCTGCAGCCGGGGAGAATTTCTATATGCGTAGTCCGCGAATCAACACGAAAGATACACATGGAACAGGGTGCACATTTTCCGCCGCGATTACCGCTGAGCTGGCGAAAGGAAGTCGAATACAAGATGCAGTTGTAACAGCGAAACAATTTATACACGCTGCCATTGATGACGGTCTGTCCATCGGACATGGCCATGGTCCAACGAATCATGCTGCATATCGAAATCGTGCAGCGAATCGAAAGGATGTTGAATTAATTGGCAGATATTGACTATTCCCTATATTTTATTATGGGTTCAGAGAACACCGAAAATCCGCTTAATGTTCTTGAACAAGCTTTGCTTGGCGGGGTTACCTGCTTTCAATTTCGCGAGAAAGGATCACAAGCACGACAAGGCTTTGAAAAACATTTCTTTGCGAAAAGTTGTCAATTATTATGTAAGCATTATGAAATTCCATTTATCGTCAATGATGATGTTGAATTAGCAATCGAACTAGATGCGGATGGTGTGCATATCGGGCAAGATGATGAAAGTGCATTATCGGTACGAAAAAAAATCGGTAATGATAAATTACTTGGTGTTTCCGTTCATTCTATACAAGAAGCGATCGAGGCAAAAGACGCTGGCGCCGATTACGTCGGAATCGGTCCTGTCTATCCGACAATTTCCAAGGCTGATGCAAAGCCTGTTGCTGGTACAAGCGTGATCGAAGAAGTATCTGCATATTTTCCTAATTTACCAATCGTCGGCATTGGCGGGATTACCCCAGAAAATAGTTTGCCAGTCTTTCAAGCAGGAGCAGCCGGCATAGCGGTCATTTCAGCAATTGCTGCTGCCAATAATCCTAAGGAAGCAGCACGCCGTTTTATCGCCGCGGTAAATAAAGAAAGGAAACTTATGAAACAATGAATACGAAGAAACTCATTCTTATGACTGTTTTCGTCGCGATCGCTGTGATTGGTTCCACCTTCATTTCGTTTCCAGCAGGAATTGCGCGCGCATACCCAATCCAACATGCGATTAACGTCATTGCTGCTGTTGTGCTTGGACCGATCCCCGCGATCACGATTGCATTTATAACCGGGCTTATTCGCGTCTTAACAGGAACAGGGTCCCTGCTCGCTTTCCCCGGTGGGATGATCGGTGCCGCATTAGCTGGTTTGTTCTTTAGACGAACAGGTCGAATTTGGATCGCTGCTTTAGGTGAGATGATTGGCACTGGTGTGATCGCCTCCTTATTTGCCGTACCATATGCTGCCATCTTAATGGGCACTACGGTCACAGCTCTTTTCTTTATGCCTCCCTTCCTTGTTTCCAGCATAAGTGGAGCAATCATCGGTGCAATCATAGCACGGAAACTAGAACAATTACCAAATGTGCGAAGAATTCAACAAGAATTTTTTTCATAAGTAAATCCCTCGCTAGGTTGACTCTATCCGTTCTCAACCTAGCTCCTCCCCTTCCTTTTAAAAAGAAATCCAAACAAATTTAGAGCAACCACTTCACTATCAATCATTTATGCTATAATAAAAAGTAATTTTGGGGGGATTTAACAACATGAACATAAATGAAAATAGTTTGTGGAGGCGGATCAAACAATCTGTTTCTTCATTAAAATATAAACAGATTGTGAGAGGAATTCGAATTACATATGGCGTTATTTGGAATTTGGCACTATTATTCGCTCTCGTCGCCGTGATTGGTGGTGCATTTGCCGGTGGTGTCGGTGCAGGATATTTCGCCTCACTCGTTAAGGATCAAAAGGTGTTACCTGCTGATCAGATGATTAAAGATATTCATCAATACGAAGAAACATCAACATTATATTTTGCTAATAATATTCCACTTGGAAAATTACGCGCAGATATCGACCGAGAAGAAGTGAAAATTGATCAAATATCGGATTACTTAAAAAAAGCGGTTATTGCAACAGAAGACGAATATTTTTATGAACATGATGGCGTTGTTCCAAAAGCGGTCCTTCGAGCCGTTTACCAAGAATTTACGAATGCTTCTGTGCAAACAGGCGGAAGTACATTAACGCAGCAGCTCATTAAAAATCAAATTTTAACGAATGAAGTATCCTTTGACCGGAAAGCAAAGGAAATATTACTCGCACTACGTTTAGAACGATTTTTAGAGAAAGACAATATTTTAGAAGCTTATTTAAACGTATCTACTTTCGGACGCAATTCATCTGGGCAAAATATTGGTGGAATTCAAGCAGCAGCAAAAGGAGTTTTCGGTGTTGAGGCGAAAGACTTGAATTTGCCTCAAGCGGCTTATCTTGCAGGAATGCCTCAAAGTCCATTTAGATATACGCCATTCACAAATACGGGAGAAGTGAAAGACCCTGAGCTATTGCAGCACGGGCTGAATCGAATGAAAACCGTTCTACATCGTATGCATCGTGAAGGCTATATTACAGATCAGGAATTAGCTGATGCGCAAAACTATGATGTCACAGCGGATTTTATCGAAAAGCAACCACGAACATTTGAAGAATATCCATACCTTACGTTTGAAATTGAAGATCGTGCGAGAAATGTCATGATGGAAGTTTTAGCGGAGAAAGATGGATATACAAAGGAAGATTTAGAGAACGACAAGCAACTTTACGGCAAATATAACACGTTAGCTGACCGGGATATTCGCCAAAACGGCTATGAAATTCATACAACGATTCATAAAGACATTTATGATGTGTTTCAAAAAGTGGCAGCCGAATATCAGAATTATGGTCCTACATTAAAAAGGGAAAAGCAAAATGAAGAAACGGGTGAAATCGAAATTGTTGATGACCCTGTACAAATCGGTGCCTTTCTACAAGAAAACGAAACGGGGAAAATACTCGCCTTCGTTGCAGGGCGCGATTATAACTTAAGCCCGTACAATCACGCGACACAAGCGAAACGACAAAATGGTTCGACGATGAAGCCATTGCTTGTTTATGCACCAGCGATGGAGCTCGGGGTAAGTGCACCAGGTGCAGTAATTGCCGATGTTCCATACAAAATTGGCGGATGGACACCGAACAACTTCGTCTACGGGAAATATTACGGACTTGTAACGGCACGAAGAGCGTTAGCTAGTTCCTATAATGCCTCTGCTATTGGAACATATATGAAAATTATGAATCAAAAGCCGGCACAGTTTTTAGAAAAAATGGGCTTCACTTCACTAGATCCTGAGGAGTATCATAATCCATCGCTAGCAATCGGTGGGATGAAGTATGGTGTTACGGTTGAAGAAAATACAAATGCGTATTCAACATTCGCCAATATGGGACAGTTTAAAGATGCGTATATGATTGAAAAAATTACTGACCATGATGGAAATATCATTTATGAACATCAAGTTGAACCAGTTGATGTGTTTAGCCCACAGACGGCTTACTTAATGATTGATATGATGCGTGACGTATTTAAAGCCGGTGGAACTGCTGCTACTCTTCCAGGCATGTTAAAGTTTTCCGCGGATTGGGCTGGAAAAACGGGAACGACGAACAAGACGGTAGATTCATGGCTTGTTGCGACAAATCCAAACGTTACATTTGGTACTTGGAATGGATACACATCCAATAAATCGCTTGCCTCTGGCGAAGCACAACGAAATTACCGTATTTGGGCGAATTTAATAAACGCCGCTTACGATATCGAGCCTGAACTAATTGCACCAAAGCAAAGATTTGACATGCCTGGTGGAATTGTTAGCCGATCATTTTGTGCAGTATCCGGGATGCTGCCATCTGAAGCTTGTTCGAAAGCAGGGCTCATCCAAACCGATATTTTCAATGCAAAATATGTGCCAACAAAAGTCGATGATAGTTTAGGTACTGGACGTTATGTAAGAGCAAACGGGAAAAGCTATATGGCCCTTTCATCAACGCCAGAAGAATTTACCGATACCGGTGCATTGCTAGATCCCGACTTTATTAAACGAATTACGCTCGGACTTGTCACCGACTATTCACAATTGATTCCAAGTAATGACCGTTGGAAAAATATATTTGTCGCTGATGCGAAACTAGCCGATGATGGAAAAGCGCCAAGTGCTGTTAACGCAAGCCTTTCCGATCGTACGCTAACGTGGTCAGCGTCGGCAAGCTCCGATGTGATTGGCTATCGAATTTACTCGGAAGATGGCAAAAAAATTGCTTCCATACGCTCTGGAGAAACATTAGCCTATACAGTTGATGATGCCGCTTATTATGTCGTGGCCGTTGATGTTGCAGGGCGTGAATCAGAACGTTCTAACCAGATTGGCAAAGACAATGAGACGAAAAAGTTAGAAGAAGAACAAAAGAAAGCAGAAGAAATGTTGAAACAAGAAGAAGAGAAGAAAAAAGCGGAAGAAGCGAAAGCCGAAGAGGATAGGAAAAAACAAGAAGAACAGAAAAAGCAAGAGGAAGAGAAAAAGAAACAAGAAGAAGAAAAGAAAGAAGAGCAGCCATAACCCTTGCCTCTCATCACATTTGATGAGAGGTTTTTTATTAATAAACATAGAACCTCTTTCAGTGCGGCAGTTCCTTCTCCCTCACTAATAAGGCTAACCATATCGAAGTTCAACATTTTGAGAGCCTTCCCTCACCATAATTGGAGAGAAAAATGTCTGTAAACCATAAAAATAAAGCAGGCATATCACCTGCTTTATTTTTTAATCTTCCATTGTTGACAAATCCCCTGTTGGGAGATTCAATTCCCATGCTTTCAACACACGGCGCATAATTTTACCACTGCGTGTTTTCGGCAATTTATCACGAAATTCAATTTCACGTGGAGCTGCATGGGCCGCTAATCCTTTTTTCACGAAAATACGAATATCTTCTTTTAGCTCTTCTGTCGGTTCGTTTCCATCGAGCAATGCGATGAATGCTTTTATAATTTCCCCACGAACCGGATCCGGCTTTCCAATGACACCTGCTTCAGCAACGGCCGGGTGCTCAAGCAATTTACTTTCTACTTCAAATGGTCCGACGCGTTCACCAGATGTCATAATCACATCATCAACACGACCTTGGAACCACAGATAGCCATCCTCATCCATATAAGCCGAATCGCCTGAGACATACCAATCACCTGCTAAGAAATAGGAATCATACTTCTCTTTGTTATTCCATATTTCATGCATCATCGCTGGCCAGCCTTTTTTAATTGCAAGATTCCCCATTCGGTTCGGTGGCAACACATTGCCGCGATCATCAACAATCGCTACCTCAACTCCAGGTATTCCTTTCCCCATCGATCCAGGTCGAATTTCCATAGAAGGATAGTTTGCAATTAATAATGCCCCTGTTTCAGTCATCCACCATGTATCGTGAATTCGCTTTTGAAATACTTTCATTCCCCAGCGAATCACTTCCGGATTAAGTGGCTCTCCAACACTAACAATATGACGGAGTTCTGATAAATCAAAACGTTTAACCACTTCATCTCCAGCACTCATTAGCATTCGAAATGCAGTAGGAGCGCTATACCAAATCGTCACACCATAGTCCTCCAACACTTGGTACCACGTTTCTGGATTAAAACGCCCACCAATGATGACATTTGTTGTCCCTGTTAACCAAGGGCCAAAAATCCCGTATGATGTTCCTGTTACCCAGCCCGGATCCGCTGTACACCAATATACATCATCCTCTTTCATATCGAGGATCCAGCGCGCTGTTTGATAATGTTGAATCATTGCATTATGTACGTGCAATACTCCCTTCGGCCTACCCGTTGAACCAGATGTGTAATGAAGAATCATCCCATCTTTACGATCGACCCATTCAATCTCAAAATTCTTATCTGCTTCAGCCAATTTTTTATTAAAATCAATATATTGTTCTGATTCTTCGATGTTTTCTCCAACAAGAAAAATATGTTTTAATTGCGGCAATTCGTCTACTGGTACACGCTGAAGTAAGTCTGGCGTCGTTACAAGTACTTTCGCCTCGCTATCTTCAAGCCGATCTTTTACAGCCCCTTCCATAAACGCTTCAAATAAAGGGCCAACAATCGCTCCAACTTTAATCGTTCCTAATATAGCAAAATATAATTCAGGTGTTCTCGGCATAAAAATAAAAACTCGATCACCTTTTTCAACATTCCCATATCGCTTTAACGCATTTGCTGCTTTATTCGATTGTTCCTTCATCTCACGGAACGTATATTTTTCCTCTCTCTCTGCGTCACGATAATATAATGCAATCTTGTTTTTTCGAAAAGTTTCCGCATGGCGGTCAATCGCTTCATAAGCCATATTTACTCGGCCAGTTTCATGCCATGAAAAATTCCTCTCTGTTTCGGACCAATCAAAGCTTTTACATGTTTTTTCATAGTCTTGTAGATTGTATTCTCCTTTTATGACTGGCAACGCTTCCAATTCCATGTGTACAACTCCCCTTTGTGTAAAAGATTACTCTATTATAATATCATAGAACAGAAAAATTTTCCCAATTTTTTAACAATGAGGTATAATTAATTATATGTCGATATCAATTACGCCTTGGCCTGTACTCAGTTTTTTTCGAGCTCATGACCGCAGGATGGGGTGAACTTAGGTTGCCATCCTAAGCCCCTCTAAAAATCCATGACATCTGCCACTTGAATCGGTATGGAGTTTGATTTGAAAGGCAATACGACATTCATTTCACCACTTATAGAAGTAGTGGAATTCTGCTCATTCATGTTAAAAGAATTAAAAACGGTCAAGGTCGTGCAATTTTAGTTCTGAGCATTTTTAAGACGCAACCTGACTTTTTTCTAATAGAATTTCATCACATATGGGGGTGATTATGTGGAGCATGTAAAGACGTATTATCAAATGGAGTTAAAAACTCCAAATGGCAGCGTCATCATTGAAGGCCCAATTTCTTCTGTCGAGCTTGAAGCGTTGGATTTTCACGAAGATTTAAAAGCATTTAGACAAGCTTCTGATCAGCATCAAGCTTTAATAGAAATCGCTCGTCTTCCTGAAGGAAGAATCATTGTTGCTCGAGAAAATAATCTTGTGATTGGCTATGTTACTTATGTTTATCCCGATCCACTTGAAAGATGGTCAGAGGGGAAAATGGATAATCTGATTGAACTTGGAGCTATTGAAGTCATTCCCGCCTTTCGGAGTGCTGGTGTCGGTAAAGGCTTATTAAAGGTTTCGATGATGGATGATGCAATGGAAGATTACATCATTATTACAACGGAATATTATTGGCACTGGGATTTAAAAGGGACGGGACTCGATGTGTGGGAATATCGAAAGATAATGGAGAAAATGATGAATTCAGGCGGATTAGTCTGGTACGCAACTGACGATCCCGAGATTAGTTCCCACCCAGCAAACTGTTTAATGGTGCGAATTGGAAGTCGTGTCGATACTGCATCGATTCAGCAATTCGATTCGCTTCGATTTATGAATCGCTGGATGTATTAAGTGAAAAAGGAGTTGAATATCGATGAAGATCGAACAAATTATGACAACAGATGTCGCTGTGTTAAAACCGACGGATACGATTCGATTAGCGATCCAAATTATGCGCGATCGAAAGATTCGTCACCTGCCGCTCGTAAATGATCAGCAGGAAGTCATTGGGCTCGTCACTGATCGAGATATCAAAATGGCTACACCCACAATGCTTGAAGGTGAAATGATTAAAGAGATCCATAATATGCCGCTCTCATCTATTATGACAAAAAATGTAATAACGGGGCATCCACTTGATTTTGTGGAGGAAATCACTGTCCTTTTTTATGATTATAAGATTGGTTGCTTGCCAATTGTCAACGCTGGAAAATTGGTCGGTATTGTTACGAGTACAGATTTATTACATACGATGGTCGAATTAACAGGAGCAAATAAACCTGGTTCGCAAATTGAAATTAAAGTTGAAAACCGCCTTGGCATTTTACATGATGTCACCCGTGTCTTTCTTCAAAACAATATAAATGTTCATAGCGTTCTTGTTTATCCTGATCCAAATGATGATGCATACAAAATTCTTGTTTTTCGCGTTGCAACAATGAATCCGTTATCAGTAGTTGAACAATTAACAGCAGAAGGGTTTCAGATTATCTGGCCCAATCTTTCAAGGACGCAACTATGAAAAAAAACGCCGTTTTTATCTATTCCGATGAACTACTTTCGTATCGCTTTTCGGATACACACCCATTTAATCAAAAACGGATTCAATTAACACTTGATTTATTAAAAAAATTACACGCGCTTACTGATGGCGACATCATCCCTCCGCGGATGGCAACCGATGATGAACTTTTACTTAATCATGAAAAAACATATATAGATGCGGTAAAGCAAGCTGGCCGCGGGGAACTTCCAATGGGAAAAGCAGAAAGTTTTGGAATTGGAACAGAGGATACTCCCATCTTTTCGCAGATGCATGAAGCCAGTGCTTTATTAGTTGGCGGAACGTTAACCGCTGTTGATCAAGTCATGCAAGGAAAAGCTAATCATGCCTTGCATTTAGGCGGAGGGCTCCATCACGGATTTAGAGGAAAGGCATCGGGGTTTTGCGTATATAATGATAGTGCAGTAGCAATTAAGTACTTGCAAAAAAAATACGGTGCACGCGTACTTTATATCGATACTGATGCGCATCATGGAGATGGCGTCCAATGGTCTTTTTACGATGACGAAACGGTTTGTACGATTTCCATTCATGAAACAGGAAGGTACTTATTTCCCGGGACAGGAAATGTGAATGAATGGGGGCAAGGAAAAGGATATGGATATTCATTCAATATCCCACTCGATGCTTTTACTGAAGATGAATCGTTTCTTGAAGCATACAAAACTGCTTTAACCGAAATTACTGACTACTTCCGACCCGATGTTATCGTTAGTCAAAATGGAGCAGATGCCCATTATTACGATCCTTTAACACATTTATCCGTATCAACGGAAACGTTTAAAGCAATTCCAAAACTGGCTCACGAACTTGCCCATAAATATTGTGACGGCAAATGGATTGCAGTTGGCGGTGGTGGTTATGATATTTGGCGAGTCGTACCACGGGCATGGTCCCTTATTTGGCTTGAGATGACTGAGTATGGACCTGTTTCTGGAGCCTTACCTCCTGAATGGCTAGAACACTGGCAACCATTATCACCAGTACCGCTTCCTGAACATTGGGAAGATGCAGCTGATATGTATCCTCCGATTCCACGAAAAAAGGAAATTGAGGAAAAAAATCGCCAAACTCTTGATCGAGCATTATTTTTTGTCAGGCAACACCAAGAACAACGAAAAAAAAGAAAGAACTCATAAATCTTGAAAATGCAGCCGGGTCTTATGGACAGTGATTTCGGGGGTAATCGATGAACGGGACATTAGAGGCCTTCTTATCAGCGGAGTTCGCGATTTAGAGTGGAGATCCGTCCATTAGAGAGATTCTTTTCGACTGTGATTGCTGATTCAATAGCGGAGCGGGATATTAGCCACAAGTCAATACACCAATAACACGATACAAATTGAGGCTAGGTCACTCGGTTAAGTTTCCGCTCTTATTTGAATTTGCGCCATTCAAAAAGGTTCAAATCATAGATGATTTGAACCTTAAGGCGCTTAAGCGGAGCTAGTCCGCTTTTGTCACACCATTCTTATTCTTTTGTCGAGCCTCTCATTTCGATTCGGTGTGGAAGGACAACAATTTGCTCACTTACTTCTTCCTTGTTCATTAATTTTGTTAACAACCTCATGGCAACAGCGCCGATGTCGTAGACAGGCTGAACGACAGAAGATAATTGTGGTCTAACCATTAATGATAAGCGCGTATTATCGGATGTAATTACTTCTACTTCATCCGGGATGACGAGCCCTTGGTCTTGTGCACCATGCATAATGCCAAGTGCCATTTCATCATTGCTTGCGAAAACAGCAGTTGGTCTTTGCTCGAGTGCACTAAATTTTTCCCAAGCTTCGAGTCCTGATTCGTATGTGTCATCGCCTTCGATTACATACTCCTCTTTAAATGTCAGACCGGCCTTTTCTAATGCTTCCTTATATCCGAGTAGCTTTTGGCTGCTATTGATCGGATTTTCCATTGGACCGATGATGCATGCAATTTGCGTATGACCTTTTTCAATGAAAGTTGTCACTGCGTCAAACGCCCCTTGATGATAATCGATATTTACAGAAGGTACATTACCTGCTTCTTCAATGGAACCCGCTAGCACAATCGGCACAGGAGATCTTTTGAATTCAGATACGAGCTCTTCTGAAATCGCTCCACCCATAAATACGATGCCGTCTACTTGTTTCCCTAGCATCGTGTTCAGTAAGTGCAATTCCTTATTTTTGTTTTGGTCTGAGTTACTTAAAATGATGTTATACTTATACATCGTTGCGATATCTTCAATTCCTCGTGCTAATTCCGCATAATATACATTGGAAATGTCCGGGATAATTACACCGACAGTTGTCGTTTTCTTACTTGCTAATCCACGTGCAACTGCGTTTGGACGATATTCTAGTCGATCAATAACATCTAGCACCTTTTTTCTTGTTGCTGGTTTTACGTTAGGGTTTCCGTTCACCACTCGTGATACGGTAGCCATTGATACATTTGCTTCTCTTGCTACGTCATATATTGTTATATTCATCAAAACATCACTCCTTATTTACAACTTTACACATTAAGATCCTATAATGATTCTTCTCCTAATCATACGATACAGACCCCTTAATCTGCAAACGTTTCCCCTTATATGTGAAAAATTTATCATATTTACAGCGAAAATGCCAACATTTTGTCGATTATTTATTATTCTATCTATTGTTTGATAAAAGCGATGCTTCAATTCAAGGTGACGATATGGTACATTTTAGTAAGTATGTGAACGAATAAGTAGGTGAAGCATTATGCAATCAGAAAAAATATTTGCCCTTGATATTGGTACCCGGTCCGTCGTAGGAATTATTCTTGAGTTCGTTGATGATCAATATCGAGTTCTTGATTTAATTGTAAAAGAACATAAAGAAAGAGCAATGTTAGATGGACAAATTCATGATATAGCTGCAGTTTCAAATGTGATTACTGAAATAAAAACAGAATTAGAACAAGTTTATGGTCCTTTACCAAAAGTGTGTGCGGCCGCGGCTGGTCGTGCATTAAAAACAGAAAAATCAAAAGCCGAAATTTCTATCATTGATAAACCGATGTTATCAAGAGAAGATATTCTTCACTTTGAATTAACAGCGGTCCAGCAAGCACAGGCGCTCGCAGCAGAAAAACAAGCAACAACGGATACCCATTCGTATTATTGCGTCGGCTATTCCGTTCTCCATTATTATTTAGATGGTGAACGTATTGGCAACTTAATCGATCAGCAAGGTAAGTTCGCTGCCGTAGAAATTATTGCAACATTTTTGCCAAAGGTTGTCGTTGACTCTTTGATGAAAACTCTCCATCGTACCGGATTGGAGCTTGAAGCGTTAACACTCGAACCGATCGCTGCAATCAACGTGCTTGTCCCTTCCTCTATTAGGAGATTAAACGTCGCCTTAGTCGATGTAGGAGCGGGCACATCGGATATTGCCATTACGGATGAGGAAACGGTTGTCGCTTATGGAATGGTTCCAGTTGCGGGGGATGAAATTACCGAAGCGATTAGTGACGAGTTGCTTCTTGATTTTCCTGAGGCTGAGCGGGTGAAACGGGAACTATGGACAAATAACACAGTTATAACAACAGATATTCTTGGCTTCGAGCTGGAACATCAGAAAACTGACATCGTCAGCCAAATTGCTCCGGCAATCGATCGACTAGCTACATCCATTTACGAGGAAATACTCGCTTTAAATAATCAGCATGCTCCAAAAGCGGTCATGCTTGTTGGAGGCGGAAGTATGACTCCTGAATTATCTGAACGCCTTGCTATAAAGCTTGGTCTTCCAACAAACCGGGTCGCAATCCGCGGAGCTGATGCCATTCAAGGATTAATGATTGCTGACCATATTCTTGGCGGGCCAGATCAAATTACACCAATTGGAATTGCCATTTCTGCTACTAATGCGCCCATTCATTATGTAACAGCTACTGTTAATGGACGAACCGTTCGCTTGTTTGAAGCAAAACAGCTCACGGTCGCTGATTGTTTACTCGCATCTGGGATTTCTATTGGAAAATTGTACGGTAAACCGGGAATGGCGATGATGATTACATTAAATAATCAGCAAGTGACACTCCCTGGACAATACGGGGAGCCACCTCTCATTTTAAAAAATGGTCAACCTTGTAGCATTGAAGATCCAATTGTAGATGGAGATCAAATCATCGCTGAAAAAGGGAAAGACGGAAAACCACCAATGATAAAAATTGGCGATCTCATTGATGTCGTTCCAACTCAAGTCGTTACAATTAATCAAAAGCGTTACGAAGTGCACTCTATGCTTCTTAATCATGGTGTGGAGGCGAAGATTTCAGACTTTGTGAAAGATCGTGATCATATTATCGTTTCCTTCCCGGAAACGATTGACCAATTGTTAACATCTTTACAACAATCGCATCTGCTTAAGCCGTTTCGGATCATTTTAAATGGAAAAGAATCATTCTTTCCCGCTTTTTCGGCTACGGTATTGATTAATGGGGAGGAAAGAAAATATTCTGATCCATTTCCGGCAAATGCGAAGATCACCATTGAACGAAAGCTTGAACCAACCGTTGGCAATTTAGCTCACGTAAAAGGATATATGCTGCATCAGTCCATCTCTGTCACATTCAATCGTCAACCGATTATATTGGAGAAAGCCATTACCGAGTTCTTACGGGGTGAAAAAGCGTTAGTCGCATCTGATAGCATTCAGTATGGTGATTCCATAACGGTCAAGGAAATTGAATACACCCCATTTATTTTTCAAGATATCTTTTCATATGTTGAGGTGGAAAAGCCACCACATGCAAAGGGGAATTTTTCTTTGCTTATCAATGAAAGTGAAGCAACTTTTTACAGCCCCATTCAACACGGGGATCATTTACAAATCATTTGGGACACCGTTCCTTCAAATCAATAAAAAGAAGGTGTGAAAAACAATCGTTTTTCACACCTTCTCTATTTTTAAGCAAGTTTTTTCTTTTATTTTTTTACGAGATCTTCTACTTTTTCTTCGGCAGAGTCAGCCGCCTCTTTTGCTTGGTCTACCTTTTCATTAATCGTTTCTCCTACATCACTGGCAGTTTCTTGAACCGTTTCTTTCCATTCGTCTGCCTTATCAGCTAGTTGCTCAGTCGTTTCCTTTGCTTTGTTTAACAATTGATCTGCTTTCTCTTTTACCGTTCCAGCTAGGTCATTTCCTTTTTCCATTGCAACTTGGCGGACCTGTTCTGTTTTTTCCATTGCATTCGATGTCAACTCAGTCCCTTTTTCCATAACTGTTTCTTTCCACTCACCCGTTTTTTCTTTCAACGCCTCTACTTGCTCATTAATATCACTTCGAAGCTCTTTACCAGATTTCGGTGCCATTAACAATGCTGTCGCAGCTCCAACGATACTTCCAACAATAATTCCTGTCATAAAATTACTCGTTTGATTATTTTTATCATTACTCATTTTCCATCATCCTCCTATATAAAATGAATAAAGTTTTTAGTGAGTTTGGGCGATTCTTTTAAGTTCGGATCGCTTTTTTTCATCCTCTTCTTTCTTTGATTTATCAAACCATTTATCCCTGATTTCTTTAATCACCGCCCCCCATTGGACGACTTGTGCGACTTTATCTTGATTGCGCACCATTGATGTGGAGACAGAAGTTGTTACTTTTTTTAGCGATGTGTTTAACTGTTGAACCGTTGTTCCTACATCTTGAACAGCATGTACAACAGTGTCCAACTTTTCGACCTTCCCTTGAATATCCTCTGCAAGGCCATTCGTTTTATGTAACAATAATGTTGTTTCCTTTGTTACACCTTGTAGCTGTGACTCAAGACCATCAAGCGTTGTTGCAACACTTTCTAATGTCCCTTTCATCGCCTTTAGTGTTTTTGTTAAGCTGAGAACAAGAATGAAAAAAGCAATCGCAATAACCGCGACACTTAAATAAAGAATGATAATCATTTTGCAGCACCTCCTAGATACAATTAACTCTTCCCTGTTTTCAAATAGATAAACACGGCTTTCTACTACTTCTAGATTGAATCACACTTCTCCTTTTATTTTTTCAAAAAATAAATGAGATTAAAAAACTGTCATTTGAAAATGACAGTTTATTGAGCCTTTTTAAGCTGTTGTTGCAATAATTGTTCATAAGAGGTTTGGAATTTTTGAATATCGCCAGCTCCCATGAATATGAGAATTGAATTATCAAAATGTAAAAGTGGCGACGTGTCCTCCTCTTTTAACATCTCGGCCCCTTCGATTTTAACAAGTAAATCTTTAATCGTTAGTTTGCCATGATTTTCTCTTGCTGAGCCAAAAATATCGCATAAATACACTTGATCCGCTTCCCCTAAACTTTCAGCGAATTCTTGCAAAAATGTTTGCGTTCGAGTAAAAGTGTGTGGCTGGAACACAGCGACAATTTGTTTGTCTGGATATTTTTGCCGTGCAGCATTAATCGTTGCCTTGATTTCGACAGGATGATGAGCATAATCATCAACGAGAATTTGGTTACCTACTCGTTTTTCCGTGAAGCGTCGTTTTACACCTTTAAAAGTTTTTAATTGTTTTTGAACGATTTGTGCATCGATCTCTTCGTAATGGCAAATGGCAATCACTGAAAGTGCATTTAATATATTATGGTCCCCAAAAGTGGGTATTTCAAACGAAGCATAGAAATTATTTCTTACGTACACATCGAATTTTGTCCCTGCGGTTGATTTTTCTATATTACGTGCTTGAAAATCATTTGTTTCCGCAAACCCATAAAATAATACAGGTGCTTCAGCATGAATTTTTTGTAATTGCTCATCGTCACCATAGGCAACGATTGCTTTTTTTACTTGCATCGCCATTTGCTGGAATGCGCTAAACACATCCTCTACATTCGCAAAATAATCAGGGTGATCAAAATCAATATTCGTCATAATTGCATAGTCAGGATAATATGAGAGAAAATGTCTGCGATATTCACATGCTTCAAACACGAAATAGTTCGCATCCCTGTCTCCCTTCCCAGTTCCATCTCCTATTAGGAAAGATGTTGGCTTCGCTCCCTCCATTACGTGAGAAAGCAATCCCGTTGTTGATGTTTTCCCATGTGATCCGGTCACAGCAATACTCGTAAATTCATTCATAAAATCACCTAAAAAAGCGTGATATCTCACAACCGGGATTCCTTGTTTTTGCGCTTCTTCGATTTCTTCATGTGTATCAGGAAAAGCATTTCCGGCGATGACCGTCATACCCTGCTTAATGTTTTCCCTGTTAAAAGGTAAAATTTTAATATTAGCATCTTCAAGGGCCGTTTGTGTAAAGAAAAACTTTCCCACATCTGAACCTTGTACGTTGTATCCCATATCGTGAAGGATTTGTGCGAGCGCGCTCATACCTGAGCCTTTAATACCTACGAAATGGTACATAGTCATAGTAGAACCTCCAACTATTCTCTATCTGTATGTATTATATGAAGACTACGTCATTTTGCTCAATTTGCCCGCCATCTTTACATGATTTATTCTAAACAATCATAAGCTTATTATGTAAGTTAAGGCATTATGCACGAAAAGCAATCGTATTCCTTTATAACCAAATGTACAGATAGATGATTTATATTTGCCCATTATAACATTTATCAAAAGTGCTGACTATTTCGCATGCTAATACCGCTAAAGTTTTAGCATGTGCGTATGTCATTCATGGTCATTGTATATCATAACATAGATCACAGAATGTAATATTAAAAATATGTTCCAATTTATTGACCTTAGATTTCGTTTTGTTTTTCAAGCTCCGCTTCACTTATTAAGACATCCCTTGGCCGACTTCCCCGAGCTTCTGAAATAATTCCTCGCTGTTCAAGCATGTCAATTAATCGCGCAGCACGATTATACCCAATTCGAAATTGCCTTTGCAATAATGAAGTCGATGCGGATCCTTGGCTAACAACGAATTCGCATGATTCA
Source organism: Bacillus sp. FJAT-50079 (assembly GCF_018343515.1). Lineage (GTDB taxonomy): Bacteria > Bacillota > Bacilli > Bacillales > Bacillaceae_C > Lederbergia. The sequence goes on along the minus strand of NZ_JAGYPD010000004.1, from coordinate 145,175 downwards.
AGGAACAGTTCATCCTCATCCTCTTGGATTTGAGCCTTTTTCAAAAGCTCTTCTTGCTCAAAAAGATAATGCGGCTTTCCTTGACTGCGAGCATGTTCAATTACATGATCAATTTCTTCATCTGAAACATATGTCCCTTGTAACCGAATTGGCTTGGACGTGCCACTTTCTAAAAAGAGCATATCACCGCGACCGAGCAATTTCTCCGCTCCACTTATATCAATAATCGTTCGTGAATCAATTTGTGATGAAACAGAAAATGCAATTCTCGTTGGCACATTTGCTTTAATTAACCCAGTGATGACATCAACAGATGGTCGCTGTGTAGCAATAAGCAAATGAATACCGCATGCACGTGCTTTTTGGGCGATCCGACAAATTGATTCTTCTACATCAGCTGGGGCCATCATCATTAAATCTGCTAATTCATCAATGACAACGACAATAAATGGCAGCTTATTTCCCGGTTGCCCGTTCATTTCCGCTATTTCGTTAAAGCGGCTAATATCACGAACACTTGCATGAGCAAATAGCTCATAGCGGCGTTCCATTTCTTCCACTGTCCATTTTAAAGCTGCTGTTGCGGCTTTTACATCCGTAATGACAGGGCTAATAAGATGCGGGATATGATTGTATGGAGCTAGCTCAACCATTTTCGGATCAATGAGCAAAAGCTTTACCTCATCAGGTCTCGCTTTATAAAGCAAACTTACAAGGATCGAATTGATGCACACACTTTTCCCTGAACCTGTCGCCCCAGCAATTAAGCCATGTGGCATTTTATTAAGATCGGTCACGACCGGAGCACCCGAAATATCGAGTCCAAGCACAGCAGTTAGTGGTGATTGAGCTTGTAAAAATACAGGATTCCCAATAATTTCACTAATTTGTACCGGTCTACTTTCGGCATTTGGCAACTCGATTCCGATCGAACGTTTCCCTGGAATTGGTGCCTCCATCCGAATGTCTTTTGCTGCCATGCTTAATTTAATATCATCGGTTAAGTTTTTCACCCGACTTACTTTTACTCCCGGTTCAGGTTGAACTTCAAATCGAGTTACAGCAGGTCCTTGGCTAACATGTACGACGTTTGCATTCACATTAAAGTTTTTAAGCGTCTCATCAAGTAGAGCTGATTGTTCGTCTAACCATTCCCTGTTTTCAGATTTAATGATTGGAGGATGGAGTAGCTTTAACTCAGGAAACTGATAGACTGTTTCTTCCGCCGTAATGGCCACTTCCTCCATCGCCATTTGCACGGGTGATGGCTCTGTTTGCTTTTCTTCAACGATGATTGGATTGTTTTCATCCACTTTCTGTTCTTTTAAAACTTCCGTTCTTTCCGAACGTTGCTTTTCACGTTCTTCCCATTTTCTGCGGTCTTCCTTCAACATCAAGACATTAAACGGAAGATGTGCACGTCGTTTATTTTCCGTAGAAGTCCGTGTAGAAGCTGCTTTTTCCAAGGAAGAATTATCCTCTTGGCTATTTTGTTCTCCATCATTTTGATGACTCATCTCAGTTTGTTCGTCTTCGGTTCTATCCGTAATTACTTCTAATTCAGTTTCTTCCTTCACTTCGATTTCTTCTATTTTGGCTTCCACGTTCTCATCAGACTGATTTTCGTCTTCTCGTTGGGCTTTAAACTTTTCAACATACTCTACTTCGTTCGTTTCGTCTTCCTTTGTGTCATTTTGGAGATTTATCTCTGCTTCTTCAATTTCGTTTTCTACTTCAAAATTTTCTTCCTCGTTTGGATGGGAGTGCTCTGATTGCTCGTAACCCAAATCTTCCTTGGAAGAAAATACTTCTTGATAGTCGCTTTCTTCACTTCCATGAATTTGTTCTGCTTCAAAATTTTCTTCCTCGTTTGGATGAGAGTGCTCTGGTTGCTCGTAACCCAAATCTTCCTTGGAAGAAAATACTTCTTGATAGTCGCTTTCTTCGTTTTCATGAATTTGTTCTGCTTCAAAATTTTCTTCCTCGTTTGGATGAGAGTGCTCTGGTTGCTCGTAACCCAAATCTTCCTTAGAAGAAAATACTTCTTGATAGTCGCTTTCTTCACTTCCATGAATTTGTTCTGCTTCAAAATTTTCTTCCTCGTTTGGATGAGAGTGCTCTGGTTGCTCGTAACCCAAATCTTCCTTAGAAGAAAATACTTCTTGATAGTCGCTTTCTTTGTTTTCATGAATTGGTTCTGCTTCAAGATGTTCTTCTTCTTTTTGTTTTGGTTCCTTATAATCCTCTTCTTCTTTGGAAGAATAAACTTTCACGTCTTGATATTCACTTTTTTCATTTTCATCAATTTGTTCTATTTCAAGATGTTCTTCTTCATTTTGACGGGATTGTTCCGCAGTCCAATATTCCGGCTTTTCTTCTGGGAGAATTGCTTCCACTTCTTCAAATCGTTTCTCATTTTTCCCTAGCATTTCAATTGAATTGCATTCTTCAATACGCGTTTTGGGGTTGTCTTTCGCTAACGTACGTTCGTCTTCGATATCTATAAATGAATGTTCAAGTTCAAATTCGTACTCTTTTTTCTTTCTTTTCACAGGGCGTTGAAATCCATAAATTGGAGATGGAATTTCTGCCGGTTTAAATGGCTGTATATTTTTTGGCTGGATCGTCCGTGAAACGGGGCGAGAGTCTTGTTTCTTTTCCTGTACTTGAGGTTGCTCATTCTTTTCCATGCTCTGCTCTGAACTACGCTTTGAATTTGAAGAAGGTCGCATCGGACGGTCTTGAATAAGCGGAAAACGATATTGTCCTGTTGGATATTTATATGTCATTTTTGTTTTCATTTCTAATTGTTGGTATTGTTGTTTATTTTCTCGTTGTTCTTGAAACTCTTCATGCTCATCTTCAATATTCCATTTTGAAAAGATTCGCTTTAACCAGCTCATTTTTATCACTCTTTCTTTCGTATCAACTTTCCACCACATGTAACTATTGGCATTTACCTATTATAACAAAAAATCGGCATAAAAAATTGGGCCATTAGGAACATTAACTATGAACCACGAAAAAAAAGGAGGATCTTTTCATGAAACTTGGAAAAATCATGTTATCCGTTGGGCTTGTTTCTGTCATGCTAATGGGTTGTGGTACAGCAAATAATGACCGTTTTGCAAATGATACTAACAGGCCAATCGGTGTTAATTATACCGACAATAACCGCCATGCTGACAACTACACATATAATGATGGATATAGAAATGTCGGTGTGAGAAACGGTATGAATGGTACAATGAACACTACTACTCGTGGAACAAAATATCGAGATGCAAAGGATATTGCCGATAAAGTCGCCGATCTTCCTGAAGTAGATCGCGCACATGTTGTCGTAACTGACCATACGGCATATGTAGGTGTAAGATTATCTGGTACAGAAACAAATCGAATGGATCGTCATTTAGAAGACAGAATTGACAAAATTGTGAGGGATACTGATCGGAGCGTTAATAATGTTCATATTTCAGAAAGACCGGAGTTCTTCCAACATTTAACTTCCCTCCGGGGCGGAACATTGACAAACGATTTCTATAATATGGTCGATCGTATCTTCCCGAATAATCGCGTCGTTCGATAATAGGTATCGCCTATTTAAAAAAGGGCTGACTTGATTTGTCAGCCCTTTTTATTATCCTTTCACGGAACCTGCAAGTAATCCGCGAACAAAATATTTCCCTAATATAACATACACGAGCAATGTCGGCAGTGCCGCAAGGAGGGCACCAGCCATTTGCACGTTCCATTCAACAATTTGACTTCCCGATAAGTTTTGCAATGCGACCATTACAGGTTGTTGTGTATTTGTTGTGATCGTCACCGCAAATAAAAATTCGTTCCAAATATTTGTAAACTGCCAAATACCAACGACGACAAAACCGGTTATTGATAAAGGCATAATAATATTCCAATATACACGTAAAAAACCAGCACCATCGATTTTTGCAGATTCAATCAAATCTGTTGGGATATTCGCATAAAAATTCCGAAACATGAGCGTTGTAACTGGAATGCCATATACAACATGAACAAAAATCAATCCAGGAATGCTATTATAAAGCCCGATACTCCTTAAAAATTCAATGAGAGGGATAAGGATACTTTGATACGGAATAAACATGCCGAATAATAATGCGGTAAAGATCCACTCTGAACCTTTAAATCTCCACTTCGACAATACATAGCCGTTCATCGAACCAATCATAGCAGCAATTATTGTAGCCGGAATGACGAGATAAAAACTATTCATTAAGTTCGGCGCAAGCTTCTTAAAAGCGAAGCTGTAACTTGAAAAATCCAATGCGGAAGGGAGTTTCCACATATTAGACAAAGTTACTTCTTCAAATGGTTTTAAACTTGTGATAATCATGACATAAAGCGGCATGATATAAAACAAACTAAATAAGATTAATAACAAATAAAGAATCGACCGAAGTCCCACCCGCTTTGCAGTCATGACATTTCACCTCTGCGGTTCTTAATTAAATATGGAACGATAAAAATCGCGACGGATAAAAGCATGATGATCGAAATTGCTGATCCATTTGCGTAATAATTACCTCTAAACGTCGTTTCAAACATAAATATTCCCGGCACATCGGTCACAAAATTTGCACCTGACCCTGTCATCGCATAAACTAAGTCGAAGATTTTCAATGATATATGAGCCATAATAATGATGACACTGACCGTAATCGGAGCTAATAGGGGAAAAATAACTTTCCGATACAATTGAAATTCGGTAGCCCCATCGACGCGCGCCGCTTCCCTTACTTCATCAGGTATCGCCCGTAACCCTGCTAAATACATTGCGACCGCAAAACCCGTCATTTGCCAAGTTGCAGCAATAACAAGAGCAATTATTGCGACCGGAACTCCAAACTCAATATGCCCCCACTTCCACGCAGGAATAACCGTAGTATCAACATACCACATCGGTTTGATCCCGAACTTTTGTAAAAATATGTTTACACCTGTCGTCGGATTCAGCAGCCATTGCCAAACAACCCCTGTCACGATAAAAGATAACGACATGGGGAAGAAAAATACATTTCGAAAAAACGATTCTCCTTTTATTTGTTGATCAATTAAGATTGCAAGCAATTGCCCAATAATAATTACAACTCCAATAAAGAGAACGGTAAAAAAGAGCGTATTCCGTAAATCGGCCTGAAAGCGGAATTGATCAAATAAATAAGCGTAATTTTTGAACCCTGCAAACGATAAGTCTTTAACAATCGAATTCCAGTTACTTAATGACACATACCCACTCCATGCGATAAATCCATACACAAAAATGGCAATTAAAATAATTGAAGGCAATAAAAACAAAAGTGATAAAATTCGATCTGTCGACATTTTTCGTTTCGTTACTTTCCCGACAGGAATAGCTGTTATTTTTGTATTGACCTCACCATTGACTTTCATCGCAACCATCTCCTCTAAGTTGAATCAACGATCTATATATAGATAGAAAGAAAGGGAAGATTTCTCTTCCCTCATTCGCTTTTCTATTGTCTAGTTGAAGCGCCTAGCTCCTTGATCTCACAAACCATATAGAAAGAAGTTTGTGAGATTATTCGAAGAGATTATGTTTCCTCGTCGCAAAGCAGGCGAGGCGCTTTCGCTTTTTTACAACTCCTTAGAAGCAGCGACTAATTGTTCAATAAAGTGATCAATATTCTTTTGTGTTACAAACATCACCATTGCATCATTTACCTTTGTTACAAATCCTTCATTTGCTGCTGAACCATGCGCAAGACTTGGACCTAAGTCATTCGTCTTAAAATCTTCCATTGCCGCTTTTCCGTATTCATCATACTTTTCTACATCCGCATCAACCCTCGCAGGAATCGAACCTTTCTTTGGATTGAAAGCGTCTTGCCCTTCGACAGATGCAAGAACAGATAAAAATTCTTTGACTGTGTCGGGGTTCTCTACTTCATTCGGCAAACCAAATGTATCCGTAATGACCGTGAACATTCCCCCACTATTTGGTGTTGGTACCCAGCCGTAATCTGTTCCAACTTTTAAGCCATGCCCATCAAAATATCCTTTCGCCCAATCTCCCATCACATTCATTGCAGCTTCGCCTTCCGCGACAAGTTGAGCTGCATCTTGCCAGTTACGCGCACTATGATCATCATTTACGTACTCAAGCATTTTAGCAAAAATTTCTGTTCCTTCTTTTACTTTCGGATCATCAAATGCAAGTTCGCCTGTCCAAAGCTTGCCATAATCCGTGGTGCCTAAATGGCCCAACAAAACACTTTCGTACAAGTGAGTCGCAGTCCAAGCTTCTTTATCTCCTAAAGCTAATGGAGTAATGCCATTTTCCTTTAACTTTTCAGCCACATCAAAAAATTCGTCAAACGTCGTTGGCGCTTCTAAATCTAGATCCTCAAATACTTTTTGGTTAAACCAAAGCACGTTTCCGCGGTGAATATTAACTGGAACAGAATAAATTTCACCGTCTTTACTTACAAGTTCAATTAATTCTGCCGGAAACTTATCGTTTAGCCCTTGTTCATCAAAGAAATCATTGAGAGGTGTCATCTTACCAGCTACAACCCAACTCTCATTCAATTCAGCTCCGCCGTGCACTTGAAACGTCGATGGTGGATCTCCACCTTGCATTCTACTTACTAATACCGCTTTTGCATTCGTTCCCGCACCCCCAGCTACTGCCGCATTAATAATTTCAATGTCAGGATGTTTTTCATTAAACACATCGATTAGCGCTAATAATCCATCTTCTTCCCCCGCACCTGTCCACCAGCTAAATATTTCCAAAGATGCTTTTTCCGTTTCGGCAGTTGGAGGTTTCTCTGCTGGCTTTTCTTGTTCAACCGGCTCAGCAGGATCGTTAGAAGCCTGATTACCACTGCAAGCCGCAAGCACAATCATGAATACACCTAATAAGATCGTTAAAAACCAATTTCTTCTCATACATGATTCCCCCTTATATTTGGAAGCGCTAACAAATATTATTATATTACTTTGTTCAACTGTATCGAACATCAGAAAGCTAAACAATTTTACTTCTTTCTTTATATACTTGTGCTGCACTAAAAAAAAATTGTCTTACTCCTTCCTTATAAGCATTTTTTTACGATTCATAGCATTATTTTGTCATCGTTGCCTAATGACATATTTTGAAGCTGTTTACTTCGATATTCCGTTGGAGAAAAACCGGTATTTCTCCTAAAAACACGACTAAAATAATTTGGATCTTTATAGCCAACATAGAAGCATATTTCCTTTAAGCTTTTTCCTTTTTCCATTAACTCTTTCGCTCGCTCCACTCGAACTTCCGTTACATAATCAATAAACGATTTTCCACAACGTTCTTTAAAAAGCTTGCTAAAATAATGCGGACTAAATTGAACAACTTCTGCCACTTCTTCAAGTGTAAGTGATTTTTCAAAATGTTGTTGAATATATCCTTTAGCCAATGAAATCATATCTTTACTATCGGAACAATGCAGGGATTGGATCATTTTCGCAGTTCTAATTACTTTATCATTCATGAGCTCTTGTAATTGATAAATAGATGTCGCTTGAAAATACTTTTGATGGAACACTACTTCTACTTTTTTCTCATATACTTGCCGATTTAATAGGACAAAAAATTCATTCAGCTTCTCTTTTATTTTTTCAAGTTTTCCGCCCGTTGACCCGATCAGTTCATCAAAGTATTTTTTAAATGCTACCGTAGACTCTTCCACTTGTCCAAAAATAATATGTTCTAACAGTTGTTTCTCTAAATCGAATAAATTATCGATCGACTCACTCTCTGAGAGCAAGTGATTATAGTACGTATACGAATATGGTCGACCCGTTTTCGCTAGGGCAAAAAGCGCTTCATGGTAGGACTGAACAAAATCATCTATTTCATCATAAGGCGTGCCAATTCCAATTTTCACTGGGATAAACGCAAGCTGCTGTTGAATTTTTTTAATGAGAATTTGCACAATCTTTACTGCCTGGCTCATCGTTGATTCTTTTTCTTTATCGTGACTTTCTGCTTGAATAAGGATCGGAAGCTGATTCAAATGAATGATGCCAACAAAGCTTTGAGTTACAATCATACTTAATTGATTCGCAATAAAATTCATGATCTTCTGCCTATCCTCGTTCATAATTTTACCGCTAGCAAATTCAAGTACGATTACATAACTTGTTTTTTCATAAACATCCAGCCAATGATCTTCATTGTCTGCGGTCATCCCGTAGTCACCATTTCCAACGATTAATGAAGTAATCTCACGTGACTGAATGATTGATAATGCCCGTTTATAATTATCTCTTATGTTAATTTGATGATTTCGGTTTTGCCTCTCGATTACAATTTCATTAATAACATTGTGTAGCACATCGATGATTTCCTGATTAGAATACGGTTTTAATAAATACTCTTTGACACCCAGCCTCACCGCTTGTCTTGCGTACTCAAATGCCTCAAAAGCCGTAACCATAATGACTTTCACCGTATTGTCCATTTTTTTTATTTCTTCGGTCGCCTCAATCCCGTCAATGCCAGGCATTTTAATATCCATAAAAATAATATTTGGCCGGAACTCCGCCGCCTTCATGATCGCTATTCTGCCATTTTCGGCCTCTTCAAACATAATCGCGTCCGTCCCCAACTCGTCTTTGATAATCTTTTTTAGCCCTAGTCTTTCGATCTCCTCATCATCAACAAGTAAAATTCGATACATTATAATCCCCCTCTTGGTAATCGAAGTTCCACAATTGTTCCTTTACCTATTTCAGAATGAATGGAATAAATATGTTCACATTGGTAAAAGAGCTGTAATCTGCGAATCACATTCCCTAACCCCAAACCTGTTGAATGCCCAGTACTTGCATGCTTTTGCGTATGTGCACTGTTTATTAATGACTGCTTCGTTTCCTCACTTATCCCTACACCGTTATCGATAATTTTTAATATGACCTGTTCAGAGTCCGCATGACCAACAATTTCGATCAGCCCTTCACTTTCCAAAGATTCCACTCCATGTATGAATGCGTTTTCAACAATTGGCTGAAGGGTTAAAATAGGAATGTTCAAAGACAAACATTCTTCATCAACAGATACAACAAAATTAACCCTAGGACCAAACCTAGTTTTTTGAATGAAAAAATAATCTTGCACAACATGTAATTCATCCTTAAGTTTTACAGGTTTTTCAAGTTTACTTAAGTTATAGCGTAATAGTTTAGAAAGCGACATAATTAAATTTTGCACCCTGTCAGAACCTTCAATATAAGCCAACTTTCCAATTGTATTGAGCGTATTAAATAAGAAATGAGGATTAATCTGACTTTGTAAGCTTTTTAGCTCCATTTCCTTGATGAGCTGCTCTTGCTCCGATTTTTCTTGGATTTGGGTAAATAGTTCAATTAAATCTTTTCTCATTTTATTAAACGTAGCTGTTAAAAATCCTAATTCATCTTTTTTATAATAATTAATTTCCTCACCATCTAATTTTCCTAGTGCAATTTCATGCGCTGCTTTCGTTAATTGGTAGATCGGTTTCGTAATATTTTCGCTGAATAATAAAGAAAACAGAAGAACGATAAAGAACGAAGCAGAAAATAACGCAAAACCCATATATTCCATATGTTGGTTTCGACCATTCATTTCCAAATAATATGATTGAAATTGGGTGAATTCATCATTTAACAACTGCAATGTTCGATCTTGCAGAAAAGATAACAACTTGAATGATTCAGCTTGCCGCGTCGGATAGCTTTCAATTTGTTCACTCATAAACAGTCCGATCGTCACATCTGTTTCTTCAATAAAACTTCCAATCATCATCTCGTAATTTTTAACAGATACAGAATTCTGGCCATTCATAATCGTCCTTTTTAAAGCCCGTTGTTTTTCCTTTAGTTGCTTGCGATACGTATAAAAAGCAGTTAAATCATCTTGTGTCTTATGTAAGAGAAATGAATTCATCGAATCGAAGGTATCCTGTGAAACTTGAGATATATCATTAATCAAGAAAAAACGATCTAACAGATGATCGTATTGTGACAATGTATGCTTATGATTGATATATAAGAAAGCAGAAACACCATTCATTAATACAAAGATCGTAAGAAAAAAAATCATCAGTTTTACTTTTATTTTATTCATAGGACATCAACCTGACTATTCCAGATCTTTTTTACGTAGTATATTTGTCGTTGTGTAGTACGTTGGCTGAATTCGCTCGCCAGTAACTGCTTTATATAACAAAGAAACACCTTGATACCCCATTTCATATTGATTTTGTTTCACCGTTGCTTGGATTTTATCTTCTTTAATCAATTCGAGTGTTTCTTCTAAATCGTCAAATGCGTAAACAAGAATGGGTGAAATTGGATTAATCTTATCGATCGCTTGGGAAATTCCCATGCCATCTAATGCACTTGTCCCAAAAATTGCCGTGATCTCGGGATACTTCCGTAGCATTTGATGTGCCTTCTCTGCCGCTTGAATTCTACTTATGTTCGAACTTTCGATGGCAATTACTTTCATATTAGGTGTTTTCTCAATCGCATCCAAGAATCCTTGCACCCGTAATACCAAATTGTTTGAATAGAGCAATCCCGTAATAATCCCTACATTCGCTTGACCATTTGTATCCTGAATGAGCGCTTCACCGATTTGGTATCCAGCTTGATAATTATCCGTTCCGATATAAGATAACCTTTTACTATCTTCTAAGTCCGTATCAAATGTAATGACAGGAATACCTTGATTGACCGCGTGATCAATTGCAGGTTTAAACTCTCGGTTTGTCAGCCCCTGGGTTAAAATTCCATCAACCTTCGCAGCCGCTGCCATTTCGATCATTTTTATATGTTCTTCTACATTCGTTTGCTGCGGGCCGATATATTCAACATGAATATTTTTTCCTACTGCCGCCGCTTGGCCCCCTTCAAAAATCTTTTGAAAATACGGGTTGTCTACTTCTTGCCCAATTAAAACGAAGTGATAATCATATTTAGGAATAGGTTTATCGCTATGGAAAGAAATATCATGCGAAAGTGATTTAGATAGAAATAACGCGGCCACTCCTAATGAAATACAAATTCCAATACTAAGACAGAGATAAAGCAAATTAATCTTTTTCACCGGCTCCCCCCCGCCCTTGTAGTTTTCTCAATTGTACCACAATTCAAACTACTTTCTAGATACGATGGTCCTAAAAACAGCTCTTATCAGCAACGAAAGACCCGGCAAATAATGAAGGATCATTCGCCGGGTAAAGAATAACTTTTAACTTTAGACATGTAGAACCGGGATTACGTTTGATCTGCTTTGTTGATTAATCATTGGACATGTACAAGATTTACTGCCATTTCTTAATTAGAGAATCGGCGGCGTCCTTAAGCGAGCCATACGCCTTTCCTGAAATCAGCTTTTTATCCTTTTGTTGGTCAAGCAACAGGTGAAATCCTTCCATATGTTTGATCACCTTCTGTGCTGACTCTTGTTCTTCGTAAAGACTCAGTGCTGTTAAATGAAGCTTCAACGTACGAAGGGTGGCTTCATCTGTGAATGCCCCTTCTTTCTCGAATTGCTCCATAAGTTTCATCAATCCTGCTGTATTTACAGGTGGATTGTGCCCAAGTAGCTCAACTTCTGCTAAAGCCGTCGAATTGCCTCCCTCATTTTCAGTAACCTCCAACCTGTAATATAAATATTCCGCTGGCTCTTTGATTTCAAATGCCCGAGTAAATAGGCGCCATTTAAACGATTCATTCTTTCGTCTGTCTAGCTCCGTCCAATTTTCTCCGTCGTTGGAACCTTGTAGAGTCCAGCTTTTTGGATCACCTGTTTCTAGATTCCCAGAAGTAAGCGTATACATACTAACCTTTTGTTTCCCTTCTGTAAATTGATATTGTATCCAAGGAGTCTTGCTATTTAGCGTTAACCGTGTATTAGATGTATTATCAAATAACAAGCCTGTATTGCTGCCTTCACTATCGGTCGCAGTCCCTTTCTCCTTATCTGTTAAATCTCTGAGCGGCTCAGGACTTAATATTGACCCATCCTTTGATTTAGGGGTGATCGAATCAAGCAAATCCTTTACTTCACTTCCCCATTTTGATGGCTTCGGGCCCATATCGAAATCTAATATTCCACCATTTGCAATATCCTCATGTAAAAGGTAATTTTTGTTATAATTTTCACCATTTAACTTTAAGCTTTGGACATACTTATTCTCTTTACTATTTTCCGGAGCATTAATAACAATCTTCTTTCCATTCTCCAGATGAATCGTTGCTTTCTTAAACAGCGGTGCACCAATCGCATATTCTTGGCTGCCCATTTTAAGCGGATAGAAGCCCATGGCACTTAAAATATACCATGCAGACATTTCACCGTTATCTTCATCACCTGCATACCCTTGTCCTATTTCACTTCCGATGTATAGCCTATCCAACACTTCGCGCACTTTCTCCTGTGTTTTCCAAGTCTCCCCAGTGTAATTATACATATAAGGGATATGATGGGATGGTTGATTGCTATGACCGTACTGGCCCATTCTTACATCTCTTGCCTCTCTCATTTCATGAATGATCCCGCCGTATCCGCCGACGTATTTAGCTGTTTCCTGTGTACTGAAAAATTGATCCAGTTTTGCCGATAAGCCTTCCCTCCCACCATAAAGATTAGCTAGGCCCTGCCCATCTTGCGGTGCATGGAATGCCATATTCCAAGCATTTGTTTCTGTATAATCTCTGCCCCATTCCTCTGGATTAAAGTTTTCCGGTGTTGAACGCCAAGCTCCAGCTGAAGTTCTCCCATTGAAAAATTCTACATTCGGATTAAACATATGAATATAGTTTTGTGCTCGATTCATAAAGTATTGGTAATCTTGTTCGTAATAATCATTGTATGGGTCTGACGAATCGTTTAATTCAGCAAGTGCCTTCGCCATATTCGCTATACCGTAATCGTTTATATAACCATCCAATGCCCAAGATAGGCCTTCGCCAGTACTTGTATTCGTATATCCATCAAAGATGGAAGTAGCCATTCCTTTTCTTCCAACATTTGCATTAGGCGGATTGACCGCCGCATTTTTTAATGCTGCTTGATATGCACCTCGAATATCGAAATTTGTAACACCTTTAAGATAAGCATCAGCAAACGCAACATCAGAGCTAGTGCCCACCATTAAATTGGCATATCCTGGGGAAGACCATCTGGAAATCCATCCTCCGTCCCGATAATGTTGAACAAATCCATCGATTAGCTCGCCAGCCATAGTCGGAGTAAGTAGGGCATATGCCGGCCATGTCGTCCGATACGTATCCCAAAAGCCATTATTAACGTATACTTTTCCATCTTTTACTTCAGCACAACCGACCGTTGCAGTCGCTGAAGTACATGTATTTAGCGGGAATTGGGTAGCATATTTATATTCTGGATTTTCAGCAGTCCCGACATTTTCAAATGCTGAATTCGGGTACAGGAATAAACGATACATATTAGAATATAAAGTAACTAGCTGATCTTCAGTCGCTCCCTCAACAGTAATCGTCCCTAGCTTCTGATCCCATGCGATTTGTGCCCTTTCCTTTATCGTTTCAAATGTATCATTTGTGGAAATTTCCATTTCAAGATTTTTCTTTGCTTGTTCTACACTTATTAAAGATGTGGCAATTTTCATTGTTACTACTTTGTCTTTTGAGGTATCAAATTTATAGTATGCTTGGACATTTGATCCCCCGCCTCCGCTTCCGGATAGTCTTTCTCCCTTAATGATCGGCTTATCAAATTCCGCGTAAATAAACATTCTCGAAGCACCTTGAGATAGGCCGCTTTTTTGATCGGAATAACCGGATATGGTTCCATTTTCGGGATGAAGAGTAATTCCGCCATTATTGCTTTGATTGTCAAAAATAAGATTAGATGTATCACCAGTAAAAGTAAATTTGAACATGGCTGCGTGATCTGTCGGCGCTATTTCTGTTTGAATGCCATTTTCAAATGTAACGCCATAATAATGAGCTTGTGCGACTTCATTAGAATGCTGAAAAGTTAATGCACGGGTATTTCGATTAATCGGAGGGGTTCCAGTTGCATCATTCGGCATTACATGAAACGTTTGTCTTTCGCCCATCCATGGACTTGGCTCATGACTCAATCCGAACGCTTGAAGCCTTGGTAAATTTGCGTCAGTATTGCTAGCGTGATATTCATAAAGCCAATTGGATCCTGCATTTGTTAACGGCGTCCAGAAGTTAAACCCGTGTGGAACTGCAGCAGCAGGAAAATTATTTCCTCTAGAAAAAGATCCGTTGGACAACGTCCCTCTCGTCGTAATGACATAATCAGAAAGCCTTGAATATTCCTTTGCGACAGGATTCCGTTCTATTTTAATATCATCAATTGTTCCTTTAAAAGCTTGTCCTTCTATTGCTTCTGGGTTATCGTATGCGATTAAGATTCTTTTAATTGTTTTTCCGGCAGCGACCGCACCAATATTTGATTTTTTAAAATTCCATTGGTTATTGTACAATGTCTTTGAATTTCCTTGATCTTGAGGGTTTACCTTTATACCATGCTGATCAACAGCACCTAATTGATGAAGATATGTCCCGTCTGAAAATAGCAGATCAACAGCTGCATACGTACTTGGATATTCAATCTGTGCTTTATCAGCAAACTCTGGTGCAATAAAATAAGATAATTCGGTATTAGGCGTTACTTCGATGTCCACATCAAATATTTTATTATACGAGTATCCTCTTCCATCAATTAAGTGTCGACCCGAATAGGTAAATGCTTTCAATCCGGTCCAACCAACATTCGATTTCGCATTATAAAGACCTGTTGGCCCGTTTGATATCGCTGATTTCATATCAGCTGCAGGCGGAGGCGGAAGAACAACGCCGTTTGATAATTGAAATTCGGCCAACTGAATGTATGAGTCTCCACTATTTGCCGTAATATTTAAACGGTAATATAAATACTTCGTATCGTTCTTAAAATCATATACTTTCGTTTGAAAACGCTCATTAAATTTTTCATTTTCCCTTAAATCTAGTTGAACCCAATTCACTCCATCGTTTGAGCCGGCAAAATTCCAATCCTTTGGATCCCTTCCTCCAAAGTCATTTGCGGATGTAAGAGCGTATTTTATTACGGCTTCTGGTTCAGTTAGTTTAAATTGAACCCAGCTTGTCGAACTTGTATCTAGCCATTTTGTATTTTCATTCGAGTCTATTAAATTACTAGCAATTTCACCGGCAGACGTATATTCTCCCCTTGCTTTTACTTCAACTACTTCGTCAGTAATACTGCCAGGGATTCCGGTGAAAGGTGTATTGCCATCGATCCCTTCACTCATTTTTTTCCCCGAAGCATCTATTTCTACTGTATTTTCCCATGTTGGCTGTGGGTCATTTGCTTCAAATGAAGTAATGAAATCTGTATTTGCTGTTTCTTCTGCTGCTACCCTCATCTTAGGTGACGTGGACAATGTTCCCATCAGTAAGGCAATACTTAATCCGATTGAAAGTGCTCGCATAGCAATTCTTTTTTTCATTTCTTTAAGTGCCTCCATTTGGTTTTTATAATGAATCGCTGTCTCTAAGATCCAATTGTATAAATAGTTGCTGCAATTGAAATCATTGGAGCTACATGTAAACATCCCCTCGAATACTACAAAATTTCCACAATAGCAAAATACTCGTTATCTGCACTTCCCATTCGTTTACTGTTGCATTAAATGTCCATGTAAGATCTTGGAACTGATTTTGATTTTCTCCATTATTAAAGGAGATTTTAACAATTAGATCGTGCGAGGAGCCAGCAGGCCATCCTCGCTTCCTTAAATCCGCTTAAAAGATGTTTTGGTTGACCACCTCTAGGGCAATATTCTTTAACTTTAATAAAGTAGTTTCAAAAATATCTTCATCAAAGTTATCAACATTCATTTTTTAAATATTTTTATAAAAAATCATTTATTTCCACTTCTTAATCAATGAATTTGCAGCAGCCTCAAGCTCGTTATGCGCCTTCTCCGAAATCAACTTATTATTTTTTTGCTGATCGATTAACACTTTAAAGCCCTGCATGTGCTTGACTATTTTTTCAGCTGCTTTTTCCCCTTCATAAAGCTCCAGTGCGGTCAAGTGCAGTTTTAAAGTGTGAGCTGAGCGATCGTCTCCGAGCTCTCCCTCTTTTTCAAATCGCTCCACTAATATCCTTATATCAACACTTGAAATTTCTTCATCCTCCTTTTCCAATGATTTGGCTGCCATCCATTCCATGATTGTTGTTGTTTTTCCATTAATCGTTGCTTCAACTTCATTGTTGTAAACATAGATCCAGGACCAATGACCATCGTATTGATATGGTGTACCATCGGCATTTTTGTATAAACCTGTAGTGTCATGCACATCATTAAATAGAGTTAATTGAACATCTTGTGCGCCAGCTTCAATCAATCGTTCATACGTTGGAAGTGTATTATTTTCCGGCCGTAATGTTGAATCATTTTTTGCTGCTACAAACCAAATCGGAGTTTTTCCTATGTTCTGGATGTCTGCTTCAGTTATTAATGAATCGTTTAAGCCTTCACATACTGGAAATGCAGCTGCAAAATACCCCGGGTAATCGCGAACCATTAGCATTGTCATATACCCGCCGTTGGATGCCCCACCGATATAAATCCGATTGGGATCAATATCAGGGTTGGTGGCTACATAATCTTTAATTAATGCCATAAGTGCTTCCTCATATTTTGAAGTTCCGTCCGCTCCACCAGTCAAATAACCATCCATCCATCTAGTTGGTGCCTGTGGCACTAAAACATATGCTCCATCAAAATAAGATTGTATGTCATCCGTGATAAAGTTAACGGCTTTGTTTGCCGATAATGGAATAGTTGCGTCTATACCACCTTCACCACCACCATGTAACCAAATGATTAATGGATTTTTTCCCTTGTCTTTCTTAGGTGCGTAATCTGCATAGGTTAGAGTAACACCATCATAAGTTGCTTTTCCAGTTGAGAAATCATCCACAAGTTCCCTTGTTCCCCCATCAAACGTATTAATAACGAGACCTGAAATTGTTCCCGTATTTAAATCAATATCTTGCACTTGTGTAATTGTGTATTCGGAATCAATCCATACATTAGCCCCACCATAATAGTTCAATGCTGAACCTAAAGATAAGTTGGGGCCGATTTCCATTTCTAATACAACGTAATTTCCCCCAACAGCTGCTTTTCCATCTTTATCAGCCACATAAACATTTGTTACTGTACGGTAACCTTTTTCTAACAATGGATTCTTTAACCTGTCATCACTTCTTGATACATGAACTTTAAACGTATCCTTCGTTACTGAGTCTGGTTCTAGTGGATTACCTATATCCACAATTAACTTTGTAATCGCTGCACCCCAGTCATGTATTTCTGTAACAGTTCGATAAGATGTTTCTTTCCCTTCCACTTCCTTTGCAAGCGCAATGATACTAAACGAAAGTGTCATTGCTACTATTAAAATAAACAACACAATTTTTTTTCCGTATTTTTTCATTACATTTATGCTCCTCATTTGATATTTGTATTGAATCTATTTCTTATGCGATCAACTTGTACAAATAGAGCTGCAATTAAAATAATTGCAGCTGCATGTAAACATCCTTTCTCTGATACTATATTTTTTTCAAAACTGTAAGATATTTATTACCTTTGCTCACCATCCATTTGCTGTGCGTTAAATGTCCATGTAAGATTTAAAGATGCTCCTTGGAATTGATTTTGATCTTCTCCGTTATCAATAAAGGTAAATTTGACGATGAGATCATGCGTTTTACCAACAGGCAGTCCTTTATCACCGAAATCCGGATAAAAAATGTTTCGATTGACTGCTTCTGGTGTCATATTTTTTAATTCAGCCAGAGTCGTTTCAAAAATAACCTCGTCAAAATTATCGACATTATATAAAAATTCAACTTGAATATGCTCGCCAAAGTCATCTGAGCCTTCTACACCATCAGCTGTATAATCCGTTTCCAACAATACTTTTCCGATATCAAGGCTGCCGTTATTTATCAGTTCAAAATCACGAAGAAAAGAATCGCCTGGCTTTATATTGTTTACATTGATTAATTGGGTTGGATTCACAGATAAATCCAACGTACCTGCCGCAAATGTATTGTTTGTCACTTCACTATCGCTAAAATATGCGTACGTTCCCCCACCAATTAAACTAATGCCAAGCACCGCAGACATTAACCCCATGCTCAATTGTTTTTTAATCGTCATCATTTTTCCTCCTCAAATTTTATATGATTTGTATTTAGAACTTAATTTGCTTCCTTTGGAACTTCAATAAGTCGCAAAGCTCTCCAGATTGTAATTGCTGAATATCCTAAAAATATGAAACCAGGAATGATTAAAAATAATACTGCTCCTTGCCCTGTATTGAGATAATGAAGCGCGTAACCCGCATAAGGGATCGTAAATCCAGAATATTTACCGACGATATTTTGAGCAAGAACTGGCTCTACATCTGGTCCATTATTGTTATCACCTTGGGTAATATAGCTTTGGCCTTTGTTTTGGACCTCTATGATTCTATGTGTAATTAAAAGATTCTCTTTTGTTTTGAAGGTAATAACATCGCCCTTATTAAATTCGGCCGTATTTTCGGCTTGTTCGATTAAAATGACTGAACCCGTCTGCATTTCTGGCTCCATTGAACCAGATAGAACCGTCTTAAATTGGTAACCGAACAAGCTTGGTTCTCCCCCGGCAGCTCTGGAGGATATGACAATAAACACAGCCAGAAGCAGAAGGATGATTAATACGGTTGTGACAATATTGCTAATCCAACTCAACATCGTCTTCAATTTCATCGCCACTTTCACTCCGTTCCGTTTGATTTGCATCGGGTTGATTCTCAGCCGCTTCAGTAATATGCTCTTCAATCAGCTTATCGACTATATCTACTTCTTCAACATCAACAATTTCTGTTGGCTCATTGTCCATGCTCATCTCTTTTTGCTCGTCCTCGTCCTCCTTATGAACATTCTCAGCATCCACATTCCCAATATTCAGGAAATTCTCATCAACTAAAATCGTTCCTTCTATTTTTGTAACATCATTGAAACTCGCTCCAGTCGGGGAATATAACTGTGAGACAGTAAAAATAAGTAAGTACAAGAGAAGGAGCGTTTGAAAAAGCTTCCTGGGTCCCTTTTTATGCACACTCCTCTCCATTTCGATATTTCGATTTCTTTCCATTTGCTTCTTCCTTTCAATTTTCCAAATTTATATAGTCCCTCCCTATGGGAAATCACTGACTACCATAGGGAGGTCTTCTATATTAACGCAATTTGACCATGAATGAATCTGTACTTGTTTTAAGTCTGTTATATCCCTTTTCAGTAATTATTCCATTTGCTTTCTGTTGATCAAGCAACACCTTTAAGCCTTCCAAATGTTTAATCACTTTTCCCATGTCTTGTTGTTTTTCATAAAGTCCGACCGCAGTTAAATGAAGCTTCAGAGAGTGAGCAGCATTCCCATTTGTAAATTCTCCATTAGCTTCCATTTGTTCAACCAATCCTGTTAAATCATCCACAGTCCGAATTTTATATAATTTATCAATTTCTACTTGTGGGTAACCATCTTTTACGTATTCTACGACTAAATCCTCGTCGACTGTAAACGTAGTTTTTAGTTTGATATCTTCTGAAGAAGCTCCAACTCGCACTTCGTACGTACCTTTTTCTACTACCCAAGCTGAAAGCTCTTCGTTGAAGGAAGCAATATCGCGCGGATCAAGCTCAAATTTCAAGTTCTCTTTATTACCCGGTTCGATATTTTCTGTTTTCTTGAATGCCCTTAATTCCATTTCCGGCTTTTCAAGTTTTCCATCAGGCGCACTGACGTATAACTGCGCAACTTCTTTTCCAGCTACATTTCCACCGTTCGTTACAGTGGCAAAGACCGTTATGTTCTTTTTAAAGTTTCCATTATTCGTAATTTTAATGTCGCTATAATCGAAATCTGTATAGGATAGACCGTATCCAAATTCATAGGCCGGTTTTACATCAAATGTTGTATAGTATCGGTATCCGACATAAATATCCTCTTGATATTCAACCTGCAATCCATTGTCGCCGGTATGGGGGAAATTATCATATGTCGGGACATCTTTTATCCGTTTTGGGAACGTTTCAGGCAGCTTTCCAGATGGATTTATCTTGCCCGATAATACATCGGCAATTGCATTTCCGGCTTCCATTCCCGGTTGCCATGCAAGTAAGATAGAATCTGCATAGTCTTCCCATTCTTCAGTAATGATCGGCGCACCGATATTTAAGATGACAACTAGCTTTTTATTTTCAGCATGGTATGCCTTTGCAACCCTTTTTATCAAATCTATTTCTTTTGGACTTGTTTCAATGGATGCTTCGGTTGCATCCGCACCTTCTCCAGAGCCTCTTGCAATGACTAAAACACCAATATCTGTGTTTTCTGCCATATACTCCGCCTCTGCAATAGTCATATTTTCCATCAATTCTTCACCATTCTCATTTTGATAGAACGGTGTATAACCCGCATTTGCCAGTCCTTCTGGAAGCTGAACCGAATAAGGTGGTGTTACATAGGCACTTCCAGTTCCCATAAGGAACATTTTGGTTGCAGCGTTTGGCGTCGTACAAGCGGAGGCTGGCGTACCAAATCCACAACTAGGCATTGAATAGGAGTTTCCAACTAGACCGACCGTTTTCACATTTTCAGTAAATGGAAGTGCAGTCCTGTCATTTTTCAAAAGCACCATCCCCTCCGGTGCGGCTTTGCGGGAGAGTGTAGCATTCGCTTTGGACAGATCTTCAGTCACTTTATTTTTTGTATTGTCAACGATACTTTTTCCTTTAAAAGTAGGTGCTTTAACTACTAGCTCCAAAAAATTTCGAACAGCAGTATCTAGCTCAGCCATCGATAGAGAACCATCATTAATAGCGGTTTTAATGCCATTTTTACCGCTATTATTTAGTGATGGCATGGACAAATCATTTCCGCCTTTTAACATCGCGACGCCATCATTCTTTGACCCGCCCCAGTCTGACATAACTAAACCATTAAATCCCCAATCCGTTCTTAATACATCATTTAGAAGCCTTGGATTATGGGATGAATAAGCTCCGTTAATAGAGTTATATGAACTCATTACTGTCCAAGGCTTGGCTTCTTTTACAGCCATTTCAAATCCCGGAAAATATATTTCCCTTAATGCACGCTCTGTTATTACCTCATTGACTGTCATTCTATTTGTTTCCTGGTTATTAGCCGCAAAATGTTTAAGGCTAACCCCGACCCCTTGATCCTGAACACCTTTTGTAAACGCTGTACTCATTACACCATTTAAATAAGGATCTTCTGAATAATATTCGAAGTTTCTTCCTCCTCGCGGATCTCTATGGATATTGAGTCCAGGACCTAAGATTACGTCAACACCGTACTCTAGCGTTTCTTTCCCCATACCACTCGCGACTTCATACATTAAATCTTCATTAAAAGTTGCAGATAGCGCAGTTGGAATTGGAAATCCGGTTGTAGATTTATTGGCGGTTGAACCAAATCGTAAGCCTGCTGGTCCATCTGCAAACGTAAGTCTAGGGATTCCTAAACGCGGGATGGCGAAAGTGCCGCCAGCCGCACCGGTAATCGCTGATCCAGCTCCGCCTAATAGATCCACCTTCTCGTCCAATGTCATAGCGTCAATTACAGCATCAATAGAAGATGTATCGACTAATTGTGGCATTTCCTCTTTTGCTGCAATCGAATAATTTGAATTAAAGCCTACAATCGCAATTGTAAAAGCAAGTGCAAATGAAAATCCTTTTTTCAACTTACTCACGCTCTCCCACCTCTTTTCTTCTTAAAAGTCCCCCCTGTGACAAAGTCACTTTGCCGCAGGGAGAAATCATTACACAATAACGTTTATTGCCACGTCACAATTAGGGAATCCGCGCCAACTTTAAGTTTATTATAAGCCTGTTCAGAAATGCCCCCTTTCGTTTTCTGTTGATCAAGCAGTAATTTAAATCCTTCCATATGCTTGACCACTTTTTCAGAAGCATTTTGTTTTTCATATAAAGCTACTGCTGTTAAATGTAGCTTCAAGGAATGAGCAGCCTGACTATTTGAAATTTCACCTTCTTTTTCAAATTGCTCCACAAGTTCATTCATACCAACAGCTGTCGAGATCGATGGAGCATAGACCTCAAACGAAGCAATATTGAAACTCGTAGATGCAGGAGCTGCGTCTAATCCGATCACCCCGTTGCCTCTTCCTCCTGGACCGATTTGCGGACCACCCGGACGTTTTCCGGACATCGTTAATCTGATATATCGCTTTTTCACTGGGGTAAACTGCAAATCACTTACAGACGAACCGTTGATGTTTTTGACATTGTAAATCGGTACCCAATTTTTATCATCATCGGAGCCCTCAATAATCATCTCCTGTGCATAATTCGCATAGTCCCATCTAATAATTGCACGGTCGAAGATGGTTGGCTCTCCGAAATCAACTTTGAACCATTGCGGATCGGTACCCGTACTAGCATTTGTCGAGCTCTGCCATTTTGTATACATGGAACTTTCCAATGCTCTGCTTGCAGTATTTGACCCTTGTGTTGTTGATGCTGTTGCTGCTTTCCCAGCAGCCAGATTTTCCTTAGTCGGCCTTGGATCATTTTTCGATGTTAAGTTATTGTAGCTATCAACCTCAACGAACGGGACTGCATCACCAAGATCAGATAAATTGTATGTTGCAGTAAGAGTTCTTTGTTCGCCTGGTAACAGCATGAAATAGTTATCCTCCATTCTTACCGGAGCAATTAAATCACCATCTGTACCTTTCTTAATCTTGGCAAATACGGCATACGCAATTGATGCTCCATTGTTTTTCACCGTATACGTAAGCGTTTGCTCTTCTCCATCCGTTACTGCTTCAGGGTTGCCGACGATCTCCAAGTTGACCTTATCCAGTAACTGCAAATGAGTAAAGTCAGCAAACTGATCTTGAGGAGTATAGTTCCAAGCCTTATTCTGATATCTCATTGCATCCTTTCTCGTTGTGAGAGCATAGGAATTCACACTGACAGGATTGTCATCCGCGTCTTTTAATTCCAATCGCAGGAAATAAGTAGGTGATACATTAAGGTCACCTTCTACAATTTTGTCAACAATCGTAATCCCGTAGGCCTCTTCGATCTTCCCATCGAAATTGATCATCTGATAACCAATTTGCTTCGGTTGTCCCCCGACAGCTGTACTTGCTCCGTCTGGAGTCACGGCAAGGTTTGTAAATTCTTTATCATACACTTTATTGCTATCGATATTGTAAACTTGTACATTTGCTTTCAAATCGCCGTAATCCTTATTTGTACTATTAAGGATTTTGACTTCATGAGTTACGTAGTCGTACATAATATGGAGCGGCTCGTTTCCTTTTTTCGCTCCGAAATAAGAGCCGTTCGGATTGAAATAAAAATCAAACAGATTCCAAAACATACTCGGCCACGCGTTGTTCAGCATCCATTGAACCCAACCAGTAGCCTTCGTATATTTGTTGGCATTTAGCGCTTCAAACATTGCGCGCTGTGAGTCATATTGTTGAACTTGCGCCTTGATATTATACTCTTCAAGACTATTAGATTCTCCATAATGGTTGTCAATTGCTAGATTGAATTTTGAAAGATCAAGGAAATTGGCTCTAGCATTATGGTAATTCCATTGTTGATAATTTTCTCCTCCAACATTGTAGGGCCATAGATTCTCTTCGGGCAAAATCTTCTTCATCGTCTCAATAACTGGAATGCTTGGTCCTGGTCCCGCCTCCGACGTAAATCCGAAAGCGCCACCGCGATCCATATCTTCATACCACATCACAGGCGGAGCATAATCATAGGAAGCGTCCATATGCATCCCCCCCGTCGTTCCGGTTAACTCTGCTATTTTTGCAGATCCGCTGGAGATGATGGCACCGTACTCATCCCAGTGCAATCGATTTTCAATATCTAGAAAAGACTGCTCTACCTCTTTTCCACGAGCAAGGCTTCCTCCTGAAGGAATGCTGCTTCCATACGATGGAGGATTGTCGCTCCCGTTCATCCAGGCAATCATGCTTGGGTGGACCCTTAATTCACGAAGTTGAGAAATTAACGAATCATTTGCGATATCCAAGTCCTCATCGCTATATGCCGCAGGTTGCTGCCATTTACTGCAACATGTCCATCCGCCCATATAAAGCATGCCGTTTTCATCTAGAAGGTCGATCAGGCGATCATCAAAGAAAATCCCTTCATCCCTAATTGCATTTAAGCCCATATCTTCTAGGTATTGGACTAGAGCAATATTTGTGTCCATATCTCGGCGGAGGTACAAATCAGTAGGTGAATAACCTCCCGCCTTAATAAGTACAGGCTTATGATTCACATAGAACTGCACCATATCTTTAAGTGGCGGATTCGTTCTAGTTGATGGAGATACATTCATCTCGGTCGTTAGTTCACGAATACCAAATCTTTGTGTAATACGATCACTTACGGCGTTATCCTCTGTTCTAAATTGGAATTCTATCGTATGCATGGATGGCTCACCCATATCAATTGGCCACCATAATTCAGGGTTTTCTATGTTTAGTTCCTTGAAAGCATCTGAAGTAAAAATAACTTCATATTCCTTTTCACTCGCTTTAAGATTTACAACCTGCGAAATGGTTGCGAGTTCGGAACCAGACGGGTCTTTAATCGTTGCTTCTACTATCCCAGAAACTGGTTCTTCAGAATGGTTTGTTACATCTACGTATGCGTTGAGACTTGCATTAGAAAGATCCTTATCAACTTTTGACGTTACAAATGGATTGCGAGTCGTGACAGCACCACTTGTTGTAATGAAAACATCTCTCCATAAGCCCATGTTATTATCAGTCGGTCTAGGTACCCAGTCCACCCAATAAATAGAAAAATCTTGTCCAAAATTGGATTTAGTCACCTCGACTGCAATCGTGTTTTTTGTTAAACCATCAGCAACTACATAATCGGTAATATTCAATTCGTACGTTCGGAATGAACCAACGATATCTTTTTTATCCGCAATTTTCTTTCCGTTAACCCAGATGTCCGCTTTATAACCAATCCCTTGGAAGTTGACTAATATTTCTTTGCCCGCCTCACTTGCTGGTAAGACAAATTCAGTGCGATACCACCATGGAACTTCAAATCTACTTTCATCGGTAAATGCGATACGATCATGAATAAACGGATCTTCAATATCTCCCGCTTCAATAAGAGCCCCCATCACCGTATTAGGAACCGTCGTAGGAAACCAGCCTTCTGTATTGTAGCTATTGGTTGAAAGGGATTTTCCTTCCTCAGTAGCAATGGCTGATGATTGGATGTACCAATTGCTATTTAAATGATAGACATTGTCATACGTAATCGCCTTCTTTAATGAGTTCCCCTCACTTGAAAGAGGCAATTTGGAATTTGTGCCGTTGGAACTAGTTGATTCAGCTGACATTGATGAGCTTGTTGTAAATAAACTAGAAGTTACTATTAAGAGAGCGGCGGAAATACTAAGCATCTTTTTCAATGACTTTTTAACATGCATGTTACCTATCCTCCCTTATTTTCACCTACCATAATCCAAATAAAGGATTGTGATAAGATCCCCTTTCCGTCAACACTTTGCTTACAGTCACCCCCTTACCACATTTAACCCATGTGAATACTCATGTATAGAAACGACCTCCCCCCTCCCTTTTAATTCGAATGTATCTCAAATAAAAAATCCGAGTTTACATCACGATGAAATAGTAGTTTCATTCACGAAATGCCATGGCTCGGAAAACTGGGAATTTTATGTAATTATCACGATGTAAAATAATTGGTTATAAAAATTTATGCTTATCTATCGTGTGAAACAACTTTATTGTAACAGATGATAAAACGCTTACATAAGTTGGTATTCTGTATTTTTACTATGATCAATAGCATTATTTAGCTATCAATCGACTCGATTCGCATTAGCTAGTGGAACATTTTATTAGATAAATTCGTTTAAAAATAGAAAAGTCTAGAATTTAACCGAAAGTCCCAGATCATAAGAATCAGAAAAAACATTTTATCGAAAAATCACCTAGGCTAAAAGGTTTACATAAAATAATCCTCACATTCACCGAGTCATCTTTGAATGAGTCCCTTCATTCAGAATATACATCACATCTTAGGAGGTAAATTAATGTAAAAATCTAGAAAGATCATCTTAATCACTTAAAAGGATGAAAAGCTGGAGCCATAACATGAATAACATGTCCTAGCCCCAGCTTACTTTCAACAAAATTCAATATTGCCTTTCATCTGCCGAATTTCCATTTTAGCAATGGTGGTGTAACAATTGTTGTTAAAATCAGTACAAAGATAACGGCTGTGTAATATTCTTGCGGAAGCAATTGTAATTCAAGTCCAATCGCTGCGATAATGAGCGCAACCTCACCTCGGGAAATCATCCCAATCCCAATGCTCATTGATGAATGATTATTAAACCCAGTCAATCTTGCGCCAAGTCCACTACCGATTAGTTTAGATAAGATCGCCATCACTGATAAAACAACGACAAACCAGATCTGATCGGAAAACCCTTCAAATGAAACAGCCAATCCGATGCTTACGAAAAAAATCGGAACGAAAACAGCATAGGCAATTGGCTCCAGTTTTTCTTCAACCTTTTTCTTATAAGATGTTTGAGAAATCGCAACACCAGCCGCGAACGCACCAATAATGCCTGCTACTCCTAGCTTTTCGGCTAAAAAGGCGAATGCAAAACAGATAATAAGACCGGCACTAATGACGGCTTCTGTCACTTTTAATGGAGCAAGCCATTTCATAACAAGCGGAACAACTTTCCAGCCTAATAAAACAATGATAATAAAGAAAGCAAATTTTTGACCAATAACTATGCCAAGGCTTGCATCGCCAACGCCTGTGAAGCTCATTAAAAATGCCAATAGCACAACAACGAGTACATCATCGACAATGGCAGCGCCTAAGATAGTTACGCTTTCTCTAGAATCCAATTTCCCCAAATCTCGTAATGTTTGTACGGTAATACTAACAGAAGTAGCGGAAAATAATAAACCTAAGAAAATGGCAGGAATATGATCCATCCCAAAGAGTATTCCTACATAATATCCACCTACGAGCGGAACAATTATCCCACCAATTGCAACCGCTAATGACGATTTTCGGTTTCGATTTAACTCCCCGATATCTGTTTCAAGTCCTGCTAAAAACATCAAAAGCAAGACCCCAATTTGGCTTAGCTGTGTGATTAAATCAGAATTATCAATCCATCCAAACACAGCCGGCCCGATAATAATCCCAATGATCAGCTTCCCTAATACAGCCGGTTGTCCTAAACGGACACTAACATCCCCCGCTAATTTTGTACTTAAAAGAATGATGAGTAACTGGAAAAAAAACAAAACAATAACATCCCTTCTTCTATCAATCTATTTAGTTGAAAATGGAAAAAATACCTAAAAAAAGACAAAAAGAGCCCGTCAGTGACAGGCTCCTCCAAAAAAACAGATCTATTCAAATGTATGATTTCACTTTCAACCTCTCAAAAGGTAACATGATTTTCAAATTTAGTCAAACTTTTTAGTCATTTCAAACGCTACCCTATCGATGCTTATTTTTTCTCAGGCAATTGAATGACAATTCCTTGAACAACACGAATATTTTCGTCTTCTCTCTCTTCCTCTTCCTTTGCCCAACGGCTTATTAAATAAAAGAGAGCCGTCCCATAGCTAAGTAACTGAATCGATTTCAAAATCCCCCCGCCAAGCTGTTGGTCATAAATCGCAGATAATGAGGGGAATATTTGATAGGCAGCCGCTTCATAAACAGGATAATACGCTTGATTCATTGTCAAAAGTAAAAAGAAACCAATCGGCAATAATAGAATTGCATTTAGAAACACGAAGGCGACCCTTGCAAAATAAGAAAAGCGCGTTACTCCTGGCACAGGCACAATAATCGTCCACCACATAATAATGGCGGTCAAAACGAGCACTACTTGGCTAATAAAAGATAAAATTACACTTTGTTGAATTTGATTAAAAAATGTCGGCACAAGATAAATCGTTAACGCCCCATTAAAAATAATAGCGGCGATCCATGGATGGGCGAATATTTTTATGATATTTCGTAAGCGATAATCCCAAAAATATTTCCTTAGTAATTCTGTTGGCATGCTTAAAATGAGTAAAGGCAGTATCGCAAAAAAGACAATCGCCAATTCAAAAATATGCGCGCTAAATAAATATTGATCAGCAATAACCGTTAATGGGCTCCCTTTTACTATATAAAATAAACATGCAGCTACGAAGAAGTATTTCACCTGCTCCTCAGACACTTTATAATAATTCGATACAATGATTTTTTTATAATACAAATACGCCATGAACACGGTTACAGCTAAACATATTGGTCCCCAAAGCTCATGCCATGATTGGTTTGAAAAAATAATCACTGTTTTCGCTCCCTATCCCTTTTTACTACATCCATTCTAGCATAGATGGCCACTTATGAGAGGAAATTGAACATTTTCATCATAGAACTTCTAACGTGGCGGAATCAGACACCTAGATTTTGACAACTTGTGTTTTCGCAATGGTATCATACAGGGACTGCTTCTTTTTTGAGAAAATAGCCGTCAAAATATATAAGAACATGAGCGCATAGATAATTCCACCAACGCTGATATAAAAAACGGGCATTTCCCCGTCGCCAAGATGAGCAAGTCGATACGCGAGATAATGCGATAACTCCCATGGCGCAAACTTTAGCATGGTTCGAAAGATAGAACGTTTCAGTGAAAGATATTTTCCGTTTTCATCAACTACTCGAATGCCCATTTTCTTTTTCCCAAACGACTGCCCGACGATCACCGAATCGCTAATAATAAAATAGAGCGAAACCGGCAAGGTCACCATTATAAAGCCTGTAAATTGCGCTACAACTAGCGAGCCATTGAAAAAATTCTGCAAAGACGGAAATAAGAATACACTTATGACAATTAGCAAAGTTAAATAAGCGAGTATGAATAAGTAATCAATCATAAAAGCTTTCAGGCGAAGTAAAAATGTGGCATTCATTCACAAAGCCCTCCATTTGCTATTGTTTTGTTTAGATTACCATTTTGGAAAAAATCCTGCGAGCAAAATTTCGGTACATATACAATTTCAATTTCTAGTGATAAAGTGATAGTAAAATAAAAGACTGGAGCGTCAACTATGTGCATCGTTTTCGCTGCATACAGCAGCCATCCGAATTATCGCCTTATCATTGCCGCGAATCGCGACGAATTTTATGGACGCCCTACGGAGCAAGCTCACTTTTGGCAAGATGAACCAAACGTGCTTGCCGGCAGGGATTTGCAGCAAATGGGAACTTGGATGGGGATCACCACATATGGAAGATTCGCCGCATTGACAAATTTTCGTGATCCCACCGAAGAGATTGGCCTTAAACAATCAAGAGGGCATATTGTTCAAAATTTTTTAACAGGAAATGAAAAACCAATTGAATTTTTACAAAAATTACAGCATGATCGAATGAATTATCGAGGATTCAACATACTACTAAGCGATTATGATTCATTTTTCTATTATTCTAATGTTGAAAATAAGATTACACAATTGAAACCCGGATTATACGGCTTAAGCAACCATTTATTAAACACCCCATGGCCGAAAGTTGAAAAAGGGAAAAAGTTTATCGAGGAAGTAATTTCGAAGGATGAGACGATCAATGAGGAAGAACTGTTTCGATTACTAAATGATCACGAACACGCACCAATAGAAGCACTACCGACTACGGGAGTTTCGTTAGATTGGGAAAAGAAGCTTTCCTCCATCTTTATAAACACTCCTAACTATGGAACGAGATGTTCCACAGTGCTAACGGTCAATAGCGAAGGATTCGTTCGTTTTACAGAAAGAACGTTTCCAATCTCTAGGAAACAACAACGACATTTTCAATTTAAAATTAAATAGTACCTGACCGTCACTATATATGGATTAGGAAGATTTTTTATGAATGCCCAATCCTTTCTTTTCCCATTGCATTTACTATATGAGGAAGGAGTTGGGTGTTTTGAAAGATCAAAATTTTAAGGACTTTGCTGATGGTCTTGTAGAAAAAGAAGTTGAAGTCATTACATTTGATGGGACTTATACGGGGAGACTTTTGTCTGTTGGCAGCGACTCGATTTTTGTTGAAACGACAATTCAGGGGCGCAGCGTACAATTAGCAATTCGCATCTCCTTCATCGTCGCACTATTCCAGTTAGTGCCTAGCACTAGAAGAGGGCCTTTTTGGGCGCCTTATTCTGAAGTTGAGGAAGAAAATGAAGGTGAAACAAACTAATAAAATAAGATGGATGGGACAACTTATCAAAAGCATTGTTTTTGAAGTTATTTGATCTTATATCAGGAATATAAGATCAAATAGCCAAGTGCGCGAACACCCAGTCCATGCCGTTGCAAGCCATGAAACGGCTTGTTAAATGTTAAAGAATAACCGTCAAGCTTTGGTTGTAGGGACGGTTATTTCTTTTTGTTCTAGATGAGCAGTTTTACGATTGGAGAAGAGTTGTGTTTATTATGATGGGATTAAGTGGGGTAGTGGTCTCATGAAACTGGATTTATGGCATCATCAAACAGAAGATCAAATTAACTAACTTTTCTTCTTTGCCTTTATTCCTATAAAGGCTTCAAAAAACAGCCATGAAATCCATTCGTTTCATGGCTGTTTTTGCAAGAAGTGATAAACGGCACCAATCATGCCTGCATTGTTAGCTAATTTAGCAAGAACAATTTCCGTATTATTTAAAAAAGAAGGTTGTAAATATTGCTTAATTTCGAGCTGAAGCTCCTGCAAGAATGCTTCTCCCCTAGCTGTTACCCCTCCACCAACAATCACCTTTTCTGGATTAAAAATATAAACTAAATTCGCTATTCCGATCGATAAATACTTATAAAATTGTGTAACTGCTAAAGCGATATCCTCATCGCCATGATCATATAATTCAAAAATTTCCTTCCCTGTCCAGCTACGTTTTTCTTTAAACTGTTGTGCAAAACAAATTAATCCTGATATTGACGCATTTTTTTCAAATGCTTCTCCGTCAATGAGCATATAGCCCCACTCACCTGCACTATATGAATGCCCAGAGTACAACTCACCGTCAATCACAATTGCACCGCCAATTCCCGTTCCAACTGTTAAAGTAATAAAGTTATTCACTTCATGATTTCCGAGCCATTGCTCTCCAAGTGCAGCACACTCTACATCATTTCTTACCTCAACATCCAAGCCTAGGGCATTACTTACAAGCTTCTTCACTTCCACACCTGTATAATTAGGGATCGTTTCACTTGCACCAACGATTATTCCTGTATTTACATCCACTTGCCCAGCAGTACTAATAGCAACCCCATTAACCGGATAGCTTTCGATAACACTCTTACTCGTAGCAATGACTTTTTCAATAATAGCTTGACCACCTAGATGGGCATCAGTATCCATTAAAGCCTGTGACAGGATCTGACCTGCTTCATTCACGATCCCATATTTAATTTGCGTTCCGCCTATATCAAATGCTAGGTAGCGCTTCATTCATTTGAATTCCTTTGACAAATGATTGAGTGATCAACTGCGGTCTTGTGATGGCGCTGCCAACAACAATTGACCATGCACCTAAATCTAACATTTTTTGCGCTTGCTCCGGTGTGTTAATTCGGCCTTCCGCAATAACTGGAATTGATGAAATCTTCGCTAGCTGTTCGACTAGTTTAAAATCAGGTCCTTCAAGCTTTGGACTGTCAGATGTATAACCTGATAGTGTAGTAGATATCATATCAACGCCACATTCAATTGCATATTCGGCATCTCTTATCGTCGCAATGTCCGCCATAACGAGTGCGTCACTATTTTCGTGAATATAATCCACCAAATCCTTTAACACCTCATCATTTGGTCTCTTCCGGATTGTTGCATCAAGCGCTATAACCGCTGGTTTTACTGCAAGTAACTCCTTTACCTCTTTTAAAGTCGCAGTAATAAAAACCTCGCTATCCGAATAATTTCGCTTCACTAGACCGATAACAGGAAGACCTGTTTGTTTTTTAATTGCCGCGACATCAGTAGCTGAATTGCTTCTAATAGCAATAGCTCCACCTTCTTTTGCCGCTTGTGCCATCTTCGCCATCATCTCAGACCCGTGTAATGGCTCGTCTTCAAGAGCTTGGCATGAAACGATTAAGTTTTGATGTATGTTCGTAATAATTGAACGATTTCCCACTTCATCACCCCAAAAGTTTATAATTTCTAAAAATCGATTGCATCATTACTGCTTAGGCTTCTCCCTTTGACTATGTGCAAACCTACTGGAAGCCGCAGCACCAATAGCCCCCACAATATCATCAAGAAATGTATGACACTTTCCATTAGAAAGATTATTTAATTTATCTAGAATTCCATATTTCTTCTTGTCTATATAGCCGAAATTTGTAAAGCCAATAGAACCATAAACGTTCACAATTGAAAAGGCTAAGATTTCATCAATACCATACAAACCTTCATCAGTTGCAATTATTGATTGTAACGGTTCTTCAAGTTGCCCATTTTCAGCCAGTATATCTAATTGAATACCTGTTAAAATAGCATTTTGAACCTCTCTTTTTGCCAATACACGTTCGACATTATATAAGCACTCTTTCATTGTTAAATCTGGATGATGTTTTTTTTGTAAGTACATTACAAGTTCCCCAATGTCTTCTATCGTTACACCACGCTCTTTTAAATACCGACGTGCTGTTGCTTCTAAATTACTCATTTCCTCCATCGTTTTCACGATCTCACTCATTTCTAATTGATTAGACTAGTCTATTCCCATTTCTAGATATTTTAATCCAGCAGGTATTCCCAATAAAACACGGTCATTGTCAATCAAATTTCTCACCATGACCGTGGCTAAGTAGAACAGATAGAGTTTCACCGAAAATTTCTATTTTTAGATACTGATATTTTATTATAGCCTACCCCTTAGTATTTTAATTTTTGACATTCAAATTCACCTCTAATTGCATATACTTTCGCCTTATTAAAGGTAATATGCAGGCTGGCTGGTAAAGTGCGTAAGTCCGTTAACTTTTTACCTTTAAAAGTTACTTTGTAATAACCGCTTTCTTGTTTCTCTATAATACAATTTTCATCTTCAAACCCTTCGTACACTTTTCCATTTTTATTACCTATCGCTACTGATAAATGTCCCTTTGGTTCGATATCTGCCAATATAGATAGGTAATCTCCATAAACACTAAAATGGTAGGTTACAAGTTTTGCATCACGGCTATTATCAACTGCCTCGTATCCCGCAAATTTATCCTTTTCCAAATACCCTAACGCAAAGGAAGTTTCTCTAAAGTTCGTATGTTTTCCATTCCCTCCCATATAATAGACACGGAGTTTTCCATCTACTTCAATCGGTGCTGCTGCATAAATGCAGCCACTATCAAATTCACCCGTTGGATACGTTCCTAAACCCCGTTCTATCACATATTGCCCATCAGATACGGAATCCCAAACATCGGGAGTTGATGCATATTTCAATTCAACATCAACCGTATCATAATTGTCTGCTTCTGTATTTCCTTCATGATACATAGAGGCTAGTCCTAAATATATCCCTGCGTATTGTATGATTGGCATAGAATACACTTGATTTTCATATCCACTGCCTCGCAATATTTCCTTCGGCTCACTCCAATTGATAAAATCCGTACTCTCACACAATGAAGATACTCTCAAGCCATTCTTCCAAGTCCTCGTAATAAGCATAAACTTTCCAGTCTTCTTATCTCTAAAAGGAAAATTATGTGAATCAGCAGCTGGATTATATTTGTTCCATTCTTGGAGTTCACTAAAATGAATTCCATCCTCTGAAAAAGCAACTGCCATATAATGTCTTGCATTTGAATATTCAACCTTGGTCACCAACTTATATCTTTTCTTGGGATCCAATTCTTCTTCATCCAAAAACACACCCGTACCATGAGCATATCGAAAAAGAATATTATTTTCTTTATTCCCCTCGAAATCAACAAGTCCCAAATTAGGCTTTGTCCATTCTATTCCATCTTTACTTTCTGCATAACACAAGGAAGTAATTCTTGAACCAGTTGGAATATAATCCGTAGAAGCTCTTTCCTTTAACGAAGTGTTCTCGGCACTTTCATCGTAAGTAAATAATGTATAGTAACATCTATATATTTTATACTTTGGATCGTAAATAACATTTGGATAGCTGTTATCGTAACGAACTTCCCACCTTTTAGCGGGATTCCCAAAGAACTCTTCGCCAAATAATGGATTATTTTCTGTATCTTTCTGAATCTTATTTACGGTTATTTTGGAATTCGTAAGACTGTAACCTACCAAGATTCCTCTATCCAGCATTAGGTATTTATGCATTTTTAGTCGACCCAACCCTTCTTTTTTAACAAAACTATATAGAATTAGACAGTAATAAACACCGCCTAATTCTTAACTATTAACCTTGTCATTGTGATCTATTTAGCTTTATATTCACTATATGCAGTATTGTACTCTTCTACAATGTCCAGCAATCCTTTGCTTTCTACTTCATCGACAAATTTATTCCACTCGTCCATACTTCGTTTGCCTTCTATGAATTGAATTAAATTTTGATCTACATATGTGTTTAATGCATTTTCCATAGTTGCAAGTTTTTCTTGGACTTCAGTAGTAAACGATACTGTTGGTGTTGCCGGTCTAAATCCACCTAAATCATTGTTAATATGATCAATTTGAGCATACATAACCTCCGGATATGTTCCCGGAAAGCTTTGCATATCAATTGGAGTTTGCAATCTTGTAAAAGATTGAATACCGTGTGTAAATAACAGCTCAGCATTTGGATTATTAGCATTTTCACCATAAATTTGAATTAACCAACGAATTCCTGCTAATGTATTAGGATCTTCGGTAGTATAAGTTTCATCTTCAAAACCTAACGTAAGAGTTTTGTGATTATTTTCATCATAAAGAAAATTCATGAACTCTAAGGCCTTATCAATCTCTTTTTGATCTGCCTTTGCATTAATTACCCACGAAGTAGTGGATATAGTTTTTGCTTGATTTGGTTGTAAGAAAGCTTTTCCTTGAATTTGCGGATAATCAACAGGTAACCAATTGAATTCTTTAGAAAAGTTTCCATCCCCAATGATACTCATACGATCAATTGTAAAGAATCCATTATTAGATGCTAATATTCCCTCCCAAGTTTCATCTGTCATAATTGCCCAGTCAGGATGAATTACATTCTTTGTTCGCAAATCTTTTAACCACTGAATATAGTCTTTTGCTCTAGATTCTAAAATAAGATGCGTAAATTTATCTTGTTCATAATCATAGAAGGTTTTATTAGATAAATTCCATAACAATCCGCTTTTTTCCATAAAAGAATCATATCCGTTTCTTTGGACCCAAGCTGGGTAGCCCGTCTTTTCTGTAAGATATTCAAGGGCACCGGTTAAATCTTCAATTGTTTTTATACTAGTGTTAGAATATTCACTGCCCTCTAATAGATCTTGACGAATGATTGGAGTTGTATACATAATATTCCCATCAGTGTATACTTTTGTAAAACCATAGATATTACCATTGGAATCAGATATTTCACTACGAACATAATTATCTTCAAGATATTTTGCGTAATTTGGCACTTTGTCCAAATAATCGGTTATATTCAAGAAAACACCTTTTTCACCCAGTTTGTTTATTTCTGTAATGCTATTAGAATCACTTGTTTTTAACAATAATGTTGGTAAATTTCCGCTTGCTGCTAACGAATTAATTTTAGTGGAAATTGCTTCCCCCGGAATGGTCACTAATTCCATATCCATATTCAGTTCTTTCTCTAACCATTGGCCAACCTTTGTTTCATCTTTAGAAGGACGAACATCACTAATTTCCCAAGTCGTTAAAATAGATAATTTTTGTTTTTCTCCATCTCCTCCTTGTTCACTTGCTTTTTCTGTTCCTTTGCAACCTACCAGTAGTAAAGATACAATCGAGATGCTAAGTAAAAGCAACCATAACCTCAGTTTCATTCTTATTTCCTCCTTTAAATTTATTCTTTATTTTAACCTTTAACTGAACCTAGCATTACACCCTTAACAAAATGCTTTTGGATCAATGGATAAATCAACATAATTGGTAGAATACTAACTATAATCGTTCCCATTTTCATTGCAATTCTCATACCAATTCCACCACCAGCGGATGCTATTGCCTGATAGTAAGAGGTTCCCATCGTTAATTCACTAGTATCCATCGTATTAGTTATCAATAGATTCCTTAAATAAATGGACAATGGCATTTTTGCATCATCCGACAAGTACAATAACGGTGGAGTAAAACTGTTCCAGGAGTCTACAATTGAAAATAACGCTATTATCAAAAGTATGACTTTAGATAAAGGTAGAACAATCAGCCAATATATTTTAAAATCACTAGCCCCATCGATTATTGCCGATTCACGAAGTTCCATGGGTATCCCCTTCATATATGTTCTAATGAGAATTACATAGTAGGCTGAAATAGCACCTGGAAGCATCATCGACCAAACAGTATCTAACATTCCTAAATTTGCGATCTGCATATATGTCGGTATCATTCCACCTGAAAAAAACATCGGAATAATAAGCAACAAGTTGAAAAATAACTTTCCTTTAAATTTCGGCAAAGTAAATGGATACGCATACAAACTACAGACTATTAATGTTACCACCGTACTTCCCAGCGCATAAATAGCACTATTCAAGTACGAAGTCCATAATTTCCCTTCTGATAAAATAAATCTATATGCATCGATCCCAAATTTTCCCGGCCATAATACTACTGTATTAGTTGAAAGCCATACAGGATCGGCTAATGAGGTCATAAGCACCCACCATAAAGGATATAACATAAAAAGTCCTAGTAAGAGTAAAAAGGCAGCCAATACATACTCTGTTAAACTTACTTTTACTTTTTTTCGTTTTAATGCAATCATTATCTGTCCTCCTATACAATTCCGTCTTCTCCAAGTTTTTTTGCTAATTTATTTGCGGCCAAAAGAAATATTAGTGCAATAATATTATTAAACAAATCAACCGCAGCACTGTAACTATAATTAGCATCCAAAATACCTTGACGGTAGACATAGGTCGAAAGTACATCTGCAACTTCATAAGTCGCGGGACTATACATCAAAAATACTTTTTCAAAACCAACTTTCATAACACCTGCCACATCAAGTATAAATAATGTTACAATCGTTGGTTTTAGCCCTGGTAAAGTAATGTGCCATATCTTATGCCATCTATTTGCACCATCCACTGAAGCTGCCTCATACATACTTGGATCTATTGCAGATAAGGCACCGATGTAAATAATCGACCCCCACCCTATCCCCTTCCAAATTGCTGAACCTATATAAAGTGACCTAAACCATTCCGGACTTGAAAAGAAACTAATAGAATCAAGACCTAAAAAACTTATTATGCTATTTACTATTCCATATGAACCAAAAAACACATACATTATACCTACCATGACTACCATTGGAATGAAATGAGGCAAATAACTAATTGACTGAACTATCCCTTTAAATTTCCTGAATTTAGATTCATTAATCATCAAGGCTAAAAGAATGGGAGCAGGAAAAGCAAAAATAAAGGTAAGAAAACCTAACAAAAAAGTATTCCTCAATAATTTTAAAAAGTATGGATCTGCAAACAATGCCTTAAAATGTTTAAATCCTACCCATTGGCTTCCAAAATATCCATCAAAGACATTAAAGTCTTGGAATGCCATGATAACTCCATACATTGGCACGTATGAAAATATTACTAATGCAACCACGCCTGGAAGCATCATTAAATACAGGCTACTATTATTTTTTATTTGAATAGCTAATGGTACTTTCCGTTGTAATGTATCTTTTTTTCTATATGACATAACAGCACCTCCCTAGTTGTCAGCTCTAAATGTGTTGATTATACATTTGTCAATATTTCTGAATTTTTCCATTATCATAAGGGATATCCATACCCGATGAAGATAAGCCTGGTCCTCCCCCACCGGTATACCCTCTGCTCTCCCCAGTTTCCCAGGGCGATATCCAAAAGGCATATAAATCTGCGCTATTCAAGTAAAATTTTAGTTGAATTGGTTTCCCTACCAACGAAACGACATTAGATTTATTTTTCCAAGTTATCATTTGCTTTGTGCTGTTGATATTAATCGCATTACAGTCTTCTTTTCGATATCCCTCAATCACGGTGCCATACTCATCAATCAATTCTACAGCCAGGCTCTTCTGTACATTTGCATTCACAAAAAGGTATTTCCCATCGAATATCACTTTTTCAGTGGTCAAAAATCCTATGTCATCTGCATGCATGGAAACAAATCCATCTCTACGAAGTTTAGCTAACCCTGTCGAAACTCCAGCATCCCACCAGACTTTATTGCAACTACGCCCACTTGAATAAAAGTATAAGTAATCTCCGACAACTAACGGAACCCCATTGATCGATTGCATATTCCCCCAATTCCAAGCATCATCAGTTTCGTTAACTTCCATAAATGACTCGTGAGTCGGCCTTGCAAAATGAAAGCCGTCACGGCTATACCCCAACTGTATCTCATTCCGTTTAGGTATCACTAATTCTTTACATATTTTATTATCAGGCCCTTGCCACTGGCTATAAAAACCTAACATGATACTTTCATAAGCAATGGCGTCAAAATTATAAATGCCGGGATCTACCTCCGAATATTTTGGATGTCTTTTTTCCTTATTATCAGGGGTAAACCAAACTACTATATGCTTGTCCTTCGTTCCTTCGCGAAGCCTATGTGCTAGACTTACAGCTTCTTCCGGATCTTGATGTTCAAGATACATTCTAGATCGATTTGAAACCGATGATACTTGATGACGCATACTTAATACCCACTTATTAGTAAATGGATTGAAAAATGCTGTGCATCGATCCGATATACTTCCTGATTGTGCGACACCTTCAGACCAATGAATTCCATCAGATGAATATTTCAGAACAAATTGGTAGTGTATTTCATCAGCCTTATATTCCACATTAAAAAATTTAAATCTTTTTGTTGGATCTTTTTCAAATTTATCTAACCAAACTGTTGAAGAATCCCTGTTTGATTTATCAACAATATTTGTTCCTGCCACAACGTCCTGAACAATTTTATTCCAAACTACACCGTCCGTTGATTCAGCATAACAAGTACACAAACTATGCCTTGATTGATTAATCGTACCTGCACCTGTCAAATACCACATTTTAAATTTTTGATCCTCTTCGTCATACCAAATACCATCGCTAAAAGGAGCTGCGTAGGAATACCCCTCTACTGTTTTTTCCCATTCCTGATCCTGTTTTAAAACCGGATTATTAATATGGAACTCGGGTTTGTGATAAACAGAGCGTAAATTTGTTTCAGCAATTAGAAATTCGTCAACAAAAAGTTGCCGTCCAACATTAATCGGAATTACCTCCGGTTTTGTTTTCAGATAAGGCACAGGCATTTCTATACGTTCCTTAGGTTCTTCATACCTAGGGGGCCATTCTTTTGTAAGTTCGATCCCATTATGTAGTATTTGAGTTTTCACTTTTTGCCTCATCTCACTTTCTCAATTGTAATTAAGTATTTTTTTGTTAAATCCACTATTTCATTATTCAACTCAGATAATGACTGATGGTCTGAAACTGATACCGGTAATAACGGCAATCTAGGCTCCCCCGTGTTAATACCTCTTAGTAATAAAATATATTTACAAGCACCATATAAAGACGGATAGCTTAACAATCTCTTGATTATTCGATTAATTTCAAATTGAAGCCTTTGAGCATCATTCAGCTTGTTTTCCGTTATTAATTTATTCAACGCGCAAAATAGCTCTGGCATTACTCCGTATGTTCCGCCAATTCCTCCGTCTGCTCCCATTGTTCTTCCACCCAAAAATTGTTCATCTGGCCCGTTATAAACTAAAAAGTCTTTCCCTGCATTTACTTTAAACTGTTGGAGCTCAAAGACGCTTTCACCAGACATTTTGATTCCAATCACTTTCTCTTGCTCTGCCATCCTTCTAAACAAAGGCTCTGTCAAATGAAAACCAGTTGTTTGTGGAATATTATAAATAATGAATGGTAACGATGAACTATCAATCATTTCTTGCCAATGCTTTTCCACAGAACTTTCGGACAATCGATAATAAATTGCTGGAACAGCTGAAATGGCATGAGCGCCAAGTTTTTCCGCATGACCTGCAAGTTCAACGCTTTCTCTTGTAGAATTAGCACCGATATGAACAATAATTGTTAATTCTTGTCCAACTTCTTCCAATACCGCTTTTAATACTTTTTTTCTTTCTCCTACTGTTTGAAGAATTCCCTCTCCCGAGCTCCCTCCTACGTATAAGCCTTTTACTCCTGAGCTTGCATAATATCTAGCAAGCTTCTTTACCCTTTCTTCACAAATTTCCCCTGCTTCATTATAAGCAGAATACATTGCAACGAATACCCCTCTAAATTTGCTTAAATCCTCAACTTTCATAAATTCATCCCATTCCTTTTTTTAAAATTTATACATTCATAGTATGGTCTTACCAGTAAGAACTCGCTCTAAAAATCTTTTCTTTTACTTATTGATTAAAAATACTAGAAAGTATATTATGGTCTTACCACTTTGGTTAACTTAAAATTAATCGCTTTCATTTAAATTGTCAAGTAGTATTTCAAAAAGTTTCAGAATAATTTTTATTAATATTCACAAGGGCCTTTTTCAATATTCATTTAGTGTAATATATAAATAAACAATTTCTTACTAGATTGGAGAGAATGTAGCATGCAATTACGCAAGCAGACATTAGCAGAAATTGTAAGCAATCGAATTAAAAATTATATTGCCGATCATAATTTCCAACCGGGTGATCGCCTTCCCTCTGAAAAGGAAATGATTGAAATGTTGGCTGTAAGTAGAACGATCGTTAGAGAAGCATTAAAAACCTTGCAATCACAAGGCATTATCGACATAAAACAAGGAACCGGTATATTTGTAAAGGAAATAGAATTACATAGTTATCTAAAAAATATTTCTCCCTTTTTAAAAGTAAATAAAGTTAAATTTAAAGAGCTGATTGATTCAAGAATTATATTAGAGTTAGGGGCGATTGAACTTGCTATTGAAAATTACCATTTAGAAAAAATTAATCAGATGTCATACTGGAATGATGCTTTACTTGAAAAGACCAAAAGGGGCGAGAAACCAAAAAGCGAGGATTTATATTTTCACAAGGCTCTATTTCATGCGACGGGAAATGAAACATTTATTCAGCTATCTTCGATCATTACAGAATACTTTAATATGAATCACCTTGAAGAAGTGGTTAATCTTGATGATTATACCACTTCTTATAAGGAGCATAAATTAGTAATCGATTCCATAATTAATAAAAATATGGATGATGCAAAACTAGCAATGAGAACGCACCTTCAGCACCTATATAATCTGCTTTAGATAAAATATATATTGACCTTTCTATTAAAATATGTTTGAGTTGGTGATCCTATTGAAACCCATAGAGGTAAATGAAAGATTTACATTAAGTAAAATTGTAAGTGATAGTCTACGGCAATTTATTATCGAAAACAACTTGTCTACTGGTGACAAACTTCCCTCAGAAAGGGACCTCGCCCGTATGTTCGATGTAAGCCGGGTCATTGTAAGGGAAGCATTGAGATCTTTAGAATCAACTGGGATTCTTTCTATCAGGCACGGAGAGGGAGCTTTCGTTAATACAGATGATACAAGTGTTATTTTTAACAATTTACTATTCTTCTGGCAATTGAATGATGATAAGAGTGGGGAATTATTTGAACTAAGACATCTTTTAGAAAAATCAGCGATCGAGCAACTTATTGCTAAGGGAGATACTGATCGCTTACACAAACTTGAGGACATCATTATTGAAATGAGCAAAATAGATGATACATTACAGTTTAAAACACTCGACATTGAATTTCATAAAGCATTAATTCAAGCGACCGAGAATGATTTATTTATTCAATTAATGGATATTATTACTCAATATTTTTCTGGTGTATCCCATTCACACATGAATCAAGATAACAGAAATAAAACTGTATATGAGCATAAGCTGATCCTAAAAGCATTGAAAGATAAAGATGTAAAATTAGCACTTCACTATTTAAATGAGCATTTACAGAACTCGCTTGGTGCCGTAAATAAGCATTAGTTTTAAGCAAATATGCTTAACGCTATCGCTAACACCTCGAATATATTTTCAATAAAAGATATATCGATTG
Organism: Bacillus sp. FJAT-50079; assembly: GCF_018343515.1. Classification (GTDB taxonomy): domain Bacteria; phylum Bacillota; class Bacilli; order Bacillales; family Bacillaceae_C; genus Lederbergia. The sequence continues at coordinate 102,623 of NZ_JAGYPD010000004.1, read as the reverse complement.
GGCTAAAGCTTTTGCAATAAAAAAAGGTACACCATCGCTAGCTCTAGTGTACCTTTTCCTTCACTCATCTGAACTTTCATTATCACCATTATCGCTTATTAAGCTCGCTAAGACATGCACTCTTAAAATGATTCCTTCGATATGATTATCTTCATTGACAACAACTAATGGATACTTTGAGTCTAATGCTTTTGGAATAATATCTTGAACATAGTCGCTTGGATCGACCGTTTGAACATCCGTTTCCAATAATTCTTGTAATGTTTTCTTCTGTTTTAACCCTTCAATCGCACGATCAATCGTAACAATTCCATGTAAGCGCCGCTTTCGATCGGTAATAAAGGCGCTGGATATGCCGTGCTCTCTCATTACTTTAATCGCCACATTTACCCCATCTTTAAGTGAAACCAACCCATGCGGCTTCACCATAATATGTTCTGCTTGAAGAATTTTTGAGCGGTCAATCTCTCTTATAAATTCAGTAATATATTCATTGGCTGGATTGTCTAAAATTTCTTCCGGAGTGCCAATCTGCTCTACTTTTCCGTCCTTCATGACTGCTACGCGATCACCAATTTTAAATGCTTCATTGACATCATGTGTAATAAATATAATTGTTTTTTGCAATCGATTTTGAATGTCTAATAACTCCAGCTGCATTTCCCTACGAATTAAAGGATCGAGCGCACTGAATGGTTCATCCATTAATAAAATATCCGGATCATTCGCCAACGCCCGTGCAATTCCAACTCGTTGCCTCATTCCACCCGAAAGCTCATCAGGATATTGATTCTCATACCCTTTTAAGCCTACTGTTTCTAAATGATGTTGGGCGATTTTTTTCCGTTCTTCCTTTGGTATCCCTCTTATTTCTAGACCATATTCAATATTTTCCAATACTGTGCGATGACTAAAAAGACCAAAATGCTGGAAAACCATGGCGATTTTCTTTTGCCGATAAAATTTTAACTGCTGGGCATTATATTCAACGATATTTTCACCGTCTACATAAATCGCGCCAGCCGTAGGGCGATTCAGTAAATTAAAGCAACGAATCAATGTAGATTTCCCACTTCCTGAAAGCCCCATAATAACAAAGGTCTCACCTTCCATAATTTCCATCGATGCATTATAAACACCAACAGTATGGCCTGTTTTTGCTAATATGTCTGCTTTTGATTCGCCTTTTTCAATCATCGGGATCACTTTCTTCGCTCTTGCACCAAAGATTTTCGACACATTTTCTACCTGTAACTTCACCTTCATGCGACATTCCTCCTGTGTTTCTGCAGACGCTCAGCAATTCCACCTGTAATTCGGTCAATGATAATCGCTAAGAAAACGATGCTTACTCCGGCTTCGAATCCAAGGGCAATATCGATCCGGTTAATCGCAAATAGTACGCGCTCACCAAGTCCTTGTGCACCAACCATTGAACCAACTACTGCCATTGCTAAGGCCATCATTGTTGTTTGGTTAATCCCGGCCATAATCGTCGGCAGTGCCTGTGGAAGTTGAACCTTCGTTAACATTTGCATCGTTGAAGAACCGAATGATTGTGCAGATTCAACTACCTCTTGACCAACATTACGAATACCTAGCTCTGTTAGGCGGCTGACGGGAGGCAATGCATAAATAATTGTAGCAATGACAGCCGGAACATTTCCTAATGGGAAGAAGAATATAACAGGAATTAAATAAACAAAAGTAGGCATCGTCTGCATCGCGTCGAGGATGGGACGCATCGTAGCGGAAAGTGCTTTATTAAACGCCATTAAAATACCTAATGGAATTCCAATTAAAAGGGATAAAACAACCGATATTAAAACGACTGCAATTGTCGTCATCGTCTCGGGCCATAAATTAAATGTTCCAATTGAAAAAATAAAAACTGAAAATAATAATCCACCATATAGACTTGTAAAATACCATCCTAATAAAAAGATAATAATGATGAATATCCACCATGGAATCATTAACAATAACGACTCCAAACCTTTGATCGAACCCGAAGCAATCACAAAAATAAAATCAAAAAATGCTGAAAAATGCTTCGCCAAAAAATCGATAAACTTTTCCACACCAACACCAATTGGTAAACGTATATCGGGAAATTCGTTCATCCGTTCCCCCACCTCACAGTTAGTTAAATTTCTTCACAAAATAAACAGGGGATATTGGCTGCAGATCGAATTGTCACAGCCTCACTATCCCCTGCCTTCCAATATTATTTATCTGCTAATGCTGCTTTTACTTTTTCCGCAATCTCATCTGGCACCCATTTCGTCCATATATCTTCATATTCTTTCATCCACCAAATCGCGGCCTCATCTGCTTCTACATCGTTTTCTTCCATATAGTCAAGCGCTTTTTCTGTTAGTTCATTGCTTGTTTCATAGTTTTTTAGAAATGCCACTACATCCTCTGCTTGAGTAGGCAAATCTTTGTGAACAGCAACAACGACATCATTAGGAGGGAACTCGGTTCCTTTATTTTCCTCCCATACACTTTCTTCATATGGATGATCCTCGAGAAGTGTTAAATCATAACCCGCTGTTACCCATGTCGGTGACCAATAATAGCCTACCCATGGTTCACCTTTTTGATAGGCACTTGCTAAAGAAGCAACAATTGCTGAATCGGATCCCGGTGCTAAATAATTAAATTGCTCATCTAAGCCATATGTTTTCAATTTTTCATCTAAATGTTCACTGACAACCCAGCTGGAAGGTGCACCAACAACTCTACCTTTGTTTGTATCTTCTGGATCTTTGAAAATTTCAGGATATTTTTTTAAGTCTTCAACCGTTTTTAAATCGGGCGCTACCGGCTCAATCCCTCTTTCCGCGTCCCCTTCAATGACATATGTTGGAACATACAAACCTTGAGCATTATCATCAAAATTTGTTGCTAATTTAACAATATCTCCCTTATCAATCGCTTTTTCATATACATCTTTTATATTGTCCGTCCAAATTTCCATATAGACATTAATATCACCTTGCTGTAATGCTTGGATCGTTGCAGCGGTTGTACCATTTGTTACTTCTGTATCGTAGCCGTATCCTTCCTCAATAATTTGTTGGGCAACACTATTATGGAAGCGAATACTATCCCAACCAGCATCAGCAAATTTTATCACCTTGATGCTATCCTTATTTCCTCCACCACTACATGCAGTAAGAAAAATAAGCATACAAATCGAAAGCATCGTTAACCATTTACGCATCATCAATAAACTCCTTTTATAATTTTGTAAGTACTTTCTCCTCAATGAAAACCAATCGTACAAGCAGATTTAATAGGCAGGAATTAAAGAAGCAAAACGAAAGGAATTAGGAGTGATTTGAATACATATTAATGTTACGGTTATATGAAAATCATTGCAAACGGATAAAATGAACATATACGTCCATATGCTTCCATAAAATTTACTCACATAAATTTTTCCAGACAATTCACTATAATTACTCTAGAATACGGCTTGATGGTCCGTATTCTTACCTAATTGGCGATCTTAGTCGACGGATCTTTAAAGGAAACACGGCTTCGATAGAGCCGATGTTGACTTATCGCAGGAAGGAGAGTGAAGTTTGCTGGGCGCTTGGAGCTAGACGTAGATTCCTCCAGACGAAGTTGTTCACAAGCAAGGATTCTATAATTATGTATAAAAATACTTTTTGACCAGAAGGCAACACTAAAGTAAGCCCCCCATCCCCTTTGATGTATTCAGTCGATCAATTAAGCAGTTTGTTATTCAGATGGTTCGATTGTATAGTCTTTCTTTTTTAGACATTCAATCATTTTTACTTCTTTATTTTGTTGTTTTTGCTGAACGTATCGGGGCCTAGTTCCTTATACGGTCCACCTGTTTTCAAAACGCTGTATGCATTGTCAGAACTAAATGGACGGAAGCGACGCGTGCCTTCATTTTCTAGATAATAAAAAATGGCCCAGTTTACTATACAGGGCCACATTTTACATTCATTTCCTTAGGTTTATTCAACTTCAACTCATTTACCTTTACTTTACGTACAGTTGTTTCATGTATCATTTAGTAAAGTCAATTTCAACGGCATCCTCGAATCCAGCCTCAGTAAATATTCGTATAGATGCCTGAGTGTTATTTGTCCAATCAATATAAAGTTGGTCAGCCTTGTAACTTCTATCTAGATGGTTATATTCTTTATATTTATTTAAACTACTTCCGTTATCTCCGTAATAAATTCTTAAAAACCTTTTAGGATTTTGCCCCTGGGACCTGATTATTTCTCTTACTTCGATCGTTTTTTTATTGTCGGGAGATTCGCTTGTCGTTAATGTATTGGAATCGAGTTCGATTTGCACATTTTCGAAAAGCTCACGTTTTTCTTTATTAAATTCAATGGTTTCGGGAAATTGTTCTTCTCCATATAAAGTAATGATTGCAGTATCATCACTTTTCCATTTTACAGTAGCATTCGAATCATTAAGTGTTTTCCCATCATTACTAATGCTTCTGACAATATATTGATTCCGATATTTAATCTTGATAGTTGATGGACCGAAAAAGAATGGTTCGCCCTTTTCCACAATTTTAATTGTGTTCTTACCGCTCGGAGAATGACTAACCATCAACGTGCGTTCCTTAATCTCAGTCTGGTAATGGAAATAACCGGCAAATAAAAAAATGGGTCCAAAAAATAGAATAACGACCCATATCAAACAGCCCCATTTAGCCCGTTTTTTTGTGCGTGCAATATCTTCCTCTATACCCACATTTTCTTCCTTAGTAGCGCCTTGCTTTCTTCTTTTAAGGAATGTTCCCCACCAATAAATAAGATATAAATAACCTATAAGTGAAAGAATAGCCCATATAGAACCATGCTCTAATTGTGATAAGAAAAACTCCGCTTCACTTGGACCTCTTCCATTTCTGTTCACATTGTTAAATAATTTGATTAGGGCTATGACAACGATCACTATGACAGTTCTTTTAATATTTTTCTTCCAGAGAAGACTTAATATCGCCGCTGGAACCGTTACTATAGGCAAATATTGTATTATTATTATTACAATCATTAATACAAAGAAGTACATAAAAAATGTCAATATCGTCACCACCGATGATTTCTTAATTATTGTTATTTTTAGATTGATTCATAAAAACCTTGAAATCTATTATGTCTTCAAATCGTTGGATTTCTATACAATAGTACCATATATATACATAGAAAAACTATGTATGTTTAACTTTTCAAAAATAGCCCATAAAAAAAAGAGCTTATGCGCTAAGCTCCGGAAACTTTTTTTAATATATTACATCGGTCAAATTTGCTTCTTCGATAGTATATTCCAACCGTTGCTGGAGCATTGATCATCAGCTGTTCTCCGGGTACAATTCCCTTAAAAATACAATCGATTGTTTGATCAACGCTTTTAAAACATCGACATCAATATCTGCTACTTTATTAACATACACACACGCTTTGCCAGTTGTATGTTTGCCAAATTCCTTTAGCAATTCTTCACGCTTTGGATCTCCGACTGCAAAATATAAGCTAATTTTTGCTTTTCGTGGTGAGAAGCCGACGAGCGGTGCATCTCCTTCATGACCAGATTCATATTTATAATGATACGAACCAAATCCAATGATGCTCGGCCCCCACATTTTAGCTTCATATCCCGTTGTTTCTGTAAAAATATCCAATAACCGGTAAGCATCTTCACGTTTTTTGATGCTGTCGACCCGCTCGATAAACTCAATAACACTATTGTCTGTTTCCTTCGTTTTCAATTCATACATATAGAAATTCCTCCAAATGATTTACCTTCATCATACACATTTATTGCTTCGCAAGTAAATCCCTTCCCGAAAATGAACTTTTTATTTTTTTTCATCATACGATACGGTATATGACTGTTTAAGGAGGTTATGCATATGTCTGAAAACTTGCCGGAAAAGCACTCGCCGAAAGAAGCACAGGAGCAGGTCAATTCATTAATGAAAGCGATGAATGAATTTTTTCAACATCGTCCAGTAAAAGGTTTTTTAGAAAGTATTGATGAGTTATTCACAACTTCCCCGTTTGGCGGCGGATTTCCAGTAGAACTGGATGAAAACGAGAAGGAGTATATTGTCCGAGCGAAGCTACCTGGTGTTAAAAAGGACCAAATTGAAATCGATATGTTGCCGCAGCATATGACGATTTCTGTTCAACATCGAGAAACATTTGTTAAAGAAAATGATAAGCAAGAGACTGTGCAGCGAAAAGAAATGTTTAAGCACTATTCCCGAACCATTCCATTTACAAAAGCGATCGATGCAAGAAATATACGCGCCAAACATGAAGATGGTCTATTAACGGTTAAAGTTCCAAAAATAAAAGGAAAAAGAATTGATATTAATTAATTGAGGATGGTTACGGATGGCAAAAAGATATCGTGGAAAATCATTAAAGAAAATGTCTTCACGCGGACGGGGTGAATGTCCTTTATGCGGAACAAAACGAATTAAATTATTATATCCACATCGAACAGACACAAATTTGATCATACAAGTATGTAAAAAATGCCGGAATAAATAAGATGGAAGGAAAGATTCCTTCCATCTCATTTCATTTGCCAAGTTTTAATAAAATCGGATCAACCTTTCCTTTAAATGTAAAAAAATGCGGTTTATTTTCATTATCAAACATCATTAAATAAGGGTCTTCTTTTGGAGGAATGATAATGATCACCTCATCTACAAGATCATGGAACAAACTATTTTCCACTAGAACAGCAGGTTGCAACGGGACTTTAATCATCATTCCTTTATTTGGGATCGGCTCCATCCTACGATACACATCTGTAATTCCGTTAATTAAATTCCCTGCCTCTTGTTGGATATCCTCGTTCAATGGTACATTTTTTTCTATTTTTCCATTATTAATATTGAAAATCTCCACTTGATTCGATTGAGCCGTTGCAACCGTCGAACTTAAAAATAAGATCATGAAGCAAAATACAATTTTTTTAATCATTGGGAACACCTCAATCCAATTATTCCCTATGGGTATAAAAAAATGTATAAAAAATAAAGGAAAGCATCTGCTCTCCTCCAATAAACTACAATGATTCATTTTCCCCGATAATCCTTACTTCTGTTTCAAGTTCGACATCAAATTTTTCCTTTACGGTTTTTTGAACGTGGCGAATTAAGGAAATATAATCCGTTGCCGTTGAATTATCAATGTTGACAATAAAGCCGGCGTGCTTTTTCGATACTTGTGCACCACCGATAGTACACCCTTGAAGCTTGGAATCTTGAATCAATTTCCCCGCAAACATTCCTGGCGGGCGTTTAAACACACTGCCGCAAGATGGATATTCTAACGGTTGAGAGTTTCTCCTTAACTCATTCAAATGGTTCATCTTCGCCAAGCTTTCCTCTTTATTTCCCTCTTTCAGTGAAAAGTAGGCAGCAAGTACAAGATATTGTTTTTCTTGGATAATACTGTGGCGGTACCCAAGTTCCAGTTCTTCCGCATCCATAAAGAAGATTTCGCCTTTCAGATTCATCACTTTTACCTTTTGTAACACATCTTTCGTTTCTCCACCATACGCTCCAGCGTTCATAAATACCGCACCGCCCGTAGAGCCAGGAATTCCGCACGCAAATTCAAGACCTGTTAAACCTTGTTCCTGCGCAAAAAAGGATACGTCAATGATTTTCGATCCACTTTCAGCCATAATCGTATTTTCGTCAATTTCAATTCGCTCTAATCGCAACGTCGAAACGACAATCCCCTTCATCCCACCATCACGAACAATGATGTTTGAGCCATTGCCAAGCACAAATACCGGTATCTCATTTTCATACGTATAAGCAAGGACCTTCTGCAATTCCTGCTCATTCTTTGGAATAAATAGGCATTCTGCCTTTCCACCTAATTTTGTATATGTGTAATGTTCCAACGGTTCATCAAATTTAAAAGTAAGATCTGGGAACAATTTGAGTAATGTTTCTTTCAACTACAAGCCCTCATTTCCTTCTAAGATCAAGTTGTTCACAGCACAAGCATCGATCCACAATCTTTTTCATTCATATTATACTATGGGAACGCACAGGAAGCGACACCTAGGACAAGGTTGATTTAAAACTGTTAATGTTTCGTAATAAATTACGCCCTGTCTTTCATACAAAAGATCAATCGATGCAAGTATCATTTAATCACTTATTTCAATTATTTTCACTAAAAAAAGCCGATATACCCTCATTAGAGTAATCGACTTTATATCCTTTTCTTAAATATACGGCTCAACTTTTTCCCATGTTTTATTTTGAGCGGATCGCTCTACTGCTTCCATAATCGCCTGGTTAATGTGGCCATCTTCAAAATTTGGAGATGGAGATTTACCATCTTCAATTCCCTTCATTAATTCAACAATTAGATTAATGAAAGTATGTTCATAACCAATGATATGTGCGGCAGGCCAATATGCGTCAGCATACGGATGAACTTCTTCCGTACAATTAATCGTTCTAAATCCTTGTGTCCCCTCTTCATCGGATGCAAGATATAACTCAAGCTCATTCAGATTTTCAGCATTCCATTTTATCGAGCCTTTTTCACCGTTGATTTCAAATTTATTGGCATTTCTATTACCACCAGCGAAGCGAGTCGCTTCGAATGTACCAACTGCTCCATTTTTAAATCTAGCCATAAAAATACTTGCATCATCGACTTCTACTTTTCGATAGTCCGTTACCGAAGCAACTCCACTCAATCCAGAACTATCTGCAACAGCTGGTCTTTCTTTAATGAACGTTTCTAGTATTCCTGATACTTCATCAAATTCGCCAACCAGGAATCTAGCTAGATCAATGAGGTGTGCTGCTAAATCCCCATGTGATCCGGAACCACTTATTGATTTTTCAAGTCTCCAGACAAGTGGAAATTGGGGATCCATAATCCAATCTTGAAGATAGTTCGCTCTAATATGATAAATTTTTCCTAGCTTTCCTTCCTCAATTAACTTTTTCGCATATTGAACCGCTGGCGCGAAACGATAATTATAGTTCACCATATGAACAACATTGTTTTTCTTTACCGCTTCAAGCATACGTTTGGATTCTTCTAATGTCATGGCCAACGGCTTCTCACAATATACGTGCTTGCCAGCTTCAGCAGCAGCAATCGCAATTTCCGCGTGCCGATTATTAGGGGTAACAATATCAATGACATCAATATCATCCCTAGTAATCAACGCTCGCCAATCGGTCTCATAGCTATTCCATCCATATCGCTCTGCGGCTTCCTTTACTCCCGCTTCATTCCTGCCACAGATTGCTTGTTTTACTGGCTTCACTCCCATTTCAAAAAAGAATGGTGCGTCCTGATAAGCATGAGAGTGAGCCTTTCCCATAAATTTATAGCCAACCATCCCAACTCTGACTTCTTTTTTTATGCCCACCATAACTCTTTTGCTCCTTCTGCAATAAGCATATCCTGTAGGAATGCTACCGCTTTTGTAAAGCCTTCGTCTACACTCATTAAGCCATCTTCGTGTTCGATACTGACAGCACCTTCATACTCGATCGTTTGCAGAGCACCAATAATCTCTCTCCATACATCTTCACCATGACCATAACCAACAGTCCTAAAAACCCAAGAACGATTAGCAATATCACGATAAGATTTTGTATCAAGTACACCATTATACGAATTATTCAATGGATCAATCCTCGTATCCTTCGCATGAAAATGGAAGAGAGCATCTCCCAATGCCTTAATGCTATTTACAGGGTCCATTCCTTGCCAAAAATAATGGCTAGGATCAAAGTTAGCACCAATTCTTTCTCCACACTCACTTCTTAAGCGGAGAATCGTTTCCGTATTATAAACGACAAATCCAGGATGAGGTTCGATTGCTACTCTTACATTATATTGTTCTAGTAATTCTACTTGTTTTTTCCAATATGGGATGACTTTGTTTTCCCATTGCCATTCGACTACGGTTGAAAAGTCAGTTGGCCATGGACATGTAATCCATACTGGATGTTTAGAGTATTCAGATTCACCAGGGCAGCCAGAGAATGTAATTACATTTTCAACACCTAATTTAGCAGCCAATTTTACTGTGTTTACGAATGCTTCATGATGCTCGTTTGCAATGTCTTCATTTGGATGCAAAGCATTTCCATGACAGCTTAATGCACTAATTTGCATGCCTCTCGTTTTGAAAGCTTGCTTAAATGCTTCTAGTTTACTATCATTTTCCAGCAACTCTTTTGGATTGCAATGTGCATTTCCAACATAGCCGCCCGTTCCAATTTCAACCGTATCCAAACCGCTTGCTTTCACATAATCTAACATTTCTTCTAAAGTCATTTTTGAAAACAATACAGCAAATACTCCTAGTTTCATTGTTCATCTCTCCCTAAAATATTATTTTTCTGAACCGGCTGTAATTCCGCTAACTATATATTTTTGCATTAATAGGAACATGATTATAATAGGTGCCGCAGCTATAGTCGATACCGACATCAAGTTATCCCATTGTGTTCCATACTGGCCAATAAACTTCGTTAATCCCATCGTGAGGGGTCTTATTTTTTCATCCGTTGCTAATGTTAACGCAAAGATCAAATCTCCCCATGCGAAGAGGAAGCTGAATGTACCTACTGTCAAAACGGTCGGCTTTGTTAATGGCAGGATAATTCTAATGAAAGCCGTAAATGCATTACACCCATCTACTACTGCTGCATCTTCCAATCCTCTTGGTATTGATAAAAAGAACGGTCTCATCACAATGATTGCGAAAGGGAGTGCGGATGTAGTATTTCCAATAATTAATGCCCAGTAACTATTTAAAAGTCCTATTTTGCTAAACAGAATAAATAAAGGCATCGCCATCATAATCCCGGGAATCATTTGTGTAATCAATAATATTAATATGAAGATTGATGCTCCTTTTAATCGGAATCTTGCAAGAGCGTATGCACATGGTAAGGAGATTAGTAAAGTAAATATCGTCGTTCCCGTAGCAATAATGAAAGAATTCTTCAAGTATGGGAGTAAACTGCGATCTTCAAATAAATTTTTAATATAGGCATCAAATTGAATATGCTCAGGAATAATCATCGGCGGCGTCGCAAACACATCTTGGATTGGTTTGATAGACGTTGTTATCATCCAATAAATTGGAAATAGAAATACAGTTGTAAAGAAGATAGCGACTAGAAGGAGGCCATATTGTTTTGTTGTATACTTTCTCATGCCGACTCCTCCTTCTTAACCAAGTATAGATAGACAAGTGAAATACACATTAAAATAAACAAGATAATTGTTGCTACTGCACCGCTAGCCCCAAAATTAAAGTTAATAAACGCTTGTTCATATCCAAAGAATGGAAGTACTTGTGTCGCGTTAACCGGTCCTCCCCCAGTCATAATTAATATAATATCGAACACTTTAAATGTATAAATAATTCCAAGCACTAAAATAACATAAAGGGTAGACTTCATTAATGGCATCGTAATTTTTGTAAAAGTTTGTAGCTTATTAGCACCGTCAATCTTTGCAGCCTCATACACTTCTTCTGGCAAACTTTGAAGAGCGGATAAAATTAAGATCATATTGAATGGTATACCAACCCAAATGTTTGTAATAATAACTGATGTTAGAGCTGTACTTTCTTGTCCGAGCCAATTAACTGGTTCACTAATAATATGAAGATTCATTAATAAGTAATTAATCACACCATAGTCAACATCAAAAAGCCATTTAAACAATGTTCCAGTAATGACTAAAGGAGTCATCCATGCTAACAGAAGAATGGATCTAAAAAAGTTTCTAAACGGGAAATCTTGGTTGAAAAATAGTGCTAATAAATAGCCGATAATTACTTGAAAAAAAATACAGGCAACCGTATATATAAATGTATTTTTAAGCGCAATCAAAAACTTTTCAGATTGTACAACTTCGATATAATTTTGAAGTCCTATAAATGGACCGCCTTCTTTTAAATTCAAAATTGTTAAGTCTTGGAAACTAACAACGATATTATAAATAATAGGATAAATCATAAAGCATATAACAAAAATAATCGCGGGTACCATAAATAGATAAAGTGGCAAGCTTTTTTTCATTGTGTCGTACATGTCGAACCTCCTTTAACTAAATAGGAGGGGAATTTCCTCCCCTATTTATTTCTTCGGTAGCAGTGGCTCAATTTTCTTCGCTGTATCGTCCATTACTTTATTGATGTCTTCGCCAGTCATAGCGCGTTGAATTGCTTCTTGAACATTGCTGGAAATCTCAGGATACTTTGTTCCATACGCACGTGGTTTTGCCGTTTTTAATTGCTCCATAAAAACCTTTACGTTTTCGTCTTTTTGCCATGTATATTGTGAATCGGATCCAATGTCTTCCCTACTTGGTAATCTTCCACCCAATTCATGCATCGGCCCTAAAATTTCCGGTTGTTGCGTCCACATTAAGAAATCCCATGCCTCTTTTTTATTTTGTGAATTGGCGGTAATTGCCCAGTTTTCTCCTCCCAAAACAGAAGCTGGATCCTTGTCAGAAGGCATGAGAAAAACTCCCCAATTTATATCCTTTGATTGCTCTTCTAATACAGGAATTTGCCAAGGTCCGTTTTCCATCATCGCTGCTTTTTGCGTTTGGAACTGAACTAAGACGTCCGATTGATCCCAGTTGATCATATTTTTTGATAATGATCCGTCGTTTATCATCGTTTGGATGAAGGTCATTGCATTTTTTGCCTCAGGACTATCAAAAGAATCTAAATCTGCGCCTGCTTGCCATAAATAGGGCAAGAATTGAAATGTACCTTCTTCACTTTTTTTCCCAGACATTGCAAAGCCTTTTACGTCTCCGTTCGTTAATTTCTTCGCAGCTTCGGCAAATTCGGCCCATGTTTTAGGAGTTTCAGTGATGCCAGCTGCTTCAAATAAATCTTTGTTATAATAAATTGCCAATGCGTTGCTGTTATTTGGAATACCATAAAATTTATCATTCAATTTTGCTGAATCTATTGCTCCAGGGTAATACTTATCCGCTTGTCCCCATTCTTCCACTTCCTTCGTTATATCAGCAAACACACCTGCTTCTGCAAAAGATTGATGATCTGGGTTATCAATCACTACAATATCTGGCAAGTCGTTTCCTGCTATACCTTGAAGAAGCTTCGTCTTAAGGTCCGCAAATGGGATATATGTTCTCTCAAATTTAATGTTTGGATGATCTTTTTCATATTGTTCAATAAGTGCTTTTTGTTCCCTATCTGATGAGGAATCAGGAGCTAAGTAGTCCCAAATGGTTATTACAACTTGTCCATCCGCTTTGTTATTATCCGGTTTGCTTGAGTCAGTATTATTACAAGCCGCTAATAGGATTAAACATAAAAAGCCTAGAAACAAAAATATTTTCTTTTTCATATAAGATATCTCCCTTAATTAAATAATTTCAAAGTTTTACGCTTTTCCCATAAATTCATCCATTTGAATTTCTTTTGCTTGTTTTATAGATTCCAACGCTGCACCAACGATCGCAAAGCTCTTAATATTATCAGCCAAATCCGTTACAGGCTTTCTGTTTTCCTTCATTGCTTGAACCATTTCGTATATTGAATACTCACGATCTTCAAATTTCATAGGATCTACTTGGAGTTTTTCAGTCGTTCCATCCTCATAAGTTACTAAAGGTATGTCATCCATTAATTCAATGACACCTTTTTCACCAACTAGTTTACATTCACCGTTCCAAGGTGTTTCTTTTCCTCTAGTAACCCATGTTCCAAAATAGTTGATCAGAATATCGTCAAAATTCATAATCGCACTAGCCGTGCTGTTTCCATTAAACCAACTCCATGATGGCTTCATGCTTTTGGCAAAAATCGTTGATAGTTCAACACCTAAAATATGGCGCATTAAGTCAAAGTGATGGATGCTCATATCTTCGATCAATATTTCACTATATTGATCTCTCCAACCGCCAAATTTTGTCGCTCGACGGAAATTCCATTCGACAAAATTTACTTTTCCAATCAGACCCTCATTTAGAGCTTTTTTGATTGCTTCTATTTCCGGTCTCCAACGATAGTTTTGACTAATCATAATAAATTTTTCATATTGTTCCGACTTCTTCAAAAGTTCTAATGCATCGGCAAATGTATGTGCAATTGGCTTTTCCATGAATACATTTAAGTTATGTTCCAATGCATCAAGTGCTAACTTTTTATGCGTTTGCGGTGGAGTGATAATGACCGCGATATCTGCCTCTACTTTCGAAAAGGCTTCCAAATGATCAGTAAAATACTCTACCGAACTATTTTTTAGAAACCCTTCAGCATTTTTTAGATTCTCCGAATTTACATCTACGACTGCTACAAGTTCTATGTCCTCAAATCGATCTAATATTTCAAGCCAAGATATGCCAAATCCCCCAGCACCGACTTGAATGGCTTTATATTTACTCATACGCACTCTCCCTATTACTGAATTTTCAATATTTTGATGGACGTATATCATTTTTATTTAAAAAAAATGTACATCACTGGAAGCGCTTCACAACCATACTTTAAATCATAGGATGATGTACGTCAATCATTTTTTTAATTTTTATCAAAATTTATGTAATATTGTGCATTTGCTTTCGTTACGATTTCCAATTTAATGATTGTTTCAGCATTTAATTCCTTATCTCCTTGTAATAAGTAATCGAATACATTTTGTACGGTTATCATCGCTTGGCTCGCTGGATCTTGGCATATAGTGGCCCTAACAATTTGCCTTTCAATATATTGATAAATTTTTTCACTCATGTCATGTCCGATCAATATTTTGGAATCGTTATATTGATTTTCATGAAGATATTCCGCAATTTCTCCTAAAATCCCATTTGCCACATAAATAGCATTTGTTGAACGCAAAATTTCTTTTTTCCACACTTCATCTAGTTGAATATGATCACTAATGACAGGAATCGTCTTTATCTTAATATTTAATCCATTGAATTGAAAATAGTCCCTAAAGCCTTTTTCTTTATTCGCCATTTGGAAAGAATCCTCATCTTCCCTAATTAAAATTACTTCATTTAATTCTTTAGCAAAAAGATAAATCAACTCCGCTGCCAAAAAACCTGCCTGATAATAATCTCCACCTACAAATGAGATTCGATTACTTTTCGGTACATCATTATTTAATGTGAATATAGGAATTCCCCTTTGGATGCCTTCATTGATTACTTCAGTAAACGGATCCGCATCGATCGGAGATATTACAAGCGCATCATAAGGATTATTTTCAATCATTTTTTTGATATAATTGATTTGTCTTTCCTTCGGTAGAGCCTCAACTCTATGAATATGAGCACCGAAACCAAAATCCGCATATAGTTCAGCAGATTTTTCAATCGCCTTTTCAACCTCATCCCAAAAATACTCTGGAAGAACGGGTAGTATAAACCCTACTTCTGTTCTTTTTTGGGTTGATAAAAATTTCGCCGCTGTATTCGGGCGATACCCTAATTCATCAGCCTTCTCCTTGACTCGCTTAATTGTTTTTTCACTTACTCCTTTTCTATTGTTCAACACTCGATCAACTGTTGCTGTTGATACCCCCAACTCTTCCGCGATCATCTTTGCCGTGATTTTTCCTTGCATTTTTACCACCTACTTTTTTGATAGATTACATTCCTGTTTCCATAGCCTAGGTTCCATCTAATCATATATTATTTTATTAATATAGTCACAAGCACATATTGCAATATGATGATGAAAACATTCCCGCAATGTACAAATCCATTATTCATCAACTTCAAAAAAAGCAGAAGGATACCGCAATTCTCCTTTAATGCGATTAAGTTCCCCTGCCCGAAGTTCACAAACCATAAACACCTCTTCCGGGACATCGAATTGTTTTAAATCTACTCCATATTGTTTGGCCTGCTTGAAGCCGAACTTCGGATAATACGTTGGATGTCCAATCAAAAAAACTAAGTCATAGCCTAATTCCTTTGCTCTTTTCAATCCTTCATTCACCAACATACGGCCAATCCCTTTTTGCTGCCATACGGGTTGTACAGCAATTGGTGCTAATGTAAGCACATCATGCTCGTTTCCCTCTCCACTTACTTTTGCTTTACTTAATACAATATTACCTACAATTTCACCATCCTTTTCCGCTACAATCGAAAGCTCAGGTATAAAGCCTTTTGATTTTCGAATGCGTTCAATCAATTTAGATTCATCTTCCCGCTGATCAAAAGCCTGATAATTTATATGAAAAACTGCACTATAGTCCGCGGGTGTTTCTGTCCGAATGATCATATTGTCACTACTTTCTATTATATAAATTTAGAGTAATTACTCTTTTTTCCATCTATTTCTTTTCAAAAACTACAATCAAAAACGTTGCAATTGGTCCAAAAAGCAGGGAGAGTAAAAACCAATTTAATCCGCTTCGGTTTTTAGATTGTGCCAAACCAGCATTAATAAGCGCCAATGTTCCCCAGCCAACAAAATAACTATTACTATCCATCACAATCACTCCTTCTCTTACGGATACGTTCTAATCGAATAATAAGTTTCATTTATACAAGGCGCATCTAGTACCTTGTTCTCTTTTAGTCTTTGATAGGACTTTACTCTCTAAAGTAATGTTACAATATATATCAATAATCTGTTAATAGAAGACTCTGTTTGAAAAAAATTCGCGAACAAGCTTTGATTTCATACATATTGCCAATGATTCCGGCACTTATTGTTTTATTCATGCCTGACTATGACAAACAACTCGGATTGCTCACAATAATCAATTTTTACACCTTCTGTTTCTTTTTTCCATTCCCGCTTTTAACAATTCTTTCTGGCCGTATCCTCTGCAGATCATCCTTATTGTAATTTTCATCAGAGTTCGAATCAGCCAATCATTGCATCAAAGGACTGTGAAAGGGATCCTCCACTAAAGTCGTATGTATTTATCATTACTCAGTCATTCTAGTGCCGAACTGTGGAGGAGGAAGTATTGCTAAGGCTAGCTTATCGTTGATTTACTTGGTCAATCAGCTGGATCGCTGCTATTTTCCATTGTTCTTTATTTATCAGCATGAGGATATTCATACAGCTACATCTCACATGTGAAGGAAGGATTATTTTAACTTAATGCTGATGAATTTGGCATTTCATATTTTTAGTGATACCGAAACCAAGGAAACCATTGTCCTTGGTTATTTTTCAAGATAAATAATTCACCTAATGAAGCACTTTGTGCAGGAAGAAGGTGCGGGAATCTGATTCTGACAAACCACGAATGATTTGCCACGTTTTCCCCGCAAAAGTGAACAGCCATATCTCGGTAAATTTTTTCGTATCCACTTAGGTCTACCATCGGGCTTAACACCTCAACTCTCCACTCTTTATATTCAGTACGGTCGTCATACATTTCTGGAATGATCGTTTGTAATGCTCGGAGTAAATCCTCTTTTTCTTGGCTACTCGTTTTCATTATTTCTTCGGCTTTTGGACAGTTTATTCCGTATTCTTTTGCCATGATTGAAGTAGGTGTGACTGCATAGAGAAAAATACTTATAATTAACACTATCTTTTTCATATAATCCCTCACATAAATCGTATTAAATGATTGATTCGACCTAATATTGTATAATAATTATTATTAAGAGAAAGGGAGTTGTATCAATGGAGGCGTTAAAGCTTTTTAAGTATTCACGTACTTCTACCTTGATCGCATTATCAAAGATTGATGAGAAAGAATGGGACGTGCAACCTTCCGGATATCCGAACACCGTCCGCTGGAATGCAGGCCATGTATATTTTACTGCTGAAGAATTTCTAAATAAAGCCGATCATAAGTATAAAATCACTCATCCAGAATGGAAAGACCTTTTCTTGGATGGTACACACCCGGACGATTGGAACGATCAAGCACCATCTACTTCAGAAATTATTGAAGCATTGAAAAAGCAGGAAGATCGGATTTTCACCTTTTTTGAAAGTAAAATGAATAATGCGGCCTCTGAAGTCCTCGATATCCGCTCACTTATGTTAGATACGGTTGAATCCTCACTTCAATTTGTCACTTGGCATGAAGGTATTCACCTCGGCATCATCAAATCATTGATCATTGCGCTCAAAGAAAAGTAAATTTACTTATAGTTTTACCTTAATGATGATTTATATAAACAAGGATAATCCCCTAACAGGAAGGGGATTATCCTTGTTTTGGCAAAATTTCAAATGTGTAGCGCTATCATTTAAAACAACATTATTCTCCAGTCTAAAAATAGCCCCTTTTGACCACTATTCCGTTTTATACTTGTATTTCCCCCATCCTTTTTTCCTATTTATGTATGAAAATCTTTAATCGAGTTTAAATAGTGCTACAATCTTTTATAATACTTTCTATTTTACTGAGATAAGGAGACATTATGAAATTAAAACACTTTTTCCTATGGACTGTTTTCGTTTTCATCCTCACTGCCTGTGGTGATAAAACAGAGGTTGAAAAAAATTCAGTCTCAAATGAGCCCATTGCCCTAGATAAGGTAAAAACATCTGAAGAAGAAAAAGTATCTGAAGTTGAAGGTGAGAGTAAAAATAAAGCCAAGAACGAGACTGAAAAACAAACGATAGCTGAAGACATTGAGCCTGCCCCACTTCCGCAAACATTGGCTGAATTAGCTGCTTTGCCTTCCGGTTATACAGGTCCGCAGTTATTTGGCATTCATGAAGAAGACCATCCAATGCTGGATGAATTAACAGCACACCTGCCCGATATTTCTGGTGAACCCACAGAGGCACAGCTTAATCATTATTATAATGAAATATTGGCGGTTTTTCAGCATGATTTTATTGGTCCTGAGGAGCTCCTTGCCAAATTGCGCTTCCAGGCGATCGGCAATCCTGATATTGAAGATCCACGGATGCAATTTAAAGAAAATTTAAATGTACTTGTACTGCTAGATGCTTCTGGAAGCATGCGACAAGATCTTGGCGGAGAAACGCAAATGGCAGCAGCGAAAAAAGCAATCACTAATTTCGTGGAAGGCCTGCCTGCTGAAGCCAATGTTGGACTTCGAATTTATGGACATGAAGGTACAGGCAGTGATTCTGATAAAGCACGATCATGCGCAAGCAGTGATCTTATCTACCCAATAGGAAAATATGACAAGGCTGGCTTTCAAACTTCTCTAGAAAAAGCGCAGCCAGCGGGATGGACGCCGATTCAATTGGCGATCAACGAAGCTCAAAAAGATTTAGCAGAATTCCAAGGAGACCATAATACGAATATTGTTTATTTAGTCAGTGATGGAGTTTCTACTTGTGATGATGATCCTGTTGCCGCTGCAAAACAGCTGTACGAATCCGATATTACACCTATTGTTAACGTGATCGGCTTTAATGTCGACAACGAAGGACAAACACAATTAAAAGAAGTAGCAAAAGTAACAGAGGGAACATATGAAGACGTGCAAAATGCAGAGAGTCTGCAAAACGAGTTAGATCAAATGAAGGAAATTGCAAAAAGCTGGGAAAAGTGGAAAAAACAAAAAGAACAAGGGATAAGTCATGATAGGATTAAAAACGATCTTGATATTTTTGTCTATGAATCAAAGGAATACAAAAAAAGAGTGGATGAAGGCAGTCAAATTGGAACTGCTTTACAATATTTATACCAACAACGAAAATTAATGTCCCGTGAAAGCCATGACTACTTAAGAAAAAGAAATTCTGAATACCATAATTGGATTGAAGAAGAATATATACTTTTAAAAAGAGAATTAAAAGATCTTAATGAAATGAAGATTGGAGAAGCTCTTCAATTAATCGAAGAAAAGTTTAATCAAAATGTGCCGGGAGATTCCTAATATAGGAATCTCTTTTTTACACAATCGCTAAATCGGAATAGAAAAACCTTTTCTTAGATAGAATGCATCGTGATGAATGGAACAAACAAGTGCCATTTGCTTCATATATTATCGAAACATCAAAAATTAGAAAGATTGAATTATTAGCTTTTTTGGAGGTCAAATGGAAAATACGACTTCCGATATCCGCTAGTCGAATCCTCATTGCAATTTAGGCCATTCACCTCGGCATCATCAAATCATTGTTCATTGCGCTTAAGTAAACGCAAATTTTCTCATAGTTTCTCTATAAAAAAAGCTGTCCGAATGTGGACAGCCTTTTTATATTCACATTGTAACAATAATCATCGTAATAAATAAAATCGCTAAATAATTAACTGAATAAAGAAACATCACGTACGCCCATTTGATGTTATCTTTAACAAAAAAGCCACGAATGCTAATAACGAGCCAAACGAGAGTTAAAAATGTAGCGAAGCCAATAAAAAACGTACCAAGCGACTTTAGAAAAAATGGAATGGGCAATAAGCAGACAATATAGACGACATTATGCCATTTCGCCACGGTAAAGCCGCGAACGACCGGAAGCATCGCAACGCCAGCTCTTTTATAATCATCATGCTTTCTTATTGCAATCGCATAGGTATGCGGCATTTGCCAAATAAAGATAATCAAAGCTAGCATCATTGGCACGATATGAAAACTCGAATCAATCGCGGCCCAACCAATTAATGGAGTGACTGCTCCAGAAACACTACCAATGACCGTATTGATCGTATATTTCCGTTTCGACCACATCGTATATGGGAAAACATAAACAACCCAGCCTATAAAAGCATAGATCGTTGCCTCAAACGTCGTAAACAACATGAAAATGAAGCCAACAGCGCTTAGTGCGATTCCGAGGATAAGAACGGAGCGTAAGGAAAAGTTCCCTGTAACCGTTGGACGATTTTTCGTTCGTTCCATGACGGAATCAATATCGACATCATACCAATTATTTAGGACAAGCGCTCCCGCCATCACCAACGTACTTCCAAGCATCGTTAGTACAAATACATTCCAATTTGCGAAGAATGAAGCATTTGTAAAATAAATGGCTAACCAAAACCCTGTAAGAACAGGCAATACATTAACGATTAATACAATTAATTTAAAAAGTGATTTTACATCGGCTAAAAATGTAGAGGACTTTTTTTCATCCATAAAACCTACCTCCGCCGGAGAAGGCATTTTCACATTTGTCAAAAACAATCCACTCCTATGAAAAACAGTTCGAAAGAATCATATACAATACTTACAATATAACACTTCTCTACATTAAAGATAAATAGTTGCCGTGACTTTGTACGAAAAACTTCATAATTAACTTTTTCCAGAACAAAAGCGCAAGCGCCCGTTTAGCGACGTACTTCCTTTCGCGATTCTGACGAGATTCTATGAGATCAACGGCTAAAACTGCCACGTCCTGTGGCAACGCCGTTGTAACCTGCATCGTGCAGGCCTAAACACGGCTTCGATAGAGCCGATGTTGACTTATCGTAGGAAAAAGAGTGAAGTTTGCTAGTCGCTGGGCGACTGGAGCTAGACGTAGATTGCTCCAGTTGAAATTGTCTATAAGCAAGTATTTTATCATTTCCTAGATAATAAAAAAGCCAACTTTCCCATCTTAAGAGAAAGTCGGCAAACATAGGCGCATCATTATTTAACAATTAACACCGGGCATTTTACCCGCTTTGCCACCTTATGACTTACACTTCCAAGTACCATCTCTTGAAGCGTATTTAAACCGCGGCTACCGATAATCACCATACTACATGATTGTTTATTCGCATATTCGACAATAGTTGGACCTGGTTCACCATGAAGCATCGTCAATGTATGAGTGATTTTTGCCTGTTTAAACACCTCTTCAACAGGCTGCAGCTTTTTATATCGTTCTAATTCAAGTTCTTCTGCGCTCCGGCTTTGAAGAACTTCCGATTTAACCCTCGAATAATCGATCACATAAACAATCTCTACCGTTGCTTGCGATAATTGCGCAAGTTTTGCTGCTTCTTCCGCTGCACGTACCGAGTTTTCCGATCCGTCAGCGGCTAATAATAACCTCTCATACATTCCATTCCCCGCCTTTCCGCCAGTATACTAGTTTTCTAAATTACTATGGACAGTCAATCGTTTAAGCAGTTTCGAGCTCGGTTGATTTAAGCCAGAAATTGTAGCCGTGATCCCGTTTTCTCGTAATCTAAGGATGATTTTATCAATAGCCGCAACACCTGAATCATCCCATACATGTGCTTGACTAAAATTAATTTCTACTTCCTTTTCCTCACTGTTTACATTAACTGCCGCAACGAGCGCATCAACCGATGCAAAAAATACTTGCCCTTTTACTTCATATACCCGTTTTTTTCCGATTACATTCGTCGTCACTCTTAATTTTGATATTTTTGCAACAAAGAAGACCGCACTTAAAAGAACACCAGCTAAAACACCTTTTGACAAATCGTTTGTTGAAAGTACGGTAATAACTGTAACAATCATGACAATTGAATCGGTTAGCGGCGCTTTCCGCAACACTCTGAATGTCGACCAATCAAACGTACTTACACATACCATCAACATCACACCAACAAGTGCTGCCATTGGAATCCGGAAAACAACATCCTTTAATACAATAATCAATACCATGAGAAAGGCCCCTGCAACAAATGTAGATAATCTACCTCTACCACCAGATTTAATATTGATAACAGATTGACCAATCATTCCGCAGCCAGCCATTCCGCCAAATAATCCCGATACGATATTTGCCAGCCCTTGTCCGCGTGCTTCCATATTTTTATTACTTTCTGTACTTGTCATATCATCAACAACAGATGCCGTTAATAATGACTCAAGCAACCCAACAATCGCAAGTGAAATCGCATATGGAAAAATAATTTTCAGCGTCTCGAGATTCAATGGAACGTCGGGTATGAAAAATGATGGTAATGTAGATGGTAAGTTCCCAATATCACCAACCGTTTTCACATCACTTTTTGTTAAAACAGCAATAATTGTAATAACGATAATCGCTATGAGTGAAGATGGAACAATTTTCGTTACTCGTGGGAATAGATAAATAATAACTAATGCCCCCACTACCATTGCGTACATCACCCATGTTTCCCCAACGAAATGCCGCAATTGGGCAATAAAAATAAGAATAGCTAATGCATTCACAAACCCCATCATGACAGAGCGTGGAATATACTTCATAAAACGGGTTAATTTACATAATCCAATAACCACTTGCAGGATCCCCGTTAAAATCGTTGCTGCGAACATATACTGAATGCCATGATCTGCAACAAGGCTCACCAACACAAGCGCCATCGCTCCTGTTGCTGCTGATATCATCCCAGGTCTGCCACCGACAAGTGCAATCATCACCGCAATACAAAAAGAAGCATACAACCCAACCATTGGATCAACACCAACAATAAAAGCAAAGGCGATCGACTCAGGAATCAATGCAAGAGCCACAACAATCCCTGAAAGGATATCTCCTCTAATATTGCCGATCCATTGTTCTTTTAATGATAAAACCCGCAAAAAAACACCCCATTCATTAAAAATAGACCTCGAACTCTCATCGAAGTCAAGCTTATATGATTATATCATAGATCGAACTGTTGTGATTGAAGTTTTTTTTAGAGGTTAGCTTGAAGTGGGGCAGAATGATTCATTGATCTTTATTACCGGATGAAGGCAAAAAAGCCGAACTCGATTCGAGTTCAGCCTTTTTACTTATAAACATATGCCTTGGCGTTGGATTTTCGAGCCCGTTGCTTTCTAGCTCCTCTAAAATCGATGACAGTCACCCGAGGCTTAACTTAACTTATAGAAGTGAGACTTCTGCTAATTCGAGTTAAAATATAAATGCTTGTCCTACTTCGTATTTCTCATCTTCTAATACAAGAATACCCTTTTCTTGTGGAGCATTTGGAAGCTCTAGCTCACGGGCTGCGCAAATCATTCCGCTGGATGGAACGCCACGTAGTTCAGCATCTTTAATTAGCATTCCACTAGGCATCACTGCACCAACTTTTGCGACAACGACTTTTTGACCTGCGTCAACATTCGGTGCGCCGCAAACGATTTGCAACACTTCTGTCCCTACATCTACTTTACATACACTTAGCTTATCGGCATTTGGATGCTTTTCTTTCTCCTTAATATAGCCAACAACAAATTTCGGTGAAAAATCAGCCTCTATTTTTTCATCGAACTCATTTTTCACTAGCGCATCATTGATCTTGGCAACGATCTCTTCGTTCAGCTCCACTTGTCCGTTTGCATCAAGTTCAACATATGAAGATGCTTGGAAAAGATTAAAACCGCCCGTTTCGTTTGTCTTTTCATCGTATATACGAGCGACATCCCCCTTACGATCAAATGCTACATGTTCAATTTCTTTTAATGTAATAATCAGCGTATCACCGATTCCTTTTTGGTTATAAAAAACGTTCATTGTTTCTTCCCCTTTCATTGATCCACTCTACGATTTTTCCCCATTATAAAAATAGGGTCAAGCTTGCCATCCTCATAAATAAACGATAGCGCTGTGATCGGAACATTCCCCGATGCGAAAAAGCTCATCGTCATTTGCTGTAACACATCATAGCCTGTTTCATTACGAATATCGGCAATAATCAGCACATCTTGGTGTGGAACAGCTACCGCCATATCTCCTTCAATAACGGCTGCCTGTTCTTGTAAAAACTTCTCATTTAAAATTCGGCTGCCGTCATAGCCATCATTCGTATTGAGAAAATAAAAAACATTCCCGGCCACGGTATCTTTTTTCATATTAGTCGATAAAGAACGAACATTAAAGCGAGCCATTTCGCGAATCTCTTGCGGATCAAGCCCCTCTTTCTCAATTAACCTTTCATCAAGCAGACGATATGTATTACCAAGATCGAGCGCATAATAAATTCTCGTTTCGGCCGTATGATCATCCGTCATAAACTTGATGCCCTCGTCTGATTCGGTCGGAAAAGATGTAGAACGAATAACCGGATAAATTTTCTTTTCGCTGCCAGCTACCTGTTGTTCTTTCCCCATGACCTGCAATGCTTCTTCCACATAGTAAACAACTTCATCAATCGCTTTTTCCTTTTGCGTGTGCCATTTCGCTACGATTCCAGGTAAGGATACATCAATCCCTTTACCTGTTTCTTCATTTTCAATCCGAAAATTTTCTTTTTCACGATTATATATGAATACCCTGCCAGATTTTTGTAAGCGACTTTCAAGCTCTTTTCGTAATTTACTTTCATTCATTTTTGACATCGTTCACCCCTCCTTGGGCTAAAATAAGCTACCTACCATTCTACAACAAACTCGTTCATCGCTCAAAGAAAGAGGAATGTTAAAATAAATTGATTTCTTTAAAACTTTTATGAATTTAATTTCGTTAAAGCTAACGAGGTGAAAAGATTGATTCCTGATTATGACTTAATTCAAGAAATTAAAAATGGTAGCCATTCTGCAATGGAAGTACTCGTGAAACGCTATTACAAACAAATATATGCGTTTGTTTACAGACGTACTGGGGATAAAGATACGGCTTACGATTTGACTCAAGAAATTTTTATTAAAATGATGAAATCCATTTCGACCTACAAGGAAAGGGCTCAATTTAAAACGTGGCTTTACACACTTGCAGTCAATCATTGCAATGATTACTTTCGCTCAAAAGCATTTCAAGTAGCAAAATTAACTGAAGAAATGAATGATTCCTCGGCGTCTCCCGTCGATGTTCCTTTTATTTTCGAAAGAAAAGAAAAACGCCGTGAACTAATCACAGCGATTAAAACATTGCCTGATTATCAATGTAACACAATTCTTTTAAGATATTATCATGATTTTACAATCAAAGAAATTGCCGGAATCATGAAAACGAATGATTCAACCGTAAAGTCAAGGCTGCGGCAAGGATTGGAAAAGTTGAAAGGTATTCTACAAAGAGGTGATGACAATGACGAAGTTTACAGATCATGAGTTGGAGGAATGGTTTTCCGAATTTAGCGTTGAATATCCGGATGAGGAGAAAGTAGAAGATACAATGATTGTATTGCATCAATTCGTTCCAAAGAAAAAAACAGCTCCGTACACCAAACTGATTCCTGCACCATTAAAAAATGCTTGGATCGAATCATTACAGTTTTCACATTCATTTTGGATAAGTAATCTTCTTTACTTAGCATTAGGGTTATGTTTAGTATTCCTTGTAAACGGCGATCCGTATATAACACTTTTATTTGTTGCTCCATTGCCAATCTTAGTTGGGCTAATTGAAATATTCCGTAGCCGAGATGAAGGACTAATTGAGTTGGAATTATCATGTACATTCTCTCCTACTCATATTATCCTTTCAAAACTTATGGTCGTTGGTTTTTTTAATCTCGCATGTACACTTTTTCTTATTAGCGTTTTTCATTATTGGGCTGAACCAATTGTTCTAATCAAATTATTGCAATTTTGGGCCGTTCCATACTCCGTAACAATCGCTATTAGTTTATTTTTATCACTTAAATTTAAGGCGATGTTTGCGATCCCTATTACAATTTTTATATTAGTATTATTCGAGCTATTTATCGTCAAAATCAAAAATATTGATCTGCTATTACCATCAGGTTTAGCTATTACCATTGTTTGTTGCGCTCTCATTGGAATTGGACTTTCAATTAAAATGATTCAAAAAGGAGTTTATCATGAATTTAATCATTAATAATTTATCAAAACGGTATGGACAATATTTAGCTTTAAATAATATTTCATGCCAATTTACAAATGGAGTATACGGGATTTTAGGTGCGAATGGGTCGGGAAAAACGACACTCATGAGAATATTAGCTACGGTTGTAAAGCCAACTGAAGGCTCTATTCGCCTAAATGATGTAAATATTTTTGAGCTTGGGGACGATTATCGTGATTTAATCGGCTATCTTCCCCAACATATCGGTTTGTATAAAAATTTTACCGCCGAGAAATTCCTCCATTATATTGCCGCCTTAAAAGGATTGGACAAACAATATGCGTCATTAAAAATAGAGGAACTTTTACAACTTGTAAACCTTACACACGTTCGTAAAAAGAAAGTCGGATCATTCTCTGGAGGAATGAAACAACGGATTGGGATCGCCCAAGCATTATTAAATGATCCGAAAATCTTAATCGTTGATGAACCAACAGCTGGACTTGACCCAAAAGAAAGAATTCGTTTCCGTAATTTATTATCGTCCATTAGTCGAGACAGAATTGTTTTATTATCCACACATATCGTCTCAGATATTGAATTTATTGCCAAGGAAATTATTATTTTAAAAGCAGGGAAGTTATTGCATCAACGCGACCCACAAGAACTACTTCAAGAAATGGAAGGTAAGGTATGGCTCGTTACAGCAGACGACCATGATATTCCAAAATACCAGTCTGAATTTAAGGTTGGAAATATGATTCGAACAGAGGACGGAGCTGAGTTGCGAATTATTAGTGATGAGCAACCTTCAAATCATGCTGTTGCAACAAAACCAAATTTAGAAGATTTATATTTGTATTTTTTTGAGGAGGATCAACATGTTGCCATTGCTCAAGTTTGAATTGTATAAAATCTATCGGCAAAAAAGTATTTATCTATTATTTACATTGCTATTAGTTATTATTAGTCTAGGACTTCACATGGACCGCGACCGTGAACGAGATGTTTATCTTTTATATAAGCCATGGGAAGGTAAAATTACCGAGGGTAAAATCGCACAATTAAAGAAATTTAAAATAGAAATAGAGAAAAAGTCTGAAAATGGAACAGGTACTTGGAGTTTGGAAGATCAAGTGCGATACGGGATTTCCGAAAGCTTTAGCTCTCGAAAACAAAATGCCGAAATGAGAGCTCAAGAGATTACAATGTTAACAAATACAACTGATCTTTCCACATCTTCTTTTGAGAAAAGGAATACTGAATTACATAAAAAATTATTATCTACGATCGACACATCCCTATTTTATTATCAAAAAGGGCCGAGTCAAATGATCGATATGATATACACATTTGGCTTTGTCATCACGGCCTTTATGTTAATCATCGGTATCTCACCGATATTCTCAAAAGAATATAGCTCTGGGATGGATCAATTTTTACTAAGCTCAAAATATGGTCGGTCAAAGGCAGTGACAGCAAAATTGCTTGCGGCAATGATTTTCACTCTACCTGTAATAGTTGGCTGGATCGCATATAGTGTGGCCACCTCCTTGTATGCATACGGAAATCACGGATGGAATGCACCATTACAATCAATACACGCGCATTATTATGCACCATATCCACTTACATTAGGCGAATCCTATGTCATAATGTTGTTTATGCATACGATCGCAGCTATTAGCTTTGCACTCATTATTGTGTTCGTATCAGCGATATGCAAACGAGTGCTTACTTCACTGCTCGTATCAGGATTTATATTTGGTATCCCTTTTGCCATCAATGTTATTCCAGGGCTTAATTGGCTGGAAGAAGTTGCTTGGAGCAAAAGCTTATTAAATCTGTCGACGTATCATTTAATGAAAGTGAAAAATCAGTGGCTTGATTTTAGCACCTTTAATCTAATTGGATATCCTATTCTATACCCAATCGTAGCTGTAGTGTTTTCATTAACGACTATTATGGTCTTTATTTATTTAACGAAATGGGTCATGAAGAAAAAACAAGTAACAATGTAATACTTGAATGAATCAAGAAGAAATCCGTCTAGGCGTTTTCTTCTTGATTACTTATAGAGACTTTCGCAATTGCCGCACTTCCTCAAAGCTCAATTTTGATCATTTAGCAACTCCTGGATCAGCAAACTGGTCTAAAAAAAGCAGCCTTACGAGAACTTACCTCATAAAGCTGCTTCCTTCACATCTTATCCAGCTAAACCATTAATAAAATCTTCAATTTCTTCCAATGTTTTACGATCTTTGCTGACGAATCTGCCTACTTCTTCTCCACTATGAAAAGCAATAAAACTCGGAATGCCGAAAATATTAAGGTCTCCACAGAGATCAATAAATTGATCACGATCCACTTCCACAAATGTATATTCCGGATAATCCGCTTCTAGGCGAGGCAGAAATGGCTCAATAAATCTGCAATCTCCACACCAGTCTGCTGAAAACATAAAGATCGTTCGTTCTTCCTTTTTTAATTCCTCAAATTGCTCAATTGATTGTAATTTTTCCATTTTATTTCCCTCCTGTGTTAATCAGCGTTTTGCCGGGTTTCATCCAGCCACGCTTTCACATAAATTCAAATATGATTAAGCTTATCACAGATGGGGCGATAATATGGAATACAATGACTTGAATAACCGATTCATTCAGATAGCTGCGCTGACGCAACCATTTCCATTAAATAGCCTGCATCAGATTCTAATTGTTTAACGGTCGACTCTGTTGTCGCTTTTACCCCACCGACTCCAGCAGTTACCTCATACTTATTATCACCCGCATCCATAATTAGCAAGTAACCGAAACGATCTTCAACAGAAAACGTCTTGTCAACAATCATCTGTCCCTCTTGATTTTTTTCAAGTTCGTACAATTCCTCACTACTGGATGGAACAATTGGATTATAAAAGAGAATGTAAGGATGTGAGCCCTTCTCCAAAATAATATTATTTGGTTTATCCTCCTTAACCGTTAATCCTGAAGGTCGATGGAATGCAATTGCTTGTAATGTTTCATTTTTATCTAATTTATTTGTAAATGCTTGCTCAGCTCGCACGATTGCTTTCTCTTTTTGTTGTTCTAACGAACCGCCGCAGCCAGTAAATAAAATAGTTATGACAACCATTACTAGAAATACTGCGATTTTTTTCATTGAATGTTCCTCCCATGTATCTTTTCCTTCTCTATCATACTACTATGAAAAACCAATTGACAACCCTAAATGAGTGAAAAGTCCCATTTAGAAGAATATTAGTAGGTTCAATGTTACAATGTAGGCATGACAGATTGGAGGGATGTTTCATGAAATTAACAGTCTATTTAGCCGGTGAAATCCATAGTAATTGGCGAAATGAAATGAAAGAAAAAGTAAAAGCGTTACAGCTACCAGTTGATTTTGTCGGTCCGATGGAAGATCATGACCGCTCCGACGGAATTGGGGCGGAAATTCTCGGTGAACAGCCGAATGCAATTTTTCATGACGCAGCTGCTTCAAGTTTTAATAATTTACGGACAGAAGTGCTCATGCAAAAAGCGGATCTCGTCATTGCCTTGTTCGGAGAAAAATATCGTCAATGGAATACAGCAATGGATGCAAGCGCGGCTGTTGCCCTTAACAAACCATTAATTTTGATTCGCCCTGAACAATTACACCATCCATTGAAAGAGCTATCAAGAAAGGCGAATGTAACGGTCGAAACGGTAAATCAAGCGATCAAAGCCCTTGCATATATTTTTGAATAATGAAAGCGCACGAGGAATAAAGGAACAAAGGCGTTGCCACATCCTGTGGCAACGCCGATGTGACCCACGTCGTGTGGACTGAGGAAGGTTATAAGCTACCTGCCTCTTTCATGCCGATTAGTTGCTTAATAATATGAGCAAACATCTCAGAGCGGTTCACCGCTCCATTCGTAAAAATGCCAATTGCTCCTTCGTTCGATCGAACATTTACTCGATTACTATATTCATCCATAAGTGGTCCAAGTTCCTCTCCAGCCCTTAGCCTTTGAGCAATCTCTTCAGGAAGCTTGATTCTTGCACCCCCAGCGAGAAAGACATCTTTATCCCTAACAGCAAGCGCACCCCAATTGCACAAAAACAAACCGAAAGCCGTTTCCATTACTCCGCCTTCAAGACCAAAGGCCAGCTCTGCTTCCGAATGCTTTAAGCAATACTGCGCTCGATTAATCGCTCCTTGCATCGTTTCTTCATCTGAAAACGGCATATTGCTTACATTTGATGGGGCGTCGATTGGTACAATCGAAGCAGTGTAACCCATTTCGTGTAAAGTGTCTGTGACCGCTTTGACCTTCGCTTGGTTTTTAGATCCTATTGAAACAATCATTGTTGTTTAATCGAATCAACCGTCGTACGATCAGTCGATTTCACAAGCTTCACGAGTAATTCTTTTGCCGCTGCATAATCATCGACGTGGATGATCGATGCATGTGTGTGGATATAGCGTGAGCAAATCCCAATCACTCCGCTTGGTATCCCCTCATTTGCTATATGTACACGTCCCGCATCCGTACCGCCTTGGGATACAAAATATTGGTATGGAATATTATTCGTCTCAGCCGTATCCAAAATAAATTCACGCATTCCTTTATGTGTTACCATCGACCGATCATAAATACGCAGCAATGCACCTTTTCCAAGTTGACCAAATTCTTGCTTATCTCCCGACATATCGTTTGCGGGACTCGCATCAAGCGCATAGAAAAGATCCGGTTTAATCATCGCTGTTGCCGTTGCTGCCCCACGCAATCCAACCTCTTCCATGACCGTTGCTCCAGAATACAAGATATTTGGTAGCCCTTCATCTTTCACTTCTTTTAAAAGCTCAATTGCCAATCCACAACCATAACGATTATCCCATGCCTTCGCCATAATTTTCTTCGGATTTGCCATCGGTGTAAACGGACAAACCGGCACAATTTGCTGACCAGGTTTAATCCCGATTTTTTTTGCATCTTCACGATCATCGGCACCAATATCAATCATCATGTTTTTGATGTCCATCGGTTTTTTCCGCTGCTCTTCACTTAATAAATGTGGAGGTATTGAGCCAATCACACCTTCCACAGCCCCTTGATCCGTGATGATTTGCACTCGTTGAGCAAGTAAAACTTGACTCCACCAACCACCTAACGTTTGAAAACGGATCATTCCGTTATCTGTAATATTCGTTACCATAAATCCAACTTCGTCCATATGCCCCGCGACCATCACAGTCGGCCCGTTTATATCGCCAGTTTTTTTGCCAAAAATACTCCCAAGACGATCTTGAACAATTTCATCTGCATATATTCGTAATTGCTCACGCATAAAAGAGCGCACCGCATGCTCGTTTCCAGGTGTCCCTGGCAATTCCGTCAATGTTTTAAATAAATCCAATGTTTCCTGTTTCATATCTATCACTCCACTTTTTTTGAATGATCTCCTTTTTATTTTACAGAAGATCGAACTTCAACGCTACAAAACCGTGTTTTTTACAAAACAGTTCCTGTATACTAGAGCTAGCAATCCATTCGGAGGTGTACGATTTTGAATTGGAGAATATTCCTATCTGGAGCAGCTGCCGGTTTAATCGGAGGCTATTGCCTTAGTAAAAAATTGAATGAAATGATTCCAATCTCAGCAGAATCCGTATTAACAAACGTAAAAAATGCCTTTCGAAAAGATGGGCGTATCGATGGATCTTGGATGCAAATGACCCCGGAAGACTATCAGCATTATGCAATCAAAACAAAGGTATATCGCGGGGGCATTACTCGTAATAAAGATGGGATCCGCGAACAATTTGAATTTATCGCTGATGTGTATACGGGCACAGTGATTGATATTTATCCTATTTAAAAGTAAGGGCTATCTAAAAAGTAATACTAATTGGTTTTTTCGTAAACATCGTGCGCTCGATTGCCCATACTGAAGACTTTTTACCGGAAAGGGGCATTCGAACGGATTCCGATTGACCGTATCGGAGATTTTTTGCCGACGAGGGGCAATCGAGCGGGTTTCGATTGACCATTTCGGAGCGTTTTTACCGGAAACGGTCATTCGAACGGATTTCGATTGACCGTATCGGGGATTTGTTGCCGGCGAGGGGCATTCGAACGAATTTCGAATGACCCTTTCGGAGCGTTTTTGCCGGAAAGGGGAAATCGAACGGATTTCGATTGACCGTATCGGAGGTTTTTTGCCGGCGAGGGGCAATCGAACGGATTTCGATTGACCGTATCGGAGCGTTTTTGCCGGCGAGGGGCAATCGAACGGATTTCGAATGACCCTTTCGGAGCGTTTTTGCCGGAGAGGGGAAATCGAACGGATTTCGAATGACCGTATCGGAGACTTTTTGCCGACGAGGGGCATTCGAACGGATTTCGATTGACCGTATCGGAGATTTTTTGCCGACGAGGGGCAATCGAGCGGGTTTCGATTGACCATATCGGAGCGTTTTTGCCGGAAAGGGGCAATCGAACGGATTTCGATTGACCGTATCGGAGATTTTTTGCCGGCGAGGGGCAATCGAACGGATTCCGATTGACCGTATCGGAGATTTTTTGCCGACGAGGGGCAATCGAACGGGTTTCGATTGACCGTATTGGAGATTTTTTGCCCGAAAGGGTCATTCGAACGGATTTCGAATGACCGTATCGGAGCATTTTTGCCGGAAAGGGGCAATCGAACGGATTTCGAATGACCATATTGAAGACTTTCCGCGGGAGAAGGGAAATGCGGATGAAATTCGATTGACCAAAATGATGTAAATATGCTCTAAGGGGGAAATGGATAACTACCACTACCTGTGCATAAAGAAGGGGCTATTTTAAAGTCAATAAAGGTTTGACTTTAGAATAGCCCTTTTGGCTAAACAAAGCTTCAATTGGGTCTTTCACGCATGACTGCTGCAATCACATTTCCTTCCCTATCCCATTTTAATGCTCGGTAATGGCCGTCATGGTAAAAAGTGAACCACGCACTGGCTTCGATCGCCTCTGTTATCCATTTTTGTTTCGCCCGAATCGAATCCATTGGGTAGTCATCATAGGCAAGCACCCATAATACGTTGCGGTGAGCATTCGTCGGCATTAAGTCCCCCATATGGATCAGCTGCTCGTCACCGCTCTGAATCGTAATGATGCAGTGACCATCACTATGCCCACCTGTATGAATCATTTTTATCGCACCTTCGAGCTCTAACTCTCCCGTAAAAGTATGTACTTGATCAACGATTGGCTCCCAATTTTCCTTCCAATATGTATTGCGTGAACGTATATTTGGATTTTGCATTTCCTGCCACTCTGTTTCCGACGCATAGATGACAGCATTCGGAAACATGGAGACAAGCGTTTCATCCTCCCGTTTCGTCAATCCACCTGCATGGTCGAAATGAAGATGCGTCATGCATATGATATCAATATCTTCTCGTGTCAACCCAAGCTTTGCTAACGACTTTTCAATTTGTGATTCTTCTGTCACACCATAATTACGCTTTTGCTTATCAGATAATTTTCCGAATCCTAAACCAGCTTCAATCAAAATATTTTTTCCGTTTAATTGAAGAAAAATCGGATCTGTACGTAATTCGATTTGGTTTTTCTCATTAACAGGATATTTTTTTGACCATAATGGCTTTGGAACAACGCCAAACATCGCCCCGCCGTCCATAAACGTATCCCCGCCATTTAGCCATGTCAAAGTCAAGTTTCCAAGCTTTAATCGTTCCACACTCTCACCTTCTTATCCCTTTTTCCAAATTATAGCATAAAAAAACTAGATTCCTCTTTGAAAGAAATCTAGCGTTCATTTTGATATTTCACTTCACAGCGGTAAATCGGTTGTCCTTTTGCAGAGAACTTCTCTTCATACTCAGTCATAATATTTCCAGCAAAATCACTATTGTGCAAATCTAGACTAAGATATGTTAATAAAAGCCCGTATGCGGAAAAGCTTTGCAATGAATATTCAAATAAACCGCGATTATCGGTTTTGAAATGAATTTCGCCACCATTCACTAATATATCTTCATAAATATTTAAAAACGCTGAAAACGTCAAACGTCTTTTTTCATGACGTTTTTTCGGCCACGGATCGGAAAAATTTAAATATACCCGTTCCACATCACTTTTCGCAAAAAACTTACGCAAGTCTTCGCCATTCGTATGCAGCAACTTTACATTTGGTACATCTGCTTCGATTAATCTGTCAAGAGCGGAAACAATTACACTTTCCTGTAATTCGATCCCAATATAGTTAA
The DNA here is from genome assembly GCF_018343515.1 of Bacillus sp. FJAT-50079. Classification (GTDB taxonomy): domain Bacteria; phylum Bacillota; class Bacilli; order Bacillales; family Bacillaceae_C; genus Lederbergia. The sequence goes on along the minus strand of NZ_JAGYPD010000004.1, from coordinate 67,730 downwards.
TTTCCGGATTTGCTTTGGCCATTTCTGTAATGAATCGGCCCTTTCCTGTCCCTACTTCAATATGAATGGGAAAGCCATTATCAAATAATGCATTCCATCTTCCGTAATACTGTTCAGGGTTTGGAATGACGTACTGCGGATGTTGCTCAATTTTTTCCCTTGCCCACGGTTTATGTCTTAAACGCATCTTTCTACTCCTTACTTATATCATCCGAATAAATTGTTCAACTCAAACCTATACTAGTTACATGTTCATTGAAAGGGTGAGTCATATGACACTTAGCCATCGTGACCAAATGCAATTATTACAAGATATACTAGTCAACCATTTGGAAGATTGCTGTGGATCTGTATCTGAATGTGAGCAACTTGGACGACTGATCAAATCGCTTCTGATGAACCCCTCAATTCCGCGGGAGATACAGCCATTGCTTACAGACATATACACATATTGTCAAAACGGCCAATATAGTGCAGATCTCGATCAACATATAAATTCCCACCAAGATCAATTATCCCAGTGGGTTGGCCAAATCAATACTTATTCATAAAGAATCTTTTCCAAATAGGTAAGCCAGTGCTGCATTTCCTTCTGTCTACCTTTTTCTTTATGCCATTGAATCCATAGCAAAGTTTGTGCTGTCACATACCATTTCATTCGTAATTCTAATTGGGCCGTCATTGTACGGCCATATTTTTTTAACCAATCTGCCCAATCTTTTCGGGGAACATACCAATAAAGCAATAGTCCAAGATCAAGGGCTGGGTCAGCAATCATTGCTCCATCCCAATCAATTAAATATAGCTCGTCACCTTCTGATAAAAGCCAATTGTTATGGTTTACATCTCCATGGCAAACAGCCCATTCATCACAACTGACATTTTTAACTTCTTTTTTTAATAAAATAAGGGATGTTTGAACAAGCCTATGCTCCAATAACTCGGCATCTAAGCTTACATTGACTTCCGCTAGCATCATCTCTGAATCTGTCGGTGTCTTTCCCATTCGCCTTAACATAGTCAATAACGGGATGGAATCATGAATTTTCTTTAACAGTTCCGCTACCCGTTCATCAGCCATTTCGCTTGGTTTTATTTCCCGGCCATCCAAACATTGTTGAGCCGTAATAACATCGCCATTTTCCAATCGCTTCGTCCAAATAAGCTTTGGAACTATCCCTTCCGCTGATAGCACCGCAAGAAAAGGAGATGAATTTCGCTTCAAAAACAATTTTTGATGACTATTTGTAGCAAAGAACGCCTCACCAGTCGCTCCACCGGCTGGAGTAATTTCCCAGTCTTGCTCGAATAAATGTTCCACCGATCTTCACCTTCAATTATATCACCGGAGAGATCCTCCGAATTATCTATCTGAAAAGAAAAAAGCAGCTATTGGTACAAATGAACATCAATAGCCACCCTTTCATAAATATTATCTCGTTTCGACTTTTTTCGTCAAGTCTGTTTTGCAAATTTCATTCAAATTTTTTATGAAAGTTAGCATTTCGCTTATTTTATTGGAGGATTTTCCAACTTTTTGGAAGTATTTCTATCGTTAATGGGATCTCCCCAATCGATTCACCATCTGCATGAACATCAACTGGACGGTCATTAAAAATTTGAATGTTTTTGCCTTTGAATTGGATTACTTCCTTAAAACGCAAATGTCCACCCCAAAACACAGTTATAAATACACATAATAATTTCATCTTAGATAAATGATGGACGACTGTCACACAAAATTCACCATCAGTAGGGTTTGCGCTTGGAGCAATCATCATGCCTCCCCCATAATAAGGTTGATTTGAAACTGTGACAAACCATGTCTTTTCAAATTGAAAGCGCTGATCATCTATTTGTAATTTAACCGTTTGCGGCTTGTACGAAAAAATCTCTCTTACTAAATATACACCATAAACAGCCGTTCCGAGCGAAAAATAATTTAACCATTTTTTTAAACGCGATTGATTAGCCTTTTTGGCAATAAGTGCATCGAATCCCACACCAACACTATTGACAAAATATCTCGGAGTTTTTCCGCTTATCACACCACTATCTACATGCTCGACTTTATTAGGAATTAAATGTAAAATAGCCTCCAAACATTTTGCTGGATGAGCTGGAAGCTTGTATCCCTTGGCAAAATCATTGCCTGAACCTGTTGGAATATAAGCAAATGTGACATGACTGTGTCCGATCGCACCATTGATTACTTCATGAATTGTCCCATCTCCACCAACAGCAACAAGCAAGAGTGGCAAATTTGTATTTGTGGCGATTCGTTTTGCTAGCGCCACCCCATCCCCTTTTTCTTTCGTGTAATACACATCGTGGGGAACCCCATCTACTATTCTCCGAATCTTATTCCACACTTTTTGACTATATCCATTTTTAGCAGCTGGGTTGATGATAAATACAAGCTTTTTATTCATTCATCAGCTTCCTTATTCCAGTCAGGGCGTTTAAAAGAAGTCGTTTGACAATATTCTAACAATGCCTTTGCTGCCTTTAGCTGCATCATTTTTAATGGTGAAACAGACACGCGCATCCGCTGAAACCACTCTTCATACGATCGCTTATCAAGCAGCAATAGTTCCGCTGGGGCATCAGGGTAGTCCAAATAGCCGTCTCGAGAAACGACCGCTTTTCTGATCGGTAACTCCACTTCATACAAGGTAAAAAGCTGTTTCACAATCTTCTCCATCCTTGAAGCGGATAAACTTGGATTTAACACTTTTGACTCTGTCTCCCCCACTCGCTTTTGCCAAAAATGGTCAGGTGAACCGATGTATACAGCATTTTCTTCCTCTTCGATAAATGCTAGACACCATAATTCAGTCGGTGTAAGCAACATGACTTCCACTTCAACAGGCGCTTTCTTTAATAAAAAAATCGGTTCATATAAAAGAAAATATGAATCCGGGAAACGCTGCAAAAAATGTTTTAATCGCTCATCATGATAATACGATGAATCGACAAATGATTTTTCCGCTATCGTTGAGCTTGCCCATCTCATCTGAAATTGAAATAAATGATCAAGAAATGATTGCTTTAATTCCATTTCAGATTTGGCAAGGAGAAGCGAAGGAACGATTTCTAACTCCACATCATCATAGGTCAATTCTTCCACTTGTATTGAGTTGGAGCTCTCTTTTTTAAATAAATTTTTCACTTTATGAAATAGTCCTTGCCTTTCTTCGCTATCCATCTCAGGAAATATTGCAGGCTCCTTTTCAAACGAGTCCTCATCTTCCCAAGCAGTGTGTATTTTTTCCCATTGCTGCTTTTTTAATCGAATAAATTGGGAGGGATAGCGGGAGAAATCAAGCTCATAGCGGGATATATAATCTTGTAATTTAATTAGTTGCGCCATTGGCATGACCACCTTTCATGTCATGATAGAAGCGAAAATGATTCAATCACCTTATATTTTGGCGTCCGTTCTGGAAATGTTTGATAGAGAACGACTTCTGTTACATTAAAAATAAGTGGTTGATCAAAATGAGGTAATACATCTATTTCAAACTCATCCGTTCCAGTCCACTTTCTCCCAAGCGTAATATGTGGACGATACGGGCGTTGATCAAGTTGAAACTTAGCTGCCTCACACGCTGTAAATACATGTTTTTGCAAATGATTCAATGGATTAGAATCTTCCATGCCCGCCCATAAAATTCTTGGGGACTTAGAAAGACCAAATGTTCCAATATGATTCACTTCTAATCGAAACGTCTTAGCACCCTTTAAGGCGTCATCCGTACGCTCGATCGCTTCCCTTATCTTTATATCGGTCGCATGTCCAAGAAATGTAAGAGTAATATGTAAATCTTCGGGATGGACCCAGCTTTTAAACGGAGCTGTGGCCTTGAGTCTTTCTTGTTTGTTAGCAAGTTCATCCTTCACTTCAAGCGGAAGCTTAATTGCGAAAAAATAATGGGACATCGCGCATCTCCTCCTAATTTCGAAATTTAAGGGTATTCCAAGTGTAGACTCACAGCCTTAATTTAAAACTGTAAAATGTATAAGTTTCGATTTCAAACGTTCTTGAGACATTAAACAAGACCTTATGGACTCTATTTGCCATTTCTAACGCATATCGAGATATTAGACTTGGCCTTATGAACCGAATCGCCGTTTTAAATGCGATTCAGACCATTAGCCAAGACTTTCTCCTTATCTGCCAATTTCAGCGAAAAATAAAGATTGAAGCTTCTTTGTTATAGGGCCTGGTTTCCCCGTACCTACCGTTTTCCCAGCAACCCGAATGATTGGCATCACTTCGGAAGTTGTGCTTGATACGAAGACCTCATCGGCCGCTAGCAATTCATCAACTGTAAATGCCTTCTCCACAAATGGGATTTGATGGTCTTTACATAAAGTTGCGATTACTTGGCGGGTAATTCCATTTAAAATTAAATTCGTTGCAGGGTGTGTTTGAATGACGCCATCCTTAACAATATAAGCATTTGAAGCTGAGCCTTCCGTTACCGTTCCATCGCGGTGAAGAATTGATTCAAAGCAACCTTGCGCGACTGCTTCCTGCTTTGCGAGTAAGTTTGGCAATAAGTTCAAACTCTTAATGTCACAGCGTAACCAACGAATGTCATCGGCAATGATCGCCTCCACTCCATCTACAAGTGCAGCTTCAGGTCTTGCAACCACTTTCGTATTCGCTGTCAAAACCGGCAGAACGTTTTCTCCAGGGAAGACATGATTTCTAGATGAAGCTCCACGTGTCACTTGCATGTAAACGGAGCCATCTTCAATCTGATTTTCTTTTATCAGTTGCTCAAGCAAACCTCTTAATGTTTCTTTCGAATAAGGAACAGTCATTTTGATTTTTTCGGCGCTGCTATATAATCGCTCCAGATGCTCATCACCTGTAAATAACTGACCTGAGTACACCCGGATTACTTCATAAACCCCGTCACCAAATTGATAACCTCGATCCTCAATATCGACCTTTGATTCATCACGATTCAAAATTTGATCATTAACAAGCACTTTTTCCATTTCGACCATCTCCTTTACTTCGCAAGCTCATAAATCGCTTGAGCATAAATTGCCGTTGCTTTAAATAAATCTTCCAATTCAATGTATTCATCCTTTTGATGAGCAACATCCGGTCTTCCTGGGAATAGTGCGCCGAAAGCAACACCAGATGTTAATGAGCGCGCATATGTACCACCGCCAATGGCAATGAGCTTAGCCGGCTCATTTGTTTGCATCTCGTACACTTTTTTTAGCGTTTGAATGAGCGGATCATTCTCCGGGACATGATGTGGCTTCGAATCTTTTAAATTGGCAACGGAATATCCCATTTCCTTTGCTTTATTTTTCACTTCTTTTAAGCCTTCCTCAAGCTTAAATGTCACAGGATAACGCATATTCAAGCCAAATTTTTCGCCATCTTGTTCATTATACGACATGACTCCAACGTTAATTGTTAATTCTCCTGTAATCTCATCTTGATATTGCACGCCCAATGCGCGCCCTCTTGAATCCCCGAAAAAGAAACGAATCGCCGCTTGAATAAATATTTTTCCATTGGAATCAAGTTCGATCGTTGATAAAAAGTTCGCTAATAATAGGCCGGCATTTTTCCCTTGATCCGGTTCCATTCCGTGGGCAGATTTTCCGTTAAGTTCGATAACGAAATAGCCGCTTTCAACATGATAGCTTCCCGTTAATTGCTGAGTTTCTAAAAAACTGTCAAATCGCTGCATAATTTTCGTATGGTCACGTTGAAGATCGAGCACAGCTTTTGCATAATCAGGCACCATGTTGTATCGGCGGCCAGCAGTAAACGATAATAATGTCACATGCGCATCTTGGACATCTATTTGTTCATTTTTGCAAATAAGGTCGAAATCTGCAATTCCTTTTTCCGCATTAATAATTGGAAAATCAGCATCAGGGGCGAAACCCATGCCCGGCATTTCCTCTTCCTGAAAATAGCGGTCTACACAGCGCCAATCGCTTTCTTCGTCTGTTCCAATGATCATCCTTACCCGTTTGGTTAACGGAAGACCAAGCTTTTTAACAATTTTCATGCCATAGTAAGCAGCGAGAGTCGGGCCTTTATCATCGATCGCTCCACGTGCATACATTTTTCCATCTTTCACTTCCGCGCCATACGGATCAACGGACCAGCCGTCACCTTCTGGAACAACATCCACATGGCATAAAACACCAATCAAATCCGACCCTGCTCCCATTTCAAGATGACCAGCTACATTGCCTACATTTTTCGCAGCAAATCCATCCTTTTTACCAAGTGCAAGCATATAATCCAACGCTGCCTTTACTTCTTTACCAAGCGGAGCGTCTTTCGTTGCATTCTCTTCATTAAGCACACTTTTGATTCTAAGTAGCCCTTGCAAATCAGCAAGCAGCTCTTCCTGATGTTTCACTACTTCGGCTTTCCAATCAATATGAGACATCGTCACGACTCCTTTATCAAGCAATAATCGTTCTGCCTTCTATTGTATCAAAAAAAAGGAAAAAGGCTTTGTATCCACATTCTAAAAATAAATGAACTTGCAATAATGATTATATATGGAACCGATAAAGCGATGATGACCTTCTTTTTCGCTTGAAAATACGCATTGACCTCTGCGTACCTTTTTGTAAATGGGTGACCGCCAATCACTTTATACCATACACTTCCAATCCAAGCACGTAAAAATACGTACCCAAAGCAGGCGATCGATATTTTTAACCAAATAGGTGGTAAAGCAACGATCGCTACTGTTGTCCACCCACTAATTTGTAAAAAACCAATGATAAATTCCACACTTCTCGTCGTTGCCTTTATAAATAATTCGATAAAGCCATTTTCAGCCGTTCGCTTCGTAAAAATTCGGTTCGATTTTGCATATAGACGTGGTTTTTTCCTAGATGTTGATGGTTTTGGCAGCTTTTCCATGTCCATCGACATGCCGAAAATCAGATTAATCATTTTCGTTTTTTCCAATTCGTCAATCGAAACATCTTGTTCAAATGTTCTAATCGACGTAAAGCGACGCCTGATGAACAGAATGGAAAGGAGGATCTGAATGATGATCATCCCTATCATCATATACATATTTTCACTCATAAACATTTCATAATTAACACTCCAAATAATGAAAGCGGCAATGAACAATGGCAAACTATGCAACAAATTTCTCCACCCTTTTAGGTGAATGTTCATTTTCCCTTTTACACCCATGACTACCCATTTTAATGTAAGCCAAATAAGGATAAAATAGATAAGGCTTTTCATATTCTGCCCATAATGGAAAAGCCAAAAAGGAGCAATTACAAATGCAAGCATAATGCCAAAAACCACTTCAATCAAATACGTATAGATGATGCCCCTCTGCTTCAGACCTAACATAAGACGTTCATTTTTCATTAAAAAGATTCGGTCCGCTTCCCTCACATATGTACGAAAATGCCCGCGCCATAATAAAAAGAAGAAAATAATAAAATGAAGTTCAAACGGAATCACTTCAATCCATGGCGGAATATCTAGCCACCATGATCGATAAATCGCTCCACCAATGATTGTCGCGGGAATGACAAGATAAACAAGAACTGTCCAATCGAGCACGCTTTTTACAAGCTGATATTGAAAGATCCAATTTTGCCAAATCCTTTTGAATAATAACTGTCCACTAGTCACTTACATCATCCCCATCTGAAATACATGAATATAAGCTACCATCTTCCGCACCGCATGTTTCTAATACTTCAGACAAAGTACCCGCCGCTTTCATTGTCCCTTTTTCAATAATGACAAACGAATCACATACGCGTTGAGCTGTATCCAAAATATGTGTACACATTAAAATTCCCGTTCCGTTCGCCCGTTCTTCTTCCAATAAATGAAGCAATAGCTTTGTTGACCCTGGATCCAATCCCATAAACGGTTCATCGATGATTAACAAATCGGGGCTTGTAAAAAGAGCAAGCGCCGTCATCCCTTTTTGCTGCATCCCCTTTGAAAAATTCCCCGGAAATTCATGAATATGATCCAATAACCGAAACTTTTGCAAAATCTCTTTTGCATATCGCAAGCTTTCCTCCCCTAACTGCTCAACCGCCGCAACAAATTCAAAATGCTCCCATAATGTTAATTCTTGATAATAAATTGGGCGTTCCGGAATATATGAATACGAGCTTTTCTCTTTTCTTTTGATCTTTCCTTTAACATACGTTAACTGTCCAAGAATCGCCTTAATGGTTGTACTTTTTCCGGCGCCGTTTGGGCCAATCATTCCAACAAGCTCCGAAGGTTCGATCGCGAAGTTCACATTTGAAACCGTCGTTTTCTCTGATTCATATCCAGCACTCTTAATTTGAACATCCAATAACGCCAACTGCATTCACTCCCATTACATTCTTACTCGTTCTACGAATTTTTTTCGAAAAGGTTTCACAATTCAAAAGAAACCGCTAACGGATCATTTCTTTTTCAATTGGAACATGCTTTAATAAAATGGAAGATGTATAGAGGAGCTGTTCATTCGTTGTTGCATTATCGTTTATTTAGATCTAATCCTTCACAGCCTTGGGTTACATTAATTCACGGGGCAGGGGGAAGCTCGAGCATATGGTATAAACAATTAAAAGAATATCGTAAATCATTTAATGTACTAAGCATTGATCTTCGCGGGCATGGCCGCTCGCAAAAAGACATTTGGAAGAAAAACGATTCATTCGTTAATGTAGCCACCGATGTTATTGAAGTACTGGATCACCTACAAATAAAAACAAGTCACTTTATTGGCATTTCACTCGGAACGATTGTGATCCAAACGATTGTCCAAGCATATCCAGAACGTGTTTCATCGCAAATTTTAGGCGGAGCAGTCATAAAGCTAGATATTCGTACTAAATTACTCGTTATGATTGCAAATATTGTGAAGCATATTGTTCCATATATGCTTTTATATAAACTGTATGCGTGGATTTTAATGCCAAATGAGAATCATAAAGAATCTCGGCTCGCTTTTATCACTCAAGCAAAAAAAATGTGTCAAAAAGAATTTATCCGCTGGTTCGCTTTAACAAAATCAATTAACCCGTATTTATGTTCCCTGCAATTAAAAGTAAACAATATCCCCACCCTTTTCGTTATGGGTGCAGAAGATTATTTATTCTTAGCCCCTGTCAAAGAACTCGTTCAAAAACAGCCTGATCTCCAACTCATTACGATTGAAAATTCTGGACACGTTTGCAATATCGATCAGCCTGAAATTTTTAACAAAGTGACCGTTCAATTTATTCAGCAAACACACCGTCTATTGCCTGAAACACAAGTGCAATAAATAAGTAAAACAAAGATGTTTTTTCCTTTCAGTTGTCAATTTGTCTTGCAAATAAGACGGATCAAAAGTGAATTAACGGGTTCGGTTTAAGAGTACAAATCCTTAGATAATACGCAAATCAGCAGTCCAATTAGCATATAATTGAACTGCTTTTTTGAAATTTTAATCCTTATTAGATAAAGAATAAGTAATTTAACATCTGAATTGGCACTTGAATTAGTAAAACAACAAGGTTTCTTCATTTGCATATTCATGTATTCATAAATACGCTATTTGTTAAGTGAAAAATTCATATTTATTAATTGTAAGGTGAGCGAAGTAACAACTACTCAGATTAAGCGTTGGAAAGATAATGCCTTGATTTACTTTTTCGTATTAATGCCCAGATATGATGTAACATCTTGGAGGTCCTGAAAGTAAAGAACAAATTTTGAAAAGACACAAACAGTATCTTGAGCTAAGTAGTAGGGCTAGATTGTGGAAGATAGGAAGGAATAATCCATGAGCTAAGAGAAGTTGTTATGTAACTTTAACTATGGGGAGGATATACATGAAACAAATTATAGCCCTTGGTGGTGGAGGATTTTCAATGGAACCCAAAAACCCACTGTTAGACAAGTATATATTAAAACAGGCTAAAAAAAATGATCCTAAAATCTGCTTTCTCCCTACTGCAAGTGGTGATTCAGAAAATTACATTTCCAGATTTTATGATTTTTTTAATCAACAGAAATGCAGACCCACACATTTATCTTTATTCAAACTACCTACAAGGGACTTAGAAAATTTCATAATGGAAAATGATATTATTTATGTTGGCGGAGGAAATACAAAAAGCTTATTAGCCCTTTGGAAGGATTGGGGTTTAGATAAGATTTTAAAAAAAGCTTGGGAGGAAGGCAAAGTATTGGCGGGTATAAGTGCTGGCTCAATATGCTGGTTTGAGGAAGGAATTACAGATTCATTCGGTGATACGTTAGAGCCTATTAGCTGCTTAGGGTTTCTGAAAGGTAGTAATTGCCCGCATTATGATGAAGAATTGGAACGAAGACCGGCTTATCATAAAATGGTGAAGTCGGGCATAATTTCTGCGGGAATTGCGGCTGACGATGGAGTTGGTGTCCATTATATAGATGACACAGTTAATAATATAGTTAGCTCAAGGAAAGGCGCCAAGGCTTACCATGTTTTCAAGTTGGAAAATCAATTGATAGAAGAAACTGTACAAGCTAGATATTTAGGTTCTTAAGAAGAGTATAAAAACGTTCATAACAGATTGATTAAATATGATTAAGGGTTCGACTAATTCTATATGCCGCTGTTAGAAAAATATAAGGATTATAATACTAATTCTGCAAACGAAATCTTATAGAATATTTTTACAAAAGTAAATATTTTGGCAGAATCCGTTGGAGCGTAAGGCACGAAGACTCCTGCGGGATATACCTCACCGCTCGCCCCGCGGAAAGCGAAGTGCCTAGAGCGAAAATCAACAGTCAGAACCCGCCAATAACCTCTTAATAAGATCGCTCTTTTTTAGTAGTAAAAATTCCCTCTTTTAATTTTTAGAGAAATGAGTTAAAATGGAACTGTCTGATAATGGTAAGACAAATGGATAAAAATGTTTATTAAGGAGTTGTCCTACGGAAGAAGAAAATCGAACTCAACAAAATGGTTCACACATATCAGAAGCCGTCCGCAGCATCTGCCAAAGGAATTAAAGATGAGGGAGTGGTTTTTTGAAACCTACAACGGACAGAATGCTTACCCGAATCAAAGATATTTATATTTTTATTAAAGACAACGGCACCGTTACCACTCGGGAGCTCGTAGACGAATTCGGAAGCACACCTCGCACCATTCAAAGGGATTTGAATGTGTTAGAATACAATGACCTAATCAGCAGTCCCCGTCGCGGGAAATGGACAACAACGAAGAAAAAAGTCAAACTAACATCATAAATTATATGTTCAAAAGAACATCCTTGTAAATATGAAAGAGAGCTATCAACGAAATGTGGTAGCTCTCTTTTCTTATTCCATTTAGTTACTTGACACCGGCTTGATTTTCCATATTTCTGATGCGTATTCTTGAATTGTTCGATCACTCGAGAATTTTCCAGAGTAGGCAATATTGGTGACACTCTTATTCAGCCATGTTAAGCGATCCCGATACGCTTGCTCGACCAGTTCATGCGTTTCTATATATGGCTCAAAATCCTTCAAAACAAAATAAGGATCATTATGATAAAGGATATTGTAATAAATATCTTTAAACTCAATTTCTTGCGAGCCAAATTCTCCTTGATTCAGTTGATCTAAAATTCTTCGCACTCGGTCATCCGTATTGTAAATATCGGTTGCATTATAGCCACCATAGCGGTAATAATCCAATACTTCATCAGCGGTTAATCCGAATATAAAAATATTGTTTTCCCCGACTGAATCTTTAATTTCGACGTTTGCTCCGTCCAATGTTCCAACGGTTATCGCACCGTTCATCATCATTTTCATATTGCCTGTTCCTGATGCTTCTTTACTCGCAGTTGAAATTTGCTCACTAATATCGGCGGCTGGAATAATTTTTTCCGCAAGGCTCACATTGTAATTTTCTAAGAAAATCACTTTCAGTTTACCACCGATATCCGGATCATAGTTGACGACGGACGCAACTTTATTAATGAGCTTAATCACTTCTTTTGCCAAATGATAGCTTGGCGCCGCCTTCGCCCCAAAAATAAATGTGCGCGGGGTCATATCCAAATGTGGGTTCGCTTTTAGCTCATTATATAAATAAATAATGTGAAAAACGTTCAAAAGCTGGCGTTTATATTCGTGTAGTCTTTTTATTTGCACATCAAAAATCGATTGATCATCGACTAATATGCCCGTTCGATCATGGATGAGCTCAGCTAGGAGCTGCTTATTTTTTCGTTTCACTTGATCGAACTTTTCTAAGAAGGCACTGTCCTTCGTATATTTTAATAAACTGATAAGCTGTTTCGGACGCTGAATCCATTGCGGTCCGATAATATCAGTGATTAATTTTGCTAATTCTGGATTCGCCTGTAACAACCAGCGGCGATGGGTAATTCCATTCGTCTTATTATTAAATCGTTCAGGAAACAACGTATAGAAGTTTTTCATTTCCTTTTTCTTTAAAATATCCGTATGAATGCGTGCGACCCCATTTACACTAAAGCTTCCGACAATTGCCAATCGCGCCATATGAACACGCTCATCAGCGATAATCGCCATTTCAGGAATTTTATCGCGCAACTCCTCATGATCATACCAGATCCCTTTGCAAAATCGTTCATTGATTTCATCAATAATCATATAAATGCGCGGAAGCAAATGTTGCAGCATTCCTTTTGGCCATGTTTCTAATGCTTCACTTAGCGTCGTATGATTCGTGTAGGCAATGACATTCGTCGTAATATTCCATGCATTGTCCCAGCTAAAATTTTCCTCATCCATTAAAATCCGCATCATTTCAGGGATCGCCAAGCTTGGATGTGTGTCGTTAATTTGGATCACAACATGCTTTGGCAAATGTTTCAATGATTTACGCTGGTTGCGCTTGAAATTTTTTATAATGCTTTGAATGCTTGAAGACACGAGAAAATACTGTTGCCTTAGACGCAGCTCTTTTCCTTCATAACTTGAATCATCCGGATATAAAAATCCGGAAATTTGTTCGATCGAATGTTGATGATCAAGATCATGATAATAATGGGCGTCTTCTTTTTCTCCGTCCCTTTCCTGATCAACTGGTTCAGCGCTCCATAGTCGAAGCGTATTAACGACTTCGTTTTTGTATCCAATTACCGGGATATCGTATGGAATCGCCACTACTTTATCGGTATTTTCATATTTCACTTCAAGATTGCCATCGTTCTTTTGGAACATATGTACATCCCCATGAAATTGAATACTAACAGCCTCATCTTCCTTTCTCGTTTCCCAAGCATAAGGATCTTTTAACCAATAATCAGGGAGCTCAACTTGGTTGCCATGAATGATTCGTTGCTCAAATAAGCCATAACGATAGCGAATCCCGAAACCATGACCCGGGTAGTGAAGCGAGGCTAACGAATCTAAGAAGCAAGCAGCTAACCTTCCTAATCCTCCATTTCCTAATCCTGCATCATGTTCCTGAGCGTAAACCTTTTCTGGATTTAATCCTAGTTCCTTTAACGCTTGATTCGATGTATGAAGCAATCCATAGTTAAGCAAATTACTTTCAAGCAGACTGCCAACTAAAAATTCCATCGATAAATAATAGACTTGTTTGCAGTTTTTCTCTTTATACTTTTTTTCTGTTTCCGCCCATAACGGCTTAATTTCTTCATTTACAATTGAAGCAATCGCATAATAAATATCTTTTTCCGAAACATCTACAATCTCTTTCTCGTTCTGCAATGTTAGTTTATCAACTAATTTTTGTTTTAATTGTTTTACAGTGATTTGAGGCAAGGGCCCCTCACCTCCTTACACATATTGGGGTTTCAGACTTTCATACAGTCCTGCATATTCATGAGCTGATTCCTTCCAACTAAACTGGCTACGATTCACATTTTTAATGAGACTCGTCCATTGTTCTGGTTGGTGATAAACCAACAAAGAATAACGTAACACTGTTAGCAAGTCGTGAGCATTGTAGTTTGTAAAGCTAAAGCCATTTCCTTCACCTGTCACTTCGTTAAAAGCCTGAACCGTATCTTTTAAACCGCCTGTCTCCCGAACGATCGGAACAGTTTTATATTGTAAAGCAATTAACTGAGCCAATCCGCACGGTTCAAATTTTGATGGCATCACGAAAAAGTCAGCACTTGCATATAATTGGCGGGCCAAGCCCTCATCAAATGTTAATAACGTAACTAATTTATCCGGATAACGGTAGGCAGCATCCGAAAAATACGATTCAAATTCATGATCGCCCGTTCCTAAAATGATAAATTGAACATCTTCTTGAAGAAATTCATCAAGTATATGTTGAACGAGATGCAAGCCTTTTTGTTCAACCAGCCGGGTAATGATAATATAAAGCGGTTTTTCTCCATCGACCGGCAATCCTAGTTTTTGTTGAATCGCTACTTTGTTTTCCGTCTTCCGTGCTCGCGCTGAACGATATTTAACCGGAAGTGCCGGGTCCGTTAATGGATTATATTCTTTTGTATCAATTCCATTCAGTACTCCAACTACATCTTGCGCTCTTTCTAAAAGAATCGGATGGAGTCCCTCACTATAATAAGAGTCTTTAATTTCTTCCGCATAAGACGGACTGACTGTCGTAATTTTATCTGCGTGGAATAATGCACTTTTCAAACAATTAATCATTCCATTCCATTCAAAACCGCCAATATGATCTGCTGGCAGTTGGAAGAAATCATCAAAAGTTTCAAGTGGCATAATCCCCTGATATTTTATATTATGAATTGTGAATACCGTTTTCAATTGATCAAGTGGTTGTAATATTTTTGCAAGGGCGACGGACATTGCTGCTTGCCAATCATGGGCGTGAAGGACATCTGGCTTGAAATCGAGATGGCTTAATGCCTCGATTACGGCACGGCTAAAAAATACAAAGCGCTCGCCATCGTCATAATATCCGTATACACCTTTTCGGGTAAAATAATACGTATTCTCAATAAAATAGTACGTAATCTGGTTATGCTTTAACATATACAAGCTCGCTTCTTGATTACGCCAGCCAAGAGGAACGTCAAAAGAAGCGCAATGCTCCATTTGGCTGCGCCATTCTGGCGAAATCTCATCATAAAGTGGGAGAATTACCCGTACTTCCATTTTCTCATGCTCTCTCAATGCTTGTGGTAGAGAACCGATTACATCTGCTAGTCCCCCAGTTTTAATGAATGGAGTACATTCTGATGCAACAAATAATACGTTTCTCATGAAAAATTCCCCTTTCTAACTACGGATCAAGCTCAATGTTTATATGTCCCAAAAACATTTGCTATATAAAAGCTAAAATGGGACTTAAGAGATCGGCTTTTTCACCGAATCTCTTATTCCCTTACAAATTACATTACTTTTCTTTTCGCCACGACGTACGGTTTATCCTTTGAACCGATCAATCGTTGATGCCCTGTAACATGGACATCTTTATCTAAAATGACATTTTCTAAGTAAACACCCGGCTCGATCGTGCAGCGCTGCATAATGATTGAATTTTTCACGACCGCACCTGCCTTCACGTTGACGCCGCGGAAAAGAATGCTTCCTTCTACATCACCATCAATGACACAGCCATTAGCAAGAATTGATTTTTTCACATGAGCACCTTCACGATAGGCTACTGGCGGTTGATTGCTTACTTTCGTGCGTACGAATGGCTGCTTATAAAATAACGCTCGATAATTCTCTTCTGTTAATAGATTCATATTATGACGATAATAGCTTTCAATCGAGTTAATGAAAGCACTATATCCATCATATTGAAAGTGCTGAATTTTCAAGTCTGGCAAATTATGTTTAATACCATGGATAAATAAATAATCTTGATGACGAGCAATACATTGATCGACTAATGACATTAATAATTCTTTATTAATAATGTATACCCCTGTAAAGATTTGCGAATTTGTTTTATCATTCGTTATATCATGCACCCAACCAAACTCATCTGCTTCAATTCGGAAGTAAGGGTCATGCTCAGAGCGTAATGATTCGACATTGGTGGATATTAACGTGATATCGGCATTACGTTCAAGATGATATTGAAATGCAGCTTTATAGTCCATATTCGCTATAAACTGGCTACCACTTATTAATACATAGGATGATTTCCCTCGGTCAAAATAGTCACGATTATTATGGAAAAATTGTAGGTCCCCTTTCGAAATATCAGATGGGTCGTTCCAATCAGGAGGTAAAATAAACAAACCACCGTTGCGACGATCCAATTCCCAGTTTTCTCCTGTACCAAGATGATCCATTAAGGAACGATATTTTGCTCTAGTGAAAATCGCAACTTCCTCAATATTGGAATTAATCATATTTGAAAGAGCAAAGTCAATTAAACGATAACGACCGGCAAAAGGCACGGAAGCTCCGTTGCGAAAATACGTTAATTCGTGAAAGAAATGATGCTCATGCTCCAAATTGATAAGACCCATCATTGTATTCATTTGGCTACTCCTCCTACTGTTCCCGATAAAAGATCGTTTAATTTTTCTTCATCAATGACTAACGGCTCTTTATTCATAACGCTGCTGATTTTTACACCTTTAGGTATAATTGTATTTTCCATCACAATAACCCGTTCTAAAACGACATCTTCACCGACAACAACCCCGGGGTGTAAAATTGATTGACGCACTGTACTTCCTTTTTTTACTTCAACGTTATCGAATAATACCGTATTTTCAACCGTACCACTTACCCAGCATCCCGAATTAATAAGAGAATGTGTAACGATTGCATCTTCTTCAATATATTGTGGCGGGAAGTCCGAATCATTTGAATACATTCTCCAATTTTTATTATTGAGCGAGCCGCTCCAGTCTTCATCAAGCAAGTCCATATTTGCTTCCCAATAACTTTGGACCGTACCGACATCTTTCCAATATCCATCGAATTGATATGCATAAAGGTTGCGCTGGTCTCCAAGCATTGCTGGAATAATGTCCTTGCCGAAGTCATGGCTTGAGTAACCATTTTTTGCATCTTCCAATAAATAAGCTTTCAATGTTGCCCATGTAAACATGTAAATTCCCATCGATGCTAAATTGCTCTTCGGCTCCTTTGGCTTCTCGTCAAATTCATAAATACGAAGATCATCCGTCGTATTCAAAATGCCAAACCGTGGTGCCTCTTCCCAAGGTACCTCGATCACAGAAATCGTTACGTCTGCCTCAGAACGTTTATGCTGTTCTAATAGTTGACGATAATCCATCTGGTAAATATGATCTCCAGAAATAACGAGCACATATTCCGGATTATGCTGATCAATAAAATGAATGTTTTGATAAATCGCATCAGCCGTTCCTGAATACCAGCTGCCACCATTTTGAGCGGTATAAGGTGAAAGGATCGTTACACCCCCATCTTGACGGTGTAAGTCCCACGGCTTACCGTTCCCAATATGTTTATTTAATTCAAGTGGAGAATATTGTGTCATCACACCTAAAGTATGAATCCCAGAATTTGTGCAATTACTTAACGTGAAATCGATAATTCGATATTTCCCTCCAAAGTGAACTGCTGGTTTCGCAACCTGCTTCGTTAATGCCCCCAACCGTTTTCCTTCTCCACCAGCTAATAGCATGCCTACACACTCTTTCATTTTTCGTCCTCCTCATCAACAGTAGTTGTATCTTTCCGTTTAAAAACAGTGATGCCTAAAGGCGGTACTTTGATTTTTATATGTTGTGGTAATGTATGCCACTTTTCTGGAAAACTAAAATGCAAATCATCGTTTAACTGACCTGATCCACCAAATTCAAGCGCATCCGAGTTAAAGATTTCCTCATACGTTCCAGGGACAGGTACACCGATTTTATAATCGTAAGATATATTAGGTGTAAAATTACATACAATGATTAATTCCTCATTGGGACTCTTGCTGCGTCTGCGAAAAGCAATAATACTTTGGTCGATATTATGTGGATCAATCCACTCAAACCCTCGAGGTTTGTGATCCAATTCGTATAATTCTGGATTTTCTAAATAGAAATGATTTAGCGCCTTTACATAGTTGTACATCGCCTTATGGAGCGGATAGTCAAGCAAATGCCAATCTACTTGCTCTTTATCCTTCCACTCTGCATATTGTCCAAGCTCACCTCCCATGAATAATAGCTTTTTGCCGGGATGCGCCATCATATATCCATAAAGCAAACGTAAATTTGCAAATTGCTGCCATTGATCACCGGGCATTTTATCTAATAATGACTTTTTGCCATGAACGACTTCATCATGTGAGAGCGGAAGCAAAAAGTTTTCCGTATGAGTGTACATAAAGGAAAAAGTGAGCAAATTATGATGCCATTTCCGATATACGGGATCCTTTTTCATATATGTAAGCATGTCATTCATCCAGCCCATATTCCATTTAAAATTAAAGCCAAGACCACCAGCATATGTAGGTGCCGTAACGAGCGGCAAATCAGAGCTGTCCTCTGCCATCATTAATGCTTGCGGCTTATAAGAAAAAATAACCTCATTTAATTTCCGAATAAACGCATACGCTTCTAAATTTTCTTCTCCACCATACGAGTTATAAATTTTTTCTTCGTCATCATGTTTATCGAAATTAAGATAGAGCATACTGGCGACAGCATCGACACGAATGCCATCAATATGGTATTCCTCCATCCAAAATAAAGCATTTGAAATTAAAAAACTTTGCACTTCAGGGCGCCCAAAATCGAAAGTTAACGTCCCCCAAGAACGTTTCTCCGCTTTGCGGAGATCTACATATTCATATAATGGTTCTCCATCGAATTGGCGTAGACCAAAGTCATCTTTACAAAAATGCCCCGGCACCCAATCCATAATGACACCAATGTGATGCTGATGGCATTGGTCAATAAAATATTTAAAGTCATTGGGAGACCCGTATCTAGACGTTACTGAAAAGTATCCAGTAATTTGATAGCCCCATGATAAATCAAAAGGATGCTCGGCTAGCGGGAGCAATTCTATATGGGTATAGCCTAACGATTTGACATATGGAATCAATTCATCAGCAAGCTCCCGATATGTATAAAATTCACCATCTTCTTTTGTTTTCCAAGACCCTAGATGAACCTCATAAATTGAAATAGGTGATTCATACGCATTAAATAATTCTTTCGTTTCTTGCCAATCTTGATCATTCCAATCATAAGTGGAAAGTTCGGGGGTTAAAGATGCTGTTGCCGGTCGAAGCTCTGATTGAAGAGCATAAGGATCAGCTTTCAACAACACTTGACCAGTTGAAGAAACAATTTCATATTTATAAGGTACACCCGCTTCTATGCTTGGGAAAAATCCAACCCAAAGCCCCTCGTACGTCATTCGCTCTAATGAATAATGATCTCCCACCCAATCATTAAAGTCGCCGACGACCCGAATACTTTTGGCGTTCGGCGCCCATACTGCAAACCGAAAGCCTTCTCTTCCTTTCCATTCAATTTTGTGACATCCTAACAATTGTTGACTATGATAATTTGTACCTTGATGAAACAAAAAGATATCTTGTTCCGAAATGTTGTAATACAATATGTTAACTCCTTTCCCGAACGAAAACGCATGATGCCTTCCCAAATAAATGGGAAAACATGATATCAAACACTATTATAGGAGAAAACGAATAGAGTTTACCGAAGATTCCTTCGACATTTTCCTAGAGACTTTAGAGGTTTATGTAGGCGTTTGTCGAATTCATTATTCAAATATAACTATGTAAGATTATTCACATTCATTTGAAATTTCCGATATGATAAATGCATTAATGAAGCTTGAATGACCTTTGCTTTTATGAAATGGCGCGCGAAGATAACTTGGAAACATATACTATAAATGGGTATATAGGATGATGGATAGATTACTTCATTTAACCGTGCCAACCTTGCGCTTAGAAGATAGAGATAAAGGAGTTGCTTTTGTGAATACAAATATTGCTTGGCATGATGATGTGCATTTACTTACAGTGAAAACGGATAACATTTCTTTATCACTTCACAGTAATGAATCAATCATCGTTTATTGGGAGGATAAAAATAAGTCTTTTCAAGCAAAAATAGAAAATTTAATCGATGATCATACTTGTACAATGAGCGTTTTTGATGAGCTACCAATAGGTGAAAACCTCTTTCTTATATGGAATGAAAGAAGGATGCCGATCTACCCACGAGGGATCGTACGGACGAGTTGGTTTGATGATCAATACTTTGCCCACGATGCTATATTAGGTGCCACATGCACGAAAAAATCAACAAAATTTTCGATTTGGGCCCCAACAGCTACTGAAATAAAGCTATATTTAAATAGTAAAAACTTTTTGTTAAAAAAACAGACACATGGTGTTTGGGAAGTTGTTCTGTATGGAGATTGGCATGGTTTTGCCTATGATTATGAAATAACCGTCAATGGAAAAAAGGAACGTGTAAATGACCCTTATGCGAAAGCAATGCTTGCAAATAGTGAAAAGAGCGTTGTTGTTGATTTTTCAAGAACGGAACAAATGCAACAAAAACGACCAATGGTTCAACATTTACAAGATGCCATCATTTA
This sequence comes from Bacillus sp. FJAT-50079, assembly GCF_018343515.1. Lineage (GTDB taxonomy): Bacteria > Bacillota > Bacilli > Bacillales > Bacillaceae_C > Lederbergia. The sequence continues at coordinate 47,170 of NZ_JAGYPD010000004.1, read as the reverse complement.
TGAGCTCCATGTTCGCGATGCAACGATTCATCCGCAAAGCGGAGTTATAAACAAAGGAACATTTCTAGGATTGACGGAAAAAGAAACGAAGACAGAACAAGGTTTTTCAACTGCTCTTGCCTATGTAAAGGAGCTCGGCTGCACACATGTTCAGCTCCTGCCAATTAATGATTTCGCTCGTGTCAATGAGCTTCTTCCAATGGAAAGCTATAATTGGGGCTATGATCCATTATATTTTCAAGTACCCGAAGGAAGTTATTCTCTATCCCCAAATGATCCAATTGCAAGAATTAATGAATGTAAAAAGATGATTGATTCCTTCCATCAAGAAGGTTTATCTGTCATTTTAGACGTTGTTTATAATCATGTTTTTATAATGAAAGAATCACCTTTTGAAAAACTCGTACCGGGATATTATTTTCGCTATCATGACGATGGAACAGTTAGTAATGGAACAGGGGTCGGAAATGATATTGCAACGGAGCGGAAAATGGTAAGAAAATTTATTTTGGATACGATCAATTTTTGGCTTGGCGAATATAAGGTAGATGGGTTTCGGTTTGATTTAATGGGAGTGATCGATGTTGAAACGATGAAATCGATTTATAATCGCTCTGTTCAAGAAGATGTGCCAATCATGCTTTTAGGTGAAGGGTGGGAGCTATCAACGGCCCTCGCAAGCGAGAAGAAAGCGACCTCTTCACAATCACATCAATTACCAGGAATCCGCTTTTTCAATGATCTTTTCCGCGATTCATTGAAAGGAAATCTATTTCATAACGATGATTTAGGCTTTGTGAATGGCAACGGTCGCTTTATAGAAAGGTTGCCGCATCTTGTTACCGGCTCTGCATTAGAGGAGTTCGGCATTCCATTTGCGGCAGACGTTGACCAAACAATAAATTATGTTGAGTGTCATGATAATCATACGCTTTGGGACCGCCTCCTTATTACGAATCGTCATGCAACGGAACGAGAACGAAAAAAAATGCATCAACTTGCGTCAGGACTTACATTGCTCAGCCAAGGAGTCCCGTTTATCCACGCGGGGCAGGAATGGTTTAGAACGAAGCAAGGAGATGAAAATAGCTATATTTCCAGCGATGAAATTAATCAATTAGATTGGGAGAAAAGAGAATTAGAAGATGAGTATATCAAATTCATAAAAACGTTAATTGCCATTCGCAAAAAACACTGGGTATTTCGTTTACGTTCAAAGCAAGAAATTAGGAGACGATTCCATCTGCTAGAAACACCATTCCCTGTATTTGCCTTTGCTCTTTTTGGTAATTTAGAAGATATATCTGTTTACGCTAACCCTTCAAACGATCATTATGATGTACGCCTGCCATCGTCAGCAACATGGCAAGTGATGGCAACAAATGATCGAGATCGAAATGTAATGCATGATATAAAGGGCGAGTTCACGTCGATTGGACCATATGAGTTCATCGTGTTGAAAAAAAGCCGGGAAAACAACTAAAGGTGCCATTGTTTGGCACCTTTACACTTTGTACGATTTTAATAACTCGACTTCCTCTTCCGTTAATTCACGATATTCTCCGAGCTCAAGGGTTGGATCCAATTCAAGCGGCCCCATCGAAATGCGCTTTAAATAGATAACTTTTTTTCCAACTGCTTCAAACATCCTTTTCACTTGGTGGAACTTCCCTTCCGTGATCGTTAATTCGATATCTGAATGCAAGCCCGTTTTAATAATCTTTAACTCCCCCGGCTTTGTATGATAGCCATCATCAAGTGTTACCCCTTGACGAAATGCCTCAACATCTTCCTCCGTTACTTCTTGGTTAATGACCGCAAAATATGTTTTCGGTACATTTTTTTTCGGAGATAATAGTTGATGTGAAAGCTGCCCATCATTCGTTAAAAGCAGAAAGCCCTCCGTATCTTTATCAAGACGGCCAACGGGAAAAGGAGCGTAAACACCATCCTCATATTCAAGTAAATCAACGACAGTTTCCTTGCGGCCATCTTCCGTTGCAGAAATAACACCAGATGGTTTATTCATCATTAAGTAAATAAATTCTTTATAATGTACTTCTTCTCCTAAAATGACGACGGAATCCTCATTCGGGTCAATATGTACTTTGCCATCTTTGACTGGATTTCCATTAACCGTTACACTGCCATTCCGCAACATTTTCTTCACTTCTTTTCTGCTGCCATACCCTAGGTTTGCTAGCAGCTTGTCAATCCTCATAAAATTTCACCTCTTTTCTTTTTTTAGGCATGTGCCCATACCATTTCTACAAAGCATCATAGGCTAATGATGCAGGACTTCAACGAAACGGAGTGAAAACATGATGAATTATCAATATTACCAACAACAAGTACCGACTACGAGTATGCATCCACAGCCTTCTGATCGACAAATGCCACCTCCACAGCAGCAATTTGGTGGGTTTCCTGGCATCCCAGGGTTTCCAGATTTCTCTCAAATGAACAGAAGAATCGAGCGGCTTGAAAGACAAGTGGAGCGACTAGACCGTCGAGTTGACAGGATTGAAAGGCGTTTAGGCATGACTGGTCGCCCAGAACACTTTACCCATCAAACCGATTACACTGATGGATATTATTAATTACATTGAAAAAGAGATGCGCGATTGTATCTCTTTTTCTTTCTATCACGACAGGCGCAAACGCTTTTTAAGCTTCTGAAGTCGAGCGCCGAACAAACGATCAGCAAGACCTGATCTAAGACCGAGATAGGCGTAAACAATTCCGCCAACGCCGGCACAAACGATAATGAGTACAAGCGATTGGAGTCGTGTTTCCGGTGTTAGAACAAGAAGCAAAGCTTTATATACAAAATAAACCGGAACTGCCATCATCACATTAAAAATAACAATTAAAAGCGTTCTTCGATAAACGAGTTTGAACGGATAGTAAGCGAATTTCTTGATGACGATTAAATTAATAATGATTGAAACAGTATAACCGAGTGCCGTTGCATATATCGCTCCTTCTACTTCAAACGCTTTGATAAGCGGAATATTACTGCTTAGCTTTACAAGCAAGCCGCATAGTAAGCTTAAGATCGTGTAGCGCTGTTCATCAATTCCTTGTAACACGGCCGCTGTAACTGCATATAGTGCAAAAAGGATCGCAACTGGCGCATACGTCTGAAGCACTTGTGCTCCATATTCATGATATCCAAAAAAAGCAGTATACATCGGTTCAGCAAGCAAAGCCAACCCGAGTGCAGCTGGCATTGTAATAAATAAAAGCACCTGAAAAGTCTGATCAAGCTGGCGAAACATCACACGTCGATCCCCTTTTGCATATGATTCTGTCACAAGTGGGACGAGTGTTAAAGCGAATGCCGTAGCAAGCGAAACTGGAATGATCACTAATTTATGGGTTGTAAAGTTTAAAAGACCAAGCCCACCCATAGCTTCTGCTGATCTCCCAGCCGCTGCCATCGCCCGGCTAAACGTATTTTGATCGATATATTGATAAAGCGGATTTGCAATTCCAACTAATATGAATGGAAAAGCGTAAACGATAATTTCCTTATACATGCTCATCATCGACACATTAAGCATTCCTTTATCATGCTGTAAAAGCTCATTCAGCCCTCGTTTACGTCTACTCCAATATAAAAGCAATACGATTAGGCTAGCAAGCCCACCGACGAAAGCGGCAAATGTTGCGACACTAGCAGCAGCAACGATATCTTTTTTCAATACATGAAGAACGACAAATGCCCCGCCCAATAGGAAGACGATGCGGACAAGCTGTTCAACAACCGTCGATACGGCAGATGGCCCCATCGATTGATGCCCTTGAAAAAAGCCTCTTATTAAGCTCATCACAGGGATAATGATTAAGGCAAAGCTAACGGCTCTCATAACACTTGTAACTTCGGCAACGGTAAATGCGGTTTCTTCATCCACACCTTCGATTGCCATTTGCGCAAGCCACGGTGCAAGCCCGTACATCGCAAGAAAGGCAATGATCCCTGTCCCAAGCATGACATAAATGCCCGAATGAAAAAGCTTGCGCCCAACAGCATACTCGCCAAGCGCATTATATTTTGCAATATATTTTGAAACAGCGAGCGGTACCCCCGCTGTGGCAATACTAATAAAAATCGTATATGGGACATAGCTCAATGAATATAGGGCTACTTGCTCCTCCCCGCCCATAATTGCATAAAAAGGAATAACATAAATGAGCCCTAGAACTTTCGATAAAATCGTTCCTAACGTTAAAATAAATGTGCCACGAATTAATTTAGAAGACATACACTCTCTAACTCTCCAATTCGTTATTGATATTTTACATCATTAATTTTTTCACACTACTTGATAGTTTACAGGTATCGACGTGATTTGACAATGAACAGTTATGTGTCCTTGCTTTTCCACACAAGGAAATTTACAATAAGAACATTATATAACAAGGTGATGAACGGAAAATGTATGATGTAATTGTCATAGGCGGTGGACCTTCAGGGTTGATGGCTTCCATTGCTGCGGCTGAAAAGAATGCAAAAGTACTATTGATTGATAAAGGGAATAAACTCGGGCGGAAGCTTGCTATTTCAGGGGGCGGACGCTGTAACGTGACGAATCGGCTCCCGATCGATGAAATCATTCGCCATATCCCTGGGAATGGACGGTTTCTCTATGGGGCATTCTCTGTCTTTAATAATGAAGACATTATTCGCTTTTTTGAAAACCTCGGCATTGAGCTAAAAGAAGAAGATCATGGGCGGATGTTTCCCGTTTCAGATCGCGCTCAATCTGTCGTTGATGCATTATTATCATTGATGAAGGAGCTAGATGTGGAAGTGCGAGTAAATACGCCAGTAAAAGATGTACTCTACACTGGCAGTAAAACTTCCGGTGTTCTGTTAGAGACAGGCGAAAAAATTTCAAGTTCTGCCGTCGTCATTGCGACTGGCGGGAAATCAGTGCCACATACTGGCTCAACCGGCGATGGCTTCCCATGGGCAGAAGCGGCAGGTCACACAATTGCCGAGCTTTTTCCAACAGAAGTTCCAGTCACATCTTCTGAACCTTTTATAAAAGAAAAAACATTGCAAGGTTTATCTTTGCGTGACATTGCACTAACTGTATTAAATCCGAAAGGAAAACCGCTCATTACTCATCGAATGGACATGATCTTTACTCATTTTGGCATATCTGGTCCTGCTGTATTGCGGTGCAGTCAATTTGTGGTGAAAGCGAAAAAAAGGTGGAAAATAAACGAAGTTGTCATGTCGATCGATGCTTTACCGGACATACACAAAGAAGAACTCTTTCAAACACTTTCAAAACAAATGAAGGACGAACCAAAGAAGACAATCAAAAATGTTTTAAAGGGACTCGTACCTGAACGCTATCTTTTATTTTTATTGGAGCGAGCAGAAATTGACCCAAGTACAGTATGTGCATCCATCTCAATGGAGAAGCTACGGAATTTTGCAGATGTATGTAAGCAATTTCGTTTCCATGTGAACGGGACATTGCCGCTTGAGAAAGCTTTTGTAACAGGGGGTGGCGTCTCTGTCAAAGAAATCGAACCTAAAACGATGGCATCAAAAATCATGCCGGGTCTCTTTTTCTGTGGAGAGGTATTGGATATTTACGGTTATACTGGCGGATACAACATCACATCCGCATTAGTAACTGGAAGATTAGCAGGTGTAAATGCAGCCAAATATAGTTTGATTTAAATAAGTAAAAGGTTGTCAAATGGGACAACCTTTTTTCCATTTGTTTGAAATGATTTCTTCATTTCAATGGTAAGTTGTTGAATTTTTTTGAACATCGGACTTCACAACTTGAAGTTTTGTCCTCATTTCATTTTGTCTTTGATGAGGCGTATCCAATTTTTGCAGAATATAGTTTAAAGCTTTTTCCATTAACAATTACCTCCCTTAAACTTATCTCGTACCACGAAAAGGCAGGCTGCATATACTTTTATTTTACATACAAAACCATTGCACTAAAACAGTAAATTTGTTCCGAGGCTGTTCCCTGAATGGCTGCTACATTGTATTTCACATCAACGATGTCTCTTTCTTCAATTTCACTGAGAAATGCATTCATTTCTTCCTCAAGATCTTGCTCATGCTCACAATCAAATAATTTCACTTGTACCATAGCAGTCCCCTCTCCCTTTATTAAGATTTTATCCAGCTTAAACTATATTCATACAATTCTGATTTTCACTAGTCATTTATTATTCACTTAGACTAATATGTATACTAGAGAACGTGGGAAATATGAATCAAATTGAGAGAAAGGTTACTAATATGTAGAGTAGACGAATAAGGCTTCACACTATATATTGAAACGATAAATACAGATTTGATGAATTCCTCCTATTATTCAGTAATGTACAGAAAATAATATAAGCCATTCTCACAGGAGAATGGCTTATTAGTTATTTACGCCTCCGCATAATTGCAGTCAGATTTTTTCGAGTTCGTACCCGTAGGAGGCGGCGAATTTGAGCTGCCGTCCCAAGCTCCTCTAAAAATCTGTCACTTCCATCGCAGGCTTGAATCTGCAAATCTTTTTGTACCGAAAGCGAAGCGTCAGGTACAGGTAGTTTGGAACTCCACTTATTTAAAGGGACATCCCGCTTTCATCAGGAAAGAAAACAGCTGCGAATCATCACAATTTCGGCTTCTGTTCTCCTGTCCATTCAAGCATGCCGCCTACCATATTTGTTACATTGTAGCCATACTCCATTAAGAATTCACATACACGGCCACTGCGTCCACCAGATCGGCAGACAAGAATATATTCCTTGTCTTTATCCAATTGATCCAAATGATCAGGAATCTCCCCCATTTTGATATGTACTGCTTGAGGGATCATTCCTTCAGCTACTTCATCATCTTCACGCACATCAATTAAATGAATGTTATTCCCTTCAATCAATTGATTTCTTACTTCTTCTGGTGTAATCGTTTTTATTTCTGACATATGCCACACCTTCCTGTTTAAAATTCACATCTCATTATAACAAAGTGCAACGCTGAATACACCGAGTCCGTATGATTACTTATACTTTAAATACATGAATTTCCTCAAGCAGTTTTTGTGAAATATCTTCTAATTCTTTGGAGTCAAGTGAAGCCTGATCAATAGAGGTTAATTGTTTTCCAACATCCTCCTGAATCTTAACAGCCATTTGATTACTATAATTTGTATGCTCATTCATGACATGAACCGTTGCTGATAGCTCCTCAGAATTGGCCGATATTTCATGAATAATCATATTCACATCTTTAATTTGCTCGGAAATATCTTGAATGGAAGTCATAATCGTTTGAAATTGAGTTCCCGCATCTTCAATCGCTTTACTGCTTTTTATAACTTCATCCTTCCCGTTCGTCACCTTAATTACTGTTGATTTTGTTGACTGTTGAATCTCAGATATTAGGGCACCTATTTCATTCGTGGCGTTTTGAGATTGCTGCGCCAACTTTCTTACTTCTTCCGCAACAACTGTAAAACCTAATCCATGCTCCCCTGCCCTAGCAGCTTCGATGGATGCATTAAGTGAAAGCAGATTTGTTTGTTCTGCAATGGAGCTAATAATTCCCGTGATTTGTGCGATTTGATTCGAACGTTCATCTAATTCTTTAATTAATTGGACAGATTCACTTACTGTTCGATTGACATTACCCATTTCATTAACAGCATGCGAAATAAATGTTTGACCTTTTTTCGCTTCTTCTGTCATAGCTGTTGAATTCGTTGATACTTTCGAGGATGCCTCAGCAATTTTTTGTATATCTGTGGCAATCGCTTCGAAAGCAACCGCACTTTCTTCCGTACTTGCCGCTGTTTCAAGTGATAAACGCGCGACATGTTGGATACTCTCATTCGTTTGATTCGCTAAATTTCGATTATACATCGCATTTTCAGAAAGTCGGATCGAAGCACTCGACATCATTTCTGCTGTATGTGAAGTATTTACAATCATTTTTCTAATTCCTTCAACCATGTTTTTAAGAGAGTGTGTGAGTTGCCCAATCTCATCCTGGCGATCAGGATGTTTCATATGTATTTGATCTGCAATTTGCAAATTACCAACTTCAATCTCATTCATCATATTCGTTACATTCCTAATCGGACTTGTCATCCTTTTTGCGATGAATAATGCAACAACCAGGGACAATAAGAAGGTAATCACACTTACAATGATTGTCACCTTTGCAATTTCTCGTGTTTCCGTCGTTAATTCAGCAATCGGAACACTTGAAAATAACAACCAATCCGTTCTGCCAATTTTTTTCGCTGTAACTAGATCTTTATTAGCTGAAACAAACGTTACCGCTGATTCATCTTCTATTTCTTTATTTTCGATTTCCTTTATAATTTGACTGCTATTATTTCCAGCTTCTTCATTACTTTGTGAGATGACTTCCCCTTGTTGATTAATAAGTGTAAAATAGCCCGATTCTCCTAAGCGTATCTCTTCAATACTTTTATTAAATACTTCATCATCTACCTCTATTAAAAGGATTGCATTTTGATTTAGGACCTCTCTACCTACAAATGTATGATGTTTTTGTTCATTTTCCTCACTTGGGATCGAATACCAAACAGAAGTACCATTTGCTTGATGAATCTGCTCTAATATTTCTTTCATTCCCGGTGCTTCGATATTAATATTTGTTCGGATTGCATCACCAATTAATTCATCATCATGTATGAGTAGAATCCCTTTCATATTATTGCTCGTATTCGTTTGATGAGATAAATAGTCTTCAATTCCACGCATTTGCAATACGTATTCAAATGAATCCTTATCCATGCCAGTCGTTTTCAAACCATTTTTCACATTTGAGGATGTTGAAATATTTAAAGAGGTTCGATCGACCTCAACAAGTCTTTGTTCATAATTTGTTACGACCTGTGTAATCAATTCTTCTGTCACATCACTTACTTTATCTCGAATAAGCGATGAGGCCATTTCATATGAGAAGTAACCTATGAAACTAACTGGAATCATTGAAAATAGGATTAAAATAACGAGTAACCGCTTACCAATTGATGGGCGTCTTAACGCATTTTGCATCTTTCTAAACAACTTTTTCATACAAACGTTCCTTCCATATATATTGTTCACCTACCAATGATAACGAATTAAAAACGTTATCATTTTCCTCCGTTTACCTTCCTTAAAATTCTGATACTTCCTTCAATCAAGAATTGTTCACCGAATTCTATTTTACTTGTCAGTTACAAAATTAACAAGGACTATTCTCATATTTATTCTTGTAAGCATAGGTCCAATGAATCATTTAAAGAATAGAGTGACTTTGAATAGTATATTAAATGAAAATTTATACGGTTGTTTATGCAAATTTCTAGAGATGCATTTTTAACATAGTGAATCCTTTTTGAAAAAGGGGAATAACGATTCCTTAATATTAAAAGAAACGCTTGGATGAATTAAATCCAAGCGTTTCCGGCATTTTCGGGTAATCAAAGCGAAGCTAGTATTTAATTTGCTACGATATTGACTAACTTCCCTGGTACAGCAATCACTTTACGAATCGTTTTTCCTTCAATTAACCCTTTAATTTTTTCGTCATTTTCAACAAGCTCTGCTAGTTGTTCACGTGTTGTATCACGAGCGACCATCATTTTGGCACGAACTTTTCCGTTAATTTGAACGACAACTTCCACTTCATCATCAACAAGCTTTGTTTCGTCGTAAACAGGCCATTGTTCATATGTTAATGATTGTGTATGACCCAATTTCTCCCAAAGCTCTTCTGCGATATGTGGGCATATCGGCGCCAACATTTTGACGAACCCTTCAATGTATTCTTTCGGAAGGACATCCGATTTATATCCTTCATTGATGAATACCATCAGCTGTGAAATTGCTGTGTTAAATCCTAATGTTTCATAGTCAGCTGTCACTTTTTTCACAGTCTGGTGATATACCTTCTCTAGCTCTGGGCCCGCACCTTCGCGAATTTTATCCGTTAAACTTCCATCTTCATTGACAAGTAAACGCCAAATCCGATCTAAGAAACGACGTGAACCATCAAGACCTGTCGTTGACCATGCAATCGATGCTTCCAATGGTCCCATAAACATTTCGTATAGGCGGAGTGTATCTGCACCGTGACTTTCGACAATATCATCCGGATTGACAACATTCCCTTTTGATTTACTCATCTTTTCATTATTTTCGCCAAGGATCATCCCTTGGTTAAATAATTTTTGGAACGGCTCTTTCGTTGGTACAACACCAATATCATATAAAAATTTATGCCAGAAGCGTGCATACAATAAGTGAAGAACAGCATGCTCTGCTCCACCAACATAAATATCAACTGGCAGCCATTTTTTTAATAACTCTGGGTCTGCTAGTGCTTCATCATTATGTGCATCGATGTAGCGTAAGTAATACCAGCAGCTTCCCGCCCATTGTGGCATCGTATTCGTTTCGCGACGACCTTTCTTCCCCGTTTCAGGGTCGACAACATTAAGCCAGTCTTCAATATTCGCAAGCGGTGACTCGCCTGTGCCTGACGGTTTAATTTCATCTGTGACAGGAAGTAAAACCGGAAGCTGATCTTCAGGAACACCTGTCATCGTACCATCTTCCCAATGAATGATCGGAATTGGTTCGCCCCAATAACGCTGGCGGCTAAATAACCAGTCACGAAGACGATACGTTACTTTCTTCGTACCTTTTCCTTCTTTTTCAAGCCAATTAATCATTGCAGAAATCGCGTCTTCTTTATTCTTCCCATCAAGGAAACCAGAATTTACATGTGCGCCATCGCCAGTATAGGCTGATTCCTCAACATTTCCGCCCGCAACGACTTCTACGATGTCCAAACCGAATTTCTTTGCGAACTCATAATCGCGCTCATCATGCGCCGGAACTGCCATGATTGCACCTGTTCCGTATGACATCAGCACATAATCAGCAATCCAAATCGGTATTTTTTTGCCATTTACAGGGTTTACTGCGTATGCGCCTGTAAATACTCCTGTTTTATCTTTCGCAAGATCCGTTCTTTCAAGATCACTTTTCGAAATCACATCAGCAAGATACGCTTCGACAGCTTCCTTCTGTTCAGACGTCGTAATTTCATCAACAAATGGATGTTCTGGAGCAAGCACCGCATATGTTGCACCAAATAATGTATCAGGGCGTGTCGTGAAAACAGTAAATGTTTCATCGTGTCCATCAATGCCAAATGTTACCTCTGCCCCTTCTGAACGGCCAATCCAATTGCGTTGCATATCTTTAATGCTTTCTGGCCAATCAAGCTCCTCTAAATCTTCAAGCAGACGGTCAGCATATTTCGTAATTCTTAAAATCCACTGTCTCATTGGACGGCGCTCAACTGGATGGCCACCGCGTTCACTTTTGCCGTCAATGACTTCTTCATTAGCAAGTACAGTTCCCAATGCAGGGCACCAGTTTACTGGTACTTCATCTACATAAGCAAGCCCTTTTTCATATAGCTTTAAAAAAATCCATTGTGTCCATTTATAATAATTTGGATCAGTTGTATTAATTTCCCGATCCCAATCATAAGAAAAGCCTAATGATTTGATCTGGCGCTTAAATGTTTCAATATTATGCTGGGTAAATTCAGCCGGATCATTCCCCGTATCAAGCGCATATTGCTCAGCTGGAAGACCGAAAGCATCCCAGCCCATCGGGTGGAGAACGTTATAGCCTTGCATCCGCTTCATGCGTGAAAGAATATCCGTTGCCGTATATCCTTCAGGATGGCCAACGTGAAGACCTGCACCAGATGGATATGGAAACATATCGAGTGCGTAAAACTTTTCGCCTTCACCATGTGCATCCGTTTTATACGTTTTATTTTCATCCCAATACTTTTGCCATTTTTGTTCAATTTCCTTATGCTTGAAACTCATGTACTTTCCTCCTAATCTTCATAAAAAAACAGAAAAACCCCTCATCCCGGAAAATTCCTGGGACGAGAGGTTTGGATTCTCCCGCGGTACCACCCATATTAGTGCATTTTGCACTCACTCATTTATCCTTAACGCGGAACACGGCACGAATTACAAGGATTTACTAAAAGTAAAAAATCCGTTCACACGCGCAACTCAAAAGGTGAGTTCATGATCTTCCAGATTGGCTTGCACCTTCCGCCAACTCTCTAAAACAGGAGCGAATCACTACTATTCCATTTTTTAACGTTTCATATATATCTAATATGTATATCCTATTGTAGTTAATTTTATACATATATTCAAGCCTCATTTCCAATCGGCGAACGAACGAATAAGTATAATATTCATTTTTCTCGGAAACATATACGTAGAGGTGATAATTGTGGGAAGAGACCGACAAGAGAAAAAATTAAAGAACATGAGGAAAGTGGAGTCTGATCGCGACCAAGCTTTGCATTATGGCGGTGCAACGAGGTATGAGAAACCCGGAGAAAAAGGAAAAAGCATAAACGAATCATAACAAAGCAATGGCCTAGCCATTGCTTTGTTTATATTTTAATGGCCAATCATAAAAATACGTAACGATTAATGCGATAATAAGCAAGACCATCAAAAAGCCAAATAGTATCGTCATTCCATACAGATCAACGAGCATCCCGCCAATGACGGGACCAATCATTCTTCCACCTGTCGCTGTACTGTTTACGATGCCTTGATAAAATCCTTTTCGATCTTTTGGTGCGAGCCGGTCAGCAACTGTTGGAACAATTGGCCAAACGAGCATTTCCCCAACGGTCAAAATGAGCATCGCGGCAAGGAATCCTTTGAAACTACCAGACATCCCCGCTACCCCAAATGAAAGAATAAAGATTAGAAATCCGGCAAACATCTGCCCTTTCATTTGCTCATTATATTTTTTCAGCATCCATTGTAAAAGTGGCTGTGCCAACACAATTAATGCACCATTTATCGTCCATAAGAAACTATATTGCTTTAATGAAATATGAATCTCTTGTGTATAAGCTGCGATCGTTGATAGCCATTGCACATAGGCAACCCAGCCAAGAAAATAGGCCACACATAAAATCATTAGTGCGTATAATTTATGCTTGTTGCGAATTGGCTTTTGTTGCTGGTTCGAATGAGCTTGGCCAATCCGCTCGCCTGTAATATTTTTATAGCCAAAGGCAATAAATAAAAAGATAACGTACATGAGTAAGTTGGCCATGAATATATAATTGAAAGAATATGAAGCAACAAATCCACCTAATGCGGAGCCAAGTGCTACACCAGCATTTTGTGCAACGTAAACCGCATTAAATGCTTTTCTTCCACCTTCTTTCCAAACATACCCTGCCATCGCATACATAGAAGGCATGATAATCCCGCTTCCAAAGCCAACAATGATCAAAAAAATGACATAATGAGGCCAACCATGCCAAATTGATAAACCTGTCAATGCTACAATCGATATAAAAATTCCAAGTAAAATCGAACGATATCCTCCAAGTTTATCGTATACGACTCCGCCTAATAAATTCCCGATCACACTTGCGCCTGAATTTAACATAAGAACGAAACCAGCAATTGATAATGATTTTCCTAAATGTTCATGAATATAAATGGCATTTAACGGCCATAAAAATGACGTTCCCGTTACATTTACAAGCATTCCAATCACTAATAGCCATAATGCTTTCGGCATGTGATTCACTACCCTTTCCACACTAACATTTCGATACCCTAAGCAATTCTAGTCTTTTTTCTATGGAAGGGCAAGATAATTATAACTGGAAAGAAGATTTTTTATCACGGCACTTTGGAAACCAAAGTGCCGTGATTCATTTACATACGTAGCATGTGCCAACGTATATCAATTACACCTCGGCGCAATGCACCACATTTTTTTCGAACTCATGCCCACAGGACACGACGAACTTAGGTTACTTCCTCAGCTCCTCGAAAAAATCTGTGATATCGCCGAAGGTTTCACTTGAATCAGCAAAGCTTTTTATACCGTAAGCGAAGCGTTAGGTATGGGGAGTCTGAACTCCCTCGGATTCAAGTTAAAGCGGATGATCATGATCTGTAAGAATCATTTTGTTTTGCAGTTGCTGAAGTTGTAGTCGCTTGCGGTAAAGCTGTTCTCTTTGCTGTGCATTCGAGCAATCGGAAAGCTTCTCCAACTCGATGACCGTATTTTCCAGTTCCTGCTGGGCTTCGCTGAATTCCACATCATAATAATGTTCTTGCCGATTTGCCGATTTATATTGCTCCTCGGCCGCAAGAATGGCTGATTCACAACGATTCAAAAAATGATCGATCGATTGACGTGTTGCCATGGATATCCACCTCACATCCGCATTTAAACATACTCATTAAAAAGTATGTTCCCCATTAGTTTGTTCTCAAAAGGTCATTGCTATGTTACAATTTTTCAAGTGAAAATAATAAGGAGAGTGCTGAATATGGCTTCGGCAAACCCGTTTTTATCTATAAATAACAATAAACGTTACCATACATGGAATACTCATTTAAGAAATCATTTTGGTCATAAAGTATTTAAAATCGCTTTAGATGGTGGATTCGACTGTCCCAATCGTGATGGGACCGTTGCATATGGAGGATGTACTTTTTGCAGCGCGGCAGGATCTGGAGATTTCGCTGGTGATCGTGCAGATGATCTCATCACCCAGTTTGACACGATTAAAGCGAAGATGCATCAAAAATGGAAAGACGGTAAATACATCGCTTATTTTCAAGCATATACAAACACGCATGCTCCAGTGGAAGAACTAAGAGAAAAATATGAAACCGTCTTACAACAAGAGGGTGTTGTCGGTCTTTCAATTGCGACTCGCCCAGATTGCCTGCCAGACGATGTCGTCGACTATTTGGCTGAATTGAATGAACGGACATACTTATGGGTCGAGCTTGGTCTACAAACCGTTCATGAACGAACAGCTTTGCTCATTAATCGTGCCCATGATTTCCCTTCCTACGTGGAAGGTGTCAATAAGTTACGAAAACACGGCATTCGCGTGTGTACACACATTATTAACGGACTCCCGCTTGAAACAAATCAAATGATGATGGAAACAGCAAGAGAAGTCGCCAAACTTGATGTGCAAGGAATAAAAATTCACCTTCTTCATCTTTTAAAAGGAACACCTATGGTAAAGCAATATGAAAAAGGTATGCTTGAATTTCTTTCGCTCGATGAATATGTCCAGCTTGTCTGCGATCAATTGGAAGTTCTTCCACAAGAGATGATAATCCACCGCATTACTGGGGATGGACCGATCGATTTAATGGTTGGACCGATGTGGAGCGTTAATAAATGGCAAGTAATGAACGCGATTGACGCCGAAATGAAGCGCCGAGATAGTTGGCAAGGAAAATTTGCCCATGCCGAAGAAAAGGAAGGATTTGTATGAACTTACAGCGCGTACTTGAATTTGCCAGAACCATTTTAAAAAACGCCGTAAAACCTGGTGACATTGCTGTTGATGCAACGACCGGAAACGGCAATGATACATTATTTTTAACTTCAATCGTAGGTCCAAGTGGTCATGTATACGGATTTGATATCCAAGAAGCCGCCATTTATAAAACGCAGCAGAAGCTTGATGGGGAAAATGTCTCTGATCGCGTCACTCTTTTTCAAACTGGACATGAGCATCTCCTTGAGGTCATTCCCACTCGTGATCATCCCAATATTACCGGAGCGATCTTTAATCTCGGCTATTTACCGCGAGGAGATAAATCGATCGTTACGAAGTCTGACACAACGATTGCCGCTGTTGATCAACTATTAAAGGTGATGCCTAGAGGAGGAACAATCGTCCTTGTCGTCTATCACGGACATCCCGAAGGTGAAATCGAACGTGATGGCTTGCTTAAATATGCCAAAGATTTGAATCAAGAACAAGCCCATGTTCTTCAATATGGATTTATCAATCAAAAAAACAATCCGCCATTTATTATTGCAATTGAAAAAAAGTAAACACGGCTTCATGAAAATGTAGAAATAAAGTGTCTTTCAAATGATGATCGACACTTTTTTCATTGGAATAAATTATCGGCGTTTCGTTATGGGACGGAATGTTTCTCACCCTCAAGCCGTAATTTTACTGTTGCAAGTGAAGTAAGTCCACCATCAAGATAAAGAAAACCGTTCTCGCGTTTTTTCTTGTATAAATCGTATAAAAGCGGATTGTCAGTTATCATATATAAAGTTACGACATCCATGCTTTCTTCCAACGAGTGCAAGCCAATGATCAATTCACTTTTTACCTTCTCCAAGGATCGTTTAATATGATTTGGAAGTGTAGTCGGCACTGCAATCCTTTGTAAATTAAGAGCGCTTTGTACGTATTCATCTCTCGCCGTTAGAAAATACATATATATATATTCCTCATTCAATGGAAGATCAGACTTGTCAAATCGCTCCATGCTTGAAGCAACTAAAGTATGGATATCTTTTTCAAAATTTAAAAATGCTTGCCTTTGCATATCCTCATTACTTTGCGCGTGACTAGCTGAAGGAAATAAATGAATAAAACAGCTTATTAGCAATATGGCCTTCCACATTCCGAGTACACGAATGATCATGATCTAAGTCCATCCTTCATAAGATGTATTTTTCTTATACCTTTAAATCATAGTATCGTCCTCATCACGGAAGATATGTACTTAGGCAAGCCTTCGATTCATAAACATGCTTTTTATCCAACGATATCCGCGGCCATTCCAATAAAAAAAATAACTAGTAACGCCGCCATGCTTCATTACTTTCCTAGCCAATATGCGAACCGACTTTTGTTTATTTACTTTTTGATCAGAAAAATACACACCGAGTAAACCACGATTAATTAATTGGTGAAATTTTTTATCTGGCAACTTACTCGTATGCCGATCTGCTTCTTGGAAAAAATGAACCAAGCGTGAAAATAATTCATCCTCGTTTTTATAGTAAAAACAGAAGTTCAAATCCCCGCCTTCGCGGTCCTCTTCTTGATCAATAAAGTAATCGAGCAAAATGTGCAAACCTTGGATATATGGAAAATAACCTGACAATATCGTTTGCGCATGCCGTTTCTCAAAATCATTGCGAAAGGCATAAGAAACGAGACAAAAAATCCCCAATGTCGAACCAGAACAGGCAGAAAATTCATACCAATCCATTTCTGGCAACATCTTTTTATTTTCACAAAACCAATTTTGCAATCGTTCTTCACGCTCTTCCACTGCTACATGCTTATGTATTTGCAAATCACAATAATAGCGACAAAGCTCAAGCAAATATGGCTTAATCTCCTCGTAATTTTTCACTTTTGCCAAAACCGATTGACATGTTTGCATCAATTCACTTAAATATCCCCCATCATTTTGATCGTCTCGATAGCGATAATAAGACCTTGGCAACTCACCTACTGATAATGCATCGATCATTGACTCATGCAATGCTGCAAAATCGTTCGGATCAAGTGATGTACTTCGGTCACATAAATTATCTAAATAATCGCTTATCGTCTGGTAGGCGACGATAAATTTAATCGCTTCTTCTCGATGCTCCAAAGCCGTTAAGGCCATAATTGATCCACCTTCACAGTGGAACGTCTTATGCTCAATACTTGCTAATGCCTGATTTCTCAATTCTTTATTCGGAATTTCTTCAGCCCGTTTTTTCCAATAATTTAGTTCTTCATGAACGACAGGCATAATTCTTCGATACACTTGATTCATTAATGTTAACGGTTGTGAAGGCAATGCCATTTGAAAAACACCTCATTTTCTCTTCGATACATACCCCATTACGCGTAGTCTCATTTCAACAAAACTTTTCGCGTATTCCAAAATCAAATCCCTCTCTGGCTCATTAAAAACTTCGTGATAGCATAATTCCCATTCTTTATACAGCTTTTCGCGAATATTAAGTTGATTAAACCATTTCTTAACGTCTTCCTTATTTACAATCTTATCATCCCCGCCTTGCATAACCAAAAGAGGGACATCGGAAAAGTTTGAAATATTTGTGAAGGCTGCTTTCATTGCCTTTAATAATTCACGATACCAGCGAACAGATACTTTCGTTACATATAAACTATCATTCAACGCACGTTCTTTCACATCTTCATTCCTTGTCGTTAAATCAATGGTTAAATTACTGCTCACTCTTAATTCAGGTACAATCCAATTCAATCCGACAGATATAGCATTGAGGGGCATCGACGGATATTCAACAAGCCCAAGACATGGAGATGATAATATGACACCGGCAATGTTTATCTCTTCGCTTTGCAATAGGCGAATAACCGTTAACCCCCCCATACTATGACCTAGCATGAACACAGGTAAAGCATAGCTATTTGCCTCCTCAACCCAGCTTTTCACTTCTTCAACATATTGGGCAAATGAGTCAACATGCCCCCGATGAGACCGTGTTGTTAAGCCCTGACCAGGCAAATCACCAGCAACGACATGAAAGCCGGCCAGTAACCACATATCAATTAACCAGCGATAACGCCCTTGATGTTCCATAGCTCCGTGCACAATGACAATCACCGCTTTTGCTCTTCCATTTGCTTCCCATTTTCTCATTGCACAGCGCCTTCTTTCCATTCATTTAATTTTATTCTACCCAGTTTTCAGCGCTTGAAAGACAAACCTCGCTTTTTTCGCTAAAATAAATATAACAACAAATAGGAGGTACAATTGGCAATGGCTATTTATCCTTACAATGGAAAAACACCGGATATTCATCCTTCTGTCTTTATTGCGGATTATGCAACCATTACCGGCGATGTCAAAATTGGCAAGCAATCAAGTGTCTGGTTTAACAGTGTGATTCGCGGTGACGTAGCAGCGACAATCATTGGAGAAAAAGTAAATATTCAAGATAACTCAGTATTACATCAAAGCCCGAATAATCCGTTGATTATTGAAGATGAGGTAACCGTTGGGCATAGCGTCATATTACATAGTGGCATCATTCGAAAAAGAGCTTTAATTGGAATGGGGTCAATTATTTTAGATGGAGCCGAGATTGGAGAAGGAGCATTTATTGGAGCAGGCAGCCTCGTTCCTCAAGGGAAAAAAATTCCGCCAAATACATTAGCTTTCGGGCGGCCTGCAAAAGTGATTCGTGAGTTGAATGAAGAAGATATAAAAGATATGGAAAGAATTGCATCTGAATATGCCGAAAAGGCAGAATATTATCAATCACTTCAAAAATGATCGATGTAAGCCGATATGAAAGATAAGAACTTATTATCTTTTAAGTAAGGTGATCGTATATGAACGCATTGCTTGTCGTCCTAATCGCGAGCGTCCTCGGCTTACTCATTCTTTGTTTCATAAAACATAAACGGCAGCCACTCCTTTCTACCATTTTATCTTTGATTGTTATGATTGCATTTTGCCTATTCGTCATATATATCGGGGAAGGTCATGGGGAAGCGAGCGAAGCAGAAGCTGTTAAGGCTACTCCTATTCAACTAGAGAAAGCGACGTTGATTAAAATAGAAGAATCTGTATTGATCGATGCTCCACATATTCAGCAATTGCCTGAATTACCGCGTGGCTGTGAAGTCACTTCACTCGCTATGTTACTTAGAAGTGCCGGGGTACAGGCAGATAAAATGACACTTGCTAAAGAAGTGAAAAAAGATCCGACAGACCGAACGATCGTCAATGGACAAATTCATTTTGGAAATCCGCATAAAGGGTTTGTTGGAAACATGTATACATTTAATGAACCTGGATTTGGTGTCTATCATAAACCAATTATGGAACTGGCAGAATCATATTTACCAGGACGAATCGTCAACTTATCAAACCAGTCATTCGAAGAATTAAAAATTCCTCTTTCTGATGGACGTCCTGTTTGGGTCATCATTAATTCACATTATAAAAAGTTGGACGATTCCTTCTTTGAAACATGGCACACAGCTGATGGCGAGATTCAGATAACGATGAAGGAACATTCTGTACTAATTACGGGCTATGACGAGCATTTTGTTTATTTTAATGACCCACTCAACTTACAAACAAAAGCTCCGATCGAAGATTTCAAACAATCTTGGGTACAAATGGGCAGCCATGCACTTACCTATTCTTATGAGGATTGATCAAGGCTTAGGTAATCGAGCTTTAGTAGTTCAGTCTTCATGGAAATAATCAAAAACAACAGTATAAACATCGTGCTAAATTACATTCGGCTAGCACGATGTTTTTTGTTGAGATTTAAACAATATGCATTTTAGCTGAAATCCACACTAAAATCACATTATTAGTGTTAAATACGATGGTATAAGAATAAAATCTGTTAGGTAAAAAAACAACGTGTAAAAAGGAGATGTACATATGAAAACCAATGGAAACTGAAAAAATGAGAAAATATTTAATCGAACGATAAAATCGAAGCAAATACATGATTGCGTTCTATTTATTGAAAACACGAATGGAGATTTTTCATACAACAATGAGTATGGGGACATGAATTTAGACTCACCCCTACTTATGGCAAGCATCACAAAGTTATTTACAACTACTTGTATTTTGATTTTACGGGAGCAAGGCCAGCTGTCACTAGATGATAAGGTAACAAGTTTTTTCGACAACAACACGCTGAGTGGGATTCATAAATATAAGGGGAAAGAGCATTCTTCAAAATTGACAATCTCTAGTTTATTGTTTCAAACAAGCGGACTGCCGGATGCTTTTACAGAAAGTAAAAATAGCCTTAAAAAACGTGTTCTCTGTGAAGATATTCATATCAATTTTGATGAAGTAATATCACTGACCAAACAAATGAAACCACACTTTGCACCTAACACAATGAAAAGAGCTCATTATGCAGATGTCAATTTTGATATCCTCGGAGAAATAATCGAAGCGATTACTAATTCCTCATTAGAAGATGTATATAAGTCTTTGATTTATGAACCTTTGGGACTTGTGAAAACATATTTACCTAAAAGCGAACATGATTTTGTTCCCGATATTTTTTATAAAGGAAACGTCATTTCCCGTCCAAACTTCATCAAAAGCTGTCGTGCTAGTGGTGGAGGTATTAGCACAGCACGTGAATTGATGATATTTATTAAAGCTTTCTTTGGTGGGAATTTATTTAAAAAAGACGTTTTTCATCAACTAGAAAAGTATAACAAGTTACAAACTTCCATGTATCCAATTCAATATGGTGGTGGCTACATGCGAATACCATTAAATGGTCTTTCATCTCTTTACATGGGTAAAGGAGAATTAATTGGGCATTCGGGCTCAACGGGTTCGTTTGCTTTTTATTTTCCTGATAGTGATTTGTTTTTAGTTGGTGATCTAAATCAGTTGGCAAATCCCGCATTGCCAATTCGATTGGCGATGCAGCTTGCTATATCAAATCAATTATCATAGCTTAATTACGCCCCATTTTTCGAGGACGCGGCGAACTTAGGTTGCCTTCTTAGTCTCCTCTAAAAATCTATAACATTTGCAGAAGCTCTTCATTTGAATCAGAGCATTGAAAGCGAAGCGTCAGGTACAGTAAGTTTGAGCTGCCCTGATTCGAGTTCAATAGAAATATTTTAAAACGCTTGGAAAATTTATCCAAGCGTTTTGTGTGTTAATAATATTGTTTTTGATAGGAAATTATAAGGATGATATTTAATATTTTCTCCATGTTATCTGAAGTACTTATACATGAAGCCTCTTACCCATTTTTCCTTTTCATTCAGTTTGTCGCAATCGCTTTTTCATGTTGAAAGTCGTATTGCTCTTCCAAATAAACAGCATGCCACACCATAAAGACAAGCGCCGTCCAGATTTTACGGCTATGATCTAATTTCCCTTGGCAATGGTCCTCAAGCAATTGTAAAATATAGCGCTTATTAAGAAGATGATCGGTTGCGCTGTTTTTAATAATATCTTTCGCCCAATCGTGCATTTCATCTTTTAACCAATGGCGAATCGGCACAGGGAAGCCAAGCTTTTTACGATTTAATACGTGATCAGGAACGATTCCTTCCGCCGCTTTCCGTAAAATATATTTGGTAGTTCCCTCAGCCGTTTTCAAGCTCGTCGGGATATTAGCCGCAATGTTGAATACTTCCTTATCAAGGAATGGAACACGCACTTCAAGCGAGTGTGCCATCGTCATCCGATCGGCTTTTAATAAAATATCACCGCGCATCCACGTATGAATGTCAATATATTGCATCCGTTCTACCGGGTCATAGCCGATGGTCTCTTCATAAAGCGGCTTCGTAATTTGGCGATAATCAATGCGATTATCATAACGGACGAGCAATTTCTGCTTCTCTTCTTCTGAGAACATTTTTGCATTACCGATATAACGATCTTCCATTGGTGTTACTCCGCGTTCAATAAAGCTTTTTCCTTTTACTCCTTCAGGAAGTGCAGCTGCAAGACCCCGCAACAATGATTTACCGATTTCAGGAATTTTATTAAAAACCTCCAATGATTGTGGCTCACGGTAAATATTATAACCGCCGAATAATTCATCCGCCCCTTCACCTGATAAAGCAACCGTTACATGCTTGCGCGCTTCACGAGCAACGAAATAAAGCGGAACACATGCAGGATCTGCAAGCGGATCATCCAAATACCACATAATTTTCGGCAATTCCTTCATATATTCTTCGGGAGTGATCACATAGCTAATATTTTCTAAACCTAATTTATCCGCTGTTTCCTTTGCTACATCAATTTCACTAAAGCCATTTCGCTCAAATCCGACGGAAAAAGTTTGGATGTTCGGATGGAATTGTTTCGCAATCGATGCAATAATCGATGAGTCGATTCCGCCAGATAAGAAAGAGCCGACAGGTACATCACTGCGCATATGCAGCTGTACAGAATCAATTAATACATCCCTAATTTTTTTCACATATACGTCTTCAGATTTTTGAATCGGCTGGAAATGCGCTTTCCAGTAGCGGGTAATTTCCATTTTTCCACCAAGCTGCTTAGTAAAATAATGGCCTGGTTCGAGCTTTTTAATGCCAGTAGTCATCGTATCTGGTTCTGGAACGAATTGATAGGTCATATATTGCTGCAACGCTTCAGCATGAATCGTTTGACCTTCGCTTGCAAGTACGATGCTCTTTTTCTCTGATGCGAATAATGTTCGCCCTGCTTCTTCTTTATAAAAGAAAGGCTTAATGCCAAATTGATCACGGCAACCGAATAATTGCTTTTCCTCTTTATCCCAAATGACAAAAGCAAACATGCCGCGCAGCTTGTCTACAACCTTCTCTTTCACTTTACTATACAAAGCAATAATCACTTCTGTGTCAGATGCCGTTTGAAATGCAACACCTTCCTGCTCAAGCTCTTCTCGTAACTCCACAAAATTATAAATTTCACCGTTGAAAATAATCCAATAACGTTCATTTTCATAAGCTAACGGTTGGTGACCACTTTCAATATCAATAATACTAAGTCGGCGAAAGCCGAATTGGACATACTCATCCTCAAAATACCCTTCGTCGTCTGGTCCACGATGGGTAATCAAATCATTCATTTGCTTAAAAACTTGTAGATCGGGCTTTTTCTGCTCCAATGCCTGATCATTAATACAACCGATAAAACCGCACATTTATGCCACCTACTCTATTAAGATTCGAGCGCAATCATTTCATTATCTATGCGTCACATACTTGATAATACTATCACTAATTTTCGTTGTTGAAAATTAAAAATTGGTAACTTCTTTGTTAAATATATGAGTAACAGTAAACATTCGTGTTTCAAAATGACATGGCAAACGATGTCGCTGCTCCGCCTTATAAAAGTCTGCACTTTAATCAATTACCCATCAGCGTTTTTTTTGAGCTCACTCTAAAAATCATCCGTCAGATTCATCCGGCCACTTATAGAATTGAAGGGATTTCGCTGATTAAAATAGACAAGCGATTACGCTTATATATATTTTACATGATTTTGAGTAAAAAAGAAAAACGAAGCTACATCTTTCCATGTAACTTCGTTTTTGATTAACGACTTTGTGCGAATTGTTGAATCGCTTCTGCCTTATCTGTTCTTTCCCAAGGTAAATCAATATCCGTACGACCAAAATGACCGTAAGCAGCAGTTTGTTTATAAATAGGGCGACGAAGGTCAAGCATACGAATAATGCCTGCTGGACGTAGATCAAAGTTTTCTCTGATCGCTTCTACTAATACTTCCTCCGCTACTTTTCCTGTTCCAAAAGTATCAACAGCAATCGATACAGGTTGGGCAACACCAATTGCGTAGGCCAATTGCACCTCACATTTAGCTGCTAAACCTGAAGCAACGATGTTTTTAGCAACATAGCGAGCAGCATAAGCAGCTGAGCGGTCCACTTTTGTTGGATCTTTCCCGGAAAATGCTCCGCCACCATGACGTGCATAACCGCCATACGTGTCAACAATGATCTTACGACCGGTTAATCCGGCATCCCCTTGAGGACCACCGATGACAAAGCGACCTGTTGGGTTAATGAAGTATTTCGTTTTTTCATCAAGCAGTTCAGCAGGTACAACTGGTTCAATCACATGTTTCTTTATATCTGCTTGAATTTGCTCAAGTGAGATTTCTGGATGATGTTGCGTAGAAAGGACGATTGTATCAATTCTAATTGGGTTATCATCCTGATCATACTCAACCGTTACTTGTGTTTTTCCATCCGGGCGCAAATAGGCCAATATTTCCTCTTTACGCACTTGGGAGAGTCGATATGAGAGCTTATGCGCAAGTGAAATTGGAAGCGGCATAAGCTCTTCTGTTTCATTACAAGCATAACCAAACATCAACCCTTGGTCTCCAGCTCCAATTGCTTCAATTTCTTCCTCAGACATAACTCCTTCTCGTGCTTCAAGCGCTTGATCAACCCCAGCTGCAATATCTGGTGATTGTTCATCAATCGATGTTAAAACAGCGCATGTTTCTGCGTCAAACCCGTATTTCGCACGATTATAACCAATTTCTTTGATGGTTTCGCGAACGATTTTTGGAATATCAACATATGTGCTCGTTGTAATTTCACCGGCGACTAAGACAAGTCCCGTCGTAACGGATGTTTCGCAAGCAACGCGCGCATTTGCATCCTCTTCTAAAATAGAGTCCAGTATTGCATCCGAAATTTGGTCACAAATTTTATCGGGATGTCCTTCTGTAACAGATTCTGACGTAAATAAGCGGCGATTTTGTGTCAACGGTGTTCCTCCTTTATATTTCTAGTTTCCTATTTTAACGGTACTCATTCCTTATTTATGCAAGCTGTTTAGAAAAGGCATTGGATTTTTGTATGTAAATGCAAAAACCTTTCCACTATGATGATGAGGAAAGGTTTTGATCATTTTTCCGAGCCTTTCACTCTTATCGTTCAAGGCTTCATTGCCTTGCAACAGGTTAAGCACCTTGCTTCCGAAAATAGGCAAGTAGGTTGCTGGGTTTCATCGGGCCTGTCCCCTTCACCGTCTCAGGATAAGAGTATCCGTTCAATTATGAATCATAACGCACATGATAAAACGATGTCAACTGAAATATTTTCCATGATAACATCGAATCCATTTTAATTGATGGAGTGTAATGATATCAATTGATACGTAAGGAGTGTTTTTTCATTTGCCCACTCAACCTTTTTAATGACGGCGTTTGCACGTTTTTCACTTTTTAAAGAATGGCGGACTTCAACTGGAATATCAATTGGGTATAAGCGATAACCCGATTTCTCGAGTGTAAAAAGATTTTCTTCTTGTCTTTTTTCGTTTCCTTTTGTCACGATTAACGTGTTCAACTCAAAAGGCATGCCCATATGAATTCCCCCTTTTCTTCAGCTATGTATTACACTGTTGTCTCTATTATACATGATTTTACTGGTCTTTCATCCATGCGCATACATCCTGAACAAGTTTTCTGTTACATTGAGGCGGAAAAAAATGGGTAAATGAGTCGAAATACCATGTATCAACTTTCTTCTTAAGGCTCTTCAAGTGTTTTTCCACTATCCTCGCATGCTCGATCGACACATGTTGATCTTGCTCTCCATGAATAATAAGAACAGGTATGTTAAGCTCTGCTAATAATCGTAAAGGTGTACGATATTCATACGCAGCACGATTTGTTTCAGGTGAGCCACCGATAACCCGCTTCATCATCCTCCTCATATCTTTCCTTTCCATATATGTAAGTGCAACATCGGACACTCCTGACCATGTAACAAGCGATGTCGCCTCTCGAAAATGAAGACCTGTGTGCAATGCCATAACGCCACCACGTGAAAACCCGAAAATATGTATACGATCCTTCTGAACGAATGGATGTGCTTTTAATAATTCAAATGCAGAAAATGCGTCATAACGATCAGCACCAGCAAAATCTTCATTCCCCTCACCACCCCGATTCCCTCGATAAAATGGGGCAAAAACAATGAAGCCTTCACAAGCAAATTGGGCAATTCGAGCTGGTCTCACCATTCCAACATTTTTGATTCCTCCACGTAAATATAAAAATCCATCATACACTCCTGCTTTCACAGGCTCCGCTAATAATCCCTTCACCTTTAATTTCCCCGAATAATACGTAATTAAATATAAGCGCACTAAAGGGTTGGGTGATGGAAATCGTTGTTTATCAATAACTAGCTGCTTCATATTTCTCCACCCTTTCTTTCGTTCTAGGCTATCACACATTTTTCCGCCCATCATAGACTAATGTATTCAACGTTCAATCAAATGAATGATGCTTTCAATAAAGGAGGATTTTTCAATGAAAAAATGGCTAAAAGCCAGTGCTTTACTAATGATTACTGTTTTTATCGTCGTTGCCACTGCCGCTTGTTCAACAAATGGCGGTACAACAAAAGTGAAAGTGGCCGAGGTAACCCGCTCAATTTTCTATGCTCCCCAGTACGTCGCAATTGAAAAGGGATTTTTTAAAGATGAAGGTCTCGATGTTGAACTGACAACAACTTGGGGCGGTGACAAGACGATGACAGCTCTTCTATCAGATGGCGCTGATATCGCCCTTGTTGGATCGGAAACCTCGATTTACGTGTATGCCCAAGGTGCAGCAGATAAAGTAATTAACTTTGCACAATTAACACAAACGGACGGCACCTTCCTCGTCGCCCGTGAAAATATCGAATCGTTCTCTTGGGATCAATTAAAAGACTCTACCTTCCTTGGTCAGCGTAAAGGCGGAATGCCGCAAATGGTCGGTGAATTCGTCTTAAAGAAAAATGGCATCGACCCACACTCAGACTTAAATTTAATCCAAAATATCGACTTTGCCAACATCCCGAATGCGTTTGCATCAGGGACAGGTGATTTTGTTCAATTATTTGAACCAACCGCTTCAATTTTTGAAAAAGAAGGAGTCGGTCATATCGTCGCTTCTTTTGGTGAAGAATCTGGTGAAGTACCATATACAACTTTCATGGCAAAAGAAAGCTATATGCAGAAAAATGAACAAACCGTTGAGAAGTTCGTACGCGCCCTCTACAAAGCCCAAAATTGGGTTGATGAGAATAGTCCCGAGGATGTGGCAAAGCTCGTCCAACCATATTTTGAAGACACAGATGCCGATACATTGGCGACCGTTGTTGAACGATATAAAAACCAAGGTTCCTTCGCTAAAGGAATGAAATTAACAGAAGCGGGCTGGGACCAACTTCAAGCGATTATGGATGAAGCAGGTGAACTTCCTGAAAAAGTCGATTATCAAACATTAGTCAATACGGAAATCGTAGATAAAGTACTTAACGAATAAAAAGGGAGGCCGAAACACATGAATTTTTTAGAAGTAGACGATGTCGGCCATCATTATTTTGCCCCTACTTCCATCACAACAGCTTTAGAAAATATTTCATTTACAATCAAAAAAGGCGAGTTCATTTCCTTGCTTGGACCAAGTGGTTGCGGAAAAACGACAATGCTCTCGATTTTATCCGGGTTAATTATGCCAACGACCGGGCGTGTCACTATTGAGGGAATTCCTCCTGATGCGAATCAAGCGTCAATCGGATATATGCTTCAGCAAGACTATTTATTTCCGTGGAAAACGATCGAAGAGAATGTTTTACTCGGTTTAAAATTGAATGGTCGATTAAATGAAACGACTCATAAGGAAGCACTCACTTTTTTGAAGCAAATCGGTTTATCTGGCGTGGAATCTCAATTTCCGCGCCAACTTTCCGGTGGAATGCGGCAACGGGCAGCACTTGCTAGAACGATGGCAGTCAATCCAAAATTATTACTCCTTGATGAACCGTTTTCTGCTCTCGATTATCAAACGAAATTAAAATTAGAAGATCTCGTATTCGAAACGTTAAGAGTTTACGAAAAGACAGCCGTACTCGTCACACATGATATTGGTGAAGCAATCTCGATGAGCGACCGAATATTATTATTTTCAGCGAAACCGGGACGCCTCTATCGGATCTTCGATGTTCCAGAAGAATTAAGAATCTTAAAACCTTTTGATGTTCGCAGCAAGCAAGCATACCACGATTTATTCCAAATTATTTGGAAGGAGCTGGAGTCTCTTGAATAATGAACAACATCCCAGCACCCTTCATAAACAATATAAGCAAAGATTAGCAACGGAAAATAAATGGGTGCTCTTTTATCAAATTCTCATTTTCATCGTGCTATTTTCCTTTTGGGAAATTGCCAGCCGCTCTAAATGGATCGACCCTTTAATTTTTAGCTATCCTTCAAAAGTAGCACATTTATTTATTGAAAAAATAACCGATGGATCATTGCTTACACATTTAAGTGTAACTGTGTTTGAAACAGTTTTAGGATTCGTTCTTGGCACTGCGCTTGGAACGCTCCTTGCCGCCATCCTTTGGTGGTCACCGTTTATTTCCAAAATTTTGGATCCATATCTCGTTATTCTAAATGCGATGCCGAAAATCGCTTTAGGTCCAATCTTAATCGTTGGCCTTGGTCCCGGATTTACTTCAATTATCGCAATGGGGGCAATTATTTCCATCATCATCACAACAATTGTCGTCTATACGTCATTTCGTAGCGTAGATGAAAATTATTTAAAGGTGTTAAGTACGTTCGGCTCTACACGACGACAAAAGTTTCAAGAAGCGATCTTGCCCGCTTCATTTCCAACGATTATTTCAACACTCAAAGTCAATGTCGGTTTATCGTGGGTAGGCGTCATCGTTGGAGAATTTCTCGTTTCCGCTAAAGGACTTGGCTATATGATTATTTATGGCTTCCAAGTGTTTAACTTCACCCTTGTTATGCTTTCGCTTCTCTTAATTGCGATCTTTGCCACCTTGATGTATCAAGCCGTAGAATGGTTAGAACGCAAGCTTATTAAGGATATTGATTGAAATTGAGGCTGGGACAAATGTTTATTATCAATCAAAATACGAACGCTAGCAACTGCAAATGACTCGCTCCGCAAATATAAATGTTCACCTTCGGAATTAATCACATTAGTTATGTCCCAGCCTATTTTGCTTAATGCCCGTATCATATGATCTCATCGATTTTGGCAAGTGCCATCGGAACAACCTCATCCTTCATGATAAAGCTAAATTCCTGATTTTTCAGTATCGAAACGAGATCACCCTCAATTAAAACAGGGCCCTTCGTTTCCATATAATCTCCCTTTGGCCTTATTTTTTCGATATCCGCAAAATAGATCTGTTTCACAAAAGGATTCACACGATCGTCGACAAAATATTCGCCAATAAAAATAAGCCGCCTTATCTTTCCTCCCGTTTCTTCATCGACTTCCCTTATTGCCGCTTCTTCTGCACTTTCGCCGTTTTCAATTTTACCTCCAGGAAATTCCCAGCCTCGTTGCGAATGATTCGTTAGCAGCCATTGATTTTCGAGACGGCAAATGATTAATACATGCTTCGCCTCTATTGGAAAAGTTGATTTCGTAAAGGCGAGTGTCACCATATTTCCCTTTTCATCCAAAAACTTTTTATGCATAATAATCTCCCTCTATACAATCATCCTATTTATTATAGCGGATGAGGGAAAATAAGACGTAAGTTTACTCCGATCGAAAATGGTTCAATATTCCCATGCTTTCTACATGTTGCTTCGCTTCTTGATCGCCGAGTGAGTAAATCATTCCATAAATCCGTAGTAAATTGTCATCATGGCGATCATTCGTTGGATCATGATGATATTCTAAAAACGGAATATGTGCCCGCAAAAAATCATCGATGCTATTATCGGCATTCGAATCAAATACCTTCCGAAGCATTTTGATTTCATCATCTGTCGCCTCGATTTTAAATTCCCAAGGCGAATCTGTCGCTGTACTCATAATTTGACCTGGTCCAACCGATATATAAAATGGCTTTTTTTCATTATCCAATATTTGCACCTACTTTTTTATTATCTAGCTCAAGGCGCTATCGGCTCGAGTTCACAAATCACAGGGAAATGAATATACTCCTGTTATCAGGAAGCTTTTGTTCACCTTGTTCTTTTCACCGATAAGTGGGCACCTTGCTCTTTTCTTAATTTCTTATGCATATTTTGCGATCAACTCACTTATTTTATTCTTAACAAGTATTTTTGAAATAGGGATTGTCCAGCTTTTAGTACGGGTATAGATAACAAATAAGTTGATTGCTGTTTGGAGTTATGGCATGATCATTTTATAGTAAAAGAGGTGAAAGATAATGAGGCTGGTTGATGAGCTATTCGCGATGTATCGTGATCGACTAACTGGTGATGAAGAAGATTTAGATATGATTACGTTTGCGGTGTTAGAACATTATAACCGCGACGAATTAATGGGTATCGTAAAAGATATGCAAGAGGATGAACTGCAATACTTTATTCGTTTATATTTATTGGAGACGTTAAAAGGTAAAATTGCCCAGCATGAAGGAAAAACTGGATATCCTCAATCATCGACTCATTTACATTAATACATATTGTAGAAATTATTCGCCCTTCTGTACGTAAGAAAGGTTTCCTAAAAACATTAGGAAACCTTTCTCTTGTTTTATTGACCTAGATAGGCTTTAAACATCCAGTTATGCTTTTCTAAGCTTTGATGAACAGCGAGCAGCATGTCCCCTGTCGTGTCATCGCCCATTTCTGTTGCGAGGTCCATGCTTGCTTTTAACTCTTCGATCATAATCGTAAAATCATCAACGATCGCACTTACCATCTGATCAGCACTCTCTCCACCTTTTGCCTCTTGTACACTTGCCATTTCAAGTGACTCCCTTAAGGTCGCGACTGGTTTGCCTTCTAATGCTAAAAGTCTTTCCGCCAGCTCATCAATATGAACACCTGCCTCCGTATACAACTGTTCAAACTTTTCGTGAAGCACAAAGAAATGGTGACCTGTTACATACCAATGAAAATTATGTAATTTTGTAAATAGTACTGTCCAGTTTGCCACCTGCTTATTGACGGCATCTACCAATTGTTTTTGCTCATTTTCTGTCATTTTAACCATCCTCCTCATTTGTATCATACCCTTTATCCTCAAGATCAAAACAAACTTTTGTCACTTTGCTCACTATGTTACAATGAATAGAACAATTAATTTCCCGAAAGAAGCGATCGGTATGCTTGCAAACATCTTTTTAAAAATCATTCGTTTTTATCAAATCATTATTTCACCATTAAAGCCTCCCACTTGTCGATTTTATCCAACCTGCTCTCAATATGGGCTTGAATCAATTCAGAGATTCGGAGCGATTCGCGGCGGATGGCTTACATGTAAACGAATTTTAAAATGTCACCCATTCCACCCAGGTGGATTCGACCCTGTACCAGAAAAGAAGCATTCCATAAAATAGATTTTTTTTCCACTTATTTTGATTCGTTCTTTTGACAAAACTAAATGTGTATCCATTAAGAAGGGGTGATACACATGGCTAAAGATGTATTATGTGAAGTACAAAACTGCCATTATTGGAAAAAGGGAAACCAATGTTCAGCTGATCAAATTTATGTTGTCAGCCATTCAGGATCCAAAGCAAAAAATGAACAAGAAACGGACTGCCAAACCTTTAAACATGAGTGAAGATCGTTTCTAAATGTGTGTCGAATCTCCAAAAAGACGATTACAATTATTTGCTGTAATCGTCTTTCTCATGCGCTTATTACTGATCTTCCTTAATGTATTGTAAAAGCTGCCTACGAACGATTTTATTTGCACCATTTCTCGGCAATGCTTCGATTTGATAGATCCGTTTTGGCATTTTGTATGAAGCTAATTTTCCCCGACAAAATTCAATGATATTTTGCTCTGATAACGGATTGCTTAAAACAACAAAGGCATATGGAACCTTGCCCCAAACAGCATCATTAACTCCTGTAACACCGGCTTCCATCACTTCAGGAATTTCCATCAATACCTCTTCAATTTCTGCTGGATAGATGTTTTCTCCGCCAGAAATGATTAAGTCTGACCTTCTGTCTAAAATATATAAAAATCCTTCCTCATCCAAATAACCGAGGTCTCCCGTTCGAAACCAGCCATTTTGAAAAGCTTCCTTATTGGCATCCTCTCTTTGTAAATAACCGCTTGTAACATTAGGTCCTTTTACAATAATTTCCCCGACTTCCCCATGCTCAGCCTGTTTTCCATTTTCAGTGACAATTTGTAGCTGAGCTGGAAACAGAGGCTTACCTGCCGAGCCAAGCTTTTCCAAGCTATCCTCGGGAGATAGTGTAACGATTTGCGAGGCTGTTTCCGTCATTCCATATGTTTGGATTACCGGGATCCCTTTTCGCTTGCACCATTCAAGCTGATGGCGCTGAGCTGCTCCACCACCAAGCAGCATGCAACGAAAACGTTCGTCGTATTTTTCGTCACCAAGCGCGAGCAGCATGCGATCAAGCATCGCCGAAACGACCGACATAATCGTAACTTTTCCAGATTTTAGTAATGTATTTGCATCATATTCATTGAACTGTTCCTGTAAATAAACGGGCATTCCATAAATCACACTACGCATTAAGATTGACATCCCACTAATATGGAACAATGGGACGGCGCAAAGCCATGCATCATCCTCACGTAGTCCTAGGTTTAAAGAAGAACCGATTGCACTCCACCAATGGTTGCCATACGTTTGTAAAACTCCTTTAGGCTTGCCAGTTGTTCCTGATGTATACATGATTGAACAGATATCATTTAAATGAAACTCAAGCTTTTCTTCAAAGCATTTCACCGGTCGACTTGCCAGTCTTTGCAAAGATAAGATGTATATATCTTTATTATTTTTTGCAATATCACTGGCAATGACGTTCATGCTATCATCAAAAATAAGTTTTTTTGCTTTGCTATCGATTAATTGAAACAATAATTCTGCACTTGTTAAACGATTATTAAGAAAAACAATTTCAGCTCCGCATTGTTGCAGTGCATGAATGAGCCAAACCGTAGTTGGATTATTTTTCACTAGCACAGCTACGCGCTCACCGCGCTGTACATGTAAACGGTTGGCAATCTTTCTTACTTCTTCCACCATTTCTGAAAACGTCCAAATTTGATTACCAAAAACAAGTGCCGTTCTATTCGGTGTCAAATAGGCACGCTGTAACAGCCAATTTGGAATCGCATTTTCCATACAAAAAACCCCTTACGAATTAATCAACAAAAAAGCTTGAACGGAACGCTCCATCAAGCTTTTTTTACCAATCTAATGATCTTCTAGCAGTCGAATTACATTACGGGAATCTTGGGAATTGATCAAAATTCGGTTTACGTTTTTCTTTAAAAGCGTCTCTTCCTTCTTTTGCCTCGTCAGATGTGTAATAAAGAAGCGTAGCATCTCCAGCAAGTTGCTGAATACCTGCTAGTCCATCTGTATCTGCATTGAATGCCGCTTTTAAGAAACGAAGGGCTGTTGGGCTCTTCTCCAACATTTCCTCACACCATTGTACTGTTTCATCTTCCAATTGCTCCAACGGTACAACTGTATTCACAAGCCCCATATCAAGTGCTTCCTGTGCATTGTATTGACGGCAAAGGAACCAAATTTCTTTTGCTTTTTTATGACCAACAATACGCGCTAAATAGCCCGAACCATATCCAGCATCAAAGCTGCCGACAACTGGACCTGTTTGTCCAAATTTCGCATTGTCTGCGGCAATCGTTAAATCGCATACGACATGAAGAACATGTCCTCCTCCAATTGCATAGCCAGCGACCATTGCTACGACCGGTTTAGGAATGACACGGATTAATCTTTGTAAGTCAAGTACGTTTAGACGCGGAATATTATCTTCACCAACGTACCCGCCATGTCCTCTTACTGACTGGTCTCCACCAGAACAAAATGCTAAATCGCCTGCTCCCGTAAGAATAATCACCCCAATTTTTGCGTCATCTCTTGCATAGGCAAACGCATCAATCAACTCCATTGTTGTTTTCGGTCTGAATGCGTTTCTCACTTCTGGTCGATTAATCGTAATTTTGGCAATTCCATTATAAGTTTCATATAAAATATCTTCGTATTCTCTTTCCTGAATCCATTCTCTAGCCACACCGTTTTCCTCCTTTATGTAAAAACTCTCTTACTATTGTACCAAACTTCTCCGGTTCTTCCACATGAACTGCATGCCCGACACCTACAAATGTTGATAACTCAGCATGCGGAAGCAATTTTTCCATCTCCATCGCAAGTGTGCAAAACTTCTCATCATCTTCACCACAAACAAGGAGAACGGGACAAACTATTTTATGTAAATCCTCCCAAAAGGAAGGCTGTTGCCCAGTTCCCATCCCACGTAAACTATTAGCCAGCCCTTCGGAAGAATTTTGCAATCGTTGACCTCTTATTTGCTCGCGAATTTTCTCCGGTAATTGCTGTTGGCTCGCAAATAAAGGAATCTGTTCCCAATATGCAACAAAATCCTCCATTCCGTTTTTTATAATCCGCCTCGCAAGCAGCTCATCTTTGTCCTTACGAGCTTCTCTCTCTTCCCGCGTTTTAAGACCTGGTGACGCACTTTCGAGAATAAGCCCCCTCACTTTTTCCGGAAAAAGCAAAGCGAAAGTAAGTGCAAGTCTGCCTCCCATTGAATATCCAAGAACTTGGACCTGCCCTGCGTCTAACTGATCGACGATACAGGACAGATCGTTGGCAACTTGACACATATCATATTTTTCCACATCATTGGGGGCAGTCGTTTGACCATGACCAATAATATCAATCGCAATTACTTTATAGTTAGCTACTAATATTTTCTTCAAATCATTCCATGTTGTAACGTCCCCAGTAAACCCATGCAAAAGCATGATTGAAGGACCCTCTCCAGAAACTTCGACATAATAATCTACTTCTCCGATGGAAAGCCTCATAAACGTGCACCTTGTAAAAATTTGTTTATTTCCCGGGAAACTTGCGACCAAATTCTCCGGTGACTTGCCGTATTTTTCTCACGATCTGTCGGAACTTCAATGACATTTAAGCCTTCATTGCTTCCAGCATCCATGATCGCCATTTGAAACGACAACCAATCATTGACTTTCGTATATTGACCATGGTACATCTTTACCGCATGCTCAAAATTTAGTCCGGTCGGTGTGCCATAAAGCAGTTCAAAATGCTTTGGCTCTTTCGCTTGCGGTAAATAAGAGAATATTCCACCACCATCATTATTGAGCACAATAATATTGATGTTCAGCTGATAAATTTTAGCAGCAAGTAAACCATTCATATCATGGAAAAAGGATAAATCGCCAATGACTAAATAAACAGGCCGTAAATGAACCGCCGCCCCAAGTGCAGTGGAGACTACTCCATCAATCCCATTTGCCCCACGATTTGCCATAATTCGCACATTCTTCTTTGTTTTATGTAAAAAAGTATCTACATCCCTTATCGGCAT
Organism: Bacillus sp. FJAT-50079; assembly: GCF_018343515.1. Taxonomy (GTDB): domain Bacteria; phylum Bacillota; class Bacilli; order Bacillales; family Bacillaceae_C; genus Lederbergia. The sequence goes on along the minus strand of NZ_JAGYPD010000004.1, from coordinate 11,355 downwards.
ACTATTACCAACGAAAAGCGTGCTGTCTTCCGGAAGTAGTTCAGCGAGTTCCCTTATCGATTTTCCTTCATCCAATTCATCTAGCATCTGGAAATTCGTGTAAATGATGTTTTTTACTAAAAAATCCAATTTCTCCCACATCTTTAACCAGCGGGCATCTTTCTCATTATCAACCAACTGAGAAACCTTTTCGCAAAAAATAGCCTCGTCACAATAAAGGAGCTCCGCAGCAATATGTGACGGATCACGCCAGCCTCGGCCACCGTCAATAATTACTTGTTCAACCTCACTGCATTTTTCTAAAAATAGCGTGAGTGGCTTTGAAACAGGAATTCCACCAAAACGAATAATCAATTCTGGCTGTAACAGATCATTAGCTACGTCCGTTCTTAAAATCGCATCATAGCTATCGATCACATGATCTTCAACCGTACAATTGGATCTAAGTTGTGATAATGGATCAGCTAATATTGGAAAGCCAAGCTTTTCACTTAACGTTCTTACCACTACTGAGAACTCAGGATGATCGATTTGTCCACAAATGATGACTCCTTTTTCAATTCCTTGCCATTCTTTCGCCAATGCTTGGTAGAACTCATCAGCTAACTCAAGCTTTCCTATTTTGACTTCCGGCTTACTACCCTTTACCTCTTTTGAAAAAGGTGATGGGCTAAGCTGTGGGATCAGTGGCTCTCTAAATGGAAAGTTTAGATGGACAGGACCAGCTGGCAAACCTTTCGCCTCAGCAACAGATCGGATCGCCGTTTTCCGTGCATATCTGATAATCATATCTCCGCTTTCTGGGATGGCCATTTCTGAAAACCACTTCACATGGTTCCCGTACAAATGAATTTGATTCATCGCCTGCGGAGCACCGACATCCCGTAATTCATGCGGGCGGTCCGCGGTTAAAACGAGGAGCGGGACACGTGATAAGCTCGCTTCAATCACCGCTGGGTAAAAATTAGCTGCTGCCGTTCCAGACGTGCATAGCAAGGCGACAGGACTTCTTGATGCCTTCGCAAGACCAAGCGCAAAAAATGCAGCTGAGCGCTCGTCTATATTCACATATACATTCATATTTGGATGCTCAGCGAACAATAATGCGAGTGGTGTCGAACGTGAGCCCGGGCTAATGACCACATCGGTCACGCCCGCTTGCTCAAGCCCTTCGATAAAAGCAGATAAATAGTTTGTAAGCGTTTCTTGGCTCTTCATGACGATTTCCCTCCCACAGCTCGTAACATTGGCCGAAACTTTACACGTGTTTCAATCAATTCATCTTCTGAATTAGATCCTTTCACCAACCCACAACCTGCATATAAGTAAGCTTCATTTTCCTTAATTAGCCCCGAACGAATGGCAACGATAAATTCACCGTTCATACGGTAATCTGACCAGCCGATAGGCGCCGCATAGAAGCCTCGATCCATCCCTTCCATATCACGGATCATTTTCATCGCTGCTTTCGTTGGCACCCCTCCGAGCGCTGGCGTTGGATGAAGCCCCTTCACAACTTGAAAGATCGTATTTCCAGGTTTCATTTCTCCTGAAACAGGTGTATATAGATGCTGAATATCCGGTGTCTTCATAATCGCCGGCTGATCGGCAACTTTTACATCTTCACAATAAGGTCTAAGTGCCTTTTCGATCATTGAAACAACAAGCTGATGTTCAAATAGATTCTTCTCATCATTCAATAACCAATTCGCTAATTTTTCATCTTCTGCCGAGTACTCCGATCTTTCGATTGATCCAGCTAGACTTGTTGATAATACCTCTGTTCCATTTTTCTTTACAAGTCGTTCCGGTGATGCCCCTAAGAAATACGTATGTTTTGCTTGCAATGCGAAAACAAAACTATTTGGTTGCTGTCTAACTAATTGCTGAACAACATTGCCGACATTTACATTGCTGGCGAATTCGAGTTTCATTTTTCGTGCTAATACAACCTTTTGCAATTCCGTACCTTCTAATTTTTGTACAATGTCATCAACCGTTCGTGCCCATTCTTCAGCATTTAGCTCTTCCTGCATGACAAGTGCTGCACGATGCGGAATTTCTCTTTTGGCATTTTTAATTAATGTCGGAACAAATGCCTTAGCATCCTCATAGATTTCCGTTTCCCTAAGCACATTAATAGTTAAAAAGCATTGTTCATTCACAACAGTCAGCATATATTTTGGCAAATAAAAAAGGGTTTGTCCAAACGGCTCCCACTCCTTTTCTTTTGTACTGTCTGGATCAAATGAAAAGCCGCCAAACAATAATGGGCCCGTCCCAGAAACTTCAAATGGATTTATAATTTCAGCCTGATCACAAAGCTTCTTCCACTGATTTTCCAAATCGCATATTCGCTCTTCCTCGCCATTTGCTTTTAATACATAAGTAGCCCCAAGACCAACTAGGCTAAAGTTTTCATCCGGGCTTTGCCAAAAAAAGCTTTCTTCTTTATATAAATGTTGATTCCCACTATAAAACATAGTCGGATCAATAAAATCAATGTTCATTGTTTCACTAAACAATGTTGATTCTTCTTTAAAGTTCATCGATGCAGAATGCAAATTAGATCGCAATAATGACTTAATCAAAATCATCTCTCCTAAAACACAGGTCTTTTCTTTTTTTCCTACTTTCTTATTATATATGAAGAACGGAATGAAATGTAGCAATCAATCCGACTGGCAAAGAAAATAGATTGACACCCCACCATTCTTTACCTACACTTTAAGAAGTGGACATTTTTATTCAGTTGATTATTTTTAAGGGAGCGACATCGCAATGAATCTTCAAACTCAATTGATTGTACCAGCTGATAAAGGCTGGCGAATTTGGTGGCAACTAACGAGACCACATACACTTACTGCCGCATTTGTTCCCGTATTACTAGGAACAGTCATCGCAGGAAAATATACATCGATTCATTGGTTGCTGTTTTTAGCTATGCTAATCGCAAGCTTATTAATTCAAACAGCAACCAATATGTTTAACGAATACTTTGATTATGCAAGAGGGCTAGACAATGAAAACTCCGTCGGAATCGGTGGAGCAATTGTTCGAAATGGTGTAAAAGCACAAACAGTTCTAAGATTAGGCTTTGCACTTTTCGGTATTTCAATGCTGCTCGGGCTGTATATCTCCGTAACAACCAGTTGGTGGATCGCTGTTGTTGGGGTAATCTGTATGGCAATGGGATATTTTTATACAGGCGGGCCAAAGCCGATTGCATATACTCCTTTTGGGGAACTAACATCAGGCTTTCTCATGGGAGTCGTCATCATTCAAATTACGTTTTTTATTCAGACAGGCTATATTAGCAAGGAAAGCATCCTTGTCTCCATTCCAATTTCGCTTTTAATTGCTGCTCTTATGCTTTCCAATAATATTCGTGACCTCGATGGGGATAAAATAAACGGGCGTAAAACACTTGCGATTTTATTAGGTAAAACAAGAGCAATCCAATTATTAGCCGGCCATTTCATCCTTTCATATTTTTGGGTTGTCTTGCTCATCCTAACTATTGATGCATCTCCTTGGTTGCTGATTACGTTTGTAAGCATTCCAAAAGCATGGACAGCTGTAAAAGGATTCGTCGGTAAAACCGAGCCGCTAGAAATGATGCCTGCCATGAAAGCAACAGGACAAACGAATACGATATATGGACTACTGCTTTCAGTCGGTCTATTGATAAGCTATATTCTTTAAGAAACAGCACTTGCCTTTCGCAAGTGCTGTTTTTATATGTGTATTTTTATTAAGAATAGGGAAAGTGATACGATAGAAGGTAATTTCAAATGCAAATAAGTAATCGAGAAAACGCACATACTACGATTATTGCATAATGAAAAGGATGTGGCAGCATGCTTACAGAAGAACAAAAAACTTTTTTAGAAAATGAACTTTTAGAGCAGCGGAAACAATTATTGCAAACAATCCGACAAGATGAGGAAGTTTTTGAAAGTGCTAACGCCCGTGAAAGAGAATTATCAATGTACGATAATCATCCTGCCGATATGGGAACTGAACTTTTTGACCGTGAAAGAAACCTCGCCCTTTCTGTTCATGCCGAGGCAGAATTAAAAAAGGTCAATAATGCAATTGATGCATTACATGCTGGAAAATACGGAATTTGTCAAACTTGTGGAAAAGAAATTCCATATGAACGGCTCGAAGCAATTCCAAATACAACTTTTTGCGTAGAACATAGTCCCGAACAGACGTTATCACACGATCGCCCAGTTGAAGAAGAAGTGCTTCATCCAGCCGTCGATAATTCATTTGCAAGTCGCCATAAGGGGGATGGAGTTAGAGACTATGAGGACAGCTTTCAAGAAGTTGCTCAATACGGTACATCTGAAACACCATCTGATTTCGAAGGGGATTTCAACGACTACGACGACCTATACTCCGACGACTTAAAAGATGGGTTTACAGAACAATACGAAACATTCATAGGCAATGATATAGACGGTAAAACGACGGAAGTGATCACATCCGAAGAAAAAACAGCATATGAAGAAATGCTTGATGAAGAAGGAATTGAAGCTCCATTTGGCGATGTCCCCTATAAACAGACAGATGGTTATGTTGATAAATAAAAACATCCTCCTCTCATCAACTGTAGCTTAGAGAGGCACTTATTAATGAATGGCTCTCCCCATTCATTAATAAGCGATAAAAGCATCGTACATTGCCCTTGAGCGTTTAAAAAAAGGGAAAAGCCGTAAAACAAAAAATGCCACAGATTTAGGCAATTGCCTTAGACTGCTTTATGGCGATCAAATTGCTGATCACTATGCTGACCTTATTTAAGACCATTTGGTTATCGCTGTACAATTAGTAACAGCAGCTGTAAAAGGTGATGCGAAAACAGCTACGGAAAAAGAGAAACAATGGCGTCGGACCTAATTGCTGAAACGATCGTGATGCAATTTGCGCATCTGTTTGAATATTAATCATTGTTGATGAAAAGGGGCTGTCCTAGAAGTTAGAATAGCCCCCTTTTTATACACAGGTAGTAATTATTTCCTCCTGATAGAGACTATTTACATCATTTTAATCAATCGAACTTCATCCGATTGCCCTTCTCCCGCGGAAAATTTTCAATACGGTCAGTCGAGACACGTCCGATTTACCCTTTCCGGCAAAAATTCTCCAATATGGTAAATCGAAACACGCTCGATTTACCCTCAACAGCAAAAAATCCCAATAAGGGCATTCGAAGCATGCTCGATTTACCCTCAACAGCAAAAAATCCACAATAATGGCATTCGAAGCATGCTCGATTTACCCTCAACAGTAAAAAATCCGCAATAAGGGCATTCGAAACACGCTCGATTTACCCTCAACAGCAAAAAATCCACAATAAGGGCAATCGAAGCACGCTCGATTTACCCTCAACAGCAAAAAATCCATAAGAGGGGCATTCGAAGCATGCTCGATTTACCCTCAACAGCAAAAAATCCACAAGAGGGGCATTCGAAGCATGCTCGATTTACCCTCAACAGCAAAAAATCCACAATAAGGGCAATCGAAGCACGCTCGATTTACCCTCAACTGCAAAAAATCCACAAGAGGGGCATTCGAAGCACGCTCGATTTACCCTCAACTGCAAAAAATCCACAATAAGGGCAATCGAAGCATGCTCGATTTACCCTCAACAGCAAAAAATCCACAAGAGGGGCATTCGAAGCACGCTCGATTTACCCTCAACTGCAAAAAATCCATAAGAGGGGCATTCGAAGCACACTCGATTTACCCTCAACAGCAAAAAATCCCAATAAGGGCAATCGAGCGCCACAATCTTTACAAAAATCAATTAGTATTACCTTTTTATTTTGAAACATTGTTCTAGCATGACCGTTCGCAGCAATGAACAATTATCCATAAGGCTAGAATTTTATAATTTCCTAGACAACAAAAAAGCTATCCATTATTGGATAGCTTTTTCAAAGGATGACCCCTACGGGATTCGAACCCGTGTTACCGCCGTGAAAGGGCGGTGTCTTAACCGCTTGACCAAGGGGCCATAATGGATGATATGGCGGAGAAGGAGGGATTTGAACCCTCGCGCCGCTTACGCGACCTATGCCCTTAGCAGGGGCACCTCTTCAGCCTCTTGAGTACTTCCCCATATCCATTAACTCCGCAGGTAGGATTCGAACCTACGACCGATCGGTTAACAGCCGATAGCTCTACCACTGAGCTACTGCGGAATGGTGGGCCTGAGTGGACTCGAACCACCGACCTCACGCTTATCAGGCGTGTGCTCTAACCAGCTGAGCTACAGGCCCATATAAAAATATGGAGCGGGTGAAGGGAATCGAACCCTCATCATCAGCTTGGAAGGCTGAGGTTTTACCACTAAACTACACCCGCATAAATAATATTGTTGAATTGGGGCGACTGATGGGAATCGAACCCACGAATGTCGGAGCCACAATCCGATGCGTTAACCACTTCGCCACAATCGCCATGTTTCTTCTCGAAAATGGTGGCTCAGGACGGAATCGAACCGCCGACACAAGGATTTTCAGTCCTTTGCTCTACCGACTGAGCTACTGAGCCTTACTTTAGATAACATAGTTGCTACGCTATCGATTGTCCTTCGCCCTTATCTCAATAAGATGAAGGAAGTAGCGGATTATTGGATACAATTAATTATATAGAAAATATGGCGGTCCCGACGGGAATCGAACCCGCGATCTCCTGCGTGACAGGCAGGCATGTTAACCGCTACACCACGGGACCTTTTGGTTGCGGGGGCAGGATTTGAACCTGCGACCTTCGGGTTATGAGCCCGACGAGCTGCCAGACTGCTCCACCCCGCGATAATAATAATTATACTATTTTTCTGCATGCACAAAGCATATTAACTGTCCCGATCTCAGGAAGCTCATTCAAGCAGTATTTCGATCGGTACAACTCGCAGTTTATTCAGTGAAGTAACGCTCGTTGCTCCACCCAGCGATAATAATAAACAATATGAAATATGGAGGAGGTAGAGGGATTCGAACCCCCGCGCGGTTTGACCCGCCTGTCGGTTTTCAAGACCGATCCCTTCAGCCGGACTTGGGTATACCTCCAATATTGAAACAATGGTGGACCTTGTAGGACTCGAACCTACGACCGGACGGTTATGAGCCGTCTGCTCTAACCAGCTGAGCTAAAGGTCCTCTATATGGTAGCGGCGGAGGGGATCGAACCCACGACCTTACGGGTATGAACCGTACGCTCTAGCCAGCTGAGCTACGCCGCCAATATAGGATTTATTTTCTTAATGGTGGAGCCTAGCGGGATCGAACCGCTGACCTCCTGCGTGCAAGGCAGGCGCTCTCCCAGCTGAGCTAAGGCCCCATATAAAACTGGTCGGGAAGACAGGATTCGAACCTGCGACCCCTTGGTCCCAAACCAAGTGCTCTACCAAGCTGAGCTACTTCCCGTTTCAATATTAACAAACTAAAAATCTACATATTATGTTTCCATTTTATTTTAGAATTGGCGCGCCCGACAGGAGTCGAACCCATAGCCTTCTGATCCGTAGTCAGACGCTCTATCCAATTGAGCTACGGGCGCAAATAAAATGGTGCCGAGGACCGGAATCGAACCGGTACGGTAGTCACCTACCGCAGGATTTTAAGTCCTGTGCGTCTGCCAGTTCCGCCACCCCGGCAACAAATCAAAATAATTTTTGGAGCGGAAGACGGGGTTCGAACCCGCGACCCCCACCTTGGCAAGGTGGTGTTCTACCACTGAACTACTTCCGCGCTTGAATAGGTTGTTCTGACTTCTGTGTTTGCCACAGGATATGACAAATTTTAACAGAAGACCATTTATTTTTAAAGTGCGGGTGAAGGGAGTCGAACCCCCACGCCTTACGGCACTAGATCCTAAGTCTAGCGTGTCTGCCAGTTCCACCACACCCGCAAATATAAAATGGTGAGCCATGCAGGATTCGAACCTGCGACCCTCTGATTAAAAGTCAGATGCTCTACCGACTGAGCTAATGGCTCGTACAAGTGGTGCCGGCCAGAGGACTTGAACCCCCAACCTACTGATTACAAGTCAGTTGCTCTACCAATTGAGCTAGGCCGGCATATGGTGGAGGATGACGGGATCGAACCGCCGACCCTCTGCTTGTAAGGCAGATGCTCTCCCAGCTGAGCTAATCCTCCATTGTACAAAATCACAAAATATGTATGCCTGGCAGCGTCCTACTCTTGCAGGGGGAAACCCCCAACTACCATTGGCGCTGAAGAGCTTAACTACCGTGTTCGAGATGGGAACGGGTGTGACCTCTTCGCTATCGCCACCAGACAAATTTTTAAAGACATTTATAATTATAATGCCTTTTATTATTTTTTCAAGAGGAAATTTTCATTTTCTCAAAACTAGATAAATGAGAAGGTAAACCATGTAATAAATTGATTAAGTCCTCGATCGATTAGTATCCGTCAGCTCCATGTGTCACCACACTTCCACACCGGACCTATCAACCTGATCATCTTTCAGGGATCTTACTAGCTTGCGCTATGGGAAATCTCATCTTGAGGGGGGCTTCATGCTTAGATGCTTTCAGCACTTATCCCGTCCGCACATAGCTACCCAGCGATGCTCCTGGCGGAACAACTGGTACACCAGCGGTGCGTCCATCCCGGTCCTCTCGTACTAAGGACAGCTCCTCTCAAATTTCCTGCGCCCACGACGGATAGGGACCGAACTGTCTCACGACGTTCTGAACCCAGCTCGCGTACCGCTTTAATGGGCGAACAGCCCAACCCTTGGGACCGACTACAGCCCCAGGATGCGATGAGCCGACATCGAGGTGCCAAACCTCCCCGTCGATGTGAACTCTTGGGGGAGATAAGCCTGTTATCCCCGGGGTAGCTTTTATCCGTTGAGCGATGGCCCTTCCATGCGGAACCACCGGATCACTAAGCCCGACTTTCGTCCCTGCTCGACTTGTAGGTCTCGCAGTCAAGCTCCCTTGTGCCTTTACACTCTGCGAATGATTTCCAACCATTCTGAGGGAACCTTTGGGCGCCTCCGTTACATTTTAGGAGGCGACCGCCCCAGTCAAACTGCCTGCCAGACACTGTCTCCCAGCCGGATCACGGCTGCGGGTTAGAATGTCAATACAGCAAGGGTAGTATCCCACCAATGCCTCCACCGAAGCTGGCGCTCCGGTTTCCAAGGCTCCTACCTATCCTGTACAAGCTGCACCAACATTCAATATCAGGCTGCAGTAAAGCTCCACGGGGTCTTTCCGTCCTGTCGCGGGTAACCTGCATCTTCACAGGTACTATAATTTCACCGAGTCTCTCGTTGAGACAGTGCCCAGATCGTTGCGCCTTTCGTGCGGGTCGGAACTTACCCGACAAGGAATTTCGCTACCTTAGGACCGTTATAGTTACGGCCGCCGTTTACTGGGGCTTCAATTCGCACCTTCGACCGAAGTCTAAGCGCTCCTCTTAACCTTCCAGCACCGGGCAGGCGTCAGCCCCTATACTTCGCCTTACGGCTTCGCAGAGACCTGTGTTTTTGCTAAACAGTCGCCTGGGCCTATTCACTGCGGCTTCCGCAAGCTTTCACTCGCGGGAGCACCCCTTCTCCCGAAGTTACGGGGTCATTTTGCCGAGTTCCTTAACGAGAGTTCTCTCGATCACCTTAGGATTCTCTCCTCGCCTACCTGTGTCGGTTTGCGGTACGGGCACCCATTTCCTCGCTAGAGGCTTTTCTTGGCAGTGTGGAATCAGGAACTTCGGTACTATATTTCCCTCGCCATCACAGTTCAGCCTTAGGAGTAAGGATTTGCCTCACTCCCAGCCTACCTGCTTGGACGCGCTAATCCAGCAGCGCGCTTACCCTATCCTCCTGCGTCCCCCCATTACTCAAACGGAAATTAGGTGGTACAGGAATATCAACCTGTTGTCCATCGCCTACGCCTTTCGGCCTCGGCTTAGGCCCCGACTAACCCTGAGCGGACGAGCCTTCCTCAGGAAACCTTAGGCATTCGGTGGAAGGGATTCTCACCCTTCTTTCGCTACTCATACCGGCATTCTCACTTCTAAGCGCTCCACCAGTCCTTACGATCTGGCTTCACAGCCCTTAGAACGCTCTCCTACCATTGACACCAGAAGGTGTCAATCCGCAGCTTCGGTGATACGTTTAGCCCCGGTACATTTTCGGCGCAGAGTCACTCGACCAGTGAGCTATTACGCACTCTTTAAATGGTGGCTGCTTCTAAGCCAACATCCTGGTTGTCTAAGCAACTCCACATCCTTTTCCACTTAACGTATACTTTGGGACCTTAGCTGGCGGTCTGGGTTGTTTCCCTCTCGACTACGGATCTTATCACTCGCAGTCTGACTCCCAAGGACAAGTAATTGGCATTCGGAGTTTGTCTGAATTCGGTAACCCGATGAGGGCCCCTAGTCCAAACAGTGCTCTACCTCCAACACTCTTACCTTGAGGCTAGCCCTAAAGCTATTTCGGAGAGAACCAGCTATCTCCAGGTTCGATTGGAATTTCACCGCTACCCACACCTCATCCCCGCACTTTTCAACGTACGTGGGTTCGGGCCTCCAGTAAGTGTTACCTTACCTTCACCCTGGACATGGGTAGATCACCTGGTTTCGGGTCTGCGACCTCATACTTATTCGCCCTATTCAGACTCGCTTTCGCTGCGGCTCCGTCTCTTCAACTTAACCTTGCATGAAATCGCAACTCGCCGGTTCATTCTACAAAAGGCACGCCATCACACATGAATGTGCTCTGACTACTTGTAGGCACACGGTTTCAGGATCTTTTTCACTCCCCTTCCGGGGTGCTTTTCACCTTTCCCTCACGGTACTGGTTCACTATCGGTCACTAGGGAGTATTTAGCCTTGGGAGATGGTCCTCCCTGCTTCCGACGGGATTTCACGTGTCCCGCCGTACTCAGGATCCACTCTGGAGGGAACGAAGTTTCGAATACAGGGCTGTTACCTTCTCTGGCGGGTCTTTCCAGACCGCTTCATCTACTTCGTTCCTTTGTAACTCCGTGTAGAGTGTCCTACAACCCCAAGAGGCAAGCCTCTTGGTTTGGGCTCTTCCCGTTTCGCTCGCCGCTACTTAGGGAATCGATGTTTCTTTCTCTTCCTCCGGGTACTTAGATGTTTCAGTTCCCCGGGTCTGCCTTCCATTTCCTATGTATTCAGAAATGGATACTACTCCATTACGAGCAGTGGGTTTCCCCATTCGGAAATCTCCGGATCAACGCTTGCTTACAGCTCCCCGAAGCATATCGGTGTTAGTCCCGTCCTTCATCGGCTCCTAGTGCCAAGGCATCCGCCGTGCGCCCTTATTAACTTAATC